>JAYQAJ010000001.1:0-157466 GCA_038136775.1 Gammaproteobacteria bacterium
GTATGCGGTATTAGCTCGAGTTTCCCCGAGTTGTCCCCCACTACTAGGTAGATTCCTACGCGTTACTCACCCGTCCGCCACTGTACTCACACCGAAGTGCTTTCTCGTTCGACTTGCATGTCTAAAGCGTGCCGCCAACGTTCAATCTGAGCCATGATCAAACTCTTCAGTTTAAAAAGGTATTAGCTTTCAGCAAGGCTTCCAGACCGGAGTCTGATTGCTTTGCCATGATGCTAGAATCATTTACTCAAAACGAATTACGTGTTCCCACACGAATGGCTTGTTTGTACTTTGCTGCAACTTATTTTTTTGTTTCCGATCCCTCAGACTACTTCATCATTTGACGATTAGCCTTTGTAGTTTCGGGCCGCTAAAAGAGCGAAAAACTCGCGATCAAAGCAGCATAAGTTGCGCTATGTACTTGCTATAAATTCTTAAAGAACTGCCTCTGGAGCGGTAAGCTCAGCGGCAAGGGAGGCGTATAATACGTATCTCGAAATTTGGTGCAAGCAAAAAAGTAACTATTTTTAAAAACTTTCTTTAACGCCCGACAGAGCTAGCTTTTAACCAACAGATAATGCTGTTTTTTGCCCTTGCGCAGCAGAAAAAACTCTCCGAAATATGCGTCATCAAAAACCACCGCCAACTTCGCGTCTTCAACTTGCGACCCATTCAGGCGAACGCCTCGGCCTTGAATTAGTTTTCTTGCCTCTCCAGAAGATTTGGCTGCTCCAACTGCAACCATAGTATTCAGCAGGCCATCACCAGGCGACACAGCAATGGACGGCAAACCATCTAATTGCAATTGCTTGAGATCCTCCCGCTGCAATGATGCTTCGTCGCCCCCGAATAGACTGGCACTGATACGTTCGGCTGATGTCACTGCATCGTCGCCGTGCACGAGTTCGGTAACCTGCCGAGCCAACTCTCGCTGAGCCAGCCTTTGCTCTGGTGCTTGCTGGGATCTAGCAACGAGATCGGCAATTTCAGGCTCGTCCATAAAGGTAAATAACTTTAAGAACTTTTCGATATCCGCATCGGCACTGTTCAACCAAAACTGGTAGAACGAATAGGGCGAGGTCTTGTTTGGATCTAGCCACACAGCGCCGCTCGCGGTTTTACCAAATTTACTGCCATCCGACTTAGTAACCAAAGGCATCGTCAAAGCAAAGGCCTCTTGACCTGTATGCCGACGAATTAGGTCAATACCTGAAACGATGTTTCCCCATTGGTCGCTACCACCTATCTGCAATAGGCAATCTTCCCTTTTGGCCAACTCTAGGAAGTCCATGGCCTGCAGCAACATGTAGCTAAACTCGGTATATGAAATACCCTGATCTTCTCTTTCCAGCCGAGCTTTTACTGAGTCGCGCTGAACCATGGCGTTGACAGAAAAGTGCTTGCCGATATCCCGAAGGAAAGAGATGACATCTAATTGCCGCGTCCAATCCAGGTTATTACAAACTGTGGCGGCATTAGCCCCATCAAAATCGAGGAATCTTCCTACTTGTGCTCTTAGTTTTTCGACCCATAGCCCAACAGTGTCTTGCTGATTCAAATTTCGCTCGTCATCACGACCTGAAGGATCTCCAATCAAGCCTGTCGCCCCGCCCAAGAGCAGAATCGGGCGATGCCCGGCCAGCTGAAAGCGCCGCAAAGCAAGCAAAGGCACCAACGATCCTATATGGAGACTGTCTGCAGTAGGATCGAAGCCACAATAAACCGAACGCGCCTCAGACAAGTGTGTTGCCAACTTGTCTTCGTTAGATATCTGAGACACCAGGCCTCGCCAGACAAATTCCCGGATTAAATTTTCGCGCGTCTGTTGCATGGATTAGGTATACCGTTAAATGTTTAGGATGCGTTTTGTCAGCGCGGCACCATAGCAAAACCTCTTAAAAGTTGCCTTCTTCACAACACCTGGCGCGGCCGAACTGCTCGCCATACACATTTTTCTCTATATAATGCGGGCACTTATCTCGCCTTCTTAATGTTTATATGCGAATACCTCGTCTTCACCGCCGATTGATTCTATTTATTGGCGGCTTTCTACTTTTTATCGGCCTGAGTGGCCTGGGCGACGATTCGACAAAAATGGTGGTTATACCAGAACCAGTTGCTGCAGCGGTTGAGACGGATGCCATCGAACTAGACACAACAGAATCCACTTCTTCATTAACCGCATCTTTAACGACTGACGAGGTCAAGGCAGGAGACAGTTTAGCTACCATCTTTAGCCGCAATGGCTTTAGCGCTAAAGACCTACACACGATTAGCCGGACACGCTTTGGCAAACAACTCAAAGACATATTTCCTGGCCATCGCCTAACCTTCTTACACCACGAGGGGCAGCTGCAAACCCTCACCTATAACACCGACCGCCTGACTTCTTATGTCTTCGAACGCACTGACGAAGGCTTTCGTGGCGAGGTCATCGAATCCCAGCCAGATAAGGTTGTGTCCTATAAACACTCAACTATAGACAGCAACTTATTCCTTGCCAGCCAGCGAGCCGGATTACCCGACAACTTGACCATGCGCCTTGCGCAAATTTTTCAATGGGACATCGACTTTGTTCTCGACATCAGACCAGGTGATGAGTTTTTCGTACTTTTCGAAGAACTGTATTTCGAAGGAGAATTTATTGGTTATGGGGACATTCTCGCGGCGGAGTTCGTGAATCAGGGCAAGCGATACGAGGCGGTGCAATACGTCACGCAATCTGGTCGCAAGGACTATTTCACGCCCGACGGGGTAAGTATGCGTAAAGCGTTTCTTCGAGCCCCGGTGGAATTCTCACGAATCAGTTCCAGATTCAATATGCGGCGTTTACATCCGGTGCGAAAGACAGTCCGCCCTCACCGCGGCATTGACTACGCTGCGCCGCGCGGCACACCTATCTTGGCGTCTGGCGACGGAAGAATACAAAAGGCCTCTCGCAACAGCGCGAACGGCAACTACATCATCATTAGCCACGGTCAACAGTTTGTAACCAAATATCTGCACCTTTCGAAATTTGGTCGTGGAATCAAGACCGGAAAGAAGGTTAAGCAGGGACAAATAATCGGTTATGTGGGCTCCACAGGATTGGCCACCGGGCCGCATTTACACTACGAGTTCTTGGTCAATGGCGTGCACAAAAATCCTCGCACTGTTGCGTTGCCAAAGGCCCAATCAGTAGCCAAGCGCGAGCTGCCTCTATTTGCTCAGGCTACTCGCCAGCATTCGTTGTTGTTGAAGGCATTTCGGCAGCAAATGACGACCATGGCGGCACAGTGACGGCCGACAATTTGTACGTTGGTTGCATGACCGGCACCAGCGTTGATGGACTGGACCTCGCGTTAATAGCTGTTGATGCTGACGGTAAAGTTAACATCCTCGCAGCAGACTCAGCGCCGCTGCCCGACCAGCTCAGAGAAAATCTGCTCGCCTTGGGACAAGCTACGGACGACGATATTGATTTGTTAGGTTCTAGCGATCGAGAGCTTGGCTATGTCACCGCGAAAGCCATAAATTCATTTCTTGAGAATCTGAACCGCGACCCGACGACCATCCGTGGCATTGGCAGCCACGGACAGACCATCCGTCACCGACCGCCGGGCAGCCACCAAAGTCCCTTCACTCTGCAAATTGGCGACCCCAATATCATTGCTGAACTGACTCAAATAACCACTGTTGCTGATTTCCGACGCCGCGATATGGCTGCAGGAGGCCAAGGCGCACCTTTAGTACCGAGGTTTCATGACGGCTTGTTCAGCAGCAAAACGCCCGGAGCTTGTATCCTCAATATCGGCGGCATCAGTAATGTGTCACTACTAGGCGCAAATCTCACGGGCTTCGACACAGGGCCAGGCAACGGTCTGATGGATCAATGGTGCCAAAAACATTTGTCTCTCCCGTTTGACGAACACGGCGCGTGGGCCGCTGAGGGCCAAGTCGATGAAAAACTGCTAGATGCTCTTTTGGCGGATCCCTATTTTTCCGATCTTCCGCCCAAAAGTACTGGCCGGGAATACTTTAATCTGCGGTGGCTGGAAAGCTGCGCAAGTGACCACAACATATCACTGGCGGCGGCCCAAGACATTCAAGCGACACTGGCACAATTGACCGCCAGCAGCATCATTAACGCCCTTACTTCTTGGGGCAACGATCCTACTGCGCTGGTCATCTGCGGCGGCGGTAGGCACAACATCGATCTGTTGAATCGGTTGAAACGCGGTTCATTAAAACTCAAAAACCGTCTAGAAGTAGTCGAACCTAGTGAACACTGGGGGGTCGACGGCGATGCAATAGAGGCCGCCGCTTTTGCATGGTTAGCACACCGCCGTTTAGAAAATCTGCCGGGTAATGTTGCCGCTGTCACAGGATCACGAGGCGAGAGGATCCTCGGCGCAATCTACTAAAAACCTAGAGCAGGTCTGTGCAGTGCTTCAAATTGAAAATGAGTTACCGCAGCCACAGGTAGAGGCTGCATTTGGATTGCTGACTACAAACTGTGATCCGCTGAGATCCTCTATAAACTCAATGGACGCGCCCTCTAGATAGGGATAACTCATTGAATCCACAACCATGGTTTCGCCATCCCGCTCAACTACCGCGTCATCTTCTGCGACATCATTGTCAAAGGTGAATCCGTAGGAAAAGCCATTGCAACCGCCGCCTGTGATGAACACCCTGAGCATCAATGAATTGTCACCTTCTACGGATTTGAGTGCTCTAATTTTGGCGGCAGCGCTTTCGGAAAATTCAATTGGTACGTTTTGCATGCCCGTCGTTTTACCTATTCACTGTTCGCTTAAGTCGCGTGCGATGACCTTTCTCAGTCCAGTTATTGTTTTGTAGTAGGCTCTGCTGCGAGCTTGGTCACCGAGCTGGGTTCCTTGGCAGGTTGTTCGGTGTGTACCAAACGACCTTGCACTTGGGCGCCCAATTGCATTTCGATTAACGCGTAAAATAGGTCGCCTTTTACTTGAGCCCCAGTTGCCAGTTCAAGCCGAGAGGTTGCATACACGTCGCCCTCTACCCGACCGTTTATCACTACACTGGGTGCTTTGATTTCGCCTGCGACCAAGCCTTCAGGGCTTACAATCAATTGCGCTTCTGGTTTTTCCGCAATAACGTTGCCACGCACTTCCCCTTTGACGAAAAGCTGATTGTCGAAATGCACGTCGCCTTCTACTTTAGTGCCCGGCGCTATCAGAGTAATCGCCTGCTCTTTCTTGCCTTTCATTGTCTACCTCGCAACGCGCTTATCATCTCGCATCACTTTATGCTTGCTGTATCACCCATTCAAAATCTGCGCTGACCGGCGCCTTACTTTTTTGTTGTACATCCACAGACACACGCTCAGGTCTGAACCCTTCGGGAAGTTTAAGTTGTCCAACCAGGTCTTGAAAGTATCTAAACCTGAACTTTAACGGGAAGCCCACGACCGCGTTATCTTGGCTGAATGTTACCGTTTCGCGTTGTTCACCCATGAGACCAATCACTTTGACGATGACCTCACCACCCACATATCTTCTCTTTTCAGCAACTTGGGTGATAAGAACTGAAAACTGATATACCGATGGCGTACTCGTTGAGAACAAGGCGAGGTCGGCGACCCGCAAACCCTCCGCTTCGGTACCCACATCCATAAGATCTCGATAAAAGCTAACCGCATCCTGCAGCTCCGCTTTTTCGCTTAACAATCCGCTCAACTGCCCTCGAAGCTCCTGGGCAGCCTTCTGTTGTACATTCGAAGCCAGTTCAGCGGCTACCAACTGCTTTTGCAGTCGCTGGTTTTCATCTGTGGTGATCGCGAGTTTCTGAACCAGTGTTCCATTCTGGAAGATAGCCTCTTTTCCAAACCATTGGCCCGAAACAAAACCAACTAGCAAACTCACAAGCAGCAAAGTACCCACCACCATGAACTGTCTGATGTTCTGCCTGGGTTTATGGCGTACAACCTTGTATTGCATAGGGGACTTAACCGATGACTTTCACTTGGGGACTACAGGACCGCTGTTATCTTCACGTCGAACAAATTTTCTATATGTCGTAACCGTCAGATCCTTTACGATTACGCCACAATCAAAAGACTGTCTGGCGGCCCAGCCCGTAGAGCTTAGCTAGATTTTACATTTTTACAAAGTCGTTATCAGGAACAGGTTGCATGTCCGTTTATTTGGTACTCAAAGCGTTACATCTAATTGGCGTAGTAACCTGGTTCGCTGGCATATTTTATTTGCCTCGTTTGTTTGTCTATCACTCAACGGCAGAGGATCAAGTCAGCAAGGATCGTTTCCTGATCATGGAGACAAAGCTTTATAAAGTCATAATGAATCCATCCATGATCGTTACTCTGGTTCTGGGCATTTGGATGTTGACGCTTAATTGGTCTGGATATTCAAGCCAAGTATGGATTTGGATCAAAATCATCTTGGTCGTTGTTCTGATCGGCTTCCACCACTATTGTCTTGGCATCATCAAAGCATTCGCTCGCGGCGAGGTGCGACACAGCGAAAGGTTCTTTCGTATCTTTAATGAAGTTCCAGTGCTTATCCTGGTCAGTGTGGTATTCCTCGCTGTGCTGAAGCCGTTTTAACTCACTATCCACTGCTGAGGTCTCCATGAACCGCAATCAGTCTTCTGCGCTAATGCAGCGCGCCTGTCGTTCCATTCCTGGCGGCGTGAACTCACCTGTTCGCGCCTTCAAAGGTGTCGGCGGCGACCCGATTTTTTTTGACCACGCGGACGGCGCCTACATTTTCGATGTAGACGGGAATCAATACGTTGACTACATCGGCTCGTGGGGGCCTATGGTGCTTGGGCACAATCATCCACCGACAATAGCTGCGGTTCAGCAACAAGCGAACAAAGCCTTAGGTTTCGGCGCCCCCACTGAAGTGGAGATAACGCTTGCCGAAACCATAGTGCAAAGAATCCCCAGCATGCAGCAAGTACGCATGGTGAATTCCGGAACCGAAGCAACTATGTCCGCTATCCGCCTGGCGCGCGGCTATACCGGCCGCGATCTCATTTTGAAGTTTACCGGCTGCTACCACGGGCACTCCGACTCGCTACTCGTAAAGGCAGGCAGCGGCGTTCTTACTTTAGGACTGCCTAACTCACCGGGAGTGCCTGCAGATCTTGCAGCCTGCACCTTATCCATTCCGTTTAACGACCTTACAGCTGTTGAACAGGTATTCTCCGAGTATCAAGGAAAAATAGCCTGCGTCATTGTTGAACCCATCGCCGGCAATATGGGGTGCATTCCACCTTTACCCGGCTATCTACAAGGCCTGCGAGACATAACAGAACATGATGGTTCGCTGCTTATCTTTGACGAGGTGATGACAGGTTTCAGGGTCTCGCCTGGCGGTGCCCAAACCTTGTATGGGATCAACCCCGATTTGACCACATTAGGGAAAATTGTCGGCGGCGGATTACCTGTCGGAGCATTTGGCGGCCGCGAGGACGTTATGCAGCAGATAGCTCCCGCCGGCCCAGTTTACCAGGCTGGTACTTTGTCTGGTAACCCCCTGGCCATGGTGGCTGGACTCTCCACCCTGGAACACCTGACAACGGAAGTTTACGAAACCATCAACGCCGCTACCCAGAAACTCATAGATGGTTTGGTGGAGCGCGCAGCAGGTGCAGGCATTCGTGTATGCGAAAATCACGTATGCGGCATGTTCAGTTTGTTTTTCGATCTTGATCGCGCCGATAGCTATGAAGACGTCGCGAACTCAAACATCGAGCGCTTCAATCAATTCTTCCACACGATGCTTAATGAGGGCATCTACCTGGCACCTTCAGCCTTTGAAGCTGGCTTTATTAGCGCCAAGCACACCGATGATGTGATCGAAACCACACTTTCCGCAGCCGAAGTGGCTTTTGCCGCCCTGGCTGCAAAATAAACTCTGTTTGGAGCAAACATGACTCAGCTTTATGGCCTAGGTAACGCAATAGTAGATGTAGAAGTAAACGTCGAGGATTCCTTTTTAACATCTCAAAACCTGCCGAAAGGACAAATGACTTTGGTGGATTCGGATCAGATCCGCACCCTCACCTCTGCTCTTGAAGGATCGCAGATGCACCGTTGTAGCGGTGGTTCTGCCGCCAATACAGTTTTTGCGGCGACGGGTTTCGGCCTTAGCACCAGTTACACCTGCAAAGTCGCCGACGATGTGAATGGGCGCTACTTCACCGAGGAAATGGGCGCTGCGGGCATTACTTTGAACTCAAGCTGCTTGAGCGAAGACGCCTCTGCCAGTTCAGGTCAGTGCTTAGTGATGATAAGTGATGACGCCGAGCGCACTATGTGTACCGATCTTGGCGTTTCTGCAAGTTTAGCCGCTTGCGACCTAGATGAAGCGCGACTCAGCGAAGCGGAGATCTATTATGTCGAAGGCTATTTGAGCTCTTCAGAAGAGGGCACCATGGCAGCTATGGCTGCACACTCTGTGGCACAGGCTAACAAGGTAAAAACAGCCGTGTCTTTGTCCGATATCTCTATGGTCACCATATTCAAAGACAATCTTTTACGTATCCTTGGCAACGGCGTCCACAGCCTGTTTTGTAACGAAGAGGAAGCACTGAACTGGGCTGGAACTGATCGATTAGATGTGGCCATCGCGGAACTCAAGGACATCGCTCAGGAGGTCTACATCACCCTCGGCGCCAAAGGTTCTGCAGTGGTAGATCAACACGGACACCAGCAACAAGCACCAGGATTGTCAGTTTCGCCAATTGACACCAATGGCGCGGGAGACATCTACGCAGGTGCCTGTTTAGCAGCACGCTGCCAAGGTGCCGAGAGCATAGACGCTGCGCGATTCGCCAATCACGCGGCAGCGCACCTCATCACTCAGTACGGCGCCAGACTGAAAACCCTGGAAGCTTATGCAGAGTTGAAAAAGTCATTCGGCTAACAACGAATGGTCAGACGTTGAGACTAAACTCTAGACGATGACTCAGCGTCATCGTCTGTAAGTCCGTTTGGCAGCCATAAGCGAAGATTTCTACACCCTGCTGCGCCGCCAACCTTAGACCCTCGGCATAGTCTGGATCGACATCATGAGCCGGACAGACTCTATGTATTCCTAAATGTTGTACACAAAACAGCAAAATACCTCGCGCGCCCTTTTGCACCTGGGCTTGCAGTTCTTTGACGTGCTTAAGTGCTCGAGTACTGACCGCATCTGGAAACGCCCCCAAACCATCTTCTAGATGCAGCGTGACGCTCTTTACTTCAATAAACGTTATGTCGTCGCCTTGAGAGAGTTGAAAATCGAACCGTCCTGCACCACCGGGGATTGCAGCCTCTGGTTTGACTTGATTCGGAGTTAGCGGACCCACCTCTGCTATGCGCCCCCCAAGCAAAGCGTCTTTAACCAAACTGTTTGCACGCCCTGTGTTTACACTCACTAGACCATTTACAGTTTCAACAAACTCAAGGGTATGAGGGTATTTGCGTTTTTGATTATCCGAACGCGAGTAATAAATTTTACTCCCCAGTTCAGTGCAACCCGTCATCGCTCCCGTATTAGGGCAATGAATAGTTAACAATTCGCCGTCAGCATCAGTAATGTCTGCCAAAAATCTTTTGTACCGGCGCACTAAGGTGCCAGCTTGCAACTGAGGTAACTTCAAGGATTGACACCCCACGCCTGTAATGCACTCGCTATGCGTTCTAGACCCAGATCAATCGCGTCGTTACCTGTGGTATACGCGAACCTTACAAACCGATCGCTGCGATACGTCCCAAAGTCTTTACCCGGCGTTACCGCCACCTGATACTCTTCGATTAATCGCCAACAGAATTCTTCACTTGGCATACCTGTATGCGATACATCAACGTATAAATAGAAAGCGCCCTCAGGCATAACCGGAATCCTGAAACCCAGTTCTAAAAGCCCGGCGGCCAATCGCTTAGCGCGTTGCGCGAACTCGGTTACTCGTTGTTCATGGATCGTCATGGCGTCCTTAGAGAACGCGACCAGCGCTGCGTGCTGGGCAATGGAGCTCGGCGAGATCACCAAATTCTGAGCTAGCTTAGTGAAACGCTCCTCCGCATTTTCAGGGATCACCACCCAACCTAAACGCCAACCCGTCATGCCAAAAAATTTAGAAAGACTATTCAGCACAAACAAATTGTCATTGATTGCCAGACCAGAGCCGTAGGGCGAGTTCCCGTACACCAAGCCTTGGTAGATTTCGTCAAGAATCACAAAACCACCTTGTTGCTGAACCCACTCACTGATTTGCGCAAGCTCTGCTGCTGCCAACATGGTGCCCGTCGGGTTCGAGGGGGATGCCAGCAAAATACCTTTTATATTGTCTTCCCATGCGCTCTGAACATCTTGCAACGTCAGCTGGAAACCACGCTCTGCTTGAAGGTGAATAGCCTTGGTTTCAGCCCCTACTAATCGTGCAAACACTTTATTGCATGGGTAGCCTGGATCGGTGATCAACATTACGTCACCAGGGTCCAGCAACAACCCAGCCAGTAGTGCCAGTCCGCCGCTGGCACCGCTGGTGATTTGTATTCGCGAAACAGCAACATCCAGGCCTTGGTTGGCGTAATACTCTGAAATTTTTTCCCGCAACGGCAAAACACCTTGGGCGGAGGTGTACTTGGTTTTACCTTGCTGTAGAGCTTCTATACCTGCTGCAACTATCGGTTCTGCCGTTACAAAATCCGGCTCTCCCACCTCAAAGTGCACCACTCGCTTTCCCTCTGCTTCAAACTCTTGGGCACGTTGAAGTAACTGCATAACGGTAAACGGGTTGATCTGGGAGCTGCGAACCGAATACATGAAAAAGCCTGCCTATTTGTAAAAAGTAAGTGTGCATCAATTGTCCATCGAGCGTGCACTTACAGATCTGACTGTACGGCGAAAATACTATGGTCATTCATTGTAGGTTCTGGTAGGTTACGCGCCCTTCGTAATTACGGGCTCTATACTAACGCCCAACTGAGGATCGATTATGGCGGCTGACGCAAAAGCAAAAACAGCAACCAAAAAACGCGCGGCAACAACAGCGAAAAAGAAAAAAGCAGCAACCGCGATTGACTCTCCCTTTCGCAATTTCGCACCCTACAAACCTAAGCGCAACGAAGAATATATGAGTGAAGGCCAACTGGCCCATCTTCGCGAAATGCTTGTTAACTGGCGGCATGACCTGATGGAAGAGGTCGATCGAACGGTTAATCACATGCAAGACGAAGCCGCGAACTTCCCTGATCCAGCAGACCGCGCCACCCAGGAAGAAGAGTTCAGCATTGAACTGCGTACGCGAGACCGTGAGCGCAAGTTGATCAAGAAAATCGACGGCACTATTGAGCGCCTTGATCAGGACGACTATGGCTACTGTGACACCTGCGGCATCGAGATCGGCTTGCGTAGACTGGAAGCTCGGCCTACAGCAACTCAATGCGTAGACTGCAAAGCCCTGGATGAGATAAAGGAGCGTCAGCTCCACGGCTAGGGTTTGCTCCCGCAAGTGCAACGCTGACTTCGTGCCTTGATCACTGGCCGTTTCGCTCCCTCACCTACAGGCCCACTGCACATGGGCAGTTTAATCACCGCATTGGCCAGCTACTGCGACATTAAGCAAGCTGGCGGCCAATGGTTAGTGCGTATAGATGACCTAGATCCCCCACGGCAAGACCCCAACGCAGTCGCATCTATTATCCGTTCACTGGGCGCACATGGACTGCAACCGGATCGACCCATCGACTTTCAAAGCGCACATGCAAAGCATTACGAGGCAGCTTTAGAGAAGCTCCAACCACATCTGTTCTATTGCCGCTGCAGTCGTCGCCAACTACGGGACCTCGGCCGCTATCCTGGCACCTGCCGACACCAAACAACCTTCGTTGAAAACAGTGCAATACGTATCAAGATGGGTGACGGCGAACAAAATTTTAACGATGGCTTTCTGGGCCCCTTGCGTACAGATTTAGCGACCCAGTTAGGGGACTTTATTGTGCGCCGAAAAGATGGGCTTATTGCCTACAACCTGGCCACTGCTATAGACGATGGCTCTGGCATAACGCATGTATTGCGTGGACAAGATTTGCTGCCGGTTACCGCGCCACAGCGCTATCTAATGACTTTGCTGAATTTACAACCACCCGAATACGCACACATCCCCTGCTTGGAATTCGAAGACGGCAGCAAACTATCAAAGCAAACTCATGCACCAGCCCTTAACGACGAAACCGCGGCTAACAATCTAATCGCCGCTTTGTGGTACCTAGGATTAAAAATTCCCGAAACCGCTGACACCGTGCCGGTGATTTTGAAGTGGGCTGTAGAACACTTCAACTTGGCTGATATTCCAAAGAGCTTGCCCAAATATCGCGCGTCCGAGGTCTAAATCTATGACCATCCAAGACAGCGACTCCGCTTCATAGCTTTGTTAACATCTTCGTTTATGACTGATCTTTTGCTCATCGACGCCAACCAAGACCGTAGCAGTTCCCTTGCGGAACAGCTTGCGTCTCAGGGCATACAAGTTAAAGAAGCAGCTGAATTGGGTAATCTGGCTCTGGGACAGTTCGACTGCTTACTGTTGGATCGCGCAGCATTACCAAATGACCTTCCTGCTGTTACCGAGCAGTTGTCGGTTGTTGTAATGGCCGATGACGGCGATGTGGCGGATGCCGTTCGAACAATGCATTTAGGCGTTAAAGACTATTTGCAAAGACCTATCAAAATAGATGAGTTGATGGCCGCTATCGAGCGAGCCTGTGCATATCCGCCGAATACCGCCAGTGTTTCTGCGGCGGGCATGGAGCTCATTGGCTCCTCCGAAAACACCCAAACCCTGCGCAAGCGCATAGAGAAGGTTGGTCCGAGCGATTCACCTGTATTGATCTTAGGCCAATCAGGCACGGGTAAAGAGTTGGTCGCCCGCGCGCTGCATGCCGCTAGCCGCAGGGCTCGCGCACCAATGATCACACTGAACTGCGCAACGGTGCCGGAAAACCTAATAGAAACGGAACTATTTGGTATTGAAGCCTTTGGGACAAACCAATCAGGCGGAAATGGCCTGGTTGAAGCGGCTCACGGCGGCACGCTTTTCCTGGACGAGATCGCAGAACTAAGCCCTAGCGCTCAGGCGAAACTCATTCATGTGGTGCAGGGTGAAAACAGAAAAGTTGGCAGTGCTCAATCCACTTCCGTTGACGTGCGAATCATCGCCGCAACCCATCGAGATCTCCAAGCCCTCACTGAGTCCGGCGAATTTCGCTCGGATCTTTTTTATCGACTAAATGTTCTAACGTTTCAGCTCTCGCCGTTAAAGAATCGTCATGAAGACATTCTAGAAATTGGCGAGTGGCTGTTGAATCAAGCATGTTTGCGGCTCGATAAAAGTAATCTCACTTTGGGTGCCTCAGCTAAAGAAACCATGCTCGCCTATCATTGGCCAGGCAATGTACGCGAACTGGGCAACGCAATTGAGCGCGCAGTAATCCTGTCGGATGACAATACGGAAATCACGCCAAGTCTTTTGGCAATCGAAGCAGACCCATTATCAGAAGAGGCTGCTACTGCCACGGCTGAGCCCGATACAGAGCAAACTTCATTAGAAGATTACTTCGTGCGCTTTGTTCAAGAGCACCAAGATCAATTGACCGAGACCGAACTGGCGGAAAAATTAGGTATCAGCCGTAAAAGTCTGTGGGAACGCCGTCAAAGGTTGAATATCCCACGCAAGAAGACACGCAAACGCGGCCCCAGAATCGACACTGGAGCCAACCACTGACTTCAGTAACGGCACTGCGCACAACCGAGCATTCGATTGATCACGCTCAGTTGGACAAAGACGCTTTGGATGTGATCCAACAACTCAACGCCCACGGCTTCACGGCATTACTGGTTGGCGGCTGCATCCGCGATGCACTATGCGGCATGCAACCCAAAGATTTCGATGTCGCAACAGATGCTCCTTTAGACGAGGTTAAGCGCATATTCCGACGCTCCCGCATTGTTGGTCGGCGCTTTCCGATCGCTCACGTTCGATACGGGCGCAACCTCATAGAAGTTTCAACCTTTCGCCAGTCCGTATCAGACAATATAGAACATGATGCCCAAGGTATGATTCTGCGCGATAAGGCCTACGGCACTCTTCAAGAAGACGCCTTCCGGCGTGACTTTAGTATTAACGCATTATATTTCGACCCCAACAGTAGAGAGATCATCGACTACGTGGGCGGACTCGAGGATCTCGCAGCCGGCGAAATAAAACTGATAGGTGAGCCAGCCGTGAGACTGGCAGAGGATCCGGTGCGCATACTGCGAGCTGTGCGCTTCGCCAGTAAGTTGGGGTTTCGTCTCGACCCACGCATCGTCGAGCTTATCGAGGACAGCGCGCGGCGCTTGACTGCAATTCCACCAGCACGTCTGTTCGATGAATTCTTGAAATTATTTTTGACCGGTTACGGCGAAAACATCTGGCAACAAATACGTCACACCGGTATCGCTCGAGCGTTGTTTCCTACCTGCAACCCCAACAGCAGTTTGGTTGTCGCCGCGATGCGCAATACCGATGAACGTATCAAAAACGGTCTTTCCGTAACGCCAGGATTTTTAGTGGCGGTACTGCTGTGGGAGGACTTTATGGCGCGGTCAGCGGAAAAAAATCTGACCGATGATGACCCAGCATTCGCGACACTGCGTAACCAACAACACACCATTGCGATACCTAGGCGCTTTGGCAGCTTCGCTAAAGAAACTTGGATGACGCAAGATCGCTTGATCAAACGTAATCCCAGAACCATAGGTCGCTTGATTCAGCATAAGCGCTTCCGTGCTGGTTTTGATTTCCTGTGTCTGCGAGCAGAAACCGAGACCGACCTTGCAGAAAGTGCTAAGTGGTGGACAACCTTTCAAGAGCAAGACGAGGCTGCCCAGCAAGATATGATCGCTGACCTGCCAAAACCGCAACGCAAGAGACGTCGCCGCAACAAACGCCGCAGCCCAGAGTGAGCTAACCTCTGAGAGTGTTCTCGGCAGTTATCGGACACAAATGGTTGAACAGCAGCCGACCCTTGTACATAGTTAGAGCCTGTTCATTAGCCTGTTAATCCAGTGCCTTTAAGCGTAGAAACTTCAAGCTCAGGTCAACCAGAACCGCCGATCAGTGCCTTAGGGCCTGGTAGCCAGCGCGGTGTTTTACCCGGCTTTATTGCGGTGGAGGGTCCAATTGGCGTCGGCAAGACCACGCTGGCTAAACGCTTGGCCGACACCCTGGGTTACCCCTTAATGCTTGAGCCCGTGGCAGAAAATCCTTTCTTAGACCGGTTTTATACCGAAGGCGCCAGCCAAGCCTTGCCAACCCAACTGTTCTTCTTACTACACCGAGCACGACAATTGGCAGATATGCCCTCGGGTGGATTACTGGATCAAAGTTTGGTCGCGGACTTTTTAATGGAGAAAGATGAACTGTTCGCCAAACTGACTCTGGATGCTCAAGAATTCGCTCTGTATAAACAAATTCACACGAGCCTGAAGCTTGAACCACCCAAGCCCGATCTTGTGATCTATTTACAAGCGCCAACCGACGTGTTGCTGCAACGAATTCAACAACGCGGTCTTAAATCTGAGTTACAGATCGAGGCTGACTATCTGGCTTCTTTGTCAGAAAGCTATACCGAGTTCTTCCATTACTATGACGACGCGCCACTCCTCGTCGTCAACGCCGCCGAAATTGATTTTGCGCACAACGACGTGCATTTTGATCACTTGCTGGAGCAAGTTCTTAATATGGAAGGCAGTCGGCAATTTTTTAATCCCAACCCAACGCTTCTATAAACCTCAGGACCCATCGAATTGACGATCTGGAACACATTGCAGGCCCATAGCGCGCGCCTGAATAATTTATCCACCGACGACCTACTTAATGATTCATCGCGTAACGACCGATTGTCCTTCGATATCGCCGGGTGTCACTTTGATTTGACCCGTCAACGCTTAGACCAGGAAGCCCTAAAGGAACTGGCCAATCTGGCCAACCAGGCGAACTTCGATCGTCTTAAAGAGGCCCTGTTTGCAGGTGACAAAGTAAATCTCAGCGAAGACAGGGCCGTTTTGCACATGGCATTGCGGGATGGTGCACCACATATTGACCCCGCTCTGATTGAAGACGTTAAGACGGTGCGCAACAAACTTTATACCTGCGCAGAGAGCATTCGTTCAGGCACTTGGCGCGGCTACACCAATAAACCGATCCGCAACGTTGTGCACATCGGTATCGGTGGCTCCCATCTGGGCCCAGAGTTAATCACTGAAGCGCTGAATGAATTTGCCACGACAGGCATACAAATCCATTTTGTGGCGAACATTGATGGTTACGATCTGAGTCATGCACTAAAACACTTAGACCCCGAAACCACTCTCTTTATTGTTGCCTCTAAATCGTTCTCGACATTAGAGACCTTAGAAAATGCACGCAGTGCGCGTAATTGGTTCCTGGAGCGAACCTGCAACACCGACGCTATCGCCAAACACTTTGTCGGTATAACGAACAACATTGAAGCAGCGGTTAAATTCGGACTGTCCGAGGAAAATCTATTCCCAATGTGGGACTGGGTAGGCGGTCGCTATTCGCTATGGTCTGCCATGGGCTTGCCCGCGGTAATCGCTATTGGCAGCGAAAATTTTGATCGCTTGCTGGAAGGCGCAGCTGAGGTCGATGACCACTTTGCTGCCAGCGCGGCGAACGATAATCTACCGCTGACCTTCGCCCTCGCGAGCATTTGGAATTACAACGTTCTGAACTGCCAAAGCCTTGCAGTGCTCAGTTACGACCAGCGGTTGCGCTTACTGCCCGACTACCTGCAACAGCTAGAGATGGAGAGTAACGGCAAATCTGTTGATCGCCACGGCAAACCCATCCCTCACAGCACTATGCCCATTTTGTGGGGCGGCTGTGGCACCAACGGTCAACACGCTTACCATCAATTGCTGCATCAGGGCACCGCGGCATTCGCTGCCGACATCATAATGGTCGCTGATGACGACCTAAATTTACCCACACACAGGAATTGGTTGAACGCGAATGCCCTGGCGCAAGCTCAGGCCATGGCAGACGGGTTTGAGCCAGAATCAGCTCAGGAAGAACACAAAGCAGTGGCTGGTAAACGGCCTGTTTCAATGGTGCTACTAGACAAGTTGGGGCCCAAGCAACTCGGTGCTCTGCTGGCAGTTTACGAGCACAAGGTGTTTTGCCAAGGCGCTTTGTGGAACATAAACTCTTTTGATCAATGGGGCGTGGAACTTGGCAAAAAACTTGCCGGTCCTATCTACGAAAGTTTGAGTGCAACTGGGGCAAAGCGCCCTGTGAACAGTGCCACTGACCAATTGATCATAAGACTGCAAGAGCATTCAAAAACATAGAATCACTTTTCATTTTTAGGAGGGAAGCATCATGAGCGATTTATTCGACATCCCCGCCAATATCGCCGAGCGTTGCCTGATCGATCCGGCTCAGTATCAATCTATGTATAAGCAGTCTATCGAGGACCCCGATGCTTTTTGGTCCGAGCAAGCTGGCGCGTTTTTAGATTGGGTCCAGCCCTGGACTCAGGTGTCCGAAGCCGACATGACAAATGGGCGTATCGCTTGGTTCAAGGGCGGAGCCTTAAACGTCAGCGTTAACTGTATCGACCGTCATCTGCCGGCTCGAGCCGAACAAACAGCCATCATCTGGGAAGGCGACGAACCTTCTGACGATACCCGCATCAGCTATCAACAGCTCTACCAACGAGTTTGCCAACTTGCTAACGGCTTACGCGAACGCGGCGTCAAGAAAGGCGACAGAGTTTGTATCTACATGCCAATGATTCCAGAGGCCGCTTACGCCATGCTCGCATGTGCACGCATTGGCGCCATTCACAGCGTTGTATTCGGCGGCTTTTCACCCCAATCCCTGCAAGACCGAATACTGGATTCTGACTGCCAAACAGTAATCACTGCTGACGAAGGTGTGCGTGGCGGCCGAAAAATACCGCTTAAAGAGAATGTCGACGAAGCCTTAAGAAACTGCCCAAACGTTCATAGTGTGGTTACGGTGAAACGCACCGGCAACGAGATACCGTGGAATGCTGATCGCGACGTCTGGTACGACGAGCTGACCGCTCATCAAGCAACCACTGCCGAGCCGGAGGTTATTGACTCAGAGGACCCTCTATTCATCCTCTATACCTCTGGCTCCACAGGCAAACCAAAGGGCGTACAACATTCCAGCGCGGGTTATTTGTTGCACGCTGCGATGACACATAAATACGTATTCGATTACCAGGACGGCGATATTTATTGGTGTACCGCCGACGTCGGCTGGATTACCGGCCATTCCTATATTGTTTACGGCCCTTTAGCCAACGGCGCCACAACCCTTATGTTTGAAGGCGTACCTACTTATCCAGATGCGTCACGCTGCTGGCAGGTCATCGACAAACACCAGGTAAATGTTTTCTACACCGCACCAACCGCACTACGACAACTAATGGCTCAGGGCGACGATTACGTAACCAGCAGTTCCAGAGCATCACTGCATTTGTTGGGCAGTGTCGGCGAACCCATCAATCCGGAAGCTTGGGATTGGTATCACCGTGTTGTTGGGGAACGCCGTTGCCCAATTGTGGACACTTGGTGGCAAACCGAAACCGGCGGCATCATGATCACGCCGCTACCTGGCGCTACCGCCCTCAAACCCGGTTCGGCAAGCCTACCTTTCTTTGGCGTGCAGCCCGCGTTAATGGACGCAGAAGGCAATTTAATAGAAGAACCAGCAGCATCAGGAAATCTGGTTATAACCGGTTCCTGGCCAGGACAGATTCGTTCGGTTTACGGCGACCATCAGCGCGTAATCGACACCTACTACAGCACCTATAAGGGTTATTACTTCACTGGTGATGGCGCTCGAAGAGATGAAGACGGTTACTACTGGATTACCGGCCGCGTCGACGACGTGATGAACGTATCCGGTCATCGTATCGGCACAGCGGAAGTAGAAAGTGCATTGGTTCTTCATCCAAGCGTCGCAGAAGCAGCCGTTGTAGGGTTCCCACACGACCTCAAGGGCGAGGGCATCTATGCCTACGTCACGTTGATGCAGGGCGACAGCAAAGAGGCTGAAACACTACGGGAAGAACTGATCGCTATGGTGCGAAAAGAAATTGGACCGATCGCCAAGCCAGATGCCATACAGTGGGCACCGGGGCTGCCAAAAACGCGCTCGGGCAAGATAATGCGCAGGATCTTGCGCAAAATTGCTGCAAACGAATTGGATAACCTTGGAGACACCTCGACCCTCGCGGATCCAAGCGTAGTGGACGACTTAATCGCCAACCGCATCACTCAATAAAAAAAGCCGGCTTTCGCCGGCTTTTCACTCAACTGTCGTCGCGCATAACTCTTACGAGTCTTGAGCTTCCTGATAGTTTTCCAACTCCTTGATAGACAGTTTGATGCGTCCGCGCTGATCCACATCTAGCACAACCACTTCGACTTCCTGACCTTCGGACAAGTAATCGGTGACGTTCTCAACCCGCTCTTCAGCGATCTGAGAAATGTGCAGCAAGCCATCTTTACCTGGCAAGATGTTTACGAACGCACCAAAGTCTACGATGCGCTCAACCTTACCTTTATAAATACGACCCACTTCCGCTTCTGCAGTGATTTCCTGAATGCGATTCACCGCTGCGTCCTTAGCTGCGCCGTCTTCAGCGTAGATACGTACACTGCCATCGTCATTGATATCCACTTCTGCACCCGTCTCTTCAACGATAGAGCGAATGGTCGCGCCGCCCTTACCGATAATGTCGCGGATTTTGTCGGGATGAACATTCAGAGTCACCATTGCTGGTGCGTTGGCAGACAACTCTTCACGAGATGCGCTGATGACCTTGTTCATTTCTTCAAGAATATGTACACGCGCTTCAAAGGCCTGAGCTAATGCCGCTTCCATAATCTCTTCCGTGATGCCATCAATCTTGATGTCCATCTGCAGCGCGGTAACACCTGCAGCGGTACCGGCCACCTTAAAGTCCATGTCCCCTAGATGATCTTCATCACCCAAGATGTCGGTCAAGACCGCGTAGCGATTGCCTTCTTTCACCAGCCCCATGGCAACACCCGCAACCGGCGCCTTAACGGGAACCCCTGCGTCCATCAACGCAAGCGAGGTGCCGCAAACACTGGCCATAGAGCTAGAGCCATTGGATTCAGTAATCTCTGAAACCACGCGCACGGTATATGGGAAGTCTTCGGAGTTTGGCAACGTGGCACTAACACCACGACGAGCCAACTTTCCGTGGCCAATTTCGCGTCGCTTAGGACCGCTCATGAAACCCGCTTCACCCACACTGTATGGAGGAAAGTTGTAATGCAGCATAAAGGTGTCTTTATACGATCCTTCCAAAGCGTCTATCAGCGCTGCGTCACGCAACGTACCCAATGTGGCAACAACGAGAGCCTGAGTTTCACCCCGCGTGAACAAAGCTGAGCCATGGGCTTTAGGTAATACCCCAACTTCGACTTCAATCGGACGCACTGTGCGCAAATCTCGGCCATCAATACGTGGCTCACCGTTCAACACCCGTTGGCGCACCAGGTCTTTCTCGACCTTGCTGAACACACCAGCTACGTCGTCGGCACTGTGGCTAGCATCTTCTGCACTGGCCAGTTGAGAGACTGCAGAATCACGAAGTTCTCTTACGCGGTCCTGACGCTCCATCTTGTCGCTGATGCGATAGGCATCACCAAGATCAGTCTTAACTGCTCCTTCGACTTGCGCAAACAAACTTTCATCTTTGGCTTCTGGTTGCCAATCCCATCTGGGCTTACCAATCTCGCCGGCCAGTTCTGCAACTGCGGTAATAATTGCCTGCATTTCCTGATGCGCAAATAACACCGCACCCAACATTTGATCTTCGGTCAGTTCTTTTGCTTCGGATTCCACCATCAGAACCGCAGAAGCGGTCCCGGCAACGGTCATATTCAGTTCCGAGGTTTCCAACACATCGTAACCTGGGTTAAGTAAGTACTGACCGTCAACATAGCCAACTCGCGCGGCACCTATTGGGCCATCAAATGGAATACCGGATATCGCTAACGCTGCTGATGTACCGATCATCGCGGCAATATCCGGATCTTGGTTCTTATCGGTAGAGACAACCGTGCAGACAACCTGCACTTCGTTCATGAAGCCCTTAGGGAACAGTGGACGAATCGGACGGTCTATCAGGCGAGAGGTCAGCGTCTCTTTTTCGCTAGGTCGGCCCTCTCGGCGAAAGAAACCGCCGGGGATTTTGCCTGCAGCATAAGTTTTTTCTTGGTAGTTAACCGTTAGCGGGAAAAAGTCCTGCCCAGGACGAGCGCTTTTCGCCCCAACTACGGTGGTTAAAACGACGGTATCACCGATCGTTACAACGACCGAACCGGTCGCTTGTTTCGCAATCTTATTGGTCTCTATTGTGACCTGCTGATCGCCAAACTGAAATTGTTTGGTTATTGGATTCAAGTTGTATTCTCCGAGTCAGACCGCCGCTGTTTTGGGCGGTCGTTTATTCATGATTGCTCGATATTGTTTAGCGACGTAGTCCGAGTCGCTTAATCAAATCACTGTAACGAGCGATGTCTTTGTTTTTCAGATAGTCGAGTAGTTTACGACGCTGATTAACCATTCTGATCAGACCACGACGAGAATGGTGGTCTTTGTGATGTTCCTTGAAGTGTCCCTGCAAGGTGTTGATGTTGTGCGTCAGCAACGCAACCTGCACTTCTGGAGAGCCTGTGTCTCCTTCCTCAAGCTGATATTCCTTAACGATTTCTGCTTTGCTCTTGGCACTTAAAGCCATTTCTTTCTCCTTAATACGCTATTCAATTAGCGATGGAACCACGCATATTTACAGTCCCAACGCCCACTCTTCTAACCAACCGTCTAGTCGTGAACCACCAATCTACGGGGCGCAACTCGACCGTCGGCTAAAATTTCTCCAACGCCAAGAAAGCGGTCATCCGCATTCTCGGCAATTTCCATCAGTTGCACCCACCCTTCAACCGGTGCGTGAGCCACTTGTACTGGCTGACCTTGGCGCACAAAAAACGCCGTGGTCTCTACCATCTTTACCGCCGGCCAATGCGCTACCGCACTGGCCATAGGCTGCAACAAGGCATCAAGGCCCTGCTGAGTATCGATCTGGCGTAACGCCTCAAGGTCGATCATGTCACTTTCGTAATACGGACCCGCCGCACGCCGGTGCAACCCCTTAACATGGGCGCCGCACCCTAACGCATTACCCAAATCCTCGGCAATACTTCGTACATAAGTACCTTTACTGCAATGCAATTCAAGAACGCACTCGTCGCCGTTAAATTCGTTCAATTCATTGCTAAACACAGTGACTTCGCGAATTTTGCGTTCTACCTCGATGCCCTGCCGGGCCAGCTTATATAACGGCTGACCGTTATGTTTAAGTGCAGAGTACATCGGCGGTAATTGTTGGATTTTACCTCGGAACGCGCCTAGCGCCTGCCGCACATCATCAGCAGTAATACCAGCAACATCTTTACGCTCGAGAACCTCACCGTCTGCATCGCCGGTATCCGTGGTTACACCAAGCTTAATATGGGCGCGGTACTTTTTGTCCGCATCCAACAAATACTGCGAAAACTTGGTCGCCTCGCCAAAACACAACGGCAACACACCAGTAGCCAATGGATCTAAGCTGCCTGTGTGACCCACCTTTTGAGCCGCAAAAATTCGTTTTGCCTGCTGCACAGCATCATTCGACGTCATACCCGCAGGCTTATTCAAAACCAGCACGCCATTTACTTTTCTACCGCGCCGAACTCTAACCATCTTGATCCTGCCGCATTGTATCGTCCGCTACTGCGTGGTTGATGAGTTTTTCAAGCCGCGGACCGGACTCCAACAATTCGTCGTAATGAAAACGCGGCTTCGGCGTCGTGCGCATCTTATGCCTCTTGGCCAGCTCAGAACGAAAAAAACCTGCCGCGCTGTTGAGGACTTCCAACAACTCTTGCTTTTGTTCCGCGTTTTCCACGTCCAGTGACGACACGTAGATCTCGGCGTAAGAAAGATCTTTACTGACTCGAACATCGCTTACACTCACGAATGCCCCGACTCTCGGGTCACGCATCTGCGTCTGCAAAATCCGCGCAATCTCATCGCGAACGAAGTCGGCAACTCGTAAGTCACGCGACATGGCTGGCCGCTCTGTTCACTGCAACATCGATGCGCATTCAACAGTGCCCTTCGAGCTACAGCTCGCGTGCGATTTCCTTGGTGTCAAAGACTTCAACAGAATCGCCTGGCCGCACATCGTTATAGTTGCGTACACCGATACCACATTCGGTACCGTTTCGAACTTCGTTCACGTCGTCTTTGAAGCGACGTAACGATTCGAGCTCGCCTTCGTAGATGACCACGTTATCGCGCAGTACCCGAATGGGCTTATTACGGTAGACCACGCCTTCTACCACCATACAGCCAGCAATCTGTCCGTAACGAGGCGACTTAAATACATCACGCACTTCTGCAATACCGACGATTTCCTCTCGTACTTCGGGCGACAACATGCCAGACAGCACACTCTTGATGTCGTCCATGAGCTCGTAAATCACGCTGTAGTAGCGAAGATCTACGCCTTCTCGTTCTAGCAGCGTTTTAGCACGCTTATCTGCACGCACGTTAAAACCGAAAACAGCAGCGCCGTAGGTAACTGCCATAGTGGCATCAGATTCAGAAATCCCTCCAACACCGGAGCCTAGGACCTGCACCGACACTTCATCGTTACCAATGTCTGCCATCGCTTGAATGATGGCTTCTAAGCTTCCACGCACATCGGCTTTAACAACGACTTTCAATATACGTTTTTCGCCTTCTGCCATATTGGCAAACATATTTTCCAGCTTCGCAGCTTGCTGCATTGCTTGGAGGCGTTCTTGGGTCTTATCCCGGCGGAATTCAGCCAGCTCTCTCGCGGATCGCTCATCGGTTACCACCGCAAATTCGTCACCAGCGCCTGGCGTGCCATTTATCCCCAAGACTTCTACCGGCTGAGCGGGCAAAGCGGTCTTAGTAGCGGAACCCGTGTCGTCCAGCATCGCACGCACCCTGCCGTGGAACTCACCTGCAATGACAATGTCACCCTGGCGCAATGTGCCATTTTGAATTAGTACCGTTGCTACCGGCCCACGGCCGCGGTCCAGTTGGGATTCGATCACTACGCCTTGTGCAGGAGCCTCTACAATCGCGCCGATTTCCAGCAGTTCTGCTTGGAGGGTAATAGCCTCCAATAGCGAATCGATTCCTTCACCAGTGATTGCCGAAACTTTTATAAACTGAGTTTCGCCACCCCACTCTTCTGGTACGACGTCTTTAGCTGCCAACTCATTCGTTACCCGGTCAGGATCGGCACCTTCAAGATCGATCTTGTTGATCGCAACGATGATCGGCACCTCTGCCGCTTTGGCGTGTTGAATTGCCTCTTCGGTTTGCGGCATGACGCCGTCATCCGCCGCCACTACCAGCACAACGATGTCTGTAATTTTTGCTCCGCGAGCACGCATCGAAGTGAACGCGGCATGGCCCGGCGTATCAATAAAGGTCACATCGCCGTTCGCCGTAGGCACACTGTAGGCACCAATGTGTTGGGTAATGCCGCCGGCTTCACCGCTGGTGACCCGAGTATTACGAATGTGGTCGAGTAACGAGGTTTTACCGTGGTCCACGTGACCCATAACGGTGACAACAGGCGCTCGAGTTTCCGTTTCGCCCTCAATGACCAGCGACGCTTCCAACTGCTCTTCAAGCACATCGTCACTGACAAACTTGATTCGATGACCCATTTCCTCGACAACTAACGTCGCCGTATCGGTATCTACAGTCTGGTTAATGGTCGCCATCACACCAAGACCCATTAGAGTCTTGATTACTTCGCCAGCTTTAACCGCCATACGCTGGGCCAACTCACCCACCGTAATCATTTCACCAACTTCAACTTCGCGAGAGATAAATTCTGTGGGCTTAAATTCACCACCCTGTTGATCTACCTGCAACGGCGCATCCCGGTGAGGCTGCTTGCGTTTTGTACGTCGTTCAGACTTTAGGCTGAGCTCGCGTCTACGGTTGTCGCCACGGCCTTGACCGCCGCCACTTCGTTCGCGTCCGCGTGCGCGCTTACCACCGCGCTGTTCGGATTGTTCTTTGGCTTGAATATCTGCCGCAGAGACCGCCTTCGGTTCGCTCGGCTTAGCTTTTGCTTCTTCTTTCTGGGCGGCAGCCAAACGCTCTTGCTCTTGCCGCTGCTGCTCTTCTTCTAAACGCTGTTTTTCTTCCGCGGCCTTGCGCTCGGTTTCTTCCTTACGCGCCTGTTCTGCTTGTCGAGCATCTTCTTCCGCTTGAATACGTGCGGCTTCTTCGTCGCGAATACGTTTCGCTTCCAGCTCACTCTGGGAAACCGCATCTTCTTGCGGCGCTGGCGCTTCGGTCGGTTCTATTTCGCTGCGCTTGACGTAAGTTCGTTTGCGACGCACCTCAACGGTAACGTTTCTGCCCGCACGACCCTGCCCTGACTTCAGAGTGCCGGTGCTTTTACGCTTTAAGGTTATTTTTTCAGCCGGTTTCGCAGCGTCGCCATGACTTCGCTTCAAGAAACCTAATAACACCTGCTTTTGCTCTTCGGTTACAGAGTCAGCTTCAGACTTGTGGTCCAACCCAGCTTCCTGCATTTGCTTAAGCAAACGGTCTACCGGTGCACCCACTGTATCTGCAAGCTGTTTAACTGTTACATCTGCCATCGATCACTCCAGCCGGCCCGCACCAAAGCGGCCAGCATTTATCTTATTCCGCCGCCGCTTCTGCTTCTTCTGCAAACCAGGGTTCACGCGCTTTCAAAATTAAGGCCGCTGCCTTTTCTTCGCTCAATTCAGGCTCAATCTCCAACAGTTCCGGCACAGCCAACTCTGCAAGATCTTCCATGGTGATCACCTCATGCGCTGCCAGCTTGAATGCTAACTCGCGCTCCATGCCTTCCATTTCCAACAGGTCATCCGCAGGCTTGTTGTCACCCAATGCTTCTTCACTGGCAATCGCGCGCGTGAGCAAAGCATCCTTCGCTCGGTTACGCAGTTCTGTCACGATTTCTTCGTCAAAGCCCTCGATTGCCATGATTTCTTCTAACGGCACGTAGGCAATTTCTTCTAATGTAGTAAAGCCTTCTTCAACCAAAACCGCAGCGACATCTTCATCTACCGACAGCGCATCCATAAATTCGGTAATGAATTTGCTGGATTCCGCTTCGAGTTTCTCCGCCGCTTCTTCCTCGGTCATGATGTTCAACGACCAGCCGCATAAATCACTGGCCAAGCGCACATTCTGGCCTCCACGACCGATAGCCTGAGCGAGGTTTTCTTCGGTCACTGCTATGTCCATCGCATGGGTTTCTTCATCCAATACGATAGAAGCCACTTCCGCCGGAGCCATGGCGTTAATTGTCAGTTGCGCTGGGTTGTCGTCCCACAAGACGATATCGATGCGCTCACCGGCCAGCTCGCCGGAAACGGCCTGCACCCGCGACCCCCGCATACCAACACAAGCACCTACGGGGTCAATGCGACCATCGTTTGTTTTAACCGCGATTTTTGCTCTGGAACCTGGGTCGCGTGCTGCACCCAAAATTTGGATCACATCCTCAGAGATTTCTGGCACTTCGACCTTGAACAGCTCTACCAACATCGAACGAGCGGTACGCGACAGTATTAACTGCGGGCCGCGATTGTCGGGACGAATTTCTACCAGCATGGCTCGCAGACGATCACCGATTCTAAAGATCTCTCTGGGAATCAAATGCTCACGAGTCAGAATGCCCTCGGCATTATTCCCTAGGTCAACGATGACGCTGTCACGACCTAGCTTTTTAACTGTGCCGCTGACCAACTCGTTTACCCGTGATTCGTAGGCCTCGACGACCTGCGCTCGCTCGGCTTCGCGGACTTTTTGCACAATGACCTGTTTAGCGGTTTGCGCAGCAATCCGCCCAAAAGCAACGGACTCGACCTGTTCTTCAATAACATCACCGAGCACTGCGCCAGGCTTAAAGCTCTGCGCCTGATCAACGGAATACTGAGCCTCAGGGTTCACTTCCGCTTCTTCGTCCGCCTCGATCTCGTCAAAATCGACTACTGCCCAAGTACGAAAGGTTTCGTATTCGCCACTTTCGCGGTCAATAGCAACGCGAAACTCGGCGGTTTCGCCATACTTCTTCTTGGTCGCTACTGCCAGAGCTGATTCAATCGCTCCGAACAGAACATCCTTAGAAACACCCTTCTCGTGCGATACAGACTCAACCACCAAAAGTATTTCTTTACTCATTTCCTTGCCTCAATCAAAAGTTGGCACTAACCGCGCCTTTTGCACATTTTCTAGCGGCAGCAAAAACTCGTCTTCCGCTTCCTGCACAATCGCCATATGGTCTTCTACGCCAGCCAAAACTCCGCTGATTCGCTTACGCCCTTCAAAAGGATAGTTAAGACGAATCTCTACGCGCTCACCCACATGATCTATGTAATGCTGTTCCTTAAATAAAACTCTATCCATGCCAGGAGAAGACACTTCCAGGGTATAACGGCTACTGATTAGCTCTTCGACATCTAACAAATCGCTTACGTGCTTGCTCACCGTGGCACATAGGTCGACATCAATGCCTTCTTCACGATCTATAAAGATCAGCAGCTTGCTGTACTTTCCCTGGCTGAGGTATTCGATACCCCATACCTCGCAACCGAGCGACTCGACCGTCGGCGCGATAAGCTCTTCTATCTGTTTCTCCCGACTATTCAACCACTTACAACCTTGCCTGAAGGCTCTAACTGCAATGCCTAGCTTTATTGCTGGCACAAAAAATGGGCCTTACGCCCATCTCATTTACGTGACCCTAGCTGCTTTCTACCCCTATGGGCTAAAGCAAAGAAGTCGTTCACGCTTAGACTCCACACGTTCGGCGACCTCTTGGCCCCCTCCCTTTACCCGGCCCTATCATTGGCCTAAGTAACAAAAAGCCCCTCGTAAGGGGCTTTCCTAAGATGGTAGCGGGGGCAGGATTTGAACCCACGACCTTCGGGTTATGAGCCCGACGAGCTACCAGACTGCTCCACCCCGCATCAATAGGGACGCGAATTATAGGGATGCCTCGCTCTACCTGCAAGGCTATTTCTGGTCGGTTTTGGAATGGTGCCGAAGGCGAGACTCGAACTCGCACGGGCATAAGCCCACTACCCCCTCAAGGTAGCGTGTCTACCAATTTCACCACTTCGGCATAAGCGCGCCCGCAGCTACAGCTGCGGAATGTCATCCCCTGGTTGATTTTCAGGAACAGCAGGAGTTTTCTGTTCCGCAGCCGGTGTAACCGCCTGAGGAATACCAATTTGACCTGCAGCGGCAGCTCGCTCTTTTGCGGTATAGGCCAACCCAAAAGCGATGGCAAAAAACGCAACCGCCAACCAAGTTGTCACGCGAGTCATAAACGACGCACCGCCAGAGCTACCAAACATGGTGTTGGATGAGCCACTACCAAACGCAGCGCCTACGTCAGCGCCCTTTCCCTGCTGCAACAGCACTAAGGTAGTCAGCGCTAATGCATCAATAATCAATAAAACCAGCAATACGGTTTCTAATGTACTCATCATTCTTTTCCAGTGTAGCCCAATGCTTCCAACACCTTATTGTGCGGCGGCAATGATCCTCGTAAATGTATCTAACTGCAATGACGCGCCTCCTACTAAGGCGCCGTCTATATCAGGCTGTAAAAATAGTGATGCTGCGTTATCGCCTTTAACGCTGCCACCATAAATTATTCTCGTTGCCTCGGCTGCTTGCTCGTCCATTTGCCCGAGCAACACGCGGATGCCCTGATGCATGTCCTGAGCCTGCTGCGGCGTTGCGGTCAATCCGGTGCCTATCGCCCAAACCGGTTCGTAAGCAATTGCCCCTAAGCTGATTTGGGATGCATCTAGCGCCTTAACAGCGCTCAACAGTTGCCGCTCTACGACGGCCATTGCTTGGCCGGCTTCACGCTGAGCTTGGGTTTCGCCAACACATAATATCGGTCGAAGTTTAGCGCGTGTCGCCGCCAACAGTTTCTGCGCAATCAGTTCGTCGCTTTCTTGTTGATCGCTGCGCCGTTCCGAATGCCCAACAATGACCCACTCAGCGCCAACCTCTTGTGCCATTTCTCCAGCAATTTCACCGGTATGGGCGCCGGATTCTGCGACGCCAATATCCTGCAACCCACACTCTGTTTTTTTGTGCGCTTGCGTAGCATAACGCTCTACAAAAACTGCGGGCGGACAAACCACCACGTCGACAGTGCTGCCACTTGCCAAAGTGTTGGCAAACTCATCAACCATGGCCAACGAGCCATGACATTTCCAATTGGCCGCAATTAGAGCTTTACGCATAACCGGTCCCAATTTCGCGGCGCGCAATGTTAAACGCTATACCTATAGTTGCCAAGAGCGCCACTTGGCAGCAGTTCAAAGCCCAGCCATTGCCCCAACAGCAGTCATGCGGACTTCTACGCTTGTTTCAGGCGCTAAGTTCGATTGCGCGACTGGCCAAGGTTTGAGCGATCTGACCGACTTCTTGCCGATCCTCACCTTCTACCATTATTCGCAACAACGGCTCAGTGCCGGACGGTCGGACTAAGATTCGCCCACGATCCGCGAGTTGGGCTTCGCTAGCCCTTATGTCGGCGAGCAGTCGATCATCGTTACAAAGAGCGCCAGGCGCAGGAACTTTTACGTTTTCCAAAACCTGGGGAAATTTATCCATTCCTGCCGCCAACTCTTGCAGCGTCAGACCTTGCTCAACAATTGGCACAATCACCTGCAGCGCCGCAACAATCGCGTCGCCAGTTGTTGCTAAGTCTAGAGTGAGTATATGCCCAGAAGGCTCACCGCCCAGATGCCACCCCTGTTGCTGCAACTGGGCAAGAATGTTTCGATCGCCAACATTAGCGCGACCGAAGGGTATACCTAGACGACCAAGCGCCTGCTCGAAGCCAAGGTTACTCATTACCGTGCCAACCACCCCACCATGCAATGCTGCTCGACGCTGACGGTCTCTGGCAATGATGTACAACAATTCATCACCGTCCAACAACACTCCTTGGCTGTCTACCATGGCCACTCGATCACCATCGCCATCAAAGGCGATTCCAAAGTCTGCTTTTTCTTCAACCACCCTTTTTTGCAAGGCTTCTGGTTCTGTAGATCCACAGGCCTGATTTATATTAAAACCATCAGGCTCCGCCGCCATTACTACCGTGTCGGCCCCTAGCTCTGAGAAAACCTGGGGTGCCACTTGATACGTCGCACCATGCGCGCAATCCAAGACAATACGCAACCCGCGCAAACTGAAGCCATCAGGAACTGTGCTCTTGCAGAACTCCACGTATCGACCAGCCGCATCAGAAACGCGAGACGCCTTACCTAAATTTTCTGAACCCTCGCAAAACAAGGGCCCTTCCATAGCCGCTTCGATGGCAAGCTCCGTAGCATCACCTAATTTACTGCCCTTGGCGTCAAAGAATTTAATGCCATTGTCGTAGTAGGGATTGTGCGATGCACTGATCACAATGGCCGCGTCCGCACGCAAAGTCTCGGCAAGGTAGGCAATTGCCGGCGTTGGCATCGGCCCAAGCAGGTTCACATCAGCCCCGGCTGATATGAGTCCAGACTGTAAAACCGACTCCAGCATGTACCCGGAAATCCGCGTATCCTTACCAATTACAACCTTAGTTTTTCGACCTTCTGCAGCAAAAACTTTGCCGACAGCACTGCTCAAGCGCAGACAGAATTCGGGTGTGATTGGGTCTTCGCCCACACGCCCGCGTATACCATCGGTACCAAAGTATTTTTTTGTCATGGGAATCCGTTGTTAAGGCTGTTTCGAGATAAGCCGTAAAAGTTAGGTCGCACCAGCAACGTGATTGAGTACTCGCAAGCCATCTTGGGTTTTCGCTACATCGTGTACTCTTATAACGTCAGCGCCATTTTGAGCCGCCAGTACCGCTGCTACGACACTGGCCACTTCGCGATCCTCTACCTGCCTGCCGGTAATTTTCCCTAACATCGACTTGCGCGACAACCCCACTAACAACGGATGTTCTGCTACACGAACTTGTTGGAGATTCCGCAGCAGCATTAGATTGTGCTCAAGAGTTTTACCAAAACCAAAACCAGGGTCGATAGCTATCTGCTCAGGCCGCACGCCTGCTGCTAGGCAGGCCTGTATGCGTTGATCTAGAAATTCTGCGACGTCGGCAATCACGTCAGCATATTCGGGGCGATTCTGCATCGTCTCGGGCGTTCCTTGCATGTGCATCAGACACACGCCGACACCGCTTTCAGCGATCAGTCTAAGCATCGCAGAATCGGCACCACCACTGATGTCGTTGATAATGTGCGCTCCTGCTTCTACCGCGGCCCGAGCAGTAACCACATGATAAGTATCTACCGATATCAGTACGTCGAGCTGACTAAGCACTTCGATGGCAGGGATTACCCGGCGCATTTCCTCGTCATGCCAAACAGGTTCTGCGCCAGGGCGACTGGACTCCCCTCCAATATCTAAAATACGAGCGCCGTCCTCGACCATTTGCTTACCGCTAGTAAGCACTTGATCGAGCAGCACTTCTTGATGGTCGAGGAAATTTCCGCCGTCAAAAAATGAATCGGGGGTGATATTCATCACCCCCATAATTACCGGTTCCGTAAAGACTAACTTTTGGTCGCCGCACCGCCACTGTCTGGCCAAAACGTTGTCTTAGCTTTCTTCGGCTGGACCGCCAATAGGCGTTTCGCCTTGGGACGAGCTAGAGCTACCTGATGAAGGCGGCGGATCTGAGGGATGGCGCGGCTTAGCCCCGGCCATGATGTCATCCAGTTGCTCAGAGGACAGTGTCTCGAACTCCATCAACGCATCAGCCATGGTGTGCAGCTTATCGACATTGTCATCCAGCAGCTTGCTCGCTTGGGCGTAACACTCATCCACTATGCGACGCACTTCTTCATCAATCGCTTTGGATGTTTCTGGCGAGTGCAGTTTCGGCTTGGAGTTGGCTGACATGCCAAGGAATACCTCTCCGTCATCCTCGTCGTACATCAGTGGACCCATGCGTTCGGACAAGCCCCACTTTGTCACCATGTTGCGTGCCAACTGGGTCGCTCGTTCGATGTCATTCGACGCCCCCGTCGTGACATGCTCGGCACCTAGGGTCATTTCTTCAGCGATTCTGCCACCAAATAAGCTGCAAATTTGCGAACGAATGCCCTGACGACTCATGCTGTAGCGGTCTTCTTCAGGCAGGAACATGGTCACACCCAATGCTCTGCCCCGAGGGATAATCGTTACTTTATAAACTGGATCGTGATCAGGCATTAGCCGTCCCACTATGGCGTGCCCCGCCTCATGGTAAGCGGTGTTCCGTTTTTCTTTGTCTGACATCACCATGGACTTGCGTTCTGCGCCCATCATTATTTTGTCTTTTGCTTTATCGAACTCGTCCATGCCAACCAGACGCTTACTGGCGCGCGCGGCGAACAGCGCGGCTTCGTTGACTAAGTTCGCAAGGTCAGCACCCGAGAATCCCGGTGTGCCTCGAGCGATGATACTCGCATCGACATCATCGCCAAGCGGCACTTTGCGCATGTGCACTTTCACGATCTGCTCGCGGCCACGAATATCCGGCAAACCGACCACCACCTGGCGGTCAAAGCGCCCAGGCCGCAACAGCGCTGGATCTAAAACGTCAGGCCGGTTGGTTGCGGCAATAACAATAATGCCGTCGTTGCCTTCAAACCCGTCCATTTCGACTAGCAGCTGGTTCAGTGTTTGCTCGCGCTCGTCGTGACCGCCACCTAAACCCGCGCCACGATGACGACCCACTGCATCGATTTCATCAATGAAGATGATACAAGGGGATTGCTTTTTAGCCTGCTCGAACATGTCGCGCACTCTTGACGCGCCGACGCCGACAAACATTTCTACGAAGTCCGAGCCCGAGATCGAGAAAAACGGCACCTTCGCTTCGCCAGCAATCGCCTTGGCCAAAAGCGTTTTACCAGTACCCGGTTGGCCCACCATTAATACGCCGCGGGGAATGTGACCACCCAATCGCTGGAACTTGCCCGGATCGCGCAAGAACTCGACCAGTTCTTGCACGTCTTCTTTGGCTTCGTCCACACCTGCCACATCAGCAAACGTAGTTTTTATTTGATCTTCAGACAGCAGTTTCGCTTTGCTGCGACCAAAGGCCATCGGCCCACCACGGCCGCCGCCACCGCCCTGCATCTGACGCATAAAAAATATCGCCACTGCAAGAATGATTAGGATCGGAAAACTAGCAACCAAGATCTGCGTAAAGATGCTTTGGGTTTCTGGCGGTTTCACGTCGATACGGACGCGATTTTCGTCGAGAATTTGCACCAATCGAGGATCGTATTGAAAACCGGTGACGGTGTAGGTTTCTCCTGCGCCATCAGTCGCAGTGATTTTATTTTCTTGTATGGTCGCTTCGCGTACGTCTCCACGCTCTACCGCGTCAATGAACTCTGAGTACGCCATTGGCTGCTGTTTCGGCTCTACCTCAAAATTATTAAAGACCGTGAGCAACACGGCTAAAATGATGAGCCAAAGTAAGATGTTCTTTCCCATATCTGACAAGGCCTTTACCTCTATTCAGTCTACTAGCCGTCTGTGGTAACTCACGGCTGCTAATGTCTACTACGCTATTTCTTAGGCTGTGAAGATAACGTCGCAGGGCGAAAACCACAAATTGGACCAAAGCTGACTTTGTGCTTTGCCCAATCGCCACAATAGGTTGTGGACTCAGTCCTTAAGCGCCAGCCTGGAAATCTCTGGCCACGACAAAAACTTCTCTCGATTCAGGCCGTGATGCTTTCGGTTTCATCATATTGACCTGGCCAAATTGCTGTCTTAAGTCAGCGACCCAGGAATCTAGACCTTCGCCTTGGAACGCCTTTATTGCCAGATCACCGCCTTTGACGAGCCAATCTTCACAAGCCTGTAAGGCAATATCAGCCAGGTCCATCGCTCGTGCTTGGTCCACAGCGCGGATACCGGAGATGTTTGGGGCCATATCCGATAAAACAAGGTCTAACTTTTGCCCCTGCAATAGTTCGATAATCTGTTCAGTCACTTCCGACTCGCCAGCATAACCTTCTATCACACGGCACCGCCCACCGCGGGTTATTGGCAGGGGATCCACCGCGATCAAAAATCCACGCGTAATTTTGCTCTCTAAGTATTGTGTCCACCCGCCAGGCGCAGCACCCAACTCCAGTACTTTTTTGCGCGCGCTGAGAATGTGAAATCGCTGATCGATTTGCTCCAATTTGTAATGGGCGCGCGACACCTGGCCACCATCTTGCGCTTTCCGCACAAAATAGTCTTTGCGTTGCCGTTGTAACCAACGCTCACTGGATTTACTGCGCTTGGGCATAAACTTCCCTGCTGAATGAGTCGTGTAACGTTGATTACTGTATGGTCGCCAGCAAACCCGCTACACTGCCGCCATGAATAGTACCCCATCGACCGAAACCCCGCTGAGCGGGCAAATGAAAAAGGCCTTTCGAGGCGTCGCTCATCATTTAGATCCTGTGGTAGCGATCAGCGACCGAGGAATTAATGACGGCATCATCGCTGAAACTGAACGGGCGTTAAGCGATCACGAATTGATCAAAATTAAAGTAGACGCACTCGAAAAATCCGACCGAGTAGCTCTAACCCAAAAATTGGCCCAACAAACGGCAGCCACGGTGGTACAAAACATTGGTAAGGTCGCGGTGCTATACCGCAAGAATAAACGCGCGAACCCTAAACTCTCTAACGTTTCGCGGTTTCTTAATTAGACGACTTTCGGTCTGATTCAGCGTGTCTATTTATGTTCGACATTGCTGATTTCGTATTCCTTTTCGCCACCTGGCGTCACCACGTTGACCACGTCATCGATACTCTTGCCGATCAGGGCTCTTGCAATGGGTGACATCACAGAAATTTTACCCTGCTTAAGATCAGCTTCGTCTTCACCGACAATCTGGTAGCCAATACTTTCATCAGTTTCGGCGTCGTACAGCGTGACTGTCACTCCGAAAATGACCTTTTCACCCGCAGGGATCGCCGTGACGTCAATCACCTGCGCGTCAGCCAGGCGACTTTCAATTTCTTGAATACGCCCTTCGTTAAAACCTTGTTGTTCCCGCGCCGCATGGTATTCAGCGTTTTCTTTCAAATCTCCGTGCGCGCGCGCTTCAGCAATGGCTTGGGTTATTTCTTGGCGCAACGTTCCCTTGCGGTGAGTAAGTTCTTCCCGCAGCGCTTCTGCACCGGCTACTGTCATGGGCGTAGGCATGGGTTACCCCTGCTTAAGTCGACTGTGTAAATCCTGCAAGCTACGAACTTGCTCCCCCTGACCTTGGCGAATGGCTATGCAAAAAGCCTCTCCACCAGTTAGCGTTGTGGTGTAACACACCTTGTTTTGCAACGCGAGACGGCGAATCACCGCTGAGTGCGCGATGGATTGACGTCCCTCAGTAGTGTTGATGATCAAATCAATTTGTTCATTTTTCAACATGTCTGAAACGTCAGGCCGGCCTTCGTTTACTTTCTGAATCCTGCCACATTCAATATCCGCGGCGAGCAATACTCTTTGGGTGCCAGAGGTTCCCACCAAGGAAAATCCTAAATCCACCAGATCCTTAGCCACGGCTAAAACATTTTCTTTATCGGAATCTTTCACGCTCAAGAACGCTCTACCGCCGCGAGGCAATATGTCGCTGGCGCCTAAAGACGCTTTGGCGAACGCCTCTCCAAACGAATCACCAACCCCCATGACTTCGCCGGTCGATTTCATTTCCGGGCCAAGAATAGGATCAACGCCAGGGAACTTATTGAATGGGAACACCGACTCTTTGACGTGATAAGTTTCAGGCACAATTTCGTGTGTGAAACCAAGCCCCTCTAAAGTCTTTCCAGCCATGCAACGGGCAGCAACTTTTGCCAGCGACTCGCCTATGCACTTCGACACAAAGGGCACGGTGCGTGAAGCGCGAGGGTTCACCTCAAGCACAAAAACGTCTTCGCCTTGTACTGCCATTTGCACATTCATTAAGCCAACGACCTGCAATTCAAGCGCAATGTCTTTGACCTGCTGCCGGATAAGATCTTGGATGTGCATAGGCAGGTTGTAAGGCGGCAATGAACACGCAGAGTCCCCTGAGTGCACGCCGGCCTGTTCAATGTGTTGCATGATCGCGCCAATCACAACTTGTTGCCCGTCACTAACCGCGTCCACATCGACTTCTACCGCTTGGTTCAAATAGCGGTCAAGCAGCACCGGCGCATCGTTCGAGACATCTACAGCGCTTTGCATGTACTGGCTGAGTTCGTCATCGTTGTAAACGATCTCCATCGCCCGACCACCCAAAACGTAGGAGGGCCGAACAATAATCGGATAACCAATCTCTGCCGCCCGGGCCAGACCTTGTTCGAGATTTGAAGCAAGACGATTCGAAGGTTGGCGCAGCGACAACTTCTGCACCAATTGCTGGAAACGCTCGCGGTCTTCCGCACGATCAATGGCATCGGGCGTGGTACCGATAATGGGTACGCCTCTGGCTTCCAAGTCCCTGGCTAATTTAAGCGGCGTTTGTCCGCCAAACTGAACGATTACGCCCTTCGGTTTTTCAATCTCAACAATGGCCAAAACGTCTTCAAGGGTCACCGGCTCGAAATACAAACGATCCGACGTATCGTAATCCGTAGATACCGTCTCTGGATTGCAGTTCACCATGATGGTTTCATAGCCGTCTTCGCGCATGGCCAGCGCTGCATGCACACAGCAATAATCGAACTCGATACCCTGACCAATTCGATTCGGCCCACCACCTAATACGATGATTTTTTCTCGCGATGAAGGATCGGCCTCACAACCTTCTTCATAGGTGGAATACATGTACGCGCTGCTCACCGGAAATTCAGCAGCGCAGGTATCGACACGGCGATACACAGGTTTAACACCATGACCCTGGCGGGCTGCACGCACCTCGTCTTGTGTCGCGTTCAACAACTGACCCAAGCGTTGATCGGAGAAGCCCTTTTGCTTCAGCTCACGCCAATGCCCCGCATCCAGATCGTTTGTAGCCTTGCCCTGCAGAGCTTGCTCCGACGCCACGAGGTCGGCTATTTCAGCAAGGAACCAAGGATCAATTTTAGTGTGCTCAAAGAGATCTTCTTCGCTCATACCTATACGGAAGGCATCCGCCACGTACCACAAACGGTTTGCACTAGGGTTTTTCAATTCGCGCTTCAGCACGCTCTTCCACTCGACATCGTCCTTATCGACCACACTGTCGAGCCCCACAAAGCCAACTTCTAAACCCCGTAACGCCTTTTGCAGCGACTCTTGGAAGGTAGAACCAATCGCCATGACCTCGCCCACAGACTTCATTTGTGTAGTTAGGCGACTGTCTGCTTGGGGAAACTTTTCAAAGGTGAAGCGCGGCACCTTGGTCACTACGTAGTCAATGGTGGGCTCAAAAGAGGCCGGCGTAACCCCGCCAGTAATGTCGTTGGCTAACTCATCTAGCGTAAAACCAATGGCCAACTTGGCCGCCACTTTGGCGATCGGGAATCCGGTGGCTTTAGAGGCCAAAGCCGAAGATCTTGATACGCGGGGGTTCATTTCGATGACCACAATTCGACCATCATCAGGGTTTATGGCGAACTGCACGTTCGACCCACCGGTTTCTACGCCGATCTCGCGCAACACCGCTAATGAGGCATTACGCAGAAGTTGATACTCCTTATCGGTCAGGGTCTGGGCTGGCGCAACGGTAATGCTGTCACCGGTATGCACGCCCATTGGGTCTAGGTTTTCGATCGAACAAATGATGATGCAGTTATCATTACGGTCGCGCACCACCTCCATCTCGAACTCTTTCCAGCCCAATAAGGATTCGTCAATCAACAGCTCTGAAGTCGGTGACAGCTCCAAACCACGATTGCAAATTTCAACGAATTCTTCGCGGTTGTAGGCAATACCACCACCACTGCCACCCATGGTGAAAGACGGGCGAATGACACAGGGGAATCCCAATTGGCTCTGTACCTGAAGCGCCTCTTCCAAGCTGTGCGCGATCGCTGATCTTGGCGTCTCTAAGCCGATGGCTTTCATCGCTCGGTCGAAGCGTTCACGATCCTCGGCCTTATCAATGGCGTCTTGGCTGGCACCAATTAACTCAACGCCATATTTTTCCAGCACGCCTTCGCGCACCAAGTCCAACGCACAGTTCAGCGCAGTTTGCCCTCCCATGGTAGGCAGCAGCGCATCGGGGCGTTCGACTTCAATAATCTTCGCAACCGTTCCCCACTCCACCGGTTCAACATAGGTAGCGTCGGCCATAGCCGGATCGGTCATGATCGTTGCCGGATTCGAGTTCACTAAGATGACCCGCAGACCCTCATCTTTCAGCGCCTTACACGCCTGTGCACCGGAGTAATCGAATTCGCACGCTTGGCCAATAACAATGGGCCCAGCACCAACAATGAGTACGCTTTTAATATCCGAGCGTTTCGGCATCTTTGCCTCCTGACAACTTCGCTGTGCGCTCTTCGATCATGTGCACAAAGCGATCAAACAAGTGTTCACAATCCTGTGGTCCAGGGCTCGCTTCTGGGTGCCCCTGAAAACCGAACGCTGGTACATCCGTTCTGGCAACCCCTTGCACCGTGCCATCAAACAGCGATTTATGCGTACACACCAAATGTTCGGGCAAACTGTCCGCGTCCACAGCAAAACCATGATTTTGGCTCGTTATCATGACCGTGCCGTCTGCAAGATCTTGCACCGGATGGTTAGCGCCATGATGGCCGTTGGTCATCTTCATCGTCTTCGCGCCACTGGCCAGTGCCAGCAATTGGTGACCCAAACAAATACCAAATAACGGGATGCCGGTACCAAGTAACTGCGTAATAGCAGCAATAGCGTAGTCGCAGGGTTCTGGATCGCCCGGGCCATTAGAAAGAAATACGCCGTCCGGGTTCATTGCCAGTACGTCGTCGGCACTGGTTTGAGCAGGCACAACGGTTATACGGCAGCCCTTGCCCGCGAGAATTCGCAAGATGTTGCGCTTAACCCCAAAATCGTAAGCCACCACATGATGCGTCGGCTCGGCCACCTCGCCGTAGCCTGCACTTAGATCCCACGGAGTCTGCGTCCACGCACGCTGCGCACCGGTAACTTCTTGAGCTAGGTCCGCCCCCGCCAAACCTTGGAACCCTTGCGCCAAAGCAAGGGCTTCGGCCACTGCGTTGTCGTGGTCGGCGGCCTCTCCTGCAACAATGCAACCGCCCATAGCACCTTTTTCGCGAATCAGACGAGTGAGTCGCCGGGTATCTACGTCGGCAATGGCGACGGTATTTTGTTCAAGCAAGAATTCGTTAAGGCTCTGGCGGCTGCGCCAATTGCTGAGTCGCTTAGGCGTCTGGCGGATGACTAAACCCGCAGCCCAAACTTGATCGGATTCGAAGTCTTCGGGATTAACCCCGGTATTGCCTATTTGTGGATAGGTCAGTGTGACGATCTGACGGCGATAAGAGGGATCGGTAAGAATTTCCTGATAACCGGTCATCGCCGTATTGAAAACCACTTCACCAGTAGTCGAACCGGTGGCACCAATGGAGCGGCCACGAAAAACGCTACCGTCCTCAAGAACTAAAAGAGCCGGTATCAAAGAACTTCCCTATTCACCTTACCTCCAGCGCAGGAGACTGTTCAGACTACTGACGTGTCGCTCGCACTCATCCATGCAGCCCAGCAAAGGCCTGCACAAATGATCAACAAATCAGATTTTCACTCCCTTCCCCAGGGTACCTCTTTCGAGGAGAAACCAAGCTCGATAACGGCAGGGTTGAAGGATGAGCTTGGGGGCAAAAGTATACTCAAGCGCCATTCAAAAAGCAGCAATAATCCGCCTTACGAAGTGCAAATAAACCGATACTTTAGAGAAAAGACTTTAGCGGCTATAGGTTCACAACAACGCGCTCTGCCAGCGAGTCTATCGACTGATCGCTATCAAGCTGCAGCAGTGGGCAAGGCAACAGTTGCAACCATTGTTGGTGCAAGCGCCTACTGCGTTGTTCTAATCCGGCGCTGTCGTAGCGCGCCGCCCAAGCCATAAATTCCGTATGAATCTCGTGCATGTCCTGGCCAGGCAAAATTCGGTCGCCGTGCCGTTGGCGCTCGCGCGAGCGCAAGCGTTGCATGCGCAAATCGGGTTGCAGAAACAAAAATACCGCATGGCTGAAGCGCGGAATCAGCTCATCCCCCCAACCGCACAATGACCCAGAAAGGATCCAACCTTGGCTTTTTGACAGTGCCTCATTGAGATCAAGCAACCTCTGGGCCGGTTGTTGTTTCTCAACAAAAGGGGGATCTGTTGGCCGCCAATAGAAGTCATCAACGTCCAAATGGGGCAGCGACAACTTTTGCGCTAAAGCAGCACCTAAGGTACTAGTGCCTGAGCCCGAGGCGCCAAAGAGATGGATTTTATAGTCAGCTGACACAACAGCGTACGCGATTGAGGCCGTGTCAGTTTACCCTAACAAGTCGTTCATGTTGTAAAGACCGGGCGGCTTGCCATGCACAAATGACACCGCACGTAGCGCGCCCTGAGCAAAATTACTGCGACTTTGTGCCCGATGTGTAATCTCTAAGCGTTCTCCATCGCCAGCAAACATGACTGTGTGCTCGCCTACAATGTCGCCACCACGAATGGTCGAAAAACCAATGGTGCTGCGGTCGCGCGCGCCGGTTATACCTTGTCGCCCATACACTGCGTCTTTCGACAGATCTCTACCCAACGCATCGGCAAGCACTTCGCCGATACGCACGGCGGTTCCAGACGGGGCATCTACTTTGTCTTTGTGATGAGCTTCGATAACCTCCACATCAACTGAATCACCAAGTGCTTGAGCCGCCCGCGCAACCAGCTGAAACAATAAGTTAACGCCGACGCTCATGTTGGGCGAAGTGAAAATCGCCATCTTGTCTTGGTGGTCGTGCAACGCTTGCAACTGCTGCTCAGAGAATCCAGTGGTACCAATGACCATCGCCTTATTCGCCTCGGCGCAAGCCTGCGCTAAAGCTAGGGTCGCTTCGGGAACCGTAAAGTCGATGACCACGTCGAAACTGTTGATTGCCGCGGCGGGGTCGCTACCAACAATCACACCACAGCTGCCTACAGCCGCCAGCTCCCCTGCGTCTTGGCCAAGAGTCGGACTCTGGGCATGCTCGAATGCTGCACCCAGAGTCAGATCTTCAGCCTCATCAATAGCCTGGATCAGGGCCCTGCCCATTTTTCCTGCTGCGCCTGCAACGGCTACTCGGATCATTTTTCCCCCAACGAACAGCAAGTCCGCTACTTCGTGCCTAAGACTTTAACGTCTCAAAAAAATCTTTCACACCGTCGAACCAGGTTTTGCCCTTTGGCGAATGTTTGTCGCTATCGCCTAGCGACTCTTTGAGCTGCTCAAACAACTGTTTTTGTTCATCCGTGAGCTTGACCGGTGTCTCTACCAAGACCTTGCATAGCAGGTCACCCACTCCAGCAGCCCGCACCTGGGTCACCCCCTTGCCGCGCAACCGGAACACCTTGCCTGTTTGCGTCTCTGCAGGAATTTTCAAGTTCACTCGGCCGTCCAAAGTCGGCACTTCTAAATCCCCACCCAATGCTGCGTCTGCAAAAGAAATCGGCACCTCGCAATACAGGTGGCGTCCTTCGCGCACAAAAATAGGATGTTCGTTGACCTCGATCTGCACATACAAATCACCGGACGGACCACCGTTAGGACCCGCTTCGCCTTCACCTGAAAGTCGAATCCGATCTCCATTATCAACCCCGGCCGGAATTTTCACGGACAAAGTCTTTTGTCGTTCCACTCTGCCGGCACCACTACAGGTTCGGCACGGATCGGTAATAACTTTGCCTTGGCCACGGCAACGAGGACAGGTTTGTTGGAGCGAGAAAAAGCCCTGGGATACACGCACTTGGCCAGCGCCATTACAATCAGGACAGGTGGATGCAGAAGTACCCGCTTTCGCACCGGAGCCGCCGCAATCGCTACAGGTGGCCAGCACAGGAACACGGATTTCCATGGTGTCGCCACTGACAGCCTGCTCGAGACTCAATCGCAGGTTGTAACGTAAGTCGGAACCCCGTGCCGGACCGCTGCGGCCACCACGACCACCGCCAAAGATGTCGCCAAAGACATCTCCAAAAATGTCGCCGAAGTTGCCTTGTCCGCCAAAACCACCACCCTGATTAGGGTCTACTCCAGCATGACCAAAGCGGTCATAAGCAGCTCGCTTTTCCTCATCGGTGAGTATTTCGTAGGCTTCAGTGGCTTCTTTAAATTTTTCTTCGGCTTGCGGATCATCGCTGTTGCGATCTGGATGGAATTTCATGGCCAAGCGACGATAAGCCTTTTTTAAATCGGCTTCTGACGCGCCACGCTCGACACCCAATACGTCGTAATAATCCCGTTTTTCCATACCTGCTCAGCCTACCTACTACGTCTAGCTCTCTTGTCTTGCTTCCATCAATCCCTGCAACCATGCCCTGCGAAAACGTCGCCGCTCAACGCACAACGCGGCGGTGCCTTTCGGGCGACCACCGCGTCCTGTACACCGACCGACTGGTCAGGACTTAAGAGTCCTTGTCGTCTTTGACCTCTTCGAACTCAGCATCGACAGCGTCGCCTAGATCATCGTCAGCCGCGGCTTCACCGGCTCCGGCTTCGGCCTGTTCGGCGTACATTTTTTGCGCCAACGTAGCCGACGCTTCGGACAGAGTTTGCATCTTCGCCTCAATGTCCGCCTTGTCGTCACCCTTCAACGCTTCTTCTAATTCAGTAGCGGCAGTCTGAATGGCAGTTTTTTCTTCTTCCGTAGCCTTATCGCCCGCCTCTTCAACAGCCTTGCGCGCGCCGTGTACTAGGCCGTCTGCTTGGTTACGCAGGGTCACCATCTCTTCGAATTTCTTATCTTCTTCAGAGTGGGCTTCAGCGTCTCGAACCATCTTTTCGATTTCTTCGTCAGACAGGCCGCTAGAGGCTTTGATGATGATCGACTGCTCTTTACCCGTCGCCTTGTCTTTCGCCGATACATTCAAAATACCGTTGGCGTCGATATCAAAGGCCACTTCGATCTGTGGCGTACCGCGCGGTGCCGGCGGAATATCACTGAGGTCAAAGCGCCCGAGCGACTTGTTTTGACCCGCCTGCTTACGTTCGCCCTGCAACACATGAATGGTCACCGCCGTTTGGTTGTCATCTGCAGTAGAAAACACCTGAGTCTTTTTCGACGGGATGGTGGTGTTCTTTTCAATTAACACACTCATCACCTGACCCATGGTTTCAATACCCAACGACAGTGGCGTCACGTCGAGTAACAGTACGTCGGTTACATCGCCGGACAGAACCGCTGCTTGAATGGCCGCACCCATGGCGACTGCTTCGTCAGGGTTTACATCTCGACGCGCTTCCTGCTTAAAGAAGTCTTTAACTTTTTCCTGCACCAATGGCATACGTGTTTGACCGCCGACCAAAATGACGTCGTCAATATCACTGGTGGTTAGACTCGCATCGTCCAACGCCACCTGACAGGGGCTAATGGTGCGGCTCACCAGATCCTCTACCAACGACTCTAACTTGGCGCGAGTCAGCTTCAGCACCAAGTGCTTAGGGCCGGTTTGATCTGCGGTTATATAAGGCAGATTAATTTCGGTTTGTTGACTATTTGACAATTCGATCTTGGCTTTTTCTGCGGCTTCTTTCAGTCGCTGCAGGGCCAATGGATCGTTGTGCAAGTCGACGCCATTCTCTTTCTTGAACTCATCTGCCAAGAAATCAATGATCTTCAAATCGAAGTCTTCACCACCTAAAAAGGTGTCGCCGTTGGTTGAAAGCACTTCAAACTGGTGCTCGCCATCTACTTCGGCAATTTCGATGATGGATACATCAAAGGTGCCGCCACCCAGGTCGTAAACCGCCACTTTGGCGTCACCACGCTTTTTATCCAAGCCGTAAGCCAGTGCCGCAGCCGTTGGTTCGTTGATGATGCGCTTTACTTCCAAGCCAGCGATTTTGCCTGCATCTTTAGTGGCCTGGCGCTGGGAGTCGTTAAAGTACGCAGGTACCGTGATCACCGCCTCAGTGACGTCCTCACCAAGATATTCCTCGGCGGTTTTCTTCATCTTCTTCAAGGTTTCAGCTGACACTTGAGGCGGCGCCAGTTGTTCGTCTTTGACTTCGATCCAGGCATCGCCGTTGCTTGCACCCACGATCGAGTACGGCACCATTTTGATGTCTTTCTGCACAACATCGTCTTCGAACTTGCGCCCGATTAAGCGCTTAACTGCGAACAACGTATTTTGTGGATTAGTCACCGCCTGCCGCTTGGCGTTTTGGCCAACTAAAATTTCACCGTCATCGGTGTACGCAATAATTGATGGGGTGGTGCGATCACCTTCTGAATTTTCGATGACTTTGGCATCGCTACCATCGAGGACGGCCACACAAGAGTTGGTCGTACCCAAATCAATCCCGATGATTTTTCCCATTTTCTGTCTCCGCTTAACTTTCTAAGAAGCCTTGTGTCCTTGGCTTCGCGTTGGTTTTGTATATTTGGTCAGACCAACTCAGTTCAAGGTCCACACCTGAAATTAACAACGGCTACTAATCCGCAGCCTTGGTTACGATCACTTTCGCTGCGCGAACCAGCCGCTCATTCAACACGTAACCTTTCTGCATCACTTCCATGACCGAGTTAGGTTCGGCATCCGGGTTGGGCACCATAGCCATGGCTTCGTGATGCTGGGGATCAAAAGGTTCGCCAAGCGGGTCAATTTGCGTAACACCAGATTTCTCTAGCGTTGAAACAAACATCTTCAACGACAACTCTACGCCTTCAGCAATCGCTTCGGCGCCGTCGGTTTGGGTCGCGGTTTCCACCGCTTTCTCCAGGCTGTCGAGCACCGGGAACAAGTCATTCAACAGCTTCTCAACTGCAAACTTGTGAGCATGTTCGACATCGCGGCTGGCACGGCGACGAATGTTCTCTGACTCAGCAACGGTGCGTAGCAATTGGTCTTTGACCTTGGCCAGTTCGGCTTCAAGCGACTCTGCATCAACAAGCTCGCTTTGTTGATCAGTAGCCTCGGTTTGCTCCTGGTCTAGCTCGGGTTCTGGTGCGGATTGCTGTGAATCGCTGGTGTCGTTGTCGCCCATGAGGGTCCCCTATCTGATCCGTCGCGCTTATATGCGGCTCCAAACCACGAAAACAAGGGCTTTGCGGCCAGAAATTCGACAAATTAGGGACGATAGTGCGCCTTTAGGCGTTACGCATCGCAGCGCTGAGGACGCGGGCGGTTACATCCACCACCGGAATCACATCTTTGTAGTCCATGCGGGTTGGTCCAATGACGCCGAGCACACCAGCCAATTGACCATTGACCTCGTAAGGTGAGGTGACCAAAGACATGTCACCCAACGGTCGATAGCCCGATTCTTGGCCGATATAAAGTTGCACACCACTGCTCTTAAGGCATTGATCCAGCAGATGCAGCACTCGGCCCTTACGCGAGATCGCGTCGAATAAGGCACGAGCTATGTCGGTATCTGCTGTGAAATCCAGCAGTCGGCGTTCACCGCTGACCACTAATTCTTGTTCTTCGGTATTGGGTTGGTCCGCTGGCAGAGCGCCCTCAGCCATGCTTAACGCGCTGTGCAACACCTCGTCCATACGCGCACGGTCTGCGCGCATACTGGTCATGACCGCTTCGCGCATATCCATCAACGGCCGCCCACCGAACTCTTGGTTTAGCAGATTGGCGGCCTGGGCGAGTTCTTGGTCACTGAAGCTTTTGTCTAGATGAATCACCCGGTTCTGCACATCGCGGTCATTGAGCACCAAGATCACCAGCACTCGCTCATCGTCTAGGCGCAAGAATTCCAATTGCCGCAAATGGCTTTGATTACGTCGGGGTGTCGTAATTAGGCAGGTCATCTGAGTGAATTGCGACAACAGCTCTGAGGCTGTGTTGATCAATTCACTGGGACTTAAGTTGGGATCCAGCTCGGCCTCTACCTCGCGAACCCGATCTTCATTCCAAGGCTCAACACTCAGAAGTGTATCGACAAAAAATCTGAGTCCCTGCTGGGTTGGAATTTTTCCCGCAGACGTGTGCGGCGAACGCACCAACCCCATAGATTCCAGGTCACTCATAACGTTGCGCACGGTCGCCGAGGACACTTCAACCCCAGGCAGGGTGGCCAGTGCTTTTGATGCAACCGGGGTACCTTCTGCAATGTAGTGTTCAACAAGCAACTTAAGTAACTGCTTGGCCCGCGGATCTGGGTCCACAGCACCAGACGAGGCGACAGGCAGATCAGTGTCAGTCATAACACCCCACCTCTGTTCTCGCTTTTTGTAGCTACAGGAAAATACATTCGCCACCACACTTGTGTCGTCCGAATTTTATACCAGCCAAACCGTATCGATGCATCATTTGATGATGGTCTGGAACGCCATGGGCGATTAGGATTAACCCGACGTCCAAGGAACGGCCTGCAAACCACTGTACCCATGCTGAAACAACTCACCATCCAAAACTACGTTCTGGTTGAACAGCTAGACATCAGTTTCAGCAACGGCCTGACCACCATTACCGGAGAGTCCGGCGCTGGCAAATCCATTTTATTGGGTGCTGTAAATCTGCTGCTGGGGGAACGCGCACGCAGCGATACCGTGCGCCCTGGTGCCAGCAAAGCCGACATCAGCGCAGAATTTGCCCTGCACCCCACATCAGCGCTGCAACAAAAACTGCTAACCGACGAATTGATCGACCCCGACGCCGACACATGCTTGTTACGACGGGTCATCAGCGCCGAAGGCCGATCCAGAGCATTCATTAATGCGGTGCCAGTGACCTTGAACTACCTCAAGGAGGTTGGCGATGCCCTGGTCGAGATCCAGGGCCAGAACGAACACCAACGACTGGCAGACCGCAATGTGCAGCGCGCGCTTGTAGACGACTACGCCAACCTAGGCGCTCAGAGCGCGAAAGTTAAAGCACTGTACCAAGCCTCGAAGACTACAGAACAACGCATACACGAGTTGCAAGAGAGAGTTGCCACGCAAGACGACCGCAAAGAATTGTTGAGCTATCAACTACAGGAGTTCAATACCGCCAACCTACAAGCTGGCGAGTTAGAGCAACTGGAAAAAGAGCAAAAACGACTGGCCCAAGCACAGCAGATCTTGCACACCCTAAATCAAGCTCAGGTGGAACTTGAGGCATTAGACAACTTGCGCAGCACGGCGCGAAGCGTCGACGAAATCGACGACGAGCACCCGCAATTGACCACCAGCAAAGAAACCCTAGGCGCCGCACTGAACTTACTGGATGACGCCGCAAGAGATTTGCGCCACTACCAAGAGCAGGTGGTCGTCGACCCTCAAGCATTAGCCGACATCGACGCACGCTTACAAATGATCTACGAGCTTGCACGCAAACACCGTGTCCAACCAGAACAACTGGTCGAGCACGCTACAGCTTTAGAAGCTGAATTAGCCGCCATGACATCCGACAGCAGCGACCTTGATGAGCTAATAGCAGCCCAAGAAAAGCAGCACCAAGGGTTTGTGCGCGAAGCACAAAAACTGTCCAAGGCCAGACACAAGCACAGCAAGCCGTTTTGCCAAGCAGTAGAGAAATACATGCACGCACTGGGCATTGGCCAGGGCGCTCTGAGCTTGGTGTTCCACGAACACGAAGGCGAACAGGGATTGGAACAGTTAGAACTGCATGTGACGACTAACGAGAAATTTGCGCCGGGACCACTAAACCGCATCGCCTCGGGCGGCGAACAAACCCGCATCAGTTTAGCCATTCAAATCGTCGCCGCAGCAACCAGCGCGCTGCCCTGCTTGGTTCTAGACGAAGCTGATGTTGGAGTCGGTGGCACTACGGCCGATACCGTTGGTCGCATCTTGCGTGATCTCGCCGAACACACCCAGGTCATTTGTGTTACCCATGCACCTCAAGTCGCCGCCCTGGGCCAGAATCATATGCGCGTCAGCAAACACGGCGACCAAACTGACATCCAGCCGCTCACTCATGACGAGCGCATAGAAGAACTGGCGCGTATGTTGGCCGGTGCGGATGTGAACACCAAAGCCCGCAACTACGCCCAAGAACTTTTGTCGCAAGCGGCTAGCTAAGCAGACCAATCCAACCGCATTAGCTCTGGTCAGCACCCATGCGCGTGGGTAGTATCCGCGCCATGAAAATTCTTATCCCAATGATTGCCAGCCTTTGCCTACTCAGCGGCTGCGGTATCTCGAACATCAAGATCCCTAAGCTGTATAAAGTGACGATTCAACAAGGCAATGTCATTACCCAAGACATGGTCGACAAACTCAAGCCTGGCATGACCCGTCGCCAGGTGGCATTCGTTATGGGCGAGCCCGTTATTCAAGACCCCTTCGACGACACTAAGTGGGTGTACTTGTATTCCATCGATGTCCCCGGCGTATTCAGCCAAGAATCCCGACTGGTCTTATCCTTCGACGAGAATGACTTGCTGACCGTCATCAGCGGCGACTACGCCCCCAGCGACTCAACAGCAGATGACGACAGCACCGCTGCCGAGGCAACTAACAACCAAAGTTAACGCTCATTGGCCTGTTGCTTGGCACGTAAGCGGCGCGCGGTTTTGGCATCGTTGTGTAAATCTCGATACAGCTCTACACGATCTTGATCTTGCACTAACCGGTCTGGCTGACAACGCTCACCAAAGATACCAACATCAAGCTGGCTCATATCCAGTGTTTGAAACTGCGGCGCTGCAGCAGCTAACACCAAACAATCCGCCACAGTAGATTCGTTAGCAACGTCCAACCAACACGTCAGCACGCGATCTGGTTCGGCATAGATCACTTGCACTTGCATCGCGCTAATTTTGCGACTGAATACGTTCAGCAAAGGCATCGACCATCCGATCGCTTACCGAACCGAGGACGCCACTTAGGGTTTTCATCAACATGCCCTTGGCAATGAATTCTAGTTCCAGTTCGACCCGGCAACCTTCGTCTCCCAGCGGCGTAAAGGTCCAACAGCCGTCCAAGCGCTCAAACGAGCCTTCTTGCAGATGCATCTGGATACGCTCAAACGGCACGCAGTGGTTTAGCGTTACAAATTCCTGACGCAAACCACGCGCGGAGGCCGTCACTCGCGCCGTTACTTCACTGGCGCCGTTATCAAGCGTACGCTCTTGCAGCACTTCCACCGCTTCGCAACCCGGCAAAAACTCCCCATAAGCCTGTACATCGGCCACAACACGATAAGCCACAGGCGCCGGCACCAATAACAGCAGGCTGCGTTCTATTCGAGCCACCCTGTCAGCCCATAAACAGTGGTAATAAGGTGTAAATAAATACTGCTGCAACACCTAACGGCGCGATAACGCCACCGACAATGCGCCAAACCAACATGATCCGATTACTGCTCACTTCCAGCTGCTCGCGCACAATGTTTTGCGGCAACACCCAAACTGCGAACAACGCGATGAGCAATCCGCCCAGGGGTAACATGATGTTTTGTGACAGTTGATCCACCAGCTCAAAGAAATTCAGACCAAACAATGGTTTCACATCAGCCCAAATGTTGAATGAGAACACCGTGCCTAGCCCCAGCAACCAGCAGAATACGCCGAGACTGACCGCCACTCGGTTACGTTTGGCGTTGTATTCTTCTACCACATAGGCAATCGCGGGTTCGGTCAGCGAGATGGCTGAAGTAATTGCCGCAAAGCTCACCAAAACGAAAAATACCGTGCCAAACACGGCACCCATGGGCAGTTGGCCAAACGCTAGCGGCAGCGTGACAAACATCAATCCAGGGCCCTGGCCCACTTCCAAACCATTAACGAATACCAATGGAAATATCGCCAAACCAGCGGCCACGGCAACAAAGGTATCCAATGCAACAATGGTCATTACCGTAGATCCGATGTTGGAATCATCAGGCACATAGGCGCCGTAGACCATCATGGTGCCCATACCCAAACTGAGCGTGAAAAACGCCTGGCCCATAGCGATGAGCCAAGTCTCTGGGCCGACCACGTTCCAGTTAAAGTCAAACATGAACGCCCAACCCTGAGCGAAACCGCCAGAGCTTGCGCTGTATCCCAGCAACACCAGTAGCAACACAAACAGCAGCGGCATAAACCAACGGATCGCCGTCTCTAAACCACGGCTCACACCGCGAGCGACAATCCAGATGGTGATTAAAATGAACAAGCTATGCCAAGCCACCATTTGCAGCGGATCTTGTTGCAGCTGATCAAAGGTTGAGGTCGCCACCTGGGCAGACGCCGCGTCGAAGGTCCCTGAGGCCGTTAGCCAAACGTAGTTGAGTGCCCAACCTGCAATCACCGCGTAGTACGACAATATGAGTATGCCAGCCAGTACACCCATCCAGCCCACAAAGCCCCAGCGCCCGCTCGCGCCTGCCTGCTGGGCCAGCTTACGCATCGTATTAATCGGACTGGCCCGACCTTTACGCCCCAACATCACCTCGGAAATCATGATCGGCGCGCCAACAAAGGCGACACAAACCAGATAGATAAGTACGAACGCGCCACCGCCATTCTCGCCAGCGATATAAGGGAACTTCCAAATGTTGCCTAGACCAACAGCAGAGCCTGCCGCCGCAAGCACAAATAGCCAGCGGCTGGACCACCGACCCTCGGTCGGTTGAGTGGAGATCGCCATACAATGTTTCCTGAAATAGCAGCCGACATTCTACATTCGCGCGGTGAGAATGCGAAAAGTCAGTAGCTGTTTGGCGATCAGCCAATTACAAACTGCTACACTTATGCCACCTACCCTGTATTCAAAGTCGACCAATGGCCAAGTCCGCAAAAAAAGCAGCTCCGGGCACCATCGCGCAAAATCGACGCGCACGGCACGACTATTTTATTGAGCAAAAGTTCGAGGCTGGCGTCATGCTCATGGGCTGGGAAGTCAAAAGTATTCGCGACGGCAAAGTGCAACTGGCCGAGTCCTATGTACAACTGCACAAAGGCGAAGCGTTTTTAGCCGGCTGCAACATCACCCCGCTGTTGAGCGCCTCGACCCATGTGGTCGCCGAACCCCAACGTGTGCGCAAATTGCTGCTGCACGCAAAGGAACTCGCGCAGTTGTTCGCAGCCAGCCAACAAAAAGGCTATACCATTGTGCCGTTGGCCATGTATTGGAAAGGCAACAAGGTGAAATGCGAAATCGCCTTGGGTAAGGGCAAGAAACAGCACGACAAGCGCGACAGCCTTAAACAAAAAGATTGGCAGCGTGACAAGCAGCGGTTGTTCAAAACCACCGTGCGTTAATTTGCGCCAGTTACTCCACGACGCCAGTGGATCATTTCTATCGCCGCCACAGCCGCTTCGATGCCTTTGTTGAACTCGTCGTCACTGCAACGATCAATGGCTTGCTGAATATCAAATACCGGCAAAATCTCTACCAACACAGGACGGCAAAACTCATGCATCACCTGACCCAAGCCGCGCATGCTCTCTTCGCTGATCATCTCGAAGTGCAATGTGTCGCCCTTCACAATGACCCCAAAGCAGATCACCGCGTCTATCTCGCGGGCGGTGTCTTCAGCCAAAAGATCGCGAGCCGCCAAAGGAATCTCTAGCGAACCCGGCAAGGTGTGTTGCTGAATATCGCTATAGCCCGCCTGACGCAACACGCCATCACAGGCCTCAGCCATACTTTCAACGTGTTCCGGGTACCATTTTGACTTGAGAATACAGATACGGCCCGGCGCCGAGATCGTCGGCAGCGAATCAGTGTCGACCTTAGTTTGCATATCAGCCTGTGTTTTTTAGTGATGGCTCCGCAATCACCCAGCGAGCGGTTTCTGGGTCCAATTCGATCAGGCCTTCTTCTGCCAATTGGCTGAAGTCCGCGCGCAATTGCCAAACAGGCACCGGTGAATTATCTGCTCTGAGTCGTTCTGCCACATCGCCAGGCGTCATCTGCTGCTGACCTGCAGCGGCTAGATCACGGATAATTGATACTACTTGTTCAATACGGCGGCGGTCGGTGCTCAAAGCCCTCTCCTGAAAGTGCGTGCCAGCGCGAGTTTGTACCAGAAAGCGACTACTCTCGCCAGGGTTGCTGGCGTCGGTAATGCACCAAGCGCTGCTGCAATTCGGCTTCAAGCCTAGAATTGCCTGACGCCAGGGCCTCAATCGCCCGTTGCTGAGTGGCCACGGCTTGCGCGAATTGACCTGTTTCCGCAAAAGCTGCCGCTAAGGTATCAAGGTGGCCCACCGAGGGCTCCGCCTCCACAGCTAACTGCGCGTGAGACAACGCACGCTGACCATTGCGCATTCCTGCGTCCTTTTGCGTCGCTAATAACCATGCCAAACCATTATGGCCTTGAACATGATTCTGATTGGCCGCAGCTGCAAACCAGGTTCGGGCTTGGCGAATTTTGCCGTTTGCCAACAACCACCGCGCCCACCGCAACTGGCCCTCGACATTACCGGCCATGGCTCCTCGCCGATACCAATGTTCAGCAGGCTTAACGCCGGAAACGTCAATAAGTTCTGCATCAACCAAATAACCCATTCCGACATCCGCATTTGCATCACCAAGGGTCGACGCCTGGGCGAACCACGAGAAAGCCTTTGCATAGTCCGTAGCGAGCCCCGTGCCGCTCATATAGTGATGCGCCAGCCGCGTCATACCAGCTGGCGAGCCTGCCAATGCTGCTTCTTCTAACAGCGAATTGGCGCTGGCGAGCGCATTCTGGGCCTCTAGCTCGCCACGTAAATACATGTACGCTAGCGCCACCAGCGCATTCGAATTACCCGCCGCAGCCGCTTTGCGATACCACCCTGCAGCTTGCTGAGGTTGCGCTAGACCCGTGCGCAAATGACCTGCCAAATGCTCCATTGCCGCAGCATCTCCAGCATTAGCCAACGCCTCTAACAGATCCCAGCCCAAAGCTAGGTTTTGCGAAGTGCCGCGCCCAAGCAGATGGCCTAGTGCCAAAAACAGCTTGGCGTCGCTGTGGCCCAGCTCATCTGCTTGTGCAAAGAGACTTAGTGCCAAAGCCTCATCTTGATCAGCGCCAAGGCCATCCCAATAGAGTCGCGCCAAGGCGAACAATGCCGCTGGATTGGCCGGATTAAACTCAAGCGCCCTATTAAAGTCGCGCAATGCTGAGATAGACAAACCTTGGACAGCAAAAGAAAAACCGCGCAGGTAATAGGCTCGAGATCTCTGACCAGAGGAGATACGCGGGTCAATCAGAGCCGGCGCCAAATAGCTGCGTGCCAGACTGTAATGCTGGTCCTCAATGAGCAGCACCGATTTTTCAATGAATTCGTCAGCGTTCGCCGCCACCATAGGGGGCCAAAGGGCTTGGCAAAACAAACCGATTGTTAGCATTAGCTGTGATGTGCGCATGCTGCAAATCATAACACCAGAGCATACCAACAGCGTTTTCTGGTGCCTTTACACAGCCCGAAAGGTCAGTTAGTTTTCCACCGTTTCTACTGCTTACAGTCGCCAATGTTTGCATTCACCCGCTCAGCAACTTTATTCAACAAATGCCTCATCGCGCTGTTGTTGGTTGCCTTCGTGGGCGCTCAAACAGCTGCACAGCATCACGTCCACGCTGAAACAGAAAGCCACTGTTCGGTTTGTACAGCACCAGATCAGTCACCAGCTGTTGATTCCAGTAACCCGCCGCAGCGGATGCGCCTCGAGCAACTGAGCGCACAGCCCAGTGTCCGAGCGCAAACAGGCTGCTCGATCACCCAGACTTTTCATTCCCGGGCACCACCCGCCGCACAACACACCGCGTAATTAAACTTTTCTGGGCTCAACAGCCCAATTACAAACGCTGTTTGTTGCAGCAAGATGTGTTGGAACCGATATGAAAAAGTACCCTGCAATCACACTACCGCCTATGGCACTGTGCTTCACCCTGGCGTCGTTGAACGCCTACGCCGAGGACCAAACTGACGAGATAGAGGAAGTCATCGTCACGTCGTCTTTTACTAGAGCGAACCTCAGTCAGATCGAAAATCCGTTACATGTCGTTTCCGGCGAGACCATTAACAACGGCCTAACCCAAAGCTTAGGCGAATCCATTGATTCGCTGCTGGGTGTTGCGTCCAACGATTACGGTGCCGCTGTAGGTCAACCCATTATTCGCGGTTTGACCGGAGACAGAGTGAAAACCCTATCTAACGGCATAGTGGTACGCGATGTGTCTGGCCTCGGTGCAGACCATTTGAACGAAGTAGATCTCGCCAACATCGAACAGATCGAGATCGTGCGCGGCCCTTCGTCGTTGCTGTATGCAAACGGCACCAGCGGCGGCATCGTTAACGTCGTCGACAACGCCATTGCGCGCTCAAATATCGAAACCAGTTCGCTGCAAATAGGTGCCGAAACTCAAACCGTAAACGACGGTTACGCAGGGGTGCTTAGCTATGCAGGCAATGTTGGCGGCGTAAACATTACCTACACCTATAAAGACGGCAGCTATGACAATTTTGAAGTGCCCGAGGGTGCCATCATCCATGCCGATCACGACGAAGAGCATGCAGACGACCATGACGACGAAGACGCTCACGAAGAAGAAAACCGCTACTTAGAAAACTCCGATTTCGAAGTCACATCGCAAAAATTGGGGTTATCCAAAGTCGGTGAGTGGGGACATGTGGGTATTTCCTATGCCGATCAGAAGAGTCTCTATGGCATTCCCTTTCATGGCGAGCACGAAGACGAACATGACGAAGACCACGACACCGACCATGATGACGATCACGAAGATGAGCACGAGGACGAGCATGGCGATGAACACGAAGATGAGCGCATATTTTCGTCTACCGAATCTAAGACCCTGAATCTAGATGGCTCTTTCAACCTCGACCTAGGCCCACTGAACAAGTTGTCATTCAGTTATCGCAACTCGGACTATGGCTTTACCGAACAGCATGAAGAAGGTGCGCACGAAGACGAACATGATGACGACGAACACGAGGACGAACATGAAGACGAACATGGCCATGGCGAAGAAGGCCCAACCTTGTTCACCAATGACGCCGACGAGTTCCGATTAGTCTTCGGTCTTGATAACGCCGTGCTGAATCAGCAACTGGTGCTGAACACAGTCAGCGAAGACACCTCGATCATCGGCGCAGAAGCCTTCATGAACCCAGTTGACTCCTCTGAGACCACATTGGGCTACTACGCATCTAAAGACTTCGCAGGCTTTTCTTTAGATCTGGGGATACGCATAGATCGCACCGAGCGAGACGGCTCCATAACTGCTGCTGAGGATCACGACGAAGAGCACGAGGACGAACACGAAGAAGCTCACGAAGATGAAACCACTCAGCACGCATACAGCGCCACCAGCACCAGTTTTGCATTGGCACTCAGCCGTGATCTATCTGACACCTTGACCTTAAATGCCGGTCTGGCCAGGGTAAATCGCGCACCTGCTGCTACCGAGCTGTTTATGAATGGTCCACATCTGGCAACCGGCCGTTATGAGGTTGGAGATCCAACTTTGGATACCGAGGTGTCTACCAACTTCGACTTGGGACTACGATACACCGCAAACGGTTACTTCGCGTCCATCAGCTACTTCAACAACGCGGTTGATGACTACATTTACCTGCAAGATGAAACTGAGGACGAGCACGAAGATCACGCTGATGACGATCACGGCGGTTTAACCCTAGCCAACTACATGCAAAGCGATGCTACTTTTAACGGCTATGAGCTAGAAATTGGCAAAACATTTGATTTGGCCACGGGTTCGGTAACGTTGGCCTACGCTCGAGACTCAGTAATCGGTGAATTTGACGATGGCAGCAATGTGCCCAGAATCGTGCCTAACCGAAATCTGTACTCCATTAGCTACTCAGGCGACAACCTCGACGCACAGTTGATGCTCAAAGACGTAGAGAAACAAACCAAGGTTGCCGCGAACGGCACTGCGACAGATGGGTACACAATGCTCGACTTCTCGTTGACCAAAGCCTTCGTCTTCCCGCAAACACCTACCGTGCACGTTGCGGTATTTGGCAACAATTTGCTCGACGAAGTGGCTAGAAACCACACCTCGTTCGTAAAAGACGAAGTGCCCTTACCAGGCAGAAACTTCGGGTTTAAATTTAATATGAAGATCTAAGCGCATAGAATGCGTGCGGCCGCGCTATGGCGGCTGCACGGCTAACGCTTATTGATCACTCACGAATGTTCATGACACTACAACGACACACAAGCTCGGCTCAGCCAAAGTGGCTAATCGGCATGCTGCTGGTTGCCTTTGTGTTCGCTCAAATATCAGCGCATGCCCATGCCTTAGAGCACGTCATTGAACCGGCAAGTGAACACCAAGAGAACTCATGCTCCGCTTGTTCTGCCTCGGATCAAACCCCTGCAATTAGCAGCGCGCTGCAACACGACCTCGCGTCGACTGCTGTAGCGCGAACAACCTTCACTGCGCCCGACGCGCAGAAACCCAGCACTGAAAGCTATTACGCACGCGCGCCACCGTCTACCTAACAGACCTTTAATCCGTTAATCGTCGGCGCCATGCGTCGTATTTAAACCGTCACCTTTTGGTGGCAGTAGTTTGTTGGTAGTAATAATGAAAATACAAAAACCAATCGCATTAGCGACAGCGTCGCTGTGCGTTGCGTTCACACCTGCGGCGGCATACAGCGCCGCACAAGGCGAGGTCATCGACGAAGTGGTAGTAACCGCCTCGCATGTGCGAACAACGCAACTTGAAAAGCATTCCTTAATCATTGAAGGCAGCGCCATCAAGGAAGGCCCAACCCGCAGCCTTGGAGAGACTCTAGATGACTACGCTGGCATCGCCTCAAGCGACTACGGCGCGGCTGTCGGCCAGCCGGTGATCCGCGGGCTGTCTGGCGACCGGGTAAAAATCCTATCTAATAGCGTACCCGTGCGAGACGTCTCGGGCATTGGAGCAGATCACCTGAACGAGGTGGATCTTTCTAACGTGCAACAAATTGAGATCGCCAAAGGCCCGGCGTCATTGCTCTACGCCAGTGGTACAGCAGGCGGCATAATCAATATCGTCGACAACGCCATTGCGCGCTCAGACATTTCAGAAACCACCGTACGGATAGGTGCTGAATCGCAAACCGTTAATGACGGCTATTCCGGCTCGTTGTCCTACAGTGGCAACATCAGTGGCCTGAATGTGACGTACAGCTATAACGACGCGAACTACGGCGACTTTGATATCCCAAGCGGCGCGGTCATCCATGACGAGGACGAGCATCACGACGAAGAGGACCACGAAGACGAGCATGAAGATGAACATGGCGACGAGCACGGAGACGATACCGGCTCACTGGCCAACTCTGACTATGCAACACGTTCGCATAAAGTAGGTGTTTCCAAGACTGGTGACTGGGGTCATATCGGCGCCTCTTACTCAGACATTGAGAGCGTCTTTGGTGTGCCTTATCACGGTGACTCCCATGGCGATGAACACGGTCATGGCCACGAAGACGAAGATGAGCATGGCGACGAGCACGAGGACGAACACGAAGATGAGCGCGGCGATGAACACGAAGGCGAGCGCATCTTTTCGAACACCAAGTCGAAAACTTACGACCTGGATGGATCGTTTAACCTCGACCTCGGCCCTGTAAACAAATTGTCCTTTACCTACCGCGATTCAGATTACCAACACACTGAACAACACGCAGAAGAAGAAGGTCACGAAGACGAGGATGAACACGAGGGCGAGCACGAAGATGAACACGGCCACGAAGGCCCAACCACCTTCACCAACGACTCGAATGAGCTGCGCGTTGTGGTCAATCTCGACAATTCTGTTCTTAATCAAAGTGTGGTGCTGAATCTGGTCAACGAAGACACCTCTATTATTGGTGAGGAAGCGTTCATGAATCCTGTCGATTCATCGGAAACAACGCTGGGTTATTACGTCTCTAAAGACATCGGTGACTACAAACTGGACTTTGGAGTACGTGTCGACAGCATCGAGCGCAAAGGCTCAATTAGTGCTACCGAAGAACACCACGATGAAGACGGGCATGAAGAAGAACACGAAGATGAGCATGAAGAGGAAGCAGAGGTAACAGCGCACTCTTACAATGCCGATGTCACCAGCTTTGCCGCATCAATCAGCAGAGACTTCAACGAAGCGTTCAACCTAAGCGCGGGATTTGCACGGTTTAATCGCGCACCTTCATCATCAGAGCTGTTTATGAACGGCCCGCACTTGGCCACAGGCCGTTTCGAAGTAGGTAGCCCAGAACTGCGTACCGAAACCCATAACAACTTCGATATTTCATTGAACTACGAGGCCAACGGCTACTTCGCATCCTTGACCTACTTCAATTGTTCGGTGGACGACTTCATCTATCTGCAAGATGAGACCGAGGAAGAACACGACGAAGAGCACGAGGATGACCACGGCGGACTGATCTTGGCCAACTTCCAGCAACAAGATGCCGACTTCAATGGCTACGAATTGGAACTTGGCAAAACATTCGATCTTGCCAATGGGACACTGACCCTGGCCTATGCCCGAGACTCTGTCATTGGTGAGCTCGACGATGGCTCAGACGTGCCAAGGATCGTGCCGGTGCGAAACATCTATACAGCAAGCTATGACAGCGCTTCGATCGAAGCATCGTTACGCCTAAAAGATGTAGAAAAACAAACTCGAGTAGCCGCCACTGGAACACCCACAGACGGTTATAAGATGCTGGATTTCTCAATGACCAAGTCGTTCGCATTTGCCGACAAACCGTCAATGAATGTTTCGTTATTCGGTAACAACTTGCTAAACGAAGTGGCAAGAAACCACACATCGTTCGTTAAAGACGAAGTGCCGTTACCTGGCCGCAACTACGGGGTTAAATTTAACCTAGAGCTATAGGCTACCCGTAATAGATCAGCGTGATACCATGCGCCTCAACAAACAACTTAGGACACTCAAACAGCGAGTTAACCACTCGAAACAAATTGAGGATCCCAAACGTTGGGGCGACATGGTTTCAGTGCTCGTAATCTTGGGCAAAGCTCAAGACTGATTATCTGGAACCTTGAAGCACCTTCAAGCTTTTGGGGGCGACATGGTTTCGACGCGGATATCAAAACTTGCGGTGCATGCCGAGAGGGTAGTGACTCTCGTAAAAAAATCGCTGTAACTTTTATAGTTGCCAACGACGAAAACTACGCACTAGCGGCCTAAAAAACCCGCTTACGTCCATGATTCGTTTCTTGCTAGGAGAAATGGACGGCAAAGCAGCAAGATCGCGCGGATGTCTCGCCCGGGGCTGAACCGTTAAAACCAATCGGGATCGCTGAAAGCACCCTGACCGTCGGGTCGCTGGAAGCTAAATTAATAGACGGACTCTAAGCATGTAGAGCCAATAGCGGCGAATCAGCGGACGCGGGTTCAACTCCCGCCGCCTCCACCATTACTAACGCGCTGCGGTTGCCAGCCTTGCTACGCATCGCGGCTCTGTTCGCCCTCCCCCTACTATCTTCCCAAGTTAATCGGACTGGTATTTCCACAGCCAGCTACCTAAGCTTTTGCAATACCTGGGGAGAACATCATGCAAATCGATCAATACGAAACACTGTCTGTCGAACGAGACGGACCATTGGATACTCTGTGGTTTAACCGACCCGAGGCGCTAAACGCCATCACCACACAAATGGTCACGGAACTGCGCCATTACTTTGATCACCTGTACGAGAACGATCAAACCCGTGTGGTGCTTATGGGCGGTCGAGGGAAGGCCTTTTGTGCCGGTCTGGACATAAAGTCGGCCAGTGATCCCTCTGTACCCAAGCCCTTTGGTGCAGGCATGGGCTTCCAAGGCTATTTGGCCGAGGTCTACATCAAAATGCGCCGTTGCCCCCAGCCAATTATCAGCATGATTCAAGGGCCTGCCTGTGGTGGCGGTTTCGCCTTTGCGCTGGCGAGCGACGTGCGTATCGCTGCAGATACCGCAAAAATGAATGCGGCATTCATCAAGTTAGGGTTATCAGCCTGCGACATGGGTACCAGCTACTTCCTGCCGCGCTTGGTGGGAACCTCTATTGCCTCCGAGCTCATGCTGACCGGCAAGTTTATTCACGCGGACCGGTGCTTGAGCACCAATTTGGTATCGGAAGTAGTGTCTGAGGATGCCTTGCTTGAAACCGGCAAGCGATATGCTGAAGAAATGCTGCTCGCCTCACCCATGGGCTTACGCTTAACCAAGGAAGGCTTAAACGTAGCCACAGACGCCCCCGGCTTAGAGGCTGCTGTTGCAATCGAAAATAGAAATCAGGTTCTGTGCTCTCGCACCAAGGACGCTCAGGAAGGCATGCGCGCCTTTATTGAAAAACGACCGCCGGTATATCAGGGTCGTTAGCCATAAATTAGCTACCCGCGACTTGGCTGTAAGGCGTGCGATAAGCCGGGTTAATGTTTGCTTCAATCCAGGCATCTGAGTCTTGTCGGGGCAAGCTGTCACAAGGTTCACCCTTGCTGCTGATGCGATACATCAGCCTGGCGTCGTCTGGCGAGCTGATAACGCTTTTACTTGGTGGCGCATTATGCAATGTCGAAAAGTTGCTCCAGATCGTTACATCACCGGCACGATGCGCGTGGTCGTAGCGGTATTTAGGCTGCAGTACGTGGGCTTCTAACTCATCTAAAAACAACCGCGAGTCACGGTCGTTCATACCGTCAACTTCTACTGGCGCAATGTTTTTGCCTCGCGACGCCCAAATTGGGCTGTGCAGAGACTTGGTTCCTGTTCGCGGATTGACATAGATCAAGGGCACCAACCAACCAGCATCGGTTTTACGTACCCGTCGCCGCACCATGGTTCGCTCTAGCTCGGCTTGTTGCTGTGCCGGCAAGTCGGCAAAGGCACGCACCGTATCTGCATAGGCGGTTTCACCGTTCAACGGCATAGCTAACCGCCGTTCGGTCAAGACCGCACTAGACTCTCGGTGATAGAACCCCTCGCCCGGCGGCACATCTTTAATCCAATTACCGGTATCCGACCGCCGCGTTAAAGGCGCCCGCTGCACATAAAACATGCTGGTCGACAAAGGCTCTGGCTCAAATTCAATGTCGGTATGCCAGTGCAGACTGCAATTAAACTGTTCTTGCTGGTTGGGGCCGCTACCGGGCAAGTTGCTCACAACCAAAACCGCTGGACTGTGGGCACCGTCCACACACTTAATGTCGTTGGGAAACGCTTGGTCGCACAAACTGGCGGCTTGACGCTCCAGCGGCTGCAACTCAAGTGGTACGCCGGTCTTTTTGTGTTCCAGATAATTTGAGTAATTCGTGGGGTGTGGAATGGGCGCGCCAAAGTGATTGGCCAACCGCTCGAGATTGCTCAGGCGAAAAGTGTCCGTGCCTTGGTCCGGGAAACTGATAATGCTGAAGTGATCAAGCAGCGTCACCATAAACTGTGCTTGGGGTGCCGACAGCGTCTTTTGCAAATCCACACCGTGAATGCGCCGGCCCATAAAGTCTGGGCCGGCCAGCGCTTCGATTCGCGCCTGGGAACCAAAGAGCTGTTGTAGCGTTTGCTCAAGTTCTGCGGCCGAGCGCTTAGCCAGTGCGGGGTGCGGCATAACATTCTCCAACATAAATACCCAACTGCTGCGCCAGCACCAAGGTTCTGCGCGGCGGTATCACTCCGCGTGCGACACCGCTACTAGGGTTAATCAGTACAAACTGACAATATCAATGCAATTTGTCAATTTGCTGCTGGCACCTGTTTCGAACCGCCAAACCAGATAGGCGAGGACCAAGCTCGCTCCTGAATCGTCGCCGCTAAATCTGGCCGGGGCGCTTCCCCAGCGCGTAACGCATCCCACGTAGACCAGCGACAGCTTGGGTTTTCCAGCACCCGCGCGTAATAAAAGCCTTGCTGCTTTGCATCGAACTCAGGGTCGCGCCAGAGCGTCTTTAATTCGACCGCACCACGGTCGGCAGAAATCGCACAATCGGCCAGATTCACTTTTGCACCGTTGTCCGGACAACGATGCGTCGCCGGGTCAACTTTCAAGCCATCTGCACACGCCACATCAAAGACCCGCTCATGGGTTTCGCCGTCTGCAATCCAACCTTTAACAATCTGTATGCGCTGCAAAGGTGCCGACAGCGCATCCCGAGCGGCCCAAACAATAAACCCGGGGGCTTCTTCCGCCTTTGTCATCAGATCCCCACCCATGGGCACGCCCTGGGTATAAGCACGGGACAAGCCGTCCTGGTTATCAATCATCGAGGCGTCCAGGTCATAGCCCGCAAAAAACCGTATTCGTATGCGCGGCCCAGAGGTGGCAAAGGTTTCCTTGCGGCGGAAGGCGTTATAAATCGCATTGCGCGTATTCTCTTCGGCCCATACCGCAGCCAAACCCGAAGCCCCGTAAACCGACGAGCTGCGCTGTAGATAACGTCGCCCATCTGGCGCCACATAAAAAGGCGACGCCGTTTCACTATCCAGACCGTAACTTGCAAGATCAGCGTCGCTAACGGGTACCGACCCACGCAGCCCAGGCGTCGCATCCAACAGGCCCACCTTAGCAAAATAGCTTTCTTCAACAAAAGACCCGGCACCCGTATGGGTATCAGAAGAGCCAATAAAACCGAACTTAAACGGATTCCCTAAGCCTTGGTGCTGTAACTGCAAGCCATTCTTCAGCGCGTCACGCACATAACCGCCAGACGGCTTGGCTAACCTTAAAGGCCCACCACCAGCTATGTAGGGGTCAATCTCGAAGCCCGCCCATTCGTCGTTCAAAGACAGGGCCGGATGGGTCTCCGAGGTGCCTTTTACCTGGGTAATTTCAACCAGCGGCTCGTTGCGTATGCGCTGTTCATTATGTTCCAGCGTCATTGGATCACCAGCCCAAGTGGTCAGTTGAAACATCTGGCCATTCGACTTGTTGGAGTTATGCGGAATAGCCAGGCTCGCGACCCCCTTTGCTCGCAAACCGTCCATCCAGTCCCACAGGTCCGCTGGATCAAGTGAATCTAGCCGACTGAACGGCTCTGCTGGCAAGTTGTCAGTGTCGCGAAAGATGACATTACGGTGCAGGCTGCCGCCGTCGGGTTTGGTTGTTGAGAATTCATAGGCTGCAAAGGTTGTGAACTTGCCCGGCTGATAATGACGGTCGGCGGCTTGTATTTCGTCAGCCCAAGTTGAGCGCATAATGTCCTCTACCTCAGCTTGTAGCGATTTGGAGCGCGCCATTGAGAACATAAAGCCCCTGATCCATTCACGGAAATTTCGGGTCGGGATGCTGTCCAGCGTTTGGTTATCCGCAGCATTCAAATTATGAATCGGTTCCATAGACGAATACTTAGACACCGCAGTTGAGGTATCCGCCCCTGCACGAACCACCCCAAGGAAAAAGCCATGATCCGTTACCGCGTAAAAATCTAACGGCCGGTCTAACTGCACATCGAAGCCCGCCGGATGTTTAATGGCTTCGCCTTGAGCGTAGCGGTAGGCGTCGTCAGGTGTGGCCAGGGTGCCAAACTGAAATGCATCCATTGAATAGGTGGTATGCACATGGAGGTCGCCAAAGTATGCGTTTCGCGGACTACCTGCCGCGCCCTGCGCAGTTTTGGCTGTTACCGATTGCGGGTTTTGTTGCTCAACTGCGGCGGTGGCTTGACCGCCTCCAGTGCGCTCAGTTTCAGCGCAGCCAGCAAGTAATGCGGCCAGTAAACAAACGGCTACCACACCCTTTAACGTTTCGACTCGGCTTTGCATCTTGCTCCCCTCCAAACCGTACTTGGTGTCCTAGAGGATAGTCGCCTTGTCGGCCACACGGCAACAAACACCGCATTCCCAAGTCGACCGCCACCCAGCAGGTAACAGGCGCTGGCGGCCCTTTGCACCGCAGACCTGGGCTTTTAGAAGGATCTGCGAACCATCACCTTGGAATCTGCATTTAGATCACCGTTCGGATCAACCAGATGCCCCGCAGGAAAAGCCACGGCGGTAGCGGGCGTGGTCGTGTCCAGACACAGAAAGTGGTTGTTGTCGTTGTCGCCTAGTTCTGCCAATGCTGCCGGACTCACCTCGGACTGTGTGCCATCCGCAGCGGTGAGGCTTACCTTATATAGCGTCCTCTGTGCTTCGCCCAACTCATCTCTGTTGGGCAGTCTCACGCCACCTGTCCAGGTCACCCGCACCACCTGTTTGGTGGCGGTGGGGCAAGACGTTCCCCGACCCGACAGCGACCAGATTTCCTTTGGCACCGCCGCAGCCAAAATAATCTCGGGGCCGGCGTCGAGAGGAATAACCGAGACTTGGGTCCCACGAAAGTTCACCTGGGGGCTGTCGGCGGCGTCTGAGAGCAGATCATCTACGATCAACACTTTAACGGGCGGATCATAATCGGCATTACCGAATTCACCAATCAGCAAAACCGTCCGATTTTCATCCATGTCGCCCGCTGGGCGCAGGGTGACACACATAGGCGTGCTGGTGGCTCCGGACTGCCTGACCACACTGAAGTCTTCAGCTTGCAATGAGTCTGGGTTAACGGTGTGGCTCAAAACCACCGGCATACCGTCTTCACCCGAAGCGCCTAAACACAGGACATTGGCGCCAAAGGGCAGTTTGTTGTCTAACCCAAAGAAAGCCGACAGCGGACGCGCTGATTGCTCCGCTGCGAGCTGCTGAGCAACTTCAGCAAAAACGACGGACGCGTGACCCAAACCAAACAAGGCAGCCACAACGCACAAACTATTCTTTTTCATAAAATTCATAACCCAACTCTTCAGCACATCGCTGCTGCAAAAACTTACCTCCACTGTGCTGTGTTGACCACCTCTATTACAGTTAGTTATTACGCAGATTAAGGGCAGTATTGACCCCCAACGCTGGCAAATTTGGAGAGGAGTAATGAGCGAACCCATAGAAATTGACGTGTTCTGGTCGTTCCGCAGCCCGTGGTCCTATCTTGCAACCAAGCGCTTACGCGACTGGCAAACCCAGTATCAGTTACAAGTTAATTTTCGCGCGGTGTACCCCATCGCTATCCGCATGCCGGAGTTTTTCGATCAGGTACAACCCCAATGGTTTGCTTATTTTGGTACTGACGTGCGGAGAGTAGCAGAGTATCTAGGCTTACCCTTCGCAGGGGCGCGACCGGACCCAGTCATACAAAACGTCGATGCAGACGGACGCCGACATACCGGCAACGAGCAACCCTACATTTACCGGCTGACACGGCTCGGCGCGTTAGCAGAAGAATTGGGTAAGGGCATCGAATTTGCCGATGAAGTGTCGGCCCTCATTTGGGGCGGCACCAAAGGCTGGGATCAGGGCGACCGCTTAGCACAAGCCACCGACAAAGCCGGACTTAATCTCGCGGAAATGGATCAACGCATCACAGCTGAAGCAGAGCGGCTGGATGCGGTGATTGACAATAACCAACGCGACCACGACCAGTCAGGCCATTGGGGCGTGCCGACCTGCACCTACAAAGGCGAACCTTTCTTCGGCCAAGATCGGCTAGACGTATTACTGTGGCGACTGCAAAAAGAGGGTCTGCAAGAGCGGGAGTGACATCGCCTTATTCAGTTTGTCCGTCGGCACCTTCTTCCACAGGCCACACCTCATTCAGCACTTTCAGTGCTGTCATGCCCACCGGCCATCCGGCGTAGTGCACCACATGGGTAATTGCTGCTTCTAACTTTTCTCGTGGCACGCCAACGTTTTTCGCGCCTACAAAGTGCAAGCGCATTTCTGCTTCGCGGTTAAGTGCAATAAGCGTCACGCAGGTTATAAACGACCGGTCTTGCAGGCTCAGGTCGTCGCCTTGCCATACGTCACCAAACAAATGTTCTACGGTGTAACGGGTGAATCGATCTGGCAGCGGTATACCGCCTGCTTCCGTGCCGGCCAAGAGTTTGCCGATGAGTTGCATGCCTTTGGCTTGCTTATCGCTGCTCGGAGCGGCGTCTTCTGCGGCTTGAGTTGTTGCCGACACGACCAGTAATGAAAGCGCAATGACCCACATTGCGATGATTCTGCGGCCGATAGAGGTTGCGTTTAGTGCGGTCATTGCGTGCTCCTTTGGTTAAGCGGTCGTCGTATCTGCATATGAAATGGGTAGCCGCAGTGCACGGTACCCTGTGGCGCGCCGTATGGCGTTGGCTATTGCCGGCGGGCCGGCAATGATCGCTACTTCCCCGGCACCCGCTGGTGGGATGTTGGGTTGATCTACGATCTCTATATCAACGCTAGGCATATCTGCCATGCGGGGGATGGGGTAGTTGTCAAAATTGGAACTCTTTATTTGGTCGTCGCCTATCTCAAAGTTCTCCATCAGCGCCATACCCACACTCCAGGCCAAGTTGCTTTCTACCTGGGCGCGTAACTGGCCTGGATTAACCGCCATACCAACGTCCTGCACACAGCACATACGCAGCACCTTGATCTGCTGGGTTTGCGCATCTACCTGCACTTCTGCACTGATGGCAACAAAGCAGCGGTGCTCGTAAATGCCGCAGGCATAGCCCCGCGCGACGCCTGCACCTGGTGGCAAGTCGTATTGCTGGGCTTTGTCGCGCACCCGGGTTAAGCAGTTTCGCAAACGCGGATGCTGTCCAGCTAATTGCGCCAGCTTATAGTCCACTGGGTCTTTACCCTGTTGCAGCGCCAGTTCGTCCATGGCCGATTCCATGGCAAAAATCGCCGGAGCTGCGGTTAACGAGCGCCATACGCCGAGGTCAATAGGGAAATCCACGTCCTTACATTCCACCCGCTGATGGGGCGCGCCATATGGTGCAATGGCACCACGCACCACACCTAGGTCTTCGTCTAACCGCGCGATGGGCATTAACCATCCTGGCAAACGGTCGCGGGCTAAAAATACATGGCCCGTTATATAGGCGTGCCACCAGTCGGTGAGTTTGCCGTCGGCGTCGGTCGCAATGCGCAGGCGGTGAGCCGAAGCCGGACGGCTGCGGCTCGTGGTAAATTCGTCTTGTCGTGTCCACTGCACCTTAACCGGCTGTTGCACGGCCATAGCCAGTCGCACTGCATCCAGCTCGACATCGTAGTGTTCGCGGCCACCAAAACCGCCGCCCATGCGCATGGGGTACACCACCACGTTGTCTTCAGACAGACCGGTATCAAGGGCCGCCAAACGCTTAATGGCCCAAGGGTCTTGGGTGCCGGTCCAGATTTCCAGTTGTTGCGATTCGTTAACCCGAGCAATAGCGGCGCGGGGTTCCTGCATGGCGTGAGTTTGGGTCTGCACATCAAAACGCAGATCAATGGCCCATTCTGTTGCCTTGCGATGAGCCTTGTCTTGCAACACCTGTTCAAGATCGCCTTGAGCCATTTCCGCGTCGACATCGATCAGGCGATCTACCTCACCTTGGTTAATGGGCTGCTTTAAGGTCCAATCGACTTTGATCTTGCCAATAGCCGCGTCCACCGCGCTAGGGGTCTTGCACACCACCCCAACAAAATCGCCATCGCGCACCAGTTTTATAAATCCACGAACATCCGCCACCCCTGAGGTATCTAATTGCGCAATCGAGGCGTTGCGCACTGGCGGCTTAACCGCACGACCAAACACCACCCCAGCCACCGGCACGTCTGCGGCATAAACCGGGCCACCGGTGACCAGCGCATGAATATCCAGAGGTTTAACCGCCCGCCCAACCTGGGTCTTTTTGCGCTCAGCATCAAAGGTATACAGCGTGGGCAGCGGCTGATCCGCATCCAGCTCTACCATAAGATTATTGTTATCAACCAAATCGGCGTAGGTCAGCTGGTCGCCTGCCGCGGTACGAAAACCACCAGGAGCATCTAATAACGCCGCAGGGGGCAGGCTTAACTGGCTTGCCGCAAGACCCCGAAGGCGCTCACGCAGCGCTGCTGCCGCAATAGCTGTAGGCCGAGAAAACAACGTCATGGAAAGACTGCCAGCAGTAAACGCGATCGGCGGTACATCACTGGTGCTGGGGGTTATGCCAACAATGTCTTCGGTTTGCAGGTTCAGCTCTTCTGCCACCACCTGGGCAAGGCCGGTGTTAACGTTCTGCCCCATTTCCATGCGCGGAAAGTACATTTGGCAGACGCCGTCCGGACGTATTTGCAGCCACGCCGCACCGGACTCTTGATTAGGAAAAATAATGGTGGGGCCAACTGCTGTCGCGCGCTGGCGAAAGGCGTATACCGCTGTGGCACCCCCAGCCACCCATCCCGTGGCGATTAAAAACCCGCGCCGTGTCAGCATGGCCATTAGCTCACCTCCTGCATGGTCAACGCGGCGTTCTTAATAGCCTTGCGAATACGGTCGTAAGTCCCACAACGACACAGATTGCCGTTCATCGCTAGGTCAATGTCGGCATCAGTGGGGTCAGAGTTTTGTTGCAGCAGTGCCAAGGCCTGCATGATCTGGCCCGACTGGCAGTAGCCACATTGGGGTACGTTCTCGTCGATCCACGCCTGTTGCAGTGGATGCAAAGCACCGTCAGGCGCAGCAAGGCCCTCAATCGTCAGAATGTCTTTATCCGCCGCTTGGGTCACCGGCACCATGCAACTGGCCACCGGCGCGCCGTCCACATGAACAACACAGGCACCACACTGACCAATACCACAACCGTAGCGAGAACCAGCAAGCCCCAGTTGTTCGCGCAGCACCACAAGCAGGTTTTCGTTCTGCCAGCCAGAATCGACCCCTCGTTCGACCCCATTCACCCTCAGCTTCATCGCATCCCCCTATGCTGTAACCAGCCTAAAAGAGACGCTACGTCTTGTCTATAAAGGAACCGCAACAGTAATACGGGTTGCCGTAGACCAAGCTTTGCGTCATGGTTTTGCGGGCAAAATAGGCAGAACCCACCATGGCACAAACCGCAACAGAACGACTGAACAAAGCCAAGTCACCCAAAGTAGTGATTCTGGAAAAAGACTTTGCGGGCATCCGCGCCGGCAGCAGCATGTTTGTGGCCACGCCAAAAATTGTTGACGAGTTCATTAACAAAACGCCTTCCGGCCGATTTATCACCATGCCCGAACTGCGCGCCGACCTGGCCATAGAATACGACTGCGACGCCACCTGCCCGGTTTCCACAGCAATTTTCCTACGCGTGGTTGCCGAGGCAGCGTTAGAACAATTGGAACAAGGCGCAAAAACCGCAGACATCACGCCCTTCTGGCGCGTGGTCGCCCCGGGCGACAAAGTCAGCGCCAGATTGCCGATTGATCAGAAGTGGTTGGAAGAACGCCGACAAGAAGAGCTGCGCTAACCCTTAATGCAGAGTAGCCGGATTTAACTCCCTACGGGTTACCCGCTCTGAAATGCTGGCAGCAACGCTGTTATTGAAATCTGCGCTGCCTAAATCACCCCATCCGACTTCAATCGTTCCAGATCTTCCGGGCTTAGGTCTAAAGCGCCATACACTTCTTCGTTGTGGGCGCCGACTTCTGGAAAGAATTCAGGTTCGGTCATGTCGTAGTCAGAAAAACGGATCGGGCTGGTGGGCAGTACGATCTCGCCTAACAGCTCGTGGGTGCGGTATCGCAACATACCGCGCTCGTGCAGATGCGGGTCGTTGCGTACTTCGTCAATGGTGCGTATGGGCGCGACGGGTACGCGGTTTTCGCGCAGTTCTTTGTAGGCTTCGTCGCGGGTGCGCTCGACACTCCAAGCATTAATCATGGCGTCTATCAGGTGTTCGCGTTTTTTGCGGGCCCTGGAATTGCGGAAATCATGGTTGTCGAGTTGGTCTGTGCGGCCAACCACTTTTAGTACGCTGTGCCAGTGGGTTTCGGCCACACAAATGATAACAATCCATCCGTCTTTACAAGGATAGCGGCCATAAGGGCATACGTTGGACGGCGACCGGGCGCTGTTGCGTGGTGGCAGCTCGCCGGTTTCGTGATGGATGGCCAGCTCTGAACACAGGGTAAAAAACATAGACTCCAGCATGGAGACTTCAACGCGGGTGCCTTGGCCGGTTTTTTCGCGCCCTTGTAGGGCGGCTAAAACGCCTGCGTATATGTGAATGCCGCCCATGATGTCGCAGGGCGCGCCTCCTGATCGGCTGGGCGGTGAGTCGGCGTCGCCGGTAGCACTCATCACCCCGGATGCCGCCTGTATGGTGTGATCCATGGCCAGCAAGTCCATGTCTGGGCCTGACAGACCGTAACCGGTGCCCGACCCATAGATCAGGCGCGGGTTTATTTGTTTTAACGCTTCCCAACCCACGCCTAAGCGGTCCATTACCCCCGGCGCGTAGTTTTCTAACAGGATGTCCGCATCTTTCACCAGCTCGCGCAGCAATTTTTTGCCGTCTTCGTCCTGCAAATTGAGGGTAATGCTCTTTTTATTCGAATTCAGCATGGCGAACGACAGCGGTGTTTTTGCACCACCTGCACCCCGTAGTCGCTCCCCCGCCACGGGTTCTACCTTGATGACATCAGCTCCTGCCATGGCGAACAAAAACGCCGCATAAGGCCCTTGGTAAATTTGCGTGAGGTCTATGACCTTTAGTCCTGCCAATGGCTTATTCGGCTGTGCCATGCGTTTAACTCCCCTGCTTTTGCCCAATCAATTCCTCTGATACAGACCATAATTGCTCTGCATGATTGGGATCAATGGCGTAATCGCGCACGCCGCCACGAAAGTTTGGATCGTCGGCTACAACTTGGGCTATTTGGCAGTCCTCTAAATACGCACCACCTTTGCCGGTTAACGCAGCTGCAGTTGCGGCGTAACACGAGGTGGCCGCTCCTTGGGGTACGGTTTTTATGCCGCCCTCATCTGCCTCGGGGTTGTTGGCTGAAGTTTGATTGGCATCAATCAATTGCTGTATTTCTGCCTCGGACAAGTGGCGACCCAGGGGCGTTGCGATGGCCCCGGGATGTACAGAAAACGCCTCGACACCCTGATCGGCATAGCGTGCGGTCAGGCCCACTGCAAACAAGGCGTTGGCGGTTTTAGACTGACCGTAAGCCTGCCATTTTTCATAGGTTCGCTGTTGGTAGTTGATGTCTTCAAACACGACAGGCGACATGCGATGGGCCATTGATGTCAACGCCACCACTCGTGCACTGGGCGCTTGCAGGAGCAGCGGAATTAACAATTGGGCCAAGTAAAAGTGCCCTAAATGGTTCGAACCAAACTGCAGCTCAAAGCCGTCTGCCGTGGTGTCGTAGGGGCACGCCATAACGCCGGCGTTATTGATCAACATATCTAATTGATCGAAGCGCGCCGCAACGTCTTGGGCCGCCGCTTCAACTTTGGCCATTGATGCGAGGTCTAACGATACGATGTGCACATTCTGGTTGCCGGTGGCCGCCACTACTGACCCTTGTACCTCTTCGGCTTGTTGTTGATTGCGCGCCGCAATAATGACCTCTGCGCCCTTGGCCGCCAGTGCACGCACTGTTTCTGCACCAATGCCCGACGCGCCACCAGTGACCAGCGCGCGTTTTCCTTGGAGATTAATTCCTTCTAGCACCTCGTCGGCAGTGGACTGATGGTTAAAGTTGCCGCTCATAATGGAATCCCCCTGTTGTTGCCTATGAACTGTCTGCGGGCAGCCCGGTTAGTTCATGGTAAACGAGACGGTTCGTCTTGTTCAATTAGTAAACCCTTCCGCGCAGATGACGCGGGAATTAGTTTTCAGCCAGAGCTTGTGACACCAATTTTTTAATATAAGGCCGGGTTACTTTTTCAAACCGTATCAGCACCTTGTACCAAACTGCGCCGTATAGGCTGTCGATCAACAAATCAATGTCGTAATGGCTGGGGAATAGTCCTTGCTTGCGCGCCTGCCGGAACGCATCGCCAATGAGCTTTATACGCGGCGCGTATACCGCTTCTTCCATGCGCTGGTATAACTTGGGGTCGCGGTGAGCTTCTGCCAACACACAAATCGCAGCTTGCCGACAGTCGGTGCGACTGATGGTTTGGCCAAACGCGCTCAGTGAGGTTTCTAAATAGTTACGTAGGGACACCTGCCCATCGTATGGGGTTAATGGCGGCAGCAACCGATCGCGCCATACTTCCAGCACCAACTCGGCCCGCGACGGCCACCAACGGTAGATGGTTTGCTTGCCTACGCCTGCCACGCTGGCAACTTTTTCTATCGAAAAGTCGACATAACCCGACGAACCAAGCAGCTTTAAGGTTGCGTCAATTATGGCTTCGTGGGAGCGCGCGCTGCGCCGTTTAGTGTCCGCTTTAGGCCGCATGGCGGTGGTTCTCGTTATTGCGTGGCGGCGCAATTGTCGCACCTCGCTGCACACTTTGACAAAGCTCCAGAGGTGACTTTTCTACAGCAACAACACGACCCGCGGCCATAGCAACATGGCCACGGTTGCGGACTAATGAAGGGCTATCTAGTCGGACTTGTAATCGTAGATCACGCCTCGGGCCACATGAGGCATGGTGCGTTGGCTAGACTTTTTATGGTCAGGATCGGTGTTGTAAGCCTGGAGTGCGGCTTCGTCTTTGAACACCATGGTAAAGGCCACGCTAAAGCTGTCGTCCACCACGTCGCGGTCACTCATAATCGGCCCGCCCACCAACACCTTTTCTACCATTGACAATTTTTCTAAGCCCTTTACCGACTTTTTGATCTCGGCCACGGTGGCAGCCGGGGTTTCAGGCTTCAGCCAAAAAATGACGGTGTGGTAAACCTTAGCTTCCTCTGCTTTCTCTGTTTCCGCGGCTTTGACGGGTGCGGCAAAGAACGTGGTCAGCAACAACAGGCCAGCAGATAACAGGGTGAATAAAGAGCTAGTTTTAACAAACTTAGTTGCGGTCATAGTACGTACTCCTAGTGAATTATTTTTGTGCGCCTAAGCGCTAGCGCCTTGACCTTCCACGACATCGGCGTAGCGAATAGGCAAGCGCAGTGGTCTGATGCCGCTGGCGTGACGTATGGCGTTAGCAATGGCTGGCGGCCCTGCCACTAAGGCCACTTCGCCGGCTCCGGTCGACGGGATGTTGGGTTGATCAATTACCGCAATGTCCAGACTCGGCATGTCGCTCATACGGGGAATGCGGTAGTTGTCGAAGTTCGAACTTTGAATATCGCCGTCGCCAACCTCGAGCTGCTCGAGCAAGGCCATACCAATGCTCCATGCCAAATTGCTTTCTATTTGCGCCCTTAGCTGATCAGGGTTTACCGCCAGGCCCACATCCTGTGCGCAGCACATATGCAGCACTTTGATCTGTTGGCTTTGCGGATCAATGTACACATCGGCGCTCACCGCAACGAAACAACGGCCGTCGTATATCCCTGCCGCATAGCCACGGCCATAGCCGGGCCCTTCTGGTAGTTCGCGCTTCAAACTGAGATCTCGCACACGCTCTAAACAACCCTGCAAGCGGGGTTGGGTACCGCGCATCTGTGCGATTTTGAAGGCTACCGGCTCGACATCCAATTGAGTGGCTAACTCGTCCATGGCCGATTCAATGGCAAAAATGGCAGGCGCACCATTAAGCGAACGCCAAACCCCCAAGTCCACGGGCAGATCTACGTCTTTGCACTCAACCCGCTGATGAGGTGCGCTGTATGGCGCAATAGCGCCCTTTACTACGCCCATATCATCGCCCAACCGCACCACCGGCAATAGCCAGCTTGGCAACCGCTCGCGAGCAAACGTGACGTAGCCGGTTACATAGGCATACCACCAATCTGACAAATTACCGTAAGCGTCGGCTGCTATGCGCACACGATGTGTCGACGCGGACCGATTACGGCCCGCGGTAAATTCATCAGCGCGGGTCCATTGCACTTTTACTGGCTGCCCCATGGCTCGTGCTAAGCGCACGGCGTCACGTTCGACTTCGTAATGCTCGCGGCCGCCAAAACCCCCACCCATACGCTGGGGGTGGATGACAACTTCGTCTTCTGACAAGCCGGTATCCATCGCAGCAAATCGATTAATACCAAAGGGGTCTTGGGTGCCGGTCCAAATCTCTAACCGCTGCGGCCCTTCTTTATTAAAGCGCGCAATCGCCGCCCGTGGTTCTTGGGCGGCATGGCTCTGCACCTGCACATCAAAACGCAAATCCACCTGCCACTGAGCGTCCTTGCGGTGGTTGTTGTCCTGCAAAACATGCTTTAGCTCACCTTGTGCCAGTGCGGCGTCCACATCAACCAACTGATCTATTTCGTTTTGATTAATGGGCTGTTGCAGTCGCCAGGTGACTTTGACCTTTGCCATGGCCGCATCTACCGCACTGGGGGTCTTACACACCACCCCAACAAAGTCGCCGTCGTGCACCAATTGAATAAAGCCTTGCACCTGGTCTAGCCCCGCCGTGTCCAGAGCTGCAAGCTCAGCGTTACGCACCGGCGGTTGTACCGCACGGCCATACAGAACGCCGGCCATAGGCACATCAGCGCTGTAAGCCGGTGCACCGGTCACCAGCCCACGAATACCTAACGGACTAACATCGTGGCCAACTTGACGCTTGCTGCGACTAGCATCAAAGCTATACAACGCCGGCAAAGGCTGTGCGTCATCAATCTCAACCAAAACATCACTTTGGTCGGCCAAGTCGGCGTAGCTCACAGTTTGACCATCTGCCGTGGTAAAGCCGCCTTCAGCGTCAAGCACTTCGCTCAGTGGCGTATTTAATTTGGCCGCTGCACGGGCGCGCATGTGCTCGCGCAATGTTGCAGCAGCCACTGCTACGGGTCGTGAAAACGCAGTCAGCGACATGCTGCCTGCGGTCACCGCGAAGGGCGGCACCTGATTAGTGCTGGGCACCACACCGTCGATGTCGTGGGCTTTAACGTTCAATTCTTCGGCAGCAATTTGCGCCAAACCAGTATTCGCGTTTTGGCCCATGTCCATTCGCGGAAACAGCATGCGGCAAACGCCGTCTGGACGAATTTGCAGCCATGCCCCGCCCGATGCGTTGTCTGGAAAGATGATGGTTGGCGCAACAGCGGTGGCGCGATTGCGCAGCAAATAGAGTGCCGTAACACCACCAGCTACCCAGCCGGTGGCGACTAGAAATTTACGCCGTGAGAACTTCGCCATTACACCGGCTCCCACAATTGGACTTTCGGCGCGGCGGATTTAATGGCTTTTCTAATGCGGTCGTAGGTGCCGCAGCGACACAAGTTACCGCTCATAGCCTGATCTATGTCCGCATCACTCGGTTCAGGCGTTGTGTCTAGCAAGGCCAACGCCTGCATGATTTGGCCAGACTGACAAAAACCACATTGCGGTACATTTTCGTCGACCCATGCCTGCTGCAATGGGTGCAGGGTGCCATCTGCGGCGGCAAGACCTTCAATAGTCAGCACCGCTTTGCCCGCTGCTTTTTGTACCGGAATCAAACAACTGTTGATCGGCGCACCATCGACATGCACCACGCAAGCACCACATTGACCAATGCCGCAACTAAAACGCGTTCCCGTCAGACCTAAATGGTCACGCAGCACCGTCAGCAAACTTTCATTAAGCCAGTCCCCAGCCACTTCGCGTTCTACGCCGTTAACATTTAGTTTCATAACGCCCCTCCAAACGTTGCTGGCATGCTAGGTGAGACGCAGCGTCTTGTCTAGGCACACAGGATCGTAACCTTGCGCCCAGAAGAACAGGCGAGTCCAATGCGTAGTACAGGTTATTTGCAGTGTTTAGGGAGAGAACAATGGAACATTCAGCATTGGTAACGGGGGGCGGTAGCGGCATTGGTCTGGCATGCGCTGCGAAGTTTGTGCAACAGGGTGCGGCGGTAGGCTTAATGGGTCGAACCGAAGATAAGCTTCAGGCGGCAAAGAACAGCCTCCTCGCTGAACACCCAACGGCCACTGTAGAGCTTTTTGTTGGCGATACCGCTGACGAGGCAGCGGTCAGTGCAGCACTTGCGCAAATGAACAGCACAGCACCCCTACAAAAGGTCGTGGCCAATGCCGGCATCGGCGGCCTTGCACCAATCGCGGCCCAAGATGCTGATCAATATGACGAAATTATGCGGATCAATGCCAAAGGTACGTTATTGGTGTTCAAACACGCCGCTCGCCATATGGCGCAACACGGCGGCGGCGCTCTGTGTGCAATCTCTAGTATCGCAGGGCTGCGCACCCACCCTTATATGGCGGCTTATTGTATGAGCAAGGCAGCCATTGATATGTTGGTGCGAAACAGCGCTGATGAATTAGGCCATAGTGGCATTCGAGTGAACTCGGTTTGCCCTGGGTTGGTAGAAACAGAGCTGGCCAGTGGTTTACTGAACACCGAAGCGGTGTATCAGGATTATCTTAATTGCATGCCTATTCCGCGGCATGGAGTGGTAGAAGACATCGCCGCCGCCGTGGCATTTTTGTGCGACGCTTCCGCGAGCTGGATTACCGGCGTAAGCCTTCCTGTGGACGGCGGTCATCACTTGCGCCGCGGTCCCAATGTTGAACCTTTCGCAACAATGCTGTTTGGCGAGGACGCCACCAACCCCGGCAGTTTTTTTGTGACGCAATAGCAAAACTTTGCGCAACCGTAGACTTTGAGTCGCGTTGTACTGGCCTCCCCTGGGGCAAATCCCTACACTCTGGCGTCGCATATATAAGGAGTGGCATGAGCGATTCAGCACAACCCAAAGGCTGGGCGACCAAACCAAAGGACGATCCGTCGGTACAGGCTTTGCGCGAACACCTGAACGCCAACAATGGCATTAAGGGTCTAGACGTCGTCAGCCCATCGGACATCGAGCAGGCCGTCACACTGTTTCGCCGCGATGGGTTTGTGGTGGTCGCAGACGTTCTGAACAGCGAGCAGACCGAGTTTTTAGCTACCGGATGCGATCAGGTGGTTGCAGAAATTGCGGCGCTGGATAACGACAACACGGGCAACCGCGGCACCCATCGTTATTCCTTTGGTGGTTCTAGCTTGACGCGCAGCCAACTGCACCGACCTGAGTGGCAAATGTTATTGGATCTGCCTGTAGTGCATCGCTTAGTCGCCGCAATCTTTGGCTCCGAGGATTATTCGTTACGTGCCGCCAGCGGTGATTTTTGCTTACCCGGCGCCGTGCACTATCAACCTCTGCATTCGGACATTCGCGACTTTGTTGATGCCAAGCAAACCCCGTTCAGTGCCTTCATAGATCCAACCAACGCCATGTCCATTAGGGATCTGCCCTGCCCTTATGTCTGCGTCAATTTCCTGCCCCAGGAGCTGACACCATTAAATGGCCCGACCCGGCAAATCCCAGGCACACAGAATTCTCGCCAGGCGATTCCAACCCTAAAAGAAGAACCCGAATGGATGCGCTTAAGTACGGTCTGCCCGGCGCCCGCGGGCGGCATTATGTTGCGCGACGTACGCGCTTGGCATGGCGGCACGCCTAACTTGTCTGACGCCACTCGCTCCATACCCAATCTGGAATTCTATGCGCCGTGGTTTCGCGAACCGATGGTGCCGGGCATAAGTTATACGGACTATAAAAAACTGTCTGATCACGCTCAAAAACTTGCGCGTTTTTGCGTTGCCGACTCAAGCGAAGAATTGATCACCGGCGCTACCTTGCGCGCGCCCTAATCCGCTACCAAGAGAACTTTTATGCAGTATCGTCAATTGGGCCGTTCGGGTCTTAAGGTCAGCGCCCTATGCCTTGGCACGATGAACTTCGGCTCACGCACCTCGCCAGAAGAATCTTTTACGATTTTATCCAGTGCGGTAGAGGCCGGTGTTAACTTTATCGACACCGCCGATCAGTACGGTGGCGATGCTGGCGTAGGCACTACTGAAACCATTCTTGGTCAGTGGCTGGCCCAAGACCCTAGCCGCCGCCACAACGCGGTGATTGCCACTAAGGTTCACGAGCCCATGTCCGATGCGGTTAATGATCGCGGTCTATCCGCACGGCATATTCAAAAAGCCTGCGATGCCAGCCTAAAGCGCCTGCAAGTCGAACACATTGACCTCTACCAAATGCATCATATCGATCGCAGCACACCCATCGACGAAATCTGGCAGGCCATGGACCGGCTGTACCAGCAGGGCAAAATCACCTACGTCGGCTCTAGCAATTTTCCGGGCTGGGCGATTGCTCAAGCTAATGAGCGCGCTTTGAATCAACAACGCATGGGCTTGGTCTGCGAACAGGGTTTGTACAACCTGATTGAACGCCGCGCCGAGTTGGAAGTCTTACCCGCGTGTCAGCAGTACGGAGTTGGGCTGATTCCTTGGAGCCCGTTAGCCGGAGGTTTGTTGGCAGGGAACAGCAGCACCTCCGGCAGACGCCAATCCACCGCAATGCAAGAAGCGCGGCAAGCACGCGCTGAACAATTACAAGCGTTCGAGGCTTTATGCATGGATCTAGGAGAAACCCCCAGCAATGTGGCGCTGGCGTGGTTACTGCACCAGCCTGGCGTGACTGCAACTATTATTGGGCCAGGCACCGTTGATCAATTAACCAACTCCTTGAGCGTACCGGACTTGATGCTGAGTGAAGACACCTTGGACAAAATCGACAGCATCTTTCCACCTTGCGGGGCGGCTCCCGAGGCCTACGCTTGGTGATCTCCTACTGCGATTAGGGCGCGCTCAAAAAGCCTTTGACCTCAGACATAAAACCGACAAAGTTTTCTCGTCGTATATTGTGTCCCGCGTCGCTTACCTGAATCGCCTCAATGTTCGGATTGATCTGCTGCACCCAAGCCGCAGTCGCTGCGGTCACAATGCCGTCTCGCTGCGCATCGGCATAGATCAATAAGCTTGGGCAAACTACCCGCTGCACATACTGTTGCCAGCCGCTCATATCTAGTAACGCCATGGCATCCGCCGACACCTGACGATTACTCAAGCCCCAAGGTGCGTAGTCGGCGTCTTGCCAGGTGGGGTGTTGGGTACGCCCATGTTGCAGCATTCTTGCTTCGCTAAATTGCGCCATCTGCGCCACCAGCTTGCGAAACGCAGCATCACGCGGTGGAGCACTGCCTTTGTTCGATTTGTGCTTTTTGCGCTGACTGCTGTCTTCGCTCTGAGGCTGCCGCCAGGGCGGGTCTTCCAACAGCAGCCGAGTAACCAGGTGTGGGTAATCCGCCGCCAAAGCGGTAACCACGCTGGCACCAACAGAATGACCTAAAGCGCTTACCGCGCCCAACTGAAGTCCCATTACCACCGCCGCCAGATCGGCCGCCAAGCATTTGATATCAGCTGCACCAGCACCAGACTGGCCGTGGTTTCTGGCGTCTACCATGACCACATCAAAATCATCCAATAACTCTTGCGCTGTGGGTGTCCAACACAATCCATTGTCACTAAACCCGTGGGCCAGCAACAACGGCGGCTTGTCACCCTGTCCTGTGCGGTAGTAATGAACTTTCACGCCATCTGAATAGATGTCACCTTGCTGCCAGTCGCTCATGCTCTGTGCTCAATCATAGATTCTTGCCAATAACCGCCGACGCTAACCACTCAACATCAACAATTGGGTCAATTGTGCGTTTACGTCTTCTTGCGCATGGCCCGGACAAGCATGACGTCGCACGCGCCGGGCTAACACCGGATTTTCTGGCTGCCCCGGCAATGGAGTGTGCTGGGTTTTGTTGTACATAAAGAAGCCCGCCAAACCAACGTCGGGCTGTTGCGGGTGGCGCCAGTTTTCGCACAACCAACGCCCATAATGCTGACGATACTTTTTATAACCCTTGCTGATTAAGCGGTGCAGATACTTGCGCCAACGGTAGTTATCGAACACCTGAATATTTTTTAGCTCGGTTTCTACTTTTTCGCTCATCGCCGGCGATCCGGTTTCTAAGTACACCAATTCGCCCTGTGTGGTCAGTCCCGGTACGAGCAGCCACGAATCTCTTTTACGCGGATAAGGCGCAAACATGTTCCACTTCTGCGTCAGGCTCAGCATCCGCAACACAGGCTCCCCTGGCGACCGCGCATCGTGTGCCCAACCAAATTGTTCAATTATCGCTGTGCGCCAGGTTGGGATGGTTTGAACATTCCATGCCAGCACAGTCACCAACATGACAGCTGCAACCCATTGTGACAGCCGCCCAGGAAATTTAGCTTCATCGCGCCAAGGGAACACCAGGGCAAACACGCGTCCAAAGCCCTCCCGGTGCGCGCCAATCCAGCGGTACACACGATCACCCAAGGGCACTACTAACTGAATCACCGGCGCAAAAACAAAAAATACCGGCGACGCTCTGAACAGCGCGACCAAGGCTGCTGTTTTTGTCGCAAGCGCACCGTGGTCATCTTCCACCACCCAACTGAATTCTTGCTCTAACAGCTGCCCAATGTTGGCTTTGCTCTGGGCAGGCAATATGTGAGCTTTGTCCAAAAATAGAAAGGTACGTAGCAAATGACAGCTCTTTTCACAAAACGAGCAGGGCTGGTCGTAATAGATGGTGAGTTTCTGAGCTCTCGCCCGCCGTGGTGTAAACACCTGGGTTTGTAGCCGATCCCAAAAACTTGTGGGCAAAAACAACAGCAAGCTTGTAATAGATACAAAGGGAAACAGACCTATTTGTAAATTAAGCAGAAAGCCCACTTCTAAACTGACGAAGGCCAGAAAAAAAACGTAACGGAATGTTGAGTTGAACCAAGGGCAAAATATCAGCACCGGACCCAACAGCTCTAACCACCAAACGTAATGGGTAAGCGGCACCGTCACTGTGTGCCAGTCGCGCCATTGCTGAGCGAACCAAGTATTCATATCGTCCAGATGCAGTGCGTAGTAAATGGCTGTTCCGTCGACTTGCCATTCAGGCCCGGTCTTTAACCACGCAGAAAAGAAATACACTGCCATGGCTTGGAGCAAAACAGCCACAGTGGCCACACTAAGATAGCTATTCGAGTGGTTAGCTGACGTTGGCTGGGCGGACCTATTACGCACTAAAGTTGCGTCTACTGAGTAACGCGCACCCAAGGGTAAGAATAGGCTCCAGAACAACATGGCGACCAATAACATGTCGCCGCCCTGGGTGAGCACCGGCGCACGAAAATGCAACGACACCAGCAACACAAAACTGATGACGGTGTTTAGGCGCGTGCGTACACCCAGTATCAGAGCGACGGCACTTATTGCCGCTACAGCGTTCAGAAACGCCGCCCACAACCAATGACCATGGGCAAAGTACAGCGAGAAACGCCCGTCATGATTCCATTGAATGATCCACTCTCTGGGTGCCACTCCCGAATCACTCAGCCAGAAGCCAAGTTCCGGCATTCTGATTACAAGATCGGCCAGCAGAATGAACCCGAGCGCAATGCGAAATAACGCCAATCCTCGTAGATCGACCGTGAATACGGAACGCAAATCAGGCACAAGAAAGTGAGATGTCATGGCGGCCCTAAACGTAAGTGATGTTGTTTGCCTTGTGTTGCGACTGACATTAACGCCATTGACCGTTGGCCCTAGTTAAATTGTGAAGCAGCCGTTAACCGGCGCTATTGTGAAAACGGACTATCGCGGCGCCAATATCCTGGGATCATAGAACCCCAGACCTCGGCCGTTATAATCCATATCAAACCCAAGCCGTGTACGGGTCTTTTCCGGCAACGCCAGTGCTTCTGCAATGGGGATCGACAGATGTTGATTTTCTTCGGTGCGCAGCCAACCCAAGGTGTAGGTAAAGATAACGCCATAGCGCCAATCGTCGCGAGTCACATTGGCACCACCACCGTGTAATGTCCCCCCTAACCAAAAAAGCACAGATCCGGGAGGCATTTCGGCACGCACAATTTCCTCGGGTTTGGCCACGCGATCAGCATCCCATAGATGACTTCCCGGCACGATCTGCGTGCCGCCATTCGCTGCGGTGAACTCAGAAATCGCCCACATGCAGGCGAGGATCAGGTTAGGGCGCGGTGGCGTCCAATAGGGATACAAATCTTCTTCTCGATGCAGAATCTGATCCCTGGCCCCGGGGCCGATTTGCAACGCCGCGGTAACGTTGAGCTGCCACTTAACACAGTTTTCTAACAGATGACGGTCACCCAAGTGCTCTGTGGTTGGATGGGTCATAAGCTTGCATAAGGTAGGCGAGCGATGCATCAAGGCGATCACACGGCGAGTATGCCCAGGATAAAAGTCTTCGGCGTCGTCTTGTTCGACCTTGGCCGCTTGCAGATAGGGATCAAGCTCGGACTTAACCGCCTCTAGCTCGGCAGACGACGCCATTCCTGTAACCACCAGACAACCGGCTTCAGCCAAAATGGCGTACATCTTGTCTGGCGCTTCGTCTACTGTGCAGCTTGGTATCTCAGCGCGAATAGCCATCTGTCGCTTCCTCCCCAAAAAGTTCGCTAGGTGTGCGAGCCTTATTTACCCCTGGAAGATAGCACCGTACGCGAATGCAGGCTTATTGGCTAACGGACGATGACGGCAAGTTCTTTGGGGCCGCCTAAGTCACCTACAGAGGTGGTGTCGGGGTGCACTAGCGCCACCTGGTTGTACCGCTCTGCCAACTGCTCCGCCACGATCCTGCCCTCGAGCCGAGCCAGATGAGCACCCAGACAAACATGAATGCCAAAGCCCAAGGCTAGATGTGGGTTCGGACTGCGATGGATGTTAAATGTGTCTGGTGCGTCGAATACCCGCTCATCGCGATTGGCGGAGGCTATCAACGGCACCACAAGTTCACCTTTGGCGATAGTTTGCCCCGCCAGCTCTACCTCGCGGGTAGTACGTCGAACGGTGGCTGAGAACGGTGAGTAATAGCGCAACGCTTCCTCAACAAAGGATGCGCTTAACTGCGGTTGTTGTTTGAGCTGGGCCAGGGTTTCGGGCTGCTCATGGAATATCCGTGCAGAGGCCGTGATCAACCCTGTGGTGGTCTCATTACCAGCGATCAACAACAGGCGACAAAAACTCAATAGCTCTTCATCGTCCAGCATGCCGTCCTCGGTCTCCATCGCCACTAACTGCCCTAATAAGTGGCTTTTAGGCTGGCGCCGAATGTCGTTGATACGCTGTAAGAAATACGCGTTCATTTCTTCGGCAGCGCGCTCGGATTCTGCGCTCGGGGTACCAAAAAGTATTTCGCCGATGTTGCTGAAAATTTCGTCTGACCATGCTTTGAATGTGGCCATGTCACCGTCTTCGACACCCAACATTTCGGCAATCACCATAACCGGCAGCGGTGCAGCCAGGGCCTGCACTAAATCCACTTCGGTATCGGTAGGCAGCGCGTCCAACATGTCGCGACAGCGAGCGCGAATCTGCGCTTCTTGTTTCTGGATTTGGCTGGGTTTAAACGCAGCGCTTACCAACTTGCGCAACCGATGATGTTCTGGCGGATCGCTGAACAGCATGCTGGGTGCGCCACGCTCCTCTGGCGGCTGTAGCGACACATCAGAAGAGAACGTTTCGTGATCGCGCATGATGGCGTGAACGTCTGCATGACGAGCTACCTGCCACCCGCCGTCGGCTTCTAGTTGGGTGACTGGCGCATGGTCGCGCAGCAGTTTGAAACCCTCGTAGGGGTTCAATGTTTCTGGAGCTTCACTCATGACGGCCTCCGTTGGATTCAACGCTCAATTATCGGTCAGTGTCTGGTCAGCAGCAATCCAGTCATCGCATACCTAAACGTAACAGCTACCGCTTACTTGTCTCGTTTCTTTAGCAAATGCCTATGCTATCGTTCGGGCTTCAAGACTTTGCAACCTTAGGCCAATCTATTGTTCAAGACGTCTCCATTCGCAACAAGTTTGGGCTGTATCCAACGCTTTGCACAACAGTGTGTTTGGCTCTGCCTGTTATTCAGCACCCCACATACACTGGCTCTTTCTGCCGCCGAGGCTCGCACTACCTTCGAGCGCACGCACAACGCGATCTACCAAATTCGCGTCATGGATACTGCGGCAAATAACAAAACCTCTACCGGCACTGGCTTTGTGATCCGCTCCGATGGCTTGGTGGCCACCAATTACCACGTGGTCTCTCACGCTGTGAACACCCCAGACAAATATCGCATTGAATTACTGCAAGACGACGAGGCCACGGTGCACTTAGCAACCGTCGTGAATATCGACGTGGTAAACGATCTGGCGCTGTTGGCTGTGGACACACTGAATACCTCGGTTCTTACTTTGGCAGACCAAGCCTCACTGCAAGGCGACACCGTTTACGCTATCGGCTACCCCTTTGATCTTGGCATTACCGTTGTTCCAGGCACTTACAACGGTTTGGCGCCTCACAGCGCCAGCGAACGCGTGCACTTTACCGGTTCGCTGAATAGCGGCATGAGTGGCGGCCCGGCATTCAACACTCAGGGCGAGATCATTGGCATCAACGTCGCCAGCGCGGGCAACCAGGTGAGTTTTTTGGTGCCCGCAGCGCGCCTGCAAACTCTGCTCAACGACACCGCCCCAGACCAACAACGGGACTTAAAAGACACCATGCGCCAGCAGCTCATGGGCAACAGCGAGCGCATGATTAACCAAATGCTGGCGGGTAATTGGCAACTCGTACCCCTAGGCCGCGCCCAAGCCCTAGACGAGATCACCGGTTTTCTGCGCTGTTGGGGTGACTCGAAAAATCAGCAACAGCAACTGGACGACATGCCCTTTTGGGCCCAGCGCAGCTGCCAGACCGACCACAACATTTATGTCAGTTCCAGTCTTATTACGGGGAAAATAGAAATTCAATTTTACTGGCTGGAAACAGACACCCTGAACTCGGTGCAATTTTACGAACACTACGAACAAATTTTTTCCAGCTTTATGCCCGGCAACGGCGGCACCGAAGAAGACCTGGGGCGTTGGTCTTGTGACAATGCTTTTGTGACAGCCGAGCAAGAAACCACCAAGGCGGTGTTGTGCGCTCGCGGCTACGACAACATGCCTGGGTTGTACGACGTGTTGTTTTTACAGGGCAACGTCAGCCGCGACCGAGAAGCCCACATGATCCACTTCACCTTGGCGGGTACAACCCAGGAAATGGCGCAGAAGTTTACCCAGCGGTTTATTGAAGCGGGAGCATGGTAATGGGTCCGGTCATCGAAATTACCGGCGACACACGGGTGACCCGGCTACAAAATTTTGCGCAGTCGAGAGACTGTGTACTCGCCATTGGGCGCGCTTTTGACAATGACATCATCCTTGATGACCCCTACGTCGATCCGCACCACGGCCAGTTGCTGGTGTCTTCTACTGGGGGTTGGACTTATCAAGATTTGGGTTCCGAAAACGGCAGCAAGTTGGGCAAACAAAGTGTTACCAACACGGCGGTGCAATCCACTGATGTACTGATTCTAGGTAAAACCCAATTACAACTGTTTAATGCAAGCCATGTTGTGGCACCCACACTGTCTCTGCACAACCTGCGCCAACGCCTGCTGAACTTCAATTCGCTAGCTGCAACAACCACCGTATTGTCGGTATCGGTCGTGCTGCTCGCTCTTAACATGTACCTCAACTACACCGGCGAAGAAATTCGCATCGGTGGGCTTGTGGGTATTTTTGTGGGTGCGTTCGTTGTGCCCTTCGTTATCGCGGCCGCTTGGTCTTTGCTGTCGAAAGTCCTACGGGGCCGCTCGCACTTTCGTAGCGTTGTGAACGTGACCTTTATCGCCCTCATGGCACTGGAACTGGTGAGCTATCCTTTTGTTGCCTTGGCCTACAACCTGCCGGCGATTGACAGCAATTATCTCAGCGCCCTCATAGACACCGGCATCTTTGCCGCCTACCTCTACGCCACCTTATTAATTTGCACCCGGCTCAGTACCCGCATCAGTCAAGTCATTGGCACATTAGTACCCATTGCTTTATTCAGCTTCTATCTAATCATTGGGATATCCGACGCCGACGAACACACCAACTACCCAAACTACAATGGTCGAATTTTGGCGCCCGTGGTGTTGATCCGAGGTGGTGAATCAGCGGATGATTTCATGCAACGGCTGCCAAGCGTGTTCGATGAGGCAGACCAACGCATTGACTGAACAGGCGCTGCAGCATGAAAACACCGGGCCCTTCCAAACAATTTGAAGCACCCAAACAACACTGGCCAGCTCCGGCAACCCCACCACCAGGCAGCCCAAACATCGTACTGATGATGTTGGACGATGTGGGCTTTGCCGACTTTGGTTGCTACGGTTCGGAAATCGACACCCACTGTATTGATCGGGTTGCGGCACGAGGGGTTCGCTACAGTGGCTTCCATACCACGGCTATGTGTTCTACTACCCGTGCCGCGTTATTAACCGGTCGCAATCATCACGCCGTCGGAGTGGGTTGTCTGGCGAATTTTGACAGCGGCTACCCGGGCTATCGCGGTAAAATTTCCAAAGACGCACCTACTTTAGCCGAGACGCTACGCGAGGTAGGCTATCGCAATTACATGGTGGGCAAATGGCACGTTACTCCACTGACCGAGACCGGCCCAACTGGCCCCTTTGACGGCTGGCCATTGGGTCGCGGCTTTGATCGGTTTTACGGTTTTCTCGACGCCGAGACAGACCACTACTCGCCGGAGCTCGTCCGCGACAACAGCCATATTGAAGCGCCCGGCACCTATGCCAGCGGCTACCACCTGACCGAAGACTTATTCGATCAAGCCATTGGTTATATCCAGGGGCACATTGCCGCCTCGCCGCAGATCCCATGGTTTTTGATGGTTACACCGGGCGCATGCCACGCACCGCATCAGGCACCGAAGTCTCTGATCGACAAATACGATGCAGTATTTTCTAAAGGCTGGGATCAATGCCGCGAGGACCGATTGCAACGCCAAATTGAACTTGGCGTTGTTCCAACAGGCACGCAACTGCCACCACGTAACGATCGAGTACAGGCCTGGACAGATCACAGCGCCGATGAACAGCGAGTGTTCTCGCGCTTGGCCGGAGCGTACGGCGCCATGTTGGAACATACCGATCAACAATTAGCTCGGTTAATGAACTTTTTAGATGAAGCACAACTGACCGATAACACCCTTGTGTTGCTGTTGTCTGATAATGGCGCCAGCCAGGAAGGCGGGCCCAACGGTTTCGTTAATGCCATGGGGCCGTTCAATGGGCAGCCAGAATCCATGCAGACAAAACTTGCGCGCTTGGATGACATTGGCGGACCCGACACCCACAGTAATTTTCCTTGGGGTTGGGCGATGGCGTCGAATACGCCGCTCAAACGCTACAAACAAAATACTCATGGCGGCGGCATTCGTGATCCATTAGTTATTTCCTGGCCCGCCAAGTTACCCACCGATGGCAGCGTGCGGGAACAGTTCTGTCACGTCAGCGACCTTACACCGACGATACTGGAGTTACTGGGTGTGGAGGCCAACAAGCGCCCGGGGGTAGGCACCCCAGGCAGCAGTTTTGCAGCTTCTTTATATGACGCCCAAGCGCCCACCGCAAAAGACGTTCAGTATTTTGAAATGTTCGGACACCGCGGGCTGGTACATGACGGTTGGAAAGCCGTGGCCTACCACGAGCCAGGCACCGCCTTCGAGAACGATGAGTGGGAGCTGTACCACCTGGAAGAGGACTTTAACGAAGTACATAACTTAGCTGAGGTCGAGCCAAAGCGATTGCAGCACCTACAAACTCTGTGGTGGCAGCAGGCCGAAGCCAATCAGGTGTTACCGCTAGATGATCGCTTTGCGCCACGGTTCGCGGAGAACGCCGAGCGCCATCGAGGTGCTCGTACACATTATGCATTCTGGCCTGGTATGGGTCATTTACCCAGCGATGTCGCACCAGATTTGCGGAGCCGCAGCTATCGCATCAACGTCGATGTTGAGATTCTGAGCAACATCGACAGTGGAGTGTTAATCGCCCACGGCGATGCCACCGGCGGGTATTCGTTGTACATGGACAACGGTCACTTAGTGCACGACCTCAACATTGGCGGCACCCATCAATTGCTCACCACACCAGAGCCGGTACTGCCAGGTCGCCGCGAATTAACGTTCGTAATGCAGCGTCAGCCACAAGACGACAACAGCGTGGTTGGCCGCGCTTCGTTATGGGTGGACGGCATCGAAGTGGCGCAGCTGCACACCGACAGTATTTTTAACTTAATGATTTCCTGGTCTGGATTGGACATTGGTTTTGATCGCGGCACTACCGTGGGCGACTACGCATCGCCCTTCGCCTTTACCGGCAAGCTGCACAAAGTCACTGTGGACCTTGGCGACGACCAAGAATTAGATCACGATGGCGTAGGTCGCGCAGAAATGGCACGCGAATAACGCCTGGAGGAACCCATGGATCTGCATGCTTGCGGCGTAAAACCCGAAACAGTCAGCACGATTACCGACTTGCATCCGCTGTTGCAACGCGACGGTGCCGTGGTGTTAGACGGCGCCGAATGCGGTGAGCAGGCCTCGCGTGCGCTGGCCCACGAGATTTTCGCCGAACACACCTTAGCCGTACCAGAAGCTGCCCGGGTATTCGAGGGTGGTGAGTTCGACCACGCTCGCACCCAGGTAACCAATCATATTGCGACCCCAGCCCACACCGATGGTTTCGCTTATGGTGACCTGTATCCCGACTACATGATGCTCAGTTGCATACGCGAGTGCGCCGCAGGTGGCGAAAGCGTACTGATCGACGGTTACGCCATACATCAACAACTGTTACAGGACACCGAACTCGGCTGGGCGGGTCGCGCACTAGGCGAAACCGTGATTGATCAGACTGAAGAACATATGCAGCTGGCGCTTAGTCCAATTGTTATGAACAACGGTCGCGGACGCACCATGGTGCGCAAAACACTGGAACAAAAACCCGCACCTGCTAGCAGCGACCCAGAGCGCGACGCTCGCATGATCGCGATTTGGCGCGACACCATTAATGCTGCCTTTGAGCACGCGCCGCGCTTTAAGCTGCATCCAGGACAAACCCTAGTGGTAGACAATTATCGACTGCTGCACGGTCGCGACGCGTATCAGGATTTACAGCGTATGTTGTGGCGTGTCTGGGTTTGGACCGATAGCGCCTTGGGTGTGCCTGATCTGCCTTTGGCATCCGATACCCGGCACGCCAGCACGAACAGCTGACCGATTAATTTAATCCGGCGCCCGGGTGGCTTGTTCTTCGCGCACCCAGCCCAACATCAGGCCACCGATTAAAATCAAGATCACTAACGAAGCGAAACCTATTCGCTGGGATTGACTGATGTCGGTAACCACTGCCACCAGCAACGGCGCCAGAAACGCCGTGACCGAACCACTAAGGCCATACAAACCAAAAAACTGCGTGGCCATTTCTGGTGGCGACAACTTCGCCATTAATGTTCGGGATGCCGACAAACCGGTCACAAAAAATAATGCGAACACCTGGTTAGTCGCGAGATAAGTGAGCTCAGCCACACTACTGAAGTACGGGAAAGCCCAAACGGCTTCGGTACTGACAGGAATCACGAAGAACAAAGTGTCTGGCGTGATAGAGGTCAACATCACCAGGATGATCGAACTCATAAGGATCGACACCTTGAGGGTACGCATAGAACCCAAACGGTCATCCAACAAACCGCCAACATAAGCGCCGATCATGGCCGAGACGCTGGTAGTAAGCCCGAAGATCAGCAAGGCGATGGTTTCCCAACCAAAGTTCCCAGCGGCATAGACCCCGCCAAAAATTAACACCCCAACCATGCCATCGTTAAACAGCATTCGCGCCAACAGATACACAGCGATATTGGAATAATGCTTAATCAATTGGCGCAGGGTCGACACCACTTCGCCAAGACCCGCCCGAGCAGCTTGCTGCCAGGTCACACCACTGGACCGACCATCTGGTGTAAACAGCAATACCGGTAAAATGAACAACAGCAGCCAAATACCCGCTATAGGTCCGACGATGCGGTCGTGCTCGTTAACACTCTGATCAATACCGAAGAGTGGCTGAGCAGGCAAGAACGCCCAGTCTTGTACCCCAGGCAGCGCAAAGGCGAACAGTACGAACACCATCATAGACACCCCACCAAAGTTGCCCAGCGCAAAGGCTAAACCCGATACCTGACCGGCTTTGTCGGCAGGTGTGACACTGGGCAACATGGCATTGTGAAACACCTCAGCGTAAGCAAACGCCACCATAATCAAAAATATCAGCCCAATGCTTACATTCAGTGATAAGCCTGTGCCGCCGGGCTGCACCCACCACAGCAACATAGCGCCGACAGCGATCACACCATAAGTCGCAACGATCCAGGGTTTGCGCCGACCAATTTTGTCTGCAATGGCACCGAGAAAGAGAATGGTGACGGCTAATACAAAGCCTACGGTGGCATTTATGTACCCGATAATAGACTGGCCTTTTACCGGATCTCCCACCACCACACTGCTGAAGTACGGGAAGAAGATGTAAATCACCACCATGATGTAAAACGGGTCGCGCGCTGCCTGACCAAACGCCCAGCTGAAGTAACCCAGGGGCGACGCTGCGGGTGTGCCGGCAAGCGACAAAGGCTGCTGCATAGTCATGTACCCCTAGACGGCTTCGGTCAACGCATTCAATGCGCGCCAGGTCTCGCCAAACAGGCCCAAGTCTGAAGGCGCTGGGTGACTAGACAGCTTAACAATCACCACACCAGTATTTTGGTTGATATGAATGGTCTGTCCATGAATACCCACACACAACAGAACCCCAGCAGGCGCATTACCCCAGGTCTGATTGTGGTAATGACCACCTCTGATCATGCGAGCGTAATCAGAGTGAGCAAATAAATGGCGCAACTGATCACTGCCTGTGCGTGTCTGCTGCACCCATTGCGCTGGCACAATCTGCTGACCATTGTAAAACCCGTCATTGCGCAGCAGCTCACCAAACCGTGCAAGATCACGTGCGCAAGCACTCATACCGGCACCCATGTAAGGGAAGCCAATGCCGTCCACAACCACATTGGCGTCCTGCTCAGCGCCCAATCGACGCCATAAACGCTCTTGCAGCAAGGTCTGCAACGGCTGGCCCGCAGCGCGCTCAAGTACCATGCCGACCACATTGGTAAGCACCGTGCGGTAGTGAAAATGCGCACCGTCGTCTTGGTCAACGTCTTGTAACGCCGCCGCAAACTCCAGCAACGACGACGGCGAGTCCGCTGTGCGCAATTTAGGACGCCAACCCACCACTGCGGCTTCCTGCCAAAAATCGTCATCCGCCTGGTCGTAGTCTTCTCCGTAACGCACCGCGGCCGTCATGTCTAAGGCGTCTTGTACGCAGCAGTTGGCCAAAGCACTGCGCTGTAACTCCGGCACATAACCAGCGACGCTTTGTTGGGGATCCAACACACCGTCGGCAACCAAGATGCCAGCGAGCATGCCGACAAAGGATTTGGACACCGAGTTCAACAAATGCAGGCTGTGCGGCGCCATATTATTGAAGTACTGCTCGCAGACCACATTGCCGTCTTTAAGAACCAAAAAACCATCGGTGTACGTGCTGGCAATAAAGTGCTCGAGGGTATGGGTCTGCCGATCCATGCCGGTGTAAGCAATCTGACTTAGATCAGCTGGCCTGGACCCCAACTCCGTTGCGGCACCGTCACCCCGCCATATACGCGCGGTGGGAAAAAGCTGCTGCACCTGTTGAAAACTTGTGCGGTTATGCGGCGCCGTATTCCAATTCTGCGGCGTAATGGTCAACTTGCTCACGCGCCTGCCCCTTCTCCCCTGTTGCAATGGCAACACAGTATAGGGCTAAGCGCCGAATCCCAACTAGAGGTTTGATGGATTAGCTCAGCGGCAAGGTATTCGCCCCTAGAAGTCGTACTTGGCCGACGCGCTGATCGCCATACCTGGCTTTTCTTCAAAAACCAAAACGCCATCGCGCTCAATAGAGATCGCTTCGTCCAGTAAGTTAGTCAGCTTCAGCTTTATGGTTACGTTCTCTGTGGGAAAAAAGCTGTAGGTTGCGTCCAGTGAGTTGAAGGGCTGCTCATAAAGATCCTCGGCCCCGTTTCTGCCAGCCGTATACAGTCGTTCACCGAAGACGTTGAACATGATTGATCCCATGTGACGGCCCGAGAGCGAGTCATAGCCCAGCATGAGATTGACCACATAATCCGACGCGCCAGACGCTGGTCGAACGTTATTAGTTGGCGCGTCCGCATTGGCGCCAGCGGTGGTTTCGGAGTCCTGTAGTGTGGCATTGCCTTGGAGAAAGAATGCATCGCCCCAGGCGCCGAGCGCACTCAGCGCATAAAGGCCCTCAACGTTGTTTTGTCCCGTTCTCAAAGCCAGCGAGTCTGCGCTAAAAACGCTTATGTTTTATAACTCAATCACAACTGGCTGGCCTTAGCTTACGGGCGCTAGGCTGCCGAGGCGGCAAGTTGCTCTAGCAGATCCGGTGGGAAACTGCCTTTGAACGGCTCGATGCCATGCCGCATACGGATGTCTTCGGTTTTTTGGTGCCACTCGCTTTCCCAATCGATTTCCATCAGGGGCGGTGCGGCACGACCATGGCGCCATGCTTCGCTGATGTTTTGTATTAACAGGCCAAAACCGGCTGGGGTCTTGCAGCTGCTCATGGTCACGACGGTAGCTAAAAACATTGACGAATAGTTGTGGCCAAACTGAGCCAGTTGGAACGCGGAAATAGCAATTTCGTGCAGGCTGGTGGTTTGATAGCCGGCCGCTAAATGCCAAACGTCATGCATTTGCAGAATCCGCGTATTGAGGTACCGCAACGCCGGGCTCAAATTCGCCAGACCGATGACCTCTCGATCTAGGACCTCGGCATCGAAATTGTTGTCCACCAACATTCGGTAAAGCTCATTACCCAGGCTGCCATCTGGCAACTGCGCCAGTTTGGGCACATCAATTAATTCAGGAATGGTTTGGTTCGCCGCGTCATTACTGCCCGGATGGTGTTGCGCAGCCATCTCTGCAAGATGTGCAAATTCTTCGGCAACACAGCCACCCAAGGCAGCCACTGCGACGGTAATGCTAGTGGCGTCATAGCCTTCTTCCGGCCCCTCTAAGGTCTCGGTAAAGGTGGCCCAAAATGTTTCGGGGACTGCGCTTTGCTCAAAGTCGTTGCGGGTCGCCGTTGGCTGCTCACCTAAATTGCCCGCCGCAATGGCATCGTAAACCGCTGTAACGGCTGCAGGTGACGCAAAAGCCGTCCACAACAGTGCGCCGCTGATTTGTTGTTGCGCCTGGGCATTACCCTGCATCGCGGGCTGCACCTGGGCTGCCAGATTTACTAAATCCGGCGCTACAACCCAGTGTTTGATCTGCGCCAACGTTTCAGTTACCGACATGTTTTCGCTCCTGTTTGCTGTGCCAAGGTATACCAAAAATCGACACAACAATTTACTGTAATGCGCTATTAGAGCCAATTGCCGCGAGATACCAGATGATCAAGGCCATTTCCGTCTTCAGCAAAGCCATCGTATTACTGTGCTTGGCGGCCTGCGGCTCTGGTTCTGGCAGTGGCGGCGGCGGCGGCGGCGGCGGCGCAAATATCGCACCCACGCTTACTAACCCTGGCGATTTGACTGTAGCCGAAGGAGAGACAGCGGTCACGACGATCAGCGCCAGTGACCGCAACGGCGACGCGCTGGCATTTTCTTTAAGCGGCGAAGACGCCGCTGCTTTCAGCATCAGCAACGGCGGGCTTCTGACGTTCTTGAGCGCGCCGAGCTACTCTGACCCAAACGACAGAGATACGAACAACGTCTATATCTTGAGTGTCAGCGTCACCGACGGCAGCGCCACCACCTCTGTAGCCATTACTGTGACCGTCGTTGAGAAGGTCAGCGATTTCGACCAAGGGGTCTTTCAGGACAGCAGCGTTTACGCAAATTTGTGTGGCGACCCCCGAACCGGCACGGACCCGTTCGACGGTTCTGCTTTTCCAGACCGCGCTGGGAGCTTTGAGGACGAAAACAACTGGCTGCGGGCCAGAAGTAACGACCTGTATTTGTGGTATGACGAAATCGATGACGTCGACCCTGAAAACTATGCAGACGACGCTGAGGGCGTGGCCGACTACTTTCGGCTCATGAAAACCTTCGCCACAACAGCTTCCGGGGCAGCAAAAGATCGCTTTCATTTTTCCTACGACAGCCTAGTTTGGAAACAACTTTCCCAAGCCGGCGTTTCCGCTGGCTATGGCGCCAAATGGGTGGTGAAAAGCGCAACACGACCTCGACAGATTCAAGTAGGGTTCATCGAACCGAATTCTCCAGCTCGCTTTGCCAACCTGGCAAGGGGAGCAGAAATCATTACCGCCGATGGCGTTGATGTTGTGAATGGCACCGATGCGGACGCCTTAAACGCTGCTTTTTATCCAGAGGCAGCAGGTGAGACCCACACATTTGAAGTCAGAGATCTCGGCAGCTCGACGGTGCGCACCGTATCCATGACCTCGGCGTCTATCACCAAGGACCCGGTGCAGAATGTCCAAGTGCTCAGTACCGATTCCGGCTTGGTGGGATATCTCACTTTTAACGATCATATCGCCACTGCCGAAGCAGAGCTGGTCAACGCGATCGAATCCCTGCGCGACAGCAACATCACTGACCTCGTTTTGGACCTCCGCTACAACGGCGGCGGTTATCTGGACATCGCGAACGAGCTGGCCTACATGATCGCTGGACCCAACGCGACCTCTGGCCGCACCTTCGAACTACAACAGTTCAACAACAAGCATCCTTCAGTCAATCCGGTAACAGGCGCATCGTTATTGCCGCGTAGATTTCACAATGAAGCCCAAGGCTTTTCCGTGAGTCGCGGCAGATCATTGCCCTACCTCAATCTGTCAAAAGTTTACGTGCTCACCAGTGGTAATACCTGCTCTGCTTCAGAAGCCATCATTAACGGTCTGCGTGGCATTGATATACAGGTGATACAAATCGGCACCACCACTTGTGGCAAACCCTATGGGTTTTACGAAATGGCGAACTGCGGCACGTCTTACTTTTCGATTCAATTCAAGGGTGTGAATGCCAAGGGTTATGGCGATTACTCAGACGGCTTTTCACCCTCGAACTTGGCTGTGGTTGAGGGGGAACCAATTCCAGGCTGCGCGGTAGCCGATGACCTATCCAACGCGTTAGGCAATACCAATGAGGCCATGCTGAAAGCCGCACTGGCTTATAGAGCAAACCCCGGCACCTGCCCCGCCTTACCCGCGAGCCGCACGACGGAGCAACTATTTGGTCAAGGAGGCCTTCAACCGTCACCTATTGGTGTGATCTCTGAACCTAAGTTTCCTGGCCGCCTGGTGCTACCACCGGACTTGCAATAGTTAACAATCGTCTAATAAATTAGGACAAAAATTAGACATTATTGCGAGCCGTTAGGTCATCGGCTCAGGGCTTGTTTCGGGTGACGCAAACCCATTGGCAAGGCATAAGCTTTGTGTCAATGTCGATTCACACACACCTTAAGTTGACTGTGCGAATGGCCAAAAATTCCAGTAGAAGCGTATTGCTTGTTGAAGACCATCAAGAGCTGGCCGAAACCGTCGGCTCTTATCTAGAGGCCTCTAACTATATTGTTGACTATGCAGGCGATGGCCTTACCGCCATGCACCTTGGCGTAACTAATACATACGACGCCATTGTACTGGACATCATGTTGCCGGGGGTTGACGGCCTGACGGTTTGCCAACGGTTGCGAGACGATGCAGCAGTAACCACCCCTATCATCATGCTTACTGCTCGTGACCAACTCGACGATAAGCTCAAGGGTTTCGAGTCCGGTGCCGACGATTACCTAATCAAGCCCTTTGATATGCCCGAACTTGAGGCTCGCTTGGACGCCGTCATCCGCCGCAGCCAACACCTAGAAAAGCAGTACGAAGTCAGCGGCCTGAAGCTCAACCTAGACACTATGGAAGTGAGTCGAGAAGGCCAAAATCTGCTGCTTTCGCGAACCCTGTTCAACATTTTGCACGTCCTGATTCGCGAATCGCCAAAGGTCGTGACTCGAGCTTCGTTAGAGAAAGAGCTTTGGGGCGACGAGCCGCCTGACAGCGACACTCTGCGCAGCCACATCTACAACCTGCGACGCATCATTGATCGTCCCTTCGACGTGCCCTTACTGCAAACTCGCCAGGGCCAAGGTTATTGCCTGCGGGAGCCTGCGCCGGAATAGCAGCACCCAACGTCTATGCATAACCTGGTTTGGCTACGCAACGATCTGCGTATTAGCGACAACCCCGCGTTGCACGCCGCGTGTCAGCGCGGCGAGGTTACTTGTGTCTTTTTAGTCGACAACACCCAATGGCAGAATCACGATCTGTCGCCGTGGCGTATCGCCATGACCTTGCGCAGTGTCGACTGCGTGAGTCAGCAATTGGCCGAGCTGGGCATTGAGCTGTTGATCCAACACTGTGACGGTTTTACCAACGCCGCCAAACATATTGTTGCTTGCGCGCAACAAGTGCAGGCCCAATGCGTGTTTTTCAATGCTGAGATTGCCCTGAATGAGCAGCGCAGAGACAACAACGTAGAAGACGCTCTCAAGCAAAACGGCATAGCCTGCGAACGTCACCAGAGCTTTACCCATCTGCCTCCCGGTGCCGTCACCAAACCCGATGGCGGTGGCTATACCGTATTTACCCCCTTCAAAAAGCGTTGGTTAGCGCACCCTCTGGCCAATCCAGAGAAACCGTTAGCACCACCCAAGCCCCAAGGGGCCGCCGTTACACCCCAACAAACGCCAGACGTCTTGGGCCAGGTGCAAAAGGATTTTGGTGCAACGCTCTGGCAGGCTGGCGAGGTGGCTGCTCAAAGATGCCTGAGCGACTTTGTGGAGCAGCGCGCAACGGCCTACGACCAACAACGGGATCTGCCGCTGCAACCGGGCACCAGCCAATTGTCGCCACATTTGGCCATTGGCACGATTTCCCCTGGACAATGTCTACATGCAGCCTATAAGGCCAACAATAGCTGTTTGGCGGCGGGCAACCCCGGCCTTGATACGTGGATCAGCGAGTTAATTTGGCGCGAGTTTTATAACCATATTTTGGCGGCCCATCCGCGTCTCAGCATGGGCCAGGCCTTTCGCCGGGAGACCGAACTCCTTGAGTGGAATCACAACGACGAATGGTTAGCGCGCTGGCAGGCTGGCGAAACCGGCTTGCCGTTGGTAGACGCAGGTATGCGACAACTCAACAGCACTGGCTGGATGCATAACCGGCTGCGCATGGTGACTTCACAATTTCTTGCCAAACACCTGTTCATTAATTGGCGTGAAGGCGAGCGGTACTTTATGCAGAACCTGGTGGACGGCGACTTAGCGGCCAATAACGGCGGTTGGCAATGGAGCGCTTCAACAGGCACCGATGCTGTACCTTACTTCCGCATGTTTAACCCCATTCGCCAAGCTGAGCGTTTTGATCCCACCGGCGCGTTTGTTCGTAGCCAAATTCCTGAGCTTGCCCATACCCAAGGCAAGAGCATATTTACCCCTTGGCAGTACACTGAGAACAGTGGTTACCCAAAACCGGTAGTGGATTTGGCCCAAGCCCGGGACGCAACCTTGGCGGCGTGGAAGCGAATTCGTAACAACAACTAGCCAAAGTTGATGGTGACTTCTGTGCCCTCGCCGACGTTACTTTGAACGCTGATTTTCCACTCGAACTGGTGCACTAACCTTCTGACAATAGACAGCCCCAAACCGTGTCCTGGGCCGTTGGTGCGACCTCGCTCGCTACGATAGAAAGGCTCGAAAGCTTGGTTGAGTTCGCTCGATGTCATGCCGATACCGGTATCTTTTACCGTCACCGCGTTGTTCTTGATCTCTACCTGAACCTGGCCCTGGGGCGTGTAATTGATGCCGTTACGCAGCAGGTTGATGATAAGTATTTGCACCACCCGGTCAGGTGCTTGCACCCATAAGTCAGCTGACTCAACTAATACCAGTTTTATCCCACGATCCGTTGCCAGGGGCGTTACCTGGTCAATCAGCTCAGGCACGAGGTCGTTAAGGCGCAAGCGAACCCCAGGCTGTTCCACTTCTTCGCCACGAGCCAGTAACAGCAGGGTCTGGATAAGGCCTTCCATATCTTCCACTGTGCGACGCATGCGGGCTAATGCCCGAGCATCTTCTTGTGGCCGTTCAGATTGACGCTGCAATAAGTCTAGTGAGCCTTTGAACACCGCAATGGGGGTGCGCAGCTCGTGACTGGCATCGCGGGTAAAAATTCTTTCGCGCTCGATAAAGGCGTCTAAGCGCTCGGTGAAACTGTCGATGGCGTCGATCATCACATCCACTTCAGCATTTGCCAGCGAGCGCATCTGCTGCAGATCCTTGGTGGAATGCGAGGCTTTTTCGAAGGGAAATTTCTCGAGATAGTCCGCTAACTGCACGATCGGTGAGATGGCTCTATGGGAGAGCCGATAGGTAAGAAAGGACAAGCCGTAGATCAATACTAAGGCCAGAGATAAGGGCACGATGCCAAAAAAGAACGCCAGGTCGGATACGTCTTCACTGGCAAAAATCAGATACAGACGTGATTGGTCTTTCTCGCTGACATACAGAATAGGTTCCGCATCGCCCACCTGTACCCGACCTAGGAAGCCGCTGCCGTAACTGCGGAACTGCTCGGGCACACCCTGCATTGCATCACCCACAGCAAGGTAGCCCAACATGTTATTTGTGTTCGGCAACGCCTGCTGGGGGTTCTGCTCGTATAACGACCAAAAATGCGTTGCTTCGTTTTCCAGCGCCTCGTTAATTAGAGAGTCTTGGACAATGGTGTAAGTGACATAGATCCCCGCGGCAACGGCTAAGCTGATCAGCGCCACCTGCAACGCCAGCACCCGGCCTAATTTTGCGACTAAACCTCGGTTACGAATCATCCTGCTGCCTGTGGGTTGTTATTTTCGCCTGGGCCAGTCTGCTGAACACGACGGGCAAGTTCAAATACAACACCAAATACCACTACCCACACCGCCGCAATTATAAACAGCGACGCTGTAGAACTTATGACCACGGCGCCGAATTGCGCGCCAGTGGAATACGACAGGGGAGCGGTGGCACCGACAATCAGCGCTCCCACCAAAGGCCTTTTGACGAAGAAACCCAGAGCCTCGAATAGCGACAGACCTACCGCAACCCAGAGCATAACGATCCATAGCGGGGCTACTTCGACGTTCGCCACGCTTAAGGTATCGGCACCAAAATCTAAAATCCCCAAATGGATCCAGGTGCTGTCTAACACCAATCCGAGGACTGTCAAACCAACTACAAAAGCACGCTCTCGCTGCCAGCGGCCTTGCACAATACACAGCACAAACATCAGCGAAACCACCGCGACACCGGGCACCGAACCGCCTAATACACAGGCCACCCAAGCGACCTTGATCAACAAAAAGTTGAGCACGGATAAGCCGTGTTCGTTGATCGCTTTAATCACGGCGGCACCCACTCAATTGCGCACGAGAATTGCTGTGGAAAGGCCACTTGTTCATTGGGTCTGGTTTTTCGCCGCAGCAATGATGGCGTCGATCTCGCTCATAGCGTCGCTGCCACGCTCTTGTTCACTGAGTCGGCTAGTTTGGCCCTGCAGAGCCGTTTGAACTCGTTGTGCTGCACCAACGCCGCTGGTAAATCCGTCTTCGTGCAGACCCCAACCCCAATACGAGCCGCAGAAAAATACCCCACCCTCGCCGTCCAAATCTTTGAGTCGCGATTGGGCTTGCAGCGCTGCATTGTCGAAAATGGGATGGGCATACGTGCGATCAGCCCAGATCTGTTGTGGCGAAGTGCGCGGATTCAAGGTCAAGAAAAAATCCTGACCGCGGATCGATTGGATTCGATTCATCCAAAAGCTCAACGTCGCCGGCCCGTCCAACTCCTGCATTTGCGCGTTCCAACTAGACCACAAGCTTCTGCGATCAGGCATGAATGACGGATCGCTGTGCAATACAACTCGACTTGGCTTGTAACGAACTGCACCAAGCAGTTGTTGTTCAAGTAGCGATGGTTGTTCTAATAACGCCAAAGCTTGGTCGCTGTGACAGGCTACTATGACCGCGTCGAAAGCGCTGTCTGCGTCATCTGTTTTCACCCGCACAAAACCATCTGCCCGCTGAATTTGTCGTACCGGCGTTTGCAGTTTGATCGTGCCCTTGAACTGGCGCTCGAAGGCTTCTAGGTACTGGGTCGCGCCACTACGGATCACCCGCCACTGGGGCTGCTCGTCCAGGCGCAACAAGCCGTGTTGGGCGATGAACGTTGCGACATGTCCCAGCGGCACTTGCAGCACATCGAACGCGGCTTTTGACCACAGCGCCATACATAGCGGGGCGATGTGACAATTGATGAATCGTTGGCTAAAACTATTGCGATGCAGGTAGGCACCGAGTGCTTCGTTCGGATTCGCCGCTACCGCTTGATTAATCGTACGATTAAAACGTCGGATGTCTGCAAGCAGTTGGTACTGCGGATAAGAAAACACCGCGCTCAACGAGGGGAAAAGGCTGGGTAAATCACTGGTCGCGTACTCAAAGCGTTGTGGCGGACAAGAGACGCTGAGTGACATATGGGCGGGTTGGGATGTTACCCCCAGAGCGTTTAACCAAGAGGAGAAAGCCGGATATTGGGCTTCGTTGAAAGCGACAAAACCTGTGTCGACACTGTAGACCTGGTCACTCAACAACACAGTGTGGCTGTCGGTATGACCGCCGAGTCTTGGGTCGGCTTCGAATAAAGTTACGTCTGCTGTAGACGACAAGGTATCTGCAGCAGCAATGCCGCTGATGCCAGCCCCAACAATTGCGATTTTCACACGCACCCCTCGGACCGAGGCGAAAGCGGATGAATCAACGCAATGAGCGGTGTTGCGGGCATGAGGACGCCTGGTTTTGTGGACGCTTATCGTCGATGTCCGCATGTGAATCACCTGTGAAAACCTAAATCACACAGATTCACCCGTCGTTCACAAAATCGTTACTACCCTTCTCAACGTTGTGTCTAATTCCCTTTTCAAACGTCTTTGCCTAACGGTTTGTGCAGCCATGCTGAGCGCCTGCGCATCGACCGGCAACAATCCAGCAGGCACCCCACAGCCATATCCCGCGCAATACCGCCAAGCTCTAAGCGACTTCCCCGGCTCTACCGAAACATCAAAACAGGACATTGATCGTTTTGTAGACTTCCTTGCCAACCTGGGCGCCGCGAGCACCGGTGCTGTGGCATCGGATCTCTATGCTAGCGACCTGCATTTCAGCGATGCGCTGATGGTCACCAGAGACAAGCAAACCGTCGTTGATCACTTCACCCGTTTGAGTGACGCCGGAACCACTGTGGATGTGAACATTCACCAAACCCTGCGCCAGGGACCAGATGTTTATCTGATTTGGTCTATGCAGGCTCGATTTACACCCGTTCGACGCGAAGTGGTGAGTGACACGTTGGGCGTCACTCACGTGCGCTTTAACCCTCAGGGCCAGGTGATACTGCATCAAGACTTTTGGGATAGCGGATTAGGCTTTTACTCGCATATTCCAGTGCTCGGCGCCGGTGTGCGCGCCATTGGACGCCGCTTCGCGGCAAAACAGTGATCAATGCCCTACTCAGCGCCGCCCCTTGGCTAGCTAGCTCCGCCTTCTTGCTGTGGCTGTACTCACTGCGCAGCAATAACGTCAGCCATGTCGACATTTTGTGGCCACTACTGCACGTCATGGCGTGCTTAAGCCTATTTAGTAACGCCGCCCCACTAACCTTGCGTGGCGGCTTGTTGCTGCTGATTGTGACCGCTTGGGGAGTACGTTTAGCTACTTACTTGGCGGCACGCGCAGCTGGGCGCGGTGAAGATCGCCGTTACGCAGAAATACGCGCTCGCTACGGCGCGTCTTTTCGCTACACCAGTCTCGGTATGATTTTTTTGCTGCAAGCATTCTTGGCACTAGTCATCAGCAGCATCTTCTATCCCATCGTCGTAAGCCAAACGCCATGGCGCTTTATTGATACCGTCCTTTTGGCTGCCGCAACATTTGGCTTGCTCTATGAAATCGTCGCCGATTTACAGCTCAGTGCTTTCTTGCAGCGGCTAGATAATCCAGGTCAGCGCCAAACCCAAGTTTTGCGCAGCGGTCTGTGGAAATACTCACGCCATCCAAACTATTTTGGCGAATGGTTCTTTTGGCTCGCCCTATCTTTGTTGGCTTTGAGCTTAGGCAGTTGGATTGGCCTTGTAACCATGACCTTGGTCAGTTGGCTGCTGCTGCGGTTCACCGGTGTTGCGCGTATGGAACAGCGCACGCCCTCATTGCGACCAGAGTACCGCGACTATCAGAGCCAAACCCCAGCCTTTGTGCCGACCTTTATCAATCCTAGGCACTGGATAAGTGCCGCTTCTCGTCCACAAACTCAACAACTGTTGATCGTCGGCTTCGTTACCGCCAGTCTGTTAGCAGCAACGCCTACTGTTGCTGCGCCGGTAAAAGACTTACCCACCTTCGAGCACTGGTACTTTGCCGCCTACATCGACGACAAAGAAGTGGGTTATCACCAGTTCGAGGTGCGCCGAGATGGCGACTCCACATATCTAAACAGCCGCGCCAACTTCGAGTACCGATTATGGAAAGTGCCGCTGTTTTCCTACGCTCACGAAGTCAGCGAGACCTACGATAAGAACCTATGTTTGCAGAACATCACCAGCACCACTAAGACACGCAAAAATAACTTGGCTGTTAAGGGCCAAAGGACCGCAGAGGGTTTTACCCTGGAAGGTTCTGAACCTGGCTCGCTGGAAGAAAGCTGCCTGACGACCTTTGCTTACTGGACGCAAGAAATTCTGACTAAGGACAAACTCCTGAATGGTCAGGACGGCAGTTTGGTAGCGGTGCAATTCAGCCCACTAAACCCTGACGACGAGAACACCGAGCAGCGGTTTCGTTTACAGGCCGATGCCATCGACCTGACCCTTACCTATTCCAATGAAGGTCTTTGGCAAGGGCTGGAATCAGCCCTGCCAGCAGGTCGCCGACTCGTCTACAAACTCGAGCGCTATCGCAATCAATTTCTGCAAGAGGATCTGGCCAGTCGCACCGACTGATACAGGGCTTCGTCATATTTTGATTTACTGAAAACTGTTCTCAAAGCTTCCTAAATCCGTTCTTCTCACTTTGTTTCAGAATGTTTCAACATCAGGATGTGCCTTTTGAGCCACCCATCTCAGCTCTATTTCTAAAAAATGTCCTAGATTCAGGGGCATTTTCCCAAATTAGAGCGTTCTTCATTGATGTGAAATTCGCGTCAAAACTCTTGATTTTAGAAATATTTTCTAACATTCTCAGCTTGTTAACTTTTGGGTGACAACAATCCTAGCCTGTCCTTGGCTGGATAATTGAGGGAGAAAACATAATGTTTCGATTGGGTATCGGCTTAGTGGCCGCATGCGCTTTTGCGACCTCCGCGGTTGCAGATGATGACGGCACAAAGCGACGTATTGAGGAGGTCGTTGTAACCGCTGAGAAAGTGGAATCAACGGTATCGGATACATCTATTTCGATCACTGCTTTGGGATCAGAACTGATCGAGGATCTGGGTATTCAGTCCGCGGATGAGTTCGTTAACTTTATCCCAGCAACTACCCGCGACAGCTACGACATTCGTATTCGTGGTGTGGGCAGAAACTTCCGCGCCTTGGGTGGTGACCCCGGTGTGGCGACGTATTACAACGGCGTGTACTCAGAAGACGCCTTGATTGCGTTAACTGAAAACGCACTCTTCGACGTTGAACGTATCGAGGTACTGCGCGGACCTCAGGGCACATTGTACGGTCGAAACTCTGTGGGTGGTGCCATTAACTACATCACCAAAGGGCCGACCGAAGAACTATCTGGTTTGGTTCGTATGCAAGTCGGTAGCGAGCGCAACCGCGAACTCTATGGTGTGATCTCTGGACCATTAAGCGTTAATAATGGTTCAGCCGGCTATCGCTTGACAGTTTCTGACCGAGATGCCGACGGCTGGATGGACGGTCAGTATGGATCTCCTGATACCGGCAGCACCAATGACCAAAACGTCAGCCTGACACTTGCGTGGGAGCCGAGCGATCGCTGGGACATTTCCATGCGTCTGAACAAGCGTAATGCCTACAACGTAATTGGTAACGACGTGATCATCGACGAAAACTGGGGTACCGCTCGAGGCACACGACGTACTGATTTGTACGCCTACGGCATGCGTGTTGCCAATGCCACCACCGCTGGCGCAACGATGTTTACCCATCCAACGACGGGTGACGTTGCCTACGGCGCACCGGTACGCCCTGGCGTTGATGTCGCAGCAAGCAGCGTGGTTAACCACGCATACGCCAGCAACGCCTACCTAAACGGTGGCGGCGACTTAGAAAAAGCCGAGCCTGAAGCGCTGACCAATGGTGGAACCGATCAGGGTTTTGACCAGCAAGGCGTTTCACTGAATGTCGCGTTTGAGCTGAATGATGCCATGACACTGAAATACATCTTCGGCTACGGCGATTTCGACTACACCTACACGCTGGATACAGACTACTCAAACAGCGAAATTTCCAACTCTGGTAACCGTGTATTAGAGGACGTTTGGAACGCTTCTCACGAGCTGCAGTTGCTGTGGGACGTTAATGACAAGCTATTCCTGACCAGCGGCTTGTACTACTTCGCCAGTGACCGTAAGCAGGACTGGACGATTTCGCACTACAACTCCCAAAGCCGAATCGATCAGGCAGCCAATTATGGCGGCCTTGCCCCGATAATGGCTGCATTTGGTTTCTCGGATTACAACAGGATCGCAAATGCACCAATGGGCTTTCAAACTGTGGGTTTGTGGACGGGTGATTCCGACGGCAACGCCTATAACCACATCAACACCAACTACGTTGTGCAAACCGCTGCCTTCACTCAAGGTGTGTACACCTTTAACGAGGAGTTCGCACTTACCGTCGGCCTGCGCTATGCCGAGGACGAAAAAGAGGTCTTAGAGCGCCGAGGTGGCTACTTCGAATCTCTATTCCCATTCGATTACGGCATTCGTGCCGGATTGCTGGCTGCCTTCGGTGTCGACGAGGCGACGGCCACCGCTCTGGGTTGGAGCAATCTTGCGTTAGCCAACGTTGCAATGGGCGCTGCGCTTCCAACTATGGATCTGACAGGCCAGAACCCGATTGCGCCCACCTGTGCCTTCGACTCAACTTCATGCGCCACACCCATGCGCTTGCAAGGTATTCCATTTGGTTTCTCAAGTCTTGCGACTGAATCCAAGACCTGGAGCAAGGCCACAGGACGCATCAACTTGGACTGGACGCCTAACGAAGACACCTTGGTTTACTTGTCATATACCACAGGCTATCGCGCGGGCGGTTACGGACTGGGCACTTTGGACGCAAGAGACCTTTCGGGCGCCGTGGTTAACTCAGTTTATTCCTATGACGAGGAGGAAGTAGGGCACACCGAGTTGGGCTTTAAGGGCACCTTCTTAGACGGCACCCTGCAAATTTTCAGCTCGCTCTATAACTATCAGTACGATGGTTATCAAGACAGCGTAGATGTATATGATGTCGTTCAAGCGACTTTCCGTAACATACCAACCAATACCGGTAGTGCTGTTAACCAGGGTTGGGAAGTAGAAGGCACTTGGTTGGCCACTGATGAGTTGACCATTAACGCCAACTACAGTTTGACCAATACCGAGTACCAGGATGAGATCTACCTTTTGGAAGACGATAACCCACTGATTCCTGAGCCGCTGTTTGGCGAAACCAGCCATAACCTAAAAGGCAGCTCATTGAAGGGTATTCCTCAGCACAAGTTCACCGCTTGGGCGAACTATCGCTTTGAACTGGAAAACGGTCGCCTCGTTGCTGCCGCGTACTACTCCTACACAGGCGAGTACAACAGCAACTCCATCGACCGAGACTTCGACAAGATGCCTGCTCGGCATCAGACCGACGCCAGCTTGATCTGGAGCAGCCCAGACGAGTCGCTGCGCGTTCGCGCCTTTGTCGACAACCTGTTTGATGCACGCAACTACCGTTCGCTTAGCGCTGGCGGTCTAGGCAACAACTATCGCCTGACCGGTACGCTGCTGCGTCCACGTAGCTTCGGTATCGACATCACCAAGACCTTTGGTGAAGGTTAGATCTTCGATCTACAAAAAAGCCCCGCAACTGCGGGGCTTTTTTTTGCCTGTTGTTAACGCGCTTTAGAGCTGTACAAACTCATCATCAAATTGCAGCACTCCGGCGCCATGCAGCGCCTTAACTTGAGCTGCACTTTTACCCAACCAATCTTCAAGAACCTCAGAGTTATGCTCGCCTCGGTGGGGTGCCGGACCCCGGACACCGCTACGGGCGCCAGAAAATCGATACGGCGACTGTGTGATTGGGCGAGTGCCTCCGGCTCGATCATCCACCTGGGTTATGGCACCACGGGCAGCTAGGGTTGGTTGCTCTGGCAAAGCCGCAGGCGCTCTAACCCGGCCCCAGGCCAGATTCATCTGTGCCATAGCTTCTTCTACCGCTTCCCAGGTGGCTAGGTTAGCCAGATAGTCACCAACGATTTCCCTGCGGATGCGGATTTTTTCCGGCAGCGGCGTGTCTTTTGAGGTTGGATCATTGACCCCCATTTGGCTGGTGAGCAGGTGCCAAAGAAAACGGAAGTCCGCAGAAATGAGAATCGGCCCAGGCCCAGTTTCCCACGTGTCATTACGCAATGGGCCAGTGCCTTCAGCATCCTCCAGGGCGTAGTGCACCTGATCGTCTGTCGCTAACGTGGCATCTACCATGGCGATGTCGATATGCTGACCGGCACCGGTTTGCTGGCGCATGATGACCGCAGACAGCAAGCCTACGAGTCCGTGCAACGAGGCATTGGTGTCTGCCACCGACAGCGGCAAGTCACTGAAAGGAAGATCACTGCGCTCGGCTTGGCGGTGCATAAGCCCAACTTCAGCATGCACGATGGGAGCATACGCAGGTCGATGGGACTCCGGCCCACCATGACCAAAGCCCGATATAGACAACATAATTAAACGCGGATTAGCTTTGCTCAGCTCGTCAAAGCCCAAACCAAGCCGAGGCATCACATCCGGTCGGTAGTTCTCGATCAGAATGTCCGCCTCGGCCACCAGATCCAGCACCAATTGCTTGGATTGTTCATTACGCAGGTCAATGCATACATTACGTTTACCCGCATTCTGCTGATGGTAATAACCTGGCAAACCCGCCACCACGTGTCCCCACAAGCGGGTCACGTCGCCGTCTGGCGGCTCGACCTTGACCACATCGGCACCTAAATCAGACAACATACGGCCCGCAAACGGCCCCGCCAGCACCCGCGAAAAGTCCAAGACTTTTAATCCATTCAGTGGATATTGTTGTTGCATCAGTTTCCCCCCTAGTTCCCTTGGAGTATAACTTTAGCTTTAGCAATTGGTACGGGCACAAAAACCGCCCAGTGTTGACCCCTATGAAGCAGCCTAACCGTCCAGCAGCCAATACCCTTGAGGCCGATGCCCAAGCAGCCACCACAGCAATCAATGACTTGGGTTGGCGCAGCGCAGACGCCAACCTTTACCAGGCCCAGCGTGACTACCTGAACAAACACAATGGCATACGAGGTTTGGATTTGGTTGCAACAACCGAGGTAGAGCGCGCTCGCGATCTGTTTTATCGCGACGGTTTTGTGGTGGTCGTGGATGCACTCACAAACGAGCAATTGCTCAACATGCGCAGTGCTTGTGATCGCGCGATTCACGACATTTTGTCCTTGGACAAACAGCGCGTCGGCAATCGAGGATCACATCGATACTCTTTCGGTGCCGCCAGCAAAACCGGCCACATGATGCATGATCCGGCCTGGGCCATGTTGCTGGATCTACCTAATGTTACGCCCATATTGACCGCAATTTTTGATTCGGCGGATTACATCGCCCGAGGCGGTGGCGGCGATTTTTGCTTGCCCGGCGCGACTGAATACCAACGCCTGCACTACGATATTCACGACCGTACGGCATTTGGCGGCGAAACCTTTGGTGCGTTCCATGACCCGTCTGGGCGCATCAGCCTGCGCGATCTGCCCTGCCCTTACGTGTGCTGCAATTTTTTAATGGTGGACTTCACAGCGATCAATGGGCCAACGCGGCAAATACCTGGGACCCAGAATAGTCACACGCCCTTGCCGCGGTTAGCTGACGAGCCAGAGTGGATGAAACTGAGTACGGTATGTCCTGCACCTGCCGGTAGCGTACTGATTCGTGACCCCCGCGCCTGGCACGGCGGCACACCGAACTTGTCTGACGAGGTACGGGCCATTCCCAATGCAGAGTTCTATGCGCCTTGGTTTCGACAGCAAATGCCGTTGAATCTACCCAGATCGCTATACGAGCAGTTGTCTGAGCACGGCCAATCTATTTCACGTTACATCGTCGCCGATGACGATGCTCTAGACACCGGGTTTCAGGATGACCTAGGGAGAATTCCCGCAACCACCAAGGCGTTCAAATAGAGCCTAGTGTATTTCCGCCGCGTCGCCCTGGGCTTTGCGGAACTTGTCAATGTTAAAGCCCGGCTGTTGCGCCGCTTCGATCAACACACGCTCACGCCGAGCTATTTGTTCGGCCGCGGCCTTTACTTCGGTCGCTACGTCATGGGGTATGACCACAGCACCATGCTGGTCTGCGTGAATTAGATCTCCGTCGCGTACGCGCATACCGGCGACATCTACGGGGCGGGCAAAGTCGACCACGTGAATGAAAGCATGGGAGGGCAAGATCGAGGCCGCCAACATCACAAATCCCTCTGCGATATCAGGTAGATCGCGAACACAGCCGTCGGTCACAAGGCCGACACTGCCGAAGCCCTTGTGCACATTAGAATTGACCTCACCCCAAAAGCTGCCATAGCCGCCCTTTCCGTCCAAATCCTGCATTACCACCACGCTGGGTTTCGGTCCCTCATCAATATAGGCGTAGTACGCATCTGATAGCGCCCGCGCTGCATCACTACTCAGGTCAATTGGATGCGCAGCACGTATGCTTGCCGTGCGTGCCAAACCGACTATGGGCGGCAACTGCGGGCGCGTGCAATGCAAATGCTCGGTGGTATAACCGTAGCCACGGCGCTTGGGCACCAACAGCTCCAGCGCATTGCACACCGTGGGCGTATCCATGGTTTGAAGTTCTGCAATAAGCGCATCGGTTAACTGAAAAGTTTCTTCTGCTGCCATGGGGTGTCCTCCTCATCCTTTAGCCATCTCAGTGTACCTAGGCCAGATGGCTACACCAATGCTCTAACTAGGGACTGGGTGCGGCAGCAAGCGCTTCTGGTAACGGCCGCTTAGGTTTCGTTAAGTCGGCCAAGATGTTGTACAGCGCGGGTACCAGTACCAGAGTAATGATCGTCGAGAACAAGATGCCGAATCCCAAAGAAACCGCCATAGGTAAGATCATTTGGGCTTGGGTTGATGATTCAAACATGATCGGTAGCAAACCAAAAAAGGTCGTTAACGAGGTCAACACGATGGCACGAAACCGCTCTGCGCCTGCCTCTACCGAGGCCAATGCGTAGTCCAAGCCCTCGCGCGTTTTGCGGTTCACAAAGTCCACCATAATAAGACTGTCATTAACCACGACCCCAGCAAGGGAAATACAGCCAATGATCGAAACCATACTTATGGTGGTATCAAGTACTGCGTGCCCAACAACAGCACCAATCAGTCCGAACGGAATCACCGACATAATAATGAGAGGCTGCAAGTAGGAACGCAGCGGGATCGCGAGCAATGCATACAAACTGCCCAGCACCAGAAAGGCCACCAACAGCAGCAGTCCTAGGGCTTCTTCTTCCTCTTTTGAACTGCCATCCAGCTCCATGCTCACACCTGGATAACGCGACAACATGGAGGGCAAATAGTCTGTGCGTATTTTGCGCACCGCAGATCGTGGTTCGAGTACTTGCTGATCTACGTTCGCCATAACCCGAATGGTGCGCTGTTTATCAAGCCGCTGGATTTGGCTGCGGCCTTGTCCAAGGTCATATTCAGCTACCGAACTGAACGGCGCTTCCGCGCCATTAGGCAACTGCACCCACATCCCCTCTAGGTCGCCAATCGAGCGACGCTCTTCTCTTGGGTATCTAACCATTACCCGAATTTCGTCATTGCCGCGCTGGAATCTTTGAGCCTCGGCACCGAAGAACGCTTCCCTAACCTGTCTGGCAAGATCGCGTAGCGTTAAGCCGGTGGGCTCTGCCGACTCTTTAACCCTAAGTTTCAGTTCTTGCGGCCCTTCACTGTAAGAACTGGACACTTCATAAACGCCTTCGAGACTACGCAAATAATCCGTTAGTTCTTCGGCAGCTTGCTGGAGCATTTGCGGGTTTTTACCCACCATGCGGAACCCGATGTCAGTCTCGCCGCCCATGCGCTGCTTACTGAAGAACTTGATCTCTTTGACTCCAGCTACATCACCAAATTTAGAACGCCAACGGTTCTCTATCTCTACTGGCGTCAACGCAAGGGTTTCATTGGGCTTAAGCTCAACCATATAGCGAGCGCCCTCGGGCCAAACCCAACTAAAGGCGTTTTCGACAAAATCTGCCTCAGCACCAAGTTCTGCCCGGACTTCTCGGCGTAATTCACTTAGTGACATCTCCAACTGATCAGAGATACGCCCGGTAAGGTCCTCAGGACTGCCCTCGGTGACCTCAACGCTGACCGCCAGCATCGGGTTCTCGACATCCGGGAAGAAGCCGTATTTAACAAATCCACCCGCAAAAAATCCGCCAACCAACAGGATCATCGACACAAAGGCAGCGACAGTGGTGTACCGATAATCGATCGCTTTAGCGAGGAAGGGCTTGTACTTGTGTTCAACAAAGGCCTTCAACGACCGATCCACGGCTTCCGTGATGCGCCCTTTGTCTGACCGTGGCGGCGGCAACAGCGCCAAGTGCGAAGGCAATATGAGCTTGCTTTCGACAAGAGAAAACAACAAACAAAACACAACGACATAGGCAAGCGCATGGATCATCGCCGACGGCGGCCCAGTGACCAACAATAGCGGTAAAAACGCCGCGACTGTGGTCAATACGCCAAAGGTTGCCGGCAGCGCGACCTTCTTGGTACCCACAACAATACTTTTAAGACTGTAACCGCTCTTTTCGGTCTCAGCATGTGCGCTTTCCGCAACGATGATCGCATCATCAACCACGATGCCAAGCACCAGAATGAACGCAAAAAGGCTCATAATGTTTATGGTCACACCGACCATGGGCAACAACATAAAGGCGCCGAGAAAAGCGACCGGCAAACCCACCACAACCCAAACAGCAAGTCTTAGTCTTAGGAAAACCGCCAACACCACAAACACCAGGGCGAACCCCATGGCCATATTTTTCAGCAGCATCGTCAACTGACTAGACAAGAAGCGTGTTGAGTCGCCCCAAACATCTAACGCAACGCTGTCAGGAAGCGTTTTCTCCCGCGCGTCAATGTAGCGCCTCACCGCGTCGCTGATTTTAAGCTCGCTTTCATTGGCGGTAGATTTGACCTCGATCATCATCGCCCGCTCGCCATTGAAGTAGGCATATCCGGGCCATTCAACAAAGCCGTCTCTGATTTCTGCGACATCCTTCAAGCGCAGTTTCGAGCCATCAGGATTGGTCAGTAGAACGATGCTGGCGAATTCTTCGCCGGTATACGCTTGACCGTTGGCACGCAGACGAATGTTGCCGCCATCTGTGCGTATCGAACCGCCCGGTAGATCGATCGACCAACGACTGATCACATCCGCTACTTGGCTAAGCGTTAGTCCATACTCACGAAGTCGCTGTTCGGAAATATCTATGGAAATTTCAAAGTCTTTACGACCCTGAATTTCAGCAAATGTGACTTCGGGAAGCGCGACAATCTCTTCACGGATCTGGGTCACCAGATTAGCCATGGTGAATTCGTCAATACCGCCGCTTAAGGCGACCATCAGCGCCTGCACCTTTTCCTCGCGCTGCGTTATGTAGGGTCGTTCAGCGTCCACGGGGAAAGTCACGATACGATCTACCGCCAATTTGACCTGATCTGTAACTTCACCAAGTTCATAGGCTTGATCAACCGAGGCATATACTTGCCCAGAGCCTTCCCGCGCGTAGGCCCTTAGCTCCTCGATACCCTGAATGGAGGTGAGCGCTTCTTCGATCTTGATAAGAATGCCCTTTTCGACTTCTTCAGGGCCGGCTCCAGGATAGGCGACCCCGATCTCGATCATGTCCAATGCAAAGGTTGGAAAGGTCTCTTTCTTGAGCACTGAAATGGAAAAAAATCCCAGCACGCAGATAAACACGAGCAACAAATTTGCGGCCACGTGGTTACGTGCAAACCAGGCGATTAGACCGCGGTTGTAGGACGCGTCTTCCGAATTGTTCGAGGCTTCTGGGGCGTCCATTGAGTGCTTAGCTGCTTACTCTGACTTTCATTCCGGGCAACGGCTGATCTACGGCAGTAGCGCAGTAACGATCCCCTTCCGCTATGCCTGCCGAAATGTAAAAGAAGTTTTCGTCGGCCCGAACCACATCCACCTGGGCAGGTCTGATGGTGGAATCATCGTCCACCAGCCAAATGGTCTCACCCCGGTACACCGACTGCCTGGGGATAACGAATAAGTCGCCGCCTGAGCGCCCAGCGATCTCGGCTGCCACAAATGTGCCCATCATAAGCGGCACTTGAGTTGCGGCAGATTGCAAACCGTAGGGATCGAGCACTTGCGCTACCAGATATAGAACTCTGGTGTCTGCATCAAATACACCTTCAGAGCGCGTGATCAACGCAGGCCAGGTCATCATCTCACCGCCCATTTCCGCCCTCAGCTCGACCTCAAGGGGTGTGCCTGAACGCAGGCTTGCCACATCCAAATATTGCAGATCGTTCTGGGTTATGGGCAGTCTGACCTCCGCAATATCTATGGCAAAGGTAGTAGCCAATTGCGAACCGACATTAACAAATTGCCCCACATCTGCGATTTTTTGCCGCACTAGGCCATCGTATGGCGCCCGAATCACCGTTCGATCAAGATCGCCCTCAGCCTTCTCTAAGTCAGCCTGAGCCGACTGCAATTCAGCCATGGCTGCCGACAATTGCGGCTTGCGTAAGGCCAATGCTGACGGCGGTGCGGTATTCGGATTCAGGCGTTGCAACCGTGCGTAGTCTTCTTTCGCGTAGCTAGCAGTAGCCGTTTCAGTGGCCAACTGCGTCTCTGCTCGAGCGACCGCAGCACGGGCGCGCTTAACGGCACTCTCGTAATTCCGCGGATCAATACGAACAAGCACGTCATCTTTTCTAAAAAAGCCGCCGCTTACAAAGGCCGGAGAAACCTCTACGATCTGCCCGGCTGCCTCGGCTACCAAAGTGGTTTGAGTTCTGGGCGCGACTGAGCCTTGAGATTGCACGCTGAAGTCCACAGGGTTACGCCTTGCTTCAACAACATCTACCAACAGAGCAGGCGGCGCGACGGAAGCAGTAGCGACCTCAGGTCGCGCATTGACCAAAGCCCAAGCAACACCAGTGGCAGCTACGATAATCAGCGTCGGTAAAATTTTTTTAATTTTCATGTAAAGCCCCAATCTCAGCCCAGCTCTGTGCTGATTATCCCGTCGCATGTCTTTGGGCTGTCCGACTCAGCCATTTGTCTCTGTTTTAGCGTTCACAACGCGAATCTCGGTTTCTAGACCAATGATTCTTGCGCACTCTTGTGCGCCTCAGCACCGTGCGCTATTCGCCCACGAAGGCGGGGGATAATGCTACTTTAGGTAACACTTACTGCACAAGCGTCATTTTCGGCCAAAATTGTGGGTCAGGAACTGTAATGACGGCATGAAATTTCGGTCAAAACATTCAGCACCACCGCCCGAAGCCTGGCGGCTTACTTTTCAATCGACCCTTCGGTTACTATTTCAGGCTTGGGAATTCGGAGGGGATTTGCATGGTCGAGAAGACACGCGCTGACGTTATCGCGCAACTGACAGCTACGGGACAGCCATTCGAACTGGTGCCTGGCCAAGTATTTGGCCGCCACTGTTTACGCTTCAAAAACGCGCCCGCCACACTGCGCACGTTATTTGCTGATGCATGCAGTGATGCGCCATTTATTGTTTACGACAACGAGCGCATGAGCTTTGCCGAGGCCTACGCAGCCGCCGCGCGGGTCGCCACTGTGTTGGTGCGCGACTATGGCATCGAGCGCGGCGACCGGGTGGCGATTTCTATGCGCAACTACCCAGAGTGGATTTTAAGTTTTATGGCCGTAACCGCAGTTGGCGGCATCGCTGTGGCCATGAACGCCTTGTGGCGTCCTGACGAAATGGCTTTTGGTTTGTCCGACAGTGGCTCCAAGGTGCTTATTGCCGATCAGGAACGATTGGATCGTTTTGCCGACATCGAGCAGCCGTTGGATATCCAAGTCATCGCTGTGCGGCCAGAGGCGACAGAACATCCAAATTTGGCGGATTTGGTCAACGCTTACGCTGACGTCACCGACATGCCAGACCAGCAGCCCGACCCTGAAGATGACGCCACCTTAATGTACACCTCAGGCTCTACCGGCAATCCTAAGGGTGTCGCGTCTTGTCATATCAATATCGTCAGCGCGCTGATGAGTTGGGAACTGGATCAAACAACGGCCATTGCGCTATTGGACGAACCACCGCCGGAACCTGTACATCCGCCAGCGACGCTGCTGGCCGTGCCCCTGTTTCATGCAACGGGTTCGTTAGCCGTGTATCTAGCCAGTTATCGACATCAGCGCAAACTGGTGTCCATGTATAAGTGGGATGCGAAAGAAGCTGCGGAACTCATCGAGCGAGAGAACATAACAGGATTTATTGCTCCAGCGGCTATGACCGGCGACCTCATTATTGAAGCCAACCGCAGCGATCGAGACTTGTCGTCCTTGCTCAGCGTTGGCGGTGGCGGCGCGCCCAGAGCACCAGACCAAGTTCGCAACATCGAAAAGTCGTTCAGCAAAGCTATGCCCGGTACCGGTTGGGGTATGACCGAAACCAATGCCATTGGCACCAGTATTGGCGGTCAAGATTATTTGCAACGACCTGCCAGCTCCGGTCGTTGCAGCGCTGTGTTGGAACTAAAAATCGTTGACGATGACGGCAACGAATGCCCAACTCTGACTTCTGGCGAATTGCTGGTACGCGGTACCAGCATCTTCCGTGGTTATTGGAATCGCCCTGACGCCAACGCCGAAACCTTCGTCGATGGCGATTGGATGCGCACCGGTGACGTGGCTTATCTGGACGAAGAAGGCTTCTTATTCATCGTGGATCGTATTAAAGACCTGGTGATTCGCGGCGGCGAAAACATTGGCTGTGGTGAGGTAGAGGCTGCGTTGTTAGAACATCCCTTAGTCCACGAAGCATCAGTTTACGCGGTACCCGATGAACGCTTGGGCGAGGAAGTCGGCGCCACCCTGTATACCGAGCGCAATATCAGCGACGCCGAGTTGAGCGGCTTCTTAAGCGAGCGTTTGGCCAAATTTAAAATTCCCACCTTTGTGTGGCAACAACAAGAACCTTTGCCGCGCACCGCTTCCGGCAAGATCCTTAAACGCGAACTGCGGGAGCAAGCCGCTGCTCGCGCTGGCGTTTAATCATGACTCGGTGGGGCGCTCTGATCGGGTTAATACTGCTCGGTGGTTGCGCCGAGCCCGACCTTAGCCAATCGGGGAATACGAACATGGCGAACCCACTTCAGGTCAAAACACTGTTCGGCGAGTTACAGGGCGATTGGGCCGACAACCAACAACTCGTTCGTGTTTTCAAAGGCGTACCCTACGCCCGACCACCAGTCGGCGAGCTACGTTTCAAGCCCCCACAAGCGCCACACAACTGGCAAGGCGTTCGTGACGCTACCCGCTTTTCTGCCGCTTGTTGGCAACAGTACAGTCGCGATGCCTTTGTCTGGAGTCGCGGCGAATTTCCGCGCAGTGAAGACTGTCTGTATCTGAACATCTGGGCGCCTACCGATCACGCTAAGCCGTTGCCGGTGATGGTGTGGTTCCATGGCGGCGCGCACACTGGCGGCTTTGGCCATGTGGATTTGTTTAACGGCAAGCGACTGGCAGAACAGGGCGTAGTGCTCATTACCCTTAACTATCGACTGGGCCCCTGGGGCTTTTTGGCTCATCCGGCACTCAGCGCTGAGTCCACTCACAATAGCTCCGGCAACTACGGCCTACTGGACAAAATCGCAGCCTTGAATTGGGTACGAGACAACATCAGCGCATTCGGTGGCGACGCCGATAATGTGACCATTTTTGGTCAGTCTGCTGGCTCCAGTAGTGTTTGCGCGTTGATGGCATCGCCACTGAGCCAGGGCTTGTTTCATAAAGCCATAGGCCAATCCGCGGCTTGTCTGTACCCACCTGGCCAAGACGCCAACGGCGAAATGCGCGGCAGCGCGCTGATTAACGAGGTTTTTACCGGACAAGCAGCCGACACTCTGAGCGCTAACGATCTGCGCAAGGTCGACAATCAAACGTTGTTGAATGCAGTGGATGAAAGCGGCTGGGCAAACCAATCACGTATCGTGATTGATGGCTGGGTGTTACCCGAGCCGCCCGCACAAACCTTTAACGCTGGGCGTCAAGCTAAAGTGCCCGTGTTATTGGGCTCTACAGCTAACGAGGGGCATTTGCTGTTCCCCCTGAATGAGCAACTTAGCCGTGCTGACTTCGACGCCTACGTCAGCAAAACCTTTGGTGCACTGAGTGACCAAATTACTGCCGCCTACGCGGATGACTTGTCGGTTTCACCAGGGCTTGCTCAACGAGAGATCGCTACCGATCTGTTTATGGCCTATGGAATGCGTGATTGGGCAGGCCATATGCGGCGACAAGATGTGCCAACCTACCTCTATTTTATGGAGCATGTGCCCCCGGCATTCCAGATGTACTTGGCCGATGAGCCGACACTGAATCTGGCTGATGGCCCGCGCAGCGCCGGTGCTTATCACTCTGGCGACTTAGTTTATGTGTTTAATAACTTAGAGCGATTTGCAGTGAACTGGACTGACGAGGATCGCAAAATTGCGGACGCGATGAGCGGGTATTGGACCGAGTTCGCCAAAACCGGCAATCCAAATCGTTCCGGTTTACCCGCGTGGCCACAATACAATGCACAACAACACCAAACGTTGAGGATTGGCACACCGATGGAACCGATCTTAGGCGCGCGCCGACACAAACTCGATCTTATACAACAACGTTTTGCCGCTCAGTCTGAGTAATACGCGCGCGCAATAGGCAAGCAATAGGTAATATGCAGCCTTAATCAAAGTGCCAACAAAGTTATGACAAAGAAGAAAACTGCTGACGAAGAACTGAGTTTCGAAGCCGCCATGCTGGAGCTTGAGCAACTGGTTGAGCAAATGGAAGCCGGTGATCTGAGCTTGGATCAGTCTTTAAAGGCCTTTGAACGTGGTGTGGTGTTAACACGGCTGTGTCAAAACGAGTTAAAGCACGCTGAACTCAAAGTGCAGCAGCTCAATAGCGACGGCGAGCTGGAAGACCTAGACATTAACGACGCCGACGATGCTTGAGTTAGACGCCCTACGCGAGCAAATAGAGACACAACTCGGGCAGTTGTTACCTGCCAAATCCACCATTGCCCAACCCATGCTCGACGCCATGCGCCATGCTGTACTCGGGGGTGGCAAACGCATGCGGCCCATGTTCGCCTGCGCTAGTTGCGACGCTTTTGGCGGCGATCTGCAAGCGGCCCTGGTAGGCGGTTGCGCGCTGGAGTTCATTCATTCCTATTCGCTGATTCACGATGACCTGCCGGCCATGGACGATGACGACATCCGCCATGGCCAGCCTTCTACCCACATTGCATTTGGCGAAGCCACTGCCATTCTAGCTGGCGACAGTCTGCATTCTTTGGCGTTTCAGGCCGTGGTTAACAGTGATCGACTGGCAGACGCCAGCAAGTTACGCATTATTCAATTACTTTCGGACGCCGCAGGTTGGGCCGGCATGTCTGGCGGTCAGTGTTTAGATATCGAGGCAGAAGGCCGCGAACTGAACCTCGCTGAACTCAAAGCGCTGCATGCAGCAAAAACTGGCGCACTGATCCGCGCATCGTTACAAATAGGTGCATTTAGCGCCACCCCAACGCCAGAAGCAGAACGCTACCAGGCGGTATCGGATGTGGGCGATTTAATTGGTTTGGCCTTTCAGATTATGGACGACGTTCTGGACGTCACCCAATCAACAGAGGTGCTTGGCAAGCCCGCCGGATCTGACGAAGCACAAGAGAAAAATACCTTTCCTAAACTGTTGGGCCTAGAAGCCTCCAAAGTTGAGGCGGAGCGCTTATTAAGTGAGGCCAAAGCACACCTACATGCCAGCGACCTTGCTACACCGGCGTTACTAGAATTGGTCACACGCGCGGTCCGCAGAAGTTTTTAGACTCCGTCTAGGATCTACCGTTAGCCCCGACTTACACCACCCTAACAATGGCCGCGACGATCAAACCCGCAGCCAACCCAGCTGCCAGGTCATCGGCCATAACGCCAAGGCCACCCTTGGTGTTGCGATCTAACCAACCGATCAGACTCGGCTTGGTGATGTCGAACAATCGAAACAAGGCGAACGCCAATAACCCAGCCCACCAGGTTACAGGCACGAATACTAGAGCCAACCACAAACCAGCCACTTCATCAGCGACAATTTGCGGCTCGTCGTGCAAACCGGTGCGCTGCAAAAATTTCGTACAAACCCACCAGCTTACAAGGCTATAAACCACGGCAATCACACCCTGGGTCAGCGCCGGCAACTGGCTTAAGCCCCACCACCAAACCGCCAACGCCGCGACAGAACCCCAGGTACCCGGCGCAGGCCGCAGCAGCCCAGCGCCAAAAAACGTCAACCAAAGTACTGACGGTTTAGCGAGCTGATTCAGACTAAGCGCTGAAGTGTTGGTACCCATTCGCTGCTATGTCCTTGCCATCTAATCGAATGCCTGGCTCGCTGGTCAATTCGCCAATGCAAATTCCAACGGTCGGCACAATGGAACTGCTGAATAACAACTGATAATCATCACCGCCCGCCAAGGCGTCCTGTAGATCTGCGCCTTGGCCAAGGGGAATGTCGTGGGCGTATAAGTTGGCGCCACATCCGCTGGCCTGCAGCACATGAGCAAGGTCTTGCAGCAAGCCATCTGAAATATCAATTGCGCTGGTGGCAGCGAGGATGTCCGGTTGGCAATCGAAGCGCGCCATGGGGCGATAGTAAGCGTGCTGCTCAGCATTTAGTGCATCCGCTGTTACTGGCAGCAATTGGTTGGTGCGCACACAAGCCGCTGCACTGCCTAGGGGACCACTGACATACAATCCCTCACCGGCAGCGGCGGAACTGCGCAGCCGTGCCTGCCCTGCTTCTACCTCACCGTGCACACTGACGCTGATGGACAACGGGCCACGACTTACATTGCCACCGCATAACGCTGTATGCGTCTCTTGGGCCGCCGCCGCCATACCGCTGGCCAGGCGTTGCACCCATTGCTGACAGGTGTCGCCAGCAACTTCCGGCAGGGTAAGGGCAACCAGAGCATAACGAGGCACTGCTGCCATGGCCGCCAGATCCGACAAGCTCACCATCAGCGCTCTATAACCGATCAGTTCAGGGGGCGCATTGTTAGGAAAGTGCACGTCAGCCACCAGAGTATCTATGGAAGCCACTTGGTCGAACCCGTCACGAGCACGCATGACCGCAGCGTCGTCTCCAATCCCTACCCGTATCCAAGGTGCGGTGGCGCTGTCGCCTAGAGCGGTCGCGATGGAGTCGATCAGCGCAAATTCATTCACGCCGTTGCTCCTGATGAGCGTTGACCTCCAATTGCCGTTGCTGTGCAGACAATTTGTCTAGTACACCGTTAACAAATTTATAGGCGTCTTCCGAACCAAATAATTTGGTCAGCTCAACGTATTCATCGATCACCACTCGATAAGGCACATCTATACGTTCTGATAACTCCACCGCCGCCAACCGCAACACTCCGCGCTCTACCATGTCGAGTTGTTCAATGGGACGATCGAGTAACGGTGCCAACATGTCATCTAAGGCGTCACTGTTATTAATCATACGCGCCAGGATGTCTGCGAAGAATTCATCATCAGCCTTGTCTAGCGCGCTTTCAGCGAACTCTTTGTGTAGCTGCGCCAGGTCGCTGTTCGCGAACTGCCATTGATAAGCGGCCTGGACCAGAGCACGACGGGCTTTGCGCCGCGCCCAAATGTTCGGCTTAGACTTGGTTTGTGACATTAAAGGTCCTGTGGTCGCAGGGTTAAACGTAGATCGTCGCCGATCTGGGCGGTTTCCACCAGCCGTGCTTGTGGTGCATCTGACAGGCGAGGAAGCATTAAATCAGTCACCGAATGGCTGTCAGCCCCGAGCAATTTTGGCGCAACGTAGGCAATCCATTCGTCCCACAAGCCAGCACGCACAAAACTACCGATGACCTTGGGTCCGGCCTCGACCAGAACGTCATTGCAACCGCGGTCGGCCAGTTCGCTTAACACCGACGCCAAATCCCTGGGACCCTCTGGCAAAGCCAATTGCTGCACGTGCCCAGCTTCAGGCAAGGGTAAATCAGTGTGTCCGACCTTATGTACTAACAAAGTCGGAGCTTGATCATCTAATACCTTGGCATTGATCGGGGTACGGCCATGACTGTCCAATACCACCCTGAGCGGCGAGTGCGCATGGTTGAGGGCCGGATCGCGCACAGTCAGCTTACAATCATCAGCAAGCACCGAACCGACACCGGTGACGATGGCATCACTGTGGGCACGCCAATACTGAACGTCTGACCGGGCAGCATCGCCGGTAATCCATTGGCTGTCGCCGTTACTCAGCGCCACGGCGCCATCTAAACTGGTGGCGGTTTTTAGCCGCACAAATGGCCGGCCACGAGTAATACGACTAGCGAACCCCTGAATACACACTTTGGCGCTAGCCAGCTCTACAACCTCGACTTCAATACCTGCCGCCTGCAGCATGGCAATACCCTGACCTGACACCTGCGGATTGGGATCTACCGCAGCGACCACTACTCGAGCGACACCCGCATCTATAAGGGTTTGCGCGCAGGCCGGTGTGCGACCAACAAAGGAACAAGGTTCTAGCGAGACGAATACGGTTGCGCCGCGCACATCGCTACCCGCTTGTTGCAGTGCGTTGACCTCTGCATGACCAGATCCAGCCTGTTTATGAAAACCCCGGCCCAGCACTTTGCCGTCGCGCCAGATGATGCAACCTACCGGCGGGTTCGGAGCACAAGTGGCACGGCCTTGAGCGGCCAATTCGACACACGCTTGTAAAAAAACTCGATCTGCTGCTGACATTAGCCTGTGCTCAAACCACCGTGTCGCTACGATTAAGCTTCTGAATTTCGTCGGCGAATTCGCTGACGTCCTGGAAATCTCTATAGACCGACGCGAAGCGCACATAGGCCACTGGGTCTAGGCCTCTTAGCTCAAGCATGACTTCTTCGCCTACCCGCATTGCCGGTAACTCTCGCTCGCCCGTAGAACGTAAGCGATGTTTTATATGAGTTAACGCGGTTTCGATTTGATCCTCGCTGACCGGACGTTTTTCTAACGCTTTAGCCAACCCATAACGCAGCTTATCTTCATCAAAGGGTTCGCGACTGCCATCGCGCTTAATCAGGCGCGGCATTGTCAGCTCGGCGGTTTCGAAAGTGGTGTAACGCTCGCCGCAAACCTGACACTCGCGACGGCGACGCACCGCGTCCCCTTCCGCCACCAGGCGAGAATCAATTACCTTGGTGTCGTCAGCATGGCAAAAGGGGCAGTGCACTGCTTTACCTCATGACTTTGGGTAAACGGGGAATTTTTCACACAGCGCCAGAACCTTTTCTTGCACGCTGGCGATCACATCTTCATTGTCGATGTCGTCGAGTATGTCGCAGATCCAATCTGTCATCAGCTTACACTCGGCCTCTTTGAAGCCACGACGAGTCACCGCCGGAGAACCAATACGCACTCCACTGGTTACAAAGGGCGATCGGGGATCGTTGGGTACCGCGTTTTTATTCACCGTGATGTTAGCCCGCCCTAATGCCGCATCCGCAGCCTTGCCGGTAATGTCTTTGTCTACCAGATCCAGCAACAGCAAATGGTTGTCGGTACCACCAGAAACCACCGAATAACCGCGCTCCACAAGACCTGCGGCTATGGTGCGCGCATTAGCGAGGGTTTGCGCCTGGTAGCTTTTGAACTCTTCTTGCATCGCCTCTTTGAAGCAAATGGCTTTGGCGGCAATGACATGCATTAACGGTCCACCCTGGCTACCGGGAAACAGCGCAGAGTTCAGTTTCTTTTCAACATCTGGATTTGCCCGCGCCAGAATAATGCCGCCTCGTGGGCCACCCAAGGTTTTATGCGTAGTAGAGGTTACAACGTCTGCATACGGTACTGGATTAGGATACTCGCCCGCTGCAACAAGCCCGGCAACGTGAGCCATGTCTACCAGCAGGTAGGCGCCTACCGAATCGGCTATGTCGCGAAAACGCTGCCAATCTAACACCCGCGAATAAGCTGAAAACCCTGCCAGGATCATTTTGGGTTGATGCTCTTGCGCCAGACGCGCCACTTCGTCGTAGTCGACTTCGCCAGTTTCGTTGTTAATGCCATATTGCACGGCGTTGTAAAGCTTGCCGGAAAAATTCACCCCGGCACCATGGGTTAGGTGGCCGCCATCCGCCAGACTCATTCCCAGCACCGAATCACCGCCTTCGAGCAGCCCAAGATAAACCGCCGCGTTTGCTTGAGAACCTGAATGGGGTTGTACGTTAGCGTAGTCCGCACCAAACAACTCTTTGGCACGCTCAATGGCTAGCACTTCAACTTGGTCAACGTATTCGCAACCACCGTAATAGCGTTTATGCGGATAGCCTTCGGCGTACTTATTGGTCAGCACCCCGCCCTGAGCTTGCATCACCCTTGGGCTTGCGTAATTTTCAGATGCGATCAGTTCTATATGCTGTTCTTGCCGAAGCGTTTCCGCTTTTATGGCTTCCGCCATTTCGTCATCAAAGCCTGCAATAGATTCGTTGCCTACAAACATTAGCCATTCACCGAGTTAGGGGTTTTAGGAAGCTGCACATTGTATCCCAAAGCGGAACATTGCGACGCTGAAAGAATTGCCAAGGCATCAACAATCCCATTCACGTCCAAGTCGTTTAACGGCAGTTGGCATCACGTCACAGACATATTCGCCCATGCAATGCTTCTATAAAAAAAGGCCGGCAAAAGCCGGCCTCTAGCTTCAATAAGGAAACGTTGACTACTGGTAGGACTCAGTAATCGCTTGATAGGTCGCGACACGCAGTTCGGACCTGAGTGGCCAGGGTGATGACATGAGTTGAATCATGCTGACCACTACGATTTCTTCAACCGGGTCAATCCAAAACACCGTGCCCGCTGCACCGCCCCAGTTGAACTCACCGGCGCTGCCAATCACTCCGGTATACGCTGGGTTGGTGATAACACCAAAACCTAAACCGAATCCGACTCCTGAGGTGTTGCCGTCGGTGGTCGGTTGCTCGCCAATGCCGCCCATGCGCATGCTGGGCTTGAGGTGGTTTTGCGCCATGTAGTCGACAGTTTTCGGGCTTAGGATTCTTGTGCTTCCCAAGCTGCCGCCGTTGCGCATCATCTCGGCAAAACGCGCGTAATCCATGGCCGTAGAGACTAAACCACCGCCACCAGAGAACAGCCCGACCGACTCGTAGTCATTCATCGCTACGTTCGGTCTGGGTTTGAAAAAGACCGCCAAGGGGTTGTCAGCAGGCACCTTAGCGACGTCCATTAAAGCACCGGTCTGGGGATTAATCACATGATTAGGCAAAAACCGCGACATCTTGTTTTCCGGCACTTCGAAAAACGTGTCTTGCATACCTAATGGCTTGAATATGTTTTCGCGCAAATACTCATCAAAGGGTTGGCCGCTTAGTCGTTGCACCACCAAACCCGTTATGTCTACCGCTATCGAGTAGTGGTACTCGCGACCGGGTTGAAACTTCAGTGGCAGTTTAGCCACGCGCTGGGCAAATTCGTCCAGGTCTTTAGCCGCCCAAATGTCCGCACGCATGTAGGCCTGATCGACCAAGTCCACTTGCGCTGCAAAGCCGTAAGACAACCCGGTGGTATGCGTTAACAACTGATGCATGGTCATTGGCGCATCTTGATCCTCGAGCTGACCATTGGCGTTGAGTACTTTCACATCCTTCAACTCTGGGACAAATTTAGCGACTGGATCACTGAGTTGGAATTTGCCTTGTTCGTAAAGCTGCATTGCCGCGACAGCGGTAATGGGCTTGGTCATTGAGTAGATGCGAAATAGGTCATCTTTCTGTAACGGGCGGTCATCGTTTGCGCCTTTTGAACCGTGGGCCTGGTAATGCACTACCTTGCCGTTACGCATGACCAGATTCACCATACCGGCGACCTGCTTGTTGTCGATGTACCTGTCACCTAATGCCGTCATTCTGGCCAATCGGTCTGATGACATTCCGACCTTTTCAGCTTTAGCCGTCGGTAAGTTTTTTGTTGCCGCGGCATGCGCCCCAATCGGTGTTAACGCTAGGACAAGGGCTAGCCCAGCTATATAGAGACCGTTACGGTAAAAATTTATCGAATGAATCACTGCGTTCCTCCCCGCTTATTCGTTGACTTTAGGCTCTGTTAAACAGACTAAGAATCCGCCTTTTGTATAGCACACTTCTTGAGTTTCTTGAGCATTTCTAATTAAGGGCGGTCAAGGCCGGGATAATCCGTCGTTTTTGTAGTGAAAGCACATTGCGGGTTATACAATAACCGCTACGAGCAAGAAGAATTTGCCGATTAGATGAACTACTTGGAACCGAGTCTTTCATCGCCTACTCCAATTCCACTCTATAAGCGTTTTAACTATGAGTCAGTATGTCTACACCATGCAGGGCGTTACCAAGACGGTACCCGGCCAGCGCACTATTTTGCAGAACATCCATTTGTCGTTTTTTCCTGGCGCAAAAATTGGCGTGCTGGGCCTGAACGGCTCAGGTAAGTCCAGTTTGCTGCGCATTATGGCGGGTGTGGATACAGAAATTGAGGGCGAAGCGCGGCCGCAAAAGGATATTCGTATCGGCTACCTGCCCCAGGAACCTGCCTTAGACGACGACTTGGACGTTCGCGCCAACGTAGAACTGGGTGTGGCCGAGACCATGGCCATTCTCAAAGAGTACAACGAGATTTCTGATCGCTTTGCTGAACCTATGGATGACGACACCATGGCAGAGTTGATCGAACGACAAGGCGATTTGTCTACACAGATTGATGCCATCGATGGCTGGGAGATTGACCGCACATTGGATATCGCGGCCGACGCCCTGCGTCTACCGCCCTGGGATACACCAGTTAAAACCCTTTCCGGCGGCGAGCGCCGCCGCGTGGCGTTGTGCGCATTACTGTTATCTAAACCTGACATGCTGTTACTGGACGAGCCGACTAACCATTTGGATGCAGCCAGCGTGTCCTGGCTGGAACGCTTCCTCGATGAATACCCTGGCACGGTGGTGGCGGTGACCCACGACCGCTATTTCCTCGACAATGTTGCTGGCTGGATTCTCGAACTCGACCGTGGTCGCGGCATTCCTTACGAAGGTAACTACACCACCTGGCTAGAGGCCAAAGAGCAACGCCTGGCCAGCGAAGCGTCTCAAGAAGAAGCACGACAAAAAACCATTAAGGCTGAATTAGAGTGGGTGCGCTCGAATCCAAAAGCGCGACAAGCAAAGAGCAAGTCCAGGCTTGCTCGTTTTGATGAACTGGTGGCTGAACAAACCGAAGCGCGCAACGACACCACCGAACTCTTTATTCCTACCGGCGAGCGCTTAGGCGAAAAAGTCATTGAAATTGACGGGCTGTCCAAGAGCTTTAACGACCGCATGCTCATCGACAACTTCAGCGCCATTATTCCCCGTGGCGCGATTGTTGGCATCATTGGCGGCAACGGCGCCGGTAAGTCGACCTTCTTTAAAATGCTCACAGGTGTCGAAACACCGGACTCTGGCAGTATTGATATTGGCTCCACAGTGGACATGGCCTATGTCGACCAAAGTCGCGATGACTTAGCGGCAGACAAGACTGTGTGGGAAGAAGTGTCGAACAATCAAGACATTATGCGTATTGGCAAGCACGAAATTCCCAGCCGCGCTTATGTGGGGCGCTTTAATTTCAAGGGTGCGGATCAGCAAAAACAGGTCGGCACTCTTTCTGGCGGTGAGCGCAATCGCGTCCACCTAGCCAAACTGCTGCGCAAAGGCGCCAATGTTTTATTGTTAGACGAGCCGACAAACGATCTCGATGTAGAAACATTGCGGGCGCTGGAAGAGGCCATGACCACCTTTGCCGGCACCGCCTTGATCATTTCTCACGACCGTTGGTTCTTAGACCGCGTTGCTACCCACATTATTGCGTTCGAAGGTGACAGTAATGTTGAGTGGTTCGAGGGCAACTACAGCGACTACGAGGTTGATCGCAAAAAACGTATGGGCGACGCCGCGCCGACTCGGGTGCAGTACAAGCCCATCCATCGTTAGATGGTTAGAGCGTAGACACCACCTCAAGGGCTGCGGCCAAGGTTTTTACGCCGTGTATGGTCATGTTGCCAATGCGCTCCTTGGGGCGATTGGCAAAGGGCACTATGGCGTGCTTGAACCCGTGTTTCGAGGCTTCACGCAAGCGCTCCTGGCCGTTTGCCACAGGCCGCAGTTCGCCGGTTAACCCAAGCTCGCCGAATACGATCAATTCCCGCGGCAATACCCGGTCGCGAAACGATCCCAACACCGCGAGCAAGACCGCCAGGTCAGCGCCGGTTTCGTTAATACGCACGCCACCCACCGCATTGGCAAATACGTCTTGATCGCCAAGCGTAATGCCACAATGCCGATGCAATACCGCCAAATGCATGGCCAAGCGTTGCTGATCTAATCCCACCGCTACCCGCTTGGGATGCCCACCCGCTACATCATCGACCAGGGCCTGAAGTTCTACCAACAGCGGTCGCGTGCCTTCCCAGGTGACGGTCGCAATACTGCCCGGTGAATCCACGTCACCGCGTTGCAGAAAAATAGCCGACGGGTTCGCTACCTCTTTCATGCCCAAATCGGTCATGGCGAAAACGCCGAGTTCGTTCACAGCACCAAAGCGATTTTTATGTCCACGCAGTGTTCGATAGCGACTGCCTGCTGGACTGTCCAGCATCATGAAACAGTCGATCATATGCTCCAGCACTTTGGGTCCTGCCAATCCGCCCTCTTTGGTGATGTGGCCGACCAAGATAATCACAACATCTTGCTGTTTCGCCAGGCGGGTAAAAAATGCTGCGGTTTCTCGAACTTGGGTTACTGAACCCGGGGTCGAATCTAAACCTTCCATTTGCAGCACTTGCACAGAGTCCAGCACCACCACCTGTGGTTTTTGCGTGGCTATATGCGTGGCGATGACCTCGGCACGAGTTTCCGCCGCGACACTTAAGCCATCCATGGGCAATTTTAGTCGTTGCGCACGCAGTGCCAGCTGCTGCAATGACTCTTCGCCAGTGACATACAGCACACCATGGTTAGCGGCTAATTTGGTGCAGGCTTGTAGCAACAACGTGCTTTTACCCGCGCCTGGGTCACCGCCGATTAACACCACCGAGCCGGGCACAAAACCACCACCCAGCACCCGATCAAGTTCGTTGAAACCTGAACCAATACGCGCGGTATCAAGTGCTTCAACTTCGCTGAGTTTTTGGATTTGTGCTTCTACACCGGCAAAGCCTAGGGCTTGATGGGATGCTGCGGATCCAGCAACAGGACTTATGGTGACGCGACTGAGGCTATTCCATTCGCCACAAGCGTGGCATTGACCCTGCCATTTGGCGTGTTCGGCACCACACTCCTGGCACACATAGGCGCTTTTGACCTTGGCCTTTGGCATTAATCGTGGTCGTAATCGTTGTACATGTCGTGAGCGAGATCTTCGAACTTTGTTAGGTGCCCAGTGAACTTCATGCGCACCTTACCAATGGGCCCATTACGCTGCTTGCCGATAATGATTTCTGCCACACCAAGGTCTTCGGTGTTTTCGTTATACACCTCGTCGCGGTAGATAAATAAAATGACGTCGGCGTCCTGCTCAATCGCGCCAGATTCTCGGAGGTCAGCGTTTAATGGTCTTTTGTCTGGGCGCGACTCCAATTGCCGATTCAGCTGAGACAACGCAATGACTGGGCAACCCATTTCTTTTGCCAATGCTTTCAACGAGCGGGAAATCTCGGAGATCTCATTCACCCGGTTCTCGCTCGGCGTAGCCGTGCGCATCAGCTGCAAATAGTCCACCACCACCAGATCCAAACCATCCGCCTCGCGCGCAACCCGACGCGAACGCGAACGCATTTCGCCGGGCGTGAGTCCTGCGGTGTCATCAATATATAGCCGTTTGTCGCGCAACTGGCTGACCGCGCCGGTAAAGCGCGTCCAGTCTTCATCCTGCAACTCGCCATTACGCAGCCGCGTTTGGTCAATGCGTCCAAGGCTGGAAATCATCCGCATAACGATTTGTTCCGACGGCATTTCCAAACTGAAAAATAGTACCGCCTGATTGGACATCACCGCGTGCTCCGCCATATTTATGGCAAAAGCGGTTTTACCCATGGACGGTCGCGCCGCCAGAATCACTAAGTCCGACTTCTGCAAACCCGAAGTCTTTTTGTCGAGATCTTTGAAGCCAGTAGCCAGCCCGGTGATGGCCCCCTTGGATTGGGTCAGCAGCTCAACTTTTTCTACAGCCTTCGCCAGCAACGGTCCAACTTTTTCCGGCCCGCCGTCTTTGCTGCGCTTTTCTGCTATCTGAAAAACCGCCTGCTCTGCCAAATCCAACAGAGTGTTGCTGTCGCGACCATCTGGAGCAAACGCTGTATCAGCAATTTGATTCGCCGCGCCAATCAATTGCCGCAGTACCGAACGCTCACGAACAATGCGGCCATAGGCCAACACGTTACTCGCCCCCGGTGTGGATTCCGCCAGCTCGGCTAAATAGTTAATGCCACCGGCTTTGTCTAGTAAGCCACGAGACTGCAAGCGCTCGGACACAGTAACCGCGTCAAGCGGCTGGTCTTCGTTGGCTAGGTCCATCATCGCTTCAAAAATAATCTGGTGCTGGGTGCGATAAAAATCTGCCGGCAGCACAATTTCCACCAGGTCGAACCAGCCTTGGTCATCCAGCATTAAGCCACCCAGCACCGACTGCTCTGCTTCCATAGAGTGGGGTGGCACCTTCAGAGGATTCACCGTCATGTTTGGGTTGTCAGGAGCGAATTCGGACATGGCTTTGGGTTACTGGTCTATACGCCTCGTGTGTAGCTGGCCCACCTCGATATGAAGAGTAGGGGGGTAGAACAGATTAGGCTTTAGAAGGTGGAATGCAAGTTATAGTTGCAGGCAGATGCCGATGATTGAAGTTGGGAGTGGTTGGAGCGCTAGCGGCGTCCTTTGTATTGGAGCAAGGCCCGGATTGCCCAGGCCCTTCCACGCTGCAACTGTGGGTCAGGTCTTACTCTTCGACCACAGCCACTTGGATCTGCACCGTAACGTCTGAGTGCAGTTGCAAGGCGATTTCGTACTCGCCAAGGCTACGAATTGCGCCTTCAGGCATACGTACTTCGCTACGCTCAACGGTCTTGCCGTCACGTACTAGCGCGTCTGCAATGTCCTGAGTTCCCACAGAACCGTAGAGTCGCCCTTCTTCGCCAGACTTGACCATGATGGTCACTACTGTTTCCGCCAGACTCTCTGCACGAGCTTGCGCCTCGGCGAGTTTTTCATTGGCGGCTTTTTCTAATTCCGCACGACGCTCTTCAAAGTATTCCCGGTTCGCTTTGTTAGCTTGTACCGCTTTGCTGTTCGGGATCAGGAAGTTGCGCGCAAAACCTGGCTTAACAGAGACTTCGTCGCCCAAGTCACCCAGGTTGTTTACCCGCTCTAATAGGATCACATTCATAATAATTCCCCAGTTAAGCGCTACTTGTGCTGGTCGGTATACGGCAGCAATGCAAGGTAGCGTGCACGCTTCACTTCGGTGGCTAGGTTGCGCTGGAATCGAGCTGACGCACCGGTGATGCGGCTAGGTACGATTTTACCCGTCTCGCCAATGAACTGACGCAGGGCGTCGAGGTCTTTGTAATCGATGTCGATTTCTTTGAATTGAACTTGTACTCGTCGTCCGCCTCTCATTATTCAGTCTCCTGCGCTGGTTCGGCTGCTGGTTCTTCGCTGGCCTCTGGGGCTGCTTCTTCGGCAGGGGCTGCCGCTGCGGCCGCGGCACGTGCCGCACTTTCTTCTTCGCGGCGACGATCACGCTCGCGATCTTTTTCTTGCTCGCGCAACTCTTCTTCATACAGCTTCGAGTTGCCAACCACTGGGCCTTTGCGGCGGATAACCATGCTACGGATTACTGCGTCGTTAAAACGAAACGCGCTTTCCAGCTCGTCAAGCGTCTCTTGACTGACCTCAACGTTGAACATGATGTAGTGGGCTTTGTGAATTTTTGCGATTGGAAAAGCCAACTGACGGCGGCCCCAATCTTCAGAGCGGTGAACTTTGCCGTTACCACGCTCGATCATGGCGTGATAGCGCTCGACCATTCCAGGCACTTGATCGCTTTGATCTGGGTGCACTAAAAATACGATCTCATAGTGACGCATAGCATCTCCTTTTGGTTAACGTCACTTTGGTGACGAACAGCCCCCCTGGAATTACGCAGACCATCTGCAACCGCGGTGAAGCAAGGTTTTGCTGCTGCAGAGCAACAGCGGGCGCGAATTGTAGGGGCCTCATTGCCTGCTTGCAAGGCCCCCCGCTTTCGCGGGGGCAAGCCCGTGCCACCCCGCCACAGAACAGGGTTAGGAGGAATTGCGGGGCTGGCTGCGCTGCCTTACCACTTCGAACAACAGCACGCCGGTGGCGACGGCCACATTCAGACTTTCGACCTGACCAAGCATCGGAATGCTGACCAGTTGGTCGCACAGGCTGCGGGTCAAACGCCGCAGCCCTTTTCCCTCGTTACCCATGACCAATCCAAGAGGCACGTTGGTATCCATGGCGTGCCATACGTGTTCTCCCTCGCCATCGGCACCGAGCAGCCACACCCCCTGGTCGCGTAACCAGGTCAGGCAGCGCGCCAAGTTGGTGACTTGCACAATGAACAAGTCTTCTGCACCGCCTTGTGCGGTTTTTAGTGCCACGGCACTCAAGGGTGCGCTGTTGCGCTTAGGCAGAATTACCGCACTGACCCCTGCGGCATTCGCTGTCCGCAAGCACGCGCCTAAATTGCGCGGATCTGTGATCCCATCAAGAATAAGTATTAAAGGGTGTTCACCGAATTGCGGCCATGCGTCTTTTAATGCTTGTTCGTCTGCTAGGGTTCTAGCGTGGCATTCCAGCAATACCCCTTGGTGTTTTAGATCCGCAGCGCGACGCCGAAACCACGGGTCGTCTACTACCTGAAACCGCACACCCGCATCTTTCGCCATACTGATCAGTTCGTTCATGCGTGCATCGCGCCGACCGCGTTGCACGTACAAGCAGCGACCTAATTGCGGGTTGTCGCGCAATACGGCTCGAATCGCCTGTATACCTATGACTTCATCCATTGGGTTTAAGGTGTCCTAATTATCAGCGACGTCGGCCACGCCCAGAGCGTTTAGCAGGGCCGCGATGGTTCTTTTTTATCTTGCTAGTGCTTTTCTTACCGCCGCTCTTGCGCACCCGGCGCAAATCTATTTTGCCCTGGGCGGGTTCTACGCCTGCTACTAAAACTTGAATGGGATCACCCAAGGAATAACGCTGGCCGTTGCGTTCGCCAATCAAACATTGTTGGCTGCGCTCAAAGCGGAAGTAATCCGAACCAAGGTCGGAAATATGCAGCAGACCTTGAACAAAATAGTCTTCGATCTCGACGAACAAGCCAAACTCTGCCACCCCGGCGATAGTGCCGTTAAACGTTTCACCGGTACGCTGTTTCAGTAGATCACACTTTAACCAAGCCTCTACCGTCCACCCTGCTGACTCAGCACGGCGCTCATTGACTGAGCAACGTTCACCAAGGTGTTCCAGTTGTTCCAAGTTAGGCAAGCGCGTCAGCTTGGCGGCGATGATGGCTTTTATCGCTCTATGCACCAATAAATCTGGGTAGCGCCGAATCGGGCTCGTGAAGTGCATGTAGCGTTCCAGCCCGAGCCCAAAGTGGCCTTGGTTTTTTGGCGTATACACGGCCTGTTGCATGCTGCGCAGCACCAGCTGTTGATAAAGCCAACCATTTGCCCGCTCACCCAGATCGTCTAACAAGTCCTTAAACACCTTAGGCTCTGGTACACCCTTGGGCAGACGCAAACCCACACTGCGCAGGTCCTGATTCAGCTCTTCGAGCTTCATTGCGTCAGGAGCTTCGTGGACCCGATAAAGGGAGCACTGCTGCGCGCCTTCTATAAAACGCGCAGCACATACATTGGCGTTTATCATGGCTTCTTCAATGATCTGGTGAGCCGTGAGCCGTTGCACTCGATTCACGCCCGTGACATGACCATCGGTCAGTTCGATCACACCTTCGCGGGTTTCAAAGTCGAGTCCGCCGCGACCCGCTCTGGCGCTGCGAAAAGCACTGTGTAACTTCGCTAACGCGGCTACCGACTGGGCTACTTTTTTTGCTTGAGATGACTGCACCGGTAGGGAGCTGCCATTGTCTAGATGGGCTTGTACCTGCTCGTAGGTCAGACGGCCATGGGAACAAATGACGGCGTCATAAAAGTCGAACTCACGCACTTCGCCATTGGCCCCAATGTGCATATCGCAAACCAAGGCCAAGCGATCCACTTCCGCTTTCAACGAGCATAGTTCGTTAGAGATGGCTTCTGGCAACATGGGCACAACGAAGCCCGGCAGGTACACAGAGGTTGTGCGTGTTTGTGCGTCGTCATCCAGCGCACTACCCGGCTTAACGTAATGTGAGACATCAGCAATGGCCACCACCAGCCGCCAACCACGACGGCCGCCAAGGGCCTGTGCAAATACAGCGTCATCAAAGTCTTTCGCTGTGGCACCGTCGATGGTGACCAAGGGCAGATCAGTCAGGTCATGCCGCTGCGAGAAATTTGTACGCTTCACCGACTTGGGCAAACGAGCTGTGGCCTTTAATGTCGCTTCACTCCACTCAGTCGGAATATCGAGACCAACCAGCGTTGACTCAATGGCCTGTTGCACCACCGAAGTCGCAGGCAAGGCTTCAATAAAACGACCCACTAAACCACGATCATTGTCCCCGACGATTTGCACGCGCACGGTATCGCCATGTTGGGCTTGGGTGGGCCGCTCCACTAACTGCACACGACCACTGAAGTTGCGCCCTAACGGTTCAACCACAGCAAAGCGACTTTTCAAGTTCAGAACACCTACCACCGGTAGCTCGCTGTGTTTGCTGATGCTGATTATGTGTGCTTTGTCTGCGACGACGCGGTAATTCACCAGATCCCCCGCTCGCGCCACAGGGTCACCCTTTTTAGCCTGGGCGATGGACAGCCGGTTAACCTTTAAGACACCGTCCACTTTGCTCACCTCGCCTTGGGTGATTGCCGGCTCTCCAGTGGTTGCCGGTTGTGCAGCACTGGAGCGCTGATAAAGATGACCATCTATCAGACTCAACTCGCGCGTGCGCACTAGCCCTTTCAGAACTTGGCGAAGTTTCTTAATTTGCAGCGGTGTTGACGCTCCTAGTTCCGCAACCAGGAACTTCCAACTCAACGACTCGGAATGGCGCTCGAACACTCCGAGAACTACTTTGGCGTTCAACTGGTTGGCTGGCACCGCAACTTTGGAGTCCAAATGTTTCGACAAGATTGACAGCTTCCCAGTGGTTTAAGTACAGTGCGCGACCGCGCCCAGGTGGTGAAATTGGTAGACACGCTAGCTTCAGGTGCTAGTGGGGGTAACCCCGTGGAGGTTCAAGTCCTCTCCTGGGCACCATGATCTCGCGGCAACTATTACTTCTCTATGCGAGCTCTATCTCGCGGCAACTATTACTTCTCTATGCGAGCTCTCTCTCGCGGCAACTACTACTTCTCTATGCGAGCTCTATCTCGCGGCACCTATTATTTCTTTAGGTGAGTTCTTTCTCGCGGCGACGTTTATTTCTCTGCGCGAGTCTTCTCGCTTCTTCTTCAACGCGATCCGTATAACGCCGCTAGCGCGTACTTTACATCATCCTTTAGCGCTAAGCCTTGCTCTATTAGCCGTCGTTACTTGGTGACAAGTCGAATCCGCTAAAATTTCCGACCGCTTAGAGACGCTGGTCAGAAGCCATTAAGCATTGGCATACTTTGTACCAAGCATCTATCGGAACCCTCATGATTTCACTGCTGCTCCTGTTCTTTGCGATTGCCATAGTCATTTCGTTTCTGTGCTCGCTTTGGGAGGCCGTATTGCTGAGCATCACCCCTGCTTACGCACAGATCCAGTTGCAAAAGGGCAACCGGCTGGGACACCGTCTGCAAACCTTCAAAGAGGACATCGACCGCCCCTTAGCAGCCATCCTTACGCTCAACACTATTGCCCATACCGTTGGTGCCATTGGGGTTGGGGATCAGGCCAGTAAAATCTGGGTTGACGCTCATCCACTAATTACCGGTCTGCTGGTGCCAGCAACTATGACGTTGGCAATTCTGGTGCTGTCTGAGTTGATCCCCAAAACACTGGGTGCCAACTACTGGCAGTCCTTGGCCTCTATGACTGCGCGATCGCTCACTTGGATTATTTGCCTGTTAGGGCCGCTGGTTTGGTTCTGTCAGCTCATCACCAGCAAACTGAAAAAGAAAGATGTGGACAGCGCCTTCAGCCGCAGCGACTTTTCAGCGATGGCAGATATTGGCGCTCAAGATGGCATTTTCGAGCAACAAGAGTCCGACATTATCAGCAACTTGCTGAAATTCCGCTCTGTACTTGCCAAAGACGTTATGACCCCGCGCACGGTGGTGCGCTCATCCGCGGCAACAGAAACGCTGGGGGAATTTTTCGATAAGAACCGCGAAATGCGCTTTTCACGCATTCCGCTTTACGAAAACGAATCACGAGATCAGGTCATAGGTTATGTGCTTAAAGACCAGGTGCTTGAGGGTATTGTGGACGGGCATACCCAAGAGCCTTTGGTATCACTGAAGCGCGAAATTATCGCCGTGCCCTTTGATTACCCTATTCTGGAATTATTTAACCGTTTCTTAAGTACTCACGAGCAAATTGCATTGGTGGTGGACGAGTTCGGCGGCATGGACGGCATTGTCACCATGGAGGACGTGATTGAGACGTTGCTCGGCATTGAAATTGTCGACGAGTCGGACCGAACCGCGGACATGCAAGTTCTGGCGCGACGCAGTTGGGAGCGACGTGCTCGTCGCGTTGGTTTGATCGTAGAGTCCACTCCCAAGACCGAAGATCCAGACGCCATATCTGAGACCACAGAAGGGTAATGATTGCTGCAAGCGACTTGACGTCCCGGGATATACCCGCGCGTGGTTACCAGGTCATCGCCCCCAAGACAGCGTAAAGACCCAGCATTGGGGTACACATAAGAATTAGGCCTAAGCTCGTATTGCGCTGCGCGCGGCTGAGTTGATCGGTGAAGGTCACCAGATTTTCTGTCAGCGTTGCCACCGCTTGAATTTCTGCCGCCTCTGACAACGTGGTTATTGCCGTTGTTGGCACATCCACGGTGGTGCCCAAGTTCTGGTGTGGTTCTGGCCGCTGGGCCTTATCTGAGTCACCTTGATGCGTTGCCGGATCCCTGACGATTGACCCGGCACTGCCGCCAAACTGCAGCGGAACGCCCTTGCCCTTTGTTGGTGTTTTTGTCATGTCAGCCTCACCATGTATTACTACGTCATTATTCAGCCGCATCAGGATAGTAGCACTTTCTATTTTGTATGCCCTCACGCCCCCACGCTCGGAGAATGCTCGCAGCTCGGCTGTCACTTCCTCTTCACTTTGTGTTCACACGCTGTCTAGTGCCCAGCCTTCATGCTGTTTTTATGGATAGAGGAATACTTATGAACATCATTCGAACCGTTGGCCTAGCCTTGGTGCTGTTCGCCACAGTTGAACCCGCTTCAGCCATTGAGAGCCTTGGCTATGAGACCGTAGAGGAATTTAACGATGTTGAAATTCGTCAATACGAAGCACATCTTCTCGCTTCGGTCAGGGTGCGCGGCGGTTTCAAGAACGCCAGTTACAACGCTTTTCGCCCATTGTTTAATTTCATTAGCGGCGACAACACCAAGGCAACCGAGATCGCGATGACCGCGCCTGTGTTGCAAAGCCCGGACAACGCAGAAAACGCTTGGGTCGTGTCCTTTGTCATGCCCCGCAGTTTCGATCTTTCAACCCTGCCCGCGCCTACTTCCGACATTGTTGATGTGGTCGCCAATCCGGCAACAACCATGGCCGTGATCGAGTATAAAGGCGGCTGGGGGCGCAAGCTGTACCAGAAGCATGAAGATAAGCTGCTCAGCGCGCTGGCTACCGGCGCTTATCGCACCTGCGGTAAACCATTATGGGCGCGGCATAATTCGCCAATGACACCATGGTTCTGGCGTAAAAACGAAGTCATGGTGCCTGTGTGTACCCGGGACACCGCGTCGCGCTAGTAGCGCCCTATTACCAGGGAATAGCTTCTCCGTTAAGGCGTAAGAAACAACCGTTGTGTTCCGGCGTTAAACCCGCAATGAGTTCGAACATCTCCTCGGCACATTGCTGCGCACTTTGCGGCGGCGGATTGCGCCGCGCTGTGAAGGGTTGCGATAGACCACTGACCGTTGTGCCAGGATGCAGCGCTACAATGGCCGGAGGCTGTCGCCAGCGCGCGCACTCAATTGCAGCGCAGCGGATGCCCATGTTGAGCGCCGCCTTAGACATACGATAGCCGTACCAACCACCACTGCGATTGTCTTCAATACTGCCTACTTGTGCAGACAAGAACGCCACCTTTGCGAATGGCGACTTTTTCAACAACGTCATGCTGGCTTGCAACATCAATAGCGGGCCAACGCTGTTCACCGCAAAGTCGCCGAGCAATTTTTCGCCTTGTAGGCTTCTTATCGCTTTTTCTGGTTCGCCGTATTCACCGTGCAAATAGCCACTGCAACATACCCAGTGGTCTAGTGCTTGGATCTTTTGTTGCTTTTGCAGCACCTGCAAGTGTTCGCCAGCAGACTGGATCGATTCGGTACTACGCAGATCCAAGGGCATCCAATTCACACTCGAATCTGGCTGTGGCTTTTGCTTGTGGTAGGTCGCAAAAATTTGCAACGGCTGACCACTGGAGACCGACCAATGCTGATATTGGCGAATCAACTCAGCGCCAATACCGCCACTACCACCAATAACGAATACGTTAAGGCTGTTCATTGTCTGTATTCCAAACGCTTATTACCCCGCCAAGCCTAGACAGGTAGTTGTGGAAATTAGTTGAAAATACTTAGACAAAAGCTATATAAATCCCCTAACTTCGACAAAAATGCTCGAAATCAGCGGTTTTCACACCATAAACATTGACGCTGGTTAACTATTTCCTGAACTTATTAACCATTGCTTTTGAAACGTTAACCGTTAGCTTTGACCCAAGTGGCCAACTACCGACTAACCAATGAGCGTGAGATTTGATTTATGGACAGACTAACTATTGGGGCGGTTTCTCGCCTGACAGGTATCCCGACACACACCCTGCGGAAGTGGGAAAGTCGCCACAACATTGTTGAGCCTAAACGCAGCGACTCTGGTCGGCGTTTTTACAACGATCAACACGTCGAACGGCTAGGCATGGTCAAACGCTTAATGAGCGAAGGCCATTCCCTGGCCGAATTGAGCAAGCTCTCTACCGAAGAACTCGTGGAATTGGGTGTGCGTCACGATCAATCTGCCCAACCACGGCTACCTGAATGTGTAGACATTGTTGGTTTGAATCTAGTTCCGCGACTGCGCGACGCCAAACCCAAGTTAGGCCAGCGTTACCGCACATTCCCTATGAACTTGAACAACTGGTTGAACGACCCCGCCACCAATACCGATACGCCCGAGCACAGCGCATTGCTGGTGGAATGCGACACCGTACCCGACGCTGCTATCAACGCTTTAGCCGCGCTACGACAAAACACATATGATCGCATCGTCGTGGTTTATACCTTTGCGCCACGCAGCATCGAGCGGGCTTTGGCTAATCGCGGCATTCGCGGCGTAAAGTCGCCGGCGACTATGGATCAATTGAAGGGGGCCATCGAGACCCAGCAACCGGTGCTGTCTATTGTTCCTAGCGATGTCACAGACAGCGAGTTCAACCCAGAGCAGTTGTCGAAAATCGCCAATATGATTCCGAGCTTGCACTGCGAGTGCCCGAACCACATTGCCAAATTGTTGATCGACATTAACGGCTTTGAACAGTATTGCCGTGAATGTGAAGACAATGACCCGAAACAAAAAGCACTGCACTCTGAACTGGGCCGCCTGACTGCACAGGCGCGGATGATTTTCGAGGGCGCGTTGAAGGCTGTAGCAGTCGCAGACAACCTTGACCTAGACAGTATTTTGTAGCCCCTCACGGTACTTTTACCGCCATAAAAAAACCGACCCCAGTGGTCGGTTTTTTTCGCCTTTTACAGCAGCAGGGGTCGCGCATTTCACGGCCCCACCCTGACCGGGTTTACGGAATCGGCAAATAGCCGTTTTCTTCGCCCTTGGTGAAGACACCCACCGCGTCGTGAGCATGCAGGCTTTCGTGATGCTCTATACGCACCCAGAAATCACTCCAGCGCGTATCGTCACTTAGCGCATGCTTCAATCGTCGCCCTGCGTCCTCTACGAACATCAGATTTTTGCCGTTTAGACGCGCGAACTCTTGCTCGTCTTCACGCTTAACCGCGCTTTGCACAGGTGTTTTAAGAGCGCCTTCCACATGATTGATCAGATCAGTAATCGGCAAATCCTCTTGGGATGGATCCAAGCGCACGAGAATTTTGGCCGTGCTTCGCTGGCTGTGCGGCGTCGCCAAAATACCTTCTTCGGTACCTAACCAGTCTTTGACATCGCTGATCTTAACCTCGCCATTACGACCGAAGTCAGCTTCAAACTGTTCTTGGATCAATTGCCGCGCCAGAGCCGCAGAGCAAGGGCAAGTAGATGAATACTGCACCCCGACCGAGAGTTCCAACGCCACTTCGCCGCCGATCAAAGTGCCTTTAACCATAACCGGATAAGACGCCCAGCCAACGTTGTCACTGAGCAAAGCAGGACGACGCACAAAATGATCGAACTCGAATTGCACAAAGGCGTTGGTGCTTAAATCATGATGAGATTCTAAAACACTGCCTAGTAGCATCTTCAATCCAGCGGCCGTAAGCGGTCGGGTGGCGGCATGCTCGTCAAGGATCAAATACAGCCGCGACATGTGAATACCTTTAGCCAGAGGATCGGCCAGGTTTACATAGACCTGAATGTTCGCCTGCACCTCTTTGCTTTGATTGCCGTCTTTCACTCGTAATGGCTGGTGCACATTGCTCATGCCCACCCAGTCGAGTTTGGCTTCCGCCGACTGCAAGGTGCGGTTGGCAATGTCCGGCATATCCGGCGTGACGAGCTTAACTGTATTCATTTTTGTCCCCATTGATTGTCGAGCTTTAGGCTATAAACGCTGGAGTATTCTTAATGTGAATGTCGGACACTCTAGTCGACCACTCTATTTTTACATAATCAATCGCGGAGTGACGCGACCTCTGCTTCGCTAAGTTGGCGCGCTTCTTCAACCACCATCATTGGAATGTCGTCTTTAATCGGGTACGCAAGCTGGCTGGCTGCACACCACAGTTCTTGTTGCTCGCGCATATAGATGAGCGCACCCTTGCTCATTGGGCAAACTAACAATTCTAATAACTTTGCATCCATTTGTTTCTCGTTGCGCGTCTGCGCTTTCGCCTTATACCCCGGCCTAGACAAAAAGCCTATTGATAAGGGTGGTCCAGTACGATTGTTTCATGACGATCAGGCCCGGTAGAAATCATCGCCACTTTAGCACCAACACTTTGCTCTATTGTCTTAATGTAGTCTTGGGCAGCTTTCGGCAAGTTTTCTAATTTGTTTATACCCAAGGTAGATTCTTGCCAGCCAGGTACGTCTTCGTAGATAGGAGTAAGCCCAGCGTAGTACTCACTACCAAAATGTATGTTACCCACAGACCCTTCCTGCTCTTTGTAACCTACGCAGATGCGAATGCGCTCTAAACCGTCCAACACATCAAGCTTGGTCAAACACAAGCCTGAGATACTGTTTATTTGCACGGCCTGGCGTAACGCTACCGCGTCGAACCAACCGCATCGTCGTGGCCTACCCGTAGTAGAACCAAACTCGTGACCGCGCTCAGCCAAACGTTTTCCGGTGTCGTCAAATAGTTCTGTTGGAAATGGGCCGGAGCCAACACGTGTGGCGTAGGCTTTAGTTATGCCCAGCACGTAGTTGAGATAAGTTGGCCCAAAACCGCTGCCCACAGCGGTACCGCCCGCAGTGGTATTAGAAGAAGTAACGTAGGGATAAGTACCGAGGTCGACATCAAGCATCGCGCCCTGGGCGCCTTCGAACAACAAGTTGTCGCCGTTCTCGCGCATACCATGGAGTAATGGCACAACATCAGCGACCATGGGTTTGATCTGTTCCGCAACCTCGGCGCACTGATCTAGCGTTTCAGCAAAGTCCACACCGGGCTTCTTGTAGTAATTGGTCAGCATGAAATTGTGGTATTCCATAACCTCAGCCAACTTGTCAGCGAAGGACTGCCAATAAAACATATCTCCCAGGCGCAATCCGCGTCTGGCGGCCTTGTCTTCATACGCCGGCCCTATGCCGCGCCCGGTCGTACCGATTTTCTTACTGCCACGAGCCTCTTCGCGAGCTAAATCGAGCTGGACATGGTGTGGCAATATCAGCGGGCAGGCGGGGGATATTTTCAGCCGATCGCGCACTGGCACCCCACGGGCTTCCAAGGCTTTGACCTCTTTGAGTAATTCATGGGGTTCTAGCACCACGCCATTGCCGATAACGCACTGCACGTTGTCGTGCAGAATGCCGGAAGGGATCACGTGTAAGACAGTCTTTTCACCATCAATGACCAACGTATGGCCAGCGTTGTGTCCGCCCTGGAAGCGTACGACTGCCGACACCTCGTCGGTTAACCAGTCGACTATCTTGCCCTTTCCTTCATCACCCCATTGAGTACCAATGACGACGACACTACGTCCCATAATCCTGCCCTATTCGTAAACGATCTTGTTTCAAATACCTCCCCCGCTGTTTGCGGCTAGAGGCTCACCACCTGCCATTGTCCATCGACCAGGCTCAATTGCCGCTCACATCGCTGTGGTGCGGTTTCGCCTTCCGATAAACCCATTACTACCCGCGAGCCTTGCGCGCGCAACGACTCAACAGCCTGTTGGAGAGTCGCTCGCTGCTCGATCTGTTGCTGCCACGGCGCAAAAATTACATCGCTTTGACCAACGCCAGAGGCCAGCAATTGCTTTAGATTCATATCAAAGCCTGTGGCAGATCGCGCACGGCCGAAGGCTTCGCCCACGCCGTCATAGCGACCGCCCTGAGCCAAGGCTTTCCCGTGTTCCGGGTGATACACCGTGAACACAGCACCATTGTGGTAGCCGTAACCTGAGAGTTCAGCCACATCTATACGGATCTCTACACCGTCATGCACACTGACTAAATCAACAAAGCGCGCCAGCTCATCCAACTCGTGCAAAACACCTTCTGGGCCCGCAGCAAGGACTTTACGTGCATCGTCCAATATCGAGGGCTGACCCATAAGCGTGGGCAGGGCTACCATCATGTCCGCCACGGCACCGACACCCACAAGTTCTCGAATATCTGACTCGGCTTTGCGTTGCACTGCATTGAATAGCGCCGCTTGCTGTTGCGGCTGCAAGCTACCCGTGGCAAGCAGTTCCGCGGTTAGGCGTCGATAGATGCCCATATGACCGAGCAACAGAACCGGCTTATTAATATCGGCAACGGCGAGGGTTTCGAGCATTAGCCCCACGACCTCTGCGTCTGCCTCGATGCTCGGCGCGCCGAAAATTTCTGCACCGGCTTTAAATTGCACTCGGGAAGTTTGACTGGACACAGGATTAGCAAACACCACCGGGCCCGCGTAACAAAGTCTTTGCACGCCATCGGTCACAACACTGTGCGCGTCTACTCGTACCGCTTGGGAGGTCATGTCAGCACGCACGCCAAGTTGCCGACCACTGACCTGATCTACCACCTTCAAGGTTTGCAGATCAAGGTCTTCACCACTGCCTACAAGTAGCGCGTCCAGATACTCAATAAGCGGCGGCTCTATGTAGTCAAACCCCCATTGATCGAAAACGTCGAGTACCCGCCGCCTTAGGAGCTCAAGGTCCCATGCGCGCGGGGGCAGGAGTTCGTCTACCCCTTTGGGTAGACGCCAGTAGGTTTTCATTACATGTGTGCCGCTGAACGAAGGTCTATTTCTTTGCGTTACCGTCTTGCAAGTACTTGAAGAACTCGCTGTTGGGGTCTAGTACCAACAGATCGCTCTTATTCGCAAATACCTCGCTGTACGCATTAATGCTGCGATAAAACTCGTAGAACTCTGGATCCTTATTATAGGCAGAGGCGTATTGCTCTGCCGCTTTGGCGTCACCGTCACCACGCAGTTGCTCGCTTTCACGGTAGGCTTCTGCTTCCAGGACCACCGCATCGCGATCTGCTTTTGCGCGAATCGCCAAGGCTTGCTCTTGTCCTTCCGCTCGGTACTGACGCGCTTCAATGTCTCGTTCCGAGTTCATGCGCTCGTACACTGTAGATGACACTTCTGCAGGCAAGTCGATTTTCTTCACCCGCACGTCGATCACCTCAACACCAACCGAGGCGCGCATGACGCCGTCTAAGTCTTGACGCAGGTCATCCATAAGTTGATCACGTTCGCCCGAGATCACCTCGAACATTTCACGCTTACTGATCTGGTTCCGCAGGCCTTCATTAACCCGTTCTTGCAGCAAGCGGACCGCTCGGCGTTCGTCAAAGGATGTGCCTTTATAGAACAACTCATTATCAGCCACCCGCCATTTCACAAAAGAATCCACAATCAGTGGTTTCTTTTCTAGGGTGTAATAAGTTTCCGGACTGGCGTCTACCGTCAATACCCGTCCGTCAAACTTCTTAACCGCTTCTGCAATAGGCATCTTGAAGTGCAAACCGGGCTTGATGTCTGCATCTACCAAGTTACCAAACTCTAGCAGAATGGCTTTTTCTGTTTCCTGCACACGGTATGCGGTGGCATTAAACCCAACGACAACCAGCGCCAGGATCGCAAATAAAATCAAAGATCGCATGGACATGGGTTGCTCCTAGTTATTCGCTCGACCACGGGTCGAGGTGCTGCGGTTGTTGGATAATTCACGGCGCAGCTCTTCCACTGCTGCTCGCACAACGTCTCGGTCCAAAGTCACTTCTGGTGGCCTTTGGGTCATTTTGTCCAGAGGTAGGTACATCATGTTGTTGCCGCCTTCGACATCGACCATCACCTTACTGGAGTTCTTGAACACTGTTTCCAAGGCATCTAGATACAAACGGTCTCGGGTGACCTCTGGCGCGCGCTTGTACTCTATGAGCAACTTCTCAAAGCGCTGAGCCTCACCGTCTGAACGTGCGATAACACGGTCACGATAGCCTTGCGCTTCTTCTATTTGACGCTGGGCGCGACCGCGCGCCTCGGGTACTACTTGTTGCGCGTAAGCTGTTGCTTGGTTCACAAAGCGTTGCCGATCTTCTTTAGCTTTTTGCACGTCGTTAAAGGCGTCTTGTACCTGTACCGGTGGCGCACTTCGGTCGATGTTGACCTTGGTCACCTGAATACCGGTGCCATAGCTCTTCAGATAGCGCTGCAAGCGATCTTGCACTTCTATCGCAATAGCTTCACGGCCGTCGGTAATGACTTCGTTCATGGTTGCAGAACCCGCCACATGGCGCAGTGCGCTCTCGGTGGCCTGGCTTAGGCTGCGCCGAGGTTCACGAACGTTGATTAAAAATGCGGCTGCATCATCAATAACCCACTGCACCGTGAGGCTGACATCAACGATGTTCTCGTCCTTGGTCAACATTAACGCTTGGTGGTTATGAGACTGAACCTGGGTGACGTTGACCAATTCAACTCGGTCAACAATGGGGAAGTTCCACTTCAAACCCGCTGTCTTGAGCTCGGGCTGCACTTTACCAAAGCGGAAAACCACACCACGCTCCTGTTCGTCGACCTGATAAATGCCGGCGAACACATACAGAGCAATAAGCGCCAATATGCCGAGCCAAAGCACACCTTGTGATGGGCCTTTCACTCCACCGCCATTAGACGATCCTTTTCCTCCGAATAAGCCAGAAAGTTGACCCTGTAACTTACGGATCGCTTCATCCAGATCCGGTGGTCCTTGGTTACCCCTGTTGCCCCAAGGGTCTTTGTCGTCACCGCCTGATTCGTTCCACGCCATTATTTTGCTCCGCCATTAAAGCGCTATATCTGTTTACGCTATTGTAGAAGGGTTTTGCAGCCGAGTGTATGCATTGGATTGCACTTAGTTTAGTACCACTCGGCCCAACCTTCGAGGATTACGCATCATTCTTACTGCGCGCCAGGGCTATATCTGGGGGGTTAGAGGCAAACTTCAATGCGCCGACTGGTCTAGTGCGAGCTGTCTAATGACAGTCCGGGGTTCTGTTTTATTTGCCCCAGTAACTGCTGATCGGCCTGAACGGTTAATTGCACCGAGCCGTCATCAAGCACAGTCTCGGACAATACCGCTCCAGATCGATACAACCATGCACGGTTGCGCCCGTCCGCCGCGGGCAATACGACTTGATGCGGCGCAACCACACCCAACAGGTCACCAATCTGTGCCACCAAAGCCTCTAGACCCTGATTGCGCTGCGCCGAGGTCAGACAGCCAAAACCCTTCAGTGCTTGTTGTTGTTCCTCGTCCAAAAGGTCTGCTTTGTTCAAAACCACCAACTGGCGCAGCTGTGCTGCGCCTATTTCTTCCAACACTTGCTGTACCTGCTCCATTCGCTCTCGCCATAGTGGATCGCTGGCATCCACCACGTGTAACAGCAAATCAGAATAAATAACCTCTTCTAACGTCGCCTTGAACGCCTCTACTAACGTGTGGGGCAATAAACTGACAAAACCTACGGTGTCTGCCAGCACCACTTCACCAGTACCAGGTATCTGCACCTTGCGCATGGTGGGATCAAGGGTGGCGAACAACATGTCCTGAGCCAATACCTGGGCATCGGTCAGGCTATTAAAGAGCGTCGACTTACCTGCGTTGGTGTAGCCAACCAAGGTGATGGTGGGGGTACCGCGTCGATTGCGACCACGACGATTTTGCTGCCGTCGTTTGCTGACCTCGGCGATTTTTACCTGGGTGGCCTTGATCCGCTCACCGAGCATGCGTTGGTCTAGCTCGATTTGTTTTTCACCAGCACCGCGTAAACCAATACCGCCTTTTTGCCTGTCTAGGTGTGTCCACCCTCTGACCAAGCGGGTCTGCGCGTGTTTTAGCTGTGCCAACTCGACCTGCAACTGGCCTTCATGGCTACGTGCACGATCGGCAAATATGGTCAGTATCAATTCGGTACGCGTGATCAAGCGGCACTCTAACGCTTGCTCAAGATTACGCTGCTGGGCTGGCGACAGGTCATGATTCACCAACACGATATCGGCGTCATGGAATGCCAACAATTCTTCTAACTCTCCGACCTTGCCGCTACCAATGAACCAACGCGGATGCGGCGCGTCACGTTTAGCAGTGGCGACCGTGGCCACCACCAACTGGGCAGAGCGCGCCAACTCAGCGAGTTCTTGAGCATCGGGATTGGCTTGTTGACGAAGCTCTACCTGTAACAACAGAGTTCGCCGCCCGGCTTCGGGACGATCAAACAACATAAGGCATACGGCGGATCAAAAGCTGATTAGTTTTTGCTAGTGGTGTCGTCAACTTCAAACTTGACGTTGTGGGCTGGCACAACCGTAGAGATCGCATGCTTGTACACCATCTGGCTCACAGTATTGCGCAACAGCACCACAAACTGATCGAAGGATTCGATCTGGCCTTGCAATTTAATGCCGTTAACCAAAAAGATCGAAACAGGCACCCGTTCTTTTCTTAGCGCATTCAGATAGGGGTCTTGAAGATTTTCACGCTTGGACATGTTGTCTCTACTCCTTGCCGCCGTCGTTGGTTTCCCTGTTAGGTTTCCTTTCTGGTTTCCCTTTTAGTTAGGTTTTCCTTCTGGTTTCCCTTTTGGGTTTCCTTTCGCTTACCGCTGCTCAAACCTCTCAAAGGACTAACAGCTTAGGTTGCGTTTTGTCGACGTATTGTTCTTGTTATTTGACGCAAAGTGAAGTGCGAAGTCTAGCGCTCAAACCACCCAAAAATCTAGGATCAGCCGCAGACATCTTGGTTATGTTTTGGTTTAGAGTTTTTGCAGGAGCTGCTCGGCGAGGGAATCTGGTTCGGCACTGGACTGCAGATCGATTCCAGGCCACTGCCGCAGCCACGTCAGCTGGCGCTTGGCTAATTGGCGCGTAGCCGCCAACGCCTTTGCAACAAAGTCAGCATGACTGACTTCTCCACGTAAGAATTGCCACGCCTGCCGATAGCCCACCGCGCGCAAGGCCGGCAGGTCCGGATGCAAATCACCTCGCTGCATTAACTTCTCTACTTCAGCAACAAAACCCAACTGCAACATGGCATCAAATCGAGTCGCAATTCGTGTATGCAAGACTTCGCGTTGTTCCGGCACCACAGCTGCGGTAATCAGCTTAATCGGTAGGCGCTGCTCCGCTCCGCCTGAATCAGCATTTTGCCATTGGCTGGAGATAGCTTTGCCAGTGGTCTCAATAACCTCCAACGCCCGCAGCAATCGCTGATGATTGTTGGGATGAATTTTTGCCGCAGCTACTGCATCAAGTTGCGTAAGGCGCTCGTGCAAGGCGATCGCGCCTTGTTGTTGTAATTGCTGTTGCAAGTTTTCGCGCTGCGCGGGATCGGCACTGGGCAATTCGGCAATACCCCTGATAAATCGTTGCACGTAGAGCATCGTGCCGCCAACGATGATTGGGGTTTTACCTTGCTGCAGAGCTTGGTGAATGACCGAATCGGCGTCGCGCACGAAGTCCGCCGCGGAGTATGGCTCGCTGGGGTCGCGGATATCGATGAGCTGGTGGGGGTAGTCCTGCAACTCCGCGGCACTGGGTTTGGCGGTACCGATGTCCATGCCGCGGTACACTAATGCTGAGTCGGCACTAATGAGCTGTGCCTTTGCAGGACCACCAAGCAGGTCTTGTAACGCCATCGCTACAGCGGTCTTACCTGCTGCCGTTGGGCCAATAACGACAGCCACCGAGGATACGGATTCGGCCATTATTGTCCTCGTAGAAACAAACGATCCAGCTCCGCCAAACTACGTTGAACATAAGTCGGACGACCGTGGTTACAAAGGCCTGCGTTTTCGGTGTTCTCCATGTCCCGCAGCAGCGCGTTCATTTCCGGAATTGTTAACTGGCGATTGGCTCGAACTGAGCCGCGACACGCGATATTGCCCAGCAGATCCAAGCCATGACGGTTCACGCCGTCAGCGGTTCCGAATTCAGCCATTTCCGCGAGCAGATCCGTAATCATTTGTTGAAGATCAGCTTTAGCAAGCAGCACTGGCACCTCACGCACCACCACACTATTCAAACCCAGCCGCTCGATCACTAATCCGGACTCTTCGAGCTGTTCAGCCAGATCCTCAACATACTGGGCATCGCTTTCGCTAACATCAAAAGTAAGCGGCACCAGCAGGCGCTGGCGCGCTACCGCCCCTGCTTCACGCTGGGCTTTCATCTTTTCGTAAACGATACGCTCGTGAGCGGCGTGCATGTCTACAATCACCAACCCAGCCGAGTTTTGCGCAAGGATATAAATGCCTTGCAACTGGGCTATTGCATAACCCAAGGGGTGTTCGGCGGCGGGCGCTGGTGCGTCAGTATCTACCGGCGCTGCGTCCCAGCTGGCCGATGACTCGTTAACCTGTTGCTGATGCACCGCCTGAGCAAACCCACCAGGCAGCTCGGTATTCACCGAAGGTCGTGATTGAGCCAAGCCCAAACTGGCTTGAGCGTATCCCGAGCTGACATTCGCGGCTGGTGTGGGAGGCACCAATGTTTCTCCACTGGGGCGAACAGCGCGCAACGACCGATTTAGAGAACCAAAAATAAAGTCATGTACGCGCCGAGCGTCGCGGAACCGTACTTCGTGCTTTGTCGGATGCACGTTTACGTCTACTAGGTCAGATGGCAACTGGAAGAACAATACGTACACCGCGTGCCGACCATGAAACATCACGTCGCTATAGGCCTGACGAATTGCGTGACCAACCAATTTGTCACGAATACTGCGCCCGTTAACGTAGAAAAATTGCTGATCCATGTAGCGGCGATTATGTTGGGGCAACCCAACCCATCCATAAAGCCGGTAGTCCTCGGTGGATTCGTCAATAAAGATCGACTGCTCAACGAAACTAGGCGACAACACCTGCGCCAACCGACCTTCAGGATCACCTGCCGATAAACTCAACCGCTTGGGTCCACTACCGGCTGCCTGTACGCCGCTATTTTGTTGCCGCGACTGAGCCAACGAGAAACCCACATCCATATGCGCCAGGCTAAGACGCCGCAATATCTGGTCGATTTGTTGGTTTTCGGTGCGCTCTGCTTTCAAAAATTTGCGCCGTGCTGGGGTGTTATAAAACAAATCCCAGACTTCGACAGACGTTCCTCGATTATGCGCAATAGGGCCAGAGCCGATATGCTGTCCGCCATGGCTCTCTAAAAACCATCCAGAATCCGCATCAGGCAGCGCCGAGCTGATTTTGAAACGCGATACTGACGCTACACTGGCCAGCGCCTCGCCACGAAAACCCAGACTGCCCACTCCCAATAAGTCTTCGGCCTGCTGAATTTTACTGGTGGCGTGGCGCTCTACGGCTAGGGCCAGATCGTCCTGATGAATACCAGAACCGTTGTCTCGTACCCATAACGATTCCACACCCCCTGCAACACTGCGCACCTCTATGTTGGTGGCACCCGCGTCCAGGCTGTTTTCTACCAGTTCTTTGACAATAGATGCGGGTCGCTCTACCACCTCGCCAGCAGCAATCTGATCTGCAACAAAGGGGCTTAAACGTTGAACTCTGGTCAAGGACATCAATCAGCCATCCTGGGGAATGAAGAGCGTTTGGCCGATACGAATTTTATCGCCGCGAATGGCATTGCGGCGTTTCAACGCATTAGCAGACACGCCATACCGTGCCGCTATTTCTGACAAGGTGTCGCCACGTGCAATGGTATGTCGTAACTCCTGTCTGCGTGCTGCCAACGCGGTGCCCGGCGGTGGGTTAGCGCGCATAAACTGATCGATGCCATTAGCAATAGCGTTGGCGAGTTTGTTTTGATGTTCTTTCTGTGACAGCCGCCGCGCTTCCTGCGGGTTAGATATAAATCCAGTTTCTACCAAAATGGAGGGGATATCAGGTGACTTCAAGACGATAAACGCCGCCTGCTCTACACGTTTTTTGTGCAACTTAGTCATCTTACCCATTTGGTCCAGCACCGATTGGCCAGCTTCTATGCTGTAGGAACGATTGCCGTCCATAGACAGATCCAACAGTACGTGCGCCAGCACATCGTCCTTGTCGCTTAGACTTACATCGCCCACACCGCCCAGCATATCTGATTGGTTAGCACGCTCAGCGAGCCACTTGGCGGTCTCACTGGTGGCGCCACGGTCAGACAAGGTATAGACCGAAGCACCCCTTGCTGCGGCACTGGTAAACGCATCCGCGTGGATCGAGACAAATAGATCGGCTCGCGCTTCCCGGGCTATTGCCGTGCGTTTGCGATGAGCGATGTAATAGTCACCAGTGCGAGTCAGTACCGCCCGATAGCCGTTTCTTGCATTAATAGCCTTGGCAGTACGTTTCGCAATTTGCAGCACTAGGTGTTTTTCTTGTAACGGCCTGGGCCCCAACGCACCGGGGTCCTCGCCACCGTGACCGGCATCGATAGCAATCACGACATCGCGGTTGTTTGGCCTTGGTTTGGGTTTTTCGCTTTCACGTTTACGCGGTTTTTTCTTTGCCGCAGACAGATCAATTACCAAACGATGGCCATAAGGCGCGATAGGCTTTAGGGTAAAAGCATTCGGCTTAAGTTTTAGTTTAGCGTCAACAACCAGCCGATACCCCTTACCCCGGGGCGCACCTCGAAGGCCTTTTACGCGCTTCAGATCTTTTGCCAACTTAGCGAGATTCAAACCTTTTGCGGCTTGGGCATTGCTTACATCTATGACCACCCGGTGCGGCTTATCTAGATTGAAGTACTTGTACTTAACCGCACCCGAGGTGTCTAAGACGATGCGCGTGGCATCGGGGGACTCATGGACCCGTACGCCTTGAATCGTGGCCGCAGCTAAGCTCAGCGAAGCAAAGCTTAAGAGTAGGGCGAGTACGGTTTTAAGCATCAGCAAAGGTCACACGAACGCGACGTTGAGCAGGCGCTGACGGCTCGGCATCTGGTGGCCGATATAGCTCAAGGAAAACACTGACATCTGCTCTGGGCAGCCAACCATCACCTCTTTCTGGCCATTCAAACAGTTTGATCCCCGGCGCATCGAGTATTTCTTCAAAACCCACGAACTCCAGCTCTTCAGCACTTTCTAAACGGTAAAGATCAAAGTGGTAAAGGTCCAAGCCATTTATGGTGTAGGGCTCCAACAGCGTATAGGTTGGGCTTTTAACGGCTCCTACAAATCCGAGCCCTCGGAGTATGCCGCGGACCAAGGTGGTCTTACCGGCACCTAGGTCGCCCTGCAAAGTCACCAGGGCCGACACCCCAAGGGCGCTACGAATGCGCTCAAGCAGGCTGTGGCCAAACGCTTCGGTTGCGGCTTCGTCTGCCAAGACTTGTTCAATCACTTGCGCCTAGATCCCCTTTTCTGCCAACAACCTTGGAATACGCTTGATCACATCCGTCGCTATCACGCTGTGTGCCGACAACTCTTGAGCCGCCAAGTCTGCACACGCACTGTGCAACGCCACCGCTTGAGCAAAGGAATAAGCGGTCTGTTCAATGTTGCCCGCTACAAATACCGGCGCGAGCAAACCTGCACACATACCACTTAATACATCGCCCATCCCAGCTGTAGCCATAGCTGGCCCACCGTGGGCACAAATATGCACACTTGTGCCGGCAATGACCACCGAGCCGGGCCCTTTCAGTACCGCATTGCACTCGTAAGCAACCGCTAGAGACTTCGCCGTATTTATGCGGTCCGCTTCTATGAGTCCCGTAGATGTCGATAACAACGTTGCCGCTTCGCCAGCGTGCGGTGTCATAAACAACGAATGAGTAGCGGGCCGATGATCCAGGGTCTTGAGCCAATGCAGGCCGTCAGCATCAATAAGCATAGGCGCGGTGCTCGCCGCCGCCCTTAGGAATAAATTTTCGCCCCAACCATTGCGCCCTAATCCAGGACCAATAACGATGAAATTTGCCGCGTTTAATGCCCCCTCTAGTGCTGCGGAATCTGGGGATATGAACATAGCTTCAGGCAAGCGGGCCAGCAGCGCCGGTTGATGTTCCGGCTGCATAACAACAGTCACCAAGCCTGCGCCACAACGCATGGCGGCTTCAGCGGCCATGATCACGGCACCGCCCATGCCATGGTCGCCACCTATAATTAGAACCCGGCCGCGGCGGTGCTTGTAGGAATTCAGGGGCAGCTCAGGCAGTTGCTGCGGCTGCCAAGAGAGTAAAGTGGCGGCACTTGGATCCAGCATGTACTCACTAGAAACACCCAAGTCAACTACGTGTTGCTCGCCAACGAATCCGACACCCGCACCGGTATGCAGGCCTATTTTCCGACCGACAAACGAAACGGTTACGTCGGCACGCACGGCTAACGGTTTACCGTTGGCAACGGTTACGGCACCGGTATCGGCTTCTACACCGCTAGGAATATCCAGCGCCAATACCACACCAGTAGATTGGTTAATGCGCTCAACCATGGCGTGGTAGTGCGCTCGCAAGGGCTGCTTAAAACCAGTCCCTAACAATCCGTCGACAATCACACCATGTCGAATCGGCTGATCCGCCGCTTCTGTTTTGCCTCCCGCCGCTATAAACGCCTGATAGGCAAGATCGGCGTCGCCTACCAGTTCCACCGCATCAGCAACAGCTAACACTTGTACCGCTAAGCCGAATTGCAGCGCAATACGGGCGACGACATAGCCGTCTCCTGCATTATTACCCTTACCGCAAACTACGCTTATGCCCTGAGTGTCCGGCCAACGCTGCAACAGCGCCTCGAACGCACACTGTCCGGCTCTTTGCATGAGCGTATAACCATCAATGCCCATACCACCCTCGATGACAGGTTGCATAACCTGCGCCTCAATAGCGCGTATCTGAGCTGCGGTACGGAGCTGGGTGTCGGGGTTGACCATGGGCGGTTGAGCTATAGATTCCGCTGAACTTGGGTGCGAAGCAGTATACTGTGATGCCCTGCCTCGGCGTAGCCCTAACCCTAAGCCAGCGGAGCACACCATAAGTACCGACGTCACAGCCACAGTTTTGGGTCTGCCCGACCATGACACCCTAAGCCAATGGGCGAAGCAGCTGGGCTTCGATGCCGTGGCGGTTACTGATATCGATCTAAGTGCTCACGAACCCCATGTAAAAAATTGGCTCGCCGAAGGCTTCGCCGGTGATATGGGCTATTTGCACCGCAATCTCGAAAAGCGTTTGCACCCGGAATTATTAGAAACAGACACCTGCAGGGTTATCAGCGCCCGCATGAACTACCTACCACCAGACACCCAACCGCTGGAAGTATTGGAAAACTCAGCACAGGCCTATGTCTCCCGCTACGCCTTGGGGCGTGACTATCACAAGATACTGCGCAAACGATTGGCGACCTTAGCCGCGCAGATTGATGAATATCTGCCGGGGCATCGTTACCGCGCGTTTACCGACTCCGCACCAGTGCTGGAAAAAGCTCTGGCGGAAAAAGCCGGTTTGGGCTGGATGGGCAAGCACACCCTACTGCTCAATGAAGATGTTGGGTCGTGGTTCTTTTTAGGCGAGATTTATACCAATGCGCCCTTAGCTTGCACTAACCAGGCAGTGACCGATGCCTGCGGCAAGTGCAGCGCCTGCATAACCGTGTGTCCAACTCAGGCCATTGTCGGACCAAAGAAGCTTGATGCACGACGCTGTATTTCGTACCTGACCATCGAACACAAAGGATCCATCGATCCAGAGCTGCGGGACAAGATGGGCAATCGAATTTACGGCTGCGACGACTGCCAGCTGTTTTGCCCTTGGAATCGTGACGCACCAACAACCAGCGAGCCGGACTTTGCGCCACGACATAACCTGCAAAATCGTGAATTAGTGGATCTGTTTTTACTAAGCGCAGACGACTACGACACTTTGACCCTTGGTTCCGCGATGCGCAGGGTCAGCTATGCCCAATGGCAGCGTAATCTGGCCATAGCCATTGGTAATGGCCCAGCCAGCGCCGAGGCCATGAGCGCGCTCCAACAACAGCGCGGGCAAGTCAACGACATGGTCGACGAGCACATCGTTTGGGCCCTGGAGAAACTAGCTCGGCAAGCTAAATAGGTGTTCGCGGTAGTAACGCAGCTCTTCAATAGATTCACGAATGTCCGCGAGCGCCGTGTGTTCGCCTTTCTTCTTGAAGCCCGACGACACCTGCGGATGCCAGCGCTTGGCGAGTTCCTTGACGCTACTGACATCAATCATTCGATAGTGCAAGTAGGCCTCTAGGATTGGCATGTAACGCGACAAAAAACGTCGATCCTGCCAAATGCTGTTCCCACAAAGCGGTGCTTCGTTAGGCGCTACATGTTGGTCTCTAAAGGCTAAAGAGACCGCTTCAGCTTCGCGTTCTGATACCCCTTCCTCAGCAATGCGCTCAAGCAACCCGGAAGCCGAATGATGGCTTTGGTTCCAATCGTCCATGTCATCAAGCAACGACTGCGGTTGCTGGATAGCCAACACCGGCCCTTCCGCGATTAAGTTCAACTCGCTGTCGGTGATGATGGTCGCCATTTCGATGATGCGATCTTTCGACGCATCAAGGCCGGTCATTTCTAAATCGATCCACACTAAGTCGGGGTTCATGGTCATCCACAACAAAAAACCAACGCCAATATTGAGGGAAATCCTATTTTGAGCCAAGGCTTCACTTAATAAGACGCCAGCAGTGTCATCTGGAAAGCAACGCATGCTATTTGCGCAGATAAAATTTAGTCATTTGTCAGAAGCTGTTATGGTTTCGCTAACAACCTAAGCCTCATCATGACTGCGCAATCCAAACTCTCTTCCCCACGCCTGCTTGAACCAACAGACCTGTCTCTTCCTTTGGACGATGGCGATCTGCTGATTCAGGTCACCGACCCCAATGTCTTTGCACAAGCCCACATTGAAGGCGCGGTAATGCTGTCGCCCGCTCAGTTGTGCTGCGGCGTTCCGCCCGCGGTGGGTAAATTGCCTGACCTCAACTCGTTACAAAGCGCGCTTGCAGGCATCGGTTACCACCCTGATCGCCGAATCATTGCATACGACGACGAAGGTGGCGGCTGGGCGGGCAAACTGCTGTGGGTACTGGATGTTATTGGTCACAAGCACTGGGCGTATCTGAATGGCGGCCTGCATGCCTGGGCCGGTGCGGGCCAGCCGCTCAGCCATGGTCCATTCCAAGCGACACATACCTCAGCAGACGTTGCGATAACCATTAGCGACGAAGCGATTGCCGAGACAGAGGATGTGCTGCAAGCGATCAATGATCCCCAACAAGTTATTTGGGATGTTCGCTCACGAGATGAATACATGGGGTTGCGCAGCGGTTCGGCACGAGCCGGGCATATACCCGGCGCTGTGAACCTGGATTGGGAACTGCTTAAAGATCCAAGCCGCCAGTTGCGCTTACGAGAAACACTGGCCGACGATCTTGCCCACCTAGGCATCGACACTTCGGTTTCGGTGATCACCCATTGCCAAACCCACCACCGTTCTGGATTGTCTTACTTGGTCGGTCGGCTCTTGGGCATTAACATCCGTGCCTATCACGGCTCCTGGGCTGAGTGGGGTAACGACCCTTATCTGCCAATCGAATAACGGAATACAGCAACTATGAGCGAGCATTTCGCAAGCCTGCAAAAGGTCTTACCCCAGCACCTGATTTCAAGATGGATAGGCAAACTCGCAGCGAGCGAAAACCCCACCATCAGCAAACTGTTTATTGAACAATTCGCGCGCGCCTACGACATTTCGCTGAAAGAAGCCGAGCGCAAACACTTCAGCGAGTACAACAGTTTTAACGACTTTTTTACTCGGGCCCTGGACAGCGACGCACGGCCTATGCCCGGCGCAGTAAACGAGTTGGCCAGCCCGGTAGACGGCTGTGTTAGCCAGTTAGGGCCAATATGTGACGAACAGCTATTCCAAGCCAAAGGCCAGCGTTATTCGTTGCGTGGCTTGGCCGGCGAAGCAGGCCAGGGTTTTGAGGGCGGCGACTTTTGCACCATTTATTTAGCGCCCAGCGATTACCATCGCATCCACCTACCCTATGCGGGCACGCTGACTCAAACCATTGCCTACCCCGGCGCGCTGTTCTCGGTAAACGGCATTACCGAGGAATATATTGAGGGCCTGTTCTTGCGCAACGAGCGCTTAGTGTGCCGCTTCGATACCACATTCGGGCCCATGCTGGTTATCTTGGTGGGCGCGTTAATTGTCGCCTCAATCGAAACCGTTTGGCCGGGGCCGACATCGCCCTATCAAAACATTGAGAGCCACGAACACAATTTGGCGTTTGAACGCGGCGCAGAAATCGGCCGCTTCTTATTGGGCTCCACCGTCATTTGTTGTTTTCCCAAGGATTCAGTTCGCTTGCGAAATACTCTGACTGTTGGAAGCCGCGTGCGCATGGGTGAAGTTATGGGCGAGATTGGTTAGAAACGATCAAAACTCAGCTCTTGGCACTGGCGCTTCCAGTCGGTCAGCGCTTTGGCTCAGCATCAATAGACGATCCACACCCAGCGCCACCCCGGCGCACTGGGGTAAACCTTGTTCAAGGGCTTGGAGAAACTCTGTGTCTGGTTCAACGTCTGGCAGGCCGCGTGCTTTGCGCACGCGGCGGTCTTCTGCAAAACGCCTCTGATGCTCTACAGGATCGTGTAACTCCCAATAACCGTTGGCGATTTCTACCCCATCGATAATCAACTCGAACCGTGCGGCCACAGTTGGGTTGTCAGGACGCAACCGCGCGAGTGCTGCTTGGTCGGCAGGATAGTCAACTATAAAGAACCGTCCTGGCTTAAGACTTTCGCTGGCTTGCGCAAAGCGCAGATCTAGGTCGCTTCGGTCTGCATCTGGCTGATCGGCCATTTCACCGACAAGTTCTCGGTAACTGACTGTTTGAACATCCGCTGGCCCCAACAATTCTGTGACCAGGTCTGCAACTTCTTGCATCAATTGCCGGTCATCAAAACCCAAGCGGTACCACTCCAGCATAGTGAACTCTGGGTTGTGCAATCGCCCTTGTTCTTCGTGACGAAACACCGGCCCAAGTTGGTAGATAGAAGGAACACCTTCACACAACAGACGCTTCATTTGGTATTCCGGCGAAGTTTGCAGATAGCCGTAACCGGGCACCACAATACTTTCTACGTCAGGGTCGGTTACCGTGGCGGCGGCAAGCACCGGGGTCTGCACTTCCAGCACATCTCGTGCTGCAAAGAACGCGCGAATGGCTGCCAAACACTGGGCTCGCTGTCGCACTCGCTGGGCCCAACTCATAGCCGGTGGTTCGCCTAGCTCCGTTGATCTTTAACCTGCTTAACCTTTGGCGCGGGAGACGTACTCGCCGGTGCGAGTATCAATTTTCAGTACATCGCCAATGTTAATAAATAACGGCACGCCTTTGATGGTGGCGCCGGTGGAGAGTGTTGCCGGTTTGGTGCCGCCATTTGCAGTATCGCCTTTAAGGCCCGGATCGGTGTCGGTTACTTCCAGTTCCACAAAGTTTGGCGGGGTGA
>JAYQAJ010000001.1:157476-795962 GCA_038136775.1 Gammaproteobacteria bacterium
CTGCGATAGGGTCGTCATTCCACAGCGTTACCTGGTAAACGTCTTGCTCTTTCAGCCAATCTTTACAATCGGCGACTGCGGATTCTGTCGCCGCTACTTGCTCATAACTCCCATCGGTGCGCATGAAGTGCCAAAACTCACCATCGGTGTAGAGGTACTCCATGTCGATGTCGACAACATCCGCACCTTCTAGCGATTCGCCGGACTTGAACGTACGCTCCCAGACGCGACCATTCTTCAGGTTGCGGAACTTAACTCGGTTAAACGCTTGGCCTTTGCCAGGTTTTACAAATTCGTTTTCAAGGATCGTGCAAGGATCCCCTTCCAGCATTAGTTTCAATCCAGATTTAAATTCGTTGGTAGAATAGTTGGCCATAACACGCTTCGTTAATGTCAAAGGCGCGCATGATAACCCCGAAACTCATTCCTGCCCATCTAAGCTCTGAAGCTTACCCCTGGCCAGACGGCGAATGGTCAAATGAACTGAGTAACGCGGTCCGAGATGTACCGAGCCTACTCAGCGCCGTGAAGGTTGAATTTGATCAACTAGAACAACCTGTAGATGAATCTGCTGACTTCCCACTGCTGGTGCCCCAAAGTTTTATCGCCCGCATGACCGCTGGCGACGCCAACGATGCGCTGCTCAAACAGGTATTGCCGACCTTACAGGAGCGAAAAATTGAAGCGGGCTTTGTTAGCGACCCTCTGGCTGAGACAGATGCTGCCAACGGCTTTATTAAAGCGCCGGGCTTACTACAAAAGTACTCATCGCGGGTGCTGTTAATTACGACTCCCGGTTGCGCGATCAATTGCCGATATTGCTTTCGCCGCGACTTCCCCTACAGCGACCATCGGCCTCGTGATCATAACAAAGCACTGGAGGCCATTGCCAACGATTCCAGCGTACATGAGGTGATTCTTTCTGGCGGTGATCCCTTGTTGCTTGGCGATGGGCAGTTACAGCAGCTTTTAGCCGCAATCGACGAGATCCCCCATGTGCAGCGTATTCGCATTCATAGCCGCATCCCTATTGTGCTGCCACAGCGCATCACCCAAAGATTATTAGACACACTGCAACAGCGTCGCTGCCAGATGGTAATGGTTGTGCACAGCAATCACCCCAACGAACTAAACGCCCAAACTCTGCGCGCGTTCACCTGCCTAAAACAGATTGGCACCACGTTGCTCAATCAGTCGGTGCTGCTACGCGGCATAAACGACAACATCCAAGTGCTCGCTAAGCTGTCTATCAAGCTCTTTGAGCAAGGGGTGCTGCCCTACTACCTGCATCTGACCGATCATGTCGCCGGAACACAGCACTTTTTTATTGGTGACGAAGAGGCGCGCGGCATCTATGCACAGTTACAAGGACAATTACCAGGTTATTTACTGCCGAAACTGGTGCGCGAGCACAGCGGCGCAATTTCAAAAACGCTTATGAACTAACGAAGGGCTAGCGCTCTTGGGCCAAAGCCTGCTCGATGTCGCCATCGCTAAAGCCTATTAAGTACAAAATCGCATCCAGACCAAAATTTGATATTGCATGACGCGCATTTTCTTTAACCACCGCCTTGGCGTGGTAGGCAATGCCCAGGCCTGCAGCAGATAACATAGGAAGATCGTTCGCACCGTCACCCACCGCGATGGTTTGCTCCAAGGTAATGCCCTCGCGCTCGGCAATAGAGGTCAAGATATTCGCCTTAGATTGCGCGTCCACGATGTCGCCGATCACTTCGCCCGTCATTTTACCGTCGACAATTTCAAGGGTATTTGCGTAGACGTAATCTATGCCCAAGTCCTGCGCCAGGTATTCGCCTACGTATTGAAAGCCGCCAGAAATAACGGCGGTGCGATAACCAAAATGCTTAAGGGCTTTAATTAGGCGATGCGCGCCCTCATTGAGCTTGACCGACTCGGCGACCTCTTGCAGGAACTCTCTCGGCATTCCTCGCAACAAACGTGCGCGCTGGCGAAAGCTCTCTTTAAAATCTATTTTGCCCGCCATCGCAGCCTCGGTGATCGCAACCACTTCATCACCAAAGCCATGGCGCTTGGCCAACTCGTCCATCACTTCTTCAGCGATTAAAGTGGAGTCCATATCCAGCACCACCAAGCGCCGATTACGCCGAAATACTGTGTCTGCTTGCACACTGAAATCGAAACCCAACCGCTCAGCTGCCTGGATAAGATCTTGCTGTAAATGTTGCTGATCGTTTGCCGAGGTACGGGCGCCGCTCAGCCGCATTTCGACACAGAGCCTGGGAACTTGGGTACCGGAAAAATCTTTCGCCGCCTTGGTTAAGCGCCGCACAAAATCGATATTTAAGTTGTGTTTGTGGGTTAGCTCACTGACCGCTTGGATGGCGTCAACGCCATCGCTTAGGGCCATTATGGTTACGATGAGTCGACTTTCATCTACCGCTTCAGACCACATCACCTGCTCTGGCGATTGCACTGGTGCGATGCGCACTACGACATCATCAGAGGCACAAGCACGCTCAATTTGTTCGTGCACCGCCGGATTTGCAGCCACCCTGGCCAACACCGCCAACGCCAATTCGTCATGTATGACCGCTTGGCCGATATCCAGAATATCTGCTGATACACCCTGTAATGCTGACATCAGCCGCGACATCATGCCGGGTTGATCACGACCAGATACGCTGATGAGAATGACGTCTTGCGACAAAACCTTGGTGCTCCTATGCCTCCACTGAAACTAAGCAGAGTGTAGCGGTTCTATTTCCCCGGCTCTATTGAGGTTTGATTTGGTTTCCGGGGCAGGCTCCGGTTCTGTCACCTTTTATTCGAACCCTGGGGTAGTGTGCTAGATTAGCGCTCCTTCTTTTGGACTGCGCATCATGCCTTGGTGGAAACGCTTCAGGTCGACTAAAGCCACTTTGCCGTCTGCTGTTACGGCCAGCATCTTGTGCGCTGTCGCCTTGGCCGCGATCTGGTACAACACCGACAACGGCGAGCTTGAGGCCGAGCGATTTGGCATCAACATTGCGAATACCGTTGCCAAAACCACCGCCGGCGACCTTCTCGACAACCAACGTATCAATCTTGCGGTAATTGCCAACTTTGTCACCGAGGGTACCGAAGTAGATGGCGTGACGTTTTTTGACAGCGCTAACAATGTCATCGCAATGAGCGGCAGCCAAGACGGTGCCAGTCGATACACGGCTACCGCCGCCATCGACGACACCATTACCGGTTACGTCACGATTCACTTAAATAGTGCTGCGTTTCGCCCAACTACCCCGTGGTTACGCTGGCTTGCCAGCGTTGCAACCGTGCTCGTTGTACCGTGGCTTACTGTATTGCTGATGCAGTTGAGCGCCCGTGGCAATCGCTCCTTGCCCATTGTTTCGGTACAGCAGGAAAACGCCGGAGCTACGCCGAGTTACTGCTTGGTGATTAACCTCATCAACCAACTGGCCTTGTCTAAAGCTGAACGCGATCAAGCGGTCGCAGATGCGGTAAATATGGGTCGAGAGGTCTGCGCGGTTTACCCAGGTTTTGCCATGCCATTAGACAGCCAAGGCGCTTGTCTGGTTTTGAGCCAAAACACTGTGAGCGGCCTGCGGGCCCTACACGCCACGTTTTTGTTACAAACGCTTTTATTGGAGTACGAAACCCTAGGGCAGTTTCGCTGTTACTTGCGCACTGCCACTTGCCCTGGCGACCCAGGAGAGATGAACTTCCTTAACCCTGCGCAAATGCAAGACTGGTCAAACATTGACGCGGACATCACGTTAGCGGCCCTGGCACGCAAAGATACGGCACTTATTAGCCAAGAGGTTTTCGCTAATCTTAACGACATAGAAAAGAGTTGGGCCGGCGCCTTCGAGCACCCTATCTTGCCCGACTTGGCCCCACAGCAATCTCTTTATAGTGTCGCTGAGTTACCCGAGCGAGATGCGCTGCTGGTTAAGGAACAAGCTCAGGTTATTCTTGGGTTTTCGTAAGCGCAGCAGTCCCTCAAGTTGTTCTAACTCACAGACAACCGATCTACTTTCTGAAATCCGCGGGGTAACTTACTGCCACGGCGCGCGCGCTCACCGATATAATTTTCATAGTCCTTACGCTTCATGGTCAGATGCCGTTGTCCTGCATGAATCACCAGATCGTCTTGCTCACCCAACACTGCCACTGCCAACATGGCCTCATCGCCAGCCTTGAAGGCGGCACTGGGTATGTTGATGAGTTTGTTGCCCTTACCGCGCGATAATTCTGGTAGGTCACTCAGCTTAAAGATCAGCAGACGGCCTTGGTTCGTGACCGCCGCGACCAAGCCGTTACCTGATGCCAATGTTTCGTTGTCTACAGTGATTGGTGGCAGCGCGTCCGCTCCGGCTGGCACGCTAAGACAGGCTTTCCCTGCTTTATTCTTCGTTACCATGTCAGCCAAGGGGCCAACAAATCCAAAACCGGCATTACTTGCCAGCAACACCTTGGTGTCGTTACCACCCATCACCACGCCGACAAATCGCGCCCGGTCTTTGGGTTTGAAGCGACCGGTCAGTGGCTCACCCTGGCCCCGCGCTGACGGCAGAGTATGCGCCGGCGTGTTGTAGGTGCGCCCATGGGAATCTAAAAACACTAGGGTTTCATTCGTGCGGCCGCGTGCGGCTTGGGCAAACGCATCACCGCTGCGATAGGCGAGCTCCGCGGGATCCATTTCATGGCCTTTTGCCGCTCGCACCCAACCCTTGTCCGACACCACCACGGTGATCGGGTCATTAGTGAGAAGATCTTCGTCGCTAAATGCTCGCGCGTCTTCAACACTTACTAAGGGCGAGCGACGCTCGTCACCATAGTCCTCTGCCAAAGCCAACAGCTCTTTTTTCATTAAGGTCTGCATACGCGCCTTAGAGCTGAGGGTTTTTTCTAATCCAGCTTTTTCGCCTTCGAGTTCGTCTTTCTCTGTTTGTAGCTTAATTTCTTCAAGCTTTGCCAACTGGCGCAAGCGTAGATCTAAAATCGCGTTAGCTTGAATCTCAGACAACTTAAACCGCGCCATCAGTTCCTGACGAGGTTTCTCTTCTTCGCGAATGATCCGAATGACTTCATCCAGATTTAGGTAAGCGATTAACAGGCCGTCCAATATGTGCAGACGGTCGTTGATCTTATCCAGGCGGAAATTTAACCGCCGAGTCACAACATCCAGTCGGTAGCGCAGCCACTCCTTAACAATCTGGGCGAGGTTCTTTACTGCTGGCCGCTGATCTAAGCCAATGATGTTCAAATTCACCCGATAGTTGCGCTGCAAATCTGTGGTTGCAAACAAGTGGCTCATCAAGCGTTCGTGGTCCACTCGGTTAGAACGCGGCACCAGCACTAGGCGCATTGGGTTTTCGTGGTCTGATTCATCTCGCAGATCTACCAGCATCGGCAACTTGCGTGCCTGCATTTGCGCCGCGATCTGTTCCAACACTTTGGCTGGCGAGGTCTGATGAGGGAGCGCGGTAATCACCAGTTCACCATTTTCCCGATGATAGACCGCGCGGGCGCGAATGCTGCCGCGCCCGGTTTCATAGATCTCGCGAATTTCCTCTGGCGGCGTAATGATTTGCGCAGCGGTAGGGTAGTCTGGTGCTTTGATATGGGTCATCAAATCCGCAACGCTGGCTTTTGGGTTGTCCAGCATGTGAATGCATGCGCTGAGCACTTCGTTGAAGTTATGGGGCGGAATATCCGTGGCCATACCCACAGCAATACCGGTGCTGCCGTTTAGCAACAGATATGGCACCTGAGCCGGCAGCAATTTTGGCTCGTCAACGGTGCCGTCAAAATTAGCTACATAATCAACGGTGCCCTGTCGTGACTCAGCCAGCAGCAGATCCGCATACCGCGACAACCGCGCTTCGGTATAACGCATGGCAGCGAAGGATTTCGGATCGTCCGGGGCACCCCAGTTTCCCTGGCCATCTACCAACGGGTAGCGGAACGAAAACGGTTGGGCCATCAATACCATGGCTTCGTAGCAAGCACTGTCGCCATGAGGATGGAACTTACCTAACACATCACCTACGGTTCGAGCGGACTTTACAAACTTGGCCTGACTGTTGAGCCCAAGCTCGCCCATGGCATAAATGATTCGCCGTTGTACCGGTTTAAGCCCGTCGCCAATGTGCGGCAATGCCCGGTCGTTGATGACGTACATCGAATAGTCAAGGTAGGCACGCTCGGTGTACAACGACAGCGGCATGGTCTCCTGATCTGTGGGTTGGATATCTTCATCCATGGTGATCTACCTATTTAATTCTGTGTGGCTAGTGCTTATGCAATTGACGCTTGGTCGCCTTTCTTCTCTAACCAGGTACGACGCTCGGACGAACGTTTTTTCGCCAGCAACATATCCATTGTTTCTTCGGTCTTTTTGCCGGCATCCAAGGTCAACTGCACCAGTCGCCGGGTTTCTGGAACCATAGTCGTCTCGCGCAATTGCATGGGATTCATCTCGCCTAGGCCCTTGAATCGCTGAACTACCGGATTGGCGCGTTTATTTTCTGCAGTAACTTTATCGAGAATGGCATTGCGCTCTGAATCATCTAGGGCGTAATACACGTCTTTGGCCACATCAATGCGGTACAAGGGCGGCATGGCAACATACACATGTCCCGAAGCGACCAAGGGCCGAAAGTGTTTTACAAACAAAGCGCACAACAAAGTCGCAATGTGCAAGCCGTCAGAATCGGCATCCGCCAGAATGCAGACTTTGTGGTAACGCAAATTCGCCAAATCCGTTGAACCCGGATCAACACCAATAGCCAGCGCGATGTCGTGCACTTCTTGAGAGCCGAGCACCTGGGCTGAGTCCACTTCCCAGGTGTTAAGAATTTTACCGCGAAGAGGCAGTACCGCCTGGAACTCGCGGTCTCTTGCTTGTTTCGCGCTGCCTCCAGCGGATTCACCTTCCACCAAAAACAACTCGGCACTCTGAGCGTCTTGCCCAGAACAATCGGCCAACTTGCCAGGCAAGGCGGGGCCAGCGGTGACACGTTTGCGAGCGACTTTCTTCGCCGCCTGAATTCGCTTTTGCGCATTGTTGATCGCAAGTTCTGCAATGCTCTCACCTTCGCTGGCGTGTTCATTGAGCCACAAGCTGAAAGCGTCTTTTGCAGCACTGGCGACAAATACCGCAGCTTGTCGAGATGACAGGCGCTCCTTGGTCTGCCCGGCAAATTGCGGGTCCGCAAGTTTGGCACTTAAGACATAACTGCACTGTTCCCAAATGTCGTCGCCAGTGAGCTTCACTCCACGCGGAATTAGATCGCGGAATTCACAGAACTCCTTAAGCGCATCAATAAGCCCGGAGCGCAGACCGTTAACGTGGGTGCCGCCTTGGGGTGTCGGGATTAAATTGACGTAAGACTCGGCCAGCACTGCCGGGCCATCCACGATCCACTTAAGGGCGTAGTCCACGGCTTCGCCTGTGCCACTGGCACTGTGCATGACCGTGGTCAATGGAATGCATTCTGCGCCATCCAATGCTTGCTCTAAGTATTCCTGTAAGCCATCTGCGTAATGCCAGCTTTCGTTCTTCGACGGATCGGCCTCAACCGCAAGGCTAACGCGCAACCCTGGGCACAAGACTGCTTTAGCGCGCAACAAATGCCGCAGCTTGCCAACACTGATGGTGGGCGAATCGAAATAGCTTGCCTCCGGAAGAAAGGCCACCCGAGTGCCGGTATTACGCTTACCCACGCTGTCGACAACATCCAATGTGCTGACGGGCTCGCCCTTGGCATAACGCTGCCGGTACAAATTACCCTCGCGCTTGATCTCCACTTCGAGCCATTCGGAAAGCGCATTAACTACGGATACGCCCACCCCATGCAAACCACCAGAAAAATTATAGTTCTCGTTATCGAACTTACCCCCTGCATGGAGGCGGGTCAGAATTAACTCGACACCCGAGACTTTATGTTCTGGGTGTTTGTCCACTGGCATACCCCGGCCATCATCAATGACCTCTACCGAGCCGTCTTTGTTCAATACAACTTCAATTTCTCGAGCATGCCCGGCGATGGCTTCATCAACACTGTTGTCCACCACCTCTTGCACCAAGTGGTTCGGGCGCGCCGTATCGGTGTACATGCCCGGCCTGCGGCGCACCGGCTCTAGTCCTGAGAGGACTTGTAAAGATTTAGCTGAATACTCTTTTACTGCCATAGGTTTAATACGCCGTCTTCTTCGTTAGCAATGCTGCAGAACTATGCCTTTGATCAAGGCGGCGTCAGTATATCGACTTGCCATGGGAATAGCGCTGGCCGCCGCATGATTCTGCATTAATTTGTTCTCCTAACAGTTCTTATTATTTGTCCGTCGTCTTGCAAATCTAACCACTGATAGCCCGGCGCAAGTCCGTCCAGTGCAAAACGTGCGCTTTGGGGCTGAAACTGAAAACAAGTAGACGGCACGCCAAATACCGGCCATGGCCCGACCATGGCCTGTAATTCTTGGTGGGCGTGGCCAAACACAGCACCGCGCAAGCGCTCGTTGGCTTCTTGGTTGAGCCAGTTCAGGAGTTCCAAAGGACCCACGATACGATCTCGGTCCAGCCAGGGGCACTGCACCTCAACAAGAGGGTGATGGGTTGCCAGTAATATGTAACGCGACTGCGTACCTGCCACGGCCTGGGACAGGGCTTGCCGATCTATTTCGGTAATCAAAGATTGGGGCTTGTCGTCTTCGTGGCTGTCTAGGGCAACCAACTGCCAGTCCGACCAAATGATGCTTTGCATCGGCAAACCCGCAACCTGCATTGCCGACAAGACGTCGTGATTGCCAGGCAGACACAACAGCGGCCCATTAAAAAACCGAGTAATTAGCCCATGAAATCTGCGGTAAACCGCTTCTGTGGCTTGGTGCGCGAGATCTCCCGAAGCGATGATGGCATCGCAGTCCGCAACATCGACTTCAGCGAAGGCGGCTTCGAGCACACTGACCAGTGTTGCTTCGGTGTCGGTTTCTAGCAGGGTCTGGCCAGGCGCCACGAGGTGGCAGTCGCTTATATGCAATACCCGTCGTGCCAAGGACGTCAGCGGCCAAGGTTGGGTAGTGCGTCCAGCGCACCACCCACAGCTAGGCAGTAACGCAGATACTCACCTAAGAACTGATTGAGCTGAGCTTTTTCGTCTCTCTGCCGCATGCGCCGATTCGGCATTTCGTAACTGCCGTGAAAACGGTTTTGATGCTGGTATTCAACCACTTCGGCGCTTTTTGCGTCGTGGTACATGCGTATCCGCATGTTCGGACTGCGTCCCCAACTAAGCTGAGGTTTTTGTACTAACTGAATCAACGTGGTGTAGCGACTGCGCTCAATGACCCGCAGTTCAACCAGGGTTCGCTGGCTCTCTTCTGCAGATTCAGCAAGCAAAGAGATGCAGCGCGACTCTTCTTCTCGCACCTTCGGGAACAAGCGCATTAGGCGTTCGTAATTTAGGTCGCACTCGGCCATGTGCGCCACAAGGTCGATGGTGTATTGGCGACGGTAGCTGGAGGAAAACGCTTTGTTCGCAAAGCCGCCAGTAGCAAAGCCATCGGCCAAGGCCGTTGAGCGACTGAGAATATCCTCGGTTGTTTCGGGTCGTTTATCGATGATCGAACACTCACAAAATTATCGAGCGCAGCCTATCGGATCTGCGCCGCACGAATATAGCGAGGCTGGGTCTACAGGTCACGATTAAAGGGCCAGGTAATTTGGTTTTTTTGGAGAAAAATGAGGAGATTTTCACGTTCAGCGGCTTAATCTCCGCCGCCTGTCAGAAAAAGTGTTAAGAAAAGTAACAAATGTGCATTTTCGGCGCTAAGCTGGGTACACTCCGCAACCGCCTCTAAAGAGTAGGCGTCTGCTTTGGCTATATTTAGGATTAGTTTATGCGTGCAGCTCCATTATCGAATAAGTCTCTGACCGCAATCGCCCTGGTGTGTGCCAGCTTGTTGTCGAGCACCGCTGCCCATGCGGTGGATGTTTTAGGTGTGTACCGCACCGCTGCTGAGCAAGATCCTGTGATCGGTGCTGCCAAAGCCGCTTACGCCGCAACCAAGGAACAACTGCCCCAGGCCCGTTCAACGTTGTTGCCTAACCTGGGTGGAAGTGTCAGCACCAGTAAGAGTGTACGCGAGTTCCCAGGTGCCATCGACACTAACCCAGCCAGCCCAACGTTCGGTCAGAGCTACCAGGGCCAGACCTTTAACGATCATGGCTGGAATGCGCAGCTGCGCCAACCCATTGTTAATGTGGCGAGTTGGTTCACCGTGGGCTCTGCAAGTGCCAGCGTTGAGGCTGCGGAATATGACCTAGCGGCCCAAGAGCAAGATCTCATTGTGCGGGTTGTACAAGCCTATCTGAACATTCTGCGCGCCCAAGATCGCTTAGACACCACGAACGCAGAGATCACAGCGGTTAAACGACAGCTTGAACAAGTGCAGCAACGCTTTGATGTTGGACTGGTTGCCATTACCGATGTTTTGGAATCTCAAGCAGCCTACGACAATGCGGTTGTCCGCGGCATTCAAGCCGAGGGTGATTACGCCATTAGTTTCGAAACCTTGAGCACCCTAACCGGACAGTCCTACGACGCCCTTGATCGGCTCTCCGACGAACTACCGATCGTTAACCCCGACCCTTTTAGCGAGGAAACCTGGGTAACCACCGCCATGTCTACTAACCACGGCATTAATTCCGCCAGCGCTCAACTTAAAGCGGCGCGCCGTGATATTCGCGCCAAACAGTCAGGGCACCTACCCACCATCGATGCAACAGTTACCCAGGCTCACAATGTTACCGGCGGGCAAAACTTCTTTGGCACCGATACCACAGAACAAACCATCTACGGACTGCAGCTCACAGTGCCTTTGTATACCGGCGGTCTGACGCGCTCACGGGTTCGGCAGGCCAACGCCACGGCGGATAGAGCTAAAGAACTGTTGCTCAGCCAACAACTTAATGTCACTCGAGATACCCGCAACCTATATAAGTCAGTGACCACCGACGTCATTCGCGTGCGGGCCCGACTGAAAGCCATTCGCTCCGCACAGTCTGCGTTGGAAGCAACTCAAACCGGCTATGAAGTGGGCACTCGAAACATTGTCGATGTACTGCAAGCCCAGCAGCGACTCTATTCGTCGCAATTCGACTACGCGGATTCGCGCTATAACTATGTACTCAATCTTATGCGTCTTAAACAGGTCGTCGGAACTTTGAATGAGCAGGACCTGAACGAACTGAATACCTTTATGGATTCCAATAACCCGGTACAGCGCGTGGTATCAATGCGCAGCGTCGCCGATCAGATGAATTAGCTGCTGCGCAACCTTTCCGCTGATACCGCGATTAGCCTCGGTTTCAGCAAGACCAGCAGCACCACTGCGCGCCCGCAGCTGTGGATCGTCAAGTAGTTCTAGAGTAGTGGCGACCAACTCATCCGCCGTCGCCACCTGGTACATGGCACCCACCGCCACCAGCTTTTCAACAATCTCAGTAAAGTTGAAGCAATGGGGACCGCTCACCACGGGTGTGCCAACCAACGCCGGTTCAATAGGATTTTGACCACCAAATTCAATGAGACTGCCACCGACAAAGGCCACGTCGGCCAAATCGTAGAGCGGCAACAATACCCCCATTTGATCCACCAATATCACATCCACCGAATCGCGTAGTGGTGACTTTAGAATCTCGGACAAACGCGCACTACGGTATTCAAAGGGCTCAAGCAGCGCCTCAACCTCCACCACACGATGGGGATGGCGTGGCGCCAATATCAGCTGCAGATTGGGTTTTTGTTTACGTAACCGTTGAAAACTATCCAGCAGTTGCGACTCTTCACCACTGTGCGTAGACGCGGCAAGCCAAATAAGCCGATCCTGCAACAAACACGCTCGCGCCAATTCGTCACGACGCTCCATTAGGTCTGCTGGTACTGACCGGTCAAATTTTAGATTGCCAGCGACGCTGATGCGCTGGGCTGTAACACCAAGTCTTTGAAATCGCTGGGCATGATCAGGGTATTGGCAGCTGACGTGGGTCAGCTGCGCCAGCATTGGCTTACTGAGCGCGCCAAATCGCGCATAGCCTCGGGCTGAGCGTTCTGACAGTCGCGCGTTTAGTAAATAAATAGGAATAGACCGGGCTGCCGTTAGATGAATCAAATTTGGCCAAAGCTCTGTTTCCAGAAGAATCAGTACGCTGGGTCGCAGGCGCTGCAAAAATCGTTGTACCGCAAATGTCATATCGTAGGGCGCATAACGATGGGTCACGACATCGCCTAGTAAATTAGCGGCCTGCTCAGCGCCGGTCGGTGTCATCGTAGTGAGTAACAGCGCGCGCTCTGGATAGTGCGCGGCTATTCGACGGACCAAGGGTGCTGCGGCAATAACCTCCCCAGCCGATACTGCATGGAACCAGATCACCGCATCCAACCCAGCAGCGTCAACCGCACCGAATCGTTCTGCGATTCGTTGCCGATAAGCCGGTTCTCGCCGACCGCGCCACCATAACCGCGCAACGATGAACGGCGTTGCCAACCACAAAAGCAATCGATACAGCACCAACACCATAGACGGCTTAGCCTGCTGACTGGTCATTAAGTCCCGACTCAGGTTCACCCAGCCAACGGGCCAGTTCGTAGCTTGCAACAGTTGGCCCAACCTCAACGACTCTAGAAGCTTTGGTGTAGTGTTTGGACTGGTGTGGCGCACACAGAATAAGGCTAGGAATCTGGCACTGAGTGGCGGCAAAGACTGTTGCTAGAGGATCACCAACCGAGCCGTAGCCTTGGTCCACTACCACCAACCGACTGGCGTTACGCACTCCACGTTCGACACGATTTTGCATATGCGCCTGGTATTCGCTCATGCCATTAAACGGCACTATCCGCTGTTGTTCAGGCGTTGCACCTGCGGCTTCTTGATCCGTAACCGCAGTCTGTGACGATGCGACATAAGTCGGCCACTGAGCTAACGCTAAGATGTCTGTGCTGATAGCACTGTGTTGTAAGGTTGCAAGCAAATTCGCTCCTACCTCGTCGTCCCCAACGAACCCTGTCAGCGAGCACGCATAGCCCAAATCCGCCAGCAAAACAGCTACCTGAGCAGCACCAGCAGGGGCAGCCGTATCAGTTGCAGACGGGGTTACCGCCACATCGCCGACAACCAGAACATGGCCGTCTGGATGATTTACGACATCGACATTGGGTATAAGAAATTGGCTCACGATTTGCCCTAACCATCAACGGCGCCAGTCTAGCAGGGTTCGCAACCGCTGGGCGCTGACGTTATGATCGCCGCGATGTCATCCTCCAATGCCTTTCGCGCCGCGATGCTCGCACCAAAATTCTGGCCGAGCTGGTTGGTAGTAGCCCTCGCCTGGGGCATGGCGCGCCTACCCCTAAGTTGGATCCTGGCTCTAGGTCGGGGGTTCGGCCATTTGGCGTTCTACCTCGCGGGCTCGCGACGCCGCATCGCCAAGGTCAATATCGATCTATGCTTCCCAGAGCTAACCCCACAACAGCGCGATCAGCTACTCAAAGACAACCTCCTGCACACAGGCATGGGCTTAGCCGAAGCGACTATTCCTTGGATGCACCCCAAACGAGATTTGCGTAACCACATGCAGATCAGTGGACTGGAACATCTAAACGCAGCAAAAGCCGCAGGCAATGGCGTGCTGTTACTTGGCGGTCACTACACGTGCATTGATATCTCCTGCCAACCCCTGGGTGATCAGGACATGGATGTGATGTATCGCGCAAACAAAAATTTGGTATGGGAGTGGTTGCAAGTCCGTGGGCGAAGGCACTTTTTTGACCACGTGGTTGAGCGCAGCGACATGCGCCAAACCCTGCGCCTACTTAAGTCAGGACGCACTCTGTGGTACGCACCCGATCAAGACTATGGACGTAAGCATTCTGTATTTGCGCCCTTCTTTAATGTCTCTACCGCGACTATTCGCGCCACGTCCCGCTTGGCTAAGACAAGTAACGCCCAGGTCTTAATGGTGAGCGTGTACCGCGACCACGATCGAGCGCATTGGGCCGTGACGTTCACTCCGGTTTTTGAAAACTTTCCTAGCGGCGACGACCAAGGCGACGCCAGGCGCATTAATGAAATGCTGGAAACACAAATTCGCGCCCACCCTGCGCAATACCTATGGGTACACCGCCGCTTCAAAACACGCCCGGAGGGCGAAGCGTCGGTATATTGAGTCCAGGTGCGAAGCACCTGACTTGGCATTACAATGCGCGGCTGTTTAATCCTGAGCATCGAGCCAAGGAACACCGTGTTAGCCAAATTTGACGACATGCTGAAACAACTGGTGGCGGAACCGTCTATCAGTTCAACTACTGCGGACATCGACCGCAGTAATCTGCGTGTGATCGAACACTTGGCGAACTGGTTAGATGACTTGGGCTTCGCGACCGAGGTCATGGTGCTGCCCGACCGACCAGACAAAGCAAATTTGATTGCAACTCTGGGCGCCAATGGCAAACCACACCCAGGTGGCTTAGTGCTCGCGGGGCATACCGACACGGTACCGGTAGACCCTTCGCTTTGGCAGTCTGATCCATTTCAACTGCGCGACAGCGACCAACGCTTTTACGGTCTGGGCAGTTGCGACATGAAAGGATTTTTCCCAGTGGCATTGCATGCCGCAGCGGCATTTGTCGAACACGACCTCACAGCACCCCTGACTATTGTCGCCACTTCAGATGAGGAATCATCCATGGCCGGCAGTCGTTATCTGCTTGAGAGCGGCAAACCAAAGGCCGACTACGCCATTATTGGTGAGCCCACAGCCATGCAGCCCATCTACGCACATAAAGGTGTAAGCATGATCAGCGTGCAAATCCAGGGCGCTGCCGGTCACTCCTCAGACCCAAGTCTTGGCCACAACGCTTTGGAGGCTATGCATACGGTTATGGGCGCGTTGATGCAATTTCGCGATGAATTGACACAACAGCATCAACACCCGAGCTTTGCCGTCAACGTGCCTACCCTAAATCTCGGTTGTATGCGGGCGGGCGATAACCCGAATCGAATCTGTGGTCATGCTGAGCTACAAATAGACTTACGGCTGCTGCCGGGCATGGACTCTGACGCCATTCATAAACAACTCGAGCAGCGCTGCCACGATGCGATGGCGGGTTCACAAACCCAGCTGACTGTGAGCACCGTGTATCCACCCATTCCGCCCTTCGAGTCGGCGGCGGACGGCGACCTCACAACCACCCTTGCAACGTTGTCAGGTAACGCTCCCGGCACTGTTGCCTTTGGCACCGAGGCACATTTTTTACAAACCCTTGGCATGCAAACTGTGGTTTGGGGACCTGGCAGCATTGACCAGGCTCATCAGCCCAATGAGTACTTGGAACAAAGCCACATTCGGCCTGCCATTGAAACCTTGCAGCAGGTCATTAGCCGCTATTGCCTAGCACTGCCTCAACACTGACCTGTCATATCATGTTGAAGGAGTGCTAGCTTAGCCTGTGCACCGCAAAGAATCCGCTACAGCGGCAACCTTAACTTTAGTCGTAGAATACGCACATTAATCTGGAAATTTAGTTTGGACAGCTTAGCTCGCTACACAAGTTGGTTCAGAGGCTCGACCCCTTATATCAGCGCCCACCGCGGTAAAACCTTTGTGGTTTTCCTCGGCGGCGAGGCGTTAGCCCATGCCAATTTGGTCAACACGGTTCACGACCTAGCGTTACTGAATGTGCTGGGCGTTCGGCTGGTGTTGGTGCATGGCGGTCGTCCACAATTGAACGAGGCACTGACAACCAGCGATTTCTACGACGGTCGACGCATAACTTCTGCCGAGCAAATGCGCCAGATCACAAGTCTCTACGGCGCATTGCGTGCAGATCTTGAGGCGCTGTTTTCAACCGGCTTGCCGAATACGCCGCTTCACAATGTCGAAATTAATCTGGTGTCGGGAAACTTTATTGCCGCGCAACCTATTGGCATTGTTGATGGGGTCGATCATCAATTAACCGGCCGATTACGCAACGCGAATACGCAGGCGATCCAAAATTTATTGGATACTCAGGCGATCGTGTTGCAGTCGCCCATCGGATTTTCCACCTCTGGCCAGGCTTTTAACCTGGCCGCTGAAGAACTTGCCGCTGAGCTGGCTATTGCCTTGGGAGCTGACAAGCTCGTTATGTTTAATGATCCGGGTGAGCTGAAAGATACACAGAACCAGCGACTGAGTCGCATCACCCCAGAACTTCTAAACAATCTCTGTGCAGATCTTGAACCCATTACCGCCGCGCGTTGTCGGGCACTGGTTCAAGCCACCTCCGCAGGCGTCGAGCGCGGCCATCTAATCAGCTTTGCCGAGGACGGCGCGCTGTTACAAGAGTTATTTACCGCTGACGGCATAGGTACCCAGGTTTCCAGCCAACACGAAGATCTAATACGCGCCGCACGTCTGGAAGATGTGGGGGATATCGTCGAGATCATCAGGCCACTCGAGGAAGCCGGCTTTCTGGTGCCCCGCTCTCGCGCTTTGCTCGAACAAGAAATTGACCACTTCATCATCGCCGAACTGGACGGTGTCGTCGTCGGTTGCTGTGCGGTTTATCCTTTCGCAGATTCTGCCGAGCTGGCTTGTGTTGCCGTGCACGAACACTATCGCCACCAACACAGCGACCTAGGTATTGGCAGTGCGCTGCTTGAGGCCGCTGAAAATACCGCCGCACAACAAGGTAGCGGCAACTTGTTTGTGCTGACTACCCAGACACAGGAATGGTTTGTTACCCGAGGATTCACACCGGCCGATGTGGAGTCACTGCCCAATGACAAACAAAGCCTCTATAACTGGCAACGCGGCTCTGCGGTGCTAAGAAAAACCCTTAACCCATAACAGGAACCAATTATGGCGGACGAACGCCCCTACAGTAGTTTGGTTGTTGACGGTGTGGAGCAAGCGCCAAGCCGCGCCATGCTCTACCCCACCGGCTTCAAAAAAGAAGACTTCAGCAAGCCGCAAATTGGCATTGCCTCAACTTGGAGCATGGTCACTCCATGCAACATGCACATTAACGAGTTGGCAGAGGCCGCAGCTATGGGCGCTGATGAAGCGGGCGCCAAGTCAGTTCTGTTCAATACCATTACCGTCTCCGATGGCATATCCATGGGCACCCCTGGTATGCGCTACTCCCTGGTGTCACGAGAAGTGATTGCCGACTCCATTGAAACCGTCGTGGGCGCCCAGGGTTTTGACGGCTTTGTGGCCATTGGCGGCTGCGACAAAAACATGCCCGCGTGTGGCATTGCCATTGCCCGCATGAACAGGCCCAGCGTTTTCGTGTACGGCGGCACAATTCTGCCAGGCGAACAGCGCCGAGACATCGTTTCTGTTTTCGAAGCAGTAGGCGGTCACGCCGCAGGCAACGTTTCTGATATTGAACTCCACGAAGTGGAGTCCACTGCCATTCCTGGCCCAGGTTCCTGTGGTGGCATGTACACCGCGAATACTATGGCCTCGTCTATGGAGGCATTGGGACTCTCATTACCCAATAGTTCGGCACAAAACGCCGTCAGTGAAGCCAAGCGACAGGACAGTTACAACGCAGGTGCGGCGGTGCGCAACTTGATTAAGCTTGGGATTAAACCCAGCGACATCTTGAGCCGCGAATCCTTTGAAAATGCCATCACCCTGACCATCGCTCTGGAGGGCTCGACAAACGCGGTACTGCATTTATTGGCCATTGCTCATGCGGCGCAGATTCCTCTGACGCTGGATGACTTCAGTCGCGTAGGTAAGCGCGTTCCGGTTCTTGCCGATATGCGCCCTGCTGGTGTGTACGCGATGAGCGAACTGATTGAAATTGGTGGCATTCAACCGCTGATGAAGACCTTGCTGCAAGAAGGTTTAATGCATGGCGACTGCTTGACTGTGACCGGCAAGACGCTGGCGGAAAATCTGGCGGACGTAGAGGACTACCCAGCAGAACAGAAAATTATTCGCCCATTAAGTAACCCAATTAAGAAAGACAGTCACTTAGTGGTGTTGCGCGGCAATCTCGCCCCCGAAGGCGCCGTGGCTAAAATCACTGGCCACGAGGGTCTAACCTTCACGGGTACAGCACGATGCTTCCACGGCGAAGAAGCAGCAATGGCAGCGATCATGGACGGCACTGTTGTCAAAGGCGATGTTGTCATCGTGCGCTATGAAGGCCCTAAGGGTGGGCCGGGCATGCGCGAAATGCTTAGCCCAACCAGTGCAATTAACGGCCGCGGTTTGTCCGAGCACGTGGCACTGCTGACTGACGGGCGATTTTCCGGTGGCTCTCATGGTTTTGTTATTGGTCATGTCACGCCAGAGGCTCACTTAGGAGGCCCCATAGCCTTAGTTGAGGACGGTGACACCATTACCGTGGATGCCGAGCAATGCGTTGTGACCTTAGATGTCAGTGATGACGAGCTGGCCGCACGCCGGGCCAAATGGACTGCACCAGAGCCTTACGCAAAACGCGGCACGCTGGCGAAGTACGCCCAACAGGTCAGTTCTGCCAGCGAAGGCGCCGTCACCGACAAGTATTTGGATTGAGATGAATTCAGTGAAGTGCTGCGCGTTGTGCGAACCCATGAAGGCCGCACGCCAGCAGGTTCCAAGTTATCGAATCTGGGTATGTGATGAATGTTGGCAGAGCGCTGAAAACGGCTGGGCAAAGGACGCGGAGCCGGTTTTATTTGCTGCCTTGGCAAATGCAGGGCTGCTGATCCCAGATCGCAACGAGCACGGGTTATTACCTCGAGCCTATGCTCCGCCCAGCGACTGTGCGCTGTAACTTAGCTAGCGGAGGTTAGGCGCAGCGCTACAGATGCTTCTCTGGGCGCCATTAAGCTGATCAGTTGATCTCGCCAGCCATACTTTTGCCGCATCAACTCGTTTACTACGCTAACTTGGGCTAGTTCTGACGCCACTGTATACGTCTTGGTGATGCCGTCACGCTCTAACTGTAGCGGTACGTTTTGCGACAACGCTCGTTGCGTCCAACCCGACTGGGCATCGCCGCGTAGCCACAGCGTACCGTCATGCTCTACCACCCATAAACGGGTTGTGGCCGCATCGCCGCTTGCTTGCTCAACCGTGGTGAGCACCACCACCTCGCCAGTTTCCGAGGCAATACCTTGCAGTACCAAGACAGTGACCACGAGAGCGAACAAGCTACCGACCAGCTTTCCTATTAGTTTCATAACGCCTCCTCAACCAAGGTCTTTTCAACTAACGTTTAGTTTGCGCGGTACTCATGCACAAAGTCCACAAGGAACTTTACATTGTCTACTGGGGTTTCAGGAATAATGCCGTGGCCAAGATTAAAAATATGGCCGCCGCGACCAGCAACATCTCCCAACAGTTGCCCGGCTTGGTTTGCAATGGCGTGTTGTTCTGCGCACAGCACGATGGGATCCAGGTTACCTTGTACCGCCTTGCATCCAAGTTGTTCCCAGGCAGGTACCAGCGGCGTGCGCCAATCAAAAGCCAATACATCAAACGGCAATTGCGCCACCTGGGGCAACAAATGGGAATTGCCCGTACCAAAGTAAATCACTGGCACTTCATTACCCAACAGCTCTAACATCTTTTGTAGGTGTGGATGCACAAAGGTTGTGTAGTCCTGTACCGACAGATTGCCAACCCAGGTGTCGAATAACTGAACCGCCTCTACTCCCGCACTGATCTGCAACTGCAAATAACTGACTAATTGCGCCACCAACTTGTCCATAAGCTGGGCCCATAACTCTGGGCGGTTGTGCATCATCTTTTTCACTTCGACGTAGTTTCGCGAACCTCGGCCTTCGATGGCATAAGAGGCCAATGTAAACGGCGCGCCTGCAAAACCAATAAGCGCTATGTCCCGGGGCAGATCGGCGTTGATACAGCGCACCGTATCGGCAATGTATGGGGTCGCTTCAATCGCCGGAGCCGTACGTAAATCTGCTACGTGCTGCTCGTGACGAATCGGGTTGCTGAATACCGGACCCTCGCCAGGCAAGTAATCCAAATGCAAACCCATGGGTTCGAGAATCGGCAAGAGGTCAGCAAACATGATTGCCGCATCAACGCCAAGAATTCGCTGTGCATCTAAAGTCGCCTGAGCGGCTTTTTCTGGATTCTTAAAAAAATCCAGGCTCGGCAGATCGCCTTTTACCTGATGGTATTCAGGCATGTACCGACCGGCCTGACGATTCAACCAAATTGGTGTGTGCGCTGTCGCTTCGCCACGACACGCTTGCAAGAACACCTTTTCCATGTGTTTTGTCCTTGTACTTCTGTTCCGCCTAACTGGTTAGCGGTCTATCCTATGCCTAAGGGGTCGACGTCGGCGTCGTAGTCGACACCGGCAATACCAAATCCAAAAATGCGTAGAAAGTCTTCGCGAAAACCCTCTAAATCACCTAATTGCGCCAGATTTTCGGTCGTGACTTCTGGCCAGCGCTGTTTCACCGCGCCTTGCACCGCATCGGACAATTCTTGATCGTCCACACGAATACGGCCCTGGTCATCAAGCCGCTGTTCAACACCAGGCACAAGTTGGGTGCTGAATAAACGATAAATGTGACTGATGCAGTCTTCATGTATGCCGTGTTCTTTCATGACCTTGAACAGCAACGCGACATAGAGTGGCACCACGGGAATCGCTGAACTGGCCTGACTAACAATGGCTTTGAGTACCGCGACGCGAGCACTGCCACCAATGTCTGCCAGGTTATCGCTGATCGCCTGACTGGCGCGGTCTAGGTCTGCCTTCGCCAGGCCCAAGGTACCTTCCCAATAAATTGGCCAGGTCAGTTCGCTGCCAATATACGTATAGGCGACGGTCTGTGCGCCTGGGGCTAACAAGTCTTGTTCTTTCAGCATCTGCATCCAGAACTCCCAGTCTTCTCCGCCCATCACAGCAACGGTGTTGTCGCTTTCTTCTTGGGTCGCAGGCTCTAGAGATACTTCGCTAACCTCGCCCTTTTCTACGTGCACGGTTTTTATATCCAACACCTCGCCCAGCGGCTTAATGCTAGAACGGTGCAGTTCGCCAGTACGAGGATGCTGGCGCACTGGCGAGGCTAAGCTATACACCACCAAGTCAATCTGGCCCATGTCTTGGCGTATAACGTCGGCGGCTTGTTCGCGCATGGCATCAGAAAATGCATCGCCATCTAGAGTGCGCGCATAAACACCCGCTGCTTTGGCTGCGGCTTCGAAGGCTCGATTGTTGTACCAACCTGCCGAAGCGGTTTTGTTCTCTGCCGGTGCCTTCTCAAAAGAGATGCCCAAGGTATTGGCTTGATAACCAAATCCCGCGACGATCCGACTGGCCAAACCATAGCCGCCAGAGCAGCCTAAAACTAAGACGTTCTTAAAGCTGTTTTCTGGCTTGGCGCCTTGCGCCGCTACGTAACTGATTTGCTCCTGCACATGAGCCGCGCATCCTGATGGGTGCGCCGTAGTGCATATAAAGCCGCGAATGCGTGGTTTTACTATCATGACGTTGTTCTGTTCGCTGATTTGTTAGTCCGAACCCTACGGATGCCCGCTTGAAGCCTGGCTAGTGGCTGACACCGGCCATAAGTTTGGCGGGGGACATCATACCTTCGGCAACCGCCCAGCGCATTGTGGCGTTGGTATCAAATACTCGTGGCCCATCGCGCCGCACTGTCACCCAGGCAACCTCGTCTGGGGCCAAGTCATGGTCGCGATCGCCGTCTAATGCGATCACACCGGGGCCAGCGAATTCTACGGACTGCTCCAGTGCAACACGCTCGGTCGCAATAACAGGTATGGGTCTAAACAGCCCCGGAGACAACGGCGCGTGCAGCACGTGGCCCCCTGGACCCATGTCTACTTGCAGGCCTGCATCATCCGCGGCGTACACCGGATCAATAAATCCACCGATCGGCGACATACCAATGGCGTTGGGTTCAGCACGAGTCAACACCATACGACGAAGTCGCTGCGCATCGAAGGGCAGCAGGTTACCTACCTTGTCATCCGCCAGCAGTACTGCGTCGATTAAACCAATGTCATGGCCTCTAGGCGTTTCAATATGCAGAACCTTAGCGGCCTGTTTCAGACCAACGTTTGCATCGTCCAAAACACCACGCGCGTTGAGGCCTGCCACCATGCCGGCGATGGTTGGCTCTACCAACATCGGGAACACGTTATTTGTGCCGGTAGAAATAGGGATCAGGTCAAGATCCGAACTGGCCCTGACAATAGCTCGATTCGTGCCATCACCACCCAGTGACACTACGGTATGGCAACCCGCTTGTTTGAAGCGCTGAATCATTACTTCAGTATCTTTCGCGGTATTGGTGATCGGGTATTCGATGACATGTACCCGAGCGTTTAAGTCCATAAACTCAAGGGCTTTAGACGCAATGCTGAAGGGCTCGCGAGCGATGTAGATGTCTGTTGCGCCAACTGCATCAGCGCCGGCGGCCACCCGAGCGACGATGTCGCGCTTGGCTTCGTGGGTCATATTGCTGGCCCGCGCGGCCAGGCGACGTACATCACGGCCCGACATCGGATTAACGCATAATCCGACCTTAGCGCTCATACACTTCAATGCTACAGGGCGCGCTGTGACGTTCATCCGCTTCGTGTTGTTGTTGGGATAGCAACCGCCAATCGGCAAAATCTATTGACGGAAAGTAAACATCACCAAGGGGAGTGTCGTGCACGCGGGTAACATAAAGACGATCGGCCAAAGGCAACGCTTGCGCATAGATTTCGGCGCCGCCGATGATCATGGTTTCGTCTGTGCCGTCAATCAGGCTTTGCTGCTCGGCTAACTCCAACGCGGCGGCCAGGTCGCCGACTACATGCACACCCTCACGCTGCCAGTCTGGATCGCGCGTTAACACAATGTTCGTACGCCCAGGTAACGGCGACTTCATCGACTCTAGGGTTTTGCGCCCCATCACCACCGGCTTGCCCATGGTTGTGGTCATAAAGTGCTTCATGTCCACTGGCAAGCGCCACGGCAAGCTGTTGTTGCGACCAATCACGCCATTGTCGGCCATGGCCCAAATTAAACTGATGCCCACCATTAAACCTTAAACCGCAATAGGCGCTTTGATACCCGGATGAGAGCTATACCCTTCAAGACTGAAGTCTTCGTATTGGAAACCAAAGATGTCTTTGACCGCAGGGTTCAGACTCATCGTCGGCAGCGGCAGCGGATCGCGTTGTAACTGCCGATCCGCTTGCTCCAGATGATTGGCGTAAATGTGTGCATCACCCAGGGTATGCACAAAATCGCCCGCTTCTAAATCACAGACCTGGGCCAACATCATGGTAAGTAAGGCATACGAGGCGATATTGAACGGTACGCCCAAAAAGATATCCGCGCTGCGTTGATACAACTGGCACGACAACTTGCCGTCGGCAACATAGAACTGAAACAGCGTATGACACGGCGGCAACGCCATGTTGTCGACCTCGGCCACATTCCAAGCACTGACAATATGTCGGCGGCTGTCCGGATTACTGCGGATAGCCTCTTGCAGCTTAGTGATTTGGTCAATTGTTGAGCCATCGGGACCAGGCCAGGAGCGCCATTGAGAGCCGTAGACTGGGCCCAGTTCGCCATGCTCGTCTGCCCATTCGTCCCAAATATGGACATCATGATCGGTGAGGTACCCAATGTTGGTGGACCCAGACAGGAACCACAGCAGCTCATGAATAATGCCCTTCAAAAACATTTTCTTGGTGGTGACCAGAGGAAAACCATCCGCCAGCGCAAATCGCATTTGATGACCAAATACGCTGTAGGTGCCGGTACCGGTGCGATCGTCTTTGAAAGTGCCGTGGTCACGAACGTGACGCATGAGGTCTAAATACTGCTGCATAACTTTGCTGACTTACTTTGCTGACTGTAATTAGGGGTTCTAAAACCCGGTTTCTAAGCTGCCGCCTTGCGCGCATTTTGCAGCGACCAGTAGCCCAGCAGAATACCAGCGATAAGCAACGGCAGCGACAACAACTGGCCCATACTGACACCACCAAATAAGACAAAGCCGATGTGCGCATCAGGCTCGCGAAACAGCTCGGTAAGCAAACGAAAACCGCCATAACCGCAAAGAAATAACGCCGACACAAAACCTGCTGGTCGGGGTTTACGCGACACCAGCCATAACAAGGTAAACAACACCGCGCCTTCGAAAAACGCTTGGTACAACGATGAAGGATGTCGAACTGCCGATTCCCAGGTACCCACACACATAGGACTGATGGCATAGACCACCTCGCAGGGGTAGACGAGACCAAATCCTGATTCGCTAACCCGTCCTGGCAGTTCCATATTGATGAAATTTCCAAGACGACCTAAACCCAAACCAATCGGGCATAACGGCGCAAGAAAGTCAGTAATGGAGATAAAGCTGCGGTGTGTCTTACGCGCAAACAAAAGCATCGCCACCAGCACGCCCAAGAGCCCACCGTGAAAGGCCATGCCACCTTCCCAGATGCGCAGTAGATACAGCGGGTCAGTGGCTAGGGCTGAAAAGTTATAGAACAGCACATAGCCAATGCGGCCTCCAAGTACCGCGCCCATGGCGCCGTAAAACACCATGTCGGAAAGCTCGTTGTCGCTCCAATGGGGCTGCTGGGTTGTCGCCCGGCGATGCCCCAACCACCAGACCGCGGCAAAACCCAATAGATACATCAGGCCATACCAACGTAACGCCACGGGACCAAGGGATACGATGATTGGATCAATTTGTGGATAGTGCATGAAGATTCCTAAACTCGGCACGCTCACCCGCCAGGCCCGCAGAATACCGCAAAGTCATGAGAATCTGGCGTATTTTGAGATCCGAGGATAGCGCTGTTAATCGCCGCAACAGAGACCAACCGAAGACCCACATTGAGCCACAAAGTCTTGTTAAACTCGCGGTTTTGGCCGAATACCTTTATGTGCTTGATCCTTCTGTCTTACCGTCCTGGCACAACCCGACCCTTGGTGGTTGCCGCCAACCGCGACGAGTTTCACGCACGCGCCACCCAAGCTGCGGACTTTTGGCCAGAGCATCCTGATCTGGTAGCCGGCAAAGACCTGGTCGCCGGCGGAACCTGGCTCGGTTGCACGCGCACAGGACGCTTTGCTGCACTAACTAACTTCTCCCAGGATACCGACCCCAGCGCACCTAAGTCGCGTGGGGGATTGGTGCACGAATTCTTGGTCTCGCAACACAGTGCCATGGATTACGCAGAGTCTATCGACGGTCCAATCTATGCCGGCTTTAACCTATTGCTGTTCGACGGTGTGGAATTGGTTTACGCATCAAACATCGCGACTGGGGACCAAAAACTGCCAAGATGTCTGGCACCAGGGAGCTACGGCTTAAGTAATGCGGAGCTGGGTGCTGAATGGCCAAAGTGTACTGACGGTGCAGCAGCGATTGCCGAGTTAGCCGCCGCTAATTGCGGCATTGATGAACTGTTAAGCCAGCTTACTGACAGCACCACACCGGCAGACGAGCGGCTACCGCACCGTGACCGCGACATCAGCTTTGAACGACGCATTGCTCCATGCTTTATCGTCGGTGACGACTACGGCACTCGAGCCAGCAGCGCGCTGATTATGGATCAGGGGCACATCTATTTTTCCGAGCAAACTTACCATTCTGCCGGACAAGTGGGAGATCGCGTGGACTTTGAGTTTCCGCAACACGGCAACCAACAGCAGGAGCGCGCCTAATGGATACGTCCCTTAACAGTCGAACCGCCATTATTACCGGCGGCAGCCTGGGTCTGGGTTTGGCCATGGCAAAGCACTTTTACAGCGCCGGAGCCAAGGTCGCAATTTTAGCGCGACGCCCAGAACCCCTAGAGCAGGCCGCTTCCGACATCGCCCAACAACCAGGCACAGGCGAAGTCGCCCACTTCGCCTGCGATGTCACCGACCCGGAGGCCGTCATCGCGACTCATAAGGCGGTGGTAGAGCGCTTTGGGGCAGTAGATATTTTGGTGAACAATGCTGGGCAATCCGCCGCCAAACCCTTCACCCAGATCAGCGATGAGGAATGGCAGGCCGATTTAGATCTAAAACTCATGGCTGCCGTGCGCCTGACACGATTAGTATGGCCAGGCATGCAGGCACAAAAGTGGGGGCGCGTCCTCAACCTACTGAACGTTTACGCCAAAACCCCAGACGCCAATACCGCGCCCACATCAATATCGCGCGCCGCGGGTATGGCCCTGACCAAGGTACTTAGTGCCGAGGGTGCCGCAGACAATATATTGGTCAACGCCTTGTTGATCGGTTTCTTAGAGAGCGACCAAATACGCCGCCGCCATGTCGCCAGCGGCAGTAACGATTCGCTAGAAGAATTTATTGCCAAAACCGGTGAACGCCTGCCCATGGGGCGCATGGGCCGAGCCGAAGAGTGCGCTGATCTGGCTTTATTCCTCGCCAGCGAACGTGGGTCTTATATCACCGGTTGCGCGATTAATATGGACGGGGGGTTGTCGAAGGTGGTGTGAGGCCATTAGCCCATATTTGCAGAAAGAGTCCTCTTTCCGAGATCTTCAGCTTGGCATTTACTGTCGCCTTGTTTCCGATCTAGCGTCACCCCACTTGCCGTGACGGCACCACCCGCTCTAAACCAGCTTCAATTAATTGCTGATTCACAAATCGACTGACTTCTTCAGCGGTATCCATTCGCAGCACTTTGGCAAGGATGCGCCGAGCGTCTCGACGTTTGAAGTTGCGTATGACCCACTTCACCTTGGGTAAATGCGTCGCATTCATCGACAGCACGTGATAGCCCATCGCCATTAACAGCACTGCACCCACGGGGGTGCCTGCCAGTTCGCCGCATATGCCTAACGGCTTTTCCTCGGCATGGGTAGCACGAGCGACCTCGCGCAACGCACTGATCACTGCTGGGTGCACTTCTTCGTAAAGTCCGGCGACTCTGGGGTTATTTCGGTCTACCGCCAGCATATACTGAGTCAGGTCGTTAGACCCCACCGCTATAAAGTCCGCAGCTTTGGCCAATAGCCGCGCTTGATATACCGCCGCGGGCACCTCGATTAATACGCCGACTTGTGGCCTTTTTACCCGTACACCTTCTTCGATCACTTCGTCATACGCCTGAGCCACGAGCTGCTGTGCTGCTTGTAGCTCGGTCAGACTAGAGATCATAGGCAGCATAATGCGCAAATCACCCAACAACCCTGCATTTGCTTTCAACATGGCGCGCACTTGGACCAAGAAAATCTCCGGATGATCCAAAGTCACACGGATGCCACGCCAGCCAAGAAACGGATTTTCTTCGCTAATAGGGAAATACGACAGCGCTTTATCTCCACCAATGTCGAGACTGCGCATAGTTACGGGGCGCGGCTCGAAAGCTTCCATGTGTTCGCGATAAATCGCGCGTTGCTCTACTTCCGTCGGGAACCGATCCTTGGTCATAAACGGCACTTCGGTACGGAACAAGCCGATGCCTTCCGCGCCTCGATCCAATGAGCGGGTAATGTCTCCGCTTAGGCCTATGTTCACCCAAAGCTGTACACGCCAACCGTCTTGGGTAATGCAAGGCAGGTCTTTGAGTTCTTCTAACTCTTCTTCAAACAGTTTTTGTTCGGCAATACGGGTACGGCTTTCCTGCGACCGTTCTTTACTTGGATTGGTGTAGACCTCGCCATAATGACCGTCGACAATAATTGGCACGCCCTCTAGGTCGTAGCCTGGCAGGTCTACCGCACCCATGACGGCAGGTATGTCCATTGCCCGTGCCAAAATCGCAACGTGAGAGCTGCCGGATCCGCGCAGCGACACCACACCACGCAATCGATCAGCAGGAATGCTGGTGAGCATGGACGGTGTAACTTCTTCGCCGACCAGAATGGTGTCTTTAGGAAACTGGGTTTTCTTTTCGCGAATGCGCTGCAAATAACCCAGTATGCGCACGCCTAGGTCTTTCACGTCGCTGCCCCGTTCTTTTAGGTAGGGGTCCTCCATTAATTCAAAACGTGCCACGTGCTCGCGGATAACCTGCTTAAGAGCACCTTGCGCCCATTGTCCAAGCCGCACTCGCTCGCGGATATCTCCAGCCAAGGCGTTGTCGTCGAGCATGTGCAAGTAAGCATCAAACAGCGCTAGTTCTTCTTGGGGCAGGCTGGTTTTGAACTCTTCGATAATGCCGCGGATGTCATTGCGCACCGCGTCTATAGCGCGATCAAGCAAGGTCAGTTCGACCGTGATGTCATTCGCAGCACGCTCGGGCACGGACTCGAAATTAGCAATGGGATGCAGCACCACACTGGTGCCAATGGCGATACCCGGCGAACCTGGCAAACCTCGGAAGTATCCCTCGACATCGACTTCGTGCTTGCGCCCGAACATCGTAACCGCACCAATGGCTTCGGCATGGGCGACTTGTGTCGCCAGCTGGGCAGACAAGGTTACCATGAAGGCTTCTTCGCCTTCGTCGAAGCGACGCGGGTCCCGTTGCTGCACAACTAAGACGCCAAGAACGCGCCCTTGGTGCATGATCGGCACGCCCAAAAAGGAGTTAAACGGCTCTTCGCCAATTTCCGGTACGAAGTAAAAATTTGGATGTTCCTGGGCGGCATCCAGGTTTAGCGGCTCGGCGCGTCGTCCAACCAGACCCACCAAGCCTTGATTCTGTTCCAGAATAACCTCGCCCACTTGGGCCTCATTCAAGCCCTTCGTTGCTACCAAGCGATAACCGTCACGACTTTCGTTAAGCAAGTAGATACTGCACACCTCGGTGCCTAGGGCATCTCGCACTCGCTGCGCCAGCATGCGTACAGATGCAGCAAAATCTGCCTCTTGCGCAAATGCCTGAACGATTTGTCGAAGTGTATTGAGCACCGTTAACCCACCGCTGGCAGATGAGTCGCCAATTGCAACAACGCGCGCCGATAAACATCGCGCTTGAAGTCTATGATTTGTGTGATCGGATAGTAGTAACTCACCCAACGCCATTGGTCGAATTCCGGCTTTGGCGAGTGCGCCACGCTGACGTCTTTATCTTCGCCTAGCATTTCGAGTAGAAACCACTTCTGCTTTTGACCCACAAAGCCTGGTGTGGAGTTACTTCGGCGCATGCGCTGGGGCAGGTCGTAATGCAACCAACCTTCTGTTTGCGCTAGTACTTTGACGCTTTCGGGTTTTAAGCCGACTTCTTCGTAAAGTTCGCGGAACAACGCTTGCTCGGGCGTTTCACCCTGGTTAATACCGCCTTGAGGAAATTGCCACGCATTCCGCCCCCCCACGCGCCGCGCCCACAACACCTGTCCAGCTGGGTTGGCCAGCACAATGCCGACATTCGAACGGTAACCGTTTTGATCGATCATGTGTTAAAGCCCCCTCACTGTGCTGCTGGAGCGCATGGTTGCGCTGGTATTCAAGAATAATCGCATAAGCAAGCGCCGAGGTTCTATGCCACGTTGTTTCAAATGGTTACTGCTACACATTGACGGCTACAAGCGCCCTTAAACGTGCGAAAATTCTCTTTTACCAGCCACAATGTAAGCCATGCCAAACGAACTCGTCAGTGCCACCAGCGAATACTTACTCGACCACGCCAATGATTTGGTGGAATGGCAGGAATGGAGTGAAGCCACTCTGGAACGGGCGCGCAGCGCAAACAAACCTATTTTGTTAACGATTGGCTATCGCGGCTGCCGAGGTTGCGAGGCAATGGCACGGGAGTCATTTAGCAACCCCAGCACCGCTGCCGTTATGAACGAGCACTTCGTGAACATTAAAGTCGATCGCGACGAGCGGCCGGATCTGGACAAGGTGTATCAGAGCGCGCTGCAACTGATCGTACCGAAAAGCGGCGGTTGGCCTTTAACGGTATTTTTAGAACCCGACAGTCAGCTGCCGTTTTTTGGCGGCACCTATTTTCCGCAACAAGCTCAGCAGCAGACACCGGGATTCCAAGATTTGTTGCTGCGCATTCTTGAGAGCTTTAATAGCAAACGCGAAGAATTAGACGAGCAGTCGCAAAAGCTCAGCCAAGCGCTGGATCAGCTCACGCCGCCGGTATTAGATCCTGGGGTTGAGGACTTTGCGCTACTGGAACACGCTCGCGGTCAGTTATTGCAACAACACGATCCTGCCCAGGGTGGTTTCGGTAAGAGCGTTAAATTTCCTATGCCGGCGCGACTGCTGCGGCTACTGCGTCATTGGGCCTACAGCCGCCGCCGTGGCGACAACGACAAGGAGTCGTTGGAAGCAGTCATGACCACTTTGACCAAGATCGCGCGAGGCGGCATCCACGATCACATTGCAGGTGGATTGTTTAGCTATGCCCACGACACGCAATGGATGGTGCCTACCTTCGAAAAGAAACTGTACGACAACGCTCAGATGTTGCCATTGTTTGCCGCAGCTCTAACTTTGGGCGATGACGACCTCTTTGCCGGCGCTTTGGCAGGCATGGTCGATTGGATGAAGAACAATCTGCTTAATGCTGAGGGCGCTTTTTTTGCCGGAGAAGACGGCGAGAGCCGAGGGCAAAATGGCGAGCATTACCTGTGGCGTCGAGAGCAACTGAAAAAACTGTTAAGTGAAGACGAATACCTTTTGGTGGAAACACTGTTCGGCATCGACAAGCTGGCCAACGTTGAGAACCGCTGGAATCTGCACCGACATGATTCATACCGCTCGGTGGTCGAGCGTTTGTCGTTGACTAGTGCAGAGGCCGATACGCTATTGGCGTCGGCAAAAGCGAAAATGCACAACACTCGTTTGGCGGCGGATCCGCAACCTGCAATTGATCAAAAAGTGATTACGGGTTGGAACGGTCTGGCCATAAAGGGTTTGGCAGATGCAGGCCGTTCTTATCGTCAAGGCGAATGGATAACCATGGCGAGCCAATGCGCACAGTTTCTGCGTGAGCGCTGCTGGGATGGAGAGGTGTTGTACAGCACTTGGCATGCATCAGGGCTTGGTCATGCGGCTTTCTTGGACGACCACGCTAACGTGCTGGCGGGCTTGGACAGCCTGCTGCAGTGTCGCTGGGATGACGACGATGCAGCCTTTGCGCGCGAATTGGCTGATACCGTGCTCAGCAAATTTTATGACAACGATGACGGCGGTTTTAGTTTCGCCCCTACGGATGTAGAGCCGTTGATCTACGCTCCCAAACCGACACTGGACGAAACGTTACCACCGGGGAACGCCACTCTTGCCTTGGCGCTGCATCGCCTGGGTCTGTTGTTTGGAGAGCAGCGTTATCTGGACGCGGCAGCAAATACCCTGCGTTGGGCTCGAGCCGTTATGGAACATTTGCCTACGGGGCATTGCGGTCTGCTCACAGCGTTAGAAGACGCCTTGTTAACACCCCAGGCCGTGGTATTGCGCGGACCCGAAGCCGATATGACCGAATGGCTTGCTGACTTGCAACGTGAGTTCGCACCCTGGCGCAGCGTTTATGGCATCCCTTATTCGAGCACCAGCGCCTTACCCAGCTTTTTGCCAAAGCTCGTCAGCACCGGTGCCCAGTCTTCGGTGAGCGCCTTTGTCTTTGATGGTTCGGAGTGTTCGCCAGGAATCACCGACTTAGAGACACTTCGGCAGCACATCGCCTAGGCGGCTGGATGTGCTGCTTGTTGACCATCCAGTCGTTTAGCGCTTAGCGGCAGCGGCCTGGTCGCCCCAAGCCAGATCTAGATCTCGGGCCGCTTTTACGTCATCCAAACGCCGCACCGTGGTGGTGTAAGGCGCCTGTTGTACGAACTCAGCATCGCGCTGTGCCTCATCACGCACCCCAATCAGCGCATCAATAAAACCGTCAAGCTCTGCCTTAGTTTCAGTTTCTGTGGGCTCAATCAGAAAACACTCTGGCACCAACAGAGGAAAGTATGTGGTCGGCGAATGCACACCGTAGTCCAACAAGCGTTTTGCGATGTCCATGGCACTGACACCCAATTCTTTCGCTTCTTTTTGGAACGTTAAAATAAATTCGTGGGTGGCGCGTCGATCCGGATACGCCAATTGGAAACCCGCTTTGGCAAAGCGCGCCGCCATGTAGTTGGCATTAAGAGTGGCGTACTGACCCACTCGGTGCATCCCCTCGCGACCTAACAACAGGGCATAAGAGAGGGCTCGAATCAGAATGCCTGCGTTGCCTGCGAATGCGGACAGTGTGCCAATGCTACCGGGCAAGTCTTCGGGCCCCAGCCAGCGGTAATAGGGTTGATCGGCATCTTCTGCCTTGGTTTCTTTGGCCACTACCGGCAGCGGCAAATGCGGCAACAAGCGCTCACTCACACCCACCGGACCTGCTCCGGGGCCGCCACCACCATGAGGCGTGGCGAAGGTTTTATGCAGATTCATATGCAGCACATCGAAGCCCATATCACCAGGCTTCACCTTGCCCAAGATGGCATTTAGGTTGGCACCGTCGTAGTACAGCAGGCCACCAGCATCATGTACTGTTTTCGCAATCTCTTTGATTTGCCGCTCGAAGACGCCGCAAGTCGATGGATTGGTCATCATCAGACCCGCAGTTTGCGGCCCAACACATGCTTTCAGCGCAGCCAAGTCCACATCACCGTCGTCATTTACCGGTACTTCGGTGACCTTGAACCCACACATCACAGCGGTAGCAGGATTGGTACCGTGTGCAGCATTAGGGACAATAATTTCCGTGCGTCCTTCATCACCCCGAGCCTGGTGATACGCGCGAATCATCGCCACACCAGCAAACTCACCTTGGGCACCAGCCATGGGCGCGAGCGAAACACCCTGCATACCGGTCACGTCTCGGAGTATCTCTTGCAAGTCGTACAAGCACGCCAGATGCCCCTGACTTACTGATTCTGGCGCTAAGGGGTGTCGACCTAAAAAGCCTGGCAAGCTCGCGGCTTTGTGCGCACCACGAGGGTTGTACTTCATGGTGCACGAGCCCAGCGGATAAAACTGGGTATCAATCGAAAAGTTACGGCGTGACAAATTTGTATAGTGACGTACCGTTTGCAGTTCCGACACTTCTGGCAGTTCTGGCGCTTCGGTTCGCAGCAGTGCCTTAGGCAAGTCACTGAGACTTTGCTCGTCTACACCGTCCACTCGTTGGGCGCTTGCTCGACGATTGGCGCTGCCGAGTTCAAATATGGTTCGTCCCTGTTGACCCTGGTCTTTAGGGTTGAGCTTGTTTACTGGATTCATTTGATTCATCGACTAAGCCTCACTCGCTGGACGCCAAGATGCGTGCGAACGCCTGTGCGTAATGTTGTATCTCTGATTCGGTGCGTTTTTCTGTTACCGCAACCAACAAGCCGTATTCGGCATCATCTGCACCGGCCACCGGGAAATCGGCCAAGTCCAGACCCGCCAAAACGCCTTCCTCAATCATGCCGGCGATCATCTGCTTAGCAGGAATCGGCAACTTAAGCGCAAACTCATGAAAGCAAGCGCCGGCAAACATCGGCTCTACACCTGGGCATTGCAGCAACATATCGCGCAGCTGATTAGTTTTCTGATGGCAAGCGACGGCGGTTTCGCGAATACCCTGGTAACCCATAAGGCTCATGTAAATTGTGCCCGCAGTGACCAGTAATCCTTGATTGGTACAGATATTCGATGTGGCTTTGCCGCGGCGTATATGCTGTTCCCGGGCTTGTAAAGTCAGGGTGTAGCCGACTCGCCCTTCCAAATCTTGGGTGCGGCCAATAACGCGTCCGGGCAACTGCCTCATCAAACTACCGCGACTGCAAATGAACCCGAATGAGGGACCACCAGATGCCATGGGCACGCCAAAAGGTTGACCGTCGCCACAGACGATGTCCGCACCTTGTTCGCCCCACTGACCAGGCGCTTTAAGCACTGCAAGGGTCATCGGATTGACCACCGCGATAACCAATGAGCCCTGGGCATGCGCCCAGTTGGTTAGCGCGTCAACATCTTCTAACAAACCAAAAAAGTTCGGCTGCTGAATGACTATTGCAACTGGCGCCTCGTCGCCTGCTTGCAGATTAGCGCAATCAAGTACGCCGTCACCATTGAGTGGCAGCATTTCAATGGCCACATTTTGATTGTGGACGATGTTGCGCGTGGTTTGGGTGTAGTTCGGATGCACTGTTTGCGCCACCAAGACCCGGCCCGATTTATTCTTTTTGTTCGCCCGCACGGCCATCAGCACCGCTTCGGCTAAACCGCTGGCACCGTCGTATACCGACGCATTGGAAACATCCATGCCGGTCAACGCGGTCATCATCGATTGATATTCGTAGATCAGTTGCAACGTACCCTGACTAGCCTCCGCCTGATAAGGCGTGTAGGCCGTCATAAATTCGCCCCGTGCCGTCAAATCCCAAACCGCCGCTGGTATATGGTGATCGTAACTGCCAGCACCCAAGAAACATGTATAGCCCTGGTCCTGCTCGGCACGCGCCGCCATAAACTGCAGCATTTCCAGTTCGCTTCTACCTTCTGGCACTGAATTCAATTGATCGCTGACCAGCTCTGGAGGTATCTCATCGAACAACGCGTCAATGTTAGCGACACCGATTTCAGCGAGCATTTCTGCTATATCTGTTTCGGTATGGGGGATAAAGGGCATGACTTCTCCTGACTTATGGCCACCGAAACACCGGCGACCATCCTTTTTATTGTACTTTCAGCAGCGCACCAAAGTGGTTAGTGCTCCTCGGCCTCGCAGACTTCCCCATAGCCCTCCGCGTCCAGCAGCTCCTCTAGCTCGCCTATGTCTGCCGGCTGCATTTTGAAGAACCAACCGTCTGTGTAGGCGTCTGAATTCACCGTTTCTGGCGCATCTCCCAAGGCTTCGTTAACTGCACACACTGTGCCGCTGATGGGCGCATACACGTCTGATGCGGCTTTGACCGACTCCACTACGCCGGCTTCGTCGCCCGCGGCAATCACCTGATCCAACTCTGGCAGTTCCACATAAACCACATCGCCCAATGCATCTTGCGCATGGTCACTGATGCCTACTGTTACCGTGCCATCGTCTTCTAACCGCGCCCATTCGTGAGTTGCTGCGTATTTTAAATCGCTTGGAATATCGCTCATTGCTCTGTCTCTAACTGGTAAATGAATAACTCTTTGCGAGCATTTATTGGTGCACTTGCTTGCCGTTGCGCACAAATGGCGGCTTACACAAGGTTGCTGTTTTGCGTTTGCCGCGTATGTCAACTTCGCAATCACCACTAGCCCCCTTGGGCACCCGCGCGAGCGCGATACTGTACTCTAAGCTGGGCGAATATGTCCCACTGGTTATGAGCCCTTCGCCCGCGTTTGTGAACACCACTTGGCCGTGCCGCAATATGCCTTTGTCACGCATGATCAACCCAGTGAGTTTCATATTGTTGCTTTGTCGATCTGCACTCAAAGCCTCGCGCCCTATGAACTCGCGGTCTTCTGGCTCCCAGGCAATGGTCCAACCAATGTTACTAGCAAGCGGCGACGTCTCTTCGTCGAGATCCTGCCCATACAAATTTAATCCTGCTTCCAAGCGTAACGTGTCCCGCGCACCGAGCCCTGCTGGAGCAACACCTGCTTCATGCAATCGGCGCCATAGCTCCACGCCCTGCTCCGCTGGCAGCATAATTTCAACACCGTCTTCGCCGGTATAACCAGTGCGACCAATAAGCCAGTCGCCATGCGGCATAGCATAAAACGGCGCAAGCTCGGCCAAACCGGACACAGCTTCGACTTCCAGCACACGCTTAATCGCGTTTGGCCCTTGCACTGCGATCATGACCTGGGGTTTATGCTCGAAACTGGCTTCAGGCAGTGCGTGTTGTTGCATCCACGCCAGCACCTTGGCTCGGGTCGATGCATTAACTACACAACGAAAACCCTCGGCCAAACGATAAACAATAAGATCGTCCAGCACGCCCGCTTGCTCATTGAGCAGCGCTCCGTAAAGCGCCTGATTAACATTCAGTTTGGCAACATCGTTGGCCACCAGTCGACGCAGAAACGCTTCGGCCTGAGCACCTTGCACATCAATAGTGGTCATATGCGATACGTCGAACATCCCTGCATCGCTACGCACTGCCGTATGCTCTTCAATTTGCGAGCCGTAATTCACTGGCATCAGCCATCCCGCAAAATCTACAATTTTGCCGCCGCAATTCACATGCTCCTCATACAAGGGGGTTTTCGCTGCTGCTTGGTTATCCGCCACTGTTTACTCCACTCAACTTATTGAACACGCTCGTGCATATATTTTGCGTCCTTGGCTGCATCTAGCGCTTCATGCCCGCCTAGCGCCTCGGTCATGATCTGTTGCTTCAGCCAATCCATTTTATTTACTGCGCCCACCCCAACGTTGCGCACCCAACTGGTCAAGGGGTCTGATTGCCCGTAAAGCGTCTGTAAGCCACTCATAATTCCCAGCATCACCTGGGATTTTAACAAGCGCTGGCGGGCAAATTTTGTGAAACCGGCGGGCACAAGGTCACCGCCCATGGTGTCCACACAGGCCAATAGCCCACGTACATCTTCAAAACCTAAATTCACCCCTAGACCGGCCAGAGGGTGCACAACCCGCAGGGCATCTCCAATCAGCAGGACTCGGGGCAAAGGCTGTGCCGTGCTGGCCAGCTGTTGTTGTAAGGGAAAACTCAAACGCTGCGCCACCGCAGTCACTTCACCGAACCTAGATTCCATCGCGCGACCTATGCGCTGACAAAATACCTCGTCGCTCACCGCCAGATTGATTTCCAGGGATTGTGGGGACTGGGACCACACCACCGAGCAATAATTTTCGTGCTTACTGGGCAAAAAGGCCAAAGGCCCATCCACCAAAAAACGCTGCCATGCGGCTTGTTGATGGCTTTGCTCCAGCGCGACTACCGTCGTGAGCGCCACCTGAGCGGTGGGCCTGATCTGTGTCGGCACCCTCAAATAGTTACGAACACCAGAGCGTGCGCCGTCTGACGCGACGAGTAGGTCTGCCTCTATGCTGCGGTCTGTTAGGCGCAGCGTTACGGAGTCACTCTGTTCAGAGACCGATTCGACCTCACCGAAAACAGTCTGGATATCTGGGGTTGCTTCGATCTTCTGCCACAACACCGACAACAATGGTGCCACCTCGGACACCCAGCCAAGACAATCGCAGCCTAAGTCTGCGGCGTCGAAGTGCAATGAGTTCACGCCCCATTGCTCCCAGACGTGCATGGCTTTGAACTCACCCGCTTGCTCGGGCCAGTCCACTAAGCTCTCAATTAAACGGCGCGAACCTTGGGACAACGCGACATTGCGAATGTCCATGCCCAATCCTTGTGGACCGGGCACGGGTCGCGCACGATCTATCAGAGAAATCTGGAAGCCACGTTGCTGCAATGCCAAAGCCGTGACAGCCCCAACAAGACCGCCGCCCGCTACAACAATATGTTTACGCGCGCTCATGAGGCCCTCATAAGCGCTTCAATCTCTGCCGCTGCTTTTGGCACATCGCGACTCAACACCTGGCATCCGTTTTCGGTGATGAGGACGTCGTCCTCGATACGAATTCCAGTGCCTAGATACGGTTCAATCACTTCTGACTTTGGTGAGTCCTGGGCAATGTAAATGCCCGGCTCCACAGTCAACACCATACCCGGCTGCAACGGACGCCACTGCTCGGCCAATCGATAATCGCCGACATCGTGAACATCCAGCCCCAGCCAATGGCAACTCTTATGCGGGCAATACTGCAAGTAGGTCTCTGCCTCAACATTGTCCGCTACAGTGCCTTTTAATAATCCCAGCTGTATCAGCCCTTCAACCATGACCGCAACCGCCGCTTCATGAGGTGCGTTGAATGGATTACCCGGTTGGCACTGAGCAATAGCCGCTTCATTGGCGGCCAGCACAATGTTGTACAACGCCTTTTGCGGCGCCGAGAACTCACCCGAAACTGGAAAGGTGCGGGTAATGTCTGCAGCGTAATGCTGGTATTCGCAACCCGCATCAATCAAAACCAGATTGCCGTCTTGCAGCGGCGCGTCGTTATCTGTGTAGTGCAATACACAGCCGTTGTTGCCGCTGCCGACAATACTGGGGTAAGCGCTGTGCCTAGCACCGTTGCTCATAAACGCATACAGCAGCTCGGCTTCAAGCTGCCCCTCTGTGAGTTCTTTGGTACAAGACTGCATCGCTCTAATATGCGCCGCAGCGGTTATTTCTGCGGCCTTCTGCATGAGCTGAATTTCCGCATTGCTCTTGATCAAGCGCTGTTCGTGCAACAAATGCTTAAGCGAAACAAATTCTCCAGGTGGGATTGCACCACCCGCCTCACGTCCACGAATAGTCGCAACATAACTCAATAGCTTTTGATCAAAGGCCGGGTATTCGCCCATTGTTTGGTAAATACGCCGTCGGCCTTCCAATAGTCCTGGCAAAATTTCGTCGACGTCGGTGATGGGAAATGCATCGTCAACGGCAAAACCCTGGGCGGCCCTTTCAGGCCCACAAATGCCGCCGTCCCATTGCTCTGCTCGCGGATCGCGTTCGCGACAAAATAAGATCACCTCGCCCTGGCTGCGCCCAGGTATTAACGCGAGCAATGCATCGGGTTCTTCGAAGCCACACAAATACAGAAGATCACTGTCTTGGCGGAAGGCATAATCGATGTCGCGGTTGCGCCGTTGCATGCCGGCCCCCGGAATCAGGGCAATAGACCCTGGCTCCATGGCATTCATCAGCTGACGCCTGCGCTGTTGGTACTCACCAAGGCTGATGCCTTTGGCGGGGCTGAGAAATTTCACTGCAGGAGATCCGACTCGGTGTCGGGATTCTGTTCATCGAGTAGGGCTAGAACCAACAACACACTGACCCGCACAAACTCGTAGATTTCGCTGAAGGATTCTTCGTCTTGGGCAGACTCTCCTTCTTCGCTCTCAAAATCCACCTCTGAGCCCATACTCGAAAGGGTGGCGAAGTCGCGAATAATTTCCTGAATGTCGACGGGCAGTTGATCACGACCGGTGGCATTCGCTGCAGCAAAACCACTGAGAAAACTACCGCACCATTCCGCCAAGTCATCAACCCGCTGGGTTAGGGGTTCGTCGTCATCGGCAATGAGTGGCCGAAAACCAAGGTCTTCATCGCGTAAATTCGCCAAGCTGTCACCAACGAAATCTAAAACGGCAGTTTCGTCGGTCAGCGCCTGGTCCCCGGCTAGCGCGACCAGTTCGGTAATAGGGAATTCTTCAATGGTAGGACAGGCAGACGCGGCAAGAAACCCCACCACCATGCCATGCAATTCTTGGTGAGACAGCGTAAAGGACGCAGCTTGGGCTTTTAGTTCTAGATCAGACAAGGCTTGGGGGCTACACAATAAAGTTCAAAGGGCGCAAACTATTGCGCACTGTCAGCGGAAATACCAGTAAACCTCCATGAACGTTGTAACCGATCAATCTGAGCAACTTGATCAATTGGCACGTCGCGTCGACGACTTGATTGCCCTGACCGAGCTGTTGACTACTGAAAACCGCGCGCTTCGCGCGCAGCAACAACAGTGGAGCCAAGAACGCGCCAAACTGATTGAGAAAAATCAAACGGCGACCACCAGTGTTGAAGCCATGATTACACGGCTGAAATCTTTGGAACGAGGCTGAAGTAACCCTCTCCGCTTTTAACCTGCTGCGAGTTTTACGTTATGAGCGACGACAATAAGACCCTTACAGTTTCTATCGTTGGTAAGGACTATCAGGTTGCCTGTCCCGCGGGCGAAGAAGACTCACTGCGCGAAGCCGCTCAGTATCTGCACAACCTAATGGAGTCCATCCGCTCTTCAGGTCGCGTGGTGGGGCTTGATCGGGTCGCGGTAATGGCGGCCTTGAACATCAGCAACGAGCTGTTGCAAAGCAAACACCAGCACGAGGCTGCCCAGGCCAAAGTTGCTAGCACGGTGCAAAAGCTGAGTGACCGCGTAGCTGATGCCGTAAGTGCCAATAAACAATTGCAGATCTGACTTTAGGTCAACAAATCACCCCTGGTGACCTAATAAATAGCCGTTATAATCAGCTGCGTTCCTGGGATGTTAGCCAGTGGTCGCGTCCTTGAGCCGTTATAAAAACCTCAGGGGACTCTTTCGTCATGCCAGTGTGCATACCCAACTTTATGGGTCGCCTTCGGTCTGACTGGGGTCTCCGCCTTGAATCTCAACGGTTCAGGGCAAACCAACAGCGGCATCGCCGGGAACATTTTTCTTTCACTGCGAGCCCGCCTGTGACTAACCGGCCTTCACTTCGCTCCCATTTTCGTATTCTGCGCCAGCAGCTAGACGCTGATGCTCGTGCCGAGAAAGTTCAGCGCCTGAATGAACACTTGAGTGAGCTGAGAGTGCTACGACAAGCTCGCAACATTGCCGCTTACCTTGCCAGCCCAGAGGAAGCTTCGGTGACACCCTTTATGGAGATCGCTTGGCAACGAACCCAAGCGGTGTTCTTACCCTGGATTGATGAGCAACCCCGAAAAATGGTGTTCCGTCGTTACCAACCGGACAGTGTGCTGGTTAGAAATCGGTTTGGACTGTTAGAGCCCGATACGCAAAACGATGCAGCCAGCGCTCACGAACTGGATTGCGTGCTGGTGCCCTTGGTTGCCTTTGACGACGCAGGCACCCGCCTGGGTATGGGCGGCGGCTACTACGACTCTTTTTTTGCCGAAGCCAAGGGTCGGCCTGTGCTGATCGGCATAGCCTTTAGCGAACAGCGCGCTACCGAGCCACTGCCCAAGGCTGCTTGGGATGTGGCGCTTGACATGGTGGTCACCGACGCGGGCATCACCCAATTCATAACACCAGGAACAACATGGGACTAAGAACCATCATTCGTATGGGCCATCCACACTTACGCCGCGTCGCCCAACCTGTCGAGCTAGACGACATTGGTAGCGACAAGATGACCACCTTGTTGCGGGATATGGAAGATACCCTGCACGACTATGGCGGCATCGGTCTCGCAGCTCCTCAGATCGACGTGGATCTACGCCTAGCTATTATTGAAATCCCCGGTGGCCCGACACGCTACGGTGACATTGAGGCCATGCCGTTGACGGTGTTTTTCAACCCGGTGATTGAGGTTTTAACCACCGACTGCGAAGGGTATTGGGAAGGTTGTTTGTCTGTGCCGGGGTTACGCGGCTTTGTAGAACGCCCCCAACACATACGTGTGAGCTACATTGATGCACACAAAGAACCTGCCGAGATCGAGTTGCAGGGTTTTCTTGCGACCGTAATGCAACACGAGTTCGACCACCTAGATGGCCGTCTGTACATCGATCACATTACCGATACAAGAAAACTCATGTTCGAAGAGGAGTGGCTACGCCATCACGCTGAAAGCTGAAAGCTGAAAGCTGAAAGCGTTATTGCAGAAACATCTTATAGGCCGGGTTGTCCTGCTCTGACCAGAAACGGTAACCGATTTCTTTAAGGTACTTATTTAGCGCCGGTTGATCTTTTTGCGTAGCCGCAAACCCAACCAATACACGACCCCATGCGGAACCATGATTGCGGTAATGAAACAGACTGATGTTCCAGTGCTGACCTAACCCCGTAAGAAACTGTAGTAACGCGCCGGGGCGCTCTGGGAACTCAAACCGATACAACAGCTCGTCATCGCCTTGAGGGCTGCGACCACCCACCATATGCCGTACGTGCAGTTTAGCCGCTTCGTTTTCGGTCATGTCGAGTACTGAGTATTTTTTATCCTGCAAACTTTCAACCACGCCCCGGCGGTCAGCTAGGGAATCGACTCGCAGACCTACATATATGTGGGCGCCTTGGGGGTCTGCGAAACGGTAATTGAACTCAGTAATGGCACGGCGCCCTAGCGCCTTACAAAACCGCAAAAAGCTGCCTGGGCTTTCATCTATGTTTACCGCCAAGATCGCTTCGCGCTCCTCCCCTACCTCAGCACGCTCTGAGATGTGTCGCAAACGGTCGAAGTTAACATTAGCGCCGCTGACAATGGCTACTGCTGATTCAATGCCATCCACTTGCGCCAAGTAACGTTTCATACCGGCAATGGCTAAAGCTCCTGCCGGTTCGGAGACACATCGGGTGTCTTCAAATACGTCTTTTATCGCCGCGCAGATTTCGTCGGTATTCACCAACACCACATCATCAACATAGTGCTTGGCAATTTTGAACGGCGCCGCTCCTACTTGCGCGACACTGACCCCATCGGCGAAGAGATCAAGAGTTTCCGCCGGCAAGCGAACCCGTTTTCCCGCCTCTCGCGCCGCGTGCAGACAAGCCGAACCTTCCGCTTCCACGCCTATTATCTTTGTCTCTGGGTGAAGATATTTTACGTATGCGGCTATGCCCGCTATCAGTCCACCACCACCCACAGGCACAAAAATGGCATCTAGCGGACCTGGATATTGATTAATAATTTCCATACCAATCGTGCCCTGACCTGCAATGACATCAACATCATCGTAGGGTGCGACATAGACCAAGCCATCATTGGCCGATAACTCAGCGGCATGAGCAGCCGCCTCGTCGTAGCTGTCGCCGTGCAAAACTACTTTGGCTCCGCGCGCGCGCACCGCGTTTACCTTAATACTTGGTGTATTGCGGCCCATCACTATGATCGCCTTAATGCCGAGTCGCTGTGTCGCCATAGCCACACCTTGAGCATGATTACCCGCCGACGCGGTTATCACCCCACGAGCTAATTCTGCTTCTGGCAGCTGACTGATCTTGTTGTAAGCGCCGCGCAATTTGAAGCTGAATACCGGCTGCAAGTCTTCACGTTTCAAACGCACATCTACACCTAGGCGCTCGCTTAACAACGATGCTCGGGTCAATGGCGTTTCGTCTGCTACCTCGTATACACGAGAAGACAGAATTTTCTTTACATAGGTTTCTAACATGTCACCATTTTCCTTCTTATCGCCGCCGGGAACCAGCCATTAGCACAACTAATTCTGCCGCTGCAGATTCGCAGCGCTTAAAACAAGAAGCGGCAGCCGCTGCTCTTGCGAAAATAAAACCTCTGCTGAACAGCAAAAGTATTGTTGGTGTCGGAACCGGCTCGACAACCAATTGCTTTATTGACGAGTTGGCCAGCATTAAGCACACATTTGATGCTGCAGTGTCTTCCAGTGACGCGTCGACTCGGCGCCTTGAAGAGCTGGGTATTAGCGTAATCGACTTAAACTCGGCTCCTAGTGTAGATGTCTACGTTGACGGCGCCGATGAACTGAACGATGCCAAGCAACTCGTTAAAGGCGGCGGCGCTGCACTGACTCGGGAAAAAATTGTCGCCAATGCGGCTGACATTTTTATATGCATCGCCCACGACAGCAAACGCGTTGCTCAATTGGGGGGCTTCCCACTACCGGTAGAGGTCATACCCATGGCGCGAAGTTCTGTTGCGCGGCAACTCGTAGATTTGGGAGGGCGGCCTGAATGGCGCGAGGGCGTAGTTACCGATAACGGCAATTGGATTCTTGATGTCCACGACTTACAAATCCAGGATCCTGCGTTGTTGGAATCACAAATCAATGACATCGCCGGGGTTGTTTGCAATGGCTTGTTCGCCCTTTCACCAGCAGATTGTGTGATCCTGGCGTCGCCCGAAGGCATTGTCGAATTGAACTGACTTACAGCTAAGAGTCAGTCCCTTTAGGCAAAAGTTTATTTGGATTAAAAATTTGATGCGGGTCGAATAACGCTTTCAGCCCGCGCATCAACTCTATCTCTTCGTCGCTGCGCGAGTAATCAAGAAAGTCTCGTTTCAGTAGGCCAACGCCATGTTCGGCAGAGATGCTGCCGCGACGTTGTGCTACCAAGGAAAAAATGTTCGGGCTCATGGTGTGGCCATGATGGAAAAATTCTTCCAAGCTCATGTGCTCTGGCCGCAATATATTTAGATGTAAATTGCCGTCGCCAATGTGTCCATACCAGCACACTTCAAAATCCGGAAAGCTTTTGGCGACGTATGCGTCAACATCATCAAGAAATTCCGGTACGTCGCCAATGCGCACCGACAAGTCATTTTTATAGGGTGTGTAGGGAGCGATGGCTTCCGAGATACCTTCACGCAATTGCCATAGCGCGGCTGCCTGAGCTTCCGATTGGCTAACCACCCCATCACTAACCCAGCCAGATTCCATACACGCGACAAACGCCGCTTCCGCCGCGTCGTTGGCTGAAGCGTCAAACTCTACCAAGGCATAAAAGGCTTCAGCTTGCGCTAAGGGTGCTGGCAGATCCCGATGTGCTCGCACCTTCTCCAGCGCCACATCAGAGAAGAATTCAAATGCTGAAGGTTGCAAGCGCGCATTGAACGCTTCAAGAATACTCAACAGGTCGCCTACTTTGGGTACGCCTAATACCATCACCACTTGTGGCTCCGGCGCCGAGGTCAATTGCACTTCTATTTCGGCCAATAAACCCAAGGTGCCCTCAGAACCAATGAGCAAATGCCGAAAATCATAACCAGTCGCGTTTTTCACCAGTCCTGCGTTGCAGTCCAAAAGCGCGCCGGTTCCGGTAACGACTTTTAGGCCGACAATCCAATCACGAGTTAGGCCGTAGCGAATCACCTTGATACCGCCCGCATTAGTGGACACATTGCCACCTATTTGGCTGGACCCTGATGACGCGAAGTCCACGGGGTAAAACAACCCCTGCTCACGTGCAAAGTCCTGCAAGTGTGCTGTGATCACGCCAGGCTGGCATGTGACAATGCGATCCTGGGGCGAGAAATCCAATATGTTGTTCATACGATCAAATGACACAACAACTTCGCCCTGGCTAGCCACCGCACCGCCAGACAAGCCGGTTCGACCACCACTGGGGACCAGCTTGATATCTTGGGCAATCGCATAGCGAACAAGTTGCTGTAGTTGCTCTACGGTTTCAGGGAACACCACGGCACTAGGGGCCACCGTAAATCCGTTGGTCCAATCTTTGCCCCAATGCTGAAGACTGTCTGCATCTGTCTGGACTTGTTTTTCACTCAGAAAATCTGTGAACACACCGCACCTCTACCGCAAACTTGCGCTGAATCTACCAACAACACTCATCATCTAACCACTGCCATATCAGGTTCTGAACCTGGGGTATTTCGTTGACCAAGTGATGCCGGGCATCTGGAATCGTGAGGATGCTGCCGCGCTGATAGCGCCTATCAAGTACTGGCAGGTTGTGGCGATAGCTGACAGTTTTATCATCGAAGCCATGGACGATCCTCGCCGCGACTCGGCTGCCCGGATAATTTTCAAACTTGCTGAACCAATCCACCATCGCCTGTACCCAGGCTACTGGTAAAGTCTTGGCTTGGAACGGATCTGCGGCCAAAAACTGCATGAACGGCTCGGGCATATTGCTGCGCAGGTCACGCGGCCTGGCCGTTATCCAATGTTTGATAAGGGCAAAGTACCACTGCAGCAGTGACCAGCCGTAGGGGCGAATCAATGGTGCCAGCAAAATGAACTCGCCTTTCGGTACTAATGCGCTTTGTTGTTCGTATTCCATCAACACAGCCCCACCCATACTCTGGCCAATCCAATGGCTGGGCTCGCATCCAATGATGTCTGGCGCCAACTCATGAATACAAGCGAGCACATCTACATATTGCTGAAAACTGTTAATTGTCGCCTGGGAACCGGTAGAGAGGCCGTGCCCAATGTGATCGAAAATCAGCACAGCCACTTGGCGACTTAGCAGCTGTTGAATTAAATGGCCATAAAGCCCTGCATGATCATAGTATCCATGGCAAACCAGCGCCCAACGCTTTGGTTGTGCGGGGCGAAATGTTTGCACGGCAATGCGTTCACCGGCGATGGCAACGACCCCCATAGTGCGAGCCGTGTTGTCAAAGCCCAGGCCATAGAAGGCATCGTATTCCTCTAAAGCGACTCCATCCGCATGGCTATAACAACCTTCGTCCACAGGACAACAGGCCAAGGCCGCCAAAAGGTCAGCATCATTAAAGGAAGTTTTGCCGCGACGTTCTTCCACCCTATTTGGCTTATGTCAAGCGGATACGGCCGCTACTGAACCACTTGGTTCAAGGCGCCCGAAAGATATTGGTCGTGCATTGCATCTAATGAGTGTGGCTTAATCTTCTGGGCCTGACCCTCAGTGCCAAATGCCTGGTATCGAGCGATAACCACATCCTTCATCGCCGCGGTTGATGCCGCCAAATACTTGCGCGGATCGAACTCCGCTTTATTAGCGGCTAAAAATTTACGTATGGCTGCGGTCGACGCCAAGCGCAGATCTGTATCGATATTCACTTTGCGCACGCCATGTTTGATGCCTTGCTGAATTTCTTCTACCGGCACACCGTAAGTCTCTGGTATTTCGCCACCATATTCGTTTATTTCAGCCAACAACTCTTGGGGGACAGAAGAACTGCCGTGCATTACCAGATGCGTATTTGGTAAACGACTGTGAATCGCCTTTACCTGCTCAATCGCAAGAATGTCCCCTGTGGGGGGGCGACTAAATTTGTATGCGCCATGAGAGGTACCAATGGCAATCGCCAGGGCATCTACACCTGTTTTTTGCACGAAGTCCGCTGCCTGCTCTGGATCCGTCAGCATCTGATCCATAGACAGAACGCCTTCGGCTCCGACACCGTCTTCTTCGCCCGCGGTACCTGATTCCAAAGAACCCAGACAACCCAGCTCGCCTTCAACGGATACACCGCAGGCATGAGCCATATCAACCACTCGGCGCGTTACGTCTACATTGTAGTCATACTCCGCAGGGGTCTTCTGGTCTTCCAGTAATGACCCATCCATCATCACCGAACTAAAACCCAACTGAATTGAACGCTGGCAAACGGCTGGTGACGCGCCGTGATCCTGGTGCATCACAACTGGAATGTCTGGAAATTCTTCAATGGCCGCCAGGATAAGGTGCCGTAAGAAAGTTGGCCCTGCGTATTTTCTTGCTCCTGCGGAGGCCTGCACGATGACTGGACTTTGGGTTTGCTCAGCGCCTTCCATGATGGCGCGCATCTGCTCGAGGTTATTTACGTTGAAAGCCGGTACGCCGTAGTCATTTTCTGCGGCATGATCCAGCAGTTGTCGCATACTGATTAGAGCCATTGTTTTCTCCTGCTCGCTAAATTCTCTTGGTAAGTGCTCATTATTGGGCGCCGCGCGCTGCAAGCACTTCTACCGCTGGCAACACTTTACCTTCTACAAACTCCAAAAACGCCCCACCGCCAGTTGAGATATAAGATACACCTTCGGTTACCGAATACTTATCGATTGCAGCCAACGTATCGCCACCACCAGCGATGGAAAACCCACTGCTTTGTGCAACCGCCTCGGCCAACACCCGCGTACCTTCCCCAAACTGGTCAAACTCGAACACTCCTACAGGGCCATTCCAGAGAATCGTCTTCGCCTGAATGAGCTGCTCAGCCCAAGCTCGGGCGGTCGCAGGGCCGATATCCAAAATCATTTCGTCTTCGCCAACCTGATCAATACTACGCACCTGAGCCACGGCAGCGGCGTCAAAGTCAGTGGCTACCATGACATCTTGAGGCAATGGAATAGTGACTCTTTGCGCAATTTCCTTAGCCGTCTCGATTAGATCTGGTTCGTGCAATGACTTACCAACCGCATAGCCTGCGGCTGCAATAAAAGTATTCGCAATGCCGCCACCAACCAAAACCTGGTCCGCGATTGTGGCCAAAGAATTCAGCACTTCGAGTTTAGTGGAAACCTTGGCGCCACCGACAATGGCCAACATCGGCGTTGCTGGACTGGCTAATGCATCGAGTAATGCGGCGAGTTCCGCCTCGAGCAATAATCCTGCACATGCCACCGGCGCGAACTTAGCGACACCATGGGTCGAGGCATGAGCACGATGAGCGGTGCCAAAGGCATCCATAACGAACACATCACATTGGTTAGCCAAGCGTTGAGCCAAGGCATCATCATTAGCCTTTTCGCCTTCGAAGAAACGAATGTTTTCAAGCAACATTAGGCCCTGCCCTTTCGCACTAGACTCAATGTCGGCAAGTACGGGCACGTCAACTTGCAAGAGTTCGGACAACCGGTTGGCTACCGGTTGTAAAGAGAATTCCGTGTCGCGCTGCCCCTCGGTGGGGCGTCCGAGATGAGACACAACGGTTACGCTAGCCGCATTTTCCAAAGCTAACTTGATCGTGGGCAACGACGCCACAATGCGAGCATCACTAGTAACCGCCCCGTCTTTTACCGGGACATTGAGGTCGGCGCGGATAATCACCCGCTTCTGCGCCAAGTCCACCTCACTCATCGACAAAACTGCAGAAGCTTGCATTAACCTAGTGCTCCAACTATCTAAAAATTCAGGATCAGCGGGTTTGTGGGGTTCCTGGGCGAGGCGGCGTACCGCAGATGTGGTGGTTCCACATCAAGGTGCGCCAACAACGCTTTTCGTTGCAGCAACAACCGCGTCTACTGTAATGCCCAGTTCCGCCATCGCCTCAGGGCCGGGGGCTGACAAGCCAAATCGGTCAATGCCAACGACCGCGCCGTCCAAGCCGACAAATTTGAACCAAGAGTCAGGATGCCCGGCCTCCACCGCAACCCGCGCTCGAACTTTCGGCGGTAAAACCTGATCTCGATAATCCTGATCTTGGGCAGCAAATTGCTCGACACAGGGCATGGAAACCACTCGCGCTTGAATACCTTCTGCTGCCAGTTGTTGCGCAGCTGCCACGCCCAACTCGACCTCTGACCCGGTTGCAATGATGATCGCTTGGGGCTCACCTTCGCTGTCGGCCAAGATGTATCCGCCTCGCTCGATGTTTCCGAAGGCTTCAGCGCTTCTGGTTTGTGCCTGGGTTTTTTGCCGGGTGAAAATGAGTGCCGTAGGCGTGCTGCGACTCGCTATCGCGCTCTTCCATGCTACAGCAGACTCCACAGTATCGCAGGGTCGCCAGGTGTGCAGATTTGGTGTGCTGCGCAAATTAGCTATTTGCTCTACTGGTTGATGGGTTGGCCCATCTTCGCCAACCGCGACAGAATCGTGGGTATAGACAAATATGTTAGGCACGCGCATGAGAGCAGCTAACCGTACCGCATTGCGCGCGTATTCCATAAAGATCAGAAATGTGCCAGTGAATGGTCGATACCCGCCATGAAGATGCATACCATTGCTGATGGCGGTCATCGCAAACTCACGCACACCATAGCTCATATGCTGCTCATCGCCCGCCCCATCCCAACGAGTATTATTCGAACCCGTTAAATCGGCAGAGCCGCCAAACAATTCCGGAATACCTTGCGCTACAGCGCCAATGCAACGCTGTGACGCTTTACGTGTTTCCAAATCAGCAAGTGTCTTTTGTTCTTCTGCCGCTAAGGCATCAATGGCGGTCGACCAGTTCGCTGGCAGTTCTCCAGACATGCGACGAGTGAATTCCTGCGCCAGCTCTGGTTGCGCTTGTGCAAATGCATTAAAGCTATGCTGCCATTCCTGCTGACTGACCTGGCCACGCTCTGTTTGATTCCAGGCCGCGTAATAACTTTCAGGAATTGCCCAAGCCGGATGCTCCCAGCCCAAAGCCTCGCGCGTGGCTTGAATTTCTTCATCACCCAATGCCGAACCATGCACACCGGCGGTGCCCTGTTTGTTTGGTGACCCAAACCCTATCGTGGTGCGGCAACAAACCAGTGTCGGTCTGCCATCTGCCTGGGTTGCGGTTTGCAACGCTTGGGCTATTTCTTCCGCATCATGACCATCAACATTGCGGATCACACGCCAGCCATAGGCTTCGAATCGCGCCGGAACGTCTTCACTGAACCATTCGTCGACTTTGCCGTCGATGGATATGCCGTTGTCATCGTAGATACAGATCAGCTTTTCTAGGCCCAATGTACCGGCAAGAGAACCGGCTTCGTGCGAGATGCCTTCCATTAAACAGCCATCACCCGCAATCACCCAGGTACGATGATCCACAACGGTGACATCCGCTTGATTAAACTCAGCAGCAAGTTTTTGCTCTGCCAGTGCCATACCAACCGCCGTTGCAAACCCCTGACCCAGAGGGCCAGTGGTGGTCTCGACACCGGGGCATTCTCCGTATTCCGGATGACCCGCGGTCTTCGCGTGCAGCTGACGAAAGTTTTTCAAATCCTCAAGGCTGACGTCGTAGCCGGTGAGATGCAGCAGCCCGTACAGCAGCATAGACCCATGGCCATTCGACAGCACAAAACGGTCACGATTCGCCCAAAGCGGATCTGCTGGGTTGTGCTTAAGAAAATCTCTCCACAGCACCTCGGCAACGTCGGCAAGACCCATTGGGGCTCCTGGGTGTCCACTTTTTGCCGCCTGAACGGCGTCCATGGCCAATACTCGAATGGCATTGGCAAGTTCAAATCTGGAAGGCATTGGCACTCCTGAAAAAAAGCGCGGCTATTGTCGAGCTTTGTATCCGCCCGCGCAAACGTTTCATGCAGAACTTGAATATCAAACCGCCCGGGCTACCCAAATCACTGAAAAATCACGTAGAATCCGCGCCTCTTTTCGAGCGACAGCGACTGAACGACTAACTAGCGAGCTTATATTATGACCGACAATAACCTTTTCACTTCTGAATCCGTATCTGAAGGACATCCGGACAAAGTCGCCGATCAAGTTTCCGATGCGGTGTTGGACGCTATGCTCGCCCAAGACAAAGAATCCCGAGTAGCCTGTGAAACCCTTATTAAAACAGGGCTCATCGTGGTGGCTGGAGAAGTTCGCAGCAACGCTCAAGTTGACATCGACAAGCTGGTACGCGAAGTCGTAGCTGACATTGGTTACAACGGCCCTGATGTCGGTTTTGACTCCGAGTCATGCACCGTGGTTAACGCACTTGGCCAGCAGTCCTCTGACATTGCAATGGGCGTCGACGAAACCGCAGATCATGAACAAGGCGCGGGCGACCAGGGCTTGATGTTTGGTTACGCCACCGACGAAACAGACGTACTTATGCCCGCACCCCTCACGTACTCGCACCGATTAGTGCAAAAGCAGGCCGAGATGCGCCGCTCTTCACTCAAATTCTTGCGACCAGACGCTAAGAGCCAGCTCACCTTCCGTTATGATGCCGACGGCAAGCCCACCGCTATTGATGCTGTTGTACTGTCTACTCAGCACAGTCCTGAGATTAGCCAGAAAGATTTACAAGAAGCGGTTATGGAAGAGGTCATCAAGCCTGTACTACCGCAGAACTGGATTTCTGCTGAAACAAAAATTTACATCAATCCAACCGGCCAATTCATTATCGGTGGACCCGTGGGCGACTGTGGTCTTACCGGGCGCAAAATCATCGTCGATACTTACGGTGGTATGGCGCGCCATGGTGGCGGCGCATTCTCGGGCAAAGACCCATCCAAAGTTGACCGTTCCGCGGCTTATGCAGGTCGCTATGTAGCGAAAAATATCGTTGCCGCAGGGCTCGCACAGCGTTGCGAAATTCAGGTCAGCTACGCGATCGGCGTCGCAGAGCCCACATCGATCAGCCTCGACACCTTCGGAACGGGCAAGATCAGTGATGAAAAGATTGTTCAACTTGTGCGTGAACATTTTGACTTGCGACCACGCGGCCTCATTGAGATGTTAGATTTGAAACGTCCCATCTATCAGACGACAGCAGCTTACGGTCACTTTGGCCGAACTGAAGAGACCTTTAGCTGGGAAAAAACCGACAAAGCCGAAGCACTGGCACAAGCACTGGCCTGAAAGACCGGGTCAACATAGGACAAGCTATGGACCCGAAGACAGGCACTACGCCTATTAGTTTTGAGTTTTTCCCGCCGCGAGATGACGCAGGTCGGGGAAAACTCATTGCTGGAACCGCAAAAAAACTGGCTGGCCTTCATCCAGAGTATTTCTCCGTGACCTACGGCGCAGGCGGGACCACTAAGGAAGGCACGAAGCAAACTGTTACTGACTTGATGTCCCAGGGCTGGAGTGCTGTACCGCACCTTTCCGTGGGCGGTAGCGACGAGCGAGGCACGCTTGATTTGGTGGCTTACTACAAAGACTTGGGCGTACAGAAGATTCTTTGCCTACGCGGTGACCAAGCCGACGCCGATTCACACAATCCGCAATACGCTGAGGATTTAGTGAGGCTCATTCGTAAAGAGTACGACAATCACTTCGAAATTGTGGTCGGTGCCTACCCGGAAGTGCATCCAGACGCGCCGTCAAGTCAGGCTGACTTAGACTTTTTCAAGCGCAAGGTCGACGCCGGGGCTGACGTTGCAATTACTCAGTATTTCTACAACATCGACGCTTACGATCACTTCGTGCAGGAATGTCGCAAGCTAGCAGTGGATATCCCCATCGTTCCGGGAATCATGCCCATTACTAACTATGAGTCTTTATGCCGCTTTTCCGATAAAGCCGGGGCAGACATACCACGCTGGCTAGATAAGGCGATGGCACAGCGCCAAGATTCAGACAGCGACCTGCAAAAATTTGGTGTCGAAGTGGTCTCGCGCATGTGCGAACGACTGATCGATTTGGGTGCGCCCGCGCTGCACTTCTACACACTAAACCGCTGGGGCGCGACTACCAAAATTTGCGCAAACCTTGGCGTAACAGTGGACTAACAACGATGGCTCTGCGCTTCTATGTGCCAGGTGATCATCAAATAGACCAGCGACTGGTGCTGGATTCGGAACGCTCCAACTACCTGTGTCGGGTGATGCGACATGGCGTTGGCGATGTCGTGGAAGTGTTCAACGGCGTAGGCACCGTTTCTTCATGCGAAATCACTTCTAGCAATCCGCGCAAATCCGAACTCAAAGTCCTGTCTCTCACCTCAAAAGCTAAACAAAGTCCTTTTATCCTAGGAGTTGGGATCGGCTTGCTCAAAGGCCAACCGATGGATCGAGCCATTGCACAGGCGACTGAGTTAGGGGCTACTGACATCTATCTTCTGGATACCCAGCGCAGTAACGTTAGGCTTAACGAACAACGAATGGCCGGCAAACTTGAGCACTGGCAGAAAGTGATTATTGCCAGCTGTGAACAATGCGGCCAGGTGCATCTACCACACCTGCACCGGCCCAAACCGATGCGACAGCTACTCCCTGAACTGACCGAATCAGCCGCACATTTGGTTTTCTTTGACCCCACCGCTGTACCGGCACCCAGCCAACTTCCTCTGCAAAACCGCGTGGTATTTATTGGCCCTGAGGGTGGTTTTAGTCCAGAAGAACTGGCGGCCTTTGCACACCTTGAAGCAACCGGTTATCGCTTGGGCGCGCTCATTCTCAGAGCTGAAACCATGCCCGCTGCCGCACTAACCTTAATTCAGCAAGCCACCGGTTGGGCTGCCGAACCTGATCTGTAGAGCCCTTACCGCAAAAATTTCAATTCACCCCCGGAGGCTAAAATGTCCGCGTCCTCAAGCGTCTTTGCGTACTCGGCCTCGTCTTCGGCGGTCCACACCTGAAACACATACGCCAATAGCAACAAGCGAACAGAGCGTTCAACCACTCCCCGGAACTCTTGGTTCACGCTCAAGGTGCCGTCGCTCAGCCGATCCAGCATGTTCGCCGTGGCCCACGCCAACTCCATGATGCGTTGATCCTGGTGGTGCTCAGCCAGTTCTTTAAGGGCTATAAGTGCAGTACTTAACTGATTGGGATCGCTTACTGAACTGTCTAACCAACCCTTGGATTCTGTCAGCATGCGTTCAACCATTAAGCCAAATTTAGACCCCGTCTGATTCATTGGGTCTAGAGTTTGTTCCTGGGGTTCGATAGGCCCGGCACTAAGACCATGCTTGAACTCAATTTCCAACCCAGAAGGACCTGAACTGGCATCGCGGGTAAGGCCCCAAAGCGACAGGCACTTACCCAGCTGGCGCAACACAATTTGTGTTTGACGATCCTTAGAGAGCTTGCCCGTTGCCAAGCCGCGCAAAAAGACCACGGCCATCCCACAAACCTCGCGCTCGTGCACGGCCAGTGTTGTGACATCTGACCAACGCGACAAATAGCCGGCAAAGGCCTCGAGCAAGGCTTTGGTCTCTGGTCGTTGCGACGAAACTAGCCACTCGAGCATTGTGCGCTCAAATGTTTGGCGCAGTCGCTCGTTGAGTGATTGATCTGACATGCGTTAATTGTAGCGCTTTATCTGAGGCCTTCTGCACCTTGATATGCGCCCTTGCCACAGGATTGCTATTGCTTAGACCCTGAGGCAATGGGAACCTTAGGCTCCGCGATTTACCAAGCGACTCAACCATGACCAAAATTGCTTTTTTAATGGATCCCATTGCTACCATTTCGGTAAAAAAAGACTCTACCTTGGCCATGATTGCTGCTGCGCAAAAACGTGGTCTGGAACTCTTTTATTTTGTTCAGAACGATCTGTTGCTGGACAAAGGCCGGGTTACGGCGCTCATAAAACCGCTCAAACTCAGAGAGGACTTCTGCCAATCGCTGGATGCTGCGAAAGCTGGCGAAGACTGGTATGAGTTAGGCGCCGAACAGGCGACGGCTCTTGCCGATATTGACATCGTCATGATGCGCAAAGACCCACCCTTCGATATGGAATACATCTACACCACCTATCTGTTAGAGCGCGCTGAGGCTGAGGGCGCGTTGGTCGTTAATCGACCCGGTGCCTTGCGCGACTGTAACGAAAAGCTGTTCGCGACTCAGTTCCCACAATGTTGCCCTGCGTTGATCGTCAGTCGCCGTATGGACCAGCTCAAGGCGTTTCATCAACAACACGCGAATGTCGTATTTAAAAAACTCGATGGTATGGGCGGTGCTTCTATTTTTCGGATCATGGATCAAGATCCAAATCTGAGCGTGGTCCTAGAGACCCTTACGGACGGCGGGCGCGAGCAAATCATGGGCCAAGTTTATTTGCCAGAGATCGTTGATGGCGACAAACGCATTCTTCTGGTTAACGGCGAACCCGTGCCTTACGCCTTAGCGCGAATTCCATCCGCTGGCGAGACTCGGGGCAATCTGGCTGCAGGGGGTCATGGTGAGGGCCGGCCGTTAACAGATAGAGACCGTTGGATTGCCGAGCAAGTCGGGCCAGAGCTAAAGCGCAGAGGGCTTCTGTTTGTGGGTATCGATGTCATCGGCGATTACCTGACCGAGATCAATGTCACCTGCCCTACTTGTATTCGAGAACTGGACCAGCAATTCGGGCTCGACATTGCTGGCGACTTAATCGATACCTGTCTTCGACAACGTAAGGCGCTCTAATTGACCCATGCTGAAGCCATAGACACTCAATCGGGCCCCACAATAACGCCCAGAGACCGGCTTGGTTTCGGTATATTTCTCGCACTCGCACTACATGCCGCATTAATTCTAGGTATAGGTTTGGATGCTATCTTGCCGCAGCCCGAACCAAAGCTGACCGTTTCGCTGTACGCTTCCACAGAACCCACTAAAGAACCAGCACGAGAAAAACCGTTGGACAACCAGCTCGTCAAAGAAGCAGTGGCATCGCCCAAAATTCCGACTTCAGAGCCACTTCCTGCGAATCCCAAATCGGTCATAGCGGCGCCGAAAAAACGCTTTAATCGTGATCAGTTAATAGGCGCTATAGCGCATTTTGAAAACACAAAATCCACTGGCTTCAACTCTAGAGTTCGACGATTGGAGGAGCCTAACGCCTCCAAACAGACGTTAGAGGCCGAAGCAGCCTACCTGGCAATGTGGCGAAGAAAGTGCGAGCGCATCGGCCGGGTCAACTATCCGCCTGGAAACATTCAGGGTGAGTTGGTAATGCGAGTCAGCATTTTGAGTAGCGGACAATTAGAGTCTGTGCGTATCATTCGATCATCCGGATCATCGTTGTTGGACAACGCCGCGCTGGAAACCGTAAAGCAGGCTTCGCCTTACCAGCCCTTTTCAATTGAAATGCGTAAAGCCTACGATCGTTTGGAATTCACCAGAACCTGGCAATACTCCAAATTCGGTGCAGACATAAACCGCTAGCGCTACGCGCTCTTTAACATGAACCTGAAAAATCACTTTTTAATCGCTATGCCAGGCCTAACCGGCGACTATTTCGCAAATACGCTAACTTATATTTGCGAGCACAATGATGAAGGCGCCATGGGCCTGGTGGTCAATCGACCATCTGATGTTTCAATACTCGAGCTATTAGCACAACTTAATCTAACAGCAGATAAGCAATGGCTTGATAGGCCTGTGTTACTGGGTGGACCCGTATCTCGCGAACGCGGCTTTGTGCTTCACGGCCCCCATGAAAATACATCAAATTCTGACCAGGTTACTGACGAGGTGTATCTTTCTTCAGCATTGGAGGTGCTCAGCGATATAGCCCAAGGCCATGGTCCAAATGAAGTGCTTATCGCGCTGGGCTATGCGGGCTGGCAAGGCGGACAACTCGAAGACGAAATAGCGCGCAACGTTTGGCTGACTACCGAAGCGAATACGGACATTCTTTTTGCCGCTGATTTCGACAGCCGACTGGACTTGGCAGCGGGGTTACTTGGCGTTGATATGCGCTCGCTGCTGGCAGGCGCAGGACATGGATAGCCCGTGAGTGCTTCAGCAGCCTCCCCTGAGGGCTATGTGTTGGGTGTCGATTTCGGTTTGAAGAGTATCGGCATCGCCGTCGGCCAAACGGTAACCGATCATGCCAATGGTTTGTGCACCCTACAGGCGAAAAACGGCAACCCATTGGACTGGCCCAAATTCAAAGCTCTGATTGATGAATATCAGCCCGTCGCCATCGTCGTGGGCTTACCGTTAAACATGGACGGCTCGGACTCGGCCATGGCTAAGCGCGCGCGCAAATTTGCCGACATCCTGGCCCACCGGACCGAACGATACATTGCGATGTGCGACGAACGATTGAGCTCATGGAGCGCTAACCATGACCCCAGCAACACTGCTGGCGCAGATGTGCATCAGGAATCTGCCTGTCGAATCCTTGAGACCTGGTTGCGCGAACAAAGCTCAAGCAGTTAGCTCGACAACAGACCCTTGCATTGCGGCTCTGCTAGGACCCCAGCATAAGTTAATTCATGGACGGCCTGTTCTATGGTCTGCATACCCTGTTGTCTGCCTGTCTGCATGACCGAATGCAGCTGCGCCGGTTTGTCCTCACGTATTAAATTTCGCACTGCGGGTGTGGCTTTAAGTACTTCAAACGCTGCAACACGCTGACCTGATGACCCGGGCATCAATTGTTGATAGACCACGCTGACTAGCGAAGCCGCAAGTGCACTACGCGCTTGGGACCTGTGAGCATCCGGTAGTCCTTCCAACAGTCGCGTCAAGCAGTGAACAGCAGTGAACAGCAGTGGATGCGTGGCAAGTGCCGAGTACTAGATGCCCAGTTTCAGCCGCCGTTAGGGCAAGCTGAATGGTCTGCGAGTCACGCAATTCGCCAATAACGAAAACGTCTGGATTTTCTCTCAGTGCCGCTCGCAGTGCGTCAGCGAAAGAATCGACATGAGTGCCAACCTGCCGTTGATGAACCAGTCCCTCTGCACTGGCGTGTACAAATTCAATGGGATCTTCAACACAAATAATGTGCCGCCGACCCTGCCTATTCAGCAAGTCCACTACCGCGGCCTGAGTAGAACTTTTACCGCTTCCAGTGCTGCCAACAAACAAAGCCAAGCCTTTTGGGTGATCAGCCAACGAACGCAATGCCGACAAGGCCAGCTGACTTTCGCCTGCCAATTCGCTAAGTCGCGGCGGCTCTAGCGGAACAACCCGGAACACCGCGCCCAAGCCTCGCAGATGTTGAAAGATGTTCACGCGGAACCGCCCTACCTGTTCGCGCTGATAGGCAAGATCTAGATCCAGAATTCCGCAGGCAGCCTCGTGCGGTTCTCGTTGCAACAAATTGACGAGCATATCGCGCACGTGACTGGCCAGCAGCGCGTCTTGTCCATCCAGCCGCCGTAATTCCCCGTTTACTCGCATAGTGGGTGGGCTGCCCGCCAATAGAAAAATGTCTGAGGCACCTTGGTTCACCGCCGAGCGGAGCAGTTCTTTCCAATTTGGCATCGCGGAATCACAACAATTCGACAAGCCAAACCTTAGTGTCTTATGGTGCTCGCCAGTAGCAGCTGACCTCGGGTCGGAAGGTAAGCAATACGCCATATAAGCGCCCGGAAAAGGCCTATGACTGATGTCTGACTTAGCAAACAACTACACGCGACTCTTAGGGCGAATAGACTCCGCATGCGCGTCTTCCAAGCGCGACCCTAAATCTATAAAGCTACTTGCTGTGAGCAAAACTAAGCCTGTTGAGGTTGTGACCGAAGCCATCGATTTGGGCCTGCGCGAATTCGGCGAAAACTATTTACAAGACGCGCTAGAGAAAGTTCAGCAACTGCAGCAGCATGACTTGCAATGGCACTTTATTGGCCATATTCAATCCAACAAATGCAAGGCCATCGCCAATCAGTTTTCTTGGGTACAGACCTTAGATCGGCCCAAAATTGCCCAACGCTTGAGTAACCTGCGCACACAAACCAAACCGCTGAATGTACTGATTCAAATCAACTTGGACGCCGACCCCAACAAAGGCGGCGTCGATGAAGACGGCGCTTGCGCGCTCCTAGAGCAACTGCTCACACTACCGAACCTTACCCCGCGTGGACTTATGACAATCCTCGCGAAGAGCACAGATTCTAGGGTGGGCTATGAATCCGTGGCACAATTGCACCAGGACTTGAAACAACAATTTGCTGGCGATCTTACCCAATGGGATACCTTATCTATGGGTATGAGTGCTGATCTTGAAGAGGCGATCAGCGCCGGTGCCACTATGATCCGAGTCGGCACAGATTTATTCGGGGCGCGCAGCAACTAGGAGAAAAACTTTGACCATCGCTTTTATTGGCGCAGGCAATATGGCCATCAGCCTCATTCGCGGGTTGTTGGAAAACGGCACCGAGGCCACCGCTATAGTCGCGGCCGACCCTAACCCAGAACAACGTATGAAAGCGGCAGATCTCGGCATTACGACGCTAGAAGATAACAACGCGGCCATCCATCAGGCTGAGGTCATAGTGCTTGCGGTAAAGCCACAGATTGCCGCAAATGTCGTTAAGTCGTTGGACTCGATAAACCCACAGCACCTCGTCATTTCTATCGCTGCGGGCATTAATCTTGAGAGCCTGCAATCCTGGCTTCCGAACCACCAACCCGTCGTGCGATGTATGCCGAACACCCCGGCCCTGGTCGGCGCTGGTATGACCGCCCTGTACCCTAATGCCGCGGTAAGCCCAACGCACTTGAGAGCTGCAGAACATGTACTACAAGCAGCGGGTAAAATTGTTTGGGTTAATGAAGAGGCCAAACTCGATGCCGTTACTGCGGTTTCCGGTAGCGGCCCAGCCTACTTTTTCCTACTCATGGAGCACATGATTAATGCAGGGATAGAATTAGGTCTGGATGCTCAAACCAGCAAAGAGCTGACCTTGCAGACCGCTTACGGTGCAGCACTAATGGCACAACAGGCCCCAGAACCCGTTGCAACGTTACGCGAAAATGTGACATCGCCAGCGGGGACTACCGAGGCGGCTCTGAACAAAATGCTGGAACAGCATGTTCCTGAGGCAGTTGTCTCAGCACTGCACGCGGCGCATCAACGCTCCATAGAACTCGCCAAGGAATTTGGTAACCCATGACCGGACAATCTTTATACACGCTAATAGACCTGGCTATACGTCTGGTCACACTGTTGTTTTTACTGCGCTTCATGCTCCAAGCTGTCGATGCCGACCGCTTTAATCCCCTTAGCCAAGCAGTGGTAAAAGGCAGTGATCCACTGGCTAAACCCTTACGCCGATTGTTGCCGAATATGGGGCGGTGGGATCTCGCCTCGCTTCTACTGGCTTGGGCAATGGGCGTTTTATTTGTTTATCTAATCACCATGGGCAACGTTGACCCAATAAAGGCGATCGCCATCGGTGCTGTACGCACGGCCTTGGTCTGGGTGCAATTCTATTGGTGGTCAATTTTAGTCATCGTGGTGGTGAGCTTTATCAATCAAGGCTCTTACCATCCAGTTATTGGTCTGTTAGATCAATTGCTCAACCCGATAATGGCGCCGCTGCGAAATCTACTCCCCACTATGGGGCCGTTGGACTTTTCGCCCTTGGTGGCTCTGATCATGCTGTCACTGCTGCAAGACACATTGACCACCCTGTCGCTCTCGATATGACCGATATAACCATTGAAGAACCCAATTCAGTTGGCCTGGTGAGCCCTCAGTTGTTCAGCTACGAGCAACCCTTCACCCTGCAAAACGGCGCCGTACTACAGGGCTTTAACATGGTTTACGAAACCTATGGCGAGCTAAGCGAACGCGGCGACAATGCTGTCCTGATCTGTCATGCGCTGTCGGGACACCACCATGCGGCCGGCTATCATGAAGGCGACCGGAAGCCGGGTTGGTGGGATCATTGCATCGGCCCTGGCAAAGCCATGGACACCAACAAATTATTTATTGTGAGCGTGAACAATCTCGGTGGCTGTCACGGCAGCACGGGGCCTGAGTCGAACAATCCAGAAACCGGCCAAGCCTACGGCCCAGATTTTCCACAAGTTGTTGTTAAAGATTGGGTCGCCAGCCAAGCACTGCTGGCAGATCACTTGAACATTAAGCGTTTCTTAGCTGTCGTGGGAGGCAGTCTGGGTGGGATGCAAGCGCTGCAATGGAGTATCGATTTCCCTCAACGCACTCACAATGCGGTGCTTATTGCTACAGCCGCAAAACTCACCGCACAAAACATTGCGTTCAACGAAATTGCTCGTCAGGCCATCACTTCTGATCCGGAGTATCGCTTGGGCCACTATCGAACTGAGAACACCAATCCTGATCATGGTTTGATGTTGGCGCGCATGATCGGTCATGTGACTTATCTTTCAGATGACGGTATGGCAAATCGTTTTGGGCGAGAGCTTAAATCTGGCGACATCGACAATGTCCGTGATGTGGAATTCCAAGTTGAGAGCTACCTGCACCACCAAGGCCGATCCTTTACCCAGCGATTCGACGCCAACACCTATTTACTGATGACTCGCGCCTTGGACTACTTTGATCCAGCACGAGAAACAAATGGCGATTTGGTTACGGCCCTTAAACACGCCCGGGCACGCTTTTTGGTCATGTCTTTCACCACCGATTGGCGCTTTTCCCCGGAGCGCTCGAAAGAAATCGTAGATGCATTAATAGCCGCGGGCAAAGATGTCGCTTCCACGGTGATTGAATCCGAGCATGGCCACGATTCTTTTTTGTTACCTATTGAACGCTATACCGACGCACTGCGCGCCTATCTTGACCATGCGCACGCCGCAACAGCACAACAACAGAGCAACTGAACCATGCGCTCAGACCTAGAACTCGTCGCCAAACTCATTCAACCGGAGGCTCGAGTACTCGACCTCGGTTGCGGTGAAGGCGATTTGCTGCACAACCTGCAACAGGAAAAAAGCGTCATTGGTTATGGCCTTGATAAAGACGCAGAAAACATACGCACCTGTTTGGGTCGTGGCGTTAACGTGATTGAACAAGACTTAGATCAGGGACTAAGCAACTTTAAAGACGATGCTTTCGATATGGTGATCATGACCGAGACAATACAATCGGTTAGAGAGCCCAAACTCCTGCTCAAAGAGATGCTCCGGGTGGGTCGAGAATGCGTTGTCACGTTCCCCAACTTTGGTCATTGGCGCTGTCGTATTCAGTTAGCTGCTCAAGGCAAGATGCCTCTTTCGAGTCATCTTCCCCATCGCTGGTTCGATACGCCTAACATTCATCTATGCACGTTCAGTGACTTCGAGTCATTGTGCGCTGAACTTGAGATGCACATCATCCAAAGACGAGTCGTTAATCAGCAACATGACGAACGTTCCTTTATCAATCTGGCGCCGAATCTCTTTGGTAGTTACGGCTTTTACCACTTAGGACGACCCCTATGACATCGAGCGCGGTATACAAAACTTCTAAGTCGACTTCATGGCTCGCACTCTGGTGCTGCTCTGTGTTTTTGCTTACTTCTGCCAATAGCCATGCCGAACAAGTGCATCGATTCGCCGACCATGAAGTGCACTACATTGTGATTCCCACCACTTTTCTAGAAACAGACGTTGCAACACAGTACAACGTCACTCGTGCAAAGAATCGTGCGTTGATTAACGTCGCGGTACTCAATTCTGAGAACAGCGCAGTTACCGCCACCATATCCGGGGACAGCAGCAACCTGCTTGGACAAAAGCAAGAGCTGAACTTCCGCAAGGTGGAAGAGGGCGACGCCATCTACTATCTGGCTGAGCTGCTGCATTCTGACGAAGACGTCCAGCGTCTGAAGATCCAAGTTCAGTTAGCCAACGGCCGACAAGATCAAATCAAATTCAATCAAAAAATGTACTGGTCGCACTGATGGATGTGATCTTTGCCAGTGGCAATGCGGGTAAAGTCACTGAAATGCAGCAGTTGCTGACACCCGTCGGCTTTCAACTGAAAAGCCTAAAGGACTTTGGGCTCAGTGGTGCTGAAGAAACAGCAACGAGCTTTATAGAGAACGCGCTGATTAAAGCCAGGGCAGCTGCCCATTCAGCACGGCTTCCAGCCATTGCGGACGATAGCGGACTTGTAGTGCCCGCCCTGAATGGCGCGCCTGGCGTTTATTCTGCTCGTTATGCTGGCGAGGACGGCAATGACACCGCAAACAATGCAAAACTACTAGAACAGCTATCGAACCAGGAAGATCGGCGCGCCTACTTTTTTTGTTGCCTGGTATTTTTACAACACCCAAGCGACCCAACACCTAAAATTGCCTTCGGTCGCTGGCACGGCGAAATCCTTCGGCAACCCCAGGGCGATGGCGGTTTTGGTTATGACCCATTGTTTTATGTTGCCGATCAAAGCGCTACCGCAGCCCAAATGAATCCCGCCTTAAAGAACGAGCTAAGCCATCGCGGTAAAGCTTGTCAGGCGTTACTCGCACAACTTCAATACCAGATTTAGCAGCATGCTTGAACGCCCCGGGTTGTATATCCATTACCCTTGGTGTGTAAAAAAATGCCCCTACTGCGATTTTAATTCTCACCCACTTAAAGGTGACGTTGACCAGGACGCTTACCGTTTAGCGCTAGAGGCCGACTGGGCAGCTCAAAGTCAAACTAACGACGCCTTCGCCAGCGTCTTCTTCGGCGGCGGCACCCCAAGTCTCTTTCACCCAGAGCATATCGGTAGGTTGCTCGACAAGCTGCCGATCACAACCGATGCCGAAATCACACTGGAAGTGAATCCTGGCACTCAGGAGTACATGGAATTTTCCGACTACCGTACAGCCGGGATTAATCGTCTATCGATTGGGGCTCAATCCTTCGAAGAGGGCAAACTAAAAAGACTCGGACGGATTCATCAAAGTACCGACATAGCTACCGCATTTTCTAAGGCGCGCAGCGCCGGATTTGAAAATATAAACCTCGATTTAATGTGGGGTTTGCCAGAGCAAAGCGTTGCAGAGGCCTCAGGCGATTTACAACTGGCCATCGCTCTACAACCTGAGCATATCTCTTGGTATCAGCTGACCATCGAAGCAAAAACTGAGTTCGCTAAACGCACGCCGATCCTGCCGGTGGAGCAAGCAATCTACGATATGGAACAGGCGGGGCTGGCGTTGCTGAGTGAGGCCGGTTTCCACCGTTATGAAGTTTCAGCCTTTGCTAGGCCTGATCGGTTGTGTAGGCACAATCTGAACTATTGGCAATTCGGCGACTATGTCGGAATCGGCGCCGGGGCACACGGCAAACGCTCGACGGATCAGAATCAGAAATTAGTCGCAATTCGCAGCAATAAGCCAAGCCAACCTCGCCTGTATATGGCCAGTCCAGAAACTACCGAGCTGCAACAGGTAGCAGCCGATGATCTGGTTTTAGAGTTTATGATGAACGCTCTTCGATTGATTGACGGGGTAGATTGGCAGGTGTTCGAACAAAGCACCGGGTTGCCTCGAACATCTATACAACCGGTTTGGCAACGTCTTGTAGCGAATAACCTTGTGCTTTCTGATCGGTGCGCTCCAACGGTCAAGGGCACACGTTACCTCGACTCCGTGCTCCAGCACTTTGTTTAAGTAAGTTGTGTTTTGACGTAAACCAGATCTCGAATGTCATGCCCTAAGCGCTCGCCTCGAGCTTCGAACTTAGTGGTACCCCGAACGGCTTCGTCTTCTACAGAGTATGCCTTGCGAATTTGATCCTGTACCAGCTGAAAGCCCGGCACTAGCTCAAATTGCTCGACCATCCACTCACCATAGGGTGCCCAATCCGTCGCTAAACGAACCACGGAACCCGGTTTAAGTACGCGCTGTAATTCTACAAGGAAGGGAACCTGCACCAATCGGCGCTTGAAGTGCCTCTTTTTCGGCCACGGGTCTGGAAAGAAGATTCTTACCTCGCTCAAACTGTCACACGGAAGCGCAGTAAAAATCTGTTGAGCGGGTTGATCGATCAACCCAACATTAGCCAATTGCCGACTATGTAATCGAGTTAGCATGGCGCCGATACCGGGCTGATACAACTCGACACCGCACACATACCAATCCGGGCATTGCTGGGCCCATGCCAGCAGTTCAGCTCCCATGCCAAAGCCGATTTCCACACCTACTGGACCGCTGTGCGCGATTAGGTGTTCAGGGGTAACCCGATATTGCTCGACCAGATTCTCGTAAGCGCGCGCCTGAGCTTGAGTGAATCGTCCACGACGGCGGATGTAACTGAAGGCTTGCTGAGACCCCTCGGTCTGGTCGTAAAAGGAAGTGGACATGAATACGTTTAGCTTTGTAGCGAAAGACCAGCGTAGATGACACAGCCCCAACCCGCCATCAAGATCAACCCGCCCAGTGGTGTGATCGGCCCAAGCCAGCTCGCCGAACCCAGCACCAGCAAGTAGATACTGCCGCTAAAAAGTGCAATGCCTAAAGCAAATAAGCCCCCTGCATATCGCAGCACATTCGCTCCGGTGTGCAGAAACCAAACCATGACAACGATCAATGCTATTGCGTGGAACAGTTGGTACTGCACGGCAGTTTGCCAGCTATCGAGCTGACTGGGTTCAAGTCGATCACGCAGACCGTGAGCACCAAAAGCGCCCAGTAAAACGCCTAAGAGGCCGTAAAGGCCTCCTAGGGTAAGCAGTAGTTTGGGCGTCACAGGGGTTAGTCAGCTATGGCCAGCTTCAGTTTCTTCATGGCGTTCTTTTCTAACTGACGAATACGCTCGGCAGACACGCCATACTCAGCAGCCAGTTCATGCAGTGTGGACTTCGCATCGCTCAACCAACGCTGTTGCAAGATGTCCCGACTGCGTTCATCAAGCTTTGCCAGACCTTCGCTCAAACGCAAACTGACGTCCCGCTGGGTGTCTGCGTCGGCAACTAGATCCGCGGGATCCGGCGATGCCGAAGCAAGAAAATGGACTGGTGCTGATACGCTGTCGTCGTCGGTCGCATAACCATCAAAGGCCATATCACTGGCGCTTAAACGACCTTCCATACGATTAACTTCTTCTGTGCTAACACCCAAATCTTGAGCGATGGCCTTGGTTTCTTCAGCACTGAGCCAAGACAACGATCGCTTAGCGCCGCGCAGGTTAAAGAACAGTTTGCGCTGCGCCTTAGTGGTGGCCACTTTGACGATACGCCAATTGCGTAAAATGTATTCGTGCATCTCGGCCTTGATCCAATGCACTGCAAAAGAAATCAACCGCACACCGACCGATGGATCAAAACGTTTAACCGCCTTCATCAAACCAACATTGCCTTCTTGAATAAGGTCGGCATGAGACAGCCCGTAACCCTGATAGGTACGCGCTAGGTGCGCAACAAATCGTAAGTGGCAAAGCACCAACTGTCGGGCAGCGTCTAGGTCTCCATCATGATAGAACCGCTCTGCTAGTTCACGCTCTTCTTCCGGTTTGAGAATCGGAAACTGACTGACGGTGCGCAGGTAAGAATCGAGATCTGCTCCGGGAGAGATACTCGGCATCTTCATAATATCTGTGGTCATGTGATACTTCCGGTAACACTTTGCGCGCATATTAGCACTCTCTGCTGTCGAGTGCTAATACCTTTTCGGCAATTACTAAGACTCTAAATTACGCCACCAAAGCGTTAGTAAATAGCCTCTTGCGTGTCGCGAATACGTTGCCGAACCGCCAACAATGCGCCCATTACACCTAGTATTAACCCCACCAAGAGCAATGACCCTAAAAAGGTCAGATCAAAACCTCGGACCTGGACCGGTATGTCATAACTGCCCAGTAAATCGGTCAAAGGTGCTTCAATGGCAGTAAGGGTGATCGCCAGCAACATCGCTGCGACGATCGCACCACCCAGGCCGTAGAACACCCCAAAGTAGACAAACGGGCGGCGTATTTGCGCGCGCGTCGCGCCAACCAGACTTAAAACCCGCAACTCCTCTAATCGACCATCGATGGCAAGCCGAACCGATGCCGCGGTAACCAGCACCGCCCCTAAGGCAAACAGACCTCCAAGAATCCAACCCAAACGCTCAATCAACTGAGTCAGGCTGCGCAGCCGCTCCAGCCAAGTAAACTCTATTACGACGTCATCAACGGCGGCTTGTTGCAACAGTTGGCGGCGCAACACTGCCAATTGTTCGGTGGTCACTTGGTTACTCACAGCCACCTGGAGCGATGCGGGCAAGGGATTAGCGGACAACGTACTCAGTGCCGTTGTAAGGCTCTTAGAATCAGCGCTCGCGGCCATAAACTCTTGCAGCGCTTGATCTGCATCTGTGAGCCGCACCTCGATCATTGAAGTGTTTTGCTGCAACAGAGTTTGCACCGCAGCAATGTCCGCAGTATCCGCAGTCACTTGAAAATATACACTCAGCCCTGGTCGACCTTGCCAACCATCGTCTAATGCAACGAAATTTAACTGTGTCAGTCGCAACGCAGCAGGCAGAGCTAAGGCAATACCTACCAACAGCCAAACAAACAAACTACTGCCCAGTTTCAAGCTGACAAACTTGAACGTCTCCGAAACTGCACGCAGATGATCCGCAAAAAACCAACTGAACCGCCGTTTAGGTGCCGGCCATTGTTTGCGACTCGATTTGGTGGCACGTCGTGTTTTCGGCTTTGCCTCACTGGACATCCCACGCTCCTGCTGCCCCAGCAATTCGCCCTTCCAGCAAATTTATCGTTGGCATCTGCATGCTCTTGATCAAACCGATGTCATGACTGGCAATAATGACTGTAGTGCCTAATTCGTTGAACTGACGAAACAGCTCCATGACGCTGCGCGCCAACTCAGGGTCTAAGTTGCCAGTGGGTTCGTCCGCCAACAATATCTTGGGCTTGCCCACAACCGCTCGAGCAATGCCCACGCGCTGCTGCTCTCCGGTCGACAGTTGACTAGGCATAAGATGCTCTTTGCCGAGCAATTCGACCCGGCCTAGCGCGCCGCGTACTCGGCTTGAAATTTCACGCTCACTTAGATGATTGATGCGCAACGGTAATGCTACGTTGTCAAAGACCGTATGCTCGGGAAGCAAATGGTGATCTTGAAACACCACCCCTACGTCCCGCCGATACCACGGCATCCGCCGAGGCCCCAATTTGCTGATATCTACCTCATCAACGTAAATCCGACCTCTTGTCGCCACATCAGCGCCGATCAGTAACCGCAAAAAAGTGCTCTTACCTGCACCGGAATGACCGGTCAAAAACGTCATCGATCCCGAATCGAATTCAGTGCTAACTTCAGACAAAGCCTCTTGGCCATTGTCAAAACGCTTAGTCACCCGATCAAAAGTGATGGTGCTCACTCCGCACCCTCGCTCTCTGTGTCGATAGCCAACAGCGCCCGCACAAATTGATCCGCAACAAAGGGTCGCAAGTCGTCTTCCGCCTCACCCACTCCAACAAAATAGATTGGCAATGACTCCGCTTGGGCGTTCTGTGCGATGGCGAACACCACACCCGCCTTGGCCGTGCCATCGAGCTTCGACACCACTAAGCCCGTGACCCCCACCGCTTCACGGAATAGCTCGACCTGACTCAGGGCGTTTTGGCCTACACCACCATCCAGCACTAGAATCACTTCGTGGGGTGCATCAGGGTCAAGTCGCTGCACAACTCTGCGCACCTTCGCTAACTCATCCATCAGTTGCGTCTTTGCTTGTAAGCGGCCTGCCGTATCGACTAACAAGACATCTACGTCACGAGCTTTTGCCGCTTGCACCGCGTCAAAGACCACCGAGGCCGCATCGGAACCCTGAGATTGGGCGATCACCGGCACGTTGTTACGCTGCCCCCAGGCTTGCAACTGTTCTACCGCCGCCGCACGAAACGTATCCCCCGCAGCCAACATGACGCTCCGTCCTTCCGCCATTAGACGCTTTGCTAGTTTGCCGATAGTCGTAGTTTTACCAACACCGTTAACACCGACAAAGAACACCACTTGCGTTGTGTTAGAAGCCAATTCCAGCGGCTTCTCTAGTGCCGAAAGTCGTTGTGCCATTAGCTGATGTAACGCTGCGTACAAAGCGTCCATGTTGGCCAACTGTTTGCGCGAAACCTGAGCGGTGAGTTCGTCAATGATGGCCCGGGTGGTCTCGACCCCAACGTCGGTAGTGAGCAATGCTGTTTCTAGGTCCTCCAAGGCCTGGGCGCTTATCTCTTTCTCGCCCAACAACAAGTTACCGACCCCACTGGTGAACTGGTCTCTGGTTTTAGCAAGGCCCTTGCGCAGTCGGCCGAAGAAACGTTTTTCCTCGGAGGATGATGGGGCGTCTTGGGACATGTATCGCTTACTCCAAAATAGCGCACTGCGCTGGGTCACGGTCGTTCTTTGCAGAACGGCATTCTATAATGAGTGGGCCATGAAGTACGTTAAAACCACCAGCGGTTATTCTCATTCGCCGCGCTAGTAAAAATGCTCGCCAGCAAGTTCGCATTATTGGCGGTCAATGGCGCAGCCGTAAACTGAGCTTTCCCGACGTCGATGGACTGCGCCCAACCTTGGGGCGCACGCGCGAAACTCTTTTTAATTGGTTGCGTCCTTATCTCCACGATTGCACCTGTCTGGATCTCTTTGCGGGTTCAGGCGCTTTAGGATTTGAAGCGGCATCCTTGGGTGCATCAAGCGTAACTCTAGTTGACGCCAACAAGACAATAGCTGAAGCCTTGTCCGCAAACATCAGCCTCCTTAAGGCAGACAACTGTCAGGCTGTTCATTCACGAGCTGAGCAATTTCTACGCTCTGCTCAGTCACCCTACGATGTCATTTTCCTTGATCCCCCTTATAAGCAGCCGCAACTCATGGAGAGTGCGCTGGATGCACTGGCTAAAAGCGGTCTCATTGGCGGGCACGTGTATCTGGAAGCCGAAAGTGACCAAGCGCTGCTCGAGCTGTGCGAGCGCTTTAGTCTGAACGTGATAAAAACAACTTCAGCTGGTGCGACGCATAGCGTATTAGCTGCGCCTTAGCGAGTTGCAGCTATCGAGGTGCATGGATACCATCCGACCTTCTCGATGATCAAATCTGCAAGGCTTATTTAGGGGGGAGTAGCAGCACTATGACAAAAAATATCGTCGTCTATCCAGGTTCTTTCAATCCGATTACCAATGGTCATACCGATCTGGTTGAACGAGCCTTACACCTTTTCGACCACGTTATTTTGGCCATAGGCACCTCGGCACAGAAAGACCCAAAGGTAGCGCTCGCTGATCGTATCGCCTTATGTCAGGACGTCGCAAAACAATATGGCGACAGAGTTTCTGTGGAGGGATTTAATACCCTGTTGGTTGACTACGTCAGCTCTAAAGGCGCGCGTTTCATTCTACGCGGGCTGCGCACAGTTACTGACTTTGACTATGAGTTCCAGATGGCTGAAATGAACCGCTCGTTGGCGCCCCATATAGAATACGTTTTTCTACCGACATCCAAAGACTGCTCATTTATCTCGTCAACCTTAGTGCGCGAGATCTCGGCTATGGGCGGCGATATTTCTCAATTTGTGCATCCCAAGGTCGTAGCTGCACTGGCGGACAAAAATAACGCCTGAACTATTAGCTCTATCGCCAGCCCCGAGTGACCTGACATTGCGGGCAATAAACAGTACTGCGCTGACCCAGCACCATACCCTTTAATACCGTAGAACAAATTCGGCACGGCTCATCGGCTCGACCATAGACATTTAAGCTTTGACGAAAGTATCCAGGTTGGCCATCTGAACCCACGAAGTCGCGAAGCGTCGTGCCACCGACCTGAATCGCTCGCGCTAGAATTTTCGCGATTGCTCCAGCTAGATTGTCGTAGCCCACCCGCGTCACGCGGCAAGCCTGAACAGTTGGCCGAATTCCAGCGCTGAACAGGGCCTCGGCGGCGTAGATGTTACCGACGCCGACCACCACCTTACTGTCCATGATGTGATTTTTGACGGCGATGCGCCGCTTGCGTGATTGCTGAAACAGATGCTCGCCAGAAAAATCATTACTTAAAGGCTCTGGCCCTAGATCCGCAAGCAACCAATGGGTCTGCGGGTCGTCGTCCGAATGAAAGTGGAAGCTACCGAAACGGCGCGGATCGTTGTATCTCAAGCACTGCCCAGAACTGAGCTGCAAATCGATGTGGTCATGAGTTTTTACCGGGGTGTCTGGCGTTACCAGACGCAGGCTGCCGGACATGCCCAAATGGATGATCAGGGTACCCGTTGGCGTACTTATCAGAATGTATTTGGCACGACGCCCGACGTGAAGAACGGGCTGACCTACTAGACTTTGCGGAACTTGGGCGGGCCAACGCAAACGGTCGTCGCGCACGACGACCGCCGTGATCGTTTGTTGAAGAAGAAAGGGCTCAATGCCCCGCTTAGTCGTTTCGACTTCGGGGAGTTCAGGCATGCGCCTTACTTAATTTTGCCTTCCTTGTAGATGACATGCTTACGGATAACGGGATCGTACTTTTTGATCTCCATTTTATCTGGCGTGTTCTTCTTATTTTTGTCGGTGGTGTAGTAATGACCTGTGCCAGCACTAGACACCAATTTGATTTTATCGCGCATGATTCTGTTTCCGTATCCTGTAACGCTCGCCCCGTTATTAGGGGTTAAACCTTTTGACCGCTCGCGCGCATATCTTTGAGTACCTCGTCGATACCCTTTTTGTCGATGATGCGCATACCGTTCGATGAAACACGCAGCTTCACATAACGCTTTTCTGATTCCACCCAAAAACGATGGTAATGCAGGTTCGGTAAGAACCTACGCTTGGTCTTATTCTGTGCGTGACTGACGTTATTTCCCGTCATCGGACGCTTACCTGTGACCTGACATACCTGAGACATGGTCGTACCCCAAAAATTCGAGGCGCGTTTATACCAAAGCCTCGGTTTAACGGCAACTAAAGTTGTTACAACAAGCCACGGCTGGCAAAGGAAACACAAGAACCCGAGCCCACCACGATGTGATCCAAAACCCGTATATCGACCTGTCGCAGCAGCTCTGTGAGCCTCTGGGTCAAGTGAATATCGGCTTGACTGGGTTCCGGTGAACCTGAGGGATGATTATGCGCCAGCACCACAGCCACCGCGTTCACCTCTATACCACGACGCAACACCTCACGACTGTGCACATGAGCCCTGTCCACCGAGCCTCGGAACAGCACTTCAAAAGAGATCAGCTGATTACGCGCATTCAGGAACAAACACGCGAACGTTTCTCGCAGTTCATGGCCAATACGCCGGCGCAGGAACCGAGACACTGACGCCGGATCGGAAAACTGCTCTGAATGAGTTAAAGCGTGCTCAACATCACGCAGACTTAATTCTTGCACGGCCTTGATTACAGACGCCTTGGCAGGGCCTATGCCATGACAAGCAACTAACTGTGACAACGGCGCTGATAATAAAGCGCCAATACCCCCAAAGTGCTTCAGCAGTCTTCGCGCCATAGCCACCGCGTCTTCACCGGCGACCCCAGAGCCCAAACAAATGGCCAGCAACTCTGCTGTGGAGAGTCCATCAGCCCCTTCGGATACCAGGCGATGTCTGGGCTGCTCCTGTAATTCCCAGGACGCTATTGATTCAGAACTGCGGGAATCCGGTTCCCTGTTATGGCTTTCACCGTTAAGCTCGCGTTCTGCAATGGCGGCATCGTTTGTTACTGATGTTTTCATTAGCGCTCACGTTTGGAAAAGGTGTTCTATGTCCAATTTAGTTGGTCAACATATCGTGCTCGGTATTACCGCAGGTGTCGCGGCGTATAAGACCCCGGCGCTTGTGCGAGCTTTGCGCGCTGCGGGTGCAGACGTTCAAGTAGTCATGTCTGGTAACGCCAAAAAATTTGTTACGCCAACGGCCCTACAAGCTGTGTCCGGCCAACCTGTGCGTGACGATCTCTGGGATGATCAGGCGGAGGCCTCAATGGGCCATATCGAGTTAGCACGTTGGGCAGATCAAATTTTAATTGCCCCGGCTACCGCGAACTGCGTTGCCGCCCTGGCCAACGGCCAGGCTTATGACTTGCTCACTACAATTTGCTTGGCCACTGAAGCAAACGTTTACGTGGCTCCTGCAATGAATCAACGCATGTATTTGCATGCCGCCACACAGCGAAATTTAGACACATTGAAACAACTGGGTTATCAGATCATCGACCCCGATCACGGCGAGCAGGCTTGCGGTGAATTCGGCCCTGGCCGACTGCCGGATCCAGAGACACTGATCAGCGCAATGAGTGGGCAAAAAACTGATCCAGAGACGGCCTCAGTATTTACCGGACTGAATGTCATGATCACTGCAGGCCCTACCCGCGAGGCCATTGACCCAGTGCGCTTTATCTCTAATCACAGCTCTGGTTTGCAGGGTTTGAGCTTGGCAGAGGCGGCCCTTGACGCCGGCGCGCAAGTCACTTTGGTCGCCGGCCCTGGGGTTCCAGCCTGCAATCCAGGGATTAATCGGCTTGATGTGATCAGCGCTACGGACATGCATGACACCGTGCAAAGCAACCTGGCGGACGTCCATTTATTCATTGGTGTCGCAGCGGTTGCCGACTATCGAGTGGCAGCGCCTGCTGAGCAAAAAATAAAGAAAACGCCTTCTGAGCAGAATCATCTCGACCTACGGCTCATCGAAAACCCTGACATCATTGCGAGCGTCGTGAACAGGGACCAAGAACTTGTAGTGGTTGGTTTCGCTGCAGAGACCCACGACACCCTGAACCACGCTCGAGAAAAACGGCAACGTAAAGGGCTTCATGCCATCGTGGTAAATGATGTTTCCGATGCGCGTATCGGCTTCAACAGCCCTGACAACGCCACAACGTTCATCAGCGATAAAGAAGAAGTAACTTTGCCGCGCCAGAGCAAGCAAGCGATAGCCAACAATTTGCTGCAACAAATCGCCAGCAATTTCGGCTCAGATCTCACTGGCTTAAAAAGCCGTTAACCAGGACACCTCTTAAACACTGTGCAACAAGAACCCTTTGCCCCAACGGCCCTTAGCGAAATGGATTTAGATCCAGGAATTTTTCGTGCTTATGACATACGCGGTATTACCAGCTCTAATCTGACCGAGCAGGTGTGTTATTGGATTGGTCGCGCATTCGCTGCCGAGGCGATCAGCCAAGATCAAAAAGCCGCTGCAATAGGTCGCGACGGCCGCTTGTCCAGTCCTGGTATAGCCCGCGCTCTAGGCCAGGGACTCATGGATGGTGGCATGACGGTCACAGATATTGGCCAAGTGCCGACACCGGTCTTGTATTACGCAACCTACGCGCTCGAGACTGGCACCGGCATTATGATCACCGGCAGCCACAATCCGCCCGAATACAACGGGTTAAAAATGATGATCGGCGGTACCACCCTCGCCGAGGATCTAATCCAAGCCCTATATCGCCGTTTACAAGACAACACTCTAAGCGTCGGCGAGGGGTCTTTGGGGCAAGCAGACTTAGGAGCTCAATACGTCGAGGCGGCTTTAGCGACCACAAAGCTGCACCGCCCACTGAAAGTGGCGGTGGACTGCGGCAATGGTGTTGCCGGAGAACTCGGCCCGAAACTCATCAGCGCCATGGGTTGCGAGGTCATTCCGCTGTTTTGCGAGATCGATGGGAACTTCCCAAATCATCACCCGGACCCGGCTGAACCCGAAAATTTGCAAGACCTCATTGCCGCAGTGCAAGAGCACTCCGCTGACGTAGGCTTGGCCTTCGATGGCGACGGCGATCGCCTTGGCATCGTAACCCCCAAGGGCGAGATCATCTGGCCGGACAAAATGATGATGTTATTCGCCCAAGACATTGTTGCGCGCAACCCGCAGACCCCAGTGATCTTCGACGTCAAATGCAGCACCCACCTCGAGCGAATCATCCGAGAGGCAGGCGGTGAACCCATTATGTGGAAGACCGGACATTCGCATATTAAAGCCAAGATAAAGCAAACCCAGGCAGCCCTTGCTGGCGAGTTCAGCGGTCATATCTGTTTTGGCGAACGCTGGTATGGCTTTGATGACGCGCTGTACACCGCGGCTAGATTGTTAGAGCTTCTGAGCCAAACCGAGCTTGATGTTGATGCGGTGTTCGCACGATACCCGACGACTTTCAGCACGCCAGAAATAAAAATAAACACCACAGAAACACGAAAATTCGAAGTCATGGACGAGCTGGTGAAAAATGGCGACTTTGCAAACGGGCGTCTGACAGCCATCGACGGCATACGCGTGGATTTCGAGGATCGCTGGGGACTCATACGTCCCTCTAATACCAGCCCTGTGCTGTCTTTACGCTTTGAGGCCGACAGCGCTGCAGCGCTGGAACGTGTGCAAGACGAGTTTCAAGCTCAGCTCAGCAAAGTAGATGCAACCCTGACCTTTCGGTGAAACCAAACTCATGAATACCAGTGACAGTCCAACAACCGCTCAGGTCTTAACCGAGGCGCTACCTTATATCCAAAAATTTCACGGTCATACCGTCGTCATAAAATACGGCGGCAATGCCATGATCGACGAGCAGCTCAAGCAAAACTTTGCTCGCGACGTGGTGCTTATGAAGCTAGTTGGTATTAACCCCATCGTAGTACACGGCGGCGGGCCGCAGATTGGAGATCTGCTCGACAAACTTGGCATTGAATCGAAATTCGTTAGCGGTATGCGCATTACCGACGCCGACACAATGGACGTTGTGCAAATGGTGCTCGGTGGCCTGGTTAACAAAGAGATCGTCTCACTGATAAATACTCATGGCGGTCGCGCTGTGGGCATCACCGGTAAAGACGGCGCATTACTCAAAGCTCGCAAGTTGAGTACCCAAGGCGAGCAAGAGAATGCGGACGATCAAGTCGACATAGGCCAAGTTGGTGAAATCACTGAGGTCAATGTGGAGGTATTGCAGACCCTGACGGAATCGCAATTTATTCCCATTATTGCGCCCATAGGGGTAGGCGACGGCGGCGAGTCCTACAATATCAACGCCGATATCGTTGCCGGCAAAATCGCCGAAGCCCTTAATGCTTCAAAGCTGGTGCTCCTCACCAATACGCCAGGCATCTTGGACGCCAATCAAAATCCGTTGTCAGGTCTTTCAAAGAAGGATGTTGAGGGCCTTATTAAAGACGGAACCATCAACGAGGGCATGTTGCCTAAGGTGGATTGCGCATTAAGCGCCGTCTCCGGTGGTGTAAGCAGTGTGCAAATTATTGACGGGCGAGTACCCCACGCCCTGCTGCTTGAAATTTTTACCGACAGCGGTGTGGGCACACAGATCCTCGCCGATGCCTAAGTCTAATCGTCGAGAAGAGATCCTCCAGGCTCTGGCCGGTATGCTGCAAGCAAATCCCGGTAGCCGTATTACTACCGCTGCACTGGCGCAAGAAGTCGGCGTATCCGAGGCCGCGCTGTATCGCCACTTCCCTAGCAAAGCCAAAATGCTCGAGGGACTGATTGAATATGCAGAACAGACACTGTTCAGTCGTATCAACCAAATCATGCAAGAACAAAGCGAAGCCAGCCAACGCTGTCACGACATCATCTTGTTGGTCATAACCTTCGTTGAACGCAATCCAGGCTTTGCAAGACTGTTTGCTGGCGATGCGCTGCAAGGCGAAACGGAGCGTTTGCGTAATCGCATGTGTCAATTGCTGGATCGGATCGAGACGCAATTGCGGCAGATTCTGCGCGAGCACCGTGCACAGTTGCCAGAGCTACCAAACTATCAGGTAAATCCCACCGCAAAACTTATGCTGGCCGTCGCCGAAGGTCGCATTCAGCAATTCGTGCGCTCGGATTTTCGTCAATTGCCCAGCAGCGATTGGCCAGAGCAGTGGGCTTTGTTAAACCGGGGCTTCTCTTCGAGTTAGTGCGAACCGCAACCGCCTGCCATGACCAAGCACCTTCGTAAGCTGCGCTAACTTATTCGGCAATACTGTTGCTGATAGTCCACCATGCGTTGTTGCAACGTTGAATCGGTCGCGTCGGCTAAGCGCTCAATAATGTCTGCTACCGAGGCGATGCTGACGATGGGCGCCTGCAAGTCCTTCGCCAAGGCCTCAACCGCAGTCACCTCACCAGCAACCAATTCGGCCCGATCTAGAGCAATGACGGTACCCACAATTTCGGCATCCGTTTGCGCGATTAAATCCACACTCTGACGAATGGCCTTACCCGAGGTGAGAACGTCATCAACTAGCAATACTCGGCCGGATACTTCGGCCCCCACTAACTGGCCGCCCTCACCGTGATCCTTAGCCTCTTTGCGGTTGTACGCGACGCTTACATGAACGCCCTGGGCCGCCAGCGCAGTAGCGGTGGCCACCGCAATAGGAATCCCCTTGTAAGCAGGGCCAAACAGCACGTCAAATTCTAAGCCCGCATCGATAATGGTTTGTGCATACGCCCGGCCCAGCTCAGCAAAACCAGCACCGTCGCTCACCGCACCTAAATTAAAAAAGTACGGGCTGACGCGGCCTGAGTTCAGCGTAAACTCGCCGAACTTCAGAACATCTTGAGCAATCAAAAAGTCTATAAATTGTCGCTTTTCCACTTTATCCCCTAGGCCAGTGCTGCCTGCTGCATTTCTAACAATTCATTTGTGCCTTTTTCGGCAAGCGCTATGAGCTTTTGTAACTCATCAGCGCTAAAGGGCGCTCCTTCGCCGGTACCCTGTAATTCAATAAAACCGCCACTGCCAATCCGCACCACATTCATGTCTGTCTGCGCCTTGGAGTCCTCGGCGTAGTCTAGGTCTAATACCGGGGTGTTGTTGTAAATGCCTACACTCACAGACGACACCAAGGCTACCAAAGCCTCTTCGGCGTCAATCTTCTTCAAGGCATCCGCCAATGCGACCGCCGCGCCGGTGATAGATGCCGTGCGAGTACCGCCGTCGGCTTGAATAACATCACAGTCCAATCGGATCGTGCGTTCGCCAAGTTTGCTCATGTCCACCATGGCGCGTAGCGAGCGTCCGATCAGCCGCTGAATTTCGACCGTCCGGCCATTTTGCTTACCCCGTGCCGCCTCACGATCATTGCGCGTATTGGTGGCACCGGGCAGCATGCCGTACTCAGCCGTAACCCAACCTTCGCCCCTACCACGCATAAAACCCGGAACAGAATTTTCTACCGAAGCGGTGCAAATGACTTTGGTGTTTCCGAATTCCACCAGCACAGAACCCGCTGCGTGCATCGTGAAGTTACGAGTAAATTTAACCTGGCGCAGTTCATCAGCAATTCGTCCACTTGGGCGCATAAGGAATCCTTAAGAAAAACGGCATTATAGTGAGATGTAACACCGCGCGTCAGATTAATCGTCGAATATCAGCCCAATCGGTCCCAGCAATGTACAGCGCTGGGTAATGGTTGGATAATCTCTCGCCATTAAATATCGGCTACACGATTTATGTCTCATCTTTCCAGCATGACCGCTTTTGCCCAAGCCTCAGCCGTACAAAGCGGTTATCAGATAAGCTGGGAGCTACGCAGCGTTAACCATCGCTATCTCGAAAGTCAGTTTCGGCTGCCCGACACCTTAAGAGCCATGGAATTCAAAGCTCGAGAACTGCTGCGCAAGCAATTAAAGCGGGGCAAAGTCGACGTGACCCTAAAACTCGAACCAGAAGCTTCGGGTCAAGCATTAGCACTGAACACCGAACTACTAGAGCAGATTGTAGCTGCGGCGAATCAAGTAAAAGCAGCCGCACCAGAGGCAACACCACCGACCACCTTAGATCTGCTGCGCTGGCCAGGGGTTTTAGAAAGCAGCCGCGCAGACCAAGACAGCATCATGCAAGCAGCCACCGACGTTTTCGCGCAAGCACTTGAACGCTTACGCGAAGCAAGAGCATCCGAGGGACAACGCTTGGAAATGCTGTTACAGCAACAACTGACCACCATCGACGAACTGGTTGAGTCGGTTCGACCATTCGCCGATAACGTTATGCATATGCAACAGCAACGTCTGCAACAGCGGCTTCGAGAGTTGCAGAGCCAAGCCGATTCAGCCCGGCTTGAGCAAGAAGTGGCGCTGCTGGCCCAACGCGGCGATGTTCGCGAAGAACTGGATCGACTGGTTATTCATGTCGCCGAAGCGCGCAAGCTGATAAACAACTCCGGGCCTCACGGCCGTCGCTTGGACTTTCTGTCCCAAGAGCTAAACCGCGAGGCGAATACGTTGGGTGCAAAAGCAACTCACACCGACATGTCGCAAAAAGCCATCGACCTCAAGGTAGTAATCGAACAAATCCGCGAACAGGTACAAAACATAGAATGAATACTGGCAGTCTAATCCTGGTCTCAGCCCCCTCAGGGGCCGGCAAAACAAGCTTGGTTAAATCCATTTTGCAAAAGGACAGCCAGGTTGTTGTCTGCGTCAGTCATACCACCCGCGCCATGCGCGATGGCGAACGCGACGGCGAAAACTACTACTTTGTCGAGGATGCAAAGTTCGACCGTATGATTGAGGCGGGCGAGTTCTTAGAGCACGCAAACGTATTCGGTCGGCGTTACGGCAGTTCACGACAGGAAGTCGACTCATGCCGAGCCCAGGGCCAGGACGTCATCTTAGAAATTGACTGGCAGGGCGCTGATCAGGTTCGCGCACTATTGCCCGACGCCATCAGCATTTTTATTCTGCCGCCAACTATGAATGAACTTGAGCGGCGACTGCGTGCCCGAGGACAAGACTCAGAGCAAGCAATGGAGACGCGGTTGGCTGAAGCGAAAACCGATATGGGTCAGGCCAGTCGTTACGACTACCTAGTGGTTAACGATGACTTTAATCAGGCACACGAAGAACTGCTATCCATCATCCAAGCATCACGACAACTAAGGCAACGCCAAGTACAACGAAGCGACATTGCCGCCTTGATCAATCCGCAACAAACTTAGACCCATAGACAAATTAATGGAGCGTCCCAAACCCGCATCGCGCTTGTCGATAACGCCGCTGATGGGTAACATGCGCGGTCTTATTTAACTAAGACTGTTAAGACGTCACAGAGGACATACAGACATGGCAAGAGTCACCGTAGAAGACTGCCTAGAACACGTAGATAACCGCTTCGAACTCGTTATGCTCGCGAGCCGTCGCGCGCGCGGCTTGCGCCGCTACAGCACCGAAGCCTTGGTGCCAGAAGAAAACGACAAGTCTACGGTTATTGCGCTGCGCGAAATTGCTGAAGGCTTAATCAGTCACGAAATCCTCGACAGCCAAGAAGTTTCTCTTGAAGAAGAAGAGGAAGATATTGAAATGAGCTTTAATATCGCAGCGATCAACAGCGGCGAGACAGGAGCGGATGAGCCAGCAGCCGGCTGAGCACGCCACCGAATCCTATTTCGTTGCTCAGCTTGCCGAGCACGCTAAACAATCCAGTGTCGCTGCACCTGCGACACTGCCCTCCCTGGTTGAAAATTTAAGCTACTTAAGCCAAGACGAATTGGCACTGGTGAAAAGCGCACACGCTTATGCCGAGCAAGCCCACCAAGGACAATCCCGCCGCACCGGACATGCTTATATCACCCACCCTACGGCGGTGGCCCAAATTCTGTCGAACATGCGCATGGATCCCCAAACCATCATGGCCGCCTTACTGCACGATGTGATTGAGGACTCTGAGGCAAATAAGCAAACACTGGGCGATCAATTCGGCGAATCCGTCGCCGAAATCGTCGATGGCGTTTCGAAACTGAGTAAAATTTTTTCCAGCCGCGACGAGGCCCAAGCAGAGAACTTCCAAAAAATGGCTATGGCCATGGCCAAAGATATTCGGGTCATCATGGTTAAGCTGGCCGATCGTCTACACAACATGCGAACCATTGGTGTTATGTCCGCCGCCCAACGTCGCCGCATCGCCAAAGAGACTCTCGACTTTTATGCACCTATAGCGAATAGGTTAGGTATCCACACCCTGAAAACCGAGTTAGAGGACCTAGGCTTCAAAGCTTTGTATCCGCTGCGAGCAGATCGGATTCATCGTGCAGTTCTATCCGCTCGCGGCAATCGCAAAGCCCTGATGGAAGAAATACGCGACACCATTACGGCGGCAATGAACCGCGAAGGCATTAAGGCCGACGTTCGGGCGCGCGAAAAAAACAGCTTTTCGATTTACCGCAAAATGAAATCCCAGCAAAAGTCATTCGTGGAAATAATGGATGTCTTTGGCTTTCGCATCGTTGTCGACCAGCCCGATGCCTGCTACCGAGCATTGGGCGTGGTGCATAATTTATATAAGCCCGTCGCCAGCCGCTTCAAAGACTACATTGCGATTCCCAAAACCAATGGTTACCAATCTTTGCACACCAGTTTATTCGGCATGCATGGGGTACCCATTGAAGTACAAATCCGTACCAAACAAATGGATGCGGTTGCCGACAATGGCATCGCAGGGCATTGGCTGTACAAAACTGACAGTGACTTTGACAGCAATCAGCAGCGCGCACGGCAATGGGCAAAAGATCTATTGGAATTGCAAAGGCGCGCTGGCGACCCGCTGGAGTTTATCGAGAGTCTGAAAATCGATTTGTTCCCCGACGAAGTCTATGTGTTCACACCCCAAGGCCAAATCATGGAATTGCCCACCGGTGCCAGCGCCGTAGATTTTGCCTACGGTGTGCATACCGACATTGGCAACTGCTGTGTTGCCTGCCGCATTGACGGCAAGTTGGCGCCGCTGTCCCAGCAGCTAGAAAGCGGCCAGCGCGTGGAAATCATCACCGCCAAAGAATCGCGACCAAATCCAGATTGGCTAACCTTCGTGGTGACATCCAGAGCACGTTCCGCCATTCGCCATGAACTGAAACATCAAAAACAAGGCGAATCTATTCGCCTGGGCCGCAAACTACTCAATCGAGCGCTCGGTAATGCAAACACCAGCATCAATGACTTGGACTTTCGTCGCTTGCGCCAAGTCTTCAAAGAACTTGGTGTGCGGCGACTAAACGAATTATTGGCCGCTATAGGAAATGGCGACTTATTGGCCTATGTGGTGGCGCAAAAACTCCTAGCTGCGGACGATCCCGAATACGCTGCCGTAGAGGTCGAAGGTGGCGGCCCTATCGCAATTCGCGGCGGTGAGGGTTTAGTCATTCAGTACGGACGTTGTTGCGGCCCGGTACCTGGCGACCACATTGTCGGTCATATGACCCCAGGGCGCGGCTTTGTTGTGCACATCGAAGCATGTAATAACCTCGGCGAGATCCGCCGTCGCTCCGCCCACGAGCTCATTCCGGCGCGTTGGACCAGCACCACTTCCGGCGAATTTTTGACCACCCTTAGGATCAATGTTCAGCGCCGCAACGGGGTGGTGGCTGAAATCGCCGCCGAAGTCACCGCCGCTGACGCCGGTGTAGACGGCATAGCCATTGAAGAACGCAACGCAGAAGCCAGTACCCTGGTCATAGGCGTTACTGTTAAAAACCGCTCTCACCTTGCCAGGCTGATGCGACGACTGCGTAATGTATCTGTGGTTATTAATCTCGCCCGTAGTGGCCATTAAGGAGAACAAGCACGTGAGCCGAACCATTATCCAAACCCCTGAGGCTCCGGCCGCCATCGGCACTTATTCCCAGGCCGTACAAACCCCGGCAGCGACCATGACCTTTATCTCCGGACAAATTCCGCTGCATCCTGAAACGATGAGCCTAGTCAGCGAGGCCTTTGACGAACAAGCCCATAGAGTCTTTATCAATCTGCGCACAATTGCAGAGGCCGCAGGTGGTCGATTATCAGACTGCGTAAAGTTGACCATCTATCTCACCGATTTGAACCAATTCGCCACAGTGAATGAGGTTATGGCCACCTACTTCCCCGAGCCCTATCCTGCACGAGCGGCCATAGAAGTGAGCGCGTTGCCAAAGGGCGCGCAAATCGAAATTGACGCCATCATGGTGCAAAACCCAAGCGCATAATCCTGGCGCCGGACGCTTTACGCTCATGGCAATAGATCCACATGGCTCACTGACCCAACTGCGAGGTGTCGGCCCTCAGGCCGCACAAGGTCTGGCAAAACTCGGCTTAAACAGTCCGATGGATTTATTACTGCACCTACCGTTTCGCTACCAAGATCGCTCGAAGGTAAGTCCAATCGCGGACATTCAGTCTGGTACCGAAGCGCTAATTGTTGGCCAGATTATGTCTACCCGAGTGCTCTTTGGTCGCCAACGCAGCCTAGAAGTCGTGGTGCGAGATGACACCGGCGAATTGAAAATTCGATTCTTTAATTTCTCGAAGTACCAACAAGCAGCACTGGACGCTGCCACTTATATTCAAGCTTTCGGCAGCGTTAGGTTTTTCGGCAAACAACTGACCATGAGTCACCCAGAGTATCGAACGTTCGAGCACCCGCCGCCGCCGCCAAAACCAGAACTGACGCCGGTGTATCCTGCCACCCAAGGGTTAAGCCAACAGCGGATTCGTAAACTGTGCCAACAACTGTGTGCTTTGCCCTGGCCAGACACACCCGGGACGCCTTATCAAAACTTGCGAACACTCCATGCGCCTACCGACCTCGACGCGGTTGCGCCAATCCAACAACAATTGGCCATAGACGAACTAAGCGCTTTTTATATCCTTATGAAAGGACGCGCTCTTAAACGCAGTCGCGAACGCGCTACAGCGTTAACTGAGACCGGCCCATTAGCTTCGCAGCTGAGTGCAAATGTTGGGTTTGAGCTGACCAAAGCCCAACAGCGGGTATGCGCTGAAATTACTAGCGACTTAACAAAACCACTGCCCATGCTACGTCTGGTGCAAGGTGATGTTGGTTCAGGCAAAACGATCGTCGCTGCATTTGCGGCAATTCGTGCAACCGAGAATGAGGGCCAAACAGCGCTCATGGCACCTACCGAATTACTCGCCGAACAACACGCGCAAAATTTTAAACAATGGTTACAACCCTTGGGCATCCACTGTGTACTGCTTACCGGGCAGATGCCCGCTAAACAACAGCGCGAGGCGCTCGCAGAAGTGGCCGAAGGTACTGCCAGGGTTGTCATTGGAACCCATGCGCTCTTTCAAGATCGCGTTGAGTTTAAGAACTTGCTGTTGGTCATTATCGACGAGCAACACCGCTTCGGCGTTTATCAGCGTATGTCACTACAGGGCAAGGGTGGCCATCCGCATCAGCTGGTTATGACCGCAACGCCGATCCCGCGTACCCTGACCATGACCCTATACGCCGATATGGATGTCGCGGTTATCGACGAACTTCCAAAGGGCCGACAGCCCATCACCACCCATACCGTCTCCCAAGACAATCGCCCCAAACTCGTGGAGCGCCTCGACAAAGTGCTGACCGCCGGCCAGCAAGGTTTTTGGGTCTGCACTCTTATAGAAGACTCTGACGAGATCGACGCCCAATCTGCGCAAAGCACCTTCGACGCACTCAGCCAGGCGCTACCAAAACATCGAATCGCACTGTTGCACGGGCGTATGAAGGGCGATGAAAAAGTAGCGATCATGCAAGCCTTTAAACGCCACGATATTGACCTGTTGGTTGCTACAACGGTGGTGGAGGTCGGCGTCGATGTGCCTAATGCGACACAAATGGTGATCGAAAATTCCGAACGTCTGGGGCTGGCTCAACTTCACCAGTTGCGTGGTCGAGTGGGTCGTGGCGAACTGGCCAGCCGCTGCTTTCTGTTGTTCAAACCCGGTCTCAGTGCCGCTGCCAAGCACCGCTTAAATGCCATGCGGGAAAGTCAGGACGGGTTCTACCTGGCCGAACAAGATCTGAAACTACGCGGCCCAGGAGACATTCTTGGCACCCGACAAGCCGGCGAAGAAAGTTTTCGTATTGCAGATCTGAGCGTACATGCTCATCTCATGCCCGAGGTCGTGCGACGCAGCGAAGCGTTAATGGCGGCGGCCCCGGGATCAGCAGAACACGTCGAACTACAGCAATTATTAACAATGTGGGCACCCGCGGATGACGGACACCTTCACGTTTGAGCGTTAAGAATCGCTGGATGCTTGGACTGCCGCTCCGGCATTTGGATCTTGCAACGTGTCTTTGTCTAATTGACCTTCCGAGTTAGCAACAATGGTAGCCACCGTGCCATCGCCAGTCACGTTAACGACCGTGCGGAGCATGTCTAGCAAGCGATCCACGCCAATGATCAATCCAATGCCTTCAATGGGTAGACCAACTTGGCCCAACACCAGAGTCAGGGTAATCAATCCAACTCCCGGCACCGCCGCTGTGCCAATAGACGCCAGGGTGGCGGTAAGAATAACCATCAGTAATGCGTCGACACCCAATTGGTAGCCAAAGAACTGGGCGATAAACACCGTAGCCACACCCTGCATGATAGCGGTGCCATCCATATTAATGGTTGCGCCTAGAGGCACCGCAAAAGACGCCACGTTATTGTTTACACCGATGCGGTGTTCAACGGTTCGCAAGGTGACCGGCAAGGTCGCACCACTCGACGAAGTGGAGAAAGCCACCAGCATGGGTTCACGCATCTTGCGCAAAAACGTTAGCGGGTTAACACCCGCAAGAATCCTCAACAACGTCGGGTAGACGATTAATCCATGCAAGATCAACGCGCTGGCAACGGTTAAAAAGTAGGCGAGCACTTTGCCAATCTCTACCCAACCCACGGTGGCGCCCAACTTCACCATTAGGCAAAAGACGCCGTAGGGCGTGAGCTGTATGACCATCGTGATGAGTTTCATCATTACTTCGTTAAGGTCTTGGAAAAATCCAGCAATGCGCGAGCCCGCTTCACCAGCGCGGCTCAAAGCCAGCCCCAGCAACAAGGCAAACACGATGACCTGCAACATCTTGCCTTCGGCCATAGCCTGAATCGGGTTAGAGGGGAATATATTGATCAGGGTGTCTTTAACACTTGGCGCTTCTTTGGCTTGATAAGCCTCAAACGCCACCGCGCCACTTTGCTCATCTGCCGCACTAAGGCCGGGATCAACCACGAGCGCCAGCATCAAGGCTAATGAAACTGCTAATGCGGTTGTGGCCAAATACAAACCAATTGTCTTGCCACCCAAGCGGCCCACACTGCCCGTGGCACCCAGGCTGGTGGCTCCGCATACTAGAGACACAAATACTAAGGGCACGACCATCATCTTTAGCAAAGTGACAAAAATTTTGCCGCCCGCGTCAATCGCCCCGTCTAATATGTAGGGACCAATAAAATCGTTGGAGACCAAGTTCGTCGCCTGAAAGACCACCCCCAGAGCCAGGCCGAGCCCCATACCAATAAGGATTCTCTGTGTCAGGTTCATGCCGTCCCCCTATTCTAGGTTACTTATCGCCTGGTGCTAAATTTTCAGACGGTTTGAGCGCTAGTCTATCTCGATCATCTCGAAGTCTGCCTTACCCACGCCACATTCTGGACAAACAAAGTCCTCGGGCACATCAGCCCAAGCGGTACCCGGCGGGATGCCTTCTTCCTCGCAGCCTTCTTCTTCGTCGTATATCCAACCACAGACAATGCACTGCCACTTTTTCATTGCTAACCCTTAAGCGCCAAATATAAAAGCGCAGTACGCTACTTGCAGACCCTAGAAAAAGCAACGCCACTCCCTCCCAGCCGCACTAGCCCCTTAGCAGTTTTGAAACTAACATCACGCTTCTAATTAACACGCCAAAAGCAGTAGCCAATTTCGTGAAAGACTACCTCGCACTGATGCGCCTAGATCGCCCGGTAGGCACGCTGCTACTGCTGTGGCCGACGTTGGCCGCGCTCTGCATGGCCGCCGGTACATTGCCGCCCCTAGCGCTGATCATCATTTTTACCCTAGGCACGTTTACCATGCGCAGCGCCGGCTGTGTGATCAATGACTATGCCGATCGCAATGTAGACGGGTACGTGAAACGCACGGCTCAGCGTCCCTTAGCCACTGGTGCAATTCCAGCGCAAAACGCGTTGTGGTTATTTTTTGGCCTCATCACACTCGCTGGCCTGCTCATTTTGTTTCTGAACCGCGCCACGCAACTGTTGGCCATCGGTGGTCTTGGACTCGCGGTGTTGTACCCCTTTATGAAACGTTGGACCCATTTACCTCAGGTCGTATTGGGCGCAGCGTTTAGTTGGGGAATTCCCATGGCCTGGTCAGCACAGCAGATAAGCGTTCCAGCAGAAGCCTGGTTGATGTTTACTTCGAGCCTACTGTGGATCGTTGCCTACGACACCGAATACGCCATGGTGGACCGCGACGACGACCTAAAAATTGGGGTTAAAAGCACCGCCATACTGTTTGGCGACCTGGACCGTCTGATGATTGGCATATTACAAGCCAGTGCGTTGTTGGGCTTTTTGTTACTCGGTATCGAACTGGGTTACCAACACCTCTACTACGTTGGGCTTGCGCTTATGGCTAGCTTATTTGCTTATCAGGGTTGGCTTATTCGCGACCGGCAGCGGGACGCTTGCTTTGAGGCCTTTCGCAACAACATCTGGGTCGGCGTGTGCCTGCTACTGGGCACTCTATTCGAGCTATTGATTGGTGCATGGTTGCTATGAGGCGAGTCGGTTACTGGCTAGAAAGTTTGGAGCACATTGGAGCGCTGATCACCCGGCCCCTGCGTTGGTTTGTCCTTATTATGGTGCTGACCACGGTAGCTGTGGTGGTATTGCGCTATGCCCTAGAGACCGGCGCCATTTTTCTACAAGAGTCAGTAATGTATCTGCATGGGTTGTTTTTCATGTTGGCCCTGGCCTTCGGCATTGCTCAAGACACCCATGTCCGAGTCGACATTTTATACAATCGTATGAGCAGCAAGCGTCGCAATCAGGTTAACCTCATTGGCCATTGTGTGTTTTTACTGCCCATGGCCGCGCTCATCTTCTTGGCTAGCCTGCCCTATGTCAGCGCCAGCTGGCGTGTGCTTGAAGGTTCGGCAGAAGTGGGTGGTATTCCAGCCGTGTTTTTGTTGAAGAGCTTGTTGCCGGTAACGGCCCTGTTGTTGTGGTTGCAAGGCTTAGCCAGCAGTGCGGCCTTGGTTCGACAACTTATTGATACCGACACCTAATGCTGGAACTGATCCCCTTATTACTGTTCATAGTGACCTTCGGGATGCTGCTGACGGGCTATCCCGTGGCCATTACTTTGGCCGGCGTGGCCCTGATTTTTGCCGGTGTAGGCATTGTCACCGGCACCTTTAACGCCAACGATCTCGGCTTTGTTCCAGGAAGGCTATTCGGTGTGATTACCAACCAAACGCTGATCGCCGTGCCTTTGTTCGTGTTTATGGGGTTGCTGTTAGAAAAGACCAAAATCGCCGAAAGTCTGCTGAGTAACCTTTCTGATCTACTGGGACATTTCCGCGGCGGCTTGGCGATCATCGTGGTGCTTGTGGGAATGCTCATGGCCGCGAGCACCGGCATTGTTGGCGCTACGGTGGTTACCATGGGCATGATGTCGCTTCCCATTATGCTGCAACGCAATTATGACCCGAGCCTGGCCACCGGCACGATCGCCGCAACAGGCACCCTAGGACAGATCATCCCTCCGTCGATCGCACTGGTACTACTGGGCGATGTCTTATCCAACGCCTACCAGCAGGCGCAGCTCAATATGGGTATCTTTGCACCAAAGTCGGTTTCGGTAGGTGATCTCTTTGCCGGTGCGTTGCTTCCAGGGCTGCTGCTGGTACTACTGTATTTGCTGTATCTCGTAGTACGTTCCTTTACTACCCCTGACGCCATGCCCCAGCGGCCCAAAACCACGACGATTTCTCTGCGCTCTACGCTGGGCGCGTTGTTACCGCCCTTAGCTCTTATGGTTGTTGTCCTCGGCTCAATCATTGCGGGCTACGCCACCCCCACCGAGGCTGCGGGCGTAGGTGCTATGGGTGCACTGCTGTTGGCATTGATTTACCGCAAACTCGACGTGGAAACCCTGCGCGAGACGTGTACCGCCAGCATGTCCACCACCGCCATGGTGTTCTTTATATTGATCGGCGCATCCATTTTTTCTTTGGTTTTTCGCGGCTTCGGCGGCGATGAAATCGTACAAGAGTTGTTTACCAATATGCCCGGCGGGGTCTGGGGAGCATTGGCCATCGTTATGCTGGTAATCTTCTTGTTGGGCTTTATTCTCGACTTTATCGAGATCACCTTTGTGGTGGTGCCCATTGTCGGCCCGGTATTGATGGCAATGGGGGTTGATCCCGTTTGGCTCGGCGTGCTGATTGCCGTCAATCTGCAAACGTCATTCCTGACACCGCCCTTTGGTTTCGCCCTGTTTTATTTACGCGGCGTCGCACCGGACAGCGTCGCCACTGCGGCGATCTACAAAGGCGTCATACCGTTTATCGCGTTGCAACTGGTGCTGCTAGCGCTGCTGTTGCTATGGCCCGCCTTAGCGACTTGGTTGCCTAGCGTTCTTTATGGTTAAGCGACGGCCACTGAGGTTTGCGCTTTTCTAAAAAGGCTTTCACGCCTTCACGGTAGTCATCGTCACGCATCATGGCCTCAAGCAGTTGCTCCGATTGATTCACCGATTCTGCAACACTGCCATGTAGATCTTGATACACCTGCCAGCGGGTCTGGCGCAGCGACTCCGGAGAGACCGTTTCAACCAGGTTTGTCGCATAGTCCTGGGCCGCCGCAAGCAATGTCTCTGGGCTGTGGAGTTGATTTACAAACCCAATGCGCTCGGCCTCATCGGACATAAATACCCGGCTCGTGAGCAGTAGGTCATTCGCACGCCCAAGCCCAACAATGCGCGGCAGCATCCAGGACAGCCCGTATTCGGCGGGCAGATTGAGTTTGCCATGGGCTGTTGTGAACTTAACTCCGGGTACCGCAAATCGCACATCAGCAAAACATGCCAATGCCAAGCCAATGCCCGCAGCAGGACCATTGATTGCGGCAATGACGGGTTTCGTTAATCCAAAGTGATAGGCAAAGGTGGCATCAAAGTGCGGGTTAACGCCGTAACCCGGCTTGGCAATGTCTGCCGTTATGCCAGCGTCGTAGCTGCCGCGTTCACTGTGGCCGGTCAGGGCCTGTGAGTCACCACCAACGCAAAAGCCACGACCCCGGCCGGTCACCACAATCGCCCCCACCTCCAGGTCGTTGTTAGCACGCTCGACCAAATGCCGATATTCGGTGTGCAAACGACCCGTCCACGCGTTCATACGATGCGGACGGTCGAGCCAGATGGTCGCTACCCTGCCAGTGATCTCGTAGGCGGTGTTTTTGAGTTCCATCAGTCCTTCCCTAACGTGCGTTTAAGTACGATTGCTCACTGATGTCGTGATAGCTTTTCACCGCATTAAAGTAGGCCATATAAGACGTATAAATGCGTTTTGATAGTTCATCGCCTTGCATGGACTCCGCCACCACCTCGTCAGACAAGGTCTTTAAGCGTTCTAGGACATCTTGGGGTAGCTCTCGAACCTCTACATTGTGTTCTTCTACCAAGGTCACCAATGCGGAATTGTTGCGCGCGGTAAATTCGCTGAGCATGTCTTCGTTAATCGCGCGGGTGGCGACACTGATCATTTCTTGCAAATCTGCAGGCAACGAATCCCAAGCGTCTTTGTTTACAAAGGCTTCTAGGGTTGGGCCAGGCTCATGCCAGCCGGGATAGTAGTAATACTGAGCCGCAGTATGCAGAGACAACGCTAAATCGTTGTAGGGGCCAACCCATTCTGTGGCGTCGATCACCCCAGTTTGCAATGCGGTGTAAACCTCGGAGCCCGGCAGTGACACGGGCACCCCACCAGCCCTAGCAAGCACTTCCCCACCCAGCCCAGGGATGCGCATCTTTAGGCCTTTTAAGTCCGCAATGGAGTTGATCTCTTTATTGAACCAACCGGCCATTTGCACCCCAGAGTTACCGGCGGCAAAGGGCACTAAGTTAAATGGCGCATACAGTTCGCGCCACAGCTCCAAACCGCCACCATGATGCAGCCAGCCGTTCATCTCTTGCGCGTTCATGCCAAAGGGCACGGTGGCGAACATTGCAGCGGCGGGAATTTTGCCGCGCCAATAATAGGCTGCTCCATGGCCCATCTCCGCAGTGCCCTGGGACACGGCATCAAAAATTTCAAACGCACCCACCAGTTCACCCGCGCCATAAACCTTTATGTCTAGACGACCGTTACTCATCTTGCGCAAGTGATCTGCTAACCGTTCTGGGGCAACGCCTAGGCCTGGAAGATTTTTAGGCCAAGTCGTAATCAGCTTCCAACGATATACTTTTGTTTCATCCGCGGCGGACGCGCCTGCTTGATTGGCGGGCTCGGCACCACACCCCAACAGGCCAACCATCAACAGCAAAGCCCATGCGCTAGAAAAAAACTGTCTCAGTCTCATAGTTGCTCCCTCATGCATCCAAAATTTGCAGATTGGCGTAGCTCACCATGAGCCATTTTGCGCCTTCAGCAAAATTCACTTGGACCTTGGCGCGCTCGCCACTGCCCTCAAACTGTAAAATTACCCCTTCGCCGTACTTGCCATGGAGTACGCGTTGGCCCATGGAAAATCCGTCAACGCCTGGCGCGTCCGACAACAAGCCCCCTGCGCCATAGCCTGACGCCGAAGCGGCAGCGCTGAATTGTGGCTGAGTACGGCCACCAACACGAATCTCCTGCAGTAGGTCTTGAGGGATTTCCCGCAAAAACCGGCTCGGCCGGTTATAGCTGTCTTGGCCGTGTAAGCGGCGAGTTTCAGCGTAAGTCAGGTACAGCTCGCGCATGGCCCGAGTGATGCCCACATACGCCAGTCGCCGCTCTTCTTCCATTCGCCCTGGTTCATCCGCAGACATGCGGTGAGGAAACAAACCTTCTTCAAGACCGCCTAAAAATACCAGCGGAAACTCTAGGCCCTTGGCGGAATGCAGGGTCATCATCTGCACACTGGGACCTTGGGCGGCCTGACGGTCGCCAGCGTCTAACGTCATTTGATCAAGAAACTCCTGCAGCACGCTAACCTCAGCACGATCACTGTCCTCGAAAGGGAACACCAGATCACCGGCAAATTGGCCGCAGGCCGCCACCAGTTCTTGCAAGTTTTCTTTGCGCGCCAGACCGCGTTCACCGCGCTCTTGGCTGTGAAAGGCCATCAAACCGCTGACCTCAATGACATGCTCACCTAATTCTTCGAGGGTCATGGGCGCGACCGCATCGGCCAGTTCATCCATTAACTGGATAAATGCACCCACGGTCTTTTGCACCCTTGCAGCAAATAGCCCTTCACTGATGCCTGCTTTTGCTGCTGTCCACATCGACTGCTGACGTTGCCGCGCCAGTTGGCGAATGCTTTCTATGCTTTTGTCACCAATACCGCGCGGGGGCGTATTAACCACGCGCTCGAAGGCCGGGTCAGAGTGCCGGTCCTCAATTAGCCGCATGTACGCTAGGGCATTCTTTATTTCTGCGCGTTCAAAAAATCGCTGACCGCCATAGATCTGATACGCGATGTTGGCGCGCAGCAAGGCTTCTTCTATCACACGTGATTGCGCGTTAGATCGATACAACACCGCTACTTCATCTGCGCTGCCACCTGTTTCTAACCATTGCTCAATGCGCTCAACGATGAAGCGCGCCTCGTCCAGATCATTAAATCCGGCGTAGACCTTAATCGGCTCGCCCTCGCCTCCGGCGGACCAAAGCTCTTTACCTAAGCGATCTGAGTTTTGCTGAATAAGCCCATTAGCGGCATCGAGAATGTTCTTGGTAGACCGATAATTCTGCTCCAGCCGAATGGTATCGACTTCCGCAAAGTGGGCGGCGAAGTTATGGATATTTTCAATCTTTGCCCCGCGCCAGCCATAAATCGACTGGTCGTCGTCGCCCACCGCCATAATGTTGGACTGACGGCCCGCCAGCACCCTTAGCCAGGCGTACTGAATCGCATTAGTGTCCTGAAATTCATCGACCAGCAAATGGCTGAAGCGTTGCTGATAGTGCTGCAATAAGGTGGGATCGTTGAGCCACAACTCATGGCTGCGCAATAACAATTCCGCAAAGTCGACCAAACCACCTTGGTCGCAGGTTTCTTCGTAGGCCTGATAAATTCTTTTGTGAGTAATTTGGAACAGATCATCGCCATTAGGCACCTCATGGGCCCGCCGCCCTTCGTCCTTTTGCCCGTTAATAAACCAGGCCGCTTGCCGCGCCGGCCATTTTTTTTCATCAATGTCCTGCGTCTTCATAATGCGCTTGATCAAACGCACTTGGTCATCGCTGTCGAGGATCTGAAAATTCTGCGGCAATTTGGCTTCTGCCCAATGCATACGCAGCAGTCTATGAGCAAGACTGTGAAAAGTGCCAACCCACATCGAGCGGGTGGACATATTGAGCAAACTTTCCGTACGCGCTCGCAATTCTGCTGCGGCTTTATTCGTGAAAGTCACCGCAAGGATGCTGTGGGGCGATACGTTTTCGACTTCGATTAACCAGGCAATGCGGTGTACGAGTACTCTCGTTTTGCCACTGCCGGCACCGGCAACTACAAGGGCATTACCAAGTGGCGCAGAAACGGCAGCACGTTGCGGGTCATTTAGCCCGTCAATAATGTGGGTTATATCCAATCAGCTCGGCCCAGTTAGTCACGGCATCATCGTGGTTCAAGAACGCGGTGGTGCAAGCCACTGCGCTGGTAGTCTAACTTTTTACCGGGGCCTTGTTCTAGCCAGGGCAGAGTCCTCGCTTGCTTTAATCGCTGGCGGCGGTTTCGCTGCGCAAACGCTGCAGCTCTCTGGCAATCCGCGCCTGCTCAATCACATAAAGGTCAGCCACCTTCTGCTCTACGTCTTCGAGCAGTTTTTGTACCTTCTGATTACCTGTGCCGTCCATTCGCTTGAGCAATTCACCCAGGTTTGCAAGTCGTGCGTCGGTGGCCGCTTGATTCTGCAGCAATGCCTCCAAGCTTTGGGTCAGACGCCGCAACTGCTCGGTATTTTCTGAATTGTCTGTTCCGCCACCGCTGGTTTGCTCACTCAACTGGACCTGTCCAGCAAGCAGAGTGGCCACCTCGCCACGCATCTCTTCAATCAAGGCAATGGAATTGTCCTGATCGCCGGTTTGTTCCGTCAGCATACTTAGGGTTTCGTCCACTTGGGTCAGTCGAGAGGACAACTGCAAGGTCATCACCGTGAGGTAAACGCCTGTGCTCAATAAGGTCACACCCAACAGGGTAAAGGCAAAGTTGGTGTAGCGCCGAGACTTGGATAACTGTTCTGTAGACGCCGACAACTGCTCGGCGATGTTCGTCACCATATCGGCAACGCTGTTGCCCATGGCGTCAATCACATCGACGCGCGGCTTGCCGTTACCGTTGCCATTACCGTTCTCCTCGGACGGACTTGCCTCTACCGCAGCATTATCTTGGGTTACGCCCTCGGTCTGAGTGGCTGTATCCGCATCGTCATTGGCAACCGCAGTGGCTTCTGTCGCCTCAGCAGCAGCGCTCGCCGCTGGTTTTTTAGCGGCAGGGGCTTTGCCGCCCTTTTTATCTTTTTTGAACTTGCTTAGTAGTTTTTCGAACATGTCGATCTCCTAATCTAAAGGCCACCCAGCGACATTACTTGTTCGCCGACCAGATGCGCTGGCACTAAAAACGCATCGGAACCCATTTCCAGCGTGTCTCTAGCGCGTTGTCGATCAGCAAACGGGCCGCTGACCACAACAAAGCGTTTTGGATTTGTACCCTTAATAAAAACTTTTGTCTTTCGCTCGTTGCTGTAATTGCTCTGCCAAACCAAAGCACCCTGCAGGCGCGCGAAGGATCCATGCTGCACAAAAACGCCTTTTGGTTTAGCCGGCGGGCTGCTCACAACAGGTTGAGTCTGTGTTACCGCCTCGACTTTAGCTGGGGCATTTACCCGCGCCTTGGGTTCCGTCGCGACCGGCATGTCAGGTTCGGTCGATGCGAAAATTTGCATCAGCTCCTGGTCTTGTGCGCCGGTTAACAACGTTTTTGCTTTGACAACCGGCGCAATCAGAATTTCTTCTGCCACCTCGGTTTGAGCACCTAACGCTACTGCCGCCTGATCTTGCGCAACAAAAAGCCCTGCACCTTCTACTTCTTTTACTTCTACTACTTCTGCGGCAGCAACGACTTCCGTACCTTGTGGGGCTGGTGTCGTCTCCAACGGTTCACTGACAGCGATGGCTTCCGCCACCACGGCTTCTTCTGTTTCGGTACCGCTGATCAGTCCTGGAGTCATATCCAATTGCACCGCAACAACAATCCCAATAAACGTTATGCCCGCTACCAATTGCAGCAACGCGAATGGCTTGCGCGGCGCACTTGCAGCGCGGTGCGGTTTTGCTTGTTCGCGTATTTGTTGTTGTTTGTTTTGCTTGCGCTGAGCTTTCAACAACTGACGCACATCCAAATCGCTGTCTAAACTGGGTTCGGTTTTCACCGTTGTTGGGAAATCTAATACTTCTGTGGGGGTCGACAAATTAGCCATCATGCCCATATCTCGAATGGCGCTTTGCACCGCACCAAAGTCAGCACTGTGGGCCGCTTGCGCCATGGCATCATCACATTGCTCTTGGGTAGGGGTAGCAAAATCCCAGCGCTGCGCTTTGCAACTGTGCATCAGCTGTTTTAAGGCTGCCGCATTGGTTTCGCCAGGTGTTGCAGACACCATCAGACTGATACCTGCGGCTTTAAACTGGCGAATGATCTTAGCGCCAAAACACACACCATCAGCCTTAAAAGTGGTCAGGCTCTCGTATACCCAAACTTCCCGCGCACGATGCTTATCACTGTCTGTGGCGGCTGCCACATTCGCCAACTCTATGTCGGCAAGCCGTTGGTTAAGGGCGTCGAGAATGCCGTCGCGATCTGCTGGCAACTTACGAATTTTTGGCCGTGCATTGCCCTCTAACGCGCTGAGCTGGTCGAGCATTCGCGCAACGTAATACGTCATTAGGCCAGCCTGATCTGCGGCAACAATGACAGTATTGCCACTGGTCTGCAGGGCATGAACCACTCGCCGTTGGGCGTGTTCGTGCTCAAGAGTAAAGTTCCCAATACTGGGTTGTTCTACTTTGTTGCGATTAGGAATCATGATCTTCTCCATCGTTAGCGCCCACTCAAAGAGCAGCGTTACGGCCAAATTCGTCAAAGTTGAATGCCTTAGGCACCTTCGGTTTAGGTCGTGGCGCTTTCGTCGCACCCTTGGTCATGGCATTAAGTCCATAGACATAGGCGATCACTTGGGCCACGGCATAAAACAGATCGGCGGGAATACGTGCGCCGATTTCCGTCGTGAAGTACAACGCCCTGGCTAGAGGTGGTGCTTCGAAAATTTCAACATCGTGCTCGCCTGCGAGTTCACGAATTTTCAGAGCCATAAAGCCCTTACCCTTCGCCACCACCCTGGGGGCATCTTCTTTATCCATCTCGTACACCAGGGCTACAGCAAAGTGTTGTGGGTTAGTCACAATCACATCCGCGCCGGGAACTTCTTCAAGCATGCGCTGCTCGGCTATTTCCCTTTGCTTTTGGCGAATTTTTTGCCGCACCTCGGGTTGGCCCTCGATATCTTTCATTTCATCGCGGACTTCTTTTTTGGTCATTTTGAGTTTTTTCATAAACTCGAATTTTTGATAGGGCACATCTATGGCGGCGATTAACAACAATGCCAAACAAGTAATGGTGGCGCCCATGGCTACCAGTTCTAAGCTGGCGATGATGCCGGCGTTAACATCGAACCGTGCATAGTTAAAAAAGTGTTCTAGGTTGAAATACAAAAAGGTGCCGGCGAATACTGCCACTGCTGAAAACTTCAACAGCGACTTGCTCAGTTCCACCACGGCACGCAGTCCAAATATGCGCGCCAATCCTTTTAGCGGATTGAGCTTACTCAACTTCGGTGCCGCAGCTTTTGCAGAAAACACAAAACCACCGACGGCAGTAGCCGTGCCTACCGCCAGCGCTATGGCGATTAAGAACAACGGTGTAAGGACTAAAAAGCTGTCAGCCATAAGCGACGAAAAGCGCACCGCGCTCTGCTCTGCAGAAAAGACCAAGCCCGGTTCTAGAATCAACGCGCTCTTAAACAGTTCCAGAAATTTCGGTGCAAACCAAAATCCGCCGTAATACAGCGTCGCAATAATTCCTAAAGTAACCGCCGCGGTGCTGGCATCTTGCGAGCGCAACACCTGACCGTCTTCTCGCGCTTTTTCCATGCGTCGCGCGGTGGGGTCTTCGGTTTTGTCGTCTTGATCTTGTTCTTCAGCCATACCGATAACCTACGTAAACAGCGAGACTTGGAGATAACGGAAACCGTCGTACCAAAGGGTTTCTAGACGGCTGTAATAAAAACTTAGGGTCAGCGTCATCAACACCAACCCAATAGGAATCAGCGCAGGAAAACCCACAGCAAAAATGTTCAAACTGGGCGACGCCTTAGAGATAACACCCAGACACACATTGACCATGAGCAAACCAAGCAATACCGGCAGCACTAGAGAGATTGCGCCAATAAACATCTGCGATGACCAGGTAATGAATCCGGCAACCGCATTGGTTTGAAACAGTCCTTCGCCAATCGGAATGAAACGATAGCTGTCGACCAACACACTAATGAGCACCAAATGGCCGCCAAGGCTTAAAAATGCCAACAGCCCAATAACCAACAAAAAGTTCGCCAGGGTCGGCACATTACCCAGATTAGGATCGATCATATTCGCCATACCCAGACCCATACCGCCAGATACAACCTGACCAGAGAGAATCACCGCAGCGGCAACCACTTGTAGGGTCAGGCCCATCAGCGCGCCAACAACAATTTCGTGAAAAATTTTGGTGACTGCGGCAAAGGTGAAAGGGTCAATGGCAGGCACCTCCACCGTTTGGAAGATCAAGATCGTCAGCACTGCGCCGATAGCAACGCGCATGCGCACGTTCAATGCTGTTGCGCCAAAAATTGGCGCGGCAATGAGTAAGGCTGATACCCGAATGAACGGCCACAGAAACTGCTGCAGCATTTCAACGAGTTGAATCATGGCCAGGTTCATAACGCTTTAGCCGTTGAGGACGCGCACGCGCTCAAAAATGGTGTCGAAGTATTCCATCATGACAGCCAGTTGCCATTCGCCGAACAGCGCCACGGTAATCATCATGACAGCTAGCTTTGGAATAAAGCTCAAGGTCATTTCTTGAATCGAGGTTGCTGCTTGAATGATCCCCACCAATAAGCCTGACAGCAGCGCAGCACCCAGAATCGGCGCAGCAACTAATGTGGTAACCGTTAAAGATTCAACGGCAATGTCCATGACGGTAGCGGTATCCACGACTGCCTCCTAAGTTAAGAACGTCGCAACCAAGGAGCTGGTAATCAACCCCCAACCGTCGACTAGAACGAATAACAACAGTTTGAAAGGCAGCGAGATCATCATCGGTGACAACATCATCATGCCCATGGACATGAGTACGCTGGCCACCACCAAATCGATGATGATGAAAGGGATGTAGATTAAGAATCCGATGGTAAATGCGGTCTTGAGTTCCGAGGTAATGAACGCGGGCATCAACACGGTAAACGGAATGTCTTCAGGATTTTCTACCGCAGGTTGGTCAGCCATTTCCATGAACATGAGCACATCTTGCTCACGGGTTTGCGCAACCATGAATTCCTGAATCGGCACACGCGCCAATTCAATACCCTGCATCAGTGAAATTTCACCCTCTTGCACCGGCATAAAAGCGTCTTCGTAAACGTTTTCTAGCACCGGTGCCATAATGAACAGCGACAGAAACAACGCGATACCAATCAACACCTGGTTGGGTGGTGTTTGGGCCGTACCCAACGCCTGTCGTAACAACGACAACACAATAATAATGCGCGTAAATGAGGTCATTAAGATCAGCACCGACGGCAATAACGCCAGCACCGTCATCAACAACAGCAGTTGCAAAGACAAGCTATACTCGGTGCCGTCGTCGCTGACTTCGAGCACGTTAAGTGCCGGAATAGCCTCGGCAGAGGCTGTCAGGGGCAGCAATAAAACCGCGCCAAACCCGAGGATTTGGCCCAGCAGCCGAAGACTGAAGCCACGCCGATTCGCTTGAATCTGCGTTTGCGCCGTCAAATTATGGGTCACTTGTTGCATGCTAATCCTGTATCCGTTGACGCGCCGTGCGCCTTGTGAAGTCTAATTAAGCAAAAAAAGTGCCATATTTTTATTTCAATAAATTCAATAACTTAAAAAGATATGCTGGTCTTGCGAGCGCTGCAGCATGGGTGTTGTCAAAGTTCCGACATTTCGCCCTGACCCCCGTCCGCAGCGGCATGCTACTGACGCTTGTGGTTTCCCAAGCGGCAATTGCAGGACAAAACGGCAATCAATTGCCTTATCGCCAGTGCTTCGACGCCACGGCAAAAACCTACAATTTGGACAGTGACTGGCTCACCGCCATAGCCATCGTCGAAAGCAGCCTCAATCCTCGGGCTGTGTCTTCAGCAAATGCGGTGGGTTTGATGCAGATTAAGTGGCCACAAACCGCGGCTCACCTGGGCGCGAAGTCTCGCGCTTCGTTGTTTGATCCGTGTACTAACGTGGATTTAGGCGGCCGCTACCTGCGGGAGCTAACCGATCGCTACAAAGGCGATATGCAACGGGCGCTGGCGGCTTATCGGATCGGCCCAACGGCCCTGGCACGAGCAGGTGCCGAACCCGAAGTAGTATTGGAGTATCGGCGTCGCATAAACGAGCAGCTGGATATTCTGCGGCCTAAAGACGTTAAGCCCTTGGTTGCCAAGACAGCTCCAAAAAAGGCCGCGTCGGCCAAGCCGGTAGTGGTCAAACGCGCCCCCGTAAAGACTGCAACAACGCGGCAAGTGGTGATCAAAAACACCCAACCACCGGCAGTTGAAACCACTCCTGAGGCGAACCAGCCCGCCCCGAAGCTTGTTGCACAAGTGCTTAAGCCACCGCCACGCTGCGACCTGCGCGCGCTCCAGCTCGAATCACTGAGCACCCATCACCCAGCAAAACGCGAACAACGCTTCTTTGATTGGCTCACCTCTAATGGCGGTGTGTGCTCGTTACAGCACCTTATTCAAGTGAAGAATCAGATGACGGTTTGGTTGGGCACCGCTGCCGGTTCAAAACGCATTACCTTGTCGCTGGAGAAACTGCTGCAAGCCAGCAAAACAGCCAACAAAGCCAGCTAGACATTAGTCCTTCGTCTGACCAAGTAGGGCGCCGAGCTGCTCTTTGAACGCAGGCTTTGTAAGCGCCGCGGCAGACTCATCGCCCTGGGCCTCGGAGCCGTCCAATTCAGTCGTGTCTAAGAGGGTAATGTTACTGGTACTGATGCCCAGTAGCAGGCGCTTGTCACCGTAAGTGAGTACACACACTCTGTTCTTGGGATCAATCCGCAGGGTATCAATAATGCGCAGATTTGACTTGCCGTTGCTGCCACCCAGAGCAGTCTTACTTTTTAAGAACCACAGCGTCAGCAACAACAGTCCGATAACGAACAAGAAGGCCAGCAGGCCCAGAATGGGATCGAAACTCTCCACGCTTTATACGGGCTTGATGCGTTCCATGGGCGATACGATCTCAACTACCGTAAGACCCAACTGATCACCTACGGTCACGACTTCGCCTTTTGCGATGACGGTGCCATTCACTTTGAGGTCCAGCATTTCTCCTGCTGCGGTATCCAACTCGAGCACACTGCCCTGAGCCAAACGCAACAGGTCTTTGAGTTTTAACTTGGCCGAGCCCAGCTCTACGGTGAGCGTTACCGGTATCGAACGTATTAAATCTTGGTCCAACGACCCTTCTGCAAGGGCATCGTTGTTGTCCGCTTCAACGGCTTGTGTGGGTTCTTCGACGTTTTCACTCATTGGTGTGTCCAGCCATGGTACTCGCTATTATTTTAACCGCGGCATGATCACCGCGACTGCCCATTTCTACTTCGTAAATCGGTAACCCGTTTACACATAATTCTGATCGACCCATGTCTTGCAAAGAGATCACATCGCCAACTTTGAGCGTATTCAACTTTGCTAGTGAAATGGGTATTTCGCCTGCATTAACTACTGCCTCGAAAGGCACTTCGTCCAGGGTGTTCGCTAATCGTTGAGTCCATTCACGCTCAAGACGATTTTCGCTGCGGCTCGCGACCGCAGTTTTTGTTAAAGACCCGCGCACCAGGTTGATGCTGTCGAATGGGTGCACAATGTCTATGGCGCCCAAGGCGTCAGTACCGTTACCGACCTTAAACCGATTGATGACCACCAATTCATGATCCGCTGCGATATTTGCCAACAGTGGATTAGGTTCTGCGCGCACAAATTCGCACTGCACGCGCAGCGCAGGCGCCCAGGCCTCTAACAGCGCGGAGTAAACGACAATCCGCACCTTCTTCATCACCACTTCTTCAGTTGCGCTGAATCCACGCGCCTCGCTGACGGCATTTAGCGGCCGCGGTGTTCCGCCAAACCAATTGTCGACGCAACTGAACACCACTTGTGGGTCGATAAAACAAATAGACTCGCCCTTAAGAGGGCTCATATTGGTCAGGTTCAAACTCACTGGCGACGGCAAGTTGCGTATGTAGTCGCCATAGTTCATGACTTCGACCGTACCCATGGCAACATCGGCGCTGTACTTCAGCTCACGTAACAAACCAATGCGCAAATGGCGGTGAAAACGCTCGTTGATCTGCTCCAGCACCGTGGTGTCAAAACTCGGACGGTTGTCTTTCGAGGTTAGGTCAAAACTTTCGGCGCTGACGCCAACGTTGTATCCGTCACCCTCTAAATCACCCGACGCCACCACCTCTTCGATGGCCTGCATCTCTTCGTCTGTGAGTAGTTTTTCACCGTCTGCCATGACTCGGCTCTACTCCACCACGTAACTTGTAATCAGCACTTGCCCAACAATGTCGAAGTCGTAATTTTCGACCTGCTTAATTACATCGTTGGCAATTGTCTTTAGTTCGGCGCGGAATTTGTCGCGGAACGCAGGGTCGCTGGTTTCTTCTTCGGTTACCTGCAGCATGCGCTCAGTAAACGCAGCGCGTAGCGCCTGGTCGTGGGTCGCCAGCCGGCGCAGCGCAAAAAAGTCATGCTGAGTCATCACAGAAAATTTCAGCTGCATCATCTTGCGCGAATCTTTCAGCTTGACGATCAACGCAGGCTTTTCGATTGGGTGATAACCCGACTCGCCAAGGTCCTGGGGAACGCACTTATTCCACAACGTACGCGATGCCGCATCAGGTGGCTTGTCGTATTTCACAGTAGGATCAAAGTCCGGGCACATTGGCGGTCCAGTAGGCGCAGGCTCGTCGCTGCAGCCACTTACAAATAACGCCATAAGGGCGACTAGGGGCCAAATTAGTCTGTTCATGGGATAGCCTCTATCTGTGAACTTTCAGTGCACAGACCCTACACAAAAACGTTCAATCCATCACCTGCTTTGAAGTCGGCAGGTAATGCCTGAGCTAGCTCCTGAGCAGACAGGGTAATGGTCTTAAATTCTTCGGTGGGCGGTTTTTGGCTGGCGCCCAAACTCAGCGATACCGCCGGATTGTCTACTTTGTCGCTCAGCGCACTTTCTAAAGCCGCCTGTAACTTCGGCAGTGAATCCGCTAACAATTGACGCACTTGTGGATCCGACGAGGTCACTAGTCCTTGGATACCGTCTTTACCCGCGTGCAACTGAATCGCGACCGAACCCAAGTCCATGGCATCCAGGTCTAATTGCACCGACCAAGAACCTTCTCGCACCGCCACTGCCAAGCGTGTACCCAGCATTTCACTGAAGCGCTCGCTCCAATAGCGATATTGTTGCGCCCTGCTTTGGGCTTCTTCATTGGACGCCAAGTTCTGGGTCGGGGTTGCCGGCTGTTCACCTTGGCCAGATCGCTGACCAGACTGTTGTTGATTCGCAAACTCGACATCCAATTCACCGCTTTCTTGAGCAGCTGCCTGAGCCGCCGCTGTGTGCTTTTGTTCGTCACTGACTTGTGGCCATTGCGCGGTCAAAATTTCTTTTGTGCTGGCGGGCATTAATGCCTCTTCAATCAGCGTCTCAGTGCGCACTGGCATAGGCGGTTCAGGAACGGTGTTGGGTGCTAATTTGGCTTCACTGTGCAGCGCCGTCTCAGGTTTAGGCAGTGTGGATGAACCCAGTCCGTTGGCATTGTCTGCCGTTTGGTTCGCCACGCTCACTGTGCCAATTACCGGCGCCGCTATATTAGGTTCTGCAAGGGCCGTTTCTACTAGCGTCGCCGATATGGACAGGTCGCCCAATTCTTGAACAGGCAATGGGTTTGGCTCGCTCGCGCTATGTGCAACCGCAGCTCCCGCACCCAGCATGGTTTGCTTCATGTAACCGGCCATGCCGCCCTCGGAAAATCCGTGGTCGCGCATGAATTGCGTCAATTGGGTGTCCTGACCGGGGTGGGTGCCGCCAGTCAAAATAACCCGGCCAATTTCTCTACTGCGATCGTGCAATTCCAACCGCGGCATTTCATGGGTCTCGGTTAGGCTGTGGTCCACCGCACTGGTGTACTGTGGCATGGACACCTGATTTTGCAACAGATGCCGAAAGTCGCCTGTGGGCACACTCTGTGGCGCTTTTTTTGCTTCCGTGCCCAGCGCGGGCACGTCCGAAGCAGATGTCACATTCGGTGGCTTAATGAAGTCCGTCATCGATTGTTCTTCCTAGTAAGCAATGCCTTGGGCATTTCGCTAAACCCTCTATTTATGTTGGCTGCTGCCGCAGCGCTTCGCGATCTTTGCGAACACAGATCTCGCACTGTGTATTTGTCTTGGTATTAGCATGGCAACATTTGTGCCAAAAGCCTGTTAGGGCCCGCCAGTTTGGGAAAATCGCTGCACGTTTAAGAGATCCTGCTGCTTCTGTTCAACGCGCTTGTCGTGGCTGTCCTTGCGCAGTTCTACCCTATTTCGCAGCGCCTCAAACTTGCTGTGTTCTTGATAGAGCCCGCGATAACGTTGTTCTATCTGGCGTTTGGCCCCATCGATCTGTTGTATCTGTTGATCTACCGCGATCAACGTGTCGTCGAGATGAACCAAAAACCGCCGCAAATGGGTCGTAGCTTCTATGCTGTGATCCTGTTGCTGTTGAGTAGTCAGGTCTTGCAGATACTGGTCTTTCATCTGGCGAAGTTTTGCCGCTTCAGAGGCCATTTCATTCCGCCGAGCGGTTACCTGAACCAGCGCTTTTTGCACTTCGGTAAGTTCGTCCTCGACCCGGTCCGCAAGCAATTGCCAGCGGTCGATCTGGCGATCAAACATTTCAGCCATGAGCCAAGCACTCCTGTAACTGTGCCAGCGCCACATCGGCAGTTACCTGCTCGTGCATCGGCTGACGTAAGAAATTTTCCATCTCGCTGCGAACGGCAATGGCACGGTCCAAATCCGGGTTCGACCCAGCTTCGTAAGCGCCCACATTGATCAGATCTTCATTCTGCTGATACAGCGTCCACAACCGACGCAAATTGTTCGCCAAATTCTGATGGTCCTGATCAGCAATGGTGGGCATCAATCGAGAAATAGAGCCCATTAAATCAATCGCTGGATAGTGCGCGGCATCCGCCAACGCTCGCGACAACACCACCTGACCGTCCAGTGACGCCCGAGCAATGTCGACAATGGGATCATTTAAGTCATCGCCCTCCGCTAATAGCGTATACATAGCGGTAATGGTGCCTTCACCCATACGGCCCGTACCGGAACGCTCAATCAATTTCGGCAACAGACTGAACACCGACGGGGGATAGCCCTTCGCTGTGGGCGGCTCACCTACTGCCAAACCGATTTCGCGCTGGGCATGGGCTACTCTGGACAAGCTGTCCATTAGCAATAGCACGTTCTTGCCCTCTGCACGAAAGTGCTCGGCATAAAGATGCGCTAAATGGGTTGCGCGGATTCGCAACAGCGGTGACTCGTCTGCTGGCGCTGCCACCACAATGGATTTTTTCAAGCCCTCTGGACCTAACGTATTCTCAATGAATTCTTTTACTTCTCGACCGCGCTCGCCGATGAGCCCGATCACAACCACATCAGCGGCTGTAAACTTGGTCAACATGCCCAACAAAACACTTTTACCAACGCCAGACCCTGCGATCAGTCCAATACGCTGTCCGCAACCAATCGTCAGTAGCGCATTTAGGGCGCGAATACCTACATCCAACACTTTGTTAATGGGGGTGCGTTCCATTGGATTCGGCGTACTGCCAGATAAACCCATGGGTCGGCCGCCGGTAATCTTCGGCTGCTCGTCTAAAGGTTCCCCCATGGCATCCACCACGCGGCCAAGCAAGCCATCACCAACCAAGGCAGTATCGGTTTCTTTATGCACATATACGCGACAACCCGCACTCAGTCCGGTGGCCTGCCACAGCGGCATTAAATAAACGCTGCCGGATTCAAAGCCAACTACCTGAGCATCTACATGCTCGCCATCAGGGCGTAGTATCCGACAAATTGAACCTACCGCGGCACTGACGCCTTTGGCTTCTAACGTCAGCCCAACAATCCGTGTCAGCGTTCCGTAGCGACGCGGTCGCGGCGGCTTTAGTTGCGCCACAATGCTTTCAGAGTACTTGGCGAGACTTAACATCAGTCCTCTGTTCCAGAGCTATCGCCGTCAAATTGCGGCAATTCTTCGAAGTCTGCGTCGGCCACATCGTCGGCTAATCCAGCCGCCTGGGGCATGGTTTCTGTTTCTGTTTCTGTTTCTGTTTCTGTTTCTGCAAGATCAGTAAAATCCATACGCTGCAGCTGTTCTGCTAGTTGCTGCACACGCTGAGTGACCAAGTCCTCTACCTGAGCATCGTTTACAAGCAGGCGTACATCACCGTCGTATAAATCTTCATCCGCAATAACTGGGTAGTCACCCGTTAGCCCCTGCAACGGTTCGGCTTTTAACCGATTTGCCCAGGCTTCGGAAACGTGAATCTCTATGGCGCCTAAGTCGGTGGGATCCAAGCCGTCGATTACCGCATTGACCACCGCCTCAATAGCGCTGTGTGACTGGCTCAATTCGGTGCGAGCAAGCTGCTCCGCCAACGCGAGCGCCAGGTCGCGAACCGGTTCCAACAACGGTTGGCGAGACCCAAGGTCGTCTTTTAACGCCCCCATGAACGCAGCAAATTCTGCATCCACCAGGGCTTTGTATTCTGTCTGCATTTGCAAAAACTGCTGATCAGCCTTTGCCTCACCAGTAGCAAGGCCTTCTGCCTTGGCTGCGGCTACCAGTTCATCGACTTGTTGTTGGCTATAGCTGGCGCTCGGTGGCACTGGCGTAGTTTGTTCGTCCCCAACCGGGGTATTGTCCTGTTCGATGCCCACAACAAAACCAGCAGACTGCTCCGCTGGCGCTGCAAAACGAGTAAACCCTTGCTCCGTTTTACGTTTTGTAAAACGCGGGTCGCTTGACCAAGCGTCATTGGTCATGAGTCGTCCTAAACATAGTCCGTGCTGTCACCGGCCGACATAATAATTTCGCCAGCTTCCTGCAGCTTGCGCGCTTGGCGCACGATATTTTTCTGTGCCGCTTCGACTTCGGCAATTGGTTTTGGTGTGGCGACTTCCATATCGTCTTTCATAACCAGTGCTTGTCGTTCCGACACGTTCTCTAAGAAGTAGTCAATTAACTGTTGCGGTGCGCCGCGGAATGCCAACATCAATTCGTCCTGATCCAACGCCTGACCTAAGGTCTGCATACTGCGGCGGTCTAGTTTTATAAAGTCCTCGAACTCAAACATGTTGTCCTGAATGTCCACGGCAAGCTGTTCGTCCAGCTCTTTCAGACCACCAAACACCTCGGTTTCTAAATCCAACTTGGTGCGATTCATAATTTTCGCCGCAGCGCGCACGCCACCCACCGTCGGGGCTGCCTGAGAAGACATAGAGCTTTGCAGTTGGCGCTGTACGACATTTTCCAATTCGGACATGGCGCTTGGTTGCACCGTGTCTAAAAGCGCGACTCGGCGCATCACTTCGGTACGCATTTCGCCGGGAAGCAAAGCCAGGAGTTCTGCTGCGGTATCTTCTTCGAGTACCGACATGATGATGGCAATGACCTGGGGATGCTCATCACCGATCATTTCGAAAATATTTTGCGGCGTCATCCAAGCCAGAATCTCTAAGCCTTTGCTAGAAGATGACGGCAATATGCGGCTCAAAACTGAGGCGGACTTTTCCGGTCCGAGGGCGCGCTTTAATACCCCCTCAACATAGTCTTTCGATCCAAGACCCAGATTGGTCTGACCGCGCAACTCACCAATAAACTGGTCAAGGACTTTATCCACCGCGGTTTGGGAAACGTCGTTTACTGAAACCATGGCGGTGCCTAGAGTCTCAACTTCGTCCCGATTCAAATAACCGATGATGTCTGAGGCTTGCTGCTCACCCAGCACCAACATCAGTAATGCCGCCCGCTTGGTAGAGTCCAAGGCCGCAAGCTCGCGCTCCAGTGCCGAAGGCTCTGGCGGCTTGACCGGTTCGTTCTTTTTATCTTTTTTTGCCACGTTAGTTCTCGCGATTTACTTCGGCGGATTAGTTACGCATTGATCATGCGCTTGAGCAGGTTCGCAACACGACCGGGATCGTCTGCAACCATCATGCGCATCACTGCGATCTTATCTTCGTAGGTATTTGCTGTGTTCAACATGTCTTCTGGAATGGAAGAACGCTTAGGCATCAGCTTTGACTTGATTTCTTCTAGGTTGCCGTCGTCGCCCTGGCGAATACGCTCAACGTCTGCCGCAGAGAGCTCGCCGTCAGCAGAGCGGTTTGCACCGCCCATGCTGCGTCCAGCGGTGTAGTACTTGATTGCGGGCCGCACCACAGTGAACAGTGTCAGCAGCACTAACAACACCGCAATCAACGTTTGCGACAAGTACTTTACGGTTGGGTCTTGAACATAACCCTGCACCATCTCGAAAGTGGTTTGGGGCGGTTCTTCGTAATCGTCGTAACGGTTGTTAAAGGTCGTGGGCACAACTTTGATGACGTCACCGCGACTTTCGTCGAAACCAATAACGCCCTTAATCAGCTCTTCAAATTCCGCGAGCCGTTCAGCTGAGATCTGATTGTTCGCGTCAGCCGCTTCTGCCCCAGCCAATATGGCCTTTGGATCGATTACAACAGATACGGTGATTCGATCGATGGTGCCCACCTGCTGTTTCACATAACGGATTTCCCGGTCCAGTTCGTAATTGCGGGTAGTTGAACTGCTGGTTTGGGTATTGTTTTCCTGTACCTCCGTGGCACCGGGCGATTCTACAAATGTACCTGCCTCAGCTGCGCCGCCAGACTTCGACTGCTGCTCGTCCTGGCTCACAGATTCTGAGCGCGTCGCACCCCCTGTGTTGTCACGATCAAAGTCTTCGTAAGTGGTCTCTACCGCGGTGAAGTTCAACATAACGTCCACCTGAGCATTGACGTTATCGTAACCTACGATGGCGCCCAGCAATTGGTCGATGCGGCTTCTGTAGGTGTCTTCAATAGACAATTCATGTTCGGTTTGGGACATGGTCAAGCTCATGGCATTGTCTTGTTCCCGAGGACCGCTCAACAGCGCGCCACGATTATCAATGACCGTGACATTTTCTGCCGGCAAATACGGAATGCTCGAAGACACCAAATGCACAATAGCTTGGATATTGGTTTGGGTGAGCTGACGGCCGCTATACGGTTCAATGTAGACCGACGCCTTGGCAGGCGCTCGGTTCTTTATAAAGGGGCTTTGTTGCGGCTCGGCAATGTGCACCCGCGCCTTGCGTACAGAACCGATCTGGCCAATGGTCTGCTCCAGGTCGCGTTGCAGTTGGGTACGCATTAAACCCAGCTCCATATTCCGCGATGTGGTCATGGAGCTGTTTTCTAACAACGACTCAAATCCAGCGGTGCTGGCACTGCGCGGAATGTTCTGACTGGCAAGAAATAATTTGGCAGAAAAATACTTGTCTTCTGGCACCATCAACAGACCGGTGTTGGTGTCCAAGTAGGCACCGTATTCACCGCCGGCAAGCAGCGCGTCGTAGGCTACCTGGCGGTCGGCATCTGAAAGTTCGGAGAACAACGGACGCCCCACCGGAGCTGAAACATAAGAGTAAATAAACGCCAACGCGGCCAAGCTGAAGAGCATGACAATGGCAGGCAGCGTTCGCTGCACACCAGGTTGGTTAAGTATCGAACGAATGATCGGCTCGCTGGGCACGTTCGGCGCGCTGGGTGCCATATTCGGCGTTGCAACACGACCAGTGCCTGTTGGCGCTAACGCTTGGTTCGAGGGTTCTAGGGCTGATTCGGCCATTATTCTACTCTTTGGGTTTTACTGTTTTGCCAATTAAACCGGCATGTTCATGACGTCGTTATACGCCTTTAGCAACTTATTTCTTACCTGTAGCGTGGCTTCAAAAGCGAGCGACGACTTCTGCATAGCAAGCACTACATCAGTCAGCGGTACATCTTCGCCACGCTCATAGGCGTCACGCATTTCCGCTGCATTCATTTGGGTTTCGTTAACCGACTCCACTGCCGTTGCAATGTAGTCACCAAATCCGGACTTGCCGACTTCGTTAACACCCTGGTTCGCGACATCACTGTTCACCAGGTCAGCGCGGTCTTGATAGGCTCTGATTTGGCTCATCAACGAGCCGACTTTTGCCTGATATACACTCTCAATCATGATGTTGCCCTAAGCCGATTTACGTCGCGGCAATTCCATACCGCGTTCGCGCATGCGAGCCAACTTATAACGTAAGGTGCGCTCACTGATGCCCAGCGCTGCCGCTGCGGCCTGACGCGTGGGCGAGGTTCTTATGGTTTCTGCGATAATGCGGAACTCATTGGCGTCCATGGCGTCTTGCAAACCATCTACCTTGGCAGCGCTCTCAGCTTTGGAAGGTTGTACAGCGACCGGGGCAGCCACCACAGTAGGTTGCGTAGCTACCTGGCCCATGGGCTCATCGAAAATTAGATATTGCGAATGAATGACATCGCCCGTGGTCAAAACAATAGCCCGCTGCACGACGTTCTCTAGCTCTCGAACATTGCCAGGCCAGGTATAGGCCAACAGCTTTGCTACCGCCTCAGGCGAAAACTGCAAAGCGCGATTTTCCCGCGAATGTTTCAGAATAAAAAAGTTCGCCAATGGCAAAACGTCGTCTAAACGCGCGCTTAGGCTGGGTACGTTGATGCGGAAGGTACTGATACGGAAATACAGATCTTCGCGGAACGGGTTGTCGGTATAACCTGCACGCAAGTCGCGATTAGTTGCGGAGACAATGCGGACATCGACCTTATGGGATTCGGAAGAACCCACCGGCAACACCTCTTTTTCTTGAATCGCTCGCAACAGTTTTGCTTGCAGCTGCGGTGACAGTTCACCGACTTCATCTAAAAACAAAGTGCCGCCATGGGCTTGGGTGAAAAAACCGTCCGTGTTGCGCGTAGCACCTGTAAAAGCACCACGCATATGGCCAAACAACAGACTCTCCGCCAAATTCTCTGGCAACGCGGCACAGTTCACAGGAATGAATGGACCGTCGCGCCGCGGCGAAAAATCGTGAGCCAGTCGCGCTAAAACCTCTTTACCTGAGCCCGTAGCACCTTGCAGAAGTACAGTGACTTCAGATGCACCTACGCGCTCTACCAATGCGAGTAATTGTTGGCTGGTTTCATCAACAAAAACATAGGATTCGTACTTCAACAGACGCAGCCGCGCTGAAGCCGCAACGTCTTGCCAAATTTTGCAATCCGCATCAGCGGTTATTACATCATCGACACCGCTCTTTACGCCCACAATGGCCGTGTTGAGGTCGTTTATGCCGACGCGAAGAATTAGGTAGACCCTTGGGCCAAGCAGTTCTCGAAGCGCCCGAATGTGGGCTTCAGAGGTACCCGGCCGTCCTTGTACACAAACCACTCTTGGGCCCGCTTCACCGGCGACAAGCTGGTTGCTGAGTTGATTAAGGGCAACGGGCCGCGCGCGAAAACCGCTGCTGTTTAATGCAGCAACAGTATGCGCGTCGAGGTCTGCGCTGTTGTCCCAAAATAATTCGATTGGTTGCGATTCGTACATGCCGCTTCTTCTGAATTCGTTGCCGGTTCAAAAGCAATATACATGCCAGAAAAAAATATCATCAAATTCATAGGCTTAGGCGGGCCGTAGAGAATCCAACAGGGTCTATTTTGCCGCATGACGAAATTCCGACGACGGCTTACAAAGCCCTTAGCGGTCAGGTTTTGCCGGTTAGGCTACCCGTAGTTCGTATTTCTTGATGCGTTCGATCAAGGTCGTACGCTGCATCTTTAGCAATTTGGCACAACGGCTCACGTTGCCGCCGGATTCTGCTAACGCACGGGCAATCAAATCTTGCTCGATGTCACTGAGCATGCCTTTAAGGGACTGACCTTTGGAGCGGAAATCTTCGTAACCTTGGGCGAGCATAACAATGGACTCAAACTCTGCATCAACTTCGGAAGGCGCAGACGTCCCCGGGTCTTGTAAAAACCGCTGGGCAGCAGCGTCTGCCGCCTGATCTGCCTGCTCGGCCTCAATGACTCCGGCAAAGACATCGGTGTCGTCTTCCGTTGCAGGCGGCGGTAGCTCCGTCATGCCTTCCAAGGCACCGGGTGGCAACATAGTGGCGTCAACGTTATGCAAGTCCAGCACCTGCCCCGGATACAACACTGACAACCGATGCACAGTATTCGACAACTCTCGCACATTGCCTGGCCAGTCATAGACTTGCAGGAGCTTGGACAGATTAGGTGCTAGGGCAATAGGCTTATCCACCGACTTAAGGTCCTCGGCGAAATGCGCAATCAGTTCGGGAATTTCTGACCGGCGCTCGCGCAAAGGCACCACTTGTACGGGTAACACATTGAGCCGATAAAACAGGTCCGCACGAAAACGCCCTGCGGCTATCTCTTCCTCAAGGTTGCGGTGGGTTGCCGCCACCACGCGAATATCGATATCGATGACCTGGTTAGAACCGATAGGCGTGACGTTGCGTTCCTGCAAAACCCGCAACAGTTTCACTTGCATGCTCATAGGCATGTCGCCAATTTCATCGAGAAACAAGGTGCCAGAATCGGCTTCTTGGAGCTTGCCGCGATGATCAGCAATGGCGCCAGTGAAAGCGCCTTTTTTGTGCCCAAACAATTGGCTTTCGAGCAAATCCCCAGGAATAGCGCCACAGTTAACCGCAATAAATGGGCAATGACGGCGCTCGGAACGACTGTGAATTGCCTGTGCTACCAACTCTTTGCCGCAGCCGCTCTCGCCAGTCACGAGCACACTGACATCCGCCGGCGCAATTGAATCAATCAATTGCTGCAATCGACGCGTTTGCTCGCTGGATCCGATAATAGAGTACTGCAACAGCCGTAAACCTACAGTTGACGGCTTTACTGTAGCCAAAACCATTAAATATGGCGAGGCTGCTGCCGATTAAGCCTACAGACAGCAATCGAACAGGAATGGCACACATATTGCTTTGATTCCTGCAAAGTAACGGAACTTCGACACTTCGAAGATGCAGGAACGTCGTGGCAATAGACTACATAAATACATTGGGTGCCGGTGCTGGGTTTAATACCAAAGAAATCGTGTCCGCATTAGTTGACGCCGAAACCAGTGTTTCTAAGGCTCGAATTGAATCTAAGATCGAGGATAACGATACACAGATCAGCGCCTTGGCCACTGCGGCTGCCTCTATGGTGGCCTTGCAGGATGCTGCAAAAAAATTAAACGACGCCACTGACTTTAACACCTACAAAACCTCTAATAGCCAAACCACAGCCTTCTCGGTTAGCGCAGGCGGCACCGCAACGTCGGGCTCACACAATGTAACCGTTAGCGCTGTGGCACGTGAACAGCGCACAAACATAACCCCGCACAGCGCTTCAGAATTTACCAGCGCAAGCCAACTTTTAAATTCGGGCAGCGCGTTTGATATCGACATTACGATTGGCGATACCAGTACTGTGACCACTACAATCAATGTAGCCACAGCGACGCCCCAGGGCATTGTCGATGCAATTAACGCAGCGAACATTGACGTTTCAGCCCAGCTTATTGACAAAGGCACCAGTGGCAGTAACTACATTATTCAGCTGGTTGGCAAGAGCGGCACCGACCAACAGTTTTCAATTACGCCATCGGTAAACAGTTTGCTCTCCGCCGATACGCCGTCAGGCGAGGCGGCTGCAAATGCCACAGTCTCAGTCAACGGCGTCACCTATAGCCGTTCCAGTAACTCGATCGATGACATTATTCCAGGCGTGACACTTGCTTTAAATGGTGTCACCAGTGGTGCCGCCAGCGTCTCAATTACTCAAGACACCAGCATAATTAAAAACAACATTGAAAATCTGGTGACACAGTTTAATGCCACTAAGACCGCGTTAAAGGAGTTGAGCGATCGCGAATCCGAAGGCGCCCTATCTGGAGACAGCATATTTCGAGGTCACATACGAGACATGCAGAACTACTTTACTGCTTTTTCGTCTACGCCGGGCGGGACCATAAGAGGCCTTTCGGATATGGGCATCTCAATAACCAAAACAGGCGCTTTGGAAATTTCCGAAACCAAGCTGGATTCCGCAATTGCATCAAATTTGGCAGACATCAAAAAGGTATTCAGCGCCGACACCAACAATCAATCGGAAATCGGCGCGGCGGACCGCGGCATTGCCGGGGATCTTTCCCATTTCGTCAGCGAACTGAACAAGAGCACAGGGTATTTCAAAACTACCCCCGCGAGCCTGACGGATAAGAACAGTAAACTCTCTGAGGAGCTCGTTGAACTCGAGGCAAAAGTCGAATCACTGACCGAGAGATACAACAGGCAGTTCGCCCAAATGAACGCTATCATTGACGAGATGAACAACACCAAAGATAACTTGATCAGCTCTTTTGAAAACCTCCCCTTCACGAAGAAAAACTAACGAAAAGCTCGATCTCGCGAAATTGCGGGCATTTATTCTCGCCAGTAATTGCGCCGTATGCCGGCGTGCGCGTGTTCTACTCCTTGCAGCCATTATCTGCGCTTACAGTGTCTTTCTTTTGATTGCGCCCAATAATCCAAGCTGATTACCCACAATCCCTTTTGCAGACTCAGCCCCTAACGGCTAAACATTGCCGTTTCCCGATCAATCCGGGGCAATAAATTGCCGATTTATCGAGAACCAAAAATAATTTGTCATATCCGCTAAAAAGATCCTCTTTTCGCCCGACTGTACTCCTGTCGCCACAAGGCGTTCTTAGCAACCGAGTTATTCGGATGCCCAAACCAATAAAGAGGAAACGAAAATGTCGATGACAATAGGTACCAACATGGCATCTCTGGTCGCTCAGCGTTCGCTGAACGAATCCGGCCGTGACATGGGTGTTGCAATGGAACGCCTTGCAACAGGATCAAGGATCAACAGCGCTGCAGATGATGCTGCGGGACTGGCGCTTGCTTCTAGAATGGAAGGCCAAATCTCTGGCTTGAATGCTGCCGCTAAAAACATAACAGACGGCATCGCATTGACCGATGCGATCGAAGGCTCTCTAGAAGAAGTGGGCGATATCCTGCAAAGAATGCGCGGCCTGGCTGTGCAAGCGGCAAGCGACACAACTTCTGGCGAAGATCGCAACCTTTTGAACAATGAGCTGACCGCTCTGAAAAACGAGCTGACAGCTTTATCTTCACGGACTCAGTATGCTGGGCAAAACATTCTGGACGGAAGTTTCAGCGGCAAACTCATTCAAGTTGGTGATACCGCTAACGAAACAATTAGCGTATCTCAATCAAGTATTGCAGCAGCTTCAATCGGCGCGTTTACCTTAGCTGGCGATACGATTGAGGTAGGTATCGATACCACAGCCGCTCGAGCCATAGCGGAAGGTCGCGCAGGAGACTCCTCCTTCACGATTACGGGCAATGGCGTTACTACCGGAGCAATCGCGGACGCCGCTGCAGATTCTGCCAAGAGCACCGCTGCAGAGGTAAATGCTCTTACAGGTTCTACTGGTGTATCTGCTACGGCAATAACCGAGGCAGTGGTCACCTTTTCTAACAACAACCAGTCGATCAAGATCAACGACGTGACAATCACGGGCTTCTCTGTGGGCACTGACGATGCTGTTCTGCAAGCTATTAACGCAAAGACGGCTGAAACAGGAGTAGTAGCGACAGCACTCTCGGGCACCAGAACGTTCTTGTTAACAGATGCAGATGGTGATGACATCGCCCTCCAAAACTTGGACGCCACGGCAACCGCAACAGTGAAAGCACGAAACGCTGCGGGCACTCTGAGCACAGGTGTTACCTTGGAGGACACGGCTCACACAGGCGGTGATAGCAGTAACGACGATTCGTTCGTGCATATTACGGGTCACATTACGCTAACCAGTGCTAAGAGCTTTAGTGTTACAGAGACAGCGGGCACAGACGGATCCTTCGTCGGTTCTGGCACGGTTTCAGCGAGCTATGTATCAACCGCTTCTTTGTCTTCACAAACGAATGCAAACACTGCCATCTCAACTATTGACGGCGCTATCGATCGAGTGGCTTCTATGCGAGCAGATCTCGGCGCAATTGCAAACCGCTTAGAGCATGCTTTCGATAGCACGGTCATGTTGAAGGACAGCACTGAAAATGCTCGGGCAAAGATTGTCGACACCGACTACTCCGCTGAGTCTGCAAACCTGGCGAAGAATCAGGTGCTGCAACAAGTGGGTACTGCGATGCTGGCACAAGCTAACGCTGCACCACAGTTGGTTTTACAGCTTCTCCAGTAAGCAGTATTACCTTCCCAGAAAAAACCGCTGGTCCAGCCAGCGGTTTTTTTTTGCTCTTTTTTCCATTGACTACTCATTCTTAACGGCATGGCCTGCTTGACTTTGCTCTTAAGGTCATCAGCAGATTTCACTATTCCAACTTACGTTCTTGCTTTGCACTAGTTGTAGCCGCCCTAGCAACCTGCAACCGATAAACTTCGCTCGCCCATATATTTTTTTCTAAAGTTTTCCCCATTGCTGCCGACCCAACTCTGGACCGGCAACATATTGCCGTTTTGCGGCCAATCGTTGCCGCTACACATGTAAGGGAAGAACAATGCAGATTTACACAAGCGCCTACACTATGGCCGGCCAAGCGATTAAGGGGATAAACCGCGCTCAGGATCAGATCGAACAGAGCATGAATCGACTGAGCACCGGAAAAAAAGTGTCTTCAGGTGCCGATGATGCGGCAGGCCTTGCTATGGCCGCCCGGCTTAGCGCTCAAATACAGAGCTTGTCAGCTGCTACAAGCAACACATCAACCGCTTTAGCGTTGCTAGACACAGCCGATACCGCATTGGACGAAGTCTCGGACATGATTAATCGCATTCGGGAACTGGCCGTTCAAGCGTCTAGTGATGCTCTGAGCGCGACTGACCGAACCAATATCGTTAACGAGGCCGCTCAACTAGAAACCGAGATTGAGTCCGTTTCAGCGAATACCTCCTTCAACAACGATCGCCTATTAGCGGGGTCATTTACCGGCAGGCAGATACAGACAGGGGCGAATGCAGGCGAGACATTGAGTATTTCTATTGCCTCCAGCGCGCCATCGGTGTTGGGCAGCTATACCTCAACCGGACCCACTCGCGCGGCGTTGGCTGCCGCTCAGACAGCGGCAACTAACAGCACAGTAGATGGCAACGATATCGTTCTGAGCGCCAATGGCAGCACCACAACCATTGATGTTGCTGGCGCGGATTCCGCCAAAACCGTGGCCGCCAAGGTAAACGCTGTCAGCAACACCACGTTGGTGACCGCTGACGCACAGACCTATGCGCTACTTTTTTCAACCAACGCCAGCAGCGCCAACTACACCATTTCGCTTAACGGTAATGCCACCAGCGCGTTCGCAATCAGCAGCTCTAACGTCACCGACGCCGTTGCGAAAATCAATTTAATTTCTGCCACCACCGGCATCACTGCCAGTGCAACTACTGGCAACCAGGTGCTATTGCATGATGCTGATGGTGATGACATCACTATTGAGAACGCAGGCGCAGGGGCAGATCTGGATGTGCAGGCGGTACAAAGTGATGGCGCTACGACTCAAGGCAGCGCTGTCAGCTTAGGCGTTGGCGGCTCTACAAACAATGACGCCACCCGAGTAATTGGTACCTTGCGGCTGTATTCGGATAGCGCATTTAGCGTTTCTCAATCAGGGGATGCCAGTACCGGCTATGCCAGCACTGAAACTCCTTCTCTGAAGGCTTTGTCGGCAATCGACCTTTCCTCTGCAAATTCTGCATCCAGTGCGCTGGCGGCAATTGACGGTGCAGCCAATCAGATCTCGACCATCCGCGGCGATATTGGTGCGCTGCAAAGTCGCCTGGACTTCAGTTCGTCGCTATTAGGGCGTCAGATAGAAAATTTTACCCTGGCCCGCTCAAATATCGAGGATACGGATTTTGCGTTTGAGTCCGCAGCTTTAGCCAAAGCAATGGTTTCCCAACAAATAAATACGGCCCTGCTTGCACAAGCTAATGCCGGCGCAAATTTAGTTATAAAGTTACTCGATGACGCGGCCTAGCATTAGGCTTTGCGCCGGCCTCTAGTAGCAAACCGTTCACTGTTTTCAGCTAAAGATCTCTCTTTCAGTGCCGACAAATAGAGCATACCGAAGCGTTTTACGCTTCTACTTTGTAACTTGAAATTAGGAGGGTTCGTGCGCGCTAGTTATGCGGTGAAAGCCTACTCGACGGTCGATCTATCGAGTACAACTGACAACAGACGCCCGGAAGAGTTGATCGTATTGTTATTCGACAAGGCCTGTTCGTGTTTGCGCCGAGCGTCCATGTTGCCAGTTGATACGCTGGACGAACTGGAACTTTCCGAGCGCCTGGAATTGATCGAAGACTTCCACAAAAGCACCGCCAAGGCCATGCAGATTGTCATTGCGCTTCGTGAGATGCTGGACATGGAGGCAGGCGGCGAAGTCAGTCAACAACTGGCAGAAACTTATACCCTGATCGCATCGAATATATGGAAGGCCAGCCGTTCGAAAAATACGGCCGATCTTGCCAAGTTATTTGAGGCTTTAGCGGAATTGCGCAGCGGCTGGGAAACAATCGTTAACGCTTAATGGTTCAAATTACGCTGCCCCCTGCAAATGAATATGCTCAGCTATCAATTGTCCACTTCTGGTGTGCCTGTTAACGTAGGCCCATCAGCGGTTCAGCGATCTCCTATGTCAAAACGAGCCAAGGGCCTTAGCAGTTACGGTCAAATGCGCGACCACGATGTGGTCAGCGCGACATCTGCCACCGAGCTTATGACCATGCTCTTTGATAAGGCTTGCGTGTTGCTTAAAACCGCCTTACAGGCACTGGAGGCTGACGAGGATCAAGCCTTTCACCAAGCCGCGCTGCACGCCCTGCAAATCGTCTTATCGTTGCGCTTCGTTTTGGATACGGAGAGTGACAGCGAGCTTTCTCAAAGCCTTTTCGCTACTTACACCACTATTGCTGCTAGCCTGAAAAAGGCCAAAGAAGAAAAAGACGCGGCGTCCATTGCGACCATCTACGAAGCGTTGGACGAGTTAAGACTGGCCTGGCACGCAGTTAAGTAACACCCACTCTTTACTACGTTTGGGATCTAATTGGTGCGGATGACGCTGTCACTTTTTAGTTGATATTTTCGGTTTGTTTGCTGGCCAAATCTCGTTGTAAAACTTAACCTTCTATTTTTTATCGCCGAGGATATTGCTGTGCCTACAGTCATTGGCCTTCTTGTTGCCGCCTTCCTGATATTTCAACAAATTACCGCCACCGGTGTGCCGTTTATGGGCGGGTTTTTCGATTATGTCGTATTCGCTTTCGTTTTTGGTGGCTCGCTAATGGTGACCTTTATGCGGAACAGCATCGGTGAATTCTTCGGCATGCTGGGGACCTTCCCTAAGGTGGTTGTTTACTCTCAACCAAAGCCCCTAGATATGGTGAACCAAATCGTTGAGCTGGCAAATATCAATCGCCGCGATGGACCCATTGCCATGCAGAACGTTGAAATTGCTAACCCAGTGCTGAAAAAAGCGACCGACATGGTCGTTGACGGCGTCGACGGTGCGGTGATTGACGCCAACCTGACCACAGAAATCGCACTGACTCGCGAACGCGAAAAAGTATACGTCGACATGCTGAAATTCTGGGCCGACGTCGCGCCCTCTTTTGGCATGATCGGTACCATGATCGGTTTGGTGGGCATGTTAAAAAACATGGACGACCTAAAAGGCATTGGCGACAGTTTCGCCATTGCGCTGCTCACAACCATGTGGGGCGCCATCATTGCTTACTGCCTGTGTAAACCCTGGGCGGAAAAGCTCGACCACTATTCAAAGTCAGACGCCCAAACCTCAATGCTAATTAAAGAGGGGGTACTGCTTATTAAGGCCAATACCAACCCACGAGTAATTGCCGATCGACTGTCCAGCCGCCTTGCACCCAAAGCACGTGCGGAATTAGCGGCGGAGCAGGAAGCCGCCTAAATGAGCGACGCTACTCTGGACGACCCAGAGCTTGATGCCGCGGCCGAAGAGTCTTTTGAACCTGAGGCACCGGCGCTCAACATGGACGAGGAGGATTGCCCAAGCATGGCGCCGCCATGGATGGCTACCTTCTCGGACTTGGGCACCCTGCTCATGGCGTTCTTTGTATTGATACTTGCACGCTCGGTTGTGGATTCACCGCGTATGGAGACTGTGATGGGTTCGGTAGCGCTCGCCTTCGGCGTCGAACGCATCGTACCGAAACTTGAAATTCCCATGGGTGAAACTCTGCTAGAGACGGACTACACCCCGTCTGATGCGGAAAACACCATCGCTTCGGATGCTACGCAAAATTCTGACGACACAACCCAGGAATTCATTAAGCAGATGACCGAGCGCGGTACTGCGGTGTCCAATATCCAGGACGAATACATTCAAGTGCTTGAAGAACTTGAAAACGAAGTTGAAACCGGCCAGGTCAACATCACCCTGGAAGACGAAAAAATTGTCGTCGAGATGACCGAGGGTGACCAAGGCGCCAAGGGTAAAGACGGTCGCGCCAAAGGTGGTGTGACCCAAGACACCATTGAAATTGCGAAGAAGATCTTTGATCTAACCATAACCGGGACGTCAAACATCGTTTTCAAGCGCGAGCCTGGTTGGGAGGCCAAAGGCCGAGAAGTCACGACCTTAAGCAGCATTGAAGAAATTAAGTCTGCGCTGGCGGAAGAGATTGAAGACGGTATTGCTGAGGTGGAAAAACAAGGCGACAGCGTACTGATCCGACTTACTAAGGCAGACAGCTTCGTGTCCGGTGAAGCGACATTGAGCCGTAATTTTGAAGACACTCTGCTGCGGGTTGGCAGCGCCCTGGAACAAACCATTGGCGTGATTCGAGTCGAGGGCCATACGGATAACCAAATGGTGGGATTCAGCGATCGCTACAAGTCTAACTTTGACTTGTCTGCTGCCCGGGCTGCAGCCGTTGCGGACTATCTAACGAATAACACGGAACTCCAAACCGGACGCTTGACCATAACGGGCTTGGCCGATACGAAACCAATCGCCTCTAACGAAAGTTCTGCCGGTCGCGCTAAAAACCGGCGCATAGAGTTGTACCTCGATGAGTGAGCTGAGCGAAGACCAAGAATGCCCGCCGGGGTCGCCACCTTGGATGTCGACATTTGCGGATTTGGCAACGCTGTTGATGGCGTTCTTCGTGCTGTTGGTTTCGCAGACACGCGTTGCAGACCCTGATGAATGGCAAGCCTTGGGGGCTATTTTTAGAGAAAGTATGGGCATGTTTACCGACCAAGGTGCCGACGAGATGCCCGTGGGTGATGTAGAAAATACGGTGAACTTCCGCAATCAAGCCACCGAAACCGCGTTTGTTGTGCGCGAGAAGACGACTGCCGAAGTGCCTAAGGAAGTGATTTTAGCGGTTACCGAGTTAGCCGGTAAGTTTGATACCTACGCCGATATGGAGGTTCTTAAGGATACCCTGGCTAAAGCCGTTGCCGCCGGCAAGGTCGAACTTAAAGCTCAAGATGGCAAATTGGTCGTAACAGTGCAGGGGGAATCAGATAACGACGAAGTCGCCGACGACGACGAGGAGCTAGAGGAAGGCGAAATTGATCAAGAAGTCTTAGAGCTGTACGCCAAAATTGCCGACGTGCAGGCCGAAATACAAACTGAGGTGGTGGTCGAGCACGTTGATCTAGATCGAACGACCTTGGCACGGGACGAAGGCTACGAGGAGCGTATTACTCAGCAGTTTGAAGCGCTGAAAGTAAACCTGCAGCAAGAGGTAGACGCAGGACTGGCGAAGATCGAAATGATCGACAAAAAAATCGTCGTCAAACTGGCGTCCCAAGATTCCTTTAACTCTGGCTTCGCCGAGATCAGAGCGAGCTTCGTGCCTACTCTGACCCGCGTACGTAACGCAATTGCTGGGACGCCAGAACGCATTACAGTTTCTGGCCATACCGATAACGTGCCGATTATGTTCAGTGACCGCTTCCGCAGTAACTGGGATCTGTCTTCAGCACGTGCTTCTGCGGTTGCCGACTTCATGTTGCAAGATCCGAACATTCAACAAAGTCGTTTGCGTGTTTACGGTTTTGCGGACACCCGCCCCGCCAGCAGCAACGAGACCCGCGAAGGGCGCGCAGAAAATCGGCGAATTGAAATCGAAATTGGCCAGTAAGCCATGTCGGATCCCAGCCACCCAACAACCGTAACGTGCTGGCAGTGTCAGCACTTTCAGACCAGTTGGGACAAGAATTTCCCTTATCTGTGCAAGAGCCTGAACTTCAAAAGCAAGCTGCTACCCAGTATTGAGGTCAAACAGTCTTCGGGTAAGGATTGCCTTTCGTTTCAGGCTAAACTGCAGCACTCTTAATTCTTGACTACGCGGACTCTTACCGTGAACCGAAACAACCTTCGCGACACAGGCCTGTACCTTGTACTGGCTATTTTCATTGGTGCAGCCAGCGCCTTTGTCGCAAATTTGTTCGTTAATGGCACAGTTTTATTTTCTGCACTACGCGAACTATTGCTACCGGTTTTCACGGCGTTAACCCTTAACCATATCGGTTGGTATCAGGGTGTTGCGCTTGGGTTTGCTGCACTGGTCATCATGTACATTCGCCACGCCTTTGGCGTCACCGCTTGGTCTGGGCCAGCGGAGAGTATGTACGCACTGCAATATCACGCCGGACCGGCACTGGACGCAAAAATAGGCACCGGCTCAGTACTTGCCGCTTTTGTTGCGTGCGGCTGCGGCGCGCCGGTGGGTCAATACGGGCCGGTTATTCACCTGGGGGCAACCCTCAGCCAAGGATTACGCAACCTGATACGCCAACCACTGCGCCCGGACATTGTGCTGGCCTGCGGGATCAGCGGTGCAATCACCGGCGCGTTCAATGCGCCATTAGCCGGTATGGTCTTCGCGTTCGAGGTGATGCTGCGTAAGCACCAGATGCTGGTAATTATTAGTGTCACTGCAGCAGCTGTTACCGCCTATTTGCTAAATCTGTGGGTGTTTCAGCACGAGGTCTTTTTGCCCGTGAACATCTCTCACCCCAACCTTCAAGATACAGCGCTTGCAACACTTGTTGCACCGGCTTGTGCGCTGCTCGCGGCTGGGTACATAAAAAGCCTGTGGTCCATGCAGTTCTTAAGTCAGCGTGTTCCGATCAGCCTGGGCTACAAGATTTTTTTGTGCGCACTCATTTGCGCAGCAGCCGGAGCCGCCGTGCCAGAACTCTTGGGCGTTGGCCAGCAACCGTTACAACAAGCACTAACGGGGTCTTTTAGTCTAACGCTGCTGTGCATATTGTTGTTTGGGAAAATTGCGCTCACCAGCTTATGCATCGCTTCGGGGTTTTATGGCGGTATCTTCGCGCCTGCCTTATTTGTTGGCGCTATAGCAGGCGTTTTGTTTGCCAAAGTACTGTTGCTGTTTGGCGCGGGGGACTGGACGGGGTTATTACTGCTTAACGCTATGGCGGGTGTGGCAGCAGCAGTGATCGGTGCACCTATGACGGTAACGCTTCTGGTGGTAGAGCTAACAGGTTCAGGGGTGAACGGGGGTTTGGTTATTGCCACCGCTTACATCAGCACTTGGCTTACCCGCCGCTATCTGACTCCGTCGTATTATCAAACCCAGTTAAATGAGATCGTTAGAATTGCAGCGGTGACGGCAAAAAGCTAACAGCCGGGAGGCGAGAGCTGTAATCAAAGCACTGCGCCTAGGATCGACTGTAATGATCTTCTAGGCGAACGATATCGTCCTCGCCTAAATAACTTCCTGATTGCACTTCGATCAGCTCTAAGTCTTCTTCACCTGGATTCTCTAAACGATGCACCTCGCCAACGGCTATATAGGTGGATTGATTTTCTTCCAGCAAAAATTCCTGTTCGCCTTTTCGCACCTTGGCCGTTCCGGAAACCACCACCCAATGCTCTGCGCGGTGACGATGCCGTTGCAAACTGAGTCCCGCCCCGGGCTTAACGGTCAGTTTTTTTACCTGATAGTTCGAGCCCTGATCGATTGCGTCGTATTTACCCCAAGGCCGGAACACTTCACGATGAGTATCGCTTTCACTGGCTCCCGATTCCCGCAGTACATCTGTTAGAGCTTTCACATCCTCAGTTCGGTGGCGGTCGCATACCAATACAGCGTCTTTCGTTTCAACCACTACCAGATCCTCAACTCCCACGATGCCAATCAGCCGGCCACTGCTCATCACCAAACAGCGCTGCGAGTCATAAAGCGCGGTCTTTCCTTGGGTGGAATTGTCATTGACGTCTTTACTGCTGGTTTTCCAGATCGTGCCCCAGGACCCCAGATCGAACCAACCTGCGTCTAGCGGCACAAGGGCGGCACGCGGTGTCTTTTCCATTACCGCATGGTCAATAGAAATGTTTGGGCTGCTTAAGAATTGCTCTATTGCTGCACGGATAAAGGTCAGGTCTTGCTGCGCGCGCTGCATTGCCGCTTCACAGGCGTTGAGCACGTCCGGCGCAAATGTGCCTAATGCCTCAAGCACTGTGCTTGCCCTGAATACAAACATGCCGCTGTTCCAGAAATAGTCCTCGCGCTCGAGCAACTGAGTGGCGGTTGCAAAATCAGGTTTTTCTACAAACCGCGCAACTGTAAAACCTCCCCCTGACAAGGTTTCGCCTGCTTGGATGTATCCATAACCTGTTGCCGGTTCTGTTGGCAGCACCCCAAAGGTGGTTAAGTACCCCGCTTCTGCTAGGTCAATGGCCTTTTGCATGGCCTGTACAAAACGCTCGTGGTCTGCAATCTGATGGTCACAGGGCAATACAATGAGTATTGGGTCGTCACCATCAGACCTGGATGCTAAGGCCGCGAGTGCTATGGCCGGTGCCGTGCCGCGGCCTTCCGGCTCCAGAATAATCGGCCCAGTTTTGTCGATTTCTCTGAGTTGTTCGGCAACCAAGAAGCGGTGCTCTTCACTGCACAAGGTCAAATAGTTAGAGATCTCGATACCCGACAACCGACTCGCGGTTTGTTGCAGCATGGTCAATGCCGAGCCTGTGGCCAGGCTGGTGAACTGTTTTGGGTGCAATTTACGAGAGGCTGGCCATAGTCTTGTGCCACTGCCACCGGCTAAAAGTACGCAATGAATTGTCTTTCGGTTAGCTGTCATCGCGGCTTTTTCTCCGATATTAGACGCTTTGGATTGGCTATTTTCCGCAGATTCGGCGGCCGATGTGGCGCAATAACACTCCTGCGCCGGTCGTTCCAAAATAGACCAAGTCGGTGTTTCCTACGGTACACTCTAATCACGGTTTTTTATCTTACTGCACTATGAAGAACTACGTTTTAGCTGTGGCCTGCCTATTCGCAATGGCGCTAGAGAATACAGCAATCGCCGAGCCTTTCGCCGCTGGCATCACCGCAGTGAATCGTCAACACGATGCCACCGCGTTTCGCGCATGGAAAAAAATCGCAGATCGAGGCGATCCAGAGGGCCAAAACAACATTGCCTATCTCTATGAACGCGGCATGGGGGTTAAGCAAAGCTACACGAACGCAAAGATCTGGTATGAGTTGGCTGCCGCCCAAGGTTTGCCGGAAGCAAAACATAACCTGGCGATGCTCACCTACCAGGGACACCTTTATAACCGCGATACGCGCAAATCTGTTGAATGGTTTCGCGAAGCTGCAGACGCGGGCTTGCGGCCTTCCATCTATATGCTTGGGGTCTTATACATGAAAGGCGAAGGCGTGTTCAAAAATTACGACCGAGCATTTGAACACTTTATGCGCGCGGCCAAACTCGGTGACCCTCGTGGTCAGTATATGATCGGCCACATCTATCAAGCCGGTATAATTGACCCCGACGAAAAGTCGGACTACGAGAAAGCCTACCTGTGGTCGGGTTTAGCGATGTTAGGCGGCATGGAAAACGCGCAAAGCATAAAAATTGCCGCTTCACTGCATTTGAGCGACGAGCAAGAAGCCGCAATCCTGGAACAAGCTAAACGCTGCCTAGAGACAGACTACGCGGACTGCGGCTAAGCCAATTTTTTCTAAATTTCCGCTAAAGTTTTCGCAAACCGCGCCGACGTTACCATCGAACGGTATATTAGGTTCGGCTATGGCAGTTTCCCATTACACCCGCTATGTGCAGTCTATGGTGGCGCAAGGTGGTCAAAGAATGGCTGACATCAACTGGCTGTTTGCGTCAGTGGATTCTTCTTTGCGTGTCGCACAAAAGCGTCTGATCGCTGGTGAGCGCAAGCGCGCCTTAGTGTCGTTGCAACACGCAAAAAATCTGTGTGGTTTTTTACAGAAATCTTTGGGCGACTTGCCGGATCCGAGGCTGGTCAAACACTTGAACGAGTTTTTTCTCTACGTAGACGATTCCATAGACAGTTCACTGCGGTTGCCGTTGGACAACGACCTTTCAGAAATGCGCACCTTGATCAGCGATCTGCATCGAGGTTGGGAACATCTGATCTCTCCAATGCGCGGTCATGCTGCGGCAACACCGCGCCAAGTCTCTGAGCGCAGTTAGATATATTCGAACAGCGACAGCTGACTTAATTTGGCAAAAGACGCTTGGGCAGCTTCCAACCGAGCAAGCTCTGCATTAAAGCGCGATACCGCCTCTGCAAAATCTACATCCACCTCACTGGACTTGAACTGCTTTAGCCGCACCTCGTTATCCAGATTAATGTCTTTTTGGTGTTCTGCGTTTTGCACTTCACTACCAATTCGCCCCAACGCCACCGAAATGTTGTCATGCAAATCGCCTACTTCGGAGATGCTGCGCTCCATCAGTCGAGAATCTACAGAGGGCGTTACCGTGCCGCTGATATTAAAAAACGCACCCGGATTGGCACCAAAAACCATATTGTCTGTCTCGAAGCCTGGTGCGTTTTCTAACACCAAGTTGCCCTGGGCATCGAGCGTCGCCAACACGTTGGTGCGGGGCGTTTCCGCATTAATAAGGGTTACGAACTCTGCCAGTGTCGGACGCTCTGCGGGTTGTGTGATCTGTACACCATTAATGGTCAACTCACCCGTGTTGGCCGAAAGTTCGTTCGCTGCGACTTTGACCTGAGTTTTCTGCTCGAGCAGTAAGCTCTCTTTAAAGTCATTCAGAACAGCGAAAAAGTTAATCCGCTCTTCCTTGCCGTTTTCATCTAAGCGCGTTACGCCGGTAAATACTTCCAGGCCGCTGCGGTTCTTGGGCAGTTGTCTGTTTTCGCTGACTTCGATCATGGTTTGGCGGCTGTCGCCTTGGTAGGTGACCTCACCGTCAGCCGCTACAACAAAAGGTTCAACGGAGGTTTTCGCACCGGCAAACATCGCCTGGCCATTTACATCTTTAGAGTTCGCCAAAGCCAACAATTCGGACTTTAGCCCGTCGACTTCTATCGCGATGATCTTGCGGTCTTCACTGGATATGGTCGCGTTACTGGCTTGGATCGCCAGCTCGCGCGCACGTATCAGAATATCTGACGCAGAGGTTAGCGCCCCTTCTTCTGTGGCGTAACGATTGATCAGGTGATCAACATTATTGTTGTAGGACTGCACTTTATTGATGGCACGCTCGAGGTTGCCAATAGTGCGCAACTTGTCGGTGTCGTCACTAGGTCGAATTAACGCCTTACCCGTCGACAACTGCTCGTTTGTCTTAGCCGCATCTGACTGCGTGTTCTGCATATTGCGCAGCGAGCGGTCATAAAATTGTTGTGTTGAGATTTGCATGCTTACCTCTTAATCCCTAACCCACGCTTACAAGCGTACGATCGTGTCAAACAATTGGTTTGCGGTCTGAATAAGCCGCGCAGACGCCTGATAGGACTGCTGAAACTTGATTAAATTTGCCGCTTCCTCGTCGAGGTTTACTCCGGCAACACTCTCCCGCGCAGCGACCGCTTGATCGCGCACGATTTCCAGCGCTTGTTGTGCAACCTGGGCCTGACCAGACAAAGTACCTGCGCGATTCAACAGCGTCAGATAGCCCTGTTGAAGGGTTTGTTCTTCGTCGCCAAAAACCATAGTTTCTATGTCGGCCAAACGGCCTAAGTTGTCGCTAGAACCCACGCCATCGGCATTATTATTGATCTCGAAACGATCACCTGCGGCAGGCGCATCGCTGAGTTCAACTTGCAGTCCTTGATAACTTATTGGCGACCCTTGGACGTATGCGCGCTGGGCCAAAACCGTGCCTGAGGCCCGATCTGTGATTTCATAGTTGTTTGCGTCGATGAACTCGATATCCAGAGTTTGTTGCCGCAGGCTCAGTGGATCAGGTTCGCCCGCGACAAAGCTTGCTGCAATTTGCGCTGTGGAGCCCAAGGCGCCCGTTGAGAAAATAATGAGATCTTCGGTTAACGCTTCATCTATAACCACGGCACCCGGCATACCCAGTTTTGCCAAGTCTTTAAAACTGCCGTTTGCGCCGAGCGTTAATGCCACTTCTCGGGTTTCTAGATCGCCAGCGTTACGTTGCGCTTCGATCACCAATCGCGGATTAACCTGCCCGCTCAACGATGCGATGGCACCCTGCTCAGGGCCAAACACAATCGCAGCACCTTGCTGGGTCGCAATGCTGTTACGCAAGGTTAGCGTGCCATCAAACTCTAAATAGGCATCAACACCCGTTTGCCCAGCTACGGCGTTTACGCGTTGCGCCAACTGCTCGAGCGACTCAATTGGGTCTGGACCATTCACGACAATGCCGTTAATGGTCAAATTACCGTTGGCTTTTGATAGGTCGGCCACAGCAATACTGACTTCGTTTATCAAACTCACGTTAAGGGGTAATGCTTCGTCGTTAATGTTGGTTTGCAACCAAGCGGCGACATCTGCACTGGTTAACGCCTGACCCACTGGCAAAGTTAGCTCGCTCAGCGCTTTGCCGTTTAAGTTCAGTGCGCCTGCGGCGATAATCGGCTGAGCTCCGGCAACCAGAGCCGGTATAGCCTCACCTTCAATTTTTGCTTCTCTGCGAAGTTGCGAAGTACCGTCGGCCAGTACTTCAACTGTTGACTTAGACACTTGGCCTGCCTGCCATGGCAGATCCAAATATCGATCTGGAGTAACTGTGCCGCTTACCGTGGTCAGCACGCCGGGCAATGCGCCGAGGGTAATCGGATTGCCTTCTTTACCTGCAACGTTCTTCAGCACGAACGCACCGTCAGCGGCGTCTATCGTTGCCTGCACATCGGTGTTGACGGTTTGCGCGTTCACTAACGTCGCCAGATCTTGCGCCGAGGGCACTGGATTCGCAGCACTGATGACCACACCATTTATCGTTAGCGATCCATTAGTGGTCGATAAGTCTTCTGCGGCCACACGGATTTCGGTAACACCATCGTTTAAATAACGGCTGGAATAAGTTGCATTGGCGACAAAACCATTTGTGTTGGACACTGCAATTTGTTGTTGCGCTGCAGTTAATGCCTCACCGAACAAATGCCGCCCATCTTTGGTAAAAATCTGCAGTTCTGCTGTATTCCTACCAGGATCAGCTAACAACAAGTTGAGCTCTGACGTACCTGCTGGCACCTGCATTAGCGCCTGCGTCAAACTGGTCTGCACGCTGGTCGACGCCGAGGGGTGTGCGTTATTGGCCAGTGTTGCTGCAATCTCCGGCAACGCCGTAGTCACCGCACCTGTAAGACTAACCTGGGCCTGGGCATTACTGACGTTACTCGCCGCAGGCAGTACGTTAAACAATTGCGCTGCTGCCAACGCTTTCACGTCGCTAAGTGCTACGTACATTGAACGTGCCGCATTGGCGCGCATGCCTATCTGCACTTGGTCGCCATCACGGGCTGCACCGGTAATCTGCACATCAATGCCGTCAATGCTCAGGCTCGTTGATGAACCTTGGGCGGCAACTCGCTGACCCTTGGCGTCAAAGCCAAACCATTGATCCCGTTGCCCGTCGTATTGCAGTTGCAGGGTTTTACCGTCTACCGACAGGTCGTTACCCGCAGCCACGTCTACTTGCAGTCTTGCGGCACTGGCACCATAGAAAACATCTGCTTCTGGGCGCACCGCAAATATCGCCTGCCCAGCATTACCGGCTAAATCCATGCCTTGAGCATGGGCGGTATTAATTTCCTTCACCAGATTACTGGCTAAGCTTTCGAAGCCAGATACGGTCGGGCTTAGAACCCGATCACGAAAATTCATAAGGCCAGATAGTTCGCCACCGTCAATTTGCCCAAGGTCACGACTGGCGTCTTCAAATTTAAGTACCAACTGCATGCTCGCAGGCCTGCCGCCACTGGACTGTAAGCTGACCTGACCAAATCGGTTATTTTCAATAACGGTTTTGTCTAGATTGCCGATGCCAACCTTAACTGTGCCGTTAGGATTTTCTAAAACCGATACTTTGACGAGTTCCGATACGTCGCGCAGCACTTGATCGCGAAGGTCCAGTAGGTCAGCCGGTTGCTTAGATAGATCTTTGATCTTCTGTAACTTGCCATTGATTTGACCAAGCCGTTCTAAAAGAACATTAAGCTCGCCCACTTTGGCTTCCAGGGCTTCTTTGGACTCTAGATCAAAGGCGTCAAGCTGGGCCGAAAGATCATTAAAACGTGCCGCAAGGCTCTCTGCGTTACCCAACACCTGATCGCGCCGCACTTCTGATGATGCGTCCAAACTAAGGTCGCGGAAACTGTCGAACATGCTGCCCAACGCTGGTACCAGCGATGCCTGTTGATCGCCGAATACATCGATAAGTCGATTTGTCATGTCGACGATAGGTTGCTGGGCCGCCAGATCGCTTTCGCTTGCGCGAACGGAGTTCTCTACCAAACCATCATAGGCTCGGCGAATGCCGTCTGCAGTAGCGCCACTACCAATCGAAAACCGACCCAATGACGCCGGGGTATTCTCTTCGTAGATAAGACTCTGCTTTACATAGCCTTCGGTATTAACGTTAGCAATGTTGTTACTGACAACTGTTAAAGCAAGTTGACTGTTCTTTACCGCACTGCTGCCAATAGAAAGTAAATCCGTCATCGTTCTAACATCCGTGGGCTAGCTGCCGGCTTTCGTTCTATAGCGTAAGTGTCTGCGTCCTGGCGCAGCTGCATTGAACGCGCAGATGGTTCAGATTGCAGCGCAAAGCCCTCTGATCCCGCCGACTTTGGTCGGCTTTGATTCATTTGTATCTGCCGTTCCAGCGCCTCTGCTACACCAAAACCACCCTGCTCGCTGAGGTGTAGTGCTAACTCCTGATCGAACATCGACTCATAAGTCTGAGCAGCATCAGAGTCCATTAAGCCAGAGCGTTCTGTAGCCTTGCGCATGGACTGCAGCATCATGTTGATAAAAATTGACTCGAACTGCTGCGCAACTTCTTTAATGCTGCCCGATTCGTCAGCTTTCGCGTTGCTTTTAAGCTGCGCAATTTGCGCAAAATCTAGAGCAGATGTAGATGTATTGAGCGATGTCATCATCGAATTCCTAAATGACCACCAATTCCGCGCGTAAGCTGCCTGCGCTCTTAAGCGCTTCCAGAATCGCGATTAGCGACGAAGGGCTAGCGCCTACGCCATTGACTGCGTCTACGATTTCACGCAGATCAATGCCGGGCTGGAACAAAAACATGGGGCGTATTTCTTCGGCGACTTCGATCTCGGCATTAGCAACACCTGCAGGGGCTCCGCCAACACCGGCTTGGCCTGCGGCGATCTGAGTATTCGGCTGCACAACCTCATTGGTCGCGGAAATGGTTACCGACAAGGAGCCTTGGGTCACAGCCGCGGCAGTAACCCGTACACCGCGACTGATCACGACCGTACCTGTGCGCGAATTGACAACCACTTTGGCTCTTGGTTCGCCAGGCACAACGTCTAGGTTTTCAATCATGCTGAGAAAACTCACCCGCGCCGACATGTTGTCTGGGGCGACAACCGCAACCGAGCGGCCGTCTAACGCCATAGCTGTACCCGGACCAAAGTTTTCATTTATGGCATCGGTTATCGCAGACACCGTAGTGAAATCTGTTTGCTGGGTGTTGAACACCAGATAGTCCGAGGTCTGAAACGGTGTCTCCACTTCGCGTTCGACGATTGCTCCGCCTGGAATACGGCCTGAGGTTGGAACGCCAATCTTAATGCTGGAACCAGCGGTGTTTACGTCGACACCAGATACCGTCAATTGTCCTTGCGCAAGGGCATAAATCTCGCCATCGCTACCGCGTAACTCGGTCATGATGAGGCTGCCGCCCATAAGGCTGCTGGCTAATCCAGCAGTAGCGACATGCACATCTATTTTTTGTCCGGGCTTAACAAACGGTGGCAAAGTTGCGGTCACAATGACCGACGCTACGTTGTCCAGCTTGGTTTTATCGTAGGCTAAGTTAGCAACACCCTGACTGAATAAATCGTAGTTAGAAATGGGGCCGTCTACCTCAACACCCAATCGCTCTAAGGTGGATTTAAGGCTCTGGGCGGTGAAGGAAATTTTGTCCCGGTCACCGGTACCCGCAAGACCAACCACTAAGCCATAACCAATCAATTGGTTCGACCGCGCTCCGGCCAGGCTGGTTAAATCTTTAATTCGATCTGCGTGGCTGACCACTGGCGCAACCAATACCGCCACGAGTCCCAGGCTGCTGATCACTAAATTTACGAGGCTTCGCTTATTCATTAGAAAGGCCATATCTTGTTAAACAACTGGGTACCCCAGTTCACTTTTGAAAAATCCGCGAGGTCGCCGGTGCCTTGGTAGGCAATCTGCGCGCCTGCTATGCGCGACGACAGCACCGTGTTGTCTGGTTGGATGTCGCGTGCGGCGATCACGCCGCTTAAACTTATGGTTTCGCTGCCTTCGCTTAAGGACAGTTTCTTTTTCCCTTGAATGACCAAATTATTATTAGGCAGCACCTGGGTGATCAGTACCGCTATAGCACCATTTAAACTAGCGGCCTGGTTCGCGGTACCAAAACCCTTGGTCTCTACTGCCAAGTCGTCAAAATCCTGAGCAGCAAAGGGTGTGTTCAATGGATTTTTGAGCAGCGTCTGCAAACCTTTAAGCGTTGCGTTGTTGCCTTCCTTGCTGGCTTCTAAGCCGCTACGGCGTTGTGCTTGGGTTGATTCGGTCAGAACCACGGTGACAACGTCACCCACCGCAAACTGGCGTTTGTGGCCAAACATCCGGCTGCTGTTTTGGTCCATAAATATAGAACCGGTCACGGCACGGGGCGCTTGCTGAATTTCTGGTACCACTGGTACGTAGGGATCTACTACCATCTGGTCTGCTGGCAGGGTAGTTGTACACCCTGCTAACAAAGCAGCTGAGCAAACTAGCGCTTTAAATTTCATTACGACCCCGACTACAGGTTGTTGTTCAAGAATCGCAGCATGGAGTCCACGGCTGAGATCGCTTTTGAATTCACTTCGTATGCGCGCTGGGTCTCGATCATTGTGACCAACTCTTCAACGACGTTAACGTTAGACGCTTCAAGCATGCCCTGAGTAATGGCCCCAGCACCCTGCTCGGTTGGGTTCAACAATATCGGTGCACCACTTGCTGCGGTTTCGCGAAACAGGTTTGCGCCTAAAGCCTCTAAACCAGAGGTATTAACAAAACGCGCCAACTGAATTTGACCAAGCTCCTGAGAACCCCCGCCATTCGCAAGCTCTACAGACACCGTACCGTCTCGGCCGACAGTAATTGAGTTGGCTTCCTGAGGAATTATGATGGCCGGCTGCAGCAACAGCCCGCTTGCCGTCACCAACTCGCCTTCTTCGGATAATTTGAAGCTACCGTCACGGGTATAAGCAACCGTGCCGTCCTGTTGCAGAATCTGAAAATGGCCCTGGCCTTCTACCGCCATATCCAAGGCGTTCTCTGTAGATATCATATTGCCCTGGGCCTGAATCTTTTCTGATGCCACAACCCGGGTACCCGTGCCCAACATAAACCCTGTTGGCGCTACGGTGTCTGCCCCGGTTTGGCCACCCGCTTGACTAATGTTTAAGTACAAAAGATCTTCGAATACCGCACGATCACGTTTGAAACCAACTGTATTGACGTTGGCCAAGTTGTTAGCAATGACCGACATCCGCGTTTGCTGGGCATTGAGCCCGGTTTTTGCTACGTATAGTGAAGAATCCATGACTTATTCCTTTGTTCTATGAGGGTCTACTCAACTACGCCAGGCGCATTAAGCTGGAGTTAGATTCGCCAAGTTCGTCTAGGTCTTTGACCAACTTGATCTTCATTTCGAAACTGCGCATGTGATTCATGATTTCCACCATGATCTCCATTGCGCTTACGGTGCTGCCTTCTACAACGCCGGTGCTAATGGATACGGGTTCTGGGCCGGTTGGAAAGTCGCCTATGGGCAAACCTTCCACCGCAAATAATCCGTTTTCTAATTTGACGAGGTTACGATTACTGGCATCGCGCAACATGATTTGCCCGACTTCTACCTGCTCAGCTACTTCTTGGGCAGGATCCAGGGCATAAACCATGCCTTCCTCGGAGATTGAGATGATTTGGTTCGGCGGCAAGATAATTGGGTCGCCGCCCTCAGACGCCACCAGTTTTCCAGAACCCAAAATGAGTTGGTTATCTGGGTCTACTTTCAAGTCGCCACGCCGAGTGAAATTGACCTGACCTTCGTCATTGATAACGCCCATGATCGCGTCATTGTTCAGGTAGATGTCTAAAGGATTGCCGGTAAAAATTTTCGGCCCTTCTTTCATTTCTACTAACGTTGGGCCCAAGGCCGTATCAGTGCCGGTTTCATCGGCAGAAAACTGTTCAAAGGCCCGCTTAAATCCAAGGGTGGAAACGTTAGCCAACTCATGGAACATATGCGCTTCGCGCGCGCGCTCGACTTGTACATCTGATACCAGCGTTACAATACTTTTATCCATGACAGACTCCTAAACGCTTCCGTTAGATATTCAATATGGTTGACGTCAAAGTAGACGATGTTTCTATTGCTTTGGCGTTGGCCTGGAAGTTTCGCTGGGCGGTAATGAGCGCTACCAACTCCGCTGTGAGGTCAACATTCGAGCCTTCTAAAGCGCCAGCGCGAATAGAGCCAAAGTTCGCTGAACCAGGTTCGCCAAAGGTCGCGCCACCAGAATTAGCATTCGCTAAAAAGCTCGAATCACCGCGCTGGTTAAGGCCGTCTGTGCTTGGAAAGTTTGCTAACAGCACTTTGCCTAAAGACGCCTGGCTGCCATTGGAATAGCTCGCAACAATCAACCCGTCGTCTGCAATATCCAATCCCACCAAGTTCCCTTCAGCGGCGCCGTCTTGAGACTGACTCTTTAATACAAAGGATTGGTTGTATTGGGTCGTGGTCGTGAAGTCGAATGTTAGATCCAACGCGCCCTGACCGTCGGCAAGGAATGCGGTCTGCATGGCAATGCCATTTTTCGGCGAACTCAACTGGCCCGCTGAGTTAAATGTCAATTCGCCTTTGTCTAGGTAAATAGGAGACCAGGCGGGTAGGCCGTTGAAGCCCACAGGGTCGTCGGTTTCTTCACCGAATTCGTCAATAAATTGATTTACCGGAATACCATCGACAAGAGTAGTGGCCTGCACAGGCTGTATCCAAGTAGAGGTTTCGCCCCGGGCGGACTCAATGTTCGCCAAACCCCAGATCGCATCAGCAGACACCTTCACAAAGGAATTCTTCCCCGTAGTGCCACTGGTAAAGACCAGGCCATTGGTCGTTGGATCGTAGTTTACAGTGAGGCCAGAAACCGTCTTACCATCTTCGGCTACCAACACATTAATCTGTCGTTCTAGCTCAGCGGTGAAAGATTCCATGGTGTAGTTCGCACCCACCGGCAGTTCCACAATGCCACTCACACCATCAACCGTTATGTTAAATCGATTGTTCGTTTCAGTAACTGCAAATACGTTATCCACGTTGATGCCTAAAGGCGCGCCATACGCGGTTGCGGGTGTGGACGCCAAGCCGCGCAGTGCGACATCTGACGCCTCAACCGTCAACGCGGGTTCTTCGGCCGTTACTGCAAAGCCAAGAAAATTCGCTGACACGTCATTTAGATCAGGTACATCCGGCGTACCAACATCGAAGTTCAATGCGATCTCGGAGGCGTCCCCTGTGGTGCCCGAGGCAAAAGAAAAGCTCTCGGTAGCGTTGTTATAAGTCACCGTAATACCAAAGCGCTGGTCCGCTTGGGGTCGCTGAAAGTTGCCATTAGGCACTACCGTTGCACCCGTGGAATCTAATCCGTCGTCATTGATCGCTGCCGCGATGGTGGTTAAGCCAAACAATTGGTTGTTGCCATTCGCCCCGGCTTGCAGTGACATAACGTCGGTTGGATTGGTAGCGGTATACGCAAAGTTCCTAGCGACTTCGTCATAACTGACAGTCACCACACCGAAACCCAGTGCACCATCTATTTGGGCCTGAATGGTATTGACTAACTGCTCTGTTGTGACTCTAAGTTGCCCCTCTGGTTCTGCAAATCGCTGGCCAAGATCTATGGCGACGACTGTTTGTACCGCACCTTGTGTATGGTTCAGAACGAACTCGCGATTGGCTGGCGCTGAGATATCAAAAAACCGGTCATCGCCAAATTTATTATTCAGCTGGGTCTGCATAAATGCCGCCAGTTCTACCCCGGTATATTCCCGGTCTTGTAGCGCTAGCTCTGATAAATCCAAGGTCACCGGATTGCCGGTATCGTCGATGTCTACTGTGGCAAAGTTGGCCAGCTGGGCCGGTGTAAACGCCGGTGCATCTGCTGCTAGGTCCTGCAGGAAGTTAAAGCCCTGACCCAAGCCAAGGGGATTAGGCGTAGCAGCACCTTCGATAGTGGCAGGTTGCGACTCTTGCACATCCGATAAGTCGTCGAAGGTGAATTTCGGTGTCTTACCGGGTTGCAGTTCGCCCGCTACTTCACTGAATGGCTTGAGTTCGCCGTACTGGTTCACATAGAGCGGTTCGCCTTGGTCGTTCTCTGCCTGCTGTAATTTGGGTTCCAAAATCTGGCCATCAATCACAACGTGGGTTTGCCACTTACTCGAAGGTTGATTCACTAGTTCGTTGTAAGTGGATCCGCCTTCCGTATTCGCTTCGGGGTTGGCTGTTTTTACATAGTAAATTGTTGCTGAGTACGCCGTGCCACCCGCATCGTATACGTCTACCGCAGTCGACTTGTTGTACGTCGTCGCATCGTTGGGATCGAATGCTGCCGTGATCACCGGTGCATCTGCCGGTAGGTTCAGACTTAGCTCAACCTGGGAGGTCTGCCTGGCATCGCCTATGGTTGAGGGCGGAATCGTAAGCGTTTCTAGTCCGTCGCCTACCGCGTTGCCTATTCCGTCTACCGCAGAAACCATCAGTGTTTGGCCGGAGGAATTCACAACGTTGCCCTGTTCGTTAAGTACGAAGGCGCCGCTGCGAGAAAATATGTCAGTCTGTCCATCTGCGGACTTCAACGGAAAAAACCCGTCGCCTGATATTGCGAGATCCAGAGTGTTAGAAGAGAACTCAATACTGCCTTGGCTAAATTCCTGGCGAATACCGGTAACAGCTACACCCTGGCCTACCGTTCCGGCCGAATTTTGCAGCGGACTACTGGCGAAGATGTCGCCAAATGACGCCTTCGACTTCTTAAAGCCTGTGGTGCCTACATTAGCAATGTTGTTACTGGTTACCGCAAGCTCGGTATTTGCAGCGCGTAATCCGGTCAATGAAGTGAAAAAAGACATCTTCGATTTATTCCTTTGCTGTTGGGCTACTGTGCTATGCGCTTAACGTTTTCAAGCAGGATGGGGTCACCACCTGCGAGCTCTAAAAAGGCTTTGCCTGTGCTCTGATCCCAGGAAACGCCTGTCACCCTGGTAGCAGCAAAACTATTCACTGACTCACTTTTACCGTCGCGAACTGCTTGAGCAATAAAGGCATACTGTCCTGCTTCAGCAGCGCTTCCGGAGAAATCACCGCCATTCCAAGTAAAGGGCACTTCGCCAGCGCGTTGGGGTCCTAGGGACATTTGGTTAATCAGTTGGCCAGTGCGCGTGTCTACTACATTGAGAACCACGTCGTCGGCGCCAGAATCGAGCTGCAAGTACCCGTCGACCGCTTCGCCACCAGGTTGTTCAAATACACCGTTTTCGGTGAACACACTCTTGCCAATCAATGCAGCGCCGCGCATGAGGCCATCGCTGCGCTGGTCGGTAATGAACTGCTGCAGTGAGTCCGACATAGAGGTTGTGGCTTCAAGGGTTGAGAACTGAGCCAGCTGCGCAATGAACGCCTCGTTTTTTACCGGCTCCAAGGGGTCCTGGTTCTGTAACTGAGTGGTGAAAAGCTTAAGAAATGCGTTGCGATCAAGCTCTTCAGTCTGACCCATACTTTGGGCTTGTAGGTCATCTATGGTTCGAATGCCGCCGATGTTGGACAAGTTCATTGCTACCGCCTAATTACTTTCTGAGAATTTCTAGCGTTCGTGACGCTAATTGCTTAGCCGTATTCATAGCTTCAATGTTGCTTTCGAAAGCTCGCGAAGCCTGGGTGATTTCAACCATCTCGAGCATTGAGTCCACATTGGATGGGTACACGAAGCCGTTTTCGTCGGCTAACGGATTGTCTGGTTGGTAAGTGGCCGGCACGACCTTGTCGTCTTCGTACACTTCTTCTATGCGAACGCCCCCAGCAGTTTTTCCGCTGTCGCCATGAACTTGGTGTTGCAAGATCGTTGCAAAGTTAACGCGCTTTGCTTTGTAGGCGGTGGCTTGGTCGCCCGCTACTACATCGGCGTTGGCGATGTTTTCCACCGCTAACGCTAGGCGCTTTGACTGCGCATCCATTGCGCCGCCCGCCATACCAAAAATGTTTTCTAAACTCATACCTTACTCCCTAGACCTGGTCGCCTTAGCGCAATAGATCCAGAACCATTTGGGTCATTTGATTAGCCTGGCCAAGCATGGACGTGCCTGCTTGTTGCAATACTTGCGCCTTGGCAAGACGCGCCGATTCCAATGCGAAGTCGGCGTCTTCTACTCGAGATCGCGCTGCCTCAGTTTTTTCTGAAACGTTAATGAGGTTGTCCATGGTGTAACTGAGACGATTGTCTATGGCACCCAGGTTGGCGCGCATACGTGCCACTGTATCCAGTGCTGCGTCAGCTACGGAAATTGCCAGGCCCGCGCCGGCCTGTGTGGCGATGGAGATATCAGAAACTTTGCTAAGGGTTGCTGTGCCGGTTTCGAAATACCCGATGCCAGTGCCTTCTGTGCCGCCAGTAGTCGCAACACCCTCGGGGTTGCCAGCAGGGTCAGTGAGGGTAAAGTTTCCGAGGGTGGGAACACCGGTTAGTACAACTTTATCGTTGGCATCGATTGTTGCAGTGATTTGACCAACTAAAGACGTCGCGTCAATTGCCGCCTGCCAGCCCGCTGCAGTTGCGGCGGCAACGGCCACTGTAATTGTCTCACCCGTATTCGCCAGAGTTATACTAAAGTTGCCCGTTCCTACTGTCGCCTTAGCATCGTTGGTCGTCTTTTCCGCAGCGACGTTGCCGGCCCCAGTTCCAGCCTGCTCTATCGTAAAAGGGTCAGAAGAAACGGCTTTAATTGCGCCGCTGACTCGGGTGGAGTCAGTGCTTCCAGTCGTCGCCAATGAAATAGCTGTCCCAACAGTCTCCATACCCGAATAGTCCATTTTCTGGACTTTAAGATCCGTGCCAGCCGCGTCGTTTTCGATGGTGATGTCATCGCCATCGTTGTCAAACATAAGAACTTTTCCGTCCGCAGTGGACGTCGCTGTTACCCCGGTTGAACCCGCAACACTGTTAATAGCGCGTACCGCGTCTTCTACAGAAGTGCTGGATATCGTGAAGTTACCGGAGCTTACGCCATTGATCTTGATGGCATAGCTTGCGCTCGCGCCAGTCGACGACAACGTCAAATAGGTTTGAGCGGTCGCAGACACACCGGTCTGTGACGACAGTGCATTAATTTTGTTAACGGTCTGCTTGGCAGAATCACCCGCAGTAGCACTGGTTTTTGCCGTGCCCAAGGGTCCTACGATTGTTAAGTCTTCAGCTACCGTCACGGCGTTAGCCGCAGGTGTTGATGCTGCTGCTGCGGCATCGGTGCCGTTACCGGTGTAGGTATAGGCACCAATCTCATCTGCGGCGATTGACGGCACACTGATCGATAGACGCTCGCCTTCTTCCATGCCTAACTGGATCGTTTTGTTAACGAAGGTGCCGTCGAGAATCTTTTCGCCGTTAAACTGCGAAGTGGCGGACACCCGATTGATCTCTTGTGTTAGCTGATTTACCTCTTGTTGCAGAAACGAGCGGTCTCTTGATGAATTGGTTGCGTTAACCGACTGCACCGCGAGTTCGCGCATACGCTGCAACATGTCCGAAATCGTATTCAGCGCACTTTCGATGGTCTGGGTCATGGCCATACCGTCGCCAGCATTCTTCACGGCCATATTCAGACCGTTAACCTGAGCGGTCATGCGCTGGCCAATGGCTAATCCCGCTGCGTCATCAGCAGAGCTGTTGATTTTGGAGCCGGTCGCTAAACGCTCCATGGCGCTGGCTAACTCATCTCCGGTTCCTTGTAACGCTCGCTGCGCAGTAATTGAAGCGATGTTTGTATTAATGACTAATGACATAACTGGTTACCTTTCGACTCTGATCAACTTGTTCGTATTAAACGGGTTCGTGATTATTCGCCCCGCAGTGCGCGACGAATGCCACCCACTCGGGATTCTAAAAATTGCAGGGTTGCGGCATAGCGTGTGGACTCATGACCAAACTGTGCCTGTTCGTAGTTCATCTCTACCGTATTGCCGTTCTCTGACGGGTTGATCGGTACGCGGTAGATGTAATTCATATTCCCTTTAGACAAGCCGTCTATGTGCTTGTTGTGGGTATTGGTCAACATGCTGCTCATTTCCTTAGACATCATTTTCTTGAAGTCGATGTCTTTAGATTTGTAGCCCGCAACATCTGCGTTAGCGATGTTGGCTGAGATCACTTCCATACGTTTGGCGCGTAAATCCAACGCCTTTGCTGTGGTTCCGAAAATGTCGTTATAAGCGTCCATGTCGTTACTCGTTGCTCTCGCTAAAGTTTGTTCTGTTCACGCCGATGTGTTGTTTTGAAGCAATGCATACAGCCTTTCGGCTTGATCAAAGCAAACGCCGTGCCAAGTGCGTTATTTCGCATCTATAGCGCGTGAGAAAAATTCTTAGAGGGCTTGAAACGACGTTTTGATAGGGGCTGAGGCCTCAGCCTGTGATGCGCCCGGCAAGGTGTTACCGGCAAGCTTGCGCCGCGAAGGCATGGTCTCGCCGCTGCTTTGCGTCAGAAAAATCGACACCTCGAAGGGCTGTATAAAATGTTGCTAGGTCATTTGTCGGCTTTTCGACAAGTGCCTTAGCTTGAGGTTGTCTTGAGGTTGTAAAAAGCCTGAACGCTGGCTACGACCGAAGCGATTTGAAGACAAAATGTGGGCTGTAAAACGCAGCAAAGCCCACAATGGCGCAGGCTTCTAGGGATTCCAGCCGGTGTTGCGACAGCTCTGGCACTGAATTTGCTTCGCTAGACGCAACACGCTACGAAAGTGAGGCATTTACGACATGTCCCTTACAGAATTTGCCAAAGCTGCGAAAGCAGCAAGCCGCCAGTTGAGCTTTGGCTATGCGCTATTGGTGTTGGCCTTGGCAGCAGCGCTGAGCATCTTTCCAGCTCACTTGGCAGCCGAAGCCACGCCATCACTGACAAAGCAGAGCTTCTTAACACAGCTTCACAGCTGGCTGGCAACCCGAGCTGAAGCCCAAGGTTCTGCCGACGGCATTAAGGACAATCGCTTCACCGTTCCCGCATGCGCCGAGGGGTTTACCTTCGCGTTTCGCGATCAACATCATCGAACTATCACTGCAGAATGCGCTTCTGCCGCTTGGAAGCGCCACATTAGGTTGCGCAAACAAAAGCAAGCTCACACCGTTGCCAACGACTATCAATTTGCTTATGAGGTTCAGCATTCAATTGCCGCGGAGCAGCCTGTTAACCGCAACGCACTAAAAAAAGTAAAGAAATTACGTCGCCAGGTCGCTCAGAACGCCCTAAAAGCGCTACCCAACGAGGTTTTTTTTGCCGCTCGCAACCTACGTAAAGGCCAATTATTGGTTGCTGCTGATATATACACCGCGCAATACGTCGCCATGGCCGACAAAACCATCCCTATGGGTCACCCCATTACTAAAGATCTTTTGAGTCTGCACAAAGTGACACGCAAAGTGCCAAATGATGCGGTTACCGATCTATCTGGCCTTGAGCACCTTGCCGCTAACCGCTTGATTCATCCAAAGTCGATCTTGCGCAAGCGCGATTTAAAGAAAGCCAAGTTAGTGCAGCGCGGTGAGCAGCTTATTCTCAGCGCCGGCAGCCAGAGTTATTCCATTGAAACAACCGCGGTGGCGCTGCAAGACGGCTATTTTGGCGATCAGATCAAATTGAAAAATCTTTACAGTAATCAGGAAGTTAGGGCTGTCGTATCAGGCGTAAACCGGGCGGAGGCTTTGCGTTGAAAGAAAATCGAAAAATTTCTTTTAAAGATCCTAAAGTTTCGATGGTCGCTACCGACTTGCTAATTGTAAAATCCCAATTTGTGGATCGCTGGATCAACATAAGGAGTTAGAGCCACCCAGTGGCATGTGAGGTAAATATGGAAGGTATCAATTCAGTTACAGGCGGAGGCGTTGTTAATAAACCAAATACGGCTGCTAAAGCTCCGTCCAATAACGCTGAGATTAAAGCTCAAGCGTCGCCTAATGCTCATGTTGAAGTAGAGTTGAGCGAAGAAATTCGCGCAGCCGAAACCGAAGCCTTGATGCGCGAAGCCAAAGTACAAGAAATGCGCGACGCCATCGAAGCAGGGCGATTTCCGCTCGACTCCAAGAAAATTGCTGAGAACTTTGCTGAGCTAGAAAGACTGCTGTAAGTCAGCCTTGAACGCAGAACCTCAGACTTTAAAGCTGCTTGCCGACCTCGGTGAGCAGCTTTCTGCTGTGCTGGAAAAAGAATTTTCGGCCCTTGTAGAGAAAAACCTCGATCTTTTGGAATCCTTGCAATCGCAAAAGGTCGAATTGTTATCGCAGATTGAAACCACTTGGCAGGGCTACGACGCCGAGACGAGCTCCGAACAAGACGCGTTGCAGGAAGTGCGCGTGCTTATGGCAGACTGTAAAGACAAGCACATTCGCAACGACTTACTGCTGCGACGTCAAATGGAAACCGTGAAAAATCTTTTAGCGACCCTTACCAGTCAATCTGCGGAGCGGTTCGGCGATGTCTATAACAAACTCGGCCGCATGAAGCGTTAGATTCACCCCACTCTAGGCCTGTGGGGTGCGGCCTTGCAGGTAATATACCCAAGACAGAATAGCCGCCACAGATCGATATACTTCTTCTGGTATTTCTTCTTCTAACTGCAAATACGATAGTGTTTCGGCGAGAATCGGATCTTCAGCTACATGCACGCCATGTTGTTCAGCCAGCCGCAAGATCTCCCAAGCTAACTCTCCCTCGCCTTTGGCCTTAATAACCGGCGCACTAACTTGGTCGTAGAGCAGTGCGACAGCTTTTTTACCGTCTTTACCGACTCTTGCTGAGTCTTGTGTATAGGTGTCAGACATCTACATTCAACCGGCGCGTAATGGGTAGGTCATCATTTACAGCTGCCGGTTTTTGGCCCGGAAACACCACCAAGTTTTGCAACTCGACGCCTGCTCTGCGCAATAACCGGCGCAAATGTTCTTCACCGGCGGTTACTTGTTCTGCCAACTGCGGGCTCGCCGCCCAAAACTTCACATCGGTTTGGCCATCGGCGTAGTGAATGTTCACAGCCACTTCTTGTTCGCCCCAAGGCACCGTCAAATCCACCCGCCAGCCGGGGTTCGCTTGTTCCCGGTCTGCGGCCTGCTTTGCGCCATTGTCATGACTGATCTGCAGGAATACCGGCGCTTGATCATGAAAGGGCAGCAACCAACTCAGCTGAGTGTGTCGCTGCAACTGATGGCCCAACGCATCGACTTGTCGCCCTTCTAACTCATCAATGGCGCCGCTCATTTGTGTCGCATCCACACCAGCGGACAGCAATATGCGGCGTAAATCCATGAGTACTGACTTTATGCTGGCCCCCGCGGTTGCTTGGTTAAAACGCACGGCAGCTTCGGAAAATAAACCAGAGCGTTCAATCAAACGTTTAACGTCATCGCCTTGAAGCGTATTGGCCGACAATAGAAATGGGTTCAACCGTTGCAAAACTGGCTTTAACTGAGGTTGTTGCGCAAGCTCTTGTAAGGACGCTGGGCTAAACAACCGCGCCAACTGCAATTGTCCGGTATCCATGGTTAACCGACCTAGTCGCTCCTTACCCGGGGTCAGTGGTTGCGCTGAGTCGGCAATCGGTGACTTCGGGTCGATTAATCTGCGCACCATCATCTGCCCGCCGAGCATGACCACTTGTAAGCCTATTCTCTCGCCCACAGCACCAACAGCCGCGGGCAGCGGCAGCACTTTGTTGTCAAACAACAGCACGTTACCCTCTGGGCGCTGGGCAATGACGCCATTGATAACCTGACCGGCTCGTAACCCCAACAACCGCCCTTGTTCCGGAGCTATGCGCGCAGCGCCGGTTAAACCCTCAACATAAACGGTGTTAGGTCTTGCCTGCAGATTTATGGGGTCAAGGTTGTACATCTACTTCTATTCGTTGACGCCATCTTGCACTTTGCCTCCAACCCCATAAGGCAAATTACGTGGCCACTATGGGTACTGAATCCAGCCCTGATGAGGGTTTACGCTGTTACTGCGTAATTGTTGCAACTCTCCTGCCTTGAAGATAACGGCTTTTAGATCTTCTACCGAAGGAACTTTGAGCTTTTTCTTGGCAAATATGTAGTTCGGATTACCGCGTCCACCAAAGGCGGAGGGGTTCAATTTTACAAAAGCTTTCCGCAAAAGATCCTGGCGTATCGGCGATCCAGGGAGAGTTTTTTCGATGATCAAGTCCAGGTATTCCCCTTCCTGCACCACGTGGGTGCCCCCTGGCCCTGCACCGTCCTGGTCTCTATAACGGCCCGATGGCATTCGCGTGACCGCTAATTCCAAATCATCCACCAATCGCTGCAGCGCCCGATCCAGTTCACTTTCGCCAGCCATCTGCCCAGTGATTGGGTTCACCGGTTGCGGCGCCGGCTTACTCGGCTCGGATTTTTCGCTCACCACTGCGGGCTGATTTTCTGGTTCGAATTGGATCGTTCCCATTGCACTGCAACCGGTTAACCCTAACAACCCGATGACTAAACTCACTCTCATGTTCTTTATCCTAGTTGTTCGAACCTACATAAAATCCATACTGGCCAGAGGCACGGCAATCATTTCGCCGCCCATCCGATCGGCCGTCGCGCCAGTGACTACAGTCAAGGACGCATGCTGGCCAAAGACCCTCTCTATGCGTGCTATGGCGACAGACTGCAACGCACTGTCTAACCCACGGGTGGCAAAACCACGGCTGCTGGGAACCAGTAAAAACTCCTGCCCACGGTATACACCCAAGTCGCGGCCACCATCTACCCGCAGTTGCCCGCGGAACTGGGTAACGTTGAGTTTGGAACTGGCTTGGCAGCGAATGTGATCGCTAAGCTCTGCAGCAACCTCACTGGTGGCTGCGGACAGTTCACGCAGCAAGTCATCCGATAAGTCGGGCATGGCCGCAGCGAGAGAAGTCTTCGGCACGCGGGCGGTAAACTTAGCCTGGTAAATGACCTCTCCGAGCTCTGTCATAGCAAGCTCTACAGTCAACGCGTTGCCCGAGGGACGCAAACTCGGCGCCAACAAAGAGCGCGATGCTTGTTGCTGCACAGAAACGTTGATGTGCAAGGCTAGATCCGCTTGTTTTGCTGCCGGTTGCTGCATAAATCGCGTATACACGCTGCCGCTGTGTTGTACCTTTGAGAATGGGTCCGCAGCAACCGCCAAATCCGGCGAGGTCATGATTGCATTGTGCACAGCGTGTTGGGCTCTGTTCGCTATATTGCGCGCGGCTGTGGAGGCAGTTTGTTCTACGTGAGTAATCAGCTCAAGACGGCGTTTTACTGGTGAGGTTACCGGACAGCCGTACCAACTCTCTGTGGCTGTCACCGGCGCGTCGATAATACTGGCTTGAGCCAGCCCGAACGCATCGCGGTATTCGTTCACGCGAATACGCTCCAGATTAAGGCCACTGAGCAATAAAACTTTTTCTTCTACTGCGCCGTTACCGTCTAACCAGGCTTGAGTGCTGACATAGACTGAATGGTCGAGGGCATAGTCCAATAGTGAGGCTTTTATGGATTCGAGCCTGACATCCGCGTCAACCGGCTCATCTGCATAAACAGTGTTATCTACGGCAACAGCGTGAGAAGCCAAAAACAGCAATAACAGGCATAGTGGTTTTGCGTTCATCGTGTGGTGTACTCCGTCCAGCTCACGGCCTGCAATAGACCGATTAACCCCTAACCCGCGTCCTTAATAAACCAACGCTTGTTGCTGCTGGAGTCTCGCTCTACACGTTGTCTGGGTGCTGGCTTAGGAACGACTCGTGTTACTGTTTCAGTGCTGCGCTGACGCGCCTTGGGCTTGCGGTAAGCGCTGACTAACTCGTCGATAACCTCTTGCTCTAGCGCCAGTTTGGTTTCGTAAGTTTCACCACCCACCGGGGTAATGCTCACCAGCCGTGAGCCATAGACCAACCCTTGGACGCGAGCGCGAACATTTTCATTGATTAGAGATAAGTCGCCCATTTGTGTCGCAGATTCCACATACAAACCATAAACCTGCTCTGTGAGGTTACGGTAGGCATCCAGTTTAGAGGCGCGAATGGCCATCAACCGGCGTTGCGCATGGGTTTGACCTTTTTGCACGTCGATTACCGCGTAGCCGGTGGCGGTAATTCCATCCACCTGTTCGAGCATTAATGGCGGCTCTCCAGACATTACTTTTCGAGGGTCCGCTTCCACACGATCTATGGTTGCTGGCGCCGCGCAAGCGCCCAGGCAAACAGTGAGAGCGAGCAGCCGGATTTGCGCGAAACGCGCTGAAGATGTGCTCGAATTTTGCATCGTCTGATTGTCCTTAAAGCTTGTCTGATAACCACTACACGATTTTACAGTCGGTCATTTCAGTAAAAGCTTGAGTTGCACCAGCACTCAAAGCGCTGACGCAAATTCTAGGCCCACTGACTCCGACACACGGGTTTTAGGCACGCTTCCTGCAAAACAACCTGTGACCGGGCTCGAGCGCCCACAAATTGACGTAAACCGAGCAAATTTAAGAGCAATATGGCGACTAGCGCTTTCACAATGTCAGATCTCCGACAGCTCACCGAGGGCTTCAGGGCCTCCTCGTTGGCTGTACCGGCAGTCATTTTGTTGATTTTGACGATGCTGATCCTGCCATTGCCGCCGGTAATGCTCGATGTGCTGTTTACCCTCAACATTCTGTTGGCATTGCTGGTCATTATGGTCGCCATAAATACCGCAACACCTATGGAATTTTCTTCTTTTCCAACGGTCATTCTGTTCTCAACCATGCTGCGCCTTGGGCTGAATGTCGCCTCGACGCGGGTGGTATTGCTGGAAGGACATACCGGTGGTGATGCTGCCGGACAGGTCATTGAAGCCTTTGGCGCGTTCGTGATCGGTGGCAACTACGTTGTTGGCTTTATCGTTTTCTCTATCTTGATGATCATCAACTTTATCGTCATCACCAAGGGTGCAGGGCGATCATCCGAGGTCGCCGCGCGCTTTACTCTGGACGCTATGCCGGGACGCCAAATGGCCATCGATGCCGATCTCAATGCTGGCATTATCGACCAAGACGAGGCAAAGGCACGCCGGGCACTGGTTTCCCAAGAATCCGACTTTTACGGCACCATGGATGGTGCGTCAAAATTTGTACGCGGTGACGCCGTTGCCGGCATCCTGATTTTGTTAATCAACTTAATTGGCGGCGTGACCATTGGATTACTGCAGTACGACTTGAGTTTCGACCAAGCCACAAAGGCCTATGTATTGCTCACCATTGGTGATGGTTTGGTGGCGCAAATTCCCGCGCTGATTTTGTCCTTGTCTACGGCTTTGATCGTTACCCGTGTAACCACCTCGGAATCCGCACCAGAGCAGGCTGCCAGCCAATTGGCTAACCCTGCTGCTTTTTATATCGCAGGTTCAATTTTGCTGTTACTGGGCATTATTCCTGGGATGCCTAACTTAGTGTTTTTGATTCTTGGTGCCTGCGCGCTTGGCCTGGGCTACTTGTCCCAACAAAAAATTGCCCAAGAGGTCGAGCAAGAAGAACTGAGCATTGCAGAAGCACCACAACCCGGTGCCGCACCTAAGGATCCTAACGAAGTGGATTGGGACGACGCAGCTCAGGTCGATGTGGTCAGTCTAGAGTTAGGCTACGGCTTGATTCCTATGGTGGATGAAGAAAACGGTGGTCGGCTGCTGAATCGAATCAAGGGGATTCGTAAAAAGCTGTCTGCAGAAATGGGTTTCTTGCTGCCGTCTATTCGCATTCGTGACAACTTGGATAATGCGCCCGACAGCTACAGTATTATTATTAATGGCTCTGTGCGGGGTTCAGGCAACATTGAGTCCGGCCGCGAAATGGCCATAAATCCCGGCAATGTTCTGACCCAAATTGAAGGCTCCCCGGCCAAAGAACCGGCTTTTGGGCTCGACGCTGTGTGGATTGATCCCGCAGATCGCGAATACGCCCAAGCCAGTGGCTATACCGTAGTGGATCCCGGTACCGTCATTGCGACCCATTTGAACGCGGTGATTCAGAACAACGCCGCAGAACTTATGACTTTTGATGTGGCCCAAGAATTACTCGACCGCATTGAACAAGCATCACCGAAGCTGATTGAGGATCTAGTTCCAGAGAAACTGTCTCTGGGTGCGGTTGTGCAGATTTTGCAAAACTTGCTGAACGAGTCCGTGCCACTGCGCGACATGCGCACCATTCTTGAGACCTTAGCCAGCGAAGTTGGCCGGACACAAAACCCACAGGCCCTTACTGCCGCAATAAGACCTAAGCTTGGTCGCTTGATCGTGCAGCAGATCATCGGTGGCGACGAAACCCTGCCGGTGATGACCTTAGAGCCGGATTTAGAACAGCTGTTGAACGAGCTGGTGGGGCGCAGCGAGAACATCGACGAAATTGCCCTGGAACCTAATCTTGCGGACGGTTTGTTTCAATCCGTACGTGCATCCGTGCAACAACTCGAAGATCAGGAAATGCCTGCCGTTATTGTGGTTTCGCCACTGATTAGACCTTGGCTTGCACGCCTGTTGAGGCGCGTTACCCGAGATCTGACGGTTTTATCTTACGTAGAAATTCCAGAAGATCAGGCGATTCGCGTGATCTCAACTATTTCAATTAATCGAGCCGAGCAAAACGCAGAGCAACCCAGCGTTTAAGCCAACAGCCTGAGGACTGGCCATGGAACTGAAAAGACTGATTGCAGAAGATTCTAAAAGCGCACTGCAAAGCGTGCGCACAACCTATGGCGAAGACGCGCTCATTGTCTCCACCAACAAGATCGGCTCTAAAACCGAGGTCATCTGCGCTGTGGACTTAATGCCCGACAACGAACCTTTCGTTGATGACAATAAACCGGTCAGTCCTGTCGTAGCTGCACCCTCCAGCGCCGATGAAGCAGCGCCGTTTTCTGCGAGCCTTAACTCGGTGATGGACAAAAACCCTGGGACCAGCGACGCTGGTTTGGCCAACCTAGTGGCCAACATTCAGCAGGAGCTGCTGGAACTCAGAGAATCGGTGGTGGCCCACGTTGCTGCTAACCCCGATGAGCTGCATCCTGAGTCAGAGAGCGAAACCGGTGCGTCACTGTGCGAACGCGCCATTCGGCAACAATACGGCAGCCTGCGCACTTTGCCGTTAAACGAGCAACGATCGTGGGAAGGTGCTCATTTGTTCCTCGGACGACCAGGTGCGGGTAAAACCACCTGCATAGAAAACTTGCTGGCGACACATTCCGACCTCGCTGAAGAAGCTAGGCCCTCGTTCGCACTAATAGCCCTCGACGCGTTAGACGATGAACACGGTAGCGAGCACTGGCTGAAACTAGCAAAACTGAGCCAACGCTATGGTGTACTTTGCGCCCAAGCCAAAAGTTTTGAACACCTTGGGAGCCTAGTCGAAAAGCTCATCGACGGACATACCATTCTTATCGACAGCCAACTGGATTTAACGGACGAGCTGCAACCTTTGCGGACGCAACACAACATTCAAATCCACTGCTGCGTTGGTGCGGACTTCGCACCCCAGACGGTTGGCGAGGCTGAAGGTGGGCAGTCCACGATCATTACTCGGTCTGACTTGGCCTGTGACCTGAATCCAATGTTCAGTGCATTGGGACAAGCGCAAACGCAAATCACCGCGGTTTCCGAGAAAGTTGCAGCCAAATCAGTTGGCGAATAGTCCTATTGGTATACGAACTCGCGTTACACTAAAGCTTAGGTATTACAGAGCCCCATATGTCCAATTCAGATAAACACACGCACGTGATTGGTGTCGCCAGCGGCAAAGGTGGGGTAGGTAAAACTACAATTTCGGTCAATCTAGCCTTGGCGTTGATCGCCCAAGGCAAAAAAGTGGCGTTACTGGATGCTGATCTAGGTCTGGCCAATGCGCAGCTATTATTGGGTCTAAACGCACCTTTCAATCTCAGCCATGTCATCGCTGGGAGCAAAACCGTTGGTGAGGTTTCCGTCACCAGTGAAGAAGGGCTCATTCTTATTCCGGGTGCTTCTGGAAACGCTGAACTTGCGAACATCAATGCCTTGACCGCCCAGTCATTAATTCAAAGTATTTTTAGCGAGCACAGTGATCTGGACATTATCGTCGTGGATGCCGCGGCAGGTTTATCGGAATCCAATCTGACTTTTATGCGCGCATGCGAAACTCGCTTGGTCGTGTTGCAAGACGAACCTGCGTCGATTGCAGATGCTTACGGGCTTATTAAGCTACAAAGCAAAGAGCGGCGTATGGAAGGTCTTTATGTCGTACCGAACCGCGTACCTAATCAGGATTCTGGGCGCGAACTGTTCAATAAAATGAACGGTGTGTGTATGCGCTTTCTGGAAGAACCGGTGAGCTACATCCACGCAATCGAAGAAGACAGCGTGTTAACTTTAGCGACACGCAAACGCGAAAATATCTTCAAGAACCACGGCCAAAGCAAGTCGGCGAAAAACTTTAATGTTCTTGCCGAAGCATTGGTAAAGAACGGTTTACAGTAATAGCATCTAGCTATTGATCAATGAGTAGTTATCGCCATGGCTGATATCGACGCTTATAAACGGCAGCTCTTAGATGTCGACAGCTCTGTAACCAATCAGTATACGCTGGTGCGTCGTGTTGCCTATCACCTAAGATCGCGCCTGCCCAGTAACATTTCTACAGATGATCTGGTGCAAGCGGGCATGGAGGGTCTACTGCAAGCTAAAGCCGCTTTCGATCACAGCCGCGGTATCAACTTTGAGCTGTTTGCGAAAACACGAATTCGCGGCGCCATGTTAGATGAAGTGCGGCGCATCTCGTTTTCTACACGCTCCGTTGTCTCTACCAAACGCGAACACGAAAAGGTGATCAGCGAGCTGACCCAGGCACTGGGCAGGGCGCCGAAAAACCATGAAATAGCTGAAAAACTGGGTAAAACAACCGAGGAATACGAACGCGAACGCTTGCTCGCGGAAAGCGCAGACGTGGTCAGCAGCGACACCGCGCCGGAGTATTTTGAGGAAGTAGACGAAAGTTTGCGCAACCCTGAACAGGCGTTAGAGCACTCTGAGCTTATTGAGAGCCTGGCAGAATCAATTGAGCAGCTTCCGGAACGCACCCAACAGATATTGGCCCTGTATTACCAAGAAGAAATGAATCTAAAAGAGATTGGTGCGATTTTGGATGTTTCGGAGTCACGAATCAGCCAAATACTTTCAGAAACCGCTGGCAAATTACGGGTATTAATGGCCCGCTAACACTGGCTGGTTGCTTTGTTCGTTTCTTATAGCTTCCACACAACAATGGGCGCTCTTTTCAGATCGCTTTGCGCAGACTGGCCAGCGACGTCGTAGCGAGTATGACAAGCATTAACAGGACAAACTTTTTATCCTCAACACCGGCAACAATAAGCATTGCCGCGGCCCACATGACGGATTGAGCGATGAGCGTTTTTTTGTTCATGGTTTTTTTATCCGATTACTTTTGTTAGCGATTAACAAACCACCACATTAGCCACATTACAAACGTGATGGTTAACCACAGCATAAAATTACTGCTTTTAGGTGCGGTCTTATCTTCCTCGGTCATATCGTCTTTGCTCATAGCAGCGAATTTTGTCGTCCTATTAGAGAGCTCTGTAGATGCATCGTTCTTTACCGCTGCGCCGCAACGGTCCAGAAATTTCTCTACTCTCTTACAAGATGTAATTAAAAAAGAACAAGAAAATAAGGCCCCAAATAACTGCATTAACAGCAATAGATCTAACGAAACTTTTTACATGTGGTTGCATAGCGTTGAGTGACTGTTATCCCGTTGTTACTGAATGACTCTGGTTAGTATGGTTTGCTCTTAGATTTTGTAGTTTGGTTCCCGGTTGGAATTGTCCAAATAGAAACAACACTCCGAGAATGACCAATACCTTTTTGACTCTTAACTGATTGTTAAACTCACTCATTATCACCCTACAACCAAAAACTATTCCACCGTAACCGATTTCGCTAAGTTACGTGGTTGGTCTACATCTGTGCCCTTATGCACGGCAACATGATAGGCCAACAACTGTAGAGGCACCACGTAAGCAATTGGCGCGAGCATAGGGTCAATTTTCGGCACATTCAGAACCGTGACGCCGCTTTCTGTAACAAAAGCGCTGTCGTTGTCGGCGAATACGAACAGTTCACCGCCGCGAGCTCTGACTTCTTGTAAGTTAGACCGCAATTTTTCAAGCAGGTCATCGTTTGGCGCAACAGCGATAACCGGCATGTCATCATCAACCAAAGCCAAGGGGCCGTGTTTTAGCTCGCCAGCTGCATAGCCCTCGGCATGGATATAAGAGATTTCCTTCAGTTTTAACGCGCCTTCCAGTGCCACCGGATAGAGGCTACCGCGACCTAGAAACAGTGCATGATGCTTTTCAATAAATTGTTTCGCTAGTTCAGAAATCGCATCATCTAGGGCGAGAACGGACTGTATTGCATCCGGCAATGCATGCAGCCCTTCTACTAATGTTTGCTCTGAGTTGGCACTGAGATCCCGACGGCGTCCAAGCAAAATAGTGAGCAGTAACAGATTCGCTAACTGCGCTGTAAAAGCCTTGGTGGAGGCAACGCCAACTTCTGTTCCTACTTGCAACATCACGGCAAGATCACTTTCCCTCACCGTTGACGAGGTAGGCACATTGCAAATCGTGAGTGTTGCAAAATAGCCTGCTTCTTTGGCAATACGCAACGCAGCGAGCGTGTCCGCTGTCTCACCTGACTGAGTGATCGTTACAAATAGAGTGTTTGGCGATACTGCAATTTTGCGGTATCTGAATTCACTGGCGATTTCTACCTGACAAGGAATCCCGACCAGGTCTTCGATCCAGTACCGCGCCACACTGGCTGCATAAAAGCTCGTGCCACAAGCGACAATGGTTATGGCCTCGGCACGATCGAAAATCTCTTTGGCTCCTAAACCAAACGCCTGCTCGAGAACTGCATGTTTGCCAATTCGCCCTTCCAGGGTTTCTTTTAAGACCTGAGGTTGAGCAAAAATTTCTTTCTGCATGTAGTGACGATAATTTCCCTTGTCCAAATCATCCTGGCCAAGCTCTATGCGAACGTCGGCTCGCAATACCGCGTCGTCATCGATACCCCATATATCAATGCTGTCGTGACGCAGCTCGACCAAATCACCCTCTTCTAAAAAGATAAAGCGATCAGTAACGGCTTTCAGCGCCAGCACATCTGAGGCAAGGTAATTTTCGCCAATGCCTTTGCCTACCACTAATGGGCAACCCGAGCGTGTGGCTACGATTCGATCCGGTTGGTTTTTCCAACACAGCGCAATGGCATAGGCACCCTCAAGCCGCTTCACTGCTTGACGAACGGCATCTAAAAGGCCCTTTTCTCCCAGATAACTGTGAACAAGATGCACGACGATTTCGGAGTCCGTGTCCGAGGCAAAGGTATAACCCGCTGCCGTTAACTCCTCTCTTAGAGTTAAGTAATTTTCAATGATGCCGTTGTGCACCACCGCCAACTCGTCACCTGACATGTGGGGGTGGGTATTTTGTTCTTCCACCGCGCCGTGGGTAGCCCATCGGGTATGAGCAATGCCTACGCTACCAGTAACTGGAGAAGCATTAAGACTGTTGCCTAAGTTAACAACTTTGCCGACTTCTCGGCGTCGCTGTATTTGTGCTTTTTCGTTGATAACCGCGACACCAGCGGAATCGTAACCGCGATACTCTAGTCGCTGCAGCCCCTGCAATAGGATTGGCGCCACACTTCTCTGCGCTACTGCACCAACAATGCCACACATATCTTTCCCTTATAGCCGGTTTCTTTAATCTAACTCAGCTTGCCCGAATGTTAATTCTCGTCGCTGTTTTTTCTCGGCGGTGACCAACCATCAATGTTGCGCTGGCGGCTTCGCCCAACCGCCAACTGATTTGCATCCACGTTCTTTGTAAGAGTGGAGCCAGCTGCCACGAACGCACCGTGATCAATTTCCAGAGGTGCAACCAAAGTAGAGTTTGTACCAATAAAGGCGCCGTCACCAATTGTTGTTGGGTGTTTATTTACGCCATCGTAGTTGCAGGTCACGGTGCCTGCGCCGATATTCACTTCGCTGCCGATGTCTGCATCTCCCAAGTAGGCAAGATGACTCGCTTTGGCATTTTTACCTAAGTGGGTCTTTTTGGTTTCAACAAAGTTGCCCACTTTTACGCCAGAGTCTAAGACGCTTCCTGGCCGGACTCTGGCAAACGGACCCAAGCTACAATCGCTGCCAACCTCTGCCCCCTCAACAATCGTGTTGGGTAATACTTTTGTTCCCGCGCCGATGCGAGAGCGGGTAATCACACACCCTGGGCCAATGGTCACGTCGTCAGCTAGCTCAACGTCACCTTCAAATACCACGTTCGCATCTATAAAGCAGTCTCTACCCACCACTAGCTTGCCGCGAATGTCTACTCGTGAGGGATCAGCAAAACTTGCACCTGCAAGCATCAAGTCATTACAAAGGGCTTGCTGATACGTGCGCTCTAATTCGGCCAATTGAACGCGGTCATTGATTCCAGTGACCTCCGCCTCGGAGGTTGCAGCGACTGGCACCACATCAACACCGTCCTGAACCGCCATAGCGATGATGTCTGTTAGATAGTATTCCTGTTGCGCGTTATTCGACTGCAGACGATCAAGCCATTGCGACATAAGTTCCGTTGGTGCGGCAATAATCCCGGAGTTAATTTCCTGAATTTTACGCTGTTCGTCACTGGCATCCTTAAATTCTACGATAGCCGTAATGGCACCCTGGTCATCTCGAACAATACGCCCCAACTGAGCTGGATCAGAGAACTCAGCGACCACCAAACCCAACGAGCCGAGTCTAGCCGCCTGTTCACATGCCTCTAAGGTGGTTTGGCTGATGAGCGGCACATCACCGTATAAAACTAACGTGACGCCATCATCTGGAAGATGTTCTTTGGCTAACTTTACCGCATGGCCCGTACCCAACTGTTCAGCTTGTTCCACCCAAACGATTTCAGCGGGCTGATCCACTGCAGAAAGGGCGCTTTGTACTTCTGTTCCTTGATGGCCAATAACAACGGCAACTTTACGCGGCTTCAGTGTTCGCGCGGTTTCAAGGACATGTTGGATAAGGGATTTGCCAGCAAGCTGATGCAGCACCTTAGCGGTATTGGACTTCATTCGAGTGCCCTTTCCGGCGGCAAGCACCACAACATCTGTATGCATTTCAATTTCCTAATCCCTGTAGCGCCAAGTATATGCGAGGAATAAAAAAAGGGGCTGATGTTGGCCCCTTTTTTATTGCCGCTGGCTTTGAGCCCTTTAACGGCCGCGTTTGCGCAACTCTTCTAGGGTACGTTGCTGTGCCACGGCTTCCGCCATCATAGCTGCGGCCATACCAAAGTCTGCATCCGCGGCTTTCTCTGACATTTCTCGCTGGGCCTGTTGCCGCGCTTCTTCCGCCTGAGCCTCATCGATGTCCTCAGCTCGAACCGCGGTGTCTGCGAGCAGCGTTACATTGCCCGGTTGGATTTCAAGGAACCCGCCCGATGCGAAGAACACCTCTTCTGTGCCGTCTTCCATGCGCAACGTCACCGCACCGGGGTGTATACCGGTCAACAGTGGTGCGTGGCCAGGCATTACACCGATCTCACCAATAGTGCCTCGTGCGGACAACATTGTAATAGTGCCGGAAAACAAGGATTGTTCCGCACTAACGATTTCACAATGCATTGTTGCCATAGAATTTTGCCTGTCTTGCGAATTGCGTGTCTAAACTAAAGCGTCTTAGCTTTCTCGATAGCGTCTTCGATGCTGCCCACCATATAGAACGCGTCTTCTGGTAAGTCGTCGTATTCGCCGTCAAGGATCGCTTTAAAGCTGCGCACGGTGTCTTCGCGGCTTACGAACTTACCAGCGTTACCGGTAAATTGTTCCGCAACGAAGAAAGGCTGCGAGAAGAACTTTTGGATCTTACGTGCGCGATAAACCAACTGCTTATCTTCTTCAGACAATTCGTCCATACCGAGAATCGCGATGATGTCACGCAGTTCTTGGTAGCGCTGCAGTACCTGCTGAACGGTTTGGGCCACTTGATAATGCTCTTCACCAACAACGAGTGGATCCAACTGGCGACTGGTGGAGTCCAGTGGGTCAACCGCAGGGTAGATACCTAAGTCGGTAATCGCACGAGACAAGGTAACTGTCGAGTCCAAGTGCGCGAACGTGGTCGCTGGCGAGGGGTCAGTCAGGTCATCTGCAGGTACGTATACTGCCTGTACAGAAGTAATTGAGCCGGTCTTTGTAGTGGTGATTCGCTCCTGCAATACCCCCATTTCTTCTGCCAACGTTGGCTGATAACCAACCGCAGAAGGCATACGACCTAGAAGTGCAGATACTTCGGTTCCCGCTAGGGTGTACCGGTAGATGTTGTCAACGAACAACAAGACGTCTCGGCCTTCATCACGGAATTGCTCTGCCATGGTCAAGCCAGTCAGTGCCACACGCAGGCGGTTGCCTGGAGGCTCATTCATCTGACCAAATACCAGAGAAATTTTGTCGAGAACGCCGGCTTCTTCCATTTCGTAATAGAAGTCGTTGCCTTCTCGTGTGCGCTCCCCTACGCCGGCGAATACTGACAAGCCAGAGTGCTCGATCGCAATGTTACGAATCAGCTCCAACATCGTTACGGTCTTACCTACACCAGCGCCACCGAATAGACCGACTTTACCGCCACGAGCGAAGGGGCAGATCAAGTCAATAACCTTAATACCGGTTTCTAGCACTTCGTTATCACCGATCTGGTCTTCGTACGAAGGTGCCTTACGGTGAATTGGCATGTGTTCTTTGGCGTTTACTGGGCCCTTTTCGTCAATGGGGTTGCCCAACACGTCAACAATCCGGCCAAGAGTTTCTTCGCCAACGGGAATCGAAATTGGTGCGCCTGTATTGGTGACTTCTAAACCACGAGACAAACCATCGGAAACACCCATGGCGATGGTGCGAACCACGCCGTCGCCAAGTTGCTGCTGCACTTCTAAGGTGAGCCCACTGGAACTGACCGATAGCGCATCATATACCTTCGGGACATTGTCCCGATCAAACTCAACGTCAATGACCGCACCAATAATTTGTACAATTCGACCGCTGCTCATGCCTTGCCTCTTTACCGTTCTGTTATCTGGTTTGTTGTTCTAAAAAGCGACTCATCGCCTGTGATTTTATGTTTTTAGTAAACGGGGGTTATACCGCCGCCGCGCCGCTGACAATTTCCGCAATCTCTTGGGTGATCGCCGCTTGTCGAGCGTTGTTGTATATCAGTTGCAGCTCATCAATGAGCTTGGCCGCATTTTCTGTGGCGTTTTTCATTGCCACCATTTTCGCCGCCTGCTCACAAGCGCCGTTTTCAATCACCGCCTGGTAGACTTGAGATTCAATAAAACGCAGCACCAATCCCTCGATCAGCTGTTGCGCGTCTGGTTCGTAAATGTAGTCCCAGCGGTGCTGATAAGCCGCATCGTCTTGCGGGTCTAGCGGCAACAGTTGGCGAACTGTTGGCGTTTGCGTCATGGTGTTTTCAAACTCATTGCTCGCTAGATACAGGCGATCAATCTCACCATTTTCATACGCCTCCAGCATCACTTTAATGCCACCGATAAGGTCGGCGATTGCTGGTGTTTCACCTACATCGTTCATAACAGCACGAATGTTGCCGCCTACCGAACGAAAGAACGGTCCCGCTTTGTTGCCGATCAGGCCCAGCTCTACCTTCTTACCTTTGCCGTCCCATTCGCCGAGTTCCTTTACGACTTTGCGAAACAGGTTGACGTTAAGGCCGCCACAAAGCCCGCGATCAGTGGCGACAACAATGTAACCAACATTGTTGATTTCACGCTCTTGCATGTAGGTGTGCTTGTACTCTGGATTAGAGTTGGCTAAGTGACTTATGACGCCGCGAATGCGTTCGCTGTAAGGCTTGCCTTGTTGCATGCGCTCTTGGGTACGGCGCATTTTGCTCGCCGCCACCATCTGCATGGCGCTCGTGATCTTTTGCGTATTTTGCACGCTTCCGATCTTTTTCTTGATTTCCTTACCAACAGCCATGATGTCTTCTCTTTTGCCTGTTACCGCACACTATTATTTTGCTGAATGAGAGCTACCGCCGATTAATACGTTTGGGTGGCCTTGAACTTCTCAATCGCTTCGCGCAGCGTGCTTACCACGTCATCGTTGTAAGCGCCGGTTTCGTTAATGTTGGCGAAGAATTCAGCGTATTCCGCTTTCATAAACCCGAGCAATGCAGCCTCGAAATCCAGCACTTTGTCTACCTCAACGTCGGTTAAATAACCTTCGTTTGCAGCAAACAGTACCGTGCCCATTTCTGCCACTGACATGGGTGCATACTGCTTTTGCTTCATAAGCTCAGTCACGCGCGCGCCATGCTCTAGCTGACGACGGGTTGCGTCGTCTAGGTCCGAAGCGAACTGAGAGAAAGCCGCCAGCTCTCGATACTGGGCCAGTGCCATTTTGATACCACCAGAGATCTTCTTCATGAAAGGTGTCTGGGCGGAACCACCAACTCGGGATACGGAAATACCTGGGCTCATCGCCGGGCGTAAACCCGAGTTGAAGTTGTCAGTTTCCAAGAAGATCTGACCGTCGGTTATGGAAATCACGTTGGTCGGTACGAACGCAGATACGTCGCCCGCTTGAGTTTCGATGATGGGCAGTGCGGTAAGAGAACCGGTCTTGCCTTTTACCGCGCCATTAGTCTGTTGTTCTACATAGTCGGCGTTCACTCGAGCTGCACGCTCTAACAAACGAGAGTGCAAGTAGAACACGTCACCTGGGTACGCCTCACGACCCGGTGGGCGGCGCAGCAGCAATGAAATCTGACGATAGGCCCAAGCCTGCTTTGTTAGGTCGTCATAGATCACTAGCGCGTCTTCGCCGGTGTCGCGGAAGTACTCGCCCATGGCACAACCTGAGTAGGCTGAAATAAACTGCATTGACGCTGGGTCAGAAGCACCCGCCGCAACCACAGTGGTGTATTCCAACGCACCGTGTTCTTCAAGGGAACGCACGATGTTTGAGATGGTAGACATCTTCTGACCGATCGCGACGTAGACGCATTTAATGCCGCTACCCTTCTGGTTGATGATGGCGTCGATCGCAATTGCGGTTTTACCAATTTGACGGTCACCGATAATCAGCTCGCGCTGGCCTCGGCCAATCGGCACCATTGCATCAATACACTTAAATCCGATCTGTACCGGCTGATCAACCGACTGACGGGCGATAACACCTGGGGCCACTTTCTCAATCGGCGAAGATTGCGCCGCATTGATTGGGCCCTTGCCGTCGATTGGGTTACCCAGCGAGTCCACTACACGACCCAGTAGTTCAGGACCTACGGGTACTTCAAGAATTCGTCCAGTACAACGAGCGGTCATTCCTTCTGTGAGGCTATCGTACTCACCTAATACAACCACACCCACCGAGTCGCGCTCGAGGTTAAGCGCCATGCCGTAGAGTCCACCGTCGAATTCGATCATTTCGCCGTATTGCGCGTCAGCAAGACCGTGGATACGCACGATACCGTCCGAGACACCAACAATGGTGCCTTCGTTTTGCGCCTCTGCGGTGACATCAAGACCCTGAATGCGACCTTTGATGATGTCGCTGATTTCCGATGGGTTAAGTTGTTGCATGTTCAGTTCCTGTTAAAACCTGTTTCTACTTCTACCGGTAAATGTGCGAAGCGTTGTCGCTATACCTGCACCAATGCGTCGACCAGCTTCGTTAATCTTCCGCGCACCGAGCCGTCTATTACGATATCGCCCGCACGAATGATGGCGCCGCCCATTAATGACGCATCAACACTGGATTCGAGCACGATCTCTTTATCGAATTTCTTGCCCAAAGCCGCGACCAATGAGTCGGTCTGCGCTGGGCTCAGTTCATAAGCTGCCGTGATCTTGACGTCCAAGCTGCGCAAGGCTTCTGCTCGACGCGCTTCATACTGTTCAACCACTTCATCCAACAAGGACAATCGGTCATGGTCAGCTAGGGCGAGCAAAAATTTCTTTGCTTGGTCGTCTACTTCACCCGAACACAGCTCCGAAAGCTTTGACGCTTTTGCTGCTGGGGGTAGATCAGGGCTGTTTAGCAAAATGGCGACCGTTTCGTCCTGGGCAGTTGACGCCAGAACGGCCAGCATTCGTGACCATTCGTCCAGCGTGTTGTCTGCTTTTGCTAGGTCAAAAACCGCATTAGCGTAGGGTCGAGCAATCGTGGCAAGTTCAGCCATGTTTACAGCTCAGCCGCGAGTTGTTGCAGCATTTGCTCGTGCTTGCTGGCATCTATGCTGTCTTTGAGTACTTGCTCAGCACCATCGATCACCAATGCAGCCACCTGAGCGCGAAGCCCCTCTTTGGCACGGTTCACTTCTTGCTCGATTTCAGCTTTGGCCGCCTCGACCAAGCGCTCACCCTCAGACCGAGCATCTGCTTTTGCGTCTTCAACCATTTGATTCGCTCGCGCTCGCGCTTGCTCAATGATTGATGCCGCTTCTGCTTTCGCCGCAGTAATTTCCTGCTCAGCATTATTGGCAGCCTGGGCGAGCTTTTCGTCAGCTTCTTCTGATGCGCGCAATCCCGCCGCTATGGCTTCTTGACGTTCCCGCATAGCCGCACGCAGTGGTGGCCAAATAAACTTCATGCAGAACCACACGAAGAAGATAAAGGTGACCATCTGGCCTATAAAAGTCGCGTTAAAGTTCATCGCAAACCTCTGTTAAATTTCGTTCTAGCCGCCTTAACGACGGCTAGGAGCCAGACTGTCTATACCGCAAAAATCACGTACAAGCCGATACCTACGGCGATCATCGGTACCGCGTCAACCAGACCCAATACGATGAATAGCTGGGTGCGCAGCATCGGTAACAATTCAGGCTGGCGCGCAACACCTTCCATAAACTTGCCACCCAGAACGCCCACGCCTACGGCGGCGCCCACAGCGCCTAAGCCCAACATGAGGCCGCCGGCGATAAACAAGATGCTTTGTGCTAGTTCCATTTTTACTCCTAGTTCGAGTTGTTGTTGGCAGCCCCAGACTTTCGAAAGGTGCTGCTAAGGTGCTACTTAAGTGTTCAGTCCTAGTGCTCTTCCGTGTCGTGCGCCTGGGCCAGGTACACGATGGTTAGCACCGCAAAAATAAATGCCTGCAAAATGATGATCAGTACGTGGAATACCGCCCATACCCACTGCAGTCCGCCTGCGACCACTGCCCATACAGCGCCTGCACCGAATAGGATGGCGATCAGGATGAAGATCATCTCCCCCGCATACAGGTTGCCGAATAAACGCAAACCTAGGGAAATTGGTTTAGCAATTAGGGTGACGCCTTCAAGAATCAAATTTAATGGTAAACCCCAAGGGCCAAATGGATGAAAGCCAAGCTCTTTAAAGAACCCCCAGCCCCCTTTGCATTTGATGCTGTAGTAGAGGATCAAGATAAAAACACCCGTAGCCATAGCCATGGTTATATTCACATCAGTACTGGGCACGATCTTCATGTGCGAGACACCCAGGAGCATGGCGAGTTCGGGAATCAGGTCTACGGGTATCAGGTCCATCAAGTTCATCAGGAAGACCCAAACAAAAATAGTCAACGCCAGTGGCGCGACTAAGTCATTCTTATGTTGAAAGATGCTATCCGCAGTCTCGGAAATAAAGTCGACGAGCATTTCAACAACGTTCTGCAACCCCCCAGGAACACCTGCGGTAGCACCCGAAGCGGCTTTGCGAAATAGCCACAAAAATATAAGCCCAAGTCCGATTGACCAGCCTAAAGAGTCGACGTGAAAGGCCCAGAATCCCATGGCGGCGGCTTCTTCTGCGCTGTGCGCAAAGCCCCAGACGCCGGTTTCTGGATTCATACCGTACGTCAGGTTAGTCAGGTGATGTTCAATGTACTCAGCCGTGGTTTTCGTTTCGCCGGCCATAGGCTTTGGTTTTCCTATTAACTTTTATTCTTGCACTAACGTGTAGCTATTCTTCTGTTGGCTGTTGTTTTCTCACCGTTGTTGGCTCTCGCAGCGCTATGAGGTAACTCATCTGGGTAACCACAAATGTGCTGAAAAAACTCACTGGGTTCACAGCCCAAACCCCGAAACTAATCGCCATCAACGCAGCGGTAGTTACCATTTTAACCACGCTCTGTCCGAGCAAGCGTGCTGCCTGCGTTGTTCTAGCATGCTGCCAAGCCATGATGATGCTGGGGATAAAAACACTGGCAAACCCAGCGAGAGCTCCTTTACCGAACGATGCATCGAACAGTAGGAATCCACCAACGCAACACAAACCTAGAACGACTTGAGCCTGCAACACTGCAACAATTGCGCTATTTTGGCGCAAGCGCGACATTGAGGCGGCGCGGATTATAAAGATAGGTCGTTTAACGTTCAATGATTTTGCGACCACAAACGCAAACAGGTTGGCACGGAGAAATTCTCACAGACATCAGCGAATAGCGGAACGCGCTCCGCCTTAGTCAGGAAGATTAAAGCGCTGAATCAAGCCGTCCAGCTCATCTAGGTTACCGTACTTAATGATCATCTCGCCCTTGCCTCCATCTCTTTGCGAGATCGTGACGCTGGCACCTAGATGATCCGTAAGCCGTCGCTCCAACAGCGCGGTATCAGCATCTTTGCGGGCCACTTTTTTGCTCGCGGCATTTTCTTGTTTCGTGAGCTTGCGCACCAGGGCTTCGGTCTGTCGCACCGATAACTGTTTGTTCGCTACTTCCTGGGCCACCAGATCTTGTTGTGTTCCCGCAAGACCTAGCAGCGCCCGGGCGTGGCCCATGTCCAACTGACCCGCCGTTAAGAAGTCTCGCGTGACATTTCCTAGGTTTAACAAGCGCAGGCTGTTAGCGATGGCCGCGCGAGATTTACCCACAACCTGCGCCAACTCTTGCTGGGTTAGATCGAACTCAGCTCGCAGCCGCGACAACCCCAAGGCTTCTTCAACAACGTTTAAGTTTTCGCGCTGTATATTTTCAATCAACGCAAAAGCCGAAGCTTCTTTGTCGCTGACGTCCCTTTGCACTGCGGGAATTGACGTCAGATCCGCCTGCTGCGCGGCGCGCCAACGACGCTCACCCGCAATGAGTTCATATCCCCCTTGGGGCAAAGCCCGCAATACAATGGGCTGCAGCACCCCGTGAAGCGAGATTGATGTCGCCAGCTCATTTAACGCCTCAGGGTCAAAGGTTCTTCGGGGCTGAAATGGACTAGGTTTGATGTCTGACAACGCGATCTCTGAAACCGCTTGAACCGTGCTGCTGGGTTGGTCAGCTAATTCAACAGAGCTTGCAGCCGGTTGTTCCGTAACCTCGGCTACGCTACGAGAAAGTAGCGCATCCAGTCCTTTACCTAATTTCTTTCTGCTCATATGTCGCTGTTCGTCGCTTGCTGGCGTTCTTCGGCATTGCGTTTACGCACTTCTGCTGCCAACGCCTGATAGGCCAAAGACCCTCTAGAAGCCTTATCGTAAAGTAAAATTGGTAAGCCGTGGCTAGGCGCCTCTGCCAGACGCACGTTACGCGGCACCACAGTGCGGAACACTTGGTCACCAAAATAGTGGATCAGTTGTCGCGAAACATCCCGAGTAAGTCCATTGCGCGGGTCATACATTGTTCGCAACAACCCCTCGATCTTGAGTTGCGGATTGGCTTGCTCACGAATCCCATCCACTGTATCCAGTAAGGCGCTTAAACCCTCCAAAGCGTAATACTCGCATTGCATTGGTATAAGCACGCTGGTTGCAGCGACCAGCGCATTGACCGTCAAGATGTTCAAAGAGGGCGGACAATCTACAAGCACGTAGTCATATTCGCTCGCATCCTTCGCCAACAACTCGCGTATGACGAATTCACGCTGCTGATGCTGCAACAGCGATACCTCCGCCGCGGTCAGGTCTATATTCGACGGCATCACATCATATTGAGCAGGTGACGGTTGCACGACATTCGCGAAGCCTTGTTCGCTCATGAGCCAGTGGTAACTCGAGACCTCTAACGCGTTTTTATCAACTCCGCTGCCCATGGTGGCGTTACCTTGAGGGTCAAGATCAACCAACAACACCCGCTGAGCCAGGGCCGCCAGTGCCGCTGCAACATTCACTGTGGTTGTAGTTTTTCCAACCCCACCTTTTTGATTGGCAACTGCAATGATTCTGGTCAATGTCTTTCCAAGATGTCCACATGGTGGGGTTGCTGTAGCCCCAGAATAGCAACTTGTTCAGCACGGCAACGATAAGGGCTGTCTTCTGCTACTGCCAGCTCTTCTGCATCCGCATCTGTGGTTTGCGTGCTGCTAAAAACAAGTATTCGCCCACCATGCGCTAAGCTGGGCTCCAGCAACGGCCACAATGTGGCTGCTGGTGCCACCGCACGGGCCAGGATTGTATCCGCTGGTTTTACCCAATCACTTTCCTTGGCGAAATCTTGTTCTAGCAATTCAACATGACTCAGCTGCAACCGGCTTTTGACGACTTGAAGAAAGCGCATGCGTTTGGCCATGCGGTCGCACAAAGTAAAAGAGCGTTCGGGGTTCACTATCGCTAAAGGTATCCCCGGAAAACCCGCGCCGGTACCAACATCAACTACCGTTGTGCCTTTTATGAATTGGTTGACGCTTAGGCTGTCTAAAACGTGCCGAGATAACAGCCGATCGATATCTTGCCGCGACACTAAGTTGATGCTGCGGTTCCATTTCTCCACCAGCGCGACATAGTCCAACAACTGTTGGGCCTGGTGGTCGGTAATGCTCAACCCTAGCGCCTTGGTGCCTGCGCACAACTGATCGTATTGAGTGTTCAGAGGGCTGCCGTTTTTTTGGCATGGATCAAAAGAATAGATAACGCCGCTGGGGTCATGCCGGGAATGCGCGCAGCCCTAGCTAATGACGCCGGCCGTTGCTGATCAAGTTTTTGCCGCAGCTCGTTCGATAAGCCATCAATGCTTAAGTAGTCTAGTTGTGCTGGGATTTGCATGGCTTCGTGACGCCGAATTTTCGCGATCTCATCGTCTTGGCGCTTAATGTAACCCGCGTACTTGGTCTCGATTTCAAGCTGCCGCAGCACTGTAACCGCATGCTCATTCGACTCATCTACGCCCAGCGCGCCCGCAACAGTTTCGACGGTAACCTCTGGGCGACGCAATGCGTCAAGCAATGTTGTTTCTTTGCGCAAGTCTAGTGACAGCTTCTGATCCAGCTCACTGCCCGGCATGATGCAGTTGCCAGCAAAGTCTTTTTTCAATGCGGCCAGTTCGTGCATTTTTTGTTCATAGAAACGTCGGCGCGCAGGACCAACGACACCCATTTCCACACCCAACGGGGTTAAGCGTTGATCTGCATTGTCTTGTCGTAAGCGCAGCCGGAATTCCGCGCGGCTGGTGAACATACGATAAGGTTCTGTTGTACCCAGATTAATGAGATCGTCCACCAACACGCCGATGTACGCTTCATCCCGACGCGGCTCCCAAAAAGTTTGGCCCTGCACCTTTCTCGCGGCGTTTATTCCAGCCAGTAGGCCCTGGGCGCCAGCCTCTTCATAACCTGTTGTGCCGTTGATCTGTCCGGCAAAAAACAACCCCTCTAGGGCTTTTGTTTGCAATGAGTAGGTTAAGTCACGAGGATCAAAGTAATCGTATTCAATTGCATAACCGGGGCGCGATATGTGCGCCTGCTCAAAGCCGCGCATAGACCTAACAAAGGCCATTTGCACATCGAAAGGCAAGCTGGTTGAAATGCCATTAGGGTATAGCTCGGTTGTGGTCAGCCCTTCAGGTTCAATAAAAATCTGGTGTTGGGTTTTTTCCGCAAACCGCACCACTTTGTCTTCAATGCTCGGACAATACCGCGGCCCGACGCCCTCAATCGCGCCACTGTACATAGCCGAACGAGATAAATTGTCACGAATGATTTCGTGAGTTACTTCATTCGTGTAGGTGATGTGACAGCTTGTTTGCGTGGGGTGGTCGTGGCGCTGGCCCATGGAGGACATCACCGGTCTAGGTTCATCCCCAGGTTGCTTCTCCAACTTAGAAAAGTCTACCGAGCGGCCATCAATACGCGGTGGGGTTCCTGTTTTTAATCGCCCAACCCGGAATGGCAACGCTCTCAGGCGTTTCGCCAAAGCGCTGGAGGGTGCGTCACCTGCCCGGCCACCTGGTTGCTGTTCATGGCCAATGTGAATTTTACCGTCCAAGAAAGTGCCGGTAGTAAGCACCACACTTGAAGCATAAAAGTCCAAATCCATTTGGGTTTTACAGCCAACCACTCGATTACCTTCAACTAACAAATCGACTACGGATTGCTGAAATATGCTTAAATTTTCTTGGTGCTCAAGAATTTTACGCACCGCGTTTTTATACAGCGCTCGATCGGCCTGTGCGCGCACAGCCCTGACCGCCGGGCCCTTGCTGGAGTTCAACACACGAAAATGAATACCAGCCTGATCTGTGGCGCGGGCCATAACCCCATCTAGGGCGTCTATCTCTGCCACTAAATGACTTTTACCAATGCCGCCAATGGCAGGGTTACAAGACATTTGGCCGATGGTTTCAATGTTTTGGGTCAGCAAGAGTGTGCGCGCACCCATGCGTGCAGCCGCGGCGGCCGCTTCTGTACCTGCATGGCCGCCGCCAATGACCAACACATCAAATTGTTCGGGATAGCGCATATCTTTAACCCCTGGGGTTTCGCGGGCGCGACAGTATAGAGACTGAAATAGGATTTAACAGGCGTTTACTTGCCGATACAAAACTCTGAAAAGATCTTACCCAGCAAATCATCTGCCGTTAACTCCCCAGTAATGCTACCCAAATGGTGCTGTGCGTGAGTTAACTCTTCAGCGACAAGTTCTGCAGCTAACCCTTGTTCAATGCCCTTTTGCGCCTTAAGAATTTGCTCAGCCGCTGCTTTTAGCGCTTCAATATGGCGAGTGCGGGCGGTGAACTCAGCGTTGTCCTGACCAAAACCAACTTGTTTTTGTATCGCTGAACGCAATTCATCCAGCCCTTGGCCTGTCAATGCAGAGACCGCAACGTTTGCATAAGGTTGAACTTGCACCGGGCGGTCTACCAAATCCACCTTGTTTACTACGATAAGAATTTTTGGTGGCAGCAGTTCTTGTTCTTTTGCGTGGTTTTCTACTTCGTTTACAAGATTTTGCACTAGCGGCAACTGAAGATCCGGGGCGGTTGTGACTAAAAGCAATAGGTCGACTTCGGTTATTTGCGCCTTGGCGCGAGCAACCCCTTGTTGTTCCACCTTATCGTCGCTTGTACGAATACCCGCCGTATCCACCAAGCGAATAGGCAAGCCATCAATCAATAGGTCAATTTTAAGTAGATCTCGCGTAGTGCCAGGAATGTCCGTGACAATTGCCGCATCTTCACCTACCAAGGCGTTTAGCAAACTGGACTTGCCGACGTTTGGTGAACCGATCAGCGCCACTTGAATGCCATTATTTAATAAGCGTCCTTGGTCGGCTGTGGCTAAAGTTTGCTGCAACTGGCCGGCGAGCGCTCGGAGCTTTTCTACAACGCCAGCTTGCTCAAGGATCTCGATGTCTTCATCAGGAAAATCGATCGCCGCTTCAAGCTGTACTCGCAATCCGGTCAAGGTCGCTATGAGTTCGTTAACGCGTGCGGAGAACTTACCTTTCAAGGTATTTAACGCCGCTCTTGCCGCAGCAACTGACGTGCTAGCGATAAGGTCTGCGATACCTTCGGCCTGTGCCAAATCAAGTTTGCCGTTATGGAATGCCCTTTCGCTGAACTCGCCGGGTCTGGCCAGGCGCGCGCCTTGGGCGCATAGCGCCGTCAGTAAACGCTGTTGAACCACCGGTCCGCCATGTCCTTGAAACTCAACGACCTCCTCGCCTGTAAAAGAATGAGGCTGTGGAAACCACAACGCTATGCCGTCATCTAAGCGCTCGTTCTGATGGTTGAACTCGCAATACACAGCTTTGCGGGGCTGCATAGGCTTAGCGCACAGGGTTTCGGCCAATTCTTTGGCACCCGGTCCGGAAAGACGTACAACACCAATACCACCTTGGCCCGGCGGCGTGGCTATGGCACATATCAGATCTTGGTCAACCGCGGCGATCATCGTAGGACGTTTGGCTTCCAGCCATCTATCTTCTACTTGCTAGTAGCTCGCTCTTTTTCAACTTGTCGGTAGACAAAGGTTTGCTGAGCTATGGACAGCAAGTTATTGACTAACCAGTACAGCACCAGACCTGCAGGGAAGAACAAAAACAGCACGGTAAACATGATGGGCATCATTTTCATGATTTTGACCTGCATCGGGTCACCGACCTGGGGGTTCAACGATTGCATCAAGTAGGTACTCGCACCCATAAGCAGTGGCAATATGAAGTATGGATCCATCGACGAAAGGTCATTAATCCAAAACAAAAAAGGTGCCTGACGCAGTTCGACCGACTCTAAAAGAACCCAATACAAGGCTAAGAAAATGGGCATTGGCAACAACATAGGTAAGCAACTACCTAGAGGGTTAGCGCCTTCCTTTTTGTACAGTGCCATCATTTCTCGTGACAACTTTTCCCGATCATTAGCGTAGCGCTCCTGGATCCTTTTCATTGCCGGTGCTACTCGACGCATATTCGCCATGGATCGATAACCCTTCGCTGATACCCAGTACAAGGCACCCTTCACCAACAGCGTTAGCAAAATAATGGCAATACCCCAATTGCCAGTGACAGAGTGAAAATAGTTTAGAAATTTGAACAGTGGTTCGGCGATCCACCACAAAAAGCCATAATCGACCGTCATATTGAGGTAAGGCGCGATCTCTTCCAGCCTGATCTGATCTTTAGGACCCGCATAGAAACCAGCCTGCCAGATCCCTTGGTCTCCAGGAGCAATCTGCTTTGCCTGACCTATCGTTCTGTATAAATAGTTACCATCTCTGCTACGACTGGCTTCAAACCTGTTTTGCTCATTCGCTGGTGGCACCCAAGCGGATAGGAAGTAGTGCTGCAAAAATGCGATCCAGCCGCCTTGCTGGGTAAAACCCACCGATTGTTCATCTAAGTCATCGAATTCCAGTTTTTCGTAGCGATTTTCCAGGGTGGTAGTGGCTCCCCCATAAAATGGTTGAGGCGCTAGAAAGAAGGATTCTTGCAAAGTTGGCGGTAATCGATCGCGTTTGATCTGGGTAAACATTCCAGCCACGAACGGACTGGGCTTGTTATTGACGACTCGATATTCAACGTCGACAAGGTAATCATCTGCTCTAAAACGGAACAATTTTTCCACTGGATTCCCTGCAACATCGGCGCGCAAAACCACTTCAAGATCGCCTTGATCCAACACATATGAGGCGCGCTCGCTGCTGAAAAGTGGCCTCTCACCGTTGCTGTCTGTGCCATCAGCGCCAATTAAGCCGCTTTGGGCCACGTAGATGCGTTGCTGACTTTGGTCTAGAAGCGCAAAAGGAATGTCCGGGTTATCAATTTCTATTGGAAATTTCGGCAACAGTACGCGCACAACATCGCCACCTTCTCGGTCTATCCACATTTTTACCGATGGTGTTGTGACGGTTATCAATCTGTCCCCCGCATAAGAGCCCGACGTTGCCGCTTGCGGTTGCATGTTGTTGCTAGCTACCGGCATGACTGGAATATCGTCATTCACAGCAGCTAAAGGTTGCGACTGCTCGCTGGGTATTGCATTCCCTGCCGGTTCGACGCTTGTGACCTCTGGTTCTGCAGAGTAGTAGTCGGTCGTGCGGGTTTCTTGCGCATCATCGTTCCAAGCCAAAATCAGTAGATAGCCCGTCGCTGCCAGACCGATCAGCAAAACGACACGTTGAATCTCAGCGGGTAACATTTTCCACCTCTACTTCTTTAATCTTCTGGTTAGGTACGGGGTCTGCACCACCTTGACTCCAAGGATTACACCGCAAGAGCCGCCAAGTCGCCATGAGCAGTCCTCGCCACGGCCCATGTATCTGAATGGCATCAATGGCATAACTAGAGCAGGTTGGATAATACTTACAACAAGCGGGATTAAACGGGCTTACTGCCAGTTGGTACGCTCTGATTAAACCAACGATCAACCACGTTGCTGTAGCTTTGAGCAAATTCAATTGTTGGGACCGCCGTCAGAGAGACCCGACAATTTGCCGAATTGCCGCCGTAGTGCTTGCGCCAATTGCTGTTTGGAAATTTCGCCAAATACTTGGACGACAATATCTAACGAGGGTAGTTGCCGACGTGATAGGCGGAATTGCTCTCGAATGATTCGTTTAACTTGGTTCCGGTCGTGTGCTTTTGCGGTACCCCGCTTAGGCACTACTAACCCCAATCGAGCTCTGTCTAGCGAGTTTTTTCGGGCTTTAACTTGCACGGGCCCATCCACTACTTTTTTTTCAGCTCTGCGCAGCACCTGAGTGTATTCATTGCCATTGAGAAGCCGGGCTTGTTTCGGAAAACCCTGGCTCATCAGTTAATCAAACAGTGAGTCGTTTGCGACCCTTTGCTCTGCGTGCATTCAGCACTTGACGACCCGCCTTCGTAGCCATGCGAGCACGGAAGCCGTGGGTGCGTTTGCGCTTCAAGTTGCTGGGTTGGAATGTTCTTTTCATCGTTAACGTCGACTCTTTGTTGACCTTCAAAGTATCACGGTAAGCCGTTAACGAAAGGTCGTAGGTTTTTTAGGGTGCGCGATTCTATGAACTGGCTTTTAGCCTGTCAATCAAATGAATTTATATATATAGGATTATTGTTGCTTGTTATTTAAGGCGGGTAGCCCTGTGGGAAAGCGGCGTAAGTGTTTGTAGGAAAATGGCTTACATAGCCGTATTTACTGTGGACAACCATCGCGCAACGGTGGCGAAACAATGGGATAAAAAAGTTGTTAAAAGTTATCCACAGGTTGTCATCTGACTTGCGCACAATCGAAGATAGGGCGGAAAACATATTTTTTAAAAGTAGGTGTCGCTAAGCGTCTGAAAATGAAGCAATAGCTCATTTTATAGAGAAAAAGTTACATCAATCATAGATCTTAGTTTGACCATGGGAATACAATGCAAGCGGAAGGGAGAGGGCTGGTTAAAGAAGAATTAAAGTAATTGTTAGTTAGTTTGGTAGTGCCGCGGTGATTGGGCTTGTTGCGGCGCTTATAACTCTGACATTTATCGATAAGGCGCATCACACATGGTGGTAGGGCCAGCAAGCTGAAGCTGCTTGTGAGCAATAACAAGCAGCAAGTTAAAAAATTTTGAAGAGGCGACACTTCAGGTGACATCAACAATTTGGCAACAATGCTTAGCGCAACTGGAAGTGGAACTCGGCCAGCAGCAATTCGAGACCTACATCCGGCCATTACAAGCAAGCTTTGATTCTGGGCAATTGACCTTAAGGGCGCCCAACGTCTACGTCGAGGAGCATGTTCGCCAGTCTTATTTAGAACGCATAGCGGAATTTCTCGCCAGTGTAGAAGATGCAGCGCCAATAGAGCTGTCCGTAGGAGAGCTTCCTGACTTGTATCCTGCTGCTCGTGAGATATCTAACGCTTCTGAAAAATCTGCTAAAGCGGCGAAAAAAATCACAACCCGTCACGATAGGGAGTCGCATAACCTCAATCGTGAATTCACTTTCGAGACCTTTGTAGAAGGCAAATCTAACGAGCTTGCCAGGGCTGCTGCGACCCAAGTGGCTGGAAATGCAGGTAGAACCTATAACCCGCTGTTGCTTTATGGTGGTGTGGGTCTAGGTAAAACGCATTTAATGCAAGCCGTGGGCAATGAATTGTTGCGGCAGAATCCTAATGCCAAGGTGCTGTATCTTCATTCTCAGCGTTTTGTCCAAGACATGGTAAAAGCACTGCAAACCGGCACCATGCAGGATTTCATGAAGTTTTACCGGTCGGTAGATGCTTTGCTGATAGATGACATTCAGTTTTTTGCCAAAAAGCTTCGATCACAGGAAGAGTTCTTCCATGTATTTAATGCATTGTTGGAACGAGGCCATCAAATGGTTCTTACCAGTGATAAATATCCAAGAGAAATCGACGGCCTAGAAGAGCGACTAAAATCCCGCTTTGTCTATGGTTTGACCGTTGAGGTAGAAGCTCCAGACCTAGAAACTCGTGTAGCCATCTTGATGAAGAAGGCAGAGGCAGAACAGATAGAGTTGGATCAGGGCGTCGCTTTTTTTATTGCAGAACGAATACGCTCTAATGTGCGAGAGCTAGAAGGCGCTTTACGGCGAGTTATTGCCAATGCACGGTTTACAGGCAGCCGGATTTCTGTGGATCAGGTAAAGCGCGCCTTAAGAGATTTGTTCGCAATACAGGATCGGCAAATTTCCATTGATAACATTCAGCGCACAGTTGCTGAGTACTTCAACATAAAGATGGCGGATATGCTTTCGAAGCGACGCAACCGATCAATCGCGCGGCCAAGGCAAATTGCAATGGCGCTGGCAAAAGAGCTAACTAACCATTCGTTGCCAGAGGTGGGCGACGCCTTTGGCGGTCGCGACCATACGACGGTGCTGCATGCGTGTCGCAAGATAGAAGAACTACGCGCGACAACGGCAGATGTAGCAGAGGACTATAAAAATCTGACGCGATTACTCGCAGGCTAGAGGTTGCTATGAAATTCACTATTGCTCGAGATCGGTTGTTAAAAGCATTACAGCTGGCTACGGGTGTCGTTGAACGACGGCAAACATTGCCAGTACTTGCAAATTTGCTCATTAAAGCCAACGAAACGGGCGTTGCACTTACAGGAACAGATCTTGAAGTGGAGATGGTTGCTCATACTGACGTAGATGTTGAGCAACCGGGCGAGGTAACGATACCAGCGCGAAAACTTGCCGATATCTGGAGGGCCTTACCCGAAGGCTCTGACGTAGCTGTGAGTGTAGAGGGAGACCGAGCTACAGTTCGAAGCGGAAGAAGCCGCTTTACTCTGGCTACGCTACCAGCAACAGACTTTCCTAAAATTGAAGGCGGCGAAACAGATGTTGTGGTGAGTGTTGCACAAGCAGATTTGCGCGCACTCATAGACGAGGTCGGCTTCGCAATGGCCCAGCAGGATGTTCGTTATTTTCTGAATGGCATGCTGTTTGAAATTACAGAAGACCATCTGCGCACGGTGGCTACCGATGGCCATCGGTTAGCCATGTGTACCAAGAGTTGCGCGTTAGAGTCGCCTATTGCAGAGCGTCGACAAGCCATCGTGCCAAGAAAAGCGGTTTTAGAGCTTAGCCGCTTGCTGGATGAGGAAGACGAAAATATCCGAATTCAGCTGGGATCAAACCATCTCAGAGTAACTAAAGGGGCTTATACCCTTACGACAAAGCTGGTGGATGGCCAATTCCCGGATTACGACAAAGTGGTACCGAAAGATGCGTCTCGTACTCTTGTTGGTGACAGAGACACCTTGCGACAGGGCTTCCAGCGAGCGTCTATTCTCTCAAACGAAAAATACCGCGGTGTACGGTTAACCATTTCAGCTGAGCAGCTAACCATACAAGCCAATAACCCGGAACAAGAAGAAGCTGAAGAAGTTGTGCCAGTAGAATTCAACGGCAGTGATTTAGAAATCGGCTTTAATGTCAGCTATTTGTTGGATGTTCTCGGGGTCATGGTGGACGAGCAGGTGAAATTATCTGTATCCGATGCCAACAGCTCTGCGCTGTTGGAGGCATCTGGATCCGATGATGCCGTTTACGTTGTTATGCCCATGAGGCTATAACGGCCCATTGTGTTGACCGTTGTTGCTTAACTCCTTAGAGGTAGAGCAATTTAGGAACTTGACGGCAGCCCGGCTTGAGTTCGTTGATGGCTTTAACTTAATAGTTGGGCCCAACGGCGCTGGAAAAACAACCTTATTAGAAGCTATTCATTTGCTTGGTCGGGGTAAATCTTTTCGGTCGTCGCGTGCTTCAACTTTGGTGCAGAAGGGACAGCTCTTATTGCGCGCCCGAGCCGATGTTCAAACTAGCGAGGGTATTCCGCACGCTTTAGCAATAGAGAAACCCGTTTCGGGTTTGCGCAGGCTTAGATTAGACGGTGAAGAGTCTAAAAGCGCTGCGGCGATAGCTTCACATCTACCGATACAACTGTTACTGCCAAATGTCGGCGATTTGGTGTTTAGCGGACCTGCGGCAAGGCGGGAGTTTATAGATTGGGGCTTGTTTCACGTGAAACAGAGCTATGTAGGGGTCGCCCGGCGATATCGTAAATTGTTGAAGCAGCGCAACGCGTGGCTTCGGCAATCCGACCCTTCGCGGGTTCAAGATGATCCTTGGCTGGATTTGATTACCGAAACAGGACACATAGTTAACGAGTTGCGCGAAAGCTACCTCCAAGACTTCTCACATTATTTTTCATCGGTAATAGAGCGCCTTGACCCACAACTCGCCTGCCAGTTCGAATACTCTACTGGGGGCTATGAGAAAAACCTGCCAGATACACGTAAAAAAATGACCGAAGCGCTGCAACGCGAGGTAAAATCAGGCGGCACTCAAATAGGACCGCATAGAGCAGACTTAATTATTCGATTGGCCGAAGCCTCTGCCAGCGAAACGGCGTCCAGAGGCCAAGGCAAGGCCATTGCGAGCGCCGCCGCTCTAGCACAGGCGGCGCTAATGAAAGATCGGTTTCAACGGGCATCGTTGGTGCTTATTGATGACATTGGCGCAGAGTTCGACAGCAATCATCGATTGAATCTGTTGCAGGCTTTGGCGGCTATAGGCAGCCAGGTAATAGCAACAGCGACGGATATGCTGCCAGAAGCCCTAGAGGCTTTACCAGAAGAAAGGGTTAAGGTGTTCCACGTGGAACAAGGAACCGTCAACGTTTTACAATTTGATTGATCCAGCGAGTACTCCTGAGGAACAGGGTGGTTGCTGAGCAAACCCAAGGACAGAGCATGAGCAAAGATAAAAGTTACGATTCCGACAGCATTAAAGTGCTTAAAGGCCTTGATGCGGTGCGCAAACGCCCCGGTATGTACATTGGCGATACCGAAGACGGAACCGGGCTGCACCACATGGTCCAAGAGCTGGTTGATAACTCAATTGACGAGGCGTTAGCTGGCCATTGCGATACCGTTTACGTAACAGTCCATCCTGAAGAGGCCATTACGGTCCGAGATAACGGCCGCGGAATACCGGTTGATATCCATGCGGAAGAAAATGTCAGCGCAGCAGAAGTGATCATGACCACGCTTCATGCTGGGGGTAAATTCGACGACAACGCCTACAAGGTCTCAGGTGGTTTGCACGGCGTGGGCGTGTCGGTGGTGAATGCACTGTCTGATGTGTTCAAGCTCACGGTCAGACGAGAAAACAAGGTGTATCAACAGGAATACCATCACGGCGTACCTGTCGCACCCTTAAAAGAGGTCGGTGAAACACAAGAAAGGGGCACAGAGTGCTACTTTCGTCCATCCCCAGAAACTTTCCACAACATTCGTTTCCAATACGAAATACTCGCAAAACGCTTGCGGGAGTTAGCGTTTTTGAATTCGGGAGTGGCTATCCACTTAAACGATGAAAAAACCGGCAAAGAAGACATTTTTCTATACGAAGGCGGCCTAAGCGCCTTCGTGGAGTTTTTGAATCAGAATAAAACCCCTTTGAATGACGTTTTTCACTTTTCGGTAGACCGCGAGGACGGCATTGGCGTGGAGATCGCTATGCAATGGAATGACACCTTCCAAGAGCAAGTCCATACCTATACCAACAACATTCCCCAAGGCGACGGCGGCACCCACTTAGCTGGGTTCAGGGCTGCATTAACGCGCACGCTCAATACTTACATTGAGCGAGAAAATATGCTGAAAAAAGCTCAGGTCAGCACCACGGGAGATGACGCAAGAGAAGGCCTCACGGCGGTGATTTCTGTCAAGGTACCGGATCCCAAGTTTTCGTCCCAGACCAAAGACAAGCTTGTCTCGAGCGAAGTAAAAACCGCGGTAGAACAAGAGTTGTACCGTTATTTCGGTGAGTTTTTGGATGAACACCCCCAAGATGCGAAGTCCGTGGTTGGCAAGATGATTGATGCCGCACGAGCGCGAGAAGCCGCTCGAAAAGCGCGCGATATGACTCGGCGTAAAGGGGCGCTCGATATTGCTGGCTTGCCAGGTAAATTAGCCGACTGCCAAGAAAAAGATCCCGTTTTGTCAGAACTGTTTTTGGTAGAGGGTGATTCAGCGGGTGGTTCAGCCAAACAAGGTAGAGATCGTCGCACCCAAGCTATTTTGCCGCTAAGAGGCAAAATACTGAATGTCGAGCGGGCGCGGTTCGACAAGATGTTGTCGTCCCAAGAAATCGGCAATCTAGTTACTGCGCTGGGTTGCGGCATTGGCAAACAAGAATTCGACGTAGAGAAGCTGCGTTATCACAGCATTGTCATTATGACCGACGCTGACGTTGACGGATCACACATTCGCACCCTTTTGCTGACCTTCTTTTTTCGGCAAATGCCAGAACTGTTGGAGCGTGGCCATGTGTTCATTGCTCAACCACCACTTTACAAGGTCAAGAAAAACCGCCAGGAGCGTTATGTTAAGGACGATGGCGAGCTAAATGCATACTTTTTAGAGCTTGCCCTGCAAGATGCGCAACTGTTTGTGAACCCCGATGCTCCTGGCATACAGGGTGAAGTTCTAGAGTCATTGGTGAGCGATTTCCAAAGTCTGCTGGATGATTTGGCGCCTTCCAACCGCAAGTACCCGTCGGAGGTCACCCATGCCTTGCTGCGGGTGCCGAGCCTGGATGATGCCATGTTGGCGGATGAGTCGAAGATGATTGCCTGGGCGGATAGCTTAAAAGGTGTGTTAGAAGAAGACGCATCCAAGGCGCCAGTGGTTGAGGTCTCATTGGATGCCGAGCTGAATGTTTATCTACCGACAGTCAGCATCCTGCTGAAAGGCAGCCGTAAGACTGTTGCGCTCAGCAAAAAGTTCATAGACGGCTTTGAGTATCAACAAATCACCGCAATGCAAAGGCGCTTAGAAAACTTGTTGGAAGAAGGCGCTTATGTACAACGCGGCGAAAGAAGCGCGCAAGTGCAACATTTCGCCCAGGCCTTTGAATGGCTCCAGAGCGAAGCGCGCCGCGGTGTTGATATACAGCGGTATAAAGGTTTAGGCGAGATGAACCCGGAACAACTCTGGGAAACCACTATGGATCAAAGCGTTCGGCGCATGTTGCAGGTCACCGTCGATGACGCAATTGGCGCAGACCAAATGTTCACCACGCTCATGGGTGATCAGGTTGAGCCGCGGCGTGACTTCATCGAAACCAATGCGTTGTCTGTGGTCAATCTGGACGTTTAATCCCGCAAAAGCCAAACCAATCTGCGATTAAACTCATAATGTCCGGGCGACAAAACGAGGTTCAGCGCTGCAGCTGGTGCCGGGGGGATACGCTGTACGAGCGCTACCATGATGAAGAATGGGGCGTTCCGGTTTTTGATTCATTGGAACTGTTTGAGCGGCTGGCGCTTGAATCCATGCAAGCCGGCTTGTCTTGGATCACGGTGCTAAAAAAGCGCGAACACATGCGTGAACGCTTTTTGGGCTTTGACCCGAAAAAACTCGCGCTATGCGGTGAGGCACATATTGCTGATTGGTTAAAAGACACAGGTCTTATTCGTCACCGTGGCAAGTTACAGGCGTTGATTCACAATGCCCGCTTGGTTTTGCAAGAACCCGACTTCGTTGAGCTCATCTGGCAGTTCGCGCCAGACAAAAGTTCTCGCCTAGCTTCACCCGAAGTTGTGTTGAGCGAAACGGAAGACTCTAAAGCCATGGCGAAGGCGCTCAAACGCAAAGGGTTCAAATTTGTTGGGCCGACTACGTGTTACGCCTTTATGCAAAGCGCCGGTATGGTCAACGATCATGCCAAAGAATGTTGGCGTTTCAACGCCTGTGAGGATTTACAACGCAGGGCACCGAGACGGTGACTGAACGGTTATTGCACACACTCATTTGGTGTCTAAGTCGATTACCGGAAACAGCGGCGGTGGCGCTAAGTCGCCTTATAGCTAAAGCTCTAATTGCTGTGAAATCAGAGGCTGCACGGGTTGCTGCCATTAACATCGCTTTGTGCTTTCCAAGTCTGCCCGAACAAGATCAACAGCGTATGTGTAAAGAGAGCTTGGCTCATTCGCTGCTATTAGTTTACGAGTTTGCGCAACTGCGCTTTGCCGACCAGGCTTCTGTTCGTAAAAAAATTATCAAGGTCGACGGAGCGGAGCTGTTGAGCGAGGCTTGGCAGCAGGAACAGGGGGTATTGTTACTCACCCCACACTTAGGTTGTTGGGAAATTTTAGGTGCCTACCTTGGCGAAAGTTACCCGGTTTCAGCGCTGTATGATCGTCCCAATTTGGCGGCACTGGAAAACATCATCTTGGATATGCGGCAGCGTTTCGGCGCCACCATGCATGCCATCAGTGGCGCAGGCCTGAGAAACATCATACGCGCCATGCGCAACGGCCATTTGGTGGTTTTGCTGCCGGATCAGGTGCCAGATTACCAATCTGGTGGTGCGGTAGCGCCATTCTTTAAGCAAGATGCCTTCACCATGTTGCTTGCCCACCGCTTGCTACAAAAAAGCAAAGCAAGGGTGCTCGTCGCCTCTGCGGTGCGCTCACTGGATAGTGATGGAATTGGCTACCACTTAACGTTTTCTGAACCAGCTCCGGGGATTCTCGACGCCGATCCCAAGCTTCACGCAGCAGCGCTGAATGCGAGTTTAGAAAAGCTTATAGATGCGTGTCCGCAACAGTATCAGTGGTCTTACAAACGCTTTAAGCGCTTGAGAAAAGGTGAGGCCAACATTTACCGACGCCAATAGGCTGGAGTCAGCAAAACTAGCAGTGTGAAAATCTCTAGTCGGCCCAACACCATGTTGAACATTAGAATCCATTTTATTGACGGGGAAATTTCAGCGTAATTCAGCGCCACATCGCCGAGCCCAGGGCCCAAGTTATTCAGACAGGCCCCTACAGCAGAAAATGCGGTAATAAAGTCCAGGTCGCCTACGGCCATCAAGGCGCATACCGATAGTAAGAAAAAGAATACGTAAACACTGAAGAAGCTCCACACCGCATCCACGAGGCGGTCGGATACGGCATTGCGACCTAATTTGATAGTGAATACACCGTTTGGGTGAATCAGGCGCTTAACTTCGCGCATGCCTTGAAGATAGATCATGAGTACGCGAATGATTTTTATACCACCAGCGGTCGAGCCAGCGCAGCCGCCGGCAAATGCGGCGAACAACAAAATAATTGGCGCTACAGATGGCCAGGCCGCAAAGTTGTCGGTGGTAAAACCTGTTGTGGTAGTTATGGATACTGCTTGGAACAAGCCGTCTCTAAACGGCTGGCTCGTGCTGTCGGGGTTCAGCCACAGTATTATGCAGACGATGGCAGCTACCAATAGAAGTACCAGCAAATAAGCGCGCACCTCCATATCCTGAAGGTATTGCAAGGGATTGCGCCGCCGCCAAACCAAAAAATGCAAAGCGAAGTTAATACCAGACAGAATCATAAAAACGATGGCCACAGTCTCAATTTTGGCGCTGTTGAAATAGCCTAGGCTTGCATCGTGGGTAGAAAACCCGCCAATAGAGACAGTAGAAAAACTATGACTGATGGCATCAAAGCCATTCATGCCCGCCAACCAATAGGCCAGTGCGCAAGCGGCCGTCAGACCGATGTAGATGTACCAGAGTGCCTTTGCTGTTTCTGTAATACGCGGAGTAAGTTTGTTGTCTTTTATGGGACCGGCGGATTCAGTTCGGTACAGCTGCATGCCGCCGATACCAAGCATGGGAAAAATCGCTACCGCCAACACGATGATGCCCATGCCTCCCATCCATTGGAGCATTTGCCGATACAACAACAGCGATTTGGGCAGACTGTCGAGCCCAGCAATGGTGGTCGCGCCTGTGGTGGTGAGGCCAGAAATTGATTCGAAGACGGAATCGGTGAAGGTTAAGTCCGTTGCGTCTGCTAACCAAAAAGGTATGGCGCCAAAAATGCCAAGGCCCAGATAAAATAACGCGGTAACTAAGAAACCGTCGCCACCCCGCAGTTCGCGTTTACCGCGCAGCGGCAGCCATAGGACCAGGCCGCTTAGCAAAGTAATAGCAAAGGCAGAGAAAAATGTGCTGAGGGTTTTCTCGCCGTACAGTGACGCCACCACTACCGGCAGCAGGAAAGCAAAGCTGAATAGGGTCAGCAAAGTGCCGGTGATGCGAAGTATTACTGTTAAGTGCATGGCTGCGGGGCTGGCTTAGACTTAGAAGAAGGTCAACCCGACCTGAAAAAGACGTTCGACGGCCCCGACCTGACCCTTGTCTACTAAGAACAGGATGACGTGATCATCAGACGCGACAATCACATCGTCATGGGCAATAAGCACCTCATTGTCACGAACAATCGCACCGATTGTTGCACCTGCGGGGAGTTTGATATCGCTGATGCGCCGACCCACTACCTTAGAGCTATTTTTGTCGCCATGGGCAATGGCTTCCATCGCTTCGGCGGCGCCACGTCGTAGACTGTGCACCCTAGCCACATCCGCGCGCCGCACATAGGACAACAACGTGCCGATGGTGGCTTGTTGGGGTGAAATAGCTACGTCAATTTCGCTGCCTTGCACTAGGTCAACGTAGGCGGTTTTGCCGATTAAGGTCACCACCTGACGCACCCCCAAACGCTTCGCCATCAACGATGACATGACGTTAATTTCATCGTCGTCTGTCACCGCGCAGAAGGCATCACATTGATCAATGTTTTCTTCCAATAAAAGATCACGATCTGTAGCGCTGCCTTGAATAACCACCGCTTGATTCAATTGATCGGCCAGATTCTGAGCACGCTGGGGGTTCACTTCCATGATCCGAACGTCGTAAGTTTCTTCAGTATCGGCGGCGAGTCGCGCACCTATATTGCCGCCGCCAGCGATGATGACTCGGCGGTAGGGTTTTTCAGCTTTGCGCAGCTCGCCCATGACCGCTGTAATGTGTTCTCTTGCCGCAATAAAAAACACTTCGTCATCTGTTTCGATCACAGTTTCGCCGGTGGGAATGATCGGCTGGCCGCGGCGAAAGATCGCTGCAACACGGGTGTCTACACTGGGCATGTGCTCACTTAAAAAGCTTAGCGCCTGTCCCACCAGTGGCCCCCCCAGATAAGCGCGCATTGCGACCAATTGCACGCGCCCGTCGGCAAAATCCAGTACTTCCAACGCGCCAGGATGGGACAGCAACTCGGTGATTTGGTCGGTGACCACCTGCTCTGGATTAATTAACCGATCAATTGGCACATGATGCTTGTCGAATAGCGTGTTTTGGCTGAGATAGGCGCTAGATCGGATCCGCGCAATTTTTGTCGGCGTGCGAAACATCGAATAACAAATTTGGCAGGCAACGATATTCACCTCATCACTAGAGGTTACTGCGACCAAAATGTCCGCGTCGTCAGCACCAGCGCGTTGCAGCACATCGGGATGGGAAGCGGCGCCCTCAATGGTTTGAATGTCTAACCGACTACCTAATTCGCGCAGCCGCGCAGCGTCCTGATCCACCAAGGTGATATCAAATGATTCTTTGGCCAAACTTTCCGCCAAAGTACCGCCAACTTGGCCTGCGCCTAAAATCAGAATTTTCATTATCCAGCAGCCTTCCGCAGCATCGCGTAATAAAAGCCGTCAGTGAGTGGTTCGGTAGGCAGCATCTGCCAACCTAAATCTGTGGCTTTGCCGTAGGGAAGTTGCACCGATGCGACAATGGCGTCGCTGTGTGCGTTGACAAATTGTTGAATCACTTGATCGTTTTCTTCGTCAAATAGAGAGCAAGTTGAGTACAACAGGGTACCCCCCTGCTTGAGCCCACGCCATAGGTTGTTCAACAGTTGCAGTTGTAATGCTTGGTGGTCAGCAAGATGTTCAGGCTGCAGTAAGATCCTTATGTCAGGATTGCGTCGGATGGTTCCACTACCAGAGCATGGCGCGTCGAGCAGTATTGCATCGCAGCTCAGCTCGGTGACCACATCCGCTTCGGTCGCATCACCGCATTGCAAGAACAAACGAGCGTCTTCGCTGTGGCCAAGCCGCTCAGCAATTTTTTGCGTTTGTTCCAGACGCCCTTTTACTTTGTCGTTACCGATCAACCGATGGCTGGAAAATTGGCCACAAAGACCTTCGTGCAATTGTAGGAGCTTGCCCCCTGGAGCGCTGCATGCATCGAAGACAACAGGGTTGTGCAAACCCGCTGAAAGCGCCTGAAGTAGCAAAGCGCTAGGAAATTGCGCAGAGAGTTCTTGTACCGCCACAAAGCCGTCCTGCCAATGCGGCAAGCTTGCAGCCGTTTGCGGTGTTGCTAAAACTAAAGAGTTAGGCGCAGCGCTAAGGGCATAGCCTATACCCTGTTGATCCAATAGCAGGCAGTAATCTTGTAACGCGATTTTTCTTGTATTGACGCGCAGCACCATAGGTCCGCGCTGATCATTGGCAGCGAGAATGCCCTCGCTGTTTTCTGGGTATTGCGCCGTGATCTTGCGTACTAACCAGTCAGGATGATTCGCCTGATCGGCCTCAGGCTCCGGCGCGGCGTTCAGGTTGCGCTGAATTTTTCGCAGCACGCCGTTAATGAGTCCTCGAGCCCAGGGTTTTCCCAAGGTTGCGCAAGTGTTGACCGCGCCATTGACGACGGCGTGATCTGGCTTATGGGAGTATCGAAGTTGGTAAGCGCCCACTAACAACAAGGCGTATAGGTCTTGATCCTTGCTACGCAAAGGCTTTGCCAGATACTCAGAGACGAGTTTAGTTAGCGAGAAATAATGGCGCGTAGTGCCGTACAACAACTCCTGATGCAATGGCGTGGCCAGCAACTTCTCTTGATTGCTGCGTAACCAGTCCAGAGTGCGCCGGTGAACAACCACCTGCACAAGACCCCTGCATACTTGGGCTGTGACCTGTGTATCGGCGGCTTTGTTGTTTTGTTGTGAGGTGGGCATGTTCGATCTACGACCGTGTCGCCGCTGTGTCAGTTCCGTCGATGATCGCGCTGGGTCGAAGTATGTCGCCGTAACCGTTTATTGCATCGGCAGCATCCATAGCAAGCCCCTTACCCTTATTCAGCTTTAGTTGGGTAATGAGTAGCTCGCCACTGCCGCATTGCACTGTAATACCGGCCTTTGTGCATTCTGTAATCGTGCCGGGAGCAATGGTGCTAGTGCCGTTATCTTGGGTCCGGGCCGTGGCTTGAAGAATTTGCATAACCGCTCCCCCCACATTGCAGCGGACTGGCATGCGGTCGCTTAGGGCGCGTACTTGTAAGTCCAATTCGCCAGCACCGCGCTGCCAATCAACCTGCCGATCCGCTGCTGTTAGTTTCGGTGCATAACACGCGCCGTCTGTCGGCTGTGGCTTAGCCGCAATAGGCAATTTGCGCAATGTGTTGATCAGCAATTGCGCACCTTGATCGGCCAGCAACTGTTCTAAGGACTGCGCCGAGTCCTCTGGCGCAATCGGTACAGCGGTTTGAGCCAAAACTGGGCCGGTGTCGAGACCCTCGTCCATTTGCATGATGCAGACGCCGGTTTGCTCATCGCCGGCCATGATTGAGCGTTCAATAGGCGCCGCGCCGCGCCAACGGGGAAGTAAAGACGCGTGAACATTGATGCAACCCAAGCGAGGAAGTTCGAGCACAGTTTGCGGCAATATCAGTCCGTAAGCGGCGACGATCAACACATCCAGGTCAAGGTCGGCCAATGGCGCAATCGATTCCGCCGTGCGCAGGCTCTGGGGTTGATATATGGGTATTTGTTGGCTCTGGGCGTAGTCTTTTACAGGGCTAGCTTGTAGCGATCGTCCGCGGCCTTTGGGACGATCTGGCTGCGTTAATACGACTTGTGGCAGGAATTCCGACTCGCAAAGTTGCTGCAGGATGATACGAGCAAACTCCGGTGTGCCAGCGAATCCAGTGCGCAGATTGGTCACGCCTTAATTGCCAGATACAGCGAGTTGGCGGAGCTTTTTGTTGATGCGATTGCGCTTAAGGCTCGATAGATAGTCGACGAACAATTTGCCCTCAAGGTGGTCGCATTCGTGTTGAATACAAATCGCCAAAAGCCCATCGGCAGCAAAAACGATTGGTTCGCCATGCACGTCCTGTGCGGTGACATTTATTGACTCGGCGCGATCAACTTTTTCATAGACGCCAGGAACAGATAAGCAGCCCTCGTCGGCTGAAACCTTACCACCCAGCAGTTCAAGTTGGGGGTTTACGAGAATGTGTGGTGAATCGTTCTCTTCAGAGACGTCTACAACAATCAAACGTTGGTGCACATTCACTTGGGTAGCAGCCAGACCAATGCCAGGCGCTGCATACATCGTCTCGAGCATATCATCTGCCAGCGTAGCCAACGATTTATCAAAGGTCGTAACCGGTGCCGCTTTGGTGCGTAACCGCGGATCTGGATGATGCAGTATGTTCAAAAGTGCCATGCTGGTAATGCTTTGGATTGGGCGCGGCATTATAGCGCCAAGGCATAATGTTTTTCGCAACATTTATTCGGTTTAGCAGACCCGGCGCAGATCGCTGGATTGCTGGAAAGACGGGTCAAAAGCGTACAAAAATTTAAGCCGTTTCCGCATTTTTCAGGCGCTCTGGGCGTTCGATACTAGGTTCCTCGCAACGCATCTGTATTTGGGCCGCCCATGCCATCTTCGTCAACTTCTGCAACCAGCTCGCACATAAGCCCTGAGACAGAACACCTGCTCGAGCTGCTGAAACGTTGGCCGCGGCGGGGCCTATCGCGCTGGCTGTTTAATGACGATGACCTCAGGGACAAACTGACATCGCGTTGCGCGCCCGTACACTTAAGACAACGGCCGGTTAAACAGAATGGATTCGCAGTACCGGATAAAAACTCTGGCATTAGCGTTGTAGGCTACACTGACAATTTATTTCCGCCGCTGTTACGGCATATCCCGGACCCGCCGCTACTGTTGTTCTATCGCGGGTCGATCGAAGCACTGTCGCAAACCGGTATAGCAATCATCGGTGCCCGGCGCTGTACTGCTAACGGTAAGTCTTTGGCGCAACAAATGGCGGCGGAATTAACGGCTCACCATGTCTCTGTGATCAGTGGTTTGGCCCTAGGGGTGGACACTGCGGCCCACCTAGGCGCTCTTGATCAGAGTGGAAACACAATTTCGTTTCTGGGCTGTGGGCTTGATCGCGTCTATCCAAGTTCAAACAAGAAGCTAGCTCAAAAAATTGTTGCTCAAGGCGGCGTTCTTGTAAGCGAATATGCCTTGCAAACGCCACCATTGGCCCATCACTTTCCAGAGCGCAATCGTTTGATCAGTGGCGCATCCGTCGCTGTAGTTGTCGTTGAGGCGAGTGAGAAAAGCGGTTCATTGATCACCGCGCGTATGGCCCTAGAACAAGGGCGTGATGTATTCGCTATGCCTGGTCCAGTCGTCAGCGAAGTAAGTCGTGGTTGCCACCGACTGATTCAACAAGGCGCAGGCCTGGTGTTAAACGCGGCAGACGTTCTGGCGGAAATGCCTTGGTTTGTTCAAGAGTCGACGGATGTTGTGCCAAAGCGCCACGAACTATCACCGGCAAATAATTTATCTGCGCTCGCGGCGTTAGTGCTAGAGCGATTATCAGGTTACGGCCAAGATCTGGATGAAATTTCCGCCCTGGTATCTGAAACCGCCCACGCGACGGGTTTGGCATTAGTTGAATTAGAGCTCGCAGGATTTGTGAGACAGAGTGGCGACGGGTATATTCGCGCTTCCTAAATTTGAGGTACGAAAAATGTCTTGGGTGGCAATACTAATGGGCTCTGAATCTGATTGGCCAACAATGCAAGCAACGACTGGTGTTTTAGAGGAGTTGCAAGTTAAGTTCGAAGTTAAAGTGACCAGTGCGCACCGTACGCCAGCTGCAACTCAGGAATACGTAGCTGATGCAGAAGCCAGGGGTTGTAGAGTATTTATTTGTGCTGCGGGCATGGCGGCTCATTTAGCAGGCGCGGTTGCTGCACACACACAACGCCCCGTCATCGGTGTACCAATTGACAGTGGTCCGTTGCAAGGTTTTGACGCTCTGTTGTCGACTGCGCAAATGCCTGGCGGCATTCCGGTGGCGACCGTGGCCGTTGGTAAGGCTGGTGCGAAAAATGCTGGGTATCTTGCAGCCCAAGTGCTGGCCACGGCAGATGCGGATTTGCACGATCGAGTCGTAGCAGACCGAGCAGCTAATCGAGACAAGGTTGCTGCACAAGACGCCTCTGTACAGGCTTCGTTAAAGAGCTAAAACAGTGCAGCCGTTGCAGACTGCAGCGCGAGCGTTATTGCAGGGTGGGGTCATTGCTCATGCGACGGAAGGCGTATGGGGATTGGCTGCCGATCCGAGCAATAGAGACGCGCTGCTGCGCATATTAACGTTGAAGCAACGCGCCGCTGATAAGGGGCTGTTGCTTCTGGCCGCCCACGCTGACGAATTCGCCGCAGCCCTGGCGCCATTGGATTCCAAGACCCGGCAACGGGTCCAATCCAGTTGGCCAGGACACGTGACCTGGGTGCTGCCGAACTCTGGATACAATGACCTGGTGACGGGCGGCCGAAACACGGTCGCCTGCCGGGTTCCAGATCATGAGCAGGCTCGGCAACTGGCCGAGGCGTTTGGCGGACCGATTGTCTCCACCTCTTTGAACCGAGCCGGTGAAGAGCCCGTACTGGATTATGAACAAGCCCGGGCGCAGTTTGGCGACGAGTTGGATTTTGTGCTGCCAGGCCAAATCGCTGGAGCCACGGGCCCCAGCAAAATAGTGCAAGTTGACGGAACTGCCCTGCGCGAACACTCAGCTGGGACGACGACCGGTGAGTGAAGCCAAGCAATTTGCGGTCCTCGGGAACCCTATAGAACACTCCCTGTCGCCGGTTATTCACCAACACTTTGCCGCGCAATTTGGTTATCAGATTGAGTATGCAAAGCAGCTATTGCAGCCCGATAACTTCGATTCATTCGTGCGAGATTTCTTTACTGCTGGCGGGATCGGGTTGAATGTCACCGTGCCATTTAAGCTGCAGGCCAGCGAATGCGCGAGTTGGCATGATGCATCGGCACAACAAGCCGCAGCAGCCAATACGCTGGCCATGACCGATCAGGGTATTGGCGCTTGGAATACCGATGGCGAGGGCTTGGTAAACGACCTTAGACGAAGGCAGGGCTTCGAACTCCTTGGAAAAAACGTGCTGATCCTGGGTGCAGGGGGTGCAACTCAAGGCATATTGGGCCCAATTTTGGCCTGCCAGCCGACGTCGCTGACGGTGGCGAATCGAACCCAATCCAAGGCGCAAAGTCTGGCGCGACAGGCGCAACAACATTACCCAGAATGCCAGATCAACTCATCTGGATTAGCAGAGCTGAATGAGCAATCTGGCGCCTTTGACCTTGTTATCAACTCAACTTCACTTGGCTTGGATGACGGTAGAGTCACGCTTGCGGAAAAACTCGTTCAAGACGCGTTCTGTTACGACCTAAGCTATGGCTTGTCTGCGCGCTTTGCGCAGTGGGCGCGCAGCGCAGGTGCGTTGGCGGTAGCCGATGGGCTGGGTATGTTAGTGGAACAAGCGGCGTTAAGTTTTGCCATCTGGCTGGGCAACGAGCCAGAAACAGAAGAGGTTTATCAATTGCTTGTGGAGCACACAAAACGTGACGGTTAGCTCAGAAGTGCCGCGCCGGCGGTTTATAGCTGGCGCAGTGTGTCCGCAATGCCAAGCATTGGATCGGCTGGTGCTTGAGGTCGACGTCAATAATCAGGAGCAGAGACGCCACTGCGTCGCCTGCGGGTTCAGTGAACTCATGCAGGCTAAGTCGGCGCAAATTGCTCCGATGCCGCGCGCACGTTTTGAACGCTCAAAGGCTAAAGCCGTGGACAGCCAGCCCGTTAAAATTCTTGATCCGGGTGCACCCCTCAATAAGCCTTAGGTTTGATCAGCGCCTCAAAAGTGAATTCGCCAATCGTCTAAAGCTTGGCGAGCTTTTGCAGTGGCCAATTCCGTAGCTAAGTGTATCTTCGTATTGATGAAAATATTTTCGTCGCTATACTCTGCCGCCGTGCGAGTCATGCTAGGCAAGGCTCGTCCCGGCCTCATCAGCCATAGAGTGCGATTACGATGAGAACCCGGAAAAAGAGTTGGATGAAACGCTGATTCTAAACTTGCATAAACCGCAAACATTTGTGGTCTTTGATAGACACAATGCGATTAAATGCGACTAAGAGTGACGAACGGCAGCTTGCAGCTTAGGACTTCGAAAGAGAGGGAGAGGCGGTCAATAACCGTGGTCGTTGAGGTTCTGGGATGTGGTTTGGTGCTAACAAGCACTCAACAATTCAATACATGGTAAAGGGCTGACAAATCTGCCGCTTTCTACACGCCAACGCAGACGCCGAGGGGCTCGGTAAGGGCAGCTAGATCGGTTAAGCAGGCGAGATAGGCCGAAAAGACAGTTCGAGATCACGGGCTTCAGCGCAAAGAAGCCCGTCGTATACAGTCACGTACAAAGACACAAGACAGAGAGAGACATAGCGGGATGAAGAAAACAATTTTGCAGTTTGTCAGCGGAATAGCGCTCACTAGTTTGGCATTCCTAGCGCAAGCTGATGAGCTAAACCTGCGCCCAGGTGTCACTGAAATAAGTCGCGCTGTTTACGACCTCCACATGCTCATCTTTGGCATATGTGTGGCAATCGGCATCGTGGTCTTCGGCGTATTGTTCTGGTCGGTCTACGCTCACCGTAAGTCCCGTGGCCAAGAGGCTGCTCAGTTCCACCACAGCACCAAGCTGGAGATTGCTTGGACCATAGTGCCTACCATCATTCTAGTTTTGATGGCGATTCCGTCGACCCAGGTGTTGATTGCTATGTACGACACCGGCGGTGAGGATATGACCGTAGAAGTGCGTGGTTATCAATGGAAGTGGCAGTACAAGTATCTGGACGAAGACTACAATCGTACGTTTTCCTTTTTCTCAAATTTGGCCACCCCAAGATCTCAGATCAACAATCGGCAGGTTAAGACAGACACCTATTTGTTAGAGGTAGATCGCCCGCTGCGGATTCCGGCAAATCGTAAGGTGCGTTTTCTTATTACTGCTGAAGATGTGATTCACGCTTGGTGGGTCCCAGACTTTGGTATCAAGCGCGACGCGGTACCTGGCGTCGTAAACGACCTCTGGACCATCGTCCCTGAACCAGGGGTATATAGAGGACAGTGCACAGAGCTGTGCGGTAAAGACCACGGCTTTATGCCGATCGTCGTTGAAGTATTGCCTGAGGCTGAGTTCGACGCATGGTATGCCAGTCAGGTGTCTACCGAGGTAGTAAAAGCAGAGAGTTTCGGCGAAACCTTTACCCACGAGCAGCTAATGGCAAAGGGTGAGGAAGTCTACGGAACCTATTGTGTAGCCTGTCACTTAGCTGATGGCCAGGGCATTCCACCAGCTTTCCCAGCCATTGCGGGTTCAGCGGTGGCGCTCGGTCCGCGAGACGATCATCTTCGGTTGGTCATCGACGGAGTCGCGGGTTCCGCCATGCAGGCATTTGGCAAGCAATTGGACCCGGTCGAACTGGCTTCAGTTGTGCACTTTCAGCGCCATTCTTTCGGCAACGATGCGGGAGATATTTCTCAGCCCGCTGACGTTGTAAATCTCTCAGGGGGTCAATAAGGAACAGTTATGAGCGAAGTAATTCACGCAGATCATCACGACGACCATGACCACGGCCCAGAAAAGGGCTTGCTGCGATGGTTGTACACAACAAACCATAAAGACATTGGCACCCTGTACCTATGGTTCAGCTTTGCGATGTTCCTTATCGGTGGTGTGCTTGCTCTAGTCATTAGAGCGGAGCTATTCCAACCCGGCTTACAGTTTGTAGAACCAGAATTCTTTAATCAGATGACCACTAATCATGGTTTGATCATGGTTTTTGGTGCCATCATGCCGGCCTTCGTAGGTCTGGCAAACTGGCTTATTCCTATGCAGGTCGGAGCGCCAGACATGGCATTGCCGCGTATGAACAACCTGTCATTTTGGATCCTGCCCTTTGCCTTCGGCATGATGATTTCCACATTGTTCATGGAAGGCGGCGGTCCTAACTTTGGTTGGACTTTCTACGCGCCACTGTCTACGACCTATGCGCCAGACTCGGTAACGTACTTCATTTTTGCAGTGCACTTGATGGGTGCTTCCTCAATCATGGGCAGCATCAACATCATCGCAACCATCTTGAACATGCGCGCACCTGGCATGACACTGATGAAGATGCCGTTGTTCGTATGGACCTGGTTAATCACGGCCTATCTGTTGATCGCAGTGATGCCGGTATTGGCGGGCGCGGTAACCATGATGTTGTTTGATATTCACTTTGACACCAGTTTCTTCAACGCAGCAGGTGGCGGTGATCCGGTCATGTTCCAGCACATTTTCTGGTTCTTTGGTCACCCAGAGGTGTACATCATGATTTTGCCGGCGTTCGGCATCGTTTCGCACATTATTGCGACCTTTGCGCGCAAGCCGCTGTTTGGTTATTCATCAATGGTGTACGCGGTTGCGTCAATTGCGTTCTTGTCCTTTATCGTATGGGCACATCACATGTTCACGGTGGGCATGCCGCTGGCGGGCCAACTGTTCTTTATGTACAGCACCATGCTTATCGCGGTGCCTACGGGTGTGAAGGTGTTCAACTGGATCGCCACCATGTGGCGCGGCTCCATGACGTTTGAAACCCCAATGTTGTTCGCGATCGCCTTTGTGGTGTTGTTCACGATGGGTGGCTTCTCGGGTCTGATGCTCGCGATAACGCCAGTGGACTACCAGTACCACGATACCTACTTTGTTGTAGCGCACTTCCATTACGTGTTGGTACCAGGAGCGTTGTTCTCGATCATCGCCGCGGTCTACTTCTGGATTCCTAAGTGGACGGGCAAGATGTACAACGAGTCACTAGGCAAGTTGCATTTCTGGCTGTCCTTTATTGGTGTCAACATTACCTTCTTCCCACAGCACTTCTCAGGGCTCGCAGGAATGCCGCGTCGTATTCCTGACTACGCACTGCAATTTGCCGACTTCAACATGTTGTCTAGCATTGGTGCATTTATTTTCGGGTTATCTCAATTGGTATTCCTATACGTGTTGATTCATACCATTCGTAGCGGCAAGCCGGCTGAAGGCAGAGCTTGGGAAGGTGCCAAGGGCTTGGAGTGGACTTTGCCCTCGCCCGCGCCCTACCACAGCTTTACTCATCCGCCGAAAGTTACGGACGCAGAAGTACAGGGCTAAAGCGCTTAGGCGACACTGATGTCAGAGCAAAGCAGACAACAGGCAAACATCAACAGGACAGTGGGAAAGCTGTGCCTGATGGTGGTTGGCATGATCTGCTTTGTGGCAGCGTTAGTGCCCCTTTATGACTTGTTTTGCGAAATTACTGGCCTGAACGGCAAGACCGGCGGTCCCTATACCTTCGACGAAGCAAAAGCGACCCCTGATACGTCTCGGCTGATCAGAGTGAATTTCTTGACCAATACTAACGAAGGTATGGTCTGGAAGTTTTGGCCAGAAAAGGGAGCGGTTAGAGTGAATCCGGGGGCGGCCAATACAGTCAGCTTTTTTGTAAAAAACACCACAGATCGAGTGATGGTTGGTCAAGCCATTCCCTCTGTTGTGCCGGGTGCAGCGGCAGAGTTTTTTCACAAGACGGAATGTTTCTGTTTTGAACAGCAGATTTTGCAGCCTGGCGAAGAAATGGAGATGCCAATGCGCTTCATCGTTGGGCACGAGCTACCAAAAAATATACGTTCAATTAATTTGAGCTACGCACTCTTTGATGTCACAGAGAGTGTTACAGTGGCGCAAATTAATTCGGCGTCTACAGTCCCGGCTGCAGGAGGCTAGGACTCACAACTGGAGGAGATAGATGTCCAGCGCGACAGAGGTTGATAACTCGATTTACTACGTACCGGAGAGAGGCTGGTATCCGGTATTTTTGGCCTTTGGCCTAATGGTCATGGTCACCGGCCTTGGTGGCTGGTTAAACGAAACCCGCGCAGGTGAAGCTGGCAGCTGGACGCAAAGTCTAATTGGCTTGGCGATCACTTCGTTCGTACTGTATTGCTGGTTCGCTAAAGTCATTTCTGAAAATGCTCGAGGCATGAACAATGCGATGCTCAACCGCAGTTACGTTTGGGGCATGGGATGGTTCATCTTCTCAGAGGTAATGTTTTTCGCCGCTTTCTTCGGCGCATTGTTCTACGTCAGGGCGCTAGTAGTCCCGTGGATGGGCGGCGAAGGCGATAAGGGCATCACGGGCACTTATCTATGGCCAGAGTTCGAAGCGGTTTGGCCGGTGGTAAGTAATCCGGATCCGGCGATATTTACTAACCCCGGTAACACCATGGCGCCACCAAGCTCTGCGAGCGAATGGGCGACCTATCTGCCGTTTTTGAACACCGTTATTCTGTTGTCATCCAGTGTGACCGTGCACTTCGCGCATACCGCGATAAAAGAGGAGAACCGCAATAAGCTCATAGGTTGGCTCGGGTTCACTGTGCTTTTGGGCATCATCTTTTTAGGTCTGCAAGCTGAAGAGTATGTTGTTGCATACCGCGATATGGGCCTCACTTTGGGTAGCGGCATTTATGGTTCAACATTTTTCTTGTTGACCGGTTTCCACGGCTTCCACGTCACCATGGGTACGTTCATTCTGTTGGTGCAGTTCTTCCGCGCGCTGAAAGGTCATTTTTCGCACAAAGACTGCTTTGGTTTTGAAGCGGCCAGCTGGTATTGGCACTTTGTTGATGTGGTCTGGGTGGGCTTATTTATATTCGTTTACGTTTTGTGAGCGAGCGTTGATTCGAACAAGGGCCCTTCGGGGCCCTTTTATTTAGGCAGCAAATTATTCTGAAGCGGCTTGAGCCGCGTGCCACGGCGCATTCACACCCATACGAAGTTCGCCGGTATAAAATCCGTAAGCGATAGTCGATAACAGAAGCCCAGCAAGGGTGATACGTATACCAAGGGCGTACAGAGTACGCTTTGAGTCCGGCTGATCAGTGTCTTTGAATAGAAATACCAGGCCACTGGTAAGGCTTGCGATAACACCCAACAGCAACAGCACAATAATTATTTTAAGCACGACTCTACCTCGGAAAATTCGCAGATACTGTAATGGATAGATATGTGAGCGTTAAGTGATGAAAGCCTTCAAGCCAGGTGTTCGCATGAGTATTTTCACCTTTTTGTTGCTGCCGATATTGCTCAGCCTGGGCAATTGGCAGGTGCAGCGAGGGGCGCTTAAACGAGAACTAGAAACCGCGTACCTTGAACAGCTTACCCGTTTGCCAGTGGACGTCGTTGCGGTTCTGCAGTCCGCGACCAGTGACCTCGCTTTACCGCCGTTCACTCGGGTTCGGCTAAGCGGGCTTTATGGCCGAGAGATGTTTTTCTTAGACAATCAAGTAAGCGCCGGCGAAGTGGGCTATTGGCTGTTCCAGACCTTTGTTGCGCAGGACGGATCGCGCTGGCTGGTCAATCGCGGTTTTGTCGCCGCGCCCAAGGACCGCAGTGCGTTGCCAGATGTGGGAACTCCACAGGGTGAGGTTACCTTGGTCGCCAGTTCCTGGCCGGACCTAGGATTGCCGCCGCTGTTTGGAGAAGAGATTTGGTCGGAAGTTTGGCCCAAGCGAATTCAGCGTAAGGACCTTCAGCGTATGTCCGAGGCAGCAAAATCATTGGTTGCAGAACTACGGTTGGAACCAGGACAGCCTGGGGTGCTGCAGGCGGCACCATTTGCAGAGCCGCTGTCCGACGCCCAACATCGCGGCTATGCGCTGACATGGTTCGGGCTTGCGTTAGCCCTAGTAGGCGGTTTTGTGGTTTACGGTTTCAGGCAAGGGTCCGTTGACGCGGCATCGACGCACCAAACTTGAAGATAGCGGCCCGCGTCGCATTGAGTCAGATTAGTAGAGAGAAAGAACATGCAAGAACAAAAGCCCACGGCCCGTGGGCGTAAACAACTCACCGTGATCCTAATTACCGCGGCGATCTCACTATTGGGCAGCTACGGTCTGTTTTGGGTAGCAAAGGGTGGTGTTGGTTGGGGCACTACGAACAAAGGCGAGTTCGTGACGCCGCTGACCAACCGCAGCGATCTAGGCTGGCAATTGAGTGCGGATGTTGAACTTTTGCAGGACAACCTGTGGTGGTTGTGGCTTACCGTTGAGAATTGCGATTCCCGTTGTGAACAAGCATTGAAAAACCTCAAAGCAACCCACATCCTGCTGAACAAAGAGGCAGAACGCGTTCGCGTGGCTTTCTCCAGTGCTGGTCAAACAGCACCTGCCACGACAGGAATTATTCGGGTCAACACGACCGATCGAGCAATGTCCGAAGGCATTTACATTATTGACCCTCTGGGGAATTTGGTTTTTTTCTACCCAACCGAAACGCCCCCCGAACATATTTTGCAAGACCTAAAACGACTGCTAAAGGTATCCCAAATTGGCTAACACTCTGATCAAAAAACTGGTTGCGTTCGGCGTGGTGCTTGCGCTGCTGGTCGTCGCTGTAGGTGCGTACACCCGGTTAGCGGATGCTGGACTTGGATGTCCTGACTGGCCGGGTTGTTACGGCTTTTTGACAGTGCCCCAGGCGCAAACAGATGTTGACCTGGCTGAAGCTAGGTTTCCCGACGCGCCCGTCGAGGTGGTCAAGGCTTGGTGGGAGATGGGTCACCGATACATCGCCGGGGCGTTGTTGGCCCTGGTATTTGCCATGTTTGTGATCGCTTGGCGTGGTCGTGACGAAAACACACCGACAACACTGTTGAGCGCCCTGTTGGTCATCATTATTTGTCAGGCGGCGTTTGGTGCCTGGACGGTCACACTGAAACTATGGCCGCAGGTGGTGACAGCGCATTTGCTTGGCGGCTTCACAACCTTGAGTTTGTTGTGGTTATTGCTGTTGCGCCAAGGGGCATTGTCGAGCGTGCATCGAGGTCTGCCGATGCCGGGCAAACACGCTGCCATTGCCTTGGCCGTTGTGATTGGTCAAATAGCGCTGGGTGGCTGGGTTTCTTCAAATTACGCCGCCCTCGCCTGTCACGACTTCCCAAGTTGTGATGGCTCTTACACTCCGGTCATAGATTTAGCCGAAGGATTCAACCTCTTTCAGGGAGTTGGCCCAAGCTACCTAGGCGGACTCATGGATAACGAAGCACGTAAGGCCATTCATTGGGTGCACAGACTCAGCGCCATAGTAGTGGCTGCTGTGGTGATTGCTTTGGCTCTTCGATTAATGAAGGCGAACCGTTTGCTCGCGACAACGATGCTGGTGGTGTTGGCGGCGCAGATTGTCCTGGGCGTTCTCAACGTGGTTTGGGTCTTGCCTCTGATCAACGCCACACTGCATAACGTGGGTGGTGCGTTGTTGCTGATTACCCTGGTTACAGTAAACTTCGCCCCGCGCTTGCGAGTGCACACTGGTCCATGACACAACTGCTGCTTCGATTCGGACGCCTCAATATGCAAAGTACTGCTCAGCCCACCTGGCGAGACTACCTAGAGCTATGTAAGCCTCGCGTGGTGCTGTTGATGCTGCTTTGCGCCCTGGCGGGGATGTACCTGGCGTCTGCGGGTTCGGTACCATTGCAGACCTTGTTCTTCGGGCTGGTGGGCATTGGTTTGGTGGCAGGTTCTGCAGCCGTTGTGAACCACATTGCTGATGCCGCTATTGACGCGAAGATGGCGCGTACCGAAAACCGGCCCATAGCGACAGGCCGGGTTACCAATCAAGGCGCCATAGTGTTCTCTGGGGTAACGGGTGTTGTGGGCTTTGCCGTGTTGTGGCTTTTTGTTAACCCGCTGACTGCTTGGTTGAATTTTGCATCGTGGGTTGGGTATGGCTTCATTTACACGATGTTTTTAAAGCGCGCGACGCCACAAAACATAGTGATTGGCGGACTGTTTGGGGCGGCGCCTCCGTTGTTTGGTTGGACCGCAGTGAGCAACAGCATTGATCCGGGCGGGTTGTTGTTGGTGTTGATTATTTTTGTCTGGACGCCCCCGCATTTCTGGGCATTGGCCATTGAACGCAAAGAAGAATATGCCCTAGTGAACATGCCGATGTTACCGGTTACTCACGGCGAATCTTTCACCCGCTTACATATATTGTTGTACACGATTTTGTTACTGGTTTGCTCGCTGCTTCCTTTCCTTATTGGCATGTCAGGACCACTGTACCTGCTGGGCGCGTTGTTACTGGGGCTAGTGTTTTTGTATTGGGCAGTGGTGCTGGTGCGCAATCAAAACCCCAATGCGCCAATGGCGACCTTTAAGTACTCGATCTTGTACTTAGGCTTATTGTTTATATTTTTACTGGGCGACCACTACTTGACGATCAGTAGCCTTGAGCTGTCGCCGCAAGGCGCGCCAGTGCAGATGCAACGGATAGGGGTATAAAACCATGAGCAGCATTCGCTCAACGGTGCTGTTGTGCGCCGCCTTTATAACCATTGTATTGGCGATGTTTGTCATCAGCGTGACACGTACGCCGCAGTTGTCTGAGCAGGAGCTGAGGGCTGCTGGAGTATTTCTGCTGCCCAAGCCTCGTGCGCTGGCCGAGTTCGAGCTACAAGACCCGTCCGGTGCTGCCTATCGGCCAGAATCGTTAGTGGGCAAGTGGAGCTTCATCTTCTTTGGCTTTACCAATTGCCCAGACATCTGCCCTACTTCAATGGCAGAAATGGGACAGGCAGAAAGAGAACTGTATGCAGCTGGCGACATGCTCGACGATCCACTGCAGGGTGTGCTGATTTCTGTAGACCCAGATAACGATAACCCCGCCGATTTGGGCCAATACGCCCAGGCGTTTTCACCGCGGTTTCTGGGTATTTGGGGTGAGCGCGAGGATCTGGTTGCGCTGACTCAACAGGTCAACGTCGCCTTTGCTAAGGTGCCGTTAGCGCCTTCACAACAAAGTGCCGACGCAGCACCTGGATATACCGTGGATCACACCGGCAACATTGTCATTATTAACCCACGAGGCCATTACCACGGCTTCATTAAGTTGCCCCATAAAGCAGAGACTATTAGGCTGACCTATCAAACGTTAGCTGCACAGTTTTAGGAGCTTTATGGCTTTTGACGCGAAGCCAAATGCAATCAGTGAAAACGAACCCGCTGTCGAAACAGAGTTAAGCCGACTGGCATCGCTAACGGCGCGCTATCAAACCGTGCGCCGGCAAAGCTTGAATCTATGCCAGCCGCTAGAGACCGAGGATTTCGGTATTCAGCCCATGGCGGATGCAAGCCCTCCCAAATGGCATCTTGCCCACACCAGCTGGTTTTTCGAAACATTCCTGCTGATTGACTTGCAACCAGGCTACCAGGCGTTTCATCCGGCTTATGCTGAGCTCTTCAACTCCTATTACAACGGCGTGGGGCAGCCGTTTCCCCGACTACGTCGAGGCGCGCTGTCGCGACCTACCCTAAAGGAAGTTTTTAATTATCGGCGCGCGGTAGACGACGCCACTGAAACACTGCTGCTGCATGCTCAAAAAGAACCACAAACGATCAATCTAAGTCACCTTAATACGGTGCTGGAGATTGGATTAGAGCACGAACAGCAACACCAAGAGCTGCTCCTTACCGACATAAAATACAACTTTGGCCACAACCCATTGGCCCCGACATACCGTGTACAAACAATACCGGCCCAACCCCCTAACGCATCGGCCCTAACCTTTGATGCCTATGAGCCAGGTCTGGTGCAGATAGGCGCAGAGTCTGGTGGGTTTGCATTTGATAACGAGAGACCTCGGCACGAGGTATTTTTGCGGCCCTTCAAAGTGGCCAATCGCACCGTCAGTAACGGCGAATTTTTAGCCTTTATTGAAGATAACGGCTACGAGCGACCAGAACTGTGGCTTGCGGAAGCATGGCAGCGTTTGCAAGACGGCACTTTGGCAAAACAGCCACTGTATTGGCAGCAGCATCAGGACGGTTGGTATGAATATCGACTGGACGGGCTGCATCCATTGGACAAGTCACGCCCGGTCGTACACGTAAGCGCCTTTGAAGCCATGGCTTACGCGACCTGGGCAAATGCTCGGTTGCTGACCGAAGCGGAATGGGAGTGGGTAGCAGGCCATCAACCAGCACAAGGCAATTTTGTCGAGTCACAACAGTTCCATCCTGTCGCTAGTGACAAGCCACAGTTTTTTGGCAACGTTTGGGAATGGACAAGCAGCAGTTATGCGCCCTACCCGGGCTATCGGCCTTTGATGGGCGTGCTAGGAGAATACAACGGCAAGTTTATGAGCAGCCAGTTGGTATTGCGCGGTGGCTCCTGTGCCACACCCAAGGAGCACATCAGGGCCAGCTACCGAAATTTTTTCTATCCAGCGGACCGTTGGCAATTTAGTGGGATACGTCTGGCGCAGGACGTTTAGGAGGGCTCTTGGCGAATGAGCGCGAGGTGGTTTTTTATGATCAGGGCGCTGCAACCCAACGCATGTTGGCGGAAGTGCTGGCTGGTTTGCGGCAACCGCAAAAGCAAATAGCGCCAAAATACTTTTATGACGAGAAGGGGTCGCAGTTATTCGACGCGATTACCGAATTGCCGGAGTACTACCCCACTCGTACCGAGATGCAACTATTTGATCAGTACTTGCCGCAAATTCAGCTAAGCTTCGGCGAACAATCATTGTGTGTTGTTGAATATGGCAGTGGCTCGAACAAGAAAATTCGTCGGGTGCTTGATGTGCTGCGGCCTTCAGTCTACGTGCCGGTAGACATTTCGCGCCAATATCTGCTCGACAATACTCATCAGCTGCATGCAGATTTTCCGCATATTGCGATGTATCCGGTTTGCGCCGACATCAGCCGCGATTTCGAACTGCCGGCAGAAGTGCAACCGCTGCACAAGTTGGGCTTCTACCCCGGATCCAGTATTGGCAATTTCTCGCCATCAGACGCGGTGGAGTTTCTACGTCGGGTGAGACAAACCCTAGGACGCGGAGCCCATTTGCTTATTGGTGTGGATGCAAAAAAGTCAGTAGAGGTTTTGGAAGCAGCATACAACGATACTGCCGGAGTAACCGCCAAGTTCAATCTCAATGTCCTGCAGCATTTGAATGACCAGTTAGAGACAGATTTTCGACAGCACAACTTTCAGCACGAAGCACACTACAACGACGAACAAGGTTGTATTCAGATGTTTCTGCGCAGTGTATGTGATCAGCAGGTCATGATTGGCGACGACATGATCTCTTTTAGTTCAGGTGAGCGGGTCCATACCGAAGACTCCTACAAGTACGCTGTGGATGAGTTTCTGCAGATTGCCCAAGATGCTGGGTTCGCGAATGCGGCGCATTGGCAGGATGATCAGGCGTGGTATTCGCTATTTTTGCTAACCGCGGAGGGCGCGAAGGAATAAGTCGTGGTGGTATCAGCGGTTCTGTGGCTCGAACTCTTTAAGCGTCCAACTCGGCACTAATGCGCCGGCTTGATTGAGGTCGCCGTTGCCACGGGTAGGGTCTTCGGGCACCAAATAATAGGGTCTGCCCCAATTTGGTACGACTCGAATCATGCGTAATACGCCGTTCTGGCGGAATTCGTACACGACCTCGTCTTGTCCTGCGATGATGGTGACGTCTGGTCCGCTGGGCCCTTGTTGCCCAGAAACAGGCAGCGCGATCAACAGGGCGACAAGCAAAAAGCCCAGGGACACACGCCTGTGTTGCTGCGGTTGCTGTAGTAAAGTGTTCACACCCATTTTGCCAAGGCCAATACAGTGTCCAATCTAATGCCTAATCAAGCGTCGGAGCAACCGCCTCTGGTACTGGTGGATGGTTCCTCTTACCTATTCCGTGCGTATTACGCGCTGCCGGATCTTACGACTAAGGCCGGTGAGCCAACCGGTGCAATTCGCGGTGTTATCAGCATGATCCGCAAGCTTGCCAAGGACTACCCTGGCAGTCCGGTGGCGGTGGTATTTGATGCGTCGGGTAAGACCTTTCGTGATGATATGTACAGCGAGTACAAGGCCAACCGCTCTTCTATGCCTGATGACTTGCGGGAACAGATTCAACCAATACACGATCTGATCCGAGCCATGGGCTTGCCGTTAGTCTGTATTGAGGGGGTTGAGGCGGATGATGTCATCGGCACCTATGCGACGATGGCTACCGAACAAAAACGCGATACGGTGATTTCGACCGGCGATAAGGATATGGCGCAATTGGTATCCGAGCATGTGACCTTGGTCAATACCATGACCGACACCCATATGGATCGTCAGGGCGTAGTGGATAAATTCGGCGTGACGCCAGAACAGATTGTCGACTACCTCGCGCTGATGGGAGACAGCGTTGACAACATACCCGGAGTGCCAAAGGTAGGTCCGAAAACTGCAGCGAAGTGGCTTAGTGAGTTCGGCACACTCGACGAGCTGATGCAACGGGCGGATGAAATAAAGGGCAAGATTGGCGAAAACCTACGCAATGCGTTAGATCAATTACCGTTGTCGAAAGCGCTAACACAGATTAAATGTGACGTGAGCCTGCCATTAAGCCTGGAGCAGTTGCAGCCTACGGAACCCGATCAAGTGCACTTACGTGACGCTTTTGCCCGCCTAGAGTTCAAATCGTGGCTAGAGGCCTTGGACTCTGATGATGCAACTGCACAACAACCCGATGCCGCTCAGCCGGTCTCCCATGAGCGTGATTACCACCTTGTTACTACCGAACAAGAGCTGCAACAGTGGGTAGAGGAGTTGCGATCGGCGGGAGAATTTGCGGTGGATACTGAAACCACCAGCATCAATTACATGCAAGCCGAATTAGTAGGTTTTTCTTTTGCCTCAGCACCTGGTCGGGCAGCTTATGTGCCGGTCGCACATGATTACCCAGGGGCGCCAGATCAGTTGTCACTGGATGCGGCGTTGGCAATGCTCAAACCGCTGCTCGAAGACCCCAAGCTGACCAAAATTGGTCAGAACCTGAAATACGATATGAGCGTACTAGCGCGCTATGGAGTTAGTTTCGCGGGGCCACTGTTTGACACCATGCTTGAGTCCTATGTGCTTAACAGTACTGCGACCCGACACAATATGGACGCGCTTGCAGAGTTCTACCTTGGGCGCAGCACGGTGCACTTTGAGGATATTGCGGGCAAAGGTGCCAAGCAGCTGACCTTTAACCAGATAACGCTGGATGTGGCTGCAGATTATGCCGCTGAAGATGCGGACATCACGCTACAACTGCACCAACATCTAATGCCCTTATTAAAGGCACAGCCGAGCTTAGAGCAAACCTTTACGCAGATTGATATGCCCCTAGTGGCGATACTGTCTGCGGTGGAGCGCCAGGGGGCGTTGGTGGATGGTCGCTTGCTGAAACAACATGGTGCCGAACTTGCTCAGCGCTTGCAGGCACTAACCGAAGAGGCCTGGGAGCAAGCTGGAGAAAACTTTAATCTCGACAGTACCAAACAGTTGCAGGCCATTTTCTACGACAAGCTAAATCTACCGGTCTTGAAAAAGACCCCTGGTGGTAAGCCCTCTACAGCAGAGCCGGTATTAGTCGACCTAGCGCAAGACTACGAATTGCCTGCCACCATATTGCAGTATCGAGGTCTGGCGAAACTTAAATCGACCTATGCCGATAAGTTGCCGTTGGACATCAATGCAGAAACTGGGCGCATTCACACCTCGTATCATCAGGCGGTGGCGGCTACTGGGCGATTATCCTCGTCAGACCCAAATCTGCAGAACATTCCTATTCGTAATGCCGAGGGGCGACGTATACGCCAGGCCTTTGTTGCGCCGCCAAACAAAATCATTATGGCGTCGGACTATTCTCAGATTGAGTTGAGAATTATGGCTCACTTGTCCGGAGATGCCGGTCTGCATAAGGCCTTTGCTGAGGATCAGGACATCCATCGGGCGACAGCGGCGGAAGTATTTGATCGGGCGTTGGATGAGGTCACGGATGAAGAGCGGCGCAGCGCTAAAGCCATTAACTTTGGTTTGATCTATGGCATGTCTGCATTTGGCCTTGGGCGCCAGCTAAATATATCCAGAACTTTGGCTCAGGAATATATCGATCGTTACTTCGCACGATACCCCGGTGTGTTGCGTTATATGGATGAAACTCGCAGCCAAGCCGCAGAACAGGGCTATGTTGAAACGGTATTTGGTCGGCGATTGTATTTGCCTGAAATCAACGCTCGCCAGGTAATGCGCCGCCAAGCAGCAGAGCGCACGGCAATTAACGCCCCCATGCAGGGCACCGCGGCAGACATTATCAAGCGCGCGATGATCTCGGTACATGAGTGGCTGGCCAGCGAACCGCTGGATGCGCAGATGATCATGCAGGTGCACGATGAGCTGGTCTTTGAAGTGCACGAAGCCGACGTTGATGCTCTGCGGCAGAAGGTAGAAACGTTGATGTGCGCGGCGGCAGAGTTGTCAGTACCGCTCACGGTAGAAACCGGAGTGGGCGCAAACTGGGATCAGGCTCACTGATAATACAGCGCGGCTTGGCTCGTTACTCGTCTTCGGTAAGAGGTGTTGCCAGCCAATCGAGTAGCAGCGCCATAAGCTGCTCCTTACCGGTGCCTTTGGCAGCTGAAAAACACTGCATGGATGCCGTAGGGTGATCGGCGTATAGGCGGCGCATTTGGCTTAGCGCCTTTTGTTGTGCGTTGCGTCCAAGTTTGTCGGCTTTGTTGAGCAGTATGTGAATGGGTAGCGCTGACTCTTTAGCCCAGTTGAGCATGTCTTTGTCAAAAGGCTGGTTGGGATGACGAATGTCCATGACCAACACCAAACCAACCAGGCTGTCGCGGTATGACAGATAGTGGTTTACGGCTTTTTGCCACTGTTGCTGAGCGTTGACCGTCGCCTTGGCGTAGCCATACCCAGGCAAGTCCACTAGGCGTCCACCTTGGCGCACATCAAAGAAATTCAACAATTGAGTACGACCTGGGGTTTTACTGACCTTAGCGGTGCGTCGATTGCCGCTTAATTGGTTTAAAACCGAGGATTTACCCGCATTTGAGCGGCCTGCAAAAGCCACCTCGGCGATATCTGCAGGCGGGCATCGGCGCAGATCTGGGGCACTGGTTAAAAAAGTCGCATCTAGGCGTTCGGGTAACAACACTTGCTTGTCTTGATATATAATCGCGCCGCGTCTGCGCCGAGGTGTTTGGCGTAGAGTTAATCCAGCGGAGCTAGATTTTGGTTTAGGTGCGAGCAAGTGTAGCACCAACCCAGTCTTTCGGCTGTTCCAGCTGGCTTTGCAAGCCCTGTCAAAATACGGAAGTAGAATCAATGAATGTTGTTGTGCGCTTTATGAAATGGATCACGGTCGTTGCCGCGGCCTCACTAGCTATGGCCAGCCATGCGGCGGGAAATGTCGAGGCAGGTGCTGCCCAAGCGGCAACCTGTGCAGCGTGTCACGGTCAAGATGGCGCTACGGCGATTGATCCGAGCTACCCTAATTTGGCAGGTCAGGGCGCAAAGTATTTGAACCGCCAACTACAAATGTTCCAGTCTGGAGAGCGCGACGTGCCTCTTATGACCGCCCAGCTTATTGGCAAGTCAGCGCAAGATTTACAAGATCTGGCGGCGTACTACGCCAGCTTGCCCGCCAAGATTGGTGAGGCAACAGGCAGCGACAGCGAAATCAAAAGCGCGCGCATGATTTACAAAGGCGGTATTGCCGCGAAAGGCGTTGCAGCTTGCGCCTCGTGTCACGGACCCGGCGGCTTGGGTAATGATCAGGCAGGTTTCCCGCGCATTGGTGGTCAATCTGTTGACTACACAATTGCCCAGCTCACTGCATACCGTGAAGGCAAACGCGCATCAGACGAAGCTTTTGGCGCCATGATGCGAAATGTAGCGGCAGGCTTGAGTGATGGCCAAATTGCTGAGGTAGCTGACTACATCCACGGCTTGCAGCCTTAGTTCAAAGCAATACGCGAAACCGGTAAAACATAATGACGCTTAATAGCCTCACCAATTGCAAAAACGTCGTATTGATGGCCCTAACAGTCGCTGGATTGTGGGCTGTCTCGGTGAGCGCTGCCGAAGATCCAGGGGCGCAGACAGAGTCCTATATTGAGGGCCAGCATTACGCGGTAATTGATATACCTGTAGCCACTGCTGCCCAGGATGCGGACTCGGTGGAAGTGGTCGAAGTGTTTTCGTACATGTGTATTCATTGCTACACCTTCGACCCTTTACTGTCCGACTGGCACGAAGCCCAGTCTGAACAAGTCAACTTCCAGCGCTTGCCCGCGGTGTTCAGCCCGGCTTGGCAACTGCTGGCTCAGGCCTACTACACAGCAGAGTCCCTGGGTGTGGTGGAAGAAATGCACGAACCCTTGTTTAAGGCAGTGCATGTAGATCGATTGGATCTAAGAGACGAAGACCTAATGGCCGGGTTGTTTGAGCGTCACGCTGGAATTGAGACGGATACCTTCAAAAAGGTCTTTAAGGCGTTTTCTGTACGCAGTCGAGTCATGCAGTCTCGAGCTAAGAGCAGTGGCTATGGCATCACCGGAGTGCCCACTATGATCGTCAACGGCAAGTACCGTATCGACGGTCAATCTGCAGGCGGCAACAGCGAAATGCTTAAGGTTGTAGATTTTCTAGTGGCAAAAGAACTGGCTGCTAGCAGCGAATAACGCCTTCCATCAGGTCGTTAAAGTAGGCGACAGCGCACGGCCGTCGTTCAGCATTCAGCACTTAAAAAGTGTTTTGGGAGTAAGGCCTCATAAACCCGCAGGTTTATGAGGCCGTAGGCACTTTACCGTCCGGCGGACTCTGCACTGGTTGCTACGGACATCTGGCAAGCGGGGTTCAGTAACTCAGGGTACTGCACCCGTAGTTCAGACTCACATAACGCGATGGTGTTCTTGGCCATATCAATCACGTAGGCGCGAATCGCTTGGGCGCCGGCAACATCCATAGCATGATCAAATTTCGGCATACCTTTGTTTTCGCGTGCGCCGCCGACAACGATGGCGTCCCAAATAGCATGTACATCCTCACCGGAATACAGCAAGTTCGGAATCGGTCCAACGGTACCGGCACCAGGGCCATGGCATACCGCGCAGTAGCGCGCGAACAGTAACTCACCTTCGTTACGTTGCTCAGGGGTGTAAGCCATTTTCTGCGGCTCAGGGACATTCAGGTAGGTGATCTGAGTTTCCGGGAGCTGCGCTTCACCGCCCAGTTTGAAGGTCAAAATACGCCCCTCTGTGAGCACATTACCTTTGTGTCGTGGAGCTCCAGAAGTCAGCGCGTAAGCGCCTCCCCAGCCCGCTACCACAGAAATATACTGCTCTCCGTCAATGGCGTAGCTGACGGGTGCTGCAATAATGCCCACATCCACAGGTGATTCCCAAACAAGTTCGCCGTTGTCAGCGCGATAAGCTGCAAATTGACCGTCGGCGCGACCCTGAAAAACCAGACCGCCAGCTGTAGACAGCAGGCCGCCGTTCCAGGTGGTTGCGTGCTCTACTCGCCAAACTTCTTTCTGCGTCACCGGATCCCAAGCCGCAAGAAAACCGCGAATGCTTTGCAAGTTATCTATCAACTCGGCTGGGTCGGCGGTGGGTATGGTTTCTTTGAAGTCAGTACCCAGATTCCAGTCTTTGGGCGAATGCTTAAAGGCATTGTCTTGAGCATAGTCAAAGCGCAGATCCAGGGCAGGAATGTAAACCAACCCGGTTTCTGGGTGATAGCTCATTGGGTGCCAGTTGTGGCCGCCTAAAGGTCCGGGTTTTACCCGCTTGCTGTCGTTAGCGTAGTTCCCCGCTGGGCTCTCCACCGGGCGGCCGGTTTCTGGATCAACATGGGTGGCCCAGTTCATCGGAACGTAGGCTTCGGCCGATATGAAGTCGCCATTAGTGCGGTCGATTACATAGAAAAAGCCGTTCTTTGGCGCCTGCATTATGACCTTGCGCGGCTCATTATTGATCTCGATGTCGGCCAAGATCATGTGTTGGGTCGCTGTGTAGTCCCAGGTATCGCCGGGTGTTGTCTGGTAGTGCCAAACGTATTCACCGGTATCTGGGTTCAATGCCACGATGGACGATAAATAAAGATTGTCGCCGCCGCCTGGGCTGCGAATGTAACGGTTCCAAGGCGCGCCATTACCGGTACCAATGTACAACAGGTTCAGCTCCGGATCGTAAGCCATGGAATCCCACGCGGTGCCGCCGCCACCAACTTCCCACCATTTGCCGCCAATCCATGTTTTTGCCGCTTCGCGCATGGCGTCAGACTCGAAGCCATCAGCTGGGTTGCCGGGAACGGTATAAAATCGCCATTCTTCTGCACCGGTTTCTGTGTTGTAGGCCGTTACATAACCGCGAACGCCATACTCGGCGCCGCCGTTACCGATCACTACTTTGTCTTTCACAATGCGTGGGGCGCCGGTAATGGTGTAAGGGCGATCAGGCAGCAAGGTATTGATGTCCCAGACCGGTTCGCCGGTGCTGGCGTCCAATGCGACCAGACGACCATCAATGGTGCCGACGTAGATTTTGCCTTTCCAGGCGGCAACGCCGCGATTCACGACGTCGCAGCAGGCGTAGCGAGCCCAAGCGCGGTCGACTTGCGGATCAAACTCCCACAGTAGCTCGCCGGTTTTGGCGTCGTGAGCCCATACCATGGACCAGGCGCCAGAGGTGAACATGATGCCGTCTACCACAATCGGCGTGGCTTCAAGACCGCGCTTGGTGCCGGTATTCCAATACCAGGCCAAACTCAGATCATCCACGTTGTCGAGGTTAATTTGATCCAATGGGCTATGACGTTGTTCGTCATAAGTTCGGCCGTTAGACAGCCAGTTGTTGGCGTCGCCACGGCTAATGCTCTCGCCATTGATACTGGATGCGGCGTTGGTCCCAGCAGTCGCGGCTGGCTCAGCGGTATTGCTGTTTTCTCCTGCACCGCAGCCGGCTAAAGCCGCCAATGTAAAGGCAAGCGCGCTTCGCGTAACCAAGCTGGTGAGCGTATTGAAGTGAAACATCGAACCCCTCCGTTGTTAGTCATCAATGCCGGTGCAGTGTACCTATACCGAGTTACCACGCATAGCGACTGTTATAAGCCATGGCTTTGACACAAATTCACCGGTTGGACGGCGCTTTCAAACCTAGCTTTCTAAAGATGGTCGTTGGCGGTGGCTTTTAATATGGCCGCGTTGTTTCTTTTTATCCACCCGGCGACGTTTTGCTGAGGCTGTTGGTTTGGTCGCATAGCGGGTTTTAGGCACGTGCCAAGCGGAGCTGATCAATTTTTCCGCTCGCGCTACGGCGTCCTCTTTGTTGTGTAACTGGGAACGATGGCTGCTGGCTTGAACAATTAGCTCTTGGGCTTTGTTGATGCGACGTCCTTGTTGGGCGAGTAAGCGTTTTAGCACTGCGGGCGGTAGTCCCAGCTTAGCGAGTGGAATACGCAGCTCCACAGCGGTGGCGGTTTTGTTAACGTGCTGGCCACCGGGTCCGGAAGCCAGGACGAAACGAAAGTCACAAAGGTGTGTCGGCAGTCTATAAGCGTTCATGATGCAGACTATATTGGCATGGAGCCCTTAGCGATGGCACTGCGAGGCAATTCAACATTGCGGTGCCTGACAAGAAACGCTATCGCACCGTTACTCGGCAATGGCTCGGTCAAATACACGACTAAACGTCTGCTTCTTGGCTTTTTTGTGCTTAATAGTCACTTCTACCAACAACCTGCCGTCTTTGCGTACTGACCACTTTTTACTGACCTTGCGCTCGGAAGTTTTATATTTCTGCTCAATTTTCTTGCGGCTCCACTTACTGTCGCGTCCGCGGTAGTGCCCCGCCCGCAGAGTTTCATTTTGCTCTGATGGATCTAAGTCGGGATAAACTAAATTGATGCGTTGGCCTTCAACAGCAATAGACATGGTTTTGCAGCGTAATACCTCGGGCTGTTTTGCGGTGAGTGGCGAGTGCCCACTGGCGCCGCGCCCGCCGCTGCCAGGTAGCGGAATACCCATGACCGAGACTTGCATACGGCCTGCGGTGGGAATTGTGATGGTCTTTTCGTCAAGGTCAGTGCGCAACAGCTCCGTTTCCCCTTGATTCAACACCCAATTGCCAATGTAAGCCGGTGGTGTTTTGGCAGCGGTCGCGGTAGCGCTTAACAACAGGCACAGGCAACCCAAAACGGCTGCAACGGAATATGCGGGGTAACTGGTGGCGCGACACATCATGATTGAAGTTTGTGGATTTTATTCAACAGGTGCAAATGCCGTGACCGCAGCGGATCTTTGGCGCGATTGGCCAGGCCGCTTTACAATGTGTGTTTTGGCCGCTGCTCACGAGCGGGCGGCGATATCGACCTTATGGAATTATGCGTATGAAAGAACTAGCAAGGCCGGAGCTGATTGAACAAATAACGGCATGGCAATCTGGGCAGTTGAGCAGCGAAGACATGTGGAACTGGGCGCTAGAGCAGCGCGCGCAGCGCACACCAAGTGATGTGGCAGTGCGTGACGCTTTAGACATGCTGTGCGCGATCCCCGAGGACTTATTGTTGCCAGAAGACGCAGAGGTGATGCTTGATGCCCTTGCAAATTCTCCAGATGAAGCCGATTTGTCAGCAAATCTGCTGTGGAATTACGCAGACATGATTGACCAGAATGCACGTCGGCAAGCGCTAATTTCTGATCCGTTTTACGGCCCCTATTGCGGCAATTAGCGGTTTGCGTGTAGCCACTTTATGAGCGAAAAGCTGACAGAATTGCTCGGTCTATTGGATCTAGAGCAGATTGATAACAGTATCTTTCGCGCTTCTCACCCGCCCAGCAGAACCAAGCGGTTATTCGGCGGCCAGATCATGGCCCAAGCACTTATGGCGGCGATTCGCACCGTGGATCCCGAGCGCTTTGCGCACTCTCTACACGGATATTTTTTGCGGCCTGGCGACCCTTCTGTTGCGGCGATTATTCGGGTCGAGCGCACCCGAGACGGGGGTTCGTTTTCTACGCGCCGGGTGTTGGTCACTCAGCGCGGTGAAACTATTTTTAGCATGGATGCGTCGTTTCAACTTCAGCAAGATGGGCTTAGTCATCAACTGTCGATGCCGGATCTCAGTCCGCCACAACCGGAAAAAATTCCGCCCGCCCTCATGGACGGAGCCTTTGTTACCTGGCGACATGAGTTTCGGCGCTTGCAATCCGCCACACCCCAGCCACCAGAACAATTTGTTTGGTTCAAAGTAACCGCAGATGTGCCGGTAGACCCGGCACTGCACACCTGCTTATTGGTATATGAGTCGGATACGGCCCTGCTCGGTACCGCGCGTCTGCCTCACAGAGGGCGTTATCATCGCGACCGCATGCAGGTTGCCAGCTTGGACCATGCCATGTGGTTTCACCGTCCCTGCGACATCAATCAGTGGTTGCTGTATGCCATTGATTCTCCCAGCACCAGCGCTGCACGCGGGTATACCCGCGGCAGCATCTTTACTGAAGACGGCACCCTCATCGCTTCAACGGTTCAGGAAGGTCTCATTCGCGTACCAGGCGACTGATTCCACTTACAGCGCGTCGACCAGGTTACGCAGCTTGTCGCACTGTTGAACCCGTACGCTTGCATCACCACCAACAAAGCTGACGTTCAATGCGTTTACACCAGATTCCTGCAAGGCTTGTAAGCGTTCACGGACGAAACCTTCGTCGCCGATAAGGGAGCTCTTAGCCAGGTAGTCGTCGGGTATGGCTGCAGCGGCTTCGTCTTTTTTGCCTGCAAGATAGAGGTCTTGAATTTGCTTCGCCTCGGCGGCGTAGCCGCTTTGGGCAAAGATGTCGTTATAAAAATTCTTCGAACGTGCGCCCATGCCGCCAATATAAAGTGCCGCACCTGGTCGAGCGCGCTCGCGGTGATGTTCCATGTCTGTGCCAATAGCCACAGTGCCACCAGCAAAAATTTCCAATGGCGCACGGCCTGGATCGCGCAAGGCGTTGCCCTTAGTAAGGGCGTCGCCCCAAACGGCTTGGGCCGCTTCAGGGGTATAAAACGCGGGCAACCAAGCGTCTGCCAACTCGGCAGTTGCAGCAACACTTGCCGGGCCTAGGGAGGCAATGGCGATAGGAATTTCTTCGCGAACCGGGTGATTAATGAGCTTTAAGGGTTTACCTAACCCAGTGCCTTGATCCTGAGGCAGCGGAATCTGATAGTGATCGCCCATATGTTGCACGCGCTCGCGGCGCCAGACCTGGCGGCAGATTTCGATGACTTCGCGGGTACGCGCCACCGGCGCGGTATAAGGCACACCATGAAAGCCCTCAATGACCTGGGGGCCGGACGCGCCAAGTCCGAGCATGGCACGGCCGTCAGATAAGTAATCAATGCCTGCTGCGGTCATGGCCAGCAAGCTGGGGGTTCGGGTGTAGATGGGCAGAATGCCCGACGCAATGGTCACTCGCTCGGTTTGTGCCGCCAGATAACCCATGGCACTGGGTGCATCGAAGGAATAGGCCTCGGGTACCCAGACCACATCCAGGCCGGCTTTTTCTAATTCTTGGACCTCCGCGACGGCTTGCTTGAAGCCTCCGGCGTAGCTGAGCAAAGTTGCGATTCGCATAGTTTTTCCCCCTAAGATGTGAACGCTGTTCGTAGATGCGTGGACAAAATTTGTGCACAGTATAGTGGCATCAACCGCAGTTGATCGCACATAAAGAAGCACAAGGAATTAGACCATGTCCCTCAATCTGTTGGAAAAATCCGTCAAAGCGAAAAAATCTATGCGCTGGGTCGTTCTTTTTGCCGGCCTTCTGTGTTTCCAAGTTGCCTATGGTCAAGGCATAGACCGTTACGCCGATGATGCTGTGCAACGGCTGTCAGATTACTTGCAAATCGACACCATCAATCCGCCGGGCAATGAGTCCCGCGGCGTGGCCTATTTGGCTGGGCTGCTTGAACAAGCAGGAATTGACTATGAAACAGCAGAATCCGCACCTGGGCGCGGTAACTTGTGGGCGCGCATATCCGGGGTCAGCAACGACGGCGAGCCGAAGAAACCAACGTTGGTATTACTGCACCATATTGATGTCGTGCCTGCTAATCGGCAGCACTGGAGTTTTGAACCCCTGTCGGGTGATGTGAAAGACGGTTTCATTTATGGACGCGGGGCCATCGACACCAAGGGATTGGGTATTGCGCAATTGCAGGCTTTTCTTGCCCTTGCGGCCAGTGGTCAGCCCCTTAATCGTGACGTTATCTTGTTGGCTACCGCTGATGAAGAAGCTGGCGGTTTTTACGGCGCAGGTTGGCTGATCGAAAACCGCCCTGAACTGTTTACAGATGTTGGCTATGTGTTGAACGAAGGTGGCTCTGGTCGTGCCTTTGGTGACCGGGTGGCGGTGCTCGTGGAAGTGACGCAAAAGGTGCCCCTATGGCTCCGGCTCACAGCCACTGGTCGACCAGGTCATGGTTCGGCGCCGCAAATGCAAACCTCGGTTACGCGTTTGATTCGAGGATTAAAGCGCATAAGTGAAACCGAATTCCCGGTGCGGGTGATTGATCCGGTGGCGACGATGTTCGAGGGACTGGCGCCCTATCAGGCGGCGGCTGGGCAGGCTGCTGTGCCGAACATTCGTGAAGCGGTGAATGACACCGATTATCTACTGGGATTGAAGTTGCAGAACCCAGGCGGTCACGCGCTGTTAAGAAATACCTGCTCTATCACGACCTTAGAGGGCAGTTCAAAAATCAACGTCGTGCCGGCTGAAGCGCATGCTGAATTGGATTGCCGCCTGCTGCCGGACCAGGACCCAGAAGCATTTTTGCAACAGCTCACTGGCATTATTAACGATCGGCACATCAGTATCGAAAAAATTATGGGCTTCACCCCTGCAGTCAGCCGCACAGACACGCCGTTGTTTGAAGCTTTGCAAGAAGTCGCAGACGAAGTGTATGGCGCTAACGTCATTCCAACCGTTGCAGGTGGGTTCACCGATTCGCACTTCTTTCGTGACTTGGGTATTACCAGCTACGGCTATTCCCCTTTTGCCTTTGCTCCAGGAGAATTTGTCGGCGTACACGGCAACGACGAGCGTTTGGCGGTGGAGCAACTACAGCGTGGAGTAAGAACCTACTACCGTCTGCTGCAAAAATTTACTGTCGTTCGTTAACCACAGACTGAATTAAGGATCTTTATGGACATCAAAGCGACCTCTTTAGATTTTGGCCCAATGCACGAGCGTATGGATCATTACGTTCAGCAAAACATCTTGTCCTGTTGCGCAACACTGGTGATGCAAGGACAGGACATTGTCGACTACAAGACTTTTGGCTACATGGATTTAGAGACCAAGACCCCGCTTCGGGAAGACGCTATTTACCGTATGTACTCCAATACCAAAATCGTTACCTCGGTGGCATTAATGATGCTTTACGAAAAGGGCTTGTTTGATCTGGACGATCCCTTGGCCAAATTCATGCCTCAATTCGATGGCCTGTCGGTACTCAAGCCTGATGCTAAAACGGCCCAAGACGTTGTACCTGCCGAGCAAATGATTCTGATCCGCCATATCTTGAGCCATAGCGCCGGGTTTTCTTATGGCTTTATTGAGCCTGAATCTGTGATCGATCAAGCCTATCTGCAAGGTGGGCTCAACGTACTTGCAGACTCCAGTATCGAGCTGGAAGAGTTTTGCGATCGGGTTGCGCGTTTACCATTAGCTTATGAGCCAGGTACCAGTTGGCGCTATTCGGTAGCCACTGATGTTTGCGCACGCTTGGTAGAAGTGCTCTCCGGTATGGCGTTTGATGAATTTCTCCAACAGCGTATTTTCGCGCCCTTGGGTATGCCAGACACTGATTTCTGGGTGCCGCCAGAAAAAGCATCTAGGTTCATAACTCAGTACGCGCCTACAGATTTGTTTGATCCCATGAAACCGGGTTTAGTGAAGGCCGATGACCCGGTGGCAGGCCAGTACAACAAAAAGCGCGCTTTGCTTAGCGGCGGGGGCGGTTTGGTTTCAACGGTTGCCGATTATGTGAGGTTTTTGCAGATGATCGTGGGCGGTGGTGAACGCCAAGGTGTGCGCTTGTTAAAGCCTGCCACGTTGGAGTTGATGCGGACCAATCAATTAGCGGCTGGCGTCTCTGTTGCGTTTCCAATGTGGGCCATGCCAGGCACAACTTTTGGTCTTGGATTTGCGCTTAAGGAATCGTTACAAGAGCGAGACCCAGCTATCGCAAAAGACGAATACCATTGGGGTGGGATGGCGGGCACCCACAGTTGGATGGCCCCCAATGCAGGTATCACAGGGTTTTGTCTGACCCAGCGTATGCCCGGGTTCTGGCACCCTTTCAGTCATGAATTCAAGGCGATGGCCTACGACATCGCAGGCACAGGGTAACGCTAGTGCCGTTGTTGCAGGCGCAAAAACGCCTGCAACCGGTCAACCATAGAGATGAGGGTGCTGGCGACCAATACCCAGGCAAACAGGCCGACTAACGTTTGTAACCAGGTCCAGTGCAAAAGTAGGCTGCCCACCGCGGTGCACACCAAAACAAAGTAAGCAATGCCGTTGATACGGCCCAGTGCGCTACTGCGCAATGCGTATCCCGACAGCAGTCGCGAATCGACACTGTATTGAATAAATGCCATGGGAATGAGCCAAACCAACCATGAGTTAATGATCTCGTGGTTGGCTAACGCAAGGCTGCCCACCGTGACAAAAAGCGCATCAGTGGCATGATCGAAGAAACCGCCCATTGGGCTGGATTGCTGAAGCTTTCGTGCCACTTTGCCGTCGAATACATCGGTCAGCACGGCGACGGACAAGCACAACGCACAAAGCAGCCAGTGTTGTTGCTCGATCAATAGATAGAGAGGTAAACACAGCAGCAGACGCAATAGTGTTAGGGCGTTGGCCCAGGTGAAAACCCTGCCGCCATCTTTCATGAGCGTTAGTCGGGTGCTTGAGTTAAGCGGTAGATCACGCCTTCGTCACTTTCGCCTTCTTCCAAGTAAAAGTCGTACTTAAGCGAGTATTGTTCGAGCACTTTTTGCGCTTCGTCGCTATCTGTAACGACGGTAGCGACTCCTGAAAACAAATTCCCTTCAATGCCCAGCAGAATTTGCGGGTCGTTTTGTAAATTTACTGTCCACTGGTTCTGCTGGCTGCTGGAGGCGACGTAATAGTATTCGTCAATGCTGACGCCCCAGAGGGTTACAGAATAGGGATCAGCGGAATTAGTTTGCAGTAGTATGTTTTCACATTCAGCCGCAAACGCCCAATCTTGCGGCCACGGTTTTACGGTGCCTTCCAGCGTGCCGCCGGCGATAGGGCCTATTGGGCCAGAGCAGCCAGAAACAGTGAGCGCGCAAAACAGCAAGCAAGCGTTTAAGAACGAGGTTCGCATGGTGAGGTTAGTATCCAGATCGGCAGGTTGTGAACGTCTTAAGTATATAACTGGAAGCGTTCATAATTAAAATAATATACGGGCTAAGAAATGCTAGAAGTTCGACGCGGCTTCAATTCACAGAATTCACTAGGGTCAGGAGCAAACCATGCCGACTGCGCAAAATGATACACAGCAGCACTGGCTCGTAACGGGAGCGAACGGCAATCTCGGCCGGCGCCTAATCGAAGAACTACTCACTACATCGGCAGATCATGTGCGCGCAGTGGTACGCAGCGCAAAAGCCGCTGAGCAATTAGCGAATTTGGGTCTAACCCCAGAACAAAGCGCACGGTTGGAGGTAGTAACCCTCAGTTACACCGATGAAACTGCATTAGCTGAGGCTGCCGACGGTTGCAGCCGTGCGGTCCATCTGGTTGGCATTCTTAAAGCAACCAAAGCCGCGACTTATCAAGACGCCCATGAATTGAGCTGCGCGACCCTGGCAAAGGTTTGTGACCAAACCACGGTGGCACATATCACCTACCTATCGATCTTAGGTTCCCAGGCGCAATCGACTAACGCCTGCCTAGCCTCCAAAGGTGCGGCCGAGGACATTTTATTGGCAGCGGCAACGCCCGCCTGCGTATTGCGAGTGCCAATGGTGCTGGGCGAAGGCGATTACGCCAGTGCGGCGCTGTTGGGTCGAGCGCGACAACCGCGCAGTTTCGCTTTTCGCCCAGAGAGCTTAGAGCAACCCATTTATGCCGGTGACGTAACGAGCGCGATTCGCCAGGCGGCGGCGCTTTGCTACCAAGGTGCATTAGATTTAGCGGGGCCGGAATCCCTAAGCCGCCGTGAGTTGCTGCGACGCACGGCTGCTTGTATGGGCACCACCACCCAGGTGCTTGGCCTACCCTTGTTCATTGGCTTTACCTTTGCCTGGCTGGTGCAGACGCTGCTTGCTAATCCACCTCTAACAACAGCCATGTTGGGTGTTTTAGATCATGACGATGACATTGACCCAGCACCAGCGTTGCAAGCATTGCAATTGCCAGGATCATTGGGAATTGAAGAAACCGTTAGGCAGTTGCTCGCGCGTTAACGCAGTCGCTTGGCTAGAAACGGCAGGCTAATGTCCAGTCGATGATCAATGCCAGAATGGGTGCCTGCAAACTCTGTATACCGATGATCGATCTCTGCATCGTGCAAGGCTTGGGACAGTTGGCGATTGCCGTAGTGGATATGAAACTGATCCAGGCGGCCGCAATCAATGTACAAGGCTCGCAAGTTTTGTAGCTTGCGGCGGTGGCGCGATACCAGATTAATTGGGTCGTGGCGCAACCAGTTGCGCCAACGTTTCGGCAGCAAGGCCCCAGATTGGAGATCAAATGGTAAATGAAAGCCGTTAGCTGCTTGTAAGTTGGGATCGTAACTCGCGGCCATGCCCAGCAGCATTAACGCCATCATTTCGGAGCCGGAAATTTTTTTGTCCCCGCCTGGTGGCCGCGACCAAACATCCTGCAAGAATGCAGCGACCCGACCGTCGTCATCGCCGGGATTGCTTTGCTGTAAGACCGGGCGCTTGGCTTTCGAGGCTGGCGCGTAGCGTTGTAAAAAGGTCAGTACTGCAGGCCAATCACCGCGGTAGACGAAGTCGAAGTAGGTATCGCTACTGTGGCTTGCAATACCGCCCCAGATTTTGGGATAGCCCATGGCCAAGGTCAGTGCACCGTAACCGCCGGAAGACTTGCCGAAACAACCGCGGTGTTTAGATTCTGCCTTGGTCCGAAAGTTATCATCGACGAAGGGCACGAGTTCTAGATTCAGGTAATCAGCGTAATTGCCGATGGCGCTGGAGTTAATGTACTGGGTGCCGCCGAACGCGGTGAAACAGTCCGGGAAAACCACAATCACAGGTGGCATATCTCTGTTAGCAATCAAGCGATCCAGGCGTTGAATTATATTTTCTTCAAAGCCCTTCCAGTTCAACTGTCCAGGCCCTGACCCGGTAAAACCAGCTAAGCAGTACAGCACCGGAAAACGACGTTGGTTAGTGGACGAAGTGCCGTAAGCCGCTGGTAAATAAACGTTAAGCGGACGAGTGGCCGGATCACCTAGCGGGTTATTACCCAACACCTCCGAGGTGTGCTGCAGGGTTACAACGTCGCCGCTCGGCGGCTGTATGGTTGAAATGTTTTTTTTGCTCGCGTTGGGCATAGGTAACCCCTCGTCAGTACAGAATATGGACCGCAACCCAGGTATTTGGCTGGTACCCAGGGTAGGCCGTCGTTATAGTGGGCGCCAGTTTACGGTGCCGTTCGTCGCGCGTTAATACCCCAAGTAAAAGTGTCGGTCACATAGGAATGCTCATGAAAAGAATACTGCTGCTTATCACCTGTCTTAGTTGGCCGATGAGTTCGCTGATGGCGAACGAAACGGGCGATGCCGACCGAGGTAAGAGTTTGTATCCGGTGTGCACGGCCTGTCATGGTGCCAAGGGTGCGGGTAATGCGGCCATGAAGGCACCAAAGATAGCCGGTCAGATGTCGTGGTATGTGAAAAAACAAATGGAGCTGTTTCAGCAAGGCGCTCGAGGTACTGCAGCTGGAGACATGCAAGGCATGCAGATGGCGGCAATGGCGAAGGGACCGCAGCTTAAAGACCCACAAGCGTTGGCTGATCTGGTTGCCTATATCGGTACATTCCCAGATCAAAAACCAGCAGCGACAGTGTCCGGAAACCCAGAGGCGGGTAAGCAACTGTATGTAGTTTGTGCCAGTTGTCACGGCCAAAAAGGCGAGGGCGTTGAGGCGATGGCGGGTCCTCGGTTATCTGGCCAAAGCGATTGGTATTTGCTCAGCTCGCTGCAAAAGTTCAAAAAAGGTCAGCGTGGTTATCACGCCACGGATCATGGTGGCCGACAAATGCGTGGCATGGTGGCGACCCTAACCACAGATCAAGCCATGCAGGACGTGGTCGCCTACATAAACACTCTACAATAGTGCCGTGAGCGGACGCCTGGAGATTGATTTAGGCGCGCTGGCGCATAACTACGGCGTGCTGCATGGCGGCCGGCCGGGAACTTTAGCCGCAGTGGTCAAAGCAGACGCATACGGGCTGGGGGCTAAACAAGTCGCACAGACTTTATGGCAACAAGGCTGCCGCGAATTCTTTGTGGCTCAGGCGGCAGAGGGTATGACGTTGCGCGCCGACCTCCCAGAGGCGGAGATCTATATCCTGGAAGGCGTCACGGCGGAGTCTGCAGCAACGCTACAAAGCCATAATTTACAACCGGTCTTAAACAGTGCTGAACAGTGTGCAGTGTGGGGGCCAACAGGTCGGCCCGCTGCGTTACAGCTCGATACCGGCATGGCCCGACTAGGCTTGACTGCTGAATCGGTGCTGCCAGCCATAGATCGGCATCGGTTGGATGTGGGGTTGTTGCTCACTCACTTTGCTCGGGCAGACGAAGTGGGTCACGAATTCAACGCTACCCAACTTGAGCAGGTCATGGCGGTATTTCGCCCGTTGCAAGAGCGCATTCCCAAACTGCGCTTGAGCTTAAGTAACTCGGCGGCCTGTGCCAGTGGCGTTTTTCCCCCGGTAGATGTTGCGCACCTTGGTCGGGCCGGAATTGGCCTCTATGGTGGAAATCCCCTGGCGCAGGGAACAGCCGCAGATGTGGGGCTGATGCCGGTGGCCAGGGTGCATGGTCAAGTCTTACAGCTGCGAGAACTCGCTCAAGGATCGCCGGTGGGTTATGGCTCTACTTATGCGGCGACCGGTGCAGAACGTCTAATGATTATTGGTGTGGGTTATGCCGACGGAGTGCCTCGGTTGTTGTCTGGTCAGGGGCAGGTGTTTGTTGACGGTAAGCCCTGTGCGATTCGCGGCCGTGTCAGCATGGACATGCTGCATGCCGACGCTACTGAGGTAGATGTTGCCGTGGGCGACTGGGTCGAGGTTATGGGCTCGCATATAAGTGTCGACGAGGTGGCGCAGCGGGCTCAGACCATTGCCTACGAAATACTTACCGGGCTGGGCAAGCGTTTGCGCAGGGTATACCTTAACGGTTTGGATACAAATACAGGCATGGGCCAACAAAAGGGCGCGATGCAGCGCGAGGGGGAACAATGAGCAGTACCGATACGATCAACGCAAACGGCTTACTAGCGGGCAAAGTAGCGGTTATTACCGGCGCCAGTCGCGGTATTGGCGACGCCATTGCCCGACGCTTCGCTATGGAAGGTGCCAAAGTCGTGGTGTCAGCGCGTACGGTAGAGGGCGGTGAGCATTATCTCCCCGGATCAATCAATGAAACCGTTGCGGCGATTCGCGATGCAGGTGGAGAAGCCTTTGCGGTTAAGGCGGATTTGGCGTTGGCCGAAGACAGGGAAAACCTCATTGCCGCCGCAGAGGCGGAATACGGCCCGGTGGATATTTTGGTCAATAACGCTGCCATTACTTACTTTATTCCTGTCGAAGATTTTCCTGAAAAACGCTTTCGCTTGATGATGGATGTGCAGGTTTGGGCACCTTTTGAGCTTGCGCAACGGGTGCTACCTGGAATGCAGGAGCAGGGCTCGGGCTGGATTCTTAACGTATCTTCTCACGCGGCGATACATCCGCAAAAAGACCTGGCGGGTCGCGGCGGTACTGTTTATGGCATGTGCAAAGCGGCGTTAGAAAGATTTACAACCGGCCTAGCCCAGGAAACCTACGGTAAAGGCGTTGGCGTCAACGTGATCTCGCCGGGGCTTGTGGCGACACCGGGTGTAATGCACCACAAACTCATCAACGAAGAAAACGAAGATCGGGTGACACCGGTAGAGCATATGGCTGAAGCGTGCTTGCGACTATGTCATGGCGACCCTGCTGAACTAACGGGTCGCATTGATTATGCAGATGAAGTCATGCAGGAATTTGCGCTGCAACCGGCGGACTTGATATAGCGTAAAGCCAAGGCGTTTTATTGTAACGGCACAACTCTGGGGGGAATCATGCACTTACATAACGAATTCGCACCTGATTCAGTTGAAGCAAAGGATCTGCGTACACTGCTGCATCCGTCGACAAACTTAAAGCAACATCAAGAACACGGCCCGGTGGTGCACGAGCGGGCTGATGGTGTCTATTTGTGGGATAACAAAGGCAAACAGTATCTGGAGGGTATGGCTGGGCTTTGGTGTACAGCGTTGGGTTACGGGAACAAAGAACTCGCTGCAGTTGCCGAGGAGCAAATGCGCAAAATGAGTTATTCCCAATTGTTTGCTGGGCGTACTAACGAACCCTCGGTGTTGCTGGCGGAACGACTTATAGAAATGGCACCAATGGACAGCGGGCGTGTATTTTTTGGCCTGTCCGGAAGTGATGCCAACGACACGCAAATTAAGCTGCTTTGGTATTACAACAACGCCATTGGCAGACCGGAAAAAAAGAAGATCATAAGCCGCAAGCGCGGGTATCACGGCATTACCATCGCCAGTGGTTCGCTCACGGGTATCCCAACATTTCACAAGGAATTTGATCTGCCGCTGCCGGGCGTCATGCATGTAACCTGCCCGCACTACTACACTGAGGGCTTGCCAGGAGAAACAGAAGCGCAGTTTGTCGACCGGCTGCTCGCAGAACTGGAGCAACTGATTTTGCATGAAGGCGCAGAGACTATTGCCGCTTTTATTGCAGAGCCGATTCAAGGTGCTGGCGGCGTTATTGTCCCGCCTCAGGACTACTTGCCTCGGGTCGAGCAACTGCTGGCCGAGCACGACATCTTATTTATCGATGACGAGGTGATCTGCGGATTCGGCCGTACGGGCCAACCTTTTGGCGCCCAAACCTTCGGTATCAAGCCAACGACTATGAGTTTGGCAAAAGCGCTCTCGTCAGCTTACCTGCCGATCAGTGCGGTGTTGTTGCCGGACTTTATGCACGACGCCTTTGTCAGTCGGTCGGACGAGCTAGGTAACTTCGGACACGGCTTCACTTACTCTGGCCATCCGGTTTGCGCGGCGGTGGCGTTGCGTAATTTAGAAATCATGGAGGAAATGGACCTTTATACCCATGCCAACCGGATTGGTAAGGTATTCCAGCAGCGCTTGCGCGCGTTTGCCGATCATCCGCTGGTGGGCGAAGTACGCGGTGAGGGCCTGATTGCAGCGGTGGAGTTAGTGCAGGAAAAACAGCCGCGAAAGCCCTTTAACCTAGCGGATGGCGTGGGTGCTTATTGCTCTGCCGCCTGCCAAGAAGCCGGGGTTATTCTGCGAAATCTGGGAGACAACATCGCGTTTTGTCCACCCTTAGTGATTAATGAAGATCAGGTGGACGAGCTGATTAATAAATTCGCTACAGGTCTTGATGCGACCTTGGCCTGGGCTAAATCCAGTCGTTTAATTTAGTAGCGGCATGTTGTTGGAAAACTGTTTGCAAGGCTATTTCATGAAAAAGCTGATGTATTGGATGCCGCTGTTATGGGGGCTGTCCTGTGTTGCGGTGGCGAATGAATGCGGCAGCAAACCGAATACTGAACAGTTCTTTCCCGACAGCTGGGGTATAGACGTCAATAACAGTCGTTTTGTTGCCCCTGGCAATACTTCTATTAACGCAGAGAATGTGCATCGTCTTGAACTCAAGTGGGCGTATGGTCTGAGCACCCAAGCGCCGCGGTTTTATCCGCTGGTAACACCAGACACCATTTACATCGGCGACGGCGAAAACGGTTTAGTTGCCTTAGATCGAGAAAGTGGTTGCGTGCGCTGGCGCAATGAAGACGCAAAGGGCGGTGTAGCCAGCAGTATTGTCAGTGCACCAACTCGTCATGGCCCAACGCTGTTTTTCGCGCACCGCCAGAAAGGCGTTTTCGCGGTGCATGCTCAAAGCGGCGCAACACTTTGGCAAAATGGCACCGCAAGCGAACCGTTACCTTTGTACTCTGGCTCGCCGCTGGTTGCGGATGGTGTGATCTATGTGCCGATCTCCAGCCAAGAAATTGGGCTGTCAATCAACCCCTTCTATGGCTGTTGCACGACCAGCGGTGGCATGGCGGCATTTGACATAGAAACCGGCGAGCAACTTTGGTATCTGCCTACCATCGAAGAGCCGGCGCAAGTCACCGGAACGCATTATCTATTTGTTGAAAAGTGGGGGCCAAGTGGTGCGCCTGTTTGGAGTGCACCTACTTACGATCGTAAAAATGGGCAACTCTATTACGGCACCGGAGAAAACTACACCGCACCCGCTACCGACACCAGTGACGCGATATTTGCTGTGAACGCAGCGACAGGTAAGCGTAATTGGGTGAACCAATTTACTGCTAACGATACGTTTAACATGGCTTGTGTTGCTGGCACAGTTAATTGTCCAGAGAACGAAGGGCCGGATCTGGATTTTGGTGCGCCACCGTTATTAGGCAAAGATCGCGACGGTCGCGAACGTTTGTTTGTCGCGCAAAAGTCCGGCACGGTAAGCGCTTTGGATCCTACCACCGGTGAATCTGTCTGGCGTAAGACTTTTGGTCGGGGTGGTTATCTTGGCGGTATTCACTGGGGCTTAGCCACCGATCCGGAACGAGGACTACTGTACGTACCCATCAGTGATTTCCCAGCGGGCCTGGCGCTCAGTGACGAACCCAGTCCTGGTATGTACGCCTTGAACACCAATAACGGCGAAGTCACATGGTTCGCAGCGAAAGACTTTAGCGAACAGGCGCGTGCTGATGCAGGGTTTTGGCCCGGACTTTCTGCAGCCATAGTCGCAGCCAGGGGTGTTGTGGTGGCGGGCGATTTAGCCGGCCAGATTGAAGCCTACGACGCCACCAACGGCGAGGTCCTGTGGCGTTATAAAACGGCAAAGAGCTTTGCCACCGTTAACGACGTCCCAGCCCAAGGCGGCAGCATTGATTCTCATGGCCCGTTGCTGGTAGACGACCTCCTTTTGGTCAGCTCGGGATATTCTGGCGTTAGCATGCAAGGCGGTAATGCCTTTTTGGTCTTTCAATTAGTTGATGAAGGCGTTGATTCGGGTGAATCGACAGCAGGGTCAAACTGATATGGGCGCGTCTATTTGGCGGCGAGTTTCGGCCACCGCGGTAGATTTTGTGGTGGTGCCTGTCGTGGCCATGTTTGTGATGCTGGTCTCGGGCGCAATTGAACACGCCGAAGCCTGGGTTAATGGATTTCCGTGGGTGCGAGTTTTTCTGCTGGGTGTGGTCGGCTATCTGTTGGTAAACGGCGTATTGTTATTTCGCTCGGGTCAAACCTTAGGTAAGTGGTTATTTAAGATCCGCATCGTCGATCAAAGTAGCGACGAGATCGCGCCATTTTGGAAGCTCATAACCCTTCGCGCCCTATTTTTTCCGTTATTGCATGGCGCATTCATTGGCTACTGGTATCTTTTGCTTGCAGACGCAGCGTTCGCTCTGAGAAATGATCGCCGTTGCTTGCACGACATTTTGTGCGGGACCAAAGTAGTCCTAGCGAACAAACCAAACACTGCGGAGTAACTATGAGCTTGCCGGACTTTGACTTTGGCCTAGGCGAAACCATTGATCTGTTGCGCGACAGCGTTGCGAACTTTTGTGCTAACGAAATTGCACCGATCGCTGCGGATGTGGATCGAAGCAACGTTTTTCCGCGCGATCTGTGGCCCAAGCTTGGCGAGCTCGGAGTATTGGGTATGACTGTAGCCGAACCCTATGGCGGAGTTGATCTAGGTTACCTGGCGCATACCGTGGTTATGGAGGAGATCAGTCGCGCCTCTGGCGCCATTGGGCTGTCTTATGGCGCGCATTCTAATCTTTGCGTGAATCAATTGGCCCGATTTGGTACTGAACAACAAAAGCAAGCCTATCTGCCTAAATTGATTAGTGGCGAGTACGTAGGCGCATTGGCTATGAGCGAACACAATGCGGGTTCGGATGTGGTGAGTTTAGGTCTGCGTGCGGTCGATGACGGCGACGACTACATTTTGAATGGCAGCAAAATGTGGATCACCAATGGCCCTCAAGCCGATGTGCTGGTGGTTTACGCTACGGTTGATCCAAATCTAGGTTCAAAGGGCATCACCGCATTCTTAATCGAAAAGTCCATGCACGGTTTCAGCACGGGTAATAAATTAGACAAACTGGGTATGCGCGGCTCAGATACCGCAGAATTGATTTTCGACGATTGTCGGGTGCCTAAAACCCAACTGCTTGGCCGGGTTGGTGAGGGTGTGCGCATTTTAATGAGTGGTTTGGATTACGAGCGCGTAGTGCTCGCGGGTGGGCCACTGGGCATCATGCGCGGATGCCTTGACTTGGTCACACCCTACCTGCATGAGCGTAAGCAGTTCGGCAGACCGATTGGTGAATTCCAACTGATGCAGGGCAAACTTGCGGACCTTTATACCGAAACCAATGCAGCGCGCGCCTATGTGTATGCAGTTGCTGGCGCATGTGATCAGGACAAGACCACACGCATTGATGCGGCGGGCTGTATTCTCTATGCCGCCGAGCGTGCCACCCAGCATGCTCTACAAGCGATCCAGGCCTTGGGGGGTAACGGCTACATTAATGACTACGCTGCGGGGCGTTTGCTTCGAGATGCGAAACTGTATGAAATTGGTGCCGGAACCAGCGAGATTCGCCGCATGTTAATCGGGCGCGAGTTGTTCGACGCCACGCAAGGGTGAGGCTATAATCCCCGCCCGGAGCGAGCCAGCTCCTGTGGTTGTGATCGTCCTACACTAGAGATTGCTGTAGGAGTTATAGATTCAACCAGCAACAGCAAGTAGACGCTCAGATAGATGGTCAAGCTGAATAGCTGAGCGCTTTGTTAGAATCAAAACCAAGCCAGTTAGGAGAACTCGATTGAGACGCCTATTATTTTCAGTCTCGGGATTAGCAGTGTTACTGGGTGTAGTTGCGGTTAATGCACTACCTCCAGGTACTGAAAGAGAAATCAGTGAGCGTTTACAGCCTGCGGGCAGCGTGAATCGTGCAGCGGTTGCAGAAACTGCGGCAGCAACAACCGTTGCAGAGCCACTTAGTGGTGACCAGGTATACGACCAATACTGCTCAGTTTGTCATGCTGCTGGCGTAGGTGGTGCACCGCTATTTGCAGACACCGGTGTATGGGCGCCGCGCATTGCTAAGGGCATGGACGTGCTCATGGACAGCACCATTAATGGTATCGGTGCTATGCCTGCAAAAGGCACCTGCATGAGTTGTTCTGATGACGAATTGTCGGCCGCCGTCACATATATGGTCGACGCTGCACAATAAAGACACATTCCGGGGCGCGACAGCGCCCCACCCCCACCAGCGCGCACTAAATTAGGGCGCGCAAGCTGAAATTAAGCCCCTTGATAGGGCATAAGCATACTGGCAAACCCAAGCTTAGTCCCTAAATCACTGAATAAAATGACATTTTCAAACCTGGCACTGTTCTTGTACTAGGGTTGGGTGTCTGCCTACTGGCCCTAACCAGAGGCACACGTTTCGCGAAAACCCTAAGGAGAAATTATGAAAACAATGGCGAAATTATTATCTGCGGCGACGGTTTTAACGGGCGCTGCAATGATGCCCGCAGCCGCACAAGCCGACGTGTCTTACAACGTAGGTTTTGCATCCGAGTATTACTACCGAGGCTTTTTCCAGAAGAGCTCTTCAGCCAGCGCGGGTATTGATTTTGAGCAAGGCGGTTTCTACGCCGGTGCTTGGACCGCTGACGTTGGTGACGGTTTAGAAGTAGACGGCTACTTGGGCTATGGCGTTGAGATGGGCGATTTGTCTGCAAGCGTTGGGTTCACCGGCTATTACTACACTGGCGATTTCGATAACACTTACGAAGAAATCAATCTGAACTTTGGCTATGGCCCTGTCAGCGTCGAGTACTCGGTAGGTACTTATGATGATCCTGCTGCAGAGCAAGACTACTCATTCTTAGGTCTGTCAGCTGACCTGGGTTCTGGTTTCTCAGCGACCTACGGCAGCTTTGGCCAGGACTTTGAAGGCGCATATTTCCAAGGCGACTACGGTTTCTCAGTGGCCGAGTTGGATCTGGGTGTTTCACTGGTATTCCCTGATGATGACATCGGCGGTGGTGAAGCAATCGTTTTCTCTGTTGGTAAAAGCTTCTAGCCTCTCCCCTTAGCTTGAACAGCAGACCCAAGGCCTCTTCGGAGGCCTTTTTTGTGGGCGTTACTTGATGCCCTGTTCCCAAGGTAGTGACCGGAAGCTCAAGGCCTCAATCATATGGGTTTGCGAAATGGTTGTTGCTGCTTCCAGGTCAGCGATGCTGCGGGCAATGCGCCAAACTTTGTGATAACTGCGCGCCGACAATTGGAACTGTTGCAAGGCGTTGGCTAAAAAGCTGGGCGGCAGATCAGCCTTCATCATTTGATCCTTCAAAGCCCTACCATCGAGCCAGCAATTGAGTTGGCCTTGGCGCGCAAGCTGGCGTTGTCGCGCATCGATGACCTTTGCTCTTAGCGACTCTACTTTTTCTTGTTGTGGGGTTTGGCTTTGCGCATTGGTGAGAATGTGCTGTTTAAGTTGTGGCACTAGCACCTGTAGATCTATGCGGTCTAGCAATGGCCCCGAGATCCGGCTCTGGTAGCGTTGTACCTGGCCAGGCGCACATCGACACGCGGTTTCGGTACAAGTTCGCCCTGCCGGGCAAGGGTTCATGGCGGCAACCAATTGGAAATTACAGGGATAGCGAATTTTATAGCGTGCTCGTGACACCACTGCCGAACCGTTTTCCAACGGTTCGCGCAATTGATCAATAGCAGAGGTGCGAAAATGCGGCAGCTCATCCAGAAATAAAACACCGTGATGAGCTAAAGCGACCTCTCCCGGCGTGGGTGTTCGGCCGCCGCCCATCAATGCTGCGTCGCTGGCAGAATGATGGGGGTCTCTAAACGGTGGCGTGTTGTAGTTATTGCGTTGCAAGCCTGCCGTTGAGTACACCGCTGCCACTTCTAATATCTGTTGGTTATCAAGGGGTGGCAATAACTCTGCAAGACTTTTGGCGAGCATGGTTTTCCCGGTGCCGGGCGGTCCTACCATCAACAAGTGGTGACTGCCGGCGGCTGCAATTAACAGAGCGCGTTTGGCGGCACTCTGGCCAAGAATCTGATCGTAGTGGTTCGTGCCACATTGGGTTAATAAGCTCGGCTTAGCTTGGGGTGGTTGAACAGCGGCCTGAGATTGCCAACAATATGGTTGCATAGATCGAGTAAGTGCGACGCCACGCGGAAGTCGCCGTCTTTTACCAAGCTTGCCTCCTGCTCATTGGCTGCGGGTAAGTACAGCCGGTGTTGTTGTTTGTGCGCCGCTAGGGCGCAGCTTAGTAAGCCTGTGACTTTGCGCAGTTCGCCAAACAGCCCCAGTTCGCCGAAAAACTCGGTATTTGCAGGCTCATTCATCTGCGCTTGGTCACTGGCGCACAGTATCGCTAACGCGATTGGCAAGTCGTAGCTGCTGCCGCTTTTGGTCAGGTGGCTTGGGGCTAAATTTACAATGACGTGGCCGCGCGGATAAAAGTAACCACAGGTCCGCAATGCGCTTTTAATCCGGTCCCGCGACTCTTTAACGGCCCCCTCAGCCAAGCCGACAATGGTGGTTCTGGGCAAACCTGCTGCTATATGGCATTCAACGGTGACGGGGTGGGTGTCAAGACCAACGACTGCGCGGGTAAGTATTGGTGTGGTTGCCACAGCAAGTGTCCGGTTTTAGGGCGGTACACAATCTACTCTGACTGTTGCTGCTCCAGTCCCCGTAGGCGCGACTCAAGATCGTCAAGTTGGGCGCGCATATTTTCTACTAAGGCTGTCTGGGCCTCGTAGTCTGCTTTCGCGACCAGTTCGAACTTCTCCAGTAGGTCTTCTCGCACACTGTCCAGGGTGGTTTTTAGGGTGTTATCAAGTTGTTCACGATCAATTGGCAGCACGTGATCTACCGAATGTAAGGCGTTAGCGAGGTTGCTGCGCAGCATGTCCAGCATGATGTTCAATGTTTGAGAAGATTCCATATTAGCTTCGCCGATTAATTTCATAGGCTCAGTGTATGCCCAGCAGGGCGGCCTAGAAATAATCAAAACACGTAATTTCCTTTGGGACAGTTATGACTTGTGCTGTAGGCCTACGCTGATACTGCCCCCTATTGTCTTCTCAATAGCCCACTCGTCCTCGCGCTAATTTGAAGCGCTTCACGCGAATCAATGCACCAATACAGGGCGAATGACATCGCCCCGGGGCGAGAATTCTCGTAACTAACTGAAAATACGACAAATTAAATTTGGCACGCTATCTGCACCAATGGGTGGCAAGCAATCTTTGCGACCCACGATGCTGTGCATTCTGGTGCGCCAAAAGTTGCTAGAGGTCAACTGCGTTTGACGTAGTTGGAGTTAACGGGCTTTGCAGCTTAGATCGAGACGCCAAAGGGTGTCTCTTGGATGGAGAAAGAAGTTGGAAGATTTAGTTCAATTAGCCTATGCAGTAGATACGTTCTACTTCTTAGTCATGGGCGCATTGGTCATGTTTATGGCCCCAGGATTTGCCATGCTTGAAGCAGGTATGGTGCGAGCGAAAAATACCTCGGAAATCCTTACAAAGAATGTCGCGTTGTTTTCGATCGCGTGCGTCATGTACATGTTTATTGGTTACGAAATCATGTACGACCCCGCCGGGTCGTTTTTGATTGGCGCTGAAAACACTGTGCAGGAAGTATTGGAGTCAGAGGGTGAGGTGTATTACTCAGCTCGATCCGACTTCTTCTTCCAGGTCGTTTTCGTTGCCACCGCGATGTCTATCATTTCCGGTGCTGTGGCAGAACGTATCAAGCTTTGGTCGTTCTTGCTGTTCGCCGTAGTCATGACCGGTGTCATCTACCCCTACCAGGGCAGCTGGAGCTGGGGCGGAGGTTTCCTGTCTGACGCAGGATTCGTCGACTTTGCCGGATCTGGCATCGTTCACATGTGTGGTGCAGCAGCGGCGCTGGCTGGCGTTTTGTTGCTAGGACCGCGTGCCGGCAAATACTCCGCTGACGGCAAGATCAATCCAATCCCGGGCTCAAACATGCCATTGGCTACGTTGGGTACATTCATCCTGTGGTTTGGATGGTTTGGATTTAATGGCGGTTCTGAGCTAAAGCTAAGTAACATCGACGAAGCCAACGCGGTAGCGCAGGTGTTCGTAAACACGAATATGGCTGCAGCGGGTGGCCTGATTGCGGCACTGATCGTATCGCGCATTGCCTTCGGCAAGGCCGACATTACGATGGCACTGAACGGTGCACTGGCCGGTTTGGTCTCAATCACCGCAGAACCTCTGTCAGGTTCTAATGTGGCGTCACTGCTAATTGGCGCAGTGGGTGGTGTGATCGTCGTAGCGTCCATTACATTGCTCGACAAACTGAAGATCGACGATCCAGTAGGTGCGATTTCAGTACACGGCACGTGTGGTATCTGGGGCTTGATGGCGGTGTTGTTTACCAGTGCTGATGCGACCCTAGAGGGTCAGCTCACCGGTCTTGCGGCGATCTTCGGATTCACATTCGTGGCATCATTAGTGGTGTGGTTTGTCATTAAACTCATCATGGGCATTCGCATTAGCGAGGAAGAAGAAACCCAAGGCAGCGACATTACCGATATCGGTGTGGAAGCGTACCCTGAGTTCACTCGATAGTAGGTAGGAGTCTTAATAGAGGTCTGTATCCCAGAGCCGGGTGGCGCTAAAGTTGAAAATCTCAGCAAAGGTCTACTGGCTCTGTCCATCAAGGGTATAGTATCGGTTCACAGCCGACTCTATTGGGGTTAGAAGGTTAAACAGTTCAGTAAGGAAAAATCATGAAATTATTAACCGCAATTATTAAGCCTTTTAAGCTCGACGATGTGCGCGAAGCATTATCTGAAGTGGGTGTTCAGGGCATGACTGTTACCGAGGTACGGGGATTTGGTCGTCAAAAAGGCCATACCGAGCTATACCGCGGAGCAGAATACGTGGTCGACTTTTTGCCGAAGGTAAAAGTCGAGGTGGCAATTGACGACGCCATGTTGGAAAGCGCGATCGAAGCGATTACCGGCTCGGCCTCCACAGGCAAAGTGGGCGACGGCAAGATCTTTGTTACCTCACTGGATGAGGTAGTGCGTATTCGAACCGGTGAAACCGGATCTAGCGCAGTCTAGACACGCATGCCGTCATGCGGTTTTTCTACCGCAAGATAAAAAAGGCTGCCAATGGGCAGCCTTTTTTTATTTTACTGGGCGTCTGGCTGCAAAAGTGGGCTGCTCTCCCTTAAACTGGCGCCTGATTTAAAACCACAGCCAAGCACACAATCACCATGAAATATAAAAGTACCCGCGGTGGCGTCACCGACCTCAGTTTTACCGATGCGTTGCTTATGGGTTTGGCATCGGATGGTGGGTTGCTGGTGCCCCAACAGATACCCGATGTTTCGGATCAGTTGGACGCATGGCGCGATTGCACATTTGTCGAGCTTGCACAGCACATCATTGGTTTATTTGTCGATGACATCGAAACCGATACATTGAACCGGCTCATCGCCGAAGCCTATGCGACGTTCGATCATCCAGATGTCGTGGGCTGGAAAGCGCTGGATAATCTCACTGTAGTGGAGCTGTTCCACGGTCCTACGTTGGCGTTTAAAGATGTCGCGTTGCAGTTGCTTGGACGTTTATTCCAGCACGTTTTGGCTTTGCGTAATCAGCGACTCAACATCCTTGGTGCAACCAGTGGCGACACTGGTGGGGCCGCTATTGCAGGTGTACGCGGACAGGAAAATGTAGACATTTTTATCCTCTATCCAGAAGGCCGAGTGAGCCCGCTGCAAGAGCTTCAAATGACGACCGTGCCAGACGCTAATGTGCACTGCATCGCAGTCGACGGCACCTTTGATGACTGCCAACGATTGATGAAAGAGACTTTCGCTGACCTAGAGTACAAAGAAAAATATCAGCTTGGCGCGGTGAACTCTGTTAATTGGGCGCGGGTGTTGGCGCAAATTGTTTACTACGGTTTTGCCAGCTTGAAAGCGTCGAGTGCTGCAGAGTTCTCAGTACCAACAGGCAACTTCGGTAATGTTTTTGCCGCTTATCTGGCACATAGAATGGGTTTCCCTATTGCCAAGCTGATTGTCGCCACTAACGACAACGATATACTCGCACGCTTCTTTGCTACTGGTGAGTACGCTGTTGGTGGTGTCCATCAAACCCTTTCACCGGCCATGGATATCCAGGTTGCGAGCAACTTCGAGCGTTTTCTCTACTACTATTTCGACGAGGACAGCGAGCGATTAAAGGCTTTCATGGCGGACTTTGCTGAACACGGCGAAGCGCATTTGGGCGCTGCACCGCACACGGATCTATTTCAATCTATAGCCGTTAATCGTCAGCAGACTCTAGCTGCCATGAGCGATGCTAAAGAGCGCTATAACTATGTGCTCGACCCGCACACAGCGGTTGGCTACGCCGCTGCGCAGCAACTGGGTAACGCAGATACACCGCTAATGTGCATAGCCACTGCTCACCCAGCGAAATTCCCCGACGCAGTAGTCGAGGCTACAGGTACGGTGCCTACCCATCCAAGCCTCGATGCATTGGTTGGCCTAGAGCAAAGAAAAAGCGCTTTGAATGCAGACTTACAAGCGGTTAAGACATTTCTCGCCGAGGCCGTCTCGGCTTAGGCGGTTAAGCTGTTTTCGATGGCGGTGACGGCGGCGTCAATATCGCTTAGTTGAGTCACTTCTTGGGTCGGGCGCGGATCGCCGTCGGATAGAACGGATTGCTGTAAATTGACCCAAATGCTGTGCATACCAACAGCGTCAGCCCCACGGATGTCATCGTGTAGGTGATCACCAATGTGCACGCAGTGTTGGGCTGACACCCCGGCTTGATTCAGCGCTGCATGAAACATGCTTGGGTCAGGTTTGCTGGCACCCACCAAGGCACTGGAAATGGCTCCTTTTAAGTAGGGGCTGATGCCTGTTCTGGATGTGTCGGCGTTGCCGTTAGTTAATGCATAAACCGGGTAGCGCTCGCTCAGTGCCTGTAGCATCTCCAACGCGCCAGGAAAAAACGCGACGCGGTTGCGCCCAGCAAAAAACACCTCGAACGCAGCTTCGGCTAAATCTCGGGCTTCATGTTCCTGGTACTGCGCCTTGCGCATAACACCAGACAAAATTTCGATGCGCAGCCGGCTCAGGTCGTGGCGCAAATTCGGCTGCTGTTGCAGGGTTTGCTCCCTCAGAACCGCCAAGTCATTAGACACATAGATTTGGTGCGCAGGTTCAGCATGGGTTTTAAGCCATGCAATAAGGTCTCGCTCGGCCGCTCTAATGGTTTTCTCCACGTCCCAAAGCGTATTGTCTAGGTCCAAGGTAATCAGTTGTAAACGGCTCAATCTTGTTCTCCAGAGTTATGCGCGCGCGGGTGGGCGTTGTCATAAACCTTGGCTAGGTGTTGGAAGTCGAGATGGGTATAGATTTGTGTAGTGGCAATATCAGCATGGCCAAGCAATTCTTGGATGGCACGTAGGTCACCAGACGATTCCAACATGTGTGTCGCAAAGCTGTGGCGCAGCATGTGGGGGTGTAGAGAGTTTTCACCGAGCTGCCGTTGGGCCACGCGCTTTATTCTATTTTGTATGGTGCGCGGACTTAATGGCCTGCTACCGCGACCAGGCAGTAACCAGCACTCTGGGGTTGGGTTTGGGTGCACACCCAGCCAGTCTTGCAGCGCACTGATGCAATGTCTGCCCAAGGGCACCAGTCGGCGCTTGTTGCCTTTGCCAAGCACATCTACAAAGCCTTGGGTCAAATCCACATCATTGATGCGTAACCCCACGACTTCGCTCAAGCGTAAGCCGCTGCCGTAAAACAGTTCCAGGATAGCCCGATCGCAAATAGCGCTATCGTCTTTTAAGTTGGCGAAATCCAAAAGTTGTGACGCTTGGTCAGTGTCCAATACTTGCGGTAGTTTTCGTGCCGCTTTGGGTGCTGAGACGAGCTTCGCCGGATTCGCCGAGATCAGCTGTTGTTTAAGCAGATAGTCGTAAAAGCTGCGCACCGCAGAAACATTGCGCTGAATGGATTTAGCCGTAAGCTCTTTGCGGTGCAAATAGTTAACAAAGCTCTGTACTTCTTTAACCGAAGCGTCAGCACACGGCATGGCGATATGGTCTAGGAATCGCACCAAGTCACGTTCATAGGCCTTCAAGGTATGGGTGGAATACCGTTTGCTGTGCTGTAGGTGGTGTAAAAACTCACGCAATAGTGGCTGTTCGGCGTTCATTAAGCGCTCAGCCGATTCATTACCTTAGCTAAGATGTCAGCAATGTATTGCACAAATAACGTGTCCATATTTTTAGCAAATCGTGTTGGGCTACGGCTACCGATACAAAGCACACCACTGCCCTGTTGGACTTTTAAATTTAAGATTACAGCGCTGCCGGTCTCGTCATGATCGGACATAGGAAACAGTTTGTGCAGCTCGTCCTCGCGCAAAACGCTGCATGCTGCTTCGCTGCCATTCTGCAAGTGCAAGCAAGGCAACTCTTCTACGTGGTGTTGGATATGGTCAAGGGCCAGCACAAGGTTTGCATCTGCCAAATGCGCGCAGACAAAGTCGGCTTCGAAATCCACCAGCACGTGGGTCGCCAACACCTCGTTTAACTCATGCCAAGAGTTCACTTCCAGCAGAGCAAGGTTCAACGAGCGGGTTTTAGCAAAAATCTCGTCGTTACTGCGCGCGGCCTGTAACAGCTCATTCATGCGCCGACGCATGGTCATATTGCGATCGCGTAGTATTGCCACTTGATGTTCGATCAGTGAAACCGCGTTGCCCGATTCATGAGACAGGCTGAGTTCGGCGATTGCAGTGGCGTGTTGCTGAAAAAAGTCTGGATGCGCCCGCAGATAATCGAGCACCTGTTGATCGTTCAGGCCCTCGGTGGCCAAACGAATTTTCCCATCTGCAGTTTTAGAATCGCGTGGTCGAAACGGCATTGACTCACTCCTTCAGATCGATTTCACCGACGTATACTAGGGTGGCACCGCCTGCCATGGTAATCGGTTGGCCGGGGCCAGACCAATGAATTCGCAGCTTGCCGCCAGGTAACGAAACTTTGACCTTTGCGTCGACCAAACCCTGACTGTAGGCCGCAACTACGGCAGCCGAAGCGCCCGTTCCGCAGGCCCGAGTCTCGCCGACCCCGCGTTCAAACACACGTAATCGAATAAAGCCGCGGTCTACAACTTGGCAAAAGCCGATGTTCGCTTGTTGTGGGAAAGCTGCATGCATGCTGAGCTGCGCCCCCAGTGCTTCAACATCGATATTGCTCACATTGTCGACTAATAAGACGCCATGCGGATTACCAGTAGATACAGCGGTGATGTCTACGTCACTGCCATCGATGCTAAGTTGGTCTGCATTGGTGCCGTTTGCCGACACAAAGGGGACATCGGCTGGATCCAGTGACGGCTCTGGCAAGGTTGTTTCGATGACCATAGGGTTGCGATCTGCCAACAGTCGAGTGTGAATTAACCCGCCTTTGCTGTGCCAAACGAGCTCGGTCTTTGGGCTCAAGTTTAGGTGACGCGCCAGCAGCGCAACGCAGCGGGTGCCATTGCCGCATTGCTCTGATTCGCTGCCGTCGGCGTTGAAAATTTGGTAGTGGAAGTCGGCATCGGGTTGCTGTGGCGGTGCAATGACCAGTAATTGGTCAAAACCAATGCCTTCGTTACGATCGGCCCATTGTTGGATTAGTTTGGTGGACAGCGAGCAGTCTTGGGTGACGGCGTCGAGCACCATAAAGTCATTACCCAGGCTGTGCATTTTATAGAACGTCATCATGGGTGCTGTTAGAGCTGCAGCTCAAGACGTAGTTGATCTTGAATGGTTTCACGGCGACGAATGCATTTTGCCTCCGTCCCATCCACTAACACCTCAGCTGCGCGGCCACGGGAATTGTAGTTTGATGACAGGGACATGCCATAAGCGCCGGTAGATAGAACCGCAATCAGTGAATCCTCGTCTAAAACCAATTGCCGATCCTTGGCCAAAAAATCGGCAGACTCGCAGATAGGCCCCACTACATCCCAAGTTTGCATAGCTGCTGTATTGTTGGACTGGTCGACTACCAGAATGTCGTGCCAGGCTTGGTAAAGCGATGGTCGCAGTAGATCGTTCATCGCGGCGTCGACTACGGCGAAACCTTTGTCGCCATCCTGCGCGGTTTTTAGGTATTCGACTTGGGTGAGTAACAAGCCCGCGTTAGCCGTTAGCGAGCGACCCGGTTCCACACACAGCGAGTGTTGCCGAGACCCCAAGCGTTGCTGCAGGCGGGTACCGTAGGCATCGAGATCCATCGCAACTTCATCTTGATAGCGCACGCCGAAGCCGCCGCCCAGGTTAATGTGCTCTAAGCTGATGTTGCGAGCTTCCAAGGCGTCCACCAACTCAAGAATGCTGTCGAGGGCTTCCAACAGTGGTCCATCATCAGCAATTTGTGAACCGATATGGCAATCAATTCCAGTAACCAAAAGTGCGCTACTGTTTGCCGCAAGATCGTATAGCGCAAGTGCGCTCGCCGCATCTACACCAAATTTATTGCTTTTAAGGCCTGTAGAGATATACGGGTGGGTCTTAGCATCGACGTTAGGATTGACTCGGATCGAAATCGGCGCACGAACCTGCGCTAACTGGGCGCGGTCTTCAATACGCAACAATTCGCTGCGGCTTTCAACATTAAAGCAACCAATGCCAACCTTCAGCGCCAAATCTATTTCTGCAACCGACTTACCAACACCAGAGAAAATGACATCTGCTGGATCGCCGCCCACAGCTAAAACTCGGCTCAATTCTCCGCCAGATACAACGTCAAAGCCTGCGCCTAAATCCTTAAACAGAGAAAGAATACCGAGATTCGAATTGGCCTTTACCGAGTAGTGAATCCGCGCCTTCAGGGGTAACAACGCAGCAGCCAGTTGCTGATATTGAGTCCTCAGTGTTGCGGCAGAGTAGACATAACAAGGGGTTCCAAATTGATCGGCAATTTGTCGCAGCGGCACCTGCTCTATGCACAATGCACCGTCTTGTTCGTTTAATGCATGTCGGGGTTCACAGGTCATTGGCGTTTTCCAAATGTTGCGACCAAGGGCCTGGGTAGTGCAGCGCTTGTTGAGACTCATCTTCAGGCAGATACAACGGCCCTTTGTGGCCGCAAGTTGCCACCAAATAACTAAGTATAAAAATTACAGGCCAGTGGAACATGATAGTGGTTGGTTTAATTCACTTGAGCGGTTAATACGGAGTTGCTGTTGCGCACTGCTAACGCTGGAGGCGCTCGAGTGCTGCTAAAGCCTGGGACTTAACTTGATTGGGCGCTGTTCCGCCAAGATGGTCTCTTGCAGCGATAGAACCCTCAAGAGTTAAAATGGCATAAACATCCTCTGTGATCGGTCCGCTATCGCTTCCGTTAAGCTGTTCTAACGACAACGACTCCAAAGGCACGTCCAGCTCCACCGCCCGTTGTACAGCCCCACCTACCAATTCGTGAGCATCACGAAATGGGATATTTTTTCGCACCAAGTAGTCCGCTAAATCCGTCGCAGTGGTAAAGCCGGCCAAGGCCGAATGCCGCATTTGCTCTTTGTTAGCGACAATGTTTGGGATCAGACCGTTTAGTGCTGTGAAGCAGTCCTGCAAGGTATCGACGCTGTCAAATAGCGGCTCTTTGTCCTCCTGATTGTCTTTGTTGTAGGCCAGGGGTTGACTCTTCATTAGCGTCAATAAAGCAAATAAGTTGCCATTCGTGCGCCCCGACTTACCGCGGATCAACTCAGGAACATCTGGATTTTTTTTCTGCGGCATGATGCTGGAGCCCGTGCAAAAACGATCCGGCATAGAAATGAACGAAAACTGTTGGCTTGACCAAAGCACCAGTTCTTCGCACCAGCGGGACAGGTGCATCAGGGTTAGAGCAGCGACCGCGCAAAACTCAATGGCAAAGTCCCGGTCGCTAACTGCATCCAATGAGTTACTGCATACATCTTCGAACCCCAACAATTCTGCTAGGTACAGACGGTCGGGTTGGTATGGCGTTCCAGCTAGTGCTGCTGCACCGAGCGGCAGTCGATTGGTGCGTTTGCGACAATCTGCTAAGCGTTCTAGATCGCGTTCCAGCATGGCATGCCACGCCATGAGGTGATGCCCAAATGTGATGGGCTGGGCTGCTTGTAAGTGGGTAAATCCAGGCATAAGTGTCGCACTGTGCTCCAGCGCCAGAGTCGCCAGACTGCCCAGTAGTTTTTCACCTTCCAGGGCCAACTCGTCAATGGCTTTGCGTAAATAAAGGCGAATGTCGGTGGCAACTTGATCATTTCTGGAGCGGCCGGTATGCAGCTTCTTGCCGGTATCGCCAATGCGTTCTATCAAGCGATGCTCGATGTTCATATGCACATCTTCGAGCTCGACTCGCCAATTGAAGGTGCCGGAGGATATTTCTGCCAAAATATCGTTCAGACCACCGGCGATGCTGGTGCATTCATCAGCGCTTAACACCCCAATTTTTTCCAGCATGCGTGCGTGGGCAATGGAGCCCTCTATGTCCTCTTGATACAAGCGGCGGTCAAAACTCACTGAGGCGGTAAACTGCTCTACGAACTGGTCGGTAGCCTCGGCAAAGCGGCCGCGCAATAGCCCGTCGGTTGGTGTAGGCGCGGTTGTATCAGCAGGTGTACTATTCTCGGTCATATCAGAGTCAACTTTAGCAAGCAAAAGGATCCACTACGTCACAGGCTCGTTGCGGCGGTTTGAACCCGCTTCGATCCATAGAGGTAGAAAGCCGGGGAGTATAGCAATCTTGGCTATCTGTCGGATCACTTTGTTTATTGGCGACTTTTTTTCGTTCATAGAGGGATGTGCCAGTGTCTACAATGAAAAGCCTTCGCATCGCTACGCGCGAAAGTCCACTCGCGCTTTGGCAAGCCGAATTCGTCCGTGATGAATTGCAACGACATCACGAGTCATTGGATATCGAATTGATTGGTATGACCACTCAGGGCGATCAATGGCTAAGCTCGCCACTAAACGAAGTTGGCGGCAAGGGCTTATTTATCAAAGAGCTTGAGCAAGCCATGCTCTCAGGGCGAGCGGACATTGCGGTGCATTCAGTGAAGGATTTGCCTGCGGAAATGCCCAATGGGTTTGTCTTGCCAGTTATTGCTTTTCGTGCGGATCAGCATGATGTGTTGGTGAGCAATAAGGGTGGCCTTGATGAACTGCCCGAGGGAGCTCGCGTTGGTTCCTCAAGTTTGCGGCGCCAAGCGCAACTGCTCCATCACAGGCCCGATCTTCAGATGTCCTCTATTCGCGGTAACGTTGGCACACGTTTAGCAAAGCTCGATCAGGGGGAATTCGATGCTATCGTTTTAGCGGCTGCGGGGTTGCAGCGTTTGGGACTGGCCCGAGAAGACGTTTATCCAATTGCTACGGACATATGTCTGCCGGCACCTGGTCAAGGCGCGTTAGGAATTGAATGTGTTGCTGCCAGTCCGGTGTTGGAGCTTTTGCAACCGTTGGTCGATGTGGAGGTTGACCGGTGTGTGCGAGCGGAGCGAGGTGTCAGTGCAGGTCTTGGAGCCGACTGTGCCTTGCCGGTTGCGGCAATGGCCAGTTCAGCAGACACAGGCCATATTACGCTTAGCGCGTTAGTTTCCAATGACTCGGGTACAAACATTCTGAAAGCGCAGGCATCTGGGCTACAGCCGGAAGATGTTGCGAAAGAAGTTGTCGAACAGTTGTACAGTGCCGGTGCGCAGCAGGTATTGGATTCGATACGTCAAAGTAGATAGTTGATCAAAAGTAAAATTAAAACGGATTGCTGCTTAGACTGATGAAAAAAGTTTGGGTGACATTGACCGAGCCGAGTGCCGGCCGTCTTGGGAGCGTCATAACCGACGCGGGTCTGGTTGCCTTAGTAGCGCCTGCGACGGAAATCAGACTGCTTCCCTGGGAGATGCCAAGCGATACACCAAAGCGCCTTATATTTTTATCTCAGCACGCAGCGATCGGGTTTTTGCGAGTCTTTGAACGATGTTTGCCCGAAGTGCAACACAGACTGCTGGAAGGCAGCAGTGTGCTGGCAGTAGGCCAGCGCACCGCAGGCCTTTTGCGGGATGCCGGATTAGAGGTGCGTTCACCTGGAAACGAAAACTCTGAAGGACTGCTCGCTTTGCGCGAATTGATACCGCAAAACCAAGGAGGTCTGTTGCATAGCAGTGACGTGGTCTGGTTGCTGGGTGGTCAGGAAGGACGTAATACGATCTATGACGCCTTGGTTCAAGAGTGTGAATTGACGCGTTGTGACCTGTACCAAAGACGCGATGCGCAGCTACCACAGCTGGATACCGAAACGATTTACTCAGTGGTGGTAGGTTCTGTTCATGGCCTCAAGTGTGCTGCCAGTCACTGGCAGCTATGCGGCGGTAGCAAGGAGGTGCACATAGTCGCGCCATCCGAGCGTGTTCAGCAGCAAGCGCTGCAATTGGGGTTTAGCAGCAGTTTTAATGCTCAAGGTAGCACTCCCGACGCTTTTGTTCGCTGTCTTAAAGATCAACTAATGGATAGTTAAATGACGCTGGACGATGAATTGTTGAAGGGTTTGTGGTGAAGTAACGCCCATTCTTGTTGTGAAACGTGAACCTGCCCAATGACTGATTCTTTGCCCGATGGACAAAACGCTAATGGCGGGCCGATGCGGTTATCGTTTGGGGCGAAATTTATTCTTAGTGTAAGCCTGTTGCTGAGTATTGGAGCGCTGGCAATTGGTGCTGTTCTTTACTCTCAGGGTACGCAATTCAAGGCGGATGCTACGCAGCGCCAGCTCGTTTTGGAAAGCATTGCAGATCTGCAGAGTCAGTTAGTAGACCTAAACTCGCAAAAGCGTGACCTCGTCACGCGGATCGATGCAACAGCAGCACAGCTCCAACAATTAGGTAGTTCGACAACAAGTGCGGCCGTCGCCCTCGAAGATCAGCTACAACGGCGTTTGTCATCGATGCGTACTGAGATGAGCTCAGAGATGCAAAAGCTTAAGCAAAATGCTTCAGAAGTGGCGTCCCAAGTTGAGTTATTAGAAATACGTTTCTTATTGCGTGCGGCGATGTTGCGGTTGCGCGTGCGTAGTGATGTCAATGCCGCGAAGAGCCTAATAGAAGACGCTTTGACGCGTTTGCAGGGCAGTGACAACTTGATGATTTTACCCCTTAAAGCCCGACTTGAAGACGACCTTGCAGCCCTAAACCAGATTGTTTCTGTCAGTTCGCAAAGCATTTTGCTGCAGCTGCAAGAAATCGAGCAGGATATGCCTGAAACCCAGTTTGCGCTCACACTCGCGGCAAAAAGTACTGAATCCGTGGCGGAGGCCTCGCTTTGGCAACAAGCGCTTAATTCTCTGGGTGAGTTAATACAGGTGCGAAAGCTCGACCTTGATAATGTGTCGGATTTCGATGCTCGGGTTTACCTCAATGATGCCGAGCGCAAACTGGCTGAGGTGAAGTTCGACATCGCCATGACTCAGGCGCGAGCCGCAGTGCTTGTTCGCAACACTCAAGGGTTTCGTCAGCAACTACAGAATTTGCGTGATTGGCACACCAGGTATTCAGACGCCGAATCCGCGGCTACGGCAAGCAACCTCGCTGCTATCCAGACTCTATCGGAGCTTGAGTTGGCACCAACCCCTTATGACCTTACCGAGGCGTTGAAGTTACTCGATCAGTTGCTGGACCAGCGTATATGAAATGGCTGTGGATGCTTCTGGCTTTAGTTCTGGGCGCGATTGCTGGAACCACTTGGTTGGCGGATCCGGGGTATGTGCTGATTCGGCTAGACGGCTGGTTGGTAGAGACCAGTGCTGCGGTCGCCGTGTTGGTGCTGGTGGGGGCAACCGCAGTTTTAACGATTGCGTGGCAATTTCTGCGGCAAGTCTTGCACAGCACGGGAAAACTGGCCGCATGGCAACACAATAAAACCCACAAGGCCCGGTTGGAGCTGCTACAACAAGCGCTGGTAGCTGTGCTCAATCGCAGCTGGGGCCAAGCGGGCAAGGCACTATCACGAATGGACGCTGAGGCGGCTGATTCTGACGCGGCAGACATCAACACTCAGCATCATCAATTTACCCAGCTCATGCTCACGGCTTTTGCCGCTCACGCGAGGGGCGACGTTAATGTTCGTGACGACGCAATACGACAAATTCAACAACTTGAAGTTGCTACGACAAATCTGCCGCAAGGTCGAGAAACGTTGTTTGTTCAGTGGCATTTAGAAGCAGGTGAAGTGGCTCAAGCACTAGCAAAATTAAAACCGTTATTAGCGAAAAACAAAACAGACCCACGACTGCTTTCGTTATCAGTCACGGCCCATGTGGCCCAGGGTGACTGGTTAGCAGCAGATAAGAACTGGCAAAACCTCAAGAAAGGTGGACGTCCGCTCGCTACTGGTTTGCGCTTGCATGCGTATGAATTTCAACGCCAAGACGGTTTTGAAAATCCGGTTCTTTCGGATTCAACCACCCTAGCGGAAGTGTTGTCGCGTAGCGCTGATGGCATCAAAGAATATAAGGCGCTTTCTGCGCAAGACCAGGCAAATACCGAGCTGCTAAGTGCCTGGGCCCACGCGTTGTTGCAACAGCAGCGTAAAGCAGACGCGCTTACTCTACTTGCTGTCGCGCTCGACAGCAGCTGGTCCGAGGTTTTGTTAACGCAGTGGTTAAAGCTGGCTGATGAAGCCCCCAATGACAGCTTGTTACAAGCTCAAGGTTGGGTCAAAAACCGCCCGAACGATCCTCGATTGCTAGAAGGCTTAGGTCAGCTCGCTGGCAAGAGCGGTCAGTGGCAAGACGCTAAAGACTATTTTGAGAGTGCACTAAAGGCGCTCAGCGCAAAAGATCCAGAAAAGGCACGAATCTACCAGCACCTGGGCGGTGTCTGGCACGCTCTAGGCGACGAGCACAGGGCGCTACAATACTTTACCCAGGCCCAGTCTTTAGCGTCGCATTGAGTCAAAAAACTCAGAGTTAGTTTTGGTTTCTTTTAACTTATCCAAGATGAACTCGATCGCGGCAATGTCATCCATATCGTGCAGCAGTTTGCGCAAGATCCATACGCGTTGCAGCTCGTCTTCGCTCATCAACAGTTCTTCCCGGCGCGTTGCCGAGCGTCGGATATTGATTGCAGGATAAACGCGCTTCTCGGCAATTTTTCGCTCGAGATGCAGTTCTTGGTTGCCGGTACCCTTAAATTCTTCGTAGATCACCTCGTCCATCTTCGAACCGGTGTCTACCAACGCAGTGGCGACGATAGTGAGACTACCGCCCTCTTCGATATTTCGTGCAGCACCAAAGAATCGCTTGGGTCGTTCTAACGCGTGGGCGTCAACGCCTCCGGTGAGCACCTTGCCTGACGAGGGAACAATGGTGTTATACGCACGGGCTAGGCGGGTGATTGAGTCGAGCAAAATGACCACGTCTTTTTTGTTCTCAACCAGTCGCTTGGCTTTTTCGATGACCATTTCTGCAACCTGCACGTGCCGTGATGGCGGCTCATCAAAAGTCGATGCCACCACTTCTCCGCGCACAGAGCGCTGCATTTCGGTGACTTCTTCCGGCCGCTCGTCAATCAACAAAACGATCAGTATTGTTTCTGGGTTATTGGCGGCAATTGATTGGGCAATGTTCTGCATCACCAGTGTCTTACCCGCCTTAGGGGGCGACACGATGAGAGCCCGCTGGCCCTTACCCACTGGCGCGACTAAATCGATGATCCGAGCGGTAAGGTCTTCGGTACTGCCGTTGCCACGCTCTAGCTGTAACCGATCATTTGGGAACAGCGGGGTTAAATTTTCGAACAGAACTTTGTGGGTTTTGTTGTTGGTCTCGCTGAAGTTGATCTCATCAACTTTAAGCAATGCAAAATAACGTTCGCCGTCCTTGGGTGGGCGAATCTTGCCAGCGATGCTGTCACCAGTACGCAGATTAAAGCGGCGAACCTGGCTTGGAGAAACATAGATGTCATCTGGTCCGGCTAGATATGAGCTGTCGGGTGAACGTAGGAAACCGAAACCATCTTGCAGGATCTCTAAGGTGCCTTCACCGTAAATGTCCTCACCGCTTTTAGATTGCTTGCGCACGATCGCTGCGATCACTTCTTGCTTGCGGGACCGTCCTACGTTATCCAGGCCCATCTCCCGGGCCATGTCCATTAGTTCTGGGACGGGTTTACGCTTCAAGTCTGAAAGGTGCATTGCCATTGTTTAAGCCGTTTTAATTACAGTAATTATAAAAATGAAAGTTGCTCTCGGAGTCGGCGCGTTTGATATGCGCTGACTAAAATGGAGAGTAGAGGGGTAGTCGGGTTCGACTGAAAAGCTTAATTGCCGGTAGGGCTTCCTCAATCCCAATGGCAATGAGCAAGAGTGTAGAGAAATGTTCCCCTAGGTCAAGTCCCGCTGTGGGGTTCAAGAATCATCGGTATTGCGATCAGTGGTGGGCTTTGCGCGCCGCACAAAGCCCACTGCAAGCACTCACGTGCTAAATGTTACTGTCCAAAAATGCCTGCAATTGTGACTTTGACAAGGCGCCGACTTTGGTCGCTTCAACTTCGCCGTTCTTGAACAGCATTAAGGTAGGAATGCCTCGAATACCGTACTTGGGCGGTGTCGCCTGGTTGGCGTCGATGTCAATTTTGCACACCTTGAGTTTTTCGGCGTATTCCCCTGCCACTTCTTCGAGAATGGGCGCGATCATTTTGCACGGTCCGCACCATTCAGCCCAATAATCCACGAGTACAGGCTTGTCGGCTTTCAAAACATCTTGGTCGAAGCCGTCGTCAGTTGTGTGAACGATGTTGTCGCTCATAGTTTGGTCTCCAGTGTTGAATGAGCAGTTTAGCACCTCTGGGTGATTAGTCTTGCTCTGTGATTGATATTAATCCGTGTATTGATGTGTCTTGGGTTATTGATGAGTCTGTAGCCAGCGTTTGGTGAAGTAGCTGAGAATGCCGTCGGCACCCGCGCGCTTGAAGCACAGTAACGACTCGTCAATGACCGACTCAGCCAGCCAGCCGTTGGCAATAGCGCCAGCGTGCATGGCGTACTCGCCGCTCACCTGGTAGGCAAAGGTAGGCACTCGATACGTTTCTTTAACGCGCCGCACGATATCCAAATAGGGCATGCCGGGTTTGACCATTACCATGTCGGCCCCTTCTTCGATGTCCAGCCCCACTTCATGAATTGCTTCATCGCCGTTGGCTGGATCCATCTGATAGGTCTTTTTGTCACCGCTGCCTAGCTTCGAACTTGATCCAACGGCATCTCTGAATGGCCCGTAATAGCTAGAAGCGTACTTGGCTGAATACGCCATGATTCGAGTATTAATAAAAGCCTGATCGTCTAAAAACTCCCTGATCCCGGCAATGCGGCCATCCATCATGTCGGATGGGGCAATGACGTCTGCCCCGGCAGCTGCACAAACCACCGCCTGCTCGCACAGGGATTCAACGGTCAGATCGTTGGCGACGTAACCGTTGGCGTCGACAATGCCGTCTTGCCCATGAGTAGTATAAGGATCCAGCGCAGCGTCGGTAATTACGCCCACCTCGGGCACCGCGTCTTTCAGCGCTCTCACCATACGTGGCACTAAGCCGTCAGGGTTATAGGCCTCGCGACCGTCCAACGTGCGCAAATTTGGCTCAACATTTGGAAACAGCGCAACGCTGTTCAGTCCCAATGCCGCCAGGCTTTCCACTTCTTGCACCGCCAAATCTATGCTCAGCCGCTCAATACCTGGCATGGATTCAACCGCTGAACGTTGGTTTTTACCGTCAATAATAAACATTGGATAGATCAGGTCGTCAGCGACCACCCGATGCTCAGCCACCAAGCGTCGAACAAAGGGATGCTCTCTATTTCTGCGCATTCGTGTATTGGGAAACTGTCGCATGATTTTTCTGTCCGCTATAAAAATGGGTAAAGACTCAGGTTAACTCGGCTTCCAGCTCAGCGCTAACATTGAGCCAACGTTCTTCTAACGTTTCTAGATTTTTGCGCGCGGTGGCTGCGTCGGTGAGCAATTCGCTCAGCTCGTCCGCTGGCATTTGCGCATAGGTCTCGGTGTCTGCCAAACGACTTTCCAGTGCCTTAAGTTGCTCGCTGCCCTGCTCGATCTGGCGCTCCAATTTCTTCACGGTGCTGCGCAATTCATGCAGTGACTGGCGCGCTGCTGCACGCTCTTGCCGTTGGCGTTTGCGTGAATTCACCGCTGTTTTGCTGACAGGTGCGGTCAGAGCCGCTTGGTCTTGGCGGCTCGCCGTGTACTCTTCCAGATCGCCACGATAAGTAGCGAGAGAGCCGTTTTCGACCAGCCAGAATTCATCGACTATTTTGTCCAGCAAATTGCGGTCATGGGCGACAATGATTACCGCGCCGCTGTAGGCTTGTAGCGCTAAGGCCAAGGCGTCGCGCATGTCCAAATCTAAGTGGTTGGTGGGCTCATCAAGTACCAAAATGGCTGGCTGCTCAGCGGCCAGCAGCGACAATACCAGGCGTGCTTTTTCACCACCGGACAGACTGTTAATGGGGCGCTCGATCATTTGTAGGCTAAAACCCCAACCTCCCAAGTAGTCTCGGCATTGCTGGGGCGTTTGCTCTGGGCGCAATGCCATGGCGGTGTTGTAAGCGCTGTCGTTTGTGTTCAGCGACTCCAGTTGATGCTGAGCAAAATAACCGATGGCTGCATGCTGTCCGCGTTCCAGCGTACCGGCCTGGGGTTTAAGGTCGCCCACTAATGCTTTGAGCAAAGTAGACTTACCCGCACCGTTTGCACCCAATACGCCAATTCTTGCGCCGGGCAGAATAGTCTGGGAGACCTTCTGTAGTACTTCAGTATCGTCGTAGCCGAGCTTGAGATCGCGAAAACTGAACAGTGGATTAGAGACTTTGTCGGGATTGCTGAACTGTACTCGGTAGTCAGAGTCCACATGCAAAGCAGCTTGGGTCTGCATGCGCTCCAGCGCTTTGATGCGGCTTTGCACCTGTTTGGCTTTGCTGGCTTTCGCGCGAAACCGATCAACAAATTGCTGGATGTGTTGCACTTGGGCTTCATGCTTTGCCGCTATGGCTTGTTGGCGCTCGAGTTCGGCACTGCGTTGGCGCTCAAAAGCGCTGTAGTTGCCCTTGTACAATTTGCCGCTACCGCCGGCCAAATGCAGGACCGAGGTGGTGGTGTTATCAAGAAATGCTCGATCATGCGCGATGATCAACAAGGCGCCTGGAAATCTATTGAGCCAGCCCTCAAGCCATAAAATAGCTTCTAGATCCAAGTGGTTGGTTGGCTCGTCTAGTAACAACAAATCACTGGGCGACATAAGAGCCTGTGCGAGGTTCAGGCGAATGCGCCAACCGCCAGAGAAACTCGCATAAGGATCGTTGACCATTTGGTCGTCAAAGCCCAAACCGTTGAGTATTTCCCCAGCCTTAGCAGTGGCTTGATAACCACCGAGATCCTCATAAAGGCTATAGAGGTTGGCTAGGGTTTCGGCATCCTCGGTTTTACCAATGTCTGCTTCTACCTTTCTGAGCCCATGGTCACCATCGATGACGTATTCAATGGCCGGCCGATCATTTGCCTCAACTTCTTGGGCCATATGACCGACGCGCCAGTCTTCGGGGAAATCCACCTCGCCGGCGCTACCTTCCAGTTCGCCAAGCACCAGCTTGAACAAGGTCGATTTGCCAACACCGTTACGTCCGACCACGGCCATACGCTGGCCGGGATATACCACCGCGTCCAGTCCGGAAAATAACACGTCATCACCGCGTTCAAAGGTTAGGTCGTTTAGGCGAAGCATTAGTTATGTTTAGGTTACTAGTGCTCCAATCACCTGATCCTTTCAGGTAGTTGCAGCACTAGGGCATCGCCAATAACGATGCCGTGTTGCGCATTATGCGTTGTCTCGGTATTCGTTCGCCACGGGTTGGGTTTTGCGCCCTGCGGCACGAGGTCGGGCAGGTACGGTACGGCCTTGTTCTTGTAAAGTTTGCTCGTCTATCCAAGAGGTTAAGCTGTGCCAAGCGCGGTACTCTTTACGCGCTGCGCGGTTCTCGCGCATTTCAATAACGCCGACGCCATCGTCAGCAGCTTCGCTGTAAACCGGCGTGTCGCGAAAATGGCTGATGGTAGATACGCCAGAGCAAGCCAAAAACTGTTCAAGCTTTTCATAATTTGCGCAGGGCAGATTAATACGATTGCCTACAATGCCTATTGGGCGTGGCCGCGCGCGGTAAACACGGTGGGTGAGAAGGTCTGTTATAAAGCGTTTACTGGCTCTGATGTCGATAGCGGATGGCATTACCGGGACAACAATGACATCGCAAAGGCGCAGTAAATCTTCGAACTGCGAGTTTGCAACGGCACTGCAAGGGGCGTCCATGATAATGACATCACAGCCTTCGGTGGCGCGGCGACTAAAAGACAGCGTTTCTCGCAAGTTGGGCCCTTTGAAGCTGGCCAGAGAAGAAATATGCGGCCGTTCTTCTTCGCTGCCGTCCCTAATTTCCGCCCAGTAGTGACTGCTCGCTTGGGGATCATAGTCGCACAGGGCCACCTGCTGCCCCGCGGCAGCATAGGCCGCTGCCAAGTTGGTCGCCACTGTGGTCTTGCCGCAACCGCCCTTCCCATTAACAACCAGAATGCGCCGAGTTGTTGAAGTTTTTGTAGAGTCCATATTTAGTTCCCGGAACCTCGTAAGGTCCACAATCCAGCCACGTCAAACAAAGCCGCGTAGAGGATTATCGTCACTGAAGCGCGAAACTTCAGGTCGCTGTTGTAATTACAATTTTACTTAGCTAAGGGCAGCGGCGAGCTTTGTTTTTTTTGGTTGCCCACTCTAATGCCCAGTGTCCGGGCCGCAATATATCTCGACATAGCTGATCGACGCAATGTGGCGAGAACACGCGAGTTTTTGAAAATACGCTAGATAAGAGGCTACAGACTCTCCCAGACACCGTGTTTTTTGAAGTACCAAAGCATCAGTGGCGTCTCAAAAGCGATGTATGTGGCTAAGGTGAACCAAAACCAATTTGTGGTGAAAATAATAAGATCGAATGTAACGCCGCTGCCCCAAAAAATAATGCCCGTAATGAGCAACGGTATGCTGCCGACAAAAAGATCATAGATTGCGATTTTGTTGCCGTCGGAACCGCAGAACTTTGGGTAGATATAAAAATACGCGAAGCCGGTTACGACAGCGTTGAGTAGAAGTACGAATAGTTCTGGGTTTGCCATTTATCGGGCCCTCCTTGCTGTTAATGGGCCGAATGGATTGCGCAGAAAATTACGCTGCGCGATTCAAGCGCGGCTGCCCTGGCGAATTTGCATGATATTCATCGCAAACAGCGCCACGAAGCATAACAACAGCCAGCCGGGAATACTTAAACCCAGCAGACTCCAGGACACCTCAGCGCAATCTCCTGTGCCCGATGTCATTGCAGCCAAAACCTCGCTTAGCGGAAAGGCTTCCAGCATATAGGTGAGATCCGGGCCACACGCCGGCACTTGGTCTTTTGGCAAGCTTTGTAACCACAGCTGGCGAATAGAAAAACCGCCACCCACTAAAGTACAGAGGCCACCGAGTAGAGGATAGATCCCCCAACGTGGGTTATGCGCAAGGCTGACATAGGCAAACAGGGCGGTCAGTGCCAGCCAAATTCTCTGCATCATGCACAAGGGACATGGACTCAGGGCAAAAACATGCTCCATGACCAGGGCCACACACAGCAAGCCCGCACCGCTTACACAAATAGCGATGGCCCAATGCTCAGCTTTCCAATTCGATAACATTTCGTCTCTTTAGTTATAGGTTAACAACAACTTTGCCCACCGCCTTGCGCTGAGACAAACAATTAAGGGCTGCAGCGTACTCGGTGATCGGAAATTCTGCGCCGATCAACGGATCGATTTTTCCTTCCTCAAACAACGCCATGATTTCGGCGAAATTCTGCTGATTCTCTTGAGGGAATAACCCGGAAAATGCGCCGTAAAAAACACCGACGACCTGGCAGCTCTTGAGCAAAATCAGATTGGTCGGCACCTTAGGAATATCACCGCCTACAAAGCCGACAATGAGTACGCGACCATACCAGGCCACACAACGCATGCATTGGTCGAACAGCTCACCGCCGACAGGGTCATAAATAACATCAGCACCACGGTTATCGGTCAACGCTTTGACTTTTTCCTTAAGTTGGCCATCGCTGTAGTTGATTAATTCATCTGCGCCTGCGGCTTTTGCTACTGCTAACTTTTCATCACTAGACGCTGCCGCAATCACGCGTGCGCCCATGGCTTTGCCCAGCTCTACTGCAGCCAAGCCAACACCGCCTGCGGCGCCAAGCACCAATAGGGTTTCGCCAGGTTGTAGATTGGCCCGCTGTTTGAGGGCGTAGTAAGACGTGCCGTAGGTTGTACTTATGCCTGAGGCTACAGCGTAGCTCATGCTTGCAGGCTTAGCGCGCAAGGCGCCTGCACGCACCAGGATTTTTTCGGCAAAGCAGCCGTGACCTAAACTGCCGAATACCTCGTCGCCCACTTGCCATTGCTCGACATCAGCGCCCACTTCGCTGACTACGCCAGAGAACTCTCCACCTGGCGAGAACGGAAAGTCGGGTAAAGACTGATACTTGCCTTCAATCATCAATACGTCGGGAAAGTTCACGGCACTGGCTTTAACTTGAACTACCACGTGTCCAGGTTTAACGCTGGGTTCGTCGACGTCTTCGAGGCTTAAATCCTCTGCGGCACCAAAGGCCTTGCATAGTACTGCTTTCATAATTTAATCGCGGCAACGTTGGAAGCTGGGAATTCTACCCGTATCTAGTGCTCCAACCACCTAAATTTTGGCTCAGCGCGATCTAGGCGGTATTCAAGAGGTGGCGCCAAGTTGAAAGTTGCTGATAAAAGTCGCGGTAGTAGTTAACGAAGTCGTCAGCATATTGAGCCACGATCGCTTGGCTGGAAGAAAGTGCCGCATCCGTAAAATCGACTCTGTTCAGGCGTCGTAGTGAAGACTTAATGGCGCCCTCGATGGTCGCCCAGTCGTGATAACGCGCCAACAAGTCAGAGTCTTGCATGTACGTGGCGAACTTGTGGCCGTGGTCCGGCAAGTAATCTCGATAGCTCGCGACGGCTGAATAGCACTGTTGCGTAAAGGAATGAATAGGCTCCTCGTAATAGTCACGCCAACGGTGGCTCAAGTGATAATCCGCCAAGATGTCGACAAAAATAGGCGCGTAACGCCGCAATTCCTTGGGGTAAAGCTGGCAACTGTTGCGGATGGCTGCGTGTTGATTAGATACGGCGTCAATTCGGCGGTGCAGTCGAATACCCGCTTGTAAGGGTAGCGGCCATTGGGTGTTAACTCTGCCTTTGCAGAAGTCGGCGATGATCGCGCCGGATAACAGGCCATTTCTGCAGTGCGAGTCCACACTCCATGTTTCACTCGCATCTGCCGCGAGCGCGCAGTGAGCTAGAAAATTCATCGCCTGTTATATGGATAAGTAGTCGCGCACGAAGTCAGGGAAGCTCAGGCTGTCAGCTTCCTCAATAGCCAATTGCCGCGCTAAAGAATTATTAGCCTCAGTTTGCAGTTCGGCTTGTTGTGCTGGGTTACCGGTTCGGTTGGCAAAGAACTCGGCGTGCTGCTCTGCGTTTTGCATGGTGAACTCAAAGAACGACTGGCCTTGGTTGAGCGTTGCGATGACCCTTGCGGACGGCGTGAGTTCGGGATCTTGTACTTTGGCTTTTTGTGCATTCAGCGCTTTGGAATAGGCGTCGTTTGCAGCGTGCTGATCTAGTACCTCGGCAATGTGCGTACATTGGTCGAGTAATTCGGCTGCCCACTGGTCAAGGTCGACCGACTCGTTATCGCGCTCCAGAGCGAGGCCTGGTTGACGCCCTCGCTCTACCACCGCGGTTTGGTTACGCACCATACGAGCGGATTCTTCGCGGCTATCGGTAGGACTGTCCGTCAGCAGACACAGCAGCAAAAACGTATCAAGGAAGCGAATTTGCTCGGAGTTAATGCCGATTGGCTCAAATGGATCTAGGTCAACGCAACGTACTTCAATATATTCAACACCACTTTCGCCAAGGGCGGCCAACGGGCGTTGGCCACTGGCGGCGCTGCGCTTTGGCCTGATGGTGCCGTAGAACTCATTTTCGATCTGTAAAATAGAGTCGTTCAGTTGCTGGTAGTCACCGTTCTCGTTGACCGGAATGTCAGCGTAATCTGCATAGCTTGTGGTCAAGCCCGAGCGCATGGTTGCGGCGTACTCTTCCAGCGAGTTGTAAGAAATATGCAGTTCACTTTGCGCATCACTCTGATAACCAAGCCGGCCCATGCGTAAACTGGTGGCGAAGGGTAAATAGAACGTACCGTCGCTTAGAGCCTCTAAGCCATGGTCTGGTCGCTGCAAAAAGCTTTTGCAGACAGCGGGCGAGGCGCCAAATAAGTAGATCAACAGCCACGAATTGCGTCGAAAGTTACGAATAAGGCTGAAATAGGCTTCGGTGCGCTGCGTTTGTTTGGTAATACCCAGATGCTGCCACAGCGCATCGGGCACTGAAAAATTGTAGTGAATGCCTGAAATCGTTTGCATTAGGCGTCCGTAGCGGTGACCTAGGCCGCGGCGATAAACAGTTTTTGTTAGCCCGATGTTGGAGTGTCCGTATTGGCCAATCGGGATTGATTCGTTTTCGGTGCCAAGAATACAGGGCATGCTGCTAGGCCAGAGCAGTTCATTGTCGAGGTGGGTGTGCACATAGTGATGAATTTCGCTGAGCTCATCTAAACAACCCTCGGGGCTGTCATGGACACCAGTGATCAGTTCTAACTGAGCCTCGCTAAAATCCGTAGTGATGGCGCTATGGGTCAGCGCTGAACCGAGGGCCTTTGGGTGTGGTCGTAACGACAGGCTGCCATCCCTGGCTACTCGCAGACTTTCTTTTTCGATACCCCGTTGTAATTGATCCAAGCCGGAACCAGCAGACCGCAGCACTTGCAGAGTGTGCTTAGTTAGTCGCATCTGCTGTCCTCCCCTGCCGCTTAATATGCTCAGCGCAAGTTGGTGAGCTGAGGCCTAGATAAACCAGGCGGAGCCTGGTCGTTATCAGAGTCTAGCGCAATTAGGACTGTGGTCCTGCTTTTACGATGGCGTCTTCAACGTCAAACTTGGTGAAGTTGGCAACAAATTTATCAACCAGTGCAGCCGCGGCCGCGTCATAGGCGTTGGCATCAGTCCAAGTTTCGCGCGGGTTCAACAGGGCGCTGTCGACCCCCGGTACCGCTTGTGGAATGTCGAGGTTGAATCCGTCCAAATGGTTGGTCGCCGCGTCGTTCAGGGCGCCGCTTTGGATTGCGGCGATGATGGCGCGAGTGACCGGAATTTTGAAACGACTGCCAACACCGTAGCCACCGCCGGTCCAGCCGGTGTTGACTAAGAAGACCCTAGAGCCAAATTCTTCAATGCGCTTGATCAACAATTTGGCGTAGACCCCAGCAGGACGCGGAAAGAAGGGTGCGCCAAAGCAGGTCGAGAAGGTCGCTTTATACGCTTCTGTGGAACCTACTTCGGTGGAGCCAACCTGCGCGGTGTAGCCGGACAAAAAGTGATACGCCGCAGCCTCTTTAGACAGGACCGCTACGGGCGGTAATACACCACTGACGTCACAGGTTAAGAAAATAATGTTGTTGGGTTCGCCGCCTCGATTGTCTGGCACTTTCTGTGCAATGTTACTGCGTGGGTAACAGGCGCGAGTGTTTTCAGTGAGGCTGCTGTCGGTGTAATCCGGTTCGTTGGTATTGGCGTCAATGACAACGTTTTCGACAATGGCGCCAAAGCGAATAGCGTCAAAAATGACCGGCTCGTTTTCACGGCTAAGATCAATGCATTTGGCGTAGCAGCCGCCTTCGAAGTTGAATACGGTGCCGCGTCCCCAACCGTGTTCGTCATCGCCAATCAGCAAGCGTGCTGGGTCAGCTGACAAGGTAGTTTTACCGGTTCCGGATAGACCAAAGAACAGAGTCACGTCGCCGTCATCGCCCATATTGGCTGAGCAGTGCATTGGCAATACATCTTTTTCGGGCAGCAAGAAGTTCAATACTGAGAACATGGACTTTTTCATTTCGCCGGCATAACGCATTCCGGCAATCAAAACTTTGCGCTGGGCAAAGTTGATCATTACTGTGCCATCGCTATTGGTGCCGTCCCGCTCGGGCTGGCATTCAAAGTTGGGCGCGTTAACGACCTGCCAAACTTCTTTGTTATGGGGATTGTAGTGCTCTGGAACGATGAAAAGCGATCGGCCAAATAGCCCGTGCCATGCGTATTCGGTGGTGACCTCAATGGGCAGATAGTGCTCAGGGTCAGCGCCTACATGCAAATTCGACATGAAGGTTTCATTTTCGTGCAAATGTACCTGCACACGATCCCACAGGCGGTCAAAAACAACACCGTCGATGGGCTGATTAACGTCACCCCAGTCGATCGATTCAGAAGTAGACGGCTCATCGACAATAAAACGATCTTTAGGCGAGCGACCTGTGCGCGCACCGGTCTCAACGACAATGGCGCCGTTGCTGGCGAAGTGGCCTTCGTTACGCAGGATAGACTGTTCTGCTAATTGCGCAGAGGAAAGATTGGTGTAGGACTCTGCTTTTTGCGCGGATTCAGTATCAACAGTCATATAGAAGTGCTAGTAGGTTTGAGGGGCGAGGATTATGCCAGAGCGGGCTGTAATGAGAACAGTTGCCAATTGAAAAATTCTATGTTCGTGGTGCAGTGCAGTGTTGGGCGAACTAATTTAGTGCAAAGCGCTGCTGCTTTGATTTAAAAGCTCAGCCACTGCGGCCTGATCGTAGGCGTACCTGTGGCCGCAAAACTCGCAATCCACATGGATCTCAGGTTGTTCAGATGCCAGGGCTATAAGATCTTCGCGGCCCAAAACCAGCAGTGTTTGGTCGCTCTTTTCAACAGAGCAGGTGCAGCGAAAACTCAACGATCGCGGGCTATAAAGTTCGCAGGGGTATTCGTTAAACAGTCGCAGCAACATCTGTTCTGGCGCCAAGGTCGCGAGCTCCTCGGTAGTAACCGAAGCTGCCAACGTAGTCAGGGTTAACCAGTCGTCATCCGCTGCGGCAATTGAGACTTCCGAAGCCTCGGGCGCATCCGGCAGCCGTTGCAGCAGCAGTCCAGTGGTGGTGCCATCTACAGAGGCGAAATGCAGACGTGTTTGCAATTGTTCGGAGTATTGAAAGTAACGTTCGAGACTGGCTGCCAACCCCGCGGGGTCAATTTCCACCAGTCCCTGATAAGGGTTCATGCGAGTCGATTTATCAGGCAACAGGGACAACGCGAGCTGGCCGTTACCCAGCCAGTCCGCCAAGTTGTCGGACTGAATAGTTTCCGCCTTGTCTGCTGCCACGTGGGCAATACCACGCAGATAATGTTGGTCTCGGCACTCCGCAAGGCTTCGGGTTAATGCGCCATCACCTTGAGATTGCAGTGACACTGCGCCAGAAAACTTCAGATTGTCAGCCACCATAGTCACCGCAGCAAACATTTCTCCTAACAGGCCTTTTACGTCAGCAGGGTAGTTTGCATATTGCGACAAAGAGCTCAGTGTTTTGTCCAACCGAATCCATTGGCCGCGAATGGGTAATCCAGAAAAGCTGAAGCGTTGCAGTAGGTCCATACCAGTCCTAGTCCTCGGGCTCTGTTTGGGGATCGGCTGCAGCATCGGACCATTGTTGGTCCAACTCCCGTAATTGGCTGCGCGCACGCCGGTCACGTTTATTTGGGCGCTGAGCGGGAATACTCAAGCCCGCTCGGGCCATGCGCCGTTCGCTCAACCCGATCTGACGCTGCTCTATGCTGGCCGGTGTTTCTCGGTAAAGGGTCTGAGCAATAGTCGCTGAGCCGCGCTGCTCACTGACCTGTAGCACCTCGACAATGAAGACGACCCCGTCCTTGTTGATACGCACAGTTTGTCCGCAGCGCAGCTCTTTGGCTGGTTTAACACGCTGTTCGTCCACATGAATTTTGCCGCCCGCCACCGCAGATTTTGCCAGCGAGCGGGTGCGGTAAAAACGCGCCGCCCATAACCAACGGTCAATACGAACACTGGGTTGTTCATCCATGTGAACAGATGCCGCTAGGCAGCCGGATAAATTTCATGAAACTGATCAATGCTTGGATGCGCCGACGGCGGGCGCGGCCCACGTTGTGAATCTGGTGTGCGTACGTGCCAGACCTGGCCAATGCCGAACTCAGCAGCCGCATTGAGCACCCTTTCGGTGTCATCTAAAAATAACGTGCGTCGAGGATCAAAGTCACAGCGTTGTTGTAGTTGATTCCAAAACGCTTGCTCTTCTTTTGGACTGCCGAAATCCTGGCTGGAATAAACTTGGTCAACACGCTGAGACAACGCAATGACGTCCTCTTTTATGCGTAGCGAGTTATGGTCGGCGTTGGTGGCAATAATCGCGTCGTGAGCGTTCTGCGCCAACCAATCTAAAAACGCTTCAGCGTCGGCGCGGAAGGCTATGCGTTGAGATTCTTGCCGATGCAGGTCGGTGATATCTAGCCCGGTTTGTTCGCTCCAGAAATCAAAGCTGTAAAAGTCGATGGTGCCGTGCACCATGCGCATCTGTTCCAGCAACTGCTGTTTAGCGTCAGGTAGCGGCAACTGTTTAAGGTCGGCATAGGCCTCTGGCACTCGCTGATCCCACACAAAGTTGTCGTAGTGTAGATCCAACAGTGTGCCGTCGACGTCCAATAGGACGGTGTCTATGTTTTGCCAATCTAAGGCCGGTTGATTCACAGGCAAGAAATTACTCCGATGTGCGGGGTTACGCCGCAGCGATAGTTTAACTGCGATCTAATCGTCGTGCTTAACCCACCTGAAAATTTATCATCAGGTGGTTTGAGCACTTGCGACTATACTCGGCTCACGCTGAACCAAAGCGCCCCGGGTTGAGCAACGAATGCCGAAATTCGCAAGTGCAGCGTCTCTACCTTGCTGTAAATAGAGCGTAAAGAGCCAGTATAGAGAGAGTGATCAACACCATGCCGTTACCAGAAATTCTTGCCACCGAAACCTTAGCGCAAACGCGGTTTTTCAAAATCGAAGCTTTGGACTTACGTTTTAGCAATGGCGCTGAACGACGCTATGAACGCTTGCCCAGTACAGGGGTTGAAGGCGTGATTGTGGTCGCGGTAAATGCCAACAACGAACTGCTGCTGATTCGCGAATACGCGGCGGGGTTTCATGAATTGCAGCTGACTTTGCCGAAGGGCGTCGTCGATGCTGGCGAAACCCTTGAGGCCGCTGCCAGTCGCGAATTGGCCGAAGAGGCGGGCTTTGCTGCCAACCATACTCAGGTGGTTAAACGCCTTTCACTCGCTCCGGGGCATATGGGTTTTACGATCAATGTGGTGTTTGCCAAAGATCTTTATCCCAAACAGCTTCAAGGCGATGAACCCGAGCCCTTAGAATTGGTCACGTGGCCATTGCAGCGATTGGACGAATTGCTAAGCAGTGATGAGTTCTGCGAAGCCAGAGCCATAGCTGCGTTGTCTTTGTGCCGACCCTTATTTGCTGAACTATTACCCTAGCAACCCCTCACATAACTAGAGAAATTATTTGATGCATTCCCCCACCACACAGGAACTTGCCCAGACTCACGGTGCCGCCGTGCAGGATATCGTATTGCGGGCTGGCGAAGAAATTCTGCAGGTTTACAACACTGAATTTGCAGTGCAAACGAAACAGGATGAGTCACCGTTGACTCAAGCTGATCTCGCAGCGCACGGAGTTATCGCCGCAGGGCTGCAACAACTCACCCCGGATATTCCAATCATCTCCGAGGAATCGGTGCTCCCACCCTTCAGCGAGCGCGGCCAATGGCAACGTTATTGGCTGGTTGATCCGTTGGATGGCACTAAGGAGTTCGTTAACCGCAACGGTGAATTCACGGTGAACATCGCGCTTATCGAGGACAATGCACCGGCCCTAGGTTGGGTGGGTGTACCCGTTCAGGGCCGGCTATTTTTTGGCAATGTTCCAGCAGGCGAAGCTTGGGTAGAAGATTCTGCCGGGCGCCGCCCACTGAACGGTAAACCGCGGCAACATGACGATGCGCAGCTCACGGTGGTGGCGAGTCGCAACCATGGTGGCCAGCGTTTAGAAGACTATTTGGCGGCCATTACTGAGCAATTTCCTGGCACTACTCGAACGCCGGTGGGTAGCTCTTTAAAGTTATGCACCTTGGCCTTAGGTGAGGCAGATATATACCCGCGCCTTGGGCCGACCAGTGAGTGGGATATAGGTGCGGCACAAGCGGTATTGTGTGCAGCAGGTGGCAGAGTGTTCTGTGCAGACGGCGAGCCGTTGGGATATAACCAAGAAGAAAATATCCTAAATCCAGAATTTATTGCTGTAGCAGATGGCCAGTTTCCATGGCCGCAAGTGCTTCCACAGCTACCACCTCTGGATTAACGTCGGCAACAACTAGGTAAAAATTTTTTGTATTTAGGTTAATTAATAGCGCGTAAGTAGAGGCGAGAACGGTTGCTTATAGTGCAGGGTAAAAGTGCGGGAAGGTTGGCCTCAGCTAGCCGAACTGTATGCCGTGTAATTGCCCTGCCGAGGAAATTAGCACTGTATGTACATACAGCTGCGGCTAGTGAGGGTTCCAAGAATACGGAAGATGAATTGCAAAAAGAAGAGGCCAAATGCGTATAAATCGCAGCAAAAAAAAATCTTCTTGTGGGTCAGCAGCTTAGACAGGTGCATTCCATAATTTCTTCATTTTGTGATGGGTTTGGGCACAATGCCCGTGGCGTAATGTTGTGCCATTGGATTAGGAACTAGGAGGGTTAATGACGTTGCAGCGAACAGAAGTTCTTGAACGGGTGGACGCAGCCGCAGACGTTATTGAACGCCACTCGCCGTGGGCAGAACAGCACTGCCGATTGCACCAAGAGGCCTTTGATGCGCTGGTTGCCACAGGGGTGCCCAGGTTTTTCTTACCTAGCGCGTTGGGTGGGCTAGAGGTGGACCCAGTAACTTGCGCGCTGGCTTGTGAGCGGTTGGCCAATGCTGATACCGCTGCTGCTTGGCATGTCATGGTCTTCAATGCGGCCCGCCTAATGGCTGTACAGTGGCCGCAAGAACTGGTGGAAATGCTTTGGGGCTCTGACCCAGACACGCTGGTCGCCGCCAGCGGCCATACTCCGTTAAAAGCAACGAAAAGCGGCGACGGATACTTGATCAATGGCCGCCAACGCTTTGTCAGTGGATGCGACCATGCGACTTGGCTGCTGTCACCCGTCATGATTGATGAGGTAGCGGCCATGGCGGTCATGCCCCTGGCGGAATGCAAGATCGAGCAAAACTGGGATACGTTAGGTATGCGCGGCTCTGGTAGCAGCGACGTGTGGGTCAACGATCTCGCTGTGCCCAGCATGCAGGTGGTGATACCAGATCCCGCCGGTTCAGCAAATTGCCATTATCAAGGGACTCTTTATCGCTGCCCGTCGCGTGTGGTTTTTGCGACTTATGTGCCCGTAGCGTTGAGCCTGGCGGCACGCAGTTTGAATTTGGTGACGGCTATGGTTGGCGATAAAACCCCAGGTGGCAGTGCGGGTAAGGTGCGCGAGCGCAACATAGCGCAACTGCATTACGGCAAAGCTTTAGCGACGTTCAGGTCTGCTCGGATGCTGTTTTTCCAGGCGTTAGAAGATACTTGGGCGCGTGCTGAAAGTGGCCATGATGCTTCTGCTGAGAACAGAGCGGACCTGTATTTGGCTGGAACCCACGCGGTACAGGCCAGTTCAGAGGTGGTGCGTCATGTTGCCGACATTGCTGCCACAACAATGATTACCAAGGGTCAAACGTTGGAACGTATTGGACGAGACATGGAAACCCTGCGCCACCATGGCTTTGTTAACGAGTCGCGGTACGCCAGTGTGGCTCAGGTGCATTGGGGGGCCGAACTCGACTACCCCCAATTGCTGCGCTAGCGCGGTTTACAAACTTTCCAGCCAGTCGTCGTCAGAGCCTTCATTAATGTCGGCAAACAACGGCGTTGAGATATAGCGTTCGGCGGTATCAGCCAACATGGTCAAGATCACGCTGCCCGGTTCCGCTTGCTCGGCGACCTTTAGTGCTGCGTTCAAGGTGCCGCCCGCAGATATGCCAACAAATATGCCTTCCTCTCGGCCCAAACGCAGAGCACATTGCATGGATTCATCTTCGTTCACGGGCACGATTTGATCGGGCACCTCGCGATCCAGCACATCAGGAATAAAGTCAGGAGTCCAACCCTGAATTTTATGCGGGGACCAATCACCGCCTGACAACAGTGCGGCTTGTTCTGGCTCTGCGGCGATGATTTTTAGATCGGGTCGCGCTGCTTTCAAAGTGCGGCCTGCACCTGACAACGTTCCACCGGTACCCCAACCCGTGACCCAATAATCGAGTCGGTCGCCTGCGAAGTCGCGCAAAATTTCCGGGCCGGTAGTGCTGGCGTGATAGGCCGGGTTAGCCGGATTCTGGAACTGTCGTGCCAAAAACCAGTCGTGCTGTGCGGCCAGCTCTTCGGCTCTGCGCACCATGCCGGTGCCGCGCTCGGCTGCAGGTGTGAGAATCACCTTAGCACCCAGTGCGCGCATTACTTTGCGTCGCTCGACAGAAAACGTTTCAACCATGGTGGCAACGAAGGGGTGGCCTAATACAGCGCAAACCATTGCCAGCGCGATGCCGGTGTTGCCAGAGGTCGCCTCAACGACTGTCTGGCCGGGTTTCAGTGCACCGCTGTCCCGAGCATCTTTGATGATGGCATATGCCAAGCGATCTTTTACCGAAGCCATGGGGTTGAACGATTCAACCTTAACGAACATGTCCACATGAGACGGGCCAACGCGATTGAGTTTAACGATGGGGGTGTTACCGATCGTTTGTAAAATATTGTCGTATTTCATAACAACTCCTAGATCGTAAATGATGAGTTAAGAGACAGTACCTTGATGCCCCGCCAGGTTGCGCCAGTGGGCGTACATCACAGCGCTGACACCGATAACTGTAAGTAGCACCTCTAATTCAGAGCCAAAAATATGGCTAACTGCCAACAACATCAGCACTAGGCCTGCGTAGCCGAGCACCAAGGTGATTCCGCTATGCAGTCGTTGATAGCCCCGAGTTAAAGCCACCGCGCTAATGGGCAGCGCAAAGCCAAATAGAATCCAATGGGTGGTGGTCTCTGTCGCTCCAAGCCAGCTCGCTAACGTAGGTGTCAGCAATACCGCCAGCGGAAACGCCAAACAATGCACCAAGCACAGACCAGACAGCCACATAGCGGCACGGTCTAAGCGAGTGTGAGGTGGTGGTTTGGGCGCAGACATGGGATCGGCAGAATTTAAGGGCGCTAAACCTAGCCTTTCGTTATGCTCAACGCAAGGACGCTACCTATCTACCGATATAACTTGGATGCTCTATGGCGCAAACAGATCGACAACGCTGGGATGCCCGTTATCGCGAGGGAGCTTATGGCCAGCGGCTCTGGCCCAGTGCCTACTTAGAGCAATGTATGCGGCGTCTAACCCCAGCCCAAAGTGGCGCGCGGGCATTAGATGTCGCCTGTGGGCGCGGCCGTAACAGCCTGTACCTTGCACAACAGGGTTTTGCAGTCGAAGCCGTAGATGTTTCGCCAGCGGCAATTGACCAGGGTGCGAGAACTGCGTTACAAACGGGTTTGGCTATTAATTGGCGCTGCCAGGACGTGCAGAGTGGCGCGGCAACGTGGCAACCTCAAGGTTCGTTTGACCTGATTATCATGTTCCGCTTTGTCGCCAGTTCACTGCTGCCCGTATTGTTCGAGCACTTAACACCCGGCGGGCAATTGTTGGTGGAAGAGCACATGCAGTGGAGCGGCACCGAAGAACTGAGCGGTCCGTCAAATCCTGCTTTTCGGGTAACATCAACGGAGTTAAAACAGGCGCTGTCGCCCTGCATTGAGCAACTGGAGGTTGTGGAGGAATTTGCAGGGGCCGTTGACGAACCCGATGGCAGTCGGGCAGCTTTGGCGCGTTTATGGGTGCGCCGTACAACCGAGGGTTAAACATGGAACATCAGGTACCTACAGTAAATTTAGCCGACTTTCTTGCTAAAGGGTTGTCCGCGATTGACCAGCCTGCGCTGGTGCGCGCTTGCGAAGACCATGGATTCTTTCTGCTAGAAGAGCATGGCCAAGAGCAGTTGGTGGCTGACGTGTTTGCTCAAGCCGAATATTTCTTCGCGCAACCGACATCGATGAAGCACAGTGTTTATCGAAACGAAGAAAACCCGTTGGGCTATTACGATCGGGAACTGACCAAGCAGCGCCGTGACTTAAAAGAGGTATTCGATTTTAAGACCGGTGGGCACATTTCCAAGAACCCGCTGCGGCATAGCCGTTGGCCAGAGCAGCCGGAACAGTTGCGCCCAACTCTAACGGCATTTTTCAGTGCTTTCACGGAAATGTCTGAGCAAGTCATGGCCATGGTGCTGATGGCACTGGGTCTGCCTGAGTCGGCGGCACAGAATACCGTTGCGGGTAATTTTGGCATTAGCCATACCAGTGCCGCGCGTTTGAACTACTACCCAGCAGAAGATCCGGTGGCGGCGCAAGAGCGGGATGGCTTAACCCCACTGGGCGATATGGCATTGCACCACCATACCGATCCAGGGGCCATTACACTGCTGCTCCAAGACAATCACGGCGGCCTCCAGGCGGAATCAAAGCGCCATGGATGGATTGATGTGCCGCCAAAGGCTGGCACTATCGTGGTCAACATTGGCGACGTGTTGCAGGTCTGGAGTAATGACCGATGCACGGCTGGTGTTCATCGGGTACTACCGGTGCGCTCAACTAAAGGCCGCTACAGCGTGCCGTTTTTCTTTCAACCCAAAGTAGACGCTATGATCGAGCCGTGGCTCGCAGATGGCGAAAGCGCACGCTACGAGCCGTTTTCTTGGCAGCAATATATTCGCGGTCGGGTCACAGACAATTTTGCCGACTACGGCGTAGAAGATATTCAGATTGAACGCTACCGATTAGCTTAAGCCACAGTTGGCTGCGCCGAGGTGCGTGGTTAGAAAAAGTACTCAGGTTCAGGGGCTAGGTTAATCAACAGGCCCATCAAAATTGCAGTAAGAGCGACGCAGATTAGCGCCCGCCCCAATCGCGAAGACGTGATACCCAATACTGGATCGACGTTGCTGTAACCACTAAGCATCGGCAACACCAGGTTATGCCGTTTACGCAGGCGATACCAAAGCAACACAGCGAGATGCGCTACTACAGCTGCGGTCAGAACGTTGAAATTAAGGTGATGAAAGCTCGCTAAAAAGTCTGCAATGCTACTGCTCACAGAGCTGTTGTAGGGACCGCTAAACAAAATGTCATCGGTAATAAACAAACCAGAAGCCGCTTGGCCGAGCATCAATGTAATCAGCACCGCACTGGCCCAGCCACCGACGGCGCTGTGCCCAGGCTCTATTGGTGCAGACCGTTGGCTCAGGGCTTCTAGCCCTCTAACAAAAGCGCCAGGGCCGGTTAAGAATTGCTGAAAGCGCGCATAGCGCGTGCCGACAAAGCCCCAAAAGATGCGGAAAGTCAGCAGCGCTAAGACGGTGTAGCCGCTGTATAAGTGCACATCTGCCCACTCTATGCCGGCCTCTGCGGTGATCCAGGATACGACAAATGCGCTTGCTAACGCCCAGTGAAATAAGCGCAGCGGTAAATCCCAGATCAGAGCGCGCGGCGTCTGATCTGGTTCTCGGCTACTTTTGTCGGTAGTCCTCATGGCAACCTTTGCAGGCTGATCCGAGTCCGCCTACTGCTTTAAGGAACGCACCTTGCCCTTGATCTGCTGCCGCGGCCAAGGCCGATGCGCGCTCAGTTGTAGTAGACGCCTTGTCTTTGAAGTCGTCGGTATTTTCCCAAACGCCATCAAGCGCGTCCGATGACAGACCGCTGGCGCGAGTGTCCAGAGCAAAAACGTCAGGAATCATCGGTGCCAGCTGTGCAATATTGTTGGCGTTCGCGCTCACAGTGGCGGCGTCAAAAGGCACTTGGCCTTTGGCCATGCCAACGATGGGGCCAAAATAATGCCCAACTACTTTTAACAGGCCTTGACGGGTTTCGATGGCTTTTTGGGCGCGCTCGTCATCTGCCGCATACACGCAAGTTCCGCAGAAACTGACCAGGAGAACCGACAGCAACGTCGATAGAGAGCGAATTTTCATAGTGATGTCCTTTGTTGTTGTACAAATACTAACCTGGGTCTTTGGCAAAAACGACACAGCCGGCAGCGCCAAACATACCCCCAACGCCTAAGCATAGTGAAACATTGACGTCTTCTACCTGTGCCGCTGCAGTGCCGCGAACCTGGCGCACACTTTCCTGTAGGGCGTACATACCGTACATGCCAGAGTGCATGTACGACAAGCCGCCGCCGTTGGTGTTCATCGGCAGCGATCCGCCTGGTGCAGTATTTTGCTCCCAGATGAAATCAGGCGCTTCACCGCGGTTACAAAAACCAAGGTCCTCAAGGCCGTAGATAGGCAGATGGGCAAAGGCGTCGTAGACCATTAGGTGATCGACATCGCTGTGGGTGATGCGCGCATCGGCCATCGCCGCTGGCCCCGCTACAGAAAACGCTCTGGATGATGTGAGGTCTTGCATCTGACTAATCATCGGCGTTTCCACACTCTCACCAGTGCCCTTGATGTACACCGGAGGTTGGGGGAAGTCCTTAGCCCGCTCCGCTCGGGTCAGAATCAAAGCGCCGCCGCCGTCGGTGACCAAACAGCATTCCAATAAATGAAATGGATAGGCGATCATTTTTGATGCCAGTACATCGTCGACGCTGATGAGTTCCTGAAAACTGGCGCGGGGATTCATGCTCGCCCACTGCCTTTGTACGACCGCAACCATGGCTAATTGCTCATGGCTCATACCGTAGTTCTTCATATAGCGAAGTACCGGTAGGGTAAACAAGGTAGGTGGACCCATGGGCCCGTAGGGCATTTCAAATTGGCCACTCAGAGACGCTGGCGCGCGGCCAAAACCATCACGACCAACGCCAGACCGACCACTCTCACCATGGGTAATCAGCACCGTATTGCACTGTCCTGTAGTCAGCGCGGCCACGGCATGGCGAACGTGCAACATAAATGAACAACCGCCTACGGCGGTGCCATCGACCCATGTGGGGGTAATGCCTAAATAGTGGGCCAGATCTGTCGGTCGGCTGCCGGCAGTCGCGATGCCGTCAATGTCCTTGGCCGTTAGTCCCGCGTCTGCCATCGCGTTCAGTGCTGCATCGGCATGCAGCTGAATTTGGCTCATGTGGGGAATTTTTCCGAGTTCGGTGGTTTCCGCAGCACCGACTACCGCTACCCCCGTCACGCAGAATCTCCAGCGGGCGCAAATAACGGCAGATGAATGTCCTCGCCGGCGTCCTCGAAGGTCACTTGCAGCGGCATGTCTAATTGCAAGGCTTCTGGCGTCTGTTCGCAGTTAACAATGTTGGACATCATGCGCGGACCTTCTTCCAACGCGACTAAGGCGATAGCGTAAGGGCCATCAAAAGCTTTATGTGGGCGATGGCTAATAACATAACTTTCTAATGTGCCACGACCGCTGGCGGCAAATACTTCTACATTGCGGCTGCTGCAGGCCGGACAAAACGGCCGCGGCGGGAAGTAAGTGTGGTGGCAGTCTGAACACTTCTGTAGCCGCAATTCGCCAACGCGAGTGCCATCCCAAAAATGCTGTGTTTCCGGCGTCGGTTCCGGCAAGGGGCGAAAGTTATCAGCCACGGTATGCTCCATCTGTAAACTTTTAGTATGTCGGATACGCCGCAGATGACCAAGAGCCAAGGGCTTGCTATGGTCTGGAAGCGCTCAGTTGTATGGGGGAGAGGACATGCAAGTTCATGGACGTTGTCATTGCGGACAGGTCACATTTACCAGCGAGGCCAAGCCTGAGCATACCGTGGTCTGTCATTGTCGTGACTGTCAGATCATGTCGGGGGGGCCCTACCGCAGCATCGTGTCGTCGAAAGAATCTGACTTTACCCTGCTGAGCGGTGAGCTGACCCTGTATTACAAGACGGGAGACAGCGGCAATCCCCGAGAGCTGGCGTTTTGTAATCGCTGCGGATCGCACATTTATGCGACCTCTAGGGTGAGCGAAGACGCGATCGAGCCGCGTTCCTTCGGGCTGCGAACAGGAATTTTAGATGAAGTAGCAGACTTTGTGCCTAAGCTTCAGGTTTGGTGTGATTCGCGACTGCCTTGGGTTAACGAGTTTCAGAAGCTTCCCGCAAAGGCAAAACAGTAGTGTGAGCAGGAACAGAGTTTAGTCGTGCCAGTTTTGTACAGTTTTCGTCGGTGTCCTTATGCTATGCGTGCGCGCATGGCGTTAGCGTTAAGTGGCACCGCGGTAGAGCTGCGTGAGGTATTGCTGCGAGACAAGCCGCCGTCGTTGCGCGAGGTATCGCCGAAAGCAACGGTGCCGGTGTTAATTACCGACGAGCAACAGGTACTCGAAGAAAGCTTGGACATCATGCTGTGGACATTGCAAGACCAGCAGGAGTGCTTCGCGCTGGGAGAAGGTGCTGCGGCACAGCGCGAATTCATAGAATCGTTTGACCAGCACTTCAAACCCCTATTGGATCAGTACAAATACCACCGCACAGGTACCGAGCCGCCTGCCAGTTATTACCGCGACCAGTGCGCAGATTGGTTGCAACGACTTGATGCAATGTTGCAGACCCAACCTTATTTGTTAGGCGAGCAGCCACAATTATTAGACATGGCGCTGCTGCCTTTTGTGCGGCAGTTTGCCCACGTAGACCTGACTTGGTTTGAACAAGCGCCCTACCCGCGATTGCGCCAGTGGTTATCCGACTGGCTTCAACACGAATTGTTCACATCGGTCATGAGCAAATACCAACCATGGCAAGAGGGTACGCCGGGCATAGCCTGGTCGCCGATGCTACACAGCCACAGCAACTGAGGGAGAGGCAAATGCAACAGTGGATCATTGGAATAGTAAGTGTCGTAGCGGTATTGCTGCTGGCTTGGGGGGTGTCCATTGTTGGCGCTGATCAGGGCAAGCAGTATGCAGATGTCGCGGTATTTGTCTGGTGCGGCGTATTCGCCTTTGGTGTGCAATGGTTACTGTTCATTCATGCCTGGCTAGCCCATACCGAAAAATTCTTTGACCTAGCGGGCAGCCTTACCTATGTGACCATATTCATTGCCGCTGTCGTGCTCAGCGCGGCGTACGATCCACGGTCATTAATCATTGCCGCGGCGATTATTGTTTGGGCGCTGCGACTTGGGCCGTTTTTATACTTCCGCATTAAGAATTCAGGGGGTGATCGGCGTTTCCATTCCATCCGTAATTCATTCCCTACCTTCTTTATGACTTGGACGTTGCAAGGCGCTTGGGTTTACCTCACCAGTTGCGCGGCTTTAGCCGCGGTGACCTCGTCCAATACCGTTGGATTGGATGCGATGTTCTTTGTGGGCTTTGGCATCTGGGCCTTTGGTTTCGCGATCGAGGTCATTGCTGATCGGCAAAAAACTGCGTTCCGCGCCGACCCAGATAATGCGCATAGATTCATCAGTTCAGGATTGTGGGCCTGGTCGCGGCACCCTAATTACTTTGGCGAAATCATGCTGTGGGCGGGCATTGCTGTAATGGCCTACCCCACTCTTGTGGGTTGGCAGGCGCTGACCTTACTGGCACCGATTTGGGTGGTGTTACAAATGACCGCCATCAGCGGCACGCGCATGCTTGAGGCCCGAGCAAACAAAACTTGGGGCAGCGACCCTGAGTATCAGGCGTATAAGAAGAGCACGCCATTGCTAATGCTGTGGCCGCCGCGCAAACAGACGTCTTAAGCGTCGGGCATTAACTCGGAGCCAGCGGCGGGCTTAATGGCCAAGGTGGCCATGGAAGTGGGCATATAACTGTTGAGTAGGGTCGCCTCCTCACTCCAGCGGTCTTCGTAAAACCCGGCAACGACTAAACCGGCGGCCAACTGGCCGCCTATTTGCTCGTCTAAGCTGTGACTAAACTCCAGGGCCTCACCCTCGGCCATGCGGGTTTCCAGAGTTGCGGGGTCGACATGAGTAAGGTCGGTATAAGGCAGCTTAAATCTCACCTCCAACGGGCCGCCTTCGTCGATATCCCAATGGTCGAAGAGAAAGAAGTCTGGATTCATAAAACCGCTGAGCAGCCGACCACCAGGGCGCAATATGCGCGCGCAGTGTTGCCACACAGGTTTAATGTCGGCGGCAAATATATTGGATACGGGGTGGAAGATGACATCAAAAGAGGCGTCGTCGAAAACCGACAGATCTGCCATATCGCCTTGAACACACTCAATGGTCAGTCCTTCGCGCTGGGCAACTTGGGCGTCTTTGTTTAATTGCTCTGATGATTGATCGAAGCTTGTTACTACAGCGCCGGCGGCAGAGAAGATGGGCACTTGCTGGCCGCCACCTGAAGCTAAACCCAATAGCGCCTTGCCCTTTAGGTCGCCAAACCAACATTTGGGTACGTATTTGGTTGGGATCAAAATAACTTGCCAATCGCCAGACCGAGCCGCGGCGATTTCCGCAGGTGTTACTGGCTGCACCCAGGGGCTTTCGCCGTCGGCAGACTGTTTGTCCCAGCTGCGCTGGTTGTGTTTGTTGATATCAACCATCAGCAGCCGCCTTGTTGGGTTGTGTATTAAGCGTGTCCGGCGGCAGCTTGCGTACTTGTTGTAAAAAGATCGCCAGCGCCACAACAGTCAGTGTGGCTGCGATTATAAAAGCACTGCCGGGTAAATAAATCGGCGCCTGGGGCGAGGTAAAATAGGTAAAGGTCTGGGTCATCAGTAATGGCCCGATAATGGACGCTAGACTCATGGCGCTGGCCATAATGCCTTGTAGTTCGCCTTGTTCGTTTTGCGGCAACTGGTTAGACATGATGCTGGTAATCGCAGGGCCAGACAGACCGGCAAAAGCAGACACCACGCACCAAGCGTAAACAGACAGAGTGTCAGTGGCGAACGCAATGCCTAGGTAGGCCGTAGCGGCACAAAAGAGTCCGAAGGTCGCACACCTTACTGCACCAAATTTGGGGATCACGATTCGGATCAGACCACCCTGAACGATAGCGGCAAGCAGCCCCACAAAACCCATAGACAAACCTATTTCAAATGGCGTCCAACTGAATTTTTCGATGGCGTAAAAGTTCCAATTGGCTGGGTAAACGTGATGGCCAATGCTGAATATAAACACCCCTATAATCATCCCCAACAGAATCGGATAGCGCCTAATTTGTTTTAGCGCCCCCAAAGGGTTGGCGCGTTTCAGTTCGAAGGCTCGGCGGGTGTCTTTGCCCAACGTTTCTTGCAAAAAGAAAAAGCCATATGCGGTGTTGATGAAAGCCAGCGCAGCCGCGACAAAGAAAGGCGCGCGTAAGTCCCAAGCCCCAATCAAGCCACCAATGGTGGGACCAAAAATAAAGCCCAGACCAAAGGCCAGGCCCAACAGGCCGAAATTTTGCGCGCGTTCCTCTGGTGGGCTGACGTCGGCAATAAGGGCGCTCGCGGTGGCATAGGTGGCGCTAGTCACGCCGGTTAAAAAACGTCCGATAAACAGCACCCAAAGAGCGGTAGCAAAACCGGCGATAAGGTAGCTCACACCGTAAAAGAACAACGACACCATAAGAATCGGACGGCGTCCGTAGCTGTCACTTAAACCGCCCAGTAAGGGCGAAAACAAGAAGTTAGTTACGGCGAAGCTCACAATCAAATAACCGCTAATGGCGGAGGCTTCAGATAAGTCGATGCCTGCCAAGCGGGTTAGGTATTCCGGCATGATCGGCATGATGATGCCGAACCCCATGGTGTCTAAGAAGACCGTGATGGTGACAAAAATCAGGGCGTGTTTGCGTGGCATAACCTGGGCTCGAAGTGAGTTTGCAGCAGTGTACTCTTAGAAGTAAACAAAGCGTTAGGATTTGTCGCTGATCACCTTGGCGTGGTCTTCCACCGATGGCGGCGCCATAAGGCGCAGCTGTTGTTCGGTCGCGTCAGGGTAAGCGGCTAAATCGTAACCGTGCTTGGCCCAGCTGGAGTGGGGAGGGCTGTATTTAAACAACAGCACACGTCGTTCATGTTCACCCTGCCAGGCGCGAGTGCCGTGCATAAGCGCCTCGGTAAAAAGAATAACGTCACCAGCTTTGACGATAGGTTGGCGTACATATTCCGGCATCACTTGTTGGTTTTGCACCGGCTCTGGCAGACGGTCGATAAAATTTGTTTTATGACTGCCCGGCACACAGACGAAGCCACCGTCACTCGGTCCCGCATCGGTGAGCGCCCAAGTCGCCACCATCAAACCGTTACGCATGGTGCCGTCGTTGTAGTGGTACCAATGATCTGACTCGTAGCGCATGGGCCCACCGTGAATGGGTTGGGACGCTGCGCCGTGGCGCATATAGATGGCGTAGTCATGATCCAGGCGTACTCGTGGCCCAATCAATTCGATCAGGTACGGTAATACTTTGGGATGGTCCATTAAGTTGCGAAAGTCAGCACTCCATAGACTGACCGAAGCTGTGCGCCGAAAGGCGGGGTCTTGAGCTTGCCTGGGCCAGACATGGTCACTTTGCTGTGACAGCACTGCGCATTCCTCGGCGCTAAGGACCCCAGGAATCACAATGTAGCCTTCCAAATCAAAGCGGAATTTTTCTTCGTCGCTGAGCATGGACCCTTCGTTCTAGCAAAGACGCGCAACACTATAGCAGCAGCTCAGAGTTTGCTAAGTTTTGTCTGTTTAAAAGAAATGCAGAATTTTATGGATCGACTAATGGATCGAGATTGGCAGGAACCCGTACGTTACCCGGATCCAGCCATTGAAGTTTTAGATAAGCGTTTTGTGGGATGTGTACCCGGCAGTGCGGCGTTAGAGCGCTTGTGGGTGGGGGGCCGTTGGAACGAGGGCCCGGTCTGGTTTGGCGACTGGAACGCGCTGCTTTGGAGTGACATTCCGAACAACCGCATGCTGCGGTGGCAGGCGGATACTGGCGAGGTCGCCGAGTTCAGATCGCCCTCGCACTACGCCAACGGCAACACCCGAGACCGTCAAGGTCGACTGGTCACTTGTGAACACGGCTCAAGACGAGTCACCCGTACCGAGCACGATGGCACACTGACCGTGTTACTCGATCAATTTGACGGTAAGCCATTAAATGCACCCAACGATGTGGTGGTGCACCCAGACGGCGGCATTTGGTTTACGGACCCCGGCTACGGCACCCTGGGCAATTACGAAGGTCACAAAGGCGAACTGCAGTTACCCACGCGCATCTATCGCATAGATCCGCAAAGCGGACGTGCCGATGTTGTCGATGAGACATTGGAAAAACCCAATGGCTTAGCGTTTTCGCCTGACTATTCCATTCTCTACGTCAGTGATAGCGGCGCATCCCACAAGCGCGGACACCCCAGGCAAATTCATCAGTTCCAAGTGGTCGACGGCAAGAGCCTGAAGAGCGCTTCGGTCTTTTGTGACATGGGCGACGCTATGCCGGACGGTTTTAGAGTTGACACCCAGGGCAATGTTTGGAGCAGCGCGGGTTGGGCCGGCCCAGGTCAAGACGGTGTGCAAGTGTTCGCCCCAGATGGCGACAAAATTGGCGCCATACACCTCCCTGAAGGTGTCTCAAACCTGTGTTTTGGTGGTACCAAACGCAACCGGTTGTTTATGACCGGTGGGCAATCTGTTTACAGCCTTTACGTCGACGTACAAGGCATGCCCTACGTGTAACTAAATGCCTGACAAATAGTGCGCAGCGGTAGAGAGATCTTGTTCAGCGGCTTCCAGCCGCGCGATGGTTTGCAGGTGCACTTCGTCCGGGCCGTCGTAGATTCGAAACGCACGGGCCTTGGCGAAGGCGCGCGACGCGGGGGTATCGTTGGTAACCCCACGAGCGCCAAACAGCTGAATCGCGCGATCGGCGATGTTCTGATAAGTGTTCGCCACCGCCACTTTGATCATAGAAATCTGCTTGCGTGCGGTTTTATTGCCAACAGTATCTAAAAGGTGTGCGGCTTGTTGCACCAGCAGACGACATTGATCCAACTCAATGCGCGACAAGCTAATGGCTGCCTGGGTAGACGAGTAATCGTCAATACGCTTACCAAAAGTGGAGCGTTCTTGACTGCGCATCACCATCAGTGAAATCAGCACTTCACACTCGCCAATCGCACGCATGCAGTGGTGTAAGCGCGCAGGTCCCAAGCGCGCCTGACCAATCGCAAAGCCGGCCCCCTGCTCGCCCAGTAAGTTCTCTACCGGTACGCGCACATTGGTTAGGGTAAATTCCGGGTGGGTATTGGTCGGCGACAAATGATCAAATACCGGCAAGTTCCGCAGCATCTCCACCCCGGGTGTGTCGCGTGGTACCAAAACCAAGGACTGACGCTTAGATTTTGCCGCGTCCGGGTCGGTGACGCCGACCACCACTAATAATTGGCAGTTCGCATGGGAGGCATTGGACGCGAACCACTTGCGTCCGTTAATTACGAATTCGTCGCCGTCGCGCTCGATTCGAGTGGTCAAATTCACCGGATCAGAGGACGCGACCTCTGGTTCAGTCATGGCAAATGCTGAGCCGATTTCGCCCTCCAGTAATGGCACCAACCAGCGTTGCTTTTGCTCTGGCGTGGCAAATAACTGCAGCAAATTCATATTCGGTACATCCGGGGCATGGCAATTGAATACCCGCGACGCCCATTCAAGACGCCCCAAGACTTCAGCAACGCCAGTAAATTCTAGGTTCGACAACCTAAGCCCCGGTTCATCTTCGGTAAGTCGGGGCAGCGCCATATTCCACAGCCCTAACGCTTTCGCCTCGGCGCGCAAAGTCTTCTCGATTTCCGGGGTCGCTTGCCCTGCAGCGGCTTGCTGACACCACAGTTCGTGGTTCGGCAAAATCCGCCGCTGAAAGAAATCGTTTACTTGATCCCGCACTTCGACGGCGCGTTGGGGTAGATCGAACATGTTGATCCTTTTGGCTAAAGAGTAACTCCGCTCAGAAGTAGCTTTTTTGATTTTAGTCCACGATCGCCACGCAGCGGGTCCAACCAGCGGAGGCGTCGGCAATTTTTACCGGAAAACAAGCCACGGTGAAGCCATGGTCGGGTAGCGCTTCAAGATTGTGCAGTTTCTCCATTTGCCAATACGGGATTTCGCGGCCAGCTTTGTGGCCTTCCCAGATGATCGCCGGATCAGGATTTTCGGCCCAACGTTTGGCGGTATGGTTAAACGGTGCATCCCACGACCAGCCGTCAGTACCTACCACCCGCACGCCGCGTTCGGTCAAATACATTGTGGCTTCGCGGCCCATGCCGCAGCCTGCATCCACATAACCCGGCTGGCCAAAGACCGAACCGGCACGAGTATTCACCAGCACTATGTCCAATGGCTGCAGTTCATGCCCGATACGCTTGAGTTCGGCTTCGATTTCCGCAGCACCAATTAGGTACCCGTCTTCAAAGTGCCGAAAGTCCAACTTAACGCCGGGTTTAAAGCAGTATTCCAGCGGTGTTTCATCAATGCTGGGCGCGCGGGTTTTGCCGTAGTCGGTGGTGGAATGAAAGTGCCAGGGCGCGTCCATGTGGGTGCCGTTGTGAGTCGACAAGGTAATAGTTTCAACAGCCCAGCCCTCTCCATCTGGCAAGTCGCTGGGTTTTAGCCCCGGGAAAAAATGTGCCAGGCCACCCGCGGTTTGGGCATGGTTTTGGTAGGTCACCTTGGGACTGCCGCCGGGATGATCTGAATGTTCGTTGTTGTCTATGGCGACGGATAAATCAATAAACTGCGGCATAACTTCCCCCCTGTACGCCTATTAACTAGCTGCGGTCTGCAACAACGCTGGTAAAAAAAACTCCTCAACCAAAAGACGTTGTTGGTGAACTTGATGACACCACAAAACAGCGCGCCCCGGAAGCCCGCTGGGTGTGTGTAAATAGACGGCTTGCTTGTCTCGAACCCACTGAGGATCAGTGAACAAAAGCTCTGCTAACGGCCGCTCGCCGAGTCCTTGCATTAACTCAACCACCGCTGGGTCAGGGGTGGTCAAAGATCGTGCGATCAGTCGCGGCACACCGTCAACTGTCAGACTAATATGTCGCGCATAAACATCGTCAACCGTGTTCAGAACGTCGCATTCCCATTGGTTGGCGGCTTCCTTACCTTCGCCTAAAAGCGTTACCGATGCTTTGCCACGGCAATGGTGGGCAACTGCTGCGGTCATAGATTCAGTAAGACCAAACCAACGCCGTAACTCGGCGGTTTCTGGGTAGTCAGCAGGTTGAGCGTTTTGCATTTGCGCAATTTCGCGTTGGTCGTCGGCGCTGGCTGTGTTCATGGTGCGTTGATAACCCGCAATGCCACACGGCGAAAATCAATCGGGTGAGATTCGCTTTGCAGCGCAATGTAACCCTGCTCAAGTTTTAGGCCGGGATTGTTGGCAACACTCGACGCGTTTTTAGACAACTGCGCGCTGTGATAGCGCATGACTGCCTCATCGCCAATCGTGTGAATGATATCGCCGTGGCCGTTTACAACAATACGCATCTGTACCCATTGGTCGCCGTCGAAGGTGGCGCTGGAAGAATAGCTGCAGTGATGGGGTGCTAATGCATCGTCCAACATGACCTCGGTGCCTGGTGTGCAAACGCTGCCGGTGGGGCGTGGTTTGTTATTGCCAAGGCCGCCTAAAAATTGCGCCTCGACGGAGTCTGGAAAATCCTGGTCCACACTCATGCTGGCAGGTTCCTGAGCGTGCAACATGACCCCACTGTTGCGCCTTGCCCAGCCAGGGCCGCCGTGCAGTTGTTCGCCGACAAAGCGATACTCCACAAGCAGTTCGTAATGGGCAAAAGGCTGGTTGTAAAAAAGATGCCCAAATTGATTATCAAAGTCAGCGTATTGATCGTATCGGACCTCAAGAATACCGTTAGAAACACGAAAGGTCTGATATTTGTCTTGTCCCAGCGGCTGGCCGGTGACTTTTACCGTCCAATCGTTCAAGTCTTTACCGTTAAAAAGCTCCAGCCATTCTGCTTCGGCTGTTGGATCAGCAGCAAAGACAGTAGGCGTAGTCGTCAGCGAAAACGTCAGCAGCGTAGCCGCCAACGCCCGGATAAACGTAGGCATAAGTATTCCTTATTAGTTAGCTGGGTGGCGGTGTGCTTACCACCACACCGTCATTGAGCAATTCATCGATCTCAGCTTCAGCCACGCCCAGCTCAGAAAGAATCTGTTTTGAGTGCTCGCCCAAGGCGGGAGCGCGTACAGGCCCTACTTTGTTCAGATGCTCTACATTGATTGGGTGATTAATAAGCAACGGCACATCAATACTGGAGTCAGAAGGCGGCACGGCCATGGCATTGGCTGAAATCTGTGGGTCATTCAGTACCTCCTCCACCAGCGCGATACGATTCACGGGTAGGTCAAAGGCAGCAAAGACCTCTAGCCACTCGTCGGAAGTTTTGCTGCTGATACGTGTTTGCAGTTCATCGCCAAAAGCTTCGCGATGAATCCACATGGCCTCCATATCACTAAAGCGTGAGTCTGCCAGCAGTTCGATGGCGTCCATTGCAGCCAGCAGTAACGACAGCAACTCTTCGTTGCGTATCATATTGAACTGCAGCCAGCGACCGTCGCTGGCTTGGTAGGGCCGCAGCATTGCTAAGTTAGAAAGGTTGTTTTCGCGGTATGCAGTCATATCACCCCCCGCTAGTACACCTTGAGCCACACCCGCAGCAGACCATAACCCGTTGGCGAGCAACGAGGTATGCACCATGCCGCCTTCGCCGGTGCGTTCGCGATGCAAAAGCGCGGTAACAATAGACGCATACAGTGCCACCCCAGTGGGATGGTCGCCCATCCCCGGCAGTCCCTGAGTCGGCGGTGTATTGGGAGCGCGCATCAAGTCCATTAAACCGCTGCGCGCCCAGTACGCCAGTTGGTCAAAACCCTTGCGGTCGCGTTCTGGGCCCTGTTCGCCATAGGCCGTGAGCGAGGCGTAGATCATGGTTTCATTCAGAGGTGCCAGGTCCTGATAGTTCAACCCGAGGCTGTCGCGCACATTGGCGGGGTGATTAGTAATAAAGACATCGCACTGTGCTACTAAGCGGCGCAGTATATCCATGCCTTTAGGCTGTTTTAGATCCAGGCACAGGCCGCGTTTGTTGCGCCCGTCCAGCTGCCAAAACCAGTCGTTGCCAGCTTCAGGTGTGGTAGGCACATGAGACAACATGCGTAGCATGTCGCCGTCCCCAGGTTGCTCAATTTTTATGACATCAGCACCAAAGTCACCGAGCATCATGGCCGCGGTGGGCGCTGCAATGACCGAAGCGCAGTCAATAACTTTTAGACCAGAGAAAATAGCGTTCATGATACCCAGGATAGCGCAACCCTGAGCACCTTTGGGTTGCAATTTGCGGGCTACCCAGTGTCCTTACACCTCGCTATTTACTTAATTCAATTGTTATTCTTGATGTTATGAATTCAGCCATCGCATCCTCTCTTGAACGACTGGTAGAAACCCTGGGCGATCCCCAGCCGCAGATCTACCAACGCATGTATGCCCAGTATCCTGATACCCAAGAGCTATTTGTTTTAGACACCGATGGCGGCGTGCGCGGTTCAATGCTGCAAACCACATTAGAGACCATTCTGGATTACGCAGCCAAAGACCGGTTGGACGAAGTCAGCCTCTCGGCCTGGCGTTCCCATCACCAAGGCTATGATGTTGAGCCAGACACCTTTTCAAATTTTTTCGTAATCATTCGAGATTGTGCAAAAGAGGCGCTGGGCGAAAATTGGAATTCGGAGATGGAGCACGCATGGCAAGGGTTGATCCAGGCTGTGCGCAACAACGCCAACGCTTAATACAATTAACTTTTCATACATCACAATAATCCTACGCTTGAAGGTGTAGTCTTTCGTAATGCAACTGCGCCTGAATAATTTAAGCCAATTAGAACAACAGATCTTCGACGTACTCATTGTCGGTGGTGGCATCAACGGCGCAGTCTCAGCAGCCTCCTTGGCAGCCAAGGGTGCTCGGGTGGCATTGATAGACCAGGGTGACTTCGCTGGCGCGTCCAGTTCCCACTCGTCAAATCTCGCATGGGGCGGCATTAAGTACATGGAGAACTTCGAGTTCTTGCTGGTGAACAAACTCAGCAAGAGCCGCAATACCCTGGCCGAGGCCTACCCATCCACAGTGCAAGAAATCAGATTTCTGACCACTATAAATAAAGGCTTTCGCTTTCCGGCTTTTTTGGTGTTTTTAGGTTCACTGTTGTATTGGGTGATTGGTCGCTTCAAGACCCGCCCACCAAAGTACATGACCCGCAAGCGTATAAAAGCACTGGAACCGCGCATCGACATCAGTCGTGCTGCGGCAGGCTTGGAGTACTCTGACTGCTATCTGTACGACAACGACGCGCGCTTCGTATTTAATTTTGTACGCAGCGCGATGAACTATGGCGCTATTGCCGCGAACTATGTTGGGTTTGCCCAGGCCGAACGCCACAACGGCCAGTGGGCGGTCACGGCGAAAGACGAGATAGATGGCCGCACGTTAAAGATCCGCGCAAAAGCTATTGTCAACGCCACCGGCGCCTATGCCGACCAGCTAAACCAGATGGTCGAGCAATCCAGTGAGCACCAGCACGTATTTTCCAAGGGCGTGCACCTAATTGTCGACAAACTGGTCAGCAGCAAACGCATACTGGCGTTCTTCGCCAGCGACGGGCGCTTATTCTTTGTCATTCCTATGGGGGCAAAAACTTGCATAGGCACAACGGACACGCGGGTAAGCACACCCCACGCTGACATCACCGATGAAGATCGACAATTTGTATTGGACAACATCAATGCGCTGATGGACTTGCCGCAACCTCTCACCGCCAGTGACATCATTGCCGAGCGCTGTGGTGTGCGACCGCTGGCGGTAAAAGGTGACAGCGGCACGGCAGATTGGCTGGCGTTATCGCGCAAACACGCCATCGACCAAAACACACAAGACGCTTACCTCAGCATATATGGTGGCAAGCTCACCGATTGCCTGAATGTAGGTGAAGAAGTGGCGGCGGCGTTACAAGACTGCGGCATTGACTTTCCGTATCTCCAACAGCCCTGGTATGGCGAGCCGCCGGGCGCCGTGCGCGACGAGTTTTTCCACCAAGCAGAACTGATGCAGCTAGACGCAATGACCGACGAGCGGGCCTCAGAGCCGCTGTCTCAAAGACTATGGCGACGCTACGGACTGAACGCCATCGAGTTATTGGACCAGATCCGCCAGGACCCGCGCCAAGCAGAAATTTTGATCCAGCATTCCGAGTACGTGCGTTGCGAGCTGCACTATGTAGCTGAAAAAGAAATGGTCACCAAACTGGAAGATTTTTTACGCCGCCGATCGAAAATATCCCAAGTGGTGCGGCGAGAAACCATTGAGAATTCGCCAGGGTTATTAGAGGCCTGCCAGATCCTGTTTGGTGACCAAGCTCAAGCTAAATTGGAAGAATGGTACGCTTGAGGCGCCCTTCTTTCATGTTGTGCATCCGTCATATCTGACTGGGCGGCGGAACCGATTTGCTCAAAGACGCTTACTAAATGTTTGTGTGATTGAAAACATTTAGCTCGGTGAGTTGGCCTTGCTCGGAGGTGCGATATCCCAAGTCTTTGGGTATTGTCTTGGCATGAACTCTGAAACTTCTATCCAGCATAGCCCTGCCAGTTGGCGCCGGAGAGCGCTAGAACTTGCGGCTATTATTACCAGTATTTTGCTGTCTTTTTTTCTCGAAGACCTGCGACAGGAAAACGAGGAAATAGAGAAAAAAGACGAGCTGGTACAAGATTTGGCCATTGTTGTGAGTGAGGACTTGCGCCAGATTGAGGCTCTGCGCGCGACCCTAGAGGCTTCTTTGTCTTGTATCGAAACGTTGCAAGACGACATCGCTGCCCTGCATGAGAATTTAGGCGATCTTAATGCGCTGGAAACTCTGTTGTGCGTAGAGGTAGGGCACTCTTTTTTCCCTCAGGATGGTGTCTATGAGCAGATGGTGGCTACTGGGGCGTTGGAACTTATCGACAACAACGAGCTGAAAACTCAGCTACTTGAAGTCTTCACCCACCTTAAAGATCGAAACTACGCCACTTCAACTGAGATTGACTCTTTCAACATTACCTTCCGCAATGCGGTACTAACCAATTTTCGTATCAGGTTCAGTTATGACTCTGATGACGGTGTTTTTTATGGAAGTAGAAAGATCGAGGGTCAGGAGTTCAACTACGATTACTACATGTCTAACGACTTCTTTGGTCTGTTATCCCAGGGTTCTTTCTACGCCAACATGTATTTGCGCCAATTGAGCGACATCAGCGCCGGCTATCACGCAGTGGGTGAACTAGCACAATTAGAGTTGGTGGGTTCTTGATGATGTATAGGCAGGCAAAGTAAAAAGCTAAAGGAGTGGCCTGGCCTGGTGCACTGACAGCATTTATCTAACAACGGGTGATACGGGGGAACATGACGTTAGAGGAATTAGGTAATTTAGGTGAGGCGATAGGAGCGGTTGGCGTGATCTTTTCGCTGGTGTATCTGGCGATTCAGATCAGACAGCAAAATAAAATTGCCAAAGCGCAATTCGGCAACTCGCTAACCCAGCGGCTATATGACCGCTATTTCCAAACGTCAAAAGATGCCGAATACGCAGAGTTCATGGCATTGGATTGGAATTCCGATGACCTCTCAAAAGTGGATGTTTGGCGCATACAAATGGCTCTGCTGACCTATCTCGTCGATTTGTTCGACGTATATGACAAGTATCACTCCGGTTTAGTGGATCGCAGTCATTTAGACACTCGCATGCGCACACTAAAGCTGGGCGTCATGAAAACAACCCTTGCGCGTCGCGTGTGGGATGTGTGGCGGCACAACCGCGATGCGGTTTTCGTAGACTGGTTCGAGCAAGAGATTTACGACAGCAACTTCCATGTGCCCAAGCTGTCAGAGCGCGGGGAAGAAACAATGAACCAAACCAACATTCGTCGTTAAGTCAGTGAGTTACTTTGGTTCATAGTTGGCTTGTACTAGGTCTATCTTTGCCTGCAATGTGAAAGAGCTAAATACACTAAGCCTCGAATAGGACCTCTGGATGAGCCATGGTCTTCATTTCTAGTACGTTTCCATTAGGATCCCTAATAAAAAACGTTTCTTGCTCGAATTTGTCACCGACAAAGCGGCGGTACGGGGGATCAAGATATTCAACATCGCTCGCCTCGATTCGTGCCTTCAAAGCCTGGAATTCAACCTCGCTGAGATGAGCGCCGAAGTGCGGCACGCTAACGCTACCCATGTCGACGTCATGCCGGACTCCGAAGAGCTGTTCGTCGCTCTGGTGCAAGGTCAATTCGTTACCCCAAAAGTTAATGTCAACCCAGCGGCCGGCCTCTTGGTTGCCCTCAGTGCAGCCAAGAATTTCGCAATAAAACTTTCTTGTTTCAGCCAGATCGCCGGCGGGCACTGCAAGATGAAATGTATTGGCCATACTCGTCCTCGTTGGCTTGCTAAGGCGCCTTTTCTCCATTCATAGGGAGAACTTTTAAGGCAAGTCGTAAAGCGCTTATCGCAGTTTACGAGCTCTAAAAATTTGCAGAAATATCACGGCAAGGACGGTGACTGAGCGCTTGTGAAAATCCGGTCAAAAGGAAGTCTTTGATTTAGAAGTTGCTGAAAGGGCAAGCAACGCTGATAGAGTATTAGAACAATTTTAGACAAGTACCTATTGCAGCGCTTGGCGCTCCCTATGATTGCTCATCCAAAACAGAGGAGACTCAGGTGGAAATTCGAAATCTCGGACCAATCAAAAACGTCAGCCGCTTGTCATTGGGTGGTGGCGGCATTGGCCAAGTTTGGGGTGCGACTGATCGCGACGAAGCGTTGGCTACGGTTGCTGCGTCTGTTGCTGCTGGCATCAACTTTTTTGACTTAGCGCCAATGTATGGAAACGGCGAGGCTGAGAGCGTGGTGGGTGCGGCTTTTGCGGAGGGTTACCCAGAGGAAATAAAACTCAGCACCAAGTGCATGTTGGGCGATGCACCAGCAGAGGAGATCGAAGGCCGTCTGCGGCGCTCTTTAGATAAGAGCTGTGAGCGACTCAACCGCGATGCGGTGGATGCGTTTATTCTGCATGGTTGTGTCATAGACGATGGCTGGTCTGGTGCTGTTTATCCCAAGGTGTTGTCGCGGGTAGCCGTGCCTTTGTCTAAATATCGCGCCCATGTGGTACCCGCTTTTCAGCGCTTAAAAGAAGAAGGTCGAATCAGCGCTTGGGGCATTACCGCGGCGATGGTGCCTGGCATTGATGTGAAAGTTCTGGGACTGGACGAAAAGCCCGAGATTGTGCAGTGCGTGACCAACGTATTGAACAGTTCTGGTGGTATGGCAATGGCCCCTGAGGAAGCCGATCATCGCGGAATTATCGAAACCGCCAGTGCCCAAGGTTGTGGCGTTATGGGTATTCGAGCGGTGGCAGCTGGATCCTTAACCGACCAAATAGATCGTGCGGTCAAAGCGCATTCGCCTGAACAGCGCGATTTCGAGCGAGCGGCGGCCTTTCGTGAACTTGCTCAAGAACTCGGCGTTTCCGTTGCCCAGTTGGCGCATCAATACGCGCTTAGCATGTCGTCAGTAGATACTGTGGTGCTTGGGGTGAAAAGTCCCTCGGAACTAGAACAAGCCCTAACAGCTGAAGCCACAACTTTGTCTGCCGAACTCGTGGAGCGTATGAACGCGCTCTATCAATAGCATCCCAACCTTCGGGTAGCGCTTGACTGCTTGACCGGTAATTCGTTTTGCTTGCTGCAAATATCTTTTGTGGGAGCTAGATATGAATTGGGATGCATTGGGCGCGGTTGCCGAGTTATTGGGAGCGATTGCGGTATTTTTGACTCTTGCCTACTTAACCGTTCAAGTGCGGCAAAACTCAAAAGCCTTGGAGCAGCAAAATAAATTTTCTGCAGCACAAATTATGCAGGCGCGTACCGACACGGTGATGGAGTTCACCAGCGTCATATTAATGGAGCCAGAAAACTTAAAAGTAGTCGCTGCGGTTAACGACCTTAACTCGATAGATTTGGAGTCTATGCAGGCGTCGGACTTAAGTAGATTGCGCATGGTGCTCACCATGGCACGGTCGATGTTTGAAAATAATTTCCAGCAAGCGCGACAGGGCTTTTTGTCTGAAGACTTCTATTCCGGATCCGTTATTCGAAACATTGAAACCTTTGGCGAGGCGTTTCTGCGTTTTGGCACGCCGATGTCAGATGAATTTAGAGCCGAGGTTGAGCGGATTTTAAGGGACAAAAGACAGCGTAAAAGGGCGTAAAGCTAAAGTGTGGGGGTAATTTGCCGGTGTCTTTATTCACCCCCGCCGCCGCCACCATCACCGCCACTATCGCCGTGGTAGCTGCCGTCGTCGTGGAACTTTCCGCTTCCTCCACTGAACCACAACACCGTGCCATCGGCGCTAACAGTGCCTTTGTGCGTCTTGGCGCCGCATTTTTTGCAGATCACAAAGGCCTGGCCGGTTTCATAGTCGGGTAATTTATCCGAGCTGAAAGCATGGCCAAGGCTGCCGCATTCGTCACAGCGATTAGTGAAAGCAATAACCAATAGAATGACGCTGACGAAAGCAATGGCCGCGGCCATAAACGTTAAAAATTCCAAGTATCTGTATCCATTTTGTTTGTTTTTAGAATTAAAGCGCGAAACATTGTGTGTTTGAGGCTACTTCCGCTTGGGTACTTTTAATTTGTAGGAAAGATTTACCAGCTCCTTAGTATCGCCATCAACTTCGAGCGCGACAAAGCGGGTGTTTTTCAAGAAGGCGTTAACCGACTCTGCAACCTCTGCTTGGTACGGGCTTATGGCGTCGGCATTTTCGGTCGCTTGATAATTCAAGAGCTGGCCCCGACCTCTCCGATTCACCTTATAGCTGACCTGCGCGGCATGTTCTTGCCAGCCGATCTCGTCAGCTAAATTGTAGGTAGGAAATCGCGCGGGGACACAGTAAAGAGACTGGCATAACTGCCGTTCTTGGGCTCGCTCCTCTGGCCACTGTTTAGCGATACATTGGTCGCCTTTGCACGTCAGGCAATACTTATTCGCTTTTTCGCGCAATTTTCTAAGTTGCGTTATGCCGTCTCGAGTGAGCGTTGCACCTGACGGGCTAGCGCATTGGAACAGCGGGATTTCTGAGCCGACCAAACTCTCTAAGTCTGCTTGTTCAGCGTTTACTGTTGCAATCGAAAGCAGGCACGCGATTGAAATTATCTTTAGTAGAACAGACATTTATTCCCCCTCAACGGAAATAACTGTTCAGAAGAATACCTGCTCTAAAAATCCTGATACAAGTACAAGCATATTGAAGAACTTTAGATTTAGGGTCCAAAAATGCTAATAGCGAAAGAAAAAGCGGCCATCACCCAAAATGGTTTGAGGCCTTAAATGGGCCAACCAACAACGCTTCGTAACGCGTTTAAACGGGCCTGCTGTAAACGTCCTTTTCTGCGATTCGTCCGTTGTCGAATGTATACCTTTCCACACCGATTTTTTCGAAGCGCGCGTTTGTAGCCAGATCAGTTCCAGTAACGCGATAAGTCATAAACGTGGCTTCCGGGGCATGATGAAAAACAACGTCTTCAAAACGAACGTCTTTTTGTGTGCCATTGCGCTCGTTAAAAAAAGCAGCCACTTCGTCTCGGCTGCGCATGACACGAGATTCATCGTTGACGAGAATTGAGTAGGTAAAATTTTCGGTCACGACTTCGTATAGGGCATCCATATCCTGCTTGAAAAAGGCGCGTCCGAATTGCTTAAACAGTAAATCGCGTTCTGCTTCGCTGGGGGCCATGTCAATCTCCTGGACTTGGTTGTCGTGCAAGTTATTGAAGAACGATGTTGTTGTTCGTATTCGTCAAACCACCATAACGCACGGCTGCGGTTTGAAACACCTACTTAGGTACTCTTCTACTCACCGGTAAATTGCGCCTTACGCTTTTCGCGAAACGCATTGACCCCTTCCTTAAAGTCTGACGTTTTGCGAGCCGTGTTTTGCCCCCAGCTTTCCAATGCGGCACTGTCCCACGGTTCGCGGTTCAAAGATTTCAGCACCGCTTGCTTGGTCAGGGCATATTGCACTGTTGGTCCCGATGCCAGGGTATTGGCGAATTCCATTGCGGTCGGCATAAGCTTCTCGTCTGCTACCACCGGCTCAATTAAGCCCGCGTGTTGAGCATCTGTGAGTGGAATATCGTTTCCAGCATATAGCCATTTTAACGCCCGACTGTAGCCCGCTAATTTGGGCAGGGTCCAAGTGACCAGGTCGTCAGGATGAATACCGCGTTTCGCCCAAACGGGAATTAGCCGGGTGGATTGTGAGCAAAAACGAAAGTCGCACAGCAGTGAAATGCCAAAACCGCCGCCTGCAGCAACGCCATTGACGACGGCAATGGTGGGTTTGGGCATCTGCAATAAATCTACGCACCAAGAAAATTCCGGGTCAGCGGGGCCACGAGGCCAGGGTCGGCTATCTTTTGCGCTTAAGTCCGCGCCCGAGCAGAACGCGCTGCCAGCCCCGGTTAAAACCAGCACCCTAACCGAAGGGTCAGCATTTACCTCGGTAATGAGTTGGCGTATTCCTAGGCGCATTGCGCCGTCCAGGGCGTTGAGGACCTCTGGTCGGTTTAACGTAGCGACAAGAACACCATTGTCGTGATGCTCGACTTTGATCTCAGGTGGGTAATCAGACATATGTGAATCTGCAGTAAAGGTGATCATTCATCATAAAGCACCACCAACACGATAATAGAAGTATTTAGGCCAAGGCTCCCCACCCTACCAAGTGGCATGACTACGTTTGGTAGTGAGCAATACGTCTACGGTGTCACGAACTGAGAACGACAAATTTCTGAAGGAAAAGATGGTGGCCAGAGACAGAATCGAACTGTCGACACGAGGATTTTCAGTCCTCTGCTCTACCAACTGAGCTATCTGGCCTTTTGGGGTTGCCGACGCATCGGCACAGAGCGGCGTATTAAAGCGGGGTGTTTGGTCGCCGTCAACCGTCTCCGCCGGGTACGAAGCCTTCGGCGCGATCTACAGGCTCATTATTAAAGTAGCGGCGGCGTTGTTCGCTCAAATAGGTGCGTGCGTCGGGGTCGATTAGGCTTAGGTGTTTTTCGTTAATCAGCATGGTTTGCAGTTCTTGCCATTCGTCCCAGGCGCGTTGTGACACCTCGTTGTAGATTTTTTCTCCTGCTGGCCCAGGCAGTGGGGGTTTTTCCAGCCCCGGCAGGTCTTGTTTGTAGCGACTGCAATGTACGGTTCGGCTCATAGCTTGATGGTCTTTTGTGGATGGCTTTGCTCGGCCAATAGTTTAACGGCGACGGCGGAAAGCCCAAGGGGTTCGTTTTCAGCGTCTATTTTTTCTGGCTGAACCCAACGACGGTTGTCTTCTGCAATATGCATGGGTTCGGTGTTTAAGTTTAAGTAGATGGGCTCGATATCCAGATGGAAGTGGCTAAAGGTGTGACGAAAGCCTTGTCCTTGACTTTGTTCCTGCACATGTTCCGGTGTCAGTGCGAGTTCTTGTAGAAAGTCTTCCACGGTGGTTTCTGCATGGCGTTCGGGTGGTGTCCATAAGCCTCCCCATAGGCCCTTCATGGGTCGTTGCTCTAGCAGGGTTGCTTGGTTCGGCAAGCTCACAATAAAAAAGCGCGCTGTTTTTACGGGTTTGGTCTTTTTCGGTTTTGGGCTAGGCAGTTGATCCACGGTACCAGCAAGTCGTGCCTTGCAACGGCTGTGCATTGGGCATGCTGGGCAATCGGGTTGGCGACGGGTACATAGGGTTGCGCCTAAATCCATAATGCCCTGGGTGTAGATTGCGGTTTGTTGTTCCGGCGTGTGGGCTTCGGCCGCTTGCCATAATGCCTTGGCGACTTTGGTTTCTCCGGGATATCCGCTGATGCCATGAAAGCGCGTCAGTACGCGTTTTACATTGCCGTCTAAGATGCTCGCGTGTTGGTTCATTGCCAGGGCGCGGATTGCGCCTGCTGTAGAGCGGCCTATTCCCGGTAAGGCCTCTAGCTGCTCTTGGGTTGTAGGCATGAGCCCTGCGTGCTCTTGCTCAATGGTTTGTGCTGCACGGTGTAAGTTGCGCGCCCGCGCGTAGTAGCCCAGTCCTGTCCAATGGTGCAATACATCGTCCACCGGTGCCTTAGCCAGGTGTGCGATGTCTGGAAAGCGCTGCATAAAGCGTTGGTAATAACCTATGACCGTGGCCACCTGGGTTTGTTGCAGCATGATCTCGCTGATCCAAACTCGATATGGATTAATCTGTTGCTGCCATGGCAGGTCGTGGCGACCGTGTTGCTGCTGCCAAGCAATCAATTTTTCAGCAAACCAATCCAATGTAGGCCGTTGTCCTCTGGGTGTTTGAGCGCTAGTCGTCCTTTTTGCCGAACCGTCCTATCAGTCCGCGCAACGATTCTTTGAGTTTATCAGGTACTTTCTCTTCAATTGCTTTTTCCACGGTGTTGCGCAGAGTTTCAGCCTTTTCGCCTGTTAAGGTGCGGCGCAACAAGTTAAGCAGTCCGCTTTTGTCAGGTCGGCATTTGGGATCGACCAAGGGCCCCTGGCAATTCATGGGTAATTTAGTGTTCATCAACTCTTCGGGGAGACGCAGTCCCACTTGGTTGGTCGGCTCATCGATTCGAAGCCAGCCGTCCATATCCATGGTTTGTTCCACAAAGTCGACCGCGCCGCTCGCTTCACCTCGGATGTTGTCCAGAGTGAATTCGATCTCGCTGGCTTTGCCCTGTGCGCGCCACTGAGCGGTGAGTTCTTGATAGCCTAATTCCTCAGGCCAGTCTTTGACCCGGTTGTCCTTGCCGCTTATCAGCGCTGCGGCATTCAAAACATTGCGCAGTGCACTGATGTCTATGCTGCCGGTGCCACCGTCTAAATTCGCAGTTCCGGCGATTGAAGACAGTAACTCGTCCTCGGAGTTACCGCGCATTGTCAGAGTGCTGTCGATATCAAGTTTCGCCTGCCAGTTCTGTTTCACTTTGGCCCAATCAACAAACTCGGCGCTGTCGATTCCGGTGGCATTGGTCTTTACCGTCCAGCGTGGCGGTTGTGCCGCGAGATCGATGTGCGTGTCCAGATTCAAGGTGCCGGCCCAAAAATTATTGGTGCTCAATTGGATATGGGTGTTCCCCTCTTGGTTGGCGACTTTCAGCGTTGCTGGTGTCAGAGGCACCGGCGAGTCTGGAATGTCGGCCAAGTCGCAGGTCAAGGCCAGGTCGTAATCCAAGAGGTCGTTTAATGGCAGCAGGTCCTGCGGGAACTCTTGCCGCGGTCCGGTGGCTCGTTGGGCTTCGTTTATGGCGCCTTGGCAGGTACCCACAGCCAGGTTGCTGCTGACCTTGGTATCTGCAAAGCGCAGCACGTCGTTGTCGCCGTAGTTCAAGCGGCCTGCGATGTCTGCGGTAACGATGATTGGGTCAGGGTCGGTACTCTCATAGCCGACTTGCATAGCAAAGGGGCTCGACACTCCGGTGCGGAGGTCCTGCAAATGAAAATCGCTGATGCGAATGATGCTCTCGGAGTCTTCCCAATAAACATCTTGCAGATGCAAGGTGTTGATCTTCCAGTCATCGAAGGCGGCAAATATCGAGCCGAAGCTGATGCCTAGGGTGAGTCGATCCACGGTAATGGTTTCGCTATCGGCTGTTGCCGCAATGTCTTCGGCACTTACACCAAAGGGCAACGCCCAACGCCAGCGGATGTCGCCGTTTATCGTTACTTGATAGCCGCTTTGCTCCGCAGCAAGGTCTTGTAGGTCTTGCTTGAATTGGTTTGGATCGCGCAGATAGTAGGCGGCTACGGCGAGTGCGACGAATACAACAACAAGCAGTAGCGCAGAAATTCTCTTAAACATAGCGGGTTTTCCTGGCTCTTAGGCCGAGTTGATGATGACCTTCTCACTCTGCACGACAGCGGTAGTATACTCAGCGCCTTAGGCGACGAAGGGTGCCATTTCTCCGACCAATGAAGACTTTTTATGACGGTTGATAGTTTTGATCCGAAGGCCATGAGTGGTGCGGTGACCGATGCACAGGTAGTGCAATGGTTGGCTGTGGCTGAACGGTGTGGAGTCGATGGTGATGCCGAAGCGGTGACTATTGAGCAGGTCGACCATGGTTTGGTCGCCAGTCTATTGTTGCCCGGGTGGGACACGGCTTGTGCAGAGCTTGATAACACTGCTCTGATAAACCTCGTTCGCTTATTCACACTGGGGGAAATGCAGCATGCCAGTTGGCAGGCTGGGGCTAAGTCGCCGGTGGTGCCACTGGTAAAGCTGCTGAAGCAGCGTGGTGATTTCGATTTAGAACTAGGGCGCTGGATTAAGGCCAACACCACCAATCGATTTTTACCCCACGGTGACTTATCGGCCTTGCTGTAGGCTGTGAATGGATGAATTCTGCGGTAAGTCCGCTACACTGCGCGCCCTCATTTTTATAAACACTGCAAGGCATAGAGTTACAACATAGCCAAGGTGCATTTGGCGATGAACAGGTGAATTCCAATGACACAAGCTCGAACAGCAAGCGTGATTCGCAATACCAGCGAAACCCAGATTGAACTGACAATAAACTTGGACGGCACGGGCCAGGCTGAGTTGTCCACGGGTCTGCCGTTTTTTGAGCATATGCTGACGCAAATTGCGCGGCACGGCTTGATTGATATACACATTCAAGCCACCGGGGACTTGGAGGTTGATGCTCACCACATGGTTGAGGATGTTGGCATTGTGCTGGGCCAAGCCCTTAATGAAGCTGCTGGCGATAAGAGCGGTCTTACCCGCTACGGCCACGCCTATGTGCCATTGGACGAAGCGCTCTCCAGAGTTGTAGTGGATTTGTCTGGACGCCCAGGCCTGTTTTATGACGTTGACTACACTCGCGGTCGAGTCGGCGACTTCGATGTGGATTTACTGCGTGAATTTTTCCAGGGCCTCGTAAACCACGGCATGCTGACGGTGCACTTGGATAACCTCAAAGGCGAAAACGCCCATCACCAAGCGGAAACTTTGTTTAAAGCGTTTGGTCGCGCGCTGCGCATGGCGGTGTCTGTGGATACGCGCATGGGCAATACCGTGCCGTCCACCAAGGGCAGTTTATAAACCGTGCAACTGATCCCGGCGATAGATCTAAAAGAAGGCGCTTGCGTACGCCTGCGTCAAGGCCGCATGGATGATGCGACGGTGTTTTCAGATAATCCGGTTGCCATGGCCGAACATTGGCGAGCCCAAGGCGGTAAACGCCTGCATATTGTTGACTTGGATGGTGCCTTTGCCGGGCTGCCGAAAAATCGCCAATTGATTAAGAGCATGGTGGCGGCTGTAGGCGATATGCCGGTGCAAGTAGGTGGCGGTGTGCGCAGCTTAGATACCATTGACGCCTATTTGCAGGCTGGCGTTGATCGGGTCATTGTCGGCACCAAGGCCATCGAGGAACCAGAGTTTTTAGTGCAAGCCGCAGAGCGGTTTCCGAACCACATCGTGCTGGGCTTAGATGCCCGCGATGGTGCTGTCGCCACCCATGGTTGGGATGCGGATTCTGGCATCAGTGCCATAGATTTAGCTTGTCAGGCGGCGCAGTTGCCTATTGCAGGTATTGTTTATACCGACATCGAGCGTGACGGCATGATGTCCGGGGTAAATGTCCAAGCCACGGTAGCCTTGGCCAAGGGTGCTGGTGTTGGCGTGATTGCATCCGGCGGTATTGCCCACCTGGATGATGTGCAGCGCCTAAAAGACGGATTCGCTGAATGCCCGGAGTTATTTCTGGGCGCCATTACTGGTCGGGCCATTTACGAAGGCGACCTCTCTATTGCCGAAGGCCAGGCACTGTTCGACGCTTAAACCTCTTTGACTAATGCTGCGATGGCGGCAGCGATCCATGGGTCGTCGCTGGCGTCGGCTGGTTGCACCTCTGGGTCGATGCGGATGTCGGCGTCGATACCAACGTTGTTGATGGCGTCGCCATTGGGCGAAAAGTACTCTGCGGTGGTGAGCTTAATCGCCTGCTGAAGTCCCAATGTCGGCATGATGGTTTGCACCGAACCCTTACCGTAACTGCGAGTCCCTACGAGTACCGCACGTTGATGATCGCGCAATGCTGCGGCAACCACTTCGGACGCCGAAGCGGAACCTGCGTTGATTAAAACGGCGATGGGTATGTTCGGCAGAATGTCGTCCAGAGTTGCACGGAACTCTTGCTGAGCCAGTTCGCCCCGCTGTTTGCGCGTGGTAACGATAACGCCGCGTGCAAGAAATAGATCGGCAACAGCGATGGCGGAACTGAGCAAGCCCCCTGGATTGTTGCGCACATCCAGAACTAGACCGGTAATGGGCTGGTTTTTGGCGGATGTATCCAGTGCGGTAACCAACTCTGTGGCAGTGTTTTGGTTAAATCGGGTAAGGCGGGCATAGACCAAACCCTGCTCCAGAGCGCGGACCCTGACACTGTCGATGGACAATCGCGCCCGCACGATTTGAAAGGTTAATTCTTCAGCGGGTGATCTTTGTACGGTAACGGCCACCGCAGTACCGGGTTCGCCCTTTATGAGTTTCAACAACTGGTTAATGTCGATTCCTTCGGTGGATGTGCCATCAACCTCGGTGAGCCGATCACCTGCTTTTATGCCGGCGTGATAAGCCGGGCTGTCGTCCATGGGGGTGATTACGGTAAACCGTCCGTCTTGGCTGTCGACTTCGATGCCTATGCCGGTAAAGGCACCTTCGGCATCTTGTTGTAGCTGCGCGAATTGCAAAGAATCCAGCAGTACTGAGTAGTGATCTAATTGGGCCAGCATGCCGTCGATAGCTCCTTTGGCGAGGGTGGCCTCATCAATGTCTTCAACGTAATGCCGCCGAATTTGCTGCAAGGCTTGGCCAATATGAACTTCTGCTGCGGCCTCGGCTGGATGCAAATAACGAAAGGCAACCACCCCCAAAATAACGCCGCTGAGCATGCTTAACAGCAAACACGCTTGGGTAACAGGCGACAGTTGGATGTTGTGTGATCGGTGCTGCATACATCAGCACTCTATCTTTGTAACCACGAAGCGGGATCCTTAGCTTCGCCTTGGTCGCGCACCTCAAAATAAATACCGCTCTGGCTTTGGCCGCCGCTGTTCCCTGCCAGTGCTACGGGTTCGCCGCCTTCAACCCAATCGCCTGGCGTCTTGAGTAATGTCTCGGCGTTACCGTAAAGGGTCATATAACCGCTGCCGTGATCGACAATGATCATTAAACCAAAGCCTCGTAGCCAATCGGCAAATACAACACGCCCTTGATAGACCGACACGACCGGGGTGCCTGCCTTGGCGCTGATGTTAATGCCATGCCAGGTTAGACGCCCGGCCGAGCGTTTACTGCCGAAGGCGTTGCGTTGCTTGCCGCGCACGGGCCGAATGAGGCTACCCTTGGCGGCTGCGAACGCGGTGCCGTCGAGTTCGCCCAGGCGGCTGCGAAGTTGTTGCAGCAGTTGCTGTAGTCGCTCGCTATCTGCCAACAGCCGCGTTCGCACGGCTTCTTTATCGATGCTTTGTTTTTGTAAATTGGCAATGCTGGTTTTGCGTTGCTGTTTATTCTTATCAAGCCTGCTTTGTTGTTCGCGCAGTGCATCGGTTTGTTGCTGCTGGCGTTGACGTTGTTCGACTAACGTTTGTTCGGCGTCTTCCAGTGAGCTCAAGGTGGCGCTGTATTGTTCGACTAGCTCAATGCGTTGGGCACTGAAGTAACCGTGGTAGCGAATCATGCGGTCAATTTCTGTTGGGCTTTGGCTTTGCATAAGACTTTTGGCAAAGCTGTCGCCACTGAGCCTGTAAGCAGCTTGTAAGTGCGCGGTAATTCCCTCAGTTTGTTCTTTTACCTGGCCGGACAGGTCAGTGATTTTTTCCTGGGTTGCGTCGATGTCTTGTTGCTGTTGCTGGGCCTGTAATTCACCGGCACGTATCGCCTTATTGAGTTTGCCGATGTCTCGGTCGAGCTTGCGAATTTGTGTTTGCAGATTGTTGCGTGTTTTTTCTGCCTCGGTGAACCATTGATCTAGGGCGTTGAGTTCTTCAACGGTTTGTGCAAGCTCTGCTGCGGTAGTGGCAGCATCGGCATCTTCAGTTGCAGCAAAGGTCAGCTGACTGCATACCGACATCATGCTGGTAGCCCATAACAGGCGAAGCACTTGGCGGTAGGTCGAGTTCAAGGTCTTAGGCGGTTTGCTTTATGTCGCTTAAGACCAAAGAGCGCCCGCTCATTTCTTCTGGTATCGGCAGATTTTTTAGCGTCAGCAAGGTAGGCGCTACATCCGCCAGCGTGCCGTGGTCTGCGAACTCAACGGACTGCTGGCCAACATACACCAGCGGTACCGGGTTTTCGGTGTGCGCCGTATGGGCTTGCTGTGTCTCTAGGTTACGCATTTTTTCAACGTTGCCATGATCGGCGGTTATCAGCATTTGTCCGTCGACCTCGGAAATAGCGCTAACCAACTTGGCCAAGCACTCATCCAGCGTCTCTACCGCGGTTATCGCTGCAGCTAGGTTGCCGCTATGGCCCACCATGTCGCCGTTCGCATAATTGCACACGATGGTGTCGTACTTGCCGCTATGAATTGCTAGCACCAGTTCCTTGGTCACTGCTGCGGCGCTCATTTGCGGTTGCAAGTCGTAGGTGGCCACATCGGGTGATGGAATGAGAATGCGATGCTCCCCGGGAAAGGGTTCTTCCCTGCCACCAGAAAAGAAGAATGTGACGTGAGCGTATTTCTCGGTTTCGGCTATGCGTAGCTGGCTCTTATCTAATTTAGATAGATATTCTCCCAGCGTATTGCTTGGCGTCTCGGGCGCAAAAGCACAGGGTAGATCAATGTCGTCAGCGTACTGGGTCAGTGTCGTAAATTGAGAGAGCTGAACAAAAGAGCGACGCTGGAAGCCGTCGAAGTCAGCCTCGGTCATAGCACGGGTCAGTTGTCGGGCGCGATCGGCGCGAAAGTTCATGAAGATCGCGGCATCTGCCTCGGTCATCACCACAGGTCTTTGGTCGCCATTGTGGATGGCTGTGGGCTGCACAAATTCATCGTCTTCGTCTCGCGCGTAAGCTGCCTCAAGTGCGGCCACTGGGCTTGTGGCATGAAACGGCGCTTCGCCACGGGTGATTGCGTTATACGCGCGTTCTTGTCGATCCCAGCGGCGATCTCGATCCATGGCGAAATAGCGGCCGGTAACGCTGATAACCTGACCACAGTTTAGCTCGGCAAATAAATCTTCGGCTTGCTGTAAAGATTCTTTGGCGCTGCGCGGTGGTGTATCGCGGCCATCTAAGAAGGCATGCAAATAGACCTTAGACAGCCCCTGTTGAGCTGCGTGTCTGATCAACGCAAAAATTTGTTGTTCGTGGCTGTGGACGCCACCGGGAGATAACAAACCCAGCACATGTAAGGCTCCGCCGGTACCTTTTACCGTATTGATGGTGTCGTTAATTACCGGGTTTTCGGCAAACTCGCCTTGTTCAATGGCCTGGTTGATGCGGCTGAAATCTTGATAAATGACCCGTCCCGCGCCGAGGTTCATATGACCCACCTCAGAGTTACCCATTTGTCCGGCCGGCAGCCCGACGTCTTCACCAGAACCAGAAATGAGGGTGTGTGGTCTAGTGGCCCATAATTGATCCCAGGTCGGGGTGTTGGCTTGGGCAATGGCGTTATCGGTGCTGTCTTCTCGGTAACCGAAACCGTCGAGAATGACCAGCAAACTGACAGCAGACATGTGCGCTCCAGAATCGAAAACTGCGGGACGCGAATGGTAGCAAATTTTCTTTACTGAACCGATGCGTGTTTCTTTGTTTGGGTTGATAAAGGTAGAAAAAGGCGGCGGCGCGGCGTCAGTATTTGCTGGATTGGTGTGTATACTACGCGCGCAATTTTAAGGGCTCGAGTATGGAACAACTGTTCACTTTCATCGGCAACCACCCACTCCTTGTGGGAGCGTTCGTGGTGCTGTTGTTGCTGTTTATTCGTAATGAAATGGCGCGTGGTGGCGCCACCATTAACTCGCAACAACTTGTAAAGCTGGTAAACAGCGAAAGCGCTGTAGTGGTGGATGTTAGAGATGCCAACGAGTATTCCGAGGGGCATATCGTTGGTGCCATCAACATTCCTTTTTCGAGCTTTGAATCGCGCAGCGACGAATTAAATAAACATAAAGAACAACCGCTCATCATCACTTGCAAAATGGGCCAGCACTCTGGTTCGGCAGGTACGATCTTGCGGAAGAAGGGCTTTACCAACGTGCTTCGGCTGACCGGTGGTATGGCGGAATGGCGTGGCCAAAATTTACCGGTAGTTAAAGCATGAGCGACCAAAGCGACAACGGAACAAACGAATCGAATGACAACAGTGCTGCGGCACAAACAGAGCAAGGGGTGCCACCACAACTACGCATTGAGCGCATCTTCCTAAAAGATGCATCGTTTGAGTCGCCGTCTGCGCCAGAGGTTTTTCTGCGCCAATGGCGGCCAGAGTTAAAGCTCGACATAAATACTCAAGCTAATCGCATCAGTGAAACTCAGCACCAAGTGATTTTGACCATTACCGTGACGGCACAGCTCGAAGGCGACATGGTGGGCTTTATTGTAGAGGTGCAACAGGGTGGCATTTTTCACATTGAGGGCGTTGAAGAAAACCAACTCGCGCAGATTATCGGCATAGCCTGCCCCACAACGTTATTCCCTTACTTGCGAGAATCTGTAGACGGTTTGGTTGTGAAGGGTGGCTTCCCACCATTGCAACTTGCCCAAGTAAATTTCGAAGCGTTGTATGTGCAAGCGATGCGGCAACAAGCGGAACAAAATCAGGGCGCTGCAGAGGCCGCCACTGATGACGGCGCCGATCCAGTTACTCATTAGCTTATGAGGCGCGCTAGCGCGCGCCGTTAAATCCCAACTGGCGCCACGCTTCATAAACAACAATCGCGACCGTATTGGACAGATTGAGGCTGCGCGATGAGTCTTGCATGGGTACCCGCAGCTTATGCTCAGGAATCCAGGCGTCCAGCAGCTCGTTAGGTAAGCCGCGGGTTTCGGGCCCAAAAACCAAAACATCGTCTTCTTGATATCGAATAGCGGCGTAATTGTTCTGGGCCTTAGTGGTCAGAGCCAGCCATCGACCTTCTTTAAGGTGTTGTTGGCAGGCTGCCAGATCGGCGTGGCGGGTTACTGAGGCAAATTCGTGGTAGTCCAAACCGGCGCGTCTTAGGCGCTTGTCATCCCAAGCAAAGCCCAGTGGCTCTATCAGATGCAGCGATGCACCAACGTTGGCACACAGCCGAATGATATTGCCGGTATTTTGCGGAATCTCCGGTTCATACAGGACGATGTGCATTGCTTAGCACTGCAGTTCTTGCATCTTACGGGTCAGGGTATTGCGTCCCCAACCCAGCAGCTCTGCTGCGTCTTTCTTACGGCCACCGGTCTTGCGCAGTGCTGCGTCGATCATAATGCGTTCAAACTTTGGTACCGCAGTATCAAGCAGTGGCGACGCTTCGGTTTGCTCAAGAAACTGATTCGCCCATCGAGCCAAACTGCCCTCCCAATCTGAACCACCACTAGACTCTTCACCGTCCCGCAGTTCTGGCGGTAGGTCTTCTACCAGAATGGTTCTTGAGCTGGCCATCACTTGTAACCAGCGGCAGGTATTTTCTAACTGCCGCACGTTGCCCGGCCAGGGCAGCGCCATAAGGTAGTCTGCGGTATCGGCGTCCAGGCGTTTGGGTTCGTCACCCAGTTCTTTGGCGACGTTGTCCAAAAAGTACTGCGCCAACAGCGGAATATCTTCGCGTCGTTGTGCCAACGAAGGTACGTGTACGCGAATAACATTGAGTCGATGAAACAGGTCCTCGCGGAACTTACCCTGTTCCACCAGTGTTTCGAGATCCTGATGGGTAGCGGCAATGATGCGCACGTCAACTTTTACCGACTGGTGTCCACCAACTCGGTAGAACTCATTTTCCGCCAAGACTCGGAGTAAACGTGTCTGTGCTGAGGCGGGCATGTCACCAATCTCGTCCAGGAATAATGTGCCGCCGTTAGCTTGTTCAAAACGGCCCATGCGTTGGGTGGCGGCACCTGTAAACGAACCTTTTTCGTGACCGAAGAGTTCGCTCTCGATCAGCTCGTTAGGAATGGCTGCCACGTTCAAAGCAATAAAGGGGTTCTGGGCTCGCGGGCTGTGTCGATGCAGCGCGCGCGCCACCAACTCTTTACCAGATCCCGACGGGCCGTTAATGAGAACGCTGACGTTGGAAAAAGACAGACGCCCTATGGCTCTGAAAACCTCTTGCATTGCCGGCGCTTGGCCGATGATTTCAGTGGCAGGTGTCATTTGCTCAACGACTACTGGGTCTTGTTCTTCGCTGTGCGCTATAGCTCTTTGCACAACGGCCACGGCCTCGTCGACATCAAAAGGTTTGGGTAAATACTCAAACGCCCCGCGTTCGAAACTGGTCACTGCACTTTGCAGATCTGAGTGAGCGGTCATTACGATGACCGGAATGTTCGAGTGCTGCTTATTAAATTCCGCCAAGAAGTCCAACCCAGAAGTGCCTTGCATTCGGATGTCGGTGATGATCGCTAATGGCGTTTCTTTGGGCAGGTAATGCATTGCCTCGTCGGCGCTATTGAATGCCGTAATGGGTATCCCTGCCTGCGCCAGCGCCCGGTCTAAGACCCAACGTATGGCGTGGTCATCGTCTATGACCCAGACATGTTTGCTCATGTGCGCTCCTGTAGCTCGTCTCTTGCAGTCGGTTGTTCAAAGGGAAGGAAGATAGAAAACACTGTGTGGCCAAATGCGCTGTTCACCTGAATCACGCCATGGTGTTCGCTGACAATGTTCTGTGTGATGGACAGGCCCAAGCCGCTGCCATTAGAGCGGCCGCTGATCATGGGGTAAAAAATCCGTTCTAGATCACGTGGGTCAATGCCTGGTCCGTTGTCGATAATGTTTATGCACATCACCTGGCGGTGGCGTGTTTTGCCAATGGTGAATTGCCGGGTGATCCTTGTTTGTAGTGTGACTTTTGGCGCCGCAGTATTGCTTAGTGCCTCGCAGGCGTTACGCACCACATTAAGAATGGACTGAATAATTTGGTCACGATCGGCTTCAATGTCCGGCAGGCTTGGGTCGTAGTCTCGAACCCATTCGATCTGATCGGCGAACTCTGAAGCCGCCAGAGCTATCACGTGCTCGCAAATTTCTGGCAGATAAACTTGCTCAAATGTGGGTTGGTGATTCGGTCCAAGCATGCGGTCCACAAGATCTTTCAAGCGATCTGCTTCAGCGATGATGACACCGGTATATTCCGCTAACGCCTCGTTGGGCAATGCGCGCTCCAATAGTTGCGCTGCGCCGCGAATGCCGCCCAAGGGATTCTTTACTTCATGGGCTAAACCGCGAATCAACCCGCGAGTTGTGGTTTGACGATCTGATGATGCGTTGCTTTGGTTGATTCGTGCCAGGCGTGTGGTTGGATACATCTCCAGCACCAAGTACTGGCCGTTTTCCAAAATGGATACCGACAGGTCGACCTCTTCCTGCAAATTGTCCGGCAATTGCAGGATCGTCTCTCTAGCGGTGAAAGGTTGATACTCGCGCAAGGCTTTGCGTAGATTGGTTTGCAGAGCTTGGGCGCTGAGCAAAATATGGTTGAGTGGTGTGCCGACGATTTGCGCGGCTGAGCAGTGCAATAGGCTTTCGGCTGCGGAGTTAACAAAAACAACCTTTAACTCCTCATCCAACACCATAGTCGCGGTGATCAGATGGTCGAGAATAGCCTCGGCACTGACTGCACTGCGGGATGTTTTGGTTTTGGAGCTCACACTATGGTTCATATCATTTGTTAAGCAAATTTCGCGCCTGATTATTCATGCTGCGAAGAAATGTACGACGGCAAACAATTGTCGAATTCCCAGGCCATTAGACGGGCATTTAAGGGGGTTCAGGTCCCGAGACTGCCCCGTGGTGCCGCCACTGCGAGGCCAATGCCAGCCTAATATACGCACTTTAACGCACCAAAATAGTGCGCGCACTGTTTTAGTTCAAAAGCCTTGAGATCGCGCAATGACCCCCGGCGATGCCCAGAGCAAACAAAAAGGCGGGCTTGAAGCCCGCCTTTCGGATACTAAAGAGGTTGGCGCTAGGCGAGACCTTCTTTAGAGGTTTTGATGATCGCAGCCGCTACCTTATAGGGGTCAGCATTTGATGCTGTGCGGCGATCTTCCAGTCGGCCTTTCCAGCCGTCTTCAACGGTACCGATCGGAATACGGATAGACGCACCGCGATCAGATACACCGTAGCTGAACTCATCAATAGACTGGGTTTCGTGCTTACCGGTAAGACGTTGGTCGTTGTCTGCACCGTAGACGCTCATATGACGTTCGATGTTCTTACCAAAGTTCTCACAGATCTTGGTAAATACGCTTTCGTCACCCTTTTCGCGCATTACGCCGTTAGAGAAGTTGGCGTGCATGCCCGAGCCATTCCAGTCCAGTTCGCCGAATGGCTTTGGATGGTAATTGATAGCGTAACCGTACTTTTCGCCAGTACGCTCAAGCAGGTAACGCGCAACCCAGGTCTCGTCGCCAGCGCGCTTGGCGCCTTTAGCGAATACTTGGAATTCCCACTGGCCTGCGGCCACTTCAGCGTTAATGCCTTCTACGTTAATGCCTGCTTCAAGGCACAAATCGAAGTGCTCTTCGATGCAGTCGCGGCCAAATGCGTTAGCGGCACCAACCGAGCAGTAGTAAGGGCCTTGAGGTCCAGGGTAACCGCCGGGAGGGAAGCCAGGAGGAAGCTGCGTGTCGATGTCCCATAGGAAGTATTCTTGTTCGAAGCCGAACCAGAAGTCGTTATCGTCATCGTCAATCGTGGCCCGGCCATTGGTGGCGTGTGGTGTGCCGTCGGCGTTCAAAACTTCGGTCATAACCAAGTAGGCGTTTTGACGGTCTGGGTCTGGGAAAATCGCAACAGGCTTGAGCAAACAGTCCGAAGCATTGCCTTCGGCTTGCTGCGTAGAGCTGCCGTCGAACGACCACATTGGGCACTCTTCTAAGGTGCCGCCAAAGTTTTCACGGATTTGAGTCTTGCTACGCAGACCCTGAGTCGGCTCGCTGCCGTCCAGCCAGATGTATTCTAGTTTTGATTTCATTTATGTCTCCTTGTTAGCCCGTATTGGACACTTCCTTAGATCTGGACCACCGTGTAAACAAATCCACACATCTGGACCAACCAGCGCTCGCAGCACATGAGCGCATGTTGAGCATCAGCGCGTCACTAAAATAGTGAGCCACCAACAGTCAGCAAGAAATATGCCACGCTGCCAATTCGCTAAGCCTTTGTTTTTAGTACCTTCCCAAATTCTCCGTGCACCACTCTTGGGCTTTTTGCCTCAAATTTGGGCGTAAGCGCGAAGAAGGCCAGATATTAGCACCATTCTGGTGCGAAATGCGCGATGTAATTACACTGTTTGCACGAAAAATAGGGTCTTGATGGAAAAAATATCCCTCACGCACCGTTTCGGCCTCAAATGTGGGCGTTTATGCACCCATCTGAAGGAATCATTCCGTAGTGGAGTAGCGGTTTGGCCCTCCACAGCTCATTAGAGGTGAGTCCGGTAGGGTTATATTCACGCGACAGCACCAGCCGCTTCCGCCATAATCGCGCGTCGCTGGCCGCGGCAGTCCTGTTTAGTGCTGTGACTGCTGATCTTTGGGCGGGCGTTTATTCAATTTATGTCGTCTTTAAAGGAATCACTGCTGTGTCGAATCCGACCGTTCGTAATGTTGCGATTATTGCCCACGTTGACCATGGCAAGACCACGTTGGTGGACTGTCTGTTAAAACAGACCGGGTTGCTGGCGGGTAATACCGCAGAGCGGGTTATGGACAGCAACGATCTTGAAAAAGAGCGTGGCATAACGATCTTGGCGAAAAATACCGCCATTGAGTATCGCGATATTCACATCAACATCGTTGACACCCCGGGCCACGCAGACTTCGGTGGTGAGGTAGAGCGCATCTTGTCTATGGTCGATGCGGTGCTGTTATTAGTTGATGCGGTTGATGGTCCGATGCCGCAAACGCGGTTTGTAACGCAAAAGGCGTTTAGCTACGGCCTTAAACCGATTGTCGTCGTGAACAAAATAGACCGTGACGGCAGTGATCCGTATCGAGTTATCGACGAGGTATTTGACCTTTTTGACAGCCTCGGGGGGTCCGACGAGCAATTAGATTTTTCTACCGTTTATGCGTCGGCTATTAACGGCGTGGCTGGATTAGAGCTGGATGCCATTGGGGATGACATGACGCCCTTACTGGACATGATCGTGGATCAAGTGCCTCCACCCGCGGTCGATGCCAGCGGCGCGTTCCAGATGCAGATCAGTTCGTTGGACTACTCTACCTATGAAGGTGTGATTGGCATTGGGCGTATCACCCGAGGACAGGTGGCGCGCAATCAGCAGATCACCGTGGTTGACCGCGAAGGTAATGAGCGTAAGGCCAAGGTGGCTAATCTATACACCCATCGCGGCCTCGAGCGCATTGAAGCGGAATCGGCGCATGCGGGTGACATTATTTGTTTAACCGGGGTGGACAAAATCAACATATCCGACACGCTTTGTGCACTGGATCAAGTTGAAGCCATGCCGGCCTTGTCGGTGGATGAGCCTACTCTGACGATGATGTTCTGTGTTAATAACTCGCCCTTGTCGGGTAAGGACGGCAAGTTTTTGACCAGTCGGCAAATCCGCGAGCGGCTGTTCACCGAAAGCCTGCACAATGTCGCATTGTCGGTAGAAGACACCCCTGATCCAGATCGTTTCCGTGTATCTGGTCGTGGCGAGCTGCATCTATCGGTCTTGATCGAAACCATGCGTCGAGAAGGTTTCGAGCTGGCGGTGTCGCGACCCCAAGTTATTTTTCGTGAAGTCGACGGCGTTATGCAGGAGCCGTACGAAACGTTAATTCTTGATATTGAAGACGAACACCAAGGCAAGGTTATGGAAAGCCTGGGTGATCGACGCGGTGAGTTGCAAGAAATGCAGCCGGACGGCAAAGGTCGGACGCGACTGCAGTTCCGTATCCCCAGCCGTGGTGTCATGGGCTACCGGCCGGTCTTCTTATCTCAAACCTCTGGTACCGGCATTATGTCTTTTGCCTCAGCAGGTTTTGGCCCCAAGCTCACCGACGACATTGGCAGCCGCAAAAATGGTGTGCTGATTTCCAACGCTCAAGGTAAGGCGGTGTCGTTTGCGTTATTCAATCTGCAAAACCGTGGCCGCATGATGGTTAAACCGAACGATGTGGTTTACGAGGGCATGATTGTGGGTATTCACAGTCGCGCTAACGACCTCACCGTGAATCCGCTAAAAGAGAAGAAGCTGACCAATGTTCGAGCCTCTGGTTCGGACGAGGCCATTATTTTAACCAACGCTTTGCAGTTCACCTTAGAGCAGGCGTTAGAGTTCATTGATGACGACGAGCTGGTAGAAGTAACACCTGTAGGCATACGCATTCGCAAAGTGTTGCTGAAAGAGCACGAACGCAAGCGCGCTTAAAATTTACCAAGCCTGTTATGAAAGCGCTTTTACAAAGAGTCCTCAGTGCTTCGGTGGCTGTGGAGGGCGACGTTGTTGGCGCAATTGATCGTGGTTATGTGGTGTTATTAGGCGTCGCGCCAGACGATGGCGATGCTCAAATCGACTGGCTGGTGGACAAGGTCTTAGGTCTGCGGGTATTTGCTAATGAGCAAGGTAAATTAGATTACGACCTTGGTCAGATTGGTGGCTCGGTATTATTGGTGTCACAGTTTACGTTGTTGGCTGATACCCAACGAGGCCGTCGACCGTCATTTAGCGCCGCTGCCGCACCAGCACATGCTGAACGGATCTACAACACGGTCGCCCAGCGCTTTGCCACAGCGGTGCCCGTGCAAACCGGTCGCTTTGGTGCAGACATGCAGGTGAGTCTAATAAACGATGGGCCGTTCACACTCTCACTCGAACGGAACGCTGAGTAGCCGTCAGTCCGTTGTCTCTTGTGCGTCTCGTTTATTGAAGAAGCGCGCCAACATGACCCCAACCTCAAACAGTAGCCACATGGGGATGGCGAGCAGTAATTGCGACACCACATCTGGAGGGGTAAGAAACATGCCCAGGACGAAACAACCGATAATGATGTAAGGACGTTTTGCCGCCATGGCATCAGCGGTGGTTAGCCCCGACCAAACCATAAGCAGCGTGGCCACAGGTATTTCAAAAGCCAGCCCAAAAGCCAAGAACATCTTCATTACAAAGTCGAGGTACTGATTAATGTCGGTCATCATGCTGATGCCGGTTGGGCTGATCTCGATAAAAAAGGTGAACACGATGGGAAAGACCAAGAAGTAGCTAAAGGCCATGCCGCAATAGAAAAGAACCACGCTGGATGTGAGTAGCGGCAGAGCAAAACGTTTTTCGTGACGATACAGCCCGGGTGAAACGAACGACCAAAGTTGATGCAGCAAGAACGGCACGCCAACAAAAATTGCTGCGTAGATTGCCAGTTTGAAGGGCGCTAAGAAGGGTGAAGCAACCTGGGTGGCGATCATGCCAGCGCCTTCGGGCAGGCGACTCATCAACGGCTCAGCGACCCAGGTAAATAATTGCTCGGCAAAGTAATAGATCGGTAAAAACAACAAGGCAACAAAACTTAAGCTACGCAAAATGCGCGAGCGTAGTTCAACAATATGTTCTAAAAAAGGTTGTTGGCTTTCGTCGACAGCTTGATCGTCAGGCGCTTTTGTCATGGGTTTTATTGATTAAGCGTCGTCTTTTGCATCGGCGGCCGCTTGCTTGAGTTTGCTCGCATGCTGGGCCTCTAGTTCGGCTTCGCTCGTGGGTCGCGGTGCTGAAGCTACTGGTTCTGAGTCTTGGGTCGGCTCAGGCGCGGCCGTGCCGCCAATGCTCATGGACTGGGTAACAGGGTCCACAGCGCTCTTCACTTCGTCTTCAATGCGCTTCATCTCTTGCATGACCGCTTCGTTGTGCAACTGACGACGAACATCGTCCATACCGATCTCTTTTTCGATCTCTGACTTAACGCTGTGAAAGGATCGGCTCAAGCGCCCAAACCAAAGCCCCAGGGCACGTAGGGTTTCTGGAAGTTTCTCCGGGCCAATCACCAGAAGTGTCACGACCACGATTAATAGAATTTCTAGGCTGCCAAAATCAGGAAACATTGTTGTCTCGAGCGCTGTGGTGGCGTGCGCTAATGCCAGGACGAATTAAACCTTATGCTCCTCGCTCTTGGTCGAGGTTGCTGCTTCGTCGCCTTCACTGTTTATAACTTTTGCTGTGTCGTCTGCAGGTTTGGCTTGCTCGTCATCGGATACCGCTTTGCGAAATCCTTTAATGGCATTGCCTAAGTCAGAACCAATACTCTTTATGCGTTTGGGACCGAAGATCAACAGCACAATAGCGAGGATGACCAACAGTTCGGTCATGCCGAATCCTCCGACCATATCAATTCTCCATTCCTAGTTTAGGCGGTTATAAGGCCTGCATTATAGCGACGTTTTAGTCGGCGGCGCGATTAGCTTTTTCGACGTGACCGCTCACACCAGTGCGTTTTTGCAACTCGTCCAAGACGTCTTGGGCACCGAGGTCGAGGTGATTCAACAGCACCAGGGAGTGGAACCATAGATCCGCAACCTCTGCGACCAATGCGGATTTGTGGGCAGCGTCATCGGCCGCGTCTTTCGCTGCTAGGACGACCTCCGTAGCTTCTTCGCCGACCTTCTGTGCGATTTTGTTCACTCCGCCGTGATAGAGGCTCGCGACATAGGATGTGCCCGGGTCCTCGCCTTTGCGTGCAACCAGAGTCTCATTGAGGTGTTCTAGTGTGTCCATTTGGCTTCCTTTTCGTGGCGAATAGCCAGTGTTACGTCAGCACGAGTATCGCCAATGCTGATACTGCGGCCAGCATGATACCGATTTTGCCCAGTTGTTGGCGGCGTTCTAGGCGTTGAACCTGCTGGCTCAAGGTGTCCACTGTCTGGTGTTGCTGGGCCAGTTCTATACGCAACGGTAGGGTATCTTGGCGCAGCAGCTCGGGCAGTCGATGCAGATTGTCTGCCAGCTTTGGCGCTTGCTCCAGTAATTGCGTTAACACTGCCAGCGGCCCAAGGTTGCGCACCGCCCAACGTTGCATAAAGGGTTGGGCGGTTTCCCAAAGATCGAGTTGCGGATACAACTGGCGGCCCAAGCCTTCTACGTACAGTAGGGTTTTTTGTAGCAGTACCAGTTGCGGTTGTATCTCCATATTGAAGTCGGCTGCGGTGCGCAAAAGTTGGGTCATAAAGTCAGCAAAAGAAATTTCTGACAACGGCTTGTTGAAAATAGGGTCGCATACTTGGGCGATGACCTGTTCAAAGGCGTCGGCGTCGGTGATTGCTGGAATCCACCCAGAACGCAGATGCAAATCCACCACAGCGCGGTAGTCGCGCCGAAAAAACGCCAAGATGTTCTGCGCTAAGTAATCGATGTCCTGTTGTTCCAGACTGCCTACGATGGCGCAATCCAGTGCGATATAGCTCGGATCTGCGGGGTTGCTGATGTCCACTTGAATGTTGCCGGGGTGCATGTCGGCATGAAAGAAGTTGTGATCAAAAACCTGGGTAAAGAACGTTTCAACACCTTTGTGCGCCAACACCTGAAAGTCCACACCAGCCGCACGCAGGGTATCAATTTGGCCAATGGGCACGCCGTAGACCCGTTCCATCACCAGCATATGACGGCGACTGAACTGGCTGTAGACCCTGGGTACATAGAGCAGTGGCGAGTCGGCAAAGTTGCGGCGTAACTGAATTTGGTTACGTCCTTCGGCAAACATGTCTAGCTCGCGCGTTAGCACCGCGTGGTGGTCGCGCATAACCTGATCAAGATGCAGTCGCCGAGCAACAGCGCTATTGCGACATAGGAACGCCGCTAACGCCTGCAGAGTGTGCATATCTTCGTGAATGCGCTGGCTAATACCGGGACGTACCAGTTTAATCACGACCTCTGCGCCGTCATGCAATGTGGCGGCATGAACCTGGGCGATGGATGCGCTGGCTAACGGTTGCGCGTCAATATGGCGAAACACCTCAGAGGTGGGTTGCCCTAGGTGTTCACTCACCGCTTCGCTGATGGCAAAAGCGTCAATGGGGTCGACTCGATCCTGTAGCTTGCATAGCGCGTCTACAATCGGACCTGGCAATAGATCTCGGCGGGTCGAAAACAACTGGCCTAGCTTGATATAAACAGGACCTAACGATTCTACCGTGGCGCAAAGTCGCTGGGCCTGATCGTCCGAGGGTGCCGCGAAGGTTTTTTGCAACACAGCCATCAGACGTCGTACCGATCCCTGGGGCAACTCATTTACATCCACAAAGTGGTGCAGGCCGAGTCTGAGCGCGTGGCGCGCTAGTTTCGCCAGGGCCAGCCACTGAGCCAGCGTCATGGCCTAAGCACCGCTCTGGCTTGCTTGCTCAAGCCGTTCTATCCGTGCCCTGACGCGGTCGATTTGCAGCCGCATCTGATCGAGCCGATCTTGCAATTGGTTCAACTCACTGGTGCTGGTGAAGTTCGCGCGCATAGTGTCTTTACTGGCTTGTTGAACATCCTGGACTTGATTGCGGGCAAATTTCATCGCGGTATCAGCACCCAGTTCAAATAACGCTGTCAGGCTTTGAGCGCGCTCGTTACCCAAAACTTTAGCCAGCGCAGGGGCGGGGTCTGGGCGAAAACTCCCGAGTATGCTCACCAGTTCTAGCAGTAGGGTTTCATCGCCGTTCACTTCTACTGCGGCTTTGCCGTCGTTAACCAAAGCTCTTTTCAGTAGCTCTGACGCAGGCCCTCGCAGTTGCACATTTGGTGCAGACGCCGAGCCTGCATGTATGTGGATGCCTTGGTCAGTAATGTCTGCGTTACAGGTGAATTTAGGTTGGGTGCATGCAACTTCTACGCTTTGCCCAGCGAGCTTCGCCAAGCGTTGACTACAGATCGGGTCGGACGCCAGCAGCTGTTGTGAGAACAGGTTGGCCCAATCTTGCAGTTGTTCAGTGATGCCTTCAGGGTTCACGGCTGCGAGTTCACGCTGTCATCTGGTACAGGTTTACAGCCACGATGAATGGCGGCGATGCCGCCGAGCAAGTTGTGGTACTCAACGTCTACGAAACCGGCGTCTGCGAACATCTGTCCCAGAGCTTTTTGGTCTGGATGTACGCGAATAGAATCGACTAGGTATTGATAAGGCTGTGCGTCGCCAACCAAGGCGCGACCGATAGGGGGCCACAGGGCCTGAAAAGCTTTGTAAGCGCCGTCGAGCAAAGGATCGATAGGCTTGGAAAACTCCAACACCAACAACGCAGCACCAGGTTTGAGCACCCGCAGCAGTTCTCGTAACGCTTGATCCTTGTCAGTGAAATTACGTAAGCCGAAGCTGATGCAGGCGCAGTCGAATTGGTCATCGGCAAAAGGCAGGGACTCTGCGGGAGTCCGGCAAAACTCTATTTGCGTTAAACCCTGGTTCAGCAGTCGGTTACGGCCGACTCGCATCATGTCTTCATTTAAGTCAGCTAGGACCACCCGCCCACTGGTTCCGACAGCGCCAGCAAATAGAGCGGCCATGTCGCCTGTACCCCCGGCGAGGTCGAGCACCTGACCACCACTGCGCACCCCGGACATGTGCAGAACCATGCGCTTGAATATGCGGTGGCTGCCCAAGGACATGATGTCGTTCATTACATCGTAGCGGCGTGCCACGGCGCGGAACACCTCACCAACGCGCTCGGTCTTTTCTGCCGCGGACACTTTTTGATAGCCGAAGTTTACTTGTTCGGAGTCGTCAGATTGTGAGTTGCTTGCGGACATGAGTGCTCTCGCTGTTTGCGGCGTATCGCCGCCTAGGTTTTTTTCGGTTGCCACTGACCAACTGGAATGGTCGGTAACCGTGATGCGTTGGCTTGTTTCAGTTCGCCAAGATAGCTCTGCCAATGTTGTTCTTGACGATTGCCCAGGTCGTAAAGGTAGTCCCAAGCAAAAATGCCGCTGTCGTGGCCATCATCAAAGGTAATACGAATGGCGTAGTTGCCTACGGGTTCTATGGCTTTAATGCCGACGTTCTTTTTGCCGGTCTGCAAAACCCGCTCTTGTTCCGAGTGGCCTCTGACTTCCGCAGACGGTGAATAGACCCGCAGCAGTTCAGCAGGCAAATCAAAGCGTTCGGTTTGCCAACTGATCTCTAAGCTGTGACCAATTTTATGATAGACGATGTCGGTGGGGGCGCTTTTGCTCATAGTCGGCTCACAAGATAAAACGCGACAGGTCATTATTGCTGACCAGTCCTGCCAGGTGTTCATCGACATAGGCGCGGTCGACGCTGATGTTCTTCTGTTCCAGGTCGCTGGCAGTGAAAGACAATTCTTCCAGCAGCCGCTCCATCACGGTATGCAGCCGCCTCGCGCCAATGTTTTCCGTACCTTCGTTAACCTGCCAAGCCAGCTCAGCGATTTGTTCAATGCCGCTGTCGGTAAAGGTAAGTTCAACGCCTTCGATATTCAGCAACGCTTGATACTGTTCGCAGAGGCTCGCCTTGGGCTCGCTTAAGATACGTTTGAAGTCGCCGGGTGTCAGGGCGCGCAATTCAACGCGAATTGGCAGTCGCCCCTGTAGTTCAGGAATCAGATCCGATGGCTTGGCCAAATGGAACGCACCTGAAGCAATGAACAAGATGTGGTCGGTGCGCACGGCGCCGTACTTGGTGGATACCGTACAGCCTTCTATTAACGGTAATAGGTCCCGTTGCACACCCTCTCGTGAAACATCCGCCCCGGTGCCCTCGGTGCGTTTCGCGACCTTGTCTAGCTCGTCGAGAAACACAATGCCGGTCTGTTCTACTGCATCGACGGCGGCGCTGCGGATTTCGTCTTCGTTAACCAACTTGGCAGCTTCTTCGTCCCGCGCGCGGCGATAGGCCTCGCGAATGGTCAGGCGTTGTTGATCACGTTTGCCCTGATTCAAGTTGCTGAACATGTTTTGCAGTTGACTGGTCATTTCTTCCATACCAGGAGGCGCCATGATCTCTACGCCAACGCTGACCTGTTCTAAATCAATGTCGATCTCTTTGTCGTCCAGTTCGCCCTCGCGCAGTTTCTTGCGAAACATTTGTCTGGTACTGGACTCTTTACTGTCGTCGTCGCTGTCTCGGGGCGCGGGTAACAGCGCATCAAGAATGCGTTCTTCGGCACGATCTTCGGCCTGTTGCGCAACGTCTTGTAGTTGCTCTTCGCGCAGCATGTTGATGGCGACATCTACCAGGTCGCGCACAATGGAGTCGACATCACGCCCGACGTAGCCCACCTCGGTAAATTTCGTGGCTTCTATTTTTATAAAAGGCGCGCGTGCCAGTTTAGCCAAGCGGCGCGCGATTTCTGTCTTGCCCACACCGGTCGGCCCGATCATAAGGATGTTTTTCGGGCTGACCTCGTCGCGCAGTTCCTCGCTTAGTTGCATGCGCCGCCAGCGATTGCGCAAAGCAATGGCCACGGCACGCTTTGCGTCGTCCTGACCAATGATGTGGCGATCGAGTTCACTAACAATTTGTTTTGGGGTCAGTTGTTCCAGCCCCGATGGCGTTTGTTCAGACATGGATACTATTTTGTTCCGGCGGTTTAGGCTGGCGTGTCTGCCAGATCTAGGGTTTCTATGGTGAGCGAGCTGTTGGTATAGACGCAGATGCTTGCGGCAATCATCAGTGCCTTGTTAACCACCTCGGGTGCGCTCAGCTCGGTATTTTCAACTAAGGCCGTGGCTGCAGCGTGAGCATAGTGTCCGCCAGAACCAATAGCCAACACCCCGTGCTCAGGTTCAATAACATCACCGTTACCGCTGATAAGTAGGGTGGCTTCGGTATTTGCCACAATTAGCATGGCTTCGAGTTTGCGCAGTGCACGATCCGAGCGCCATTCTTTAGCGAGCTCTACGGCCGCGCGGGTTAACTGGCCTTGATACTTTTCTAGTGCGGCTTCAAATTTTTCAAACAGGGTAAAGGCATCGGCGGTACTGCCCGCGAAACCGGCCAGTACTTTATCTTGGTACAACTTGCGCACTTTAACGGCGTTACCTTTCATGACCGTATCGCCCAGTGAGACTTGGCCGTCGCCGCCCAAGGCGACGCTGCTGGTGTCGCGAACGCTGATGATTGTGGTGCCGTGAAACTGTTCCATGAACTTTCTCTTAACTCTCTGTTAGCTTCGTCTTAATTCTTTTGTAACTCTTTCTTACTCTTTTAAAACCGGCCTTGCCCGTTGGGGTAACGCAGCCTTTAACAGGATCGTAGTTTTAACTTTTGCTGCGCATCAAGATCGCTGGCAGATCCTGTTCACGCAGTTTCGTGCGCGCTCGCTCGGCATCGAGTTTGCGAGTAAACGGTCCCACCACAACCCGGTGCCAGCGTTGACCCTTCACCTGGGAGGTGGACATTTCTACCGGAAGGTTTTGTAACAGCAACAAAGCGCGTAATTGATCGGCGTCATCGGCTTTGCGAAAAGACGCCGCCTGGACTCGGTAAACCACTTCTTCTCCTGGCGCTGATGGCTTGGGCACGCTGTAAGAAGTTGGGTCACCTTGTACTTCGGTGTCGCGCAACAACTGTGGGAACTCAAAGCGCAAGGTCGGGGTTTGTTCGGCGGTGTCTGACGTGTTTACCGCAAGGTCAGATTGGCGTAAGTAGTCTGGCGCGTAGGCGGCTGCCAAAACAATGGCTGCACCAATGAGTGCGCCAGAAGAAAAGCTAGGGCCGTGGAACAGCACCGGTTTTTGTTTCACCGGTGAGGTTCTGGGTGCAGGTTTTTTGCGCGGCGCTGGTTTGCGCTTGGCAGTACGCGATCGCGAAGCAAAATCTTTCGGCATCGAGTGTGGCCAGCAAGCTATTCGTGAACGCCAATGATACAGGTCTGATTGGCGCTTTGGGGACTACATTGCGTCGTAAGGATCAACATCAATAGACCAACGCAACTTACCTGGTGCTTTGCTGCGATCGAGTGCTGACAAACAGCGATGCAGTGAGCGTCGGTCTTGGCCCACCAGCATTAATTGAAAACGGTGTCGGTTCGCCAGCCGTCCCAAGGGAGCCGGCACGGGCCCCATTATTTCGACCTTTTCCAATAACCCTTGGTTTTGACACTGTGCTTTGCACTGTTGCAAGAACCGCTGAGCCAGTGCGGCGTCCTCTGATTCGGCTCGCACTAAGGCCATGGGGGTAATTGGCGGCAATTGCGCCAGTTGGCGGCTCGCCAGTTCGGTATCGGCAAAGCCCTGGTAGCCAGACTCGATGAGGGTGGTGAGCAGCGGGTTATCCGGCTGATAGGACTGAATCCAAACCTCCCCGGGGCGCTCGGCTCGTCCTGCTCGCCCAGCTACCTGCACAATCAACTGCGCCGTGCGTTCAGGAGCGCGAAAGTCGGGGCTTAACAAACCGGCATCGGCGTTGACCACAGCGACCAAGGTAACGTTTGGAAAATGGTGGCCCTTGGCGAGCATTTGGGTGCCTACCAACACACAGGGTTCGCCGCGATTGATCTGTTGTAGTTGTTCATTAAGTTGCCGATTGCTGCGCGTGGTATCCCGGTCGATACGGTACACCGGCGTGTCGGTAAATAACTGCTTGGCATTTTCTTCAGCGCGTTGGGTGCCCAGCCCAATTGGCAAAAGTGCCGTAGCGCCACAGTGTTCGCAACGCTTAGGAATTTGAAATTTCAGTGTGCAATGGTGGCAGATCATCTGCGGTGGTGTTTGATGCAACGTCAACTTAGCGTCGCAATCGGAACAATGGCTTTGCCAACCGCAGCTTTGGCACAACACGGTTGGCGCAAAGCCGCGACGATTGAGGTAGATCAGTACTTGGCCCGACCCTGCTAAGTGTTTGCGGATGACGTTAATCAGTTGGTGAGACAAGCCGTGCAACACATTCTCGCTGCGCATGTCGATGATGTGGAAACTGGGCATTTGCGCCCCACCGGCTCGAGTAATGAGCTGAAGGTGCTGATAGCGATTGCGCTTGGCGTTGTACAAAGACTCTAAAGACGGTGTTGCCGAGCCAAGTAGCAGTGGAATGGACAAACCCTGGGCGCGCTTCGCTGCAAGATCGCGTGCGGAATAACGCAAGCCATCCTGCTGTTTGTACGAACTGTCGTGTTCTTCGTCGACGATAATGAGCTGTAAGGATTTGAACGGGGTAAAAATTGCTGAGCGCGTACCCAGCACAATGTCGAACTGACCGCTACGGCATTTAAGCCAAGTTTGCAGGCGTTCGTTGTCGGTCAATGCTGAGTGCAGCATGCCGGTGCGGGCAAAACGTCGTTGAAAGCGCGCCAGCGTCTGGGGTGTCAGAGCAATTTCAGGCACCAGCACCAAGGCTTGGCCGCCGCGGGCGACCACCGCGGCAATACTTTGCAGATAGACCTCGGTTTTACCGCTACCGGTCACTCCCTCTAAAAGTAATGTCTGATAACGCCCCAGTGCGTCGGTAATGTTTTGAATCGCCAACGCCTGTTCCGCATTGGGAGCGAGGGCGGGCTCCCCCGGGGTTGCGGCATCGGCTTGTGCACAGCGTGCCACTACAGATAACTCAGCGAGCTTCTTCAGCAGAGCGCGACTAAAGCCCGCCGCTACGATGTCTGCACCAGTGCAGCCTGGACGAGCAGCTAAGAATGCCAACAACTGCTGCTGGCGCGGCGCACGCGGGTTACTGTAGTCCGGGTCAATAACCTGCCAGCAGTCCGCAGGCGTGATGGTAAATTCGGCACCGCGCCGTGCTGCCGCAGGCAACACCGTCGCCAGCACCTCACCCAAGGGGTGGTGGTAGTAGCTGCTCATCCATTCGGCCAGTTGTAACAGCTCGGTAGAAACCGCGGGTTGCGCATCTACCGGGTCAACCCATTCATAAATGGATTTGAGCTTGTCATGGGGTTTGGCGACCTCGGTACTGACACAAATGCCCAGCGTGCGCGCGCGACCAAACGGTACTTGAACCCGCGACCCCACAGGTGGAATCGGCATAGCCTCGGGTACAGCGTAGTCGTAGACCGAATGCAAAGGCCTTGGTACGGCGACTTGAATAACGCGTTTAGGGTCGGACATGCAGCAATCTATGACGCTTGGCGAAATGGATGAATACAGCAGTTTAGTCGGCTACCGGCACAGCGTCATTTATTGGGCGAGGTTTCTTTATGAAACGGCCGGCAAATTGCCGAGGCGTTAAGCTTTGATGCGGGGGAGATGTTGGGTTGGTGATCTGGCAGCCAACAAATGGTTGTTGCCTGCCGCTTATTGCGCTGACACGGTTGGCAGTGGCTATTGTCTTCCCAAGACCTTCTGTTACACTGCGCGGCCCTGATTTTCCAGACTGTGAAAGAGTGCTTCATGAAAGCTGAAATACACCCTGAGTATCACACGATCAAAGCGACATGCAGCTGCGGTAACGTGGTTGAAATTGGCTCTACCTTAGCCAGTGACATTCACTTGGATGTTTGCTCTAGCTGCCACCCGTTCTATACCGGCAAGCAAAAGACCATCGATTCAGGTGGCCGTGTTGAGCGCTTCCGTAAGCGTTTTGGTACCCGCACCAGCGCGGGCAGCTAATCGATTTGTTTGCAGGTGGCGGCTTTGTCCAACATCTGCGCTTTTCTCTTGGTATTTAGCGGCTATCCTAGAATGGAACCAGCCGCTAGGCCGCCGCAATGCTCTCCCGACTGTTAGCTAAATTCCGTTTTCTATTTGGCTTTTGCTGCCGCTCTCTGATTCTTCAGGCTCGCGCTGCCCTGCTTATTTCCTGTGTGCTCGTCTCACCTGGAGTGTTTGCTGGCCCTGGCGCGGAAATGTACAACGAGTTTTTGGAAAAGGGCGTGATCTACCCCGATCAAGCCTGGCAGGAATACGTTACTGATGTCGGTGAACGGTTGTTGGCCAATTCGCCTCATGCCGGCCGCACCTACACCTTTGTAGTTGTGGATCAGCCTGTAGTGAATGCTTGGGCGACGCCGGATGCCTATATTTTTGTTACCCGCGGCATTCTGGCTTTTTTTAACAGTGAAGATGAATTAGCTGCGGTGCTGGGTCATGAAATTGGCCATGTGGTGGGTGCGCACTCTCGCAGTGCCGTGGGTAAACAACGCTTGGGTAAGGTTCTGGGCATTCTTAGCGCCTTTGCCACTGGGTCGTCTTCAACCATCGGTTTAGCGAATGCTGTGACCCAAACCGCGATTGCCGGTTATGGGCGCAAGCAGGAGTTAGAGGCGGACGAATTCGGTGCCGAGGTGGTGTTGAAGACCGGTTACGACCCATCTGCGTTACTTAACAGCATTCAAATGTTACGCGACCACGACAACTACCAAAAAGCGGCGAACAACAGCCCGACCATTTATCACGGCATGCTCGGCAGTCATCCGGCGCATCAAAAACGACTGCACGACTTGGTTGAGCAATCTCAGCACCTTGCGCCGGAGCAACTTAACGAGCCGCTTCGGGACTTTCATGAAATGCTGGTGGGCCTGCGTTTCGGCGATGACGATGCCACCGGGGTCGTTAAAGACGGGGTTTATTATCACGGGTCGTTACGGCTGAGCATTGCCTTTCCCAAAGATTGGGATATCCGCGCCACGGCGTCAGAGGTATTCGCTAAGAATATGCAAAATACTGGGCGTATGAATGTTCGCAGAACCGCGTTGCCCACCGAGGAACAAACACCGCAAGAGTATCTAACAGAAACGCTTAAGCGTGATGATCTGGTGGATGGCGAGGCGATTCAGGTAGGTGCGTATTCCGGCTATATGGCATCCATAGAAGTTACCGACGAGAAAAAGGCATTGCGCAAGATCGCGGTGTTGTACAAAGACGGTGGGGTCTATGTGTTTAATGGCGAGGTCGACAAACCGGAATCGCCGGAAAAATTTGAACAGCAGTTCATCGACATGGTCAGTTCAACCCGTTCCATGACCGCAGACGATCTGCGTTTAATTAACAAACAACAGTTGTACGTTGTTATGGCGAATCCCGGTGATACCTACGCCAAGCTGGCGCGCACCGTGCCGATTAAGCAAAACGCTGAACAATTGTTACGCGTAATGAACGGCCACTACCCAAATGGCGAACCCAGAGCGGGTGATTTGATCAAGCTGGTGCGCTAGTACTCCGTCATTTTCAAGTAGACAGAGTACTTGCCCGCAGCCGCTAAAATAGGTCCACGGCTTTGATCGTGTCCTTGGTGTTGGCATCGTTAGCGCTGGGTACCTTGGGCGCGTTCTCGGCAAAAAAGAATTCAAAAATTGCATTAGCGTCGCCGGGTGCTGCGGCCTCGCCGGTGTCGGGGTCAATTTTCATAGTGGTTATGCCCGGCGGCTGAAAAACTTTAGCCGCGGCGCGGCCTGCCAGCGCGTCTTCCATGAAATCGATCCAAATGGGTAACGGGGTATTTGAGCCGTAGGCGTTGGCACCAAGCGGGGCTTGGTTACTAAAGCCTACCCAAACGCTGGTCACCAGATTTTTGTTGTAGCCGTTAAACCAGGTGTCTTCAGCATCGTTTGTCGTGCCGGTTTTGCCGCCTAAGTCGTTACGACCAATACTTCTGGCGCGTCGTCCGGTGCCGCGTTTAATGACGTCTTTAAGCATTGAATCCACTATGAAGGCGTTGCGCTCGTCGATCACTCTGGTGGCCGGAATGATCTCGCGTTGGGCAACGGCCTCAGGAAGCTCTGCGACAAATTCTTCTAGGCCGGAGGGTTCCACAAAGGAATCGGTATCCGCTAGTGCTGGTTCTGCCAGGCCGTTTGGCTCTTGGTCGTTCTCGCAGTCTGAGCAGACTGCTACTCGCGCTGGCAAATAAATGGTCTCGCCCCGTTGATCAACGATGCGGTCAATGATGTTGGGTTCTACCAAGTGGCCACCGTTAGCAAGTACGGCATAGGCGCGAGACATGTCCAGGGGTGCTACGGTCATGGTGCCGCCGCCAATAGCCAGCTGGGTATTGCGTGGAAAGCTGCGGGTGTCGAAGCCGAAGTTGCCCACGTGATCGAGGACCTTGCCGGCTCCGACTTCCAATAGCACCCGAATCGAAACCAGGTTAATTGATCGGTACAGCGCCTCGCGTAAGCGGGTGGGGCCGTTGTAGCGGTTGTTGTCGTTTTCTGGTCGGTACTGTGACTCTAGGTTCGCGTCTTCGAAGACCAATGGAGCGTCAAGAAATACGTCGGCGGCATTTACGCCGTTAGCTAATGCCGCAGAGTAAATAAAGGGTTTGAAACTCGAACCCGGTTGGCGGGCGGATTGCAGCGCGTGATTGTATTGATTGCGATAAAAGTCGAAGCCGCCAACTAAGGCCTTAATGCTGCCGGTGGTGGGTTCCATAGCCACCACCGCTCCCTGAATGTCGGGCAACTGGGCCAGGCGCCAGGTTGTGGTGCCGTTCTTGCTGACAGGCTGTATGCGGATGATGTCGCCCGGGGTGATCACCGAGGTCAGGTCGCTTACCGCGGGTCCTCGTGTGTCTACATCAACATAAGTTCTGGCCCAGCGAGAGTCCTTTAAGGTTAGGGTGTACTGGTTTTGGTCGCTGTCGATCACTGTTGCATTTTGTTGGTCTACCGCAACCACCACGGCAGGCAGTAGTTGACCGTAGATTCTGGAGCCCTTCAGCGCTTGCTTGCCAAAGTCTTCTGGTATCGAAAGAACGCTGGTGGTTTCGCCGGTGTCTGGATCAAGGGTGTCGGTGATGCTGATCTGATCGAGGAGCGCTGAGTCGATACGGCCTTCTCGACCTCGATAACCGTGGCTGCGGTCGTAATTCAACAGGCCCCGCCGTAAAGCGCCAATGGCTTCTTGCTGCATGGTGCTGTCGATGCTGGTGTAGACCGCATAGCCGCCGGTATATAAATCGTCCACCAAAGACACTGCTTGTTGTCGTACCCATTCGCCAACGTATGGGCTAGGAACATCTACCTCGCGAGCAAACACTTGCGCAGTTATGGGCTGTTGTACTGCATCTTGGTATTGGGCCTCGGTAATTGACTGCTGATCCAGCATGCGTGCCAGCACCACATTGCGGCGACGCAGGGCCCATTTGGGGCCATTGATGGGATTGCCGGCTTCAGGGCGTTGGGGAATGCCCGCCAGCATGGCCAGTTGGGCCAGGTTAAGCTGATCTAACGGTTTTCCATAGTAGGTTAAGGCGGCGGCTTGTGCGCCGTAGGCCCTTTTGCCGAAAGGAACCAAATTAATGTACAGCTCGAGAATTTCATCTTTGCTCAGTTCGCGCTCAATTTTTAGGGCTAAGAGCATTTCTTTGAACTTGCGCAAAAATCGACGCTCTAACGTAAATGATACGTTTCTAGCCAGCTGCATGGTGATGGTGCTGGCGCCGCCTACTGAATTGTCTTGGCCCATTAGGCTGCCCAGCAGCTGCAGAGTGTCATTACTGAGCGAAATAAAGTCGATGCCTTGGTGTTCGTAAAAACGTTTGTCCTCAGTGTCGAGTAATGCATTGACGAACTGTTGTGGCACTTCAGCCAGGGTGATCGGAATCAGTCGCCGTTCGCCGAACTCGGCTATCAGAGCGCCGTCAGCGGCAAAAATACGCAGGGGTTGTTGCAATTTAACGTTGCGGTAGCTCTCGGCAGCTGGCGTTTGCGGGTCCAAGTAAAGATAAGTGCCCGCCAAGCCAATGATCACAGCACACAGACTAGCAACAGCGAAACTCGCGATTGCCAGAAAAGGTTTGCGGCGTCGTTGCGGCACTAGTTGTCCCTATAGAAATCCAGCGCATGATAGCCCACCGCGTAAAGCTCGCAAACGTAGTTTGGTGCAATGCCTACAGCGGAATCCGTGTTATGCACGCCCAACGTCTTGGCTCGACAGCCAATTGTCAGCGCTGGCGTCCAAGGGCCAAGCTCAGGTGCTGGCGAAACCAGCGATTATGACCTTAGACAACGCCTCGGCGTTGATTGAGTCTGGGGTAGAGATTCCGTACCAGGAAGTCAGTACCAGCGGTGCGACATCCACCTCGTTTAAGGAAGCCTCGTTGAGCTTAGAAGTCGCGCCCCAGATTACGCCAGACAACCGGGTGATCATGCAGTTGCGAGTGAAGCAAGACACGGTGGGCCAAGTCTTTAATGGCGTACCGTCCATTAATACTAATCGCATGGAAACGCATATTGCTGTGGCAGATGGCCAGACCTTGGTGTTGGGGGGGAATCTTCCAGACTGATCAGAATCAAAGCACTGCTCGCACGCCGGTATTGGGTTCAGCACCTCTGATTGGCGGCCTGTTTCGACATCGTACGCTACGTGATGATGAGCAAGAGCTGCTGGTGTTTGTCACACCGACCATCGTGGCTGAGGAGAAACCCCAAAGGTAGCTTGGAAAGCGCTCGGTGAAGCATTAGTGTGGCAGCCTCATGAGTGAGCAAAACATATTTCTAATCGGTTTGATGGCTGTAGGAAAAAGCACGGTCGGTCGCCGTTTGGCCAGCGCTTTAGATCGACAGTTTTTTGATTCCGATGATGAAATAGAGCGTCGTGCCGGAGCAGCTATTTCCTGGATTTTTGACGTTGAAGGCGAAGATGGCTTCCGCGACCGCGAACAGCAAGTTATTGATGATCTCAGTCAACGCCAGGGCATTGTGTTGGCTACTGGCGGTGGTGCTGTGTTGCGAGAGATTAATCGTCAGCGCCTGGCTCAACGGGGCGTGGTGGTGCACTTGCATAGTCCGTTGAAACGGTTGCTGGCGCGTACGCAGAACGATCGCAATCGTCCGCTGCTACAGACCGCTAATCCGAAAAAAGTGCTCGAAGACTTGTATGCCGAGCGCGAGCCCCTGTATGCAGAAATAGCCGATATAAAGATGATCACAGCCCAACAGAGTATTGGAGCCTTGGTCAGCCAGCTGGCGAAAAAAATCCGCGCACGGGAAAATCCGGCGAGCGCGCAGAAATAGTCGATTCAGTAGAAGGTCTTATATGCAACAACTAGTGGTTGAAATACCGCAGCGTCAGTATCCGATTTTTGTAGCGGATGGATTGCTCGCAGACAAGCAAAAGCTGCGAGAACTGTTACTTGAGCGTATTCAGGGGCGCCAGGTTGCGATCATTACCAACGAAGTGGTGGCACCGCTGTATCTTGATGCCTTGTTACAAGCGCTTGATGGGCTGCAAGTTGATGTCATGCAGATGGCTGATGGCGAAGCACAAAAGAACCTGCAGGTTTATCAGCAAACTATGGACTTTTTGCTAGGTGCTCGGCACAACCGCTCGACCTGCTTGATCGCTTTGGGAGGCGGTGTGGTCGGCGATCTGTGCGGTTTTGTAGCAGCTACCTTTCAGCGCGGCGTGGACTTTGTGCAGATTCCCACAACTTTGTTAGCGCAAGTAGATTCGTCAGTAGGTGGTAAGACAGCCGTCAATCACCCCCAGGGTAAGAATATGATTGGGGCGTTCCACCAGCCGGTTGCGGTTTTGGCGGATACCGCGACTTTGTCGACGTTACCCAGTCGAGAGTACGCAGCGGGCCTGGCTGAGGTTGTAAAGTATGGTGTTATTGAAGACGCCGCTTTTTTTGAGTTCCTTGAGCAACACAGTGATGACTTGTTAGCAAAAGATGGCGCGGTGCTGAGTCAGGTTATTTTGCGTTGCTGCGCAATTAAGGCGGAGGTCGTGAGTGCCGACGAGCGCGAGAGTGGGCGTCGCGCGATATTGAATTACGGCCATACCTTTGGTCATGGCATCGAAAAGCTGTGTGGTTATGGGCAATGGCTGCACGGTGAAGCCGTTGCCATTGGTATGGTAATGGCGGCGCGATTGTCGGTAGCCGTTGCGGGGCTTGATGAGTCTATGGTGACGCGTCTGACGGCACTATTAACGCGACTGGGCTTGCCGACAGCTCTCGATCAGGCCAGTCGCGAGGTCGCGACTGTGGAGGCCATGATGGATGTCATGGGTCTGGACAAGAAAGTTGTCGATGGGCGGTTGCGATTTATCGTTGCCAGTGAACTTGGTCAGGTACAGGTGCGGGACGATATTGATGCCGCTGTGGTGCGTGAGGTTTTGTCGCAATGCTGATGCATGGACGGCTTTTGATCATACTGGTGGGCTTGGCGGTCGGGCCGGTGCAAGGGTTAGAAGCAAAAAAAGGTGAATGGTTACTGCGGCAAGACCCGGCGGCATACACTCTGCAAGTGATTACCGTATCCAGTGCTGAGCAGGTGGCGAAATTGCTAGAACAGCATGGGGCACCAGAGCGCTTTGCCAGCTTCCGAATTCAAGGCAAGGAACAGCTCTTGTTTGTGCTTACCTACGGGGTCTTTGAGGGTACTGAGCAAGCAGAACAGGCGCGCGCGCAAGTGGCTGCCGCATTGGCATTGCAGTCTGACCAGTTGTGGGTGCGGCGCCTGTCTGCGGTACAGCAAGCGATTCGCACAACTTTACAGCTCTAGACGCCACCACCGCAGCAGCGTCGGAAAGAGGCTTGCCTTAGGGCAGTTCAGTACTGCCCATCAGGAATCGATCGATCTCCCGAGCGGCTTCGCGGCCTTCGTTAATGGCGCGTACTACCAGTGACTGTCCACGGCGGCAATCGCCAGCCGCGAATACTTTGTCGACATTAGTCGTGTATTGACCGTAGTCTGCTCGGTAGTTTGAGCGCTCGTCGTACTCTAGGCCTAACGGATCGCTGACGTCATGCTCCGGCCCCAAGAAACCCATGGCCAGGAATACCAGATCGGCTGGCCAGTCTTTTTCTGTTCCAGGCACATTTTCAAACTTGCCATCCTGCATAGCCACTTCGGTGGTTCGCACGCCGGTAAGTTGCCCGTTGTCGTCGCCGATGAAGCACAGTGATGATATGGAGTAGACCCGTGGATCGTCGCCCTGCCGCGATCGCGCTTCTTCGTGACCGTAGTCGACCCGGAAGATCTTGGGCCAGGTGGGCCAAGGGTTATTGGCTGCGCGATCCTCTGGCGGCTGGGGGAACAACTCGAAGTTCACCAGTGACTTGCAGCCGTGGCGCAGCGAGGTGCCAATGCAGTCGGTACCGGTGTCGCCGCCACCGATCACGATGACGTTTTTGTCTTTCGCAGAAATGTGCGCGCCGTCTTGCAGCTCTGAGTCCAGCAAACTCTTGGTGTTGGCGGACAAGAAATCCATTGCAAAGTGCACACCATTAAACTCGCGGCCTGGTATAGGCAAGTCTCGCGGCACGGTAGCGCCAGTAGTGAGCAGCACTGCGTCGTTTTCTGTACGCAAGGTGTCGATGGCGACGCTGCCATTATTGCCATCCGCCACGGCGGTATTCGTAACGAACTCGATGCCTGCATCCCTGAGCAACTGCACACGGCGCTCAACAACATCGTTTTTTGCCAGTTTCATATTGGGTATGCCGTACATCAGCAGTCCGCCGATGCGATCCGCACGTTCATAAACGGTGACATTGTGTCCGGCTTTATTTAGTTGGTCGGCCGCTGCAAGACCTGCTGGGCCAGAGCCGATCACTGCAACTTTTTTGTCGCTGCGTGTGCTGGGGGTATTGGGTGTAACCCAACCCTCTGCAAAACCGCGATCTATGATCGCCATCTCGATATTTTTAATGGTGACAGCTGGGTCGGTTATGCCCAATACGCAGGCGCCTTCACATGGCGCTGGGCACACGCGTCCGGTGAACTCTGGAAAGTTATTGGTTTTATGCAGTCGGGTCAGAGCGTCACGCCATTGGTCCCGGTACACGAGGTCGTTCCATTCCGGTATCAAATTATGAATGGGGCAACCTTCGTCGGACTGGCAAAAGGGCACGCCGCAATCCATGCATCGCGAACCTTGAGTGGTGAGCCGATTCACATCATGGTCGGTATAGATTTCGTTGAAGTCGAGCAAACGTTCTTCAGGCGGCCGATACGGAGCCGCGTTGCGTGGAAATTCAATGAAGCCGGTTGGTTTACCCATTTGCTGTTCTTTAACCTTACTTTACTTATCTATACGGAATGGTGGCGCGTTAGCCTGCGCTGAACTGTTTCTCGCGTTGCGCCAGTACGCGCTTGTAGTCCTTCGGCATCACTTTGACGAAGTGCGCGGCCTGTTGATCCCATTCATCCAGCACGCGCTGCGCTACGGTCGATCCTGTGAACTCCGCGTGGTTGCTGATGAGCTGTTTCAACTCGGCGATGTCGGCGTCTGTCTCCAGTGGGTCCAGGTCAACCATTTCGGTATTGCAGTTGCCCGCGAACTGACCCTGTGGATCCCAGATGTAGGCGATACCACCGCTCATGCCCGCGGCAAAGTTCCGCCCAGTATTACCCAGTACCACAACGCGGCCGCCGGTCATGTATTCACAGCCGTGATCACCCACGCCCTCGACAACGGCGCTGGCGCCACTGTTGCGCACACAGAAGCGTTCGGCAGCGATTCCACGGAAGTAGGCTTCGCCAGAGGTAGCGCCATACAACGCCACGTTACCCACAACAATGTTGTCTTCCGGTGTAAAGGTACTGTTCTTTGGTGGATATACGACCACGCGGCCACCAGACATGCCTTTACCGACGAAGTCATTGGCATCGCCTTCGACTTCCAAGGTAATGCCCTTGGCGAGCCAGCAGCCTAGGCTCTGGCCGGCACTGCCGTCGAACTTAAAGTGGATAGTGTCATCGGGCAGCATTTCTGGGCCGACATCGGTAATGACCTTGTTTGACAACATGGCGCCGACCACACGGTTGGTGTTGAGTATGGGTAGCTGCGCGTGGACTTTCTCGCCCCGTTTGAGCGCTGGCTCCGCCAGCGGAATCAGCTTGTTGTCTAACGCTTTATCTAATTCATGATCCTGATCATGAATAGCATAGCTGCCGAGGAATTCGTCAGGTCGTTGTGCTGGTGCAATGATCGCGCTCAGATCCAGGCCTTTGGCTTTCCAATGCGCCAAGGCCTTATCCGTTTGCAACAGATCAACCCGACCAATCATTTCGTTGACGCTTCGTAACCCGAGTTGCGCCATGATGATGCGCAGCTCTTTCGCCACCATAAACAAATAGTTCACCACATGTTCTGGCGATCCGGTGAACTTCTTGCGCAGTTCGGGATCCTGGGTAGCAATACCTACAGGGCAGGTGTTTAGGTGACATTTGCGCATCATGATGCAGCCCAGTGCAATCAGCGGCGCTGTGGCAAAGCCAAATTCTTCAGCGCCCAACAGTGCGGCAATGGCTACATCGCGGCCGGTTTTGATTTGACCGTCTGTCTGCAACACCACGCGAGAGCGCAAGTTGTTCATCACCAAAGTTTGATGGGTTTCGGCGATGCCCAATTCCCAAGGTACCCCGGCGTGTTTTATAGACGTCAAGGGAGACGCGCCTGTGCCGCCAGAGTCACCAGCGATAACCAAGTGGTCAGCACGCGCTTTGACCACGCCTGCGGCGACGGTGCCCACGCCTATTTCTGCTCCCAACTTAACGCTGATCCGCGCTTGCGGATTCGCATTCTTCAGGTCATGAATCAGCTGCGCCATGTCCTCAATGGAGTAGATGTCGTGATGTGGTGGTGGGCTGATCAAACCAACGCCAGGCGTGGAGTGACGCAGACTCGCGATGTAGTCATCGACTTTACCGCCGGGCAACTCGCCACCTTCTCCAGGCTTGGCGCCCTGGATGATTTTTATCTGTAACTCATCGGCGTTGGTCAGATAATTAATAGTCACGCCGAAACGACCGCTGGCGATTTGTTTAATGGCAGAACGCTTGGAGTCGCCATTGGCCAGTGGAATGAATCGTTTGGCGTCTTCGCCGCCTTCACCGGTATTCGACTTGCCGCCGAGTCGGTTCATAGCGATGGCTAAGGACTCGTGGGCTTCGGCGCTGATCGAACCAAAGCTCATGGCGCCTGTAGCAAACCGTTTAACGATTTCTGCCGCGTCCTCGACCTCGTCAATGTCTATGCTCGTGGTCGAATCTGTAAAATCTAGCAAACCACGCAAGGTCGCCTTGCGGGTATTTTCGTCGTTCACTTGTTTGGCGAAGGACCAGTAAGCGTCCTCGCTGTTGGCCCGGGCCGCAGATTGCAGGTTGGCAATAGACTGGGGGTCCCATAAATGGGTGTCGCCCGTGCGGCGCCAATGGAAATCGCCAGGGTTAGGTAGTACCGCAAGAGTAGCGGAGTCACGGTCCGGGTAACCTAGCCGATGTCGTCGCAGCATTTCGCTTGCCAATGCTTCGAGGTCAATACCTGAAACCCGGCTAGCAGTGCCTTTGAATGCCAATGTCACCAGATCCTCGGCCAGCCCAACGGCTTCGAAAATTTGTGCGCCTTTATAGGACTGCAGGGTGGAGATGCCCATTTTCGCCATGACCTTGAGCATGCCTTTGGCCACCGCTTTGCGGTAGCGCGTCACGATGTCGGCGTCTTCGGTGATGTCTGCGACGTCGGCAAATTTGCCTTGAGCGCGGGCGTTCCATAGGGCCTCGAAGGCCAGATAGGGGTTGATGGCGTCAGCGCCGTAACCTACCAGCAGGCAATGATGGTGTACTTCTCGAGCCTCGCCGGTTTCTATCACCAAGCCGATTTGGCTGCGCATGTGCGCAGCGACTAAGGAGTGGTGCACGGTGCCGACTGCGAGTAGGGCGCTCATAGCGCCGCGGTCGGCGGCCAGTGCGCGGTCGGACAAAACGATCAAACTGTAGCCGTCAGCTATGGCTTGTTTGGCCTCGTCGCAGATGCGCTGCAAGGCCTCTTGCAACGCTGGCAGAGTGTCGTGGGAGTCCAGTGGGTAGGTAATATCAATGGTCTTACTGCGCCAGTCCCGATAATCCATGTTGGCCAGCGTGGTCAGCTCATCATTGCTGATAATCGGATGAGGCAAACGCAGGCGATGAGCGTGCTCTGGGCTCGGATTTAAGAAGTTATGCTCTGGCCCGATGTAGCATTCCAACGCCATGATGACTTCTTCGCGAATAGAGTCGATGGGCGGGTTAGTGACCTGGGCAAACCGTTGTTTGAAGTAGTCGTAAAGCATTCGGGGCTTTTCTGACATCACGGCTAACGCTGCATCGTTGCCCATAGAACCCAGCGGGTCGCGTAGTTCGCGTAGCATCGGTTCGAGCATGAACTGCATGGTTTCTTGGGTATAGCCAAACGCTTGCATGCGTTGGGTCAGGCTCGCCGCATCCACGCCAAAACCTGTTTGTTCTGGGATTTCGCTCAAATCAATGCGTTGTTGCTCCACCCACTGTTGATAGGGGTGGTTCGCTGCCAAACCGTCTTTGAGTTCCTCGTCGGGAATCATGCGGCCTTGAGTGAAGTCGATTAAAAAGATGCGGCCTGGTTGCAGACGGCCTTTCTTTACGACCCGCGCTGGATCGACTTCTACTACACCGACCTCAGACGCCATAATGCATTTGTCATCATCAGTGATGTAATAACGCGAGGGGCGCAAGCCGTTGCGATCTAGCACTGCGCCGATGCACTTACCATCGCTGAAAGCGATCGAGGCCGGGCCGTCCCATGGTTCGATTAGGCACGAGTGGTACTCGTAAAAAGCACGTTTCGCATCGCTCATATCCTGGTGCTGCTGCCATGCTTCAGGAATCATCATTAACAGCGCTTCAGGCAAGCTGCGCCCTGACATCAGCAAGAATTCTAATACGTTGTCGAAACTGCCGGAGTCAGAGCAATCAGGTTCTACGATTGGGAACAGCTTCTTGATGTCCTCGCCAAAATGTTCGCTGGCCACAATGCCTTCTCGAGCATTCATCGCATTGACGTTGCCCAACAACGTGTTGATTTCGCCGTTGTGGCTCATAAAGCGGTTGGGTTGCGCGCGGTCCCACGACGGGAAGGTGTTGGTGCTGAAGCGTGAGTGCACCATGGCCAGATGACTGGCGTAGTCTGGATTTTGCAGGTCTTTGTAAAACGGGAATAACTGATCGGGTGTCAGCATGCCCTTATAGATGATGACGTTGGCAGACAGTGAGCACACGTAGAACAGGTGTCGCTGTGCCAGTTCGCTGTTGCCACGCAAGCGGTGGGTCGACAACTTGCGAATTAAGTACAGAGTGCGTTCGAACGCCTGGGCGTCGCGGTCATCGCCGCGGGCGATGAACAGTTGTTCGAAGTGCGGCATGGCGGCTCGTGCGGCTTTGCCGACGTCAGCGCCGTCTGCATCAGTGGGCAGTTCGCGCCAACCGATAAGGGTTTGCCCGGCAGCTGCAATTTCCTCAGCGATAACCTCTTTGCAATGCGCACGCTCAGCGGCGTCGGTGGGTAGAAATACATTGCCTACGCCATAGGCACCGGGGTCAGGCAGCGCCTGGTCAAAGATCTGTTGGGCAATGTCTTGCAACAGAGCATGGGGCAAACCGGTAAGAATGCCCGCGCCGTCGCCAGTGTTCTTTTCGTAGCCAACGCCGCCGCGATGTTCCATGCAGCAGTTCATAGCTGCGGCATCGGCTACGATTTGATGGCTTGGTCGACCTTTGATGTCGCAAATAAAACCGACACCGCAGCCGTCTTTTTCGTTAGCGGGGTCATATAAGCCGGCTTTTGCGGGCAAGTTACCTTTATAGGTTACGGTCATAAATGTGCTCTAAATGCAGTTGCTGTCTCGTTATCCAGATGGTCTTTACACTTCTTTTAAGGCGTGACATCCCGTCTGCCTATCATTTAAGCGGACTCAGAGACTTGGTAAATTTGCTTGCTCACCACAGGGGCAAGAGAACGTCTGTAAACGCCGGTTTAATGGAGTGTTGGTGCCCCTGGGTGCAATCTCCGCTGCACTCCTGTGGGCCTGCTCAAACCGGCCGAAAAAGATCTCAAAAAACGCTCTTGGTTTCAAGCCGACCATTCTCGGTTTTGCACCAACTTGGTGCATATTTGCGTGAAAATTACGTTTTCCAGCTCCTGTAGAGTTCTTGATGTGGATTTGTCTGTGGTGACGACATTTTTATGTCCAAATATGTGGCATAAATGACGGATTCTCTCCCACGTCGAAATGACCTTGTTAGCGGGTTCGCCGGGCAAATTTGTTTGTAATCCACTGCCTTTGAGGGCGGAAATTTTTCTTCATTGCCTCTAGAATGCGCGGCTGCTTTTTGCGTTAACCATCATCAAGAGAGAGAAAATGAAAGATCCCGTTCGCGTCACCATTACCGGCGCCGCTGGCCAAATCGGCTATGCATTACTTTTTCGCGTGGCCTCAGGCGCCATGCTCGGCAAAGACCAGCCGGTCATACTGCAACTCTTAGAAATCACACCAGCTTTGGGTGCGGTTGCTGGCGTTGTAATGGAACTGGATGACTGTGCCTTTCCGCTGTTGCAAGAAGTCACCTACACAGATGATCCCAACGTAGCCTTCAAAGACACCGACTACGCCTTACTTGTGGGTTCGCGACCTCGTGGACCTGGTATGGAGCGCAAAGACTTGCTGGAAGCCAATGCGGCGATTTTTTCGGTTCAAGGTAAGGCGCTTAACGACAACGCGTCACGAGATGTGAAAGTGCTGGTGGTCGGCAATCCAGCGAATACCAACAGCCTGATTGCTCAGCGCAATGCGCCGGATTTGGATCCGCGTAATTTCACCGCTATGACCCGTCTTGATCACAACCGTGCGATGGCGCAATTGGCGCAAAAGACAGGCAAGCACGTGAGCGATGTCGACGGTTTATGCATTTGGGGTAATCACTCGGCGACCCAATATCCAGATATTCACCGCGCCTCTATTGACGGTGTCGAGGCCATGTCTTTAGTCGACATGGATTGGTACACCGGTGACTTTATTCCTACGGTACAACAGCGCGGAGCGGCCATTATCGAGGCGCGCGGCGCATCCAGCGCAGCGTCGGCGGCGAATGCGGCCATCGATCATATGCGCGATTGGGCTTTGGGTAGTGACGCTATTGTCAGCATGGGCGTCTACTCCGATGGTAGCTATGGCATTGCAGAGGGTCTGATTTATTCATTCCCGGTACGTTGTTCAGGCGGCGATTGGGAGATTGTACAAGGCATCGACATCGGTGAATTCAGTCAAGAAAAAATGACGGCCACCGAAACCGAGCTAGCAGAGGAGCGCGACGCGGTCGCGCACTTGCTGCCATAACACGTTAGGGCATGGCGCTCTAACCTCGGTTGGAGCGCCCATCCAGCGGTTGATACGACTGCTTCTTCGGTCGCTTCCCAGACCAAAGGTCCGGCATCAGCCGCGATCAATACTCCGAAAACCACCTCTCAAGTTAACGCTTGCCCGCCGACCTTACCTTTGGCTATGGTTTGGACACTTGTTCGGGGAGTAAATCATGGCGATTGAATTCAAACTAAATGGCAGTGCGGTTGCGCTAGACGTGCCGGCTGACACACCACTGCTTTGGGCAGTGCGCGACGAGCTGAATCTCAAAGGAACCAAATTTGGCTGCGGCATCGGCATGTGTGGTGCTTGCACCGTGCACATTGATGGCGTGGCGCAACGTTCCTGCATCACGACCGTTGCAGCGGTCGCGGGCAAGAACATCACTACTATTGAAGGTTTGAGCGAAAACGGTGATCACCCGTTACAGCAGGCCTGGGTTGCCACTCAGACGCCTCAATGTGGCTACTGTCAGTCGGGTCAGATCATGCAGGCGGCCAGCTTGTTGGCGACTAATGCAGCACCGACCGATGCGGATATTGACGAGGCAATGAACGGCAATCTATGTCGTTGCATGGCGTACGCACGAATTAAGAAGGCGATTAAGCTTGCCGCTTCTGGGGAGGTGAACGCTAATGTCTAAGCAATCAGTCAATACCCTCTCGGAAACCGGCATAAGCCGCCGTGGTTTCATGATCGGCGCGACCAGCGCGGGCTTTACCCTGGCCTTTGTGCCTCATGCGCTGCTCTCGTCTGCGCCAGCTCACGCTATGGCAGAGAAACTCTTTGAACCAACTATCTGGTACTCCATCGCCCCTAGTGGTGAGGTTTCGGTCAACATCACCAAGGCTGAAATGGGTCAACACGTAGGTACCGCGTTGGCGCGTATCGTCGCCGAAGAACTAGAAGCCAATTGGGACGACGTTCGTGTAAACCATGTGGACACCGAAGCGAAATACGGCCTGTTTGTAACGGGTGGCAGTTGGTCGGTTTGGCAAAACTTTGATCTGCTGAGTCGTGCCGGAGCCGCTGGGCGCGCCTCGTTAATAGAAGAAGGCGCAAAGTTGTTGGGTGAAAAAGCCAGCGATTGTGTTGCAGAAAACAGTTTTGTTGTGTGTAAGGGTAAACGCATTAGCTTTGGCGACATTGTTGCCAAAGGTGATTTAAGTCGGGCCTATACGGACGATCAATTGGCCGCGCTACCGATTAAAGCGCGTAAAGACCGTAAGCTGGTGGGTGCACAAACTGCGGCCATAGACATTCCTGCCAAAACCAACGGCAGCACGGTTTATGGCATAGACGCCACATATCCCGGAATGGTCTATGCCAAGCCGATGATGCCGCCGACTCGTCATGGTTCGGTCGTGAAGTCGGTTGATGACAGCGCAGCTAAGTCTATTCAGGGTTATCAGCAAACTCTGGTGTTGGATGATCCTTCCAACACAGTGCCTGGATGGGCCTTGGTCATTGCCGATTCGTATCATGCGGCGCTGCGTGCAGCTCGAGTGATCAAAATTGATTGGCAAGCGGGTCCAGGGGCTGATGTTTCAGAAGCCGATTTGTTGCAACGCGGCGCTGAATTACTTGCTGGCGATACCGGCTCGTTGGTGGTGGACAACGAACACGTAGATCATATGTTCGACGCGGCTGATTCAGTGCTAGAAGCCAGTTACGTGACCAATACCGTGCTGCATTTTCAGTTGGAGCCAGTAAACGCTATTGGTCTACAGAAAGACGGTCGCTGGGAGTTGCATACTGGTAATCAATGGCAGTCGTTGATTCTACCGACTTTGGGTCAGGCCCTTGGTGTTGCGCCGGAAAAAGTGGTCATGCGTACCTACATGCTGGGCGGTGGCTTTGGTCGCCGACTTAATGGTGACTACGGTGTGCCAGCGCTGCTTGCAGCGAAAGCCCTTGGCAAGCCGGTTAAAGTGGTGTTCAGCCGCGAAGACGATTCGCGGTTTGACTCGCCGCGCTCTGCCTCAGTGCAGAATGTCAGTATGGCATTTGATGCGAACAATAAAGTTATGGCGATGCAGCATGCTGCTACAGCGGGTTGGCCAACGGCGGCCATGGCGCCGTTCTTTATGGGGCCGGGTACTAACGGCGAAAAGTTTGATCCGTTCTCTATCAATGGTGCAAATCACTGGTACGACGTGGGGGCCCATCGGGTCCGTGCGGTTATGAATGACCTAGCGAATGAAACGTTCCGACCGGGTTGGCTACGTTCGGTTGGTCCTGGTTGGACTAATTGGGCAGTGGAAAGCTTTATGGATGAAGCTGCCCATAAGGTCGGTGTGGATCCTGTCGCGTTCCGACTGCAGCATTTGACGGCTAATGGGGCCAATGGCGGCAGTGCGCCAAACTCGGTAGGCGGCGCCAAACGTATGGCTAGGGTGTTGCAGCGAGTTGCTGATAAAGCCGGTTGGGGTAAGAAATTACCCGCAAACGAGGGCCTAGGTGTTGCAGTAACCTTTGGGCAAGAGCGGGATATGCCGACCTGGACTGGCGTGGTAGCCCACGTACATGTGGATCCCGCCAGTGGCAAGGTGACGTTGAAGAAGCTCAATGTCGTGATTGACGCAGGAACCATCGTGCATCCTGACGGCGCATTAGCGCAGACCGAAGGAGCAGCATTATGGGGCGCAAGTATGGCGCTGCACGAAGGCACCGAGTTCGTGGACGGCCAAGTGCGAGATGTAAACCTGAACAGCTATCAACCCATGCGCATGGCAGATGTACCGGACATGGACATCGAATTTGTCGACAGTGACCATCAAGCCGTTGGCTTGGGTGAACCTGCGACCACCGCAGTGGGTCCGGCGATCGGTAATGCCATATTCAATGCGGTAGGTGCGCGGGTTCGGCAGTTGCCGATTACTGCAGACGCGGTGAAGGCGGCCCTGGCGTAACTGCGTTAGCGCCCCTTGAACTCTGGGGTGCGCTTTTCTGCGAAGGCGCGTCGACCCTCGGCGCCGTCTTCGCTGCCGCGCACGCTTAGTAACTGATCGCGAGCAATTGCTCCGGCTTCTGCGGGGCTCTTGTTCAAAGTTTCCATAGCGAAACGTTTAATTGTGTCGACTACCAGCGGGGCGGAATTCGCAAGAATTTTCGCCCATGCCGTGGCAGCGGCCAGTTCTTCGCCAGCTGGAACAATTTTATTCACCATGCCGGCACTCAATGCTCGTTCAGCATCGAAGTCTTCGCCTAATAGCATGAATTCCATGGCGACTTTATGTGGGATGCGCGCGACGGCACTGCTGATTAAACCACCAGTGAAGCCCAGCTGTGCCTCTGGGTATTTGAATTTGGTGTTGTCTGCAGCAATCACCATGTCGCACATCTGTACGATTACGTAGGCCCCGCCAATACACCAACCGTGTACCGCCGCGATGATGGGTTTGTTGGTGGTTACGCCAATGCTTGGGACGCCTTGCCACATTTCCTGTGGCGGCGCTTTAACGTCCGCACCAACAGAAAAGGCTCGGTCGCCTGCTGCATGCAAAACCGCTACTCGGTCATCACTCTGTTGTAAGTGTTGCCAGGCTTTTTGCAAGCCGACAATGATCTCCTCGTTTAGCGCGTTCATGCGCTCCGGACGATTGATAGTGATGGTGGCAATGTGGTCGGTAGAATCGTAGCTGACCAGATCGTTAATGCTTACGTTCATAGTTTCTCCTCTCTCTGCCTTGCCAGCCCAAAGCTGGCGTTCTCTGATTCCAAATTTTTAGCTGGTTGGAACACTAGCCGCCCATGATTGTTTTCCAAGTGTCCAGGTCGTTGATGCGTAAATAGGTATTCATCTGTTTGGTTTCGCCCATTGTGGCGTTGGGCACGTGGCCATAGTTATGGCCCGGTAACAGCAGGGTGTCGTCAGGTAGCGTGCACAATTTGCACATGCTGTGGTACATGTCTTCGGAGTTAGAGCCGGGTAGATCAACTCGCCCACACCCATTAATAAACAGCGTATCGCCACTGACTAAGGTGTTCTTTACACGAAAACATTGGCTACCCGGGGTATGGCCTGGCGTGTGTAAGAACTCTATTTCGACATCGCCGACTTTCAGCGTGTCGCCGGAATCGACCTGTACGATGTCCGAGTCCGACAGCTCGGTGACTTTCTTCAAACCAGGTACTTCAAGTTTGTGGGCATAGACCTTGACCGGGTTCAGCTCCATCAGTTTGGCCACACCCTCTACCTCGTTGCCACCAAAGGACCCGCCCACGTGATCAGGATGATAGTGGGTAGCCAAGGCGCCCTTCAGGGTATAGCCCTTGTTATTAATGTGCTCTAGCAGGCTTGCAACGTCCCAGGCCGGATCAACTACAACGACTTCGTGACTACTGCGACAACCAATCAAATAGGTGAAATTTTGCATAGGGCCGATTTCGATTTGTTCGACAATCAGCTCGCTGGGTTCTGTCCAATTTTCTTCTGTCATAGACCCTCCTGTTTCAGATTAGGTTACATGAGCGTGCCGAGGGGCACCATGCAAGGTGCGATAGCAAATTTTTTACAATGTCCGATTATGCGCAGAATTTCGTCTGAGCATTGGCTATAGTCTGGCCATGACGCGGAATCAAGTTGTTAGAAAAAAGTCTCAGAAAGGCTCCAGGCGCGACCAGGAAGTGCCAACTAGGCCTGGGCAGATGCCGTGGTCTAATGCGCTACCAGCTGCCGCAGTCTGTAAGAGTGCGCGCCAGAGTCGTGACCCAAGATTTGATGGTCGTTTTTATGTGGCCGTGTTGACTACAGGAATCTTTTGTCGTCCCACCTGTCCTGCCCGCATACCCGCCGAACACAATGTTCGTTACTTTGCTAATGCCGCGGCTGCGGCAGATGCGGGTTACCGCCCGTGTCGGCGTTGTCGCCCAGAGCATTCGTTACCCATGCCTGAATGGGCATTAGGCAACCAGCACATTGTTCGAGCCTTGCGGCTGATTGATGAAGGCTTCTTAAATCAGCACCCGGTTAGTGAGTTGGCGCAACGCTTGGGCATCAGTGAGCGACATCTGGATCGAGTATTTATGCAAGTACTTGGGGCGACGCCTCTGGCGATTGCGCGCTTTAAGCGCGCCCAGTTAGCGCGGCAATTACTGACAACAGCCTTGCCCTTGGCCCAGGTAGCAGAACATGCGGGTTATGGCAGCGTCAGCCAATTTAATCGTGAGCTGAAACGGTTTTTCCACTTAGCTCCAAGCCAACTGCGCAGCGGTCGAGGCCAAGCCCGAACACCTTTGACCCTGAGTCTGCTGCTGCCAGTGCGGCAACCTTATGACTTTGATTGGGTGTTTAACTATTTGCGCATTAGAGCGCTGGCCGGTATCGAGAGCGTTAAAGGGCATTGCTACAGTCGCACGCTGGGCGATGGGCATGGTTGCGTGGTGGTACGGCGTGAGGGACAAAACTTGCGCGTGCACTTGCCGTTGGGTGGTGAGTCGACGCACATGTTGTTGCGGCGGGTAGTGCGGTTATTCGACCTGGACGCAGACGGCGACTCGATTCATCGACATTTGCTGAAACACAAAGGTTTAGCGCCATGGCTTAAACAGGCGCCTGGGTTACGGGTGCCTGGCGCTTGGGACGGTTTTGAAACCGCGGTGCGGGCTGTATTGGGGCAGCAGGTGAGTGTGGCCAGGGGCACTGATCTCGCCAATGCCCTTATTCAGCGTTATGGCCAGGGTGAGTTCCCGACACCACAACAATTGTGTAACGCCGATATCGCTGAGATTGGTATGCCCGGCCGGCGTGGTCGCGCAATCAGTGCCCTTGCGCAAAGAGTAATAGATGGCGCTTTAGACTTTTCGGATCACTGCGACAGCGAACAATTACACAGCCTCCTTGAATCTATTCCGGGTATAGGGCCTTGGACCATTAACTACATCAAGTTGCGAGTCGTAAAAGATCCGGACGCTTTTCCGCATAACGACTGGGTGGTGCTAAAACAATTGCAAGCCACCCCTGCAAAAGCCGCGAGCCAAGCCGAGGGTTGGCGGCCCTGGCGCGCCTACGCACTGATGTACATTTGGTTTGCGGCAATGAAGCGTCGACAACAAGGGAAAAACTAATGACCTATTTCGCAACCATGCCCAGTCCTGTTGGTGATCTAACCTTGTGCAGTAACGGTGAGGCTTTAACCGGTATGTATTTCTCAACCGGCAATAAAGCGCGTGGTGCGGATCCGGCATGGCAGCGGGATGATGCTCGCTTGGCGCCAGCCATTACGCAATTGCAGGAGTACTTTGCGGGTCAACGCCGTACGTTTGACCTGGCGTTGGCACCGCCAGCGACAGAGTTTCAAAACAAGGTGTTGAATGCGTTAATGGATATTCCTTACGGTCAGTTGCGCAGTTACAAAGACATTGCTCATGCTATTGGAAGCCCCAAAGCGGTTCGAGCGGTAGGCACCGCGAACGGCAACAATCCCATAGCCATCATCATTCCTTGTCACCGTGTGGTGGGCGGCAATGGCGCGCTTACGGGTTTTGGCGGTGGGTTGCCGGCAAAGCGCTGGTTGCTGGATTTGGAGTCACGGCATACCCAGTTCACGCTAAGTAACTAAATAGTTACTAAAAATAGGCTGCGATTCTCTATTTGGTTGAATATGGACTTTGAGGGATGTTTTAAGTAACTATAAGGTTACTTTAGTCAGCTTTTGAGGTGTGCTGATGTCTCGTAACCCAGAAGTTACCCAGCAACGACTCATCGACACCGCCGCGGAGATCATGGCCACGGTTGGTATTGCGGGATTGCGTGTGGATCAGCTCGCCGAGCGCACGAGGGTGAACAAGCGCATGATCTATCACTACTTTGGCAACAAAGAGGGCTTGGCCAGGCGAGTATTGGCCGAACAGGTGCATTGCTTGTGTATCGGTTTGCCAAACTTAGAGGAGGATCTGGCGAGTTTTTTGCGTCGCGAATTGGTGGCTGATGTTGGGATAAGCGAAAGGTCTGCGATACCTGGCACTGAACAAATGCGGCTTGCCGCAAAGATCGTACTGCGAGGGTTTATGGATGGCTATGGTTCTGGCAGACGTTTGCCAGAGGCTCAATGGCGCAAATTATTTCCGCCGTTATTACGTTTGGCGGTGCATGAGACTCTAGATCTAGAGCCTGAAAGTAAGCGTTCACTTACGCCCAAGAGCACAGAACAAAAGCCAAGATATCAATTGCGACCGGGATTTAGGCGCGAATAGCTGGATTATGTGCACGCTTTAGTCGTGCTCATAGGCGGATCTATTGCGGTGCTGGCGGCTCCTCGTCGCTATGTTGTGGCCCGTGCCATGGCGGGGGTTGTCGCCACTGTTCTTTGGGTTTTTCACCCGCAGGATGATGCCGAGGCCCCTTCGGACGACGTAACTGTTGGGCCAGGTCCTGCCGTTCCTTGGCAGTTAAGGCGCTTACAAAATTTATAAAGTCGTCATGGCTTGTTTGCTGGCTGTCGCCGAGACGAGTTCGCAGATCCATGAGACTCCTGGTCAGTTCCGCTGGGTCGAAGTCCTCGGCGGCTACTGCCTGCTGTACTGCCATATGGGCCTTACGAATTGCGCGCATCTGCGCCCTAGCGTCTCGGCGCTGCTGTCGGAGCATAGGCAGTAAGGCCTGCCGGCGTTCCGGCGCTAGACCGTGCGCCCACCGCGGCATGAGGTGCATTGGATTCGCCATCGTGGCTATACCGTGTTGGTTGACTCGCTGTCCGATTAAAAACCCTATTAGGGCTAGGTTCAGTGCAACGGACAGGACGAGCAGCACGACAAACAGTTTGTTGGTTTTCATGGGGCGTCGCCCTCGTTCAATAAACTGCTTTGTAACGAAGCATCCAAGGCAGCTTGTTCAAGGTTGTCGGAAAAAACCCAAAGGTAGTAATCCTCTTGGTCATCGGCGGCCAAACCGGAATTGTTTAGCCCCAAGGCAAATCCCAAAAGCAAAGGTACCAATGCGCTGGCTGCGGGTATCCAGCGCTGTTCGGTGGGAAACAGAGACAACAACTCACCCCATAACGGGGTGGAAGGTGTGGGTTGATCTGGCAGGTTGTTGAGAATTTGCGCTGCCAAAGCTGTCGGTGCTTGGGTGGCCTTGGCGGCAAGCTCTCGTTCTATAACAAGGGCTCGCGCAAGTTCTTCCCGTGCCTGGGGCGCGTGCTGTAAAAATTCCTGCGCACTTTGGGGGTCTGGCCAGGATTGGATGTTGGCGCCGTGGGCGTCCAGTAAATTGTTGAATGTTTCGATATTCACGACACTTACTCCTTGTCGTCAATTTGCTCTGTATAAGACTGCCTCAAAGCCCGGCGTGCACGGGCCAACAACGACTCAGCCGCGCGTTCTCCCAGACATAAAATCGCTGCGACCTCTCGGGTACTAAAACCTTGCTGATGAAACAGCAGCAGTGCGGCGCGTTGATTGTCAGGCAGTTGCCTTAGCAAGTGATCCATCTGGGCTTTGGTCTGGCGTTGTGCATGGAGATTCCACGGGTCGTCTCGTTCAACTGCTTCTACAAATTCTGGCACCGATCTTTGTTTGCGCCTGTATTGGTCGACGAACAAGTTATGCAATACCCGATGCAGCCAGGTCGAGAACGCGACTTTGCCTTTTCTATATTTATTGGCATTCGCCCATACGCGTAACCAGGTTTCCTGCACTAGGTCCTCGGCGTTACTGGGTTCTTGGGTGAGTCTTATTGCGTAACCGTAAAGACTGTCCAGATGCCGAGCCATAAGTGATGCAAAGGCGCTTTTGTCTTGCCTCTGCACCGCACTCATAAGCTCGTCGTCCTCCACCGGTTGGCCGTTGTGTTACCTAATTCCGGGCTTTGCGTAGCGCGGCCATACCTTTGCGCATTTCTCGCCTGCTAACCGTGCCATCGTTGTTCCGATCCAGTTGTCCCAGTCGTTCCGCTGGATTGGGTATCTCATCACGGGATAACAAACCATCATCGTTGCTGTCGAAGACCACAAAGGCCGCGGCCTTTTGTGCTTGGTGTCGCAATGTGCGCTTATCCGCCTGACTCAGTTCCTCAGGATCCACTTGACCGTCGCCGTTAGTGTCCATCAATTTGAACAGTTCGGCTTCCATGGCCGCGCGCATTTGTTCGCGCTGTGCCGCTTGTTCTGGGTTCGCCTCAGCAAGGCGGTCTTGCATTTTTTCTAACTGAGCTTCGCGTTCTTCCGGGGTCGCGTCAGCGTGTTTTTTACGCTGTTTTTTCCCCTTGCCGCGCCATCCAGAGCGAGCCGGTTGCATGGGTAGATCGGCCGCAGCGAACTCTGCTTTTGACAATAGACCATCGCCGTCTAGATCTGCTTCATCGAAGCGCACGTTGGCTTGTTCTTCCAGTTGGGCAAGGTTAATGGGCGGTTTTAGGCCTTTACCATGATGCATGGCGCTTGCATTAGCGCTTAGAGCTAGGCCGGCGATAAGAACAACGATTCGGTTGGGTGTTAGGTAACTCATGGCTACCTCCATTAGATGAATGTTTAGGTTATACGCATCAATAAAACAAATCCGTCGTAAGGGAATTATACCTATGCCCATTGGTCTGGCCGCTTTAGTACAATTCATCGCAACTACCGCGAGGGCGAAGCATGGGTGACTTAAGTTTGAAGCGAGCTGCTGGGGCATTGGGTGCCTGGGTCAGTGGTGTCGGACTTGCTGATGTGGCGGAATCAGACGGTGTTTATGCTCAGGTACGACAAGCGCTTGTTGAACATGAAGTGTTGTTCTTTCGCGACCAAGATGTCGCGCCCCAGGTGTTTGCTGCTTTTGCCCAAAGTTTCGGCGAGGTGTTGGATCATCCAGCGTATGCCACCACCGAGCAGAGTGAAGCGGTCCAGATTTTAGAGAGCACACCAGAGAACCCCTCAAAAATAGAGCTTTGGCATTCGGACATGACCTTTATGGCAGAGCCGCCCAGCTTTACCTTGTTGCAAGGCAAAATTATTCCCAACGTTGGGGGCGACACCCTTTGGGCTAGTGCCACCGCAGCGTATGCCAGTTTGTCTCCTGGATTGCAGGAACTGTTGTTGCCCCTGACTGCGATACATGACTTTGCCCATGGTTTTGAAGAATCCTTGGCAGAGCCAGGCGGCCCTGAGCGTCTGGCCCCGGCTATTGAACAGAATCCGCCGGTGGAGCATCCACTAGTGCGCACACACCCAGAGACCGGCGCAAAAAGCATTTATGTGAACCGCTTATTCACAACCCGAATTAAACAGTTGTCGCCCCTCGAAAGTCGTCACTTACTGGAACTGTTGTATAACCATGTGGTCGCTGATGAACACACCGTGCGATTGTCATGGCAACCCGGCACAGTAGCGATATGGGACAATCGCTCTACTCAGCACAAGCCGGTAAATGACTTTTTTCCTCAGCACCGCAAAATGCACCGAGTAACGTTGCAAGGTGATCGGCCTTGTTAGCTGTGCTTGCGCTAGTTTTGCCCTAGATGCCTTGAGCTAAACGCCATTCGATAAAGTCAGTTTCAGCTTCGGTTAGTTGGACATCGAGCGATCCACCCTCAAGTAGCGTGCTTTCGAGTAACGCGTTTTCGCGTTGAGCAATCCAGTCATCAATGGCAGCGATAAGTTCTGTGGCCATGGCAGGTTCATTACGTGCCAGCACGAGGTAGGACATTTTCACATCGCTGAATACACCCATTGCCAACAACACCCTGGCTCGGGCAAGCCAAGCAGGGTAATACTTGGGATTAACTTGCAGGGCAAAGTTAAACGCGCCAATGGCTTTGCGAGGCTGTGCGCTAAGCGCTAAAACCTCGCCTAACAAGTTGAGGGCGCGAAGGTTGCTCTGATCTTTTTCAGCAGCCTGGCGAAACAGGTTCTCGGCGTTGTTTAGTGCGCTTTGCGCGGCCAGATCACCCTCGGGTGTTTCAAAGGTCGTGTAAAAAAGTGCTTGCTGGTAGCTGCTGTAGCCTTTGTCGGTGAGTTGTGCAGAATTTTCTGCGGGCTCTAGCGCTTCACTAAGTGGCTGGGTTGAAGGTGCAGGATCGGTTTGCGCTGCCAAGCAAGCAGGATTGAACAGCATCATGCCCAACAGCAGGACGCTGAGTTTTGATAAAGCTTGCTGGTTCACACGTCTCCCCTAATAATTCTGCGCGGTGGGGTTCAAGTGCCCACGCGCTTAATTCGTCAACTAAAAGGTTACAAGGAGTTCAAAACGATGCATAGGAAAGAGGTGCTTGGCGTTGCACTTATGTGTTTGTTGGCTTGGCCGACCCTTGCCCAGTCCGATACTGGGAACAAAAACCCAGTCGCCATGAAAGTCAGTGCGCAAATTGGCCTGCTCAGCTCGGCGGAGACCCAGGCGATTGCGGCGGCGACCGAGGTCATGCACGAATATATGGCTGCTTTTAACTCGCGAGACCCAGCACGCTGGGCCGATACCCTGTTGTTTCCCCATGTGCGCGTTAGTAGTGGTGGTGTGGCTGTGCATCCGGCGCGGGATGAATTCGTCGCGCAAATGGACTTTGCTGCCTTTGCCCAGCGGAGTAATTGGCAGCGCAGCGCGTGGGACTATTTGGAGGTGGTTCAAGTAGGTGCTGGCAAGGTCCATATTGCGGTGCGATTCACCCGCTACGATCCCCAACAACAACCCACGGCGAGTTTTGACTCGCTGTATGTCTTGCAACCGAACGATTCCGGCGATTGGGGAATTCGCGCGCGCTCGAGTTTTGCACCTTGATGCAGCAGGCCAGCGTCGATGCTTACCTGCCGTATGCAGGCGACTTAGCACAAGCCTGCATTCCGCTGGGTTTCTTTACGGCGTTCTGTCTACAGCACCAGTTGCTAAATCCAGAGGTGGAGCAGGTGCATGCAGACATCGTGACTCGGTGTCGTTATCAAGAAGGACCGGTGAGCGCCTTGTTTGTTGCATTAGGTGCACAGTTACAGGAACAACACCTCAGCCCGATGGGTCTAAGGTTTGCCAACCAAGTGTTGCCTGAGTACCGAGAGCGTTTTTGCGAGGTCTTTGGTGAAGATAGTTGGCAAATAAAAGACGAATGGTCGCACTATCAACGTATTGCAGCGTTGCTTGTGCGCGATCTGCATGGTCAGCCGCCTACAGCAAGCAGTTCCTGGGCTGGGCGTATGTTCGGCAAGTTAACCCGATTGTGGCGTTGAGTTACTAAATCGAGTGAGTGGCATGACACTAAGTATTCGACAAATAGAAATGTTCAGAGCCGATCCAGATGATCTGCCAGAGTTTTTATTGCAGCTGCATCAGCAATTTGGTCATCAGTCGGATCTGCTCCGAGTAGCCAAGATCGGTACTCAGACCATAGCGGGTTACGGGTTGACCAGCGCGATCGAGGCGCGGGGTAATTTCTGCCTGGACTGGATTGCGGTACTGCCTGAACTGCAACGCCAGGGCGTTGGCCGGTGGGTAATGGGCCACGCAATGGGCGTGGCTGAAAGTAAAAGCGGTGGCGGCTTAGTAACGCCTAGGCTTGGGCCTGCGGCGTTTTTCCAACGACTTCACTTTACTGCTGTAGAAGACGGCGGTTGGCAGTTAGTGTTTCTGCCGGAATAAAGCTAGCCGTTGCGTGCCGCTTTACCGAGATAGCCGCCATGATGCCGCAGGCCATAGTCTTCCCGCGTGACGCCTTTCTGTTCCAATAAGGCGAGTGCCAATGCATCGCTGATGGCCAACATGACCGCCATTGAAGCACTGGGCGTTAAACCCAGTGGACATGGTTCAGTGATCACCCCCATATCTAGAACCAGATCCGAATGATCCCGCAGTTCTGAATCTGGATGAGAGGTCACGCCAATAATGGTGGTGACACCAAGGTGCCGAGACATTTCAAGTATTTCGATTACCTCGCGGCTCTTGCCGCTGGTTGAAAACGCGATCATTACATCGTTTGGGCCAACCAAACCAAGGTCGCCGTGAGCCGCCTCGGCAGGGTGAATAAAATCCGCTGGAGTCGCGGTAGAACACAGGGTGGCTGCAAACTTTTTCGCAATGTGTCCCGCTTTGCCAATGCCTGTGGTTAGGATTTTGCCCTGACAAGCTTGCATCACCTCCACGGCGGTCACGAAGTCCTGACTGACATCAATGGCGTTAATGGCTTCGGCTTCGGCTCGCAGAACCGCTTGCATGCGTTGTTTAATGTCCAAGGTGTCTGTCCTAGTTGTTGTCGATTGTATCGGTGTGAGGGGTCTCCCTAACGGGGCGGCAGTTTACGTTACTGCATTGCGCGAGGATACGCCTGGGCACAGCTTTGCCGAAGTTACTGAAGCGCAGCCTCGGGTAGGGTAAATTGCTCAACCAAGCATTAGTTAAGCCCAAACATGAGCCAAACTCGGCAGTTATCCACTGCGTTATTACCCTTACCGCAGCACATACGTACAGCGAATAATGAGTCAAGCCAGACCACGCGGGGAGCTACCCGGGTGCATTGGTCGAATGAGCAAGACCCTCGCGTTCAAACCTATTTAGAGCAAGCGTTGGCGAACTCGGATTGTGGCGAGGTTCTGATAACAGTTGATCAAGTGGCGTTAGGCTCGCCGCCCCAAGCGGACATGCTGGAAGGCTATGAGCTTGAATTGTCGCCGCAACGGATTCACATCAAGGCAGACAGCACATGGGGAGCGTTGCATGGCGTCACTACCCTTAAACAACTGATGTACGAAAACACGCTGCCGCAAGAGGCGCTTATTGCAGACAGTCCCAGATTCGCCTGGCGTGGGCTAATGTTGGATGTGACTCGGCACTTTATGCCGTTGTCGCAATTGTTCGAGGTAGTGGACGGGCTGCAGTTGCTCAAACTCAATGTGCTGCATCTGCATTTGTCTGATGACCAAGGGTTTCGCTTTGGCAGCGAGGCGCTACCGAAACTGGTTAGTGACGAACACTATGCCAAGGACGAGTTGCGAGATCTGGTAGCTTATGCCGCGGATCGTGGTGTGCGAGTGATCCCAGAAATTGATGTGCCAGGGCATGTGAATCACTGGTTGTTGGCTTATCCAGAGTGGGGTAGCGAACAAGCCAAGCCGAGCCAACGTTTTGGCGTGCATCCTGGATGTCTTGATCCTACCCAAGAGCCCGTTTATGAAGCCTTAGAAGTGTTGTTTGCTGAGGTGGCTGAGGTTTTCCCTGATCGATATCTCCATGTAGGTGGTGATGAGGTCAATCCAAAGTGGTGGCAGCGGGCCGAACATATTCAAGCCTTTATTGCCGAGCACGACTTGCAGGATGGGCGAGGGTTACAAAATTACTTTTTGTGTCGCTTGCAGAACAGCTTAGCAGCGTTGGGCAAACAGATTATTGGTTGGGATGAGGTGCTGCACGAGCAGATGCCTGATTGTGTGGTGCAGAATTGGCGCGGTGCCACCACCCGGGATCGAGCATTGGCCGTGCCACGCCCCTGCATTGTCTCAGCGCCTTATTACCTTGACCTGCATTTTCCGGCGGACATTCATTACCAATTTGATCCAGTGGCGACCCAGCAGGATTGGTTACGCATGGAGGACCAACTGGCCACAGACTTGCGTTTAGAGCACATTGCCGAGGCGCTCAGTTGGACGCACCAGTGGCGTCGGGGCAGCATTGATGTGGGTGACTCTACTGCTGGTGCGGCGGTACTGGGTGGCGAGGCTTGTCTATGGGCTGAGCTGGTGGATGGCCCGACATTGCCGATGCGTTTGTGGAGCCGCCTGGCGGCGGTAGCCGAGCGGTTGTGGTCCGACGCTGACTGTCGAGATGTGACGGATTTTTACCGGCGCCTGGTCGGTGTTCTAGCCCACCCAGAGTTGTGTTGCGATGCGCATCAGCAGCGGTGTTTGCAGCAGTTGGGGTTGACTGCCCAGCAGATTCAAGCGGTGCAATACCTAGAGCCAACAAAGTGGTACAGCCGCCTGCTCGGTGTACAAGCGTTGCAGGCACGCATGCAAGGCAGCGAAATGCCTCAGGCGCGGCCTTATACCGTGGCCACACCATTGAACAAGGTGGTGGACTACCTGTTGCCAGAAAGCTTAGCGTCTCGCGTTATTAAAGACGCGGCGAGCGCGGAGCACTTAACTGAACTGGCGGGCCTTTGTGAAGGCGCTGTTGCCGAGCCCTGGCCTGCCGGTGATGACGATGTGGTTGAGAGCCTCAAGGCAAACGGTGCCGCGATTGGCTTGTATCAGCAGGCGCTTGCCGGTGTCAAAGACGTAGCAGAGGTGCAAACGCAAATGCGCGCGCTGTATCGACCTTATGGCGAATATATACCCGGATTGATCCCGCACCTATTGGACCAGTTACAAGGTCGTCGATGAAGCACGCCGAACAGGTGCAACTGGCTCGGCAAGCCGTTAACGCTTGGTGGTCTAACGCACATTTGGCGGCCCTGGGTAATGGCCATATCCATCACACTTATTTGGTATGGCTGGATGAACGTGAGGACCGATTTGTTTTGCAAGCCGCAAACAGCGAGGTCTTTGCAGACCCGCTGACTCTGACTGAACAGATGCTGCCTTTACTGGAGCATTTAAGGGCGGATGCCGCTTACAGCCAAACCTTCGCTGTGCCGGAGCTGGTGCCCACCACTGGGGGGCAACTTGTGCACCATCATGGCGGCAAGCTATGGCGTGTTTGGCGCTACATAGAGCACAGTCGCGTTATTGATCCATTCACTAACGCCGAGCAAATTGAGTCAGCCGCTTGGGCTTTTGGCGCGTTTCAGAGCAGCTTAGCCGCCTTTCACCCGCAAGCCTGGGTGCCGCCAATTCCAGGATTTTTAGAATTGAGCGGCTATCTGCGTAGTTATCGACAGCACAGCCAAGCGGCACCGAGTGAACTGCCAGCGGATTTACAGCGGCTTGTGGATGTTCATCAAACACTAGTGGATGCGTTAGGGCCCGAGCGCGCGTTTATTCACGGCGACTGCAAGATCAATAATCTGTTGTTCCAAGCGCAGCAGGATCAGGTTCTTGGAGTCATAGACTTAGATACGGTAGGGCAGGGTCATTGGGCTTGGGACTTTGGTGATTTAGTGCGATCTGTGGCCTTCAGTCATGGCGGCGTGGATTTGGATCAATTTCGCACCTGTGTGCGCGGCTTTTACCAAGGTCGCCGTGATTTGGATCAGGCGCAAGAAGTCACAGCCACACAGATGAGCCTTGCCCCTGCCTACATTGCGTTAACTTTGGGGGTGCGATTCCTAACAGATCACCTACAGGGTGATCGCTATTTCCGTGTTGCAGAGCGAGGTGAGAATATCCATCGCGCAGAACAGCAGTTGCGATTGCTGGAACGTTTCAGTGCCTTGCGCCAGGAGTTATATCGCACGGCGTTGGTTGGACTAAGTGATTGTGCTGATTAGCTGAGCTGGCCGAGCACCAGTTGCACAATCATCACCATGACAACGACAAATACTGCGGTAAAACCGATACCCATCAAAATGAAGTGACTGGCTTTGCCGCGGCTGAAATCACGCTCGCGATTGGCTTGTGATTGCACGCCAACCGCCGCGGCCAGAGTGCTGCTGAGCATTTGCCAGAAGGTGAGTGGCGGTAACTCCTCCTCGGACGCCGCGTCGGAGTCAGGTCTAGGGGTTTTGGGGTCGTCGGCGAGGGTCATGATAGGGCCTGTGAGAAGGTGATTGAGCGATTGCCTTGTTCAAGGACCCAGTGTCATGCTTAGGCCATGAAGTTGCACCCATTAAATCAACAATTTTCCTGGCAACCGCCGCCAAGCTCGCTGAGTTACTTGAATGCGGAGCAGGTACGTGCGTACAACGAGCAAGGCGGTTTTGTGTTGCCAGATGTATTCAGTGCCGCCGAAGTGGCCGATTTGCTTAGCGAATTGGATCCCTTGGAAGCAGAACGTAACGCCGACTTGCAGGACATTGATCCGAACCAGCCAACGATCGCCAGACCTGATGAAATTGTTTTCCGCGCCCATGCGGTTTTGGTTTCTGCCCAGGCTCGTAAGTTGGCGCGCCATCCGGCTATGCAAAAGTTGGTGCGTGACTTGATTGGCCCGCAAGTGCGCTTGTATTGGGATCAGTTGGTCTACAAACGTCCTGGCACGCAGGACGACTTTCCTTGGCATCAAGACAACGGCTATAACTTTGTTCAGCCACAGCAATACTTAACCTGCTGGATCGCGCTCACGGATGCGACGATAGACAACGGTTGCCCGTGGATTGCTCCAGAACTGCATTTGCAGGGCACATTGGCTCATGAATGGACGTCTACTGGTTTTGAATGCCTGCCCGAAGCACCAGCAAATGCTCAAGCGTTAGAAGTGAGGGCGGGTTCCGTGGCGGTTTTTTCTAGCCTAACGCCGCATCGTACGGGTCCGAATCTGACCCAAGAGATTCGTAAGACTTATATTCTGCAATACGCGCCAGATGGCGCCATGATTCATCCGCGCGGTGCGCAACCGCATCTCGCCAACGACCCCCAGCGGCAATTCCTGGTGACTTGAATGAGCAGAACGCTATGGCTACTAGTGCTATGGATTGGTTCGCTTGGCTCGCTTGGTTTATTTGGATGCGCAACAACGGATCGTCCACCGCAATTAATTGCCGGCGAAGGCCCCGTTTATCCGGAATCTGCGCGCGTTCAGCGGATTGAGGGTTACGTTACGTTAGCTTATGACCTTACGGTGACGGGCGAGGTGGTTAATGTGCGCATAGTCGACGCAGAGCCCGTTGGGGTTTTCGAAGCTGCAGCATTGCAGGCGGTGCAAAGCTGGCGGTTTCTGCCCATGCGTCGTAATGGCGAAGCGGTAGAAGTTATGGCGCAACGCAGCACGTTGACCTTTAAACAGGACGAGGTGGCGAAGTGAGATGTCGAACAATCAAGAAACGTCAAAAATAGCTGAATCTATATTGGGGCGCGGATGGTGGATTGTCGGCATAGCAGCACTGTGTATGGCGTTGCTCATCGGCTTAACTCCGGAGGGCAGCCTGCGCGAAGAACTGGGCTATGCCCTGCGTATGAGTGCGCGACTGGCTTTTGCGGCGTTGTTGGTCGCGTATATCGCGCGTCCTTGGCAGCAACTCACGGGCGGTGGTCGCTGGTTACTGCGCCATAGGCGTTATTCGGCCTAGCGGCGGCGCTCATTCATACGGTGCATTTTGCTTACATTGTGGCGCTGTTCGCGCTTACCGACGAAGTGCTCGAAGTTACTACGGCTGTTTTTGGTGGGCTGGCGTATGTACTGATTTGGGTTATGGCGTTAACCAGCAATCGGGCATCCCAGCGGCGGTTAGGTGCATCCTGGGTGCGCTTGCATCGGTTTGGTATGCACTATCTGTGGCTGATTTTTATGCAAGCGTTTGCCGGGGTAGCTATCGCCAATGGCGATCCGCTGTACGTCACCATTGCTGCTGCGGGGCTGGTGGCGCTGATGCTCAGAATCGCGGCGTCGTTGCGTTATCGGTTCAGTCGCACAGCATAAAGTCCGCTGAATCCGCCAGCGTTGGAACCGTTGTCCAGCAGAACATTACAGGCCAGCTGAAAACGGGCTTTACCGGTGGTTTTCAATTTTTCCATCTCTGTTTCGTGTTCACCGAAGGAGCATTGCACAACAATGTCTTCGGCAACTGGTGTGGCGTAATCAATGCTGCCATTTGCGATTACGATGGATGCGTCCAATTCATTTAACTGCAGCTGCAAGTGCACCATACCCCAGCCCGTTAGGGCTTGAACGGCGTACAGACTGCCTGCGAACGCGGTGCCGTGAACATTGACGTTTGGCCCTAAGCTGGCGCGACAAGTCAAAACATTGTCGGCAAACGATACGATCTGCATATCCATGGCCTTGGACAGAGGTATCTGCTCATGCCAGATGGTTTGTAGACTTGTGCAAAGGTCGTTGAGTTCGGTCATAGTCATAGTTCGCAAGCAGTAGCAAAGGTTCCAATGATCAGTGTGAATATGGTTGCCGCGGATGTCTATGAGGTGGTGGTTGGTCAGCGTGTCGGTACCGAACTGCAACAAGGTGAGATCGCGATTACAGAAGAAACTGAGCATCGTGTGCACATGTCTCAAGCCTATTATCGAAAGCTGTGTGGGGCGACCACTACCCACGAATGGGTATTGTTGAATGCTTTTCAGTTTTTGCTTGAACGAGAGCCCAATACCGCCATTCTCAAGCAATTTGATTTACCGGACATTGCGCGCTACTTCCCTGAGTTCGAGGCCGAGATGCGCCAGCGGCTGGGTTATACGCCCGCAGATTAGTTCTTCGGGCCTCAATTGGGACGTATTGCAGTAGAGAACGCTGCTGTTAAGCTCCAGACAATCACCGATTAAGTGGGTATACCTATGGCCTATCGTCGAATAAACATCGTCGCAGCACTCATTGCTGTCATGCTGCCTAACTTAGCGGTAAGCGCAGTGTCTATTGAAAAACAGGTCGATGCGGTAATCGACGATGTGATCAGTTGGCGTCGCGACTTTCACCAACACGCAGAGCTGTCGAATCGCGAATTCCGTACTGCAAAAGTCATTGCGGCACACCTGCGGGAACTCGACCTTGACGTTAAGACCAATGTCGCAAAGACCGGGGTAGTGGGGGTGCTTAGAGGCGGCTTACCTGGCCCGGTGCTGGCGCTGCGTGCAGATATGGATGGTTTGCCGGTTGTTGAAAAAACCGGCCTGCCTTACGCCTCGACTCAGCGTAGCGAATACGAGGGCCGCGAAGTGGGTGTCATGCACGCCTGCGGACACGACAACCACATGGCCATTCTTATGGGTGCTGCTGAGATTCTTGCCGGCATGCGCGAGCAGCTACCTGGTACCATCAAGTTTATTTTCCAGCCTGCGGAAGAGGGCGCACCAAAAGGTGAAGAAGGCGGTGCGAAACTGATGATTGCCGAAGGGGTATTAGAGAACCCCAGCGTTGACGCAATTATTGGCCTGCATATTTCCCAAGGCAGTGAAGTAGGTACCGCCAGTTACCGCTCACTTGGATTCATGGCCAGTGCCCAGCGCTTTGACATTCACATTCAAGGTAAGCAAACCCATGGCGCGAGACCCTGGGCGGGTGTAGACCCCATTGTTGTTGGCGCGCAAATCATCAACGGACTGCAAACGATCGTTAGCCGCCAAATTGACATTACCCAACATCCGGCAGTGGTTACAGTGGGCTCTTTCGCGGCTGGAGTGCGTAACAACATCGTGCCAGAAAGCGCGAAGTTAACAGGCACCATTCGCACCTTTGATGCCAATGTGCGTAATTCAATTCACAAGAAAATACGCGCGATCGCGGAACAAACAGCGATATCCATGGGGGCGGTGGCAACGGTTGAAATCGATCCAGGTGTGCCGGTGACTTTTAATGATGCCAATCTCACCGAACAAATGGTGCCAACGCTGGAAAGAGTCTACGGCGAGCGGGCGGTATTTGAGTCGCCGCGGGTAACCGGAGCGGAAGACTTTTCGTTCTTCCAAGAACAGGTGCCGGGATTCTTTTTCTTTATTGGTGCCAGACCGCCGGAATTGTCCCAGGCACAGGCCATTCCCAATCACTCGCCGTTTTTCTATGTAGATGAAGACGCTCTGGCGCCAGCGGTGCAAGCGATGACGGAGTTAGCGGTGGATTATCTGAACAGCGCAGGTGCTGCGCGTTAGAGCCCCCAACATTCGCCATCGTTAGCGAACAGGACACTGCCTTTATAGGCGTTTTCGATGGCTCCACGGCTGAGACTTTCACGTCCCCGGGTGCGGCTGGTGCGCTGGGCCAGTATGAGCATGCGCGCGTCTGCTGCTGCTGCGACTTTGCCAAGCTCAGAGGGCAGAGCGAAGGCATCTCGTAAGGCGCCACGGCTGGCTTCGGCAATGGCGTGACTGGCGACCAAGGCGTCGGCGTCTTTGGCGAAAGATCGAATAATGTCTTTGTCGTTGTTAAAGCCTCCGGCGAACACAACAACGTAGTCATCAATTTCAACTCGCCAGGCAATGGTCGGTGTGTCGCCGTGGGCCACTGGCACCGCCTGGAGGCGCAGGTTCGGGCTGCGATACCGCGCCCATTTGCGCGATCCGGTGGCTGGTACATTGGTCAGTTTCAGACGAAACCCCAGCGGACTAGACGGCTTAAGCAGATCGGCCAATTGTGGGTAAACACCTGTAGGGCCGATTAGGCGGCGAACCATTGTTTGCGTATCAATATAGGGCGCTTGATTACTGTCGGGTCCAAGAATCTCTAAAGGGGCGGTGCGGTCTGCGGCAATGGCGCCGCTCAAATAGGCCGCGATATCAGCACTGTTGTCTGGGTGCAGTTGTGTAAGCGCGATGGCCTCGACGTCGTTGATATCAGCACCAGAACGATCAAAGCCTACGGAGGAACCAGAGCCGGTATCGACAATCAGGCGCGCGACATTGTCTTGCCATACCAGAAAACTAGGCGGCCCTTGTCCATCTTCAAGCTCGCCGCTGCCGGCGCCGAGAATTTCAATCCATACCCCTTCGGTACCGCAGTGAGCGGTGTCGGCAAGGGCTTTCGGTGCAGCCGCGAGACAGGCGAGCATGAGTATCAGTTTGGTTTTCATTGAGTTATCGGTGCTCCAACCATCTAAAAATTTAGGATCAGCGGGTTGGTGGGGTTCCTGGGCAAGGCGGCGTACCGCAGATGTGGTGGTTCCACATCAAGGTGCGCCAACAACGACCAGGGATCCCACAGGCCCGCCCTGTGGGAGAACGCCAGCTTCACGCTGGCTGCGTTATCGTTCGTCGCAATATCCAGATATTCCTCCTCTCTCTGCCTTGCCAGCCCAAAGCTGGCGTTCTCTGATCCTAAATTTTTAGATGGTTGGAGCACTAGGTTTGCAGTTGGGCGATTTCGTCGAGCAGCGCTTGAGCTGTGGCTTCGTCTGGCATTCGCCAATCACCCCGGGGTGACAAACTGACACTGCCGACTTTCGGCCCGGGCGGCAGAGTAGTGCGCTTAAATTGTTGGCTGATAAATCGCTGAAAAAATTGGCCCAACCAATGGGCGATCTCTGATTCTGAATATACGCTTGCAAAGCTTCGGCATGCCAGCTCATAAATTTTGTTAGGGCGACTACCGTGACGTAAAAAGTGATAAAGGAAGTAGTCGTGTAGCTCATAAGGGCCGACTAAGGACTCGGTCAGCTGACTGATTTCGTCGTCTTGTGGCGGTATCAGCTCCGGGCTGATCGGCGTGTCGAGAACTCGTTGCAGCACATCGCCCAGTTGCGGATGGGCGTCGGCACGGTGCTGGGCATACCAGCGTACGAGGTAGGCGATGAGCGTCTTCGGCACACTCGCATTAACGTTGTAGTTGGCCATGTGGTCGGCATTAAATGTGCACCAACCCAGCGCCAGTTCGCTCAGATCTCCTGTGCCGACCACGATGCCGCCGACCTTGTTTGCGTAGTTGAACAAGATCTGGGTGCGCTCGCGCGCTTGGGCGTTTTCAAACACTACGTCAAAGTCGCCGCCATGCTTTAAGTCGGCCAGGTGTTGTTCAACCGCTGCGTTAATGGGGATTTCTTCCAGGTGGGCCTGCACCGCAGCAGCTAATGCATGGGCATTGTTGTGGGTGCCGGAACTTGTGCCTGGTCCAGGCATGGTTATGGCGTGTAACTGTTGCGGCTCCATATCCAGTTTCTGTAACGCGTCAAAGGCCACCAAAAACGCCAATGTCGAGTCCAGGCCTCCAGACAGTCCGATGACCATGGCTTGGCTGCGGGCCGCGTGCATCCTGCGGGCCAAACCCGTAGCTTGAATTTGCAGAATCTCAGCGGCTCTGGCGTCGAGTTCGTGTTCGTCAGTGGGAACGAAGGGTTGTCGTGGGTGATCGCGTAATAAGTCAGCCAGCGATATAGGATCACCGACGGTTCTTACAATCCGATAGGGCGTGGGTCGCGGGGCTTGGGCGAACGTGGTGTTTTGGCTGCGGTCATGTTGCAGCCATTGTGTGTCCAAGTCGGCAACTAGGTAGCTGCCTTCGGCCGCAAAGCGCGTACTTTCGGCGAGTAGTACACCTGCCTCGGCGATCATTTTATGGCCGCCAAAGACCACATCTTTAGTGGACTCACTGATGCCTGCGCTGGCGTAAACGTAGCCGCACAGATTTTTAGCACTGGTCATACAAACCAGGTCGCGACGATAGTCAGCCTTGCTGATGACTTCGTTACTGGCGGACAGATTCAACACGACATTCGCCCCGGCAAGGGCGGCGCTTGTGCCTGGATTGATTGGCGCCCATAAATCTTCGCAGATCTCTACGCCGAGCAAGTGGTCGTCAAGCTGGAACAGCTGATCGCAGCGAATATGAAAGCTGCCCAAGTCCCCTGTGACAGCGGTTTCATTTATGTCAGCGCCAGATACAAACCAACGTTGGTCGTAAAATTCGCCGTAGTTGGGCTGCACTGACTTTGGCACCATCCCCAGCACCTTGCCGCCACCCAGCAGTGCGGCGCAATTCAGCAGGCGACCATCGGGCAGCCGCCAAGGCAACCCCACTGCACATAGAGGTAGAGTTGACTGTTGCGTGAGGGTGGCCAGGGCGAGGCGACAGTCGGCCAATAATTTGTCGGTGAAAAACAAGTCTTCGGCGGAATAACCGCTCAAACCCAGCTCGGGGAAAACCGCCACAGCGATTTGTTGTTCGGCGAGCTGATTGATTTGCGACAACATAGCTTGGGCATTGGTGAGGGGGTCACCAATGCTGACCTCTGGGGTCACGGCGGCTACGCGCAAAAATCCATGGGCGCTGAAGTCTTTGGATTGCATGGCGCGATTCTAGAGACATTGGCAGCAGATAAAAATGCCAACCGCTTAGGATTAATGAGCCGATGCTTGCTCAATCTGTGATGCAAATGAGACAGCCATGAGTGAGGCGTTGCGGCAATAGTCAAAACTCTTTTCGCTCTGTTATATTCCGTGGTTCGCTTATCCGACTTGCGCAATGCAAAGTTGGTGGAAATAACATGGGGAAGGCGATTATGGATTTTGAATTTTCTGATGAACAAGAACTCTTGCGCGAACAGGCGCGGGGTTTTCTAGCGGACAACTGTCCGCCAACAGTTGTACGTAAGGTGCTCGATGGTGACACCGAATATGATGCCGAACTGTGGCAAAAAGTCGCCGAAATGGGTTGGACAGCAACCGTGATCCCCGAGGAGTTCGGTGGTTTGGGCTTGTCCTATCTTGAGTTAGTGGTGATTGCAGAAGAACTCGGTCGCGCCGCAGCACCGATCCCTTTTAGTTCATCAGTGTACCTGGCCACCGAAGCGCTGTTGGCGGTGGGCAGTCAGGAACAAAAAGAAAAGTGGCTGCCCTTGTTGGCGAGTGGCGAAGCCATAGGCACCTTTGCGTTGGCAGAAGGCAACGGACGTCCGTCCGTGAGTAGCCTCAAGACCACGGCTTCGGGTGGTGCGGTGAATGGCCGTAAAATTCCTGTAGCGGATGGCGGTATTGCAACCTTTGCGGTTGTTGTAGCCGCCAGCGGTCAGGGGGACGGCGCCAGCCTGCAGCTGGTCGAGTTGGATCAGCCTGGAGTCAGTCGCGAAGCAGTGCGTACGCTGGATTTCTCTCGCGGCCACGCAGCGATTGAGTTTAATAACGCCAATGCTGAACTGCTGGGCGGCGAAGGCGCAGGCTGGGCCGCTATGGAAAACTTGCTGGATCGTGCGGCGGTTCTGTTTGCATGGGAGCAAGTTGGTCTGGCCGACGCGGCGCTAAATCAGGCGCGAGACTACGCCATGGGTCGTTACGCGTTTGGCCGATCTATCGCTTCTTACCAAGCAATTAAACACAAATTGGCGGGCATGTACGTTAAGAACACTTTGGCCCGCAGTAATTGTTATTACGGTGCCTGGGCCTTGAACAGCGGCAGCTCCGAACTCGCCCTGGCAGCAGCTACGGCTCGGGTTGGATCCATTCAAGCGTCGGTACATGCCGCTGAAGAAAATGTCCAAACCCACGGTGGCATGGGGTTCACCTGGGAATTTGATTGCCAATTTTATTACCGGCGCGCCAAGTTACTGAGCGTAAACATTGGTAGCGAGGGCTATTGGCAAGATCGTCTGATTACCGCTTACGAACAGAACAACGCGGCGTAGGCAGCAACGGTAAAGAGAAAAAGGATTTAAGGAACAAGACTATGGATTTTAACGACAACAAAGAAGAAGCAGCGTTTCGTGCCGAAGCCGCGGCATGGCTGAAAGCGAACGTGCCCAGCCAAGAAGAGTTGGCCGGGCTGGATGAGATTGCAGCAGCCAAACTTTGGCAGAAGCGCAAGTACGATGCCGGCTGGGCCTGCATTCGCTGGGAGAAAAAGTATGGCGGCCGCGAGGCGACAGCGATTGAGCAGGTGATCTGGAATCAGGAAGAAGCGAAATACAACACCCCAGGCGGTGTCTTCGTGATCGGGCAGGGCATGGCGGCCCCAACCCTAATGACCTGGGGCAAGCCTGAGCATCACGAGCGCTTTTTGCCCAAGCTCGCCAGCGGTGAAGAGATTTGGTGTCAGCTGTTTTCAGAACCGGCTGGCGGATCTGACCTTGCGGCTCTGCGCACCAAGGCCGAGCGGGACGGTGATGATTGGGTTATCAACGGCCAAAAAATATGGACCTCCGGTGCGCATTATTCGGACTACGGGATCTTGGTGGTGCGAACAGATCCTAACGTTGCCAAGCATAAGGGCTTGAGCTACTTCTTCTTGGATATGAAGTCGCCAGGGGTAGAAATCAAACCGATCAAACAATTGACCGGCGGCGCGAACTTCAACGAAGTCTATTTCACGGATGTTCGTATTCCGGACAGCCAGCGCTTGGGCGAAGTTGGCCAGGGCTGGCAGGTTGCACTAACCACCTTGATGAACGAGCGAGCTGCCATTGGCGGTGGTGGCGCTGGAGTCAATGTAGAAATGGCTTATCGCATAGCGAACGAGGTCTTGATTGATGACAAGCCAGCCATTGCTGACAGTGCGGTGCGCGCCAAGTTAGCGAACTGGTACGTGCAAGAGTCGGGTTTGCGATTCACCGGCTATCGTTCGATGACGGCGATGTCCCGCGGCGAAATTCCAGGACCAGAGAACTCAATTGGTAAGCTGGTGGGTGCGCCTAAAACCCAAGAGATGGCGTCATTCTGTATGGATCTGCTGGAGATGAGCGGCGCTGTTTGGGATGAAAATCTGTCGAAAGAAGCGGGCCTAGTGCAACTCACGTACATGGGTGCGCCAGGGGGTCGAATTGCTGGCGGCACCGACGAGATCATGGCAAACATTATTGCTGAGCGGGTATTGGGAATGCCTCAAGAACCGCGTATGGATAAAGGCATGCCGTTTTCAGAGGTGCCAACCGGTAGTAACTGAGTGCAGTAAGCCGCAAGGTTGTAGGCACAAAAAAAGGGGCGCTTGGCGCCCCTTTTTTTATCCGTTTGTTTTGGCGCTCAGGCAGATAGCCACTCCACCGCATCACCCGTCTTGATCCGCCCAGGAGTGGTGACGCTGGCATAGACCCCAAGGTTGCCGTCATTGTGCTTAACCAGATGGCGCATGACTTTGGGGTCTTTAGGTAAGTTGGCAAAACCATGGGTGGTCATGACACAACGCGGGCAGATGGCCTCAATAGTCAACACCGCGTCACCGAGTTGCATACGTCTTCCAACCCAGTTGTTCTCGACAAATCCCTGTTTTTGGGTGTCCAACACAATGTTGGGGCGGAATCGTTGAACGTCGAATACGCTGTCGCTGTCGGTCGCTTTTAGAGCTTCTAAACTGGCATTGGTCATGAGCAGTAATGGATAGGCATCAAAGTAGGTGCCGGGTGATGACTCATAAATAAACAGCTCTGCTGGAAAACCAGAGAGATCAGGTAGCGGTTCGTCCTCGGTGCGCGCAAAGACCTCGCGGAAATACGCCTTCTGGTCAAAGTTCTCTGGGTTGGGTGGGCGTTTGTAGTGCTCTAATTGATCTGCTGGAAGTAACGGCCATAGGCTTACCGGTGCACCGACTGCGTCAGATAACAGTTGATTTATGTTTTTGTCTTGAGAGCGGGTCTGCTGATCATTAGGTAAGCGAATGGTGACCGGAGGTGAGGGGGTGTTGTCGTCGGGCTCTTGTTCCAGAGTTGCGTGCATGCTCATCAGTTGTGGGAATCGTTTGCCGCCTTTTATGCCGCCGCGTTCTTCGTCTTTGAGTGTCCAACAGCGGTCGCCGGGAATACCGTTAGTGGTTAAGTTGGTTTGTTGCAGCGTATCGCCGCCCATGCTTTTTACGGGGTAGCGATAAATGGTACTGATGGTTGTAGTCATAATGCTCTAATGCTTGGGTTGATCGAGGCCGTTGAGTTGTCGAATAAGCCTTTGTGACTTCAGCAAAATGCGTGCGACGAGGATGTCCGCGGAGCTGGAAAATTGAAAACCCATAGCGTTGGCAGAAGATAGATCGATGATGGGAGTCGCCAACTCCCAGTCATGATTGGCGCAATTTAGCCGGCTTCGTATACGTGAAAAGTGCGCGTGATAGGTCAAATTGCCTTCTCGTTCAAGCTGCACGATCAGTCGGTCCAGCAGTGGCCCAAGCTCGTTCCTAACCAGAGTTACGGTTTCCATAGCGCAATCTCCGTGCTGTGGTGGCGCTAGTGTGCCTAGGGAATAGGTTAATGCCAAACATCTAGAGGAGGTTTTTATGCAAGTTTAGGCAATCATCAAAGATCTCTGAGGCACCCGCTTGTAACAGCGCGGGCGCGTCATTGCTGCCGGTGAGTACGCCAATGCAATGCATATTTAACTCGCGTCCCGCGCGCATATCCAATGCACCGTCGCCCACCATCACACTTTTGACTGCTTGGGCGTCCAGCGCCAGAAGGTTGTCTTGCAGATGCCGCGGGTCCGGTTTTAGGTGGCTGACATCGTCCCGTGCATGCAACGCGTCGATATAGAGCGGATGCTGCGGAAACACGACATCAATGGCGGCACGGCAGTTGCGGGTCACGATGCCGAGTTTTATATGCTGTTCACGAAGACCGTTGAGCATGTCTTTAACGCCTGGGAATAGCGCCGTTTTTGCGGCGGCAGCCAGCTCGATGTCGATAATCAATTGGTCCGCCTGGCGCTTGTAGTGCGCTGCCAACTCGGCGTCATGCTGACCGAGCCACTTATGGCCTGCGACTATGATTTCGACAATGTATAGATCCCTGAAAATCTCTTCGGGTACGCCGACTTTGACGGTTAAGTTAGCGACCTGGCGACGCATGTCTAGCAAATCTAGATTGGGTGCCAGGGTACCGTCGAAATCGAAAAGGACCGCTTCGATGGATGTCATTTTCTGTTCATCAGTCCTGCTGCCGATTTTGTCTTTGTGCCCAGCGCTCGTCATGGGTGGCTTTAATTCGCCTGCGAAAACGTTGGATCAATGTGGTAGCGATGATCAGCACGCAGACCAGCGTAATGCCTGGATAGGCTATGGACTCTACCCAGAATGGCGACGCGCTATTGATATGGGTAAAGGCTAAAGTGCCGCAGGCGATGGCGACGGCCATAATGGATTGGGTCATCAGATACGCACCCGCGGCTAACAGCAGTGGCAGCCACAATTGGTGCAAGGGATTGATCTGATTCAAATCGATCATAAAAATGGTGCCCAGGGTTAGCACCACGCCGGCGAATCTTTGCGGCAATGCTGTCATGACAGGATGTCCAATTGGCCACCGTCGATGCGAATGTTTTGGCCATGAATCGCATTACTTTGAGCGCTGCATAAAAAGGCCACTAATGCTGCGACTTCGTCGCGTCGGGTAATTCGACGGGTTGGAATATCTGCCGCGACTTTGGCTTCAATATCCTCCCAGCTGTCTCCCCAGCCCTTGGCTTGCCCACGTTTGAGGTAAGCCTCTTTGACCTCTGGGGTCAGAATGATGCCAGGCGAAACCAAGTTAACTCGTATGCCACTGCCTGCTACTTCTTTTGCCAGGCTCATCGTCATCGTCGCCAGTGCTCCTTTGGCAGCGTAATAAGCGGGCATACGGGAATTCGGTCGGGTAGATCCAACGGTGCCTAAGTTAATGATGCGTCCCCAAGACTCGGCGAGCATTTTTGGCAACAGGGCTTGGGTTATGCGCTGGGCTGACAGCACGTTTTTCTCGTATGCGCTGTGCCAGTCTTGATCATCGCTGTCGAGCCAAGTGCTGGGGTCGGCGCCGCCGTAATTGTTGATGAGAATCTGCACAGGGTAGGGTGCGCAATCCTGAATTAACGCGTCACAGCCTGGGCCAGTGCTGATGTCGCCAGTCACCGGTATGCCGCCGCCGAGCTCCTCAACGGCGGCGTGTGCCTGATCTGCATTGAGACCATGTATAAGTACTGTGGCGCCCTCTGCCAGGAGCGTTTGCGCAATTGCCTGGCCGGTGCCTCGATAGCTGCCAGTCACTAAGGCTGTTTTTGCGGATAAAGAAAAATCCATGGGACATCCCAATGCGGTGGTGGGGTCCAGACGATAGCAAACTTGAGCGCGCTGTGAGTTAACAAGATCTTTTCCAGGGCGATTTAAGTACACCCGTTTTGCTGCTGTAGCCTATGGCACAATGCCGATGTGGAAACGTCTGCACTCATCATCTTTTTACTGATCACTTTTTTTGGCAGCTACATTCAAGCAGTGGCTGGCTTTGCCATGGGCATGCTCATTGTTGCCGTAGCCGGCGGTTTACGGCTTATCGAGCTGGAAACCCTAGCGGCGGTGGTGAGCATTCTTAGTCTTACCAATTCAATTCTGTCGTTGTGGGGCCAAGTAGGCCAAGTGCACTGGCGCTTATTCAGTTGGCTGGCGTTGGGCCAAGTCCCCGCCCTTATGCTGGGGTTGTTCTTTCTGGATCAGCTTGGGGCCAACGCACGTTGGGCGCTGGAGCTGTGTTTAGGGGTGTTTCTGACCTTGGGGGCCTTAGGCATGCTGCTAAAACCGCAGCCGTTAAAGCGCGTTTCGTCGCCGTGGGTCGCTTGGCTGACCGGTATTTGCGGCGGCACGCTGGGTGGCATGTTTTCTGCCAGCGGCCCCGTGCTGGGCCTGTTCGGTTTCAGCCAGCCGCTGCCGTTGGCGGTGATCAGAGCAACATTGCTGTCGAGCTTTCTGTTGGTTACAAGTTCTCGTACCGTCATGGTGGGTTGGCGCGGTGAGCTGACTGAAACGGTACTGATTTATGTGGCACTGGCGCTGCCAGTGGTGCTGATTGGTACCTGGCTTGGTCGGGTTATGGTGCCACCGGTGAGCGAGGTGACGCTGAAAAAAGCCGCGTTTTGGTTGATTTTGATTATGGGTATCTGGGTTGGGCTGACGGCCATAATGAGTGGTACGCTAGCGCCCGCTTAGTGGTAGTACTTACTAAAGGCGTTATTCTCAGGCACCAATAGTGAGCTACAGACCGAAGACAGGGTGGAATTCTTGGCGAATAAAATTGATGTTCTAGATTTTGATCCGATCCGACCCTACCAGGATCAGGAAGTGCCTGGGGTACTGGCACGATTGAGCCAGTCTGAACAGTTGGCTGTGGCAGCAAAGCGCTTGGTGCTTCCGAAATTTCTTGCGCAACGTTTTTTCGCTTCTTGGTTAACGCGCAAAATTTTGCAGTTCAGCGTGCGCGATCTGAAAACCGTAGATGATGTCCAGGGATTGGTATCCAAGTACTTCGAGCAATTGGTGCGGGGTTCCACCGATGCGCTCACGGTGTCGGGCTTGGAACACTTGGATCCGACTCGTCAGTATCTGTTTATTTCGAACCATCGCGACATTGTCATGGATTCCAGCTTGATCAATCTGCTGCTCTTCCGTGCCGGTAATGAAACTTGCCGTATGGCGGTAGGAGACAATCTACTACACAACTCCCTCGCGGCAGATTTAATGCGTTTGAATAAAAGTTTTGTGGTGGAGCGAGACCTTGCCAGTGCGCGAGCCGGTTATCGGGCTATGACTCGTACTAGCCACTACGTTCGCCACAGCTTGCAAGAACATGTTTCAGTATGGATTGCGCAACGCCAAGGTCGCGCTAAAGATGGCTTTGATCGTACTGATCCCGCGCTGATTAAAATGCTCGCATTAGCCTATCGCAAGCAAACCGAGCCAATTAGCGAGCTGCTTAAAAATGGTGGCCTGGTGCCGGTTTCTTTGTCTTACGAAGTGGATCCATGTGCACCGGCGAAAGCTAAAGAGCTGGCGGCATTAGCCCGCGATGGTGAGTATGCCAAGGGTGAAGAAGAAGACCTGGATAGCATGATCCAGGGTCTGTTGGGTTATAAGGGCCGCGTCCATGTTCATTTTAGTAAGCCGATTGCGCAGGACTGTGATTCGGTAGACCAGTTGGTCCAACAGCTTGATTCAGCGATTGTTGGTGGTATTCGGGTGTTCTCTACTAATCGGTATGCCGACGCCGTATTGGCTGGTGAGGCGCCCGGCACACACGCGAGTTCGAAAGCTATGAGCGCGTTACAAACCCAGTTGGATCAATGCTCAGAAGAACAGCGCGTTTTTTTGCTGCAGCAATACGCCAACATTTGCGTGAATCGACGGCAGCTTAGTCTGGATGCTTGAGAGGTGAGAGCGACCGGCGCTCGATGAAACACATTTAAAGGTAAGTAAGCGGCGGCTCGTCTAAAAGCGCTAACTGTTCGCGCAACTCTAAAACGTGTTTGGACCAGTAGTTGACGCTGTCGAAGGTAGGAAATGCCGGTGGAAATGCCGGGTCGTGCCAACGCCGCGCGATCCATGCCGCATGATGCATTATGCGCAAGGTGCGTAATGGTTCGATAAAATTTAGCGTACCGACATCGAATGGATAGAAATCGTTGTAGGTATCAAGAATTGTCGCCAGCTGTCCGGTCTGATCGTAGCGCTCGCCGCTCAGCAACATCCACAAGTCCTGTATGGGCGGTCCCATCATGCAATCGTCGAAGTCAACAAAGTGCGGTACCTCATCGCGCCACAGAATGTTGCCCATATGGCAGTCGCCGTGAATGCGGATATTTGGTGCATCCTGTATAAGCGGTTCGATGCGTTGCAGTAGATGCTCACTCACAGACGCATAGGCGGATTCCATTTCTGGCGGTAAAAAATTGTTTTCTAGCAAAAAGTTGCGGCTGTCATGGCCAAAGCGTTGGACGTTGATCTGCGGGCGATGGTTAAAGGACTGGCGTGCACCTACCGCATGGATGCGCGCAATAGTGCGGCTTAAAACCTCTAGGTCGTCTAGATTTTCCAAATTGGGTGGATGACCGCCTTGGCGAGCAAACAGTGCAAATCGAAACCCGTTGTGCTGAAAAAGCGTGCGCAATTCAGATCCAGCATCTGCCAGCGCCATAGGGGTTACCACTGACAACTCCTCATCGAAAAGAGTTTGGGTGAATTCGTGTTCCTCAGCGATGGCCTCGTCGCTCCAGCGTTCGGGACGATAGAACTTAACAATAACGAAGCTGCGATCCTCCATGCCTGCTTGGTAGACACGGTTTTCGTAACTGTTAAGTGCGAGCAGACTGCCACTCGGTTCCAAGCCAATGCTTTCTAGAGCATCGAGAATGGTGTCCGGTGTGAGGTCTTGGTAAGGCGTCATGGGCGCACTCTAGCAGTATCTCTCCAAGCCTTCATGGCCGCGGGCCGCTACAGACGCTGTTTTCGGTTTCAGATTTTTAGGCTCGGGTTGCCACCCACACATCGACACGCTTTGCTCCCGCCTGGCGTAGTTTTTTTGTAAGCACTCGCGCTGTCGAACCGGTGGTGAGTACGTCATCCACAATGGCCACATGGCGCTGTTCTAGTTGTTTCTTCAGGTGTTCAAATCGCCTCGCGGTAAAGGTTTGAGCCGGCAATTGCATTCGAGCGGCTCGCGTTTGGTTGCGTTGCGAGGGGCCGTTCTTGCGTTTGAAACTTCCTGCAAGAATCGGAATACCAAGCCGTTTTCCTAAAGGCTGGGCCAACCAGTACGCCTGATTGAAGCCGCGGCTTAACATTGTGCGGGGAGCTATCGGCACCGGCACCAGGTAGTCGGGCAGACTCTCTCGATCTGGATAGCTCAGACGCACTCCTGTAAGCATAAAACTACACAGCGCTTGGGCTTCGCGTTCTCCTTGGTGAAACTTTAGTCGCTTGATGAGATGCGCGCCGCAATGCTGATGCAGCACCGGGGCCAGTGCGTAATCGGCCAGAGGTGAGACGCTACAGCGGCCACAAATTGTTTGTCCTTGGGGTAGGGGAAGGGCGCAATGACTGCAGGGTTGGTGATTCAGCGTCACGGCAACTCGGCAGTGAGTGCATAGGTGGTCTGCCAACTCTAGGGATTCATGCCATGAATGTTTGGCTAACGGTAAGTGACACAACACACAGGTGTCTGGGATCACCCAGTCCGCTAAAAACCTTGCGGTTCTCTGAACAAATGGAACGCATTGAACAAATTGCGATGGTTGGGTCATAAGCATCAAGAGCCAGCAGGTAAGAGGATCATTTTGTGCTGAACTCTGCGGTTTCAAAGTGGCCAGAGTCGGAGCAACGTGTGCGTGAATCACCTGGGGAATCTCCAAATAGACAGGGTTTTGCAGAGATTCCCAAGTGTTTGAGAACCCAAAACATCCACTGCAGTTAGACACTCAGATGCAACCTGACAAAAAATTAGTACATGTTCGCGCCTATGGTTAAAATTTCGCGTTACCCGCAGGCTTAACAAATACAAAAGGGGAATTTTCGTGGACTACCAGGTGCAACAACGCGACGTTGAATTTTTGCTCGATGATGTATTTGACGTGCAGAGCGCCTGGCAACAGATCGAAGCTTTTGCGGATCTAACGCCAGATGTTGTCAAAGCCATCGTTGCCGAAGGCGGACGCGTGGCGGCGGAGGTAATGGCGCCGTTAAATCAATCTGGCGATGCCGAAGGCTGCCAGTGGCAAGATGGTCAAGTCACTACCCCTAGTGGATTTGCGTCGGCGTTTTCTGAATTAGCCCAGGGTGGCTGGTTGGGTTTGTCGGGCAATCCGCAATTTGGTGGCCAGGGGATGCCGAAGAGTTTGGGTTGTTTGGTTGAAGAGATGTTCTGGTCAGCCAACAGCAGTTTGTACTTGTATGGCACGCTGACGGTAGGAGCGTGCTTGTGCATTGATGCTCACGGTTCTCAAGAGCAAAAGAGTCAGTACTTGCCTAAGCTTTACTCCGGCCAGTGGACTGGTGCCATGGCCTTGACGGAATCTCATGCGGGAACGGATCTCGGCATCATGCGCACCAAGGCCGAAGCACAAAGTGACGGCAGCTATGCCATTACCGGGCAGAAAATTTTCATCACCAGTGGTGAGCACGATATGGCGGAAAATATCGTGCACTTAACCCTGGCGCGCCTGCCTGACGCGCCCCTTGGTAGTAAGGGTATTTCTTTATTTATCGTGCCGAAATTCTTGCCTAATGCGGACGGTTCGCTCGGCGAGCGCAATGGTTGGTCGAGTGGTTCACTTGAACACAAGATGGGTATCAACGGCAGCGCCACCTCGGTTATTAACTACGATGGCGCAAAAGGATTTCTGTTAGGAGAAGAAAATCAAGGCTTGGCGGCCATGTTCACTATGATGAACTACGAACGCTTGAGTGTTGGGCTACAAGGACTGGGCGCTGCGCAGCTGGCGTATCAGCACTCGGCGAGCTATGCGCGTGAGCGGGTGCAGGGGCGGGCGCCAACTGGGCCTGAAAACCCAGATGCGGTAGCGGATTCAATACTGGTCCATCCAGACGTCCGGCGTATGTTGTTGACCCAGCGTGCGTATGCCGAAGGTTGCCGTGCGTTGGGCTTTTATGTGGGCATGCAGTTGGACTTAGCGAAATACGCGGACGATGCCCGGGCGGCGCGGATCGGCGAATTACTAACGCCGGTAGTAAAAGCCTTTCTTACAGATCGAGGCTTAGATTGCGCGGTGCTAGGCCAGCAGGTTCTCGGCGGCCATGGCTATGTTAAAGAATGGGGTATGGAGCAGATCGTGCGCGATGCCCGCATTGGACAAATTTACGAAGGCGCTAATGGCGTTCAAGCCATCGATTTAGTGGGGCGTAAAATTCTGCGCGACGGTGGCCAAACCTTAAAAGAACTAATGGACGAAATTGTCGCGACTGAGGTTGATGATGAATTTGCCCAAGGGTTAAAAGATGCTTGTCAGCGACTGGTTGCTGTGACCGAATCGGTGGTGAGCCGTAGTAAGCAAGACGCGAACCTCCCAGGGGCTGTATCTGTCGACTATTTAGACTTTGTTGGGCTGACGTTGTGCGCGTGGATGTGGGCGCGTATGGCCAGTTGTGCACCGGATGACGAATTTGGTGCAGCGAAGCGTGCTACCGCCAGGTATTTCTATGCGCGCTTGTTGCCGCAAACGCTTGGATTAGAACAGAGCATAGGCGCTGAGGCAGACGCCGTAATGAGCCTGCCGGCCTCGGCGTTTTAGTCGGTAACTACTTGCGCGGAAACACCCAAGGGTGCGAGGCAGATAACCCGCCATCTACTGGCAGTGCGTGGCCATTTACATAGGACGCCCGATCGCTGAGCAAGAAGCAGGCGGTCTCGCCAATCTCCTGGGGTTGACCGTAACGTTTGGCGGGATTGATCTGGCCGATTTTGTCCTCGCTGCCCCGTTCTCTTGCCATATCAAAAGTGGGTTTGGTCATGCCGGTTTCAATTAGGCCAGGGCAGATAGCGTTAATGCGTACGCCAGTGCCGTACAGCTGATATGCAGTGGTTTGTACGATACTGATAACGCCCGCCTTGCTAGCGGAGTAGTCGACACCGCCGGCGTTAGCACGCAAACCCGCTACAGAAGCGGTGCAGACAATGGCTCCATGACCCTGACTGACAAAGTGCGGCACGGTGTGTTTGACTGCGAGAAATACACCTACAGTGTTTACTGCCAACGTTCGCTGCCAATCTTCTACAGTGAGTTCGGTCAAAGATTTACGGCCACCGGACACACCGGCATTGGCGTAGATTCCATCAATGCCGCCAAACTCGCTTGTGCATCGCTCGACAAAGTCGATTACCGCTGCCTCGTCGCTTACATCTGCAGTTATGGCGAGTGCGCTGCCGCCGTTGCGCTCAATCTCTGCAGCGGTGTCGTTTACGCCATCGCTAAGATCGACGCACACAACTTTGGCTCCATAACTTGCGGCCAAAATACTTGTGGCGCGGCCGATGCCACTGCCGGCACCCGTTATGACGATACGTTTCTCTGCTAACACGTCGACTCCCCCTGTAAGTGTGTCGTGACTTTAAGCCTGGGCTTTAAACTGCTGGACAATGTTTTTATAGATTCCGCCGAAGGCGCCATTACTCATAATGACGAAGTGTCGGCGTCGGTTGCCGCTCAATGCCGGCATGGCAAGCAAGCTGGCAATCAATTGTTCGATGTCATCTTCTACCCGGGCATCAATCACACAGTCGCTGGCCAGTTGATGCAGATCCCATTTGATGTTGTCGCCCCGAAACCAAATTACTTGGTCTGCCGCAGCACAACATGTTGTTAACTCGTTTTGCAATGTGCCCAGCGACATGGTGTGGGTGCGCGGCTCAATGATGGCAATGATTTCGTCTGCACTGGCGGTATCGCGCAAGCCTTGTAGGGTGCTGCGAATAGCGGTCGGGTGATGGGCGAAGTCGTCGTAAATAACGGTGTGTGGGTCTTCAAAAATGACTTCCATGCGGCGTTTCACACCGGTGAATTCATTTAATGCGGCAATGGACACTGTTACCGGAACGCCTGCGTGGCGTGCCGCGGCAACCGCGTTGAGAGCGTTGCTACGATTGTGCGCGCCTTTTAAAGACCACGAAACAGTTCCTTGGGATTCGCCGTTGAGCAGGATATCGAAAGTGTCGTCACTGGATGTTTGGGCGACAGACCAGTGTTCGCCGGTTTCGAGCTGCACCGGTTTGCGCACGGGCTTGCCGCCGACTCTGGCAACCGGAGACCAGCAGCCTTGGTGCAAAACATCGTTAACGTAATCGTCTTCACTGGGCGCCAAAATCAGACCGCCGCTAGGAATGGTGCGCAGTAGCAAATGAAACTGTTGTTGGATCGCGCTGATGTCATCAAAAATATCCGCATGATCGTATTCCAGGTTATTCACGATCAGAGTGCGTGGCCGGTAGTGAACAAACTTTGAGCGGCGATCAAAATAGCTGGTGTCATATTCGTCGGCTTCCACTACAAAGAAAGGCGCGGCACCTAATCGGGCCGATTGCTCAAAGTTATTTGGCGCGCCGCCAATCAGATAGCCTGGATTAAGCCCTGCTTGTTCTAAAATCCAAGTCAGCATGCTGGCGGTGGTGGTTTTACCGTGGGTGCCAGCCACCGCTAAAACCCATCGGTCTCTAAGTACTGCACGGCCTAACCACTCGGCCCCCGAGGTGTAGTTTAGGTTGCGCTCTAAGATGTATTCGACAGCCTCATTACCGCGTGGCAGGCCAGCGTTGCCGATGATGATTTCATCGGGGGCGGGGTCTAGCTGGCTTGGGTCAAAGCCTTCGAACGCAGTGATGCCGGCTTGTGCCAGCTGATCGGACATAGGTGGATAGATGCCGGCGTCGCTGCCACTCACCTCGAATCCCATCTGCTTGGCAAGTTGCGCCAAGCTGCCCATTAGGGTGCCGCCAATACCCAAAAAATAGAGGTGTTTGCTCATGTTGATGCGCCTGAAAGTTAGAGAAATTGTCGCACAAATTTGCTGAATCAAAGACAATTCCGCCCGCGGTAATTAACCCCTTTTCTTCAGGAGATTCGAATGACCAAGGCGAACGCTTTTTATGCACAATCAGGTGGCGTCACCGCTGTCATTAATGCCACCGCATGTGGTGTTTTACAGACCGCGGCCGAACACAAAGATGTGATCGGTAAGGTGCTCGTCGGTGCCAACGGCATTGTTGGTGCGCTCAATGAAGATCTTATTGATACGTCCAAAGAAACGAAACGTTCGATCGCTGGTTTGCGCAGTACGCCGGGCGGCGCCTTTGGTTCCTGTCGTTACAAACTCAAACCTTTTGATGAAGATCCCCGAGAGTACCAACGCCTGATCGAAGTATTTAAAGCACATAACATTCGTTACTTCTTTTACAACGGTGGCGGCGATTCCCAGGATACAGCCAATAAAGTATCGCAACTTGGCGCTCGACTTGGTTACCCATTGCAATGCATTGGTGTTCCAAAGACTGTTGATAATGACTTGCCAATTACTGACTGTTGTCCGGGGTTTGGATCGGTTGCGAAGTATGTGGCCGTTTCAACCAAAGAAGCGGCGTTAGACATTGAGTCGATGTGCGCAACCTCGACGAAAATTTTTGTCCTGGAAGTCATGGGGCGGCATGCCGGTTGGATTGCCGCTGCGGGTGCTCTGGCCCGGCAGCAAGCGGGTGATGCCCCACACATTATCCTGTTGCCAGAAGTACCGTTTAATCAACAGCAGTTTCTGCGACGGGTAAAAGCCACGGTGGCGGAGAAAGGTTTTTGTGTTGTTGTGGTCTCGGAGGGCGTGCGTTTTGCTAACGGCAAGTTCGTTGGCGAATCCGGTGCGGCTAAGGATGCCTTTGGCCATGCGCAATTAGGTGGGGTAGCACCGGTGATCGCAAATATGGTCACCTCCAAGTTGGGTTACAAAAACCATTGGGCGGTCGCAGATTATTTGCAGCGCGCAGCGCGTCATGTCGCCTCAGCGACGGACGTTGAACAGGCTTATGCGTTAGGTCGTGCTGCGGTTAAATTGGCAGTTGCGGGTAAAACCGCAGTAATGCCCACTATTGTGCGCACCAGTGACGCGCCTTATCGATGGAAAATTGGCGAGGCCAAGTTGTCGAAAGTCGCTAATGTTGAGCGCTTCATGCCCAAGAGTTTCATTAGCAAAGATGGTTTTGATGTCACGCCTAAGGCGCTGCGTTATCTGACGCCGTTAATTGCCGGTGAAGATTACCCGCGGTACAAAAACGGAGTGCCAGAATATGTGCGCTTGAAGCTGCAACGGGTGGCTAAGAAGTTGCCGGAGCAGTGGTAGCAGCGGACTCATTAACTTTAGTGACCGCAAAAAAAGGGGGCGAAAGCCCCCTTTTTTTGAGCTTGGAAAATCCTAGGCCAACAGTGGCGCAATCACCAAGCTAACAATCGCCATCACGTTGATGAGGATGTTCATTGATGGGCCAGAGGTATCCTTAAAGGGATCGCCTACGGTGTCGCCAACAACTGCTGCGGCATGGACATCGGACCCTTTGCCACCCAGATTGCCTTTTTCGACGTATTTCTTAGCGTTGTCCCAAGCGCCACCCGCGTTAGCCATAGTAAGCGCGAGCAGCACGCAACCGATCAATCCACCCCCAAGGGTTCCGCCAAGAGCCTCTGCGCCCAAGGTAAAACCAACCACAGGTGGAACGGCCACTGCGATCACTCCAGGTAAAAGCATTCGCTTTAATGCCGCGGCGGTCGCGATATCGACACATTTGGCGTTATCTGGCTCAGCGGTTCCTTCCATGAGGCCAGGGATTTCGCGGAACTGCCGTCTGATTTCTTCGATCATATCCATGGCGGCATCGCCCACCGCTGTCATGGTGATGCTGGCAATCAAAAATGGCACCAGACCACCAATAAACAGGCCGATGAGAACATTTGGATCACCAATGTGTAGGACGAAGTCGCCGCCTCTTTCCAATGTCAGCACCTCGACGAAAGCGGCAATGATTGCTAGTGCAGCGAGTGCCGCCGCTCCGATGGCAAAGCCTTTGCCCATAGCCGCTGTGGTATTGCCCAGTTCGTCAAGTGAATCAGTGATGGCTCGGGTGTCTTCTCCCAAACCACCCATTTCAGCGATGCCGCCAGCGTTATCCGCTACCGGACCGTAAGCATCTACCGCCATGGTCATACCCACAGTGGCTAGGAGTCCTACTGCGGCAACACCCACTCCATACAACCCAGCCATTTCAGTAGAAACCCAGATGATTGCACAGATAACAAGAAGCGGTCCGACGACCGACTGCATGCCAACAGATAGGCCAGTGATCATAACCGTCGCTGGCCCTGTTTTGCCTGACTCAGCGATGTTAACCACAGGTGTCGATGCCGTGTAGTACTCGGTTATTAGCCCAATACAAATGCCACCGGCCGCCCCAAACAAGACCGCGTACCAAATGTTGGTGGTTAAACCGACCATATGCACAAGGACATAGGCCACTGCCATGAAAAGAATGGTGGTTCCAATCATGCCAAATCTAAGCGCCTTTGCGGGTTCAAAGGTAGACATTGCTCGAACGGCGATGATGCCAAGGATCGAACAAATCAAACCAGTGGACGCGAGAGCCAGTGGTAAGAACATCAGCGTTGCTCGACCTTCGTCCTCGCTCATGTTGGGTGCTAGAGCAGATATCGACGCCACTGCGAGAGTGGACGCGATAGCAATGGTCGCGATCATAGAGCCTACGTACGACTCGAAGATATCAGATCCCATGCCTGCTACGTCGCCGACATTATCGCCGACGTTGTCAGCAATTACGCCAGGGTTTCTTGGGTCGTCCTCAGGAATTCCCTGCTCGAGTTTGCCAACTAAATCGGCGCCAACATCTGCGCTCTTAGTGTAAATGCCGCCGCCTACTCGAGAGAATAAGGCAACGACAGATCCGCCCATGCCGAATCCATGGATGTGATGCGCCGTTTCAGGATCGCCGCCGAAGAAATAATAGACAGAGCCTAATCCGATAAGACCGAGTGAAGCCACTGCGAGTCCCATGATAGAGCCACCAAAGAAGGCAACTGAGAGAGCGCTGGCTTGCCCATCAGTATGAGCTGCATTAGTCGTTCTGACATTGGCTTGGGTAGCGGTGTACATCCCAAACCAACCCGCACAGGCCGAGGATAGTGCACCCGCAAGGAAAGCTATCGCGGTAGACGACCCGAGCGAAAAGTAAATAACGACCACAAGTACCGCCGCGAAAATTGCGAGCTGCGTATATTCTCTCTTCATGAAAACCATGGCGCCTTCATGAATAGCGTCCGCGATTTTCTGAAGAGCCTCCGAGCCCGGGTCATAGCTGCGCACGATCATATAAATAATCACGGCCACAACCATGCCGAGTACGCCAAGTAATGGCGGCCATATCAAGAGATCAATCATTTAAGTCCCCAACAGATTGGTGTATCGGTCTGCAAGAGGACATAGAAATGTGATGCTCTGGAAAACCAGGGCTCGCCCCCTGCAAGTCTGCGGCGCGTATGATACCAGCGTGATCGGTGGTTGCCAGATAAAAAGGCGCAAAATAAGGGCTATTTGACGCCAAAAGTAGTTAATTTATCAGCGGCTTAGGGGGCTAGCAGACTAGCCTTGAGTTAACAGCGTGCGTAAATCGATGATCGCTGCATTTGCTCGTGAGATATGCGACGCCATGACCAGAGAATGGTTGGCTAATGGCCCGAAGCCGTCGCCGTTTAACACCATGGGGCTCCAGAGGGTTTCTTGCGTAGGTTCCAATTCGCGGGTGATTTGCTTCAGCGACACCCGAGCGTTCTTTTTGTCCAGAACATCCGCAAAGTCGTTGTCGATGGCATTGAGCATATGGATTAGCGCCCAGGTAAAGCCGCGAGTTTCGTAAAACACGTTGTCGATGTGCAGCCACGGAGTTTTTACGATCTGTTCGTCGGGGCTACTGGTTGATTGTGATGCGGCGCTGTCACCAGCTAAGTCGGTGTTCAGTTGGCGTTTGCCGACGCTTGCAGAAAGCCGTTGGGACAGGCTGCCCAGCCTTGTTTCTACCGCGGCGAGCCACTGCTGCAAGTTGTCTGCGCGAGCATAAAATTGAGCATTAGCCTCGGTGGGATTAGCCAGCCGATCTCTATAAGACTGAAAATAGTCGATGCCCTCGCGGTATTGATCTTCGCTTTGGGGCAGTAGCCAGGAATTGTTGTCGAAGAAGAATTTTGCCTCTGCTTCGGCCAAGTCAGGGTCTTCAGTCGACTGACTTTGCGAACGCGAAAAGTCGTTGCGGTATACCCGGGCGGTGTCCCGCAACAGAGTCAGAACACCAAATTCCCATTCTGTGATGTTGTCCATCCAGGCTCCGGGTGGCAGCAAGTCATTGCTCAGATAGCCACCGCGCTTGCTGAGCAAAGTGTCAGCCAACTCAATAACGGTAGTGGTGGTGATATAACCTGTAACCATCTGTTGTTGTTTGGCATTTGCTGTTGCTAAGGCGGTTGTGCGAACGTCGAAGTGTTTGGGTTCGGTATCCCACCACCAACCTAACGCCGTCAGAGCGAGCGCGAAGACGGCCAATCCTGAAAGCGCCCTGTTAACCGCGGCTTGAAGACGAGGCTTGGCGACCGGCTTATCCTCAATTTCTTCTGCGGCTGAGGTGTCTCGTTTCCAAAATTTCCAGTGCATAGTTCTGCTCGCCGGTTTGCCTAATTTAGTGGCGTTGGTTGAAACGGCGCCTTTATAACCTCGCCATTATCTAACTCAAGCTCGAGTATTGCGGGCGCGCCGTCGAGCTGCACGCCAAACAGCATTAGGTGGTTGCCGCCACTGGCGAAGTTCACCGTTGTGCCAGCAGTGACCTCGATGTTTTGCAGTGGTCGCATGCGCATCTGGTCGTCAACTTTTATGATCGTGTGCATTTCAATGCGCTCGGCCGCGACGCTGCTGACGCCGATAATTCTTACTGACTCACTACTGTTGTTCGTAAAATCAAAGTAAGCCGCTGTCGTTGTGCGACCTGCCACAGGTGTGCGAATGCTTGCATTTGAGACCTCGTAGCGCGCTGATTCTTTAGGCGTCGCCGAGCAACTAATCAGGTTCAGCAGCACAATTCCTAATGTGGCAACGAAGAAGAGTTTTAGTCGGGTTAATAGCATGTACCTTCTACTCGGTTGGGGCTGGATATGACTATGCCGGCGCGCAGTCTCTGGTTTGTTGAGTGTTCAGCTAAACGTCGTTTTAGCAGCTGATAAACGTACCGACCCTGTGCGTCACTGGTGACGGCAATTGTAAATCGACAATTTAACTGCTGCTCTAGTTGCGAGACCAAATTGCTCAACTGCTGCATCGTTTGATAAGCCTGTTCGCGCAAATCGCCTCTGGGTAGATCAATGCGGACGAATTCTGCTTTTGCAAGCAGTTGGAGCTGGTTTTCTGTCGGTGCAATGGAGGGGTGGCTAGGGTCGAGGCGTCGCGCTCTCGCCAAAGCGCTGTTTGCAAGAGCTATTTGGCCGGTTGCGAGGGCATCCAGCGCGGCGGCAACATGGTGTTCTACGACTTGTTCGATGCCGCGCAAAGCTGGCTCATTGGTTGGGTCGATCGCCAGCATTTGGTTGTACAAATCCTCTGCACTACCGGCTTGGGGCAAGCTGATGTGCTGGCGGTTCAAAGCATCGAGTGCCGCGTACTCAAGTTCGATGAGCATTGATTGTTGTTGTGGGGTAAGTGGCTGAACCGTCGACCTAGGTGTTTGCAGGGCGCTGCATGCGCACAACAAAGTAAGCAGCCAAGTAATAGGTATCAGTTTACGGTTTAGCAAAGCGTGTCATTCGTCGGTGGTAGTGAATCGTTGGTGCTTCTATCATGACAGGGACTATAGCGATAATGACAATGCGCTTCTGGGCCCGCGCTCGGTTCAATTTGGAATGTAAATTATATGTGGAAGTTTCGCGAGTGGGCCTTGTTAGCCAAGGTTTTGGTGCGGCAAAGAGCAGGTCGGCAGATCTTGGCGCTGATGGCGGCGCTTTTTTGCAGCAGTTTGTCGTGGGCGGCAGGCGTAGAAGAGCTTTTGAGTGGGCCAGGTCAACCTCTCCAAGAGCAGGCTTTTCTGCCGGTTGATCAGGCCTTTGCGCTGAGTGCAGATATAGATGCAGCCGGCGCTGCGCGTTTTAGTTGGGATGTAGCGGAGGGCTATTACCTTTATCGTCATCAGTTTTCAGTGAGTCTCGACGGCGAGCGTTTGCAATCGTTGCCGCTGCCAGAGGGAAAGGCCAAGTTCGACGAGTTTTTTGGTGACGTTGAAGTCTACTACCAGTTCGTAGCATTCACGCTGCCCGCAGCTCTGCAGCTCAATGACGGCGCGCAGCTGACGGTTGGTTATCAAGGCTGCGCTGATCGTGGCCTGTGCTACCCCCCAGAAAGAAGACACTTTATTTTCGATGCTGGGCGCTTATTGCCCACCTCTGCGGGCTATACAGCCCCTGCGCCCGCTCAACCTATAACCGGCGTTGTTGGTGAAGATCGTGAGCTGGCCAACGTGCTCGCCAGTGCCAGCTTGCTGACGGTCTTGGCGGTATTTTTTATCGCCGGGGTGGGGCTTACGTTTACCCCCTGTGTGTTTCCAATGTTGCCGATTCTTTCGAGCATTATCGTTGGCCAGGGCGAGCACCTGGCGAAACGTCGTGCCTTGTCTTTATCCTCGGCCTATGTGCTGGGTATGGCGGTTACCTTTGCCAGTGTGGGTCTGTTGGTGGGGTTGTTCGGTGCTGAGCTAAATCTGCAAGCTAAACTGCAGTCACCAGCAGTGCTGATCTTTTCAGCCGTTATTTTCGTTGTGTTGGCTGGTGCAATGTTTGGCTTTTATGAACTGGCCTTACCGCAATCTGTTCAGCAATGGTTGGATGACCGGGCACGCGCACAGCAAAGTAAAGTTGCCCAAGGCAGCAGTCATCGGTCCGTTTTTGTCATGGGGGCATTGTCTAGCCTGGTGGTGTCACCCTGCATTACCCCGCCCTTGGCGGGTGCACTTATCTACTTGTCCAACACTGGCGATGTAGTGCTTGGTGGTAGCGCGTTATTTTTTCTAGCCCTTGGCATGGGTGTTCCGTTGATGGTCGTTGGTGGTAGTGGGGGGCACTGGCTACCACGCGCCGGTGGTTGGATGGATACGGTGAAAGCGGCCTTCGGCGTTGGCTTATTAGGAGTCGCAATCTGGCTGCTAGCGCGACTGCTACCTGCTCCAGTAGTGCTGTTACTTTGGGGCGTACTGCTTGTTGGTTGTGGTGTATATCTTGGTGCTCTGGCATTTACAGCTAAGCCGAGTACCAATCGCGGTTTACAGGTAATTGGCATCGTGGCTTTGGTTTGGGGCGTTATGTGTGTCATTGGGGCTGGAGCTGGTGGGCGTGACCCGCTACAGCCGCTGGGCGCCTTTGCCAGTGGCGTCGCCACAACAGTGGAAGCTACGGCTCTGGACTGGCAACCGGTCAAAAGCTTGGCCGATGTTCAGCAACAGACGCGCAACAGCGATCGGCCGGTATTGTTGGATGTCTATGCTGATTGGTGTATCTCGTGTAAAGCAATGGAAGAAGACGTTTTTCCTGCACCGAGTGTCGCCCCGCTGCTGCAACAATTTCACTTACTGCGGGCCGATGTCACATTAAACGATGCAACGGACCAAGCGCTGCTAAAGCATTACGGGTTATTTGGGCCGCCAAGCTTGGTGTTTTTTGCGCAAGATAACCGCGAAATCAAAGAACTTAGACTACAAGGGGAGATCCCCGAGGCGCAGTTAGGCCCCCATTTGCAGGCGGTTTTGGCCTATTTTGAAGAGCTTTAAACTTAAAACTTCGCTCAAAATGACGATAAAAATGCTCAAATAGCCAAAAATTCTGCTAAATTGCAAAAATTAAAATTTACGACAGTAAATGGCTGGGCTGAAAAACATAAACGTAAGAATATGTAGCTACATGAAAAGAAACGATCAGTGGTCAACGAAATGAAAGACAAGTCGCAAAAAAAGCTATTGCTGCTTAATGGTCCGAATTTGAATTTGTTAGGCACCCGCGAGCCCGACGTATACGGCCAGCAAACCCTGCCGCAGATCGAGCAGGAACTTGTCAGCCAGGCCCAAGCAGCGGGTATGGCGTTGTCCGCTTTGCAGAGCAATGCGGAACATGAACTCGTGGATGCCGTGCAAGCGGCGAAAGCCGACGGTGTGGATTTTATCTTGATCAACCCCGGTGCCTTCACCCATACCAGTATTGCCCTGCGCGATGCGTTTTTGGGTGTCGGTATTCCCTTTATCGAAGTGCATTTGTCGAATGTTCACCAACGAGAGGAGTTTCGGCAGGTGTCGTTTTTCAGTGACATTGCCGAGGGGGTTATTGTGGGCTTGGGTGCTCAGGGGTATGCCCTTGCACTTAGCGCCGCAGTGTCCTTTTTGAACAAAAGCAGTGAGAGGGCCTGATGGACTTACGCAAAGTTAAAAAGCTTATCGAATTAGCGGAAGAAGCCGGTCTTGCGGAGCTGGAAGTAACCAGCGGCGATGAATCAGTGCGCATCGCTATGGCCGTTGCCAAACCGGTTATCGCTGAGACAAAGGCGATCACTCCGGCGAACCCTGAACCTCAATCGGTGGTGAGCGGGGACTCTGGTGGCAAGAAGACCCTAGTGCCAACGCCGATGGCAGGCACGTTTTATCAGGCGCCCAATCCAGAGGCTGCGCCCTTTGTGCAGATTGGAGATGCGGTTCAGCCTGGCGAGGTGCTGTGCATTGTGGAAAGTATGAAGATGATGCACGAGATCAAAGCCCCGTCTGGTGGCACCGTCAGCGCGATCATGGTGGCCAACGGTCAACCCATCAGCACGGGTGATCCACTGTTTGAACTTTCGTGAGCTGGCTGCAGCTGCAATGGCAATTGCGCTCTGATCAGATAACTCGCGCAGAAACACTGCTTAATGACCATGGTGCGGTGGCGGTGGTGCTGGAAAGTCTTGCCGATGAGGTGGTGTTAGAGCCTGATCCAGGGGCCACACCCATGTGGACCGAAGTGCACTTAAAAGCGTTTTTCCCTTTGGACGTATACGTGGCGGAGTTGGGAGCAGCGCTTAAGGACTTGGATCCGGAAGTGCACGACCATTGTGAATTCGATTTCGTCGCCGAACAGGATTGGCAGGCGGCTTTGCAGCAGCACGCCGTGGAACAAGAGTTTGCTGGGCGCTTATGGCTGCTGCCGAAGTCGGCGGCGCAAAGTGCACACCGCGACGGCGCCGCTTGCTTGTTCCTTGATCCAGGGCTGGCTTTTGGTAGTGGCAGTCACCCCACAACTCGAATGTGTTTGAGTTGGATGGCCGGTGCCATTCAGCCCGGTCAGCGAGTCTTAGATTTTGGCTGTGGTTCTGGAATTTTAGCTATCGCGGCGGCCTTGTTGGGTGCGACTGCCGTTGGCGTAGATCACGACGATCAGGCTCTGCTGGCAACAACAGAGAACGCACGCTTTAACGGCGTGGACTCAACCCAGTTACAGGTATTCAGCTTGGCGTCCTGGCAAGCCAATGGCGGTGTGCATGAATCCCCGTTTGATGTTATCGCCGCGAACATTCTCGCAGGTCCGCTACAGCAACTGGCCGAGCACTTTTGTGATTGCTTGAAGCCTGGTGGACAAGTGGTTCTGTCGGGGATTCTGCCAGAACAAACCAATGATGTTATGGCGGCTTATCCGCTGATTGATTTTGTTGATCCGGTCATCGAAGATGATTGGGCGTGCCTAATTGGTAGGAAACATAAGTAAGCGCCGTTTGGCGTTTGAGGTTGGAATAAGGCAAATCGCCAGCAATTGGGCATTGAAGAAAAAAGTGCGAAAGCTCAAAAAAAGAGAGCAACGAGCAACGAGCAACGAGCAAAAAGCAAAAGAGCAAAGAGCAAAGAGCAAAGAGCAAAGGAGATAGCAATGATCGGTTACATAACGATTGGTGTCAGTGACATGGACAAGGCCTGCAGTTTTTATGACGGGTTGCTGGCGGAAGTGGGAGCAAAGCAGTTGTTTGGCCAGGATCGAATCAAGTTTTACGGTACCGGCCCAGGGGCACCCATGCTGGCTGTATGTATTCCTTACGATGAACAAGCGCCGCACCGCGGAAATGGCAATATGATTGCTATCCCTGGGGGCGATCGAGCGGGTGTCGATAAGCTTTACGCGAAAGCGATAGAGCTGGGCGCCACAGACGAAGGTGAACCAGGGGAGCGATTGCCCGTATTTTATGGCGCTTATGTGCGTGATCCAGATGGCAACAAGCTGTGTTTTTATGAAATGAAAATGTAGTTGAAGCGCGCGTGTCGCTGTTGGTTTAGTTGCGAGGGCGGTATCATATCGCCCTCTTTTTTTGCCCCTAAATATGTCTGACGTAGCCCTTTCTTCTCCATTGAACCTAGGCAAGGTGCAATTGCGCAATCGTGTTGCCTTGGCGCCTATGGCTGGGCTAACTGATGTGCCTTTTCGTACGCTTGCTTGGCGTTTTGGTGCTGGGCACATGGTTAGCGAGATGGTGGCCTCCAAGCTTGAGCTATGGAATACGCAAAAGAGCCAACTGCGGCGCATTGCCGTAGCGGGATCTGCGCCTATGGCGGTGCAGATGGCGGGCAACGATGCTGCGGTGATGGCAGAAACTGCGCGTCGTTTGTCCGGCGAGGGTGCGGCGTTAATTGACATCAACTTTGGATGCCCGGCAAAGAAAGTGTGTCGTCGTGCGGCAGGTTCCGCGCTATTAGCTGACTTAGACCGCATAGCGAACATCGTTGAGGCTGTGGCCGCTGCCGTGACAGTGCCGGTGACAGTAAAGACGCGCACCGGTCTAGAGGTGGATGACGAATACGGCGTCGACGCCGCTGTGGCAGCACAACAGGCCGGGGCGAGTATGGTGGTCATGCATGGCCGCAGTCGCGCCTGCAGATTTGTTGGGCCAGTGCGATTTCAAGCGGTTCGTAAGGCTCGGCGTCGGTTAACCATTCCGCTTTTGGTTAATGGCGACATTGAAGACCTGACCGGTGCGCTTTCAGCACTGGGGCAAACCAGCGCTGATGGTGTGATGATCGGACGCGGCGCAATTGGCCAACCTTGGATTTTTCAGGTGTTGGCTGGCGGCGAACTGCCTACCGTCAGCGATCGACTGATTGTCATGACTGAGCACCTGGAGCACATGCACCAGTTTTATGGCTTGCAGCAGGGCGTGCGTATTGCACGCAAACATATTCAGGCTTATCTCCAGAACTTAGGGGTAGCTGAACTCATTCCCGGCTTTATGCGTTTAGATACAGCGTTCGAGCAGTTGACCTGGCTGCGGGCTCTTACCGAGCCCCAGATTCTAGATCTGCAACAACATGCGCTGCTCACTCATGCCGTGGCCGCAAATTAGAATTATTGTTAGGAGGGCGTCATGCCGCTACAGATTCGTAGGGCGCTGATCAGCGTTTCGGATAAGAGCGGGATCGAAGATCTCGCTAGGACCTTGGCTGCCGCAGGTGTCGAAATACTCTCGACGGGTGGTACCTATAAAGCCCTGCAACAGGCTGGGATCGCGGTCACGGAAGTCTCGGACCATACTGGTTCGCCAGAGATCATGGATGGGCGCGTGAAAACACTGCACCCAAAAATTCATGGCGGCATTTTGGCTCGGCGCGGAATCGACGATGAGGTGTTGGCGACACAATCTATTGACCCTATCGACCTTGTGGTCGTCAATTTATACCCCTTCGCAGCTACTATTCAGCGCCCGGACTGTACCGACGAATTGGCCATCGAAAACATCGATATCGGTGGCCCGACCATGGTCCGTGCCGCGGCGAAAAACCACGCGGATGTCTTGGTGGTTGTGCAACCCGAAGACTACGACCAGGTGTTGCAGGGCATCAGTGACAACAGTATTGATCTTCCTATGCGCAGAGCTTTTGCGCTCAAAGCGTTCCGCCACACGGCACAATACGACGCTACCGTTGCGGGTTATCTGGGTGCAGACGAAGCATTGCCGGATTCTCTGACACTGACTTTCGATAAAGTCGATGACATGCGTTACGGCGAGAATCCTCACCAGCGAGCGGGGTTTTATCGTGAAGTTGGTGGAGCGGGCACTGTCGCCAGCGCGGCTGGCACCATTGCCGGTTATGCGCAGTTGCAGGGCAAGGCGTTGTCTTATAACAACATCGCCGATACCGATGCGGCACTGGAGTGTGTGGCGGTATTTTCCGAACCAGCCTGTGTAATCGTTAAACACGCCAACCCCTGTGGTGTGGGTTTAGGCGATAACCTTTTGCAAGCCTATGACAAGGCCTTTGCGACAGATCCGACCTCGGCTTTTGGCGGCATTATTGCTTTCAATCGGCCGCTTGATGCGGATGTGCTCAAGGTGATTCTAGATCGCCAGTTTGTCGAGGTGGTGATTGCGCCAACCGTCGAACCGGCGGCTGTAGAGGTCGCCCGGCAAAAGAAAAACGTACGTCTGCTCAGTTGCGGCGAGCGCAGTGGCGCTGGACGAGGAATGGAATACAAGCGGGTAGGCGGCGGCTTGCTATTACAAGATGCAGACGAAATATGCCTCGATGAATCGGCTCTTCGGGTAGTGACCAAAGTACAACCTACGCCGGAGCAAATGGCAGATCTACACTTCGCTTGGAAGGTGGCCTGGTTTACCAAATCTAACGCCATTGTGTATGCGCGCGATGGGCAAACCATCGGGGTTGGCGCGGGCCAAATGAGCCGGGTGATTAGCGCAAAAATTGCTGGGCTGAAAGCCGCGGAAGAGGGGTTAAGTGTGCCCGGCGCGGTGATGGCGTCGGATGCGTTCTTCCCATTTAGGGATGGCATAGATGCCGCTGCAGAGGCGGGTATCAGCGCGGTCATTCAACCTGGTGGGTCGATGCGCGATGACGAGGTGATTGGCGCTGCGGACGAGCATGGCTTGGCCATGGTGTTTACCGGAATCCGACATTTTCGACATTGACGGGCGCACAGCCGACAGCTTAAGGGCTTAAGATCAAAAGGCAGAGGTCAAAAGTAGATTAATGAAAGTATTGGTGATTGGTGGCGGTGGGCGTGAACATGCCTTGGCGTGGAAGCTGATGCAAAGTGCAGGCGTTGCCGAGGTGTTGGTTGCGCCTGGGAATGCGGGTACCGCCGGGGAGCCTGGATTGCGCAATGTCGATGTCGCGGCGGATGATTTCCCAGCGTTGCTCGCTCTTGCTCAACGCGAGGGGATTGGCTTTACCGTTGTCGGCCCTGAAGTGCCGCTGGTAGCGGGATTGGTTGACGACTTTAATGCGGCAGGATTGGCGTGTTTCGGCCCTAGTAAAGCTGCTGCCCAACTCGAAGGGTCGAAGGCGTTCAGTAAAGACTTTTTGCAGCGACACAAAATTCCTACAGCAGCCCATGCAACCTTTACAGATGTGCAAGCGGCCAGCGACTACGTGCGCGATCAAGGCGCACCCATTGTGATTAAAGCTGATGGCCTGGCGGCTGGTAAGGGCGTTGTGGTTGCCGCTACCGAAGACGAAGCGTTAGCCGCAGTGAGCGACATGCTGGCTGGAAATGCATTTGGCGAGGCCGGTCACAAAGTCGTGATCGAAGAATTTTTGCAAGGCGAAGAAGCCAGTTTCATTTGTCTTTGTGATGGTACGACGGCTATTCCCTTCGCTTCGTCCCAAGATCACAAAGCGCGTGACGATGGCGACAAGGGGCCCAACACTGGCGGCATGGGCGCCTATTCGCCGGCGCCGGTGGTGACTGCTGAAGTTCACGAAGAGGTCATGCGCCAGGTTATTAATCCGACTCTGGCTGGGATGACCAAAGACGGTATGCCCTATGTTGGATTTTTGTACGCGGGTTTGATGATTGATGCTGAGGGCCAGCCGAAGGTTATTGAATTTAACTGCCGCTTCGGTGACCCAGAAGCCCAGCCGGTAATGATGCGTTTACAGTCTGATTTGCTGCAAGCGTGCCAGGCCGCGGTAGCGGGTAGTCTTGCCGGAACCCAGTTGCATTTTGATCCACGAGTTGCATTGGGTGTGGTGATGGCTGCTGGAGGCTATCCACAGCAGTACGACCGCGGCGACGCTATCTCTGGCCTCGACAAAGAGTTAGCGGATACCAAAGTCTTCCACGCAGGTACACGCTTGCAAGAAGGCGAAATAGTCACAGAAGGTGGGCGGGTGCTGTGTGTGGTAGGTTTAGGCGAAGATGTCGCGCTGGCCCAAGCGCGCGCCTACGAGCGAGTGGATTTGATCGGTTGGAGAAACCGCTATTTCCGTAAAGACATTGGTCACCGCGCCATCGAGCGTGATTAGCCGTTAACCCGCGAGGGAAGCTGTATGAATCCATTAAGCAGCGACAGTGCCAATACCGTAGATAACCTTATCAACGGCTTTGATCGTGCGTTGAAAACCCTAACTGGTGGGCGATCCGCGACAAGAGAAAATCCTGCTCAGCAGATTGATGAGGCCGAATTAACGGACGCAGAAAAAAGTCACATTGGTGGCCTAATGCGAGTCAACCACACCGGCGAGATTTGCGCCCAAGCACTCTATGAAGGCCAAGCGTTAACCGCGAAACAAGACGACGCAAAACAGTCTTTGTTAGAGGCCGCTGCTGAAGAGCAAGATCACTTAAGTTGGTGCGCGCAACGCTTGGATGAGCTGGATCAACGCCCCAGCGTGTTCGACCCGCTTTTTTATGGGGCGTCTTTCGCTCTCGGTGCTGGGGCTGGCTTGCTTGGTGACCGTGTTAGCTTGGGTTTCGTTGAAGCAACAGAAGATCAGGTTGTGAAGCATTTGAACGAACACTTGCAGTCTATTCCGGAGGACGACGCAAAGACTCGGGCAATTTTGCACGCCATGCGCGAAGACGAAGCGCGCCACGGCGCTCATGCATTAGCAATGGGTGGTGAAAAATTCCCGTTACCAGTAAAGCGAGCAATGAGTTTGTTGGCGAAGGTGATGACCCACACGACTTACCGCATTTAGGTTCCCCGCAAAGCAACCGTTTGCGAAGCAAAACCTACCGTTCGTCCTATGTTGCTCCAAGGGCGGCATGGTATCCCTAGCATGACAGTTTGCGATGCAGCTGAGGCGAGAGGGATGGCCCAACGTAACCCACATACACTAGGTAACCGAAGTGCTTCGAAAGGGCCCAACCTTTCGCAAGCACAAGCACAACTGACACCTAGCTCCAGCGATATCGTTTTAGCTTGGAATGCCGCGGTCAACGTTAATCCGATTGTCAAAACCCAATCTGAGTATGGTCAGCAATCGGAATATGGCGGTGAGCTTTTCGAGGGGCTTACAGGCGAAGCTGAAGAGCTAGATTTAGACAGCGAACGCTATGTCCAGATGATTCCTGGCGAACGCTTAGAACACACAGAAAAGTATCTGCGCGGTTTCATAGCTGCAGCTAATCTGCGTCATTTCGAACCCCAAAGCACGATCATTTTCGGCGGCGAGAGTTGCGACTCTATATTTCTGCTGCTGCGCGGGATGGTCTCTGTACACATAGACGGTGTCGCCGACCGCGAGATCATTGTTGACTACCTTACAACTGGGAACTTTTTCGGCGAGCTGCCGATGTTTTTAAAGAACCGCCAACGGAGTGCAGCAATTAAAGCTAAGTTCGATTGTGAGGTGGCGGAATTGTCCTATTCGACCTTTCGTGCGTTGTCTCAAGAGTATCCGGACCTGGTGTTTGAGGTGGCCAGACAAATGGCAAACCGCCTCGTGCGCACGACTCAGAAGGTCAGCGACTTGGCTTTTCTCGATGTCACGGGCCGAGTGGCACGCACGCTCATGGAGTTGTCGAAACAGCCGGACGCTGTGACACATCCCCAAGGCATGCAGATAAAAATAACTCGCCAAGAAATGGGCAACATTGTTGGTTGCTCACGTGAAATGGCGGGTCGGGTCATCAGGTCATTGTCCAGAGAGGGTCTGATTTCGGTGCGTGGCAAAACCATGGTAGTGCACGGCACTCGCTAGGCCCAGACTCAGAATACTAACTAAAGAGTTTAGATAGCTCGTCGCCAGGGTTGTCGGCACGCATAAAAGCTTCGCCAACCAAGAAACAAAACACCTCATGTTGCTGCATAAGTTGTACGTCTTCGATTTGGCTGATGCCGCTTTCGGTTACCACGGTTACGCCACTAGGTATTTGTGGGAGCAGATCAATGGTGGTTTTTAAGTCAGTGCTAAACGTCTTTAGATTTCGATTGTTAATACCGATCAGCTTGGGTTCTAGTGCAAGAGCGGTTGTGAGTTCGGCAGCGTCATGGACTTCGATGAGCACATCAAGGTCGAGGGACGTTGCCAGCTCGTGCAGCTGGTGCAATTGTCCGGCACTGAGCGCACTGACGATCAGCAAAATACAATCTGCTCCCAAGGCTCGCGCTTCGTACACTTGATAGTCGTCAATAGTGAAGTCTTTGCGCAGCAAGGGCAGCGTCACCGCCTGGCCCACTTGCACTAAGTAGTCGTCGTGCCCCTGGAAGTACTGTTCATCAGTGAGCACAGACAAGCATGTTGCACCGGCGCTAGCGTAACTTTGCGCGATAGCGACTGGATCGAAGTCCGCGCGTATCACGCCCTTACTTGGAGAAGCTTTTTTAATTTCTGCAATGATCCCAGCTTGCTGTTGTGAGGCGCGTTGCTGTAAGGCACTAACAAATCCTTTGGTTTTGGGCGCCTGCAATACTCGTTGTTTGAGTTCGGCCAAAGGTGCTTGTGCTTGGCGGTGCTGAATTTCTTGGCCCTTGGTCGCCAGTATTTGCTCTAGGATGTTACTCATGGCGGTTAATCGCTGTTTTGTGTTGCGTTATTTTGGTCAGCCATAAGAGAGCTTATCCGTGCTAGTTCTGCCAAGCGCTCCCTTGCTTGGCCAGAGGCGATGGCATCTTGGGCCATGACCACGCCATCGATCAGACTGTTTGCGACTCCGGATACGTAAATCGCGGCACCAGCATTGAGACTTACGATGTCGGCGGCAGCACTGCTGTCATCGCTCAGCGCTTGTTTGACGAGTTGTAAACTTTGTTCGCTGGATTGTGCGGTTAGCTGCGCTATATCAGCTGCGCTGTGCTTCGATATGGGAAAGTCTTGGGGCTTAATGGTGTAGCTTTCGATTTTGCCGTCTTTTAGTTCCACAACTTTGGTGTCGGCGTCCAAGCGGATTTCGTCCAGGCCATCGCTGTGTACGATCATGGCGTGCTGGGTGCCCAACAAGGCCAATACTTCAGCCATTTTGTGCTGCCATTGCGAACTAAAAACCCCAATGACTTGGCATTGAGCGCCGGCAGGATTGGTCATTGGTCCAAGCACATTCATCAGTGTACGAATACCGATTTCCTGGCGCACCGGACCGGCAAAGCGCATGGCGCTGTGGTGTGCCTGGGCGAATAAAAACCCTACGCCAACATCGCGGATGCACGTTGAGATTTGCTCGGGGGTTAGGGCCAGGCTAACGCCAGCAGCTTCGAGTACATCGGCACTGCCGCTAAAGCTGGTCATCTTGCGGTTGCCGTGTTTGGCAACGTGGGCGCCCGCGGCGGCAGTAACAAAGGCTGCAGCGGTAGAGATATTAAACAATTTAGATCCGCTGCCGCCGGTGCCGCAGGTGTCAACCAGATGAGGTACATCTACCTCGACCTTGGTAGACAGAGCGCGCATGGTAGTTGCCGCGCCTGCGATTTCTTCAGCACTTTCGCCTTTTACACCCAGGGCTGCCAGCAAGGCGCCAATCTGTGCGGGTGTCGAGTCGCCAGACATAATGCTATGGAATACAGCGGCAGCCTCGTCTTGATTAAGATCGCCGCCCTCAACAATTTTCTGTAACGCTGCTGGGATGTCCATATTCGATTTCTCTATAGGTGCTCAAACCGCTAAGTATTTAGGTGGTTTGAGCATCATGTTGCTTGTAAAAAGTTCTGCAGCATGGCGTGGCCGTGCTCGCTAAGAATTGACTCTGGATGAAACTGCACACCCTCTACCGCATACTCGCGGTGACGCAATCCCATAATTTCATCGACCTCGCCGTCCTTTTCTGTCCAGGCAGTGACCTCTAAACAGTCGGGTAAGCTGTCTCGATCAACCACCAAAGAATGATAGCGGGTTGCGGTAAGGGGCTGGGCCAAGTCAGTAAAAACGCCACCTTGGTTGTGGTGGATAACCGAGGTCTTACCGTGCATGACCTCCCGTGCCCGTACCACTTGCCCGCCAAACACTTGACCTATGCTCTGATGGCCTAAGCAGATGCCGAGAATTGGAATGGTGCCGCCAAAGCGCTCGATGCACGCCATCGAGATACCCGCCTCATTTGGTGTACAAGGACCCGGGGAGATGACAATTTTTTCTGGATTGAGCTCGGCGATGTCGTCCAGATTGATCTCGTCGTTACGCCGCACGTCGATTTCTGCACCCAGCTCCAACAAGTACTGGACGATGTTGTAAGTAAACGAATCGTAGTTGTCGATCATTAGAATCATCGTAACGTCCTATGCTTCGTTAGCTGTGGGGTCGATCAACTGATTTTCTGCCAGCGCTGCGGCACGAAAAATTGCACGGCCCTTATTGAGGCTTTCTTTCCACTCCAGCCGTGGGACTGAGTCGTGCACTATGCCGCCGCCGGCTTGGATGAACAGTTTGCCGTCTTTAATGACCGCGGTGCGAATAGCAATGGCGGTATCCATATTGCCGTTCCACGCGAGGTAGCCCACAGCGCCGCCATAAATGCCGCGCTTGACCGGCTCGAGCTCGTCGATAATTTCCATGGCTCTGACTTTGGGTGCGCCGGACAGCGTACCCACCGGTAAGGTGGCGCGCAGTACATCCATCGCGGTTTTGCCTGGCTTAAGCGTGCCCTCAACATTTGACGACAAATGCATGACATGAGAATAGCGCTCGATAACAAATTGCTCGGTCACTGTTACCGAGCCCGCGGCGGAGACACGCCCTACGTCGTTGCGACCCAAGTCGATCAGCATAAGGTGTTCGGCTAACTCTTTCGGATCGGCCTTTAATTCGGCCTCGAGAGCCTGATCCTCAGCCTCGTCATGGCCGCGCCGCCGGGTACCCGCCAACGGGCGGTTGGTGATAACGCCGTTTTCAAGCCGTGCCAAAATTTCTGGCGATGAACTGACGATCTGAAACTCGTGCAGATTCATAAAGTACATATAGGGCGAAGGATTGAGGCTGCGCAGCGCACGGTACAGATTCACTGCGGGTGCTTGAAAAGGAATAGACATGCGTTGCGCCAGCACCACCTGCATGACATCGCCAGCTCGGGTGTATTCTCGGATTCTTTCCACGGCGTCTTTAAAAGCGTCCTCGCCAAACTCAGACACAAAGTCGCTTTCTTCAATGCGCTTGTTGGCGGTGCCGCGCTCCAGACCTTGTATAGGTAACTGCAACAATTCGGCGCGCTCTTGCAGGCGTTTTTGCATCGCCTCGGCAGCGCCGTCTTGGTCTGGATCGACCAAGCCGATCAATTGCATACGCCCGCGGATGTTGTCAAAAACCACTACTTCTTCGCTCACCATAAGCAAGATGTCTGGCGCATTTAGAGTGTCCTGGGGTGTACTTGCGGCCAGCCGTTGTTCGACATATCGCACCGTGTCGTAACCAAAGTAACCGACCAGGCCGCCAAAGAATCGTGGTAGACCATCAGCTGCAGCGACGTCGAAACGGTTTTGGAAGCTCTCGACAAAGGCCAGGGGATCCTCCGTTGTAAGCGACTCACTGACTTCACCGTCAGTAATAACTTCCACTTGGGTGCCACTGACCTTGATGATGGTGCGCGCAGGTAAGCCTATGATTGAGTACCGGCCCCACTTGCCGCCGTCATCGCCGGCGTTTTGAGCCGACTCCAAAAGGTAAGAGTAAGGGCCGTTAGCGAGTTTTAGATAAACAGACAGCGGCGTGTCTAAGTCCGCGAGTGTCTCGTGAACAATGGCAATGCGTCGATAGGTTGGCGATGTAAAAGTCATAGTAGGCCTGTAAGCAAAAGATCAGCGGAGCGTCAAAAACTGGCGAGTTCAATTATTGGCGTCGCCAACACTCCCACGAGCGGTTGCTCAATTTTGCTAACGTTGTCTGGCCGAACATATACATTCCAAGGGGCTCAAAATCTGAGTGAGCGAAGGCTACCACGCATTTTTTCTGATGTGGAGCAAGTGCGAGCCCGCTGAACGTGCCGGTTTAGGCTTGTAGCGCCGGCAAGTCGGCAAATGTCTCGAGAATGAAGTCGGCGCGCAGGGTAGTGACGTCGACACCGTGGTTATAACCATCGCGCATGCACGCAACGTCTACCGAGGCTGCTTGGGCCGCCAGTACATCTGTTTCTGAGTCGCCGACCATTAATACGTGCTCTGGTGCGAGGGCAAAGTGCTCCAGACATAGAGTGATCGGTGCAGGATCCGGTTTGGGTTTGCTGGCAGTGTCGCCGCATACGACCAGATCAAAAAACTCGTACAAGCCAATATGTTGCAGCAGCGGTTCGCTCAACTCCGTTAGTTTGTTGGTGACTACAGCGAGTTTTATGCCGCGCTGTTGCAGCGTGGACAGCGCTTCTTTTACTTCTGGATAAATATGGCTATGCACTGCGATATTGGCTTTGTAGTAATCAAGAAAAGGTGCTATGAGTTCATCGATATTGGACTCGGCAGCATCTTTTTTGTGGTGTTCCAAGGCTTGCTTAATCAGAGTGCGCGAACCATGGCCAATCCAGTGTCGGGTAAGAGCGATATCAACGGGTGCCAGATCAACGGTGGCCAGTGCATGATTCAATGCCTGATCAATGTCAGGCACCGTATCGACCAGGGTGCCGTCGAGATCGAACAAGTACGCTAGATAAGAACGGTTCGTCACGCGCCAGTAGCTTGGTTTATGTTTGTTCGCAGCGCCTTAATGACCTCGGCGTAGTCATCCTGACCAAAAATTGCAGTTCCGGCGACAAAGGCATCGGCACCGGCTTCGGCAGCGTCGCCAATGTTGTTGGGTTTTATACCGCCATCTATCTGCAGACGAATGTCACGCCCGCTGACATCTATGAGTTCTCTAGCCTGGCGAAGTTTGTCTAAGCTGCTGGGAATAAATGACTGGCCACCAAAACCTGGATTCACCGACATAATCAACACCAGGTCTACCAGATCGATAACCTCGGACAGCACGTCCAATGGCGTTGCCGGATTAAAAACGATGCCGGGCTTTGCGCCGCCCTCGCGAATTTGGCTCAAGCTGCGATGCAAGTGCTCGGTAGATTCCGGATGAATGGTCACGTAATCCGCTCCCGCTTCGACAAAGTCGCCAATAAGTCGATCTACTGGTTTGACCATCAAGTGGGCGTCTATCGTGCAGTCGAAACCGGCTTTGCGTAGTGAGCTTAAAACCAGGGGTCCGATAGATAGGTTCGGCACATAGTGATTGTCCATCACATCAAAGTGGATGGTGTCAGCACCTGCGTCTAAAACAGCCTGTACTTCTTCACCCAGGCGCGTGAAATCCGCAGCAAGAATTGATGGGCAGATCCAATGGTCCATAACAATAAAGCACTCTCAGCAGGAGGCGACAGTTTAACTGACGGCGACGAATATCTGGTGGCTAATTTTCAATGCCGACGTCTTGAACCGCGGCGTATTCAGCTAGGCTACCGATATCAGTCCAATGACCCTCGTAAATTTGCGCACTGAGTTGGTTCGACGCGAGCGCCGCAAAGTACAGGTCTCGAAGTGAGAACGGGCCGGTTGGAGCGCCCAGAAATAAGCGTGGATGGATCAGCGCAATACCGCAGTAAACCCAGTCGTCGCCGCGACTGACCACACGGCCGTCGTTGACGATGAAGTCGCCGCTTTCTCGGTTCTGCGGCTTGGTCGTTAACAACAAGTGCGCCAACGTATTGGCATCTAACTGACACGGCAAGGATAAAAATGGAAAGTCAGTCAGAATGTCGCCGTTAAGCAAGACAAAGGGTTCGTCGCCGAGCATTGGCAGCGCCTGCACAATGCCGCCGCCGGTATCTAGCAGCTGGGATTCTCGGCTATAGCGAATAGTCACGCCAAGCTCGCTACCGTCCCCCAAAGCCGCTTCAATTCGTTCACCTAAGTGGTAGAGGTTGATCACCAGATCGGTAATACCGGCCGCCCGCAGTTGTTGTATCTGCCTGATCAGCAATGGTTCACCCGCTATGGGTAGCAAGGGTTTCGGAGTTTGGTCGGTGAGGGGCGCTAAACGGCGACCTTGGCCTGCTGCAAGGATCATAGCCTTCATCCTAGCGCCGCCAATTTATCTGTTAGAGGTTGCTGCAGGTCATTCAGCAGATGGCTGAGGGGCTGGGTTTCTGAATAGTGGCTGGTGACTTCAATCAGGCCGCGCAGTACTGGCTCTATCCAGACTAAGTGGCTGCTTTTGCCATCGCGCAGGTGTAAGCGTGCAAAGATTCCCAGGGCTTTTATTTGACGCTGAATCGCAGTTAGGTCGAAAGCTCGCTTCAGGGCAGTAAATTCTGCCGCGTCGAAATGCGGCGACTGTTGCAGAAACAAATGCAGATAGTGATCCACTTGGGCTTCGTCGTGGCGGTAGTAACAGTCACGCAGTAGCGACGCGATGTCATATAACCCTGGCCCCATTAGCGCATCTTGAAAATCGACGATACCGAGTTGTTTATCGTCGAACAGCAGATTGCGGCAATGGTAGTCGCGATGAACACAGACCTGGGGTTGCGTAAGCATGGCGTCCAGACAAAGCGCCTTTGCTGAATTTAGAGCTTCGATTCCCAAGGTCGCTAATTCTACTCCGGGCGAACCCACAAATTCCCGCAACAGCCATTCTTCAAAGAGATCAAATTCCATAACCAATCTAGCCTGGTCATAAAGCGGAATATGCTCTGAGGTTACCTCTTGCAGTTGGATTAAGACACTTATGGCTGCGGTCAGGCCGGGTTGTTCTGTGGTGGTGCCATAGGTTTGCGCTAAGTCTATGGCACCTAGGTCAGTCATCAGCATAAAGCCGCGCGTTAGGTCGGTTGCAATGATGTTGGGTACTGGAATGTTGTGTTGGGCAAAGACCCCGGCCAGAGCTACAAATTGGTCATTCTGCTCTAGGGCGGGTGGGCTGTTCATGGCCACCCAGCTGGAGGTGTCTTGCTCGCTGGCGAACACGCGGTAAAAACGCCGATGGCTGGCTTCAACGGCCAACGGCTGAATAAGTGGTGACGCGGTGTTGGTCATTTGCGCGCACCAGTCAAAAAAAGCTGAGTCATCGTGCATTGAAACAGTATAAAAGGCTTGGGGGGGTTGAATGCAGAATTAAATCAACAAATAACCCCAGGGTTTGCCTTTCTAATTCCAATAGCGCAGGGATTGAGAGAGACTGCGCCCCATGAGTGTACGCCCCGTTGGCTATGTCCAGACAGCTGTCAGTATTCTCGCGCTAAGCTGCGCGAGTGCTGCTATGGCCGACCTAGCTGTCGAGCCTGAACAATCGTCAGCCAGTTTGGCGGCAGAACTGTTTGTTCCCTCGGTAGACAACCCCAGTTTAATGTGTGCGGGCAGCTACCAGCTTCCCGATCAAAACTTTACCGAAAAAGCGGATGCAAATTTTCGCGTCGCTGCAGATTCACTAGCAGGAGATTTAGACCAACAAATTACCTTGTCAGGCTCGGTGGAATTGCGCCAACGCGAATTGCTCATTACGTCCGCCCAAGCTGAACTCGAAGCAGATGGCGTTGTGCGGCTTTCTCAAGGTCTACATGTGCAACAACCCGGCGTGATCATGCGTGGGCGTGAAGCCCGCTGGCAACGAGCGGCTCTGAATCAAGGGAAGGCTGAATCAAGTGATGTCTTAGAAATTGCGGATGCCGAAGTGGTGTTTGCAGAAAGTGGTTTGCGCGCAACAGCCGAGAAACTGGCGCGCAACGTCGATGGTCGCTTGTCCATTGACGGTGGCGAGTTTACCTATTGCGCGCCGGGGGATAATGGCTGGGCGCTGAATGCGCAACAGCTCAGCCTTGCCCCAGAAACCAATCAGATCATTACTCGCGGTGCTGTGCTGCGAATCAAATCTGTGCCTATTTTGTACGTGCCTTATTTGAAGCTGCCGATGAGCGCTGGGGATGCAACCAAGACACCCCGGCAAAGCGGGTTTCTATTTCCTGAACTGGGTTACGGTGATGAAGATGGGTTAAGCCTTGGCGTGCCGTACTACATCAATCTGGCACCGAACTTTGATGCGACGGTGCAACCTAAATTGGTGAGTAATCGCGGAACAGGTTTAGCAGCGCAGCTGCGGTGGTTGACTGCGCAGCAAAGCAGTCAGTTGCAAGGCAGCCTCCTTGCCAGTGATGACATTTACAACGGCGTAATGAGTCGCCGTCGTTACGATCAGTTTGGCGGTTTCGAGCAATTTGGAGCGTTTCAACCTGCGGATCGTTGGTTTGGCAATTTCCGTCATAAAGGTCGTTTTGGGGCGGTTAGTACTTTTGCAGACTATTCAAAACTCAGTGATCGCGACTATCTGCGTGATCTCGACGCGGACTTCGATTTGGCGCGGGATCAATCTTTTGACTCTACCAATCCAATGGACTTGCAGCGCCGAGTTGAACTGCAATACCAACAAAGTGGTTTAGCGATCAAGCTGTGGCATCAAAGTTTTCAACGGCTAGACCAGTTGGCTTTGCCGACCTATAGCCGCTCACCTCAGTTGGATGTGGCTTACCAACGGCGTCTGAGTAAATTTTGGAACGTTAGAGCGCTCGGTAGTTGGGTGCAATTTAAGCGCACCGCAGACGACTTCTTTGCACCGTTTCCAGACCAGATCCAGCAACTGGAGCAAAATCAGGGTTTGTATGGCGAACGCTGGCATATGCAACCAGAGCTGTCTTATCAGCGTCGTTGGCCTGGAGCATTCGTTGCTGGTGCAGTCGGAATAAAATACACGCGTTATTCGCTGCAACAAGACACTCGAGCGACAGAACCCTGGGTTGGTGATTCTTCGCCGAATAGGCAGGTTGGCTATTTTCATGTTGATGCGGGTCTATATTTTGACCGCGAGTTCCAAAGCGGTAGCCGTAGTTGGTTACATACTTTAGAACCCAGAGCGCTGTATTTGCGCCAAGGTTATGCGGATCAATCAGCGTTGCCCCTATTTGATACCACCACAATGTTGTTGGGCTACAACCAGCTGTTTCGCAAAGAGCGCTTCGTGGGGCTGGATCGTGTTGGCGATGCAGATCAGCTGACTTTGGGGATCAGTACTCGTCTATTGTCAGCGCAGAGCGGACAGGAGTACGGCAGCTACAGCCTGGGTAAAATTTTCTATGCGCAAAAGCACAGGGTAGGTTTGCAGGGTGATTTGTTGCCAAGCCAATCGCCCTCAAGTTCGGTCTTGGCAAGCGAGTTCAGTTTACGTTTTGGGTCAAGCTGGCAGCTGGAAAGTCAGCAGATTTGGCACGATGAGACCTCGCGTTGGCAGGAATTAGGTGCTGCTTTGTACTACCGTGCTGACCAGGGCCGATTGCTCAGTGTGGGTGCGCGCAAGCGCCTAGAATCAGTCGAATACCCGGACGAAGCGCTGGAGCAAGTAGAGTTCTCTGCTATTTGGCCTGTATCTAAGCAGATTTCGTTAATGGGCCGTTGGCATTATGACGTTCAGCGTTCCCGCACGGTTGAGGGTTTTGCCGGTATGCAATACGACGATTGCTGCATTCGCGTACGATTCTTGCTCACACAGGCACTGCGTAGTTCAGCCTACCTGCCGCTGAGCGTTGCCGGCAGTGCCGATTACGATTTGCGAAGTAACCGAGGTATTGCTTTAGAGTTCTCGCTAAAAGGCTTAGGCGCTTTTGGTTCGAACATTGACCGTATGCTGCGCAGGGGTGTTCGGGGTTATCGCAGCGGTGCAGCGCTGCGGTAATAACTGTATCCCTTACCCTAGGGTGATATAAACTGCGGCCTCGCTGGTGCGTTAAGTGTTAGTCAGGTAACGACGCAGATCAATACAGAAACAGATAACAAACAGAAAGGTTGAGGATATGTCTTTACGGCTTATGTCCAAGAAAATAGCAGTTATGGCAGTACGCGGCCGCGAGCTTGTAAGGCTTGCGATATTGGCGGTGTTGTTGGTGCCTGCTGCGGCAGTTGCTGAGTACCGAAAGCTTGATGGCATAGTGGCGGTGGTAGATGACGACGTGGTGCTGGCCAGTGAATTGATGGACCGACTTGACTTGGTACGGCGTTCTAGCGAAGAAAATGGTCAGCGCTTGCCGCCGAATGACATCTTGGTCAGCCAAATCATGGAGCGACTGATTATTGAAAATCTGCAGCGCCAGGAAGCCGAGCGTCGGGGTGTCACTATTGATGACGAAACCCTAAGTCGTGCGGTTGGACAGTTTGCACAGAATAACAATATGACCTTGGATGAATTTCGTCAGGCATTAGCCGCAGATGGTAATAACTTTCGCCAGTTCCGTGAGGACATTCGCGCTGAGATGGTCGTGAACCGGCTTCAGCGGGCTTTGGTCACGCGGCGTATATCCATCACCGAACAAGACGTTCAGGGTCTATTGAACTCGCCGTTCTATAAGCAGTTGTTTTCTGATGAATACCGTGTGGGCCATATCATGATCACCCTGCCGGAAAATGCGTCCGAAGCTGTGGCTTTGCAGGCTGTGGAGAAAGCCCAAGGTTTGGTTGCAGAACTTAGAGACGGTGCAGAGTTTGCGCCCATGGCCATGGCGGAGTCTTCGGCGAATTCCGCTTTAGAGGGCGGTGATATGGGGTGGCGTAAGGCGGGTGAGCTGCCGAGCTTGTTTGCCGAACCTGTCATGCAAATGACCGTTGGTGATATTGGGGAACCTATTGTGAGTGGCAATTCCATTCATATTATTAAGTTGCTGGAGCAACGTGGCGCGGGAGTGCAAAAATCCAAACAGACCAAGGTCCGCCATATACTCGTCCGCCCATCTGAAATTCGCTCACCCAGCGAGGCAGAGGCAATTATTCGTGATGTGCATCAGCGTTTAGTGGACGGTGGCGACTTCATTGAGCTCGCCAAAGAATTCTCTGAAGACCCAGGCAGCGCGCTGAATGGTGGTGAGCTCGGTTGGTCTACACCAGATCAGTTTGTAGGTGCATTTGCCGAAACCATGCAGGTCACTGAAGAAGGCCAATTCAGCGAGCCCTTTATCAGCCAGTTCGGCTGGCATGTGTTACTGGTGGAGGGGCGTCGCGAAGAAGATATGAGTGATGAAGCGCGCCGTAACATGGCTTTGGAACTGTTGCACAAACGTCGCTTTGAAGAAGAGCGGCAGGAGTGGCTGAAAGAGCTGCGTGACGAAGCCTTTGTAGAAATACGCTTGCCCAATGCCTAAATCCAACAGCTTTAATCCGCTGGATTAGACTGCATGATTGTTGTCACCCCAGGTGAACCCGCAGGCATTGGCCCAGATCTGGTTATTCAGTCTGCGCAACAGCCCGCCGACTCGGCTTGGGTGGTGGCTGCAGATGTCGACATGTTGCGCAATCGCGCGCAACAGCTTGGACTGCCGGTGCAGGTTTACGACGATCCGGAACATCAACCATCAGAGGCGGGCGATCTCAACGTTATTCATACACCACTGGCGCGTCCGGTAGTTGCGGGCCAATTAGACCCCGACAATGCTCAGGGTGTATTGGATGCATTAGACACGGCCATTGCCGGGGCTATGCGAGGCACGTTTACAGCTCTGGTTACCGGACCAATGCAAAAGTCGGTGGTCAACGAAGCGGGAATCCCGTTTAGCGGTCATACCGAGTATCTGGCAGATGCTGCTGGGGCCGACGATGTGGTCATGCTGCTGATGACTCAAACGCTAAAAGTAGCCTTAGCCACAACCCATTTGCCCCTGGCTGATGTGTCCAGCGCGCTGACCCCGGCGCTGTTGGCCAGACGTTTGCGCATATTGCATGCAGCGCTGGTGAAAGACTTTGGTTTGCCTAACCCGAAAGTTTTGGTCGCTGGCTTGAATCCCCATGCCGGTGAGAGCGGTCACCTAGGGCGTGAAGAAATAGAGGTTATTCAGCCAGTCTGCGACAGTTTGCGTAACGAAGGCATAGATGTTGTTGGGCCGTTGCCTGCCGACACCCTGTATACCCCAAAGTACTTGCAGACAGCTGACGCCACTATGGCGATGTTTCACGACCAGGGCTTGCCGGTTTTGAAATTTGCGGGTTTTGGCCAAGCGGTGAATGTGACCCTAGGATTGCCTTTTGTTCGGACTTCGGTGGATCACGGCACCGCATTAGATTTAGCGGCTACCGGCCGGGCCGATGGCAGTAGCTTCTTCCAAGCGTTGCTAACAGCGCGAACTATGGTTGATAGGCGCAGTGGCTAATGCGTGCGCGTAAACGGTTTGGTCAACACTTCCTCAGCGACCAGCAGGTTTTACAGCAGATCACTAACGCGGTGGCCTTGCGTGAGGGTCAGCGTGTTTTAGAGATTGGTCCGGGCACAGGGGCGCTGACAGAGTATTTGCTTGCCGCGGCTGAAACAGACTATACGGCTATTGAGATCGATCGAGATCTGGTGCCGCAATTGCAGCAGCAATTTCCTGCATTACGCATCGTCAACGCTGATGTTTTAGACGTTGATTTGGATACTCTGCTGATCCCCGCTGACGCCGGTAGTTGGCGAGTGGTGGGGAATCTGCCGTACAACATTTCGTCGCCACTGATTCTGAAATTTATTCTGCACAGCTATAAGGCACCTGACCGTATTCGCGACATGCACTTTATGTTGCAGAAAGAAATGGCTGATCGATTGCGTGCGCAACCCGGCAGTAAGGCCTGGGGTCGCCTCAGTGTAATGGTGCAGGTATTTGCCGAGGTGGACGGGCTATTCGATGTGCTGCCCTCCAGTTTCACCCCGCCGCCGAAGGTGGATTCAGCGGTTGTGCGGATCGTGCCACGGCAACAGGTGGTGCTACCGGTGCCGCTGGAAACCTTGGACCGTGTGCTGAGGCTTGCGTTTTCGGCGCGGCGTAAGCGCTTGTCGAATGCGCTTAAAACACTGAACATTGATTGGTCTGCTGTGCAGGCTGAGCCGCAATGGCGTGCGGACGATGTAGGTGTAAGCGAGTTTTTACAGATTGCCCAGTGGGCGCAAGAACACCCAAGTTGATAGGCGGATAATGAGTAAGCAAGCGGAGCAAGACATTCACATCACTGTGGAATGCAGGCATTTGCCACAAGAGTCTGATCCCAGCGCCCAGCGCTATGTTTTCGCATACACCATCACGATTGAAAACAATTCCAACGAAGCCAGCCAGTTGCTGAATCGCCATTGGATTATTACCGACGGCCAAGGTGACATCGAAGAAGTCCAGGGCCCTGGGGTAGTAGGGCAGCAGCCGCGCATACAACCCGGTCAGGGTTTTCGTTACAGCAGTGGTGCCATCCTCAAAACACCGGTTGGGGTTATGCAGGGTAAGTACGAATTCGTAACCGACGCAGGCCATCACTTTGATGTGGAAATTCCCCAGTTCAGCCTAGCCGTCAGTGCACTTGTGCACTGAGTAACTAATGGCGACCTACGCGATTGGTGATATACAAGGCTGCGACCGCGAGTTGGAAGCGCTGCTGGATCAGCTCAATTTTAGTAGTGACGACGAGTTATGGCTTGCGGGTGATTTGATCAATCGCGGCCCGGACTCTTATAAGGTGTTGCGACGACTGTATGCCATGGCTGATCAGTGCCGCATTGTATTGGGTAACCACGATCTGCATTTTCTAGCCATATTGTTTGGCGGCCATTCACCCGGTCGTTCAGATACCTTAGATGAACTTTTGCAGGCGGATGACGTTTATGAGTTGGGTCACTGGCTGCGCCAGCAACAGCTCATCCATATATCGACTGAAAAACAACACATCCTAGTGCACGCTGGCATCCCGCCAAGTTGGAGTAACGAGCAAGCCATGGCATACGCGGCAGAGGTTGAGGCGGTGATGCAAGGCAAGGGTGATATCCCTTACACAGAATTTTTCCGGCAGATGTACGGCAACGAGCCAGCAGCCTGGCACGATGCCTTGCAGGGCATGTCGCGACTGCGCGCTATTACCAATTATCTAACGCGCATGCGTTTGCTCGATGCGAAGGGCGTTATGGACTTTACCCACAAAGGCGCGTTGCTCGGTATACCTGAAGGTTTACAACCCTGGTATCAGACCGCAGTTGTGCGGCACCCAGAACGCATTTTGTTCGGGCACTGGGCGGCGTTGGAAGGTCAGACCGGCCAGGATCAGGCGATTGCTCTGGACACCGGCTGTGTATGGGGGCGTTCGCTAACAGCCTACTGTTTAGAAACCGGCGAATTTACGCAGCAGCTCGCTGTAAAATAGCGGCCATGGCGGTTTCTCTAGAACAATTGCAATGCTACTTGGTGGGTGGTGCTGTGCGTGACGAGCTATTAGGTCGGCCCAGCCCTGACCGCGATTGGGTCGTCGTGGGCGCGACTCAGGCGCAACTGTTGGCATTGGAGTTTGTTCAGGTAGGTAAAGACTTCCCCGTGTTCTTGCACCCCGAAAGTAAAGAAGAATATGCCCTGGCTCGTACAGAGCGTAAGCGCGGTTCTGGTCACCGCGGTTTCGATGTAGACGCCAGTCCGGACGTTACCTTGGAACAAGATTTAGCGCGGCGTGATCTCACCGTTAACGCCATCGCCAAAGATCATAACGGTGTTCTCATTGATCCTTATCATGGGCAACAAGACCTGCGCGATAAGGTGCTGCGGCATGTATCTGAGGCGTTTTCCGAAGATCCATTGCGGGTCTTTCGGGTGGCGCGTTTTGCCGCTCAACTCCCTGGTTTTGAGGTAGCGCAGGCAACACAGGAGCTTATGCGCCAAATGGCTCAGAACAAGGAGCTGGAAACCTTGTCGCCGGAGCGTGTATGGCAAGAGTTTGCCAAGGCGCTGGCAGCGCCGAAACCCGAACGTTGGTTTCAGGTACTCAAGGCGTGCGATGGTTTGCAGGCCTGGCAACCTGAGTTAGAAGGTCTTCAATCTCATGAGTTTATGCCGAGCACAAGCGAACAGCGCTTCGCACAATTGCCTCTGTCAGCAACAGAATTAGAGCAACTTGCCAAACGCCTGCGCGCACCCAAGAGCTATACCCAATTGGCTGCGGATCGTATGCAGTTTGGTGGGGTAATAGAAAGTTATCCCTGGCACAGCGATCAGGCTGAGGCGGTCTATGGTGCTTTTAATGACCTACAGGTATTACACGACAGCGCACGGCTAGAGCGTTTGGTGAGGCTACTGTGGCGGCAATGGTCGCAGTCGCAATGGCAACAACTAATAGAAATGCAGCAAGGTCTGCGTGGCGTCGAGTTGCCTTCTGGACATGGTTTGACCGGTAAGGCCTATGGGGAAGCTCTGCAGTCGGCGCGTATTGCTTGGTTAAGAACTTATTTTGCGCGGTAGATGCGCAGACCTACTACCGCGTTAGCCAGCGCTTTTGGTTTACGAACTTCTACGGTCACTCCACTGGCCAGTGGTGCACGCAGGCATAAGTCCGCGATGTCATTGATTAGAGTCTCGATGAGCAAATACTTGCCTTCAACGATCAGTCCTTGCACCTGCTTGGCCAGATCAGCGTAGTCCAAGGTGTCTTCGATGCGCGTCGATTGCGCTGCCGGTCGACTGTCGACTTGCAGCTGCAAGTCAACGACCACGGGCTGAGGCGTGATGCGTTCCTCGGGCAGGATGCCCAAAATTGCATGGACAGTCAGTTGTTCAATAAAAACGATGTCGCTCATGGTGTACTGATGGGCGGCAATTCGTCCAAAGGCCAGCGTGCGCGGGTATTAATGGCTAAACTTTTGTCGCCGCCACTGGCCTGCAGACGCAAGGCGCCAGCGTAAGCGATCATAGCGCCATTGTCGGTGCACAGTTGTGGCGGTGCGTAATACACCTCGGCAGGTAATTGCGCCTCAAGTTGCTGGCGAAGGCGCTGGTTAGCGCTGACACCACCAGCAATCACCAGATGCGGTGCGTTGGCCTGCTCAACCGCTCGGCGGCACTTAATGACCAGGGTGTCCACTGCCGCCTCCTCAAACGCCAGAGCAATATCATCGCGGTCAATGTCGGACATTGGGCTGTGTTGCTGCACGGTGTTGAGAGCAAAGGTTTTGAGGCCACTAAAGCTGAAGTCGAGCCCTGGTCGGTCGGTCATAGGTCTGGGAAAGCGAAATCTGGATGCCAAACCTAACTGCGCATTGCGCGCTTCAGCGCGTTGCGCAGCTTTCGCTACGGCCGGCCCACCCGGGTAATCGAAGTCCAGCAGCTTGGCGGTTTTGTCGAAGGCTTCGCCAGCGGCGTCATCTACTGATTCGCCAAGCAATTCGTAGTGGCCCAATTCCCGTACCAGTACCAGTTGGGTATGTCCGCCCGAAACCAATAAGGCGATAAAGGGCAAGGGCGGCTTGCGTTCGTCCAGCAGCGGCGCCAAAAGATGGGCCTCCATATGGTGGACAGCTAAGGCGGGGATGCCCAGCGCCCAACTGAGTGTGCGAGCGTAACTCGCACCGACCAGTAGCGCGCCCATAAGTCCCGGACCCGCTGTGTAGGCAATGCCGTCCAGATCACTTAATTGATATTGGGTTTGCTCCATCAGTTGCTGGGTCAGCGGAGCGATCTTGCGTACGTGATCTCGAGACGCCAGTTCAGGAACTACGCCGCCGTAATCTGCGTGCAGATCGACTTGGCTGTACAGCACCTGATCGATCAACCCTTTTTCGGTGTCGTACAGGGCTAAGCCGGTTTCGTCGCAGGAGGTTTCAATGCCGAGTATTAACATCGAGCCATCATACCCAAGGTGCGTGAGTACGTCCTGAGAATGGCGCTATCTGTTGCGGTTTAGGCCTCGAAATAGCCTCGACAATTACGCGCTATCGCGGTTGCTGTTGCCACGGTCGCTGTGTAGAATCCGCGCCCTTGATCAATACAAGTAACAGATACAAGTAGTTTTATGCCTCACGTAAGAGTTAAAGAAAACGAACCATTCGACATCGCATTGCGTCGCTTTAAGCGCTCGTGTGAAAAAGCCGGTGTACTGTCAGAAGTACGTCGACGCGAGTTTTACGAAAAGCCAACTGCAGTGCGCAAGCGCAAAGCAGCAGCTGCGGTAAAACGCCACATGAAGAAACTGCAACGCGAGTCGCGTAAGTTCGAGCGCTCCTACTAGCCCCGGACCGTCCCACGGCCGTTGTTGTTAACGGTTGTGAACGGTCGTAAACGGCCTCGGTCAACCCTCCCAACGATGTCTGCGCTTAAGCAAAACCTCAATCAAGCCACCAAAGATGCGATGCGTGCCCGTGACAAAGAGCGTGTTGCGACCTTGCGCATGGTGAATGCTGAAGTTAAACGCCTTGAGGTGGACGAGCGTCGCGAACTCAGCGACGACGATATCTTTGCCATCCTGAACAAAATGCTCAAGCAACGACAGGATGCCCATGGGCAATATCAAGACGCGGGCCGAGAAGATCTTGCGGCGATTGAAGCCTACGAGATATCGGTTATTCAAACGTTCTTGCCAGAACAGATGGACGAAGACGAATTGGCCGCCTTTGTCGCTGCAATCATTAGCGAAGCGGGTGCAGGCGGTATGCAAGACATGGGCAAGGTCATGGGCTTGCTAAAGAGTAAGGGCGAAGGCCGAGTCGATATGGGGCGCGCCAGCTCCATGGTTAAGGCACAACTCAGCAGCAGTTAAGTCGGTTGTCGGTGCAACACCGAGCCGTTGTGATAGCCTGTCGTTTTTAGGGCAGCAAGCACGCGAATACTTTGGCCGGCCGAATTCCACAACAATTTATCAACGATCTAATCGATCGCGCCGACATTGTCAGCGTGATCGAAGACCGCATTACGTTGAAAAAGACCGGTAAGAACTACTCGGGTCTGTGCCCATTCCATGATGAAAAAACACCCTCCTTTTCGGTTAGCCCGGACAAGCAGTTTTTCCACTGCTTCGGCTGCCAGGAGAGTGGCACTGCTCTGTCCTTCATAATGAAGTACGAACGGCTAGAGTTCGTCGAAGCAGTAGAAATGTTGGCGCGTGACCTGGGTTTGGAGGTGCCCAGAGAACAGGGCCGTAGTCCGGCGGTAAAAGTAGATGAGGATCTGTACACCGTTTTGCAGCAAGCAGAGCGCTTCTACCGCAGCCAGCTGCGCAGCGCTAATGCCGCAGTGGACTATCTCAAAGGTCGTGGTTTAACCGGCGAGATTGCACGGGACTTTGGTATTGGTTACGCCCCGGCAGAATGGCACGGGGTAGCGGATGCCCTGGTGAACGAGCGCGTCAGCGAAGACAAACTGCTCAAGGCCGGTCTGCTGACAAAGAACGACAATGGCCGGGTATACGACCGCTTTCGTGATCGCATTATGTTCCCCATACGCGACACCCGTGGTCGGGTCATTGCTTTTGGTGGCCGGATCTTGACCCAGGACGGTGGCCCCAAGTATCTAAATTCGCCGGAAACCCCGATTTTTTTCAAAGCCCAAGAGCTCTACGGTTTGTACGAAGCGCGCAAGGCGCTGCGCAAAATTGACGAGTTGCTGGTGGTCGAGGGTTATATGGACGTTGTGGCGCTGGCACAAAATGGCATTGTTAATGCTGTCGCGACGCTAGGCACCGCGTCGGGTGAGGCACACTTTCGCAAGTTGTATCGTTATGCCGACCGGGTGGTGTGTTGTTTTGACGGCGATAAAGCCGGACGCAGTGCCGCTTGGCGGGCCTTGGAGAGTGCGCTGCCGGTGTTGAATGAGCACCGGCAACTGAAGTTTGCGTTTTTGCCCGATGGCGAAGACCCCGATTCGCTAATTCGTAGTCAGGGCCAGGCCGCGTTCCAGAGTTTCATCGACAACGGGGTACCGGCTTTAGAGTTCTTGCTGGGCAAGCTCGCCGAAGGCTTGGACCTGGAAACCCTAGACGGTCGTGCGCGTTTCATAGGTTTGGCCAACCCCTATGTGGAAAAAATTACTCCAGGCGTGTTGCGTGACTTGGTGCAGGCGCGAGTCCGTGACCTGGGAGGCATGGCCCAGCCGTTACCTCGAGCCAATCCGGTGCGTCAACGAAGCAACGCGCAAAGCGCCAAGAGAACTTTAGAACTGTCCCAGCGTTTGGCGGAGATACTGCTGCGGCTGCCGTACTTGTGGCAAGAGGTGGGCGTTGAGCAACGCCAGGAGCTACTTCAACATACCGCAGACCTGAGTGTGCTGGGGCCGCTGTTGCAGATGCTAGAACAACACCCGCAAGCAGACAGCGAGGAGATTTTGGTGCGCTGGCAGGGCCAGGTGGGGTTTGAAGACATTCAGCGTTTGGCGCAGCGTAAGTCGCTACTGGAACCTGCAGACCAGCAGAAAGAATTTGCTGACGGGGTGAGTCGAATTTTACAGCAGCGTAAAGGCCGCCCAGAGGTGGCGGAGATTCGTGCGCGAGCCGCCGCGAGCGAGCCGCCAGCAGCATCGAATGAGCAGAGCATGCCGCCGGAGCAGGACCCATTTGCCGAACTGGGCACTGATCCCGACGATTATTCAGACAGCGAATACCCGCTTTGAACGCTGGTGCATATTTAATCTACTGATATAATCCGCGGTCGCTCAACGTAAGCTGCCTTAATAGACAAAGTCAGGCAGGCGGTCGTAACACGACAAAAAATAGCAGAGCGGTACATTTACGAACCGGTTTAAGCGAAAACGCTGTGAGCCTGCTGCAATCGGAGCGCATAAATAACGTCGCTCCAACAGCCCCAGTCGAAAGCTCCAGCGCAAGACCCGAACGGAAAAAGATAAGCAGCGAGATTTGGCCGCATTGCGCCAAACTCGACTAAGAAAGCAGAGGGCTTATGAGCACCCAAGTAACAACCGAGCAGCAACAGTCCAAACTAAAAGAATTGATTGCCAAGGGTAAGGAACAAGGCTTCCTAACCTACGGCGAGGTCAACGACCATCTGCCAGACGATATTTCCGATCCAGAGCAGATTGAAGACATCATCCGCATGATCAACGACATGGGCATCACGGTTTATGAAACGGCGCCGGACGCCGATGATCTGTTGAGTAACGAAGAAAATACCGCAGATGAGCTTGCGGCCGAAGAAGCGGCGGCGGCATTGGCTGCGGTAGAAACCGAAGCGGGTCGCACGACAGACCCGGTGCGTATGTACATGCGCGAAATGGGTACGGTAGAACTGCTGACTCGCGAGGGCGAAATTGCCATCGCTAAGCGCATTGAAGAAGGCATTCGAGATGTGCTCACCGCTCTGTCTTACTATCCAGGCACGGTGGAATACCTGCTGGAAACATATGCTGAGGTGGTGAAAGAAGACAAATTGGCCGACTTGTTAGTGGGCTATTTGGACCCAACCGAGCATGTACCCGCCGCTACTCAAGTGGGTGCCGACGGCGTTAAGAAGCCGGAAAGTAACGATGACGACGAAGAAGAAGAGAATAAAGGGCCAGATCCGGTTGAAGCGAAAAAGCGCTTCTCGTTACTTAAGCGCCAATACAATAAGTACAACAAGCTGGTAGACGAAAAAGGTCGCAAGAGCAAAGAAGCCGAAGCCCAGGCCATTAAGCTCGCCGAAGCATACTGCTGCTTCAAGTTGGTGCCAAAACACTTTGATCGCATGGTGGAACTGGCTCGCGAAGCCCAAGGTATTGTGCGCAAGCATGAACGTTTGATTATGACCGCAGCAGTGCGTCGAGCGCGGGTGCCACGGGACGTTTTTCGTAAGGAATACGTAGGCAACGAAATCAGTGCCACCTGGATCAACAAACTGGTCAAGGCGAAAAAAGATTTCTCCACGCCGCTAGAAAATCAGCGCGAAGATATTCTGCGTTCCCAGAAAAAACTAAAAGCGCTGAGCAAGATCACTGAACTCAGCGTCACCGAAATCAAGGACATAAACCGCAAAATGTCCCTGGGTGAAGCCAAGGCGCGACGCGCGAAGAAAGATATGGTTGAAGCCAACCTGCGTTTGGTGATTTCAATTGCGAAAAAATACACCAACCGTGGTCTGCAATTCCTGGATCTGATCCAAGAGGGCAATATCGGACTGATGAAGGCGGTGGATAAGTTCGAATACCGTCGCGGTTATAAGTTCTCGACTTACGCTACTTGGTGGATTCGTCAGGCCATTACCCGATCAATTGCAGACCAAGCCCGAACCATTCGTATTCCAGTGCATATGATTGAGACCATTAACAAGCTCAATCGCGTCAGTCGACAAATGCTGCAAGAAATGGGCAGGGAGCCGACGCCAGAAGAGCTAGGCGACCGCATGGAAATGCCAGAAGACAAAGTGCGTCGGGTGCTGAAGATCGCCAAAGAGCCCATCTCAATGGAAACACCCATTGGTGATGATGAAGATTCTCACCTGGGTGACTTCATTGAGGACAGCACAATTGGTTCGCCGATCGAGCTTGCGACAGGTGAAGGTCTGCGCGAAGCGACAAAGGATGTATTGGGCGGGCTAACCGCTCGCGAAGCCAAGGTGCTGCGTATGCGCTTTGGTATCGACATGAACACTGACCACACATTAGAAGAGGTCGGTAAACAGTTTGACGTAACCCGTGAGCGGATTCGTCAGATCGAAGCGAAGGCTTTACGCAAGTTAAGACATCCAAGTCGCTCGGAACACTTGCGCAGTTTCCTCGACGAAACGCTAGAGGGAGGCAAAGGCCGCAACACCTAAACGTTGCAATGATTTGGGCCTATAGCTCAGTTGGTTAGAGCAGTGGACTCATCAAAATGGTGCGCCCGACGTCGAAAGAGTCGGGATGAACGGGATGAATTCAGGGAAACCTTCACGGTCGATTGAAACCAGATCGAGCGCAGGCAATCCTGAGCCAAGCCAGCGGTACACCGCTGGAAGGTGCAGAGACTACCTGAGGGGTAAAGTCCCCTTAATAACAGGCTAGAGCGTCCCGCACCCTAACGACGTGATTGTGGTAAGCGCAATAACGGGCGAGGGTGATGAGATAGTCCGCACACCGCCGAAAGACGGTGACAATGTGAATCCATTGGTCCCAGGTTCGAGTCCTGGTGGGCCCACCAAATCATTTTTGATAATTGGCCAGTAGATGTTCTGGCCTAATGTCTGTGATGCTTGATCTGTCGAGGCGCTCGGCCTCAAATCAACAGCAACATGATGACCAACAACGCAGTACCAAAGGCGATGTCCAGTTGCCAGGCGTATTCCCGCAATCGTGTTTGTATGAAGGGCAACGAGATTAGCGCTGCGATGGCGCAATACCAGAGGGCGTCTATTGCGCCGGCCAGGCTAGCCATGGTGAATCGGGTCGTAAGACTTAAATCAGTGGTTAGAAATTGGCTGAAAATAGCAAAAAAGAAGATCGCTATTTTGGGATTAAAAAATACGATCAGAAAGCCGTCAGCGGCTAAGCCTAGTGGGTTCTGGTTGGGTGTTCGCGTGGTTTGTTCTTCTGCTTGGGCATGTCTGCCGCGCCAACCACCGCGCAGCATATTGATGCCGAGATAGGCTAAAAAAGCCAAGCCAATGACTTGCAAGGCTGTAAAAATTTGTGGGTAAGCACTTTGCAGTTCCGCCGCGCCCAGGGCGACAGCACCTGCATACAACAGTATCCCTAGTCCGTGGCTCAGGCCGACGATCATGCCAGCGCGGCGCCCTTGATGCAGGGCTCGTTGGATAACCAGGGCCAGACTCGCGCCGGGACTGGCTGCGCCAGCCAACAACGTTAGGCTCAGCAACAACCAGTCTGCAACGGTCACTTGATGGTTACCCGCGCATGAATTGGAGTACGTAGTTTGCCAACTCGCTGACTGCAACTCGCTCTTGGGCCATGGTGTCGCGGTTGCGGATGGTCACGGTGTCGTCTTCTTCAATAGTTTGAAAATCTACGGTTACGCACAGCGGTGTGCCTACTTCATCGTGACGGCGATAACCCTTGCCAATGTTGCCGGTATCCTCGTAAAAAATGCGACCAATACCGAGGCTCATCAATTCGTTTTTGATTGCTTTCGCTTTAGCCACAATGCCTTCGTGATTGCGTTTTAACGGCAGGATGGCCACCTTGATGGGAGCCAAGTGCGGTTTGAACGCCATAACTGTGCGCTCAGACCCGTTTTCTAGGGTTTCTACCGTATAGGCCTCGTTCATTACTGCCAATACGCCGCGGTCGACACCAGCTGATGGTTCAATCACATAGGGTACGGTCCAGCCTTTGCCCTCTAGGTCTTGAATGGCCAGTTTGGCGTTAGAGTCCGAGTTCTCTGATACCTTGGCAGTAATACCGAAGTCACCTTGATTCTTAGTGTGGGAGCCAAGGTCGAAGTCGGTGCGGTTAGCGATGCCCTCTAGCTCCTCAACTCCATGGGGGAATCGGTACATTAGGTCCACGGTGGCTTTGCTGTAATGTGCCAACTCATCATCCGGTACGTGATACAGCTCTATGGTCTCCTGCGGTACCCCTTGTTGCTCCCACCATTGCAATCGCGCTTCGACCCATTGCGTGTGCCACTCGTCGTCTTCTCCGGGGCGTACAAAAAATTCCAGTTCCATTTGCTCAAACTCGCGCACACGGAAAATAAAATTGCGCGGGGTAATTTCATTGCGAAACGCTTTGCCAATTTGCGCTATACCGAAGGGCAGTTTCGGCGAGGTGGAATCCACCACATTTTTGAAGTTGGTGAAAATCGCTTGGGCAGTTTCTGGTCGCAGATAAGCAAAGTTGCCGTTTTCGTCTTGTACCGGCCCGACTTGGGTTTTGAACATTAAATTAAAGGGCCGGGGCTCCGTTAGGTCTTGCGAGCCGCATCCCGGGCAAGTGCCGTCGCTCAGATGGTCGGCACGCCAGCGACTTTTGCAGCTGCGGCAATCAACCAGCGGATCAGTAAAGGTTTCTTCATGGCCAGAGTGTTTCAGCGTGGTGGGGTTGGTCAGTATTGCAGCGTCTAAACCCTCTACATCGTCGCGCTCGTAAACCATGGCGCGCCACCAGGCTGCCTTTAAATTGTTTTTCAGCTCTACGCCCAATGGCCCGTAGTCGTAGACCCCTTGTAGGCCACCATAGATATCGCTGGATTGAAATATAAAGCCTCGACGTTTGGCTAGGGCAACCAGTTCGTCCATGGATTGTGCTGTCACTGCAGTGTTCCTTTGTGGTGGTGTCCTCGACGCAGAAAAATAACGTAAGGGCGTTGATAAAGCGGCGGCATAATACCCGAAAACTCCGCTGAGGTTGATACGCAACTCGGTGTGGCTGGCAATTGCCGTAGCTTTTTGTTTTGCTTGCGGTCAGTGAAACGATACGTCAGCAGGGTACAACATAAGGAGGGGCTGCATGGCCAGCACGTTGTTTGATTTAACCGGCAAAGTGGCGCTTATTACAGGTTCCAGCAAAGGCATTGGTCGAGCCATCGCTGAAGAAATGGCCCGCCATGGTGCCCAGGTGGTTATCAGTAGCCGCAAGGGGGATATCTGTGAGGAAGTTGCCGACGCCATTAACGCGGAGTTGGCGGATGAGGCCGGAGGCGCCACGGCGATTCCTGCCCATATTGGTCGCAAAGAAGATCTTCAAGACCTGGTAGACAAAACCCGCGCCGCGTTGGGCAAAATTGACGTGTTGGTATGCAATGCAGCAGTGAACCCTTATTACGGTTCTATGCAAGATCTACCGGACGATGCATTCGACAAAATCCTTGGCATTAACATTAAGTCCAACCATTGGTTGGCGAACATGGTGTTGCCGGAAATGATCGAGCGTAAAGACGGTGCCATCATCATTGTGTCTAGTGTGGGTGGTCTGAAAGGCAGTCCAGTGCTGGGAGCCTATTGCATCTCCAAGGCGGCGGATGTGCAACTGGTGCGCAATCTGGCGGTGGAATACGGGCCGCACAACGTTCGTGTTAACAGCATTTCGCCAGGTCTGGTACGAACCGATTTCGCTCGGGCGTTGTGGGAGAATCCAGATATTCTTAAAGCACGCACCGAAGGAGATCCGCTTCAGCGTATTGGTGAACCCCAAGAAATCGCTGGTGCTGCTGTGTATTTGGCTTCGTCTGCAGGGTCATTTACTACCGGACAAAACATTGTTGTAGATGGTGGCTCAACCATTACTTAGTACGGCCCTCAAATAGATAAATAGGACAGAATATGAACGATCAAGCAGTAGCGACGAAACGGTGGTGGGCTCAGGCCATTTTGATTGGTGGTGTGATTGCGGTGGTTTGTCTGCCGCTGGGCGCGCTTGGCACTAAGCTTGGACTATGGGCTTTTACCGGCGGCTTTATGTTGTTGGCAGCGGGTGCGGTACTGGCAACGTTGGCGAGTTTTCTCGGTGTTGTTGCCTACATTATATGTTTGCGTAAAGACTTCACCTTAGAGCGAGCGCCGATTTTGATCGGGGTGCTGTTAGGGGTGTTGGTGTTGGCGTTATTAGGGATGCAGTATTCCAAGGCCAGTTCGGTGCCGCCGATCCATAACATATCAACCGACACCGTGAACCCGCCGCAATTCGAAAAGATAGTGGCGATCCGCACAGCCGAGAAAGCCAATCCATTGGAATACGATGCAGCGGTGTTGGCGCCACAGCAAACAGCAGCGTACCCCTGGGTAAAGTCGTTAGAGTTGATGGCCCCTGTGGACGAAGCGGTTGATCGAGCCGAGGCCGTGATGCGTGGCATGGGACTAGAAATAGTTGCGGTAAATAAAAGCACCGGGTTAGTGGAAGCTACGGCGACGACGTTTTGGTTTGGTTTCAAAGACGATGTGGCGGTGAGAGTGACTGCCGGTGCCAGTGGTGGCTCCGTGGTGGATGTGCGTAGTGTATCCAGGGTCGGGCAGTCAGATCTCGGAGCGAACGCTGGTCGTATTGGCGAAATTCTTCAAGGCCTAGGGGGTTAGATTTCGCCTGCGAAATTCTTCAAGGGCCAGGGTGTCAGATTTCGCCTGCGAAATCCTCAAGGGCCTAGCGCGTTATATTTCGCGATAAAAGAGCCTAGGGTGCGCAGCCGACCGGTTGCGCGCCTACTTAGAAGCGAATCAACTCTGTAGACAAATCGGCTGTGTCCAGCACCCCAATGGCATTTAGGCCTTTCATCATGCCGGCGCATTCGCCGGGGTTAAAGATCAGTTGTTCTGGGGTTTGCTCGCATCTGTAACGATGGGTGTGGCCGTGAAGTGCGATGGCCTGCTGGCTCAGGTGACCGTCAAACTCCAGCGGATCGTGCACCACAATGATGTCGCGATCATCCCAAACCACTTCAAAAGGCGGTTCATAAAAGTCAAAACCATAACGTTCAATGGCCGCTTCTAAACTCGCGCGCTCTTGATCGTTATTGCCGAATACACCGCTCATGGGCGCATCCAGTTGAGCGAATACCTCAATTGTTTTCGCTTGGGTTATGTCGCCGGTGTGAATGACGCGATCCACCGCTGCCGTATTGAATAGCTCAACAATTCGGCGAACGTTTTTAAGGTTGTTATGGGTGTCGCTGACCACGCCTATGCGCATGTTTACTACCGTACTGAGACTGAATGTGAAAATAAAAACGCCGGCTTGCGCCGGCGTTTACTAGGCAAAAGCTGTGGTTTAGCTGGCTTTTTCGAGCACGTGAATCGCACAAGCGCTGCCTAAGCCAATCACGTGAGTCAGGCCGATTTTTGCACCTTCGACTTGGCGGCTGCCCGCCTCACCACGCAAGTGGGTACTGACTTCGTAGATGTTGGCGATTCCAGTCGCGCCCAGTGGGTGACCTTTAGATAACAGGCCGCCAGATACGTTTACTGGAATACGTCCGCCCAACGCCACTTCGCCCTCGTCAATCATGCGACCTGCCTCACCATCTTTGCAGATGCCTAAGTTTTCATAGTGCAGTATCTCTGCTGTCGCAAAGCAGTCGTGCAGTTCGATCAGGTTAATGTCGTCTGGGCCAACACCGGCCATTTCGTAGGCCTCTTTAGCCGCTTTGCGGGTGCAGGAGTTGACGTCTGGCATGACCAGGTCGCGCTCTTGCCATGGATCAGAGGCCAGCACTGACGCGCGTACTTTAATTGCGCGGTTCATCAGGCCGAGTTCTCTCGCTTTCTTCTCTGAACAAATCACAGCTGCTGCTGAACCGTCCACATTCACAGAACACATCAGCTTGGTATTGGGGTAAGAGATCATCTCGGCGTTCATAACCTCGGGTAGCGGTGTTTCGATCTGATACATCGCCTTGGGGTTAAGGGTTGAATGGTGATGATTCTTTACAGATACCTTGGCGAACTGCTCGAAGGTAGTGCCGTATTTACGCGCGTGTTCCATCCCGGCTTCTGCGAAAACCGCAGGCATGGTGCCTGAGCCTAGCAAGCCTTCCTTGGGAATTCCGACTTTGGCGCCGCCGCCACCCAGCAGGCCTTTACCCATTTGTTCTACGCCAACGGCCAGTACACAGTCGTACAAACCGGCTTTTACCGAAGCCCATGCTTCGCGGAAAGCGGTCGCTCCAGTGGCACATGCGTTAGCCACATTGACCACTGGCATGCCAGTTTGGCCAATTTCTTGTAGTAGGCGTTGCCCAACCATGCCTGAAGCCTGGCCTAGGTTGCCGCAGTAAAGAGCCTGCATGTCTTGAATGGTGAGGCCGCAGTCGTCTAAGGCCATCAGTGCCGCTTGGGCACCAATTTGCGGAACGGTCTTGTCCGGAAAACGACCGAACTTGATCATGTCGACTCCAACAATATATGCGTCTGTCATGGTATCTCTCCCTAAATGATTGGTTACGCGACTGGTCTAGGCCGAGTCTGCGGGTTGAAAAAAGTAGGATAAATAAGCATTGCCGTCGGCGTCTTTGCGCCCCAAGGCGTCGTCAAATACAACTTCCACCGGCATGTCGAAGGGGATGCTCTCTGGGTCTGGATCGACATTAATCAGATTGCCCTTTATGGCGGTGCCATCGTCTAGGTCAACAATGGCGCTGACATAGGGCACTTCGATGCCCGGAAAGGATCGATGAACGATGGAATATGAGTACAGCTTACCTTTGTTCGGTAACGTCACTGTGGACATTTGATCCCGAGCACCACACTTAGAGCAGACGTCGCGCTCACCGAGAAACGTAGCACCGCATTGGCCGCATTTATAGGCTTCCAGGTAGGGGTCGCCGTTTTCTGGAATTTTTAAATAAGGTACTGCCGGTAAAGGCTTATCGCTCATGGTTCCCTCCAAACAAGTCGTAGTGACAAAAAACCCAAAAACTGGGTTAGCAATCGCTCAATACTACACCGCGATTTGGTGTCTGGGATAGGGTCGGAATAGCAGCAGTTATAGATGTATTCAGTAGCGTATCAACCCGCCAAAATTGCATTTTCTGGCCTATTTTGGAAGGCCTAATCTGCAAACAATAAGAGTACTCTGGTTACGAGAAAACGATTCTTGGCAGGGGAATGTTATGCGCTCTCTTAAAGTAAAAGATTATATGGCCACCAAGCTTGTGACCTTTACGCCGGATCTGAATGTGGTAGAAGCCATGAAACAAATTCTTGAACACCGCATCACTGCGGCGCCGGTGGTGGACGATGCCAATCAATTGGTCGGCATTTTGTCTGAGGTTGATCTAATGTCGGTGGTGATCCAAGACAGCTACTACAACGAGCCCGTGGGCATCGTTGGCGACTACATGAAAGCGCCGGTAGATACCGTGGAGCCCGATCTCGACATTTACACACTGGCTGAGCGATTTATTCATGAGCACCGACGGCGTTATCCCGTGGTGCATGAAGGCAAACTCGTAGGCCAGATATCACGGCGCGATGTGTTGGTGGCCGCGGTGGATTACCGCGACCAGTAGCGCCATTGCCAGAGCTTACAGGTTAGAGCGGATGAGCTCGTTGACCTGTTTTGGGTTGGCTTTGCCGCCCGTGGCTTTCATGACCTGACCCACCAGGAAGCCCAGCACCTTATCTTTGCCGGACTTGAGCTCTGCCACTTGATCGGGGTTGTCTGCTAACACCTGGGTGACTATGGCGGTGAGTTCGCCGTCGTCACTCATTTGTTTGAGTCCTAATTGCTCGATCAGGGCATCTACCGAAGCCTCGACATCTGTGCTGGCCCACAGTGCTTTGAACAACTCTTTTGCAGTCTTTGAAGACAGCGTGTCGTCGTCGATTCGTGTAATCAACAGGCCCAATTGCTCAGGGCTCACGGGGCTGGCGTCTATGCTCAGCTCGGCGTTATTCAAGTGTGCGCTGAGTTCGCCGTTGAGCCAGTTCGCAGCAAGTTTGGCGTTGCCACAAATGTGCAGTACCGCCTCAAAGTAATTTGCGGTATCGATGTCATTACTCAGGCTGGCGGCGTCGTAAGCAGACAAATTCAGCTCGGCTTGATAACGCTGCCGGCGAGCGTCGGGAAGTTCTGGCAGATTGTCGCGAACCTGCTGCACAAAGGCTTCGCTGATCTGTAGTGGCAGCAAATCCGGATCAGGGAAGTAACGATAGTCTTCGCTAAGCTCTTTGCTGCGCATACTGCGGGTCTCGTCGGCGTCTGCGTCGAATAGGCGTGTTTCTCGTTCAATCGTGCCGCCTGCTTCTAATACATCAATTTGCCGTTCTATCTCTAACTCGATCGCGCGTTCGACAAAGCGAAAGGAGTTGATGTTCTTTATTTCTGTGCGCTCGCCAAACTCTTCCTGTCCTGTTGGCCGTACCGAGACATTCGCATCGCAGCGCATGCTGCCTTCGGCAAGATTGCCGTCGCAGATACCCAGATACTTAACCAAGCTGTGCATCTGCCGAAAATACTGAGCAGCTTCTTTGGCGGTGCGTAAATCTGGTTCAGACACAACCTCTAGTAACGGTGTGCCGGTGCGGTTCAGATCAATCCCGGTTTGTGCCGGAAACAAGTCATGTACTGATTTGCCCGCGTCCTCCTCAAGGTGAGCGCGTGTGATGCCAATAACGCGCTGGTTATCGTTGTCCAAATTCAGGGTGATTTCGCCCTGGCCAACGATGGGTGTTTCGAATTGACTGATTTGATAGCCCTTGGGCAGATCGGGATAGAAGTAGTTTTTGCGATCAAAAATTGAATGCAGATTAATCTGCGCTCCGATGGCGAGGCCAAAGGTAACAGCCATTTCAACTGCGGTTTCGTTCAGTACTGGCAAAACGCCGGGTAAGCCAAGATCAACCGCACAGGCCTGAGCGTTCGGTTCAGCGCCATAGCGGGTCGCAGCGCCGGAAAAAATTTTGCTCTGCGTCGCGAGTTGTACGTGGATCTCTAGTCCGATTACAGCTTCCCAGCTCATGCCAGCCACTCCGTGCTAACGCGCTGACCCCGGGGTCGTTGCAGATGCCAATCAGTATGTTGTTGATACTGCGCTGCAACACCGAGCAATAGATCCTCCCGAAACGCTGGCGCAATAAGCTGTGCGCCCACAGGCAAGCCATCAACAAAGCCGCAGGGCATGGATAGCGCAGGCAATCCTGCCAGACTGGTGGGCACCGTATATAGATCTTGTTGGTACATGGCCACTGGATCTTCGCTCAGCTGACCTTTTTTGAATGCAGGAGTGGGGCTGGTCGGTGTGAGCAGTACATCCACGTCAGCGAAAGCGCTGTTGAAGTCGTTAGAAATTAATCGGCGTATGCGCTGAGCCTTAATGTAGTAGGCATCGAAATAGCCAACGGACAAAGTATAGGTGCCTGTTAAAATGCGACGTTTTACCTCGGCACCAAAACCTTCGCTGCGCGAGCGGCGATATAAGTCGTCTAAGGAGTCGGGTTCTTCGCAGCGATGTCCAAAACGCACACCGTCATAACGTGAAAGATTAGTCGATGCCTCAGCTCCGGCGATGACGTAGTAGGTGGGTATGGCCGCATGGGTGTGGGGCAAGCTCACTTCAACCAGTTTGTGCCCCTGCTCTGCGAGAGTGCGTTGTACCGCTTCAATAGCCTCGCCATGAGCTAAGTCTTGGTAATACTCTTTGGGTAAGCCAATGGTTAGAGGGCGATCTAAGTCCGCAATGCCATGCTCGGCGATTTGACGGAGCCAATTGTCGTCGCGTTGGGCACTGGTGGAGTCCTTAGAGTCGAATCCTGCCATAGCGCTGAGCATAAGGGCGGCGTCTTCGGCATCCGCGGTCATCGGCCCGGCCTGATCCAGGCTCGAAGCGAAAGCGATCATGCCGTAGCGAGAGATGCGCCCGTAAGTCGGTTTAAGCCCTGTGATGCCGCACAGTGCTGCTGGTTGTCGAATAGAGCCGCCGGTATCTGTTCCTGTTGCGCAAGCCACCAGGCCAGCCGCCACCGCTGCTGCCGACCCACCTGAAGAACCGCCCGGTACGCGCTGTGCATCCCAAGGGTTGCCAACTGCGCCAAAGTGACTGTTTTCGTTGGACGAACCCATGGCAAATTCGTCCATATTGGTTTTGCCTAGGGTGACCACGCCGGCGTGGTCGAGAAGGTCCACCACATGAGCATTGTATGGCGCGGTGAAGTTGGCAAGCATGCGTGAACCGCAGGTGGTGGTCAGGCCATCGGTGCAAAAAATGTCTTTGTGTGCAATGGGGATGCCGGTAAGCGCCTGGGCGTTGCCTTGCTGGCGCATTTCATCAGCAGCTCGCGCTTGCTCCATGGCGCGCTCGTCTGCAACGGTGATAAAGCAGTTTAAGTTGTCGGCGTGCAGGCGCTGAAGGTGTTCTTGGGTCAGCTCTTGGCTCGAGACTTTGTTTGCAGCTAGAGCGTCGCTCATCGCGCGTAATGTCATTGTCGTGGTCATTAATCGACCACCCGTGGCACGAGATAGTAGCCCTCGGCGGTGCTTGGTGCGTTGGCTTGAAATTTGTCGCGCTGCTCGACTTCGGTTGCTACGTCTTTGCGCAGCCGTTGGGAGCTGTCCAGAGGGTGGGATAACGGTGCTATGCCGTCGGTATCGACCGCCTGCATAGCGTCGATCATGGCAATAATTTTTTCAAGATCCTGGCGCGCGTGTTCGGCTGCTTCAGGTTCAAAATTTAGGCGGGCAAGATTTGCCAGGTGGTCGATGTTGATAGAAGTTTTCGCGTCGCTCATGTCGGATCTGTGATGAAAAAACTGCGCCAGTGTAATGGCACGTTACAAAAATTGCGCGATAGGATTGGTGAATCTTTGATAGCGGCGTTTTTGTGCAACAAAATGTAACGTAATCGCGTTGATTTTAGCTCAGTATCGCCGTGCTTTTCCTGCCAGGAATGCCTATCATTCACGTTTCACACGCCGGAGCACAAGGCATGTTCAAGTATTTCCGCGGACTCTTTTCGCGTGACCTGTCGATCGACTTGGGGACAGCCAACACGCTGATCTATGTGCGTGAATCGGGTATCGTGCTGAATGAGCCTTCGGTGGTTGCGATTCGTATGCAAGGCACACAAAAAAGTGTCGCTGCTGTGGGTTTGGATGCGAAGCGCATGCTTGGACGTACGCCAGGTAACATCACCGCTATTCGCCCGCTTAAAGACGGAGTAATTGCTGACTTTCTTGTGACCGAAAAGATGCTCAAGTACTTCATTGCGAAAGTGCACGAAAACAGCATCATCCGCCCCAGCCCGCGTGTTTTAGTTTGTGTGCCTTGTAAGTCCACCGAAGTCGAACGTCGTGCCATTCGCGAAAGCGCTTTGTCGGCAGGTGCCCGGGATGTGCGTTTGGTTGAAGAACCCATGGCCGCTGCTATCGGCGCTGGTCTGCCCGTTCACGAAGCGGTAGGTACCATGGTGGTAGATATTGGCGGCGGCACCACAGAAATAGCCATCATCTCTCTAAACGGCGTGGTTAATTCTGACTCTGTGCGGGTTGGCGGCGATCGTTTTGATGAATCAATCGTGGCTTACGTACGTCGTACTCAAGGCAGCTTAATTGGTGAGGCCACAGCCGAGCGCATTAAACAAGAGGTTGGTGCGGCTTATCCGCAAAAAGAGATTCGCCAGATAGATGTGCGTGGGCGCAACTTGGCGGAAGGTATTCCGCGCAGCTTTACGCTGGACAGCAACGAAATTCTTGAGGCGCTGCAAGAGCCGTTATCGATGATCGTACAAGCAGTGAAGAGCGCTCTGGAACAATGTCCTCCTGAATTGGCCTCGGATATCGCTGACACAGGAATGGTGCTGACAGGCGGCGGCGCGTTGCTTCGGGATCTGGACATCTTGCTTGCCGAAGAGACAGGTTTGCCGGTAATCATTGCCGAGGACCCTCTGACCTGCGTCGCGCGTGGCGGTGGTAAAGCTTTGGAATTGATGGACGAAGCGGGTAATGCACATTTGCTGGACATCTAGCTTTACGGATGTTGCGGGTCTGCTGGGATGAACCTTTACCAGCAATTCCTTAGAGCGGTATAGAGGCCCGTTATCAGAACGCTCTTCGTCAAAAGCAGTGGAGCTGGCTACATGTTGCTGGGCTTCACGATGCTGTCTTTATTCCTCGCTGCCTTGGATTCATATACCGATCATTTGCGCCTAGTCCGCTCAACGCTATGGCAAATCGTTAGCCCTTTGTACTACATCGCCGAAGCGCCGTACTCGATCAGCAGTGATCTAAAACAGAGTTTGGTTAGCCGGCAGGAGTTACTCGAACAGTTGGAACGCCAGCGAGTTGAACTGCTGGCGCTGTCGCATACGGCCCAGCGGTACCAGTCGTTGAGGGCCGACAATGACCGTATGCGTAGTTTATTGGAGTCAAAAGCAAAGTTACCCGGATCGGTTTTGATTGCAGAAATTGTTAGCGTCCGTGCAACGCCGAGCTCTCACTACGTTGTTATTGATAAAGGCGCAGTCGATGGTTTGCAGGTCGGTCAGGCGGTGCTCGATGCCCAGGGTTTATTTGGTCAATTGGTTGAGGTGGGCAATACCACAAGTCGGGTGTTGCTGATCATCGATAAAGACCACGCGGTACCTGTACAAGTAAACCGCAATGGCGCTCGAAGTATCGCTGGCGGCACCGGTTCAAACGACAGTTTAGTGCTTGAGAATGTCCCAGTTTCTATGGACATCATGGTTGGTGACTTATTGGAAACGTCTGGACTCGGCGGGCGCTTTCCAGTGGGATATCCTGTTGCTGAGGTGACAGCGGTGGTGTTGGACGCCAGCTCAGTTTTTGCCCAAGTCCAGGTGCGGCCATTGGCGCGAATAAACCAGTCGAGGTTTTTGTTGGTGGTATTTGCTGCGTCGGATGCCGTGTCTAACATGCCGGATGACAGGTCGTGAATCCGTTAGTTTTTGCGTTTGCCGCGATGGTCGCGTTAGTGCTTAGTATTTTCCGTCTACCAAACGATTGGTATGCATGGCTAAGTCTGTGGCAGCCGCAATGGTTGTTACTGCTGCTGATGTATTGGGGTTTGCAGGTCAGCTCGCGCCTCGGTGTCTTGTGGGCGTGGCTCGGGGGCTTTTTTGTTGATGCGTTGCTCGCAGAGCCCCTGGGGTTGAACGGCGCTATCTTTGCGGCAATGACCTATGTTCTGCTGCGATTTCGCGAACGCATTCTCATGTACGGGCCAGTTCAACAGGCGATGTTGGTTCTTGTTTTCGTAGCGGCCGCACAAATTGTTAGAAGCCTCTGCCTTATTTTTTTTAACAACCAAGACTGGAATGTATTGCCTTTGACCACGGCTTTGGCTTCGGCACTGCTCTGGCCATACGTCTACAAATTGCTGAGAGCCTTGGAGCCGAAGGGCGGCTTTCGGTGAGTCAGCCAGCCAGAGCCGACATCCTGCTCGCGTCTTCTTCACCACGGCGGGTAAACTTGTTAGAGCAAATGGGTTTGACCTTCGATGTGATGTCGCCTGACGTAGATGAGAGCTTGATGCCTGATGAAGCGCCCCATGCCTATGTCGAACGTTTGTCTCGCTCAAAAGCTGCGGCGGGGCTGGCGCACGGTTCTAACCAGGTAGTGATTGCTGCAGATACTATTGTTACCTTGGATGATGCGATTCTTGGTAAGCCCTCAGGACCTGATGACGGCAAACAAATGTTACTGGCGCTGGCGGGGCGAGCGCATAGAGTGCTGACTGGACTGACCGTCGCCACTCAACAGGAAGCAAAATCGCAAGTAGTGGCCAGCAATGTTTGGTTTCGGGCAATATCTGAGCAAGAAGCCGCCGCCTATTGGCAAACAGGCGAGCCCAGCGACAAAGCAGGCAGCTACGGCTTACAGGGCATAGGCAGTATATTTGTGCAGAGAGTAGAGGGCAGTCCTAGTGCTGTTATTGGTCTGCCGGTTGAGGAAACCGAAACGCTGCTGACTTATTTTGGTGTAGACACATGGAGTGGTCGAATTGGCCGAGCAAGTGAATGAGCAACTGATCATAAACGTCGATCCGGAGGAAACTCGGGCCGCGTTGATCGCAGATGGTGCATTACAAGATTTGCAAATCGACCGTGCTCAGCACCGTAGTCTTACCGGTAATGTTTATCGCGGTAAGGTTGTGCGGGTAATTGGCGGTATCCAGGCCGCCTTCGTTGACATTGGTATGCCGCGCCATGGTTTTTTGCACGCCGCTGATGTCACGGCCAAGCCGCTCATGGTGGCGGAACCAGACACTAAAAACCGTCGAATAGATATTCGTAAGCTGCTGCATGAGGGCCAAGAGGTGATTGTGCAGGTTGCGAAAGATGCCATTGATGACAAAGGGGCAAAACTGACTATGTCATTGTCGGTGGCCACCAATGCACTGGTGCTTACCCAGCGGTCGGGCCAACTAGGTATTTCTCGGCGCATCGAAAACCAAGCCGAACGGCAGAGACTAAAAGAAATTTTGTCTCAACAACTGGCGGATACGGACTTTGGGCTGATCGTACGTACCGCTACCGAGGGCGCTGACGAAGCGACATTGGTCGATGCGTTCCATCGCCTTTGTGACAGCTGGAACGAATTGCTACAAAGCATTGAGTCTAGTAAGCAGCAAAAAGTTCCGAGTCTGGTCTACGCAGAGCTGCCCTTCGCGTGTCGAATACTCAGAGATCTTGCTGGCGCAAACGTTCAGCGGGTTAGCGTGGACGATCAAGCCACGTTTGAGCAGTTGGAAGAATTTGCTCAGCAGCAGCTACCGCAGTGGTCGGGTAAGGACATTATTCAGTTCAGCAATGCCGATCTCTTTGCCGAGCTGGGCCTAGACGAGCAGATCCAACAAGCCCTAGAAGCCGAGTACACAATGCCTTCAGGTGCTGAGCTGATATTTGAGCAAACTAAAGCGCTTGTCAGTGTTGACGTAAACAGCAAGAGTTTTTTGGGTTCTGCGAACGGCTCAATGGAAGACACGGCGTTGCAGGTCAACTTAGAGGCTGCCCGACTAATTCCTACTCAGCTCCGTCTGCGTAACTTGGGTGGCATTGTGGTCATCGACTTTATTGATATGCAGCAAGCCGAAAGCCAACAACAAGTATTAGTGGTACTCAAAGAAGCATTTGCCAGTGATCCGTCGCAGATCCGAGTTGAAGGCTTTTCTGAGCACGGCACCGTGCAGCTCAGTCGCAAACGCAACCGTCAGAGCTTGGGTCAGATGATTCAAGGCGGAGCCGATGGTGATGCGGCGGTTGAGGCTGCATGTGAAGCCATTGTGCGTGACCTTGTTAAACAAAGCCGCTCGCGCAAAAGCGCCACCGACAACGAATACTTAATACGTGCCGACCAGGCCGTTGTGGATCGTTTGTTGGCAGATAATGGCAAGTACTTAAATGATGTGCGCGGCAAAGTCCGTGGCGGTATTGGGGTGCAGGTGGAACCAGATTTCGCCACGGGTCAATTTGATATTTCACTGGTTCAAGGATCGGTGAGCTAACCGTTTAGCGGTGCCCGCTATGTCGGTTCTAGCGCGCTCTCCAATCATTACCAGGCTGCAACGTTATGTTGTAAGGCCGGTAGCTATATTCTGGTGTGCATTTGTCGCTGTTGCCGCGCTGACGCAAATCGCTGGTCGATCAACACTCTACTTTGCCAGTGAATTCACCCCGCAACTCAATGCCTTGCTAGCCTCTAAACGAATTCGCCTGGAGGGTGTGAGCGCAGATTGGAATGGCCTAAATCCGGTGCTTCGAGTGGCCCAGGTCACCTTCGGGCCAGGGCAGTTACAGCGTCTAGAGGTAGAGCTCGATACCATTGAAAGCTTGATCCGTACGGCATGGGTCCCCCGCCATGTTTATTGGCGACAAGCCGAGGTGCATTTCGACCAAACTCCTCAGGGCTGGCGCTTGCGCAACCAACGCGAGCTGATTCTGCCGTTCGATGTGGCTAAGAGCTTGCGTCACGCTGACCACTTGTTTGGAAACGCGCAATTTATATTTCACCCACAAACCGGCGAAGCCGTAACTTTTAACGGCGATGTCAGTGCTCGCAATCTGCGGCTCGAACACTTTTTGGAGATTGCGCTATCTGAATCCACAAACGACTCATCCACATTGCGAGCATCGTGGTTGGAGCAAGTAGATTGGTCAGAAAACCAGGTAGCCTTTCGTAACTTAAGTTTAGACGGCCAATTAGAAGTGCCTGCCGGAATACTGAGTTCTGTGGCATGGTCAATTGACAGTGAGAACGTTCACTGGCGACAGAAGTCACAGCTAGGCCAGGGTCGGTTGCGGCTCTCGGTGCAAGCGTCGTCGAAGCCCGGGGCTACTAACGCGCTCCCGCTAAAGTTATTGGCGGATGTTCATCTTGTGGGTTCCGCGGGTCTTATCGATGGCGTCAGTCGGGTCTTTAGTTTGAGCTCTGGTAGTGACGCAGATTTCCGTTCGATTGATCTGGAGCCGTTGCATGTGCAGGTCACTACGCCTGCCGAGGCGAGCACCCCCACAACTCTGGTTTGGACCCAGGGAGTTGATATCAAGGCGGTGGGCAATGTGCTGCAAACGAGCGCTGGGATATGGCCCATTTTTTCTGAGTGGTTGCAGGCGCTAGATCCGAGTGGGCGAATCAACAGTATTCATGGCTTTGTTGATGCGCAGGGTTCGAGCGGATATTCCGCATCGGTGTCGGACCTAAAGGCTCGGGGCTATAGAGGCTCGCCGAGTTTAGACAACGCTCAGGGTCGGCTGTGGGGCGGCGGAAGGAACATCGCTATGCAGTTGAATGCTGATGACATCACCTTGCAATTCCCTGATGTGTTCGCAACAGCTTGGCCATTCGAGCATGTTCAGGGCTTGGTGAAGTTTCACATGCAACCGGGGTTATTGGGTTTACGTGGTCAGAACATCAAAGCGCGTCGTCATGGCAGCGCGATTGCTGCGCAATTTGCGGTCACTCGTCCCAAGGAGCGCTATAACCAGCGACTGACGGTAGCGGTGAGTATGGACAAGGCAGACGCGCGGAATATCTCAGATTATGTATCCACCAAAATGGCGGCAGGGTTACAAAACTGGCTCACTACAGCGCCCAGGGCGGGTCAATTTTCTGATTTGCTGGGCGCGTATCATGGTCAGGTGCGTCTTCGCGACAGGGAACTAGGGCGTCGCTTGGAGCTTGTGGGCAAGGTCCGTGACGGTCGGGTGCAATACGACCCACGCTGGCCGCAGGCAGTGAGTGTTTCTGCTGACATACATCTCGCAGGACCCACCACTTCGGTAGCGGTGGACTCCGCGCGAATGGCTGGAGCCCGCTTTAGTAATAGTCGCATTGATGTCAGTGCGGGCGGTCGTGTGATTGGTCTGGAGTTTGAGGCCGCCAGCGATGCCGGCGATGTGCTGAACTTTATCAGGTCGACGCCACTGCAAACGTCCCTACCTTTTGTAACCTCCAATTGGGAGGCCAACGGAGAGCTACTGGTGCAAGGGCAGATGAGTATTCCTATTGCTGAAAATGCTGCTTCCGAACTCGCAGTAAAGCTTGATTTTGTTCCGCAGAAGGTGCGCTTGTCGCTCCCAGAATATCGGTTTGAAATAGATGATTTGGATGGCCAGGGCACCTTCAACTTACCGCATCAGTTAGAAGGTGACTTTGCTGGCCAATTGTTTGGTAACTTGGCATCGGTTGCCGTAACCAATGACGAAGAGTCAATTAATTTTGCTGTGACCAGCGACTTTGCGCCAAAAGACATCTATAGCCTAACGAATGTTAGTGATATGGGCCTGATGCAGGGCGCAAGTCAATTTGAAGCCCTGTTGGCACTTGCTATGGGTGAGGGTATTTCGTCTTTATCGGTAAATACCGACTTGCAGGGTATGGCCGTTAAATTGCCAGGAGAAATTGGTAAACCCGCTGATCGCGTCTCGCCCAGTCGATTCGATTTACAGTTTCTCGATGACTTTCAGAGTTTGCGCTGGCGCTATCAGAACACTCAAGGCTGGGTGCATCTGGGGGATGAAATCCTGCGTGGCTCTATAGGTCTCGGTACCGCGCCAGTGACAATTTCGGCGGACCAGAGCAGTGTGAGCATCGCGGGTGAGCTAACCTCGGTAAACATTGACGAGTGGATAAGCTTAGCCAGTGGTGGCGGTAGCCTGGGTATAGACTGGCAGATGAACGATGTGCGAGTCAGCGAACTGAACATTAATGAACTGGTTTTTTCTAACCTCCTGATATCCGGACGCCAACGCCCGGAGGAGTTGATGTTTTCTGTTCGCGGAGAGGCCATTAATGGGCAAATCGACTTATCAGACGAGGAGCGTCTTGGCATAGATCTGCAGTATTTGCGCCTGCCGGAATTTGCATCAATAGACTCGAGCACAGCGGATGTGCCAGTGGTCGTAGAGAGCCGTGATCCACTAAGCGTTGCGCTTGGGCGCGAGTTGCCAGCGGCTAGGGTAGCGATCGAGCAGCTCGATGTAGGGGGGGAGGGATACGGTAATTGGCAATTTGAAATCAAGCCGCAGCAAGATGCTGTTCACTTTGTCGCCTTAGACGCAGATTTTCGAGGTGTGCATCTACGTGATGCGGTTTTTAAGTGGAACTTGAGCGCCAATGAAACCGCTTTTGCCGGCAGAGTAGACTTAGACAACCTAGTGCAAACTCTACCCTTATGGGACTACGCACCGACCCTAGAAACTCAGACCGCGAACCTGCAGGTGGATGTGGCATGGCCAGGTTCGCCACCAAACATTGAACTACTCGCGTTGCGCGGGAGTATGGACTTTAAGGCCAAAGATGGTCGCTTCCTCGATTCGGATACCTCGGCGAACGGTCTAAGACTCATCAGTTTGTTTACCCCCTCGGCGCTGGCCAAGCGTATTAACAAATTCGACTTTTCAGACATCGTAGACGACGGCATGAGCTTTGATCGTCTTAGCGCCAGAGTTAATGTTGGCCAAGAGGAGATGGTTTTTGCCGAACGGATGATGGTTGAGAGCCCGTCGTCGTCTTTCGAGTTTGGCGGTCGCGTGAACTTGCGCTCTGAGGCTCTAGATAATGAAATGATTGTGACATTGCCCGTGAGCAATTCGCTGCCTTGGTATGCGGCCTATTTAGCTTTGGCGAATCCCGTTGCGGGTCTAGGCGTTATGTTGGGTGAGCAGATACTGCGCAAACCGATTCAACAATTCAGCAGCGCAAAGTTCGCGATTACCGGCACACTGGATGATCCTGAGGTTAGGTTTGTGAGTTTGTGGGACAAGAGCATGAAAGCAGTTCCGCAACCGGGTAGTCTTGCGCCGGTCATGCCGACATCGGACACATCAACTGTGTCCGAAGAAAACGAATTGAATGACGGCGATGCCGCTTCCAAAGCGCTGGTGCCGTCGCAAGAAACCGAAGAAATAACTCCCATACCACAAAACGAGACGGGTGGGAGTGTTAATCCGGCTTGATGTTCGGTTCTCTGTTGGCTGGGAAAAAATTCATAGGCACGCTTCATACGAAGCTCAAAACAATAATAAGTAGCAACAATTAAATGAGCGAATTAATAGAACAGGTACAAGCAGAGCTGCTGTCGGCGAAAGGGCTCGATGCGGCTGACATTAGCGGCGCCATAGATCATATGTTGGGTCGCAACGTAGATTATGGCGAGGTCTATATTCAAAGTGGGCGTTCTGAGTCTTTTGGACTAGAGGATGGCATTGTCAAAGATGGTGCGTTCGCTGTGGACGCAGGCATCGGCGTGCGTGCCCTGGCGGGTGAAAAAACCGGCTTTGCCTATTGCGAAGACATTCGTAAAGATGGATTAAATAAGGCGGCAGATGCCGCTAAATCTGTTGCAACATCCGGCAGCCGCGGCCCGGCGGCTGGTATGTCTGTAGTCGCTGCTGACGCCCTATACAGTACTCAAGACCCCATCAGTAGTTTGTCCCAAGAACAGAAAGTGGCTTTGCTGCAGCAAGTGGACAAGGTCGCGCGGGCAGCAGACCCCAGAGTGAAAGAAGTAAATGTGCGCATCGCAGCTAATCATTCAAGCATGCTGGTGATGGCAAGCGACGGAACCTTGAGCGCAGACATTCGGCCCTTGGTGCGTCTTGATGTATCGGTCATTGTTGAGGAAAAAGGTCGGCGTGAGCGTGGTAATGCGGGTGGCGGTGGCCGCACGGATCTGGCGGTTATAGCCCAAGGTGACTGGGCAGAAAACTTAGCTCGCGAAGCGGTGCGCATGGCTTTGGTTAACTTGCAGGCCGTTGATGCTCCCGCAGGACCAATGCCTGTGGTGCTTGGCCCGGGTTGGCCAGGTGTACTGCTGCACGAAGCGGTCGGGCATGGACTTGAAGGAGATTTCAACCGTAAAGGCAGCTCGGCGTTCTCTGGCCGAGTGGGTGAACAGGTAGCGTCGACGCTGTGTTCGGTAGTGGACGACGGCACGATGGCGGAGCGTCGTGGTTCCTTGAGCGTTGATGATGAAGGTACGCCTACACAAAAAACGATGCTCATAGAGAACGGTATTTTGCGTGGCTATATGCAGGATAAGTTAAACGCGCGATTGATGAACGTAGCGGCGACAGGCAATGGCCGGCGGCAATCCTATGCGCATGTGCCGATGCCACGAATGACTAATACCTATATGTTGCCTGGGCAAGACGAGCCAGAAGACATTATCCGCTCGGTGCAAAAAGGCGTTTATGCGGTGAATTTTGGCGGTGGCTCTGTGGACATAACTTCGGGGCGTTTTGTGTTCTCTGCTACCGAGGCTTATCTGATTGAAGATGGTAAAATAACGTCCCCTATAAGGGGCGCAACCCTGATCGGTAATGGGCCGGAGGTCATGAACAAAGTGTCGATGGTGGGTAACGATCTAGAGCTGGATGGTGGCGTAGGCGTTTGCGGTAAAGATGGGCAATCCGTGCCTGTCGGTGTAGGTCAGCCGACTTTAAAAGTGGATGAGATTATTGTTGGTGGAACTCAGGCTTAAGTCTGCGGTATGGCTTCTAGTTGTTCACGAAGAAAGCGGAATAGAACCCGCGAGGCCTGTTTATCTGCTGGGCTAGGGGCTGGGTTTGTGGCTGTGCCACTAGCTTTAGCGCGCTTGATCAGTTGCCGTAACTTTTGGCGGTCAATATGAGGATGTTCTGCCAGCAATTGTGTCAGCGATTGTGGATCTTCGATCAGTCGGTCACGCCACAGTTCCACTTGGTGCAAAGCATGTCGAGCGGCTACAGATTCGCCGCGCAGATGCTGCAACTGCTGCTCGATGGCTCCGGTATCGAGTTCACGCATGAGACGTCCGATGTACTGTAGTTGGCGGCGTCCACCCTCACGGCTGTTGATGCGCTTGTACTCTTCGATGGCGGCGCTTAATGGTGCGGGTAGATCGAAGGTCTGCAGGTCTTGGGTCTTGAGCTGGGTCAGTGCGCGACCAACATCCTGTAGCCGAGTAGCCTCGCGTTTGCGCGCGCTTTTTGAAATTTCTTCAGTCATTCGTATGGGAAAAGATATTGGAATTTATAGATCAACAATCTGAATTACAGCAGCTCGTACACGATATTCTCAAAGAAGCGCGCCAGCAAGGTGCCGATCAAGCTGAGGTATCCGTCAGTGCGGAGGAGGGCTTGGGAGTCAGTGTGCGCAAAGGTGAGTTGGAGAATCTTGAATTTAATCAGGATCGTGGGTTTGGAATTACTCTGCAATTTGGCCAGCGGCGAGGTACAGCGAGTACCACTGACAGCAGTATTGCTGCAATCAAAGAAACGGTAACGGCTGCAAAGAATATAGCGCGATTCACCGAGGACGATCCTTATTGTGGCTTGGCGGATTCACAACTAATGCCCGAGCAATTCGTAGATTTGGACTTATATCATCCCTGGTCTTTGTCGCCGGATGCGGCTCAAGAATTGGCTATTGAGTGCGAAACTGCGGGACTGGATGTGGATTCGCGGATTGTGAATTCTGATGGCGCTCAGGTAAGCAGCCAGCAAGGGATTCGTGTGTATGGCAACAGTCACGGCTTTGTCGGCGCATATGCCAGCACACGGCACAGCTTGAGTTGTGTACTGATTGGCGAAGACGATCAAGGCATGCAGCGTGATTACTGGTACACCGTTGCACGTAATGCTGATGAGTTAGAGGATGCGCTTAAAGTGGGCGTACAGGCAGGGCAGCGTACGGTTGCGCGACTGGCGCCTCGCAAAGCACCTACGGGTAGTTTTCCTATCTTGTTGGCGCCGCAATTGGCCAGTGGTCTTATAGGTCATTTGTTGGGCGCAATCAGCGGTGGTGCGCAGTACCGTAAAGCAAGCTTTCTGCTCGACAGTATTGGACTGCAGGTATTGCCTGATTGGCTCTCGCTGCAGGAATCTCCGCTGTTGCCGCGTAGCCTTGGCGCGGCCTATTTTGACGGTGATGGTGTCGCGACAAGAGACAACTGCTTTGTCGCAAACGGTGTTTTGCAAAGTTATGTGTTGTCAGAATACTCAGCGCGCAAACTGAATTTACAAACCACGGCGAACGCAGACGGTGTACACAATCTTTCTTTGCACGGCCCGTCGGTTAGCCAGGCTGAACTGTTTAAAGAAATGGGTACCGGACTCTATATTTGCGAGCTAATGGGCCAAGGCGTAAATGGCGTGACGGGTGATTATTCTCGTGGAGCGGCTGGGTATTGGGTGGAGAACGGTGAGATCGCCTACCCGGTTGATGAGTTCACTATTGCCGGCAATTTACGCGACATGCTCAAAGAGATTGTCGCTATGGGTGACGACGTCGATTTACGCGGAAACATCCGAACACCGAGTTTGTTGCTGGCGCCCATGACCGTGGCAGGGGAATAGCTGCTAGCCATATACCAAGCTGGCCAGACCTAAAAACGCAAAAAAGCCAACCACGTCGGTGATGGTGGTCAGCACTACGCCGCCAGCAATGGCAGGGTCGATACCCAGTTTGCGCAATATGCCTGGTAGTAAGCTACCGGCTACGGCGGCTACTAGGATGGTGACAATCATTGCGGTAGCAATCACCCAGCCCAGGGTCGTGTCGTCAAAAAATAGCACCGCTGCAATGGCTACCAGGGTTGCCCACAGTAGACCATTTAATGCAGCGATAACGAACTCACGATTCAACATCCAAAACATATTGCGCCGATTGAGTTGTCCAAGGGCTTGGCCGCGAATAACTAAAGTTAGGGTTTGAGTGCCGGCGATTCCTCCCATGCTTGCCACCACGGGCATCAGCACCGCTAATGCCACAACTTTTATGATGGTTTCTTCAAAAACACTGATTACCGCAGCAGCGGCAAAGGCGGTAAGCAGATTGATACCCAGCCACATCGCGCGGCGACGTACTGCTCTGTGCACGGGAGCAAAGGTGTCTTCATCAACATCCAGACCGGCGGGGCCAAGTACTGCTTCTTCCGCGTCCTCAATAATGACGTCCACCACATCGTCGATGGTGATGCGACCCAACAATCGCCCTTCGTCATCAACGACAGCGGCACTTATCAGGTCTCGTTCTGAGAATACGCGGGCTATTTCGGTGTCGGGTTGATCTACGCGCATGGCCGGTGCTTCACTGTCCATGATTTCACGCACAGTAACTGAAGGATCGGATGTCAGTACCTTGGCTAGTGGCAACATGCCCAAATAGTGATCTTCGCTGTTAACTACAATGAGAGCGTCAGTGCCCGATGGCAGCTCTTTGCGTAAACGAAGGTAGCGCAATACCAACTCCAAGGTGTGTCGAGGACGGACGGTAATGGAGTCGGTATTCATAAGGCCGCCGGCACTGTCTTCTGGAAAAGACAATACGGCTTCTACTCGCGCCCGGTCACTGGCATCGAGGCTCGCCAGAACTTGCTCACTGATGGTGGATGGCAATTGCTGCAGGATGTCGGCGAAGTCATCGGTGTCCATGTCGTCAGCCGCTGCGACAAGCTGAGCTGTGTCCATAGCCTCTAAGAATTCAGCACGGACCTCGTCCCCTAGATGCTGAAGCACCTGGTTGCGATCTTCTTCCTCTAGCAGCTGCCAAATGACTCGGCGGGTAGTGGGGCGGCTGCCCTCTAACACCTGGGCTATTTCACTGGAGCGCAATGAGGTGAGCAAAAACTTGCTCTCTACAGTGTCTTCCAGGGGAATGTCCTGGATCAGTTCGTCGATTTGTAGGGGTTGGAGCACTAGTCTTCTAACTCATAGAATCCGGCGCGCACCAGGGTGGTTAAAGCATCAGCCGCCTGTTCCTCGTCATCGCCATCAATATGCAACAAAATTTCGGTGTGTACCGGAGCGCCGAGCATTAATACGTCCATGATGCTCTTGCCATTCGCGGACTTGTCACCACACTCGATGGTGATGTCACTACCAAATGCCTTAGCAGCATCAACAAGCTTGGCGGCTGCGCGGGCGTGCAGCCCAAGAGGGTTGATGAGCTTTAACTGAACCTGGCGCATATAGCGAATCGTTGTTGGTTTGTTTGGCTCGCGATACTAACGGCATCTGTGGCCTAGGTCAGGTGCTTTATTGTGCGGTTAGCGCCGATTCAGTTCGCGGTGCCGAACCAGGACATTGTTGTGCTGGCTGCTTAAGTGCTCTGCAAGCCGTTGAGCCATGTAGACGCTACGGTGTTGGCCGCCGGTGCAGCCAATGGCCACGGTCATATAGACCCGGGCGTTGTCCTCGAATCTTGGTACCCAACTGTTAAGGATGCTGGAGATGTCGTCGAACATTTCATTGACCATGGGTTGGTCTTGCAAATAGTCCATAACCGGTTGGTCAAGTCCAGACAGTGCGCGCAGCTTCGGGTCCCAGTGGGGATTCGGTAAGCAACGCAGATCAAAGACGAAGTCAGCGTCAACAGGTACGCCGTACTTGAAACCAAAAGACCGTACTAAAAGATTGATGTTAGAGGAGTCGTGGTCGAGTACCCGATCCACGAATTGCGCCTTGAGTTGCTGGCTACTCAGCTGGGTCGTATCAATGGTTAGATCAGCCAAGTCAGCAATTGTTGCCAGTACCTGTGCCTCCATGTCAATGGCCTGGCGTAGGTCGATCTTGTCTGAAGTAAGCGGGTGTCGGCGCCTGGTTTCGCTAAATCGCTTCACTAATGTTGGGCTGACGGCGTCAAGGTAAACAACCCGTCGGTCTGATTTAGTTAGAGGCAGTGCTTGTAGAATTTCAGGAAAGGTTTGCAGTGATTGACTGCGCGCGTCGATGCACACTGCCAGCAATAAGGATGCGCTGCTGTTGAGGCGTAGGTTCTCTTCTACCAAACTTTGCAGCAAGTTAACGGGTAGGTTATCAATACACTGATAGCCCTGATCTTCCAGTGCTTGCAGGATTGTCGACTTGCCGGAGCCCGAACGGCCGCTGATGATGAATAGCTTCATGCGCTCTTGACGTCTGAATGCATCTTGTCAAAGTTTTCGAAGCATTCGAGCAGTGACTCGGTATCTTGGCATTGGCGCAGCGCTGTGCGATTTTCGGCCAAGTTAAATACCCCGGCCAGTTCTGCTAACAACTCGAGGTGAGCGTGAGTCTCGTTTTGCGGCACTACGAGTACAAACAACAGATCAACACCTTGATCGTCAGCTGCCTCATAGTCCACTGGTGCAGCAAGTGACACGAAGGTCGCGTGTATCGATTGGCAAGCCATACGGCAGTGTGGAATGGCGATACCAAACCCCAGTCCGGTGGATCCCAGGCGCTCGCGTTCTAAGAGGCCATCAAATACCTCGTCTGCAATAAGACCGTCCTGGTCTGGGTCGTTTTCGGCAATTGACCTGGCGGCGAATTGCAGTGCCCGCTTGCGGCTGGGGCAGTCGGTTTTGCAAAAGACATTGGTTGAATTCAGCAGTGAAGATATAGACATAGGTTCGAATCGCTAGAACTTGTCAAACTTGCTGTGGGCATGTTTGCGTTCTTTAGTACCGTGATGATGATCTACAACTTTTTCTTTGTGCTTGATGATTTGTCTGTCTAGCTTAGATGACAATTGATCGATCGCTGCATACATGTCGGATGCTTCAGCGTTAGCAAACAGTTCAGACCCAGCAACATGCACTGTCGCCTCAGCTTGGTGCATAAGCTTTTCTATGTTCAATACAACATGAACCTGGGTGATTTGATCGTAGTGTCGTTCTAAGCGTTGCAGTTTTTCGTGCACATAGTCTTGGAGTGAGGTGGTCAGGTCAATCTGGTGGCCGGTGACGTTGATTAGCATGCTTGCCTCCGAGTTCGCGTCATGATGTTCGGAGTATGACAAATTGCGCGCCATCAAACTAACTGTTTACGCTCGTTAGATGGCGGAATAGAGAGAGACTCTCGATATTTTGCAACGGTACGCCGGGCCACGTTGATGTTCTGCTCTTTCAGTAGTGTCGCGATCTTGTTGTCGCTCAATGGCTTACGTGGATTTTCGTCAGCAGTGAGCTTTTGAATCAGCGCGCGTATCGCGGTGCTGGACACTTCTCCACCAGACTGGGTTCCCACATGAGATGAAAAGAAGTACTTAAGTTCAAACAGTCCCCTGGGGGATACAAGGTACTTGCGATTGGTAACACGTGAAATGGTCGATTCATGCAGATCTACTTGTTGGGCGATGTCGGCAAGAATCAGCGGTTTCATCGCCTCTGGACCAAGCTCGAAAAAGTCCTGCTGAACTTCGACTATTTGAGTTGCTACTTTCAGCAGAGTGTCGTGTCGAGTTTGTAGGCTTTTCAGAAACCAACGCGCCTCTTGCAAGTTATTGCGCATGAATTCTCGATCAGCAGACTCTGTAGCTTTATTTACCCAGCCTGCGTATACGCTGTTAACGCGCACTTTTGGCAGCGTGGCCGGATTTAGTTCAACCTGCCAAAGACCGCTGTGTTTGCGTACCACCACGTCGGGCAGTACGAAGTCAGATTGGGCTTCTGAAATGGCTGCGCCGGGTCGAGGCTGTAAGGTGCGAATGAGTGCTACCACTTGGCTTAAATCTGACTCCGGTAAATGCGTTTGCCTGACTAGAGTGGTGAAATCTTTTTGTCCCAGAAGATCCAAATGGTTAGCAACCAAGTCTTTCGCTTGTTCTAACCAGGGCGTGGCGGCATCTAGTTGGGCCAATTGTAAGAGCAGGCACTCGCGTACATCTCTGGCACCTACACCGACGGGGTCGAATTGCTGGATCTTTTGCAGAACCCATTCAACGTCCTCAGCGGTAACCCGTTCTTCTGTAGATAGATTTGGGTCAGCGAGGCTTTCGCATATCTCTTCAATCGACGCCACTAGCATCCCGTTGTCGTCAATGCTGTCGATGATAATTGAGGCGATGGCTTGGTCTGAGGGTGCCATGGGTGTGAGATTTAACTGCCACAACAGGTGATCGGCTAGCCCCTCGGCGGCGCTGTTGTTGGCATTTGGATCAAAGTCACCGTCACCACTGCCACTCGCGCCTGACTGAGGGTAAATGTCGTCCCAACTGGTGTCGCTTGGCATCGCCTCGGTCAAAGGTTCCTGAAACTGTTCGCTTACTTCTGCTTCGGTGTCCTCAGCAAAGTCATCGATAGGCTCTGTGACATCTTCTACAGGCGTGTCGTAGTCGCTGTCGGCGATGTCTGTATCGTTTTCGTCTTGTTGGTAATCGTCCTCGGTCTCCAGCATTGGATTGCTGTCCAGAGCCATCTGAATTTCCTGACTCAGCTCCATAGATGAAAGCTGCAATAAACGAATAGCCTGTTGCAGCTGAGGAGTCATCTTCAGCTGCTGGCCAAGCTTCATTGAGAGCGTTTGTTTCATCTACTGCCGTGAGAGAGTTGGTCTGTCTTTTGTTGTTATTTTAGCCCGGTATCTGTGTTTGGCGCATACAGCGCGCCCTCTTACAAAGCGAAGTTGTCGCCCAAGTAAACTTGTCGCACGGTTGCATCCTGAAGAATGGCCTCTGGTTCCCCAGCGGCAATGAGGTGCCCTTCGTGAACGATGTAGGCGCGATCACAGATGTCTAAAGTTTCTTTGACATTGTGGTCGGTGATGAGCACCCCTAAGCCTCTATTTTTCAGATCTAGAATGCCGCTTTTTATATCAGCCACAGAGATTGGATCAACACCGGCAAAGGGTTCGTCGAGCAACATGAACTCAGGAGCGCTGGCCAATGCGCGTGCTATTTCCAGGCGTCGGCGTTCACCGCCGCTTAAACTTTGGCCCAGAGTGCCGGCGATGTGATTAAGATTAAATTCGTCCAGCAATTGTTGTAATCGTTGCTGCTGTTGGGATTTGCTCAAGTCAGATTGCAGTTCGAGAACCGCTTGCAAGTTGTCATGGGTGGTTAGACTGCGAAAAACACTCGCTTCTTGCGGAAGATAGCCGAGGCCAGCGTTGGCGCGCTGGTGCATTGGCGCTTCGGTCAAATCCTCACCATTCAAGATGACCTGCCCTGCGTCGCATTTAAGCAGCCCAACCAATAGATAAAAGCTGGTGGTTTTACCGGCTCCGTTCGGCCCCAACAGGCCAATGACCTCACCGCGCTCGACCGCCAAGCTGACATCGTCCACCGCCACCTTGTCGCGATAACGTTTTTGTAAGTTAAGACCTTGCAGTGACGAAACCGTCATGGTTTCTGCGTTTCCGTAGTGCTGTCATCAGCTGGTTGCTCGGTGACATTGAATTCCATGCGCACGCGGTCCTGCTTGCCGTCGGCACGAATTTGGCGGGCTGCTACATCGTAGCGAATCAGCTCGCTGCTAATGGTGTTGCCGCCTTGCTGCAATGTAGCGCTGCCGGTCAATTCCAGCTGTTTGGAGCTTGGATTGAAAACGATTGAGTTCGCGCTGGCGCGCAACGGATCTTCTGACGAATTATTGTTCTTTGGTTGTTGCAGCGACAAGCGTGCGGGAGAGCCTGTGGTATGAATGGTTTCCGCTTCTCTGCCAGTGAGCATGACCACGAGTTTGTCGCCGCTAATCATCAGAGCGCCCTGGACTGCCTGTACTGCCCCCGCGTAGGTAATGGTATTGCTGGCCTGATCGAAGACGGCACTGTCGCCTTCGATCTTGATGTTGTCTGGTTCTGCGGCAGAGGCGCTGGCAAGTGCAGTTACTAAACCAAAAGAACAAATAAGTGAGACAAGCTTAGGCATCGTCAGAGTTGATAGCGGTTGGGATGTCATTTGCCTTTGTGGTCATCAGGCTGATGTCGCTGACCACACGCTGTTCTTCAATGCCGCTAAACTCCAGCACTTCATTATTGCGCATGACCATTACTGGAGCCTGAGTCTGCATAGGGCCAGCATTCAGCTCCACGCTGCCGCGCGCCGTAATAGTTTCGTTGGCGGCATCAACGGTAAGTCGGTCACTGCGTAAGCGCAATTGATTGGCATTGATGAGACCTTGTTCAAGCACTACGTTGTCTAAAAGTTCCAGGCTTGGTTTTCGCCCTTGTTGAGCAAGCTTGCCGTGCTGAGCCGATACGCGCCAGGACTGGGTCGTATTGGTTACAAAAAGCTCGACGGCCGGAGCCTGGAAGGCGACGTAGTGGTGTTGCTCCTTTTGATATTGCGTCCAGTCCTGAGCTTCCAAAGCATAAAAGCGCGTGCCGTTTTCGGTGTACTCTGTCAGCTTCATCCCGGAGCCGGTAGCGACAACATGCTCACTGTCGGTCGCGCTGATTAAGGAAGAAAGAGCTGTTTTCTCTGGGGTGTTGCTGGTTGTAATTAAGAATAATATCAAGCTGAACACCACGACCACGCCAGTTAAAAAGCGTTTGCTGCCTCTGGGTTTGGTGGCTGAGGCGGTCGTCATCAGAAATTCCAGCGCCCCTGGCTTTGCAAAATCAGTTCGGCTAATTCCACGATAGCTCCCTCGCCGCCCTGTCTTTTGGTGGCAAAGTCTGCCTCTTTTATTACGGCTGGGTGGCCGTTGGCTACCGTTGCTCTCAGCGTGATCTCGGGTCTTGCGTAGAGTTCGAGATCTGCCAGATCGTCGCCGATGGCGCATAGATTATGATCTACAAAACCATTGGCTATAAGTTCGTCTAGAGCCTGACTCTTACTCGACGCACCCTGGAAAACGTGTTGAATACCGAGCTCGTCCGCTCTCCGATTGACAACAGGTGAGTCGCGGCCGCTGATGATTGCAACCTGGATGCCGTTTTTCATCAGCAACTTAATGCTGGCGCCATCTTGTACATGGAAAAATTTTAATTCTGCGCCGTTGTCGCTGTACACAATTTGTCCGTTGGTGAGTACACCGTCGACGTCGAGAATTATGCCGGTCACCTGCTTTGCTAATGACTGTAGATGGGAGTCCATACTAGGCCTGGTGAATTAGCAGTAAGTTATAGCCGACCCATGCGGCGAGCATCACCGCACCCTCAAAGCGGGTAATTACTGCACGAGAATTAATGCCGTAAGCAAACAATGCCAGCATCATGGTCAATGCGGTCATCATGCCGGCGTCGCGCCACAGCGCGACGTAGTCGATTTGCACGCCGCCGAGTAGAGCAGGTACAGCCAACACCGCAAGGATGTTCAGGATGTTTGATCCCACTACGTTGCCAATGGCGATTTCTGGGTGGCCCTTTAGTGCCGAACCTACCGTGGCAGCTAACTCAGGCAAGCTGGTGCCGATAGCAATAATGGTTAAGCCAATAATCAGGTCGCTGACACCAAACATGGTGGCGATGTTGGTAGCGGAGTAAACCAGGATCTGTGCTGACAACAGCAGTACCGCCAATCCCACCCCGAACCAAGCGATGCTTTTGCCTATATTGAGTTCGGGAATCTCGTCCAATTCTTCCTGTAGCGCATTGCTTTCGGCGTCTGGGTCTTTGGCGCCAATGAACAATTGCCACATTATGATGCCCAGACCGAAAAGAAGAATGAGCCCGTCGGTAAAAGACAGGTCGCGGTCGAATAACAACACCAGAGTTAAAATTGTTGCCCCGAGTAACCAAGGCAGTTCTTTGCGGCGTACATTCCGCGAAAACGCCAATGGCGTAATGATAGCCGTGATGCCCAGCACAAGACCGATGTTGGCGATATTTGAGCCGATGGCATTGCCCACGGCAAGTAGGTGATTGCCGTCCAGGGCAGCGAAAACTGCGACGATGATTTCTGGCGCCGACGTGCCCAGAGCCACAATAGTGAGGCCGATTACGATCTTAGGAATACCAAAACTAACCGCAGTTGAAGCTGCGCCAGACAGAAATTTGTCTGCGCTCCAAACAAGAGCAATAAAGCCCACTAGCAGTAATAGCAGCTGCAACCACATTGTCCGGCACCATCCTTAGTTCGGTGTGTCGTATAGAGCTGTTGGCGTCAGCGCCGATACAGGAAACTCAGAAACTTAGCTTAGTCTGATCTGACTCTTTATCCAAGCATGTCGCCCGCCGTCGCGGGGACATGCCCCCACGACGGCGGGGGTAATGCTACGAAGCAATGATTGTTGTATTGTCTGCACCCGTTCCAAAAAGCCTCGGGCGATGCTGCGCGCCGAAGCCCATGTTCCTCCTTAAAAGGCACAATAACTATGCAAGACGAAATTATCCGCAGGGTGCAATCGGCAATAGCTGATGCCGCCGTCAATGTTTCAGTAGACGGTAATCGCGCGTTAATAGAGGTTATCAGCCCGTTTTTTGCGGAGCTTAATCGGGTCAAACGACAGCAAGCGGTGTACGCCTGCATAGAAGACTTGATTGCCAGTGGCGAATTGCACGCGGTGTCCATCAAAACTGATGTTCCAGCAAGCTAGCACTTTGGTTGGTAGTTGCGCAGATGGATAAATTACAAATACAGGGTGGGCAGCAACTCAACGGCACGCTGAGGGTGTCGGGAGCAAAAAACGCTACGCTGCCAATTCTTGCCGCGACCTTGCTCACGGGTGAGGCGGTGCGCATCAGCAAGGCGCCACATCTGCAAGACGTCACCACCATGATTGAATTGTTGGTCTGCTTGGGTGCAGACGTGATGGTGGACGAACGGATGAATGTGCAGGTGACGGCTGCTGACTTGCACAACTTAAAAGCACCCTATGAATTGGTTAAAACCATGCGTGCGTCCTTCTTGGTGCTTGGGCCGCTGCTGGCCCGTTATGGTCGCGCAGAGGTTTCCTTGCCGGGAGGCTGCGCTATTGGTTCCAGACCTGTTGATCAGCACTTAAAAGGTTTGCAGGCCATGGGCGCGCAAATTGAAGTGGTAGACGGTTATGTCATTGCGCAGGCGCCGCAAGGACTCGTAGGCGCTGACATATATATGGATCTGGTAACGGTAGGGGGTACCGAGAACTTAATGATGGCGGCGTGTTTGGCTGAAGGCCAGACGCGCTTGCACAACGCCGCTTGTGAACCAGAAATTATTGACCTTGGGAATTTTTTGCAGGCCTTGGGTGTAGAGATCAGTGGTCACGGTACCTCAGAGATCACCATCACCGGTGCCCCCTCTCTGGCGGGTGGTCAGTTTCAAGTTATGCCGGACCGAATTGAAGCAGGCACCTATTTAGTCGCTGCGGCAATTACCCAGGGTTCCATTCGGCTCACAGATATACAACCCAGCGCCTTGGGTGTCATCTTGGAAAAACTCCAGCAAGCGGGCGCTGAAATTATCACTGGCGAAGACTGGATAGCTTTAGATATGCAGGGTCGCCGACCTACGGCGGTAGATATAGAAACATCCCCTTATCCTGGCTTTCCGACGGATATGCAGGCGCAGTTTATGGCGTTGAATGCTGTGGCCGAAGGTACGTCTACGATCCGCGAGACCATTTTCGAAAACCGCTTTATGCATGTTCATGAGATGAAGCGTCTGGGTGCCAATATAGAGTTACATGGCCCGTCTATGGCGGTAGTTCAGGGCGTAGACGAGCTGAAAGCGGCGCCGGTTATGGCGACAGATTTGCGTGCCTCTTTCAGCCTGGTGCTGGCGGCACTGGCAGCTCAGGGCACGACAGTCATAGATCGTATTTATCATATTGATCGAGGATACGAGACCATAGAAGAAAAGTTGCAGCAGCTTGGTGCGGATGTGCGCCGAGTGTCCTGAAGACTTGAGATATTGATCGCGATTACTTTTTACACAAGGACAACGACGGATGGGTTTGGTTATTGCCCTTAATAAGGGGCGTATTTTGCAGGAGTGTTTACCGATATTGGCGGCCTGTGGGGTTGAGCCGGTAGAACATCCTTCGGAGTCGCGGAAACTGATATTCGACAGTCGTTGTGGCAACCATAAGATTATCGTTACTCGTTCTGCTGATGTGCTGACCTACGTCGAGCAGGGTGTTGCTGATGTTGGCATTACCGGTAAAGACACCATTCTCGAATACGGTGCAGGTATGAGTTTTTACGAACGCCTGGACTTAAAGATAGGCCTGTGTCGCATGATGACTGCAGCCCCAGCGGGATTTACCCCAGCACCGGGAGTGCTTCGGGTGGCCTCAAAGTTCGTCAATATCGCACGCAGCTACTACCACGGACAAAACTGTCAGGTAGAACTCATCAAGCTGTCGGGAGCGATGGAGATAGCCCCTGTGCTGGGCCTTGCGGATTGCATTGTGGACATCGTAGACACCGGCAATACCTTGCGTGCTAACGGACTTGAAGAGCGCGAGCTTATTTGCGAGATCAGCACCCGAGTGATCGTGAACCGCGCCTCAATGAAGACAAAGTTTGCAGAGGTGCAAGATCTCATTGCGGGACTATCAGAGGTTGTTGCCTAGAGTATGGCGCAACCGCTTAACGGCCCTTTGAATTAATCCATTAGAAACCGACTTGAGTAGCGTCGTAGATATGATCATTCAACAGCTATCCACCAGTGCCGAGTCCTTTGAGCAGCAGTTTGCTCAATTGCTGCATTGGGATATGCACACAGACAGCGAACTCGATCAGCGCGTAGCGGCAATACTCGGTCAGGTGCGCCAGCGTGGCGACGACGCGGTGTTGGAGCTCACCAACGAGTTGGACCGCCGTAATTTGACGGCCCCAGCAGATTTCGTGCTCAGTGCGGAGACGTTGCAAGCCGCATGGCATAGGGTGCAGCCGCAGCATCAAGACGCTCTGCAACTCTCGGCAGAGCGCATTCGTATTTTCCACGAGCGGCAATTGGAGTCGTCTTGGTCTTTTCATGATGATCTGGGTAATCGGCTAGGCCAGCGCATCAGCCCGTTAGAAACAGTAGGTGTCTATGTCCCTGGTGGCCAAGCGGCCTATCCCTCCAGCGTGTTGATGACACTGATTCCGGCGAAGGTTGCCGGTGTCGAGAACATCGTGGTGACTGTGCCTACGCCAGCAGGCGAGGCCAGCGATATGGTTCTGGCAGCGCTGCATCTTGGTGGCGCTGATCAGGTGTTTAGTATTGGTGGTGCCCAAGCCATTGGGGCATTAGCCTACGGCACGCAGAGCGTACCGAGAGTAGACAAAATTGTTGGGCCGGGTGGTGCCTATGTGGCGACAGCAAAGAAACAGGTATTTGGTCAGGTCGGCATCGACATGATCGCGGGTCCTAGCGAGGTGTTGATCCTGGCGGATGGCTCAACACCTGTAGATTGGGCGGTGATGGACTTGTTCTCTCAAGCAGAGCATGACCCCTCGGCCCAAAGCATCTTGATCAGTGACAACAGAGGCTACATTGAGCAGGTGGCGGCAAGAATTGCAGCTCTGTTACCAGACATGACGCGGGCTGAAATTATTCGCGACTCTTTAAGCCAGCGCGGCGCCCTGATCCATTGTGCAGACAAACAAGAAGCGTTGGCTTTGGCGAATCGAATTGCGCCAGAACATCTAGAGTTGGCGGTGCAGCACCCGGAAGATTGGGTTGATGGTATTCGCCATGCAGGGGCCATATTTTGTGGCGCTCATACCGGCGAAACTTTCGGCGACTATGTGGCCGGGCCTTCTCACGTGCTACCGACCTTTGGCACCGCTCGTTTTGCCTCGCCGCTTGGCGTATACGATTTTCAGAAGCGCACTTCGGTCGTGCAGATGTCAGCCGATGGGGCCAGTGCGTTGTCGGAAGTTACGGATACGTTGGCGCAAACCGAAGGCTTGTTTGCCCATGCGAAAGCTGCGGAACTGCGTGGTGGCGCCAATACGCACAAAGACGTTACGCATGGGGCTGAGGATCCATCGGAGTGACCCAGGTCTCGGAACAAGAAGATCTCAGTCCGTTAGAGCGTTATCAACGATTAGTCAGCCAAGCCCGGGACACGGATTTTTTCGCCGACCCGGGCCAAGAGCGAGTGATGGCCCAGCTAGACGACTTGTATCTACGACTGCAAGAGCGGCCAAAGCCATCGCTTTGGCAACGCTGGTTTGTCCAGGCAAAGCAACCGCCAGTGCAGGGCCTGTACATTTGGGGAACGGTAGGGCGCGGCAAGACGCTATTGATGGATTTGTTTTGCGAGTGTCTGCCACAAGGTCGCGCCTTGCGTATGCACTTCCACCGTTTCATGCGCCGCGTGCATGAAGGCTTAACTGAACATGCGGGTGTGGCAAACCCTTTGCTCAAAGTGGCTGATGAACTGGCCCAAGATGCCGATGTCTTGTGCTTTGATGAATTTTTTGTCGCAGACATTGGCGATGCGATGATCCTCGCAGAGCTGATGCGTGGCTTATTTGACCGAGGTGTGGCTCTGGTCGCGACGTCTAACGTAGAGCCCAGTCGGTTGTACGAGAACGGGCTGCAACGCAGTCGATTTTTGCCAGCCATTGATTTGCTGAACCAGCATTGTGAGGTCATCGAAATCGATGCCGGGCAAGACTTCAGACTGCGCACATTAGTCCAGGCAGAGATATACCATCACCCACTTGATGCAGCTGCCTTAAGTAGTTTGGAGCGTAGTTTTGAGGCGCTGGCAGCAGCGCCAATAGAAGAAGCGGTGCCCTTGCGTATTGAAGGTCGTGACATCGCTACGCAAAAACTCAGTGTCGGTATGGTTTGGTTTAACTTCACTGATTTATGTGACGGGCCGCGCAGTCAAAACGATTACATCGAACTGGCAACGCTGTATCACACAGTATTCGTCAGCAATATCCCAATTTTGACCACACAAAAAGAAGATGCAGCGCGGCGTTTTATCAGTTTGGTGGACGAGTTCTATGATCATGGCGTAAAACTCATCGTGTCGGCTGCAGCACCAATCCAAGACCTCTATCAGGGCCAGCGGTTAACGTTTGAATTTGAACGTACCCAAAGTCGGCTATTAGAGATGCAGTCGACAGATTATTTGGCGGGTTCTCATACCCACGGCGCCTCAGGAGAAGCTAAAACTCTGTTGTAAAGCGCAAGTGCCTCCACTATTATGCGCGTCCCAAAATTTGGGGCGCCTATGGCAAAGCGCATTGCGTGGTTTATTACGCAACGTGGCCAAAGCGCAGGGGCGCAAGGTAACGCCCGGTTCCAAATGAAGTTTTGGAATATGGAATTAAACAATGTCGGGGTGATAAGCCCTGACGCAAGAGGCCAGTTCAACAATGAAAACGGTAAGCATGCGCGCACAAGATGTCGAACGCGCCTGGTGGGTAATCGACGCAGACGGCAAGACTCTCGGTCGGTTAGCAACAGAGGTGGCAAGCCGTTTGCGCGGTAAGCATAAGCCAGAGTTCACTCCCCATGTGGACACGGGTGACTACATCGTCATTGTTAATGCAGAGAAAGTGCGCGTTACTGGTAACAAAGAAAACGGCAAAATCTACTGGCGCCACACCGGCTATCCGGGCGGCATTAAAAGCGCTGACGTCGCTACAGTGCGTGCTGAACATCCTGAGCGCATGATCGAAAGCGCAGTGCGAGGCATGTTGCCAAGGAATCCTCTGGGGCGCGCAATGTTCCGTAAATTGAAAGTGTACGCTGGCGACGATCACCCCCATGCGGCACAACAACCCCAAGTTCTGGAGCTCTAAGACATGACCGATTACAACTACGGTACTGGCCGACGTAAGACCGCTGCAGCGCGCGTTTTCATTTCTTCGGGCACTGGACGGATCATGGTCAACTCCCAGCCGTTGGATGAGTTTTTTGGTCGTGAGACTGCGCGCATGGTAGTACGTCAGCCACTTCAGGTTGCAGACCTTACAGACAAGTTAGATCTCAAGATTACTGTGCGCGGCGGTGGTAATACCGGTCAAGCTGGGGCGATTCGTCACGGTATTGCACGCGCATTAGTGGAATACGATGAAAACCTACGTAGTCCTATGCGTCAGGCTGGGTTTTTGACGCGGGATGCGCGAGCGGTTGAACGTAAGAAAGTTGGTCTGCGTAAAGCACGTAAGCGTCCACAGTTCTCGAAGCGATAATCTCGCACCCACTCCGGGTGCAGCGTGCCTTATCGGCGCAGTTTTATGATAGACTGCGCGCCGCACGCGACAGGCGCAATCGACTTACTTTTCGTTGCAACTGTGGGGTGGCATTGCTCACTTAGCGGACGCATTGTTCACTAATTGACCCAAGGTCGAAGCGGGCACACACAGGACGGTGGGCGCGCTGATAATAGGGGGGCTGGTACGCATAGGTTGATTTGACCTTCGTAGCAGTGCAAAGACAAAAAGAGCAACAATTCAAACAGTAGAGAGCCAACGAGTAGCAACGAAGAACGTCACCGTCTGAGTCCATGAATAAGCCGGACAGATGGCAGGCAAAGCAATCGTTCCAAGCGTTTCGAAGGAATCTACAGAACAGTGGAGCAAAGAGCCTTGAGTACTGGCGACACAGTCCATGACGCCCATGCGGGCGATACCGCTAACGAAGACGGTTCCAGTCGACGTTACTTTCTAATTCAAGCGACCTCAGTGGTTGCCGCAGCTGGCGCAGTCGGCGCAGCTTGGCCGTTCGTGAGCTATTGGTCGCCGAGTGAAAAAGCGAAAGCGTTGGGTGCGCCGGTAAAGATTGATATCTCCAAGCTTGGCCCTGGCGAGATGCTCAGCCCCATTGTGGCTTGGCGTGGTAAGCCAGTATTCGTTGTGCATCGCGATGCAGACACCTTAGCGTCTCTGGAAACCGATACTGATATGTTGGCGGATCCAAATTCTGAGATGGCTGAGCAGCAGCCAGATTTTGCGGTTAACGCCTGGCGCTCGGAACGTCCTGAGTACGGGATTTTTCTTGGCATTTGCACGCACTTGGGGTGTTCTCCCAAATACGTTGTCACAGAGAATTTCGAAGACTCTGGTCAGGGCGGATTCTTTTGCCCTTGCCACGGCTCTAAGTTCGATATGGCTGGCCGGGTTGTGAAGGGAGTTCCAGCTCCGTCCAACTTGGAGGTTCCCCCGTACAGATTTGAGTCTGATACCGTAGTCGTGATTGGTTAAGGTCAGGTATACCTAGATGCAACAAACAAATAGTGATTCCAAACAAGGCGGTCTGGCCGGCGCAATGAGCTGGCTTGATGCGAGGTTCCCAGCGACGGAAACCTTCGAATATCACATGTCGAAGTACTACGCGCCGAAGAACTTCAACTTCTTCTACTATTTTGGCTGGCTTGCCACGTTCGTACTGGTAAATCAGTTAGTCACCGGAATTTGGCTGACCATGAACTATGTGCCCAGCGGCGATGCAGCGTTTGCATCCGTTGAGTACATCATGCGCGATGTCGAATTCGGTTGGCTTATCCGCTACCTGCACTCCACGGGTGCATCGGCATTTTTCATCGTAGTGTTTTTACACATGTACCGTGCGCTACGTTACGGCTCATATCGAGGGCCGCGAGAATTGTTGTGGCTCATTGGCATGGCCATTTTCATTGCGCTAATGGCGGAAGGGTTTTTTGGCTACTTACTGCCTTGGGGCAACATGTCTTACTGGGGCGCACAAGTGATTGTGTCACTGGTAGGCGCAATTCCCTACGTTGGCCCAGACCTCATGGAGTGGGTGCGTGGTGACTTCCTTATGTCCGAAGTTGCGCTGAATCGTTTCTTCGCACTGCATGTGGTTGCCTTACCAATCGTGCTGCTTGGCTTGGTATTTGTGCATTTTGTTGCGCTTCACCATGTGGGCTCCAACAATCCAGACGGCATAGAGATCAAGAAGAATAAAGATGAAAACGGCGTGCCAGTGGACGGCATTCCATTCCATCCTTACTACACTGTGCATGACATCCATGCCACCGTAGTGTTTTTGTTCCTATTTTGCGCGGTGGTGTTTTTCGCCCCTGAAATGGGCGGATACTTCATTGAAAAGCCGAACTTCGAGGTGGCAAACCCGCTCAAAACCCCTGAGCACATAGCACCGGTTTGGTACTACACGCCTTACTACGCAATGCTTCGTGCGGCTACGTTCCCGCTGTTTGGACTCGACGCGAAATTCTGGGGCCTCGTGGTTATGGCTGCAGCGGTTGTGATTCCAGCCATTCTGCCCTGGCTTGATCGAAGCCCTGTTAAGTCCATGCGTTACAAAGGCAAATTGTCGCGCTGGGCGTTGCGCATATTTGTGGTGAGCTTCCTAATTTTAGGTGTACTGGGTGTGTTGCCGCCCACTAAGGAATACACGATCTTGGCGCAATTCTGCACCATGTTGTATTTCGCTTACTTTGTTTTGATGCCTTGGTACACGCGCGTAGAGCAGACCTTGTCAGAACCAGAAAGGGTTACCGAATGAAAAAACTAAGCAAATCATTAAAGGCAGCATTGACCCTAGGTCTTTTGATAGTTGCGCCGTTCGGCTGGTCTGCCTCGAACAATGACTGGCCCATGCAAGAGTTCGAGCCAGACCTAACCAATTTGCCTAGCTTGCAGAACGGCTTGCAGCTCTACGCAAACTACTGCCTGGGTTGCCACGGTCTGCAATACCAACGCTATGGACGCACCGCTGATGATCTGGGCATTCCACGAGAATTGGCTTTGGAGACTGTTGTATTCACCGGACAAAAGATTGGTGAGTTAATGACGACATCAATGGATCCAGTGCAAGCGATGGCTTGGTTTGGTGCCGCACCGCCTGATCTGACCTTAGAAGCCCGGTTGCGTTCGCCTGAATGGATTTACAACTATCTAAAAACTTTTTATGTAGACGAAGAGCGCCCGTTGGGTGCTAACAACAAGGTGTATCCAAACGTTGGTATGCCCAATGTATTGCTACACCTCCAGGGTGTGCAGCGGTTCGATGAAGAGTCGAAACAACTGATAGTCGAGCCTGGAACCGGCACGCTTTCAGCTGAGGAGTTTGATCAAGCAATTTACGATCTCTCTAACTTCCTTTACTACGTGGGCGAGCCAAACCGGCTTGAACGTCAGCGATTGGGTATCTACGTGTTGTTATTCCTTGTAATTCTAGGAACCTTTACCTATCTGCTTAACCGCGAGTTCTGGAAAGACGTTCACTAAACCGTTAAACACGAACGCTGACCCAATCAAGGCTAAGACATGAGCGCCGTAACTAAGAGATCTTCTATGACTTTGTTTTCTGACCCACGTGATCATTATTCGCACCGTGTGCGAATGGTGCTTGCCGAGAAAGGCGTCACTGTCGATATCGTCGACGTAGTTGGCGGGAAAATCCCAGAAGACCTGGCAGAGTTGAACCCATACAACACGCTGCCAACACTGGCTGATCGTGATTTGGTGCTCTACGAGTCCAACGTGATCATGGAGTATCTGGACGAGCGTTTTCCGCATCCGCCTTTATTGCCGGTCTATCCTGTGCAGCGTGCTTTGTCGCGTTTGTGGATTACCCGGGTGGAGAAAGAGTGGAGTACTAAGCTCGACTTGCTGATGCTGGGCAAGGGCAGAGAAGCCGCACTTACCAAGGCGCGTAAAGAGCTGCGTGAAAGCATCATTGCCATCGCACCGATTTTTGCTGAGAAGCCGTTCTTTATGAACGAAGAATTCTCGCTGGTCGATTGTTGCGTTGCGCCAATACTGTGGCGGCTCAAAGAAGTGGGGATCACCCTGCCTGAAAAGTCTACGCGACCGCTGTTTAAATACATGCACATGATCTTTGAGCGCGATGCATTTCGCGAAAGCCTAACCGAGGCTGAAATGGAGATGCAGGAGTGAAGCCGCGCCGCCCTTACCTGCTGAGGGCGCTTTACGAATGGATCTTAGACAGCGACGAAGTACCAAACATTCTGGTTGATACAGAAGTCCCCGGAGTGGTTGTGCCCACAGAATATGTTCAGGACGGACAGATCGTGTTGAACATATCCCCCACGGCGGTTAAAGATTTATCCCTTGGTAACGACTGCGTCATGTGCTTTGGGCGGTTTTCTGGGCGTAACTTCGAAATTGTGTTGCCCATTGAGAGCATTCGAGCGATCTACTGTCGAGATAGCGGTCAAGGACTGGCGTTTGAAGATGAGACCTTTGATGCCGCCAGCGAGGAGCCAGCTACTACAGCATCGCCAAAAACAGACGATGCTGAAAATCCCAAAGACAAGAACGGTTCAGGCCCAACGCTGCGGCTCGTATAACAGCCTCCTACAGGTCAGTGTACTCGAAGACCTTAACGATTCTTTGCACACCGAAGGATTTCTGAGCCTCGGCAACGGCGGCCTCGGATTGTTCGGTTGTTACGGTGCCCATCAAGTAAACCGTTCCGTTTTCAGAAATAACCTTTATTCGTAGCCCTTTTACTTGTTTAGATGCGAGCAGTCTGGTTTTTACCTTGGTAGTAAGCATGCCGTCATTGGTGCGTGCCAGCATAGAAATCGGACCGCCCACGGTTAAATGGTTGTGAACTTTTGTTGGATCGACTCTATACATGCCCTCAGTTACAACGCTGGCCTGATTCTTAAGTTCCTCGCTCGCGACTTGCCCTAGCAACAGTACCAGGCCGTTATACACGGCAACAACGATGTGAGAGCCTTTGAAGGTTTCGTCAGAAGCGCGGATTTCACGTTCGATCATCACCTCAAGGACATTGTCGTCGATGAGCATGCCGGTAGAGCGCGGATTCTCTGGCGTGCCAGCGCAGCCGCCTAGCAGCAACAATATGGCAACAAGTGAAAAGCGGCGGTAGAAAGTTTTCATGCGTCGAAGGCGTCCTTTATCCAAGTTACGGGCGGTCGGCGTACTGACCTCGTTAGAAGTACTGCATCAAAGCGTACCGGCAGATCAGCGTACTCTTTGAATGCACTTAGAAAAAACTCTGCGCTCTTTATTAGTCGAATTCGCTTGGCTTCGTCAATGCTGGCAGCCGGGCTGCCGTATTGTTCCGATGAACGGTAACGCACTTCAACAAAGACTAGTGTTTGCGCGTGGCTGTTTTCTCGGTGCAAAGCGACCAAGTCGACTTCTCCACGCGGGCAAATGTAGTTCTTGCGGATTATTCGAAGTCCACGCAGGCGCAGAAACACAGCAGCCAGAAATTCGGTCAATTGACCTATCTTTCGAGACACTATTCAAGTCCTGTAGCACCGGATCCAGACCGTCTCTGATTACCCGGTGCCGGTTTGATACTCAAGGTTCTAGACAACCGGCCCGAAGGGTTCAAGCGCAGCAACCCAATAGGCGACTGTAACGTGAAGTGATCACGCCAGTTTGAGGGCGCAGTTAACATCGGGGTCCAGGTCGCCATTTGATAGGCGCTCAAACCCAAGGCATAGAGATCCACTAGGGCGCTACTGCCAAGGCTAAAGGTGTTGATTAGACTTTGTTCAACCTGGTTCGGTTTTGCTAAGGCTGGCAGTTCAGTCACCGTAAAGCTCTGGGGTTCTGTCGCATCGCGCAGACTTTGTGAGGTCGCATAGACAGGCAGGTGTTCGGCAAAATGAAACTGCAATGCAGGGGTAAGGGCGGCGGCTTCAAAACCCGTAGTGAGCGCCAGTACTGCGTCAAGATCTTGGCGGGCTCTGGGAAGGAATTCCAACGATTCCCCAAGCAAGGCCGCCACGCGATCTTTACGTGCTGTGCTGGCCGCAACCTCCATAACTTCACCTACGGCATTGGTCAGTTGTTTTAGGTTCTCGAAATTGGCCACATAGAGCGGATACGACCAATCCTTTTGGAATGCGCGTAAAGCGCGGTTCGCCCAAGCGCTGTTGTTGTGAATGACCATAATGCGTTCATGTTGGTTGGTACCCATGTACGCCGCGAGCGTTTGTGCTTCGTCTTCTATGGCAGTACCCAATTGCAAAAGATTTAACGAACCACGCGGTTTCGGTTCTTCGGACGGGGCTTCTGGCAGGTAATTTAATAGCAGAGTGGGTGTTTCGCTGACCAAAGCAAAGGCGGCAAAGGCATCGACATTAGTTTTTAGTAATGGCCCAACCAAGACGTCGGCGCGGGCAGCGCGTGCAAGCCGTATAAGCTCCATGCTGTTATGTTTGGCGCTGTCAAAAATATGCAGTTCGGGAAAGGTTGCAGGGTCCAAGGTATTTGATTCAGCCAGGTAGGCGGCAATGAACCCATCGCGCACTGCGCGGCCGACATTAGCCAAGCGGCCCGTGAGTGGCAACATAAGTGCGAGTGATGCACTGGTGGGTGTCGCCAATTGGCTAGCCAATGTAGGTGGCATGAGTGCTGCGGGATGGTCTGGCCACTGTTCCTGCCAGCGCAACCAGGCGTTTAGAGTTTGGCTGCGAGATCCCGTAGTTATCAGTGCGTCAGCCAGTGCATGCCAGCCGCGGTGGGTTTGTGTATCTGGCTCAGGGATTGGTGTGATCTGGGCGGTCGCCAACTGCAAATGCTCATAGTCCGGAGTGCGCCTCGCCTCTAGCAAGGCATGCAAAATTTCGTCCTGTTGTAGCGGTGCAGATTGGCCAGCAAACGTCTGAATGGCAATCAAGCTATTGGCGCGGCACTGAGGTAGAGACAGTTGAGAACAAATTTGTTGCAGCACGGTCCAGTGTTCTAGAGTCGTTAGCGTGAAATTAGTTAACGCCCGATAAGCTGCTAACGCATCTCCGCTGCGGACATAAGCCTTAGCTTTTAATACATGCAATTGGGCCATGGTGAGGGGGCTGAGTTCGTCGTAGACAAGGGAGTTCAGCAACTCAAGTACCTTTGTCGTTGAACCTTTTACTAATTGGCGTTCGGCTAGGGCGAGGGTGCGCTTGAGCTCGCGCTCGCGTTGTGCAAGGGTCAGCCGGGTTGTGGAGCCGATGCTTGGGACTCGGGATCTTTGTTGAGCCGACCTGGTCGGTTCGGCCGGCGTCTCAACACTTGGTCTTGAGGGGCCTGGCGAGCTTTGGCAGCCAGCCACCGCTGCTGCAATACAAAAACAAACAAGGAGTCTATTGGGCATGTCAGGAACACTCTACGTGGTTGCAACCCCAATTGGCCATTTGGGCGACTTGAGTCAGCGAGCAGTGGCAACACTTAAACAAGTTCAGGTTATTGCGGCAGAGGATACCAGACGCTCTGGGGTGCTGTTAGCACACATTGGCCATGCCGGTTGCCAAATGGTCAGCCTGCATGACCACAATGAAACCGCTGCCAGTCCGAAACTGATTGCTCGATTGCAGGCGGGCGACTCAGTCGCCTTGGTCAGTGACGCTGGTACGCCGCTTATCAATGATCCTGGCTACAGGCTATTGCAACTGGCATGGCAACACGACATCCAAGTTGTGCCGATTCCTGGCCCCAGTGCGGTGATAACTGCGTTGAGTGTTTGTCCGCTGCCTAGCCAGCCGTTCCGCTACGTTGGGTTCTTGGCAGCAAAGGCATCTGCCCGGCGGCAGCAACTGGAAACCTGGCTGCAGCACGCAGATGCCGTGGTGTTTTTCGAGTCGCCCCATCGCATCCGTCATACCCTTGAAGACCTGCAAGGGTTGACGCAGCGGCGGATTTTTTTGGGTCGAGAAATGACTAAGCAATACGAGACGTTTCTTCAGGGCTCAGCTGCAGAAGTGTTACAACAGCTTGGGGATGCACCAAAAGGCGAATTTGTTGGCATCATCGAAGCCGGTGAGGCTGCGACGACCGAATATCAACATCAGCAGGTGGTGCAGGTGCTGCTGCAAGAGTTGCCGCCGGCCAAAGCCGCACGATTAGCTGCGCAAATTTGTGGAGTTAACAAAAAAGAGCTGTACGAACTGGCGTTGGCCTTAAATGCCAATAACAAATCAGATTAATTGTTGATAAGCGTATTTGCTGACTTGTGTCGTGTGGCTTTGGCTCTACACTGTCGCTCGAGAGTCAGCTGGGCAATCGCCGGTCGCGTGCGACGGGAGGAAAGTCCGGGCTCCACAGGGCAGGGTGCCAGGTAACGCCTGGGGGGCGAGAGCCTACGGATAGTGCAGCAGAGAGTAGACCGCCGGTGCAGTGAATACTCATCGGTAAGGGTGAAAGGGTGCGGTAAGAGCGCACCGCGCACGTGGTAACACGTTGTGGCAAGGTAAACCCCACCTGGAGCAAGGCCAAATAGAGATCCTTTGATACGGCCCGTATTGGATCTGGGTAGGCCGCTTGAGGCTGTTGGTGACGACAGCCCTAGATGAATGATTGTCCACGACAGAACCCGGCTTATAGGCTGACACTCAATCTGTCTTATGTCTCAGAAACCAGACGCAACCGGAAGCCTCTCGTACTGCGTGCGGGGACTGTCCATTGCAACCTCCCAGGGGTAAAAAGTTCTTTTATTTCCGTGATTTATGCTGCTTTAACTGGCGGTATATCCCTTGACTCTAGGTTTTCGCCTAGATAGTGTCGCATATTGGGTAAAAGTGGAGAAAAGTGGGAAATGCGCACAATTCCTGTGTGCTTAAAACCTACTGGAATAAATAGATGTTTCGCGGCATCAACAGCGCAACGCTCGACACAAAGGGCCGTATGGCTCTGCCTGCGCGTAATCGGGAAGCTATGTTCTTGGCCAGCGATGGCAAGGTGGTGCTGACCATTGATATGCGCGAAACCTGCCTGTTGCTTTACCCCCTCCCGGAGTGGGAGATAGTACAACGCAAGCTCGAAGCGCTGTCTAACATCAATCCGCAAGCTCGATTGCTGCAACGCCTGCTTATTGGCCACGCGACCGACCTTGAGCTGGATGCGTCCGGTCGGCTGCTGTTACCCGCCATGCTCAGGGACTACGCTGATCTAGATAAGAAATTGGTGCTGGTTGGCCAAGGCAACAAGATAGAAATTTGGTCAGAACTGCATTGGCAAGAGGGTATGCAGGACTGGGTTAAGCAGGGCGCTCAAGCGCTGAATGAAGACAGCGACCACTTTACAGGGTTGTCCGTGTGAGTGATCTGCACTCATCACAACAATCAAATCACACCACAGAGTCTTCGGCTCCCGCACACGTCCCGGTATTACTGACTGAAACAATTCAAGCGCTGTCGATAAAACCTAGCGGCGTGTACCTGGACGCAACGTTTGGGCGCGGCGGTCACTGCCGAGCCATGTTAGAAGAGCTGTCCGAGGAAGGGCGGGTGATTGCTTTGGATCGAGATCCTCAAGCCATCGCCGTAGCTCAAGCTCTGCAAGTTCAAGAGCCCAGATTGCAGGTGGTACAAGCGCGATTCGCGGACCTTGGAGGCGTGCTAGCTCGCTGCGGTTTGGCTGGTGCAGTTTCGGGTGTGCTCATGGATGTCGGTGTTTCATCTCCGCAGTTAGACGATGCCCAACGTGGATTCAGTTTTCAGCATGATGGCCCGCTCGACATGCGTATGGATCCTGGCCAGGGTGTCGGTGCTGCGGAGTGGTTGAACTGCGCTGACGAGTCCGATATTGCTGATGTCATTTGGCGTTATGGAGAGGAACGACGGTCTCGCCGCATTGCCAGTGCGATTGTTGCGGCACGCCCTTTACATACAACCCAGCAGTTAGCCGAGGTGGTGGCTAGGTGTATGCCGCGCGCAAATCGCCCCGCCAACAAAAAAAGCAAACACCCTGCTACGAAAACGTTCCAGGCAATCCGCATATTCATCAATGACGAGCTACAAGAGCTTCGGCAGGGGTTACAGGCCGCCTTTGATAATTTAGCGACCGGCGGACGCTTGGCTGTCATCAGTTTTCATTCGTTAGAAGACCGCGAAGTGAAGCGTGCGTTTAAGGCCCTGTCACAACCTCCGACCTTACCTCGGCGCCTGCCCGTCCCCGAAACCCAAGTTGCGGTTCCAGGCCGACTGGTGAGCGGTCCAATTCGAGCTGGCCATGCAGAATTACAAGAAAACCCTCGCGCACGCAGTGCCACCCTGCGAGTAATTGAGCGAGTGGCTTAACCATGCCGACGAAGAGCAAAGAGCGTAAAGCGCGCAGCAGGCGGGGTCGTGCAAAAGACACGCCGCGAGAACCTTTGATCAAATCGATGACTCCGACACTGGTCGTCGCCGGGCTTATTTTTGCAATTGTGCTGTCGGGTATCGAGATGGTTGATTCAGCCCATCGAATGCGTGATCTCTACCAGCAGTTGGATCAGGTGCAAAGACAGCAAAACGAGTTATTGGCGGTTCATAGCCGTCTGCTACTCGAACGTGGTGCGCGTGCAAGCCTCAATGCTGTAGAGACAGCGGCAGAGCAAGAATTACAAATGCATTTCCCGCCATTGGCTAAAACTGGAAGGTGACAGCATGAGGGCATGGCGACACTATTTTGTATTGGTGTTTTTTGCGGCAGCGGTGCTCGCGCTGTGTACTCGCGTGGTGTACCTCGGCGTCACAGAGCGAGACTTTTTGCAACAACAAGGCGATGCGCGCTCCATTCGCAAAGAATCGATTCCTGCATTAAGGGGCGTTATCTACGACCGAAACGGCGAAGCTCTGGCGGTAAGCACACCGGTTTATGCCATCTCTACTAATCCGCGCAAAGCGGATTTCAGTCCTACCCAATATGCCGCCATTGCTGATGTATTAGGGCTGTCTCAGAGAGCGCTCGAGCGCCGCATTGAAGCCCATGCGGACAAACAGTTTGTGTATCTGAAACGTCACGCCGGCTGGGACATGAGTCAACGGTTACGTGCGCTCAACATTCCTCACTTAGAGTTGCGCCCAGAGTATCGGCGCTACTACCCGGCAGCGGAAATTGCCGCCCACGTTACCGGCTTAACTGATATTGATGATCAAGGCATTGAAGGGGTGGAACTGGCATTCGAGCGTAATCTGCGTGGTGAACCCGGCGCCAAGGTGGTGTTGAAAGATCGCCGCGGTAACTCGATTCGCGACCTGGATTATTTAGCGCCGCCGCGGTTCGGTCAGGACATCAGTCTGAGTATTGATTTACGTTTACAGTACATTGCCTATCGCGAACTAAAATCCGCAGTGCAAGTGCATAAGGCTAAGTCGGCATCTTTGGTTATGGCGGACGCACGCACGGGCGAAATACTCGCACTGGTCAACCAACCTTCTTACAACCCAAATGACATCGCTGGTCAGTTGGCGGGCATGAGGAACCGTTCGGTCACCGACTCTTACGAGCCAGGCTCGACCGTGAAGCCTTTTACCGCAATGGCGGCATTAGAGTCTGGTCGCTATGACGTTGACTCTGAAATCGAGACTGCGCCGGGGTATTTCCGAGTGGGCGGCAAGCTCATTCAGGACCCCATTAATCGGAATACCTTATCTCTTGCCCAGGCGATTCAAAAGTCCAGCCAAGTTGCGATTGCAAAAGTCGCCTTAGACCTTGAAGAGCAGGCGGTGTTCGACGTACTCGCGCGCGCTGGTTTGGGCGACTTTGTCAGTTCCGGCCTGCCAGGTGAGGCGATGGGTCGTTTTAACAACAGCCAACTGCGGTATCCGGTAGTGCGCGCGACGCTAGCCTACGGATACGGTTTGTCAGTAACGCCATTACAGTTAGCCCGCGCCTATTTGACCCTAGCCAACGGTGGTAAGCGCATGCCGCTGTCGATTCTAAAACAAGATCGTCAGGTGGAAACCGAACAGGTCTTCGATCCAGAACACGTTGACGATGTGCTGGCTATGATGGAGTTGGTGACGGCCCAGGCAGGTACTGCAGCGAAAGCCGCCGTGCCCGGCTACCGAGTGGCTGGCAAAACTGGCACGGCTCGACTGGTAGGCGATAAAGGCTATGACGATGAGCGTCACGTCGCTTGGTTCGCAGGCGTTGTACCGGTTTCTGACCCTCGATTGGTAATGGTCGTATTGGTCAATGAGCCCAGCTCTGGGGTTAACAGTGGGGGTGGCGTGGCCGCACCAATTTTCGGTCGGGTGGCCGAACGCAGCGTGCGTCTAATGGGCGTGCCTGGCGACGCAATCCCGCCGATGCTGGTAGAGAATGGCAGCAATGACGTTTCGGCTGTAGGCGGTGGCCAATGAATCTGGGCGAGCTGTTACAACAGCAAGGCGGTTCTTCGGTAGAAGCTACCGGATTGTGTGAGGATTCCAGAAGCGTGCGGCCGGGTGACCTATTTATTGCCGCCAGCGATAACTATGAGGCCCGAGCAGCGCACATTGAACAGGCCATAGGCGCTGGTGCTGTAGCTGTATTGGTGCCGAATCAACCGGTAGAGCATGTGGCGGTTCCAGTGCTGGTTGTTGATGATCTTGCAGCAAGGCGTAGCGAGCTCGCCGCGCGTTTTTATCACCAGCCAAGTAAGGATGTCTGTTGTTTGGGTGTTACCGGCACCAATGGCAAAACATCCATCGCCTTCCATGTCGCGGACTTGAGTCAGCGCCTCGGAATAGCCAGTGGTTATTGCGGCACTCTTGGATGGGGCGAACTAGATAGTTTGCAGCCAACCCAGTTAACCACGCCCAGCGCTGTTGCTCTGCAAGGATATTTAGCCGCCATGCGCGGTGAGGGCGCAACCAGAATCGCCATGGAAGTGAGTTCACATGCTTTAGACCAAGGTCGAGTGGCGGCGGTGCAATTTGATGTGGCGGTTTTCTCCAATCTGACCAGAGACCATTTGGACTACCACAAAACTGCTGAAGCCTATAAGGCAGCAAAGGCGCAGCTCTTCCAACAATGGCCTTTGGCCACGGCGATAATCAATAGCGATGATCCGACAGGTAGAGAACTGCTTTGTACCACCCGAGCCCGGGAGGTCATCAGTTACGGTAAGCACGGCGATTTGAGTTGGCACAGTCAAGTAGTGCGTCGAGGCATGCAGGTAAAGTTCGCAACGCCTTGGGGCAGTACTGAAGTCACAATGCCCGTCGCTGCAGAGTTTGCGGTGGCCAATGTGGCCGCTGCCATGGCGGCATTGTTGAGTTTAGGGCATAGCCTGCGCGAGGTGGCGGATGCTGCGGCATCTATGACACCTGTGCCAGGTCGCATGCAAGTAATAGACGGTGGATCACGTTACCCAAGAGTAATTGTGGATTATGCGCATACCCCGGATGCGTTGGAGAAAACTCTGGCGGCGTTGCGGCCGCAGTGTCGGGGCGATTTGATTTGTCTCGTTGGCTGTGGTGGTGATCGGGATCGTGGCAAGCGTGGACAAATGGGCTTAGCTGCAGCAAAGGGCAGCGATCGTGTTTGGTTTACGTCGGACAATCCTCGCAGCGAAGACCCGCTGGAAATTATCTACGACATGTTGGAGCCGCTAAAAGACCCCGATGTTGAGCGAGTCCATCGTCAAGCTGACCGCGCCAAGGCTATCGCTGAAGCTATTGATAGCGCTACAGCGGACGACATCGTGCTAATTGCTGGCAAGGGGCACGAACAGACCCAAGAAATCAATGGTGAGTTTCTACCCTTTAGCGACTTCGCCATCGTCCATAAATTACAAAGTGGGAAAAGCTGATGTTGTTGTGGTTAACCGAATACCTTTCTGAATTCGTCGGTGGTTTCGCGGTATTCCAGTATTTGACTCTGCGCACCATGGTCAGTGTGGTCACTGCGTTGTTGATGTCATTGCTCATAGGGCCGGTAATGATTGCGCGGCTGACCCAGGCGCAGATTGGTCAAACCATTCGCGATGACGGGCCGTCTTCTCACTTCAGCAAGGCCGGCACACCAACGATGGGTGGTGCTCTAATTCTGGTTATCTTGGTAATTACCACCCTGCTGTGGGGTGACCTGAGCAATCGTTATGTTTGGCTGGTTATCTTTGTGACCCTAAGTTTTGGATTGATCGGGTGGGTCGATGATTATCTAAAAATTACCCGTAAAAGCAGTGAAGGTTTGATCGCGCGATGGAAGTATTTCTGGCAGTCCGCCTTTGCATTGATTGCTGCGATTTATCTCTACACCGCCGCGCAGTCGTCGGTAGAAACCACACTTTACGTGCCGTTTTTTAAGTCTATTGCCATCCCTCTAGGATTGGGCTTTGTACTGCTCAGTTATCTGATGATTGTTGGTATGAGTAATGCGGTGAATCTAACAGATGGCCTTGATGGGCTCGCCATCATGCCCGCAGTTATGGTTGGTGCTGCTCTGGGTTTGATTGCCTATGTGTCGGGTAACACAGAATTTTCTTCGTATTTACAAATACCCTACGTTGCCGGAGCCGGCGAGCTGGCCGTCTTTTGTGGTGCATTGATTGGCGCGGGTCTCGGTTTTTTATGGTTTAACACGTATCCCGCGCAGATCTTTATGGGAGATGTAGGTGCCTTAGCCATTGGCGCAGCACTTGGTTTAGTTGCCATTGTAGTGCGGCACGAAATAGTGGTGCTCATTATGGGCGGATTGTTTGTGTTAGAAACAGCCAGCGTAATCATTCAGGTCGCGTCATTTCGGCTTACCGGTCGGCGGGTGTTTCGTATGGCTCCTATACACCACCACTTTGAACTCAAAGGATGGCCGGAACCCAAAGTCATTGTGCGATTCTGGATCATCACTCTGGTGTTGGTAACGATTGGACTGTCAACGTTGAAGCTTAGATAACTATGGCTCAGACCCATGCCATCATTGGTTTTGGAGTTACCGGACAATCGGTGGCTCGCCACCTGCTGGCCAATGCAAAAAGGTGCGTGGTTTTTGACACACGGCCGGCGCAGTCGAGTTCAAAAGAGTTTGAGCAAATTGACATCCATTGGCAGGTTGCTGATTGGTCTAGGCAACAAATAGCCGAGCAACTGACGACAGTAGATCGGGTGGTGGCTAGCCCCGGCATTGCATTGGACTTGCCAATTTTGCAGGTGGCTCGAGAGATTGGTCTGCCCATAGTCAGCGACATCGATTTGTTTTTTGAAGCGACCACGGCTCCGGTCATAGGCGTTACCGGTACCAACGGTAAGAGTACGGTAGTGTCACTGGTCGGCCAGATCCTTAATGGCCTAGGTAAGGACTGCGGCGTGGGCGGCAACATTGGCCATGCGGCACTGGATTTACTGGCTCGGCCGCAAAGTCGGTATGTTCTTGAGCTGTCTAGTTTCCAATTAGAGCGGAGTGCTTCTTTGCCATTTGCAGCGGCTTGCGTACTCAACGTGTCGGACGATCACTTAGATCACCACGGCTCGTTAGAAAACTATCAACAGGCCAAGTTGCGTATTTACAGCAACGCTGAGTGCAGAGTCTTTAATCGACAAGATACGTTGACCACTCCAAGCGGAGAGGGGAAGTCAGTCAGTTTTGGTTCGGACGCCCCGGACGCTGAAACTGCATGGGGTTTAATCCAGCATGGGCAACAGGCATGGATTGCTCGGGGTGACGAAGCAATTGTAGCTGTAAACGAGTTACCGCTACTTGGCAACCACAATGTGCTCAATGTCATGGCAGCGCTCGCTTTAACCCAGGCCCAGGCTGAAGCGCAAAAAGCCGTGTCGGCGCTAGCTGGGTTCGAATCTCTTGACCACCGTTTTCAGCGCATTGGTCAACTCGATAACGTCATGTACATCGATGATTCCAAGGCGACTAATGTAGGCGCAACGCTAGCGGCTCTGCAGGGTTTGGCCGCAGGTACACGGGTCGTGCTGATCGGTGGTGGCGACGCAAAAGGCGCAGACTTATCAGTGCTGCAATGTGCGCTGGCAAACTATGCCGTGGGTGTGGTGGCGCTAGGCAAAGACGCGGAGGCGTTGCTGGCAGTGGCGCGTGCAGCCAACGTTGCGCACAGCTATGCGGACAATATGTCCGATGCGGTAGCGGCAGCTCGCAGCATGGCTGTTGGATCCGATATGGTGTTGTTATCGCCGGCTTGCTCAAGTTTAGACATGTACCGAAATTTCGCCGAGCGGGGCCAAGTTTTTGCTGATGCGGTGTGCGCCTTGGGTGCCAAGATGTTGGGCCAGGGAGGCGTTTCGTGACATCTGCTCTGGCGCAGCATCCTTTCATGTCTCGCGACTTTTTACCGTTGTTGGTGTGCTGGTTGCTGTTGCTCGCCTTTGGTTTGGTGATGGTCAGCTCTGCATCTGTCGCACTCAACGGTAATTATGCGAATAAGCACATCGTTTATCTGGTTATCTCAGTGTTGGCGTTTTTCGTTACCTTTATTCTGCCGTTGAGTGTATGGAATAAGCTATATCTCATTGGTTGGTTGGGTGCATTAGCATTTGCAGTTGTGGTGTTGCTGCCGGGGGTTGGACACACAGTGAACGGCGCTACTCGCTGGTTGCAAATCAGTGGCTTTACCTTGCAAGCCTCGGAGGTCGCAAAGTTCGGATTAATGATTTACCTCGCTGGCTATCTGCACCGTTATGGCGAGCAACTCAGTGCAGAACCCGCCAAGATATTTGTGCCCCTGGGCATGATCGTTGTAGTTTGCGGGCTGCTGATTGTTGAGCCGGATCTGGGTTCTGCGGTGGTGATTGTTGCCGCCTCCATAGCGCTTTTGTTTATAGCGGGTGCGCAACTTCGCTATTTCCTATTGTTGCTCATAGCAGCAGGTGCAGCCCTTGCTCTGCTCATTTGGATTGAGCCCTATCGTATGCAGCGTCTGCTGGCTTTCATCGACCCTTGGGCCATGCCCTATGATGGCGGCTACCAACTTGTGCAGGCCTTGATTGCGTTTGGTCGCGGTGAACTGTTTGGCCTTGGTTTAGGCGAAGGTGTGCAAAAACTCTATTACCTGCCCGAAGCCCATAATGACTTTATTTTCGCGGTCATAGCAGAAGAGTTAGGGGTTATCGGCGCGTTAACCCTCGTAGCCGTCTACAGTCTGTTTATTGTTAAAATTTTTTCCGTCGCGCGGGCTCAAGTTGAGCAAGATGCTTTGTTCTCGGGCTATTGTTGTTATTTCATCGGTCTTATTTTTGCTTTCCAATTGCTGATCAATTTGGGCGTCAACACGGGTGCCCTACCAACCAAAGGTTTAACTCTGCCCTTTATCAGCTATGGAGGTAATAGCCTTATCATTTCGTCGGCGATGTTTGGTTTTGTTTTGCGCTGCGCGTATCCGCGGGAGGTGCGCGGTGGCTGAAGCCGGTTATTTTCAAGTGCCCGAAATGGGCCGCATTAAGCGTATCCACTTTGTTGGTATTGGCGGCGCTGGCATGTGTGGTATTGCTGAAGTGCTGTTGAATCAGGGCTATCAGGTCTCTGGTTCAGATATTGCGGTGTCCGCAAGTACAGTGCGGTTACAGGAACGTGGCGCAGAAGTATTCCAAGGGCACGATGGGCGCTGGGTTGATGGCGCCGACGTTGTTGTCGTCTCCTCAGCGATCGATGAGCAGAATCCAGAAGTTCAAGCGGCACGTAGTGCGCTGATTCCTATTGTGCCCAGGGCCGAGATGTTGGGTGAATTAATGCGCTATCGGCACGGTATTGCTGTTGCAGGCACCCATGGCAAAACGACCACGACCAGTTTGATTACAGAAATTTTTCGCTGCGCGGAGTTGGCACCAACATTTGTTATTGGTGGCATGCTGAACAGCGCGGGGACAAATGCTGAATTGGGACAGGGTCATTATTTAATCGCTGAAGCGGATGAGAGCGATGCTTCGTTTCTGCGATTGCAGCCTATGACCGCCGTAATCACCAACATTGATGAAGATCATATGGCTACGTATGGCCACAGTTTTGCCGAGTTAAAGCGCTCGTTTATAGAATTTGTGGCTAGGCTGCCGTTCTACGGCGCGGTAGCGATTTGCGTTGACGATGATGAAGCTCGAGCGTTGATTCCCAGTCTTACTCGTCGGGTGATCACCTATGGCAGTGTCGAGGCTGCGGACTACCGCGCTACCAACATTCAGACAGATGGCTCAGTGTGGCGCTTTGATGTTGAGCGGGGTGCGGAACTTGCTCCCTTGCAGGTGAGTTTGGCAATTCCTGGGCACCACAATGTATTGAATGCCTTGGCAGCAATAGCCATCGCCAGTGATGAAGGTATTGCGGACGAAGCGATTATCCAAGGGCTTAGTGAATTTGCCGGTGTTGATCGGCGTTTTGAATTGACCCCACAGATCGCTGTTGGGGAATCGGCGGTGACGCTGGTGGATGACTATGGCCATCATCCAACAGAAGTAGAAGCGGTCATCGCCACTGCCAGGCAAGTCTGGCCAAAGCGACGTTTAGTCATGGCCTACCAGCCGCACCGATATTCTCGAACAAAAGATCTGTTTGATGACTTTGTGCGTGTGTTGTCTATGGTCGATGTGCTGTTGTTACTGGACGTCTACTCGGCTGGCGAAGAGCCTATTGATGGTGCCGACAGTCGATCGCTTATTGCTTCGATCCGGCAGCGTGGTCAAATAAGCCCTGTGCACGCCAAGGACACTGCAGAGGCTATGCAACTACTACCGAACATCTGCGCATCTGAAGATGTGCTGCTTGTTCAGGGTGCGGGCAATGTCAGTGCCATCTCTAAAACCTTGCGAGGTGCCAATGATTAGGCGCAGCTTTGCAGTATTCGCCATAGTTGCTTTGCTGACTGCAGGGGTGTTCACGTGGTTCAAGTTTGATCGACCTATCGACACCATCGTAATCGAAGGTGATCTAACCGAAGCAGAGCAGGGGGTGATGCAACAGCGTATCAGCGGGCTCGGGCTGCCGGGTATCCTGAGCCTAAATCTGTCTTCTTTTGAAGCTCAGTTACAAGAAATGGATTGGGCGCGCAGGGTTGATGTGCGTCGGCGCTGGCCAAACAAGTTGGTGATCTACGTCTACAAAGAAAGCCCCGTGGCTCAGTGGAATGACTACACGTTCTTGTCTGCCGATGGCGCCATCTTGGAATTACCAGATCAGTACGACCAATTACCGCGATTGTCGGCGGAGTTGAGTTCGCCCAGAGAGAGCATGGAGATCTTTCGCCTGCTGCAGCAATACGCCGCGCGACAGGATCTGAGCATTTTAGAATTAAATGAAAACGCCCAAGGCGAATGGCAACTCGGTTTTGAGTCAGGCACGATCTTGCGCCTTGGGGCTGAAGATTTAGAGGCAAGAATGAATCGGTTTCTCAGCGCCTACGCGAGTATCATAAAACAGCAGCAACGACCGGTTGCCTATGTAGATGCCCGTTATCCAAGCGGAATAGCAGTGCGTTACAGCGAAATTGATGTCGCTAAACTTGATGCGCTGGGCGGCATTCAAGCGCAGAATTGGGGCCAGGGGATGGTCGGCGAACGGATCAACACTAATTCAAATGATGGGCGCTAAGCATGGCTCTTGATGTAGAAAGACAAAAAATAGTGGCCTTAGACATCGGCACTAACAAAATTGCGACCATCGTGGCCGAGGTCAGTGATGCCGGTGAACTGGAAATCATTGGTATTGGCACTCACCAGTCTCGTGGCCTAAAGAAAGGTGTTGTGGTGAACATCGAGTCCACAGTGCAGTCCATACAGCGTGCAGTAGAGGAAGCCGAGCTCATGGCCGGTTGTGCCATTGAGTCGGTTTATGCGGGTATTGCGGGAAGTCACATCAAGAGCCTCAATTCCCACGGCATTGTCGCTATTCGCGATCGCGAGGTTTATAACCAAGACGTTGACCGTGTCATTGACGCAGCTCAAGCCATGGCAATTCCAGCGGATCAAAAAATACTCCACGTCCTGCCTCAGGAATTTGTAATTGACGCCCAAGAAGGGGTCAAAGAGCCGTTAGGTATGTCTGGCGTGCGGTTGGAAGCCAAAGTTCATATGGTCACTTGCGCGGTTAATGCGGCGCAAAATATCGAGAAATGCGTTGAACGCTGCGGACTGTTGGTCAACGACGTCGTCCTGGAACAATTAGCGTCCAGTTATTCCGTTCTCAGTCCCGACGAGCGCGACCTTGGCGTTTGCTTAGTGGATATTGGCGGCGGTACAACTGATATAGCGGTATTTACTGACGGCGCAATCCGGCATACTGCAGTTATCCCAATCGCGGGAGATCAGGTTACTAATGACATCGCCATGGCGTTAAGGACGCCAACGCAAAATGCAGAAGATATAAAAATTCGTTATGCCTGTGCATTGACTCAATTGGCTCGGGCCGATGAAGTTATTAAAGTGCCTGGTGTTGGCGACAAGCCTGATAGAGAATTGTCGCGGCAAACGTTGGCCGAGGTGGTAGAGCCTCGGTACGACGAGTTGTTCAAGTTAGTCCAGGCAGAGCTGCGTCGCAGCGGCTTTGAGCACCTGGTAGCATCTGGCATCGTGCTCACCGGTGGTGGTGCCAAGATGGAAGGTTTGATTGAGCTTGCGGAAGAAATTTTCCACATGCCAGTCAGTTTGGGGGCGCCACGTAATGTGGCGGGTTTGAAGGACATCGTAAGGAACCCGGTATTTGCTACAGGCGTTGGTCTGTTGCAGTACGGGTTGGACCAAGAGAAGGAAAAGCCAAACAAACAAAGCGACCGTAAGAGTGGCATGTTTGCAAAGCTAAAAGGTTGGTTTAGTGAAAACTTCTAGCAGGAGAATACGATGTTTGAACTGGTGGATAGCGCACCCCAAAGTGCGGTAATCAAAGTTATTGGGGTCGGTGGCGGCGGCGGTAATGCCGTAGAGCACATGGTCTCCAAACAAGTCAGTGGCGTAGACTTTATTGCCACAAATACAGACGCACAGGCCCTCAAAGGTCTAGCTGCGCAAACGACCATGCAGATCGGTAGCAGTGTGACCAAGGGTCTCGGTGCGGGCGCAAACCCGGACGTTGGCCGTGCTGCGGCATTAGAAGACCGTGATCGTATTGCCGAGCTACTCAGCGGCTCAGATATGGTCTTTGTCACGGCTGGCATGGGCGGCGGCACCGGCACCGGCGCAGCCCCTGTGGTTGCCGAGGTCGCCAAAGAACTGGGCATTCTTACGGTTGCCGTGGTTACCAAACCGTTCGATTTCGAAAAGCGCAAAAGCAATGCGGAGCAGGGGATTAAAGAACTTGCCGCCCATGTGGATTCGCTCATCACTATTCCAAATGAAAAACTCTTGGAAGTACTTGGAGAACAAACCAGCGTCCTAGATGCGTTCGCTGCGGCGAATGACGTATTGCTGGGTGCTGTTCAGGGCATTGCAGATCTCATTATTCGTCCTGGAATGATCAACGTAGACTTTGCTGACGTGCGCACAGTTATGTCTGAAATGGGTATGGCTATGATGGGCACCGGATCCGCTTCGGGTGAAAATCGTGCTCGCGAGGCGGCAGAAGCCGCTATTCGATCGCCGTTACTTGAAGACGTTGACCTGAATGGGGCACGGGGCATATTAGTAAACGTGACTGCAGGTTTAGACCTGAACATTGGCGAATTCACCGAAGTGGGCCGCTGTGTTGAAGAGTTTGCGTCGCCAGATGCCACGGTCGTTGTAGGCACAGTTATTGATCAAACGTTGCAAGACGAAATGAAAGTCACCGTGGTTGCAACCGGTCTTGGCAAAGCCGCTGTGCCGAATGTCGTTGTTGATAATACTGCTGTGGTAGAACGAGCGGCATCAGGAATGATGGATTACGACAAATTAGACACGCCAGCATATGAGCGAAAGCCGGTAGAAAAGCCTGCGCAAAGTATCGATACCAGCCAAAGTAAGGACATGGAGTACTTAGATATTCCAGCGTTTTTGCGTCGCCAGGCCGACTAACTAAAGCTGCTGTAAGCCGAACAACAAGAATAGAGTCATAACCGATTCGACGCCTCCTGCTAGAAGTGATCGCGCTGAACGCTGAGTCCAGCGCCACCGAATTCGTTATGGCTTTACTTGTCTAGTTGTAGAAGATTTTAAGCAGCAGATTATTTTTGTGCCAAACGTTTAGAGGCCAACAGTAGCTTTTGGTGGGACTACCTTATGTCAGTCAGTGTTGAACAACATACTTTGAAAAACTGTATCCGGGCTACCGGTGTTGGTCTACATACAGGCGAGCAAATTAATTTGCTGTTGCGCCCCGGCGCTGCGAACAGCGGGATTGTGTTTAGACGTAGCGATCTTGACTATAAATTTGAGGTCAAAGCCAATGCCATGAATGTAGGCAATACGACCATGGCAACGTCCTTGACAGACGGTCGCAATGAGTTATCTACCATTGAACACTTGATGGCAGCATTTGTGGGCTTGGGTATCGACAATGCAGTAGTCGAAGTCGACGCCCCTGAATTGCCAATAATGGATGGCAGTGCCGCGCCTTTTGTATTCCTTATTCAATCGGCGGGTATGGTTGCTCAAGGTGTGCCGAAAAAATTTCTGGTTATGCGCGAACCGGTGCGGGTAGGCGATGATGAGGCCTACGCAGAGTTACAGCCTTATGACGGATTCGCGTTGAAATACACGCTGGATTATGACCACCCAGTATTCGCCTTGCACGATCATACGGCAGAAGTGAATTTCTGTACGACGGCATTTATTAAGGAGATTAGCCGTGCTCGAACTTTTGGTTTTTTAGCGGACTACGAAAAACTAAAAGACCTAAACCTAGCTCAAGGCGGCAGCTTGGATAATGCAGTGGTTGTAGACGATTCGCGTATTCTTAATGAAGAAGGTCTGCGTGTTCGTGATGAGTTCGCAAAACATAAATTGCTTGATGCCATAGGCGATCTTTATCTCATGGGCTTCAGCCTAGTCGGCCGTTTTCATGGCTACCGTTCGGGTCATTCTATGAATAACGCCTTGCTTAAAAAGGTACTGGCGACTCCAAGTAGTTTTGACATCGTGTGTTACGAAACGGACTGTGCCGTGCCACCGGCTTACCAAAGAAGAATCGCCACGCCGGTTTAGTCGAGCTTTAATCTAGCCTTGGCCCCGAGCGATCCTAAAGTTCAACTCTTGCACCTGGGCAAAACTGGCCAAGCTCTTCAGGCAGGACAGTAAGTCCTCTGACATAAATCTTAACCGTGTTGCCGCTGCGGCAGATCTGCACAGTAAATGCGCTGTAGGTCCGCGAATGTCGGTAACTTCTACTTCGTAACGCAACGGATCGGGTAATACCGCGCGCAGTTCCGCGGTCCAGGCGCGTTGATTCTCCGAGCGTTGCAATAATTTTTGCAGGGGCGAGAAGTGGCCATCCGTTTGTGCCAAGAGGTCGTCAATGTGATCAGTGCTCATGGTTCCAAAAAAACCGTATTTGTTCTCATAAAAAGCGACTGCCAAGTAGCCACTGTACGGGCGTGCCCGGTATTAGGCCACGACTTATTTACTGCTGTTAAAAACGTGCGATTGAAAATTAGTCCTGAATAGACCAAGCTCCTGTAAACCAAGTAGAGTGGCTGGGATCAATTCAAGGACGCCCCGAGTCAATCGAGCCCCAGACAGCGAAGGATAAAGACTACATGCAGATCATCATCATTGGTAAGCGCGGCGAGTTTAAGGGCGTTACCATTTCCCGGTTTTGGGGCTATGTTGCGGGCGTTTTGTCGGCCTCCATAGTTGTCGGGTTTGTTGTGTTGGGTATTAGCGTCTCGAACCACGATGTCATCAACGGCCAAGTAATTGATAACTGGCAGAGCGAAGTAAACCTTCAGCGTGCAGAGTTGGACGACCTGCAGCAACAAGCTGAGGCCAAGAACAGTGCGTTGGCCCTACAATTGTCAAAAATGCAGGGGCGCCTCTTGCGCGTTGAAGCATTGGCATCGCACATGCGCGATGCGTCGGGTCTGCAAGCAGATGAGTTTAACTTTGACCAACCGCCTGCTCAGGGTGGCCCGCTTGCAGAAGAAGCACAGGAGTTTGCCTGGGTTGACCTGCAAACTCAGCTGAATCAACTGGCGTTGCAACTGGGTCGTCGCGAAAAAGAGTTGACGATACTTGATGAGGTCATCGTCGAGCGTCAGCGTGTCCAGGACGTAAAACTGAGCGGTCGACCTATTGTGAAAGGGTGGTTGTCCTCAGCTTATGGCAACCGTATTGACCCCATTACAGGCCAACCGGCTTGGCATGCTGGGATCGATTTTGCGGGTAGCCAAGGGTCTGACGTGATCGCCGTGGCCAGTGGTGTGGTTATATTTGCGGATCGGCGTGACGGTTACGGAAATATGGTGGAAATCCACCACGGCAATGGCATCACATCGCGTTATGGTCACCATGACAAGTTGTTAGTTAAGGCCGGCCAAATCGTGAAAAAAGGCGATGTCATTGGCTTGATGGGCAACAGTGGTCGATCCACGGGCCCGCATGTGCACTTTGAGGTGCTACGTAACGGCAGAAACATTGATCCTAGCCGTTTTGTCAGCGATGTTGCTGGCGGTCGCTAGCCTAAAACGCCCCCACCCGCGTTAATTTATAGGTCTGTCCCAGTCGGCGCGCTGCCGCTACAATGCGCGGCGTATTCACTTCGCCCGCGAAAGGGCTTTGCAGACAACAAGAACCATGGCGAACTTTTTTACCCGGATTTTTGGCTCAAAGAATTCACGCGAACTGCGTCGAATGCAGAAAATTGTTGAGCGTATCAATGCGTTAGAAGCATCGCTGGACGGTGATGTGGATCTGCTGGAGTGGACTCAAACCTTGCGTGAGCGCGCCAGTAATGGCGAGACACTTGACGCCTTGTTGCCCGAAGCCTTCGCCGCTGTGCGTGAAGCGGCGAAACGCACCAAGGGTATGCGGCATTACGATGTACAGCTGATTGGCGGTATTACTCTGCATGAGGGCCGTATCGCGGAGATGCGCACCGGTGAAGGCAAGACCCTTATGGCGACCTTGCCAGCCTATCTTAATGCCCTCTCTGGCAACGGCGTGCATGTGGTCACGGTTAACGACTACTTGGCGAAACGCGACGCTAATTGGATGGCACCCATATACGAGGCTCTGGGTATGAGCGTTGGCGTTATTCAGTCGAATCAACCCAATGACGAAAAGCACATTGCCTACGGTGCTGACATTACCTACGGCACCAATAATGAATTTGGGTTTGATTACCTGCGTTCGAACATGGCTTTTACCTTAGAAGACCGCCTCCAGCGTGGGCTGAATTTTGCCATTATCGACGAGGTGGACTCGATCCTAATTGATGAGGCGCGGACCCCGCTTATTATTTCTGGTGCCGCTGAAGAGAGTACTAAGCTTTATCAGATTTTGAATCAGGTCGCGCCAACTCTGAAAGAGCAGCCTTTTGACGATACTCCGCGGGTATTTGGTGAGCCAGAAGCTGAACCTACTGGCGACTTCAGTGTGGATGAAAAGAATCGTCAGATTGAAATCACCGAGCTGGGTCATCAAAAAGTAGAGCAAGCGTTGGTGCAAATGGGGCTGCTAGAAGAAGGCGATAGTCTCTATTCATCCACTAACTTGAATCTTTTGCACCACGTTTTGGCGGCGTTAAAAGCCCATGCGCTGTTTAAGCGTGACGTAGATTACATGGTGCGAAATCAGGAAGTCGTTATTGTCGATGAGCACACGGGTCGAGCGATGCCTGGGCGTCGCTGGTCGGATGGTATCCATCAAGCGATCGAAGCCAAAGAAGGGTTGCCAATACAGAACGAGAGCCAGACTTTAGCGTCGACTACGTTCCAAAATTATTTCCGTCTGTACGAAAAGTTGTCCGGCATGACCGGAACAGCAGATACCGAAGCGTTCGAATTCAACCAAATATACGGTTTAGATGTGGTGGTCATTCCGACCCACAAACCCATGGTTCGCGACGATCAGAACGATCTGATTTATCTGACCCTGCAAGAAAAATATGACGCCATCGTTAAGGACATAGAGACACGCACCAAGAAAGGCCAACCTATTTTGGTCGGAACGGCCTCAATCGAGTCGTCAGAGCTGTTGTCCACTGAGCTCACTCGGCGCGGCATAAGTCACAACGTTTTGAATGCAAAGCAACACGAACGTGAAGCGGACATTGTGGCCGATGCCGGACGTCCGGCGGCAGTTACCATTGCCACGAATATGGCCGGGCGCGGGACTGACATTGTGCTGGGCGGCAATCTTGATGCAGAGCTTGAGCGCGCTGGTACTAATGATGAAAGTAAGATCGTGTCCATCAAAGAGGCATGGGAAAAGCGCCACGCCGATGTGCTAGGCGCTGGAGGTCTGCACATAATAGGTACTGAGCGGCACGAATCTAGACGCATCGATAACCAATTGCGTGGACGCTCTGGCCGACAGGGAGACCCAGGGTCCAGCCGTTTTTATCTGTCGGTAGATGACAATCTGATGCGGATTTTTGTTAACGACAATATGCGCGGCATGATGCAAAAGTTGGGCGGTGAGGAAGGCGAGGCGATTGAACACAAGCTGATCAACCGCTCTATTGAAAACGCTCAACGCAAGGTAGAAGGCCACAACTTTGATATTCGCAAGAATTTGTTGGAGTACGATGATGTGTCCAACGATCAGCGGCAGGTCATTTATCAGCAAAGGCTGCAGCTAATGCAGTCCGAAAGCATCGCAGACACCATCGAAGGTCTGCGCGAGGAAGTGATTGTTGATCTTGTCGGCCAGCATATCCCGCCAGAGAGTTTAACGGAGCAGTGGGATTTGGTTGGCTTGCAGCAAGAGTTGCAAACAGAGTTCGGTAGCCAACAGCCGTTGCAGCAGTGGTTAGAAGAAGACGACAACTTAGATGAAAGCGGTTTGATTGAGCGGATTTTGCAGCAAGCTGAGTCCGAGTATGCGACCAAACAAGCGGCGTTCGAAACCGCGAACATTGACATGCGCCTTGTCGAAAAGCAGGTGATGTTGCAGTTATTAGATCAGCGCTGGAAGGAGCATCTGGCGTCTATGGATCAGCTGCGCCAAGGCATTCACTTACGCGCATATGCACAGAAACAGCCCAAGCAAGAATTTAAGCGCGAGTCATTTGAGCTGTTCCAGTCGTTGCTCTACAACATCAAGTACGACGTGGTGCGCACGCTTTCTCGTATGCAGTTAGAGAATCCTGAGGAATTGGCTGCAGCAGAGCGTAAACGTCGGGCGGAGGCTGAGCAGCGTATGCAATTTCAGCATGCATCGGCGGGGGAGCTAAATGCGCCGGAAGCCGATGGGCAACCAGAAGCAGAGGCTAAGCCTGCGCCCTTCATACGTGATGACAGAAAGGTTGGGCGAAACGAGCCGTGTCCTTGCGGTTCCGGCAAGAAGTTCAAGCAATGTTGTGGCAGGGCAGGTGCAGGTGGCGGTTAATCTTCAGCAACCTTCAGAGGCCCTTGCGGTCCCCGGAATAGAGTTAGGCACAGCCGCGACAGGGCTCAAAGACCGAGATGACCTGGTCGTCGCAGTGATGGATACGCAAACCCGAGTTGCCGGGGTGTATACCCAATCGGCTTTTACGGCCCCACCAGTAGAATTGGCCAAAGCGCGTGCAAACGACAGCCGTGCCTGGGTGATAAACAGCGGCAATGCCAACGCCGCAACTGGAGAGCCAGGGTTGCGCGACGCGGAACAGATTTGTGAGCACGTGGCCGAACAGTTATCGGGCATTGAAGCGAACCAGGTACAACCCTTTTCTACGGGTGTTATTGGCGAACGCTTGATTGTTCCGCTGCTACAGCAAGCGGCCGAAAAGTCTATCGCTGGGTTAAAACCGGACGGCTGGCTCGCCGCTGCCAAGGCCATTATGACAACTGATACTGTCGCCAAACTTATCAGTCGTCGCGTCAGCCTATCCACTGGCGAAATCGTGATCACGGGCATGGCCAAAGGCTCTGGCATGATTAAACCCGACATGGCCACGATGCTGGCATTTGTAGCCTGCAATGCAAAAGTGGCATCGCACGTTATGCCGGTCCTGACCAAGCAGCTCGCGGATCAGAGTTTCAATCGGATAAGCGTTGATGGCGATACGTCAACTAATGACTGTTTTATGTTGGCGGCTACAGGTGTAAGCGACACAACAGAAATCGATTCGCTGGACCATAAAGACTTCCCGGCGTTACTGGCAGGTCTTTCCGAGGTTGTACAACACCTGGCTCAAGCCATTGTGCGAGATGGTGAAGGTGCGACGAAGTTTGTGACCATCCAAGTAACTGGCGGGGCCAATGCTCAGGAATGTCTCGAAGTAGCCTATACGGTGGCGGAGTCGCCGTTGGTAAAGACCGCGCTGTTTGCTGGCGACGCTAATTGGGGGCGTTTTTGTATGGCTATCGGTCGTGCCCAGGTGGCCGATCTGGATGCTTCCAAAGTTGCACTATGGTTGGATGATGTGCAGGTGGCGGAAGGCGGGTTGATGTCGTCTAGCTATACCGAGGCGGCTGGTAGTGCAGTGCTGGCGCAAGATGAATTCAAAGTCACCATCGACTTGGGCCGCGGTGAAGCCAATCAGACGGTTTGGACGACTGATTTGTCTTACGAATATGTGCGTATAAACGCCGAGTATCGATCCTAGGTCGAATCCTCATCAAACTCCGGCGGTTCCTCGCCGGGTATTCTGTGCTCTTCGCTGGCCCAGGCGCCTAAATCAATCAGTCGACAACGCTCCGAGCAAAACGGTCGGAACGGATTAGCTGGCGTCCATTTAACTCGATTCTGACAAGTAGCGCAGCTGATTATTCTTGGTGTGTCTGACATCGTTCTAATAATTCTGTGTTGAGTTCTTCCACTTGGCGATGCAAAGAAGGTAAATCTTGATCGTTGGTAATCACAAAGTCAGCAGCTGCTAATCTTTGCTCGCGGTTTGCTTGAGCGTCAATAATGGCCTGAACCTGTTCCTTACTGTTGTTGTCTCTGGTCATGGTGCGAGTTAGCTGTGTTTCTACTGGCACATCGACCACTACAACCAGATCGCACCACTGTTGTTGGCCTGATTCAATCAGCAGCGGATTTACTAGCAAGCAATAGTCTGAGCGCGCTGCTTTCACCTGTCTTACTAGATACTCGTTAATGAGCGGATGCAGCAGTCGCTGCAGCCATTTACGCTCGTTGCTGTCACTGAATACGCGCTGCCGTAAAGCTGCTCGATCCAGGCCGCCCTGCGTATCTAAAATATCCGGGCCAAAGTGTTTGGCGATCTCATCCAAGGCCGGTTCTCCGGGTTCTACCACAGCTCGACTAGCGAGATCAGCGTCGACGACATCAATACCTAAACTTTGAAAATGATCAGCCGCAGCGGATTTGCCACTGCCAATCCCTCCAGTAAGTCCTACCAACATAATGTTATTGCTCTTTTATTAAGGCTGTTTAGAAACGCGATTAGACAATCACAAGGCCCCGAACGCTGTTGTGAAAAAGAAGTCCCAGCCATCCAGCAATGGCCAAAAACGGGCCGAAGGGAATGGCGTTAGAAATCGTTTGTTTACCGGCTAACACTCTATATAAAGCGTAAAGCAAACCAATAACCGCGGCGATCATAAGTAGTTGTGGCAGCGCTTGCCATCCCAACCAGGCGCCCAGAGCGGCGAGTAATTTAAAGTCTCCGTAACCCATACCGTCTTTGCCTGTCAGCAGTTTAAAACCCCAGAACACCAGCCACAGACTGGTATAGCCCATTACAGCGCCCAGTACGGCATTCTGTATGGACACGAGTGGGTAGAAGAGGTTCGCAAGCAGACCTGCCCACAACAAGGGTTGGGTGATGGGGTCCGGCAATAGACCAGTATCGTAGTCGATCAGTAACAATGTCAGCAGCGTCCACGCAAAGCCGCAATAAAAAAGGCTTTGCAAGGAATATCCATAGACTCCGACCACAGCTAGCCCCAGTAATACGGCACTGAGTTCGACCAAGGGATACCTTGCAGCAATGGCCTCCTGACAGAATCGGCATCGACCTCGTAACAATAACCAACTGAGCAAAGGTAGGTTGTCCAAGATCCGTAGTTGTTCACCGCACTTTGGGCAGTGCGACCGTGGTGTCGCGAGATTGAATGTATCGCCCTGGATAAGTGTCGTTTCGGTGTGTTGCGATGGTTGTTGGTATTCGAAGGCCCACTGGCGTTGCAGCATAATTGGTAGACGATGAGCTACCACATTGATAAAGCTGCCAATACTGGCGGCGATACAGGCGAGCAAAACAACGCCCAGCCATTGGTATGCGAGAAGTGACTCAAAGAACATCTGCATCTGCTAAATACACTTAACCCAAAACGCTGTCCATTTGGAATAAAGGCAGATACATCGCAAGCATAAGCCCGCCCACCAGTCCGCCGAGTGCCACCATCATAGCTGGCTCCAGTAACGGAATTAAACGGTCAATTGCATTATCGACTCGTGTTTCATAGTAGTCCGCCGCGCGCTGTAACATGGTTTCAAGCATACCGGCTTGTTCACCAACACTGATCATATGAATGAGCAGATCAGGGAACTGTGCAGTCTGACCCAGCGCGGCATTAAGCTCTATGCCCTGATCTACAGACGTGCAAGCTTGCTCTGTGGCGTTGGCAAAAACCCAATTGCCGGGCGCGGTGGCGGCGTAAGTCAGAGCGTCAATGATAGGCAATCCAGCTGAATAACCTGTTGCCAGGGTACGAGCAAAACGAGCGGTGCAGGCATCTGTCGTTATGGGGCCTGCAAGTGGTAGCTGCAAAAGTAAGCTATGAGTAAATCGTTTGGTTGCCGCATGCTGGCGTACTGCCAGTTGCAACGCATACCCCGCGAATGCGATCGCCCCAACCCACCAAAGCCCGTAGTCGCGTAGATGATGCGATAAGCTAATCACACTTAAGGTCAGTGCAGGCAGGTTGCGATCAAATTGTCCAAACATCTGCTGGAATTCAGGCACGACTTTGATCAGTAGCAAAGCACTAACTGCGCAGGCCACCACAGAAATAGCGAGTGGGTGTATTAGGGCGCTGCGGACTTTTTGTTGCAGCTGGTGTTTACGTTTTAATAAGGCTGACAACTGACCAAACGCTTGTTCGAGCGTTCCAGAGGATTCCCCTGCCGCAATCAACCTTAGATACAAGGGATCAAAGCTGGTTGGGAATGCACTAAGAGCCTGACTCAAGGACAAGCCACGGCCGAGGTCGCTCTCCAGTGCAGTTAACAGCTGCTGTGCAGCAGAGCGCGGCTGACCTTTACGAAAAGTTTTAACGGCATCGGGCAAAGTAATACCCGCCACCAGAAGGTTCGTGATCTGTTGGGTGAACTGCATGAGTTCCTGAGCACGTAACTTTGGCGCGGAACCTCGGCGTGGAGCTCTCGGCGATATTGGTTCAGGGACTGATTCATAAAGATCAACATGCATGATTAGGCTGGGGCGATGCGATTTGCTTCTTCCATACTGGTCACACCCGCGGCTACTTTGGTAAGGGCAGAGTCACGGAGGGTTGTACTAATGAAATTATCGCTGGGCAGCAGAATTCCTTCCTGACTAACAGACTTATGCAGCGTAGAGATAAGGTGGGTATTCACTGGTAGAAACTCAAAGATGCCAACGCGCCCCCGATATCCTTGATGACAATGGCCGCAGCCGTGAATACAGGCTCGGAAAGTAGGGTGTTGAGTAACCGGTTGCTTACACTGATCGCATAAGCGACGCGCCAGTCGTTGGTTAACAATTAAAGTGATGGTAGAGGTGAGGTCATAAAGTTTGATTCCCATTTGGTGGAGCCTAGCCAGCGCGCCGCCTGTGGAGCCGGTGTGCAGCGTGGACAAAACTGAGTGCCCAGTTTGTGCTGCTCGAATAGCGGCAGTGGCGGTTTCTAAATCCCGTATCTCACCGACCATAATCACGTCGGGATCCTGGCGCATCAACGCTCGTAAAATCTGTGCAAAGCCAAGACCAATTTTGGTATTTACAGCAATCTGATTAGCACCTTTTAGTCGGATTTCTACGGGGTCCTCTACAGTGCTGATGTTTCGTTGGGCGCAATCCAATTGTTGTAGGCCGCTGGAAAGGGTGAGGGTTTTACCGCTGCCAGTGGGGCCGGTTATCAGTATAAGTCCTTGGGGTAGACCCAAAGCGTCGGTAAATTGCACTTGTTGTGCCGAGTCCATGCCCAGAGCATTAAGCTCTAACCCGGTATTCTGGTGATCAAGCAAACGCAGTACAGCCTTTTCGCCCCAAAGGGTAGGCAAGGTGCTGACTCGCACATCAGCAAGCTCTGACACAGCCGAGTGTTTGATGCGGCCATCTTGGGGCAGCTTGCGTTCGGAAATGTCCAAATGAGCCATAACCTTTATGCGTGAAAGTAGGCGCGGCGCGAGTGCCAAAGGCAGAGATTGGGTTATTAGTAAAACACCATCTAAGCGCTGGCGAATTTGCAGGGCGTTTTGTTGTGGCTCAATGTGAATATCTGAAGCGCCCTGCTGGGCGGCCGTTTTTAACAAGCGATCTAGCACTTCAACTGCTTGGTTGTCTCCGGTGTCTTGGTTTCCCACGCGGACTGTTTGCAGTTCCGAGGGTTGTTTTTTATTGACGTAGGCCACGTGTTAGTCCCTTAATTTTCCATGGGAGCTTCGGGTTTTGAAGATCGAGATGCTAGAGGAGAAGTGGGCGGGAAATGGTGAGCTTGCGCCAAATAAACAAGTAGGAGATCGGCATGGGGTCTTTTCCTACGTCGACAACTAAGAAAGTCCCCACCATAGAGTTGAGCTTTGCCAATGTTAGTAACCTCGCGCGGCGGATAGGTTGAGGTCGTCGCCCAAGAGGTTAAGAACATGAGCGCAAACCGATACAGTTGCCGATGTACCAATAAACGTTCAGATCCATGTGTTGATCTATTTCTATTGGCGTGGGGGTTTACGTTGATCGAATTGATGATCGTGGTCGCCATCGCAGGTGTACTGGCGACTTTTGCGGTGCCGGCTTATCAAAGCTATATGCAAGCTGCGAATACCAGCAAAGTCGATATTCACTATCAACGGGCAACCGCATGGGCTAATTCAGAGATGCAACGACTGCGGGTGCAGATCAGTAGCGGCGCCAGTCGCGCAGCCATCAGTTCGAATTACGCGTCTGCGGATCAGTGGGTGAATGCTTTGACTCGTGAAGACGGCCGAGCTGCAACTGCTTCGCCGGAAGGCGCAGCGGCCTACGCGGCCAGTTCGCAAAGTGCCGATGCCGACGGGACAGTATTAATGACCCTGACCGGCACTATCGCGGAGGGAACAGCCAAGTTAACCATTCGCCGGCCAGCCTATGGCGACTTAACGGAGGCGGTAACCGCCTCGGTATGTTGGGTTGAGAGCGTTTGTAATGCTTAGCCCCGCCGCCCAGACGGAAGGATTCACCTTGGTCGAATTGTTGCTGGCTGTCTTGTTAGTCGCCCTTTTGGTAACCATTGCTTGGCCGACCTGGAGTGGTTATCAGGCCGATGCAGTCGTAGCAGTATTAAGAAGTAATGTGCAAAGCATGGCACTGTTCCAAGAGGATTATCGAATTCGATATGGCCGCTACGCCACTGATCTTGCGGACCGTGAGCAAATAGCCGAGGTCATAGGTTGGCAATTGGCAAAGGACGATGGCAGTGCTTATGCCATTGATCCTGTTGTTGGAGACAGCTACACAGTGCGCGCGGTAGCGCGGGACGGGCCGGCTATCTGCTTGATCATGCCGTCAGCACAAAGCTGCCCGGATTGAGTCGCCAATAAATACTTTAGAGGCCTGTGGCGGCATGCCAGAATGGACGACCGTTCAACAAAAAGCCGCATCATGTCCATTAGAAAAATAACCGCGTTAACCCTGATTGCGATGTGTATGCCCATAACAGGAGAACTCATGGCCGAGAGCAATACGCGAATACAGCCTTGTCCGAAATCGCCCAATTGTGTTTGTAGCGATGCAGCGGATGACCACGCCATAGCGCCACTAAAGCTGGCCGCAGATCCGCAACAAACCTGGCAAAAGTTACAAGACTATCTGGAGCAGCAGTCTGCTTACACCATAAAAGAAGTTGACGGTGGTTATCTAAGAGTTGAAGCAAGAACTCGGTTATTGCGGTTTGTGGACGACGTAGAGTTCGAGTTGCGCACAGACGCAGGCGTCATAGCGGTCAGATCCGCATCGCGAGTGGGTTACTCGGACTTAGGCGCAAATCGACGCCGCATCGAAAAAATACGCCGAGCAATTACTCAAGAGTAGATGTTTAAGTCCAAGCAATGAAGTCGTGACGGCTTCTGACGATGCGAACAACAACGAGAGAGTTGGACCAGTACAAGATCAAATAAACGCTTCAGGGGCAAAGTAAGAGCAGGAGGGGGGAGGAGAGCATCGTCACTTCACCCCTGAAGCTCAAACATAGTGACTTCTACAGCGTGAATTTCTCAGCAACAGTTGCAACAATTTTGTTCACGCAGATTTCAGGTAAAAGTGGCGGCAACGCACTCAAGGGTTCTCTCCCAGGGTTAAGGCGCGATCCGGTGACTGTACCCATGCGGACATAGAGCCGTCGTAAACTGCGACGTCATGTTGACCCAGTAGTTTGCAGGCAAAGGCATCAATCGTTGCTGCAATACCGCCGCCGCAATAAGTAATTACCCTGCCGTCATGCAACATACCTAACTTTGTTAGTGCCTCAGACAACTGCTCTGCTGGCAGAAAGTATTCGTTATCTAACACGTTATCGAAATGCAGCAATAGGCTTGATGGAATGTGGCCGCGACGCTGATAATAAAAATCACCAGTGCCAGCGTATAGCTCTGGAGACAGAGCGTTGACGATACAGACTTTTTGCTCAACAGCTTGTTCAACCTCTGACGTTGAAACGATCGCGCTTTGATTGGGCTCAGCCGTGAAAGACTCAACTGCATAGCTTTCCATGCCTGAATGGGTTGGCAAACCGGCGTTGCGCCATGCGTTTAAGTTGCCATTTAGTACGGTAATGTTGCGATGCCCAGCGTAGTGCAAGCACCACCAGGCTCGAGTCGCCCACATCATGTGGCCAGAAGAGTACAAAACAACCTTATGCTCTGCGTTAATACCACTGTTACCGATAGCGGTTGCTAATTCGTCTGGCGCCAACAAGGTATTATTTAAAGGCGAGTCGGTATCAGACCAATCGTTGAGCAAGTCAATAAAACCAGCGCCCGGAATGTGCTCCTCTAAATAAGCCTTAACGCCTGGCTCTGCGGTGTAGCCGTTTTCCGCTCGATGCAGCAGCACAGAAGCATCGAATATCCGTACATTTTCGTCTTCTAACAGCGCGTGTAACTGCTCAACTTCGATTAGATATTCTGGATGGACATAGTTCATTTTCTTCCCCTCATGTCGTCGACAAAACGCTCAGCGAACGCTCCCACTGGCATGCAATGTTAGCTAAGATGCGCTCCGTCCAAGCATGGCGCTCAAGGGGCTTGGACTCAAGTCTTTGCCGGGATAGCTCAGTTGGTAGAGCGACTGATTCGTAATCAGTAGGCCCGCGGTTCGATTCCGCGTTCCGGCACCATTACTGGCCGCATGTAATTCGTAGCTCCTGGTTCACTCATCTTTTCTAATCGTGGTACGCATAAGGTAGACACTTTTAATCCAAGCTCCGGACGCCTTTGGCGATGGACGGCGCGTTTGGTTGTTGTCTTTTGATCTTTTCGCTGTTTAATCACCAAGAAGAACAGCTACAAATGCGCACCCATGGGGTTGCCTTGAATGGAGACAAGAACAAATGAGAGCTACATTGCGTTTCACTCTCTTTGCCTTCTTTCTGACCTTTAGTTGCTTGCTGGTGTTTCTCACGCTGTGGCCCCGCCCAACTGATACCACGGAGCCTCGGGTATTTAGTGCAGATGGCGCTCAGCTGAACTACTGCGGTCACACGGCACTAGACGGCCAAGGCCTAGCTGCAGATGAGATCCCCAAGGCTTACACGCCAGACTGTGGCTTCTCTCAAATGCCCATGCCCATCTTGCACAATTGTCGGGAGCCAATTGCCCCAGGAATACCGGATATGAGAGGCCTATGGTTGGCTAAGTCGGGACTAATTGGTCACATTGAAAGAATCGAACAATGCGGCAACAGAATGGTCGTCACAACGGCTGGTCTAATTCACGATTTTCGTATTGATGGCACGCTCAAAAATGGCGCTAGGGACATACAAACCTACTGCACTAACCTAGCGAGTGCCGTCAAAGTTGATGACGAAGGCAAGATAGTATTCAGATTGTTCAACCTGTTCGACACGGTTAGCCGACATCTCGAGAACGGCGGTATGATTTTTACATTTGTAGACGGAACACAGACGGAAATGGAACGAGCCTGTTCAATGCCAAAAAAAGATAAAGGCATGTATAAAGCGGAATGAAACACCTCGCCCCACTTTAGTCATAATTGGCGACGTGTCTGCAATGCGCTTTTGTCTTTTCAGACCGAGACTCGCTTGTTGCAGGGGAACTGAGGCTAGCTTCCCAAAAAACCCAACGTTTGATGAAAGGATCTCATGCAGCTTTCAGAACTAAGCGTCAAAGAAATTCTAAACCTTGTGGAACCCATTATGGATAGTTGCTTGGCGGCTTCTAACGAGAATAATCATACGAAACACGTAGAACATTTTACCGAGCGTATGAAAGGCATCGTTACGCCAGAAGAGCTGGACAGACAACTCTCTCACATGCCTCGTGCTTACTTTACCGACAGAGAGTTTTTACACCTATTTAGAAGACAAGACTCTGTTGGCATTGTTTGGATACAACGTACGTCGTTGAATGATAATGAGCTGATCAATCAGGCTATTTTTGTCGAGCGAAGCGGCCGAGTTTTAATTGATCACTGCATGATATGCTGAGGTAGAAGCTTTACTGATGGCTAATCTATCTCGCCCACCGTATGTGTTACTTGTGCTCTGCTCTAAGAAATTTGCGTATAAATGTTTCGTAGGCCTGTGTCGGGTTCTAGAAAGCATCTTCGAGATTCTCAAGCGCGCGTAGGTTAATCGGCACGTTGCTCATACAATAGCTTCGCTCTTTCGATGCCTCCAAGTTCACGCAGCGAACGCGCCCTCGCCCAAAGTGCCAATGAGGCATCTTTTATTAAACAGTTATTCTGAATTTTAGCTTTTAATTTCGTCCAAACCCTGACTGTTCGTGGGCATTGCGAGCCACCGTCGTACAGCTCGTCACATACTCTGGACTCACATGCTCGCGGTCGCCCCAGCTTGTTAACCGTCGTCATGCCCAGAGAAACATCAGCTCAGTGCGGCACAACTGTCAAAACCTCTTTGTTAAACTCTTAGTCACACTCACCTAATTTTTCAGGCTACAAGGGGTGTGCCTAATTGAAATCTTGCAGAAGACAAGGTGCGTATGCTTCTTTATCGGAAGTTAGTTGTCGACCCAGAACAGATTCGATTTGATCATGATTAATTCCACTTTCGGGTCGAACGAAAACAAGATCTTCTAGGGATATTCTGCTTCCGGCTTTCATGGCTGTTTTGTAATGAAAGCTTCGTCTAAACCCACTTTTCGACTTCTGTTCGATTTGGCTTCTTGACCAACCTTTTGTTGCGATGTTTTTATCTATGTGGCGTATCCACGTAACTAATGTTTTAAATTCTGCGGGTTCCAGCGACATGTGATGCTCTGCAGGGCTAGGGTCGGTTCGATCCAGCGTGAAATGCTTTTCAATGACCTCTGCCCCCATACTAATGGCTGCAATGGATAGTTCATGTCCCATCGAATGATCTGAGAAACCAATCCTTGCGTCATTGAACTTATCTTTTAAAAATTCAATGTTTCCGAGAGCCGCATCATCAGGATTTAAGGGGTAGTCGCTCACACAATGAAGGATTGAAAGTCTTGATCTGTCGAAATAACTGGCAGCAGTCACCACCTCTTCGATTGATCCCATACCGGTCGACATAATTACGGGCTTATTGGTGCGTGACATAGAATCGAGGAGAGTAAGATTGTCCAGATCCATGGATGCAACTTTGTAGCTGGAAATGCCTTCTAACTTCTCCAACTCATCGACTATAGAAGGTGCCACGGGAGTGGTAATGAAATCTAGCCCCAGAGATCTTGTATAGTCAATTAAATCCTGATGCTCATTCAAATCCAAGGCGACACTCTCCGCAAATTCGTACCAATACGTAAAACCTCCCGTATCCCAATCGGGGTAATCGCTTGTTAGAACTTTGGGCGAAACAATGTCTAAACCTCTAAAAGACTGGGTCTTAATTGCATCCACGCCTGTTTCAGAAGCAGCTAAAACGAGGTCTTTGGCCTTTTCCAACGATCCATTATGGTTGTTGCCGATCTCAGCAATAACATACGTCAAATCTCAGTCTCCGTAGAATTCACGAATTTCAGAACTTTTGCTCGACTGGGATGTCCTGCTTCGGGGATTTTATCAACGAGTATGTTTGGTTTATCGACAAAACACTCTAACCCTCTCGCCTCTATAAAGGTAATGAGTTCTTCTTCGTCGAGCTCAACCCATCCCTCCTTCTTATAGTACCTAATGGTTGAGCAATTATCCTCGGGCACCATAGCTGTGGTCATGTATAAGCCCGCAGCTGCCGATAAATTTCTCTGCCTGTGGTAGAGATCTTTCTGTAAAAGCACCTTATCTTTGGTATTCAAGTCTAATTTAACAGCCATACGGTGGCCGTGGAGATTGTTGTCCCACTTTGAACTAACGAGGTATGCAAGCACATCTCCGCAGCTCACTATGATAATGCTGAAGCTCCATTTACCCTCTCTATTGGAATAAAAGTTATCGCGGCTCCATGGAGCGCCGTATCTCTCTGTCCCGAGTCTCTGGCTGGTCTCTTCTTCAATCTGAAGGATTTGATCAATATATTTGGTCATGAGCGCTTGATCTAAAGTGAAACACTCTCTCTTCTCCATATACGATTTCATTGCCACAGTACGTCCATAAAATTATCTGATTCACAAACAGTTGGAAGCGTTGACCATATCAAACTTCCGCGAAATGTTGGGAAAGATTAAGACTGCCTCCCTTCTTTCAGGGATATCTCGTCAAGCTTCAGCACCCAATGGGTCCATCAAAAAAATCTGAACTGCTTCGAAGCTTAAATCTAACCTTAATCTCTTACTTGTTGAAGGTATACTTGCCCTCTGACAGTGTCGGTTGGGCTGGTTTGTATTGAAAACGATTGGAATTATCAGGGCCGACGCCAGGCCCGACTCAGGTCTAGGTCATGTTTCTCGCTGTATTGCCCTTGCTTTAATGTTGAAAGAAAGCTTCACCATTATTTTTGCTTCCGAGAAGCTGCCAACTGGTTTGTTCGAGCGCCTATCCTCTAAGGAAGTCAAACATGAGCAGTGTTTTAATGAGTCCAACCTAGCAGAACTTGAAGGAATCAAAAAAACGTATCCACTGGCGGAGTTCATCATACTTGATGGCTATAATTTGGGTACCGCGTATCAAAAAAGAGCAAAAGATTTAGGGCTTAAAGTGATCGTGATTGATGATCATTTACGGCAATTTCCTTATGCTGATCTCGTCTTTAACCACGCGCCGTCTCCGCCTAGTGCCACAGTTAAACATCTTGCAGAGTCGAAATATCTTCTAGGACTTCAATACGCGCTACTCCAACCATGTTTTTTAGCTCTTTGCTCGCTATTTGGGAATAGTCGTTCGTCAGAGAAAAGAGATGGGATTTTTCTAAATATGGGTGGCTTGGATTCAGAGAACATAACGCTGTCTGCCGCTCAGGAACTCTTGTTGAAAACAGAAATTGGGATCAAGTGTGTAGTAGGAAACTATTACACGGGAATAAACGACCTAAGGGATCTAGGTCAAGAATATCCCAATAGATTGAAGATCTATAAAAATTTGAACCACGAACAAATTGCAGAACTTATGTACAGTTGCAAGATAGGTATAACGCCTGCTAGCACAATAGCAATTGAAGCATGCGCATGCAGACTACCGCTGATAACAGGTTGGGTTCTAGAGAATCAGAAACTCATTTACGATGGTCTAATAGCGGCTCGCCTGGCCTTACCTCTCGGTAATCTAGCTGGTCAATGGCACCGAAGCCTGGCTCATCGGGCCATAGAACTTCTATCAAACGAGGAGCTGATGCGAGAAATAGTCCAAAATCAATGCGGAGCGTTAGACGGAAGGAGCGGCGAGCGAGTTTTAACCTCTATCGCAGATGTACTGGATCTAGACTAGACGTTGTACAAGCCATAAAAGAATTGACTTGAATCTAAAAGTTTAAGGCTCTTTGAAGAGCAACGAGAGAGGAATCGGTTTATATGTTGCGTCTGTTTATTTTTGGCAATGGGCGCTTATGCCTTGATGCAATAAAGATCATAAAACAAAGAAAGGGCGTCGCTGTTGTAGGAATATGTCTTAATGAAAAGAAGAGGCAGAATCTTCATGAACTAATTCTCGCTGAGCTACCCGAGCAGGCAGTGGCAATTGAGTACCAGCCAAAAGATTCCCTCAAAGACCGAATTCCCGAGGCTGAGCTCGGACTAAGTGTCGGCTTTGGTCACATAATTTCGGAAGATGTTTTGCGCTCATTCCCAAACGGAATCGTAAATCTGCACACCTCGTATCTACCTTACAATAGAGGTAGTGCTACCAACGTTTTCAGCATCATCAACAAATACCCTGTTGGCGTATCACTGCACTTTCTTGACGCCGGAGTAGACTCTGGACCAATCATCGCAAGAGAGACAGTACCATTGCTGTCAGTAGATACAGGAGAAAGTTTGTACAAAAGGCTCGGCGACCACGGGTTAGCCCTTTTGGATAAATTTTTAGACCAAATCATTGTTGGAGGAGTCGAAACCATAGCCAACAACTGGAGAGACTTCCCTGCAAATACAGTCAAGGAAATGTATGAATTGGATGAACTCCACCTAGATAAAGATTATAGATTGGGTCCCCTGATAGATATTCTGAGAGCTAGAACGTTCGGAGATTATCAAGGTGCGTACTTCACGGATAGTAATGGTAAGAGGGTATTCGTTCGCGTTTCGTTAAGCTATGAGTGACCCGTAGAATGTGTCACCTGAATCATCAAAATTTTTTTCGCATCTTTTAACAGTTGATTACCAAGCGGTGGGAATCACGCGGAATTAACAATCCTTGCAAACTCCACTCCTATCGACCTCGGAGGTCCTAAAAGATTACTTGGCACAATTGAAAAGTTCGGAAACAACAAGACTGATTTTTAATGTTTGACAAAAAATTGTTACAAAAAAGAACATTGCGATCATACCCGCGAGAGGGGGGCGCTAGTGGATTCCAGATAAGAATATAAAATTCTTCAACCGCAAGCCGATGATCAGCTGCGCTATCGAAAAGGCTCTCCAATCCGATCTCTTCTTTAAGGTTATTGTTAGCACTGACAGTTGCGCAATCGCGGAGGTAGCCATCCAATATGGAGCTGAGGTGCCTCTCTTACGGCCTGCGGATATCTCTAATGATCAGGCTGGATTATTTCCAGTAATCGAGCGTGCGCTTCAAGCTATAAAACAGGAGAATTACGAATTCGCCTGCTGCATTCTTGCAACCAGTCCGCTCATAGAAATCTCTTATCTATCCAGAGGTTACGATAGGATAAGATCGGGGGACTTTCTCTATGTCCTCTCCGCCTCAAAATTTCCGTATACCGTTCAGAGAAGGTTCAAGGAAAGTGGCGATGATGTAGGATTGGAAGTGCTTTTTCCTGACAAGTTTGATGCGAGATCTCAAGATTCAGATGAATACATGCATGATGCTGGGCAATTTTATTGGAGTCTGACGCAGACTTGGTTACAGCAGCCTCTTCGCTTCGATAAGCGCGCCCGTTTGATATCTATAGCCAGTTGGAGGGTGCAGGATATAGCCACGATGGAGGATTGGCGTAGAGCTGAGTTGATACACTAGGCTATTGAGTCGCCGAAATAATCAGCGTCACCGAAGCTTGCGCAAAGCATAAAGAGCACCGTTGGGCGGGCATCTCTGAAGACAAGATTCTTTTGGCATTGTTTAGATACAACGTACGTCGTTGAATGATAATGAGCTGATCAATCAGGCTATTTTTGTCGAGCGAAGCGGCCGAGTTTTAATTGTTCACTGCATGATTTGCTGACCTTTTCGCGGCGCTAGAGATGCAACCTCGTATAGCGCCTCTTTCTCAGCAGAACGCCTTGGATGAGCTTGGCCTTGGAGAAGCTATGGTCTGATTTCAGTTGATCATTCGTTCTTGCTAAAGACTCGCACGTAATCCACGAGCATGCGTTTAGGGAACTGGGTGTTTGCGTTTGGGCTGCCTGGCCAGTTACCTCCCACCGCCACATTGAAAATTAGAAAAAAGGGTTTGTGGAAGGCTTGTAAATTCGATGAATCATCCAGGGCCATGGAATGGTACTGAACGTCGTCAATGTACCAAGCTATGGATTGCTGATCCCAAACTAAGCTATAGACATGAAACCCATCCGCAAGGGTCTTGTTATCTGACAGAGTATATGCGCCGCTATTGTCCTGCTTAGTGCCTGAACTGTCCTGCCAATGCGCCGTGCCATGAACTGTATCCTCCCGACCGCTGCCGCCAATCATTTCCATAATGTCGATCTCGCCACTTTGGGGCCAACCGACAGTGCTGAAGTTAGCCCCAAGTGACCACAGCGCTGGCCAGATGCCCTGGCCCTTGGGTAGTGCGGCGCGAATATCCACGCGACCATAGGTAAATGACATCTTGTCTTCAGTTGTGAGCCGTGAAGAGGTGTATTGGCGGCCTCCAAATTGTTGCTCCTTGGCTTCGATGACCAACAAACCTTCGCTAACAGACGTATTTTCCTGCCGATAGTATTGCAGTTCGTTATTGCCCCAGCCGTTGTTGCCGGTGCCCAGTTCGTAGTTCCAATGATTGGAATCTAATGAATCACCGGTAAATTCGTCTGACCAATAGAGTGAATAGCCGGCGTAGGAAGTGGGGGAAGTGGGCCCCTCAAAATTAGGGTTAATCCAGGTTTCGCTTGGTTGTGAAACTGCCCCAGCTGTTGCCGTTGCGCCATCTGGGTTCGCGACCCATCGCACTCGATCAAGGCGGAAAACCGTTGCCGAATGAGCTGTTGGCCAAATCACTAAACCTGTATCAACTGAACTCAGATCCAAGTCTTGTGCCACTAGCTCGTTAATATCCACCTGCACGGTTTGCCAATTGTTACTTTCGATTACTCCCAGCTCGAAATCCCCAGATGTGCACGGGTAGACGCAATCCACTTTCACCGAAAGGCGCGGATCGCCACTGACGATTTGAATATCAAATTCGAGGGTGCCGCCAGCAAATCCAGTAGCGTCGTAGGGGTTGTTTGTTTTGATGAAAAGGCCTGCATCGTTATCGTTGTCAACGCGGGATATCTCTAAGACTTGACCGCGATCCGCGTCGCTTGCGAGTGCCCAACTTATACTCGGACAATCCGAGCCATTGTCGTTATCGCAGGTGGCGTAATCGATGGCTTGGTCATAGGCACCGAACCCCGCATCCCAAGTGCTGCCAGCCATGCCGTTTGCAAAAACGACCAGTTCAATCGAGTCAGATGTGTGTGCTGCCACGACCTGCACGGTGCGACTCACGGAAGCTTCGTTACCGGCTTGGTCTACAGCGCTATAACGGATTGTGTAGGTTCCAATAGTTTGGTTGTCGACTTCTCCAGAGATTTCGACATCAACTTCGCCGTCGACAGCGTCTGACGCGGTTGCGCCGGCTTCGTTGTAAGACTGGCCTTGCACGACCTCTACAGTAGCTGGACCGTCCAGGGTGATTACCGGCGCAGTGTTATCGGCCTGGGAAGTCGTTTGTCCGGAAGGCGCAGGTTTGCTACCGACACTTCCACCGCCGCCACCGCAGGCGCAAAGTAGCCATATCAAGGGCATGAAAAACCCTGGACGGAGTGCTTTCGAGCTCCGCTCATTGGTTGTGGTGATCATCGCTTTACCTGTTCCCCTGCAGATCCGGGGCATCATAGAGACAGTGTGTGGCGACGACGGGAAAACGCGCTGAGGTGGATCAAAAGCGCGATAAAAGTCAGCTTTTCTATGTCTTGAGTGGCTTCTTGTGCGGAAGCCCGACGAAATTTATACACCTGATGCGCTGTTCAGCGCTGGAGATTCGTTGCTAGTAACTCTTTAGCTGTAGGTAAGGCGGTTCCTAGCGCTCCTCTTTCAGTAACTTCCGTGCAAAAGTTGCGCAGTCCTGTGCTGGACTCCAAAACCATCCTTGTGGATCCCAAGCGCGCCCGCAGGTCATATAGACACATCGCCCATAGGTGAGTTTCGCCTGTTCGATTTTTCCCAGTTCGTGCAGCGATCGCGCCTTGGCCCAAAGTGCCAAAGAGACGTCGTTCATTAAATAGTCTTCATGAATTTTAGCTTTTGCCCTCGCCGAAACCTTGCCCGTTCGCGGGCATTGCGTGCCGGCGTCGTGCAGCTTCTTTTGTTCATGTCCGGCGGCGGCGCCCCAAATGTTGAAGCAGGCGTCAACGGTGGCGACCGCTGATTGGTAGTCACCGGCAGCATACTGTTCAACTGCGGTTGTCGCCCAAAATGCTGAATCGCCCAACTCTGCTGAGCGCGACAAACAGGGATTGAGGCCTGACTCAGACGGTTTCGCGTTAGCACCAACGGTGCTCGCTACCAAGGCGACATACAATTGGATGAGGAAGCGCGCTAACTGTTTAAGCGACATGAGTTATTCCGTTAGGGGTTTTTCTTGCTACCGCCAATGCCCACTGGAGCACTGCGTCCGCCGGCGCGAGCCTTCCCCACGACCTCGCGTAGGGTATACGGTGCGTTGAGTTCTTCCGGGCTTGAGTTAGGACCAAGCTCGCCTACACGAAGATACTCACCGGTGTCCGCGGCCATTCGAAAGTCCACTATGGCCCCGGTGGCTTCATCCACGGCGCCAGTTGCTCCAAAGCCGTGACCTTCGTTGGTTTGTGCCGCATTAGTTGCCTGATAACCAATGCGTTGCAGCAGCTTTGGACTGGCGCGTTTGATCACGTCTGGCCTTACAGACAGCATCCAGTTTTCTTGTTGCCGTATGAGCGGATGTTGCATGCCATTCAGCATAACAATGCGCGGTGTGTCGGTATGGTTAATGCCTGTGCTGTGCAACAGTCGACCGTCAGTTATCACCATAGTGCCTGCGGCGGCGTCGATATTGATTGCCGGGGGCAGCTTGCCAACAGGTTGTTGCGAGCGCACGGCATCTGACAGAGTGCGATGGCTACCAGGTATTACCAAGGTGCCACCGTTGGTTTCATCAATATCGGTGATGGCGGTCAGTATGTTTACGGTGAGCGGGCTCCTGGAATCCAGCGCAATATCTTGATCTTGGTGCAAGGCCTGGGGAACGCCGCCTTTCAACGAGATGGCTGCGATCAGCGAGGTGCAAATCCAGTTTGGCCCCAATGCCTCGGTAACAACTTGTTCAACCAAAGCACCGCCCTGAACTGTATCGGGGTGATGCTCTATCAGCCCTTCAAAACACAGCCCCTTATTAATGCAGCAATTTATATTTTGTCCGCTAGGGGTTTTCTGTGCGATACCCGCCATGCGTTCGCCTTCTGCTTGTTCTAAAACTCGCTGGCGAATAACGGCGACCTGATCGGGGCTGAGTGCACTGTCGATCTTGCAATAACCCCAATTCAGCATATCTGAGCGCAGTCGCTCAAGGTTCTTGGTGGCCACGGGCAGGTCTTTGTCCTGCCAGTAAGGGTGCTTGTCACCCGTGGTGGTGTCGTAATACGAACCAGACTTGTACTCCCATTGCCCCCATTCGCTTGAGCGTTTAGGCGGCACAAAGTAAATCTCTGGGTTGGCGTCCAACACTGAGCGCATAGGATCTTTTGCTGCCAGCTCCTGTGCATACATGTGGGGTGTATTTATAGCTTGCGCAGCAACGTGACCGGGGTCGAATTCTTCTGGTAGGGCGCGCATAGATTTGAGCATCCTTTAACTAAACATGGTTTTTTTGAATCTCCGGACACTACCCCGAATTGCTACTTGAATCGAGTCTGTAGTTCGGGGTGATTGGCCTAAACGATGTAGCGCAAGAATTGAAGCCAACAGCAAATTACTCCAAAGTGACATCAGGTTCTTAGTTGAAGGGAGACAGCTATGATCCAGGGTGGATGTTTATGCGGTGCAGTGCGCTACTCCATTTTTGGGGAGCCGGTGTTTCAACTTTATTGCTATTGCACGGATTGCAGGCGGGTAAGCGGTACCGATGGTTATGCAGCCTATGTCGTGCAACGCAGCGATTTAACACTGGATCAAGGCGAGCCGACGAGTTTTAGTGTTACTGCCAAATCCGGTAGAACCAACACTCGAAACTTTTGTGGCAAGTGCGGCAGTCGGCTTTGGGCCGATCTAGAACTCGGCTTTGCCAGCGTCGCCGGAGGGTCACTAGACGACCCAGAGGTATTTCAGCCAACCATGGTGCATTGTGAAAACGATGCCCCCAGCTGGGGACGGGTGCCTGAAGTATTGGAATCGTTGTCAGACGCTTGAGCTAAAAAGCTTTCTGCCCCTAGCTGTGGTTTGGCTTAAACGGGGCAGGTTGCCGATCCGCTGGACAATAGAGCGGGTGCAGCGGTTGCTGTGCCTTGGTCACGCCCAATGCGATAGGTTTGTTAAGCAGCGGTAGCACCTCGGCGGCTCGATTCAACAGGGTTCCGTGGTTGCCCCAGGCGCAGATGGTTTTTTTGGCGCTGGCAGAGAGTTTTGCCAAGTAGGTGTCATTCTCAGGTCCTATTGGATCTCGCGCTTGCTTAAGTGCTTTGGGGTCAGGTGATCGGTAGGCGAACAGGTTAGCTAGCACATAGCCGCCGTAGCCCCAACGTCTAGAGAAACCCGCTATCCGACGGTTGGTGGGGTCGTCTTGAATGTGGTCGGCGGTACTCGGATTTAAACCTATCCAAAGTAAAACCGGGAGCCGGTCATCCCAGGTGCGCCTAAGTTCATAGCGATAGGCTCCACAGTCTGACAGGATGGCTGACTTACGTATGACGGCTTCGTTACTCATTGTTAGCAGTTTGATGCAGAGGCTTGTAGTTCGCCAAGCTTAGATTTGAGTTACTAAGGTCGAATTTGGCGTTACTCTTAAGGAGGGCCGCTAAAGGAGAGGAACATGGAACGATCAGAAGAACAAAAAGACAGCGCTGTAGGTGGGCCAAAGGCTATGCAAGAAATCCCAACCGTAGATTGGCTGGATTTAGAGCAAGATCGAGACAAGTTTCTTAGTGATCTGCGTTATGCCTTATCAGAATGTGGGTTTTTGGTACTAACCAACGCACCGGGGTTGGACGATGACTTTCAGCAGCGTGCTTTCCGCGAGGTCCGAGGATTCTTTGATGCGCCCATGGATGTTAAGAAGTCAGCACACATCTCCAATACCCCTTATTTTCGTGGTTACACCTTGCCGACCCCAGCGGATCGCGGTCATGGTCAAGTGATCGAGAACTTCCAATATGGGTTTGAGCAGGAGCCGCTATGCGCTCATGACGACAAGTCGCAACCGATTCACAAACGATTATTCCGTGGCCCCAACACATGGCCGCAAACCGATTCACTGCCTGGCTTTCAACCGCTGATAGAAGAATTAAATCTCACCTATCATCGGTTGACCCACCAGCTTGGCGAGTTAATTGTAGAGTCCTTAGGCGAAGATCCTGCCGAGTTTCGTAAGTACTTTGACTTCGATGATCCAGATCTTGCGGCCAGCCTCAATCACAACTACAGCCTTGATGTATTTGCCGAAGACGAGCGTGCCAATGTGCAGTCGTGGTATGACAAGTTCGACAGCAAAAACGTAGGGGCGCATATCGACGGACCGCCCTTTGTCGCGCTGTTGATAAATGATCGACCGGGGCTACAGGTGGTGGCCGGCGAAGGTCAGTGGATGAATGCCCCGGTGACCTGTCGTACCGCACCGGGCGACTATGTCGTGCCGGTAATTCCTGGCTCGGTAATCGTTAATACCGGCGGTACCCTTATGCATTTAAGCGAAGGGCGGTATTCGGCCACTCTGCACCGAGTTAACACTACGCTGATTCCCCGGGGCGAGACTCGCATCTCCATGCCGTATTTTCTGATTCCAAAAATGGAAGGGGACTTGATTCCTTTCGGCAAGACCGCGGCGGCGCTAGAAGGAGCAGCTGGTTATAACGCCGGTCGTGACCGGGGTGCCAATGCGTGTGTTAACCGCATGGGCACATTTCCACAGGTCACACGGCGATGGTGGGTAGAAGAGTTCAAAGAGCTGAGCGAGAAACAACGCGCTGAGGTCGAAGCGGAAACCGCCGCTGCCTATAAACTGGCCGCCGAGCGAGGCCAGCGTTACCGCGAGCAAACCAAGGCTTAGCTTTACGTTGCGAGGTAGGACGATGCAGCCCGAACAATATCTGCAACATATTGATTTCCAGGCGACCAAAAAGCTGGATTTCACCCCGCTGTTTGCCGATCCCAAGGTCTTTAGATCGTTAGTGTTAGATCTGTGTCGTCCTCATCGAGACAAAGCCATAGACAAAATCGCGTGCCCGGAAGCGCTGGGCTTTGTGTTGGGCAGCGCGGTTGCGTCGGAACTAAAGAAAGGGCTTATCCTAATTCGTAAGGCCGGGCGGTTGCCGAACATTCTGCAGAACGTGGTGAGCCAATCGTTCACTGACTACACCAATGAAAGCAACGCCTTTGAAGTAAATAAGCAATTGATCAAGAAAGGTGATCGGGTATCGCTGATTGACGATTGGGTAGAAACAGGCGGTCAGCTCAAGGGGCTAGTGAAGCTGCTGGAAAAGCGCGGCGCAGAGGTAGGCGGTGTTGCTGTGCTTGGATTTAATCGCATTGGTAAGCTCCAGCGCTTTGCTGCTAAATACGATGTGTCGAGCATCATTGACTACCAACTATCGGGTAAGCGTGACCTTACCAAGCGTCTAGATTTAGATTAATCCTTTTAATGCTAGCGCGGCTAAACCGGGCGGTCGCCCTCAATAGTTGCGCGCTCCATAACACGCTCGTGCGGATAGTAATCTGCTGTCGCGTAATGTTGCGCTGCGCGATTGTCCCAAAACGCTATTGAGTGCTTGCGCCAACGAAAGCGGCACTGGTACTCAGGTTGGGATGCAGAAGCGAATAGCTTGTCTAACAAAGGTTGCGCTTCGGCATCCGCCATACCCTCTATACCTACAGTAAAGAGTCTGTTTACGTAGATCGATTTTTCGCCAGTTATCGGGTGACTGCGCACGATAGGATGCGTCGTCTTGGGGTATTTCTTTTCAAACTTAGCCATTTTTTCTGCATCTGCACCGCTTTGCAGAAGATATTGCCGCATTGGCTCAAATTGATGAACGGCGCGTCGGTCGGTAATCAGTGCCTTAGTCTCGTCATCTAATCCTTGATACGCCGCTTCCATGTTTGCAAACAAGGTATCACCGCCAACTTCTGGTACTTTGCGCGCGATGAGTATGGAGCCCAGCGAAGGTTCGAGCCTCCAAGTCACATCAGAGTGCCATACCGCGGTATCGGCGGGTGGGCGGTCGGCGTCGTTATGCAATACCAAGAGCTCAGGGAAACCGTCTTTGGGGTTTACCGGATGGGTTTCTAACGCGCCAAATTCTTTGGCGAAATCTAGATGTTGTTGCGAGTCGATGTTCTGGTCACGAAAGAAAATGACCTTGTAGCGGACAAGTTGATCGGTGAGCCACTGCACACTTTCAGGGCTAAGAGGCTGGCGCAGGTCGATATCAGATATTTCCGCACCAATTATTGGTGTCAGTGGCTTAACCTCCGGCATGCCCTCTCCTAAGTAACGACCCTCGCTAGTCTAAACCTGCCGCAAGGTTCGCTGCCAGCGCTAGTGCAGAGTCCATTAAGCCACGGCCTATCCGCAGTTCATGTTCCGCGCTAGGGTTGCGTTTCTGTTCGGGGGAGCAGAATCGCGAAGTGTTTCGCTGCAAAAATTACGCGGTATACGCCGCCTAAGTTAAAAAAGGGGATGACATGAACTGGGAGATTTTGGGAGCACTAGGAGAAATTGTTGGGGGATTAGGTGTAATAGGCTCGCTGGTCTATTTAGGTCGCCAGATTCGCGACAACACATGGTCGAATCAGAGTGCGGCCATCAGTTCAATCACCGACCAAGTGATGGCAATAACCATTGTTGATGATGAGTCGGGGCGTATGTTTCACAGTGGTTTGCAAGGCATGGACGACATGGATGAGGCTACTCGCCTTATTTTTGTCCAACGGGTTACGGCGGTCTTTATTGTCTGGTTTAACGCATATCTACAACATCAGCGGAATCTAATCCCTGACGATTTTTGGAACACTTTTGAAGGCGACATAGCGTCTTACTTTCAACACAAAGGTATAAGAGAGACCTGGCAGATGATCAGCAGCGGCTTCCCCGACGGCTTTGTGCGCTATGTAGATCGATCTTCTAAGCTGGAATCGAGTGTCGACTACCTAGCGGGTACGTATTAGCGTAGCCGCGAAGTGCCAAAAAATAAGAAAGTGAACAAAAGAAACCGGCGCGCCTTTTAGCAGTTACCGCTTTGATTCGATGAATCGTGTCTTTAAGGCCAGGTTATTTGGCGCGGGCATATTCGAAGTGGACTATCGCGCAGAGCTGAAAAAAGCCTACGAGTGACGCTGAAAGCTGTTTTCAGCAACAACGCATTGCTCTGAGAACATAGCCGCTAACCCTCGCGAGCTTCCGCATCAGGTATTAACAATCCGTTCTACCTCAGCTTTGAAGTCAGGCGACATAGGTGTTTTGAATGCCAGCAGCGCAGAACCAAAGAATTCGATGCCTCGAACCGTAGTGCCTTGATAGAACTCTTGGGTTACAAAACCTCGTTGGCGCTGTTCAAAGATGTTTTCGAACATACTTCTAAAGACGTTAAGTACCTGATTGGCCCGTTGTTGATCCGCTGGGTTGATGTCTTTTCGGCTGGCCAGCTTTGGCCCTAAACTTGATATCACAAAAAGATTTTGTTGGTTCGACAACATTGTAGTGCTGACATTAATTAACGTATCGGTACGCGCCTGCATGATCTGTGCGGCAGAAAAATCGTTTTGATGACGCAGTGCATTGGCGTTTTGCCGCACCTGTAGTGCCAAATATGCCAAGGTCAAAAAGACTGCAATGGCCCCCAGTAGTTCCGCGATCGCTCCAACGGCTTCCCAATCCATTTTGCTCTCCCAAAAGTTATTGCGCTTGGAGTATAGCGCCACGGCTTGTGTCTAAATCAAGCGCTAAGGACAAGCCAGAAAGATCTGTTGTACAAATTGGTTCGCGACCTACGATCGATTGACTTAAGAGAAACGTTAAGGAGTTTTGATATGCCGTCGGTAATACTTACAACCGCAGGTAATTTACCTAACGACCAACGCTACGAAATCATTGATGTCATCACCTCGGAGTGCGTAATGGGGATGAACGTATTCAGAGATGTTTTTGCTGGGGTTCGCGATTTCTTTGGTGGCAAGAGTGTTGCGAGCCAGAATGTGCTGCGCGATCTGAAGGAAGAATGCTTAGCGCAACTTCGAGAGGAAGCCGCAGCCCAAGGTGCAAACGCTGTGATTGGCGTTGACTTGGACTACAGCGAGTTCTCTGGTGGCGGCAAATCCATGCTATTTCTGGTCGCCAGTGGCACAGCGGTGCGCACCACTCCAGGCTGACAAAGTCACTTACAGCATCGCTCACGAGCCATAAAGCATCGTGAGCGATGATTAACCTAGGCCAACCTAGGTGCTTGCGTTAGCCGATTGCGGCTGGTTGTCAGCGATCTCCGCTTGAATCTTCTCCAGCGCTTCTTCGGTCAAAGAATAGTTCCATAGCATGGGCACCGCTATGAACTTAAAGATCGCAGGCACGATGGAATACAAACAGGCCAACCAAAGTAGCGAATAGGCACTGTTGGGATCGTTAATGGGATCCGCCAGGGAGTTGAAACCGACGATGGTTGCAGCGGTGGTGCCCACCACTAATCCCAGGGCATAAGCCAGTTTGCGGGTCATGGTCCAAATGCTGAAGTACGCGCCGCCTTGGCGTTTTCCTGTCTGCGCACTGTCCAGGTCAATCACATCCGCTGCCATGGCGTAAGGTAAAGCACTGAGCGCGCCGATAGCGCTGCCTTTTAGACACATCACACCAATGAACAGAGCAAACTTGCCTGTGGGGATACCCTCGAATTGGGCATTCAACCCAACCATCCAGCTGTCTGGCAAAAAGGACAACAACTTGGACAGTTCCATGGAATGGAACCACTCCTGGGGTGCTATGGCGATCAGTGGAATAAAACAAGACCACAATGAATACCAAAAAATTGCTGCCATTGTGGCGCGGTGCTTGCCAATTTTGGCGGACAGTTTGAACCACAGGGGAATGGCTACAATCTGTGATAAGAAGTAGGGCGCCAAGTAAAAGCCGTATAATTCACCCGCGAGTAAAACGTGCTTTACAAAGAAAAAGCTCAACGAGTTGGTCATTGCTGAACCAATTGTCGAGAACAAGAAGATGATGACTAGCTTGCGGTAAGGCTCATTTGCCCAGACGTACTTGAAGCTCTCGCGCAGGGGCAAACGGCTGCTGTTGCGTTCCTGCACCGGATGCTCTGGTACCACCGCAAGCATGTTGAAGATCAGAATCGGCATGATAATGACCAAGGCGATGGTCAAGAAATAAACGTTATCCGTGGGTTTGGTATAACCCCAGAATACGATCACCGCTGGGGTCATCGCACCAATCAATGAGCCGGTAACGGTAAACGCTTCTTTCCAACTCATGATCAAGGTGCGTTCGTTATAACCCTGAGCAAGTTCGGCACCCCATGCGGAATAGGGGACATCTTTAATGGTGGCACCAATGTACATAATCACCAGCACTGCCAGCAGATAGGGGTAGCCGGAGTTAAAGGTCAGTCCCAAGAACGTCACTTCCGTGAACTCTATCGGCGGTATCCACAGCAGCCACACGCCCAGCATAAAAATTGGCATACCAATCAAAATAAAGGGACGGCGTCGCCCCCAACGAGTTTTCATTCGATCCGATAGAAAGCCAATAATCGGGTCAGTCAAACCGTCAAAGACACGGGACAGTGCCAGCACCAACCCCACGAAACCCAAACTGAGGCCGAAGCCTGCTGAGTCTGCATACACCGGGGTTAGATACACCGCTAACGGCAGGCCGACCATCGACAACGGCAGCGCTGGGCCGCCGTAAGATGCCATTTGATAGGTACTTAATGGTTTTTGTTCTGGCACGTAACTCCCCCCATGAGTCAGATGTTAATAACAGTCGCAGCGCGCCTCCCCACAAAGCGCCCATTGACCTACGTCGCTATATTTTCCGCGTAGCGGGCAACGGTATAAGTTCTGCGTTCTCGCCGATTAATGCATCCGGAAACCCAACCTCGGTGCTGCCAAAGGCGGCGCGCTGATGTTCTACGCGGGTGCCATTGATGTTGCCCAAGGTGCCATAAGTCTTAAGTCCCAAGCGTGCGCGCAGGTCTGGACTGGCTTGATCGAAAACGTCTCTACTGGCAGATACGCAAGCATTCTCTTGTTGCCGCACCCAAGGCGAAGAACAAAAGACGGACACAGCACGGCGTCGGTGACCCTCTAAATTAGCACCGGTGCCGTGCCAAAGGCGCCCTTCGAATACAAATAAACTGCCGGCTGGTGCAGTAATTTGATGACCTTGCTCTGCCGCCGGCGGGTGAATTCGGTGCTCCAGCGGCCAACGATGACTGCCAGGAAAGATCACGGTACTGCCTCGTGCCGGTGTGAAGTCGTCCAGTAGATAAAACAAATTACACAGCGCAGGAAAATCTACAGATGCAGGAATCTGCCCCTGATCACGATGGATCAATTCAGAACTGGCAGTGGTTCCTACAAATAGGTGGGCGGTTAGGCTCGACAAGAGCCAGTTTTTGCCCAGCAGATAGCCAGCGGTTGCGTGAGTGGTTGCATGTTCTACCAGATCTAAATAGTGGCTGCCTTTGTTTACAAGATTTGGCAGTACTTGCTTATTGCTGGGTCCAAGATCAGGGCGCAATGCTCCCAACGCTTGCTCCGCTTCGTACTGCCGGTCTATTCGTTCGGCTAAATCGGCGACGGTTTCTTTGGGTAATGCATCCAATAAAATACAGCAGCCATAAAGGTGTAGGTCGTCCAAAGCTTGCTCTATATCGCGGGTGGGTTCTGGAACTGGTAATACGTCCGGTCCCTCCAAGGGTTCCGCTTGTATATAACCAGATTGTCCTTCCCGTCTTGGCTCCATGACCCCACCTTGTCCCAGTGTTTTACACTTGTGCTATGTCTTTAGTTGTACCTTTCTACCACTCGTTAAAACGCACCATTTTTTCCACTGGGCGACGACGAATTTTTCCGTGTCCGCCGAGCACTGGGTAACCCACCGGAATGTGCGCGCAGGTATGCCAGTCTTCTGGCAAGTTAAACAGACGCTTAACGGCGTCTTCCTCGTAACATAGAAGTGTTGTTAGTACGCAGCCTAAGCCTTCGTTGCGGCATGCCAGCAGAAAGTTTTGTACAGCGGGGTAAACCGATCCACCGCCAACCACGCTAGGGCGCTCTAGGGCGCTGTCAGTAATGGTCATGAGTTTGGGGTTAAAGCAGAACACTGCAATCAGCGGTGCTTCGAACATATGGCTGGCTAAATAATTGCCGGCGTCCAGGGCCTTGATGCTGGATGGTTTGGCGTCCTCTGGCATGTGATCCAAGCGCGCTTCGTAGCCTGGAACGTAAGCGTCCCAATGAGGTTTGTAGAGATCTTGCAGCGCCTGCTTTTTGTCGGGGTCGGTGACAGCGATCATGCGCCAGGGCTGGGTGTTGCCCCCAGTGGGCGCCCAGGTAGCGGCACTAAAAATGCGTTGTAAAACATCCTCTGCAATCGGGTCCGGCCGCAGCCTGCGTACCGCCCGAAGGGTGCTCATAGCGTCGTATAAGTCCATCAAATCCTCCCTTGCCCCAAACATCTCCTATTTATAAATAAATTTCTAGCTTTTTGGTTGTGTCAGGGTTGATCGATCGACTTGTGTTACGCCAGGCAAGATGCATCTTCACATTTCTACTAACACCAAGGATTTTCTAAAAAATCCATAATTATTAGCTATTTAGAGACATATTATTGATCCGAAAGCGCACTAAATTTGTGCAATTTCGAGTGCTTTGATGTTTTTAACGCTCAGATCTATCCCACATCAGTTTCACCAATCTTTCATGAAATCGGGCCTATTTTTCTAGCCCTAAAGCGGTGCATTAGCGCAATTAAAAAACACGCAATGGTCGAGTGACCTGCACCAGCTTGGATCTTGTGGCGAGCCGGTTGGCATCGATTTACCGCGAGAAAAGGGGAAACACCGCAGGGAGGCGGACGTTGTGAAATTGGAGCAAAACAATTCGGGTTTGGATTTGACCTACACGGTTGTCTGTTTCAGAGGGTTAGTAATTACCCCCGCAGCTACTTGGAGACGAGTGGCAAACATTCATGACAACTCAGACGAAAGGTGCCTATGAAATAAGTAGGTTCGCAGGACCAGCCTTCGGAGGGATGGCAGTTCAGCTGAGCCAAAACACAGCATAGGACGCGGGGCATTTTGCGTTTGAAAAACCTATAGGGAGATGGAATGGAAATGTTAGAGCCGAATGATTATGTAGGCGTTACTTTCTGGATCATATCTGCGGCCATGGTCGCAGCCACTTACTTTTTCACTGTCGAACGCGATCGCGCCGAAGGCAAATGGAAAACCTCACTGACCGTCGCCGCCATGGTGACCGGTATCGCAGCGATTCACTACTTCTACATGCGTGGAGTATGGATCGAAACAAACGACAGCCCACTGGTATTCCGGTACGTCGACTGGTTGTTGACCGTTCCGCTACAGATCGTTGAGTTTTATCTGATCTTGGCGGCCATTGCGGTGGTGCGTGCAGCACTGTTCTGGAAACTGTTGATCGCGTCTTTAGTGATGCTGGTCTTTGGTTACCTCGGTGAGCTGGGTGCTATGAACTACTGGTTAGCATTCTTCATCGGCATGGCCGGTTGGGGATACATCATCTACGAGATTTTCGCAGGTGAAGCCAGTCAGATCAGTGCCAGTCAGGGTACCGAAGCGAGTAAAACCGCTTTTAATGCCTTGCGCATCATTGTGACCTTCGGTTGGGCGATCTACCCAATTGGTTACGTTGCAGAGCCAATGTTTGGTGTTGAAGCACTGAACATCGTTTACAACTTGGCTGACTTCGTAAACAAGATAGCGTTTGGTGTAGTCATATGGGCGGCAGCAACGTCGTCTTCCACAGCTAGGGCATAGGTCTAACGGCTGTTGCCAGTAGGCGTTGCGAAAGCAGCGTCTACTGGCTTTCTCAGCAAGGCAACCATGCCTTGAAGACACACAACCCAACGTGGAGTTGGCACTATGATTGCGTTGCCCAAAGAACAGCTTGAAGCTGTAATCCAAAGATTTGGTGGCCATAAAGGCGCGTTGCATAAAGCGGCAGCCCACCATTTGCGTAAAAGTGGCAAGCGCTCTCGTGCCAAATTAACTTTTGCAGCGGCCCAGCGGTTCGAGCATCCAAAGCCCTTAATACATGTGTCGGCAGCAGTGGAGCTTTTGCATGAAGCTTCAGTGGTGCACGACGATATTCAAGATCGAACGAACTATCGTCGTGGGCAATCAACGGTCTGGCGGAAGTTTGGCAGTAATACGGCATTGCTGTTGGGGGATCATCTTATTGCTGGTGCCTTTCGCTGTCTGGCGGCGAGTGAGTGCCGAGTAGAGGTATTGCCTGCTCTAATTCAAGCAATGGCCGGCGCGACAAGTCGCGCTACCTCAGGTCAATTACAGCAACTGGGTCTTAGGACAGACGAGCGACAGTTGCGCGACCAGTACATGACCCTGGCGCGGCATAAAACCGGCGCTTTGATAGCTTTGCCTTTGCAGTTTGCTGCATTGCTGGCTGACGGCGACGAACACCGCGCAGAGTTTGCGCGTCGTAGTGGCGAGCAGTTGGGTCTGGCTTATCAGATTTTGAATGATCTACAACCACTACAAACCCCGGCCACCTTGGCGAGTCATGAGGATATGGTTGATCGCGTCGTGACTGCTCCTGTGGTTGCAGTTGCACAAAGCATTTCAGACAAAGATGTTTTTGCACAACTCATTCATTGTGAGGCTGCCCGGCAACGGGCGACTCAGAGTTGTCGAATCTGGATTCGCCAAGCCGTTGCCTTGGCTCGTACCAATGCAGCCTCCACTCCAGAGGCAATTGCCCAGGTTGTTGAACACTTTATAGCCGAATACCTGGCCGAACCTGAGGCCGCGGCGTTATCCACACCAACCGTTGGCATGCCTGTAACCAATGCACTGTGGGTAGAAGCGTAATGCCTAAGCGCGCATTGGTAATAGGTAGCGGTTTTGGTGGTATGGCGGCTGCGTTACGCGCTCGCAAGATGGGCTTTAACGTGACTCTGATAGAGCGACTGGACCAGCTTGGCGGACGCGCTCGCACATTTGAGCGCGACGGGCATGTCTTCGATGCCGGTCCAACGGTAATTACCGCACCTTTCTTATTTGATGAGTTATTTGAATTATTTGGTCGCCGGCTAACGGATTATGCGGAGATTTTGCCGGTCTCTCCTTGGTATCGTTACGAGTTTAATGACGGTTCGCGGCTTGACTACGGCGGCAGCGTTGAGGATACGTTAAAGGAAATTCAGCGCCTTAGTCCGGAAGATGTGCAGGGCTACGAAAAACTGCTGGCACACTCCCAACAAATTTTTGATGTGGGTTTTAGTAAGCTGGCGCACGTGCCGTTTGATCGCCTGTGGTTCATGATCAAACAGATTCCAGCGTTGATTCGTCTAGGCTGCTATCGCACGGTCTGGCAGTTCACAAAGCGTTATTTGAAAGACGAACGGTTGCGTCGAGCATTTAGCATTCAACCGTTGTTGGTGGGTGGTAATCCGTTCAATACCACCAGCATCTATTCGTTAATCCACTATCTTGAGCGGCGTTGGGGTGTGCATTTTCCGCGTGGTGGCACAGGTGCGCTGGTGGCAGCGCTGGGTCAGCTGATGCAAGAAGTGGGCATTAGCGTGCGCCTAAATCAACACGTCAAAAGCATCACCATTGATCAAGGCCGCGCCACCGGGGTTGAGTTGGCGAGTGGAGAGACGTTGACGGCAGATCTAGTGATCTGCAATGGCGACCCTGCGCAGATCTATCGCAACTTGGTTCCCGCAGAAAACAGAAAGCGTTGGAGCGATCGACGAATTGATAAGCTCAAATACTCCATGGGTCTCTATGTTCTGTACTTCGGCACCAATCGCAAGTACTCAGAGGTCGAACACCACACGATTGTGTTTGGTGAACAATACAAGGAACTGTTGCAGCGCATATTTTCTGGTGAGCCTGCAGGCGATGATCTGAGTCTTTATCTGCATCGCCCCACTGCTACGGATCCAAACTTAGCGCCCGAGGGTAAAGATACGTTCTATGTGTTGGCGCCAGTGCCGAATCTGCAGCGCCATGATTGGTTGGCAGTGCAAGACCAGGTGCGCGAGCGCGTGATCGAAATACTTGAGCAACGCATATTGCCGGATCTGCGGGAACACATGGCTGTGTGCTTTGATCTTGATCCAACTCAGTTTGATGCAGACTACGCGTCCCGGTGGGGAGCTGGCTTTTCAATAGCGCCAATTTTCACCCAATCCGCTTACTTCCGTTTCCATAATCGATCTGAAGACGTCAAGAACCTCTATATGGTGGGTGCTGGCACCCATCCGGGCGCTGGCGTTCCTGGTGTTTTGAGCTCGGCCAAGGTGGTTGAGCATTTGCTTGCGGAAGACTTCCCGCAAACTCTGGAGGCGCAAAATGAATTTGCAGTCACAGCGACCTGATGTCGTATTCAAGGCCAATGCAAAGACCTTCGCATTGGCTGCCCGATTCCTGCCGAGGGCGCGCTACGAAGCCGTGACGCGTTTGTATCTCTTCTGTCGCTATATGGATGACTTAGCGGACGCCGATCCAGCGGGTTGTAATCACGAAAAACTCGTGGCGCTGCGCGCGGACTTTGTAGCAGGTCGCAGTGCTGATCCAATTATGCAAGATGTACTTGTCTTACAAGCCGAGTACGAAATTCCGGTTGCCATCATCTTGGACTTCATTGATGCGCTCATTGCCGATCAATGGCCGCGTCACTTACAAACCCTAGACCAATTGATCCGGTTCTGTTACGGCGTAGCGTCTACCGTTGGCTTGATGATGTGTCACCTATTTGGCGTGAAGAATCCACGTGCCTATCCCTTTGCTGTTGATCTGGGTGTGGCCATGCAAATGACCAATATATGCCGCGACATCTTGGAAGACGCTGAACGTCAACGAATTTATCTCCCTGCCGAGATGTTGCCGGTCGGTGTTAATGCACACGGGCTCGTGAAGGGTGACGCCGAACAGCGAGATCATGCCTATCGCGCCGCGGTGCACTTGCTCGGCATTGCCAACGAATACTACGCCAGCGCCAGTCAGGGCTATGGCTATCTACCTACCGCGGTTCGCCAGGCTATTAAGGTGGCGGCGCGGTTGTACCAGGCCATTGGCGAAAAAATAGTGGCGCAACCTGCGGAGTATTGGCAGCGGCGCACCGTGGTCGCGCCAAGCACTAAATGCCGGTTGATCGGTCAGCTGTTAGGTCAGCGCATCACTGATGGCTCAAGTACGTTGATGCTCAAGCGCGCCCGGCATCGGCCTAATTTACATAAGGCGTTGGACCCCCAACGTTTTAGCGCTTAGTTCGATTCCGTGAACGCCACCGTCCCCAGACAATTCGATGTGGCTATTTTAGGCGGCGGCATGAGCGGTTTGGCATTGGCTTGCCATTTGGATGAGCGTAATGCCCACGGCAACCAACGCATTCGCAACGCTGTAGTGCTGGAGCCGCGACCTGACTATCAACGCGATAAGACATGGTGTTACTGGCAACAGCAGCCGGGATTATTTGACCAAGCCATTACCCACACTTGGTCGCGCTGGGAAGTGCGCAGTGCGGGACGCCGATGGGTGAGCACCAATGCCCAAACGCCGTATGTGCGTGTGGACAGTGGCCGGTATTACGAACTCGCGGCGGCGCAGCTGGCGCAGTCAAATAGTGTTGGGCTGAGTCTTAATGTGGCTGCCCAGACGTTAGCGCGTCGCGGTAACGGCTTTAAGGTTGAAACCACTCAAGGCGATTTGTTGGCCCGTCGGGTGATCGATACTCGACCAAGTGCTATTGCCGACGGTACATTGCTGCAACACTTTTATGGCTGGGAAATAGAGACAGACAAAGACGTCTTCGATCCCTCCACTGTGACTCTCATGGACTTTAGCTCGGGGTCTGCAGACGATATCCACTTCTTTTATGTGCTGCCGTACAGCCCTCGGTCCGCGCTGGTTGAGAGTACTCATTTCTCGAAAAAGACATGCACGATTGACCAGTACGAAACCGAGCTGGCGGGCTACTTACAGCAGCGCTACGGTCTTGTTCGCTGGCAAGTTCAGCGCACCGAACAAGGTGTGTTGCCCATGGCGAAACAAGGAAAACGGCATGGACCGAGCGTAGATTGTGATGCGGTTACCCTAGGCCTGCACGGGGGCACGGTTAAGCCCTCTACTGGATACTGTTTTCCCCACGCCCAAGATCAAGCGGCTAACTTGGCCCAGTGGTTATCGACCGCCGAGGGGACGATGCCACCGCAAGTACGAGGCGCTACTGCGCGCTGGTTCGATGAAGTATTTGTAACGTTCTTAGAAAATCAGGCGTTGGTCGCGCCGGATGTATTCTTTCGTCTATTCAAACGCGTGCCGCCCGATGCTTTGGTGCGGTTTTTGAGTGACCGAGGCACGGTTGTCGACTACCTCCGCGTTGTTGCCGCGCTGCCGAAACTGTTGATGCTGAAAGAGGCGCTTCGTTATGTTCTTCAGCGTTAAACCCTATTGGTATTTTTTATTCAGTTTAATGCTGACCTTGGCGCTAGCGGGACTGATAAGTCTGCAAGACAACGTATGGTGGATAGCGTGTAGCGTGTTGATTTTGTTGGCCGGACTGCCTCATGGTGCATACGATCTGGTGATAATGCGCGCTCGTCACCGCGGCACCGAGCTCGCCATGATGGTTTTAGGTTATGTGGCCCTAGTGCTGGCTGCGTTGGTTTTATGGGCCTTTCAACCGTTCGTTTTGCTCGCCAGTTTTATCGTCTATTCAGCGTTTCACTTTGGTGATTCTGACTTCGCCCATGCGCCTTGGTTGCACAAGTTCAGCTGGGGCGCTGCTATTTTGGGCATTCCCGCCTTGTTCTCAGCGCCAACAGTGACTGCCTTGTTCGCAACGATTGCGGGCACGTCCGATGTTGCTGTGCTGGTCTACGGCTTGGCCGCAACCGGTCTTATCGCTGCGCTCACGCATGTTTTGCTGGCCAAACAATCTGGCGATGCGGCGGCGGTTCTATTGATCTATGCCTTAGTGTGTTGGGTAGCTGGCGCTTTAGTGGCGTTCACGTGTTACTTCGTGTTTTACCATAGTCCATTGCACCTGCGGCATTGGCGAGAGCAGTTAGGCGTTGAAGGGGCGGGGATAGTTTATGGTCTAAGTGTTGTCGTCATCGGAATTATTGCCGGCGCGCTATGGGTATCGACATCCGGCCAACCAATAGCGTTTGACGCGGTGAATCAAACCGCCTTGCGCTATACCTTTATTACCATCGCTGCGCTGACGATACCGCACATGGTCTTGCTGATGCTGGTAAGTCGCCAAAATAAGGCAATGGTCGGGCCTGCTTCTTAAAGAGTTATGCCTCGACGTGAAATAACTTGTTGTAGATGAGCCATTGATCGTCGACGAGTAGGAACGACAGCGTATCGACAAAAATCAAACTCAAATATCCGTCGCGAACTTTTGCCACGGCGGTACTCCCGTTGATGTCCAAGGAAAGGGTTTCTAACAAAATTGGCTGGGCTTGCTCGTGAGCCGAGGGCTGCTGCGCTGCAACGAATTTGGCGAACTCCGCTACGGTTTGTTCCACCAAGATGTCGCCCATGTAGCCGGTGATTTTGGCGTTGGGATGAAATACCGCATGGACTTTGTCTGCATCAGATTCGTACATGCCGTCAAAATACAGCTGAATCGCTGCGTTAATGGCTTGTTCGTTGCTCATAGGTCACCCTGCTGAATTACTCACGACAAGTATGATAGGCGCGCGCACCGCGCGCCAGTCGAGTCAGTTAATAACGACGGGGATTACCCTAAGTAAAGAAAGGTTGCGCTCGTTGTGCACACTCTCAACTTCGTCGTTGACCAGTGTCACAAAGCGTTCGCCGCCCAAGCGTGTGCGAAAAACCAACACCACCACGCCGTCTGCGACAACGCGTCGGTCGACTGGATAGCCGTATGTTTCGAGGACGGCCGCTTCGTTGAGCCCGGCGTATTCGGGAGGGAGGTTTTTAGATGCGCAAGCACCCAGGGCGCAGGCGGTAACGGCCAAAGATAAAAGGCGAAGCATAAACTGTGCTACTTAATCGGTTTTTAGCGCGCATAAAGCGCAGGTGTTTAATCCTGGGGCATGGACCAGGTTTTACTGCACTCGCGAGCGCGTTCGAATTCCGACAGCGTTTCTTCAGCTTCTTGCAAGTCTGGGCTTTTCTTGGTTTCCGTTACGTCTTCCAGTGTGGGTTCGAGGTAACGCTGAGCAGCGGCTTGTTGCATTGTTTTTGCCTGATCTAGTGTTTTAAAAACGTTGGCTTGCCAACGAGGAGGGCAATCTAGCAAGGCATGAGAATTCTGAAAAAGGAATAATTAAAAAGAAATATATTCCTAAAACGACTTATTTTGTTTCTGTAGCAGGTAATCAATCGCCGACAAAGCGCATAGACAAATCCATGGGCAAGATGGTTTTTGTTAGCTCGCCTGTCGAGATGAAATCTACCCCGGTTGCTGAGATTGCGGCTAGGGTTTGCTCGTTGATACCACCAGAGGCTTCGAGCTTTATTTTTCCTGCCGCCACCGCGACCGCAGTCTCGGTGTCTTGCAGGCTGAAGTTGTCGATCATGGCGATGTCTGCACCGGCTGCTATCGCCTCGTCCAGTTCTGTTAGATTTTCTACTTCTACCTCAACGGGTTTGTCGCCATGATTTGCTCGAGCCGCAGCTATCGCTGCGGTGATGCTGCCGGCCGCGGCAATGTGGTTCTCTTTTAGCAAGTAGGCGTCGAATAGCCCGATGCGGTGATTGCTACCGCCACCGCAACTCACGGCGTACTTTTGTGCCAGGCGCAGTCCAGGGATGGTTTTGCGTGTATCCAATAATTTTGTTTTGGAGTCGCTTAATAGTGCTGCGTAGTGGGCGGTGCGGGTCGCGGTGCCAGAAAGCAGTTGTACGAAGTTCAGTGCGCTGCGCTCGGCGGTCAGCAAACTAGCCGCCGGGCCTGCCAGGCTGAACAGTTGCTGGTTGGCGACAACGACATCGCCATCCTTTACATGCCAGGTGACCCCTATGTCCCTGTCCACTTGTTGGGCCACGGCGTCGACCCACAGTTGTCCGCAGAATACTCCCGGGGTTCGGGTAATGATGTGGGCGATAGCAGTGCGCGCCGGGGGTATTAGGTGTGCAGAAATGTCGCCGCTACCGACATCTTCGGCCAGGGCTGCACGCGCATTGGCTTGCGCAGCGGCGAGCAAAGTTTCCCTCGACAACTCAGTGTTCATGTTTTGTGTTCCGCGAATAACTGTATGGTTTAAGCGCTCCTACAACCGAACCCGTTATTATCATGTTGAAGGAGTACTAGGGCCGCGTAGAATTATAGTGCCCTTGGGACGTTGGACAATCTAATTGCAGATTAACGCCGAGCATCGCTTAGACCAAGCCTTATGGCACCCCAGCCCGCATTTTGATGCGCGGCCCAAGGGGTGTTGGCCAGAGCTAGTGGTTGTGCACTGTGTCTCGTTGCCTGAAGGCGAGTATGGTACCGGCGCGCCTCAGCGGCTTTTCACTGGCCAGTTGGATTGCAGCGAGCACAGCAGTTTTGCTGATCTAGAAGGCGTGCGCGTTGCACCACACGTCATGATTGATCGACAAGGTCAGCTAGAGCAGTTTGTCGCTTTCAACCACCGTGCTTGGCATGCCGGTATTTCCAGTTGGCGTGGTCGTTCTGGCTGCAATGATTTCAGTATAGGCGTAGAATTAGAGGGCGCGATTGCGGAGGGCTATACAGACTCGCAGTATCGCGCGCTGATACAGCTTGTTATCCAATTGTTGAAAGCGTATCCGCAAATCAGTGCCGATGCCGTAGTAGGACACTGCGACATCGCTCCGGGGCGAAAGGCCGATCCGGGACCGCATTTTGACTGGTCTCATTTGATGCTCGAATTGCATCGGCAAATGTCAGTATTTGCTTAATCGCCTGAGAACCGAGAGCTTGCGAAGGCCACATTTGATCGACTGCTTAGGGGTGAGTAAGTGATCCAATAGGGCCTGCGTTCAACAAACGTTGAGGTGACTCAATGATTGATCGAAAACAACAGGTAAGTAACGCCTTAGTGGTTGATCAGCAGCAAGCATTTTTTAGAGCAACGGTGAGCTCGCAAGATAACCTCGCAGCGCCGCCCTTTTAGTTATAACTCCAGGAGCAATTCAGTTGGCCAGTCCGACGCACAACACCCCATCCATCTCGGATCCCGATCGACAAGCGCAGCAAGAATGGTACGACGCCTTTGATGACGTACTGCGTTTTGAGGGCCCAGATCAAGCCTCACGATTACTCAGTGACCTAGCGGCACGTCTGACCCAGACGGGCGCTGCCTTACCCTTTGCGGTAACCACGCCGTACCGCAACACCATACCGGCTCATGAACAAGCGCCCATGCCTGGCGACTTGTTTATGGAGCGACGTATTCGCAGTCTGATTCGTTGGAATGCTTTGGCCATGGTCGTGCGGGCAAACAATCGCCCCGGTGATTTGGGTGGCCATATCTCCAGTTTTGCGTCTTCAGCAACACTCTACGATGTTGGCTTTAATCACTTCTTTCGTGCGCCGAATGAAGCCACTGGTGATGCCGGTGACTTAGTTTATTTTCAGGGTCATGCGGCCCCCGGCATCTACGCCCGATCTTTTTTGGAAGGGCGATTAAGCGAGCAGCAGTTAGATAACTTCCGACGCGAGGTGGACGGTGAGGGCCTGTCTTCCTATCCGCATCCTTGGCTGATGCCCGACTACTGGCAGTTTCCTACAGTATCTATGGGGCTTGGACCGTTACAGGCGATCCACCAAGCGCACATGATGAAGTACCTGCAAAACCGCAACCAAGCCAACATCGCTCGGCGTAAAGTTTGGGCATTCCTCGGTGATGGTGAGTGTGACGAACCCGAAGCGTTAGGCGCCTTGGCATTGGCAGGACGAGAAAAGCTCGACAATCTTATTTTTGTTGTGAACTGCAATTTGCAGCGGCTTGATGGCCCTGTGCGCGGCAACGGCAAAATTATTCAAGAGCTTGAAGGGTACTTTCGTGGCGCGGGTTGGAATGTCATCAAAGTAGTGTGGGGCCGATTGTGGGATCCGCTGCTGGCGCGGGATGAAGAGGGCCTATTGCAGCAAGCCATGAACACTACTGTTGACGGCGAGTTTCAGAACTTTAAGGCCAAGGGTGGCGCCTACGTGCGGGAAAACTTTTTCGGCCAACATCCGCAATTGCTCGATCTAGTCAGTGATATGGCAGACGAAGACATTTATCGCTTGAACCGCGGCGGTCACGACCCTTATAAAATCTACGCCGCTTATCGCGCCGCTGTTGAACATGAGGGGCAACCTACGGTCATTTTAGCCAAGACCGTAAAAGGCTACGGCATGGGAGATGCCGGTGAGTCAGAAAACACCACGCATCAGGTCAAGAAGCTCAACTTAGAAGAACTAAAACAATTTAGAGATCGCTTCGATGTGCCGCTTACCGACAAACAACTAAAAGACGTACCGTATTTCCGTCCGGCAGACGACAGCGTCGAAATGGCATACTTGCGCGAACGTCGTGCGGCCTTGGGTGGTTCCATGCCGCGGCGCTTAGTCGACAAGCAAGCGTTGAAAATGCCGAAATTGTCCGCGTTTGATGCCCAACTGAAAGGCAGCGGTGAACGCAAGATCAGCACCACCATGGCGTTCGTGCGGATTTTAGCGACCTTAGTGCGAGACAAGAACATTGGTTCTCGCATTGTGCCCATCGTGCCGGATGAGGCGCGCACCTTCGGTATGGAGGGCATGTTCCGTCAGCTGGGCATTTATTCCTCTGTCGGTCAGTTGTACCAGCCAGAAGATGCGGATGCCTTGGCCGCCTATCGTGAAAGCGAAGATGGTCAGGTGATTGAGGCCGGCATTAACGAGGCCGGTGCTTTTGCTGCTTGGATGGCTGCCGGCACTTCTTACAGCAATCATTTGCACACCCTAATCCCTTTTTATATCTACTACTCGATGTTTGGTTTTCAGCGCGTTGGAGATTTGGCCTGGGCTGCTGGTGATCTGCAAACCAGGGGCTTTTTGCTGGGCGGAACAGCGGGCCGCACCACTTTGAATGGCGAGGGTTTGCAGCATCAAGATGGCCACAGTCATATATTGGCGGCGACAATCCCCAACTGCATCAGTTATGACCCAGCCTACGGCTACGAGCTGGCGGTCATAATTCAGCGCGGCTTAGAACATATGTTTGCCGAACAGGCGCCGGTTTATTACTACATTACGGTGATGAACGAAGCCTATGAGCAGCCTGCCATGCCTGCTGGCGTAGAGCAGGACATCATTAAGGGAATGTATTGCTTAGAAAGCGATGACAGCACATCAACCGCGCGCATTCGGTTGTTGGCCAGCGGTACGCTGTTGCGCGAAGCTCTGGCGGCGGCGGCGATTTTGCGGGATGAGTACTCGGTAGCGGTACAGGTTTGGAGTGTTACCAGTTACACCGAACTGGCGCGGGATGTAGAAGATGTCAGCAGGTGGAACATGCTGCATGTAGATCAGCCAGCGCGCCGCTCTCATGTGGACGAATGCATGCAAGGTGCAGATGTTTGGCAAGACGCGCCGGTGGTGGCCGTTTCAGATTACACCAAGGCGTTAGCGGAGCCGTTGCGTGGAGCGATTTCCGCCCCTATGCATGTGCTCGGTACGGACGGTTTTGGACGTAGCGACACACGCCAGCAATTGCGTGATTTCTTCGAAGTCGACCACCGCTACATTACCGTTTGTGCCTTGGCTCAGTTGGCGCAAGCCAACGTTATTGGTGCGGACGTTGTGCAAGCGGCACACAAATCCCTGGATATAGAAGAAAATAAACCCAACCCGCGAGAGCGTTAGCCGTGGGTGCGGTTTTAACTTTCGACAGCAACGATGCAATGAGTGGCAGTACAAAATGGATATTCTAATTCCTAGCCTGGGAGACATCGAAGAAGTTGAGGTGATCGAGCTATGCATCGAGCCGGGGAGTTCGGTGTCTGCGGGCGATACCTTGATTGTGATCGAGTCGGACAAAGCATCAATGGATGTGCCGGCGGAAGTCGATGGCGTCATCGAGTCCTTTGCCGTGCAAGTGGGTGACCGGGTTGCAGAGGGTGCTCTAATTGGCGTGATGACAACTAATGCCCCAGATGAGCCAGCAGCGCCCGAAGCAGTAGCAGCGGAACAAACTGTCGAAGCGGCAACTGCGTCAGAGCCAGCTCAAACAGCCGGTGCCGTAAGTAATATCGAAATACTCGTGCCTGACCTGGGTGATATCGAAGAAGTGGAAGTCATCGAGGTCGCGGTGTCTGTAGGCGATGCTATCCACTTTGACAGTTTGTTAGTGGTTTTAGAATCTGACAAAGCGTCCATGGAAGTGCCTGCCGAGCAAGAGGGTCGTGTGGTCAATGTGGCGGTCAGCGTTGGTGATCGAGTGGCGGCCGGTGCTGTAATTGCCTCGGTAGAAGTCAGCTCGGAGTTAGCCGAGCCAACGCAGCCTGTGGCTGTGGCGGCTCACCCGGCTGCTGCGGAACCGGCTCTTGCCAAGCCCGCTCCCGCGCAGCCTGTCGCCGAAGTTGCGGCGGCTCCAAGATCAGATAACGGTACCGTTTATGCGGGTCCCGCAGTCCGGCGTTTGGCACGCGAGTTGGGAGTGTCATTGGAGCAGGTCAAAGGCAGTGGCCAGCGCGGGCGCATAACTAAGGACGACTTAAAGAACCACGTTAAGCAGCAAATCACCACCGCGCCAACACAGGGTTCGGCAATTCCTGAAGTGCCGTCAGTGGACTTTGCGCGTTTTGGGTCCGTGCAAGAAGTTGCCATGACCCGTATGCAGCAACAAGTTGCTGTGAACATGCAGCGCAGTTGGCTCAATGTGCCCCACGTTACTCAACACGATTCCGCAGATATCTCGGACCTGGAAGAATTCCGCCAAAGTCTTAAGGCCGAAGCCAGTCAGCGCGGTATCAAGCTCACACCTTTGGCCTTTATCATTCGCGCGGTGTGCCACGCATTAGTGCAGATGCCAAAGTTCAACAGCTCGTTGCATCCAGACAAGCAGCATTTGATTGTTAAGGATTACATCAATATAGGAGTCGCCACCAATACTGAAGAAGGGCTTTTGGTGCCGGTTATCCGCGAAGCAAACACCAAAGGGCTTTGGCAACTGTCCGAGGACATCAGCGATCTGGCAGAAAAAGCCCGCAATAAAAAGTTGGCATTGGACGATCTCGCTGGTGGCACCTTTACCGTTTCTAGCCTTGGCGCTATTGGCGGAACTGGCTTTACACCCATTGTTAATGCCCCAGAAGTGGCAATTCTGGGTGTCGGCCGCTTGGCGACCCAACCGGTATGGGACGGCAATGAATTTCAGCCTCGGCAAATGCTGCCGTTGTCTCTGTCCTATGACCACCGGGTAATTAACGGCGTAGATGGCGGTGAGTTTATGCGGCTATTAACACAACTGTTGGCAGATGTAAGACGTCTGGCGTTGTAGTGGTTAGTTCGAGCGGGGCCTGCCCCCGCCGCTGCCAAATCTTCCCGCAGGGTCGGCAGTGTAGCTGCTAGTTAGAGCGGGGGCCTGCCCCCGCCGTTGCTAAATCTTCCGGCAAGGTCGGCAGTGCAGCTGCTAGTTAGAGCGGGGGCCTTGCCATTGGGGCTCAACTGGGTTGTCAGACAATTTACGCGCCTGGACAAATAAGTAGTCGCTGAGTCGATTCAAATAACGCCCCGCGAGCTGCAGATTATTCCTAGCTTCGTCAGCCAAATCTGCTGTGGTTTCTAAGACGGCCCAGACGTTGCTTTCTGCACGGCGGCAGACGGTCCGGCACAGATGACATTGGGCATTGGCTTGATTGGTGCCAGGAATAACAAATTCTTTTAAGGGTGGCAGCTCAGCATTACTGGCCTCGGTTGCGGCTTTAAGAGCATCGATGCGCTCGGCCAAACCTTGGGGTTGGTATTGACCTTCCATCGCAAGAATAGCACCAAGATCAAACAGCACCTGTTGCACCGTTTCTAACTCGGTGGCCAGTGCCTGCGAGCCCTGATTGCGCAATACACCGAGCAAGCTCGACAATTCGTCTACGCTACCCAGGGCGGTAATGATCGGCGCGGTTTTGCTTACCCGTCGCCCGGTAGCCAATGAGGTTGTACCTTGGTCGCCGGTTTCGGTGGTTACGCGATTGATTCTGGACATGAGTAATGTGGCTCCCATACAAGCCTGCATGGTATAACGATTGCCACCGAGATCCAGCGGGAGATGACTAAACCATGCCATCCTTTGACATTGTTTCTGAGGTCGATTTGCACGAAGTGCGCAATGCAGTGGACCAAGCTGTGCGCGAGTTACGCAACCGTTTTGACTTTCGTGGCGTAGACGCAGGTATTGAGTTACAGGATCAAAGTATCCTCATCAGTGCGCCCGAAGAGTTTCAGCTAGGGCAGCTTAAAGACATTTTGCGTGACAAGATGACGGCACGAAATGTCGACAGCCGTGCGCTGACGCCCGGAAGCATAGAGGGCGCCGGTAAGCTCAAACGCCAGACCTTCGCCTTGGCCCAAGGCATCGACAAGGACAATGCTCGGGAAATAACCAAAGTTCTGAAAGAGTCCAAGCTCAAGATTCAAAGCCAAATCAACGGCGACAAAGTGCGCGTAACCGGCAAAAAACGTGATGACTTACAGGCAGCGATGGCGGCCTTGAAAGAATCGGCTATTGCCATGCCTTTGCAGTACAACAATTTTCGTGATTGACCTTAGGTGAGCGACCTCGCAAACGACGAGCGTTCGTTTCTGCAACAGGTTTTGAACCGGCGGATGCTGATCTGCGTTGCCACTGGTTTTGCGTCGGGCCTGCCTCTGTACCTTTTGATTCAGCTGGTGCCGGTATGGCTGCGCCTTGATGGTGTTAGCCTGACGACCATCGGCGCTCTGAGTGCGATTCAATATCTTTATGTGCTGAAATTTATGTGGGCGCCGGCATTAGAGCGCTACTCGCTTACCGCACTTGGGCGGCGGCGCAGCTGGATGTTGGCCACCCAGATCCCGCTGATTATTTTGATCGCCTCGTTGGGGTTTTGGCAGGTCAGTAGTCAGTTGACGGTGATCGCGGTGTTATCCATTGGCGTGGTGTTCTTCAGTGCCACCCAAGACGTGGTGCTTGACGCCTACCGTCGAGAAATACTCGAAACCGAGGGCGAGTTGGCGTTAGGAAATTCTATCCACGTGCAGGCCTATCGCATTGCGGGGTTGGTGCCGGGTTCTTTGGGCATGGTGTTGATTAATGATGTGAGTTGGGAAATGAACTTCATCATCATGGCCGCGTTTATGGGAGTGGGTGTGGTCATGGCATTACTGGTGCAAGAGCCCAAACAATATGGGCCGCCGCCGAAGAGTTTGGCCGAAGCCACCGCCATGCCTTTTAAGGAGTTATTTCAGCGCCGAGCACTGGGCCCGACACTCGCCATGCTGGCGTTTTTGGCGTTGTACAAATTAGGCGACAACATGGCCACGGCATTGGCCTCGCCCTTTTATTTAGACATGCAATTTACCACCGACCAGATTGGCGTTATTGCCAAGAATGCGGCGCTGTGGCCTTCCATTATCGGCGGTCTGTTGGGTGCCTTGGTGATTGTAAAGATCGGCATTAACAAGGCGTTGTGGATATTCGGCGCCATTCAGTTGGTCACCATATTCGGATTTGTGTGGCTATCTGGCGCAGGCCCGGACCCTTTCATTCTTGCGGTGGTGATTGCCGGCGAATATCTAGGCGTTGGTTTGGGTACAGCAGCGTCGGTCGCCTTTATCGCCCGCGAAACGTCGCGCATGGCGGTGGCGACTCAGTTCGCCATGTTCACCGCATTAGCGTCATTGCCGCGGGTTGTAGCGTCCAGTGTCAGCGGATTAATTGTCGACAGCATTGGTTGGACCAACTTTTTTTACCTAAGCGCGTTGCTGGCGATTCCCGGTATGGTGTTGTTGATCTGGGTTGCTCCGTGGAATGCTCCGCGAAGCACTGAACCACAGACAGCAGATCACCAATAAAAGTCTTTTAACACGGTCTCGCCATTAAAAGTCACACCTTCGGCTTTAAGACGGCGTTTTTGCTCAAGCATTCGAGCGCTGCCACGGGGTGCAATTTTGCGACTGGCATTCACGACTCGGTGCCAAGGCAAGCGGGTGTCTCTGGGCAGTTTCCCAAGGGTCGTGCCCACATACCGAGCGTAACCTGGCAGTCCTGCGCGTTTTGCCACATCGCCATAGCTAATGACTCGACCCGCGGGAATTTGCGCCACCACCTGCCAAATGCGTTCGGCTTTGCCGGTGTCTTGATTTGTTGCGCAAGCGCCCGCAGATTTAAGGCTGGCAACACGATTTGGCGACCCTATGCCCTGGCTTTTGCTGTTTTTTCTGACACCCATTGTCGAAATGTATCTGTTAATTGAGGTGGCTGGCTACATTGATGCTTGGCCCACAATTGCGCTGGTCATGCTCACGGCAGTGGTCGGCGTTGCATTGTTGAAGCGCCAGGGTGTGGCGACGCTCACTCGCGGCGTGCAACGAATGCAGCAGGGCCAAATGCCCGCGACGGAAATGGCGGAAGGGATCTTGTTAGCGGTAGCCGGCGCGTTGTTGATAACCCCTGGTTTTGTAACGGATTTTGTGGGGTTCATGTTGTTATTCCCGCCCAGCCGTATTGTTATAGCTAAATCGCTAATGAGTCGAGTCATGATGAATGGTGCTGTGAGTGGAGACATTCACGCAGCACAATTTGGGGCACAACGGCAGAAGCCCAACGAAGACCCTACCGTGTTGGATGGTGAGTTTCAGCGCAAAGACTAGCGCCACAGTTATTTGCTTTAAGCCCTTTCTTGGGCCTTGAATATCCGTAAACCGCCCCTATGATAACGTCCTCGAATTAGCAGTCTGACTAAGAGAGTGCTAAAACGAGCGGCGCTCGCTAAAAGAGATCGCCGCAATAGGAACAGAGCGTCGCCTGATACTGCAGTGGCGCTGGGATGGGGCAACACGGTTCGGCGGGATTCCCGCTTTCGGTTCAACCCCGGGAAGTAAAGTAATCCAAGGAATTGGAGCAATTGGGAGACCATAGTTAATGAACATTCGACCCTTACACGACCGCGTTGTCGTGCGTCGTTTGGAAGAGGAAACCACCAGCGCTGGTGGCATCGTGCTTCCTGACTCTGCAACCGAAAAGCCTTCACAAGGCGAAATCCTGGCTGCAGGCCCAGGCAAGATGACTGATGGTGGCGACGTACGTCCATTGGACGTTAAAACTGGTGACAAGATCATTTTTGGCCAGTACGCCGGTAGCACGGTCAAGATCGACGGCGAAGAGCTGCTGATTTTGAGCGAAAGTGAAATCTTTGGGGTGCTGGAAGGTTAGACCTTCGCACTGTAGTTAAGAGAAGAGGAAAAAAGCGATGAGCGCTAAAGATGTGAAATTTGGTGATGACGCGCGGGTACTAATGCTCGAAGGCGTCAACGTCCTTGCCAACGCGGTGAAAGTAACCCTGGGTCCTAAAGGTCGTAACGTTGTTCTAGACAAGGCCTTTGGTTCGCCGACTGTGACCAAAGACGGTGTTTCAGTTGCGAAAGAAGTTGAGCTGAAAGACAAGTTCGAAAACATGGGTGCACAGATGGTAAAAGAAGTGGCCAGCCAGACCTCTGACGAGGCGGGCGACGGCACCACCACTGCGACAGTGCTTGCACAAGCAATTTTGCAAGAAGGGTTGAAGTCCGTTGCAGCGGGTATGAACCCAATGGATTTGAAGCGGGGCATCGACAAAGCTGTTGCTGCTGCGGTTGAGAAAATCCAGGGCATGGCGACCCCATGCGAAGATTCCAAAGCCATTGCGCAAGTAGGTACCATCTCTGCAAACAGCGATTCTGCTGTGGGCGAGATCATTGCCGAAGCGATGGAGAAAGTTGGTAAAGAAGGTGTAATCACCGTTGAAGAAGGTTCTGGTCTAGAGAACGAACTCGACGTGGTAGAAGGTATGCAGTTCGACCGTGGTTACCTCTCGCCATACTTCATCAACAACCAAGACTCTATGGCTGCAGAGCATGAAGATCCCTTCATTCTGTTGTGCGATAAGAAGATCTCTAACATTCGCGACTTGTTACCACTGCTAGAAAGCGTTGCCAAAGCAGGCCGCCCATTGGTGGTTATTGCTGAAGACATCGAAGGTGAAGCGTTGGCAACTTTGGTTGTCAACAACATGCGAGGCATCGTTAAAGTTGCTGCGGCGAAGGCGCCTGGCTTTGGTGATCGTCGTAAAGCAATGCTGCAAGACATCGCGATTCTGACGGGTGCGACGGTTATTTCTGAAGAAGTGGGTCTGACACTTGAAGGCGCTACGTTAGAAGATCTGGGTACCGCTAAGCGTGTTTCTTCTACTAAAGAAAACACCACCATCGTTGATGGCGCGGGCGACAAGGATGATATCGCAGGACGTATTAAGCAGATCCGAGCGGAAATCGAAGACACTTCTTCAGATTACGACCGTGAAAAGCTGCAAGAGCGTTTGGCCAAGTTGGCTGGCGGTGTTGCTGTGATCAAAGTAGGTGCGCCTACCGAGGTCGAAATGAAAGAAAAGAAAGCCCGGGTTGAGGACGCTCTGCACTCAACACGCGCTGCGGTAGAAGAAGGTGTTGTACCTGGTGGCGGTGTCACTCTGGTCCGAGCGATCGAAGCGGCACAAACAGCCCAAGGCGACAACGAAGATCAGAACGTAGGCATTGCGCTCGCGGTACGCGCTATGAGCGCGCCATTGCGTCAGATCGCGGTAAACGCAGGCGTTGAAGGCGCAGTTGTGCTCGACAAGGTCGCGTCCTTAGACGGCAACGAAGGCTACAACGCGGCTACCGGCGAATACGGTGACATGTTGGCCATGGGTATTCTTGACCCGGCCAAAGTGACCCGTACCGCATTGCAAGCGGCTTCGTCTGTTGCAGGCCTGATGATCACCACTGAGGCGATGATCAGCGAACTGCCTGATGAAGGCGGTGCGCCTGCTGGTATGCCTGGTGGCATGCCTGACATGGGCGGCATGATGTAAGCGATCATCGATCGAAGAAAAACCCGGCCTTGGCCGGGTTTTTTTATGCTTGAAAGGGATCCAAGCCGATCTGAACAGCTAACAACTTTAACTTGCTTGATATAGTCTCAGGCTAATCCAACCGTGACAGCCAGCCAGTAACCGGACGTCCAGCAAGTGTACTTGGTTAACACCAAGATCTGCCGCGAATCGATGATGGTTTTACGTCTTTGACGCAACAACTCTGGTGCCAGGGTCAGGGTTTAGCTATTCTTGCGATCAGTTTTGGGTTAACAACAGGGGATACCATGGAACTATTAGTCGAATATCTGGCGCGGTTTGGTCACGTGATTGCCGGTGTGGTCTGGATCGGCATGCTCTATTACTTCAACTTTGTGCAAACAGAGTACTTCAAGGAAGCAGAAGGCGACGCGCGGGTCGATGCATTCTCCAAACTGGTGCCACGAGCGTTATGGTGGTTCCGTTGGGGTGCAATGCTGACTTTCCTAACTGGTGTTATTCTGCTCGGCTACAAGCATTCTGGCCTGACCCCTGATATCACTCTGGGTGCCACTATGGGTACCTTAATGTTCCTTAATGTTTGGCTGATCATTTGGCCTAACCAGCGCATCGTTATCGCTTCTAACCAAGCGGTTGCAGCCGGTGGTGAGGCAGATCCAGCAGCGGCTGCGGCAGCTCCAAAGGCCGCTTTGGCGTCTCGAACCAATACGCTGTTCTCGATCCCAATGCTGTACTTTATGGGCTCCAGTGCACACTTTGCGATCAACGGTAGCATCAGCGCCAACTCCACGGCTTTGGGCATTGCGCTGGCGATTATCGCGGCCCTGGAAATCAACGCCATTGTCGGTAAGCAGGGTGTGTTGACCACGATCAAAGGTGTGATTACCTCTGGTTTTGTACTCACCGTGGTCTTGGCAGGGATCTTGTACGCCCTCTAATGTTCTGCAAGGAATGACCAACACGGATCGATGTTGGTCATTCTGCCCCGTCTAACTCAGCTGAGGTGTTATGAGCAACGACGCCGATCATTCTTTGTCTACAGAACCCGGCGGGTATCGCCCCAGCGGTGGTCGTCGACCGCAGCGAGGTCGCAAGCAATCTGACAGCGGCCGCAGCCTCTTTACTAACGCCATTATGGTGATTCTTGTGGGTGGTCTGGTCGCGGCGGGCTGGTTCATTGCTAATCAACAGCAAATGCTCGCAGCGGAAAAAGCGCGCGTGTCTGATGCTAACAACCGTTTGGAGCGATTGGAGCAGCGTTTGTCCGCAACGGATACCGCGTTATCCCAGGGCGGCGAGGACACCAAGGAGCAGATTTCTTTTTGGGAATCAGAAATTCGCAAATTGTGGAATGTCTCTAACGAACGAAATCGCGGTTGGATTAAAGACAATCAAAAGGCGGTCAAGGGCCTAGATAAATCGGTCACTGCTTTGCAGGCGTCGGCGCGTGATCTTAAAGCTACGACCGCTCGTCACGAAGAAGCCTTCGATCAGCAGACTGCTCTGATTGATCAATTGACCAGTGTAGAAATTCAGTTACAGCAGCTTGTGCGTGCCCAGCAAGATTTGGTGGACAAGGTCAACACCACGGGCCAGGCGGTAGCGAAAATGCGAGCCAGTTTAGACACTCAGGTGGCTGAGAACACCGAGGCGATTGCTGCCATTGATGCGTATCGGATTACTACCAATTCGCGCTTTCGCGATCTTGAACAACGCCTAGAAGCATTGCGGGCTAACGCCAACACCACCACGCCTTAGGCGTTGCGAAGTCTACCGATCAGTTGATCCTTCTCTAGCCAGATGTTGCGCATCCATTGAGCCAGCGCGGCTTTTCGTTGAGGGTCGTCGTCAATTGAGGCCAGTTCAGGCAGTGCAAGCTGGCGAATGTCGATATGCACCTCGCGGCACTTACCTTGTAAAAATTCCCAAAATGTCGGCACACCGTTGGGGTACACAATTGTCACATCCACAACTTTGCTTAGACGTTCGCTCATACCCTGTAATACATAGTCTACGCCACCCGGCTTGGGCCGCAGCAAATGCGCATACTCACTGTTCTGGCGCTGGTGTTTCTCTATCGTAAAGCGTGTGCCTTCGACGAAATTCAATACGCAGGTTGGGTGGTTATTAAAGCCCTCGCAGGCTTTGAAAACGTTATCTCTGTCCACATGACGCAGGGCCGGGTTGGCGCGAATTTGGTCGCGACTGACCCGTTTCACGTAGGGAAAGCCCAACACGTACATGGCGACCCCAACAAAAGGTATCCAAATCAGTTGTGATTTGGTGAAGAACTTGAGTGGCGGAATCTCGTCGAGCAAAAAAGTTTGCAGCAATAATATATCCGCCCAGGTCTGATGGTTGCAGATCACCAAATACCATTCGTTGGGACTTACTTCGGTGCGATCATGCCACTGTACGTGGGCGCGGGTTAGCCCCAGGGTGCTTATCATGCGGCGGTTGGCGCTAGTCCACCAAATAATGATGTTGTCCATGCGTTGTTTGAGCTTGGATCGCGCCTCACCCTTGGTAAAGTTAAGCCGAAGCACCCACCAAGCAAGGACAATGCAAACGCTTACGGTGGCGATCAATAAGGCGATGCACGCTAGAACGCCCTTAATAAAATGCATAACAGCCCCACAAGATAGTGTTGTCAGTATGGTGGCATTGCAGGTTTGTCGCGGCAACTTATGAAGACAATAAAAATTTTTACTGTGGGATTGTGCTGTTGCTTGGCCAGCGGCTGTGAATCACTGCACTTTTACAAGCAGGCCGCGTTGGGGCAATTGTCCTTACTGCAGAAAGCTGCAGACGTAGACGCGGTGGTAAAAGATCCAGACACCCCGGAAGCCTTGCGTGAGCGCTTGGAGACCGTGCAGTCCATATTGCAGTTTGCTGAACAACAACTGGACTTGCCGGTAGGTGACAGATACCAGCGTTATGTGGGGTTAGAGCACGACTATGTCGTGTGGAATGTGTTTGTAGCACCGCCTCTCGCCATGAACAGTGTGCAGTGGTGCTATCCGTTGGTGGGTTGTGCCCCCTACCGTGGTTATTTTGATCAAGCTGACGCAACAGCATTGGCAGCGAATTATGCAGACAAGGGCTTCGACACCTATGTGGCTGGAGTTTCCGCCTATTCAACTTTGGGTTGGTTTAACGATCCTTTGCTTAGCAGTTTCGTTTATTACAGTGAACCTGCGCTGGCGAGTTTGCTGTTTCATGAGCTGGCCCACAGCAAAGTCTGGGTTAATAACGATGTCGCCTTTAATGAAAGTTTTGCCAGCTTTGTGGGTTTACAGGGCGCCCGTCACTGGTTGTCTGGGAGGCAATATGAGACCTCAGAACCTTGGTTGCGCTGGCACCGTGGTCAGATGCAATGGCAGCGCTTCAAAACCTTTGCGTTGGCCGCAAAAGCAGATCTGACCTCATTGTATGAAGGTCAAACTGGAAGCGATGCTGAACGTATGCAGCAGCGTCAGCGCCTGCTTGCGCACTGGCAAAGTTGCTACAACGACCAGCGCGCGCGACTCGGCAATGGACGCTTTGATCGCTTTATGGGCGCGGGGTTTAACAATGCGCTGTTGATGTCCCTTGGAACCTATGAGGATTGGGTTGGCGCCTTCGCCCAGCTATTTATGGAGGCGGAGCAAGACTGGCCAAAGTTTTTCGCAAGTGTTGCAGGGCTTGCGACATTGCAGGATTACGAGCGGCTGCAGCAGCTGCAAGTTTTACGCAGTCGTCATCTAGCCCAGCAGCAAAAAACACAAACTACTGATAATCAAGACACCGATAAGATTCAGTGCCAGTCCTTCGCGCACCATATCTTGGATTGAAAAACGCCCCGTAGAAAACGTCACGACATTGGGTGGTGTGGCCACGGGCAACATGAACGCACAGGACGCGCTCATGGCTGCTGGAATCATCAACAGCATCGGATCAATACCTGCGCCCATCGCGGCGGCGGCGAGGATCGGCATAAGCAGCACAGTGGTAGCCATGTTGCTGGTGACTTCGGTTAGAAAAGTAACGGCTAAACAAATTGTCGCGATCATAAGCAGGATCGGCAGGGTCGCCAGTGATTGCAACGCATCGCCAATCAGACTGCTCAAGCCAGAGTTGGTAAAGGCTGTGGCAATAGTGATGCCTGCCCCGAACAGCAGCAGCATGCCCCAAGGAATACGCTCAGCGGTCGGCCAATCTAGTAGGCGTAGTGGTTCGTTGGTGTCTGGGTCGCGCTCGCCATTAGGGATGATGAACAGCGCAATGACAGCCAAAAAAGCCACCATCGCGTCATTACTGTAGGGCAATTGTAACCACTCGGACCAGCCGCCAAACGGCCCAGTGCGGGTTACCCAAAGCACAGCGGTGATGGAGAATACGGTAAACACACGGCGCTCGCCGGTGCGCCAGGCGCCTATTTTTGGCAGCGCAATAGCGCCACTCGCGGTTAGATTGCGGGTGATCCAAAAGCCCGCAAGGGGTAGCAGCACCACAACGACGGGCAGTGCCCAAAGCATCCATTGGCCAAAGGATATGGCGTTATCGCTGATCTCGTTATACACCCCCATAAAGACCATGTTGGGTGGTGTGCCAATGGGCGTACCTATGCCGCCGATGCTTGCAGCGTAAGCAATGCCGAGTAATAGAGGCGTTGCGAGACGTTTGTCCTCGGTACTCTCTAAAGCCGCCAATGCGACAGGCAGTAGCATTAAGGTTGTGGAGGTGTTGGATATCCACATGCTCAATGCGGCACTGGCGAACATGAAACCCAATACCAGCCGGCGCGGGCTATTGCCGCCGAACAACCGCACCATAAAAAAAGCAATGCGTCGATGAGCGCCGCTGCGTTCCAGCGCAGTCGCTAAAAGAAAGCCACCAAGCATCAATAACACCAAAGGGTTGCCGTAGGCAGCGCCTAGCTCTTTCGCTGTGATGATGCCAAACATGGGGAACAGCGCCATAGGCAGTAGTGACGTTGCGGGAATTGGAATCGGTTCGAAGATCCACCAAATAACCACCCATAAGGTAATGCCCAAGGTCAGTGCTGCCCCTGGGTTGGTGCTTACGAGATAAAAACTGCTTGCCGCGAGTATGGCTACAACGGGGCCAAGCAACAGGGCTAAGGTTTTTAGATTCAGGTATGGTTGCTTCACACTTTCGAGGTTATCGGACATGGCAAGCTCTTTCTATTGGTACGACCTGGAAACTTCTGGTACCGATCCGAAATGGGACCGTTTAGTGCAGGTGGCTGGTTTGCGAACCGATGCTGAGCTCAATGTGATCGGTGATGAGTTGTGCACCTATGTGCGCTTGGGTGACGATGTGTTGCCAAATCCGGATGCTTGTCTGGTTACGGGCATTGTGCCGGAAACGCTGCAACGCGAAGGCATTCCAGAGGTACAGGCCTGGGAAGAGATTTTGCGTCAATTCACTGTGCCGGAGACCTGTGTTGTTGGCTATAACAGCCTGCGTTTTGATGACGAATTTGTGCGCTATGGGCTGTATCGGCACCTCTTTGATCCGTATTCGCGGGAATGGCAAAACGGCTGCTCGCGCTGGGACATTTTAGATTTGGTTCGGGCGACCGGTGGTTTGCGGCGGGATGGCATCGAATGGCCGCAAACCGAAGAGGGCCTGCCGGTTTATAGGCTCGAAGAGCTAACTAAGGCTAACGGCATCAGTCACAGTAATGCGCATGACGCGTTGGCTGATGTGCATGCAACCATCGCCATGGCGCGGTTGATTAAACAGCACCAACCAAAATTGTTTGACTACTACTTTGCGTTGCGCAACAAGCGCGCGGTAAGAGAAGTGTTGGAGCCCTATGGCGCGCAGCTGCTAGTACATGTCAGCGGTATGAATCCGCGCGAACGCTTTGGCGTTGCCCCAGTGGTGTCTTTGACTCGACACCCAACAAACACCAACTCGGTGATCGTGGTGGATTTAGCAAAAGACATTACGCCGTTGCTTGAACTCTCGGAAGTCGAGATCCGTGAGCAATTGTTTACTTCGGGTCAGCATGAGCGCCCGCCGCTCAAAGAAATCAGAATAAATCGCTGTCCTTTTGTTGCTCCCATCGACGTACTCAATGATGAAAATATAAAACGCTTGCAGCTCGATATGCGGCAAATTAAGGAGCGTGCTCGGCGCTTAAAGCAGCCTGGTTTGTTGCAGAAGCTCAGTCGTGTTTATAACCAACCCACCGCGTCTGGATCGGTCGACGTCGATGCTGCGCTTTATCAGGGATTTATGCAGGACGAGGACAAGTCACGCTGTCAGCATTTCCATCAGAGCCGCCGCCAAGGGCAATGGCCGCAACTGGATTTCAACGACGCACGGTTACAGCCCCTCGCTCAGCGTATGAAAGCGCGTTCGCATCCAGAATTGTTGGACGCAACCGAGCAAGCCCAGTGGCAAGAGTTTGTTGCGCACAAACTGCACGGCGATGGAGATTGGCTTAATTTGGCTGGCTTCAATGCGCGCCTAGACGAATTGGCGGTGAGCCTGAAAGAGCAGGGTGAATCGTCCAAGCTTGCAATGATGGAGCAGCTGCGCGCCCACGGTGCCGCTCTGAATCAGCGTTATCCAAAATCGGTGGAGCACTAGTGGACAAGACCCAGCAAGCCGCTGACGCCTGCGTGGTCTTCGAGCGCGTTGCTAAGCGTTTTGGCGAGGTTGTGGTTTTCGATGACTTGTCTCTGGCTTTACCAAGGCAACAAACTACGGCGATAGTCGGTGCCAGTGGTAGCGGTAAAACGACGCTGTTGCAGATGGTCAATGCTTTAGAGCAGCCGGACAGCGGCAGGGTAACGGTGTTCGGCGAGCCTATACCCGAACAGCAGTTGCAGCTGTTTCGTTACCGTATGGGTTATGCAGTACAAGGCGCGGGCCTGTTTCCGCACCTATCTGCAAAAGACAACATCACTCTGGTGGCGCGGTTAAAAGGGTGGTCAGAGGCTCGCATCCAACAACGTTTTGAGGAACTGATGCAGGCTATGGCGTTGCCCTTGAGTGTGGCTGAACGGCCGCCTAGAGAACTTTCTGGTGGTCAGCAACAACGGGTGGGTCTGTGCCGTGCACTGATGTTGGATCCAGAAATGCTGCTGTTAGACGAACCGTTTTCGGCGGTAGATCCTGTGACTCGGTTAGGCTTGTACGAGCGTTTTGAAGAAGTGCAGCGGGCGCGGGCGGTGAGTACGTTATTGGTTACTCACGACATTCGCGAAGCGCGACGACTGGCAGACTTTCTGGTGGTGTTGCAGCATGGGCAGATTGTGCAAAGCGGCACCCCCGAAACGGTTTTTGCGGCCCCGGCCACATCCTATGTCGAAAGGCTCATTGCCAGTGTTGCGTAATGTTTGCGCAGTGCTACTGGCTTGCCTGGTATGGGGCGGGCCGTTGCTCGCCAGCGAAAACCAACCTGTCCGAGTAGCCAGTAAGAACTTTGCCGAAAACTATTTGCTGGCGGAGGTGATTGCGCAACTGTTAGAGCGTCAGGGTGTGGCTGTTGAGCGTGCCTTCGGTTTGGGCGGCACGCTAATTTGCTATCAGGCGTTGTTGAATGACGAGATTGATCTGTACGTTGAATACACCGGCACATTGTCCCAGGCGATTTTGCAAACACCTGACGTGACCGAGCGCGATCAGCTCAATGCCTTGATTGCCGAGCGCGGTTTGCAGCTCTTGCCTGAGTTGGGTTTCAACAACACCTATGCCATTGCTGTGCGTGAGCAACAAGCAACAACTTTAGGATTAAACGGTATTGGTGACTTGGCCCGCTATCCGCAGCTAAATTTGGTTTTTAGTCATGAGTTTTTGCAGCGCGGTGACGGTTGGCCTGGCCTGTCGCAACGGTATGGGCTCACCCATTCAGTTCAGGGCATCGAACACGCGCTGGCGTATCAGGCGATTGCAGATGGCGTCATTGATGCCACCGACGCTTACAGTACCGACGGCGAATTGAGCCGTTATCCGTTGCGGGTGTTGGCGGATGATCTGAATTATTTTCCGGCCTATATGGCAGCGCCGCTGGTGCGCTCAGCTTGGGCGCAAGAGGCTCCGCAAGCAGCACAGATGGTCAGCCGCCTGGCAGGCTTGCTCGATGCCCAGAGCATGCGGCGACTGAATGCCGAAGTGGCGGTAAAAGGGAAAAGCTACGCCGAAGTCGCCAGTGAGTTTTTAGCAGCGCATAGCCAAGTATTAAATATAGATGTGGCAGAGGCCGGAGTGCCGTCGCGAGGGTTTTGGTCTGAAACCTTGGGTCATGTACTACGGCATTTGCAATTGACCGGCCTGGCGCTGGGTACCGCAATTTTGCTGGGCCTGGCGGTCAGTCTGGCGATTTTCTCCAAGCCCCGGGTGGCTAATGCAGTGGTCTACTTTTGTGGACTGTTGCAGACCGTCCCGTCCTTAGCGCTGCTGGCATTGATGATTCCAATTTTTGGCATCGGATTCACGCCTGCGGTGGTGGCCTTGTTTCTGTACTCGTTACTGCCCATTGTGCGCAATGCGGTTACTGCACTGTCCACTGTTGACCCGACACTGGTGCGGGTTTCTCAGGCCTTGGGCTTAAGTCGTTGGCAGCAGTTACGGCACTTGCGGCTGCCGTTGTCACTGCCCATGATTTTTGCCGGTATCCGTACCGCTGCGGTCATTAGTATTGGTACAGCAACACTGGCCGCGTTTATTGGCGCTGGAGGTTTAGGTGAACCGATCGTTGTGGGTCTGTCATTGAATGACACCGACATGATACTTCGGGGTGCCATCCCGGCAGCAATGCTGGCAATCTTAGCGGAGTTCTTTTTTGCGGCGGTGCAGAAGCGGGTTTCTCGCGGCTATCAATGACCGGCTGCGGGAACTGTTGCTCGGGGGAATAATGAATTGGGGAAGTAAGGAGCGCTATTGTGCAACCATTGCAACGGGAAAACATTCGGCTGGCCGCCACAGTTATGTTGGTGCGCGACGATCCGTCGGGGCTGCAAGTGTACATGGTGAAGCGCCCCGGACGCGGTGACTTCCCCGATCTGCATGTGTTTCCTGGCGGCAAAGTTGATGAAGAAGATTGGCAGCCTGCGCTGTGTCCTAACCTAGATGATGAAGATGCCAGCGCGCGCCTTGGTGTGAGCGCGGGTGGGCTGCGCTATTGGGTGGCGGTAGCGCGAGAATGTTTTGAAGAATGTGGCGTACTGTTGGCGAACAGTGATAAAGGACCGGTGTTATTAGACAGTGCTCAGCGGTCCGATTGGGCTGGGTTAAGACAGCAGTTGTTGCAGGGCGAGGTAGCTTGGTCTGATGTGTTGCAGCAGCAACAGGTGACAATTGCTTCGGACCGACTGGTCTATTTCAGTCATTGGATCACGCCGCCCCCAGTACCCCGGCGGTTTGACACACGCTTTTTTCTTGCGGCCATGCCAGCGGATCAGATCGCTCTGGCCGATACTGAAGAAACAGCCGACGACGGCAATTGGGTAAATCCGAGCCAGGCATTGGAAAACGCGCGTAGCGGGAATTGGCAAATGATTGAACCGACCAAACGTTCGTTGGAGACCCTTAGTCAATACTCCAAGGTTGAAGAAGCACTGCAAGAAGTGGGTGCCGAGCGTCATGTTTTGCCCTGGACCCCTGCGGCAGGCCAGCAAGGCATGCAGCCGTTTCGAGCAGAACTGGCCGCAGGCCAAGAGCAATGACAGACAAATCCAAAGAGTTGGATTGGCAAGTGCTGGGGTCGCGTTACGAAGACGCCGGTCTTATGTTGTTCGAAAAGCGTATAGACCGTTTGCGCAATCCACGTAACGACAAGGTTTTTGAGCGCCTGGTCTTGGAGTCGGTAGATTGGGTCAACGTGGTCGCCTTGGATGCCAATGGACATAGTCTAATGATAAGACAGTATCGATTCGGGGTTGGCTATACGACGTTGGAAACGCCGGGCGGCATGGTAGACCCAGGTGAAGACTCGAAAACCGCTGCAGCTAGAGAGTTGTTAGAAGAAACCGGTTTTGCTAGCGACAACTGGAGTTATTTGGGCGCTGTAGAGCCCAACCCTGCTTTCCATAACCATCTTTGCCACCATTGGCTGGCGCAAGACGTTTATCAGGCCCAGTCTCAAGACTTGGGCGATGGCGAGTCGATTGCGCTGGAGTTTATGAGCCAGGAACAAGTGCGGTCTGCTGTTGTAAGCGGTGAGTTAAAGCATGCGCTGGCGCTGTCAGCTTTGTCTCGTGTTTTCCCGGTATGGCCCATGCCCTTTAAGCAGGCTGATCCAGCGTCTTAGGATGACCAGCCTTAAGGACTTCAGTTCTGCGCTGGCCAATTGGTTGGGCGACGAGGCATCGGCGTCAAAGGTGCTAACAGAGTTTATTTGGTGCGGAAGTGAAGACTGTAGGTTGTTGGTTTCTGATCGCGTTGAGGTTTTGGCATGCAGCGACTTATCAGGCGTCTGGGCAAAGCTTAAAAATAGTGTGAGCGCAGGCGTTAATCTGGCCGAGGTCGTACATGAAGACGACGTTTCCACCTGGCATGACGCATTGCTGTCGCCACAGCACAGTGTCGAGTTGCGCTTGCGTTCCCTTGTGGATGCCGCGCCTTGGGTGGCGGTAAGGGCAATGTTGCAACCCTGTGAGCGTGATGGCCGTCTGATGGGATACTTTGTAACCCTAAAAAATTTGGCCGAAATCAAAGACGCGCAACAGCAACTGCTATATCAAGTCACTCATGATGAGCTTACGCGGTTGCCAAATAGGGCGCATCTGTTGGCGCTGATGTCAGAGCGTTTGCAACAACTGCCCGAGGGTGGTTCTTGCTCGGTGCTGTTCATTGATCTAGATCGTTTCAAAATCATTAATGATTCGTTGGGCCACAGCGCTGGCGATGCGGTGCTGCAACAAGCGAGTGAGCGATTGCTCAGCTGTCTGGACGAGCACGATATTTTAGCCCGATTTGGAGGTGATGAATTTCTGATTGGGCTCGCGGTTGCCGAGTCTTTGACCCAAGCCCAAGAGCGGGCAGAAGTTGTAGCGAAGAAAATTCTACGCGAGATGGCGGCGGGTTTCGTTGTGGAGGCCGACACCTTGCACGTAACCGCCAGCATCGGCATTGGCTTGTACCCGGAAGACTCAGTGACTGCTGAAGGTCTTGTGCAGGCGGCAGATATTGCGATGTATGTGGTTAAGTCTCGTGGCAAGAACGGCTTTGCCAGACATTCAGCGGCGATGGACAACGAGTTATTCGTCCAAACTCGATTAAAGCAAGAGCTACGGCGGGCCTTAGCTGAAGAAACACTGCAAGTTCACTATCAACCCCAGGTTTCACTGGCGGATGGTCGCGTTTTTGGTGTCGAAGCGCTGGCACGCTGGCAGCATCCACGGTTAGGCGAAGTCGAGCCCGCGGTATTTCTTGAACTTGCGCAGACCAGTGGCATCGCCTTGGCCATTGATGAATACGTGCAAACCCGTGCACTTTCAGATGCTGCGCAATGGCAACACCAAGGGCTTGATGTTGCGGTCTCGGTGAACATCTCGTCAGCACAGATTAAACAAGAGAATTTTTTAGACGACTTTCAGCAGCGTTTGCAGCGCGCTGAGGTAGCTCCGTCCATGGTCAAGGTCGAAATCGTGGAGACCGCACTATTGGACGGCGCGGATGACATTTTGCATAAGTTACAAGGTATAAAAGCCCTGGGCGTTGAAATAGCCATAGATGACTTTGGAACCGGTTATTCGTCGCTGTCATATCTGCAACAGTTTCCAATCGACTGGTTAAAGATAGACAAAACCTTTATTGCCGAACTTAAACAAAGCACAAACACGGTATTGGTGGATGCCATCTTAGCTATGGGTAATGGTTTGGGGATGAAACTCATCGCCGAGGGTGTAGAACATGCCGCACAGTTGGCGTATCTCCGCAACAATGGTTGCGATGCTGTTCAAGGTTTTTTGCTGTCGCCAGCCCTAACAAGGGAAGAACTTTCAGTGCTGTTAAAAGAAGCAGATTTTCCGTACTCGTTGCACAAGAGGCCTCCTAAGCTACTTCGGCTATGTAAGCCGGACACTTTGTCTCTATAAGCGGTAACAGCCGTTAGGTTGGCGCCAGATGCTGTTACACTAGCGACCCCAAGCGATAGGCCATGCAGGGTCGACCAATACCAATTACACCAAAGGCTGTTGTGAAAGGATTTACCAGCAAAATAGTTCATAGCGATCGGCAAGATGGCATAGAGCATGGTGCCGTGCATAAACCAATCCACGACTCGGTGGCCTTTGGTTTCGACGACGCGCACGAACTGGCGGCTGTTTTTCAGGGTGTGCAATCAGGCTATACCTATGGACGCCAAGTTAATCCTACGGTTACTGCCCTAGAAAATAAAATCACCGCTATGGAACAGGGTTTGGCGACAGTCTGTTTCGGCACGGGTATGGCGGCTATTGGCACGACCATATTTGCGTTGTTGCGCGCAGGCGATCACGTGGTCTCAAGTGCGTTCTTGTTCGGTAATACCACCAGCCTATTTAATAGCTTTAATAAACAAGGCTTTGATGTCAGTTTTGTTGACGCCACTGATGTCGACAATGTTGCGGCAGCCATTAACGAAAAAACAAAAATGGTCTTCGTAGAAACCATTGCCAATCCGCGCACGCAGATTGCCGACCTGCAAGCCATTGGCGAGCTTTGCCAGCAGCGCGGTTTAATCTATGTAGTCGACAACACCATGACCTCGCCCTATCTGTTCCTGCCTAAGAGTGTCGGTGCCAGCTTGGTTGTGAACAGTCTTACCAAATATATAAGCGGGCATGGCAATGTGCTTGGCGGAGCGGTGACAGAGCTGGGCGACTTTGATTGGGCTGGGTTCGAGAACATTTATGACGATTATCGAAAAGGCGACAGCGCGCGGTGGGGTATTACTCAGATTCGTAAAAAAGGCCTGCGCGATTTTGGCGCTGCCTTGAGTGCGCAAGCGGCTCACGATATCAGCAAAGGATCCGAGACCTTGGCTCTGCGCATGGACCGTCAATGCGCCAACGCTGGAGCGTTAGCAGAATTCCTTCACCAGCAAGGTGAAGATGTGAATGCAGTCTACTATCCAGGGTTAGACAACCACCCTCAGCAGCAACGATGCCAGCGCTTGTTTAAGTCGTCAGGCGCGATTTTGAGTTTTGAACTGTCGCCCCAGCGCGATATTTGGCGTTTTTTGAACGCCCTCAAAGTTGTTATTAAGTCGACTAATCTGGGTGACAACCGAACGCTGGTTATTCCTGTGGCCCACACGATCTACCACGAGGTCGGCCCTGAGGTGCGTAAGGAGATGGGTATTGCCGACTCGCTGATTCGTGTCTCGTTAGGCATCGAGGACATCGAAGACCTGATTGAAGACTTTGCTGAGGCATTCGCCCACAGCTAACACACCAAAACGATCACGTATTGCTCCATGAAGGGCAACCCAGCGCCTTGCGCCAGAGCTTAGGGCGTTGATGTTCTCGTTGTAGAGCGAAATTAAGGGAAAATATGCCGCCGGTAGGTATAGACGATATTGCTATTTATGTCCCGCGCTTGTGCTTCGATATGCGCGACTTCGCGCAACTGCGCGGCGCTCAGTTTAACAAGTTGAATAAGGGGTTGGGGCTATCCGCTATGGCCATTCCGGATGCCCACGAAGATACCGCCACCATGGGTGCCAATGCGGCAGCAAGGCTTATCGACAACAACAGCCTTGATCCAAAGCGCATTGGACGGATTTATCTCGGTACAGAGTCGGCGCTGGACGGCGCTAAACCCACTGCAACCTACATCATGGACATGTTGCAGCAAAAGTATGCCAGCCAGTTTGGGGCGCACAGTTTTCAGCATTGCGACGTGGTTGATATGACCTTTGCTTGTATTGGTGCCGTGGATGCGTTGCACAATACGCTGGACTGGGTGGCGCGGGGCGGCGCAGAAGCGGATCGTATTGGGCTGGTTATATTTGCCGACAACGCGAAGTACGAATTAGAGTCGAATGGCGAATACACCCAGGGTGCAGGGGGCGGAGCATTGCTTATTCGGCATAACCCCCGGCTGCTGGCGATCCCGGACATTTGGGGGGTGGCAACCACGCCCGTGCACGACTTTTTTAAACCCCGTCGCGAGGTCAGCCTTCGATCGTTGGTCCAGGGCGTGGTATCCGCAGCTGCCGAACACGGCGCGCAAATCGAAGATGGCATGGTAGATCGGATTCTTGCGGCATTGCCCGGTTCAGACCCAAGCAGCGATGTCTTTGCTAACGATACGTTCATGTTGCACAAGGATACGCCGGTATTCGATGGCCAGTTTTCTAATCGATGCTACGCAGAGTCGGTAACCAATGCCTTTATCGCCTTTGCCGCTCAGGCTACTGCCGCAGGTCGCTACGCGCCTGAAGACGACGAGATCCTCTCTGAGCAATGGGCAAGAATAGTTGTGCATCTGCCTTATGCCCATCAAGGTAAACGCATGTTGCCCGACGTGTTCAGACAAGATCGAAAAAATTTGCCGATGTGGAGCGAGTTGGAAGCAGAAATTGGTCCTGCCCCTGAGCGTCTTGATTATCCCGACTCTGCGGCTGGTGACACAGCATTTGCGACGGCACAAGACCACTACCGACGTTTGATCGCCAACACCCAGCCCTTTCGCACCTTCGTGGAAGAAAAGATGGAAAAAGCCCAGCGGGCATCTAGCCTTGTTGGTAACCAATACACCGGGTCTATATTCCTGGCTCTGATGTCCGTTCTGGCAAGCGACTATAACGAACAAGTTGAGTTGGTCGGGCGACGTATTGGCTTTTGTGGTTACGGTTCTGGCGCCAAGGCCAAAGTATTTGAGGGCGAGGTGCGATCGGGTTGGCGTGATGTGGCAAAGAATTTTCAGTTATTTGAACAGTTGGCTGATCGGCGCGCCATCGACGCCGACACATATCAAGCTTTGCATCGTGGGGTCAGGAAACAGTCGGTTATCCCGCCAAAGGGCGAGTTTGTTTTAGATAGTGTGGGTGGTCCAGAGGGCCTTACGGGCCAACGCCGATACGCCTGGGTTGCTGAATAATAGCTGTCAGGTGGAAAGCGCACTGCGGATTGTGATTAAGTTGCTAAAAGAAAGACTGTTGCCATTGGCTTAGGTGTTGCGACAGCAACACGAACAAGAGGAACCTTGCGGTTAGCAAGTGAGCAGGGGGCAACATGCGATTAGAAAATAAGCAGGGGGGAATATGCGATTAGAAAATAAAGTAGCGGTAATTACAGGCGGCGCAGGTGGTATTGGCGAAGCCGCGGCTAAGCGATTTATTGCAGAGGGCGCCAACGTGTTGTTGGTGGATCTCGACGAGGACGCCTTAGAAGCCGCTTGCGGGCGCATTGGCAGTAATCGAGTGAGCTTTCTGGTCGGTAATGTAACCCGCGCAGAAGACAATCAGGCAATGATCGACACTGCTACAGAACGCTACGGTGGCGTAGACATCTTCTTGGCCAATGCCGGCATTGAAGGGGATGTGGCCAGTTTGTTGGACTACCCAGAAGAACGCTTCGATGAGCTCATGGCGATTAACGTCAAGGGACCGTTTTTAGGGCTGCGCGCGGCAGTACCGGCTTTGCGCAAGCGTGGCGGCGGTAGTGTCATCATCACGTCGAGCATTGCCGGTATAAAGGGAGCACCGAGTTTGGCGCCCTATGTCACCAGTAAACACGCAGTCATTGGTTTAATGAAATCCGCCGCGAAGGAATTCGCAGCCGAGGGCATTCGGGTGAATACGGTAAATCCGTCGCCGGTAAATACCCGCATGATGCGCTCCATAGAACAAGGTTTGAACCCGGATCAGCCAGAAGAAGCGCAGCAAATGATGGCGGCAGGTATTCCTATGCAGCGCTATGCCGAGGCCGAAGACATTGCCAATTTGATGTTGTTCTTGGCCAGTGACGAGAGCACGTTTATCACCGGATCGGTTTATATGGCAGACGGCGGTAGCGTCGCCTGATAGACAGATAAAACCGCTACAAAAGAGTTGAGGAAATTTCCAACTGGGCTTAACTTGTCGGGTTTCGCAGTAGGCTTAAAGTCGCCCAAAGCGCACGCCGCAACTGCCATTCTTAAACAGCAATGCGTTACATAAACGAAGGAGCAACAGTGACCACAGCAGCCGTTCTTACCACAGATCTTGGATTGCCTAATAAGCGATCGGGCAAGGTGCGCGACCTTTACGACGTAAAATTGGCCTCGGGCGAAGATGCCATTTTGATCGTCGCAACGGACCGTATCAGCGCGTTTGATGTGGTCATGGGAAATGGTTTACCAGGCAAAGGCGTCGTGCTGACTCAGATCTCGAAGTTCTGGTTCGACCACTTTGCCAGCTCGGTACCTCACCACCTTATCAGTACCGACGTTGCTGATGTGCCTGGGTTAACGACCGCTGAGCAAGATCAGTTGTGCGGCCGAATAATGTTGTGCCGTCGCACCGAAGTAGTACCTATTGAGTGCATTGCTCGTGGCTACATCACTGGCAGCGGCTGGAAGGACTATCAACGCTCTGGCTCGGTTTGCGGTATTGCTTTGCCTGAAGGGCTGCAAAACAGTGATCGTTTGCAGCAGCCGTTATTTACACCATCGACCAAGGCAACCGATGGTCACGACGAGAACATCAGCTTTGACCAAGGGGCGGAGTTGGTGGGCACCGAGTTAATGGAATGGCTACAAGAAAAAACTCTGTCGCTGTATACCGCCGCGCGTGATTTCGCAGCAGAACGCGGCATTATTCTCGCGGACACGAAATTCGAGTTCGGGCAAATTGAAGGCCGATCAGAGCCGTTGTTGATTGATGAGATCTTTACCCCAGATAGTTCACGCTTTTGGCCTGCAGACGATTGGCAGCCCGGTCGAGAGCAGAACAGTTTCGACAAACAAATCGTGCGTAACTACCTCGAAACGGTAGTCGAATCCGGCGCATGGGATAAAACACCTCCTGGGCCGGAATTACCTGAGGCAGTCATTGAGCAAAGCATTGCACGTTACCTCGAAGCCTATACTCGACTTACTGGCGACACGCTGACCCTGTAAAAGGGCCAGCTTCAGCGCACTGGCGGGAATACAGGGCATGCTGAGCAAAGTATTGGTCGCCAATCGAGGCGCTATTGCTCGGCGCATTATTCGCGCATGCCATAACCTTGGTATTGCCAGCGTTGCGGTTTACAGCGAAGCAGACCGCGGTGCGCCCTATCTTGCGGAAGCCTCCGAGGCGATACCGCTGCGTGGTAATACCGCGCCTGAAAGTTATTTGGACCAACAACAATTGCTGGCAGCCGCGAAACAAGTGGGTGCCGACGGCATACATCCGGGTTATGGCTTCTTAGCAGAAAATGCGCCTTTTGCCATGGCTGTCATTGCTCAGGGTCTTACTTTTATAGGGCCGCAGCCGCGTTGGATTGAGCAAATGGGTGACAAGGTGAATGGCCGTAAGCTGCTCAGTGATGCCGGTATGCCAGTGTTCCCAGGCAGCGGTTTGCTAGATGATCCGGTGAAGGCACAACAGTTCGTGCGTGAAGTCGGGTTGCCCGTTGTGGTGAAACCGTCCGGTGGTGGCGGTGGCATCGGCATGCATGTGGTGCGGCAAGAAGCGGACTTGGCCGGAGCGCTTAGCGCAGCGGCGGAAACAGCGCAGCGAGCCTTTGCCTCCGCGGGGGTGTTCCTTGAGCGATGGATAGATCAACCGCGGCATATCGAATTTCAAATTTTGGCAGATCAACAAGGCACTGCGATGCACCTATACGAACGCGACTGTTCGGTGCAGCGGCGACATCAAAAGTTGATTGAAGAAAGCCCAGCGCCAGGGTTTGAGCGGGATTTAATGCTGCAACAGGCACAAACCGTCAGCGATATCTGTCAGCACTTGGGCTACGACAACCTGGGAACGGTAGAAACTCTTTATACGCCCGAGGGTGATATGGGTTTTCTAGAAATGAATACGCGTATCCAGGTGGAACACGGCGTTACTGAAGAGGTGACCGGAATCGATCTGGTCGCCACGCAAATAAAGCTGGCCGCTGGAGGCGCATTGCCAAAGCAACCTCAGTTGCAGGGTTATGCGATGGAGGCGCGACTGTACGCCGAAGATCCGCGCACGATGTTTCCTTCCACGGGCAGGCTATCGGTTTTTCGACCACCTGGGCTGCACGGCGTGCGTATAGAGACCGGGTATCAAGAAGGTCAAGAAGTCTCTCCCTACTACGACCCGCTGTTGGCGAAGCTTATTGCCCGTGGGACAACACGAGAGCAGGCCATTGGCCGTTTGGTTGTGGCTTTGCGCGCATTTAAAGTGGTCGGGGTCAGTACTAATGCGCCACTACTATTGGATATTCTGCAAGATGAGTTATTCATCCAGGGTCAGGTAGATACTGGCATGGTGGCTCGTATCGTAGGCCAGTAACATAGGCAAACAGCGCAAAAGCGAAAAAGACCGAGAAAACAGTAAAAAGATAAAACAGTAAAAAGATAAAACAGCGAATAGTTTTGTCGTTATAGGGGGAAAAATGGCGAAAGTAGAAGTTGAGAGCGAAGTAACTGGCAATGTTTGGAAGGTAGAGGTGAGTGCTGGCGCCGCTGTGTCAGCGGGCCAGGTGCTGATCATTCTCGAATCCATGAAGATGGAAATTCCTTTAGAGGCGCCTGTTTCCGGCACCGTCCAGCAAGTGTTGGTGCAGCCAGAGGAGCAGGTAGAAGAAGATCAAGTTTTAGTGGTTATAGACGCTGAGTCCTAGTGATAGACGAGGAAAAGAGTAGGAGAACCCAACCATGCAAGAGCAGTTAGTCACAATAGATATAAATGGCGGCGTTGCCGATGTAAGACTGAATCGACCGGAAAAATACAACGCACTAAGCCAGTCGATGTTCAAAGCGATCATTGACGCTGGTGAACAACTGCGCGACGACAAAAGTCTGCGTGCTGTTGTGCTGTCGGGAAATGGCCGCGGGTTTTGCGCGGGATTAGATATGGACAGTTTTGCCAAAATGGGCGACAGCGACAAAGCTGCGGCCCAAGGTGGCAGTGAAACTAAGTCGTTGCTGGATACTGATGGCCGAGTTGAAAATTTCGCCCAGCGACCTGCGCTGGTTTGGAAGTATTTGCAGGTTCCGGTAATTGCAGCACTTCACGGTGTTGCCTATGGCGGTGGCGCGCAGATTGCGCTGGGTGCGGACATTCGCATCGCTGCACCGGACTTAAAGATGTCGGTGATGGAAATCAAATGGGGGTTAGTGCCGGATATGAGCATTACCCAGACCTTGCGAGACTTGTTGCCCATGGACGTGGCAAAGCAGCTTACTTTCACCGGCCAGGTGCTCAGCGGTAAAGAAGCGCAAGAGCTAGGATTGGTGACGCAAGTGGAGGAAGACCCCCACACGCAAGCCATGAATATGGCGCGGGAAATTGCCGGTAAGTCACCTGACGCGATTCGCGCGGCCAAACAATTGTTCGAAACCGCCTGGCATGCCGATGCTAAAACCGGGCTGGAACTGGAAGCCGAATTGCAAGCAGGACTGATTGGTTCGGCTAATCAGCGCGAAGCCATTGCAGCGAACTTTGCCAAACGTGCACCGGAATTTAACGACCCCGAGTAACGCCATGAGTTGGGAACAAGAAGTTAAGGAAATAGAGCGGCGCCGCTATCTGGCGCAGCAGCAGGGCGGTAAAGAGGGTATTGCCAAGCAACATGCGCGTGGCCGCATGACCATACGGGAACGAATCGACGTATTACTTGATGACGGGACCTTTCAGGAACATGGTCGCGCAACCGCCAGCCCGGTATACGACGAAAACGACGAGCTTATCGAATACGTGCCGGCAAATTATGTGGTCGGCTTTGGTCAGGTCGACAAACGCCGCATTGTGGCTGCTGGTGAGGACTTCACGTTAAAGGGCGGATCACCAAATGCGGCGGGCTTACGCAAGAGTGTTTATGCAGAACACCTGGCCGTGCAGTACAAAACTCCACTGGTGCGCATGTTGGAAGGCGGTGGTGGTAGCGTAAAAGGCAGTAACAAAAAAGGCGGTACCGTGGGTGAGCCGGTCTTTACCGAGCCACGGTTTAAGATCATTGCCGACGCTATGGGTTCGGTGCCAGTGGCTTCGGCGGCCCTGGGCGCGGTGGCGGGTTTTCCAGCTGGGCGTCTAGTAGCGTCGCACTTTTCTGTTATGACTGAACATACCGCCCAAGTGCTAATTGGTGGGCCTGCCCTGGTTACCCGCGCCTTAGGGGTCAAAAAGACCAAAGAAGAACTAGGTGGTGCAGCAGTGCATGTGCGTAGCGGCATTGTCGACAATCTGGCCATCGACGAACATGATGCGTTGGCGCAGATCCGGCGCTTTCTTTCCTATCTGCCCAGTAACGTATGGCAACGCACACCGCGATATGAAAACCATGACCCCGTACAGCGCCAAGAGCAAGCGCTGTTAGATGTGGTACCGCGAGACAGTAATACCGGTTTCGATATGCGCGCTATTGTTAACATGATCGTTGACCAAGACAGTTTCTTTGAGATTGGTGAATTTTATGGCCCCAGCCAGATTTGCGGCTTGGCGACATTGGCCGGACAGCCGGTAGGGATTTTAGCCAACGACTGTTTGCATTATGCCGGGGCAATGACCGCCGAAGCGGCACAAAAATATCGGCGCTTTGTGGAAATGTGCGACACCTTCCATGTGCCGGTGGTGAATTTTGTAGACCAGCCGGGATTCATGATTGGGCCGGAGTCAGAGCAAGCTGGCACCATTCGTTATGGCATGGCGGCAGTGGCCGCAGCGGCGCAAGCGACCATTCCCTGGGCAGTAATACAAGTGCATAAAGGTTTTGGTGTGGCGACCGCCGCCCACTACGCACCCGGAGCCTACGTACTCGCCTGGCCGTCGGTGGAGTCTGGGCCGTTACCTATAGAAGGCGGCGTCGCCGTAGCGTTTCACCGTGAGATCGCTGCTGCTCCAGACCCAGAGGCTAAACGCCGGGAACTTGAAGAGCGATTGCGCGAGGCGCGTTCGCCGTTTCCCCGTGCCGAGTCTTTTGCGGTGCACGAATTGATTGATCCCAGAGAGACGCGGCCTGTGCTGTGTGACTGGATCGAATGGATCCAGCCAACTTTAGATACGTTGACTGGCCCCGTACAATTCGCGATTCGTCCCTAATTTAAATTTACTGGAGAACCCCATGACCATTTCATTTGCGGATCAAGTTGCCATCGTAACCGGAGCAGGAGGTGGTCTTGGCCGCTGCCATGCACTAGAGCTAGCGCGCCGTGGCGCCAAAGTGGTGGTAAATGATTTGGGTGGTGCCATGGACGGCAGTGGCGGTTCTTCGGAGGCGGCAGAAGCCGTGGTTGCCGAGATTAAAGCCATGGGCTGTGAAGCGTTAGCGAACGGCGGTTCGGTATCAGATCGTGCTGGAGCTCAGAGCATGGTAGACGATGCTATGAACGCTTGGGGTCGGGTCGACGTGCTCATCAACAATGCGGGTATTTTGCGCGACAAGTCGTTTTCAAAAATGACCTTAGATGACTTCGACATGGTGGTTAACGTGCATCTGCTTGGCGCGGCGTATTGCTCACATGCGGTATGGCCAATCATGCGCGAGCAAAACTATGGCCGCATTCTGATGACTACGTCACCAACCGGCTTGTACGGTAATTTTGGCCAGACCAACTATGGGGCTGCCAAGCTAGGTCAGGTTGGATTGATGAACAGCCTTAAGATCGAAGGCGCTAAAAATAACATTCACACCAATACCATTGCGCCGGTAGCAGCAACGCGCATGACTGAAAACCTGATGCCCGAAGAGGTTTTAGACAAGCTCGGACCAGAGCTGGTGACCCCAGCGGCTATATTTTTGGTCAGCGAAAGTGCGCCGAATGGTGTCATTTTGCAGGCTCAAGGCGGCAAGTTTTCGCTGGCCGGTATATTCGAAAACGAAGGCGTTAACATTGGCGTAGACGCCACAGTTGACGACATCGCGGAAAACTATGAAGCCATTGTTGATATGGCAGACCTTAAACCAAGAGGCATGTTGCAAGTCAACGCAATGTAATTTGCCCACCTTACGGAGGCGCTATGGCCGGTACCCTGATGACTCTGGTCGTGAGTTTCCTGCTCGCCGCCGTACTGTGGTTAATTCTAGGCAGTCGTTTTCGGTTTGCCGCAGAGCGAGCTGAAAACGATTTGCTGAACTTAGCCGCCTACTTTGGTGGCTGCTTGCCGGTAGCCTTTGTGCTGGTGTTCTTTGGTATTGGCGGAAGTTAGACCATGCATTTGCCGATAGATCCGGACAGTGTAAAAGGCTTTTTGCACCCGGATGAAGGACAGTGCTTGTACCAACTGGCGTTGGAGGCTTCTGCGCTTGGGCCTTGTTTAGAAGTAGGTAGCTACTGCGGGAAGTCCACGTTGTATCTTGGTACCGGTGCGCGAGATGGCAATGGTTTGCTGTATGCACTAGATCATCACCGCGGTTCAGAAGAGCATCAGCTCGGCGAGGAGTATCACGACCCCGACCTTTACGATGCGCAAGTGCAAAAGATGGACTCTTTGCCAACGTTTCGTCGCACGCTGGCGCTGGCGCAACTTGAATCTGCTGTGGTGCCGGTAGTCGCCAGCAGCGTCCAGGCAGGGCGTTTTTGGCAGACACCCTTGGCATTGGTTTTTGTCGACGGTGGCCACAGTCGCGAAGCAGCACTCACAGACTACCGTACCTGGGCTGGGCATATAGCAGCCGGTGGTTATTTGGCTATACACGACATTTTTCCTGATCCTGCGGACGGTGGGCAGGCGCCATATGAAATCTATCAATTGGCTTTGGCTTCTGGATTATTTGAGCCGGTGCAAATGTGCCGAACACTTGGCGTGTTAAGGCGTATCGGCTACTGAGGTAAAAAGTCGCGAGGCCGGTGTCAGATGGTGCAGGGCATCAGCCGCAAGCAGAACTGCGGCGGCGGTCCATGTTGGTCGTTCGTCTGGCCAATAAACTTGCTCATTGAATACATAGCCGGTCCACCAACTGCCGTCGGCCAATTGATGCTGGGCCAGATCGTTGAATACTTGGTGTGCATGATCTGTCAGTCCGGCCGCTTGGCAGGCCATGACGAGCTCACAACTTTCCGCTACGGTAACCCAGGGTTGGTCGGCCACACAGCGGCAACCAAATCCAGCTTTCACAAAAGTATCCCAGCGTGCTAACAGCCTTTGTTGGGCCGCGTCACCTTGTATGACGCCGCTCAGCACCGGATAAAACCAGTCCATGGAATAGCGCGCTTTGCTTGCCCAGGTGCGATCAAAGCGTTCTGGTCGGTGGCGAATGGCCGCGGCCAAATTGCGTCGAGCCAAGTGCCAGGCCGGGCGCTGGTGTCCGAGCTCGTCGGCAGTCAGTATGGCGCACTCCAACGACTTGTAGATTGAACTGCAGCCCGTCACCAAGGCGTCTTGATTGGGCCCAGTGTCTTTGTCTACCGCCCAGTAGATTTCACCACTGTCGGCTTGTTGTTTGAGTACGAATTCAATTGCGCGTTCCACCATGGGCCAAAAACGCACCAAGACCTCATGCTGCCCACTGACTAAAAAGAAGTGCCATAGTCCTGTGGCGACATAGGCCACAAAATTCGTCTCGGCGCGGCTGTCATCTACCACACCATGATCGTTGTAGGCGGCGAACCAGGCGCCGTCTGGTCGTTGTTGATCCGCTAACCACTGTAGCGCACGAACAGAGCTCTGCCAGTCTCCGTGAATGGTCAGACCCATCAACGCCTCGACATGGTCCCAGGGATCAGTAATGCCGCCCGCAAACCATGGCAGCGCGCCGTTTGGCCGTTGTAACCCAACGATGTATTCGGCGGTAGCCTGCAGTTGTGGGAAGGCGCTCAGCGGGGTTGCTTGGTTTGGCATGACTAAGGGTCGGACGAGTTGCGAAAGTACATTGCCACGCTTTTCCCTAGGAGCGGGTTTAGTACTCTTTCAAGGGTGCGGGTGATCCAAGGTTTTTGCATCAAGTCCCACACTAGCAAGCGGTGATAGCGCGCAACGACGGGCGTTTGTTCGCCGCGCTGCCAAAACGCACAACGTAACCACCAGTAGGGCACATGCAGACTGTGCGCCCAATGTCTGGAGAGAAAACGCATATGTAGATTGGTGACGGCAGTTTTTAGTTGAGACGTTCTGAAAATGCGCAAATGCCCGCCTGGGACTTCGTGATACGCACTGCTTAGCATCCAACAAACCCATTCGGGGAAGTACCTGGGCACGCTTACTGCAAACAAGCCCCCTGGCTTTAGCACCCGTTTTATCTCTTGTAATACACCCTGGTAGTCGACAATGTGTTCTAGTACTTCGGAACAAATGACCTGATCAAAGCTGTTGTCAGCGAACGGCAAGACCAGGCCGGACCCTTGTATGAAATTGCAGTTGTCGTTAGCGCCCAGGTTGAAATCATTAAGCCGCTGTTTAGCGGTTAAAAGATCGCGACGGCTTAAATCTAAACCCACCACATGAATGTCTGCCTGTAGTCGAGCGCTGATGCTGTGCCGACCCTCACCGCAACCGAGGTCTAAAACGGTGTCACCGGGGCGAAAGTTCAGGCGGTCGAAGTCGATGGTTTCCAGGCTCACTGTACTAGTTCTCCAACAACGACCTGGAATCCCACAGGCCCGTCCTTTGGGAGAACGCTAGCTGCGTTATCGTTCGTCGCAATATCCAGATATTCCTCCTCTTTCTGCCTTGCCGGCCCAAAGCTGGCGTTCTCTGATCCTAAATTTTCAGGTGGTTGGAGCACTGGCCAATGGTGTGATAGTAATCGGTTAGTTGGGCAGCAACAGTATCCCAGTTAAATTGTTCCTTAACCCTCTGACGCCCTTGGACTGCTAAACGATCCCTCAATTGCTTATCTTTGAGCAGGGTACGAATTCCCTCTGCAAGAGCCTCTGCGTTTTTGCATGGGACTATGATGCCGGCGTCGCCAACCACTTCGGGTAAGGCGCCTCCAGAGGTCGATACCACCGCGACCTCGCAGGCCATAGCCTCAGCTGCAGGGAAACCAAAACCTTCGTACTCGGACGGAACCACAGCAATGCTCGCCTCGGCGTAAAGGTCAACGATCTCAGTCGCGCTGATGCCGTGGTGAAACTCGATGCGTGATTTCAGGCCTTTGGCCTCCAGACGTCGGTCTGTTGGGCCGCCCGGATTGGGCTTGCCAATGAAAGTAAGGGTCAGCTCAGGAAACTCTTCAACCAAAAGAGCCACAGCGTCGATTAGGTAACGGGTGCCTTTAAGAGGCTGGTCGGCGCTGGCGGTGGTAATCAAATGCATGGGCTTTCGCGGCACCCCCGCCCGCGGGGCGAACAACGCGGTGTCTACGCCGTTATAAACCACGGTTAAGCGTTCAGGAGCGACGCCAAAGTCGTGGCTGATGTCTTGCTTAGAGTTTTGGCTCACAGTGACGATGTGTTTGAGTTTTTGGGCCACGCGAATTTGCATGCGCAAAAACAAATGCCAGCGCCGGATCAGTAATCGCATTCCCCAATCTGGTTCGTGAGCCAGGGCAATTTTACGATCATAGGTGATCGGATGATGAATGGTTGAGACGACGGCTGTACCGCGGCGCTGTAAAGATAGGAGAGCAGGAGCTAAACACTGGTTGTCGTGAATAACATCGTAGTGCTTGCCGTATTGATTAAGGTACCGCAACAGCCTACGCCCAAAAGTATAAGGCTCTGGAAACCCGCCGGAGTTAAAAGACAGCCATTCGATTAAATCCGTGGCGCTGAGAAAGTTGCGCCATCTTAACGCCCGAAATGGCTTTTCCTCGGCGAATAAATTCAGCCCTGGTAGTTTGATCAAGTTAATGCCGTCATCGAGTTCCGGATATGGCTCTCCAGAAATAACGTCTACGCGATGCCCTGCTTGAGTTAAAGCCCGGGCTAAGTACTTGAGGTAAATGCCTTGTCCGCCACTGAAAGGATTGCTGCGGTAACCGAGCAAAGCAATGTACAAAGATCGCTTAGATGCCTGGTCACAAAGGGTGGATTCTGGCGTGTGCTCGCACAGCGGCATTGAGTGGCTTCCTGGATTTTCAGTTGGTGCAAGTGTTTGGGCGGGCTGATCATATAGCACTCCCAAAGGCTACGGTACTGCCTGGCCGCATCATTAGAAAAACCGGCAGTGTGGATCAGCATTGCCATGACAATTCCGCAGAACATGAATAAAATGCAAGCTGGTAAGGCTTAAAAGTGAAAATCAGTCATGTCGCAAGTGGAGCTAAGGCACCTGAGGACATTAGTGGCTCTGCGTGACAGCGGCAGCTTGGTCGAGGCTGCTGAGCGTGTGCATCTGACCCAGTCGGCGCTGTCTCATCAAATGAAAGAACTTGAGACTCGTGTTGGCTGTGCGCTATTCGTTCGCAAAACCCGCCCGGTTCGCTTTACCAGTGCTGGGAATCGTTTGCTGACTCTCGCGGATCAAACTTTGCCGTTAGTGCACAGTGCAGAGTTGGATCTGCAACGGCTCGCCGGTGGTGAGTCTGGACGTATCTATATGGCTATCGAATGCCACAGCTGTTTTGAATGGCTGTTACCTGCCATTGATGCGTATCGTGATCAATGGGCGGATGTGGAATTGGATATCGCCAGCGGCTTTCACTTTGCGCCGCTGCCTGCCTTGGCCAGAGGCGACTTAGACTTGGTCATTACCGCTGACCCAGTGGATGAGCCGGGTATTCATTACTTCCCGCTGTTCAGTTACGAAGCCAAGCTGGCCATTGCTAAGGATCATGAGTTGGTGGCCAAGGAATGGTTAGAGCCAAAACATTTGGCGGACGAGACCATTATTAGCTACCCGGTGGATCGCAGCCGCCTAGATTTGTTTACCAGTTTTCTTGATCCTGCGGGTGTAGAGCCAGAACACATTAGGCATGCCGAGCTTACGACTATGATCGTACAGTTGGTGGCCAGTGGTCGCGGGGTGGCGTGCTTACCGAATTGGGCACTGCATGAGTATTTGCAGAATGACTACCTGTCTGTGTTGTCGCTTGGTGAAGAGGGTGTATGGCCAACACTCTATGGCGCCGTGCGCAAAGATCAGGCCGACGCACCGTTTATGTTAGGCTTTGTTGAGGTAGCAAAAGAGATTTGCTTTAAAAATTTAAAAGGTATCGTTACGGCAGAATTGGAGCCGCTGACCTTTCGTTCATAGTTGCTCAGCTAGGGCACCAACACGGTTTCATGCCAACGGCCATCCTTTAGAGTGTATCGCCTGCGATCATGTAGGCCGCTCAACTGATTAAGATCCAAGCGCTCTATTTCCCAGGGATCAATCAATAGACCTCGCGCGGTTTTAGGTGCACTAAGAGGCTCGGAAATCGGCAGATTATCCAACGCTTGCTCAAGGGCTTCGCGGCTGGCGACAGGCGTGCTTTGGGCTTGTTCCAAATCGTAAAACCAATCCATACGTTTTGGCGTATCCGGACGAAACTGCCAACTCGCTGCAACCAATTCCGGATCTACAGGATGGCTGGTAAAGCGCATGCGATACTGAATTTCAATGCTCGGCCAGTAGGCATTGATTAAGCCGCCGTTTTGAAGCTGCTGCCACTTTGGACTGCTGTCGTGCATAAACAATGCAAGTTTGTCTTCGACTTGTCGCAGGACTAACGTGCGCGCCTGGGGTTGGCCATCGTCACTTACCGTAGCCAATACGCACACCGCAGCCATAGGATCACCCGCCTCACGTGCGCGAGTGCGATCGGCCTGAAAGAGTTCTAATGGTGTAGACATTATGCCTCCGGAAACGCCTGCTGATCTGCACGGATAATGTCGATCCAGCGCTCAATGCTGATAAAACCCTGCCCCCAGCTCTGGTAATCCGTTAGCTGCAGAGCAATCTCTTCGTCGCTCAATTGCTTAGCAAGACCTGCCCGTACGATGGCGCGCGAGTTCTCTATTGTGTCCAGGGCACGGCGCAGGTCATCAACATTACCTATCGGCCCATGTCCAGGAATAATCAAAACGTCCTTGGGTAACGTGCCTAACAAAGTACGCAAGTTGCGCACAAAGCCACTGACGCTGCCGCCATTATTGATGTCGATAAAGGGAAAGGCACCGTTAAAGAAGTGATCGCCCATGTGCACAACGTTCGCTGATTGAAACAATATAACGCTGTCGCCGTCGGTATGCCCCCGGGGTAAGTGGCTAACGCGAAGGGTGTCGTTGTTGATATGCAGTTGCAGCTGTTGCTGATAGGTAATTTTTGGCAAGCCTATTGATGGAAAGGCTTGCTGTGCAGCTAGACGGGTGCGCACATTGTCATGCGCTATGATCGTGCCGGTCTCACCAAAAAATGGATTACCGCCAGTATGGTCGCCATGCACGTGGGTATTAAGGATCATGGCAGGACGGCCGCCACCGAGCTTTTGTAGTGCAGCCAGTATCTTTTCGCTCAGTGGTGCGAACTGATCATCAATAATTAATGTGCCATCGTCGCCGATACTGACGCCAATGTTGCCGCCAGCGCCGGTGAGCATATGCACGTGGCCGCGAACATGCTGGGCTTTAACCTCAACTTGGGCGAAGCGGTCAGCGGCCATGACCTGAGCGCTGGCCGCTAAGGTCAGGGCGCAATAAATCCAGCCTCGAAGACTCATGACCTAATCAGCCGTTAGTTCGCTGCTGTTCGTGTCGTCGGATTTGGCTTTGCGAATGTCGGCGATGTCCCGCTGAATCTCGCTAAGGCGGAATAATACGTCCGGGAGTTGATCGCTGATGCGCCATAACAAATAGGCGATCACAACCAGCAATACCAGAGATAGAAAAGTCATGCGGTTACTCCAAGTTCGGGTAGGTAATGGTACACCTCGGTTATGGGGTGGCGTCCAGTTTTCGTCTTTATCTGAGGCATGGGGCTGGGCCGGTTTTCCTCTCTATATGAGGCTCAGGGCTGGCCAGTGTCCTAATCAAAGCGTGGCTCTGGCCGTTACCCATATTCAATCAGTCCAGTGACCCGGTTATCGACTTACGCTGACTGATCTCGATCCAGTTGCCGTCTGGGTCGCGAACGAATGATATATAAGCCACATCACCCAATCGCACAGGGGCCATGCCTTCTTGGCCGCCGTGCGCTAGTACATAGTTATGCTCGCTGACAACATCGGCCACTTGAAACGTCATGTAGCGTAAGCCGACGGCTTTCTGTGGGATGTCGCCGACTTGGCCGGGTTGTAAGACAATTTCCGAGCGGCCCACCAAAAACGCGCCTTGGTCGTTGCGGCTCAAGCCTAGGGCGTGTTGATAGAAGTGTTCGCTGGCGGTGATGTCGTTGACCTGCAAGGTAAGCCGCAGGTTTGGTGCATCTGGCTTTGTCGGATGCAGCTCAACGGTGTTTCCGTCTGGGTCTGTAAGTTGTTGGGATGCGTCGACGTGCTCGCTGAAAATGGTCAGCTGTGCAAGCCCTGATGCCCCGCTGGGTAGGGGTGTTCGACTATGATTAATTTTTAATACGCTGTCGCCAATGGCATGTCGGTGCTGGTGTACACCACCCCCAACCGGCAATAATTCACTAAACGGCACGTTCGCTTGTTGTTGCCAAAAGGTCAGTGCAGGGTCCAGGTTATTTGTGTACAGGCCCACATCTAAGGCAGGTTTTACAAGTTGCATAAGCCGCTCCATCAACGAAAGGTCAGCCTAACATGGCGCTAAAGTCTAAGCAGTCTCCTGAGCTCGCTCCGCTCTTGCAGTCCATCATGCATGAGCTGCTGCCATCAGAGTTAGCGGACCGCGAGGCCTTTTGTCTGCGGTTGCAAGAAATCTACGGGGCCGAGGTTGCAGCGGATGTGCTTAATCACATGCGCAGGCGAACTCATCGTTGTTTTTGGCTCAACCCTTTGTGTCCGTCGTCCTTGCAAGGTTCTGAGTTGGGCGGTGAGCCGGTTGGCGAACTGCCCACACTATTTTCTGTTGATATTAATGCCCCGCTACCCCAACATGCCGCGGCGTCGGCAGGGCAACTGTATATACAAAATCCCTCCAGTTACTTCGCGGTGCAGGCGCTGGCACCGCAGGTAGATGAACAAGTGCTGGACCTAGCAGCGGCGCCGGGTGGTAAAACCATTGCCATAGCGGCGCGTATGAACAATAGCGGGCGTGTGGCTGCGGTAGAGCCGATTCGTGGGCGCTTTCACCGCATGCAAGCCAACTTGAGCCGGTGTGGTGTAACCAATGTGCAGTTTTATATGCGCGACGGTCGCGGTGTGGGTCGTGCGGTGCCGGACAGATTTGATCGTGTGCTGCTGGATGCGCCGTGTTCCTCGGAATCCCGGATGCGCTGGCAGGACATCAAGACCTTTCAACATTGGAGCCTGCGCAAAGTGCGCGAGACCCAGCGTAAGCAAAAGAGCCTGTTGCGCTCGGCTTATGCGACGCTGAAGCCCGGCGGCGTGTTGCTTTATTGCACCTGTAGTTTTGCCCCAGAGGAAAACGAGTTGGTGGTGGAGGCTTTGCTGCGCAAGACCGATGCGCAATTGCTGCCCATCGAGAACGCACCGCAAAACAGCGTACCGGGGCTTACGCACTGGTCGGGTAAGAGGTTGTCATCACAACTACAGCAGTCGCTGCGTATCTTGCCCAACGGCATATGGGACGGATTTTATCTGGCGCGCATGATTAAGCCTGGGGTTTAGTGCTCCACCCCCCTAAAAATTTAGGGGGTGATCACTAGGTTGGTATCAGGGTTAAGACGCGCTCTGCACAACCCGGTGTTAAGTCGACCCATTCTTTGGTTATGACAAAACTTACCAGGCCCGCTGTGGGTAGTTCGCTAAGTGGTTGTTGAGCGTCAAGACTGTGGGTCATGTAGCTCAATCCTGGGTTGTGACCTACCAACAGTACATGTTGGATGTCGGCGGGTGTTTGTTTGAGGCTATCGTAGAGCTGCGCCAGATCGGCAAGATATAGCTCGGCCAGATCTATTTTTGGACAAGTCCACGCCTCGGCGAAAGGTGCAGCACTGGCTTGAGCACGTACTGCGGTGCTGGCGTAAATCCAGTCGGCGCCAAGTTGCTGTTGTACGCATTGTTGCGCAAGGCTGTCTATTTCGGCGCGGCCGCGCGTGCTCAAGTGTCGTTGAAAATCCGTAGCGCCCGGCTCGGCCGGTAGGGCGTCGCCGTGGCGCAGCAGGCTGAGGGTCCGTTGGGTCATTAATCCCAGAGGGCAAAGAACTCCTCAAGGGCCTGAATCTGTCCGCCTGAGGCAGACGACGGCACGATGATGGGTGTCTTTATGCCAGCGTCGAACCAGGCTTCGATCCCCTCGCGGATTTCGTTGGCGCTGCCAAATAAAGTGGTGTCTGCCAACCAGCGGTCAGACAGGCATTCTGGTACGCGGTCGAAATCTTTGTCGGCAATGGCGGCTTCTACGCCGTTCATCTCTTCTTCGTAGCCTGCCTGTTTCCAGTAGTTACGGTAGTTCGGTAAGAATGCATAGCTGGTCAGGGTTTTGCGGTTTACTGCTGCCGCTGCCGCTTTGTCATCGCTGATGCAGGTGGGCACCATGTTGCCGATAAAGAAGTCGTCCCGTGCTTTTGTCTCGGCGCTCAAATTGCCCAATGAATGGCCCATGTACGAGCGGGCGCCGTTGGCGAACACCATGCCGCCACCTATTTCTTCGGCCAGTTGAATCATCTTGTCTCGCAAGGTAGCCAGTACGATGGGCGGCAGATCACCAACGCGAGGCACTGCATTCATGTCCTCGACAAATTGACGCATATCTGCCAACGGTTTACCGGCGGTAATGCCCATTCTATTCAAGGCTGGCGCATGACTGACGCCGACACCAAAACGAAAACGCCCGTTTGATACTTCGTGTATGAACGCTGCGGTTTGTGCGAAGTCAGTAACGTTACGGGTATAGATTGGCGTGATGCTGGTGCCGATCATGATGTCGGTGGTGCTCAGCGCGATGGCGTTACACAGAGACAAGCTGTCTCCTAGGCTGGGTCCAAAGATGCCGGGAAAGCCTCGGCGCTCTATCTCTTGAGCTATCTCTATAGTTTTTGCTCTCCGACCCGGCACGGCCGCCAAACTGACTGCAGGTAGTTGCGCCACGATTCCCTCCAATATGCACAAGTTAAACGTCGAGGGTACTCGACTTAACGGGCTAGGGCCAAGTTTTAGCGTTCGCGGGGTGGCACGTCGTGGATATCTGACCAGTCACTGTAACGGCGCTGACCGTGAGATTTGACCATGCTGCGTGCGATATCAGGGTAGTGGACCACGTCCACGGCTGCCGATTCACCGCCCATAAGATAGACAAGATCGACATCAGAGTGATTGTGCAGACTGTGCGGTGCAGAGGGCGCTGGAAAACCCATAAAATCACCCGCGCGTACTGTGAAGCGTTCGTCGCCGATTTTTGCGGTGGCTTCGCCAGACACGATGAAAATAAATTCCTCGTCGGCGTCGTGATAGTGATGGGTGGTGGAGTCACGCCCAGGTTCAAGAGTGACCATGTGCAACCCTAAGCGCGTAAGGCCCACAGCTTCGCTCAATGATCGAGTAAGCCTTAGAGCGTTGTCGTTAAATTGGTGTTGTATGCGCTTTACCGGAAGGGCCGCAATGTCTTTTCCCCGCAGTAAGTGGTTGCTCATAGTCGAACCCCAAGGTTTAGTCGCTGAAACGTTGCAGTAGTGTGAGCAGTTTTTGGTTTTGCTCAGCGGTGCCAACGCTGATGCGTAACTTGTCGTTTAGACGCGGATGATCAAAGTATCGCACCAGAATGTTGGCGGCTTTGAGTTGTTGGTATATCGAAGCGGCACCGACACTGTTAGATGGCGGCGTTGCCAACAAAAAGTTGGTTTCGCTGGCTAGACTATACCAGCCTAGCTGACTTAGACCCTGGGCCAGCAGTTGTCGTTGTTCGCGCACTCGTTGCCATGTGGACTGGGCATAAGTTTGGTCTTGCAACGCAGCCAAACCCAAACATTGGCTGATGGCGTCAACGTTATAACTGTCTCGTGTTTTTTCGAGTATTGGCGTGATCAATTCGGGGTTACCCAACAGATAGCCAAGCCTCAGGCCTGCAAGACTGTAGCCTTTGCTGAAGGTTCGCAGTACCAGGATGTTGTCGTGCTGGGTGACAAATTCGTGACTCTGATAGCCGATATTGGGATCGACAAAGTCGGCATAGGCCTCGTCGATTAACAGCACGCCGTTGATGCTGTCAGCCACTTCATGCAATTGCGCAGACTCTGTCAGCTGGCCGCTGGGTGCATGTGGATTAACCAGGCAGGTGAGTTGCGCGTTCGCAGTGTTCACCTGTGTTGCAAAGTCCGATGGCAACGACCAGTCCGCGTTCAACTCAACACTGACAATGCGGGCGTCCTGTACCTGGGCCAGCACGGGATACAGGGAATAGCTTGGATCTGCGCTGGCAAAAGTTGCGCCAGGATCTACAAAGGTGGTGATGGCTAGGCGCAACGCCTCGTCACCAGCATGAGTTACCACCACATGCTCTTTGTCCAGGTTATGTAGTTTAGCGATTTGCTCTCTTAGCTTGTCCGCTGTGGGTTGCGGGTAGGTGCGTAAACTGGCGCTGGCAAAGTCAGCCAGTGCTTGCGCAACGGCCGGGCTTGGCGGATAGGGGTTTTCGTTGGTATTGAGTTTTATGCATTGGTCATCCTCGGGCTGTTCGCCCCAACGGTAACCTTGCATGCGCTGTATGTTGGGGCGTTGATACTGGCTCATGAATTGGCTGCGGGTGGTTGGTCGTCGTTTGCGGCGTCTTGTGTTGCGGCATCTGCCGTAGCGGGTTCCGCCGGACCCAAAAGATAGGCGATCCAGCTGGTTTGCGGATTAGCCTCCAAGGCGATTTTTGCGGTCATGGTTAAGGGTACTGATAACAGCATACCGATGGGGCCAAGTAGCCAGCCCCATAGTACCAATGACAAAAATACCACTAACGTGGACAGACCCAAGCCGCGGCCCATAAAGCGTGGCTCCACCATATTGCCCATAACCATATTGATCAGGAAGAAACTGGCTGCTACGGCGCCAGCGGTGGCAGGCCCCGCTTGTACAATGGCCAACATGACCGGTGGCACCGCAGCGATGATCGAGCCGATGGTTGGAATGAAGTTGAGTAGCATGGCCAGTAAACCCCAGAGCAACGGGAAGTCCACATTCAGTAGCCACAAGATCGCGGTAACCACCACGCCGGTAGCAATGCTGACGCTGGTTTTGATCGCAATGTAGCGATTCATGTTGGTGGTAAAGCGAGCAAATAGCGGTAGGTCGCGCTCCGGGTTGTGTAAAACGTGTTTCAGTTTGCTGGGGAAGCTATTGGCTTCAGCCAGAATGAACACAACGGTCAGTGTGATCAGCAGGCTGTCGCTAAGAATAGTACCGACCCTGGCCAAAGTTGAGCCGGCCACGGTGAGTGCCGAAGCGGGCGACAAGCTGGTGATGATACTGCTCAAATCCAATGGAATGTTGAACTCGTCTAAGACGCTAAGCAGATCAGTTTGCAAGCTGAGCAAGCGTTCCTGATAAAACGGCAGCTTGGCAGCGAAGGCTGATGTGGAAGACGCCAACAGGCCGCCCAGTAACATCAGTGCGACTACCATGCCAACAATGACCAAGGGCAACGCCAGATTGCTGCTGACGCCTTTGTCACGCAGCCAAAACAATGGGGTTGCGGCGATGGTGGCAATAAATGCTGAGAGCAAAAACGGCACCACAAGGTCTTGGGCGGTCTTCAGTCCCGCGGCGACGATAAACAGCGCGGCGATAATGACCAGAGTATTGCTAGCAGAAGAGGGTGTTTTACTCGTCATGATGGCATGTCGCAGGTTAATTGAAGGGCTGACGATTTTTTAGGCTGGGCAGTTGCTCGCGCACCCACACCACTTCGGCGGGGTCTACTGTCGCAATGGCATAGCCGTCACCCTCTGGGATCTCGGCTTGCACCCGACCCCACGGGTCGATGATGAGTGAATGGCCGTAGGATGCGCGGTTTGCGCTGTGTTGCCCATGTTGTGCTGGGGCAATGATGTAGCTCTGATTCTCAATAGCGCGCGCGCGCAGTAACGCATGCCAGTGCGCATCCCCTGTAGTGGCAGTAAATGCAGACGGCACGCTATGAGCAATTGCGCCGAGGTCAGTGAGATGTTGATAAAGACTTGGAAAGCGCAGATCGTAACAAATGGTCAGACCCAGGGTGCCGAATGCGGTCTGTGTGATTACCGCACGATCACCCGCCGCAGTTTGACGCGATTCCATGAGTCGCGGGCCGTCCACAATGTTGACATCAAAGAGGTGGATCTTTCGGTACATGGCGACGATCGATCCGTCCTTGTTCAGATAAACGCTAGTGTTGTAGCAACGTTGTGGGTCATTTGGCACGGCCTCGTGGAAGCCGCCCAGCAGTAGCTCGCATCGCAGTTCTCGCGCCAAATCTTGGCATCGTTTTAGAATCGGCCCGCCCTGGGGTAGCAACTCCAATATGTCTTGTTTGCCTTCGTGACGGCCCAAATAGGCAAAAGCTTCGGCCCAGGTGACTAATTGGGCACCGTCGGCCACGGCCTGACGAGTAAGAGTGCTCAGAGTGCTGAGATTTTTTTCGACATCGGTGCCGGCGTTGTGCTGTACCACGGCGACCCGAACAGTGTCTGGGCTAGTCACGTTGACTCGCCTGAGCCTTGGTGGCTGGGTTACTACTCAGCGGCTGCATGTTGGTCAAGGCTGTCGGGTTGTACACACTTGATCTCGTTGCCCAGGTATTCCTCTAACGCTGGTAGGTTAAATGCGTCGTCTTCGGATACAAAGCTTATGGCCACACCATCTGCGCCAGCACGTCCGGTACGGCCAATTCGGTGCACGTAGTCTTCAGGATCATCGGGCAGTTCGAAGTTGATGACATGACTCACCCCATCGACATGGATCCCGCGGCCAGCGACATCGGTGGCAATGAGGTATTGCAGCTTGCCTTCTTTAAAGCGGTTTAAGGTGGAAAGGCGTTTTTTCTGTGGAATATCGCCCGCCAGGCCCTCGCATTGAATGCCCTTTTTATTTAGGTAGGTCACCAGTCGATGGGTCTGATCGCGACGGTTGGCAAAGATAATGGCGCGTTGAGGCTTTTCACTGGTGATGAAGTCTTTCAGCAGTTGCTGCCGTTCATTACCACCGACCAACCAAAATTTTTGATCAACGGTGTCTGTGGCAACACTGTCAGGTTCTACCACAATATGTTCAGGGTCTATGGTCCAAGACTGGGCCAGACGCATAACCGCGTCGTTAAACGTTGCCGAAAAGAAAAGGGTCTGACGCTGACGTTTATGGGGAGTTTGATAAACAATGCGACGTACATCGGGAATAAAACCCATATCCAGCATGCGGTCGGCTTCGTCGATGACCAGGGTCTCGACTTTGCTCAAGTTCACATGACGCCGCTCGAGGAAGTCGATTAACCGCCCTGGGGTGGCCACTAGAATGTCCACAGGTCTCTTTTCGAGACGTTCTTGCTGCTTGGTAAAGTCCATACCCCCAACCACGCAAACTGTTTGCACGTCCATGTACTTGGCCAGCCCTTCAGCGTCACCTTCGATTTGCAGCGCAAGCTCACGGGTCGGTGCCAGTACCAGGGCCCTGGGTGTGCCTTTGGGCAGTGGTTGTTGTAATGGGTTTTCCCAAAATCGGGTCAATAGGGTGATCAGAAATGCAGCGGTCTTCCCGGTACCCGTCTGGGCCTGCCCGGTGATGTCATAGTCTGCTAGAGAGTACGGTAAAGATCGGCCCTGTATCGGTGTGCAGAACTCGAAACCCAGATCGCCGATGGCGCGGGTCAGCGGTTCAGGTAAGGCATAGTCCTCGAACCGATCTGGTGCTTCTGAATTGGCAGATGGATTTTCGGTTTCTGTGAGCGCATTGGTATCGGTCATAGGGTTCCTAGTGCTGAAGCAATTGGCGTGCGCTGGCAAGTTTTACGCACAGGGTCAGTATCTGCATGGCACCTTGCAGTTCCGGCAAGCTGCCAAAAGTAGGCGCTATGCGCACGTTGCGGTCTTCAGGGTCAATTCCGTAAGGGAATGTGGCGCCTGCTGGGGTTAACACCAAGCCAGCGCTCTTCGCCATGGTCACTACTTCTTGGGCCAAGCCTGGCAAAAGATCCAGCGAGACAAAATAGCCGCCGTTGGGTTGGGTCCAGCTGGCAATGTCTAAGGCGCCCAGCTGTTTTGTAAGAACCTCCTCGACCAAGGCGAACTTGGGTCGCAGTATGTCTGCGTGTTGCTCCATATGTTCGGCGATGCGTCCGTCAAGAAAACGCGCATGGCGCAGCTGGTTCACTTTGTCTGGCCCTACAGTCTGAACGCTCAAGTGCGCACTCAGGCTTTTTAAAACATTAGATGCGGCGCTAACAAAGCCGACGCCGGCACCGGCAAAAGTGATTTTTGAGGTCGAGGCAAATTGTACAATGTGCTCGCTGGTGGCCGCGGTTGCTGCTGCATCGCGAATACTGGCTAAGGGATCGCCAGGTTGCTGCAAGTGATGGACCGCATACGCGTTGTCCCATAGCACTACAAAATCATCTGCCGCAGCAGCGTTGGGCAACTCAGCCATAGCCTTAACGGTTTCTGGGCTGTAGGTGTTGCCCGTGGGGTTTGCGTATTTCGGCACGCACCAAATAGCCTTGACGCTTTTATCAGCGGCTGCCAGTTCTGCCGCAAGTTGCATGTCGGGGCCGCTTTGCAGCATCGGAATGTTGACCATTTCCATGCCAAAGTGCTCGCACAGTACAAAGTGCCGGTCATAACCCGGTACCGGGGTCAGCACTTTTATCTTATCGCTGTTGCGCCACTTGCGTTCGTCGCCCCATAGACCAAGGTCCAGTGCAGTCCGCAACACTAGGTGCATTAGATTTAGGCTTGAATTACCCGCGGCCATTATTTCTTCAGCTGGGACGTCCATGATCTGTGCGCCCAACTCCCGAGCCTCGCTGATGCCCATTAGCCCGCCGTAGTTTCGAGTGTCGGTGCCGTCAGCGCTGATGTAATTACCGGCGATCATGGTTTCCAAGTCGTCACTCAAAGCCAGTTGATCAACGCCGGGTTTGCCGCGACTCAGATCTAACTGTTGGTTAGCACCACTTATTTCGGTTAGCTCTGCGCTCCAGGCTTGCTCTAAAGCCTGCAGTTGTTCCCTTGATTGCGTTGCCAGGGCTTGCCCTGATTCACCAGCGGTCATAGTCCAAGATCCTCGTTTAGTCCAAGCATAATGTTTAGATTTTGCACAGCGGCGCCAGACGCACCCTTACCCAAGTTGTCGTACCGGGCATTGATCACGGTGCGTTGGTTGTCGCCAAATACCAGCAACTGCAACTCGTTGGTATCGTTGCATGCTGTAGGATTCAGATAGCCGTTCACCAGAGACTCTGTAGCGTTCACCGGGGCTACGTTGACAAACTGCTCGTCCGCGTAACGTTGTGCCAGCACACGCTGAACATCTTCTGGTGTGGCACCGTTAAGTTCTTCAGCGAACAGAGCAACGCTTACAAGCATGCCTTTGTAGTAGTGGGCGACGGTGGGCAGAAAAATAGGCGCTTGGGCGCAGCCGCTATAGTGTTGCATTTCTGGTAAGTGTTTATGACTTTGCGTCAGCCCGTAGGCTTGTGTGTTAAAGGTGTCTGCCTGGGTGGCGGTAAAGTCTTGGAACGACTCGATCATTTGTCTGCCGCCACCGGAATAGCCAGAGACCGCGTAACAGCGCAAGGGCGTATTGGCGGCTAACAATCCTGCTTCGATTAATGGCAGCACGCTCAGAATAAAGCCTTGCGGGTAGCAGCCTGGGTTGCTGACCCGTTCTGCTGTAGCGATCGCTGTGCGTGTTGCTGGGCTAAGCTCCGGTAGGCCGTATATCCAATCGGTATCGGTGCGATGGGCGGTAGACGCATCCAGCAGGCGGCATTGCCCATCGGCCAGTTCGCAAGCGCTGATGGCCGCGTCGTCTGGCAAACACAAAATACCGACGTCGGCCTGTTTGAAAAGTTTTTCTCGCGCCGCCGGGTCTTTGCGTTCGTCTTCGGCAATGTTTAACAGTGTTAAGTCGTCGCGCGCGCGCAGACGCGCGGCGATTTCAATGCCTGTAGTGCCGGCTTGTCCGTCAATAAAAATTGTTGCCATGGTATGAGTGCCAGAGCGCTATGAAAGCGCGCAATAGTGCAAAGCGTTAAAGGCCGTAATCTGCTGTGGTTCGACCACTCGCAATAAGGCGTCGGAAAACTGGGCGATTCTACTCTATTCCCGCGCCGAACGTAATTTTGTTGCGCAGCTCCGGTGGTATTGATTGCAGTGTTTGCAGCAGGCTTGTATCAGGGTAGTACTCGGCTGCGAGGTGCACAAAGCGCAGAGTTTTCAGCGCATCGAACCAATCGTTAAGTAATTTTTGTCGTTGCAGTGCAGAAGGTTGCTGGAACAGTGTTGGGTTGAGAATTTTGTCGACGCCAAGCGTCTGCAAAATCTGCTCGATTTGCTGCTGCTGGATGCTGCTCGCGTCGTGGCTGTGCGGAGCGTCTAAACCCAGGCTGCGATTGCGTAAATAAATCAAAGCTAGTCCTAACAGTAAAAAGCAGCGGTAGTCGTAGCTTTGATAAGAGTCGCCGCTGGGGTCTGTTGCTAACAGTGTCACGATATTTTGCAACGCAGGACCGGTGCCAAAAGTTACTCGGGGTGACAGCCGGGCTTGTACTTCCACTACGGGTTGCTCGATAACTCGCACTGGGTGCAGTTTGTTGAGTTTGTTCAGTAGGTGGAAATCTTCGCCAGCGTTGCGTTTTGGGTAGCCTCGTACTTGTGCATAGCTTTCGGCATGAACCGCAATGGTGCTGCCCAGGGTTGGATAGGCGTAGGCGCTGCCGTTTGCTGCCAAAGCCTGTACATAGAACTGCATGTGGGCGTCATACAGACTAGCGGCCTGGGTGATCATTGGGTCTGCACTTGTGTGTCTATGGGCAAAGACAACAGCGCCTGGCTCTGCGTTATGGGCTGCGATGGCATCAAAGTAGCTGGGTGGCAGGCGCGCGTCTGCATCTGTTTGATAAAGCCATGGCGATTTAATCCGACCTTGTTGAAACAGCCTTAAGCCGACGTCTGTACCTATTTTTCTTGCCAGACCAACGCCTTGTGCTTGCGCGATGCGTTTACCATTACTGATTCGGTCAATGACCAGCACGGGTCGAGTGATGTCGTTCTCGAGATACCGTAACAGTTGTTCCGTGCGCTGCAATTGCTCTTTGCTGACCTGCAAGCGTGGGGTCGGCTCTGGTGCGTTCACGACCACGATGCTCAAGACGTCTGCAGATTGGCATTGCTCAATGACCCGAGCTAAGAAGTCTTCAGCCTCGGCGAAGGCAGGAATTATCAGGGCATGTTGATAGGTTGCGCCGTCGTCGATCGCTGGGTGGCTAACGAGTTCGCTCCACTGAGCTTCCGCTTCTGCGTAGTGATCCAGATATTGTTCGATTACGGCATCCACAGGTGTGGACGCTCAATGCAAGGCAGCGCGCACTGGCAGCGTTGCAACGATTTCGGCTTCCACCGCGGTTAATGCGTTGAAGCGCTCTATTACCGGTGTGTGCTCGAAGTGTTGGGAGGCCAATTCTATAAAGAGCTGCCAATGGCGCTTCTCGCTGGCGGCAATGGCTCGGTAAAAATTCTTCAGTGTTGAGTCTTCTAGCGCTTCAGCCACTATGGCAAAACGCTCAGCGCCACGACGCTCGACAACCGCAGCGACGACTAGGCGGTCGAGCAGAAAATGCTCAGCAGCTTTACGCACCTGGCGGTTTAAGGTGTGAATATAGGGGTCTTTAAGATCCGCACCTGGGGTTAGTTTGCGGGCCAAGATCAGGCGCATCACTTCGCGGTAGTGGTTCATTTCTTCTACCGCCAAGTCGACCATGGCGCTGACAATAGTTGGCTGGTCGGGGTAGTGAGCGATCATGCTCATAGCCATGCCCGAGGCTTTTTTTTCTGCCGATGCGTGGTCCAGTAAAAAACCATCGAAATCGGCCATAACGGCGCCGATCCAAGCCGCTGGTGTACCCTCGAGTGGGCTTAGCTGGGATAAATCGAGTTCAGCCATTGGCTAATATGGGCGATTTCTTGGGGACATACTTGATGCCCCATGGCGTATTCGTGCCACTCAACATGGTAGTTAAGATCCAGTAGAGCCTGGCGCGAGGTAATGGCGCGGGTTATAGGGATCATTGGATCAGACAGACCGTGCGCCATAAAAATAGGTGTGTCGACGTTTGCTAGACCAATGCGCTCAGTGACTTGCTCGTGATCATGCAAGTAGGTAGACAATGCCATGATCCCGGCCAGTTTTTTGGGGTGGCTCAATCCTACTTCCAAGGCAATGACGCCGCCTTGAGAAAACCCTGCTAAAGCGATTCTCTCACTGGCAATACCAGACTCTATTTCAGCCTCGACCAGAGCGCGGATCGCTGCGGCGGACTCTTGAATGTCTTTTGTGCCTGCAAGCGGGGCGCCTGGGTCAATGTCATACCAGCCGCGCATCTCCATACCGCCGTTTATGGTAATCGGGCGCACGGGTGCGTTAGGAAAGATAAAACGAATGGGTGCCGCTAAATCCAGCATGGGCACCAGGGGTTCGAAGTCTGTGGCATCAGCGCCTAAACCATGCAGCCAAATAACGCTGGCGGTGGGATTGCTGCCGGCTTCGTGACGTAGGCTTTCCAGTTCCGTGGCTTTTGAGGCGTCTGACATGGTCGGTGTCCAGGTTTCGATGCGAGGCACCTTATCTGCATTTGCAATTGAATTTCAACGTTACGACTACATTGTGTGGAGTAGTCTGAGGTGTACGCATTGACCTTGCGCCCTGTGGGCAAGTACCGTGCGCCTGCTGCGGCCTCTGCAACTGCACTCGACATCCCACAGTTACCAACACAACGATAAATATATGACCGAATACCCAGAGCATCGCGAGGCGTCGAAAAATCTTCGGCGCTTAGCACCTGCGCTAAGTTTTCTCCGACCCTATCGATGGCAAGTCGTATTGGCGAGTGCTGCGTTGCTGGTGACGGCTTCTGCGACCCTGTCCCTTGGCCAAGGGATTCGCATGGTCTTTGACAGTGGTTTTGCTAGCGGTGAAGCGGCGCTGCTGACCGAGTCGCTGTTGTTGTTTGTGGGCTTTGTGGTGATTTTAACGGCCGGAACGTTTGTGCGGTTTTACTTTGTCTCTTGGGTTGGCGAGCGGGTTAGCAATGATATTCGCCAGGCAGTTTTCAATCATCTTATACACATGCATCCCGGTTTTTTTGAACAGAACATCCCCAGTGAGATCCAGTCGCGCATAACTACGGATACGACCCTGCTGCAAACCGTGATCGGTTCCTCTGTGTCGATTGCCTTGCGCAATGCGCTGATGTTTGTCGGCGGCATGGTGTTGCTGGTCATAACTAATGCCAAGTTGTCGCTATTAGTACTGGCCAGTGTTCCCTTTGTAGTACTACCGGTGGTCTTGTTCGGACGGCGGGTGCGTTCGCTGTCGCGATCCAGTCAAGACCGGCTAGCGGACGTGGGCAGTCAAGTCAGTGAGAGTTTCCGTCACATCAAGATTGTGCAGTCGTTTAATCATCAAAACGCAGACATCGAGCAGTTTGGTAAACGTTTGGACCGGGCGCTTGTGGTAGCGCTGCAACGCATTTGGCAGCGTGCGGTGCTGGTTGCCGTGGTCATGTTGATGGTTTTCGGGGCTGTTGCCACACTGTTATGGGTGGGTGGGCAAGATGTGCTTTCTGGGCGTACCTCGCCGGGTGATTTAGCAGCATTCATTTTTTATGCCTTCGTAGTGGCGGGTTCGGTAGGCGCTATTTCAGAGGTTTGGAGCGACTTGCAGCGCGCTGCTGGCGCAACTGAACGGCTCGTAGAGTTGCTGCAAGCACCCAGTGAAATTACCGACGGCCAAAATAAAGCAGACATCGCCGCGTCTGGTGATGCTTCTGCGGCTATCCAACTGCAAAACCTAACCTTCAGCTATCCTGCTCGTGCCGAGTTGAAAGCGTTAGACGATGTGAACATAACGGTACAGGCCGGCGAAATGGTGGCCATAGTAGGACCGTCGGGTGCGGGAAAGAGTACGCTGTTTGATCTCATGCAGCGGTTTTACGACCCGGACGCGGGTGCTATTCGTTTGGACGGCGTGGATTTAAGAGACCTGCCTTTGAACGCTGCGCGGGCTGCTTTTGGTTTTGTCCCTCAAGACCCAGTGCTGTTCTCAGGCTCGCTGCGCGACAACCTTATCTATGGGCATAGTGCTGCCACTGAAAAACAGATCAGCGATGTTTTGGAGCTCGCCTTTGCTGCTGAGTTTGTGGCGCGCCTTCCCGAAGGTTTGGACACTCTGGTGGGCGAGGGTGGTGTCGGCTTGTCAGGTGGTCAGCGACAACGTTTGGCAATTGCACGAGCGTTGTTGGCGCAACCTCGGTGCTTATTGCTGGATGAAGCCACTAGTGCTTTGGATGCGCAAAGTGAAGAGTACATTGGCAAGTCGCTTGCCAGCCTCAAAGGAAAGATGACGGTGTTGGTTATTGCGCATCGGCTTTCCACCGTGCGTGCTGCGGATCGCATATGCGTCATGGATCAGGGTCGGCTGCTTGGCCAGGGCAGTCATGAAGAACTACTGGTAGGTAACGCGCTCTACAAAGAATTTGCCCAGATACAATTTGCGGCTTAGTGATCACCAAACAGCGGTATCTGCAGATCGCGTTGGTTAGAGGCAGACGATCCCTTTAGTTGCACGCCAATGCCCAGCAGCCGTATCGGTAGACCTTTACGCTGCCAAGCTTCGTCTAGTAACTCATGAAAACACTTAATGTCCACTGCTTGGCCGGCTCTACTGACGGTTGTGGTAGAGAAGTCATCAAAGCGCAGTTTGAGCGTTCTTGATTTGATTTCAGTTGCGCAGTTGGCTCTTGTTATGCGGCGCTGCAGGTCTTCAAAAAGGCGCGATAATTCCGCGGCACAGGCGTTGTTGTCTGGAATATCCTCGGCGTAGGTACGCTCGGTACTCACTGATTTACGTGTTCTGTGTGTACTGACCGGGCGGTCGTCCTGGCCTCTGCAAAGGTCGTATAAGCGTGCGCCGAATTTGCCGAACTTTTGACTCAATTCAAGAAGGCTCAAGGTTTGTAAGTCGGCACAAGTACTTAGCCCCAAGCGGTGCATTTTTTTTGCCGTCACGGAACCCACACCAAAAATTTTCTCAACGGGTAGGTCACGGATAAAGGCCGCCACTTCGTTGGGTTTTATGGTTTTTTGGCCATCCGGTTTGTTCCAGTCTGATGCTATTTTGGCGAGGAATTTGTTGTTAGCTATGCCTGCTGAAATGGTAATGCCCACTTCCTCGCGCACGCGGTTGCGAATTTGCTCCGCGATCAAAGTGGCACTGCCCTGGGCGATGGTGCAGTCGGTAACATCTAAAAACGCCTCGTCTAACGATAACGGTTCTACGAGATCAGTGTACTCATGAAAAATAGCTTGGACCCGAGCGGACTCTTCTTTGTATTTGGCCATGTTGGTGCCGACAATGATTAGCTCAGGGCAGTGTCGTAATGCAGTGGACATAGGCATGGCAGAGCGAACGCCGAATGCGCGGGCAGCATAATTACAGGTCGCGACCACGCCGCGTTGGTCTGGGCGTCCTCCCACCGCGATAGGTTTGTCGCGCAAATCGGGATTGTCGCGCATCTCTATAGATGCGTAAAAACTGTCGCAATCGCAGTGGATTATTTTGCGCATTTAAAGTTGATGATCCAAAAAGGTGCAAAAAAGCCGGTTTTGAGATCATATTCTGATCAAATTTGTTCAACAAACTATATTTAACAGGGGACAGCGCTTTGTTTCTTGGTTTAGTATTGCGCCGCCGTTTTCATTTTTGTTAACCAAAAGTTGACATTAACGGGCGAGTAAGAAAAATCGTCTGACAGGCAATGACAGTCTTTCTTGAAAGAGAACGTGTCTGGGTCAGGCGTGATTTTGAGCTAACCAAATTGGTAAGGCTCTTTTGGTTACGTATACAATGTGCACAGTCGACTGAATGAGGAGTTCCGATGAGCGTAGAGCTATTAGATAACCCCAGATTTTTTGGGTTCCGGGTAAGACGTCAAATAGATGGCAAAACCTATCAGGAGTATTTTTCCCTTAAAGCCAATGGCAAGCGGATGCGTGGCGCAGCCCGAGCTGAGGTTAAAGCAGTAGCGGACGCGCGTGATGCAACGCTAAAAGAATTGCAGCAAAAGAACCGTGACAGAAAGGACAAGGAAATCGATCTCGATCCTACGGGTCAGATCCGAGGCATTTTGTGTCGCATGAAGCGTGAGAAGAGCGGTACGCTGACGCCAGTATTCCAAGTAGGCGTGATGTCTCGTGTACGCGGCAAGATCGTCAATACCACTGTATCGATCGCCAAGCACGGTCGAGTTGAAGCATGGGCTCGCGCAGTCGATTTTTATTGCGAGCACAAGCGCATTGGTAAGCGCTCAAATGTCTATAAAGACTTAATTTCGCGTTGCCCTAAGCCTGCGCAAATTAAGAAATTTACTGCTCAGTAGACCAGTTCACTAACCACCTGATCCTAAATTTTCAGGTGGTTGGAGCGCTCGACTTCTCGGTAAATACGGTAAGCTTGTTGCGACGAATTCACGTCGCAGCAAGCGCCTTATCCTAATCCATTCATAGTGCGCTGTTGCCATAACATGGTGAGCGGAGGCACTACATGCAGTATCAAGATCTATATCGGCGTTCAATAAGCGACCCAGAGGGTTTTTGGGCTGAACGCGCCAACGACATTCCTTGGTACGTCCCACCTCAAACCACCTTGAGTAATGACGCGAACGGCGTTGCGCGATGGTTTACTGATGGCCAGCTCAACACCTGCTACTGCGCTATTGATTATCACGTTGAACAAGGTCGCGGTGAACAAACGGCGCTGATCTACGATTCACCCGTAACCAATACGGTCGCCACCTATACCTATTCTCAGGTCAAGGAATGGACCGCTCGGGTCGCTGGTGGCCTGCGCGCATTGGGTGTGGCCAAGGGTGATGTGGTCATTATTTACATGCCCATGGTGCCGGAGACCGTGATTGCGATGTTGGCGTGCGCAAGAATCGGCGCCGTGCACTCTGTCGTGTTTGGCGGGTTTGCTGCGGACGAACTCGCCATGCGCATTGATGATGCAACCCCAAAGGTGGTGTTGGCGGCTTCTTGCGGCATCGAGACAGACCGGGTGATTCCCTATCAACCGTTGTTGAATGGCGCTTTGGACCTAGCTGCGCATAAGCCTGCGCATGTCGTAATGCTCGAACGGCCCCAGGCACCGGTGCAATTGTCTGCGCCCCGGGATCTTGACTGGGCGCAATGGCAAGCTGCTGCGGAGCCGGTGGACTGTGTTTCTGTTAATGCGACGGATCCTTTGTACATCCTCTACACATCGGGCACGACTGGTAAACCCAAGGGTATTGTTCGCGACAATGGTGGTCATGCGGTGGCGCTAAAATACAGCATGTCGTCGGTCTACGACGTCGGTATAGGGGATGTTTATTGGGCAGCCTCGGATGTGGGGTGGGTCGTAGGCCACTCTTACATCGTCTACGGACCCCTGCTGGCGGGTTGCACTACTGTGGTGTACGAGGGTAAGCCAGTAAAAACACCCGACGCTGGTGCTTTCTGGCGAGTGCTGTCTGATCATCGCGTAAACAGTTTTTTTGTAGCGCCCACTGCATTTCGTGCAATCAAAAAAGAAGACCCGGAATGCAAGTTGTTGGCTAACTACGATATCTCTAGCCTCAAATATCAATTCGTCGCGGGTGAGCGGCTAGATCCGCCTACTTATTACTGGCTCGAACAACACCTCAAGGTGCCGGTCATTGACCATTGGTGGCAGACCGAAACAGGCTGGTCCATTTGCGCGAATCCGGCGGGGATTGAGTTGTTGGAATGTCGCGCAGGCTCTTGTGGTGTCCCAGCACCGGGTTGGGACCTGCGGGTATTGGACGAGGCAGGGGAAGAAGTCGCGGCAGGGGAAGAAGGCGCCATTGTAATTAAGGCCCCCCTGCCCCCAAGTTCGTTTGCCACAGTATGGCGAGATCATGATCGATTCGAGCAGAGTTATTGGAGCCAGTACCCAGGGTTTTATTTAACAGGCGATGGTGGCTACTGTGACGAGGACGGCTATGTGTACGTCATGGGTCGCACTGATGATGTCATCAATGTAGCGGGGCATCGTTTGTCTACCGGTCGAATTGAGGAAGTCTTGGCTGAGCATGCTGCGGTAGCAGAGTGTGCGGTGGTGGGTATTCGTGATGAGCAAAAAGGCCAAGTGCCGGTTGGACTGCTGTTGCTCAAAGACGGGATAAACATTGACGAGGCAACCCTGGTTGCGGAATTGGTGCAAAAAGTTCGCGACACCGTTGGGCCCATTGCTAACTTTAAGCGGGCGCTGGTGGTTAGCCGCTTGCCCAAGACCCGTTCAGGTAAGATACTGCGCCAAGTGATTCGTAAAATGATCGATGGCGACGCGTACAACGTGCCCTCAACAATCGACGATCCGGACATTATCCGCGAGCTAGAAGCCACGCTGATCGAAGGCGCTTTCATCATCTGAAAACGCTGTCTTAGTAACCTAGGAAATGAATAAACAATAATGATTATTGTCCACGGCAGTATTCCGATTCGACCGGAGTGTCGAGACCAGGCCTTGGAACTGGCAAAACAAATGGCCACCGCCAGTCGTAACGAGCAAGGCTGCATGTCTTACGAATTTTATGTTGGCCTAGCTGACCCAGACACGCTGATGTTGTTCCAGGAATGGGAGAGCATGGAGGCGCTGATGGGGCATTTTGATACCGATCATATGGATGATTTTTTACAGCGCTTACCTGATTTGGTTTCGGGTGAGATCGTTACGCGGCGCTATGCGGTGCAGGCTGTGGAGGAAGAAGAACCGGTCGAGGTGGTTGCTGCCGAGCCGATCATTCACTAAAGGCTGTGGCCGCGCGCAATTCCGCGGCTACGGGTTGTCGTTCAGCTCAGCATCTAGCTCCCGGCGCTTGCGCACAAATACCGCAGTACATACACCTAAGCCCAAGGCAAAAAACATCTCTACCGATGCCACCAAAAACAGCGGTTCGTCACTTATGACCAAAACCGCGTGAATGAAGTAAAGAGAACTCACCAAGCACAGAATAAACATGCTGCGTAGCTGACCTCGCAGCGCACCCGGTAGGGGGGCCAACAGCGGGAGCACCTGAATCAAGAACCAAATAGTGTTGCTTGAACTGGTGCTTAAAGGCTCGATGAAAAATTGCCGTAGACCTGTCACTGCGAGCAATGAACCCGCGCAAATAAGACTTAAAAACAACCAACCGCGCACTATTTAGCTCCTACTGTTCTGCATTAAGGCGTTGCGCAACCAGGGCCAGCTGTTCGCCGGCGTTGATGGCGAGACTGGCTTCTTCGTCGCTGAGTTTGGCTGGGTCGTCAGAACCCTGTAAGTGAGTAACGCCATAGGGCGTGCCGCCGCTGCGGGTTTGATGCAAAGCTGGCAATTGATAGGGCAGCCCTTGAATCAACATGCCGTGGTGCAATAACGGCACCATCATGGTGAGCAAGGTACTTTCTTGGCCGCCATGGATGGACGCGCTAGAACAAAACACGCTGGCAGGCTTGCCAACCAAGCTGTTGTCGGCCCAAAGGTCGGCTGTGGTATCAATAAAGTACTTCATGGGCGCGGCCATATTGCCAAAACGGGTCGCGCTGCCAAGAGCCAATCCACTGCAATTGCGCAGATCTTCTTTGCTGCAAAAAACGGCGCCTTCGTCAGGAACCGCCGCCGCAGTGCGTTCCACAACTGTACTGACGGGAGGCACACTACGAATACGAGCCTCGATGCCTGCAACTTTGTCGACGCCACGTGCGATATGCATAGCAAGATTTTGCGTACCGCCGCTGCGTGAATAGTACAAAACTAATATGTAAGGATTGCTCATAGCAGTGCGAGTACGTTCTCAGGTGGGCGGCCAATTACCGCGGAGCCATCTTTAATAGCGATGGGACGCTCGATCAAAATAGGATGATCGGCCATCGCGTTAATCAAGTCGGTGTCGTTTAGGGCAGTATCGGCGAGGTTGAGATCCAGGTAAATGCTTTCCTTCGTGCGCATTAACTGGCGCGGACTCAACTCCAACGCGCTGAGTATTTGTCCAAGTTCTTCGATGCTCGGTGGGTGTTGTAGATACTCCACAACGTGCAGTTGCGCACCGTGTTCCTGCAACAGCGCCAGGGTTTGTCGGGACTTTGAGCAATTCGGATTGTGCAATAGCGTGATAACAGACATGATCTTCTCGTTAGCAAGGTTACGGCGCACAGTATAAAGATGCAGGATCCCAACACCAATTTGGTGCCCCGAATTCAAACGTGGCTGCGACTCAATGCGCGATCCGTCTGGCCGGCGACTCTCGGCTACATAAAATTGCTGCGCGCGCAGTTTGCTCAGCACGATTGTTTAACGGCAGCGGGTGCGCTGACTTATACCTCGCTGTTGGCGTTGGTGCCGCTTATGACCGTGACCTACATCGGCCTATCTCTGGTGCCGCAGTACGCAGAGTTAGGGGCAACAGTGCAGGACTTTGTATTTCGTAACTTCGTGCCAGCCAGTTCAGAACTGGTGCAGCAAAAACTCAATGAATTTGCTGATCGCGCGCGTAGTTTAACCACAGTTGGCGGGGCCGGCTTGTTGCTGGTTGCGTTATTGATGTTGGTCTCGATAGAACAACGTTTCAACACAATTTGGCAGGTGGCCACTCCGCGTTGGGGTTTGCAGCGCGTTTTAGTGTATTGGGGTGTGCTGTCGTTGGGTCCCGCATTTTTATTGGTGGGGGTATGGAGTAGCGCTTATTTAATCGGTCTGCCGTTGATTAGCGAGATTGATGTACTGGATTTGCGCAGCACAGCGTTAAGCTATCTCCCCACTTTGTTGATGCTTGCTGGCTTTACTGCGTTGTATGTCGTGGTGCCGAACAGTCCGGTACCTTTACGGCACGGATTGCTTGGCGCGGCGCTCACCACATTGGTTTTTCAACTCGCCTTCAAAGGCTTTGCTGTTGCGTCTCAATACTTTGTTTACGACGCCGTTTACGGCGCTTTTGCCGCCCTGCCTGCATTTCTGCTGTGGTTATATTTGGTTTGGGTGATTGTCTTAAGTGGTGCGGTTTTTGTGCGTTCTTTGTCGTTGCGCACGAGCGCAACGCCGATGGATGAGCCATTGCTGATTAGGGCGGTCCGGGTGCTTAGGGTGATAGCTCAAGCGCATAAGTTGGGTAGGGCGATCAGCGAGTCGGAGCTGGCGAATCAGGTCAGTATGAATGCAGAGCAGCATCAACGCATTTTTGCCGCGCTGGACGAACTCAAATTAATTGGCGTCAATGCGCAGCGACAGTGGGTGCTCGGACGCGACCTGCAGGCAGTCAATCTGTGGCAGTTGTACCAGTTGTTGCCCGACGACTTAACAACAGAGCATTTACACGCAGTGACAGATTTTTCGCGCCTCACCGAATTATTAGGTGCCGTGGGGCGATATAATTTGCAGCAGCTTTCCGTGTCATTAGCAGAGGTAGTGGAATGAGTCGAATGGGGTACGTTTGGGTACTGGTTGCTTTGTTGTGTCTTGGCGGGTGCAGTAATGAGCCAAGCTACCGTCTAGCAGATGGTGATGCGATCAGTTTGTCTGAGTTGCATGGAGATTGGGTCGTCATCAACTACTGGGCAGAATGGTGCGCACCTTGTCGAGAAGAAATTCCAGAACTAAACGAGCTGGTCGCTATTGCCGCCGAGCAAGGTGCGGTCTTTCAAGTATTTGGCGTTAATTACGACGGTTTGCAGGGTGATGATCTGACTGGGGTGATGGAGCGCATGCAGATTGAATTCCCCGTTTTGGTAGATGATCCCCGTATCGCGCTAGGCGTTCCTCGAGCAGCAGTGTTGCCTATGACGGTGGTGATTAATCCTCAAGGCGAGGTGCAAAAAGTACTGTCTGGTCCGCAAACAGCCCAGAGCATTTTGGCCAGTCGCTAGTCGTCAATCATTAGTCAGGGTGTCGGTAACTCGCGCCAACGCGGATTCAGGGCTTAGCTCTTCGTTCTCCCCAATACGTCGATCTTTGTATTCGACGACGCCGTTTTGCAGGCCCCGATCGCCTATGACAATACGGTGTGGAATGCCAATTAAGTCAGCGTCTGCGAACTTAACGCCGGGCCGCTCACTGCGATCATCCAACAGTACGGTTATGCCTGCAGCTGCGGCTGTTTGATACATTTGCTCGGCAGTCTCCTGTACGGCAGCGGATTTTTGTGCGTTGAGCGCAATAATATGCAGTGAAAAAGGCGCGAGCGGTTCAGGCCAGAGAATGCCGCGGTCGTCGTGGTTTTGCTCAATGACTGCGGCCACCAAGCGGGTGACCCCCATACCGTAGCAGCCCATTATGGGTGCTGTGTCGCGGCCATCTTGGTCCAATACAAAAGCACCCATAGGCTCACTGTAGGCCCGATCAAGCTGAAAAATATGCCCTACTTCAATACCCCGCAAGAAGCGCAGCTCACCCTGACCATCAGGGGCCGGGTCGCCTTCAACCACATTGCGTGCATCAACAATTTGTTCTTCAACAATCGGACAGTCGCGTTGCCAGCTGACTCCCTGGAAATGCATCCCGTCTTCGTTGGCACCGCAGACAAAACTTGCAAGCGCCGCCGCTTCGCGGTCAACGAGCATTGGAATTGGACATTGCACCGGGCCTAGGGAGCCTGGGTGAGCTGCAAAAGCTGCAACGATTTCTGCTTCGTCAGCAAAGGCCAGCGGTTGAGCCACACCAGGCAAATTGGCCGCTTTAATTTCGTTGAGTTCATGGTCGCCGCGCAAAATGATGGCGATCAAGTTATTAGCGGCTTCGGTTGCGTCGCCTTGTGCTTTAACCACGAGGGTTTTGACGCACTGGGTTGCGGCAACGTCCAGTAATTCAGCAACGGCAGCGATGGTTTTTTGTGTGGGTGTAGCCACTCGTTCAAGCGGCTCAGCCGTTGTTGTACTCGGCTCAGGAGCAGCTGCTACGGCTTTCTCGAGGTTTGCAGCGTAGGGCCCGTCCGAAGCGTAGACGATGGTGTCTTCTCCAGAGGCGGCGAGCACATGAAATTCATGTGAGTTGTTGCCACCGATATTGCCGGTATCCGCTTCAACGGCTCTAAAGTCCAGTTCCATGCGGCGCAGAATGCGCTCGTAGCAGTTGTACATCTCTTGATAGGTGGCGTCGAAACTTGTCTGGTCGAGATGGAATGAATAGCCGTCTTTCATGATGAACTCGCGCGCGCGCATCACACCAAAACGCGGTCGTCGCTCGTCGCGAAACTTCGTCTGGATTTGATAAAAATTTACTGGCAGTTGTTTATACGACTGCACCTCTCGACGAAAAATATCTGTGATGACTTCCTCATGGGTAGGGCCGAGACAGAAGTCCCGCTCATGACGATCCTGCATGCGCAACATTTCGTCGCCCATCTTGCTCCACCGACCGCTCTCTTCCCATAACTCGGCCGGTTGCACCACCGGCATGAGCAATTCTTGGGCGCCACTAATGTTCAGTTCCTCGCGAATAATGGTTTCTATATTGCGCAACACTCGCAACCCCAGCGGTAACCAAGAATAAAGTCCGCTGGCGAGTTGGCGAATTAACCCGGCGCGCAACATCAATTGATGACTGATGACATCGGCGTCGGCAGGCGTTTCTTTCAGCGTGGGCAGTAGAAGTTGGGATTGGCGCATGGTTATTCGTGTCTGGGTATTAGCCGAGCATTAGACACAATGCCCGGTTGGAATGACAGTTGTTGTTGGAGTGGTAGTTACTTTAGGCAAATAGAAAGCTAAATGGATAGTCAAAAAACAAAAGGCCAAATCAACGATTTGGCCTTTTGATGTCAGCGACAAACCCGTTGAGGGTTTGATCGCCAAAAGAACGTAGCCCACTATGGGGCCAACGAGCGAAGGTCCTATAGGATCATGTCCTTAAGCTTTTTCAGGGCTGTAACACGCACACGGGTGGTCGCTGGCTTAGCGGCAATAACAATTTCTTCGCCGGTAGCTGGGTTACGTCCCATGCGTTTCTTAGTTGCAGGGCGCTTGGCAGCCTTAATTTTAAGCAGGCCAGGTAGTGTGAACTCGCCCACTGAACGCTTGCGTATGTGGCGCTCAATAACTGACTCCAACTCGTCCATAACCGAGCTCACCTGGGTGCGGGTTAGGTTTGTGTTGGTGGCGATCTCGTTCAAGATTGCGGTTTTAGTCATCTTAGCTTTAACAGCAGGCTGACGCTTAACAGCAGGTGCTGCTTTCTTAGCCGGTGCTTTTTTCTTAGCTGCTGATTTCTTAGCCGGAGCTTTTTTAGCAGGCGCTTTCTTAGCTGGTGCTTTTTTCTTAGTAGCCATGGATCTGGTCCTCTGAGTCGATTATAAACAGCACGATTCCGCTCTGTTGGCTGGACAGTTGGCTGTGTGGCCCGCTATCCCGCCATGGGGTTTCGATGCGTCTCTTTAATCAGCGTTTGCTTGAACCCAGGGTTAAGCCAAAACAGCGCCGGTTTTTCTTGTAACTCTTTACCGCAGGTTTTGCGCCGTTATTTCCTAGCCAACAAGCAGATTATGTTGCTGCTCAGGCTGCGGAAACCGCGATGCGCAAATAACCGTGGTTCAGAGATCCCAGAAATTCTGCGACATTGCCTTGTGCTCGTTAGGCTCAGGCTTCACTGAACCAGATCTTCACGATCTGATGCGGTGCGTTATAGCCGATCGACCCTACTGCCGCAACAAAAAGTCAGCAAAATTACTGTCTTTTTGTTGGTTTTTTTAACATCATGCGCCGCTTGTTGATTACAGTCTTGAAAACTCAAAATGCCGATTTACGAATATCGCTGCGCAAATTGCGGTCACGAAGTGGAGGTTTTGCAAAAAGTAAGCGAAGCACCACTGACAAAGTGCCCAGCGTGCACCACCGATAACCTGAAAAAAAGAATCTCTGCCGCAGGCTTCCGTTTGAAGGGTGGAGGCTGGTACGAGACAGACTTCAAGTCGGGCAGTAAGAAAAATGTTACGTCCAGTGACACAGGGTCGTCTGGAAAATCGTCTAACGATTCTAAATCTTCGGGCTCGTCCTCTGCTGGCGGCTCCAGTAGTTAGCGAAAACCATCGGGTAATCTATTGGCCAGATTGCTTTAATCATTAACGTTTATCACAGGGAAACTCATGCGCAGTCATTATTGCGGTGAATTAGGGTCAGCTAATGTTGGCGAACAGGTTGAAATTTGCGGATGGGTGCATCGACGCCGAGATCACGGAGGCGTCATTTTTCTGGACATCCGTGATCGCACCGGCATTCTGCAGGTGGTTTTCGATCCGGATACCGAAGAAAGCTTTGCGCTAGCTGACTCTGTGCGCAACGAGTTCGTGCTGTGGGCGCGTGGCAAAGTTCGACCGCGCCCTGAGGGTACCGTTAATCCCGACATGCGTACCGGCGAAATTGAAGTGCTTGGGCTTGAGCTGACGGTTCTGAATGCGGCAAAAACCCCACCGTTTCAGTTAGACGAGTATTCCGATGCCGGCGAGGACATTCGCCTGCGCTACCGATATTTGGATTTAAGACGCCCAGAAATGCAGCAGCGTCTGCAAACCCGCGCACAGATTACCAGCGAGGTGCGTCGGTATTTAGAACAAGACGGCTACCTTGATATAGAGACGCCCACCCTGTCGCGTGCAACACCCGAGGGTGCAAGAGACTATTTGGTGCCCAGTCGTACTCATCCCGGCGAATTTTTCGCGCTACCCCAGTCGCCCCAGGTGTACAAGCAGTTGTTGATGATGTCTGGGTTAGACAAGTACTACCAAATCGCGCGTTGTTATCGTGATGAAGACCTGCGTGCCGACCGGCAGCCGGAATTTACCCAAATCGATATTGAAGCGTCGTTTATATCCCAACAGCAGGTCATGGAGATGACCGAAGGGATGCTCAAGTCAGTTTGGCGTAAAACCCTTGATGTCGACCTTGGAGAGTTCCCGGTATTGAGCTGGGATGACGCTATGCGGGACTTCGGTATTGACCGTCCAGACTTACGTAATCCGCTGCGGTTGGTGGACATAGCGGACCTGATGAAAGCAGTGGACTTTAAAGTGTTTAACGGCCCTGCGAATGATCCGCAAGGACGTGTCGTTGCGCTGCGAGCGCCGAACGCTGCGACGTTGTCGCGTAAAGTGATTGATCAATACACTGAGTTTGTAGGGCGCTACGGTGCGCGCGGACTCGCTTATATTAAAGTTAATGATCTGGCCGCAGGCGCAGACGGCCTGCAATCGCCAATCCTAAAGTTCATTCCAGACGAAGTGACTCAGTCAGTGTTAGAACGGGTGGGTGCCCAAGACGGCGACATCGTGTTTTTTGGAGCGGACAACCGAAAGGTGGTTAACGACGCCATGGGTGCGCTTAGAAATGAACTCGGCGCTGATCTTGGCTTGATCGAACCGGGTTATCGTCCTTGTTGGGTTGTTGATTGGCCTATGTTCCAACGCACTCGTGAAGGCGGATTCAGCGCTGAACATCATCCGTTTACCCAGCCCACATGTACACCAGATGAGTTAAAGGCTGACCCAGAAGCGGCAAAAGCCGCGGCCTATGACGTGGTTGTTAATGGTTATGAACTCGGTGGCGGCTCGCTGCGTATTCACTCTGAGGAAATGCAAAGCGCGGTATTCGACGTATTGGCCATGGACAGTGATGCTCAATCCAAGTTCGGATTCTTGCTTGATGCTTTGCAATACGGTTGCCCGCCACACGGTGGAATTGCCTTGGGGTTGGATCGATTGGCGATGCTAATTACCGAAAGCCAGTCTATTCGCGAAGTGATTGCGTTTCCGAAAACTCAAACCGCAGCTTGTGTGATGATGGCCGCTCCTGGCGCAGTGGAGGAGCAGCAGTTACGCGACTTGCACATTCGACTGCGGCAACAACCCACCAAGGCGGAGTGAGGCTGGGGCATTAGATTCGCATCATGGGTAGACAAAGGTTCGGATTAGAAGGAGGTATCGGCCATGGCCGGTCATAGTAAATGGGCGAACATCAAGCACCGCAAGGCGGCGCAAGATAAGAAGCGCGGTAAGCTTTACACAAAACTCATTCGCGAGATCACCGTTGCGGCACGCTTGGGTGGCGGTATGGTCGACGACAACCCGCGACTGCGTGCTGCGGTGGATAAAGCGCTGTCAGCAAATATGCCTAAAGACACTATTGATCGCGCAGTGCAACGCGGTGCTGGTGGTGGCGAGGGTAACGACGTCGAAGAGCTGGTATATGAGGGTTATGCCTCAGGTGGTGTCGCGATACTCGTTGAGGCCATGACAGATAACCGCAATCGAACCGTTGCTGAGGTGCGACATGCATTCAGCAAGCACGGCGGTAATTTGGGAACAGATGGCTCCGTTGCCTATCTGTTCACCCGCTTAGGTGTGATTAACTACGCTCCTGGTCAAGACGAAGAGCAGGTTATGGATATTGCCTTGGAAGTCGGTGCGGAAGACATTCAGAGCGATGAAGAGGGCGGTATCACTGTCACCACGCCTTGGGAAACGCTTGGCCAGGTTGCACAGGCCCTTACCGAGGCGGGATTGCCGCCGGATCATTCTGAAGTCACTATGATGGCATCCAACACCAGCGATTGTGATGTTGAGCAAGCGCAAAAAGTATTGAAGCTCATCGATGTGCTGGAAGACTTAGACGATGTTCAGGAGGTCTACAGCAATGGCCAATTCCCTGACGAGGCCTACGAATAGACGTATTCAATTACGCTCTGTCGGCAGCTTTGACGCGCGGAGCAAGCAGTGAATGAGCGCCGCTGCATACTAGGGATCGACCCAGGGTCTCGACGCACCGGTTATGGCGTAGTAGCGGTCAGTGAGCGCAAAGTCGAATACGTCTCCAGTGGCTGTATCAAGGCAGATCTAGGCGATATGCCGCAGCGGCTTGGCACCATTTATCGTGGTGTCAGGGAACTCATCAAACAATTCAATCCCAGCGAGGTCGCCATCGAAGAAGTTTTTCTGGCGAAAAACCCCTCGTCTGCTTTGAAACTTGGGCAGGCACGCGGTGTGGCGATTGCTGCAGCAGTAGCCACTGAGTTGCCGGTATCAGAGTACGCGGCCCGTCGGGTCAAACAATCTATTGTGGGGTCTGGACGGGCAAGCAAAGAACAGGTGGCCCACATGGTGCGGGTGTTATTGCAGTTACCTGGAGTGCCTCAGGCCGATGCGGCGGATGCCCTTGCGATTGCCCTGTGCCACGTCAATACTTGCCAACTCGTCAGATAAACGGAAAGACTCTTTGATTGGCAGGCTCACAGGTTCGCTCATCGAAATCGATGCAGAAAATGCAACACTTATGCTAGATGTTGGCGGTGTCGGCTACGAGCTGGAAGTGAGCGCTAATGTACTTGCGGCGGCGCCTCAAATGGGTGAATCCTTAACATTAAGTACGCATTTCGTGGTGCGAGAAGACGCCCAGTTATTGTTCGGGTTTTGCGATGTGGCCGAGCGCGAACTGTTTCGGACTTTTGTCAAAATCAACGGCGTTGGCCCCAAGCTTGCGTTAGCTATTATTTCTTCGCTTGATCCTGCGACGTTGTCGATTGCGGTGGAAAATAATGAAGTAAGTGTGCTGACCAAGGTGCCAGGTGTCGGTAAGAAAACCGCTGAACGTTTGATGGTGGAGTTGAAGTCCAAGCTGCAAAGCCTGTTGCCAACAGGATTGGCTAATCAGGAAGGCCAGGCTTTGGGAACAACGCAGCAAGCAATTGGTCAGGAAGCCCAGGACGCGCTAGTGGCGCTGGGTTATAAACCATTGCAAGCTCAGCAAATGATTTCGCAATTGCAGCAATCCAATGAACTGCCTGAACCGTTTACGACCGAGCAACTGGTATCGACCGCTTTGCGCAATGCTGCGCGCAGAGGTGTTAACCCATGAGTATTGAACCGGATCGTTTTTTCTCTCCTACTAAAGATGGCAGTGACGCGCGTTTTGATCGCGCGTTACGGCCCCAAGAGTTGGCTGACTATATTGGTCAGCAGGCAGTAAAGGAGCAGATGCAAATTTTCATCGAAGCGGCGCGGCAGCGGGGCGAATCCCTTGACCACACTCTCATATTTGGTCCGCCGGGCTTAGGCAAGACCACCCTCGCTAACATCATGGCGCGAGAGATGGGGGCGGCCATCAAGTCCACATCGGGGCCAGTGCTGGAAAAGCCCGGCGATCTTGCGGCGATGTTGAGCAACTTAGATGCAGGCGACGTTCTATTTATTGATGAGATACATCGGTTAAGCCCCGTGGTGGAAGAAATTTTATATCCGGCTATGGAAGACTTTCAGTTGGATATTCTGATCGGCGAGGGCCCCGCGGCCAGATCTTTGAAGCTTGAATTACAGCCGTTCACTTTGGTGGGCGCAACGACTCGCGCGGGATTGCTGACGAGTCCCTTGCGAGATCGATTTGGTATTGTCCAGAGACTTGAGTTCTACAGTCTGCAAGAGCTGACGCAAATTGTTGGCCGCTCAGCGGCTAAACTTGAGTTGCCGATGGAGACCGAGGGCGCCACAGAGATTTCGCGCCGCTCACGCGGAACACCGAGAATTAGCAATCGGTTGTTGCGTCGGGTTCGAGACTTCGCCCAGGTCAAGGGCGATGGTGTTGTCACCCAGCAGATAGCGGATGCCGCATTGAATATGCTCAACGTCGATAAAGAAGGTTTTGACACCATGGATCGTCGTCTGATGGCGGCGATCGTAGAACAGTTTGCCGGTGGTCCAGTGGGTTTAGATGCGGTGGCTGCCGCGATCAGCGAGGAAAAAGGCACAATCGAAGATGTGATAGAGCCTTACCTCATTCAGCAGGGTTATCTGGTGCGTACGCCCCGTGGCCGAGTGGCGACACCCAAGTGTTATTTGCACCTGGGGCTGGAAGTGCCGGAATCAATCGTTAATGCCGCAGGTGAAAAGCGACAGCAAAATTTACCGAATCTCAGCGACTAGTACTCTGTCGAGGTGAGAGAACAAAAGATGAGCAATAGGAGCACCCAGTGCCCGAACAAATTTCTATCTATGAACTGATCTCTAATGCCACCATCTTGGTGCAATTGGTAATGGCTTTATTAGCCATAGCATCACTGGTGAGCTGGATGATGATTTTCCAGCGCTGGTTATTGTTGCGGCGCACGCTAAATGAGCTGGATGCCTTTGAAGACCATTTTTGGTCTGGAGTAGATTTGCGCGAGCTATATAACGAGCTTCTGCAAGAGGAAAGCCTCAACAGTATTGAAAACTTGTTTGTTGCAGGGTTTCGTGAGTACACGCGCTTGGCTGACCAAGCTGGTGCGGACGCCGAGGCAATTATGCAGGGCGTGCAACGGGCAATGCGAGTGGCGTTGATGCGGGAAGAATCGCGCTTGGAGACGCATCTGCCGTTTTTAGCCACGGTGGGTTCTACATCCCCCTATGTCGGACTATTTGGCACCGTTTGGGGCATCATGAATTCGTTTCGATCACTGGCGAATATGAGCCAGGCAACGCTTGCCTCAGTGGCGCCGGGTATTTCTGAAGCGTTGGTCGCAACGGCCATGGGCTTGTTCGCAGCGATTCCGGCGGTGATTGCCTACAATCGATTTGCCGCCCGAGTGGAAGGCTTAATGAAGCGTTTTGAAGCTTTTAGTGATGAGGTTACTAGCATTTTGCACCGTGCGGCTCACGCCCAGGACACCCAGAGCTAGACAGGCAAGGTTATGGCTACTCGACGCAAACCCATGTCAGAGATCAATGTGGTGCCTTACATTGATGTCATGTTGGTGTTGTTAGTGATTTTTATGGCCACCGCACCGTTGCTGACTCAAGGTGTGAACGTGGATTTGCCGGATGCGCCCTCGGAAGCAATCACCGACACTGAAAGCGATCCATTGGTCGTGTCGATGCGCAAGGATGGCGCGCTATTTATCAATACTGGCGCTGCTGCCACGCGCAAGGCCGCGGCTGAAGGTACCCGGGTGACGATATTCTCTTTGCAGGAGCAGGCCGCGAAAATCTTACGCGCCCGGTCGGGTGTGCCGGTGTACATTAAAGCGGATCAGTCGTTGAACTACGGTGATGTGGTAAGAGTCATGACTGTGTTGCAAAAGGCGGGCGCCCAGAGTGTCGGTCTAATCACGGATCCACCACAGCAAATTGGTAGCTAGTGCTCTAACCACCTAAAAATTTAGGATCAGAGAACGCCAGCTTTGGGCTGGCAAGGCAGAGAGAGGAGGAATATCTGGATATTGCGACGAACGATAACGCAGCCAGCGTGAAGCTGGCGTTCTCCCACAGGGCGGGCCTGTGGGATCCCTGGTCGTTGTTGGCGCACCTTGATGTGGGACCACCACACCTGCGGCACGCCGCCTTGCCCAGGAACCCCGCCAACCCGCTGATACCGAATTTTTAGGTGGTTAGAGCACTAGCAATGGTGGGGCTTGTTCGCAGCTACAGCCTGCCGTTGTTACTGGCCATGTTGGTGCACGTGGCTGTTGCTGGGCTGTTGTTGCGGGGGTGGTCGAGTACACCGAAGGTTGCCGATGTAGTAAAACCTCAGGTGGTAAACGCCAGTCTTATTGTGATGCAGGAGCGCCGTAAACCCGCGCCAGTGCAGAGGCCCAAAGCCAAACCTAAAGCCGCGCCTAAGTCCAAAAAAACCGAGGCAAAGTCCGCCGTTAAACAACAAAAAGCGCTAGCCGAGGCCGACGCAGCGAAAGCGTTAGCGGAGCAGAAAAGAGCCGAGCAGGCGCTAGCAGAACAACAGCGGCAACAACGGTTGGCAACACTCGGCGAGATGGCGGATGCGGCATTTGAGCAGTCCCTACAGAGCGAATCCGTCAGTTTGCTGCGAGATGAAGAGGCACTAGCGGCTCAGTCTTTTCGCGCCGGGATATACGAACTGGTGCGAAAAAATTGGAGTCGACCGCCCAGCGCGCGCAATGGCATGTCGGCGCGACTATTAGTTGAGCTCATCCCCACTGGAGAAGTCATTTCGGTCACGGTTATCGAAGGATCTGGCAACTCAGCATTTGACCAGTCCGCTGAGCAAGCGGTGCGACAGGCTAGACGGTTTGTTGTACCTAATGACAATGCAAAATTTGAACGCTATTTCCGGCGCTTTTATTTCTTATTTCAGCCGGAAGATTTATTGCGTTAGCAAGCGTATTGGTTGTCAGCACAGTATGGTGGTGTTAGAACCAGCAAAATTGCAAAACGTTATTTGGAGAAGCCATAGTGCGGTATAGGGGACTTTTGAGAATGAGTTGGCTGTTGTTGCTCGCGCCCTTACTCACGACCCAAGTTCATGGGGCTAACTCTCTCGACACAATCATCATTGATCGTGGCGTTGATGAGCCGATTCGCATCGCCGTTGTACCTTTTGCTGTTAATGCGGCAACCGCTGCGGATGCGGCGAAATTGCGTGATTTGGCCAATCCGGCTGACATCGTAGCTTTTGATCTGGCGCGGAGTGGTCAATTCGATCCTATGGCGAAAGAAAATATGCTGTCGTATCCAAGTGATCGTAGCGGCGTGTTCTTTCGCGACTGGCGCATCCTGAAAACCGCATATTTGGTTATTGGCCAGGTAAATGCCGTAGGCGCAAACAGTTTAACTGTGAGCTTTGAGCTGTACGATGTGGCAGGACGGCGTCAGCTGCGGTCTCGTGAATATGAGATCCAACTTGAGCAGTGGCGCGACGCGGCACATCAAATTTCAGACATCATATATACCGAGATCACTGGGGTACGTGGCGCCTTTTCGAGCAAGATTATGTACGTGCTGGCACAAGACGCAGGCACCCCACAGGCGCGCTACAAGCTTGACATTGCCGACACGGACGGGCAACGCGCACGTACTTTGTTTTCATCACCGCAACCCATTCTGTCGGCAAGCTGGGCGCCAGATGGTCAGCGAGTAGCTTATGTGTCGTTTGAAACCGGTCGGCCGAGCATCATCTTGCAAGATGTGGACGGTCCGTATCGGGAGCGACTGACCTCGTTTCGTGGCATTAACGGCTCGCCAGTATTTTCCCCAGACGGTAAAGAGCTGGCCATGGTGTTGTCTCGGGATGGAGATCCAGAGATATTCGTCATGAACTTGGCAACACGCAAATTACGTCGCATCACTCGACACCGAGCTATCGATACAGAGCCATCTTGGTCGCCAGATGGCGAAAGACTTATTTTCACTTCTGACCGTGGCGGCCGACCGCAGATCTATCAGGTCGAATTGGCTACAAACTTTATTGAGCGGCTGACCTTTGTAGGGGATTACAACGCGCGTGCTCGGTTGCTACCGGATGGTAAACACCTGGTCTTTGTGCATCGCCGTAATGGGGTGTTTCACATTGCCTGGCAAGATCTAGAACGAGACAATGTGCTGGTTCTGACACAAACGAATCTGGATGAGTCGCCGTCTCTTTCGCCCAACGGGTCGATGCTAATTTATGCCACACAGTACCAGGGGCGAGGTATACTCGGCGTCGTTTCCATCGACGGGCGGGTGAAGTATCGTCTGCCGTCGTCTGTTGGGGATGTCCGAGAGCCAGCATGGTCGCCTTTTTTGAGCAATGTGGTTGATTGAATTCAGGGAAATTCGGCGGCAAACGGTGCAAGTTTGGACTACCCGCTTGCAATAACCTCGGGCTACAATGCCTTAGTTGTCAGGAAGTTAGAGTACAACTCACAGTAGGAGAAGCTTGAAATGCTTAGTAATAATCGAATCTCAGGTCTAATTGCCCTGTTTTTGGCCGCCCTGGTGATCAGTGGCTGTTCCAGCACCGCAACGGCACCTGTAGAACAACAAGAACCCGTAGCAGAATCTCCTGTCGCAGCGGCGCCAGTGGAAGAAGTGCAAGAGCCTGAAGATTTTGCAGAAGATGGTGTTACACCGCTTGATGCGAATGGTCGGCCGTTGTCGCGTAACTTCTACTTTGGTTACGACGAAGCCATTCTTAACCCTGCAGACCTAGCTGCGTTAGAAATGCATGCGCAGATCCTGCGTCGTAACGCCGATAAGCGAGTGGTCATAGAAGGGCATTGCGACGAGCGTGGTACCCGTGAGTACAACCTGGCATTAGGCGAAAGACGAGCCAACGTAGTGGCCTCGTTTTTGACCTCTGCGGGCGTTCGCTCGCGTCAGATAGAATCTGTTAGTTTTGGCGAAGAGCGGCCAGCTGATCCGGGTCATACCGAGTCTTCATGGGCACTCAATCGTCGAGCGGTGCTCTCTTACCGTTAACACATCCTAGCGGCCTGCCAGCTTGGCAGGCCGTGTTGGTTTTGCAGCGCACCAACGTTAATGGATCAGCTTCAAAGTACGGTGTTGTCCTTGTCATATCTCATTCGGAGCGTGAAAGTGCTCGCGCAAACCGGCGTGACAGCTGCTTGCCTGTGCCAGTCGGTACACGCCGCAGTGCCGGTAGAAGAATCTCTTAGCCCAGCAGCACGCGCTACCGCTGATAGGCCAACCCTATCAGTGCAGCCGATCTCAGAAGCCGCTCCCTCAGTGCCTTCACAAAGCGAGTCGTCGCTGTCAGGGTTGTTCTATCAATTGCAGGTGTTGCAGCAAGAAGTTCAGTTGCTTAGAGGACAGTTAGAGGAGCAACAATATCTGGTGCAACGGCTGCAAAAAGGTCAACAAGATCAATATCTAGATCTTGATAGGCGGCTAGCGGCATTAGCCGCGGGCCAACCTCAGCCTGCACCACAAACGGCAACCACTGATGCCGTGGCAACGGCGCCGGTAGCGACGCCTGGCGAAACTTTGACCGAGCGAGAGGCTTACGCGCAAGCCATCGAATACATGCGCGCGCGCGAGTTCGATCAGTCCATCCAAGGGTTTCAGCAACTCATTACCGACTATCCAAATGGTCAGCGAACGCCCAATGCGTTTTACTGGTTAGGCGAGCTTTATCTTGCCCAAAAGCAGCGTGAGCAAGCGCGCCAACACTTTATGCAGGTCATTAGTCTGTATCCAGATCATCAAAAAGTGCCTGATGCGCTATACAAGTTAGGTGTCGTCTACCAAGGTCTAGGCGATGACGCCAAGGCGCTTGAGTACCTGCAACGTGTGCAAGTAGCGCATCCCCAAAGCCCCGCTGCGGCGCTGGCAAAGAAGTACGCAGAGGTCATGGTTAAAGGCGCGGAGTGAGTCACGCTGCGGTCAGTGAGTCCAAAGATACGACGCTGCGCATCACAGAAATTTTCCTATCCCTCCAGGGTGAGGCCAACACAGTGGGTTGCCCAACTGTTTTTGTACGCCTTACCGGTTGCCCGTTGCGCTGCCAATACTGTGACAGCGCTTATGCATTTAGCGGTGGAGAGATACAAACGCTGTCGCAGATTCTCGCAACGGTAAAGCAACATGGCGTCAATAAGGTCACTGTGACGGGCGGCGAGCCGCTGGCCCAGCCAGGGGTGCACCCGCTTATGACGGCACTTGTGGACGAAGGTTTTTCTGTGTCGTTGGAAACCAGTGGCGCGCTGCCGGTGGAACAAGTTGACTCAAGAGTGGTCAAAGTATTGGACATTAAAACGCCGGATTCCGCTGAGGTGCATCGCAATCTCTGGGAAAACCTTGCGCATTTGCAGCCCCAAGATCAAATTAAGTTCGTTATCTGCAGTCGCAAAGACTATGACTGGGCGCGTACCCAATGTGATGTGCATCAGCTCTACGCTCGCGTTGCGGATGTGCTGTTCTCGCCAAGTCACAGTGAGCTAGAGCCACGCCAGCTTGCAGATTGGATAGTGACGGATCGCTTGCCGGTGCGTATGCAGGTGCAGCTTCATAAATTGCTCTGGGGCGATGTTCCGGGGCGCTGATAACGATCGGTAAGGGTTATGGCTCAGAAAAATGCGGTGGTATTACTGTCTGGTGGTCTGGATTCGGCCACGGTGTTGGCCATAGCCCAGCAGCAAGGTTACCGCGTGTATGCCTTGTCCTTTGATTATGGTCAGCGCAGTCAGGCAGAAACAGTGGCGGCCAAAGGATTGGCCGAGGCTATGCAGGTGGCTGAGCATCGCATCATGAAAATTGACCTCAGCCAATTTGGTGGCTCTGCGCTTACAGACACCGACATCGCAGTACCCGACGCCCAAGACACCATCGACGGTGATATTCCTGTGACTTACGTACCGGCGCGCAACACCGTGTTTTTGTCCATGGCGTTGGCCTGGGCCGAGGTGGTCGAAGCGCGAGACATCTTTATTGGGGTAAATGCTGTGGACTTCTCTGGCTATCCTGACTGTCGGCCGGAATACATAGCCGCGTATGAAACCATGGCTAATTTGGCGACGAAGGCCGGTGTGGAAGGCCATCCGCTACGCATTCACACACCGCTTATTGACTTGTCGAAAGGCGAAATCATCGCTGCCGGTACCGAACTTAAAGTGCCTTATGCCATGACCGTCTCGTGTTACCAGGCGAATGACCAAGGCGAAGCCTGTGGTCGTTGCGACAGTTGTGACATTCGAAGAGCTGGATTTGCAGCGGCTGGCACGCAAGATCTGACGCGCTACGTCTAAGTTGCGAACCATCGCCAGCGCACTCAGATAGAGTGTAACTAAGCAAATACCGGAAACCGCGTAAGCCGGACTTGTGTCCCCTCATTAGCGTGACTACAATGCGCGCCTTCTCGCCGACATGCCACTTGTAGGCAGGTCAGCACCACGGGTCGTTAGCTCAGTTGGTAGAGCACCGGACTTTTAATCCGTTGGTCCTGGGTTCGAGCCCCAGACGACCCACCATTCTATTAGGCTCAAAATGTTTGTTGCCCAGTGTTTGCAGAAACATTAGAGCGCTGCGCTATTGGCCTGTTGTTCTGCTTGCCTGCAGGCGTTTAAGTTTTTGAATTCGTAGGTCAGTGATAAGTTCGCGATGGTCGCGGACTTTGCTCTGGCGGTCAGTGCGATATCGGCAATGTTATCTATCAGCGGCGTCTGCTGACTGCTCCAAATGGCGGTTAGGGTGCGTTGTCTACTGAGCAAGCTATGCATCCAGTGGTGTGGTGCGGCCCAGATGCTGCTGTTTTTGATCTCATCTACATCTATTGCCGGTTGACCGTACTTTGCCGTCAATTGCGACTTTAAATTTGTGTAGCTCATTTGCACCAGCGCGCCCTCTGGTTCGGCCAAAATATCTTTGCTGATTGCGTTAACAACGCACAAGCCGTGTTCAGCGTCGACGCGCAGAAGATAGTGATCAAAGTTCGAGCTATGTAACGGTGCCGTCTCTATTCGGTAGACGTCTGCTTGTTTTTTTACGGGTGTGGGCTGATATGCCGCCAATTGCTCTAGGGACATGCCCATTTCCAAGCCGAAAGGTTTTGCCCATACGTTGGGTGTCGTAAGGCTCACCATAATAAGCATCATCACGCAGGCGAATTGCTGTAATCGAGTTTGGGTCGGTTTCTGTGCCATGGGTCTTGCTTTCAGCTGCTCAAAATCGTGAGCGCGAGAATGGCAAGATCACCAACTGTGTGGAATAAGGAATCCGCTGTGCGGTAGTTTTTGCCGACGAACGGTAGTTTCTGTGTCTTAAAAGTTGACTAGGGTCCTATCACGAGCTGCAAGACAACATCGAGCAGCCTGCTCGATTTCGCGCCCATTCCGGCCTTTTTTCCGCGTAGTTTTGAAATTCTGGCTGTTCATCATAGGGGTGGCGGAGTATTTCCAGCAAAGTGTCCACCTGTTTGTAGTCACCTTGTTCGGCATCGTCTATGGCCAGTTGGGCCAAATAATTACGCAACAGGTACTTGGGGTTTGTAGCGTTCATTAGACGTCTACGTTCTTCGTCACTGCGGTCCTGTTGCTTAGCCTCGTGCAAATAGTCTTCAACCCACTGGTGCATGGTAGCGGCTGCTTTGCCCTGGGTATCGGCGCTGTTGTAATAAGCCTCGGTCAAGGGTTGCATAAGATCCGAGTCGTCTTGCCGTACATCGGCCAAAGCTCGAAAAAACAGCGTCATGTCGATCTCGCTGCTGCTTAGGAGGGTTAATAAGCGGTTATTAAGGTTGTCGTTAAAATGCGCCAAGCCGAGCTTTGCCGCCATCATGGACTGCCAGCGATGTTGATAGATTTTTGCAAAATCAGTAAGCGCCACCTCCAGGGGTTTGGGGTCTTCAATCAACGGTAGTAGCGCGTTTGCCAACTGCATCAGATTCCACTGCGCAATTGCAGGTTGCTGACTGTAGCGGTAGCGGCGGTTACCTGCATCGGTGGTATTTGGCGTCCATTCGGGATCGAAGTTGTCGAGCCAGCCGTAGGGGCCGTAGTCGATGGTCTCTCCCAGTATCGAAAGGTTATCGGTGTTCATAACCCCGTGTACGAAGCCCACCCGCATCCAATGGACCATCAACTGAGCTGTTCGCTCACACACCTCATTAAAAAACGCCACATATTGGTCTTTGCCTAAGGTTTTTGTGTCGGCTAAATGGGGGAATTCGCGTTTGATGACAAAGTTGGTGAATTGGGTTAACAGTTCAGTTTCTTGGCGGGCTGCGAGCATTTGAAAGTGGCCAAAGCGCACGAATGAAGAACTGACTCGGCAAACGACGGCGCCAGGTTCGGAAGCTGGGTGACCATCGTACAAAATGTCGCGCATCACGCCTTCGCCTGTACCGATTAGCGACAGGGCGCGAGTGGTCGGTACGCCTAAATGGTACATCGCCTCAGAGCATAGATACTCGCGCAGTGATGACCGCAGGACAGCCAGACCGTCTGCGCTGCGGGAAAAGGGCGTCGGACCGGCGCCTTTAAGCTGCAGCATAAGATGGCCCTGTTCGGTGTTGACCTCGCCGAGGTTAATGGCTCGGCCATCGCCTAATTGACCTGCCCAGTTGCCGAATTGATGGCCGCCATAGCAGGTAGCATGAGCATCCATGCCCGGCAACAATTCGGTACCGGAGAAAACCTGCACGAATTCTTCGCTGCGGCACTGGTCTTCGGTTAGACCCAATAAGAACGCCACCTCTTTTGAGAAATGAATCAACTGCGGCTGCGGCGCAGCCTTGGGCTGCACTCGTGCGAACAATGAGTGGCTAAATTGGCGTTGGCGCGAGCCGGTTTCGCTGTCACCCGGAAGCTGGGCGGTGAATTGGTTATCAAAGGTTAAGTTCAGCATGGGTAAAGAGTACCTTGGATTAGGGCGTAACGAACCCTAATCCAGATTTTTTTGCGGATTACACATTAGAGGTCAACGTATGGCAGGCCTGCCCCCGCGACAGCGATGGGCCTTTCCGGGAAAGAGGGGCCTGCCCCCGCGAAAGCGGGGGGTATCGCCAGTTTTTTGTCATAGGTGTATGGTTGGGGTGAGGAAAAGAGGATTTGGAGGAATCGCTATGGCCGAAGCCACAGTACAGTCGGTAGAAATACCAGACCCCTACAGTATGGACTTGCGTGATATTGACGTCAGTCGCCCAGAGATCATGCAGCAAGACGCGCAGTGGGATTATTTCACGCGCTTACGCGAAGAAGCCCCAGTGCACTACTGTGAGAACAGTATGTTTGGTCCGTACTGGTCAGTTACCAAGTTCAACGACATCATGGCGATGGATAAAAATCATCACGATTTTTCTTCGGACTTTGGTATTACGCTTACGGATCGCCCGGAAGATTTTACGACGCCGAACTTCATCAGCATGGACCCGCCTAAACACGACGTGCAAAGGCACACGGTTCAAGGTGTAGTCGCGCCCATGAACCTGGCGAAGTTAGAGTCTACTATCCGCAGTCGTGCTGCAGCAATTTTGGATTCGTTGCCGGTGGGGGAGACCTTTAACTGGGTAGACACCGTATCGATTGAGCTGACCACGCAAATGCTCGCCACCATTTTCGATTTCCCATTCGCCGAGCGGCGCAAGTTGACCTATTGGTCTGATATGGCGACCTCTGGAGAACTGGCTGGCGGCCCGACGCCAGAAGCGGATCGTCGAGCGGCGCTTTTGGAATGTTTGGAGTATTTCACTGATCTTCGCAAGCGCCGAGCCAACGAACCGTTAAAGAGCGATTTGTTGTCGATGCTGGCTCACGGTGAAAACACGCAAAACATGCCGCCTATGGAATTTCTGGGTAATTTGATTCTGCTCATAGTGGGTGGCAACGACACTACCCGGAATTCGATTTCTGGTGGTGTGTTGGCGCTGAATGAGAACCCCGGCGAATACGATAAGCTGCGAGCGGATCCTGGACTGATCACCAATATGGTGTCAGAAATCATTCGCTGGCAAACCCCACTTGCATACATGCGCCGTACTGCGAACCGAGACATTGAATTTGCTGGCCAGCAAATGAAAAAAGGCGACAAAATTGCGATGTGGTATCTGTCAGGCAATCGTGATGATGAGGTGATTGACGATCCGAACCGCTTTTGGATCGATCGACCTCGAGCGCGCCATCATTTGTCTTTTGGCTTTGGTATTCACCGTTGTATGGGTAACCGGCTTGCAGAAATGCAGTTGCGTGTGCTGTGGGAAGAGATCATGCAGCGCTTCCGTATGGTGGAGGTTGTTGGCGACATAGAGCGGGTTCAATCCAGCTTTGTCCGTGGTTATGCCTCTATGCCAGTGCAAGTGCACCCCTGGTAGCGCAAGACGTTCTAACCGTTCTTTAGGAGAGCTATGGCGCTATCGAATCTCAGTCGATCTATCGACGGACTGGTTGCGGTCGTTACCGGCGCAGGCAGCGGTATGGGGGCTGCTACTGCAAAGTTGTTTGCCGACCAAGGCGCTCGAGTCGCGGCGATAGATATCAATGCCGAAGCGGTGCAGGGGGTGGTGGATGAGATCAGTGCCGCGGGCAAAATTGCCCATCCCTGGGCGCTTGATTTGGCAGATGGTCAAGCCACTGAAACGGTGATTGAAGAGATTGCAGTGTATTTTGGCGGTGTTGATCTTCTGATCAATAACGCCGGAATCTCAATTCCGGCGCCGATTGATCATGCAGACTATGGCCATGCCTGGGAGCGCTCCTTGGCGGTTCTGCTGACAGCGCATACCTGCACGATTCGCGCCGCGCTGCCGTGGTTACGCGAATCGGACAATCCGCGCATCGTCAACATTGCCTCCACCGAAGGACTGGGTGCGACCAAATTTGGCAGCCCTTACACCGCGGCAAAACATGGGGTTATTGGTTTGACTCGATCGCTGGCTGTTGAGTTGGGGGACGATGGCATAACGGTGAACTGCATTTGCCCAGGACCAATCAATACTGGAATGACGGCGGCTATTCCGGATGACAAGAAACAAATCTATGCACGGCGGCGCATCGCCTTGAAGCGGTATGCCGACCCAGAAGAAGTCGCTCATGGCACACTCAACTTTTGTCTGCCCTCTGCGAGTTTTATGACGGGTGTTGCCTTACCTGTGGACGGTGGCCTGACGATTAAAAACGCCTAAGGGGTTGAAGTTGAATCCTGATCGCATTGCGCCTAGAACACTGATCGCTTTCGGTGCGCCGGCGGTGGGTGCTGGCTATATGTACCTTCTGCTGTCGCTTTACGTTATGAAGTTTTCCACCGATGTGCTGTTGATCGCGCCGGCAGTGATGGGACTGATTTTCAGTATTTCGCGTATTTGGGATGCCATATCTGATCCGTTAGTTGGTTATTTGAGTGATCGCACCAGTACCTCTTTAGGTCGTCGGCGTACCTGGATTCTGTTTAGTTTCATACCCATAGCCATCGGGTTCTATGCTGTTTTTGCCCCGCCCCAAAATCTGGCGGTAACGGGGCTCAGTTGGTGGATGGCTGCGGCGATTATCGGATTTTATTCTGCGATGACCATTTTCTTTGTGCCTCATATGGCATTGGGTGCTGAGTTGTCCAACGACTACCACGAGCGCAGCCGATTGTTTGGGCTGCGTCATGCGTTTTATACATTTGGTTCGATTCTCTCTCTTGCCACCATGTATTGGCTGATCACTGAAGAATTCCGCGATGGTGGAGATGTGCGCTCCATGGCTCAGGAATACGCGCTCTATGCCGTGGCGATCATGAGTCTATTGGTGGTGTATGCCGTAGTGAATCTGCGCGAACGGCCAGAATTCCAGGGGCGCATGGGCTCCAGTCCGATTTCTGCTTTTCGCGATGTATGGAAAAACCCTCATGCGCGACTGCTCATCACCGTGACCTTCATAGAAAATGTTGGTTCGTCAGCCATTGCCGCTCTAACCCTTTACGTGACGCAGTATGTCGTGGGCGCGCCGCAGTGGGCTCCGTTGATTATTTTTGCCTACATGCTGCCATCCACCGCATCTGTGCCGTTATGGATACCGTTGTCGCGCCGCTTCGGCAAAATCCGGGTGTGGATGTTCGGCATGGTGCTAACGGGGTTATCGTTTGGCGGTATGTTCTTTTTGCCGTTTCTAGACACGGTAGAGGCTCGTTTAACGCTGATTATCGTCATGGCAGCTTTCGCCGGGTTGGCTGCTGGCTGTGGCGGCACCATTGGACCCTCGGTACAGGGCGATGTCATAGACTACGATGAATATAAAACCGGTGAGCGCAAGGAAGGCTCTTACTTTGCGGTGTGGAACTTCACTTACAAGAGTGCGTTGGGTTTCATGCTGTTGCTGACAGGGTTTGCGTTAGAAGCAGCAGGCTTTGTGCCCAATCAACCTCAGGCCATGACCGTACAGCTGACTATGGTCTCGCTGTAGGGGATCTTGCCTTTGGTTTGCTACGGCATTGGTGCTGTGCTGTTTAGTCGATTCAAGCTTAATGAAGAAGCCTATGTAGAGATTCGCGCCGAATTGGATCGGCGCGCTGCTGCTAACAACTAACGGCCCTGGAAGTTGCCAGGTCGGCGTTCGGCAACCGATCTAACGCCTTCTTTATGATCTTCTGTTTGTTGCAAACGATACTGTTCTGCGCCTTCGTGATCGGTCTGTGCTTTAACCGCTTCGGCGAGTCCCGCGCGCATGGTCTTGCGCACTGAAACAACAGCCAAGGGTGCGTTCTCAGCGATCTCTGCAGCCAGTTTAATGGCTTCGGCACGCAGGTTTTCTTGGTCGGTAAGCACGTCTGCCAGACCGATTGCATAAGCTTCTTCACCGCCTATTCGTCGGCCTGTTAAGAACAACTTATGTGCCTGCTGCTGGCCGATTAGTCTTGGCAGGGTATGAGTCAGTGCAAATCCCGGGTGAAATCCCAACTTGACGAAGTTAGCGGTAAAGCGTGCTTCAGGGCAGACCACCCGAAAATCTGGCATTACAGCTAGGCCAAAACCACCGCCCACAGCGGCACCTTGTACCGCCGCTATCACGGGCGTTTCGGTAGCGAATAAGCGAACCGCAGCCGCATATAGCGGATTACCGGCCTTTGGGTCGCGGTCGGCGCGTTCTTCGTTGCGCTCAGCACTGCTGAAGTCGTTGCCGGCACAAAAGTGTTTACCCTTGGAACATAAAACTATGGCTCGTACTTCATCGGTCTTGTCCATGGCCTCGAAAGCGTCGGCGAGGTCATTGATCATTTTGGTATCGAAAAAGTTATTCGGTCCTTTTTGGATTTCAACCACGGCAACGCGATTGTCGATGGTGATGCCGATATCAGTTAGGTTCAGTGTGTCGGCCAGGCTTGTTGCGGTCATAGTGCTCCCCTCGGTTTGTCGCGCAGTTGGCGCGCGTATGCATTGATGTTTGACCATGCAGCTGTGATTTGCAACGCTGGGGGATCTTTTTGGCGGCGCTGGGGGAGGTGTTAATGCTGAGTTGGCAGATAGGTGATGTGCGCGTGACCCAGGTCGTGGAGTTAACAACCGCGTCCCTTGGCCCGCATTTATTACCCCAGGCCAAGCCAGAGTTGATGCAGGCCATTCCTTGGATGACGCCTTTCATAGATGAGCGCGGTCACATCGTTCTGAGTATCCATGCCTTGGTCATTGAGAGTGCCGATCACACCATCGTTGTGGACACCTGTATAGGTAATGACAAGCCGCGAACCTATCCAAAGTGGAATTTAATGCAGGGCGATTTCTTGGAGCGTTTTGCTGCTGCGGGATTTACTACCGAGCAGGTAGATACGGTGTTGTGCACTCACATGCATGTGGATCATGTGGGTTGGAACACCCGATGGGTGGACGGTGCGTGGCAACCTACGTTTCCGCGAGCGCAGTATTTATTCGCCGAGGACGAATGGCACCACTGGCGGCAAGAAGCTCAAGAGTACGGTCCGGTCATTGAAGATTCGGTACAGCCGATTTTTGACGCGGGCCAAGCGGTGATTGTGTCGCAACAGCATCAGGTCACCGATGAAGTTTCCTTACAGCCCACACCTGGGCATACGCCGGGCCATGTCAGTGTGCATATTCAATCCAACGGCGAGGCCGCAATTATTACCGGTGACATGATTCACCACCCCTGTCAGATAGCGCACCCACAGTGGTCTACCCTCGCCGACACCGACCCCACTGCAGCGGCAACAACTCGTGCCGACTTTCTGCAACGTTATGGCGACCAGCCGGTATTGGTCATTGGTACTCACTTTGCAGCACCCACGGCAGGCCACATTGTTAAAGACGGTGATGCATACCGGTTGGATTACTAGTTTGAGCAATAGCGCGATGCAAGAATTTTAGCGGGTGGCTTCGAAGGATATTTTTTCCGCACTCGCGGTGCCAAATTTCCGCTGGCTGTGGATTGGCAGTTTGGGCTCATCCTTTGCCATGAACATGCAGATCATCGCGCGTGGCTGGTTAGTGTATGCACTGACCTCATCGTCGTTAGATCTGGCCTGGGTGACGTTGTCCTTCATGTTGCCGTCGGTGATTTTCTCTTTATACGGCGGAGTGTTGGCCGATCGTCTACCGAAGCGGCGGGTCATAGCCTGGGCTCAGGCGCTTAATTGCGTAGCGACCTTGGTGATGGCGGCAATCATCTTTAGTGGCAACGTAACCTTTTGGGACTTTATCTGGTTTGGTTTTTTCAATGGCACAGTGCTCGCGCTGTCCATGCCTGCGCGACAAGCTTTTGTCCCCGAGATCATCCCAGAGCGTTTGATCTTCACCGCCATGGCGCTGAACACTACGGGTTGGAATTTGTCGCGAATCATTGGGCCGGCATTGGCAGGACTGTTAATCGCATGGCTCGCAGGTGGTGACAAAACCTCAGCTTATGGCGTTGGCATTGTTTATCTGGTCATTGCCAGCCTCTATCTCTTTTCCGCCTTGACGGTGCTTAAAGTCGACCGGCCTGGCAAAGCCCAAAGAACTCGTGAGGGCGATTCTTGGTCAGATATGCGCGAAGGCCTGGGTTACGTCATGGCCCATCCCCGCGTCTTTGCACTCATCGTTCTATCTATTTTGCCGTTCCTGTTTGGCATGCCTTTGAACACGTTGTTGCCAGCGTTTAACCAGGATGTATTGCAAGGCCATGCGGATGACTTGGGCTATTTGATATCTGCGATGGGTGGAGGTGCCATTATCGGCTCGTTACTCATGGCCACTATGGGAGATTTGCGTAACAAGGGGTTCTGGTTGATTGTCAGCTGCTTGGGTTGGGGTGCCGTTACAGCCGCCTTTGGCGCTTTTGAAGTCCAGTGGGCCGCGCTGGTGCTGATTGCAGCTATTGGCATGCTCAGCAGTTGGAACATGTCATTGAATCGGGGCATGTTGCAGATGCAAGTCGAAGGCCATATGCGTGGCCGCATTATGAGCATCGACATGATGTCTCATGGCCTTATGCCCCTTGGGGTGTTTCCAATCAGTTTGATCGCTGAATACTATGGGGTAGGCGCTGCCCTTGTGACTTCTGGAATCGCCTTGATAGCCATCACCCTGGCAGTAACGGTGTTCATGCCTTCAGTAAGGGGCACTTTGCGCGCTGACTAGAGGGGGTTATGGCCGTTACAATGGACTGACGGGAACTTGGAGCAGGTTCATGCAATGGGACTTAATCGTACGTAACGCCAAGGTATTTGATGGCACCGGTGCGCCAGGTCGGGTAGGCGACATAGCGATCAGTCAGGGCAAAATCGCAGCACGGGGCGGGCGCTTACCCAGCCAGCCTCAAGCCCAAGAGTTTGAAGCTAAAGACCAATGGTTAACACCTGGTTTGTTAGACATTCACACTCACGAAGATTTAGAAGCAGAGCTGGAACCTGGACTGCCAGAGGTGACGCGCCACGGCACCACCAGTGTGGTAGTGGGCAATTGCAGCATCGGCCTGGCATTTGGTAACCAGCGCAGCCCCGCTCAAGATCCCATTGTCGATTGCTTTGCGCGGGTTGAGAACATCCCCAAGTCGGTGCTGAGTAAAACCGCAGACAAGGCCGTTTGGAGCAAACCGAAAGAGTACTTGGAGCATTTGGATCAGTTGCCCTTGGCTGCGAACGTGGCGCCATTCCTGCCGCATTCTATGCTGCGCATAGAGGTCATGGGTTTGCAGGACAGTATCAGTCGTCAGCCTACCGAGGCAGAGCTGCAACAAATGGTTGGTATTCTTGAGGAAGCCATGGCGGACGGCTACCTCGGATTGTCTACTGACGGTTTACCCTTGCACTTTTTGGCCAACGCGCCGAACACGGCAAAACGTATTCCGACCCAATACGCCAAGTACAAGGAATACAAATTACTTACCGATGTGTTGCGCAAACACGATCGAGTTTGGCAGATGACACCGGCCACGGACGACGGTGGTCTAACCGCGCGGTTGTTTATGCTTAGCAGCGGACGACTGCACGGTAAGCCGCTGAAAATAACCGCACTCGCCGCCATCGACAGCGTCAACAATCGCATGAATAAGTCTCGCGCCTTGTTGTTCGCGAATCTACTCAATTCGAAAACGCTTAATGGCCGTTTTCGCATGCAGGCTCTTGCTGCGCCATTCCGAATATATTCTGAAGGTGCTGTGAGCCCGCTAGCCGAAGCTAATCCACTGATGCGTCGTTTAATTGAAACCGAGCTGGAAGATGCTGCTGGACGGCAGCGAATACTGTCCGACCCTGAATTTGTAGAAGCTTTTCGCGAGATGTGGAACCGCGGCAAGAGCGGGTTTTCTATTGGCCACTTACGACGGTTGTTGCGTTTAGAAAATGAATTTCTCACCCGTGATCTAAACGATATGGTGATTTATCGGTCTGCATTGCCCCATTGGTGCGGGCAATCCATGGCGCAGTTATTTGCACGCTATCAGCTCTGGCAAATGAACAACGAGGCAGTAGATGATGCAGAAGAAGCGCGCGCCTTTGCGGCCATGGGCCGGGCTATTCGCGACGATGGCGAATTCTTTTTGGCGTTATTGCAGCGTTTTGATCGCGACCTGCACTGGCATTATGTTGCCGCGAACAAAGATCCAGAAGTGGTGAAGCAGTTACTCCTGCACCCCCAATTGTTACCTGGCTTTAACGACAGCGGTGCACATGTCACCAACATGGCGTTTTTTGACGGCAATTTGCGTGCCTTAAAAATTGGTTTGGAAGACTCTGAACAAGGATTCAGTCATATGCTGCAAAGGCTGACTCGAGAGCCAGCGGAGTTTTTTGGTATGGATGTGGGCGGTTTAGAGGTAGGTGATCGAGCGGATTTTGCGCTGTTCGACCCCAATCAATTGGCCCAATACGATGGCGAGGCGAGTGTGCAATACACCTACCGTGAAGCCTTTGATTGTCATCAACTAGTGAACCGAAACGAAGGCGTGGTGAAGAGCGTATTTGTAGGCGGGGAACAGATCTGGGCTGGCCAGAACTTTACCGCGGCTCTTGGTCAACAACGCTTAGGACAAGCGCTGAAGGCGATCTGAAAAAATCACATTAGATTTTTTTGCAACTTGCGCTACAGGGCTCTTTTTCATTGAGCTTTGATAGGTGCTGTGAAGCCAGGCTCCAATGACGGGGTGTTTGGTCAGCCATACGAGCAGTGTAATACGGGTATAAAACTGGGGATCTAATTGCAGATTTGGTTCCTCCCACTCGGACACCGATAAGAATTTTTGCATATGTGATTGGTATTCCTTAATCCTCGACTCTATTAGGGTTTGGCGGGTTGATGCCAGTATGTAAGTCGTTTCGCGCTCAGGACTGAACGGGCTCAAGTGTTCGCTAGGGATCGAGTGGTCTTTGATGATACTGAGTGGAACGTAATTTACGGTAATGCAGATTAGCGTTTGTGGGCTTGGAATATAGCCATGGATCTTGGCATAGGGCGGTAGACAGATTTGTACATACGAACCGGTTTTGGTTTCAGGCAGTTTGATCACATGGGCGCTGCCGTAACCAAATTTCGCGCACTCGGCGACGCAGAGCCGGTACAGCAGTTCCTCGGCGAGCGCTTGAGGCAGGCAAAGAATATCGCGGTCGGATAGTGACTCGGGCATTTGAGGTGTCCTGACGATGAGTACGCTCACTATCGGCAGAAGCTGGGTGCGGGGGACAGGGTCCCCCGCTCAACGGTAGGTTTTTGCAGACGAAGCCGCCAAATTTAGACAGCGTGTGTGCTGGCGTCAGTCTTTTGGCATACCTAACAAGCGCTCAGAAATGATATTGCGCTGTATGTTTGGGGTGCCGCCGCCGATGACCACATTGGGCCAATTCAATGCTGACTTCGACCAAGAACCACCGTCTACTGCTTCCTCACCGCCGCGTAATTGCAGTCCTGCTTGGCCGGTCAGTTCTACTGCAAAGTCATCCATCTCAATTTCTAAGCTGGCGCGATGCAGTTTGTTGACCGAGGTTTCTGACGTCAGCGGCTCGCCTTTGATCTGTTTGGTCAAATAGCGCAGGCCGTTGTACTTCATAGCGGCGATTTTCATCTCAAACCGCGCTACGGTGCGTCGTACTCTCGGATCCAGATGGGCGGGTTTGCCCTGTTTCATGGTGGTTTTGACCAGTTCTTTCAAGTTCTCCAGCTTGGCAAACATTTGCGTTACCTCGCCAATGCTGGAGCGCTCGTTCGCCAGTGCAGAGACGGTGACTTTCCAGCCTTCGCCCTCAGCGCCTAAACGGTTTTCTACCGGCACTTCTACGTCGGTGAAGAAGATCTCGGCAAAGTGCTTGTCGCCCGCCATATTCTCTATGGGTCGTACTTCAACCCCTGGTGCGTCCATGGGAACCAGCAGGCAGGTAATGCCATCGTGTTTGGAGTCCACATCGAATTGGGTGCGCGTGAGCAAAATAATCCACTGCGACCACGGTGCCCCCGTGGTCCAAATTTTTTGCCCATTAACCACATAGTTGTCGCCATGTAGCTCGGCTTTGCATTGGATTGCCGCTAGGTCTGAGCCGTGATTGGGCTCAGAGTAACCGGTACACCAGGTGACTTTGCTGTCCAAAATATCGGGAATGAACTTGCGCTTTTGTTCCTCGGTACCGTACTCCATGATGCCCGGACCCACCCAGGCCAAGCCCATCATTGAGGTGCCCAAGGGTGGCGCTTTGGCCAGAGCCATTTCCTCGCGGAGGATGGTTTGCTCGATCAAGCCGCCAGCACTGCCGCCGAACTCCTTAGGCCAAGAAAAGCCTACCCAGCCTTTTGCACGAACTTTTTCCAGCCATGTATTGAGGAAATTCTTATCGCGCTGTTTTTTGGGTGGCAAATTTTCCTGAATGAAGCTGCGTACTTCTTCACGAAAAGCGTTCTCTTCCGGGGTGTAGTCAAAATCCATTACAGGCCTCCTAAGCTTGCGACGCGGTCGAGATGAAAGTCGGAATCGCCGAACATGGGACGCGCCCATTTTGAGCGTTTCAAGTAGAGTTGGGCGTCGTACTCGGCAGTGAATCCAATCGCGCCATGTAAGCCTACTCCGTCTATGCCGATTTGGTTGAAGGCGTCCGAGGCGTACCCCTTAGCCAATGACACCGCTCGCGGCAATCCGGCGGGATCGTCGTCGGCACACCAGCCGGCGAAATAGCATAAAGAACGGTAGCTCTCGAGATCGACGTACATATCAGCAAGGCGATGTTTTACACCTTGGTATTGGCCAATGGGCTTGCCGAATTGAATGCGCTGTTTTGCATAATCGCCGGTCAGATCCAGAATCGCACTACCTGCACCTACCATCTCGGCGGTCACCGCAAGGCCCCCGCAGTCGGTCAAGTAAGCCAGTTGTTCGTCAGACATGGGCAGCAAACTCTCTGCCGCAATCTGCACGCCCTCAAGATCCACGCTAGCCATAGGCTTGGTGCTGTCCATAGTGGGTTGTGGTGTGATGCTAACTTCTTCCTTACCCACGGCGACCAACGCAAGGCCCGCTGGTCCTTGAACCGCCAACAGTAAGTAATCTGCAGCAGCAGCGTCATTAACAAAGGGTTTTTTGCCACCTAGAACGTAACCTTTGTCGTTAGCGGTCGCCGTTGCAGTAATGGCTGCTGGATCAATCCAGTTGGCGTCATCGTATAGCCCTAAGGTACAAGCTACCTCGCCGCTAACCATTGGCGGCAGCCAGCGACTCTTTTGCTCGTCGCTAGCACAGGCCAGAATTGCGCTGCTGGCTAAAGCATGGGAGGCAAATGGTAGCGGGCAGAGGCCGGTGGCGGCGGCCTCTAGTACCACCACCTGGTCAATCCATTTCAGGCCCAGCCCACCATAGGCTTCTGGAACCATCAATCCCAACCAGCCCAGTTCTCCTGCTTGTTGCCACAATGCCGCGTCAAAGCCCTCGGCTTTGCTGATTTCCCGTACCCGGGTCATTGGGCAAGTGTCCTGCATAAAGCGTTCAACTTGATCGCGCAGCAGATTTTGTTCTTCGGTAAAACCAAAATTCATAACGTCTTCTCTCTGATCGTGATCAACTACCGCGCAAAGGATTTACGGGTGGCCAAGTGTCTTTGCTCGCGAGGATCTTTTCGCCAATGTCGGCTACTTCCCAGGTACCCTCGTCAAGGCTGCGTTGTGCAATGGGGGTAACCTGCCAACTCAAGATCGACACGTTGTTGCCTGCGACGAGCCACTGTCGACCGCTGACGTCTTTGGCCTCATCGGTACACAACCACACTACTGGTGGGGAGACGGCTTCGGGCGGGAAGCTGTCTTGTACTTCCTCTGGCAGGATATCTGTGGTCAAACGCGAGGTCGCGGTAGGTGCCAAGACGTTGACGGTAATGCCGTATTTCAAACCTTCCAACCACAAGCAACGCATGAAGCCAGCTATGCCTGCCTTAGCCGCGCCGTAGTTGGTTTGACCGAAGTTGCCCAACAGCCCAGAGGTTGAACTGGTCATGATAATGCGACCGCCGGTACCCTGCTCAAGCATGGTGTCATAGGCTACTTTGGTGACCAGGTAGGTGCCGCGTAGGTGCACATCCAACACGATGTCCCACATGTCGTCATCCATATTCTTAAATGACTTGTCGCGCAATATGCCTGCATTGGCAATCAGGATGTCGATCTTGCCATAGGTGTCTACCGCGCATTTGACCATGCCTTCCGCGTCTTCGCGGCTGGTCACCGAGCCATAGTGCGCGGTCGCTTCGCCACCTGCTGCTTTGATCTCTTCGACCACTCCGTCAGCCATAGAACTGCTGGCTCCGGTTCCGTCGCGAGCGCCGCCCAGATCGTTAACAATGATCTTGGCTCCCTCGTGTGCCAATAACATAGCGTGGGCACGACCCAAGCCTCCACCAGCGCCTGTGACCAGGGCTACTTTTCCATCCAACATTCCCATAACAACCTCCTATGTTTTGAGTTTGCCGCCAGTAGGCGGCCATGGGTTGAGCTTAGCATCTTGGCAAGCCACTCGGCACGTGATGAAAGGCGGGTAGAAGTCGCGGCCAAGTTTGTGCCAAATTGTCGTTACCAAGAGGTCAATTGGAAGGGCAGAGCAATGGATCAGTTGTTAGATTTTTCGGGCAAGGTGGCCCTAGTCACCGGGGGCAGTCGAGGTTTGGGTCGAGCCATGGCATTGGCGCTGGCGGCCCGAGGCGCGGACATCATCGTGACTAGTCGCAAGGCAGATGCCTGTGAAGAAGTCGCTGCAGAAATTACCGCCATGGGCCGCCAGGCTCTAGCTTATGGTTGCCATGTTGGGCACTGGGATGAAATTGACGGGCTAGTAGATGCCGCTTACGAGCGCTTCGGCAAAGTGGATATCCTGATCAACAATGCAGGCATGTCTCCGTTGTACGACAAGTTGTCGAACATCAGCGAAGAGTTATTCGACAAGGTTATCGGCGTGAATTTGAAAGGCCCATTTCGCATGATGGCCTTAGTGGGTGAACGTATGGCCGCGGGCGCAGGCGGTGCCATTATCAACATCAGCAGCACCGCGTCATTAAACCCATCACCGACTTCAGAACCCTACGGAGCCGCAAAGTCCGGTCTTAATGCTCTGACCCGTTCTTATGCCTTTGCCTACGGTCCTAAGGTGCGAGTGAACTGCATAGCTGCCGGGCCGTTTCTCACGGACATCGCTAAGGCTTGGGATATGCAAGCTTTTGAACAACGAGCAAAAAATAATCTTGCTCTGGGTCGTGGTGGCGAACCGGAAGAAATTGTCGGCGCTGCATTGTACTTAGCCAGCGATGCGGCGAGTTTCACTACAGGCACAGTGATTCGCGTTGACGGTGGAACGCCCTAGCTTAAAGGTGGTCTAACGGATGTGCCGAGCGCTGATGGCATGCACGACATCGGCAGCAAAATCACGCTCATACAAGGTCGAAAGGGTGCCTAACCCACCAGGGTTGGCTATGTTCACTTCCATCAAATAGCCGCCAATTGTATCTATGGCGGCGTAACCGATTTGGCGTTGGGAAAGCTCTGCAACCAGGCGGTTCACTAGTGGCATGTCAATGGACTCATCGGCCACAGCAAGCGCCAGGCTGTCCTCGGCCAGATTAGCGCGAATACCGTTTTTCGGTTTACGTCGATAATGGCCAATGATCTTGCCGCCTGCTACCAGGGTTCGTATCTCGCCTTCTAGAATTTCTGGTACAAAGCGCTGCAGGACGAAGTAGGTGCCAGGTTGTGCATTCATTATCTGCGCAATGCCTGCGCGTTGGTTGGCCGGTATGTATTGCACACCGCGGCCATAACTCCCGGCCAGAGGTTTAAGGACCCAATCGCCGGCTTCTTGGTGAGCGAGCTGCTGCAGTTGATCCGCGTCGTTGCTGATGTGAGTTGGGGCGCAGAGTTCCGCCCACTGGGCTTTGCCATGGCTCAGCATAAGCTCAGCTATTGGGGTGATCAGCTGCTGCTGGGGTAGTTGGCTTAGTAAGTGCGCTCGATCCACAAAGCCTGCCCTAGGTCCAAAACCTAGCGGCCATATCAGATCCGCTTGGTCGAGCCTATGACCGTCAACACTCAGCGCTCCAGAACTCATCAGCAACCGGTGTGGATCACCGATGGAGACTTGCCAACCGCAATCGGCGAAGGCTTTTGGTAGCCGCACATGATTGTCATTCGACGCGGTTGCGGCGGCGTTATCGGAGATCAAGAAAATGACCGAACCCGGCATAAGCTGTCCATGCACAGTGGTGCCAATAATGAACACAGGATGTTAGCAATTGCGCGTGGATCGCCCTAGTATTCGACGAGTTTCGCCCCAACGAATAGCACCATGAGTCAGACTACACTTCCAGATTACACCCTCGCGCCAGAGCAAGTCCCACTGGTGCCAAGCTTGTCGTTGCCGGATGAGCAGCGTGCGCAACTCAAAGCACAGATAAGAGAACAGTTAAAAGCCCTGAATGCGGTGCTGGTCGCTCATTACTACGTGGATGGCGATATCCAAGAGCTGGCTGAAGAAACCGGTGGCTGTGTTGCTGACTCTTTGGAAATGGCGCGTTTCGGCCGCGATCATGCGGCTTCGACGCTAATCGTATCGGGTGTACGGTTCATGGGCGAAACCGCGAAGATCTTATCGCCCGAAAAACAGGTGTTTATGCCCACACTGCAAGCGGAGTGTTCGTTGGACCTTGGGTGTCCGCCGGATGCTTTTGCCGAGTTTATCGAGCAAAACCCAGACCGCACCGTGGTGGTGTATGCAAATACCTCGGCGCGGGTTAAGGCTTTGGCAGATTGGGTGGTCACCAGCAGTTGTGCTTTGGAAATTGTGTCGGCGTTGGATCGTGCAGGGGAGAAAATTTTGTGGGCGCCAGATCAACACTTGGGGCGTTACATTCAAGCCCAGACTGGCGCTGACATGTTGCTATGGAGCGGCGCTTGCGTAGTACACGAAGAATTCAAGACCCAAGCGTTAGAAGATATGCAAAGGGTCTATCCAGATGCCGCTGTGCTCGTACATCCTGAATCTCCGGCCGGAGTGATCGAACTTGCTGACGCAGTAGGTTCGACCAGCGCCATCATCAAGGCAGCTAGTGAATTGCCGAACAAAGAATTTATTGTGGCCACAGATCGTGGAATTTTTCACAAACTGCGACAGTTGAATCCAGACAAACTGTTTATAGAAGCGCCCACGGCGGGTGACGGTGCGACCTGTCGCTCGTGCGCCCATTGCCCATGGATGGCTATGAACGAACTGCAGTGTTTGAGTCGGGTACTCAGTGATGCCAGCTACAGAGCGCAAAACGAAATTCACATTGATGCGGGCATTGCTGAACGGGCGAAATTGCCGTTAGACCGGATGCTGAACTTCCAAGTCTAACTGTTCTGTATTCGAATGCTGGTGCGTAAGTCTTGAATGCGTTGAGCCAGCTTGGTTTCTAACACAGGGTTCGATTTACGAACCAGTCGCTGGGCGTACTCTAGGTGCTGAATGGCGCGATGCAAGGCACCGTGCAGGTAGAAGTATTCCGCTCTGGCTAAATGCACACCGGTAACGTTGCTTGCAAGGCCGGCGGTTTCGGCCAACAAAAACCACACATGCGTATCCAGCGGACGCAGTTTCGATTGGGATTCCAACACTGACTCAGCAGAAACGTATTGTTCGTCCGCGATTAAAGCTTGGGCATATAACATCGCCAGCGGAAAGTTGTCTGGGTACAGGGCCAGTTGCTCGCGCAGTAGCGACTGGGCGTTGTCGAGTTGCTGGGCGGCAATCAATAACTCAGCCACGGAGGCCTGGTAGAAAATACGGCTGGAAATTTTCGACTCCATTCCACGCATGAGTGCCAGTGCCTCGTCGTGCTCATTAGTCCTGCTCAGTGCCAATGCTAGGGCGTACTCACGGGCAGGGTCATTAGGGTGTGCTTTAAGTTCTTCGCGGTAATTAAAAACATCGGCTTTTGCATTTTTTGAAAAGTGCTGTTTGGTACGCATACGCACCAGTTGATATTCCAACTGATCGGGCCACTGGCGAGCGCCGCTTTGCGGGTCGTCGGAAAAAAAATCGCGTGCTTGGTTGCGTGCATCACTAATGCGGGTTTCGGATAACGGGTGGGTGAGTAAAAATTCAGGCGGTCGACTGGTGAACCGGTAGGCGCTTTGCATCCGTTCGAACATGCGTGACATGGCGTTTGGATCGAGGTTGGCCCGACGCATGGTATTTAGCCCAATGCGATCAGCTTCGCTCTCGCGCTCGCGGCTAAAGCGTAGCTGGCTCGACTGTCCTGCGGCTTGAGCTGCAGATAGGGCAGCCATGCCGGCTTCGCCACCGCCTGCAGCGCCGACTAAAAGCGCTGCAATCATCGATGCGAGCATGGGTACCGATGCCGCTTGTTGCTCCTCGATGCCTCGGGCGAAGTGCCTTTGGCTGACGTGCGCGAATTCATGGGCGACTACTGACGAATACTCGTGGATGTCTTGGGCATACAGCAGCAGTCCGAGATTGATACCGATAATTCCACCCGGCGCTGCAAAGGCGTTGATCTCTGGATTGTCGACCACGATGATGCTTTGCAAAGCGCCACGCATTTGCGCGTGCTGAGCCAGGTTGTGCATGTGCTGTTCAATAAAGTACTGCACCAGAACATCTTCAGAGATGGGCAGATTGGCATGCAGTTGGCGCAAAAACGCCTCGCCAATACGCCGCTCCATTTGCGGTGAAACAATGCGTGATGCGCCATCACCTAAACTTGGAAGCTCCTGTGCCGCAGTTGGTGCAGCAGCGTTCAGATACGACAGGCAGGCCAATATAAATACCCACTTGGTCAGTGACAGTTTTGGGTGATGTGCGCGGCCGGAGAGTATGTGCATAAACCGATACTACGCCATTAATACGCCATGCAAACAGCCCTGGGTATAAGACGTATTTGCGGCAAGCAAACGGCTGTGCTGTGGTACATTGCGCAGCAACAAAATAGCTAGTCACAGATCATGTCAACAGAACCGGAGCCAGCGACAACGGCTCAAGACTTGGAAGTAGTGGAACTGGATGTCACAGGACTCAATTGCCCGATGCCTCTTTTAAAAGCTAAGAAAGCCTTGAACGAGATGCAGGCCCAGCAGCGATTGCGGGTTCGTGCTACAGATCCGGGTTCGGTCAGAGATTTCGAGGTATTTGCCAAACAAAGCGGTAATCAACTGCTGGAGTCAAGCCAACAAGATGGCATTTACAGCTACTTACTGCAGAAAAAGAGTTAAACCCCTGGTCCAGCAAGAATGAAATTCTTCGACATTATTAATCAATGGGCGAATCGCTACTTCTCCCAACCTGATGCTATTTATCTGGTGGTCATGCTGTTGGTGGCAACGCTGTTGCTGATGACCTTGGGTGGTGCGTTAGCTCCAGTATTAACGGGTCTGGTGGTCGCATTTTTGCTGCAGGGTATTGTGAGCCGCTTGCAGCAGTGGCGGGTGCCTCGCGTAGTCGCGGTTTACAGCGCATTTCTATTATTTGTCGGCAGCGTGTTGATGCTGTTCTTGCTCGTTGTGCCGTTGTTGTGGCGGCAGCTGCAAAGTTTGCTACAAGTGCTCCCAAGCCTTGCTCAGCGTCTGCAAGAGGGGGTTAGTGATCTTGCCCAACGATTTCCCGAATACGTCACTCAAGAACAGATCTCGACGCTGCTGGAGCAGATCAGCAGGGAGTTGGCGAATGCGGGTGGAGTGGTACTAGAAACAGCGTTTAGTCAGGTCTTTTCTTTGGTCGGATTGCTGCTGTACCTGGTGTTGGTGCCAATTTCGGTTTTCTTCTTATTGAAAGATAAAGACCAACTACTTGATGCAGCGCGCACAGTCCTGCCCGCCGAACGCCCAATGATTAGCGCGGTAGCCGCCGAAATGAATACCCAGCTTGGCAACTATGTGCGCGGCAAGGCATTGGAAATTTTGATTGTCGGGTGTGTAACGTTTGCTGCCTTCTTGATCCTTGAGTTGAACTACGCTGCTTTGCTTAGCGTTATTGTTGGATTTTCTGTGCTTATTCCCTTTGTCGGTGCCGCCGTTGTTACTCTGCCGGTATTTGCCGTTGCGGTGCTGCAATTTGGGTGGTCTGCAGACTTAGCTGTGATTATGGCGGTGTACGGAATTTTGCAGTTTCTTGATGGGAATGTGTTGGTGCCTTTGCTTTTTTCCGAGGCCAATGACTTACATCCGGTTGCGATTATTGTGGCGATCTTGGCCTTTGGTTCGCTGTGGGGGATATGGGGTGTGTTTTTTGCGATTCCGCTAGCCACCCTGATAAAGGCGATTTTTAATGCCTGGCCGCGTTCCTTAGTGTCTGCGCCAGCTCAACTGTCGGAAGATGATTAGATGATTAAACGTAAACTTACACTGCTTGCGGTTGTCTTTTTAGCGTTACTGGGTTGTGCGGATGAGGAATCGGCACCAGCCAAAACCAAGAGCATTGAGAGCATTGCCGCCGCCAGCGAACGCTTTGAGGGGTTCTTTACCATACTGCGTAAGCGCGAGGATGGCAGTCTGCATATGCTGATCCGTGAAGATCAGTTAGATAAAGAATTCATTCACACCGTCGTGGCTCAGGACGGCGTCGTACAGGGCGGGCATTTTCGTGGCCAATACCGCGAAAACCAAGTGTTGGTGTTGCGCCGACACTTCGATCGTATTGAGTTTGTGGAAAATAACACTCGATTCTACTTTGACCCCAAGTCTCCGCTGAGTCGCTCTGGTGCAGCAAACATCCCGCCTGCGGTGCTAGCGGTTGAAAAGATAGTTGCCGAGGATAAGGAAAAAGGCGAATTGCTTATCGCACTGAATCCTGTATTGCTCAAAGAGAAACTTGCCCAAGTCAAGCCGTCCGCGAATCCGAAAGTTAAGCCCGGGGAAAGATTCTCGTTAGGTAAGCTTAGTGAGGCGCGATCAAAAGTCGTCGCGGTCAATAACTATCCGAAGAATACGTCGCTATTGACCGAAATGGTCTATGAAAATCCAGCACCTGTAGTGCAGGGCGATGAAGATGTCACTAACAGTCGAGCGATAAGTGTGCGTGTGCAGCACACTCTAGTGGCGATGCCAGAGAACGACTTTGCACCGCGCCCAGCGGACTATCGTGTGGGTTACTTTACGGACCGAGTTACCGATCTCACCAGTCGCGAAGCTGCCCCGTATCGCGATCTCATTAACCGCTGGCACTTGGTAAAGAAAGACCCACAAGCGGCAATCTCTGATCCTGTTGAACCCATTATCTGGTGGTTAGAGAACACCACGCCGCTTGAGTTCCGCGACATGATCACGGCTGCGGCGCTGAGTTGGAATGTTGCCTTTGAGAAGGCCGGGTTTTCTAACGCTATTGTTGTGAAGCAGCAGCCCGATGATGCGGATTGGGACGCTGGTGATATTCGTTACAACGTTTTGCGATGGACGTCCTCGCCAAATCCACCGTTCGGTGGGTATGGCCCATCGTTCACTAATCCTCGCACCGGCCAAATTATTGGTGCTGACATCATGTTGGAGTTCAGTTTTCTGACCAACCGTCTGCGCATCAAGGACGTTCTGCAACCTGGTCATGGTTCGGGCAGACATTGTGAGTTGGGCGCACAGATGCAGATGGATCAATTGTTTGCCACGCAGGCGCTGGCGGCTGGGGGATTGAGTGAGGCGCTGCGCGAGCAGCTAATTGAAGACAGCATGCACATGCTGATCTTGCACGAAATCGGCCACACACTTGGCTTGACCCACAACATGCGCGCCAGTCAGTTGCAACCCGATGTCTTTGATGAAGTTGCCGTAGCGGCCAAAGGGTTGTCTGGCTCGGTTATGGATTATGAGGCGGTCAATGTAGCGCCTCCTGGTAAGTCGCAAACTCCTTTTTATCAAAACCGCCCGGGTTTGTATGACTATTGGGCAATTGAGTATGGCTATTCGCCTGCGTTAACTGACACAGCGGCCGAGCAAGAGCGCTTGCAGACGCTGTTATCTCGGTCCACCGAACCAGAACTGGTCTATGGCAACGACGCTGATGATATGCGTCGTCCTGGTCGTGGTATTGATCCGCATATCAATATCTATGACCACAGCGGTGATGCGGTCGGCTATGCCGAACAGCGTTTGCAGCTTGTTCGTACGATTCGATCTGACCTGCTGAAAAACTATCAGGGTGAGACCTATCAAGAGTTGTACAACAGTCATGCGGTGCTCATGAATCAACTGTCACGTTCTGGTGGTGTGGTCTCCCGCTATGTGGGTGGTGTTCACATCAACAGAACGCCGCCAGGTGCTTCTGAGGTTCCGCCATATCGTCCGGTCGATGCGGAGCAACAAAAACGCGCCATGTCGGTGCTAGCAAAATATATCTTCGCACCCGACGCTATGGATGATTCCGCGACAGTGTTCAGCCATTTGCAACGCCAGCGACGAGGCTTTGATTTTTACGATGAGTCAGAAGACCCCAAGTTGCACAAGATGATCTTGACGGTACAAAAACGGGTCCTCGACCATTTGCTGCATCCTCGAACATTGCAACGTATCAGCGACTCACAGCTGTATGGCAACGACTATATTCTCAGCGAAATGCTCGATGATCTGAGTAGCGCTATTTTTGACGCTGACATGCGCGGTAATGTGAACAGCTCGCGGCAAAATTTACAGATTGAATACGCCGAGCGGTTAGCGGCAATTTGGCAGGGCAAAAAAGCCAAGAGTTTCTCGCACCTCGCGCGTTCGTCGGCGTTAGCACAACTTCAGCAATTGGCTAAGCGGCTAAAATCGAAACGGCGGGGCGATGCCGCGACCAAAGCCCATACGAGTCATTTGTTGTTCATCGTAGAACGTTCTTTGTCGGTAAATGCCTAAACAGAGTACTAGTCAGGCTTGTGAGCTTTGATGAGCCTGCGTACCATCCGGCGATCCAAAACCAACTAAGGCGATTGGCATGTTGACAGGCAGCATAGTGGCACTCGTAACGCCGATGCATCTTGACGGTTCGGTCGATTGGCTAGCCTTGGATCGGCTGATTGAGTGGCACATAGAAAGCGGCACCCACGGCATAGTACCGATGGGCACAACGGGTGAAAGCGCAACGTTGTCCACCGAAGAGCACCTGCAGGTCATCAAGCGCACCATCGACGTGGTTGCAGGCCGTGTGCCAGTGGTGGCGGGTACGGGCAGTAATGCGACCGAAGAGGCCATGCATCAGACGCTTGAAGCCGAGCGCTTGGGTGCAGATGCATGTTTGCTTGTCACGCCATACTACAACCGACCAACCCAAGAAGGCTTATATCAGCACTACAAAGCCATTGCTGCTGCGACCACAGTACCGATCGTTCTTTATAACGTTCCGCCGAGAACCGGCTGCGATATGCAGGCGGATACGGTGGCACGGCTCTCTGAGATAGACGGTATTGTTGGCATTAAAGAAGCCTGCGGCGACGCGCAGCGTGTTGCGGCCATTAAAAGCGGGGTGGCCGAAGATTTTTTTGTGCTCTCTGGCGAGGACGCACAAACCTTGCAGATGTTGGAGCTCGGCGCGGTCGGTACAATTTCGGTGACGGCTAATGTGTTGCCGGGACTGATGGCAGAGTTTTGTAATCGCTTTTTAAGCGGAGACCAGCAGGGTGCAAAAGACTTGGACGCGAGATTACAACCTGTGCATGACATTCTATTTGTTGAATCCTCGCCGACCCCAACCAAATGGGCGTTGGCTGACTTAGGGCTTATCGAAGGCGGCATTCGCCTGCCGCTCATACCCTTGAGCGAGCAACATCACGCATCAGTACGACAACGCATTGCTCAAGCGGGAGCGCATTCATGACCACTTACTTACAGACCAGTCAGCGACTGGCGGTGTTAACCCTGCTTAGTTTCTGCGTATTTGGCTGCGGCTGGTTTGGTGGGAATAAGCCCGTTGAAAAAGACCCCAACGACTACTTGCAAGCCGAGCCTGAGCCAGACTTGCAGGTGCCCGCGGACTTGGTGTCGAAGCCAGATCTGGATCCGTTTCCGGTGCCGCAAATCCCGCAGCAACCAAACCCGTCGTTCTACCCGAAAAAACCACCATTGCCCGATGCGCTGTATGCGAACGACACGCGCAATGAAGTGCGACTGCAAAGGCTGGGAGGTCGTGCTTGGCTTGCGGTTCCTGAGCCACCAACAACGGCTTGGCCAAAACTGAAACAATTTTTTGCTGATAACGGTGTTGGATTCGATTACGAGGACACAAGCCAAGGCCGTCTAAACACAGTTTGGCTAACGCTGGATGCCGACCGCTATCGCGATATCGTGCGCGCCTCCTTGGTCGAGGCAAAACAAGAGGATGCGTTGTCGGCTGGTAAAGATCGCTTGTTGATCCGCGTGGAACAAGGTTTGCAACCCACAGCGACCGAGGTGCATGTTCGTCACGAAAATGACTCGCAGGGCGCACCGGCGGCAGACGACACAGCGTTGTTGAATGACCTTAGTTCTGACTCCTCTGCAGCTGAATCCAAGTTATTGTCTGAAATAGGTGCCTATATCGCGGCGCGGGTTGCAGAAAGCACCGTGTCCAGGGTGGCGTTGGAAATTGGCAGCGGTGCGAAAACGGAATTGGTGCGGAATGAGGCTGGCCAACCTGTGCTGCGACTGTTTTTAGATCGTGGGCGCGCGTGGGCAACACTCGGGCAGTCGCTACGCAATGCGGAAGTGGTAGAGGTCAGTGTGATCGAACAGAATTCCGACGACGCCTCACTAGCGGTCGCTATTCCGCAAGACCTGTTCGCTGGCAAATCGGGTCGTGGTTTCTTGTGTCGACTGACATTTTCCTGTGGACGTGGCGCTAGCGCAGTTAACGTCACGCTAAAGATGACCGAAGGCTCGGAACCGGAAGTGTTCGATGTTTTGGTTTTTGATGGCGACGGCCCGCTGGCTGACAATGATCTTGCGCAACAAATTTTGGTTTTAATTCGGGAATACGCGGCTTAATGGGATTTGCTTCTCTTGGTAGCGGCAGCCGTGGCAACGGCACATTAGTAGCTATTGGTGGCGCGCTGTTCTTGGTTGACTGCGGATTTAATCTGAAACAGACCGAACGAAGGCTTGCGCGTTTGCAAGTCAGTGCAGGCGACATCACTGCGATCTTGGTAAGTCACGAGCACAGTGATCACATCGCCGGTGTGGCTGCGTTGGCGCACCGTTATCGTCTACCGGTATACGCTTCTCATGGCACGCTTAGTAGGGCTCCAGAGGGTTTTAACTGTCAAGCCTTTGATGGTGATGTGGCTTTTGAGGTCGCGGGTGTAACGATTAATCCGGTGTGTGTGCCCCATGACGCTCGCGAACCTACGCAATTCACCTTGAGTCATGGTGATGAAAAAATAGGCGTGTTGTCTGACCTAGGGTCGGTCACAGAACACGTGCTGAGCGAGTTCAGCAACTGCTCGTATCTGTTATTGGAGGCCAATCATGATCGCGCCATGTTGATGCAGGGCAGCTATCCGCCTGCATTAAAACGGCGCGTTGCAGCAGACTATGGCCACCTTTCCAATGAGCAAGCAGCACGGCTGCTGCAGCGGGTCGCCCATCCAGAACTGCACGTTATGATCGGTCATATCAGCGAGCAAAATAATGACCAAACTAATGTTTTGCGGGCCTTTGATGGCCTTAGCGACACCGTCGCTAGTCTGGGAATTGCTAACCAGGCTGATGGTTTCGACTGGGTTGGTGAACGGCCAATCACTCGACAAATTTCCTTTGATAAGGTGATGTAAAATTACGCGCCCAGTTAGAACAGTTAAAACAGTTAAAACAGTTAAAAGAAATAGGATCTATTACACGCGATGCAAACACCGACATCAGTAAACGTCACCGTTGAAACATTTCAAACCGAGGTGGTGGATCGCTCTCAGTCCATGCCTGTGGTCGTGTTGTTCTGGGCCGAGCAGGTACCGCCGTCTGTACAGACAAAGAACCAGCTTGAGCAAATGCTCGATCAATGCGCAGGTAAGTTCGCCCTCGCCCTGTCGGACGTGGCAATAGATCAAAACCTTGCCCAACGGCTGCAAGTACCCGGATTACCTTGTATCCGCTTGGTGCATAAGGGCCAAATCGTTGACCAGCTGGACGGCCCTGCAGAAGAAAAACAACTGCGTACGATGCTGGATCAGCACACCCAGTCTTTGGATGACGCAATTGCTGGTGATTTACAACAAGTGCTAGAACGCGGTGACTTTGCGACCGCAGTAACCTTGCTTCAGGCGGCTATTGAGGAAGAACCAAATAACCAGAGCTTGCGCGTTGATCTTGCCGATGTGTTGGTGCGCAAGGGTGATCTAGACGATGCCCGCACGGTCATAGCCAGCATTAAGGACGACACTGCCGACCGTCAACGACCACAAACGCGATTAGAGTTTATGGAAGAGGCGGCTGGGATGCCGACACTGGAAGAGTTGCAAACCACAGTGGCTGCAGATGACGCAAATCTGGAAGCAAAGTATCAGCTCGCCGTTCGCCAGGTTGCTGCCGAGGAGTATGAGCAAGCACTGCTTGTCTGTTTGGATATCCTCAGAACGGATCGTGAGTTTCGTGAGGACTTAGGTCGCTTAACAATGATTCGGGTGTTTGAGGTGTTGGGCAAGGGTAATGAACTGGCCGGCAAGTATCGGCGCAAGATGTTCAATTTGATGCACTAAGAAGGATTTTTTCTGATCGTTAGCGGCAAAAATGTAACGAATTTGTACACGGTCGCCGCTGGGTAAAGGGAAAAATACAGGTCGTTTTGGTTCCGCAATTTGCCGCCAGCAAGCCACCTGTGGATGAAACATTTGGCATCCGCTAACGGTTCTCTTGTTAGGTTTTTGTGACCTTACGAAATCAAAATACAGGCGATTTAGACGTTCTGGGGTTAGTGATTACTAACAAGCTGACGAATTGCTTTATTCACACGGATCAACAATTCGCAGTTGCGCTACCACATGGCGTTGTTTTCTCTAAATTGCATTAATCAATTGGGCGTAACCAAATGATTTTCTTAAATAAAAAGAAAATAATTCGACTAGAAAAAAGTGTCTAAATATATGCCTGCTGGCAAGCCCGATGACAAACCCATAAGTTATCCTCAAAGTTATCCACAAGTCTCAGGCGGGCAAGGTGTCGATTTTCGGTTGATAAACAAGGTGTGTGGTTCGGTAACATTTTTTCCCTGGGCAGCGTGACCAGGCGTATAGCCGCGACCTAATCACTCGCACCAGTCGAGTGAAGGCCCCCAGTCGGTGTAGGATTATGTTTTCTCTCGCCGTGCCTGGTTGGAGGCCGCTATGACAACAAATTTAGATATGAAGGTTTTGGAGCACAAACTTGCCCAGTACAAAGAGCGAGATGTGTTCCAGGTCAAATTAGGCCTCACGGATATTGATGGGGTCATGCGGGGTAAATACGTCGGCTTGGATAAATTCGCCAGTCTGCTGACAAAGCAGGGCGGATTTTGTGATTGCGTATTTGGCTGGGATGTTGACGACCAGCTCTACGATGCAGGCACGTACACAGGTTGGCACTCCGGTTTTCCGGATGCCGCCTACCGTCTGATCGTAGAATCAGAGCGGTGGTTGCCGGATGAAAATTGTCCTTTTTTTATTGGTGAGTTTGTTGGTGACGAGGCCCCCCATGCACTTTGCCCACGTACATTATTGAACAAAGTATTGGGTGAATATGCTGAGCTTGGGCTACAGGTTCGCTCTGGATTTGAATACGAGTTTTTCGTTTTCGCAGAAACTCCGCACAGTGTTCGCGCGAAGAATTATGAAAACTTAACGCCGCTGACACCGGGTAACTTTGGTTATTCGGTGTTGCGAGCTTCTGCCCAATCAACGCACTTTCTAGGGCTAATGGAGTGGTGTCGGCAAATGGAATGCGACATAGAAGGGCTGCACTGCGAAACCGGTCCTGGCGTCTGGGAGGCCGCGTTGCAATCCCAGGTCGGTATTGAGGCGGCGGATCGTGCAAATCTATTCAAAACCTTTGCAAAAATTTACTTTCAGAAACGCGAATTAATGGCCACGTTTATGGCGAAGTGGTCCATGGACTATCCAGGACAAAGCGGTCATTTTCATTTCAGCCTATGCGATGAAGAAGGTACCAATAAGTTCTTTGACGGCGATGCCGCTCACACGATGTCGGATTTGCAGCGGCATGCGGTAGCCGGCGTACAACGTTATCTTGCTGAATTGCTGCCGATGCTGGCGCCCACTATTAACAGTTACACCAGATTGGTGAAGGGAGCTTGGGCTCCTACAGCGGCGACTTGGGGTGTAGAAAACCGCACCGCCGCTATTCGGGTGATTCCGGGTGGTGCGTCGAGTCAGCGTGTGGAATGCCGTGTCGGCGGTGCCGACGGTAATCCTTATTTGGTAGCGGCTGCGGTATTAGGAGCGGCATTAGCGGGTATTCGCGAACAGCTCGAGCCGGAAGAGCCTGTGCAGGGTAATGCCTACGACCTGCAGGATGACCTACCCGAGCAATTCAAGTTTGCCACCAGCTTGGCGGAGTCGTCGGATAAAATGCATCAATCCGCTATGGCGCGAACAATGTTGGGTGACGAATTTGTCGAGCACTTTGTGATGACGCGGCGTTGGGAATCGCAAGAATACCAACGCAACTTGAACAGCTGGCAGCTGCAGCGCTACTTCGAGATCATCTAGTGCTCAAACTGCCTGAAAGTTTAGGACCAGAGAATGCCAGTGGATAAAGTACGTGTTGGCATATTGCAGACCGATTCAGTGCTGGAAAAATTCCAGCCGCAGTTCGGTGATTACCCGCAAATGTTTGAACGTGTGCTTCACACCAGCGCGCAGAGTATGGGTTTGCAGGTTGAGTGCGTGAACTATCCTGTGCAGTCAGTGCTGCCCACAACAATAGATTGCGATGCTTATCTAATTACCGGCAGTCGCGACAGCGTTTACGACGATTTGCCGTGGATCTTTGATCTGGTCAAGTTTCTCGAAGGAGCCCTCGTCGCCGGTAAACAAATTCTTGGTATCTGTTTTGGGCATCAGCTAATGGCGCACTTTTTTGGTGGGCGTGTAGCGCCCGCAGAAGGTGGTTGGGCCGTCGGGGTTCATACCAGCGAGATCGTACAGCGCCGAAACTGGATGGGCGCGAATACAGGTGATCGTTTCAGTCTGCTGTCGAGCCACAAAGACCAAGTGGCGGAATTACCCGACGGTGCTGAAGTGTTCGCTACTAATGCTTTCTGTCCGATAGCTGGTTTCACCATGAGTGACCAGGTGATCACGGTTCAAGGGCATCCGGAGTTCACTAAGCCGTATGCTCAGGGGTTGTTAGATCACCGCCGCAATTTGCTCGGCGAAACGGTCTATCAACAGGGCTCTTCGAGCATGCAGCAAGGGACTGATGAGGTGCTTGTAGCCAGTTGGTTGCTCGCCTTCGTGACCCACCAGTCGAAGCAAGCCTGATGGACGAACAACCGCGCGGCTTTCGACGCTTTTTGGTGCAGGCCAAAGAGGTGGTCGCCTCGCCTTCGGGGATGCAGCGAGTTGTTAAGCAATCCACACAAAAGATGCTGCGTCGAGGCAGCGAAGGGCTTGCGACCGCTCAGGAGCAATTGAGCTTACTGATAGAGCTTTTGTCTGCCTACGTGAAGGGTGATTACAGGGAGGTGGCAGCGAGTACCGTAATTTCGGTAGTAGCAGCGTTGCTTTATTTTGTTGCGCCCTTAGATGCGCTACCAGATTTTTTGTTTGGGTGGGGTTTGCTGGATGATGCCGCAGTGATCAGCTACGTCAGCACCCAGCTGCGCAAAGAGCTCGAGGCGTTCAAGCAATGGCGTGACCAGAACGCTGAACCCTAACTAAGTGCTTGGAGGGGTGAATTTAAACCTCTTCCGTATGGTTGGAATTCGAGCGCGGTCGATCATCTAAAATCAGCCAGGCGACAAGATAAACGGCGATCGTCAGTTTGGTTAGGAACAAGCCGCCTACTACTGTAGCGACCCGCACGATTGCTGGGTCTGTGCCCCAGTAATTAGCCAATCCGGCGCATACGCCGAATAACCATGCGTTGTCTCGGTCTAAGTGCACGGTATCGCGCAGTCGATTAACCAGTTTTGCCATGATGTTCTCCTTCGGCAGTTAAATTAGCTGAACGTAGCCCGTAATTGTTCAAGTACGTTAGAACCAGCCCACGTGCTCTGTGCGGCCTCTGTTGGAATATAGGGGTCGGCAAAAATTCCAACACTCAGCACCAGTAATAACAGGCTCAAAAAAGTGATCAGGGTTGCTCGTGGGTAGGCCAGCCGTGAAAGTTTCAAATTGTCCTTCATTGTTCCTTCTCGTTGCATAACCGCCGTTGCGGAAACGACGTAATTGCATGAAGCAATTCAAAAGTTGTGCCAATAAGTTTCACTGCTAAAAGTGCGGCAGCGTGGGCTTTTTTCAACCCTCTGCCGATAAATCGCCTGATCAGTGGTCGTATTTGCCAACTTTTGGCATGTTTATCAGAAGGTGAGCGCACCAGGTTTGCCATTCTTGGGTATGAAATTACTTGGCAGTGCACTAAATTAATCAAATTCACGTGGATTGGGGGCACTATGGATTTTCACTTTGCAACTGCGTTTGAAACTGTGGCGGACAGTTTTCCGAACCGAATCGCCACGATAGCCGATGGTCGTGAACTGAGTTGGGGCGACTTTGAGCGTCGAGCGGCGTCAATTGCAGGACTTTTGCATGCTCACGGCATAGGCGCCGACGCCAAGGCTGGGCTTTACCTACACAACACCAGCGAATACCAAGAAGCCCAATTTGGCGTATTTAAGGTGGGTGGTTGCCCGATCAATGTGAACTATAGATACAAAGCTGACGAGTTAGTTTATCTGTTGGATAACTCGGATGCTGAGGTGGTCTTTTACCAAGCCTGTTATGCCATGCGAATTTGGGAAATTCGCGAGCGGTTACCTAAGGTCAAATTGTTGGTGCAGATCGACGATGGTACTGAAGCCTTGCTCAAAGGCGCTGTTGACTACGAGCGCGCTATTCGAGATCACGCCCCGTTGGCTCGGCAGACACAAAATCCTGAAGCCACTTATATGCTCTATACCGGCGGCACTACGGGTATGCCTAAGGGCGTTATGTATCCTGTGGGCAATTTCACTCACTACTTTATCGCCTCTGGTGCTGCTGGGCGTGAGTTGCAACCGCCTGCGTCCATGAGTGAATTTGCTGACTATCTGCAGCTCATAGAACAACCGCCTATCAGTTTGCCCGCTTGTCCGCTGATGCATGGAACAGGCATGTGGTTGGGTAGTTTTTTGCCTATGTTGCTTGGCGGCACGGTGGTGACCACCTCAAAACTAGGCATGGATCCGGGTCGGCTGCTCGGCATGGTGGAAGACCATCGTGTTACCGACTTAATCATTGTGGGTGACGCCTTTGCGCGACCGCTACTGAATGCGTTGGATGATGCGAAACGGCGCGGTACGCCATATGACATCAGTAGCCTTAAACAAATTGGTTCGAGTGGCGTGATGTGGAGTATGGAGACCAAGCAAGGTTTGCTGGCCCATCACGATATGGTGTTGGCAGACATCATGGGCTCTACCGAAGGTGGAATGGGCAGTTCCATCACTACCCGGGAGGGTATTAGCCAAACCGCCAAGTTTGAACTCAGCGAAGGCGTTCGGGTCATTACTGATGACGACCGCATTGTGGAGCCAGGCTCTGGTGAGATGGGCAAAATTGCTACATCCGGACTGGTGCCCCTTGGGTATTACAAAGACGAAGAAAAATCTGCTGCGACATTCCGTGTTGTTGACGGTGTTCGTTATAGCTTTCCTGGCGACTATGCCACGGTGGAAGCCGATGGCAGCATTACGTTACTTGGCAGAGGCAGCGCCTGCATAAATACGGCGGGCGAAAAAGTGTTTCCAGAGGAAGTAGAAGAAGCGGTTAAACGTTTTGAGCCAGTGCACGACTGCTTGGTGGTCAGTGTGCCTGACGAGCGCTTTGGCGAGCGTATTGTTGCGGTGGCCTCGTGTTTGGAGGGCGTAACAGCAACCCAAGAAGACGTTATCGACTATTGCCGAGAACAGTTGGCGGGATACAAGGTGCCTAAACAGGTGTTGATGGTTGAACAAGTGCGTCGCGCACCCAACGGTAAGGCCGACTACAAGTGGGCTAAAGCCGAAGCGATGAAGGCTTTCGCATGAGTGATTTCAAAGAATTAGACGATTCTGTGGATGGTCCCCTGTCTGGGATTCGCGTTGTTGACTTAACGTCCATGATCTCCGGTCCGGTGGCGACCATGATGCTTGCCGATCAAGGTGCTGATGTCATAAAAGTGGAATCCCTTTCTGGCGACCTGGTTCGCGGCGCCGGTCCTAACCGCTCGGGGATCACGTCGACTTTTATCTCGTCTAATCGCTCGAAGCGAAGCTTAGCGTTGGATCTAAAGGCGCCCGAAGGCGCGGAGATTTTGCGTGACTTATTGCGCACGGCAGATGTTTTAGTACAGAACTTTCGGCCAGGCACCATAGAGCGTATGGGCTTTGGTGAGGATGCTGTGCGGGCACTTCGCGAAGACATTATCTATGTCTCTATCAGCGGTTTCGGTGAAACAGGGCCGTTCGCTCATCAGCGTGTATACGATCCTGTTATCCAGGCCCTTTCGGGATTGGCTGCGATTCAAGCTGACGGTCAGAGTGGCCGACCAAAAATGATCCGCACCATTATTCCTGACAAGACCACAGCGGTGACGGCGGCCCAGGCCATTACTGCCGCTTTGTTCGCGCGTGAACGCACGCGCAAAGGTCAGCATGTAAAACTCGCCATGCTCGATACCATGGTTTCGTATTTGTGGCCCGAGGGCATGGCTGGCATGACCCTGGTGGGTCGCGAGGTCAAAGCCCAACGTGCGCAACTTTCACCAGACCTTATTTTTGCCACCACGGACGGATTCATTACCGCAGGTGCGGTGAGTAACGTTGAGTGGCAGGGTATGTGTAAGGCGTTGGATCGGCTTGAGTGGTTAGAGGATGAGCGATTTTTAACGGTCAACGACAGAGCGGTAAATGCTACCTTGCGTCTTGAAATGACCGCTGAAGTTATCGCTACCAACAGTTCTGATTATTGGTTGCAGCGACTAGATGCAGAAGGAGTGCCTTGTGCGCCGGTGTTGACCCGTGAAGAGGTTCTGGAGCATCCGCAGATAGCGGCCAATGACTTGCTGGCCGAATACGAACATCCGGTCGCTGGGCGAATTCGGCAACCGCGGCCAGCGGCACGATTTGACCAAACGCCGTCTGCTATAAGGCGTCATGCGCCGAGTCTAGGCGAACACAATGCAGAGTTGCTGGAAGAGCTGGGTTACAACGAGCAGCGTCGCCAGCAGTTGATTGACGCTGGAGTGATTGACCAGGGGTAGTTGTTAAACGTTGAAGTACTAATTCTTGTTTTGTTCTGCTGCTTGGATCCGGGCGCGTCTAGATTTAGCGCCGCCCGAGACAATAAATAGAGGGCCAATACAAGCCACGGCGATTAGACCGACTAGGATCAAAAACGCCATCTGATAATTGCCCGTGGTGTCGTGGATATATGCGGCTAAAGGTGACGCAGAGAGTAGAAAAGGCAGTTCTACAAAGCGCAAGGCACCCGTGGCCATGCCAAAACTTTGGCTACCCAGCGCACTTGATATCGCAAAGGTGCGCAGCGGCGACATGCCAGCGTAACCAAAGCCATACAAACAGGCTGCAAGAATAGACAACTCAACACTTTGGGCCGTGCCAAAGATCAGCAGGGCAGTTCCCTGACAAATAAGCTCAAGCCAAATGGTGACCTTGGCGCCGAAATAGTCCGCAAGCCACCCCATTACGGGTTTGCCTAAAGCGGCGAAAGCCGCTGTGGCAGACATAATGAAGGAGGCGGTAGAGGAGTCGATACCAATGTCTTGTAGATGCGAGAACAAGTGCATCATCACCGCGGTGAAGACGCAGGTCATGGAACCGAAGATCACGCCGATACTCCAGAACGCTGGTGATCGATACATTTCCGCAAATGTCCAAACGCGAACATCTTCCTCAATTTCGATGACATCGTTGGCATGGCGCTCGACATAGGCACGACCGTCGCGCACTTCGCCGACCTCTTCTGGACGGTCTTTCATGAACAGATAAATGATCGGGAACAACATCACCAGTGTGGTGCCGCCAAATACCAGATAAGCGTTGCGCCAGCCGTAGAGTTCGATCAGCGCGTTGACGACTGGCGGCATAGCAATGCCAGCCAACGATGCTCCAAGTACGGAAAAGGAAATCGCTCGGCCGCGCCAATGGTCGAACCAACTGATAATTGAACGGTGCCAGGCTTGGCCACCCATGCACACCATGCCGACACCCATACCAATAGACACGACGAGAAAGTACTGAATCATGTTGCCGATCATCGCCAGCAGCACATAGCAGGTCGTCACGATTATTGTGCCGAGCAACAGCACTTTGCGTGCAGATCCGTGGTCCAAATAGCGGCCGATATAGGGCGCAACGATGGCACCCGTGACCGCAGCGGCGGAAAAACCCATCGAAATACCAAAACGCTCGCCGCCGTCTAGAGCATCGGCTAACGACGGCAAGAAGATGCCACGCGAGTAGGAATAAAAGCCGGTACCTAGGAAGCTCAGCAGTGCTGCGACCGCAACGATAACCCAGCCGTAAAAGAACGATGGTGTTGGAGTGTTTGGTGAATTGTCGTTAGAAATTTTGATGTTGTCCCCCGCGATGCACGAGTATCGCAGTTTCCTGCTACGCCGTCAGGTGGGGATTTTCATAAGTGCCTGCAACCGCTATACAGCCCACGCTGGCGGGTTATACACTCTGCCGTTCGCCGACTACTTCGGCTGAGTTCATGTGCTCACCCGACCACGGGTGATTGGGAAGACTAAGGAGAGTTCACTATGGCGATGCAAAATACGCCGCTGTTGATGGCGAATATTTTAGATCGCGGCGCAAAAGTTGCGCCTAACGAAGAAATTGTTACTGCGACAGAAAACGGCGTGCGCAGACAAACTTACAAAGAAACCCGCGACCGCGCTCATCAACTAGCTCATGCCCTGGCTGCGGCCGGCATCAAGGTAGGTGATCGTGTGGGTACGTTTATGTGGAATGGCTCGCGGCATCTAGAGGCTTACCATGCCTGTGCCGGTATGGGTGCGGTATTGCACACGCTGAACATTCGCCTAAGTGAAAAAGACCTTGAGTACATTATCAATCACGCTGAAGACCAGGTGATTATTGCAGACGCGGACATTTTGCCGTTGTTAGAAAAAATGGTCGGTAAGATCCCAACGGTGCGCCAGGTCATAGTGGCAACTGAAGAAGGGTTTGAGGGTTGGTCCACGGATTTGCCAAACCCTATCGACTACGAAGACTTCATTAAGGGTCAACCGACCAATTATGATTGGCCTCAGATCGATGAAAATTCACCGTTAGGCCTTTGTTATACCAGCGGTACCACGGGTAATCCCAAGGGCGTTGAATACGAGCACCGCTCGCAATACCTACATACCCTGACTTGCGCCATGACCGATTCCATGGCGCTGTCGGGTACCGATTCTGTTTGCGGCATCGTGCCCATGTTCCATGCCATGGGTTGGGGTATTCCCTGGGTTGCGTTGATGTTGGGTTGTAAACAAGTGATGCCCCACCGTTTTATGGATCCAGCTCGACTGTTGGACTTGATGGTCACCGAAGAGGTGACCTTATCTGCCGGTGTGCCAACGATCTGGCAGGGCGTTAAAGCGCTTTACGAAGCCGAACCCGATCGTTTCGACTTATCAAAACTCGATCGACTGACCTGCGGCGGCAGTTCGCCGCCACCGTCGTTGATTCGCTGGTTCTGGGACACCTTGGATGTCGAGATGATCCAGGGTTGGGGCATGACTGAAACGTCGCCGCTGGCTACGTTGTCCAGACGAGTTATGAAGCGCTCGCAGTTGAACCTTAGTGAAGACGAGCAGTTTGAGAACGTGGCTAAAGCGGGACAGCTTATGCCCGGTTTGGAGTTGGATATTTTCGACGAAGAATTTAATCGACTGCCTCATGATGGCGAAACCGTGGGGGAAATCCTCATTCGTGGGCCATGGATCTGTTCGGAGTACTTTAACAATCCGCAGCCGGATAAGTTTCACGATGGCTGGTTGATTACCGGCGATGTCGGCAAGATTGACCCAGAGGAATATCTGATTATTTCTGATCGTTCCAAAGATCTCGTGAAGAGCGGTGGCGAATGGATATCGTCAGTTGATCTGGAGAATCACATCGTCGCGCTGCCGGGTGTTGCTCAGGCTTGTGTGGTGGCACAACCGCACCCGCGATGGGATGAGCGTCCAGTGGCCTTAGTGGTTCTGGAGCCGGGAAAAGAGGTAAGCCAAGAGGAAGTGCTCAAGCACTGCGAAAGCGCTTTTGCCAAGTGGCAGTTGCCAGATGAGGTGCTGTACATCGACAGCATTCCATTAACGACCACCGGCAAGATGGACAAGAAAGTTGTTCGAGCAGATCTGGATGCGAAGGGTTACGAATTGCCAGACTTGCGTAAAGCTTAGCCATGGTTGAGTAACCACTAAAAGCACAGACTGAGACAAGGGAACGCAGATGCTCCATGACACCCAAATGCAGCCGCAGGATCTCGAGGACCTGCGTTTCTTGCCGGACATCATGGTGCCACCGCAACACAGCGGCGACCCCTTCGCTTGCCCCTGTTGCGCTAATGTATTTGCCGAGACATTGCGCTTGGCGTCGATTGATCTCAGCAAGCATGCCCGGCGCTTGCCCAAGTCGCCATTTCCGACTCAATCAGCGCCTTTGCTCATTGAAAACGCACGGGTAATTACCATGGATGCGAACATGCCCGCTGCAGACACCATGTTGGTGCGGGACGGGCGTATTGCTTGGGTCGGCATGGGTAAAGACCAGCCCCATGGCTTACTCGACAACGAAGCGGATTTGCAGCGCATCGATCTTCAGGGCAAAACGGTGCTGCCGGGCTTTGTAGAACCGCATATGCACCTACCGCCTTTGGCGATGCTGCATCGCTTCAGCAATGTAGGCCCGAATCGTTTTGCGACCACCGAAGAGGCGTTAGCACAGCTTCGAGACGATGCGGCCCAGGTCGAGGCGGGCGAATGGGTGGTGGGGCGGCAATTCGACCCTTCGCTGCAGGAAGGTCCGGACTACCTAACTAAAGATCTGTTAGATACGGTCAGCACCGAGCATCCGGTTTTTGTTTACAACGCGTCGTTACACTTGGCGTATTGCAACAGTCTTGCGTTGAACATCGCAGGCATTGATGCCAATACAGAAGATCCGCCAAACGCCGAATTAGGCAGAACTGAAAATGGCGAACCCAACGGTGTGCTTAAGGCGGGGCCGGCAATGGCTCTGGTCGCTCGGCATAACCCCAAGTTACGCGAGCAAAATTTAGCTGAGGCGTGTTTAGGTGTCTTTAATACCGCCAACCGAGTAGGTATCACCATGCTATGTGACCAAGGCACCGGCACCTTCCAAGGAGTTGGCGAGCTGGCGTTGTATCAAAGCTTAAAAGACAGCGGTCAGATGACTACGCGCTTTCGCTACAGTGTGAGTCAGGCGGCCGCATCAAAGTGGGATGATGCAGAGATTGAGTGGGGCGAAGGTGACGAGTGGGTGCGACGAACCGGTTGGAAGATCGTTTCGGATGGTTCAAACCAAGGCAGAACCGGTTTGCAGCGCGAGTCATTTGTGGGCTCGGACAGTACTGGTATGGCTTACATCGAAAAAGACGAGCTCGATGCCGCGGTAGAAAAAAGGCTGCGCGACGGTTGGGCGGTGTGCGTCCACGCCAACGGTGACGCGGCCATTGATCGAGTTTTGGACGCATTCGCAAAGGCCAAGGCGAAAGGCTTGGATCCCGCAAAGAAACGTTGTCGCATAGAGCATTGCAGCATTCTGCATGACGAGCAGATCACCAAGATGCAGGAGCTGGGATTATCGCCGAGCTTTCTAATTGGTCATGTGCACTATTGGGGCAAGGCCTTTGTAGAAGACATTTTTGGCCCAGAAAAAGCAGCCAAGCTTGACCGCACAGGCGCCTGCGAAGATTTGGGCATTCGATGGACGGTGCACTCGGATGATCCGGTAACCGAAATGGATCCGCTTCGCTGTATAGAAAATGCGGTCACGCGCAACATGTGGCGCTCAGATCAATTGCTGTCACCAGAAGAGCGAGTGCCCGTAGAAGCCGCATTGCGCGCAATGACTATTGATGCCGCGTGGCAGTGTCACTCGGATCACGAAGTGGGCAGCTTAGAAGTGGGCAAGTTCGCAGACTTTGTCATTCTTGCAGAAGACCCCCTGGCAGTAGAGCCTGAACGCCTGGCCCAAATACAGGTCCTAGAGACCTGGGTTGGTGGTCGGCAGGTATATGCCGCATATATCGATAGTTAGTGTTTTCTCTCTACTTTTATGCTTGGTTTTTCCCTTCTCGACATCGGCCCAGGTGAAGCAAAAGCCGGGCATCTTAGATTTTGCCTCCTTGCCAAGATTGACAGGTCCATCCTTATCGCCAACCGGTAAGTATTTAGGCGCCCCTTAGTTAACGCCAAAGACAAACAACTGCTGTTGATTCGAGATCTTGACGACTTGTCGAAGAAGCCGTACCTCATTTCAGGTCAAGATTGGAAAATACAGCAACACTTGTGGGTGTCGCCAAACGATTTGCTGTTAAGCATAGCCATGCCGGAGACGCTGGGCGGCACACCCTTAGTGGTCAGTCGGCTGATTCATGTTGATGTAAAAAAACAAAAGCAGCGCCTGTTGTTCAAAAGGGAAAAGTCCGCGGGTTTCTTTCAAATGCAAGACCGCGTCTTAGCGCGCTTACGCGACAAACCGGGCCACTTTTTGATCTCTGCCGGTAAGAACAGCGCGGCTCGGCCTCAAGTATTTCAAGCGGATATTGAAGACCGGCGTCTTGGTTCTAAAGTGGTGCAACGCTACATCATCGGTGTGCTCGATTGGCGAGCGGACTCTGCAGGCAACGTGCGGGTGGGGACTGGCGTGACCAGAGATCAAAAGAAGGGTGTGCTGAAGTTAAAGGATGCATCAGGAAGTTGGCACGATTACAGCCATTTGCTAGATCGAGGCGCCGAGGTGCTGGCTGTACCAAGTCACAAGCCGAACCTCTACTTTATCTCTATGCAGGCCTTGGACGAGACACAAGGCGGCGAAGACGATGGGTTTGGTGCCATGCGGCAGGTGTACAGCGTTAACGCGCTCACTGGTGAGGAGCAGTGGCGGTACGGTAGAGCCGATTCTGAGGTGGCCTATGTGCGCTTGGATCTGCGTGGAGAGGAAATCTTTGAATTAGGTTATACCAACGAGGAGATTGAGTCAGAGGTTTTCGACCCGGAGTGGCGCGCCGTGCGCAATGCGATGCAAGAAGAGTTTCCTGGTAGTCGCAGCTTTATTGCGGCCATTGCTGAAGATCGCTCGCGGGTCGTGGTTGGCGTAGGCAGTGAGGTTATGCCAATTCGCTACTACCTCTACAAAACCACAAATAAGCAATGGGCGCGCATTTCAGTAAGTTATCCGAACCTGGGCGAGGACAATTTGTCCCCGGTAATTGACGTCTCCTACGAGGCCAGAGACGGGCTCAACATTCCCAGGTATTTGACGTTACCTAACGGTGTGTCGCTAGAGGACGCCAATCAACAGCCCTTCGTGATTCATCCTCAGGGTGGTCCACACGCAAGAGACTTTAAAAGGTTTGACTGGTTAGTACAGATGCTGACAAATCAAGGTTATGGCGTATTGCAGATGAATTTCCGAGGCTCCACCGGCTACGGACTCGAATTTGAAGAGGCTGGCCGTAAGCAATGGGGTCAGGCGATGCAGGATGACATTACTGACGGAACAAAATGGCTTATTGATCAGGGGATAGCTGATCCGAAGCGCATTTGCATTATGGGAGGGTCTTACGGTGGTTATGCAGCGTTAATGGGCGCGGCGAAAGAGGCGGATCTATACAAGTGTGCGGTCAGCTTAAATGGCGTGTCGGACCTACCGGCTTTGCTTAAATTAGTGCAGCGGTTTATTGGTGGTCGTTATGCCACGCGATTTGTTGGAGACCTTTGGCAAGACCGCAAGATGCTTAAGGAAAATTCTCCACGCAGATTGGCGAACCAAATCAGCATACCGGTGCTATTGGTCCACGGTGAAGATGATCGAGTCGTTTCGGTACAGCAATCGCGCTCCATGCATAAGGCCATGGTCAAAAATTCAAAGGCGGCAGTCAGTTACTTGGAGTTATCCGAAGGTGACCACTTTTTATCGAAATACCATAACCGCATCGCGTTTGCAGAGGCTGCCACGACATTCTTGGGCGAACACCTTCGGTAGTTTATTAGAATCGGTAGATGTCACAGATCAATCTGAAACAGCAGCTGGAGCAAGAGTTAACAAGTGCGGCGATCCGACTGGTTCAACTCAAACCTGAGCATTGGGCCGGCTTGCAAACGGCCTGTGCCGCCGACCCGGACATCTGGGAGATCTACCCGCACTCCATGTTGGGTGCGCATTTTCAACCATCAGTAGATGCCATGCTGGCGCATCCAAACCGCATTGTGTTTGCAGTGATCGCTCGCAGCGAATCTGGCGAAAAGGTTGTGGGCATGACGAGTTACATCAATCCCGATACCCATGGCGTGGTGGAGATTGGCGGTACCTACATTGAACCGTCTATGCGCGGAACCGGTTTCAACGATGAGATGAAGAAGCTCTTGATCGAACATGCGTTTGCCAGTGGCTTTCGGCGTGTTGAGTTCCGCGTGGACACTCGTAATCAGCGTTCTGCGGCGGCGGTTCGGAAACTGGGCGCACAACTGGATGGTACGTTGCGAAGAAATGTTGTCACCTGGACAGGGTATGTGCGCGACACCTATGTATTCAGTCTTTTTAAGGATGAATGGCGCGGCTAAAACTTAGCCGGTGGACATGGCCAGCACACGAGAAATTTCTTTAAAGCTGCGGCCACTCTCTTGCTGCCAGGTAATAAACGCCTCTTGAGTGGTTTGTTGCGCTTTCTTGCTGGTGGGTTCCTTGTCTACGACGTCGGCTTGAACCAGTGCTGTCACCACATCCTTACTGAAAATTGGGGTGTCGTAGCCAATGAAGCGCAGAAAGTAGCGTCCGGTTTGTCCGCCGAGCCTGTTGCCGTTTTTCTTAAGGTGCTCCCAGAGGCCAACAAAGTCGTCGTTGGGCCACTCGGTTAGAAAGTTTTGGAAACTGCCGTGATCGGCTCTTACATCCAGGATGTATTGAGCATTGGCGCGCACGCTAGCGATTTTCTTGCCATGACGCACGATATCGGTATTGCCTTGCAGAACCTCCAGATCTTCGTCTGCCAACATAGCGCAGTGCATTACATCGAAGTCGCCAAAGGCGGCTTCAAAGCCCGGCCATTTAGCCTCAATAATTTTCCACACAAAGCCCGAACGGAATACGCACTTAGTCATTTCTGCTAGCACGTCTGCGTCGCTGATCTTACTTAGATCGCTTTGTCCTTTTACTGGCGTAAGCAGTGTTTCCAATGCTTGCTTGCCACCTTTGCGTGCGGCGGCTCGTTGATAGATTTCGGCAAAAGTTTCCACGGCCTGACTCCGTCTGCTGAATACAAAGTGTTGGTTCCGTGCTGCATGGTGTCAAGCTACTCCAGTGGCTGCGGCTATACGGTCACTAATTCGCTAGACTTGGGCAAAAAAGATCAGGAGACAATCATGGAATTTAATAACCGTATAACGCGCATGCTGGGTGTTGAGGTGCCGATCGTGCAGGCGCCTATGGGTTGGATTGCGCGCTCCCAGTTGGCTGCCGCCGTGTCAAATAGTGGTGCGCTAGGCATTATCGAAACCTCGTCTGGCGAATTGGACGTCATTCGAGAAGAAATTTTGAAAATGCGACAGCTCACAGATAAGCCTTTTGGCGTCAACGTCGCACAAGCCTTTGTTCGGGACCCGGATATCGTTAATTTCATCATCGATCAGGGAGTGAAATTTGTAACCACTTCAGCGGGTAACCCTGAACGTTACACCGAGCAGCTCAAGTCAGCGGGACTGACGGTTTTCCATGTGGTGCCCAACCTCAGTGCTGCAAAAAAAGCGGTGGAATGTGGCGTTGATGGGCTGATTGTTGAAGGTGGCGAAGGCGGAGGCTTCAAAAATCCTCAAGATGTTTCCACGATGGTGCTATTGCCGCTTGTTCGTTCCCAGGTGGATGTGCCGATTATTGCCGCTGGCGGTTTTATTGACGGTGCAACCATGGCTGCTGGTTTTGCCCTGGGTGCCGAGGCAATTCAAATGGGTACCCGCATGGTGTCATCGGCGGAATCACCGGTACATGAAAATTGGAAGAACGCCATCGTTGATGCCCGGGAAACCGATACAGTATTTCTAAATCGTGCTCATTCGCCGGCTTTGCGCGCGATTCGTACCGAGAAGACAACTAGGCTCGAATTCGATGTGGAAACTAACGCGATGAGTGAGTTTGGCAAAGCGACAGATCTGTACTTTGGCGGTGATATGGAAGCCAGCATTGCCTTAACTGGGCAGGTTTGTGGGCGCATTGACGCTGTGCGCCCCGTGGCTGAAATCATTGCCGAGGTGCGTGAAGAATTCTTTAAGGTGATGGGTTCTATGTCGCAGCAGTATTTGAACTAGCGCTAGATCGAAGACAGGGGGGCCATAGGCCCCTCTCGATACACCCCTAAAGGTTTAGCTTCCCGTTTCTTGCAGCAGAGTGCGCATCAGTTCGTCATCTGCTGCGCCGCTTTGTTGTGCAGCAAGATAGGCCGCAACGCGAGCTTTTGCGTTGGCCCGAATGTTCATATGGAAGAAGCTGTAGTCGTACATATGGTAATTGCCTGGTCCAAAGGGCATGAGGGTGAAGTTGTCGGACTTTATCTCTTCGACGATCAACTGGCTGTTTAAGCACTGAGCGCCGGTAACGGCTTGCTCTAGTGACTCACCTGCGCTGAAACTGATGCTGCCGAGGTTGTCGCTGGCGGGTGCCATCGCATCATTGGTTTGCCAGGTGATTGGGTTGACGCAAATATCGCCGGGTTCGGCCAAGATAACCATGGCGTCAGCGCTGTTGGTATTCCAAGAAACCTGACAGCCTGTTTGAGTGGCGCTGGCGCAGATGTCGATACCATTGCTGCCGTCAATTGAGAAGCCAACAGGATAGGCCGCAACCATTCGCTGCTGTAGTTCGCTGCCTGCGATGACTTCTTTGAGTAGACGGTCTGTGTGGAAGGCGCCTTGACTGTGCCCAGCAACAATAAAGGGACGGCCATTACTGCGTTGGCTAATAAAGTAATCGAATGCGGCTTTGACATCTCCATAGGCCAGATCCAGCGCCTGAGCGCCATTGCCGTCTTGATCTTGGAAACTGTACAAAGTGGCTTGACGGTAACGCGGCGCGTAAACCTGACAGCAGGCGTTAAAGACGCTGGCCTGATCGCGCATTACCCAATCGTCGGTCATCTTATTGGCGGTTGCATCGTCTAGGGGTTGATTCCAGTGTTCTGGATTCACATAAGTCGTGGGGTGAACGAAAAATACATCGACATCCAAGGTGCTGGCGGTGTCGACAATCACCCCTGTTGGAATCACATCCGCGGCATCCTCGCGCTCTGGCAGCGCAGCCCAATGGTCTGGGTTGCTGTAATCAGGTGCGCTAGGGGTTTGATCTTCGGCAAAACTATGACCTGGTGCCATGTAGGCCATACCCGCCATCATCATCAAGGGCCCGCGAAATACGAAACCTAAAATCACCAGCAAGGCGATAACAATGCCGAAGCCAATAAGAAATTTTTTCACTGCGCTCTCCTAGTGTAGTACGCCGAAAGTAATAGAACTTATTTATTGCTCTGAGGCCGATAAATCCAAGTCAGTCAACCCGAGGGGTCTATTAAAACATAACCGGAACCCCAAGCCGTTTATTTGGACCGCGAAAGCCAATGACATCCTTGAAAAGGTCGTGTGCGCTAATCGCCGATTAATTTCCAAACAGAATGGCGTACTACACTAGGTTAGGGCCCTAATTTTTAGACATCGACTCTATCGACAGATTGCATAGGCGGATTCTTGGCCAGTTTTAGAACTATCGCCTTACCTAAACTGCCCACGCCTGCTAGTCTGACGCGTCTCCGTTACAGCAATGACTTACCCTATGGATGAACTGACCTTAATACAACCGGATGATTGGCACCTGCACTTGCGTGATGGAGACGCATTGGCGACCACGGTGCCGGCGGCGGCACGTTGTTTTGGTCGAAGTATTGTTATGCCCAATGTAGTACCACCTGCGACTACGGTAGTGCATGCCCGTGAATACTATGAACGCATTCTTGAGCATCGCCCAGCGGGTTCAGATTGGTTGCCGTTAATGGTGCTTTATCTAACCGATAATACGAGTCCGGAGGACATTCGCCAGGCCAAGGCCAGCGGTCTGGTATTCGGCTGTAAGTACTATCCCGCTGGGGCGACGACAAATTCAGACTCTGGTGTAACGGACCTAAGCCGAATGGATACCGTATTTGCAACCATGGAAGAACTTGGTTTGGTATTGCAGGTGCACGGTGAAGTGACCGATGAGGACATAGATATTTTTGATCGCGAGGCGGTATTTATTGAGCGCCACCTAGGGCACATTGCCGAGCGATTTCCTAACCTGAAAATAGTCTTCGAACACATCACCACCGAGCAAGGTGTTAATTTCGTTCGTGACAGTTCAGAAAATGTAGCGGCGACCATTACCCCCCAGCATCTACTTTACAATCGCAATGATATGCTGGTCGGTGGCATTCGCCCGCATCTATTCTGTTTACCTATCCTGAAGCGTAGCCGGCATCAGCAAGCGTTAATTGACGCAGCGGTTAGTGGCGACCAGAAATTCTTTCTTGGCACAGATTCCGCACCCCACGCCCAAGACACCAAGGAAACCGCCTGTGGCTGTGCTGGGTGTTACAGCCATCATGCGGCGCTGGAACTGTACGCTGAGGTATTTGATCAGGCGGGAGCGCTGGATCGATTTGAAGCGTTTGCCAGTAAAAATGGTGCAGATTTCTATGGCGTAGGCTACAACACTAAGACCGTCACTTTGCGCCGCGAACCCTGGAGCTTGCCGGATCAAGTGGCTTTCTCTGGTACTCAACTGGTGCCGCTGGCCGCGGGCGAAGTGTTGAATTGGCAGTTGGTGACCTAATACTCATGACTATGGGCGCTTTGATCTTGCAGGGTTGTCCAATGTGGGGTGAAGCCAGTTGCGGCATAATCTCGCGATGAACATGCCACACGAAAATGCAGAGGATGTGTTGCGCCAGTTGCGTGCAGTGCTGCCCGATACCAGCCTTATTACCGATGCTGCAGGTTTGAAACCCTATGAGACCGATGGGCTCACCGCAATACGTGAGCTGCCGTGGCTTGTGGTGTTGCCGACTACCGAGCAGCAGGTTGTTGAGGTGGTGAACATCTGTCGGCAAAACCAAATTCCAATTATTGCCCGGGGCGCCGGTACCGGTTTGTCTGGTGGTGCAAGACCCCACAAGCACGGTGTGGTATTGGGGTTATCCAAGTTGAACCAAATTCTGCATGTGGACAAAGACAACGGCATCGCGCGGGTGCAACCCGGTGTGCGCAACTTAGCCATTACCGATGCAGCGAAAGAATTTGGCTTGTATTACGCCCCCGACCCGTCTTCGCAGATTGCTTGCAGTATTGGCGGCAACGTTGCTGAAAACGCAGGCGGTGTTCACTGTCTCAAATACGGCTTAACCGTACATAACGTCCTGGGCGTGCGGGTGGTTACCAGTGACGGCGAGGTGTTAGAAATTGGTGGCGCGTTGTACGACCGACCGGGCCTCGATCTGCTGGCCCTGCTCTGCGGTTCTGAAGGCATGCTCGGTATTGTGACCGAGGTGACTGTTGCGCTGTTGCCTCAGCCCCAACAAAAGTCTGTGATCTTGGTTGGATTTGACGAGGTCACCCAAGCCGGAGCTGCTGTTGCCAACATCATTGCCGCAGGCATTATTCCTGCGGGTATGGAAATGATGGATAAGCGCGCGGTAGAAGCGGCAGAGCAGTTCGCTCATGCGGGCTATCCATTAGACGCAGCGGCCATATTGATCATCGAACTAGACGGCAGTGATACCGAAGTTCAGGCGCTAACCACTCAGGTAAGTGACCTTTTGCGGCGCGCAGGCGCTTCGCATATTGAGTGTGCGGAAGATGCGCAAACTCAAGCGCGGCTGTGGAAGGGACGCAAATCTGCATTCCCGGCGGTGGGCCGTTTATCTCCTGACTACCTTTGTATGGACGGCACTATTCCGCGGGCGCGTCTAGCCGAGGTACTCACGCGCATTGAAGAGTTGTCTAGCGAGTTCAATCTTGCGGTAGCGAATGTGTTTCATGCGGCAGATGGAAATTTGCATCCGCTTATCTTGTTTGATGCCAACGTGGCTGGCCAGACTGAACAGGCGATGTCCATGGGGGCACGCATTCTTGAAGTTTGTGTCGAGATGGGCGGCACCGTGACGGGAGAGCATGGCGTTGGGGTAGAAAAACTCGACACCATGTGTGTGCAGTTCAATGCGGCAGAATTGGAACAATTTTTTGCAATCAAACGAGCCATGGATCCAGCGGATATTTTGAATCCAGGTAAAGGCATTCCGACGTTGACCCGCTGCGGCGAACTCGGCGGCATGCATGTACATGGCGGACGCTTGCCTTTCCCTGAGCTTGAGCGCTTTTAGGTTTTGTTGTGGTAACGGATCAGACTGCTGAGTTAGCCGAAGCCGTAGCCTCAGCCGTCGCTGAAAACAGATCATTGTCTATTGTTGGGCATGGCTCTAAGAAAAACTGGCAGCCGCGACTGCGCGCCGAGCCGCTGGATTTATCCTCGCACAGCGGTGTTATCGACTATCAACCCACCGAGCTGGTACTTACTGCTCGCAGCGGCACGCCACTGTCTGAACTGAATCAAGTATTAGCCGAGCAAGGTCAGCAATTGGCCAGCGAACCACCATTGCTCGGGGAGACACCCAGTCAGGGTACCTTGGGCGGGGCGGTAGCCTGTGGTTTTTCAGGTCCGGCAAGGCCTTGGGGTGGTTCTCTGCGTGATGCCGTGCTGGGTGTGGAGTTGTTGAACGGCAAAGGCGAAGTACTACGTTTTGGCGGCCAGGTGATGAAGAACGTGGCAGGTTACGATGTGTCTCGGTTGCAAGCCGGTGCTTGGGGCAGTTTGGGCGCAATGTTGAACGTCAGCGTGCGGGTGCAACCGATAGCCGCCGCTACCCAGACCATGAAATTAACTATGGATGCGGAACAAGCTAACGCGCTAGCGCGCTCGATGGCGCAGAAACATTTGCCGATGACTGCTACTTGTTGGGTAGATGGAAGTTATTACCTGCGTTTATCAGGGCATGCAGGCACTGTTGCTCAAGGGCTAGAGCCGCTGTCGGGGGAGCTGGTTGATGCGGATTTGGCAGCAGCGTTTTGGCAAAAGGTCCGTGACCAACAGCATGAGTTTTTCACCTCGACGCAATCGAAACGCTTGTGGCGGGTGATCGCGCCACCTGCGGCGCCGTTACCAAACTGTACCGAAGACTTGTTGTTGGAGTGGCAGGGCGGATTGCGTTGGTTGCGCCACGATGATGCTGATTTTGTGCAGGACTATGCTCGACAAGTCGGCGGCTGGTGTTGGGCCATGGGTGAGGCTCAGCCAATAGATGCCGCTCAATCGTTGCTCATGCGACGCTTAAAAAGCGCCTTTGATCCGGCAGATGTCTTTGTGTCGGCGTTCTCTGATCCTAAACTTCTAGGTGGTGGGAGCACTAGTGCAGACTAATCTACCAGACGAATTTCTTGCCACGCCGCAAGGAGCAAGGGCTGAAGAAATTTTGCGCAGCTGTGTGCACTGTGGCTTTTGTAATGCTACCTGTCCAACGTATCAGCTTTCTGGTGACGAACTCGACGGACCCCGTGGTCGAATCTATTTGATCAAAGAACTGTTCGAGGAACAGGCCAATCAGGAACGTGCGACTCTGCATTTGGACCGTTGCTTAACCTGTCGGGCATGCGAGACAACCTGTCCGTCAGGTGTCAGCTATGGCGAGCTGGCAGAGCTCGCGCGTGATCAGTTGGGAACTGACAGAGTCGGTAGCGGCGGCATCATGCGCCGATTGTTGCAATGGCTGGTGCCTTATTCGGGTACGCTTCGAACAATGTTGTGGTTGGGCCGATTGGTGAAGCCGTTGTTGCCACACACCCTGGCGAAAGCGTTACCAAAGAAAATAAGTCCGGCAAGGCACTGGTCTGCACAGCAGCAACAACCGACCCAACGGATTTTGTTACTTCAAGGTTGTGCTCAGCAGGTTATGACGGGTGATGTGAATGAGCATCTTCAAGGGCTGTTAGCTGCTCGAGGCGTTGGGGTCGCGACCCTCAAGGAAGAACAATGTTGTGGGTCGTTAAAATTACATCTGGGTAACGAAGACGGTGCATTGATCAGTGTGCGACAGAACGTTGATGCGTTTTATCCGTTATTGGCCGACTACGCGGCAATTGTTTCTTCAGCGTCTGGTTGCGGTGTTACCGTTAAAGATTATGGGCGGTTGTTAGCCCACGACCCAGAATACGCAGAGCGTGCTGCTGCGGTAGCGGCCCATACTGTCGACGTTGGGGAATTTCTTGCCGCTCAAGATTGGGTCTTCGCTGCAGCTTCGGCAAAAAGACGTATCGCTTGGCAAGCGCCGTGTACGTTGCAACATGGTCAGGGAGTAGATGGCAAGGTCGCTGAGCTACTGGTGGGGGCGGGTTATGAATTGGTACCGGTGGCAGATGAGCACTTGTGTTGCGGCTCTGCTGGAACCTATTCGATTCTGCAGCCAGAGTGGTCGCAGCAATTGAAGGCGAACAAATTGCAAGCGCTGCAGGCGCATCGTCCGGAGTTAATTGCCACCGCCAACGTTGGTTGTCAGAGTCATCTTGAGACAGATGCCCAGGTGCCGGTTGTTCATTGGGTACAGTTATTGGCTTAGTGTGCAAAGCACTTAAAAATTTAAGATAAACATAGAACCGTTAGGCTCTGGCATCTACCGGTCTTCTCAAATAGTCTTGAGACTTCACTGGAGGAGAGATCAAGTGAATCAAGACAATACAGGTGCGTCCGCACGGGACTACGGCTTTTTGATGTTCTTGACGTTGCTCAACGTTATGAACTTTGTTGACCGACAACTGCTCGCCAGTTTCGCAAACTGGATTGTGCCGGATCTGGGGCTTACCAACACACAGTTCGGCCTGCTTACCGGTTTGATCTTTATCATCTTCTACTCCATTGCCGGGCTGTTTATGGGCATGCTCGCGGACAGAGTTAACCGCACGCGCTTGATCGCGGCTGGTCTGGCGCTATGGAGTGCCTTAACAGCATTGTCTGGAGCGGCGAAAGGTTTTGCCAGTCTAGCCATACCGAGGCTGTTTATCGGCGTGGGTGAATCCATCATGACCCCGACCTCGATGTCTTTGTTGGCCGACCGCTTTCCATCCAGTCGGTTGGGTTTCGCGTCTGGTGTGTATTACATGGGTGTGCCGGTTGGCGTAGCCGCCAGTCTGATCGTGGTCGCCTACTTAGAGCCCATTTTGGGTTGGCGTGGCTGCTTTTATGCTTTGGGTGGAGCAGGTGTGTTGCTGGCTATTGTCATGTTGTTCATCAAAGAAACGCCACGCAAACATGAGGTTGAGGCAGCAGAGCCGGTAGAAAAGCCCAGCGCTAGAGAAATCATGACGATTTTACTTGGGGCGCTGCGGCAATCCCCAGCCCTTACCATGACGATCGGAGGCGGGGTCGCTTTCCACTTTATCTTGGGTGCCGCGAGCTTCGAGCAATTGTGGTTTGTTCAGGAGCGCGGATTCGACCGTTCTGAGATCGCTGAGTTAACGGGCTGGATAGCATTAGCCGGCGGTATTCTGGGCAACCTGTTTGGCGGTGCTGGGGGCGACGCATTTTTGCGCAAAACTGGCATGGGCAGGCCAATGTTTTTATTCTGGATCATGCTGGTGCTAACACCGTTAACCATCGCGTATCGTTTTGTTGATCCGACTTCACTGTTGTTCATGGCAGGAATTTTCTTAGGCTATTTCCAACTCGGGTGTTTTTATGGGCCAACATTTTCTACCGTGCAGGAGCTGGTGCCGCCGCAAATTCGTGGCACTTTAGTGGCGTTTTATATTCTGTCGTTGAATTTTGTTGGTTTAGGGATAGGTGTCACAGGCGCTGGGTACGCCATAGATTGGATGGCAAACGCTGGGATCGCTGAGCCCTATACCATCACCTTGGTTATATTTTCGGTGATCTCAGCTCTGGCTATTCCGCTGTTCTATTTCGCTGGCCGTCGCTTTGAAAAAGACCGGGCAGCCCTCTATGCGAGTGTTAACTAGTGCGCCAACCACCTAAATTTCTAGGTGGTTAGATCACTCGCCACCAGGGCTACGCGACGAACACGCACCTGTGGGGTAGTAGCTGTAGTCGCATCTAGACCGGTTCTTGTCTGTCTGGTGCTTTGGGCAGCCAAGGTGCCGGGCAACTTGATTTGTCTGCGTTGCACGCGTCCATCGTTAGCGCGGTAAAGAAGTTCTAACTCGACTTCAGTGAATGCTCTTGGCGCATTATTGCGAATAGCTATGACCCACTCGCCGTTGCTGGCTAATCCAACTGCGGTATCAATATAGGCATCAGGTCGCTCGGCAACGTTAAGTTTAATTAGAGCCGTGAGTGCTGTTTGGCCGGCACTGCCTGGGTCTTTTGATGCCGCGGCATAGTATTCTTTTGCCTCCGGTAGATTGCCTTCTGTTTCGGCGATATCACCCAATGCATTATAAGCGGTGGCGGTAGGCAACAATTCAACACTGCGGTTAAGGCTGCGCTTTGCGGCAGTTAACTCGCCAAGGTCCCGGCTAACTAAGCCGCTTTGTAAGTAGGGATAAAAGAAACTGTCATTCAGGCGGATGGCGTCGCGATAGTGGCGCTGAGCCCCTTGCAGACGATCATCAACATTTGCGATGTCGCCAAGCAAACTATGAAAGCGGGCCTCGTTGGGCTCGATAGCTAGCGCTTTGTTTGCAAGACGGCGGGCCTCGCCAAAGTTTGCGTCTGCGAAAGCCTTAGTAGCTTTGTCGTAAGCCTCATACCCTGACTTTGTTTCATTAAGACGGCGCATAATTTGTTGGTAGCGAGCGGCACCGCGAACGCCGCCCTTAGGCAAAGTGGCGGCGTGTCGGCGGTTGGCCTCTACCCGCTCTTGCGAGGGAGGGTGGCTTGCAAACAATTCTCCAAGTTTGTTGCTTTTGCGGTCTTTAGACAGATTGACGAAAGTCTGTTGCAAATCCACGGCACCCATGGGGTCGTAGCCGGCGCGATGCATGTAGTTCATACCGTATAAGTCTGACTCGCGTTCTGCGTCGCGACCGTATTTGGTGCTGATGAGTGCAGCACCTAAGCCAGCGCCTAGTTCAGCGTATTTGGCGTAGTCGGAGTCTTTGGTGGCGACACCAGCCAGTGCCACAGTGCTTTGTAATAACACGCCACGCTGTACGCTTTTGGCGCCGTGTTTCGCCGCCGCGTGAACGATTTCATGGCCCAATACCGCCGCCAGTTCTGCTTCGCTTTTTAGTTCGGTCAGCAGGCCGCGATGAATGGCTATTTTGCCGCCGGGTAATGCCCAGGCATTAGGCGTGCCGTCGTTCACCACATGAAATTCGTAAGGCAACTTGCGGTCGCTGACTGCTGCCAGTTTATTGCCGACCTCACGTACGTAGTTTTGTACTTCTGGATCAGCTAGATAATCGCCGCCCTGACTTTGACGCATGGGTTGATACTGCTGTTTGCCGGTTTTTAGCTCCCAGCTTTCGGATATAACGCTAAGCTCACTCTTGCCGGTGACTGGATTGGTGGCGCAACCAACACTAATCCATAACAAAGACAGATACAGAGCGAGTCGCGTGATTGTGGTGGTCGTGCAGTTTTGAGGCGTTGGGGAGGTTGAATGGCGCAAGGGACAGCCCTCCTGAATGGCGAATTTGAACTTACTAGCCGCGTTGTTGGCGATAACGTCTGCGGATGGATGCTGCTTCGCGAGTGTCGCCTTGGGCGTCTAACACTTTTGCATATTGTAACCATGCTTTGGCTTGGTTGGCGCGGCTAGATCCACTTGAGCTGGCGTCGGCTAGGGCGATGGCTTTGCGAGCGTGCTGGGTAGCTGGAGCCAAGTTGCCTGACGCCAGGTGTGCGCGGCTTAAGCGAATCCACAGCTCGAAGTTTCTTGGTTCAATGCGTACTGCGCGCTCCATTAATACGATGGCTTGTTTGGGCTGGTTGCCTGCCAAAGCCTCGTCTGCCGCTGACAAGAGCGCGAAGGTGGCACTGGTCTTGGTTTTTGGCGCAGCTGGTTTAGGTGTCGGTTGTTGAATAGGTGTGTTTTTGGTTTTGGGCTCATCCCTCAATACCGGTGGTGTGGTGGATGTGCTGGCGCAGGCGCTTAACAGTAACGCCAGCAAAATTGGTACGAGGCGATAGGTATTCAAAGGTAAATCCGCTAATTGCTAAAGAGTGATCTTAGGCGTTGTCCAAGCCCTGGCTTGATCGAACAGCCAGATTTTATAGGTAACGCCTTTAGATTAGGTACCGGGAGCAGCACCACGTCGGCGCACCGCGCGTTGGCTCGTTTGCCGCTAGTGTATTCGATCTCAATGAGATCTTCGTTTGGCACGCTAATGATTGGATCAACGCCGTTACGCCGGGCCATAGCGTTCCAAACTCGTAATGCGCCGGTTGAACCGGTTAACCCGGTGCTTTGGTTATCGTCTCGTCCCACCCAAACAACGGATAGCTTGCTGTTGTCAAAACCGGCAAACCAACTGTCACGGTTGTCATTCGTAGTGCCTGTTTTCCCTGCGACGCCAAGTTGCGAAAAGGCTGATGAGCGCCCGGTTCCTCGGCGCATGACCAGCTCCAACGAACGATTCAGAGCATCAGCGGTGTTAGGTGCAATGCTTTGTTTCATTTCGAAGGTGTGATGCGACAGCGCCATGTCTTGCTCGTTGAGCACCGCGATGACTGCTTTTGGTCGGGTATGGAACCCGCCACTGGCAAAGTTGCCGTACAGCTCAAGTGTTTGCAGCGGCGACATGGCCTCTGCGCCCAAAAGAAATGAAGGGAAGGGGTTTTTAGGGCGTCTGCCCGTGAGCTCAGTGAATTGTGCTTGTACCTTTTGCAACCCCAAGGTTTGGCCCAGATCCACCATGGCTAAGTTTAGCGAACGAGCAAGGGCGAGATATATGGGGAGCTTGCCGTAGGTAGAGCCGTCGAAATTTTTCGGTGACCAGGCTTCTCCTGACCTAGGAGTCAGAGTAATGGGTTGATCGTTCACTGGGTCGGTCAGACTCATGCCTGCGTTTAACGCCGCTAAAACGGTAACAGGTTTGATTACCGAACCAACAGAACGCTGGGCATTTAACGCGCGATTGAATCCGTCGACTCGGCCCTGGCGGCCGCCAACTAACGCCAGCACCTCACCTGTTTGGCTATCAGATATGACGCTGGCCGCCTGCAAACTGTTGGCAGGCAATTGTCGGTCGCGCTCTATTGCGCTCAGAGTCTGACTGATAGCTTGTTGAGTATTCTCCTGGAGCCGGGGTTGTAGGGTGGTGAAAATGCGCAATCCTTGAGAACGAAGGTCAGCGCTGGAGTAACGCTGGGAAAGTTCAGATCGAACTAAGTCCATAAAAGCTGGGTAGTAAGCGCCACCTCGGCCAGGAGCACTCACTACTCCCAACGGACTCTCGATTGCGCGAGCATGGGTTTGTGCTGCAATGAGCCCGTCGCTGTAGAAGGTATCGAGAATTCGGTTGCGTCGTGACAGTGCACGCTCCGGATGGCGAAAGGGATTGTAGTAGGACGGACCGCGAATAATGCTGATCAGCGTGGCGATTTCTGCAACATCGAGTTCATTAATGGGCTTGTTGAAATAAAACTGTGCACCCAATCCAAAACCGTGGATCGCACGCGCGCCATTTTGTCCGAGGAAAATTTCGTTAATGTAGGCAGTAAGCAGAGCTTCTTTGCTGAATCGCAATTCCAGAATCACCGCCATAGCGAGCTCTCGTAGCTTGCGCTCTATGGTGCGTTCGTTCGTTAGGAAATAACTCTTAACTAATTGTTGGGTCAAGGTGCTGCCGCCCTGTCTTGCAGCACCTGCGCGTAGGTTTACCACTAATGCGCGCAAAATACCGGTGATGCTGAAGCCCCGATGGTCATCAAAGTTTCGGTCCTCGATCGCTTTAAGACCTTCTGCTAGTAGCGGCGGGACTTCCTCTGGTGTCAAAATGACTCGGTCCTCGCCATGGGAAGGGAAAAAACTACCAATTTTGGCTGGGTCCAAGCGAGTGAGGATTAGCTCTTCGCCGCTGACGCTTTGAATCTGCCGTATGCCATTTTTGTCGAAAGTTAGACGCAGTCGTTGTGCTGGGCGAAAGCCCTCAATGTAGCGAAACCCGCGAAGATGAACCTGTAGATTATTGTCGGCAATAGAATAGGTGCCAGGTAAGGTAAGGTCGCGCTGTTGTCGATAACCCAGGCGATCCAATTCAATCGCTAGGTGGCCTTTAGACAATTCAAGACCCGCGAACAGCTCCAGTGGTTGAGCGTAAACCTGCGCAGGCACAGACCAAAGGCGACCCTCAAAGGTTTTGCTTATGGTTCGATCAAGGTAGTAACCGTAACCCAGTAACAGCAGCACGCTGAACAAGCCGGACCACAACAGTAGCCGCCACAGCCCGCGTAGCAATGCAGCACGCAAACGGCCGAAAAAACCGAGGTTTTGCGCGCGGCGTCGCTTACCGCGTTGCGACTTTGTAGTTTTCCTTTGCTTTTTGACCGCCAAGGCAGACTCCGACGTTGTCGGTTAAAGGTATCAGATTAGCGGCCCATCTTGCGGGGTTATCTAAGCGTGATCCGCACCGCTAACTCCTTAAAATATGCGTCTGTTTTTACTCCCATCAAAAACTTTGCTCTAATGCGATGAGCCTAAGGGGAGGCCTTGCGCCTGAGACGTCTGCAGCGACGGACCCTTTGAACCTGATCCGGTTAGTACCGGCGTAGGAATAGGAATATCAACCTCTTGGGCACGTGTTGTTTATACGAGGTGATTATGAACTTTCCAGCTTTTGTCTCTTTCTCGGTCTTAATGTCCCTTGTGGGACTCGGTGTGCCGGTTTTTGCGGTCCACGCAGATTCCTCTAACTCTTCCAATTTATCGGCGGCAATCGAAGAAGTCGTTGTTACCGCAGAGTTTCGTAGTGTAGCGGTTACAGAGGTCCCGGGGTCGGTTTCACTTTTGGAGCCTGAAGACCGTGCAGATGTGGCTAACCACCTGGAAGAACTATTGGGCGCTGCAGTGAATGTGAACTTAGCCAGTGGTGCGTCCAGAGCGCGCTTTGTGCAGATGCGTGGTATCGGCGAGCGTGGGCAATTTGCCGAACCACTAAATTCTTCTGTGGGCTTGCTGATTGATGGCGTGGATTTCAGCGGCTTGGGTACAGCCGCTACCTTGTTCGATGTTTCCCAGGTTGAGGTTCTGCGGGGACCTCAAGGAACACTCTATGGTGCAAATGCGCTGGCGGGTTTGATTAACGTGGTAACACCGTCTTCAACGATCGACTGGCAGGGAATGACGCGATTCGATGCCGGAAACTACGGCGCCCTAGGTTTCGGTGGTGTTGTGAGTGGCCCGCTGAGTGACGATGTGGGGTTGCGGGTGAGTGCCCAGCAATACCGCGACGATGGGTTTATATCTAATCAGTATTTGCGCCGCGACGACACCGATGATCATGACGAGACCACGCTGCGCTTAAAGCTGGATGGAAGAAATGATGTTGTGGACTGGCAGCTCAGCGCCGGCGTGATCGACATAGCCAACGGCTACGATGCCTTTTCGTTAGACAATGATCGCCAGACCCGCTCTGATCAGCCAGGGGTTGATGAGCAGAACAGCAAATTCTTAAGCGCACGAGTGGAATCGAAACAGTTGCAGCAAGGTGCCTTGGTGGCAGCGTTGGGTTTTCTCAGCAGTGACGTGCGTTACGGGTATGACGAGGACTGGACCTACGACGGTTTTCATCCATACGGTTACAGCTCTACGGACTATTACGATCGCGATGTAGAGACAACCACAGCAGATTTGCGCTGGGTATCTAAGCCTGCCGATGCAAGTGCGATGGACTGGGTGCTTGGCCTGTATCTGCTCGATCGAGAGGTGGACTTGGAGCGAGCCTATACTTGGCTGGACAGCAACTTTGTTAGCGCGTTTTCGGTTCAGCGACAGGCGCTCTATGGTGAGCTTGGTGTGCCTTTGAATGGGTTGTGGAAGTTATCAATCGGGGCTCGGCTTGAGCAGCATGAAGCGGACTATGCAGATAACGCCGGGGTTAGCTTTGCACCACAAGACGACCTCTTTGGGGCGCGGCTGCGGTTAGAGAGAAGTCTTCAATCAGGCGCGCTCGCTTATGCCAGTTTTACCCAAGGCTATAAGTCTGGCGGATTTAACACGTCCGGTACCCTAGATGCGGACTTGCGCTTGTTTGATCCAGAAACCCTGTGGAATTTTGAGGTTGGATACAAAGCCGCTGTTTTCAATGACGCAGGTCAGTTGCGAGTCGCTCTGTTCCACATGGCACGTTCTGATGTGCAAATCGCGACATCCATTGTCCGGGTGCGTGATGACGGGTCATCAGAATTTATCGAATTTACCGGCAACGCAGCTTCAGGCTCTAACCAAGGGGTTGAAGTGGAGTTGGATCTCACGCTTAACGAGCGGGCGTCGATGAGTGCAGGGTTGGGCTTGTTGGATACGCAGTATGAAGACTATATCGATGCCGCGGGTAATGACCTGGACGGCCGTGAGCAAGCCCATGCACCCGGCTATCAGGCTCATTTGAGCATCAACTACGACTTCTCTGAGTCGTGGTTTGCAAGCTTTGCAGTAGAGGCGAAAGACGGTTTCTACTTTTCTGATAGCCACAGCGCCCAGGCGGACAGCTATGCGTTACTCAACGGAGCGGTTGGTTATCGTCAGGGTAGATTTTCGGCTCGCTTATGGGGACGTAATTTGACCGATGCCGAATATCACGTGCGCGGATTCTACTTTGGCAACGACCCGCGTAATGACTACGCTGATACCACGTGGACGCAACTCGGTGGGCCCAGACAAATCGGCGTTTCGGTGACGTTGGACTGGTAGGCTACCCAGCGGTAGCCATGCGGTTGCGCTCTTGTTCTATTAGCCACTCAGCAACCTCTAAGGCGCGCTGAGTGCCGTTGCGCATGCTCACGCGGTATTTGCCGGCGATGACCAAGGTGGGTACTGCGGCGATCTGGTAGCGCCTTGTATCATCTGCCGCACGACTTAACCTGCGACTCACAGAGTTGCTATTGAAGGCGCGCATGAAGTCACTGGCGGCAAAATCGGAGCTGTCTAGATAGTCGGCAATCTCGCGCCCTGTGGCAAAGCGTTTGCCCGCATTGTGGATGGCGTTGAACATGCGTTGGTGATTGCCTTCAATCGCGTCCGCATGTTCCAGGGCCAGATAAGCTTGGCCTAGTAACGACCAACTGGCTGAGAATGTTGCGGGTCGACGAGACACCGCAACGTCTGCCGCAGCTTTGGCCGCCCAAGCTTCAAAGTCTGGATCAAAATTTTTGCAGTGAATGCAGCCGTACGAAAAAAACTCTACTACCTCTATCGGGCCTTTTGGGCGCGGCCGATCGGCGTTTTCAATGACCTCGTAGTCGGTATCTTCCAAGGGTATTTCGCTGTGGCCACCGCCGCTGGCAAAGTAAATCCCAAGACCAATCAATGCGGCTCCTGCGGTGCCCAATAGTCCGATGAAGAGTGATCGGGTTGCTGCAACGCGATCTGCAGCTTTGCGTTTGGCGGCGGGCATATTGGCTCTCCTAAAAACTGTGCGTCCTAGTCCAGGTTATTGTTACGTTATTGACCGTAATGATCTACAGGTATTAGGCTGCTGCGCGATCAAGAACAACTAAAACAACGCCTATGTCTGCATTAGAAAATTACCAGCTCTTTGCTTCCGACACCTGTGGCTTTTGCGCCCGGGTGAAACAATTTTTGCAGCAGCGCGGCATTGATATGGTCTTTAGGGACACCCTTCGTGACCCTGCGGCGTATCGCGAGCTGCTGCAAGGTGGCGGTCGAGGTATGGTTCCATGCCTGCGCATAGAGCGTGGCGATGAGGTTGAATGGATGTACGAATCCCTGGACATCATCCGTTACCTGGATGCTCAATTCGAAAACTCTGTATAACAAAAGGACAACCATGAAGTTAGGCATTATCGCGGGCTATTCTGGCCGCAAATTCAGTATCTCAATGGACTCAATCAAGCACGCTGAGAACCTTGGGTATGAATCAATCTGGACCGCCGAAGCTTATGGCTCTGATGCGGTAACACCAGCCGCTTGGATTCTTGCGCAAACCGATCGAATTAAGGTGGGCACGGCGATTATGCAGATGCCTGCGCGGTCGCCAGCGATGGCAGCAATGACAGCAATGAGCTTGGCGGAGTTGTCAGGCGGACGCTTTATTGTAGGTTTGGGCGCATCTGGCCCCCAGGTTGTGGAAGGTTGGCACGGCGTGCCCTATGGCAAGCCCGTGAGCCGTTTGCGGGAGTACGTGCAAATAATGAAACAAATTTTTGCCCGCGAGGCGCCACTGTCTTTCGAGGGCGCAATGTACAACCTACCTTACACTGGGGAAGGTGCTACGGGCTTGGGCAAGCCGTTAAAGAGTATTTTGCACTGCGAAGAAGACATTCCGATTTATGCGGCCACCATTACCAATAACGGTGTGACTGCCTCGGCTGAAGTAGCGGATGGTTTTTTCCCGGTATGGATGGATCCGGAAAAGTACTCTGTGTTCTCGGATCCGATTGATAAAGGCTTTGCTCTGGCGAATGCCAATCGCGAAGGCGAAACGGCAGAAAAGAACCTCAGTCAGTTCGATATCGCGCCCTTTGTTACCTTGGTGATGGGTGATGATATCGAGCAATGCAGAATGCCCGTGCGAGGGATGATGGCGCTGTACATCGGTGGAATGGGCGCGAGGGATAAGAATTTCTATAACGATTACTGCAAACGATTAGGGTTTGAGGATGCGGCGGTTGAAATTCAGGATCATTACCTCGCAGGGCGCAAAGACGAAGCCATGGCTGCGGTGCCTGCTGAATTGATCGACGCTTGTGCTCTGGTGGGGCCAGCCGAGCACATACGTGAACAATTGCAGCGCTGGAAGGGCGCAGGTGCTCAGGGCCATGTTTCGAGCATGCTGATAGGTAGCCAAGATCCTGCAGCATTGCAGGTGGTTGCAGAGGAAATGCTCTAGCGGCCTATTTAGAACGGCTCGGCCAGGCGACTGCCTGGCCGTCTCGTTAAGGATGGAAGCCTCTCTAAGGCAATTAGATCAGCTTAGCCAGCGACGCCGCTGCCCCGATACTAATCACCATCATAGAACCTAACCGTAAGGTTAGGTTATGGGTAAGTCGTAGTTCCATCTGCTGCAAATCGCGTCGTGTGGATAGCTCAAGAGCCTTCAACTCTTCTCTAGCAACCTTCAACTCTGCTTTAGTAAATTGTTCCAGGGCGTTGATTGCTGCTTTAGTGGATTGTTCCAGCGCATTAAATTCGGCTTGGGTAGATTGCGCTAATGCGTCGATTGCTGCTTTAGTGGACTGTTCTAGGGCTTGGATCTCTGCCTTAGTGGATAGCGCCAGAGTTTTCAATTCAGCCTTGGTAAAACGCTCTAGAGCTCCGAT
>JAYQAJ010000001.1:796062-875488 GCA_038136775.1 Gammaproteobacteria bacterium
GCTCTAGAGCTCCGATCTCTGCCTTTGTGACCCGTTCAAAATTCCTTAGATCTGTTTTTGTGGTCAGCTCGCTTTCCATCAGCGACTTTTGCTTTAGCGAAATGACCTCGGCTTGGGGCTCAGGCATGCCTGCAGCAACCAGCTCCTTTACATAAGTCAGGGTGTCAAAGGTATAGGTCGTCATATTGTCAGATGTTTGTGTTGCCACCAAGAAGCCTACGCTGCATTAACAATTAGAGCAATTGTTAGCATTGGCTGCTCGATGGCTAGCCGACGAAGGCTGATTCTTATGTAAGCAATTGTCCGTTAATTGAGTGCTAGTTTTTACAGCTCTTGCACCATTGCCCAGCCGCGTTCTGATCGAAGTCGAGCAGCGTCGACATACTCTAACGCTTTCTCTGAGCTTGCATTGCCGTCGAGACCGCGCTTGTAGACGCCTTGGATGATGCCGGATGATCTGAACATGTTGTAGATCAGGTAAAACGGCCAATTGTCGATGCCGTCGCGGTGAGCGTGTTTGCAGTACTCTGCAACAAACTCAGCTTCTGTAGGAATGCCCAAGGCTTCATAGTCAGCGCCCGCTAAGCCCTCATCGTCGTAGGCGTCGCCATGATAGTCCTGACATAGGTAGCCTAAATCAGCCAGGCCATCGCCCAAGGTAGACAGCTCCCAATCCAGTACAGCGACTATTTTCGGTTCGCTGGGATGAATTAACACATTCCCCAATCGGTAATCGCCGTGCACGATCACGCTGTCGGCTTCTTCAGGAATGTTCTTTGGCAGCCACTCCATTAAGTTGTCCATAGCATCTATCTGCTCGGTCTTTGAGGCGATGTATTGCTTGCTCCAGCGACCGATCTGACGTTCGTAATAGTTGCCAGGGCGACCAAACTCTCCCAGACCTACTTGGTTTGGGTCGACGTTATGTAGCTCTGCTAATACGCGAGCGAGATCAAGATAAATGGCTTTGCGATCACTTTTGCTACTGTTAGGCAGCCGAGTTTCGGTAAAGAGCCGACCTTCGACCATTTCCATTACGTAGAACTTGGTACCGATTATGCTGGTGTCCTCGCACAGACAATACATTTTGGGGACGGGTACTGGAGTGTCCCAGAGCGCATTCATTACTTTGTATTCGCGATCCACTTGGTGGGCAGACGGCAGCAATTCCCCAGGTGGTTGCTTGCGCATCACATAGGTGCGTCCCGGGGTGATTAGTTGAAAGGTTGGATTAGATTGCCCGCCTTCAAACTGCTTTACAGTTAAGGGGCCACTAAAACCATCGACATGCGCCGACATGTACTCGGTAAGAGCAGCCTCATCAAAAATGTGTGCCTCGCGCACTGGAGTTAGTTCTACGTCGCTCATGCTGCTCCCCCGGATAGGCGTCAATTTGTTTCAAGTAGACAAGGATACGGGTTGATCTTCGACAGGGCAAAATGCGAATCTAGGAAACTTCTACGCTGAGCAAAATTTGCAGCGTATTTGTCAAATTATTGGGCATTTCTAGGGGGAATAGATATGGCTTTAGCCAAAAGAATAGCAGTCACTCTGCCAGCAGGGCCGCGCATAGAAGATACTGTAGCGCGCATTCAATGGGCAGAAGAACAGGGCATTGCTGATGCCTGGTTTAGTGACTCTGGCGCGCCGGACACATTGACTCAGGTCGCAGCCATCGCTCACATGACCAAAAGTATTCGTATTGGCACAGCGGTAACGCCGGTATACACCCGTTCGCCGTCCGTGCTGGCCGCTTCGGCCAATGTTATCGGCCAACTGTTGCCCGACCGTTTTGTGATGGGGCTTGGATCGTCCAGCCAAACAATTATGGGCCAGTTCAATGGGATTCCTCTGGACAAGCCGCTCACTCGGGTTCGAGAAACCGCCGAGTTAGTGAAAATAATGCTAACTGGTGAAAAGACTAACTACGATGGCGAAACTCTGTTCAGTAAAGGGTATCGGCAAGCGCCGATGGAAAACCCGCCACCGATCTATCTTGCAGCGTTGCGACCTAAAATGATTGAGATGGCCGCTGAAGTTGGCGACGGCGTCATCTTTAACTTATGGCCGAAAGCGGCGTTGCCGAAAATGATGGAGCACATAGCCATTGGCGCAGAAAAAGCGGGTAAGAAGGCCGAGGATGTAGAGATTGTGAATCGCGCCATGGTGCTATGCACTGACGATAAAGAATATGGCCGCAATTTATTCCGCGCAGCGTTCGGTCCTTATTACGCAACACCTGTTTACAACAACTTCTTAGCATGGGCGGGTTATGAAGACGCCGCTGCACAGATTACCGAAGGATGGGCGGCTAAAGACAGAGAGAAAACCGCCAGCGCCATGAGCGATGAAATGATTGATGAGATCGCCATCATAGGTAACGAAGACGAGATACAGCAGCGGATCCAAGAAGACGCTGATGGCGGCGTGCATACACACATTATTGCCCCTCTGGCTGCGTCTCGAGAAGACACCGAACGCACTTTTGCTGCGTTCACTGCTAAAGCCTTTCAGTTCAGTTAAGCCCGGCGCAGCACGCTCTCTATGAAATTGAAGTTGCTCTATGTGTTGCGTCATGGCCAGACCGAATGGAATGTGCAAAGGCGAATGCAAGGGCGACTGAATTCGCCGTTAACGGACGAGGGTAAAGCCCAAGCTGACGCTCACGGTGCAGTGATCAAGCGCTTGGGTGGCGTAGATCGACTATGGGTATCTACAGCCGGCAGAGCGCGACAAACCGCCGAATTGGTCAATGCACATTTGCAAGCACCCATTGAGTTCTCTGACGATCTGGTCGAACGAGATTGCGGCCAATGGGCTGGTAAGACCATAAGTGATGTTGAGTCGCAAGACGCCCAAGGTTTGGAAGCATTGCGTGCCGACCCATACAGTTATCGACCGGGTGGTGGCGAAAATCTGGTGGATTTGGGGGCGCGGCTCGCGCCGCTAGTACCACAAATCAAAGAAGTTGAGCGGGCAGCCGTGATCAGCCACGGGGTGGTGACCAAGTCGTTGCTGCAGCATTTTTTGCAACTAAGTCCTGAGGACGTCATTCGTATTACGCACCCGAATGATTTATTTTTCCGCGTCAGCTTTGATGATGCGGCGCACGATTGTGATCGTTTTGTCCTCGGTGAAGAGAGCTTAGGGCAGCCTCAGGCCGGCCTGTTTTTGACGGATACGGCACCAAAACAGCCGATTCAGAGCGAATGACCACTTATTCACGGGGGAGGAGAGTCTTATGTACGTAGATGGTGGAGTCAGCAACGACCTAAATACAGTCGGCGCCCAGGCGGCGGAGATGGAGGATATGGGTTATTCCGGGGTGATGACCGCAGAAACAGCCCATGATCCGTTTTTTCCGCTGCTGGTTGCGGCGCAAAACACCCAGCGTGTTCAGCTAATGACATCAATAGCGGTGGCCTTTGCGCGTTCCCCAATGACTTTGGCGAACATTGGGCACGATCTAAATGCCTTTTCGAAGGGACGCTTCGTGCTGGGGCTTGGTTCGCAAATACGTCCGCACATTACCAAACGATTCAGTATGCCTTGGTCCAGTCCTGCCGCTCGCATGCGCGAATACATTATGGCTATGCGCGCCATCTGGGACTGTTGGCACCAACAGCAACCCCTTGAATTTACCGGGGAATTCTACACGCACACGTTGATGACGCCGTTTTTTACGCCCACTAATGTGGATTATGGCGCGCCCAAGGTCTTTCTTGCCGCGGTGGGACCAAAGATGACAGAAGTGGCGGGTGAAGTTGCAGACGGCATCATTGTGCATGCCTTCACTACTGAAAAGTATTTGCGCGAAACAACGCTACCCGCGTTGGAGCGAGGCTTTGCGAAAGCAGGTAAGAAGCGCGAAGACTTTGAAATCAGTTATCCGATGTTTGTTGTGACTGGCAGCACAGAAGAAGATCTGCGCGAAGCGCAGCAGGCGACCTGTCAGCAGATTGCTTTCTACGGTTCAACGCCTGCGTATAAACCGGTATTGGAAAGCATTGGCGCTGGCGATCTGCAAGGTGATTTGAACACCATGTCGAAACAGGGCCGCTGGAAGGAGATGGGCGAATTGATTACGCCTGATTTGTTACAAGAATTCGCCATTGTCGGAGAGCCGCAAAACTTAGCGGAGCAGATTGCAACGCGCTATGGCGACATCGTGGACCGCACGTCAGCCGCATACGCCCATATAGGTAAGGCAGACAGAGCAAACATTATCGAAAAATTGTCGGCGGTCTAAACGCCAGTAAAAGCAAAAAAGACAAGAAACAAGACAAGAAACAAGACAAAAAATAAGACCAAGGAGAGGACATGAAAGTTGATGCAGGCATAGGCCACAAGCTAGATAAAATACCTTCAATAGTAAGCAAGCTAGAAGCGGATGGTTACGACGGTGTGCGTACCGCCGAGATGAATCACGACCCATTTTTTCCATTGTTGCTCGCAGCAGAACACAGCGAAAAGGTAGAGATCGCATCCTCTATCGCGGTTGCTTTTGCGCGTAGCCCCATGAACTTGGCAAACATTGGTCATGACCTCAACGCCTACTCCAAAGGTCGATTCACCTTAGGGCTTGGTTCCCAAATCAAACCACACATCACTAAGCGCTTTAGCATGCAGTGGGGAGCACCGGCGGCACAGATGCGTGAACTTGTGCTGGCTATGCGTGCTATCTGGGCCAATTGGTACGAGGGCACGCCGCTGGAATTTGTCGGAGAGTACTATCGGCATACATTGATGACGCCGGCGTTCACCCCAGAGGACAAAGAATACGGGGCTCCCAAAGTAGTGCTTGCGGCAGTGGGTCCGAAGATGACCGAAGTTGCAGGGGAAGTAGCGGACGGCATGATTATTCATCCCTTCAGTACATTGCCGTATATCAATAGCGTCACCCTGCCAGCGATAGAAAAAGGCTTAGCCAAGGCGGGCAAGACACGCGAAGATTTTGAATTGTCGTATTCTTGTTTTGTGGTTACAGGGCGTGACGAAGCAGAATTTGCCGCCAGTAAAAAAGCCACCCAAGAGCGCATTGCTTTTTATGGGTCAACGCCAGCTTATAAGGGCGTACTAGAGTCCATTGGTGTCGGTGAACTGCAGGGCGAGCTAAACACCATGTCCAAGCAGGGCCGTTGGCAAGAAATGGGCACCCTAATTACCGACGATATATTGGCAGAGTTCGGTGTTATGGGTGAGCCGGCGGAAATCGCGCCGCAAATGCTGGAGAGGTATGGTGCCTTCACGGACCGCACTTCCGCGTCGTTTCCGGTTTCTGATGACGAGCAACGCCGAGAAATCATTCAGGCGCTTCGGGCCGGCTAAGGCCGCTTTAAAGTCTTTCAGGTGTTGTTAGATCTTTTCGATCTAACAACACTTGAGACTGCTTCTGATTCCTCTGTTAATTTACAGTTAAACAGGCTCTAAAGGCGAAGTGTGCACTCACTTATTTTGTCTTACTTAGGCAATTTATCGAAAAATCCATTTTTTATTCATTTTTCTGTTCCTCATACAGGGAACGACCAGTAGAATCGCGCCGTTTTGCGAACATTAGTCCGGTCTAAACACAGATTCGATTCGGTACGAGAGGACTGAATCCGGCTAGGGAGCGTTAAATGAAAGTCGACTACGTCAAATTATCTCAGCTCATTCAAGCCATTAAGGCAAGGTTAACCCCACGCGCACTCGTCGGTGCTTGTGCGGTCGTGCTGTGTTTGACACTCATTAATGCAAAACAACACACACCAGAGCAGCACACTATTGCATTCGCCAAACCTTTTGCAGGCCAGTTGGCTTATGACCAAGAGGTTGCGAATTTGGGTGGCCGTATTAGCTCTGCGTTCGGTATTCGGCAAACGGTAGCGGAAGAGTTTTCGTACTGGCTTGTAGAAGCTTCCGAGCGGCAGGGCATTTCGCCTGACGTTTTGGCCAGCTTAGTTTTAACCGAAAGTTCATTTCGCAAAAACGTGCGTTCTGCGGTAGGCGCGGTGGGACCAGCCCAGGTGCGTCCAGATTATTGGGCGGCCTTTTGTGGACAAGACCACTTAGATGACCCGGAGCAAAACGTTTACTGCGGCGCCCAAGTCCTTGGTCATCTGCTCGAACGCTGCACGGGCGATATGATTTGCGCCCTAGGTTCCTACAATGTTGGGCCAAACGCGACCAGAGGTCGGGCAGCCGCTCGGTACGTAGCGAAAATTGACCTGCATCTAGAGCGTCTAGGTAATCAATCTCTTTGACCGCCTATCGGTGACCTCTACTCGGGGTTAAGGTAGTTGGAGCACTAAACATAGCAATAACCGAGATTTCTAAATGACCCAATTCGGTCTTCTTATGTTTGCTACCGACTACGCGGTAGATCCTCAGACATTGGCCAAGCAAGCTGAAATGTTTGGCTTCGAGTCATTATTTTTACCAGAACATACGCATATTCCTGCCAGCCGAAAGTCACCTTGGCCGGGTGGTAAGGATCTGCCTAAAGAATACTGGCATACCTATGACCCCTTCATAGCGTTGGGTATGGCTGCGTCCGTGACGCAAAACTTAAAACTAGGTACCGGGATCTCCTTGGTCACAGAGCGGGACCCCATTCTTATGGCAAAGCAGGTAGCAACCCTAGACCATCTGTCTAACGGACGGCTCGTTCTAGGGATTGGTGCTGGTTGGAACGCTGAAGAAATGGAGAACCATGGCACACCCTTCGGCAAACGCTGGCCCATATTGCGCGAACGCACCTTGGCGATGCGAGAAATCTGGCAAGAAGACGAAGCCGAGTTCCACGGTGAATTTGTCGACTTCGATAAAATTTGGAGCTATCCCAAGCCCAAACAAGCTGGTGGTCCGCCGATCCTAATGGGTGCGTCCTCGCAATATACCTACGACCGTATAGCCGAATACGCCGATGGTTGGATGCCGATATATCAAGATCGCGCCCGCAGACAAGCCAGTGGCGGCGTTGACTATGCGCAAGGCATTACGAAAACCAAGGAAGCTTGGCAGGCTCGCGGTCGCGAAGGGCAGCCGAGTTTTAGCATCTTCGGTGTCGGGCCGGATCGTCGAGCGGTATCCGAACTGGTGGAGTTGGGCTTCGACCGAGTGCTCTTCGCACTGCCTTCAGATTCTGCTGATGTGGTTTTGCCACTGGTCGAAAAATACGCTGCCATCGCCCACGAATTTTCCGCATAAACGTGGAATGTCGCAGTAGGTGTGGGGCGTGTTGCATCGCTCCTTCTATCTCCACGCCTCTTCCAGGTATGCCAGGTGGGAAACCTGCTGGGGTGCGGTGCCAGCATCTGTCTGATGACTTCGCCTGCCAACTTTTCGGTGACCCGCGCCGCCCTCAAGTGTGTTCAGACTTTAAAGCCGAGCCCTCAATTTGTGGGGAGAGTCGGCAACAAGCGTTATCGCTCATCGCATCGTTGGAACTCAAAACCTAAGCTAATAATTGCTGCAATTTCTCGGCGATCTCCGATTCCTGGCGCAAGTGATGAGCATCCAGGCCCGCAGTGAGTGCACCGCTAATGTTCTCCGCGTTGTCATCGATAAACAGGACATCTTGGGGCTTGGTATCGATCAAGTTGCAAACATGCTTAAACGCTTGGGGATGAGGCTTACGCACGCCAATCTCGTGAGACAAAAACAAGGTATTAAAGTGCGCGAGCGCATTCGGGTACTTGTTCAGAAACGACGTCGCATGTACCGCATTCGTATTGCTAAAAGCGTACAACTCATAGTGTTGTGCAATATCTGGCAGCAGTGACACCACTTGGGCGTAAGGTTCAGTCCAGATAGTGTCCCATCCCGCTTGCCAGTCGCTTAAAGGCATATCCATGGCAAGCTGTCGCGCTTGGCGGCGGGCGTATTCAGCGAAATCAATATCGCCAGTTTCGTGTAATTCGTAGGCCTCATCCATGACCCACTTGTGTTCAATATAGTCGGCGGTTACCCCGGCGCGCGCAGCCCAGGTCTGAAAAACCTGGGCTACATTAATACCCAGAACAACGCCGCCAAGATCCAGCAGTACAGCCTTGGGCACTAGAAACCGGCCTGACTCTCGCGAATAAGCGCTAAATAGTCCTTATCCATAGCGCTGTAGCTGGATTCCCCGCTCTTCATAACAAAGATGGGGTCGTCGGTCATATTGATATCGTAGCCTTGCTTACGCAGGTCACCTTTGAGCATTTTGAAGGTGCCGGTGACGTCGATATCGGGTTGCACCCGCAGGAATACGGGGACCGCGTAGCTGGGTAAGTTTTCCTTCGCATACTCGGCAAAACGCTCTAAATCCAGCGTATCAACCCCATCTTGTAGCGTAAGCGCTGCCATACCAGCGCGACCGTCAGTGCTCGGAATCTCTACGCCATAGACGTTGCAGAACTTAACTTGGTCAAAGCCGTTGATGATTTCACCCACTTCGTTGGTGGATACGTTTTCAGCTTTCCAGCGGAAGGTGTCACCTACGCGATCAACAAACTGGTAGTGGGGATAACCCAAGCTAAAACCGACATCCACGGTGCGCATCAAGTCACCGGTGTTAAACCAAGCATCGTCATCAACAAAGGCACCGCGAACGACCTTTTTCTCGGTTGCCTCTACATCGGTATAACCTTCGAAAACAGTGTCCGGAGTGATTTTCCCTAGCAGTAGTCCCGGTTCGCCTTCTTCAACCAGTTGGCAACGGCCGTTTTGATCTCGCACGATTTCGTCGTTATCGACGTCGTACTCAACAACCGCCACCTCAGCAGAGGTCATGCCCACGGTCAGGTCTTTGTTCATTAAATTAGCGAAGGAAACGTTGCCCTCGGACGCACCATAAAATTCGCAGATGCGGTTTATGCCGTAACGGTTTTTGAAGTCCATCCAAATGTCAGGGCGCATGCCGTTACCCATAATGCTATGCAGCGGGTTTTTGGCGTCATCGGCTTGGGCTGGAATGTTGGTCAGATAACGACACAGCTCACCGATGTAGATCATGTGCGTGCAGTTGTACTCGCGCACCTCACGCAGGAAGTTACTGGCGGAGAATTTTCTGCGCACAAACATACTCGCACCCGACGCAAAAGCTGCGCCGGCACCCAGCAGCAGACCAGTGGCGTGGTACAAGGGTAGGCACAGATAAATTCGATCGTTGCTGTTGCAGTTCAGCCCAGCCTTGGACGACATATCCGAGGCAATTAGATAACGGCGATTAGACAGAATGGCCGCCTTTGGCAGTCCGGTAGTTCCGGATGTGTAAATGTATAAAGCGGTCTCGCCGATGGTAGTGTCGTTGGTTTGAGGCGGATTTTCCTCGCTTGCTCCAGCGCTGCTGGTCATCAGGTCCTGGGCCCAATTAGGGCACGGCTTTGACCCCTCGTCTTTAACAAAGAAGAAATCTGACCCTGCTTGCAAATTCAATTGCTCTTGAACTGCGTCAAGTTCGGTCATGCATTCTTCGCCCACAATACACTTAGAAGATCCGGTCACATTAATGCAGTGAACCAGTGAATTTCCGCCCAGGTTGGAGTTCAGCAAGCCACTGACAGCGCCCAGTTTGTTCAAGCCTACTAGCAGTGCAAGGTATTCAATGCGGTTTTCCATCATGATGCTGACAACATCGCCGCGTTTTACGCCCTGACCCTCAAAGTGATGAGCGAAGCGGTTAGCCAAGGCATTGAATTCAAACCAATTCATTTCCTGGCCTTCAAAGATAATGGCGCAGGCGTTGGGGTAGTTCTGGGCGTTGGCTTCAACCCGCGCACCGAAGCTGTCCGTGACCTCAGCGGGTCGCGGAGTCATGCCCTTCTTAAGTTTTAGCAAAGCTGGCAAGTAGCTCAGCGTTTTTACGGTGTCGATTACCCCCACGAGGCCTCCTCCTGTTCCCTTAAAAAACAGAAGATAGCAAAAATACTGCGCTTGTACTGCGTCCGCAGGCTGTGTTTTATTCGGCAAAGAATTGGCGTTGAACGACTTTGTAGACTGGGGAGAGGCTATGAACACTTGGCAAATTGGCGCAGTCAAAATTACTCGGGTTATTGAAATGGAAACCGCCGGGGGGAGCCGCTTTATCCTGCCTGATGCAACTCGGGATGCATGTAAGCCAATTGACTGGATGCAGCCGCATTTTATGGACGAGCAGGGAAACTTGATCATGAGCGTCCATGCATTAGTCGTGGATACCGGTGAACACCGCATTGTTGTCGACACCTGCATTGGTAACGACAAAGAGCGCAATATGCCAACTTGGTCGCACCTGCAAACTGACTTTCTTGAGCAACTTGCAGCTGCGGGATATCCCAGAGAAACGATCGACTATGTCTTGTGTACCCACTTACATGTCGACCACGTGGGTTGGAACACCATGTTGGTAGACGGTGAGTGGTTGCCGACCTTTCCAAATGCGCGCTATTTGATCGGCGAGACCGAGTGGCGTTATTGGGATGCCAACGAAGACGAGTCTCAATATGGCCCCGTTTTAGCGGATTCAGTGCGCCCAGTTGTCGATGCTGGACTGGTGGATTTGGTGCCAACTGACCACCAATTGTGTACAGAGGTTTCACTGCAATCCACACCGGGTCATACGCCTGGACATGTATCGGTAAAGATCGAATCGGCCGGTCAAAGCGCCCTTATTACAGGCGATTGTATTCATCACCCGGTACAGATGACCCGCACAGATTGGTGTTCCTCCGCAGATTACGACCAGTCAGAGGGGCGTTTGACCAGAGAAAACCTACTTGCTGAATTGGTGGATCAGGACACGCTGGTCATTGGCACTCATTTCGCCACACCAACTGCAGGACATGTAAAGGCTTTACCTGACGGCGGATACTGGCTGAAAGTTCAGTAATTTCGCCGAGACTTCTCGTGCCTAAAACTCGGCGTGTTAACCGTTGGTCGACAAAAATAGACCGTTTGTCCCCTCAAAGCTCTGCCAGGCTAATTTGTGTGGGACAGTCTGCCCATAGTGATAGAAGCCCTCCAAGGGTCAGCGTATGGGAACGATCAAAACAAAGACGTCTATTTCATCTTTTGAAAGGCACAACAAAGCTAAAGACAGCAGTTGGCTGAAGCCAGCTCAGTTTTTAGCTCATTAACAACAGCCTGCATTTTGTCCCATTGCGCAAACAAGAATTCGGTAGCGTCGCCTTTGGGAATGTCCTCGTAGGGAATGCGCCAAAATTGCAAGATCACACGCTGCTTCAACCAACCCCCGCCGAGCAAATCGTGGACATTAGCGGAGCCCTCGAAACCCACGTGCGCGAGAAATACCAGGTCTTTACCAGGATTATTTGCCAACATAGCGGTTACGCCGCCCAGGCGGAGAGGCAGTAGCCCCGGCCAGCGCTCAAGTTGCTCGCGTAGTTGTGGGCGTTTTTCGCCCAAAGTGTCGTGTTTGGCTTGGGTGAATCGAGTGCCCTCTGGATAGATAAGTACCGATTCATCATCGCCAGCAGTGGCAACCAGCTCGCTCACCTCTGCTACAGCCGCGGCACTGTCAGCACCTGATCGGTCAACAAAAACATTGGGCAATAAGTTGCCGCCAATATCTAAACAAGGGAAATACTGCAGCTCTTGCTTGAGCACGTAGCGCAAACTCTCGACTCTTGCTTTGCCGAAGTACAACAGTGGCAACACCGTGTCCGCCATACTGGTATGCCGTGACAATAGAATGGCGCTGTGACCCTCCAAAGCGTCGTTGCCGCGCACCTCAACCTGGAGTTGGAACACCCGCTTGCCGAGGTCGAACAACGCCTGAGCCCACCAAAACTGAATGTCTCTAAGACGCATAAGAAATTCCGGTTTGTTGCGATAGAACGCCCAGACCCAGGCAAAACGCGCAAGACCAATCCACTCGCAAATAACGAACCAATAGATAAAGGCCAGACTGTGAGGTGCGGTGCGAAACCCAGGGAAAATGCTGGCGAGCAATGAAACGACAATTAATATCGGTGCAAGCATTCCTACAGATGCGGTAATGAGAATGAGCGCACTGATGGTTAAAAAGCGACGTTGGATCATGAATAAGCCTGGGACATAGTTGCAAGTTGGGTACGAAACCAAAAATAAGCGGCAATACCGAAGAGGGTGTTGCTTACCAGTGTGGCGATGAAGATCCCATGATAGCCATAGTAGTGATCAAGCACAGAAGCTAGGGGAATATAGATAACGACCATACGAGCAAACGACAACGCAGTGCTCGGCAGTGGTTTGCCTACGGCGTTAAAAGACGCAGTCGCCATCATTAACATGCCCCAGCAACCATAACTCCATGGCACTAAGGCCAGATACAGGGCCGCGATGGCGATGACTTCTGGCGTGCTATCAATCAAGGCCGATATCGTGTCGCCGAATAAAAACAGCGGAAGGGCTACTACCAGGCCCCAAGCCACAGAAAACTGATAGCTGGCCCTGACACCAAGACGCACACGATCAATTCGTTTTGCCCCTAAATTTTGTCCAACAAAGGGTCCGATGGATCCAGACAGAGCAAACATCAGCATGGCAGCGACGGATTCAATACGACCGGCGACACCAAATCCGGCGACCGCGGTTTCGCCGTAGTTGGCCATCAAGCGAGTGATGTACGCAGCGGTCACAGGCCCGATCAGATTGGTGGCAATTGCCGGGATGCCTACGTGCAAAATGCGTTTGGTCGAGTTAAAAAATGCACGCAAGTGGTCGGTGCTGAGCACCATGTGTCCACGAAACACAAAAATGAGCGTGACAATCATCGCCACGAACCGTGTCACGGTCATGGCAGTGGCTGCACCGGCGAGCTCCATTGCGGGTAGACCGAACCACCCAAAGATCAGAATTGGATCCAACAGTAAGTGTGCTAGCGAGCCTACTGTCATAATCACGCCGGGAACCGTGGCACTGCCGTTAGCGCGCATGATGCTGCCAAGAATCATCGCAATGGTAAAAAAGATGCTGCCCGGCAGATAGATATCGAGGTAGTTGTGAATTAACGGGAGCATGGCTTCGCCGGCGCCAAGGGCTAGGAAAATCGGATCAATGGCCCACCAACACAGGGCTGCCAAAACCGACATAGCACATGTCACCAAGATAAGACTGTGAGTGCCCAGGCGTTGGACGTCGTCACTGCCATCTTGGCTGTGGGATTGCTGGCCAACGCTGCGTGCGATCACCGACGAAGTACCAATGCTTATCCCCAGCGCGATACTGGTAAGCACCATCGTGAGCGGAAAGGTAAACGTGATCGCGGCAACGTGGGCGGTGCTCAGTTGCCCGATAAATCCCATTTCCAGCACTTGGACCAAAATACTCGACGACACACCCATCATCATGGGCGCAGTGAGGCGGGCCAGCGACAGCGGAACGTGGCCTTGGGTCAGGTCGGTTTGGGACATCAGACGAGTATCGCACGACTGGACATCATCAGGAGGTGAAAAAACGCAGTATTGGTTTTTTTCTTGGGTGATGGCTTTTGTGATGTCGTCACAGACTGAATTGGCCGCGTTCGCGAAGAAATTGCTACCGGTCAGAGGCTTGTTGCAGCTCGATTGCCCTCAAACGCGCTAGCGTAATTCCGGTCAAGTGGTGGTAACAGGCATGGTTAAAATTCGCCTTTACAGCTAGACATTGGTCTGCATGGAGCGTTGGCTTGGTTTTGGCGCTACCGAGAAGCGTTAAAACAAACTCGTATCGGCATGCGTGCGCAACGAAAGGGTGGTTATTGGCTACACAGCCCAGGGGGTTCGCAGATGCTCTAGAAAGCAGCGATTGGCACATCGAGGAACTGACAACCTGTTACCAAGGCTATTTTGACTTAGCGGTCTGTCGATCGAACTTATGGGTGTCCAGGGAGGCTTTGTTGTGTCACAGCACAGTAGCTACAGAACTCTTGTATGATGCACCGTAACAAAGTCCTAAAGCAGAATTGCAAATTGTCGAGCTTCGGATACACAACACCGGTCAGTGTCAACCCGGTTCAGCAAGCAGAGTATTTGGACTTTGCAAAGTCCGCAGCGCGGGCTGCGGGTGCCGTCATCTTGCCGTACTTCCGCTCCGGGGCAGATGGCTTAGGTTTAGAAAACAAACTGCAACAAGGTTTCGATCCCGTGACCCTGGCAGATCGGCAAGCCGAGCAGGTCATTCGAGACCACATAACCGAGCGCTATCCAGAACACGGCATTTATGGCGAAGAGTTCGGCTTGCAGTCTGGTAACGGGCTGACTTGGGTCATTGACCCCATCGACGGCACCCGTGCCTTTATGAGCGGCATGTTGCATTGGGGTGTTTTGTTGGCGCTATTTGATGGTGAAAAGCCCATCGTCGGGGTGTTGTATCAACCGTATACCGACGAGTTGTTTTTTGGCGACGGCTCCAGCGCTGGTTTTCAACGTGGCGATCAAGAAATGCCCTTAACCACTGGAGCGACCACCGACCTGGCGCAGTCAATTCTGTGCACCACAGGTACCGAATGGTTGGACCAGGACGCTGTATCGCGATACCAAAACTTGGCCAGCACCGTGCAGCTCAGCCGTAAAGGTGGCGACTGTTATCTGTTCGCGCTGGTGGCAATGGGGCAAATGCACATTGGGCTAGACGGTTCGTTAAATCCCTACGACATCCAGGCGCTTATCCCCATCATTCGTGGTGCCGGCGGGGTCATTACCACTTGGGACGGGGGCAACCCAAGTATGGGTGGTCACGTGGTGGCCAGTGCTAACCCAGAACTGCATCAGCAGGTATTAGAAAAACTGCGACCTTAAGGGGTGAGCTTGGCGACTGTTTCAACCAGCAGTTGTTGCTCTGCCAGCTTAACCCGCTCCTCTAGCAGCGCTGGAGTATCGGTTTGCGCAACTGGCACCGTAACCTGGGCGAGTATTGGGCCCGTGTCGTAGTCGTAATCGACAACATGAATGCTTGCACCACTCTGGGTTTCCCCGGCCTCGATCACCGCCTCGTGCACACGACGACCGAAATAACCTTGACCACCAAATTTTGGCAGCAGCGCTGGGTGGGTGTTGAGAATACGGCCCTTATAAGCTGCTAATGTCTGCGCGCCCAGCTTTTTCATATAGCCGAGTAACAAGACCCAGTCTGCCTGAGCGGATTGACACGCTTGCAGTACGGCACTGTCCTCGCAGTCGTGGGTCTTACCGCTGATGTGATGGGTTGGAATGGCCGCTGCGTTAGCACGCCGTAGCGCGCCAGAATTACTGTTGTTGCTAATTACCGCCACAAGTTGCGCATCCAAGCGCTGCTCGGCACAGGCGTCAATCAACGCCTGAAGGGTGGTGCCTTCGTGGGAGGCAAGTACTGCAAGCCTAACCATAAGCTTGAGTAGGTAACCATGTAACGATTTGGGTCCAGTTAAAGATGATCAACATGCCTAATACTTGCAGTGCGATAAAGGGCAACACACCGCGATAAATGGTCACAACGTCAACACCCTCAGGTGCGACGCCTTTCAGATAAAAAATCGCAAACCCCACAGGCGGGGTTAGAAAACTCGTTTGCAGACAAACAGCGAACAAAATCGTGAACCAAACGGGGTCAAAGCCGAGATTGGTCACTACCGGCGCCACCAGCGGCAGCACGATCAAGGTCAGTTCGATCCAGTCGAGGAAGAAACCCAGAATGAACGTTGCAGCGAGGATGCAGATGATAATGCCCGTGGGGCCAAAAGGTAGCCCTAAAAGCACTCTTTCGATCAATTCGTCGCCACCAAGCCCCCGCAACACCAAGGAAAATGCAGTAGCTCCAAGTAGCACAGCAAAGATAAATGCAGTAGTGCGAGTGGTTTCTTGAAGCACTTCGCGCATAACCTGCCCATTCATTTGGCGTTTGATTACCGCCAGCAGTAACGCGCCCGCGGCGCCAACACCGGCCGCTTCGGTGGGCGTTGCCAGGCCCATAAAAATGCTGCCCAAGACTGCGAGAATTAAAAACCCAGGGGGCAAAATGGCCTTAAACAGATCGGCCACCGCCTGCCAGTCGAAGCGCTCAACTGCTGCGGTCGGTGCCTTATGTGGTTGCAGCCAACCCACAAGCAAAATGTAGCCAATGTATAAACCGCCTAATAGCGCGCCGGGGAACACCGCGCCCAAGAACAGATCACCAACACTCATGGCCATGCGATCAGCCATCAACACCAGCATGATGCTTGGCGGAATCAAAATGCCCAGGGTGCCGACCGCGCACACCGTGCCGCTGGCCAAGCTCTTGTCGTACCCTTGTTGCAGCATGGCGGGCAGACCCAGCAGCGCCAGCAACACGACTGACGCGCCAATGATCCCAGTGGTGGCGGCAAGCAGTAAACCGATTACAGCCACCGTCACAGCCAAACCGCCGCGCACTGAACCAAACAAACGCGCAAAACTGGTCATGAGTTGATTGGCAATGCCCGAGCGATCCAGCAACAAACCCATAAAAATGAACATGGGCAACGCCACCATGACCCAGTTTTCCATGACGTTCCAAATGCGTTCGACAGAAAGCGACGTATAAGACCAGTCCACGGCAATGGGCAGACTGAAATCAACCTGCAGCACAATGGCCAAGGCGCTGAAGATCACGGCCAAGCCGCCGAGCAGCCAAGCCACTGGGAAACCGGAAAACACCAGGGCGATAAAACTCGCAAACATCAAAACGGCGAGTACTTCATTAGCCGCCATCAGTGCTGCGCTCCACCATTTGCTGACGAAGATTCAGCAAGAAACAAAAAGTGCCACACCCGCAACAGTCGGCTTAACACACTCAACAACAATAAACCGAAGCCCACGGGTAAGGCGGCCTTAATCAACCAGCGTAAGGGCAACCCACCTGGCGACGCCGAGACCTCACTGAGCTCGTAAGAAGAAATTACGAAGGGCACGCTGTAAATCAGAATCAATGCAATAAACGGCAATAAGAACAACAAAATACCGTAAAGCTCGATCCACGCTTGCAGCCTTGGGGGCATGCGTTCGTGCAGCACATCTACTCGAATGTGGGTGTCGGCCTGATAGGCGTAGCTCATGCCAAACAAGAAACCGACGGAATAAAGGTGCCACTGCAGTTCTTCCAGTTCGATCCGCCCTTCGTCAAACACATAACGAGCCACCACGTTGATCACGATGATCCCCAGCAGCACCAGCCACAAATAAGACAGCCCCTCGCCAACACGCGCCAGAAGTCGATCAATGGCGGCCGAGGTCGGTGTGTGAGGCAGCAGCGTTTTATTCATCGAAATCTCGTGGCAGGTAAGCGAGAGACTTCCAGTGTTTGTAGTTGGCTCGGAACTGCTGCTGCGAGGCTAAAATTTCTGCAAAGTCCGCATCTTTTGCTGCTTCCTCGGCAATAATGGTGTCTGCAACCTTGTTGAGCTCCCTTAACAGCGGTTCAGGCAAGCGTTCGGCAGACACACCAATTTCAGGAAACCCAGCAATAACCTCGCCTTGTAGAGCCTCGGCCTGGGCAAGGTTGCGAGTTACTGCGGCAGTGCACCCGGCTTCCAACAGCGCTTGATAAGCCTTTGTCAGGGTATTCCAAACTTGCAGATTGACCACCAAGTGTGACGAGGTGAAAGGCTGATGCCAGCCAGGGTAATAGTTGTATTTGGCGACTCGGTTAAAGCCCAAGGACTGATCCACCACAGGTAGGGCAAATTCGCTGGCGTCTATTGCACCTTTTTCCAGCGCCTGGAAAATTTCGCCACCAGGGATCATGGTCACGCTGGCTCCAAGGCGCTCGATCACCCGGCCGCCAAGACCGGCAAAACGAATTTTTAAGCCTTCAACGTCGTCCAGGCTGATAATTCGATTGCGAAACCAACCCGCGGTTTCGGGGCCGGTTAAGCCACAAAGAAGTGGGTGTAAGTTATAACGGCGATAAAGGTTTTCGGTCAGTTGTTGGCCGCCCCCTACGTACCACCAGGCGCTGTATTCCCAGGGTTCCATACCAAAAGGCACAGCAGACACTAGGGGCGAGGCGGGTATTTTGCCCTGGTCGTAGCCCAGCCAGGTGTAGCCAGCCTCAATTTTGCCGTCGCGCACGGCGTCGGTAATCGAAAAAGCCGGGACAATTTCGCCGGGTTCGAACAGCTCCAGTTTTATGGCGCCACCACTGGCGCGCTCAATAATGTCGGCCATGTACACCGGATTGTCGCCGAGTACGGGAATGGTGGTTTGAAACACCAACGGTACTCGCCAGCGAATTCGCGTTGCAGCGGTTTGACCCTCACCTTGGGCAATTGGCGCAGTAGTCTGGCCTGGTGGGCGCACCGCCAAAGTGCCGATCATGCCCACCAAAAAGGCAGTGATCACCGCAATTAAAGCGGCGCGATTAGAAAGTCCGGTGTTTCTACTCGACATGCGTGCTGTTCCATCCCCTAGATCACAACTCCGACAGCGATTGTGAGAAGGCTTTGCGGGGGATGCAAGGAACATGTACAACTAATACACGGCTAAAACAGACCACTTCAAGTAGACGCATTACTAGCCTACTGGGTCTGAGCATAGTTTCGTATGGGGAATATATTTCTTTTCAATTATTCCTTTTTATTGATAACAGCGCGCCGTTACTCTGCGCCGCTGTTCGGGGAGGTGGAGCTATTAAACTCAGCGTTAGCTAACGCGGGTTTAGTAGCTGGAGCAGCAAACTACTAGGAGGCTGTATGCTGATAGGCGTAGCTAAAGAAACATGGCCCGGCGAGGTGCGTACAGCACTGGTGCCAGCCAATGCAACCAAACTGATCAAAAGCGGATTCAGTATTGCCATGCAGGCCGGAGCCGGCACCGCGGCAGGCTTTACTGATGAAAGTTACGCCGATGCGGGTGTAACCATTATGAACTCTCGCGCCGAGGTCCTAGCCGCGGCGGACATTTTCCTCGCAGTGCGCAAGCCAGATACTGACGAGGTCGCTCAACTCAAGTCATCAGCGATCAGTGTCAGCTTTCTTGACCCCTATAACGAAAAAGCTTTGATCGAGGCGCTGGCCGCTAAAGGCGTTACGTCGATCTCGATGGAGATGATTCCACGCAGCACCCGAGCACAAAAAATGGACGCGTTGTCCTCTCAGGCTAACTTGGCCGGGTACGTGACGGTAGTCCAGGCGGCTTACCACAGCCCCAAAATAATGCCCATGATGATGACCCCAGCGGGCACCATTGCCCCAGCCAGAGTCTTTGTTATTGGCGCCGGTGTAGCAGGCTTGCAAGCCATTGCTACCGCCAAGCGGCTAGGTGCTCGGGTGGAAGCCTTTGACACCCGGCCAGTAGTGGCGGAACAGGTGCAATCTCTAGGTGCCAAGTTTGTAGAGATAGATTTGGGCGAAGTGGGTCAGACCGAACAGGGCTATGCAAAAGAACTCACAGCAGAACAGCTCGAGCTGCAGCGCGAAGGGCAAAAAGCCGTTATCGCGCAGTCCGACGTGGTTATAACCACCGCGCAACTGTTTGGCCGCGCGGCACCGGTAATTGTAGGCCGCGACATGGTAGAGGCCATGAAGCCCGGCAGTGTAGTGGTAGACATGGCGGTAGAGTCTGGCGGCAACGTAGAAGGCTCGGTTATGAACGAGGTGGTAGACATCAACGGCGTCAAAGTCATTGGCCAGGGCAACTTGCCTGGCGAAGTGGCGCGCAACGCCAGCGAAATGTACTCCAACAACTTACTGAACCTATTGCAGGAATTCTGGGACGAAGAGGCCAAGACTCTCAACTTAGACCCAGAAGACGACATTGTGAGCAGTTGTGTCATTACACGAGACGGCGCAGTCGTAAACGAAACCATTAAGAACATCTACAGCGGAGCGTAATTATGGAAGCCGTATTTCTCGCCCTGGTACTTATGCTGTCCATTTTTTTGGGCTTCGAACTGATCTCAAAGGTGCCTGCCACCTTGCACACGCCGCTGATGTCTGGCGCTAACGCCATATCCGGTATCACTATTGTGGGTGCACTCATTGCCGCTGGCGATGGCAGCGACCCGCTGGCCACTTACTTAGGCGCAGCCGCCGTAATGTTTGCCGCCATTAACGTAGTCGGCGGCTACTTGGTCACCAACCGCATGCTCAGCATGTTTAAGAAGAAAGACAACGATCAGCCAGGAGGTCAGGCATGAGCATTGAACTGATCAATCTATGGTACGTCGCAGCAGCGGCGCTGTTCATCTTTGGACTGAAACAGCTGGGCTCACCCGCAACAGCGGTGCGCGGTAACACCTTGTCTGCCTTGGGCATGTTCATTGCTATAGCGGTGACCCTGTTCAACAAGAATATATTGCCCTGGGAGTGGATTATTGGAGCCACACTGATTGGCGGCATCATTGGTGCTGTGGTCGCGCAAAAGGTCGAAATGACCAGCATGCCGGAAATGGTGGCACTGTTTAATGGTTCAGGTGGTGTGGCCAGCCTTATGGTGGGCTGGGCTGCGTTGTACAACATCGACAACAGCACCTTCACCAACGTCACTATTTTACTGTCCATCATCATCGGCGGCATGACCTTTAGCGGCAGTATCCTCGCTTGGGGCAAACTGTCCGAAGTTATGACCTCGGCCGCCGTGGTCTTTGGTGCACAACGAGTTGTGAACGCCGGGATCCTGATCGGCATGGTGGTCTGTGCGGTTCTATTCTGCATGGAGCCGTCAGTGACCTCGCCCTATCTGTACGCAGTAATCGGCTTGGCGCTGTTATTTGGCGTAATGGCCGTACTGCCGATTGGTGGTGCCGACATGCCAGTGGTGATTTCATTGTTGAACAGCTACTCCGGCTTGGCCGCCTGTGCTGCGGGATTTGCTATCAACAACAACATCTTGATTGTGGCCGGATCTATGGTTGGTGCAGCAGGCATCATTCTGACCAATATCATGTGTAAGGCCATGAACCGTTCTTTAGCTAACGTATTGTTCTCAGGCTTCGGTGCGGTTAAACAAGCCACTAAGGTAGAAGGCGAGGTTAAGCCAATTACCGCAGACGATGCGTTCTTAATACTAGAAGCGGCACAGTCAGTTGCTTTTGTACCGGGTTACGGCATGGCGGTGGCTCAAGCACAGCACGTAGTACGCGAGCTGGGCGAATTGTTAGAAAAGAACGGCGCTGAAGTCAGTTACGCGATTCACCCAGTAGCAGGGCGTATGCCAGGCCACATGAACGTACTGCTTGCAGAAGCTAACGTGCCGTATGACCAGTTGGTGGAGATGGAAGACATCAATCCACGCATAGACAATGTTGACGTGGCCGTGGTGATAGGCGCCAACGACGTTGTGAATCCAGCAGCGCGCAATGATGAGAACAGCCCAATCTACGGCATGCCCATCATCAACGTAGACCAAGCCCGCACAGTGTTTGTGCTGAAGCGCTCCATGGCGTCCGGCTTCTCAGGAGTCGACAATCCACTGTTCTTCGGCGACAACACCCGTATGTTGTTTGGTGACGCAAAACAGTCCATTGCATCGGTGGTGGCTGAATTTAAAGGCACCTAGTGAGCGAACGAGACGCCCAAGCACCGGCAGACCAGCAGTTTATAAACCGCTGGTCGCCCCGGGCGTTTAACGGCAAGCCGCTCAGCCAGGAGCAACTAATGACCCTGGTAGAAGCGGCCCGCTGGGCACCCAGTTGCTTTAACTCGCAACCCTGGCGCTTTGTTTATGCAATAAAAGACAGCGCCCATTGGCCGGCCATGCTCGCGTTGCTTATGGACATGAACCAAACCTGGGCGCAACACGCAGGCGCGCTAATTGCGGTAGTGTCGCGCAATACATTCCAAGGTAACGACAAACCAGCACCCACCCACAGCTTTGATACCGGAGCGGCGTGGATGAGCATAGCGCTGCAAGCCCAAACCATGGGACTGGCCAGCCACGCCATGTGGGGCATAGAGCACGACGACATACCCAAGGTACTGAACCTGCCCGACAACATGCAAATACAAGCCATAGTTGCGGTAGGCGAACCCGGAGACAAAAATGAGCTGCCCGAACCCCTGCAAGAGCGCGAACAACCCAGCCCACGCAAAGCATTAGAAGAAATAGTGTTTGAAGGGCAAATGCCAGACGGCGTGGCGTAACGCCTAACTGAGCAAAAACACCTAAAGCAGGCGCCACTCACCAGAGGCCAAACCGTCCAGGGTCCACGACCCAACCCGATAACGAATCAACCGCAACACCGGAAAACCCACAGCCGCACACATGCGCCGCACCTGGCGGTTGCGCCCCTCGCGCAACGTCAGCGACAACCAAGAGGTAGGAATGGACTGCCGCACACGAATAGGCGGCACCCGCGGCCACAAGCCACCCGCAGGCCACACCGGCTCACCCAAAGAAAACTGCGCCGGTAAACAAACACCGTCTTTAAGCTCAACGCCATCCGCCAACGGTGCAAGGTCCGCCGCAGACGGCGAACCTTCAACCTGCACCCAATAGGTTTTAGACATCTTGTGAGCGGGGTCAGTGATTTTGTGGTTCAGTGCACCGTCGTCGGTCAGCACCAACAACCCTTCGCTGTCGCGATCTAAACGACCCGCTGCGTACACGCCAGACACATCAATGAAGTCCCCCAAGCACGCACGACCTTGCGCATCACGAAACTGACACAGCACGTTGAAAGGTTTATTAAAAAGAAGCGTGGTCGACATAAGAGCATTTCACCCTAAAAAGGGTGGGGGAGGAAGGAGGAAGCCCTGAGCAAAGAATCTTTTGGCGAGGAAGAGTGGCGTACCTCAGACGAACGGTCTTTGTCTTTGTTGGGTCGCGTCGATTGGCTTTTGTGGTTAAGTTACGCCTCTACTGTTTTTCCTTTGGGTTGGCTATGGAGCTTTACGAGGTAATGCGCACGACCTTTGCTGCGCGGGATTTTGTCGACGAGCCGGTGTCGGACGAGTTGCTTGTGCGCATCTTAGACAACGCGCGGTTTGCGCCGAGTGGGGGTAATCGTCAGGGTTGGAAGGTGATTGTGGTGCGCGATGACGCTACCCGCGCGCGCTTGGGTGAGCTTATTGAGCCTGGGTTTCAGCGCTACGCCGCTCAGGTGCAGGCGGGTGAAGCGCCGTGGAATAGCATTAATACCTCGTCGGTATCCGACGCGGATGTCGCGGCCACTAAATTGCCGCCGGGTTTTGTCGACAAGCTCACGGGTGCGCCGGTTGTGTTGTTGGTGTTTGTAGATTTGTCGGTGGTGGCGTCCTTTGATTCTGGGCTTGATCGCATTGGGGTCATTTCTGGTGGTTCTATTTATCCTTTCGCTTGGAACATTTTGCTGGCGGCCCGCAACGAGGGTTTGGGCGGTACGCTAACGACCTTTGTTGGTGCCCAAGAGCCGGTTTTGCAGGAGCTGCTTGGGGTGCCGTCGCAGTACGCCTTTGCGGCTATGATCCCGATGGGCAAGCCGGTTAAACAGCTGACTAAGTTGTCGCGTAAGCCGGTGTCTGAGTTTGCGGTATTAGAGCGCTTCGACGGCGCGCCGTTGGTTGATTGAGTTCAAGGTAGGTTCAGGGCTATGCAGCAACAGGGTGTTTACGAAGTTCCGGCGTCGGTCGATGTGGTTTGGGAGGCGCTGAATAACCCGCTAGTTTTACAACGCTGTGTGCCCGGCTGCCAATCCATGCAGCAGTTGGATGAGACGCGTTTTGCTTCTGCGGTTAAGGCCAAGGTGGGTCCGGTGAACGCGACCTTTCAAGTGCAGTTGACGATTACGGAGAGCGATCCTCCCAACAGCTATGTTTTGCAGGGCGAGGTTAAAGGCGGTGCTGGTGTGGCTAAGGGGGCGGCGAATGTGCAGCTGTCTGAGGTTTCCGCAAACGTCACGTCTTTGTCTTATTCGGTAGACGCTTCGGTTGGCGGTAAACTGGCCCAGGTGGGCAGTCGTCTGGTGGATGGCGCTGCGCGCAAAATGGCGGACGAATTTTTTGCTAACTTTTGTGCCGCGTTGGCGGCCGATGAGCCCGGTGATGCTAATGCTAACGAAGAGGCGGTGGTTATGAACGATGATGAATCCAAGGCTGAAGGTAATAAGGCCGATCAACCTGCCGAGGCAGAGCCGGAACAACGCGCTACCGACGGCACCGGCATGATTTGGGTTATTGCCTTTACGGTGCTAATTTTGGCCATGGTGCTGGCGCTTTAGTTCTTTTTGTCAGCGCGCTAGGGAGAGGGGATGCGGATTGCTTTGTCTGTGAACGGCAGCGTTCACGAAGTTGATGTGCCAGCGCATACGTTGCTGGTGGATGTACTGCGCGAGCACTTGGGGCTGACCGGTACTCATGTGGGTTGCGACACGTCTCAGTGTGGCGCGTGCACGGTGCATGCCGACGGTCGCGCAATTAAGTCCTGTTCGTTGTTGGCGGTGCAGGCTCAAGACATGGTCATTACCACTATTGAAGGCATTGGCGACGCCGACAACCTACACCCCATGCAGGCGTCGTTTCGTGAGCATCATGGTTTGCAGTGCGGCTTTTGTACGCCTGGCATGATCATGCAGGCCATCGATCTGGTGGAAAATAATTCGGATTTATCGAACCAAGGCATCCGTGCTGGGTTGAAGGGTAATCTGTGCCGTTGCACCGGTTACCACAACATTGTGCGCGCTGTGCAGGCTGTGGCGGATCAGCGCAAAGCCCAAGGCACGGCCGAATAAATGTATTCCTTTCAATACCACGCGCCAACTTCGTTGGCCGAAGCCAACACGCTATTTACCCAAGCAGACGATCCCATCTACATCGCCGGTGGGATGACACTGATTCCTTCTATGAAGCAACGCCTGGCTCAGCCCAGTGATGTTATCGACTTGGCGGCGGTGGACGAGCTTCGGGGTGTGACCGTGAACCCAGACAGCGTGGTGGTGGGAGCGCTGACTACGCACAACCAGGTGGCCGAGCATCAAGCCCTTGGCAGCATATTGCCTGTTTTGGCGAAGGTTGCGGCGGGCATTGGTGACAACCAAGTGCGTAACCGCGGCACTCTGGGCGGTTCTCTTGCGAACTCTGATCCTGCCGCAGACTATCCGGCGGCAGTGGTGGCCTTGGGGGCGACGCTTGTGACGAACCAGCGCCGTATTCATGCCGACGAATTCTTTGTGGATCTGTTTGAAACAGCGCTCAGTCCAAATGAAATTATTCTGCGGGTTGAGTTTCCGGTGCCACAGCGCGCCGCTTACGCGAAGTTTGCGAACCAAGCGTCTGGTTATGCGGTGGTGGGTGTATTGGTGGCGGACTTTGGCGACTCTATTCGTGTTGGTGTTACCGGTGCAGGCCCTTGTGCCTTTCGTGGTTGTGGCATGGAACAACTGCTGCAAGCTGATTTCAGTGCTGGGGCATTGGCAAATTCTGAAGTTCCCAATGCCGGTTTTAACAGCGACATGCACGCCTCAGCAGACTATCGCGCGCACTTGGTGCGGGTGATGGGGCAGCGTGCTGTGCAAGAGTTGCTAGAGGCGGGATCATGACACTGATGAATGCAGTCATGTGCGACGCGATTTCTGAAGACATTGGTTCGGTGTCGCTGCGCGAAGTTGAGCTGCCGGAACCTGGCCCGGGTGAGGTGCGGGTGCGGCTGAAAGCCTGTGCGGTGAATTTTCCCGATCTGTTAATGATTCAGGGCAAGTATCAGTTCAAGCCACCGCTGCCGTTTGCGCCGGGTGGTGAAGCCGCGGGTGATGTTGAAGCCTGCGGGCCGGGTGTCAGCGTCAAAGAAGGTGACGCGGTTATTGTCAGCATGCGTTACGGCGGCTTTGCCGAAGCGGTGGTGGTTGAAGAGTCTCAGCTTAAACCTCTGCCCAAAGGTATGGACTACGCGAAGGCGGCGAGTTATCAAACCGCCTACTTAACAGCCTATGTTGCCCTGTACCGGCGCGGCGATTTACAAGCTGGCGAGCATTTGCTGGTGCATGGTGCCACCGGTGGTGTCGGCATGGCGGCGGTAGATTTGGGTAAATACTTCGGTGCCCAGGTTATTGGTACCGGTGGGCGTGACGACAAATTGGCGGTGGTGAAGTCTCGCGGTGCCGATCATGTCATTAATTACACTCAAGCTGACGGTTCGTTGGGTGGTTTTCGCGACCAGGTAAAAGCCCTGACCGAAGGCCGGGGTGCAGATGTCGTGTACGACCCAGTGGGCGGTGATGTATTCGACGAGAGTATGCGCTGTGTCAACGTCGGTGGGCGGCTGCTGACCATTGGTTTTACCAGTGGCCGTTGGCCCCAAGCGGCGGTGAATTTAATTTTGATCAAACAATTATCGGTTATTGGTGTGCGTGCTGGCGAATACGGGCGGCTTGACCCGGTCAAGGGCCAAGAAAACCGTGACCGTTTACATGCCATGGCAGAAGCCGGCGAAATTGACCCGTATATCAGCCATGCCCTGCCGCTGGCCCAAGCTGTAGATGCCATGCGCTTGCTGGAAAATCGCGAGGTCATTGGCAAAGCCGTTGTCACCATGAACGGTTATGAAGCCGGTTAACACCTATCGACACCTCGACACGCTTATTGTACTTTCCGCCTGAGCTCTGACCGAAGGCAGCCTACGGGCAACTTGGCAGAGACTGGGGGGATCTTTTCGATCTGATTCATACAACGTGAGGACCTGATCTTAAACAGACAGGTACCAGGAAGCGCCGGTATGTTGACTCTAACGCGGTTCACAGTAGTGGACGCGGTGCTCCTGTTGAGTGGAGCACTGACAAAATGAATATCAATGATTTCGCGCGCCGCAAGGTCGCAGGTGACAAGGTTTCTATGGTCACTTGCTACGACTATTGGTCGGCGCAACTTCTTAACCAAAGTGATGTCGACACGTTGCTGGTAGGCGACAGCCTAGCCATGGTGATGCATGGCTTTCCCAGTACGGTACACGCAACTGTTGAGATGATGGCGACCCACATCGCAGCAGTACGTCGTGGCGCGCCAAATAAGTTTATTGTTGGCGACATGCCGTTTATGCAAGCGCGGTACAGCCGCGATGCGGCGTTAGACGGTGTGTCCGAGCTGATGCGCGCGGGTAGTAACGCAATAAAAATAGAGGGTGCTGCCGGTCAGCTCGATCTGATGGCACACATTGTGGAATCCGGGGTGCCAGTTATGGGTCACTTAGGCCTAACCCCGCAATCTGTTGAAGCCTTTGGTGGTCACAAAGTGCAGGGTCGTGCCGAAGCGGCTGCGGAAAAAATACTGGCCGACGCCAAGGCGTTGGAACAAGCCGGTTGCTTTGCTCTGGTATTGGAATGCGTGCCGCAAATGCTAGGGCGCAAAATCACCCAAGCTTTGTCGATACCCACCATTGGTATTGGTGCCGGGCCGTTCACCGACGGACAAGTATTGGTGTTGCAAGACCTCCTGGGAATGCAGGCGGACTTTAAGCCGAGGTTTCTGCGTCACTATATGAATGGTCACCAAGTGTTGAGCGAGGCTGTGAATCACTTCCATAGCGACGTCGTTAGTGGTGCATTTCCTAACTGCCAAGAAGTCTATCAATGAAGGTGATCGACAACCTGCAAGCATGGCGCGACTGGCGCCGTGAGCTGCAGGATCAGACTGTGGGTTTTGTGCCGACTATGGGTGCGTTACACGCGGGCCATCAATCGCTGCTGCAACGTAGCGTGGCGGAAAACCAAAATACGGTGTTGAGCATCTATTTGAACGCGACCCAGTTTAATGACCCCAAAGATCTGGCGGCGTATCCAGAAACCTTGGAAGCTGATTTGCAGATCGCCAAAGACAGCGGTGTGAGTGCGGTGTTGTTGCCCACCTACGGGCAAATTTATCCAGACGACTACCGCTTTCAAGTCGACGAAACTCAATTCAGTAAGGGGTTGTGCGGAGCCGACCGGCCGAGGCACTTTACCGGCGTGTTGACCGTGGTTATGAAGTTGCTGAATTTGGTACAGCCTCAGCGTGCGTATTTTGGCTTGAAGGATTATCAGCAATACCAGCTGATTAAAGACATGGCGGCCGCGTTTTTTATGCCGGTAGACATTGTCGGTTGCGAAACCGTGCGCGAAGCCGATGGCTTGGCGATGTCTTCGCGCAATCAGTTGTTGGATGCGTGCGCACGATCTAAAGCAGGCCGATTCAATGCCATATTGCGCAGCGCCCAGAGTGATTCTGAAGCCACCCAGCAATTGCGCGATTTAGAGGTGGATGTTGATTACGTGCACAGCACTGACGGACGGCGATTTGGCGCCATTGTGGTGAACAGTGGTAAGGGCCAGGTGCGGTTGATTGACAACTTGATTCCCGCCGTTGAGGGGAGCTATTCATGATTCTTGTATTAGATGTCGGTAACAGCCAGATCTTCTGTGGGGTATTCGACCAAGGCGAACTGAGTATGCAGTTCCGTTATGCGTCGACCTCGCGCAGTTCGTCTGACGAAATTGGTGTGTTCTTGCGCGGCGCGTTGCGTGAAAACGGTGTTGCGCCGGAATCGATTAAAACCATTGGTATCTCGTCGGTGGTGCCTGAACTCAATTACACACTCTGGGCCTGCTGCCAGAAGTACTTTGACATTGAGCCGATGGTCCTGCGCCCAGGACTAAAGACCGGTCTGCAAATTGGCTACAAAGATCCGAAAGAAGTAGGTAGCGATCGCATTGCCGACGCCATGGGTGCGGTTAAGTTATTTCCGGACCGTAACCTTATTGTCGTGGACTTTGGTACTGCGACTACGGTGTGTGCGGTGTCCAAAGACCGGGTCTTTTTGGGTGGCAACATCATGCCCGGCATACGTTTGGCTATGGAGGCGCTGGAAGCCAAAACCGCAAAACTGCCGTCGGTTGAAATTAAACCGGCAAAGCTCGCCATGGGTAAAACCACCACGGAAAGTATTCAGCGAGGTTTGTATTGGAGCAATGTAGGTATGGTGCGCGAGCTAACCTCGCGCATTAGCGCCGAGGTATTTGCCGATGAACCACCGGTGGTTATTGCCACCGGTGGATTTGCACATCTTTTCGATCGCGAAGACTTATTTGACCACGTTGTTTCTGACTTGATCTTGATTGGTTTGCTAGAAGCCCTGCGTCTCAATGGCTTTTTAGCGGATGCCGGCTAGTCAGCTTTTGGGGCGCGTATATTGCGCTTGCAGACGCCGCATACCGGTTAGCCAGCGGTCGTAGTCTGAGGTCTTGCGTTTAATGTATTCCGCCACTTCGGGGTGGGGCAGTACTAAAAACCGTTCCTCGCGCAATGTTTCGACCACCGCGTCCACTGCGATTTCTGGCTCAATCATGCCGTCTACGCCAGCAACACCTGGGCCGCCAGCGGTCATTGCGGTGCGCACGGCTTGTGGGCACAAAACTGAAACTTTAATGCCGCGATCGCCATAGGTGATCGACAACCACTCCGCCAACGCTACTGCAGCGTGCTTAGTCACAGCGTAAGTGACGGAACCGATTTGACTTAACAACCCTGCGGCAGACGAGGTGCTGAGTAAGTAACCGCCGCCGCGCTCTATCATCAGCGGAACCAAGGCGCGGGCGGCCCAAACGTGGGCCATAGTGTTCACTTCCCAGATTTTTTGCCAAACCTCGTCCGAGGTGCTGATGCCCTTACCAATACCAATGCCAGCGTTGGAACAAAACAGATCGATAGGGCCGATTTCCTTTTCGGTGGTTTCAATCAGATTGATAATTTGTGCTTCTTCTTGAACGTCTACCGCCATGGCGACGCCATCGATCTCTGCGGCGACGGCTTTCGCACCGTCTCCGTCTCGATCTGCGACGACCACTTTCCTTGCGCCTTCGCGGGCAAAGCGACGGCACATTTCGCGGCCTATGCCGCTGGCTCCCCCTGTAACCACAACGATTTTATCGGCTAGCTCCATTGCTGCTCCTGTCTGTTTTTTACTTCGAGCCGTCGACCATAGACGTTTTACAAGGTCGGTTCTATAGTGCTTTGCCGGGTATTTATCAGCGCGTTAGTGCTCGAAGGCGGTTGCAACTCGGCCCGCTGTTTTGTTGAGGTTGAAGAATACAATGCCGCCATCTGCTGACTCATCCAGTGTGCAAATGTCTCTAAAGAACAATCCCCACGGTTGGGTGATTGTGGGTCTGACCCTGCTCATGCAAACCGTGAGCTCTGGGCTCGGCTTCTACAATATGTCGGTTTACATCAACCGTTTGTCTGCCCAGTTGGTGGTGCCCTCTGCCGATACATCTTTCGCTGTGAGCTTATTTTTTGTGGTTGGCGGGATTGCCGGTTTGTATGTGGCTGACCTACTACGAGTGTGGTCGGTCCGCAGGGTGGTCATTGCGGGTGCGCTGGTGTCTGGCGCGGCGGTGGGTTTGGTGGGCGTGGCGAGTGAGCTTTGGCAGGTTTATGCCTTGTTTACTTTGTTCGGTATTGGCAACGCGGGCATCTCTATAGTCATATCCACGACGTTAATTACCCGCTGGTTTCCTGGCCCCGAGCGGTCAATGGCATTGGCGATTGCGTCTACCGGCTTGTCGCTGGGTGGTTTCCTAATCACACCGCTGACGGCCTACCTTATGAACGCCTGGGGTTTTGGTATCACCATGCATTGGCTAGGTGTGTTTTTAGTGCTGGCTGTGGTGCCAGTGGCGTTGTTTTTGCGATTTCCTAAGGATCAGCAAGCGCCAGCGAACAATGCCGCTGATGCAGCACAGCTGTCAGCCCAATTAGCAGCAAGTTTGGCCGCTGCATTGCGCAGCCGTTTTTACGTTCTGCTGGCAGTGGCCTATGTGCTGATTATGGGTGCCCAGGTTGGATCCATCGCGCACTTATATAGTCGTGTGGAGTTGTTGGGTGATTTCACGATGGCGGCTATGGCGGTGCAGGCGTTGTCTATTGCCAGCATTACCGGTCGTTTTATTGGTGGTTGGTTGGTCAGTTGGATGCCTATTCGCCGCTTTGCTCTGGGTAATGTGTTGTTGCAAAGCCTGGGACTGTTGTTGATCGCCTTTGCTCCGAACGGCGTGATGGGTGTTGTGGCTGCCGGGGTGTTTGGTCTGAGTGTTGACAATTTGTTGATGACGCAACCTTTGTGGCTGGCAGAGAAGTATTCGGTAGACATTTATCCGCAGTTGTTCGCCCGTGCCAATGCGATTTCTGTCCTAGGTGTTGCGGCTGGCCCGTTCTGTATGGGCTGGATTTTTGATCTTGCGGGTTCTTATACTTTCGCATTCATTGGTGCATTAGTGACGTCGTTAGTAGCATTTGTTGTGGTTTGGGTCGCTAGTCACTCAACAACATGATCATGCAGATCTCAGAACGGGCTGCGGGCAACCAAGCAAAAAGAGGGCAATGAGTGTTGTATCGATTCCTTAGTCTGGCGGTTTTAGTGTTAGGTTTGAGCGTTGCGCCAATTGCACAAGCGGCGTTGCCATTGACTCTGCCGGGTGCGGCGGGTGAACCGGATACGCCGTTACCTAGCCTTGCAGATATGTTGGAGCGGGCGAATCCGGCGGTGGTCAATATCGCGACGCGCACCACGGTGGTTGAACACAATCGTTTGCTCGCCGATCCGTTTTTTCGGCGGTTTTTCAACATCCCAGAAAGTCGCCGTCGTTATCGGCGCACTCAGAGCGCGGGGTCGGGTGTAGTAGTGGACGCTGCCCGCGGTTACATCGTGACCAATAATCATGTGATCGACGGTGCCGACGAAATCAGTGTGGGTTTTTCCGACGGCAGAACATTAGAGGCGCAGCTTGTTGGGCGAGATCCGCAAGTTGACTTGGCGCTGCTCAAAGTCGCAGCTGAAAACCTTAGCGCCATCGAGTTCGCAGACAGTGCGGCACTCAGGGTGGGTGACTTTGTGGTGGCTATTGGAAACCCCTTTGGGCTCAACCAAACAGTTACCAGCGGTATTGTCAGCGCTTTAGGGCGCAGTGGCTTGGGTATAGAGGGTTACGAAGACTTTATCCAAACCGACGCGCCGATTAATCCCGGTAATTCTGGCGGGGCGTTGGTTGATCTGCGTGGCGACTTAGTCGGCATTAATACGGCGATTTACGCACCCAGTGGCGGCAACGTGGGCATTGGTTTTGCTATTCCTGCGAATATGGCGGCGGCTATTATTGATGAGTTGGTTGAAAACGGCGAAGTAAATCGCGGCTACGTCGGTGCGTTGGTGCAACCCTTGAATCGCGAACTCGCCAAAGCCTTTGATGTGTTGCCAGCCGATGGTGCACCGGCTGGTGTGGTGATTGTCGATGTGCAGCCTGCCAGTTCCGCCGAGAAAGCGGGGCTCGCGCCGGGTGATGTCATTTTACAAATGGGTGACAAAAAAATTACCAGTGTGGCTGACTTTGAGAATCAAGCAGCGGTGATGTTCATTGGTGATCGCTTAGACATCGTTTTTGTGCGTCAAGGCGAGCAGCAAACGTTGACCTTGGAAATTTTTGCCGACACTCAAGAGCAAGTGGCGGGGCAGCGAATAACGCCTCGTTTAAGTGGTGTTGCGTTACAAAATCTTAGCGCTGCCGATGATCTGGGTGGTGGCGTTTTAGTCGCTGAGATCAACCGCAACAGCTCGGCGTACGCTTATGGATTGCGCGCTGGCGATATTATCGTCAGCGCTAATCGGCGGACGGTCGTGGATATTGCGGAGTTGCGCGAGGCGGTGCGCCGCGACAACCGGCGGCTCACCTTGCGGGTATATCGTAATGGCCGTTTTGGGCCGATAACGATCAGGTAATTTAGTCAAACATGATGACTGAGCGTGCGACTTCTCCAGTACGTAACTGATCCATTCCGTCGTTTACATCTTCGAGTTTTATGCGCTTGGAAATTAGATCGTCTAAGTGCAGGCGTCCTTGCAGGTAAAATTCGACAAAGCGCGGCATGTCCACGCGGAATCGGTTGGATCCCATGTTGGAGCCCTGCATTTTGCGCTCCATCAAGAATTCTGGACCATGGAGTTCTACCTGAGTGCCTACTGGAATCATGCCGATGATGGTGGCAGTGCCACCAAAGCCCAGCATCTTGAATGCTTGCTGTGCGGTTTGGGCCAGACCGATGGCTTCAAAGGAATAGTGCACGCCGCCCTTGGTCATTTCTCTTACGGCTTCTACCGCATCGACTTCGCTGGCATTGACGACATCAGTGGCGCCAAATTTACGTGCCAGTTCCAACTTCGCGGGCAACATGTCGATGGCGATGATCCGTGACGCGCCTGCAATGACCGCGCCGTTGATGGCCGACAACCCAACGCCGCCACAGCCGATAACAGCAACGGTGCTGCCAGCCTCAACCCGAGCGGTATGGATAACGGCGCCGACCCCCGTGGTGACGCCACAGCCAATTAGCGCAGCTCGGTCTAGGGGCATGTCTTCGCGTATTTTTGCCACGGTGTGTTCGTGCACCAGCATGTACTCGGCAAAAGAGGACAAGTTTAAAAATTGGGAGATGCGCTCGTCGCCAGCGGCCAAGCGGCTGGGTTCGTCTTCGCTGCGCTGTAACTCTGGTTCTTGGCACAGTGACATGTGGCCGGTTAGGCAGTGCTCGCAGTGGCCACAAAATGCACTCAGGCAGGTAATGACATGATCGCCTGGTTTCACATAGGTCACATCCGAGCCGACGGCTTCGACGATGCCGGCAGACTCATGGCCTAAAATGGCCGGTAACTGGTAGGGGTATGAGCCGTCTTGAAAGTGCAGGTCTGAATGACACACGCCTGCGGCGACGGTTCTAATGAGCACTTCTCGGGGTGCTGGATTGCCACATTGCACCTCTTCTATTTCAAGCGGTTTGTTGATCTCTCGTAGTACGGCTGCCTTCATCGCGGTCCCCTAATTGTTTGATCACAAGGCCCTGATGGTGCCAAAGCCCTTGGCGGATTGCCACACAGGAATAAGTGCTGTGGCAGGCTGATATGCCTCGCTGTTGGTAATGACTTCAGAGGTTGCTTTCCATCACGGTGTCTATATTTTGGTGGTTCAAGATTAAACGGTTGGTGTGCGCGTTGGGGTCAATGGTGCTGCTGGGGCTGGGGTCAAACCAGGGTGAGTCAACACAGATTATGGTTGAGGCGATTAACGCCTTAACGGTGTTCGCCACACCTGGCAGTTTGCGCAGTTCGCGACTATGGCGCACCACGCCGGTAGATTGCCCGCCTGACTCTGCTGACTTTATTAATTCTGCCGCGACCTTCGAAGCGATCGACGGCTTGTCGCCAGAACAATTGCTCAAAGAGCTCAAGCAGTTGGAACGGGCATTTGGTCGTGGCACTAAGCATGTGCGTAATGCTCCGCGCGAGCTTGACCTGGATCTGTTGCTGTTTGGCGACCAAGTGCGCAACTTGCCGAACTTTGTATTGCCGCATCCACGGGCGCAGAATCGGTTGTTCGTGCTGCAACCGGCGGTGGAGCTGGTGCCAGATGCGATTTGGCCCGAAACTGGGAAAACCATACAACAGCTCTTGGACGGTTTGCAGACCGATGAACATGTCACTCCACATGAAACGCTGCCGCCTTATTATGCGAACTAGTCTGCGCAAGTTCGCTGCATGGCTGCTGCTACTCGGCGCAGGAGGCTTCGTTGCGCAATCCTGGGGTTATGAAAGTGCTGTGCATCAGCAGCTGACCTTTCTTGCGGCGAAACAACTCAGCCGTTGTGACCAATCCTCAGAACTGCAGCCGCTTTCAGCGTTAGACACTCGCTATGTCGTCAGGGCAAACACTGCCCAAGCTGACCGAAATGTCTTTTGGCGGATGTTTCGCTGGAACTATTACAACCGTGATGCCGCGCAAAGCCGTGCTGCTTTGGGCTTAATCGATACGCGTTTTCACGATCACTTCAATGGCCTGAATAACGAACTCGAACAAACCAATGATCGGCAGGAACGCCTAAAAATTTTTGGTCGACTGCTTAGTTATCTGCAAGACGTGACCTCGCCGCCTAGAGTGGTGCCGGTGTTCACCAGCCGTTGGTGGCGCTTCTCGTTTTTTGATCGTTTTGATCGCTTTGACGTAGATGTTGCGCGGCTCGAACGTTCTATTGAACAAAGTTGCCCGCAACTGGTGGCTTTTGATGCGGCATTGAATGCTCCAGATCAGCGCCCGGGTTTGCAGAGTCTGCTGGAACAAACAGCGGAAGACACCATTATTAGTGTGCGTGCGCCCATTGATGGTTTGCCTGCTCAGTGGACCGCGTTTTGGCAATTTGGCGCCACTGACGAATTTGGTAAATATGGCCCGGCGGGTAATAAATTTGGCGAACGCACCCGATTTCAATGCGGCTCAGAAGAGTGTTTGTTGCTAGAAAATGACCCGCTTTATCAAGAGTTTGCACATGTTCGACACACGGCAGCCGTTATGGTGACCATGCGAGCAATGCTACTTATGCAACGTTTAGACGTTGAAGCGGCGGAGCTTAGCCAAACGCAATAACCAGATAAGGAGCGCTGTGACAAAGCTGCATTTGGGTTTAACCCCGTGGAATTTTTCTGACCTGTCTGCTCCCAGTTTATGCTCCCAAGCTCAATTTGCAGAGCAGTGTGGTTACCAATCACTGTGGCTACCAGAGAATCACTTCGGTGCTAACGCATTACCCGACCCGCTCACACTGTTGGCCGCAGTGGCAGGCGCGACCAAGACTATCAAACTGGGTACGACCTCTTATCTACTGACCTTACGTAATCCACTGCAAGCTGCGGAGCAGGTTGCGGTATTCGACCAAATGAGCGGCGGGCGATTGATTCTAGGTGTCGGGCGTGGTTATGCCCCAGAGATGCTGCGTGCTTTTCATGTGCCGGTGGCAGAAAAGCGCAAAATTTTTGCTTGGACGTTGGACATTATGCGTCGCGCCTGGGCAGGAGAGCCGGTGACCCTAGATGACGATCCTGAGCACGCGATCGAAGTGCACCCGCGACCGTTGCAACAACCGCATCCACCCATCTGGGTGGCGGCCTTTGGTCCGAAGGCGTTAGCCCAAGCGGGCGGATTTGGCCTGCCGTATTTGTCGTCACCGATGGAAAGTATGGCCACATTAAGCCACAACTATGCCCAGCATCAGGCGGCTGCCGAGGCCGCTGGCGTCAGTGCGCCTGCCGAGTTACCTCTTATGCGTACGGTATTTGTTAGTCGAGATGCCCAACAGTGTAAGAAGTTAAAGGAGTTGTTGAGCGCCGAAACCGACAACGCCCGCTTGCAGGACGGAGAAACGGTAGACGACTGGACAATTATTGGCGAGCCGGAGTTCGTGCGCGAGCGAGTAGGCATGTATCAGGAAGATCTAGGCATGACCCACATGATCGCAACCCGCATTCGTGTCAGCGGTTTAGCAGAGCCGCTGCTACGCGAAAGCGTGGCGTTGCTAGCGGAAACACTGGACGGCTTGTAACATCCATCGCTCGGATCAATTAGGGGGGAATAATGACGTACAGAATTTTATGGCCGGCAATGCGTTGGCCGGATGGTCGTGACATAGAGGTCGCAAGCGTTGGCGAACACAGCGCCGAGTTTTGTGAACGTTATACCGATGTGACTGACGATCAGTGGGAAAACTGCGACGCCATTGTTACCGTGAATGACATTCCTGCCGAATATCGCGCCAAGCTAAAAAAGTGCCGCATTGTGGTGACACCGAAAGTCGGCTTCGACAACCTGGACCTAGCCGCATGGGGTGCCATAGGCATGCCGGTTTGCAACGTGCCTGATTACGGCACCCAGGAGGTTGCTGACCATGCGATGGCGCTGATGTTGTCGTTGATGAAAGGCATTACCTTCCATACCCGTGAACTGAAAAAAGACCCCAAAGGGTTGTGGCGCCCTGCATTGAATCCCTACGGAAAACGGCTGTCTGCCTGTGTATTTGGGGTGGTCGGCTTGGGCCGTATTGGCACAGCGGCGGCGCTGCGCGCCAAGGCCTTCGGCATGGATGTGGTGATGTTTGATCCGTACCGAGAAAACGGTGCCGAGCTGGCTGTTGGTATTCGGCGTGTGCATTCGTTACAAGAACTGTTTAGCCAATGCGACGTGGTGAGCTTGCACCTACCGCTGGGCGAAAGCACAGAAAAATTGATTAACCTGGATGTACTGTCTGCCTCCAAGCCTGGGTTGGTGTTGGTAAATACAGCACGCGGGCCAATTATTGATCTGGACGATCTGTACACCGCTATGAAAGAAAACAAGATCCAGGCTTGTGGTCTTGATGTGTTGCCAGAGGAACCAGCGAATCCAGACCACCCTTTGATTAAGGCTTGGGCAACGGACGAAGAATGGATAGACCATCGGTTGCTGATTACTCCGCACTCTGCGTTTTTTACCCCAGAGAGTGTTTTCGATATGCGCTTCAAGGGCGGTGAGGTCGCAATTAAGTATCTGGAGGGTAACGGTTTAGACAACTGCGTTAACCAACAATGGGTAACCGAGCCGCGTTAAGCCTTGGATTGAACGAGCAGGTAAAGGTCAGGAGAAGCTGCAATGACTGAGGCGATTTACCAAAAGCGCCGTCAACGAGTGTTTTTTGTACTGTCGGGGTTGTTCCTTGGCACGCTGGCAATGCTGAATATCTTGGGTATCAGTCGTTTCCTTGATCTGTCGTTTTCTTTATTTCGTATGGAAATCCCCATGATGGTGGCGGTCGGGGTGTTGCCTTACCCCGTCACATTCATGTGCACGGACCTCATCAGTGAGCTGTACGGCGAAGAAAAAGCTCGAGACATGGTTTGGGTTGGGCTGTTGCTGAACATCTGGGTCGTGTTTCTGCTGTGGTTAGGCAGCGAATTGCCCGGGACCGGAATCGATCCAGCTACAGGTGCCCCGATGTTGGATGCTGCCGGTCGCGAACCGGTGTTTTTTGAAATAAAAGATCTCGCCTTTGGTGCCGTTGGCGCGTCAATGATCGCTTATTTGGCGGCACAGTTTTGCGATGTACGCATCTTCCATATGATGAAGCGGCTGACCAAGGGGCGGCACTTATGGTTACGCAACAATGTGTCCACCATGATCAGCCAAATCGTGGATTCAACCGCAGTCATTTTAGTTACCCACTTCTGGGCAGCGGCATTACCGATTAATGCGGAAGAACCGCTGTGGCCGCAATTGATGGTCTTTATCGCTTCGGGCTATGTCTTTAAGTTGTTTGTGGCAGCACTGGACACTGGGCCCATTTATTTGGCGGTGCGCTACTTGCGGACTTATCTTGGCCTTGGCGAGAACGAAGAGGCAACGGATACCTAAGCACCGCTGCACTGATTGGTTAGCGCTCTATTTGGCCCAGGTTGGCGTTGATGACGGCGCCGTTGAGGACAGGATTTTGCGCTGCGAATAATAACGCCTGGGCAATTTCTTCAGGTTCAATCAACCGTTCGAAGGCACTCATTGCGGCGATTTGCGGCATCACGTCGGCAGGAACATGATCGCGAAGCATTTCGGTATTGGTAAAGCCAGGGTTAATGCAAACGGTATGCACACCGGTACCCGCCAGATCTTGGCAGGTGGCGCGCATCATGCCGATGACAGCATGTTTGCTGGTAGCGTAAGTAAAACTGTTGGGCACGGCTTTTTCGCCCAAGGTGGAGCCGACATACAGCACCCCAGAACCTGCCGCCATTTTAGGAATCAGGATTTGGTTAAGACTGCTGGCGGCTACGATGTTGATTTCAAGCACGCGTCGAAGCTGCTCAGAGCTGGTATCGGCAATGTTGTCGTTAATAAGCAGGGCAGCGTTGTGAATGAGGGTGATCTGTTGCGCGCCAGCCAAGGCGTCGTCTAGATCCTGGCCAATGGACTCAGCAAAATTCGGTTCGGAAAGATCACAAGAGATATTCACCACGCCTTCAACAGGGCAAGGTCGGCGCGACAAGTTCACAACGCTAAAGCCATTGGCTTGAAACAAGTCCGCGGTAGCGGCACCGATGCCGGCGCTGGCACCAGTAATTACTAGATGTGGCATAAAATCCCCCAGTTAGTCGAGCGACACTACCGTAGAAGAGTTGGGGTGATAAAAGTGTGATTCCGCCACCGAACAGGGAAAAGAACCTACGCGCGAACGCTGCGCCACTCTGCGCTAGAAACCCTTGTCTTACGACAAGCTTGGTCTCCATTCAGCGCACGGACCTGTTACTGACATTTACCCTTGTCCGAGGTCCGAAGTGCTGGTACCAGCAAAATCCCTTGTCTTACGACAAGCTTGGTCTCCATTCAGCGCTAGCGCTGGTACTCACAAAAACCCTTGTCTTACGACAAGTTAGGCCGCCATTCTGCGCTAGCCCATTGACCCTCCCCTGAGGCGCATCGCAACAACAAATGTTCGATATCTAAGGCGGCGATTGCTGCATCTTGCGTGAGTCGCTCCAACAAGTGATGAGCGAGTTCCTCTACGGTGACGTTGCGGATGGGCAGCAGTGTCAGATCGCGGTCGAGAAATGGAATGCGCTCGCCATTGAACAGCACGTAGGTAAATTCGTTGTCGGTTTCTATACTCAGGTACGGCGACTTGGTCGGCATAAGCACTTGTTCGTCGTACTCGTCGCACAGTGCTTTGAGTGTTTTCTTTAAAATGTTGTAGTCGAAGGTCAAGCCGTCGTTGTGTATGGGTGCGGTCGCATTCAGTGTGACCTGGAAATTATGCCCATGCAGGTTTTCTCGCTCGGTGGCACTGAACAGGGTGAAGTGGGCGGCTGCAAAATGCAGGTACTCTTTGCTGATTTCGATCGTAGTATGCATGGCTTGAGTCTATCACTCCCAAGCCTATGATGGAGGCCTTGGGTTTAGGATTAGGAGAGGTCGTGCGTTATCAATTTTCTACAGAGCAATTGCAATTTCAGCAACAGGTTGAAGACTTTCTTGCAGACAAGCTCCCGTCTGAGGTGGCAACGAAGGTACGCAATGGTGCTTCGGTGTCGAAAGCTGAGTTAACGGACTGGACCCGCACGCTTAACGCCCAGGGTTGGGCGGCTCCTAATTGGCCCGAGCAATATGGCGGCACGGGTTGGAACCTTACCTACCGGCATATTTTTGACGTCGCGTGTCGTCGGCATCATGCGCCAGCGCTATCTGGATTTGGTTTCAATATGGTTGGTCCTGCGATCATTAAGTACGGTAGCGAAGCACAAAAAACTGAATTTTTACCAAAAATTCGCAACGCGGATCTTTGGTTTTGCCAGGGGTATTCAGAGCCTCAGGCGGGCTCTGATCTTGCCAGTGTGCGCACCCGGGCAGAGCGCGACGGCGACGACTACGTTGTTAACGGTTCAAAGATATGGACATCTGGTGCTGAAATGGCGGACTGGATCTTTTGCTTGGTGCGCACTAATCCAGGTGTTCAGCAGCAAAAGGGCATCAGCTTTTTGTTACTAGACATCACCTCTGCCGGTGTCAGTGTCGAGCCCTTGTATGCCTTTAATGGCAAGCGGCTATGGAACCAGGTGTTCTTTGAAGACGTGCGGGTGCCTGTGAGTCAGCGCCTTGGCGACGAAGACCGTGGATGGACGGTGGCGAAAAGTTTGCTGGGCGATGAACGGTTGATGGTGTCGCGAGTGGCTGAAAACAAACGTATTTTGGCGAATTTGCGCGAGACCTTTGCCTACCAGGTACAGCGTGGGATCAACCTGCCAGATGGGGCCTACAAGCACATCAGTGAGTTGGACATTCGGCTACAAGCGTTGGAAGCGACGAGTTTAAGAATACTTACCGCTTTTGATGGCGGCGACGAGATTGGCGCTGAACCGAGCATGCTGAAATTAAAGGGCAGTGAGCTGGTACAAGCCCAAGATGAGTTGTTGTTCACCCTGGTCGATTACATGGCGATGCCGTTGGATGCCGCTACGGGTGGTGAGGCGGTCTCGCCAGACTGGGCGGAGTATGTGGCGTCCGGTCGATACCACCATAGGGGTTTTACAATTGCCGGTGGTTCGTCGGAAGTGCAGCACAACATTATTGCCAAGCAGGTTCTGGGGCTCTAGTGCTCCAGAAGCTGGGTGATCGCTCTACTCTAGACCTACAGTAGCGCCTTTAAGTCGGCATTAGGGTCGCCGAGCACGGCGGGATCTACCTCTTTACCCACCAGTTGTTTGCAGATCATAAATTCTTTCGGGCTGTTTACCGCGTCGGCAGCCACGACGGTGTTGTCGTTTAAGTAAAACACCGCAAATTGGTTGCTGGCCATGTCGCCACGCAGTACTTCACGATTGCCGTCGGCGGAGAAGCCCACCATTTGCAGTTTGAGTTCGTATTGATCGGACCAAAACCATGGGATAGCGGCGTAGTTTTTGTCGCCGCCGAGCATGTTCGCGGCGCTGGTGCGCGCCTGATCCATAGCGTTTGGCACAGATTCGAGGCGCAGGCGCCGATCTAACAGCGGATTGGGATGATTCGTGCAGTCGCCAGCAGCGTAGATGTCTGGATCCGAAGTTTGGCAATGATCGTCTACGACAATGCCATTGTCGCAGGCGAGTCCTGCCGCTTCGGCAAGCTCGATATTGGGTACGATCCCAATACCGACAATAACCAAGTCGGCAGCAAATTTGGCATCACCACACAGCACTTTCTCAACTTTGCCTTCACCGCTAAAACCCGTGACCCCGGTGTTGGTGTGGATGTTTACCCCGCGCCCGCGGTGCAGGGTGTCGTAATACTCGGACATGGTCGGGGTGGTCACCCGCTGCAGGATTCGATCTTCCATTTCTAGCACATGAACATTGAGCCCCAGCTCTTTGCCCACTGCTGCGACTTCAAGGCCTATGTAACCGCCGCCGACAATGACTAAGTTCGCGCCTTCTTGCATGGATGCGCGAATGCCGTCGACATCATCGATTGTGCGTAGGTAGTGAATGCCGTCTAAGTCGCTGCCCGGAATGGTGAGTTTGCGCGGTCGAGAACCGGTACAAATCAGCAGCTTGTCGTAGTCGATGGTTTCGCCGCCTTCTAGTTCGACGGTCTTGTTATCACGGTTAATTTTGTCGGCGCGGGTAGCTAGGCGCAGAGTGATGTCTTTTTCCTGGTAGAACTTTTCTGCCCGCAAATAAACGCGCGCAACTTCTTGGCTGCCAGACAGATAGGCTTTGGAGAGCGGTGGCCGTTGGTAAGGTACATGGCTTTCGTCTCCAATGATTGTGATCGGCCCTTCATACTTTTCTTGTCGCAAGCTCGCTGCGGCCTGACCTGCTGCGTGGCCTGCGCCAATAATGACCATTCCTGCCATGACTCTATCCCGTCGTTGTGTCCATATCGGGTGCTAGTTTAACCTGAGCATTGGCGCTTGCCATGAACTTTGTGGCGCCATCTACAAGCAAGGGGGAGCTGTGGGGGATTTCAAAACGCTAACAGATATGGTTCGTCTGGCTCAGAACAATCTCGATAAAGGTGATTGGGACTATCTGGTGGGTGCCGCAGATACCGAGGCGTCCTTGCGGCGTAACCGATCAGCCCTTGAGTCTTGGGTGTTTCTGCCAAGGATTTTGCAAGACGTAAGCAAGGTCAATACTGCCACGCATTTGCTGGGTCAGACGTTGCGTATTCCGGTGGTGTTGCCGCCAATTGGTTCAATTCAGGCCTTTACCGAGCGAGGGGGCAGTGCGGTGGCCCAAGCCGCCGCGGAATTTGGTGTATTACAAATTTTAAGTTCGTCCTGTGCGCCGGACTTTGAAACCGTGGCGAAAGAGGTGACCGGCCCCCGGGTCTATCAGTTGTACTTGTCTGGAGATCAAGCGTGGCTCGACGACCAGATCGAACGCACCATGGCCAGCGGTTATGTGGGTTTTTGTTTAACCGCAGATACCCAAGTTTATTCGCGCCGCGAGCGCGATCTAATGAAGGGTTATGTGCCTATGCAGGCGCGTACTGCAACGGGAACCATGTTGGATCCAGGCGGTGTGAACTATCAGTCCACCATGACATGGGACACCGTGGCGCACATCAAAGATAAGTTCGATATACCGCTTATCGTTAAAGGTGTGATGAATCCCGAAGACGCTAAGCGCTGTGCCGATGCGGGTGTTGATGTGGTGTATGTCTCGAACCATGGCGGCCGCCAACTTGACCACACGGTAGCGTGTATTGATGCCTTGCCTGGTGTGGTGGAGGCTGTGGATGGCCGGGTACCCGTGGTGGTAGATGGCGGCTTTATGCGTGGCGCTGACGTCATTAAAGGTTTGTGCTTGGGTGCCAGCGCAGTCGGCATGGGGCGGTTCGAAGCCTTGGCGGCAGCCGCTGGCGGTGTGCCAGCAATGCTTCGCGCTTTGTCGATTCTGGAACGGGAAATTCAGATATCTTTAGCTCTGACTGGTGTATCCGATGTGGCGGACCTGCACCCAGGTTTGCTGGTCCGCGATCAACCCCTGCGGTCAAGCCATGTTCTAAGCGCCTTTCCATTGCTTGAGGAGGGGTATTAGCTGCTTGCTAGCTTGCGTCCTTTACCGAGGTGCTTGTCCATCGCGCTGAGTGTTTGTTGGCGTAGGGCCAGCTTGGTTTGGTAGTAGGCATCGTTAGGCAGCTTTGCCAAGGTTTCGGCGGCCTCCAGGGCTTTGCTGAGACCCTCGCCCGATGATGCAAGTTGATCAATGAATCCAGCCTCTAGCGCATCACTTGGGTTGAAGACGTGTGCGTGCAATAGAGCCTTTGTGTGGTACGCAGGGTTTAACTTTGCTCTCACGGGCGCTAATGCCCAGCCTGTTAACGGTACGTTAAGGGCTACTTCGACCATGCCGTACTTGTAGGGACCGTCCTCGGCTACAGCTAGATCGCAAGATGCAAGCCAAATGGCTCCGATGGTGAAGGCATGGCCCTGACTCAGGCCGATCACCGGCTTTCGACTGCCATAGATGCGGCGAGCGATGTTCCCGCCGCGTAGTCCTAGCTGCGAAGCAGCCTTGGGGTCATCGCCGACCATTACCGACAGGTCATATCCGGCGCAAAATGAGCCCTCCCGTCCTTGCATAATAAGTGCTTTGGCTTGGCTGTGCTCTGTCTGATCAAAGGCATGTTCAAGGTCGTCGAGCAGTTCGTGATTGATAACGTTTTTATTGCCGTCGTCGAATCGAATTATGGCTATGTCGCCTTGGACATCGGTGGATACTGACATGCTGCTGCCTACTGTATGGAGTCTTTAATGTTGGTGTTGCTGGCGATGGTCGCGCCACTTTTCGCAGTACTGGCTTTGCGTTCTTCACTCCACTGATCGACTTCGCTTTTCGGTACACCGTAGCCCAAGCCGCGTTCCACTCCCGGTCGTGCTCGAACACGATCGACCCATTCCATAACCCGGGGTTTGGTAGTGATGTTGACCTTGCTCCACTTCCAACCCCGCAGCCATGGGTAAAGGGCAATATCGGCAATGGTGAATTGATCACCGCATACCCAGGGGTTGTCGCCGAGTTTTTTGTCCAGCACAGAAACCAAGCGCAGGGCTTCGTTGTTAAATCGCTCAAGTGGGTGCTGTTTCAGTTCGTCGTCGACATCATCCATGTAGCGGGTGTAGCTCAGTTTGTTGCCAAAGATGGGTCCGACATTGGCAGCTTGCCAATAGACCCAGGGCAATACATCCCATTTGCGGGTATCCAATGGCAGTAGTGGGGTGGGGTACTTTTCACCGAGGTATTCAAGTATTGCGCAGCTTTCGATGATGTCGCGACCTTCGTCTCGCAGTGTTGGGATTTTTTGATTTAAGTTGCGTTCGACGAAGTCGTCTTTGAATTGATCGCCTTTCAGCAGATTGATCATGCGCACCTGCACGTCGCCGATGTCGACCCCGGCTTCGATTAACTCTTCCAACATGATCGACACCTTCCAGCCATTGGGTGTCGGCGAAGTCCAAAGTTCCATCATGGCGCCATTCCTTTACGCAGCTGCAAGCAGCCACGGATCCGTTGCTTTATGCGTTAGGTCAGGAATTTAGAACTGGCGGGCGCAGACATCAAGCCGCCAGAATCGCGCCTCATAGAGGTTGCGCTGGCTCTTTAGCCCTTGTCTTTAGGCATGGGCATTGGGAATGGGGTCACTTTTTCCCCGGAATCCGTGGTGATTTTTGCTACACCTTCTTTTTCCACTTCGTCAATGCGCACAATGGCGTGCATGGGTATGTAGGAGCGTTGCACGCCTTCAAATTCGCTGCGCAGTCGATCTTCCGCTGGGTCTATGAGCATTTTGGAGTGGTTGCCGAACACATAGTCCTCAACCTCAACGAATCCGTACAGGTCGCTTTGATAGATATTACGTGCATAGACCTCGTAAATCTGACCCTGATTATGGAACAGGATGCGGTAGGTATTTTCTGTGGTCTCGGTAACGGCCATCTGCTTTGCTCGTGTAGAAAAATCGGGCGTGTTCCGCCCCGTGGCGCATTATTTGGGGATGCGCCTTTGCTTTTCAAGTAGTCCAAGACTTTGCGTATAATCGCGCCCCCGCAATACTGTGTTGATCATGGCTAAAAAACTCTTCGTTAAAACGCATGGCTGTCAGATGAATGAGTACGACTCTGCGCGTATGTATGACGTGCTGCGCGAGACACAGGGCTACGAGCGGGCAGACAGCGAGGACGATGCAGATGTGTTGTTGCTAAATACCTGCTCGATCCGTGAAAAAGCGCAAGAGAAGGTTTTTCATCAATTAGGACGCTGGCAAAAGCTGAAAACAGATCGTCCTGATTTGGTTATTGGTGTGGGTGGCTGTGTCGCCAGTCAGGAAGGGGACGCCATTATGCGCAGAGCGCCGGTCGTAGACATGGTGTTCGGGCCGCAAACTATTCATCGCTTGCCGCAAATGCTCGACAGCCGGGTGCAACAACTTGTGCCTGTGGTCGATGTAACCTTCCCTGAAGTTGAAAAATTTGACCGGCTTCCGGAACCGAAAATGGACGGCCCTGCTGCCTTTGTTTCCATTATGGAAGGTTGTAGCAAGTACTGTAGTTTTTGCGTGGTGCCCTACACCCGTGGCGAAGAGGTCAGTCGCTCGGTGGATTCAGTCTTGCAAGAAGTGCGTGGCTTGGTCGCCCAAGGGGTGCGCGAGATTCATTTACTGGGCCAAAACGTAAATTCGTACTTGGGTGCCATTGATGGTGACGAAGCAGACCTTGCAGAACTGATTTACTACGTTGCTGACATTGAAGGCGTGGAGCGCATTCGTTTTACAACGTCGCACCCTATGGATTTTTCGGACAGTTTGCTTGAAGCCTATCGCGACGTGCCGCAGTTAGTAGATCACTTGCATCTGCCGGTGCAAGCCGGATCGGACCGTATTTTAACGGCGATGAAGCGTGGCCATACCGCAGCCCAGTATGTTGCCAAGATCAATGCGCTGCGGGCCATTCGACCTAACTTGAGCCTTTCCTCTGATTTTATTGTGGGATTCCCCGGTGAGACCGAAGAAGACTTTGCTGCGACCATGGCGCTGATCGAAGAAGTCGGCTTTGATGTGTCCTTCAGTTTTATTTACAGCGCCCGCCCTGGTACCCCCGCGGCTGCCCTCGAAGACGACACACCGGAGGCAGTCAAGAAACAGCGTTTACAGCACTTGCAGGCGACTTTGCGTGGTCAAGCAGAAGCCATTGCAGACGCCATGGTGGGTACAAAACAACGTTTGTTGGTGACCGGATTTGCCAAGAAAGACCCTACTGGTAAACAACTCGCCGGGCGTACTGAGAACAATCGGGTCGTAAATTTTGTGGGGCCGGCAGAACTGGTGGGTGGTTTTTGTACTGTAGAAATCACCGAGGCATTACCCAACTCCATGCGTGGAACACTACTTGTCGATTAATCGCGCGAAGGATGGGTCAGATTGTCATTTGACAGCCCAAAGCCTGGGTTTAAGCTCTCATTACTTACTCTTCAACTTGCTTTAATGGTGAAATTTGCAAGAACAAAATTCTGATTCCACTCAACCTGTCGAAGACACTTCGGCGCAGTCGAGTCCTGCCACTGTTGTTCCATTAACACGCCGCACCTTACTAGAGCCTGATGACGCAGATCGTCTTGCGGCCTTGGTTGGCCCGGTGGACGCGAATTTAAAGCACCTTGAAAAGCGGTTAGATGTGCACATTCGCAACCGTGGTAACGAATTTCAGATCAGCGGTCCTGAAGGGCGCGTGCGCGCAGCCGAAGCCTTGTTGCATCAGTTGTATCGCGAGACGGCGAACAATCAAGTGTTGGAGCCAGATCAGGTTCACCTGTTTTTGCAGGAAGCCGGCGTGGAAGAATTACTGAACCGACAAGATCGCAAAGAAAAGGCTGAGCAAGCAGCCGACACGACTGATCTGCAAGTGATCCGTACCTTGAAAAAGTCGATCAAGCCGCGTGGCCATAACCAGCAACTGTATGTTGGTGCGGTGCGCGGTCATGACATCAGTTTTGGGGTTGGGCCTGCGGGCACCGGTAAAACCTATCTGGCTGTGGCCTGTGCGGTAGAAGCCCTAGAATCACAACAGGTGACACGTATTTTGTTAGTGCGTCCTGCCGTGGAGGCTGGAGAGAAGCTTGGTTTCTTGCCCGGCGATCTGGCACAGAAAATTGATCCGTATCTGCGTCCGCTTTACGACGCCTTGTACGAAATGCTCGGGGTTGAGCGAGTAAATAAATACATCGAGCGCAACATCATCGAGGTCGCGCCATTGGCTTACATGCGCGGCCGCACCTTAAACAACGCTTTTATTATTCTTGATGAATCGCAAAACACCACGGTAGCGCAGATGAAAATGTTTCTGACGCGCATCGGCTTCGGTTCGACCGCAGTGGTTACCGGCGACATTACGCAAATCGATTTGCCTCGCGGTGAACACTCTGGTTTGGTTAATGTCATCAACGTGTTGCGTAACACCAAGGGCGTGAGCTTCACGCATTTCGGTTCTAAAGACGTCGTGCGTCATCCGCTGGTGCAACGCATTGTGGATGCCTACGACGCTTATACCGAGTCGCCGTCGAAAGGCGCGAATCAGAACACCAACAGCAACGGCTAGCATTGGCTCTTGTGTTGCAGATCGGCGAGGGCGTTCCGGCGCAAGACGTGGACGCTGGGTTCGCGCACTTTTCCAACTCTACCGAAGTCGGTTTGACGCGGATTTTTCGCAGTGTCTGTGATCGCGTTGACGACCCGCGACTGCAGCGTGAGATCTGTTTGCGCGTTTGTGATGACGCAGAGTCCCAAGCGTTGAACTTAAGTTTCCGGGGTAAAGACAAGCCGACCAATATCCTCAGTTTTCCAGCAGGAGAGTCTGCTGCAGCGGACTTGCCGCTTGGGGATCTGGCTTTATGCTGGCCGGTCGCATGTCAGGAAGCGACTGAGCAACACAAAATGTTATACGACCACTTGGCACACTTAACGGTGCATGGTTTGTTGCATCTGCTCGGTCACGATCATGAAGAAGACAAAGACGCTGAGCTCATGGAGGGTTTAGAAATTGCGATCCTTGCCGACTTGGGCATCGCCAACCCCTACAATTGAGTTGTGACCCTTGCTTTTTATAGCCTACTTACCTATACAGACAGTCCATAAGGATTCTTCCTCTAATTATGAGTGATACATCTGAGTTATTAAGTGACTCAGCCGAAACTTCGTCACCCCGCCGTGGGGTCCGCGAGTGGCTTTCCGATCTATTTTCTGACGAACCAGAAGATCTCCCCGAACTATTGAGCATTCTGCGCGATGCCGCCGAGCGTCAGCTTATTGAGCTTGATGCGCTGAACATCATTTTTGGTGCTCTGCAGGTGTCTGATATGCATGCCCGGGACATTATGATTCCCCGTTCATCGTTGGTTGTGGTGAGCGAAGACCAATCGCCTGCGGAATTGTTGCCGGTAATTGTTGAATCGCGACATTCGCGGTTTCCGGTGATCGGTGACGACGTGGACGACATCAAAGGCATCCTGCACGCCAAGGACCTGCTGCCATTGTTGCTTCAAGAAAACCATCAGAACTTTGCTATGCGCGACTGTATTCGCCCGGCGCTGCTTATTCCTGAGAGCAAGCGACTCAATGTGTTGCTGCAGGAGTTTCGTGCCAATCGCAATCACATGGCATTGGTGGTGGATGAGTACGGACAAATTTCCGGCGCGGTGACCATTGAAGATGTATTGGAGCAGATCGTCGGCGAGATAGAAGACGAGCACGATGTGGATGACGACAGTTTTGTAAAACAGCTCGAAACCAATAGTTTCCACGTTAAAGCCAACACCACAGTGGAAGACTTCAACGAATACTTCAGTACCGAACTAAGCGATGAAGAATTCGACACCATTGGTGGCTTGGTGCTGCATCGGTTTGGCCACGTGCCTGAACGCGGCGAGAGCATTGTTTACGCCGATATGGCGTTTGAGGTGCTCAATGCGGATTCACGCCGCATTCGCTTGCTGAAAGTCGATACCGTGGTGCCCGAAGTGGCAGATGCTGAAGACTGAATGGCGTAACGGATTGGTCGCTCTCATATTGGGCGCGGCCTTTCCATTAGGTTTTGCCCCCTTAGGTTGGTGGCCACTGAGTCTTCTGTCGGCAGCAGGCTTATTTCTCATTCTCAATACCGCGCGCGGTGGCTTACTTTGGTTGGCTTGGATCTACGGCCTTGGCAAATACCTCAGCGGCGCGTCTTGGATTTACGTCAGCATAAATGAATACGGTAATGCGTCGATGCTGCTGGCGGCGGCCTTGGTGTTGGTATTTGTTGCCACGCTCGCTGTATTTATGTTGCCGGTGGGTTGGTCGCTGCGGCGTTTTAGGGTCGCAACTCCTTGGGTGAATGGACTGATCTTTTGTGTCGCCTGGGTTGTCGCTGAGTGGCTATTAACTTGGGTGCTCACAGGTTTTCCTTGGCTATTTATCGGCTACAGCTTGACCGATTCGCTCTTTGTTGGGTTGTTGCCAGTAGTGGGTGTGCTCGGTACCGGCTTTTTGGCGCTGCTTGGTACTGTGGGTGGTGTGCTGTGCTTGCGCGCTGCCTGGCGCAGTCTGCCGATGCCGAAAGTGGCCATGGTTATGACTGGCGTGCCGGTCGCGCTGATATTGGCTCTTTTACCCTGGCAGTGGGTGACACCGGTAAGTCAGCATTCCGTTGCCATTGTGCAAGGCAATGTGGATCAGGCGATTAAGTGGGATGAGGATCAGCGACGCAACATTGTGAATCGCTACTTGTCGCTGTCGGAAGCCCATTGGTCTGCAGACGCGTTGGTGTGGCCCGAGTTCGCTTTGACCGCATATGGGGCCGAAGCAGAGCGGGTAACGGCGGGTTTGCATACCAGGGCACAAGCCAATAACACCAATGTGGTGATTGGCGCGCCCCGGGTGGAATGGTCTGCTGTTGCCAGGAAAGGAGAGCCTCGTTATCGCATATTCAATGCCGCCATTGGATTGGGTTTGGCCAATGGATTTGTCGCCAAACACCACTTGGTTCCCTTTGGTGACTATGTGCCTTTACAAGATTGGCTGCGGGGACTGATCGAGTTCTTCGATTTACCGATGTCCAATGCCAGCCGCGGAGCTGCCCGGCAGTCGAATGTGGTTCTAAACTTGGGGGGCAATGCTGTAGAAGCGGCGATTGGCATTTGCTATGAAATTGCCTACGGACAGTCGATGCGACAACGCGCGCAAAACGCCGGTGTAATAATGACCCTTACCAACGACACCTGGTTTGGCCGATCTATTGGCCCCCATCAACACATGCAAATCGCTCGAGTACGGGCGTTGGAAAATGGCCGTTGGTTGCTGCGCGCCGCCAATGATGGGGTAACCGGCGTGGTCGATCACCAGGGTCGACTGCGCAGCCAGTTGCCGCAATTTACCCAAGGCGTACTGGCTACTGAGTTTCAAATCATGCAGGGCACCACGCCATACAGTGCGTTGGGTGACTGGCCGTTGTTTCTGATGCTGCTGGCGTTGTGCGGTGGGCTTGGTTATCGCTTGCGAATGGGTGGTACTGAAACGCTTTAATACCACGCTAGAGCGCTCAATTTGATCGTCGAGGTGGTATCCTTGCCGCCGTTTTTAATGTCGACAAAAGACCCACACCCATGAACCCAATTTACGATCCGCAACAAGTGGAGCAAGACGCCCAAGCTTATTGGCAAGACAACAATTGTTTTGTCGGCAACGACCAAGGCGAGGGCGAAAAGTTTTATTGCCTGTCCATGTTCCCGTATCCCAGCGGGCGCTTACATATGGGTCATGTGCGTAATTACACCTTGGGTGATGTCATCAACCGCTATCAGCGTCTTAAGGGACGCAATGTTATGCAACCCATGGGTTGGGACGCCTTTGGTCTGCCGGCGGAAAACGCTGCGATTAAACACGGCGTGGCACCAGCCGCTTGGACTAAGGACAACATCGCCTACATGCGCGGACAAATGCAGCGTTTGGGTTTTGGCTTTGATTGGTCTCGAGAGTTCGCAACTTGCGACCCGGACTATTATCGTTGGGAACAATGGTTATTTGTGCGGTTGTACAAGAAAGGCTTGGTGTACCGAAAAAATGCCATGGTCAACTGGGATCCAGTAGATCAGACCGTGCTGGCGAATGAGCAGGTAGTAGAAGGGCGAGGCTGGCGCTCTGGCGCTGTGGTTGAACGCCGGGAAATGGCGCAGTGGTTCTTAAAAATTACCGACTACGCAGAAGAATTGCTTAACGAGCTGGACCAGATGGACGGTTGGCCTGAGTCCGTTAAGAGCATGCAGCGCAATTGGATCGGTCAGTCCTTTGGTGCGGAAATAGATTTTGCAGTAAATGATGACTCGGAAACTGTGCTGACCGTGTTCACCACACGGCCAGATACCTTGATGGGTGCTACTTATGTGGCGGTTGCTCCGGAGCATCCGTTGGCCCAAGCCGCGGCGCAAACAAGCCCTGAAGTTGCCGACTTTATTGCTCAGTGTGCGCAAAACACCACCGCTGAAGCGGATATGGCGACTATGGAAAAAGCAGGTATCGCCACCCAAGCGACCGTGCAGCATCCATTAACGGGTAAGGCGTTACCGGTTTGGGTCGCGAACTTTGTATTGATGGAATACGGCTCTGGTGCAGTGATGTCGGTACCTGGCCATGACCAACGAGATTGGGAGTTTGCGCGTAAGTACGGTATTGAAATCGTGCAGGTAATTGAACCCGTGGACGATGCAGCGTGTGATCTGAATGAAGCTGCGTTTACCACCAAGGGTCGATTAGTGAATTCCGATGAATTCAACGGCCTGACCTCTGCCGAAGCCTTTGACGGCATCATCGAAGCGCTGCAACAACGCGATGCCGGTCGCCCGATTACTAACTACCGATTGCGCGACTGGGGTGTTTCGCGGCAGCGCTACTGGGGCTGCCCGATCCCTATGATTCATTGTCCAAAATGCGGTGTGCAGCCGGTGCCAGAAGAAGACTTGCCCGTGGTGCTGCCTACTGAGGTGATTATTGATGGGGTGCGCTCGCCATTAGTCGACATGCCAGAATTTCTTGATGTGGCTTGCCCAAGCTGTGGGTGTCCAGCGCGTCGCGAAACGGATACCTTTGACACTTTCATGGAATCTTCGTGGTATTTCGCGCGTTTTGCCTCTCCTGGAGCCGACGCTATGGTCGACGATCGGGCGAAGTACTGGGCACCTGTCGATCATTATGTGGGTGGTATCGAGCACGCCATATTGCACCTGTTGTACGCGCGTTTCTATTATAAGCTGATGCGCGACGAGGGTTTGGTAGAAGGTAATGAACCTTTCAAACGGCTAATGATGCTGGGCATGGTGTTGCAGGGCGGCAAAAAGATGTCCAAATCAGCCGGAGATGCTGGTGATCCGCAAAAACTATTGGACCGCTACGGTGCAGACTCGGTGCGTGTGGCAATGATGTTTGCAGCGCCGCCGGAACAGTCTTTTGAGTGGGGCGAAGCAGGTCTGGAAGGCGCCATGCGTTTTCTTAAGCGGTTGTGGGCTTTAGCTCACGAGCACATCGAACAAGGTCCAGCACCAGCTCTTGATGTGGCCGCATTGTCCGACGCGGGAAAGAATTTACGCCGTAAAACCCATACGACTTTGGCGAAAGCTGATGATGATTACGGACGTCGTCTGCAATTTAATACGGTGGTTTCAGCGGTGATGGAACTGGCGAATGAAATAGCGCGCATGGACAGCGCTCACCAAGCAGACCGTGCAGCGGTGCAGGAAGCTTTGGAAAGCGCCGCCTTGGTTATTTCGCCCATAGCGCCGCATATTGCGCACAGTTTATGGGCAGCCTTAGGTCAGGACAGTACGCTGGTCAGTCACCCGTGGCCGCAAGTTGATGAAGCAGCGCTGACCCAACAACGGCTGACTCTAGTTGTGCAGGTGAACGGTAAGGTGCGTGGTCAGATTGATGTGGCTGCCGACGCTGAGCAAGCTGATATCCTGGATCTGGCCAAGGCCGAAGAGAATGTGGCGCGCCACCTAGAGGACAAGACGGTTCGCAAAGAAATTTATGTACCGAATAAGCTGGTCAATATCGTTGTGGGCTAAGAGCCTGATCTTAGCCACACTGGCGTTGTGCTTGAACGCCTGTGGTTTTCAGTTGCGTGGCCAAGACCTCGTAAACTCGGGCTATACCTATGCGGTGACAGGCGCAGACAAAGACAGCCAATTTGCTGCGGCCCTGCAACAACACCTCGATGCGATGAGTGTGTTAGCAGGGGATGATGAGTCGGCCGATATCAAGGTGGAGTTAGTGAGGGTGCGCCGCCAACAAGTTGACGGCGCAGTAAGTGCAGAAGCTATGTTGTTAGAACAGGCGGTTCGTCTGGAGGTTGAATACCGTATTGTGGACGCCTCTGCAGGAGAACTGATGCCAGTTCAACAGCTGAGCCGGCAACGTTACTTTCGCCTGGATCGCAGCAATTTACTGGGTACGGCTGCTATGAAAGAAGAAATTGCTGACGCCCTTGAAGGTGAGTTGGCAGCGCAACTGCTGCGCAGCCTCAATCTTCTGCAACAGAACCTGATACCAGCCAATGGCAACTAGACCAGAGCAACTTGCTGGCGTGCTGAGTAAGGGCTTGGCACCGGTTTATTTGGTCAGTGGCGATGACACATTACTCGTAACAGAAGCCTGTGATCAGATCATTGCTGCGGCAAAACAGCAGGGATTTACCGAACGCAGCGTGCACCATGTAGAGACGGGCTTTAGTTGGCATGGCTTAAGTCAGGACGCGGCGAGTATGTCGTTATTTGCTGAACGCAAAATTTTGGATGTGCGAGTTACCAGCAAGAAACTCGACAAAGAGGCCTCTGCGCTGTTGCGCGAGTGGGTCGCTGGGGATAGAGACAATGCAGACACAGTGCTGCTGCTGCGTACCGACCGCCTGCAACCGAAACAGCGTTCCAGTGCCTGGTTCAAGGCATTAGAAAAAGACGGTGTGGTGGTGCTGATTTGGCCATTGTCGGCCCAGGAGTTTCCACGCTGGTTGCAGGGGCGGTTACAAAGCAAAGGTTTAGAGCTGCAGAGCGACGCGCTGTCTTATTTAGCAGCTCGGGTGGAAGGAAACCTACTGGCGGCAGTTCAGGAAATTGAGAAGCTAGCGCTACAAAATCTGTCCACGCCGATCTCAGTTGAAGCGTTGGCGGAATGCTTAGAAGACACTTCACGTTTCACCAGTTTTGATTTGGTCGATGCGGCATTGCAGGGTGATGCTGGTCGTGTGCACAAAGTCTTACACGGCCTTAAAGAAGAAGGCGTGAGTGTGTTTGCCATTATGGGGGCGCTTACCAGTCAGTTACGACGTTTAGATCAAACTCGTGGTTTGCCGCCAGCGCGCGCAAGGGCAATACAACAGTTTATGCAGCGAAGTCGAGTACCCACCCATCAATGGCTCGCAGAGTGCACATTGATCGATCAGCAAGCTAAGGGTCTTGGTATCAGTGATCCTTGGATTAGCCTAGAGCAGCTGCTGCTGTCGATGGCTGGTGTGAACGCAATACAGCGACCGTCGGTGCACCAGAGGTTGCTGAGAAAGCGCTAACAACGGCTCGTTTTAAGCACCAAGTGCTGTCAGTTGGTTCTGGCGAGACACAGGTTTTAGGCGGCCAGAGTTTGAATGACATCGCCCTTGCGTTGCAGTAAATGGATTCCGTGTGCCAGCGCCGCCTGCTTAACCTCGTCGGGTAGGTGAAAAGCAGCCAGCCCCCAGTGTTGTGCGTGGTCTTTATACTGCGGAAGTAACGTATTGAAGTTGGTCTGCTTTTTATCCAACAGCCGCTCAAGGTCTCTTGGATGGGCTTTGTACTTAACTTCTAAGACAAATACGTTATCGCGACCTACTAAAACCAGATCAAATTCGTCTTCCACGCCGTGTCGATTGCCCGCAATATTTTTGTAAATGCTATCGAAGGTCATGCCGTTCAACACTGGCTTGTCTTTTAGACTGTTGTAATAAAATTCCTCGGCCACAGCGCCCTAGCTGTTGCTCACGCCACCGTACATCTCGGCCAGTTTATCTATCTTGTTTGCCAACCTATTTACCTTGGCCTCGGTATTAGCCTGCATCCGCTCGGTATTAGCCTGCAACCGCTGGATATTGGCTTGGAGTCGCTCGGTATTGGTTTGCAGTTGTTGAATGTACTGGCGCTCGCTCGCAAAACTGGCTACCAAGTCATGTAACTCTTGGTCGGTCATGGTTGTAACTCGTATCGTTGGGTGTCTGCCGCAACAGTCATATTAAAGATAGAGGAAACAATAAAGAATTGTTAGCGCTATACCAAGTGGCAGAACGCCGAATGGACCGTAAGAAATTTCCCCGGCAAACCTGTCGGCACTGGCTGCCAGAGTTAAGGCAAGGCCAAGGCCACCAAGCGCGCATCTTGTGCTTGGCCACTGGCGATAACGATGAATTGTTTGCCATTCTGGGTATAGGTCATTGGTGTTCCCCAGGGCCGTGCGGGTAAGTCGATCTCCGCGACGATCTGGCCATCACTTTTATCGAAGGCGCGCAGTACATGGCGTTTGCCATCCGCCTGGGACACAAACAACAAACTCTTGGTCAGTACTGGGCCACCCGACCAAGCAGCACCCAATGGACCAGGATCCGGCAGACCTAAGTCGATTACTTTTTGCCTGGGGCCATCACCGTTGATTGTCATCCACTTGTGATTTCCGGTTCGCATGTCGATGGCGGTAACGCGAGCGTAGGGTGGTTTGATTAGTGGCAAGCCTTGGGGTCCGCTGACACTGTTTACGCTGCGGCTTCGCACATAGCGGAAATCGGTCTTGTCTGGATTACCTTTTGCAAGTTTTACCGCAATAGGGCTCGCATGAGACGGAATAAACAGTACTTGGGTCGTTGGATCAAAGGCTGCACCAGTCCAGTTAGCGCCACCAGCCCACCCGGGTAGATTCAAGGTGCCTTGTAGACTGGGTGGCGTATACAGTGGGCCAGTTTGGTACTGGGCCATGATCTTTTTGGCCTGTGCGTTCAATTCTGGACTGAAATCGATGAGCTGTTGTTCGTTCATGCCTTGGCGTTCAAAGGGCGCTGGTTTGCTCGGTATGGGTTGAGTGGGGCTGGTACGTTCGCCTGGTATAGAGCTTTGGGGTACCGGTGTCTCTATGATCGGCCAGACGGGTTCGCCAGTAACCCGGTCGAAGACGAATACAAAACCCTGCTTGGTGACTTGGGCGACGGCTTTAATCGGCTTTCCAGCGACTTCGATATCCATCAAGGTAGGAGCAGCGGGTAGGTCGTAGTCCCACAGCCCGTGGTGCACCATTTGAAAGTGCCAGACTCGTTTTCCGGTTCGCGCATCCACGCAGATAAGACTCTCGGCAAACAGGTTGTCGCCCAGACGGTGTCCACCGTACCAATCGTTCGTAGGCGTGCCGGTGGGTAAGTAAATGTAGCCCAATGCTGGGTCTGCACTCATGCCGGTCCAAACGTTGGCGTTGCCGGTATAACGCCAGGACTCGTTTTCCCAAGTGTCGGCACCAAATTCTTTGCCTTGGGGAATGGTGTGAAACATCCACACTTGCTCGCCGGTCACAGGGTCGAAGGCGCGTACATGGCCTGGGGGCATGGTTTTGTTTTGCGGGCCGTCGAGTATGGATGAACCTACCACGACAACATCAGCAACTACCGTGGGGGCAGACATCACGGAATAAAGTTTGCGGTCCACCGGGCGGCCTAGACCGAGGGTGAGGTCGACTCGGCCTGAGTCGCCAAAACCCTCTACGGGCTTACCCGTTTCGGCGTCTAAGGCCCACAAGTAAGCGTTATTTGTGGGCATGAAAATGCGCGGTTTGTTCTTGCCGTCAGACCAATACGCTACCCCTCGATGGTTATAACCCAGGTTTGTTGGGCGACCATCATCATAAGTTCGGGTATCGAAAAGCCAGATGGTTTCGCCGCTTGTGGCGTTAATAGCGGCCACATGTCCCAAAGATGTGTTGGTGTACAGCACATTGCCAACTTTCAGTGGCGTCGACTTAAAGCCCCAGGGTGTTTTCTTTGGGTCTGCTTTTACCAGCGCGTTGTCAGGTGATTGCCATTGCCATGCCACGCGCAAATCGCCCGCGTTGCTGGCGTCAATTTGTTCAACCGCAGCGTACTTGGACGATCCGGCGTCGTTGCCGTAAGTGGGCCAGTCTGTATCACCTGCATAGGCCAAAGATGCGAACAAACTGCTGAATAAAAGAACAAAGCGATAGTTCATAGCTTCTCCCATTGCGCGCGGCAGGTGTCAGTTGATATGTGTCTGTGCGGTGACGCCCAAAGCCTCAACACTGAGTTGACCATTGCTGTTATCTAGGGTGGTAACCGAGCAGTTGTCTGGCGCAAAGATACGCATTCGGTCGTCTTGGGTGGCCGCACCCACCGCTGCGTTAATGGCGACAAAGTGACTGAAGATGATGCAGTCCTGTTGTTGTGCCAATAGCGCATCAACCAGGGCTTGTCGCCAATCCTGTGACGCTTGGGCCAGTTCTGACCAGCCACCTTGCATGGCGTTCTGCAGCCATTGGGCGCGTTCGGCCAGGTCTTCTGTCGGCGACGGAATTTCTGCGACTCGGCTCTCAATGCCGACCTCACATTGCCAGCGTGCAGCCAGTGGTTGAGAGGTTTCAACCGCGCGGGCCAGTGGGCTGGTAAGTAGAACTGGCCGCGTAGAGCCGTGGCGTGCGTCCAGCATGTCGGCCACTGCTTCGGCTTGCTGCCGTCCTAAGTCATCCAGCCCCGGGTCCTTATGACTGCCAAAACCAGCGGCAGCCTTGCCATGACGCACCAAGTGAATTTGTGCCATTTACCTTGCTCCTAAAGCGCATTATCTAGCATCCAAGTCCAACTTAGATTGAGTGCTAGCCCTCGTGATTTGGTGTTGGGTTCCATACAATAGCGGGCTGAAATAACGTCTAGGAAGATCGCGTGTCAGAACAAGCCGCAGTTGGAATTACCCCATCTTTCGCCCCCGATACCACGGTAAGTGTGCGCGAAGCCTTTAGAATTGATCAAGAACTATCGGTGCCGGCGTTCAGCCAAAGAACCGATTATGTACCGGCCATAGACCCGGACTATCGGTTTGACCGCGACACTACGTTGGCGATCCTTGCCGGCTTCGCCCATAACCGCCGTGTCATGGTTCAGGGCTATCATGGCACCGGTAAGTCCACTCACATCGAACAAGTGGCCGCGCGGCTAAATTGGCCGTGTATCCGCGTCAACCTAGACAGCCACATCAGCCGTATTGATCTCATTGGCAAAGACGCCATCGTGTTGCAGGACGGCAAGCAGATTACGGAATTTCGTGAAGGCATATTGCCCTGGGCGTTACAGCATCCGGTGGCGTTGGTCTTTGATGAATACGATGCAGGTCGGCCCGATGTGATGTTTGTTATTCAGCGTATTCTAGAGATCGAAGGCAAGCTGACCTTGTTGGATCAAAATAAGGTCATTGACCCGAATCCATTCTTCCGGCTTTTTGCCACTACCAATACGGTGGGGCTTGGCGACACCACGGGTTTGTATCACGGCACGCAGCAAATTAACCAAGGCCAAATGGACCGCTGGAGCATTGTTTCTACCTTGAACTATTTAGAACTCGAAGCCGAAGTCGACATTATCAAGGGCAAGGTTGCGAGTTTTGCGAAAGGCGCCAAGGGCGAACGCATGATTGGCAACATGGTCAGCGTTGCGGATCTAACCCGTAAAGGATTCGTAAACGGTGATGTGTCTACCGTAATGTCACCGCGAACGGTGTTGACTTGGGCGCAGAACAGCGAAATTTTTGGTGATGTTGGGTTTGCCTTCCGGGTGACGTTTTTGAACAAGTGCGACGAACTCGAACGGCCCATCATTGCCGAATACTATCAACGCTGCTTGGGCGAAGATCTTGGCGATGCCACAGCTGGCATTACCCTGAAGTCGGCCTAAATCTCCGATGAACGAAGTCGACAACCCGCTTGAACCGTTCAAGCGGGCGACCACAGCGGCTATTCGCGCTATAGCCGAAAACGACGAGTTAGACATTAACTTCGGCCCTGGCGCGCCAGCGGTGCAGGGCGAGCGTTTGCGTCTGCCACTACCTTCTCGCGGCGCCAGTGCGGCAGAAATTAATGCTGTGCGCGGTATTGGTGATGAGTTCGCGCTGCGGTATCGGCACCATAATGCACAATTGCACTCTCGCTTTAGTCCCCAGGGTGGTCCTGCTCAAGAAATGTTTGAGTGGATCGAGTCAGCGCGCATCGCTTCGTTGGGTGCGCAACGTATGGAAGGGGTTGCAGGCAATCTTGATGCGCACCTAGAAGCCCAATGTCAGCAGGCCGCATTCGACGCTGTTACCGCCGAAGCCGATGCGCCGCTATCAGTGGCGGTGGGTTTGATCGTGCGTCAGCAACTTACTGGCCGTGACTTACCTCCTAGCGCCGAGAATGTCGTACAGTATTGGCGCGAGCATGTGTTGGAAAGTGCTGGTGAACACATCGAAGCGCTGCGCGAACATGTGGGTGATCAAGCCCAGTTTGCAAATTTGTGCCGCAACATCATTGCGGATCTGGGATTGCCCATTGATTTGGATGATCCTATGGATGGCGAAACCAATCCGGATGATCTAGAAACCGTTGACGAAACCCAGGACTCTGAAGCCGAGTTCAGTCCTGAGGACGTTATGCTCGACGACGAGGCCGGGGGCGAAGAAAGTACCGACGGCGATTCTACTACCGTTGAAATGGACGCCCATGCAGACATGGATGATGCGGCAGGAGAGGCGGATCCCGATGAAGCCCCGGTGCCCATGCCCGATGATGCAGGCCGTATTGCAGTCGACTTTAACTACACAAGCTTCACCGAGAAGTACGACGAAATTATTAAGGCAGAAGAGTTGTGTGATGCCGAGGAACTGACCCGGTTGCGCCGTATGCTCGATCAGCAGTTGCTGACCCTGCATCACGCTACTTCAAAACTTGCCAATCGTTTGCAACGCCGACTCATGGCAAAGCAAAACCGCACTTGGGAATTTGATCTGGAAGAAGGCATTCTTGATGCCGCGCGCTTATCTCAGGTCATCATCGATCCCATGAACCCGCTTGCGTATAAGCAAGAAAAAGAGATGAAGTTCCGCGACACCGTGGTGACCTTGCTGATCGACAGCTCTGGTTCCATGCGCGGTCGTTCCATCACGATTGCGGCGATGTGTGCCGACATCATGGGTCGCACCTTGGAGCGTTGTTCGGTACGCGTAGAGATTTTGGGCTTTACCACCCGCGCCTGGCGCGGTGGACAATCCAGAGAGGATTGGATCAACGCCAATAAACCGTCAAATCCAGGGCGTCTTAATGACATTCGCCACATTGTTTATAAATCTGCGGACGACCCTTGGTCTCGGGCGCGGCGCAATTTAGGTTTGATGATGCGCGAGGAGCTGCTGAAGGAAAACATCGACGGCGAGGCATTAATTTGGGCGCACAATCGCATTGTCACGCGTAATGAACAGCGCAAAGTAATGATGGTGATTTCCGATGGGCTGCCGGTAGATAACTCAACCTTGTTGGTGAATCCGAGCAACTTCTTAGAACAGCATCTTAAGTACGCTATCGATATGATCGAAAACCATTCGCCGGTAGAACTGGTGGCGATTGGAATTGGGCACGATGTCACGCACCACTACAAACGCGCGGTAACGATTACCGATGCAGAGCAGTTAGGTGGGGCGATGACCGAACAATTGGCCGAGTTGTTCGACGTAAAAGACTAAAGACCAGTAACGGCGAGTGAACTAGTAGACGCATAGTCCACTAAAAGGAGGGCCAGAGCACACGCTCTGACCCTGAATAAGTGCTAGCCCACCACTTCCATGCGAGTGATTTCCGGTGCACCGCCCATTAGGCCTTTAAAGCCAGCGCCTGCTGCTTTGAAGTGCTCGGACTGACCGTGTGCAGCCATAGCCGCCTCATCTTCATAAAGTTCCATAACCACGTAGTTGCCGTCGGCGTCTTTGCACAACTTGTACAAATGGCAGCCAGGCTCGTTGGCGTTGACCTTGGCGGCTAGATCTAACATGACCTCTTCAAAAGCCTGCTCTGAACCCTCTTTAACATTTAACTTCGCGATAACTGCCAACATGTGCTTCTCCTCATAAGTGCATGGTGATCCTAGCAATTGATGATTGCTGTGAAATAGATACGAGTGTGTACACTCGCTCTCGATTCGAGAGGTTTGAGAATAGGGACTCTTATGCATAGACGCAATCTGCTCGACGCAATTGACCACTACGCTGCGCGTTATCCAGAAGAAGATACGGTCGTACAGCGGTTTCGTGGCTTGTTGAGCGAACACAGCAATTGTTTTGAACGCGACTGTTGGCACGGCCACATTACTGGATCGGCTTGGTTGGTGAGCCCAGATCAACAGCAGATCCTGCTGACCCATCATCGCAAGCTCAACATGTGGCTGCAGTTAGGCGGCCACAGCGATGGTGAGCCGGATACTCCAGAAGTCGCCTTGCGCGAGGCGCGGGAAGAGTCTGGGTTGGCGGTGCAGTTATTGAACACGCAGATTTTCGACCTTGATGTGCACGAGATTCCAGCCAGAAAAGCGGACCCGGCGCATTATCATTTTGACGTTCGGTACCAGATTCAGGCGGCCACAGAGGCGTTTCAAGTGAGTGCCGAGTCCCTAGCCCTAGCGTGGGTCAGGATCGATGAACTAGAGCGCTACACTACCGAAGAATCGATTTTGCGCATGCGTGAAAAATGGCGGCAAAACCACACAAAACCCTCGCATTAGTAGCCCAGGGTCAGCTAAAACTTAACAAATTAGGCATTGTTACCCAGGCAACGTTACTTTAACCTTCTCCGGATCGCCCGATTGTTCCTTTTTCCGGTAATTGCATAGCGCGCCGGTTGTTGAACTCGATAGAGAAAGCCGCTTTGGACAGAAATGCCCACTGTGAATTTCGTCAAGGTCTTAGGTTTGATTGGTCGAAGGGCTCCGCAAGGAGAACATCAGCGCTTATCAAACTTATTAGGAAAGGAGCAAAAAGAGCTGTGAAAAAACTATACGTAGGTAACCTCGCATGGGCGGTTACTGATGAAGACCTGCAATCTCTGTTTTCAGAGTACGGCAGTGTGGCATCCGCAGCGGTCATTACCGATCGCGAAACCGGTCGCTCACGAGGATTTGGATTTGTTGAGTTAGAAGACGGTGCGGACGCAGCCATCGAAGCGCTTAACGGCCAGGACTACAAAGGCCGAGCACTTCGTGTAAACGAAGCTCAAAGCAAAGAACGTTCTGGTGGCGGACGCCCAGGTGGCGGAGGCGGCCGACGCTTCTAAGCGTTGTCTAGCAGCAAGCTCAACGAGTTTGTAGCCAAAAATAGAACCCGTTGATGGATACCATCAGCGGGTTTTTTTATGCCTGCACGCAGCGGCTAAAATTGGCCTGGTTTCAAGCCTCGGCGGGATGAAATAGATGACACGCCACCATACGCTCGCTGGCGTCGTCTGTGCTTACTGGCAGCAGCTTGGGCGTAATGCGATGACATTCCGGCATCGCCTTAGGGCAACGATTGGCAAATCGGCACCCGGCGGGCACGTTCACCGGCGACGGTATTTCGCCTTGGATGTTGGTTGAAGGGCGCTCGCGCTCGGTTTTTGGGTCTGCCTCTGGATTGGAAGCAATGAGGGTTTGGGTATAGGGATGTTTTGGCTCAAAAAACACGTCATCGGCTGGGCCGATTTCGACCAAGCCGCCCAAATACATTACCGCCATGCGATCACTGATGTAGCGCACCATGGACAGATCGTGGGCAATAAATAACAGCGTCAGCCCCATGCTCGCTTTGAGTTCGCCCAGCAGATTGATGACTTGAGCCTGGACCGATACGTCGAGTGCTGAGATGGGTTCGTCGCAAACCACAAACTCGGGTTTCAAGATCAGAGCTCTAGCGATGCCAATACGTTGGCGCTGGCCGCCGGAAAACTCATGTGGGTAGCGCGACATATGATCTGGGTGCAGCCCAACTTGTTCTAGCCATTGGGCGATTTCGTCCCGAGCTTCCCTGCCGCTGATATTTTGATGCAGGCGCACACCCTCGCCGATGATTTCGCCTACGGTCATTCGGGGATTCAGCGAAGAATAAGGATCCTGGAAGATCATCTGCATAAACGGCGAGTAGCGCGCAAAGTCTTTGGCGCTGTACGCCTGGGGCAGGGTGTCGCCACGGAAGGTAACCTGCCCCGCGGTTTTGTCGTGCAGACCAAGCACAGTTTTGCCCAGGGTGGATTTGCCTGAGCCACTTTCGCCAACCAGACCGACTATTTCGCGTTCGCCAATGTTCAGGCTGACGTGGTCTACAGCATGTACCTTCTGTTTTTGCCCAAGGTCGAAGTACTTAACCAGTTGGTGGATTTCTACGAGATTATTCAACGGCTTGCTCCGGCGGCAAAGTGCAGTGATTGCGGCCGATTAGGGTTGTCGTTGTCGTGCAACCAGCAACGTGACCAATGTTCGCTGCTCATGGTTGCAATGGCAGGCGCGTCGCTTTGGCAAATTTTCATCGCATGAGGACAGCGCGCGCAGTAGCCGCAACCGGCTGGTGGTTGAAACAGGTCCGGGGGTGAACCGTCAATCGGCACCAGGGTCTGATTGCCTTCTCGGGTATTAGTGGGCATGGCGCCGCGCAATCCCAAGGTATAGGGATGTGCGGAGCGGTAAAAGATATCGTCGACGCTGCCGTGCTCCACCACTTGGCCGGCGTACATCACCATCACCTCATCAGCCATGCGTGCCACGACGCCAAGGTCGTGGGTGATCAAGATAATCGACATCTGCGTTTCTTGTTGCAGATCGTTTAGCAGATCAAGAATCTGCGCTTGAATGGTTACATCTAACGCGGTGGTGGGTTCGTCAGCGATCAGAATTGCAGGTTCGCAAGCGATAGCCATAGCGATCATGGCGCGTTGCAACATGCCACCGGAAAACTCGAAGGGATATTGTTTCGCGCGCTTTGCCGCCTCAGGAATTTTAGTCAGTTCCAGTAGCTCCACGGCACGTTTGAACGCATCGCGGTGGCTGTAACCTCGGTGTACTTGCAGTGTTTCGGCGATCTGGTTACCAATGTTCATAGTTGGGTTCAGTGAGGTCATTGGATCCTGAAAGATCATGCTCACCTGATCGCCACGAATGTCGTTACCGTTAATGATCTTGCTGCCAAGAATGTCCTGGCCATTTAGGGTAGCGGTGCCTTGGGTAATGCGCCCAGGAGGCATGGGAATAAGCCCCATTAAGCTTTGTACGGTGACCGACTTTCCGCAGCCTGATTCCCCAACAATGGCCAGAGTCTGACCGGGGTGTACATCAAAACTTACGCCACGCACGGCCTTAACGACGCCACCGTAGGTGTCGAATTCTACGTGTAAATCATTAACGCTCATCAGCGCGTCAGACATAGTGACTTCTCTCTATTCGCGGTTACGCATGCGTGCGTCCAGCGCGTCGCGCAGGCCGTCGCCCAATAAGTTAAAGGCCAACACTGTTAAGCTAATGAACAGTGCTGGGAAAATAAGTTCGTGGGGATGGGTGAGCATGGTCTTGATGCCCTCGTTACACATTGATCCCCACGACGGTGTGGGTGGCGCAACACCCATGCCGATAAAGGACAAAAACGCCTCGGTGAAAATGGCGCTGGGCACGGCGAAGGTGATCGTCACCAGAATTACCCCCATGGTGTTGGGGATCATATGACGGATAAGCAAGTAAGGGGTTTTCGCGCCCAGCAACCGAGATGCGCCGATATAACCTTCTTCGCGAATTTGCAGTACCTGGCCCCGCACAAGGCGTGCGGCAGCAGGCCACAGCAACACCACCATGGCCACTAGCATGGGCATGATGCCACTCTCGCCTGGGCCGATACCGAAGACAATTTTGAACAAAATCATGAACAGCAAGAACGGTAGCGCCACTACGAAGTCAGCAAAGCGCATCATAATCTGGTCGGTCATGCCGCCAATAAAGCCGGCAATACTGCCGTAAAGAACACCAAACAGGATGTACAAGATCGGCGCGAACAGGCCGATAAATAACGATACGCGGGCGCCATGCATCAGCCGTGCAAGCATGTCGCGGCCCAAGTAATCGGTTCCCAAAGGATGCAGACCGAGCTGGAACTCATGACCGAAGTCGATTTGCTGCTCTAAGGTCATTAAGTTCCGGCGCACGGCCTCGTTAATCGTAATGACGCGCGTCACAGTGGTGCTCAGTGTTGCCACCAAGTCAGTGTCAGCGCCGCTCGTGTCCAACGCCACCACGGAGTAGTGGTAATCGATGGGCCGTAGATCGAGCCGGTCTTCAAAGTACAGATTTTGGGTTTCCGCCAGAGGTAGGCCCAAGGCACCTCCCGGTGATATGGGGAACAGGTTGCGGTAAATGCGATAGCCCCCGGGTGCTGTTGCACCCTGGTCTTGCCAGACCAAACGTACCGCTTGGGTGGAGGTGGCACGAGCAAAGGTTAAGCCTAGAGCGTTGTCGTTGTGCACAAAGCCACTGCTTAGTTCCCCATACCAGGGTTGATAGTCTTCGACCAAGGTCGCTGAGCGGTCGGCACCGGGTGCGATGCTGATTTGGTCTACATCCTGAGCGGATGGGTCAACTGTCCAAACAAACGGCCCGACAAAGGTAAACAGCAGCAATCCGATAATCAGATACAGCGAAAAAATTGCACGCTTGTTTTGTTGCAGTCGTAACCAAGCGTCCTGCCAATAGGACAAGGACGGGCGGCTGCTAACCGCGGCCTCGGAACTCTGAGTAAGGGGGGTAAAGGCGTCGCTTGAGTGCATCAGTTCAGCCTCACCCTTGGGTCAATCCAGCCGTAGAACAAATCCACAACTATGACCATAAATACTAGGAAGGCACCGAAGAAAACGGTGGTGCCCATTATGACGGTGTAGTCCAACTGCTGAACCGCCTGAACAAAGTAACGACCTAAACCTGGAATCGCGAAGACGATTTCAACTACAAAACCGCCGGTGGTAATGCTGGCGATGGCGGGGCCGAGTACCGTTACCACGGGTAAAACCGCATTGGGCAATTGGTGGCGACTGAACACCTGAGTACTAGGCAAGCCTTTAGCGTTGGCGGTGCGAATGTAATCTGAACTGACGATTTCCAGCATAGACGAGCGCATCAGACGGGTCAGGTAAGCCATGGTAGAGAGGCCTAAGACCATGGCCGGTAAAATCATGTGTTGCACGGTGCCCCAGCCGCCGACGGGCAGAATAGATGTGCCAGCTAGGTTGTTTAGATTCACCAAGGACAGTTGGCCAATGGCCGCAATGACAAAGCTCGGCACAGAGATACCGAGAATCACCAGGAACATGATAATGGTGTCGGGCAATCGGTTGCGGTACAGCGCGGTAAGCGCTCCCCACAGCACGCCGCCCAGACCGGCAAACACTACGGCCAAAATGCCCAAGGTGGCAGACACCGGAAAGTGTTCGCGAATGATGTCGTTCACGCGGCGATTCTCTTGGGTATAGGAAATACCTAAGTCACCTTGGCTCAGGTTCTGTAGAAACAATAGGTACTGGGTGCCTAGGGGTTTATCCAGTCCGTATTTGGCTTCAAGGTTGGCGCGGATTTTCGGGTTGGTGGCCTTGTCGCTGGTTAACGGGTCGCCTGGTACCGCATGCATGCCGAAGAACGTTGCGGTGGCGATAAACCATATGGTGACCACGCTTAAAACCAGCCGCTTCATCATGTAGCGCCACATAGTTACTGGCCTCCTGAACTGGTGTCGATGTAGGCGTTGGTGTAATCGGTTTGCGCACCGATGACTCGACGTTTAAGGCCTTTGAGTTGCGGGTGCACAGCATAGGTGACGCCGCGCTCAAACATTGGCAGCAGGGCAACCTCATCGAACAACACTTGTTGGATTTGGCCAAAGGCATCCATACGGGTTTTGGTGTCGGTAGACCCTTGGGCTTGGCGGACGAACTCGTCGTTTTTCTCGCTGACGTAACGCCCACGATTATTTAGGTTCCAAGACGCGAACAAATCGCCAAAGGTCAGTGGGTCGTTATAGTCCGGCCCCCAGCCTGCCAGCAGAATATCGAAGTCGCCCGAGGTCATTTTTGCCAAGCGCTGCTTAAAAATTTGTTTGTCGATCTTAATGGTGAGGCCAAGTTTGCTTTTCAGCACCTCCTGCACCCATTCCGACTGAATGTTCGATACCGGGCTGTCGCTGGTGAGCAGCACAATGGGTGGCCATTCTTCTAAGCCTAGCTCTTGTTTTGCCAGCGCCAAGTGCTCGCGTGCTTTGTCTGTATCCAAACGCAATTGCGGCGGAGGGTATTCCTCGCGTAGCCAGGTGTTGGTGCCCATCAGCCATTCCGGAAAAATCGACACGCCGGGCTTATAGCCTGGCAGCTTAGTGACTTTATAAACCAGTTCGTCCATATCCAGCACCAGCTGCATAGCGCGGCGCAAATTAAGGTTACGGGTTAGGCGATTGTCGCGGTGATTAAACTCCAAGAAGAACAGCGTGCCGTCCTGGTTGCGCTTAATTGGCCAACCCTGCCGCTGAGCCTCGGTCAGGTTTTCGGCGCCCAATGTCGTAAAAGCCACTTTGCCGTCTTTGAAGAAATTGATCGCAGCGTTGGCGTCTTGGGTGATGTAGGCAAAGTTGATTTGGTCGAGCTTGATACGGTCTTTATCCCAATAGTTGGGATTCTTTTTCAGCAGCAAGCTGGAACCGTGCACCCAGCTTTCCAAGGTGAAGGGACCGCTAAAGAGCAGTTCATGGGCATCTGCGCCGAAGCGGCCATTGGTGGCGTTATAAAAGTCTTCGCGTATCGGCAAAAACGTTGGGAATACCACGGTCTTATCAAAAAACGCCATGGGCTGTTCAAGCTCTACCACCAGCGTGCGCGGGTCTGGTGCGCTGACGCCCAAGGCGTCGACGGGTAGGGTGCCTTCGTTTACAGCGCGGCCATTTTTGATGGAGTACAACAAAAACGCATACTCCGATGCTGTTTCAGGCCGTAGCGCGGTTTTCCAGGAAAAAATAAAGTCCGCGGCGGTGATAGGTTGGCCGTCACTCCACAGCGCATTCTCCCGCAACCAAAAAGTCGCATGGGTGGGCGTGACTTCCCAGCGTTCAGCCAGACCGGCTTCCAGCTTGTCGTCGACACTCATGCGCAGCAAGCCTTCCATGACATGGGCTAAGACCATGCCAGAGACAGCGTCGGTGGTGATGGTGCTGTTTAGGCTTGGTGGCTCCTCTTTTAGATAGGTAGAGATGCTGTTGTTTTCTACGTCAATGGCGATGGCGTTGGTGCTGCCTGAGGAAAAGGCGCTGGCAAGATAATGCAGGGCAAACATCAGTAGAGTGCAACCCGCCACGGCTGCGGCAAAGTAGGTCAGAAGCTGGCGCAGCGCTGCACCAGATAAGTTGGTGGTATTTTGTGAGGTATCGGTGTTGGCGGTTTGTTGATTCACAGAGTTTGTCGTTGCGGTTGGCTGTGGGGAGTCTGGTTTGTTCGGTGACCTAAGTCACCTGGCGTAAGAGATTACCCACAACGCGCTCCAGGTGCATAAGAGAATTACATTCCTCAACCTGATGGGAGTACGCGCCGTACTTACGCATTTCAGAGTCGCCGGTATTCCAGGCTAAACGAGCTTCTGGATTAAGCCAGATCACGCGCTTGGAGCGGTCATAAAGTTCTTTTAGCACCTCAGCATGGGCTTCGCCGAAGTTATTACGTGCATCGCCTAAAATAATAATGGTGGTGCGGTTATCAACGTCGTCCAAGCAGAGTTTTTTGAAGTCTAATAACGCTTGGCCGTAGTCGGTTGAGCCACCACTGTAATCGCGCAGGGTCTTCGCGATGGCGTCTTCTATTTTGTTGCGATTGAACAACTCAGTGACCTCGGCCAGGTCAGATGAGAAAGCGAAGCTACGCACCTTGGGCATGACCTCGTCCAGGCTGTAGAGGAACATCAGCATAAAACGCGCGTAGTTGGCTACCGAGCCGGAAACGTCACAGATCGCGAACACTTTCGGCCGATCTACTTTTACCGACTTCCAGTGCAGATTAAAGATCGCGCCGTCATACGACATGTTGTTACGCAGCGTGCGCGAGATGTTGAGCTGTCCGCGTTTGAATACTTTCTTGCGGCGACTGTGCAAGGTGCTGAGTTTTTTCGCCATTTTGTACACGATCTCTTGGATCAGGCGAAAGTTCCGGTGTTCTACATTCGACAGCTTGACCTTGCGCAACAGTTCTTCGCGCAGGCGCTTACCTGAGACATCTGCATTCAACAAAAACTGTTGTTCTACGTAGTCACGCACCTGCTCGCGCAGGAAGTCTCTGCGAGCTTTGAGTTGTTGGCCCAAACGGCGCGCGGGTACAGACGGTGCTTGACGCAGATCGGCAATTTCTTGGTTCAGATCTGGCAACCCCATTTGGTCCATGATGCGTCGCGCGTACAGACCTTTTTGGGTAAAAATCTGAATTTCTCGGATGTTGACGGCTTCACCCGCGGCGGACATTTGCACAGCCAGTTCTACTCGCGAGTTGGCCATTAGTAGTTTGCCCAGAGCAGAATGCGGGTCGGTCATCTCGCCAGGCCCAAGATCTTCCTCTTCTTCCTCTTCAAACAGGTTGTTCTTGTTTTTACTTTTGCTCTTGCTCTTTTTGCGCTTGCCACCAGGTTGCGCTTGTCGGTCGCCACCCGCTCCGCCACCTTCGCCGTCGCCACCTTCTTCGCTGTCTTGTTCGGCAGATTCGCCAGCCAGAGCTTCGTCGGCTTCGCCACGCACATCTTGGAAGGCAAAGAATTGGTCAAAGCAGGCATCGAAGGTAACTTTTTCGTCCTCGGTCTTTGGTAGCACCAAGGACAAAGTGCGCTTTAAGTAGTCGCGGTCTTCGTAACCCACCAGCTCCACAGCACTCAACGCATCTAAGGTTTCGGCGGTAGATACCCGAATATCTGCGTTGCGCAACGCTCTAATAAAGTTGCTTAGGGTGCGGTCTGTGGTTTGCGCGTTCACGTTGCTTACTTGGCGATTTTCGCCGTTAAGGTGTTCACTTCGCTGTGCACATTGTCGATGTCTTCCTGGAATTTAAGGATGACATTCAAGGTGTCTTTGACCAATTGCGGTTCCAAGCTTTCCGCGTGCAGCAGGACTAAAGTGCGCGCCCAATCGATGGTTTCAGAAATCGCTGGCAGCTTTTTAAGATCCAGATTGCGCAGTTCGTGAATGAATTCCACCAACTGACGTTGCAGCTCTGGCGGTACATCCGGCACTCGTGCGCCAATAATTTTGCTCTCCACGTCAACATCGGGGAAAGGGATATAAAGGTGCAAGCAACGACGCTTCAATGCATCGGAAATTTCCCGGGTGTTGTTAGATGTCAAAAACACGATAGGCGGTTCTGCTACTGCCTTAACCGTGCCAATTTCCGGAATGGACACCTGATAATCCGAAAGGATTTCCAGCAGCAAAGATTCAAATTCGTGGTCGGCTTTGTCGATTTCGTCGATCAATAACACACAGCCGTCTTCTTCGCGCAGCGCCTTAAGTAAAGGCCGTGGTTCGAGGAATTCCTCAGAGAAAAAGATGTCGCCGAACTCGTGCAGTTTGCTCACAGATTGAGCGAAGCCTTTAGCGCCTTGCAGTACCTCGTCCAGTGCTTCTTTAAGAACCTGGGTATAGAGCAGCTGCTTGCCGTATTTCCATTCGTAGATGGCCTTGGACTCGTCCAGGCCCTCATAACATTGCAGACGCACCAAGGGCAGGCTGAACATCTCGGCAGCGGTTTTAGCCAACTCGGTTTTACCGACGCCAGGAGGTCCTTCAATAAGAACGGGCTTACGCAGTTGATAGGCCAAGAACACTGCCGTAGCGATTTCGTCGCTGCAAATGTAGCGGTGTTGCTCGAAGTTCTCTTTCAGTGATGCCACAGATGTAGCGATCGTTGCGATGTCAGCCATACTTCTCCCGTAAGCAGATTCAATTGTGCGCAGACCATACGAAGGCTATGTCGGCGGTGGAGTCGTAAAAGCGCCGAAGGCAAAGCGAAGGTCATGGATTCGCACCCTCTCCCCCGGTGCGACGGCAAGCATTATTACTTGGGCGCAGGCGTATGTATAGACTTGACCCCGAGCGGGTGCCTTGGTCGTGTGGCGCTTATGCGCAGATATGGCAGACTGCCGTAATGACGGATTACCGTACACAATTGCATCAAATGCGCGACGAGTTGCTCGCCCGAGCTGCGACCACTGACGCCCAGGCTGCGGTGGTGGAGTTGGATCAATCCAAAGTCGGGCGACTGTCGAGAATGGATGCCATGCAATCCCAAGCAACAATTGCAACGCATCGAAGCCGCTCTAAAACGTATTGAAGACGGTGAATTCGGTTGGTGTTGCGTTTGCGAGGAGCCGATAAATCCTCAGCGCTTGTCCTTTAATCCTGCCGTACTGACCTGCATCGATTGTGCGGAGAAGAGTGAACAGTAAACCGGAAACTTTGGTGCGGTTATTGATGCACCCGCATCAATCCCTCTTGTGTGGTTGAGGCCACCAATTCCCCCGCCTGGTTATAGATCAGACCGCGGTTGAAGCCGCGGGCGCCGCTGGCGCTGGGGCTGTCTTGGTCGTACAGCAGCCATTCGTCGGCGCGGAATGGACGGTGAAACCACATAGCGTGGTCGAGGCTCGCTACTTGAATGTTGTCCTGTAAAAAGCTTATGCCATGGGGGCGGGTAGCCGTATCCAGCAGCGACCAATCGGACAAGTACGCCAGCACGCACTGATGCAGGCGTGGGTCGTCGGGCAGGGTCTCGCCGCAGCGCATCCAGCAGCGTTGTGTTGGATCGGTCTTTTGCGGATTCATTAAATCTAATGGTTTGACGGGGCGCAGTTCTATTGCTGAAGAACCACTGAAGGTTTCCTGGAATTCTTCCGGCCAATTTTTGGCCTGCTCGGCGCGTACTTCTTCCTCACCAAGCAAATTGTCAGGACCAGGAGTTTCGGGCATAGGGAATTGATGCGACAAACCATCCTCGGTGACTTGAAAGGAAATGGACATAGTAAAAATGGCCTGACCGTGTTGAACGGCCATGACCCGTCTGGTGGTAAAACTTTTACCATCACGAATACGGTCGACCTTATAAAGAATGGGTTTGTCTTTGTCGCCAGCGCGCAGGAAGTAACCATGCAGGCTGTGGGCCTGACGGTCGTCAGCAACAGTGCGAGACGCAGCAACCAACGCTTGGCCGATTACTTGGCCGCCATAAACCCGTTGCCAACCTTCGTTTGGACTGGTGGCCAGGTAATGGTTTTGTTCTATCTCCTCAAGGTCGAGGATTTCAATAATTTTGTTAAGGGGCTGCATGAGTGCGCTAAGAAAGTCCGTAAATCAGATGTTTTATGACAGATACACGAGCTTACCCCGCCATTCGAATGGAGCCCGAATAGATGCGGGGCTAGTGTTGGTGAGGACGGAGTCCCGGTCAAGTTTATCCCCACTAAAGCGGGGATAAACTTTTCGAAAGCGCTCCCCACCAACAACTGCCGGAGCATTTGATGAGCGGGGATGACGGTACTGTATTAGTACTTGTAGCTCTCGGTCTTGAACGGACCTTCTGTGGCCACGCCAATGTAGTCGGCCTGGTATTGGGTTAGACGAGTCATCACCCCGCCGAAGCCCGCAACCATAAGTTCAGCAACTTCTTCGTCCAGCTTCTTGGGCAGTACTTCTACCGTAATGGGCTGGCGTTGGTTCTCAGGTTGATCTGCCCAGGCTTGTTCGAACAAGTGCATTTGTGCCAATACTTGGTTGGCAAACGAACCGTCCATGATGCGCGATGGGTGACCCATAGCGTTGCCGAGGTTTACCAAGCGGCCCTCTGACAACAGAATGAGGTAGTCGCCGCGCTCTTCTGAGCGGTGGATCATATGCACCTGATCTTTGACTGCGTCCCAGCGCCAGTTTTCGCGCATGTAAGCCGTGTCGATTTCGTTATCGAAGTGACCAATGTTACAGATCACGGCACCTGCTTTAACCGTGCTTAAGATGGCCGAGTCGCAAACGTTAGCATTACCCGTGCAGGTCACAATAAGGTCGGTGTCTTTCAGCAAACGCTCGTCGATGTCCTCAACTTTGCCGGTGTTCAAACCATCAACGTAGGGTGATACCACTTCGTAGCCGTCCATGCAGGCTTGCATGGCACAAATTGGATCTACCTCGGTTACGCGCACAATCATGCCTTCTTGACGCAAGCTTTGTGCTGAGCCTTTACCCACGTCACCGTAGCCGATAACCAGGGCGCGCTTGCCCGACATCAGCATATCGGTGCCGCGCTTGATAGCATCGTTTAACGAGTGACGGCAGCCGTACTTATTATCGTTCTTAGACTTTGTCACCGAGTCGTTGACGTTGATCGCTGGTACCTTGAGTTCGCCGTCGCGCAACATTTCTAACAATCGGTGTACGCCGGTAGTCGTTTCCTCGCTGATACCGTGAATGCTGTCCAGCATTCTTGGGTACTTGTCGTGGATGATCTGGGTCAAATCACCGCCATCGTCCAACAGCAAGTTGGCGTTCCAGGGCTCACCATCTTTGAGGATGGTTTGCTCAATGCACCATTCATACTCTTCTTCGGTTTCGCCTTTCCAAGCGAAGACAGGAATGCCCTCAGCTGCGATTGCAGCGGCGGCGTGATCCTGGGTTGAGAATATATTGCATGAAGACCAACGCACTTCGGCGCCAAGGTCGACCAACGTTTCGATCAAAATGCCAGTTTGGATGGTCATGTGAATGCAGCCAATAATGCGCGCGCCGGCCAGAGGCTGACTTGGCGCGTAGCGTGCTCGCAGTGCCATCAGTGCTGGCATCTCGGCTTCGGCCAAAGAAAGTTCTTTGCGGCCAAATTCGGCCAAGCCGATGTCGGCTACTTTGTAATCAGACATGATGTGCTCCTGTAGTGTCTGTGATGAGGGATTTATTCATTGCGTTGAAAACTTAAAACTTGCACCCGAAAACCATTGCGTTGGGCCAGGTGTTGTTGCTCGGTGGTTTGAAAACCATGTTGCAGCGCCCAGCGCTCTAGCATGCTGGGTTCAAAGCCCAGCCACAGATCGCCCACAGAGTCTGTCACCCAGGCTTGGGTATGACTGCACAGTTCTGCGACAACCAAGTGGCCGTGCTTTGCTATTAGCCTCGAGGCTTTTTCGAAGAATGCCTCGGGTGATGGCATGTGATGCAGCACCATCGCTGCTACCAGTGCGTCATAACGCGGGCTGTCGGCGAGGGTGAAAAAGTCCTGCTGCACCAGCTCGATCTGTGTTCTTGTAGGTTGGTCGGCAATAGTTTCAGCGGTGGTACTCAGCATGGTGGACGAGTTGTCTAAACCCACCACATGGTCATAACGCTCTGCCAATTGCAGTAGCAAAGCGCCGCTGCCTGGCCCCACTTCCATGGCGCGTTGTTGTGCCTTGGGTTGACTAGGCAGACTGCTCATTACGCAGGGTAGGTATACCTCGGTGGGGCAAATCAGTTCGTCTTGTTGATCCAACACATCTTTGTTGCTGGCAAAAAAAGCTTCCGAGCGTTGGGCGCGCTGCTGGTTTAGCTGGTCGATTTGTCGCGCGTGTTCTGGAGCAGGTGGGTGGGAGTCAATGGCGTCGAACAAGGCACTTTGGAGTGTGGCTGGTCCATAACTGCTGCGGCGGTAAAAAACGTTAGTACCTTCTTTACGTTGGCTCACCAGGTCGACCTCGCGCAGGATCTTCAGGTGATGGCTGAGTGCAGGCTGCGCCGAAGAGAAGATCGAGCACAGTTCTTGGACGCCAAATGAGTCGGTCGCCAGTACCCGCAGAATGTTGGCCCGTAACTCATCGCCTACGGCTTTAGTCACGCGCACAACGTCGCACTCAGCGTTTGCTGGGTGGGTTTTAAAGCTGCGAGTGGTGGCGGTTCTTGGCAAAAGAAGTGACGCGCTATTCAATGAGGCGCGCATCCTAGCAGCATGTTTAGAAATATCAAAATATTTTGATGTTTAGTTGCGCTGTGCCCTGTGCGAATATAATCCCTCGCCGTTTATCCAATGTTTCTATGCAAGCTCTTTCGCCGGTGAGCAAGCTCGCTGATGTTCAAACCACGATTTTTACCGTGATGAGTGCGCTGGCTCAGCGCCACGACGCCATTAATTTGTCTCAAGGGTTCCCAGACTTTGATGGGCCTCCTGAGCTGTTACAGCGTGTGCAGCATTATTTGACCAACGGCTTCAACCAATACCCGCCGATGGCGGGTGTGGTCTCGTTGCGCCAGGCCATCGCGGAAAAAGTAGCTGACCTTTATGGTTTGCAGTGTTCTGTCGACGATGAAATCACTGTGACGGCCGGTGCCACCGAGGCGTTGTTTTGCGCCATAGCAGCGGTGGTTCATCAGGGTGATGAAGTCATCGTGTTTGATCCTTGCTACGACAGCTACGATCCGGTGATCCGCTTGCAGGGTGGTGTACCGGTGCACATTCCCCTGGTGGCACCGAACTACGGTGTAGATTGGGATCAAGTGGCGGATGCTATTTCCGACAAAACTAGGTTGATCATTATCAATACACCTCACAATCCGACGGGTTCGGTGTGGGATGCCGCAGACATTGAGGCGCTGCGCCAACTGGTTGCTGACAAAGACATTTACCTGCTGGGTGATGAGGTCTACGAACACATTATTTTTGATGGCTTAACCCACGAAAGCTTGTGCCGCTATGCCGACTTATACGAGCGCAGTTTCGTCGTGTCTTCTTTCGGTAAGACCTATCACGTCACCGGCTGGAAGGTGGGTTACTGTGTTGCGCCGCCGGCACTGACCACAGAGTTTCGGCGCATTCATCAGTTTGTAACGTTCACAGTTAATACCCCTGTGCAATACGGGTTGGCCGACTTCCTTGAAGCGAATCCCGGCCACCACAAACAGCTCGGGGAGTTTTATCAGGCTAAGCGCGACTATTTTTGCGAACTGCTAAAGCCGTCGAAATTTAAGTTCAAAGCCAGTGCCGGTACCTATTTTCAGTTACTCGACTACTCGGACATCAGCTCAGCGCCAGATGTGGAGTTGGCGCGCACTTGGACCGAACAACTTGGTGTCGCTTCGATTCCAGTGTCGGTTTTCTATCAACGCTCGGAGGATGCTAATCAGCCGGTGCTGCGTTTTTGTTTTGCTAAAGACAACGACACACTGGCGCGGGCAGCAGAGATCTTATGCAGCCTTTAACCGTTAGTCTGCTGCAAACGCATACGCACTGGCATGACCCTAAGGCTAATCGCGAACTGTTCGACACCTTGTTTGAGCAGGTGCCGCAGTCCGCGCAGTTGATCGTATTGCCGGAAATGTTCAGCACCGGTTTCACCATGGCGTCTGCTGAGGTCGCGGAAACTATGGATGGCCCTACGGTGGCCTGGTTACGAGCGCGTGCCCAGTCTCTGCAAAAGGTGCTGTGTGGCAGTGCGGTTATCCAGGAGGCGGGGCAATACTTTAATCGTTTTCTTTGGGCGACCCCGGCTGGCGATGTCTTGCACTATGACAAACGTCACTTGTTTCGCATCGCCAACGAACACGACCATTACCAGGCAGGCCAAAGGCGTCTGGTTGTCGAATTAGCGGGTTGGCGAATTTGCTTGGCTGTGTGCTACGACCTGCGTTTTCCGGTGTGGCTGCGTAATAAAGACGACTACGACATCTTACTGGTGGTGGCTAATTGGCCGGCTGTGCGGCAAGTCGCTTGGCAGACCTTGTTGCGTGCAAGGGCAATTGAGAATCAAGCCTATTGTGTGGGCGTAAACATTGTCGGTACCGATGGTAAGGGTTTGCACTATGCGGGTGGTAGCGGTTGCTATTCCCATGATGGTGAAGTGCTGTCCGAATCGGCAGACGCAGGTTGTATTGTCACACAGGTTTTGGATTGGCAAAGTTTGTCCCAAGCGCGGGCGGCGTTTCCTGTTGCTCTGGATGCGGACTCGTTCTCATTGCCAAATTAATCTCAGGTTGTAAGGAATTAATGATGAAAAAAGGCGTACGCAATGGCCTATTGATGAAATGCGTGATTACCTGCGGTTTGGCGTTCGGGTTGCTGGGCTGTGGCTCCGGTACCGAATCCAAAGGTGCTGACGCTACGGACGCGGCAGCGGTGGTAGCGGCTGCTCATCCTGGCAAAGAAATCTACGATCAATTTTGTTACAGCTGCCATACCCCTGGTTTGAGCGGTGCACCCCAGCTGGGTGATGTAGAAGATTGGGGGCCGCGCATTGCCAAGGGCCGAGCGTTGCTTATTGCCTCAACGATTGAGGGCATTGCACCGGCAATGCCCCAGCGCGGGCTATGTTTGAGCTGCAGTGATGATGAACTGGCGGCTGCTGTGGACTACATGATTGAGCAGTCCCAATAACCTGTACTGATACTTTAGGTTGTCTCGGCACTTATGAACCTACGCGATCTTAAATACCTAGTGGCGGTGGCTGAACACCAGCACTTTGGTCGTGCTGCCCAGGCCTGTTTTGTCAGTCAGCCGACGTTGTCGACCCAGTTGAAGAAGCTTGAGCAAACCTTGGGTGTAACGTTGATTGAACGCACTAATCGACGGGTGATGTTGTCCCCGGAAGGTGAGCAAATTGTTGCCCAAGCGCAACGCATATTGGTTGAGGTAAATGCCTTAACTGCGATGTCTGAGCAGTTGCGCGACCCCATGGGCGGAGAGGTGCGGTTAGGCATCATTCCAACCATCGCGCCCTATTTATTGCCAAAAATTCTTGCGCCGTTGGCGCAAGAATTCCCTAACTTGCATATTCAATTGACCGAGGGTCAGACCAGCCATATTACTCGTTTGCTTAAACACGGTGATCTTGATGCGGTGCTGTTGGCGCTGCCACTGCAGGAAGAAAACGTTGAAGAGTTCGAGCTGTATGTCGAACCGTTTTTATTCGCGGCGTCCGCTGGTCATCCTAAGGCGCAAAGCCACAGCGTTACCACCGATGATTTGCAAGATGAAGAGGTGTTGTTGTTAGAAGACGGGCACTGCTTACGCGATCAGGCACTGGCCATTTGCCAGGCGCACCGCGGCATTGAAAGCAGTAGTGTTTCTGCGACCAGTCTGGAGACTTTGCGTGAGTTGGTGTCAGCCAATATGGGTATAACCCTTATGCCGGAGCTAGCCGTTGCCAGTCTTGGTGACCGAGATTCCGCTGTGCGTTATATCCCGTTCGCAGGAGAGGTGCCTTCGCGAACCTTAGGCCTGTGTTGGCGTTCTTCGTCGACCCGTAGTGGCCTGTTAGCGGATTTGGCGCAATCACTGAGTGGTTACTTAGCCAAACAATAATTGCGCCCAAGCACATCGCCTAGAAGCTTTTCGCTAGAGCGTGAGGTCGGCACACAACGCTTGGCGAATCTCAGCGCTGAGGGTCACGGTATTGGCGATGCTGGGGTGATCTAAACCCATGTGTACATCTGCGCCGTCGCGTACGCTCTGCAGGTCCTCGGCCGAGAGCTCAAAGCGCATGAAGTGCACCGCTGCGGCTTTGCTGTCGCGGGTACGTTCCATATCTTCGTTAGCAATGGCATAGGCTTTTGTGCCGTTGCCTACTTGTACCCAAACGGTGTCCTCGATGCCCCCCATGGTGGCCAGGGCCTGTTTGCGCTCTTCAATGTCACCGTACTCGATCATAAAGGTGGCTTTCCAATTGCTGCCATCGGGAATCAATGGGTTGTATGCCGACAGTTCTTCTTCTATCTCTGCTGCTTCAAAAATGCGTTCAACCCGCAGCATCTCCTGTATTTGGTACTGCATGGTCAGTTGATCTTCAAAATACAGCGTGGCGTAGGGGCCTAAGGCCACTTGGCGGAGCTTTTTGTGTGCCAGTACTTGCTTGCGAAATTCTTCGCGGCGGCCGGCGTATTCTTCTAAAGACCAGAGGTCGTTGCGTGTCAAAGTCATGTCGGTTCTCGATTTTTAGCGGTCAAATGCCGTAAGCACGGCGGACCATTGAAATAGGATGTTCGGCTTCGCCCTCGTCCAAACCATCGGCGATTAGGCGTCCCGCCATCGGGCAGTCGGAGCCAAAGGTATCAGGTTCGGCCTCGGTCACTCGGCGCACTACAGGTCGCGCAATTTTCTTCGCTTTCTCGTAGGTTTCTGCCTTTACCGCATAAGTGCCGTCGTGCCC
>JAYQAJ010000001.1:875498-1075987 GCA_038136775.1 Gammaproteobacteria bacterium
GCCCTGAACAGCGCTCGATGGCGGTGACCTCGGTATCGGGAATCAAGTTGAGGAACTCGCGGGTTTTCATACCGAAGTTTTGCACCCGTTGATGGCAAGCAACGTGGTAGGCGACCTTGCCGAGAGGTTGGGTAAATTGTTGGTCAATAAGCTCAGCCTTTTGGCGCAACATCAGGTACTCAAATGGGTCGAAAAAGTGCTGTTGTATTTTGACGACTTCTTGGTCGCCAGGAAACATCAGCGGCAACTCTTGCTTGTACATAAGCACGCATGAAGGAATGGGCGCAATAATGTCGTAGCCGTCCTCAATGGCCTGCAAGAATACTGGCAAGTTGGCGTCTTTCATTTTTTCTACTTTGGGTAGATCGCCCAGTTCTAACTTCGGCATGCCGCAGCACTTAGCGTCTTGCAATACCTTGGTGGCGATGTTGTTGTGGTTCAGCACAGCAATCAGATCTTCGACCATTTTAGGTTCGTTGTGGTCGCCATAGCAGGTGACATAGATCGCAACCTTGCCCGTAGTCTTGTCTGTAGCGGTTGGCGCCTGGCCTTGATCGCCACTGAGTGTCGGAATCCGCTTGCTCAAGGCTTTGGCTTCAAAGGTGGGTAGCGGAGCGTCCTGGTGAATCCCAAAAAGTGCCTCGCCGGCTTTACGCAGGGTTTTTGAACCGGCTGCGGCGTTCGCCATTTGTGCTAGGCCCGGTGTCGACAGGGTGTCGAAAATCGGGTCGGTAGAGGTAATGATACGATCGCGCCACTTGGTGTCTTTATTGGCAAAGTTCTGTGCCTTACCCCGCAACATTAGGTGTGGAAAGTCCACAGCCCATTCGTGAGGTGGCACATAGGGGCACTTAGTTTCTGCGCACAGATCGCATAGAAAACACTGCTCTACGACCTTGTTGTAGTCGGCCTTATCAACACCATCAACCTCTAGTGTGTCGGACTCGTCAACCAGATCAAAAAGCGTGGGAAATGAATCACACAAACTGACACAGCGACGGCAGCCGTGACAGATATCGAAGACTCGCTCGAGTTCTGCATTGAGTGAATCACGGTCGTAAAACTCTGGATTTTTCCAATCTAATGGTTGGCGCTCTGGAGCCTCTAAACTGCCTTCTCTTGAACTCATAGTGTTGTGCCTTGTTGGTTGAACTTATGTTGTTTGCACAAAAAAGGGGCTGTGCCAGCCCCTCATTAAAACCACGGCTGAGTGTGGTTTAGCCCATAGCGTCCAGAGCTTTCTGGAAGCGATTGGCGTGTGAGCGCTCAGCTTTTGCTAGCGTCTCGAACCAGTCGGCGATTTCATCAAAGCCTTCATCGCGCGCGGTTTTTGCCATACCCGGGTACATGTCTGTGTACTCGTGGGTTTCACCTGCCACTGACGCCTTGAGGTTGTCAGCTGTGGTGCCAATGGGCAGACCTGTGGCCGGATCGCCTACAGTTTCCATGTACTCAAGGTGTCCGTGGGCGTGACCCGTTTCACCTTCTGCTGTTGAACGGAAAACGGCTGCTACGTCGTTTTCGCCTTCGACATCTGCTTTCGCTGCAAAGTACAGGTAACGTCGGTTTGCTTGAGATTCGCCGGCAAAGGCGTCCTTAAGATTCTGTAGCGTATTGCTGTCTTTCAATTCCATGCTGACATGAACTCCGTAAAAGATGAGTGAAAAGCGAACCGAGGCACGCTTGTTGGAAGCCAGTATAGGGCGACGGTGCTATGAATCCATTTGAATGTTTAGATCACTGCCATAGAAGAAATCTATCAATAACGAGTTATTAGTTGTTCCTGTCAATGATAATCATTCTTATTTCCATCTGTGGTGCCGCTACAAGAGGCTCATCAAGGTTAACTGGGTTTCTGTGGTGGGTTACCGAAGTTCGGATCTTTGCTGACTCTATAAGCCGTTGTCCCTGCCGGTGCGTTATACCAGCCTGGGTCTGAATAGTCGTTTGGAGCGATGTCGTCACGGACTTTTACTGTGGTGAACATGCCGCCCATTTCTATGTTGCCGTGGGGCCCCACACCTGCAGCCATGGGTAGAGTGTTTTCGGGTCCTTGCATGTGTCCCATATTAATGTGGCGTTGGTGTTCAGCCATGCCGTTTTGTCCCATGGGCATGTAACCCGGTATGACACTTTGAATATCCCTGCCGATCCCTGACTGATCGACACCCAGGGTATTTGGGATGTCATGGCCCATGGCGTTCATGGTGTGGTGAGAGAAGTGGCAGTGCAGTGCCCAGTCGCCTGGGGTGGCTATGAATTCGATGTCTCGGGTTTGTCCGACAGCGATCACCTCTGTGGTTTCTGCCCGCCACTGTGTCTCAGGCCAGCGTCCGCCATCAGAACCGGTGACCTGGTATTGGGTGCCATGCAGATGAATAGGGTGGTTCCACATCGATAAATTAGCAATGCGTAGGCGCACGCGTTCTCCGGTTCGGGCAACGATGGGGTCGATGGCTGGAAACACTTTGCTATTGAAGGTCCAGAGGTCGAAATCGACCAGCACAGAAGGGTCAGGGCGATAGGTGCCTGGGTGCACTGCCCAGTTGTGCAACATAAGACAATAGTCGCGATCCGCAGGTTTGGCCTCGGCTTGCCTGGGGTGGATCACCAACATGCCCATCAGTCCGACGGCGACTTGGGTCATTTCGTCTGCATGGGGGTGGTACATGTGGGTGCCATGTTGTTGCACCACGAATTCGTAGGCGTAGGTTTCGCCGGGTTTGATCTGTGGCTGGCTTAGGCCGCCTACGCCATCCATGCCACTGGGTAAAATAATACCGTGCCAGTGAATGGTCGTATGCTCTGGCAGGGCGTTGGTGACCAAAATGCGCACATGATCACCTTCGACCACTTCGATGGTGGGGCCGGGAGTACTGCCATTATAACCCCAACACTTTGCTTTAGTTCCTGGCGCAAATTCGTGATCAATTTCCTCTGCGCGCAAATGAAATTCTTTAACGCCATCTTTTAACGTGTAGGGCAAGGTCCAACCATTAAGAGTCCGAACCGGGCGATAGCTGTTTGTTTGCTCAGGGGCGCTCGCTCGAGCCGCCTCGGCTTGTAGTCGCGTTGGTGCTGTCGATGCTGCCGCCGCAAAAGCGCTGGCGCTGGTTATTCCAATGAATTGCCGTCGGGATGGCATGACTAATCCCTCAATGATGGTGCTGATTTTGGTTAGTGTTTGGTGGCATTGAATGTTTGCTGCTGCTGGCGCCGGTCGACTCCTCTGGTACGACATTTGTTGCCGCTCCGCCCAAGGCTTCGCACAGGGTTGACCAAGTTGCCCAGTATTCGCCCAGGGTGTCGATGTAGTCGGTTCGATGATTCAGTTGTTCGAGTTTGCGCTCAAGGACACTAAAGCCACCAGCCAACATGTAATTCTGGCGTTTTACTGCGCCGTCAAGGACATTGGTCTGTGCCGGCAGCAAGTCCTCCTGATAAATCGCGAGCTGTTGTTGTAGGGCGGCCAAGGTTGTTGCTGCAGTGAGCGTCTGATTCTCTACTGCCAGCTGAAGTTGCCGATGCTGAGCGAGGGCGGCAATCCATTCAGCCTCGGCGCGTGTGACCTCATCTTCATGTTGGGTGAATACCGGTAGTTCCATCTCAAAGGCTGCACCGAACAGTTTTGTACCATCGGCTTCGCGTTCCTGTTCTGGACCTAAGGCCGCATCGTCTATCCAGCGTTGCCACTTTACATCGTCGATTTGCTCGGCCAGTAAGGCGATTCTTGATGCAGCAGCGCGCAGATCCAGACGATTTTTTTGCGCGGTGGCGAGCAATTGATCCAGATCGATGTCCAAGGTGGCTGTAGGTAACTCGTTGGTTGTTCGCCATGCCTCGCTCACCGGAAGGCCCAGCAATTCGGCTAACTGCGCGCGCGCACTGGTGACCGCCGCCGCTGCTTTTAGCGCCTGGATTTGAGCGTGAGCGGCAGCAGTACGTTTTTCGGCCAGCTCTAGATCAGTCAAATTACCAGCGTTATGGAATCGTTCTGCCAGTTGTGCGGCCAGTTCAGTTACGGTGTGTATTTCTGCCTTAGCCGCGGCGGTGTGCTTTGCATGTGCGTAGTTGTAGTACGCCCGCTGGGTGCGTGTGCTGAAAGCAAGTATTTCCGCGGCCACTTCCAAGTGAATGACCTCGGCGGTTTTGTTTGCCAACTTTAGGCGGCTTGGTCGCGTAATCACATCGCTTACCGACAATATAAGGTTCATAGCAAAGAACGGTTTTTCGTCACTGTTGCCTTTATGCAGTCTTGTTGCTCCAAAAACTGGATTGCGGATTCGCGCAGCCTGGTAGATGTCTGCTTGTGCAACATTTATGCGAGTGAGTTGCTGGGTGATACTTGCATTGTTGTTGACGGCCAGGCGCACTGCTGCATCTAGAGTGAGCAGTTGCGCTGACGGTTTTAGCTTACTTGCAGCTGACTCGGTGAGATCAGCAGCATTCGGGCGCTGCAAAACAGCAGCTGGTGAAACGGTTTCTAACAGCTCATTCAAGCTTACCGCGGCGCTTTGATGGGTGCTCGAGCATCCAAGGCCAAAGCTGCACAGCAGCGCCACAGCGGTGGCGCGCCGGAAGATGAGACTGGGTGATAAATGCAATGAGCTCATGCAAAATCGTCTTGAGAATTGGGGGAAAAGATATGTTCTACAAAGGTTTGTTGCAATCACTACAAAGCCCCCTTTGCTGCACTTGTCGCCGTATTAAATAAACCTGTCGTGGTTATGTCGAACAGTCGTTTTGCTGTTGTGCAGGAGCTGCGTCAGCTTATTGGGTTGGCTGGCCCTTTGGTGTTCACCCAGCTAGCCCAGATGGGCATGGGCGTGGTGGATACGGTTATGGCGGGACGCTTAGGAGCGGTCAATTTAGCCGGTGTAGCCTTGGGTGGGGTGGTATTTTGGCCGTTGTTACTGCTGGTTGCCGGAGTGGTGATGTCGCTGACGCCGACGGTGTCGCAGTTGCACGGTTCCAGTCGCAGCCACGAGGCTGGAGAAGCGGTGCGCCAGGTGCTGTGGATAGCCTTGGGCGCTGGAACGGTTTTGATTTTGCTGCTCCAGAGTATTGCGCCTCTTTACTACTTTATAGGTGTCGATCCCCAGGCGGTGCCGATTACCCTGGGCTATTTGTCTGCTATCAGTTGGGGTGTGCTGCCTGTTTTAGGTTACTTCGCGCTGCGTTATTTATGTGAAGGCCTGTCTTGGACCGCCCCGGCCATGGTGATCTCCGGCGTCGGACTGCTGCTAAAAATTCCTCTTAACTATTGGTTCATCTACGGCGGTTGGGGTTTGCCTGCCATGGGTGGAGTGGGTTGCGGCTGGGCCTCTGCGGTGGTCATGGGATTTCAGTTCCTGGCGATTTGCTGTGTGGTGAAATACTCGCGCATCGCTGTGGCTGGGGTCTTTGCCAAACTGTCCTGGCCGCAGTTCTCAGCCATTCGACATTACATAAAGCTTGGTTTGCCCATAGGCCTCTCGACCTTTGTCGAATTCGGTATTTTTTCTTTGGTAACGCTGCTCATCGGACGGCTTGGCGCAGAAACTGTGGCGGCGCATCAAATTGTTAACAACATCAGCGGTTTGGTGTTTATGGTGCCCTTGGGGTTGGGTATGGCGACCTCTATTCGTGTGGGCTTCAATGTGGGAGCTAACGATCTGGTTGCGGCGCGCCGTAGTGGTTGGGTGGCCATTGGTTCCAGTTTTGCTTTTGCCCTGGTCGCTGTGATCGCGCTGTTAACTCTCGGGCCTTGGGTTGTCAGTCTTTATTCGAAAGAGCCGGAAGTTATTGCGGTGGCGACCAGCCTTCTGATTATTGTTGCTTTGTATCAGGTATTTGATGACGTTCAGGTGATCGCCATGGGGGCGTTACGCGGATATAAGGACACCGCTAAGCCGTTCCTTATCGCCTTCGTATGTTACTGGTTGGTGAGCTTCCCGGTCGCATTGATTTTGGGTTATGGCTATTTCGAAAGCCTAAATATGGGAGTGGCTGGTTACTGGGTTGGTCTGGCCAGCGGTTTGGTGTGTGCGGCAGTGGTGTTGGTGGCGCGGTTTAATCGGGTATCAAAACGTTATGCGCAACAGTCCCAGGAGTCGCATCTTGAGGGAGTGGCGTAAGTAAATGGAGTGGTGGGTTGGTTTAACAGTAGCGGGTGCATTTTTGCAAAATCTGCGCTCGCTGTTGCAACGGCGGTTAACCCGAACTCTGTCGGTTAATGGTTCGTCCTATGTACGTTTTCTGTACGCCTTGCCGTTCGCCTGGTTGTTTGTGGCTTGGCTGTGGCAAGACAGTTGGCCGACCTTCAATGGCACATTCTGGTGGTACGTTGGAATTGGCGGTCTGACTCAGATTATTGCCACCTCAGCGTTGGTGGCTGCGGTGAGTGGTGGGCAATTTGCCGTGGGTACAGCCATGAGTAAAACCGAAGCTATGCAGGCGGCTGCTTTTAGTCTGGTTCTGTTAGGCGAGCAGTTGTCCTTATTGGCATTGCTGGGTATTGCGGTGAGTTTGGTCGGAGTGTTCTTGCTCACTGGTGGTGTCGTTAGCCCGCGCCAGTTGTTCCAGCGCGGACCGGCGGTCTGGTTGGGTTTGTTGGCGGGCAGCAGTTTTGCGCTGTGTTCGGTGTGTTTTCGCGGCGCCAGTTTAGCTTTGGGAACCGATGACGCTGACGCTTTACCTCGTGCCGCGTTGACTCTAGCGGTGAATTTGTCGTTGCAGACCGTGGCTATGGGCGCTTATTTGCTGTGGCGTGAGCCGCAACAGGTTCAACGTGTGATGGCGAGCTGGCGCGTTGCCGTTTGGGTGGGTCTGATCGGTATGACCAGTTCAGTATGTTGGTTTACTGCAATGGCCTTAACTAACGCGGCCTTGGTTCGGGCTATGGGGCAGATCGAGCTGCTGTTTACACTGATCACGTCGGTTTGGTTCCTAGGTGAGCGGGTGCGTCGTCGCGAAGTGTTGGGTATGTTACTGCTGGTAATCGGAATCCTATTGCTGATCTAGCACTCAACGCACCTTAGATTTGAGAACAGCGGGTCCGTGGGGTTCTTAAACTGTAGGGAAGAAAGCGCTTGGAGGTGTTATGGCTGAGGTGGAATGGAGTAAACACAAGACCGAAGATGGTGGCTGTTGGGGCGAGGTCATGATGAATCGTCCAGAGCGCAAAAACGCCATAACCGGACCATTCGGCGAACAACTTGCCCAGGCATTTGAGGAATTACAGCAAGACTCGGAAGTGCAAACTATTTTGTTGTATGGCGCGGGTGGTGCATTTTGCTCCGGGCTTGATCTAAATGCCTTTAATGCCGAGCCAGAACCGGATTGGGTTGCTGGTTTCCAAACGACCTGGCGTCGTGCCCACAGCGCTTTGTTTAATTGTTCTAAACCCATTGTTGGCGCGTTAGAGCGTTATGCCATTAATGGTGGTGCTGCGTTGGCCATCGCATGTGATTATCTACTGGTAGGTGAGCAGGCGTTTTTGCAGGTTGGTGAAGTACAGATCGGCATGGCAGCACCCTACAACATGGCTTGGCTTAACCTGCGGCACAGCGAGCGGGTGATTGCTGAGGTCACCTTTATTGGCGACCGTTTGCCTGGGGCGGAGTTAGTGCGCTTGGGTTTAGCGAATGAGGCGATTGCTGATGATCAGGTGTTGGCCAATGCTCGGGCGTTGTGTCAGCGATTTGCAGACTTCCCTTTGGGTACACCGCAAAAAATCAAAGTCGGTATGCGCTCTCGTATCAGTGAGTCAGCAGATGAATGGTTTGATCGTCATACCGCAGTAGCCGGCCCAAGAGTTAAACCCAGTGCTATGAACGCACAGTAGACGTTTGGAAAATTAGTACTTCAAAGGGCCTTGGGCATTAGGTTCGAATAGTCGTCATTCAGTGTTTGCCATTCCAAGCGTAGCCATGGAGTGAACAGATTATCTGGATCATTTAACTCGCGATTCAGCTGCTCAGAATCAATCCAGCGCCAGTCGCTGACTTCGGTGGCATTGACATCAGGCGCGCCGTCGAAGCGCCCGATAAATACCGAGCACAACTCGTGTTCACTGCCTTTGTTGTCGAACTTAGCCTGATATTCGAACTTATAAACGAACTGCATTGGGGTGCTAAAGCCCAGTTCTTGCTCACACCGCCGCGACACGGCTTGTTGCATTGTTTCGTCTTTACGCGGGTGCGAGCAGCAGGAATTCGACCAGTAGCCCCCCCACAATCTTTTGTCGGCGGCGCGCTGTTGCAGTAACAGCTGTCCCTGGGAATTGAAAATGAACAACGAAAAAGCGCGATGCAATACGCCCGAGTCGTTATGGCAAGCGGCCTTATCTAGATGGCCAAGCTCGCGGTCTTGGCTGTCCACTAGTATGAGCAGTTCAGCTTCGTTGGAGACAATCTCTGAGCGTTGCGGGTTAGCCATGGCGTTTTGCTGTGATGGTTCGAGCCCAAGTGTAACGCTTCAAAACTATTTCACCTAAACTCGACGGTTTAAGTCTTAACTAAGGTCAAATCAATGCGCGAATCGCCACAACAACACATGCTAACTATCGATGGCTCTGAGCTTTGTGTTTTCGAGTGGCCAGGTCGAAAGCGCGGCGGCCAGCAGGTGTTATTAGTTCATGCGACTGGGTTTCACGCGCGGTGTTGGGATCAGGTAGTGGCTCAACTGCCGGTGGACTGGACGATTTTCGCAGTGGACATGCGCGGTCATGGTCGCTCGGCTAACCAAGGCCCGTTTACTTGGCAGCGTTTTGGCGATGACTTGTTGCAAGTGTGTGCTGAGCTGAACTTGGTCGATGCCATTGCTGTTGGCCACTCCATGGGCGGACATTGTTTAACCCATACGTGTGGCAAAAACCCCCAGTACTTTCGGCAGATGATTCTTGTGGATCCGGTCATTATGGATCCTGAGCTGTATAGAACACCGTCGCGCCACCAATACGAGAACGTAGCTGATCATCCTGTAGCGCGACGTCGTAATCACTTTGCCGACGCACAGGCGATGTACGATCGCTACGCAGAGCGTCCGCCCTACTCGTTATGGAACCCCGCTGTATTTAGAGATTATTGCGATTACGGTGTGGTGCCCGCGGCTGACGGCGACGGCATGGTGTTAGCGTGTCCGCCCGAGGTAGAGGCTTCCATTTACATGGGGAACTTTGATGCGGATCTGTACTCGCTGATTCCGCAGATAGACATACCGGTGGTGGTGCTTCGAGCCAAGCCAAGAGATCCAGACAGTCAAGAAATGGATTTTTCCGCCTCGCCAACCTGGCCTGAATTGGCAGCACAATTTGCCAACGCCCAGGATGTCTATTTACCCGACTTGACCCACTTCATCCCAATGCAGGATCCTGGGCTGGTGGTAGATTTCATTGTGGCCGCGGCAGAGGAGCCGCAGTTGCAAGAGGCAGCAGATTAAGGGCCGGTAACCGAGGACGTTATTCGAGGAGGTGGGTTATGAAAATGAGCGTAGCGATGGCGTTTAGCCAGCATACGGCGGCAGGTTTTATTAAAGATGCGGTGCAGCTTGTAGAGGCAAAAGGGGTGCATGGCATATGGGTGCCTGAACATGTGTTGTTCTTTCCGGAATACGCCTCGACTTATCCTTACTCGGATAATGGACGCATACCCGGTAACCCTGAAGGAATTCTTGATCCGTTCACCGCTTTGACTTTCATTGCGGCCCACACCCAACGTGTGCGTTTGGGCACAGGTATTTGTTTGGTGCCGCAACGACAGCCCGTCTACACCGCAAAAATGGTTGCAGATGTCGACTATCTATCCGGCGGCCGAGTGGACTTTGGTGTCGGCATTGGTTGGCTGAAAGAAGAATTCGAAAATCTAGGCATGGACTTCGCCAGCCGGGCGGCGCGCACGGAAGAGTATCTTCTGGCCATGCGCGCGCTCTGGTCAGAGGGCATTAGTGAGTTCAGCGGACAAACGGTCACATTGCAACCCTGTCACTTTAATCCCAAGCCGGTACAGAAACCTCATCCGCCGATCTACTTTGGTGGTGAGTCAGATCCTGCTTTGCGCCGCGTAGCGAGGCTTGGAGACGGTTGGTACGGCTTCGATCTTGATCCCGAGCAGTTGCAAGAAAAGTTGGTGAGCCTTGATGCCGCCCTGGCTGGCGCAGGGCGCAGTCGTCAAGACATCGATCTGATTGTTGGGCCGAATCGGCACCCTGTAAATGCTGACACCGTGGCGGCCTACGCTGCCGCCGGTGTTGATCAATTGGTGGTGCCGGTTTTTGCTGGCAACCTGGACAAGCTGGCCGCAAGACTTGATGCGCTTATGGCGCTGAGCGTCTAAACCGGCCAGCCAGAGCTAGTGCTCCGTCACTTTCAAGTAGACGGAGTACTATCCTTGCAGGGCTTGTTGGTACTCGCCAATACGCGCTAGATGACCGTCCACATTTGTCGGTCCCGCGTTGTGGGTGGCGATGGCCAGATGTGTGCAACCCATACCTTGCCAAGCCTCTGCGTGTTTGCGCCAGCGTTCCGGTGATCCACCTGCGTATTGGGCCTGGGCTTGGATGCCGAAGTTATCAAAGCTTAAGCCGGCGGCTTCGCGAGTTTGCCTGATCGTATCAATGCACGCTTTGGCTTTGTCGTTAGCCCCCATCAGAGGAATCCAGCCATCACCCAGACGTGCAACACGGTCAAGCAGCGCCGGTGCTGAACCACCAAACCAAATAGGAATGGTTTTACTGGGACGGGGATTAATGCTGGCTTTATCGATGCGATGGTATTCGCCTGTGTAGTCGAGCGAATCTTCACTCCAAAGTTTGCGCATGAGATCCACCTGTTCTTCTTGGCGGCGGCCGCGATTATTGAAGGTTTCGTTCAGGCCCACGTATTCCAGTTTATTCCAGCCGACACCGACACCGAGACGAAATCGGTTGTTAGAAAGCAAGGCCACTTCTGCGGCTTGCTTGGCCGCCAGCACAGTTTGGCGTTGCGGCAATATCATCACCGTGGTGATCATCTCGATCTTGTCGGTTACCCCAGCAATGAATGCGAAGGTTGTAAAGGGTTCTCGAAACGCCACATCTTTGTCATATGGACCACGGAAGCCGCCCTCGCGGTCGGGGTCGGCACCCAGCACGTGGTCATAGATTAACAAGTGGGTAATGCCCATGGCTTCAACGCCCTGAGCATAGGCTTTAATAGCACCGGGGTCGGTACCGATCTCGTTGTGTGGAAATACTGCGCCAATTTGCATGGTCCCCTCCTGCAATGTCGGTGAAAGTACGCAGTCTACGTGTTGGGGTAGGAGATTGACCATAGTTGCTGATGCTTGCGGATTTGTGCGCTTGCACGGTCCATTCGCCAATTAATGCCGCTATACTTTGCGCCCCATTTTCTAAGTTGAGATCTCATGTCGGAGCCTGCTGACAGCGCACCATTTTCGTTTGTGGAAATGGAACATGACATTCTTAAGTTGTGGCAGGACACCGATGCGTTTCAGCAGTCCCTAGCCAATACCCAAGGCAAGAAGCCGTATATTTTCTACGATGGCCCGCCGTTCGCCACGGGTTTGCCGCATCATGGCCACTTGGTTGCTAGCACGATCAAAGATGTGGTGCCGCGCTACTGGACGATGAAAGGTCGTTACGTGATGCGGCGCTTTGGTTGGGACTGTCATGGATTGCCAATTGAACATGAGATCGATAAGCAGCTTGGTATGTCCGCTCAGGATGCTGTCGAGAAGCTGGGAGTGGCTGGTTACAACGATGAGTGCCGAGCCATCGTGCAGCGTTACGTCAAAGAGTGGCGTCACACCATTACTCGGATCGGTCGCTGGATCGACTTTGATAACGACTATAAGACCATGGACGCCTGGTACATGGAGTCTGTGTGGTGGGTGTTTAAGCAGCTTTGGGACAAGGGGCTGATTTATCAGGGCGTAAAGGTAGTGCCTGTGTCTACGGCGTTGGGCACACCGTTAGCAAATTTTGAAGCAACCTCGAACTATCAAGATGTTCAAGACCCTGCCATTACCGTTCTGCTAAAACTGACGGACGAAGATGCTCACTTGGCGATCTGGACCACAACACCCTGGACAGTGCCTTCGAACCTGGCGGTATGCGTGGGTGATGAGATTGAGTATTCCCTGATAGTTGATGAAGAATCCGGTAAGCAGATTTATCTTGCTACCGAACGGCTCGAACATTACCAGGGCGATACTGAGTTTCGGGTGGTCAGAACATTACTTGGTAAAGAATTAGTGGGTCGCCGCTATGAGCCGGTATTTGACTACTTTGCCGACAAAGCTGATGAGGGTGCGTTTGTAGTCATCAGTGGGGACTATGTCACCACAGACAGTGGCACCGGCCTGGTGCACCAAGCACCCGCCTTTGGTGAGGAAGACTACAAAGCGTTCCAAGCGGCAGGATTAGAGGCCTTTGCCTGTCCAGTTTCTTTGCACGGTGAATTCACTGATGAAGTGCCCGACTTTGCTGGACGCCATGTCAAAGAAGCGGACAAAGACATTATTAGCGCGCTCAAAACGAAGGGTGCGCTCTATCGTCAGGACGTTATTCAACACAGTTATCCGTACTGTTACCGCTCAGATACACCGCTGATTTATCGGGCGATTCCGTCGTGGTACGTGCGTGTGACGGCGTTCAAGGACAATCTGAAGGCGGCCAATGAGCAAATCAATTGGGTGCCAGAACACATCAAGCATGGTCGCTTTGGAAATTGGTTAGACGGGGCTATTGATTGGGCGATTTCGCGTAATCGGGTATGGGGTACACCGCTGCCGGTTTGGGTAAATGATGAAACTGGTAAGGCGTTGTGCGTAGGCTCTATTGATGAGCTGTACAACTATACCGGTGTGCGAGTGGATGACCTGCACCGAGAGCACGTGGATGATCTGACCTTTCAAGTTGAAGGCGAGTCGGGAACTTACCGACGTATCGAAGAAGTGCTGGACTGCTGGTTTGAATCCGGTTCGATGCCTTACGCGCAGCTGCATTATCCATTTGAGAACGAAGACGTTTTTAACGCCGGATTTCCCGCCGAGTTTATAGCCGAGGGACTGGACCAGACCCGAGGCTGGTTTTATACCTTAACGGTTCTTGGTGGTGCGTTGTTTGATCAGCCGGCGTTCCGTAACGTTATTGTCAACGGTATGGTTATGGCGGAAGACGGCAAAAAAATGTCGAAAAGCCTGCGCAATTACACGCCACCTGACGAACTGATGGAAACCTACGGTGCCGACGCGTTGCGCCTGTATTCCATTAACTCAGGGTTGGTGCGCGGCGAGGAGCAGCGTTTTGCTGATTCAGGCGTCAGAGACATGGTGCGTCGTGCCTTGCTACCTTGGTACAACGCCTATTCGTTTTTGCGAACCTACGCAGAAATTGACGAGTGGTCGCCACAAAAAGGACAGTTTGAAGGCGATAACATTCTTGATCAGTGGATTATGTCGCGCTTGCAGACGCTGAAAAATACCGTGGCCACAGAAATGGAAGGCTATCGGTTGTATAACGTAGTGCCCGGTCTGTTCGCCTTTATTGAAGATCTTACCAACTGGTATATCCGCCTTAATCGTGGACGTTTTTGGGGCGAAGACATCAGTGCGGATAAAATTGCGGCTTACAGTACGCTTTACGAAGTGTTGATGGAGTTGTCGAAAGTCATGGCGCCGTTTGCGCCTTTCTTATCTGAGCACTTGTACCAGTCCTTGGCGAAGTTGGCAGGTCAGCCTGCGCAACCTAACTCAGTGCATTTGTGCGACTACCCTGAAGCCGAAGCGGTGAAAGTGAAACCTGGACTTGAGACTGCGGTTGAGCGCATGCAGCAAGTGATCCTGTTGGGCCGACAAAAGCGCGAGGAAGTTAAAATCGGTCTGCGCACGCCGCTGGCTAGACTCACCATTGTTAATTCCGATGCCGCTTTGCTTGAAGACATGCGCTCTCTCGAGAGTTACGTACTTGACGAGTTAAATGTGCAGTCTGTTGAGTATTCGGCGGACGAATCTGCCTATATCGAACTCTGCGCGAAACCTAATTTTCCGCTGCTGGGTAAGCGTCTAGGTAAACGCATGAAGGCCTTTGCAGGTGCAATTGCCAATCTAGATGTCGGGCAGATCTCTGAGTTGCAAAACAACGGCGAGATTCAGCTAACGGTAGCAGGTGAGAGCGAGGCCTTTAACTCTGAAGAGATACAGGTTCAGCAACAGGCTCGCGCGGGAACCAATACTGTTTCGAATAGTCAGATTGCTGTGGATCTGGACTGCGAGCTGACCCCTGAATTGATTCGTGGTGGCTATGCGCGAGAGGTGGTCAACAGAATTCAGCGTGCGCGCAAAGACCAGGGCTTTGATGTGAGCGACCGTATTGCTGTGACTTATGCGGCCGACGGAGATTTGGCTCAAGCGATTGCCGAACACCGGGACTATCTGATGGGCGAAACCCTGTGTGTGGACCTGCAAGGTGCGGATGAGGAAGCGTTGCCTGATGGCGCTACTGACACAGAAATCGACGGCCATACCTTGCGCTTCACCATTCAACGGCGCGTTGACTAATGGCGGATGGGTTACTGCATCCGTTTGTGCCGGCGGTCACAGAGTCGGGGTTTCACGTTGGCAGTTATCGTCGACGTTTGCCGGTGAGTCTGGTGCGTATGTACGAAAACGCGCTGGATTGGGAGCATCTTCCGCATTTGCATGAATCCAGTTTTAGCGCTCTGGAGCTGCTGGATTCCGGCGCTTGGGGCTGGCGCGCAAAAGTTGTCGATCAACGCAAAGGCACTGACAGTGTGATTGAACTGCGCTTAGATCGGGAGGCTCGACGCTGGATTACGCGTAATCTGGAAGGCCCGTCTAAAGATGCCGAGATATGGACACATGTCTTTGAAGTGGCACCGCAGATGCTGGACATCGTGGTGGACTTTTTCGTACCCGATGTGCCGGCGGCCCAGCGAGACAAAGTTGGGCGAGCTTATGCCCAAGCTTATGAATTGCTGTACGACGAAGATGTGCAGATGATGACCGAGCGTCAACAACAATTGGATAAACGTATTGAAGGGGTGCGGTCGGGGGACATCTTGGACCTTGGCCCCGTTGATGAGATTGAGACGCCGTTGTCTGTGAATCTGTCACAACGCTCGTTCGTGCTGGATCGTGCTGGTGGCGAGTGGGTGGTGTATCCCGAACGCTGCCCACATCAACTTGGGCCGCTGGAACTGTCAGACGACGGTAACGCGCAAGTACGTTGTGCTTGGCACGGTTATCGGTTTGATCTGCAAACGGGTGAATGTTTGACCGGTAGCGCGTGTCGGTTAGGGGACAGACCGACTGTTCGTGTGGACCAAGGCCAACTCAGTCTGCATTGGTAGCAGTAGTCAGCTAATTTTCTAGGCGCCTAGTTGCCGGTGAAGGTCGGTGGTTTCTTCTCTAAATAACTGGCAACGGCTACCTGCCGGTCTTCGGTCTGGCTGGCCAGTAAGTTTTGATCTGCGTCCATATGCATCAGCGCGTGGTTGAGCGCATTTGCGATTTGATTCGTTGACTGCTTAATCATTTGCGCCGCTATCGGCGGCTTATTTACGTAGTGGGCGGCCATATCTGCAGCACTTTGCAATAAGGTGTCGCGTGATACCAGTTTGTCCAAAATCCCCCATTCATGCAGTTGCTGTGCGTGCATGCGCTCACCGCCAATAACCAGTCTTTTTGCACGGGCTGGGCCGACAAGGTTCACCAACAGCGGCAGGCTCTTCCACATCAAATTAATGCCAATATCAATCTCCGGGTATTGCATGAAGCAATCGTCGCTGCCGATACGAAAGTCGCAGGCGGTTGCCAGACAGGCTCCGCCACCCATGGCAGCGCCGTTCCATGCGGCGATGGTAATCTGGTCAATGCCCAGTACTGCCTCAATGGCGCGCTCGCCCATGCGGGTGCGGCGCCTACGCAACACCATCGGAGCGTCGTTTACGCCAGCGCCGGGATCTGTGAGATCGGCGCCTGAACAAAAGTGCGGGCCGTTGCCGGTCATGATTAAGACTCGGATATCTGCTTCGTCTCGTAGCGACAGAGCAGCATGCTCTACCTCCCATAAATGTTCGTAATTCATGGCGTTGGCTTTGTCGATGCGGTTGAAATGCAACCAAGCAACGTGGTCTTGGTGGCTCAATTCCAAGTGTTGGTAGGTATAACTGGGCGATTGCATGGGCAGATAATAGCGAAATACGCCAAAAACGCTAAAAACAGGGCAAAAAAAACGGGGATCTCGAAAGAGATCCCCGTCCTTTTAAGGGGGAGGGATATCCGAGGAGGGGAGGGGAGAGGAGGTTCGGATATCCCTCTAGAAACCGGTGTTATGTCTCACCGTTGAAGCCATGTTACTTGGGGTAACAAAAATATGCCACATTAAGTTACGCAACACTGGATTGCTTAGATGCAACACCCACAACAAAAGGGTAGAGTGGCTCGGGTGCCCTGCATCCAATAATGTTGATGCCGGTAATGCATCACTTTGGTGCTTTGAAGAGGTTTGCGGATTCAGAGTTCACAATTTTAGCGGTGATAACGGGTTTGTCGGATTCACAACAGAATAGGTCGACTCGACGAGTTCAGGTTGGTTATGGATTGGGATGACTATAAGTATTTCAGCGCGTTGGCGGCCACGCGATCGGTGCGGGCGGCAGCGGAGCAGTTGGAAGTTAACCCGTCCACGGTTAGTCGGCGGTTGGAACATTTCGAAGAACGTTTGGGTGTGCAGTTGTTCACCCGCTCACGTCGTGGACTGACGATTACACCGGAAGGTGCCGAGGTCATTGCCCGAGTGAATGAGATTGCTTCGGATCTGGGCAACATCGAGGGGCAGTTGATTGGCCAAGATCAGCGCTTGTCGGGTGTGGTGCGGGTGGTCATACCGGAAGTGATCGCGTTGAGTTTGCTGGTAAAGGAACTACCGCGCTTCCAAGCGCTCTACCCTGATATTGAAATCAGTATGGTACCTGGACATCAGCGCCCGAATCTTAATGTGCGTGAAGCCGATGTGCTTATGGAAGCCACAGACCATCCTGCGGAGAATCTTGTCGGTCGCTCGTTGTCGCCAGTAGCGATCGCGGCCTATGGGGCGAAAGATCTTGTTGATCGCGACCACCAGGCCGGCATTGAGCCTGGGGGTGATGACAACATTTGGGTCGAGTATCTTGCGGACAGTGAAATGAGCCGTGCTTGCCGCCGACTGCGCGTGACTCATGCAGCTGGCGCGCGTATTCATGTTCGATCTTATAGTTTGTTATTGCACCTTGAGGCTGTTCGTCAGGGCGTTGGGTACGCCTTCTTGCCGTGCATTTTAGCCGAGAGTGACCCCAACTTGTTGCGGGTTGGAAACATCCCGCCGGTACTTGGGCCGTCCATGTGGATGCTGACGCATCCGGACTTGCGTGGTACTCGGCGAGTAAAAGTATTTATGGATTTTGTGCGCGACATCTTCGACCGCCGCGCTCACGAGTTGTTGGGTTCCGAATGGAAACAACAGCAAATTAACATCGATTAACTTCTAGATAGGACCGTGCATGAGCAACCATTCTCCCACCTCTCATAGTTTTTATTCTCAACGTTTGCGGTTGCACTATGTTGAATGGGGCAACCCAGAGGCGCCCACCCTTGTCTTTGTCCATGGCGTGCGGGATCACGGTCGCACCTGGGACGATTTGCTGACCCACTTTGTAGACGACTACCACATAGTGGTACCTGATTTGCGTGGCCATGGGGATTCGGAATGGGTACGCGGCTCTGGCTACGACTATTTGGACTATCTGTATGACCTCTATCAACTGATTATGCAGAACGACTTCGGACCGGTGGTGTTGGTGGGCCATAGCTTGGGCGGTGCCATCACCAGTTTCTTTGCTGGCGCCTATCCTGAGCTGGTTTCTAAGTTGGTGGTTATTGAGGGCATTGGGTTATGGCAGCGCGATGCTGGCGACATGTCGCTGACCGAGAAGCTGCGCAATTGGGTGGAAACCACTCAGAGCTTGGCGGACCGCCAACCGAAACGTTATGACTCGTTGGAGGCTGCGTACCAGCGCATGCAGCAGGCTAATCCGCAGCTGAGCCAGGAACAGGCTTACCACCTTACCCTGCACGGTAGCGTGCGCCATGAAGACGGTCGTTTTACTTGGAAATACGACAACTACACCTACAATTTTTCAGCCATGGGTATACGACGGGACGAGACGATCGAGCTGTGGGAGTCGATTCAGTGCCCAACGCTGTTATTGAATGCACAAAATGGTCTGGATAACAGAACGGGCCAAGACGGCACACTGTTGCACTTTGCCAACGCGCAGCTGCACAACATTGCTGATGCGGGGCATTGGACTCATCATGATCAACCCCAGGCGGTGGTGGACTTTATTCAGGCATTTCTGCGCGACTGAGTTACTCCAGACTACTCAAGAAGCCTTGCACTTCGTCTCGGTTACCGCGAAAACGAATTCGGTGCTGTTTTTTGCTGAGCTGATAGTCGTACATTGGATCGTAGTACTCGCTGAGCAAATAATTGATCCAAGCAAGGTGGCTACCCTGCCCGGTGAACGCTTGTTGTAGCAGTTTTTGCATTGCCGCCAAACGCACACCGCCCAGGCGCTTAGCAATGCGTAACAAAGCAGCCTCGTAACTTTGGTGCAGATCTTCAGCGGTTAGACCATGAGCTGCGAATTCAGTCAGCGCTTCGGTGACGTATTCCTGTTCGATATGCGCCGTGCGCTCTTCAAGGTCTGATTCAACCAAGGCAATGTCCGCTTGCTGCATGTGACGGTGCCATCTTTGTGGCAGCCCGACGCTGCCAATGGTTCGGCTTTCGTCCTCTACCACTAAATTGCGACCTTGATGATGCAGATAATCCACGGCGAGTGCGCATTCGAAGGTCACTGTTGTGGGTTGGGGGGTTGGCCGCCGACCAAAGGCTGAACCTCTATGGTTTGCGCGTTGTTCTAAGTCAATGCTATTGGCCAGTTGTTGGATAAGTACGGTTTTTGCCGACCCTGTGCGGCCACTGAGGAGCCACCAATGTTTATCTGGTTCTTCGAGTATGTTCAGAGTTTGCTGTCGCAGCGCTTTGAACCCCCCGGCGATACGCGGTCTGATGACACCGGCTTGTTCGAGCCATTGTTGGGCTAAGGTCGAGCGTTGACCGCCGCGCCAACACATGATGTGGACGTTTTCGTGCTCGCTACAGACTCTTTGCCACGCCGCGATGCGCTGCGCTTTAGTATCTCCAGACACCAAAGCATGGCCCAATTTGACGGCGGCTTCTTGCCCCTGTTGCTTGTATACGGTGCCGACCTGGTGGCGCTCATCGTCATTCAGAATTGGCAGATTGATGCTGTTTGGTAGGTGGCCTTGCTGGTATTCCTGTTCGGCGCGTACGTCTAATAACGTGGGAGCAGCAGCTATTAGCTCGTTGCTAGGGGACTTCGTCGATAACATGATTGCCCGCCCGAAACAGATCCAAGTGCCGTCTAAGTATTTCTAATACGTCGTTGCGCTGCTGTTCCTGGGCTTTTCTGATGGCCCTTTCTTGTACTTCTATAGCGGTCTTGAAGTCGCCGTTAGCGGCATAAGTATTGGCCCAAGTGTCAAGGTACTCCGGTCGATCCCGCGCACTTTTATCGGATTCCATGAGTTGGTTCATGATGTCCTGAGCATAACGACTGTCGCGCAGCTCACCGATCGCGGTCGTTGCCAGCGTCCAAGAAACCTCATTAATGATCTCGGCGGCGCCATGATGATGTGAACCTGCATTGCGAACCGCCTTTTTGTACCAACGCAGCGCTTTACGGGTGGATTGGGCAACCGCTATGCCGCGAGCGCTGAAATTGCCCAGTATGAGCATGGCTTCTGCGTTGTTGGCGTCGGCGAGCTCGAGTAACCATGGCAATAGATCGTCGTGTGCAGTGATGTTTTCTTGGCCGGTTGCGGTAGTCAGAAAACGAGCGTAACTGATAATTGCTGTTGGGTTTTGCAACTCCGCGGCTTGTTCTAAGTAGCGTTGGGCAGTGTTTGGGTTTTTCTCTAAGTGCTGTCCGGTGCGGAATTGATGCCCTAGATACAATAGTGACTCGGCATTACCCAACTGCCCGGCCTGCTCTAATAGGGTAATTCCCTCGGCTTCATTACCCTTACCATAATAGCCTTCGATATACAGGCGGCCTAATGAATACATGGATTCAGTAGAGCCCACAGCGATAGCTTGCAGATGATGGTTCAGTGCCAACTGCTTAAACTCATCGCGAGAGGGTTCTGATTTAAGCTCATCGTTGGCGCCGGTGGTTGAATCCGATTGCTTAGTGCTGGCTTGAAACCAATAAATACGTGCCAGCAGGCTGTGTGCCAATAGGTTGCCTGGGCGCGCAGCGGCTTCTAGCCAATTGACTGCTGGAACAAAGCGATTTTGCTTGGCCAGGTAAGCGCCAATGGCGGCCTGTGCCGCGGAGTCTTGATTGTCGGCAAAGTTGCGTAAAACCGGCCAAGGGTTTTTTGGCTGGAGGGGCTGGTCGCCCGCCGGATCTTCCGTCAATGCGGCCAACAGGTGGCTTAGATCAAAAGACAAGCTCTGCAGCGGCTGTTGTTTATTGGCGCGGGCCAGGACGGTAAGCCCCAAGGGTGTCTGGCTAGAGTTTTGATAAATGGAACCAGCTTCTGTGAGAGCCCGCTGTTTGACAAAGACCTTGGCGTCGTGGCTGCCCATAACCACATAAGGAGAGTCCATTGTCCCATCTCCTGATGCGACGATGGTGCTGTTTAAGTGTCGCAGCCACGCTTCATGCAAATTCTGGGCTTCACTGGACTCAAGGTTGCGGTAAAACTTTTCAAGCACCAGATGGCCGGTGTAGCTTGCTGGGTAAAGTTCGAGAATGGCGGAACCGATAGAGCCTAAGCGCAAGGGTTCGTCGCTATACAGAGCCAGTGCTTGTGCCTCAAGCTCAGCCAGCCGGGTGTAGCGGGTGGTCGCGTCAGGCTGGTTAAGAAAGTCTTTGCGCAATTGTGAGACGCTCGGCAGAGGCTGACCATTGTGTTCAACAACTGCTGGGCGTTGTGCACTCGTTTGGCAGCCGGCAAGCAGCTGCCAGCACATAAAGAAGATAAAAAAGGATGGCCATTGGCGCAGGGAGTTCATCAACCTGTTATAGCATTGTCGTGTTATGGATGAAACCGAACACCTGGTGTCAGAGCGGATTGTCTAAGTGTGAGTTGTTTGAAAAAAATCATTGGGGCGAACGGAACCTTGGGTAGATAATAGGCGCTGACTTTGGGGTGTTCCCCAAAGAGTTGGCGCAGCAGCAAATTTCTTACCGCAACACTAACGGCACCAATAACCATAATGAGTAGTAAAAAGGCTGGCGAAATAGGCTGGCGTGAATACCTCGCGTTGCCCGATTTAGGCATTGATTCCATCAAAGCGAAAGTAGATACCGGCGCGTTGACCTCGGCGATTCATGCCACAGAGATAGAAGTAACGACCGAAGACGACCAGCAATGGGTCGACTTTACAGTAATGCCGACGCAGTTCAGTGACGAGGTCGTGGTGCGTTGCCGCGCGCCTCTAGTTGGCTATCGCAAGGTTCGAAATTCTGGCGGTGTGCAAGACGAGCGTGCGGTGATCGCAACCACCGTGCGTTTGGGCGATGAACTGAGGGAAATTGAACTGACACTGGCCTCGCGCACCAACATGCGGTTTCGCATGTTGCTTGGGCGCAGTGGCATACCCCAGGACTATCATGTGGTGCCCGGGCAATCGTATCTGTTGGGCGGTTTTCGCGATGCCAGTGAATTCGGCGAAGAAGAATAGAAGAATAGAAAAATAATGGGTAACCACGTCGTTATCCAAAGCACAGCAAACACTTATTTATTTACGCGCTGCACGCAGCGAAAACTCAGAGGGTGAGTCCATTGAATATAGCCATTTTGTCCCGCGGGCCGGGTCTCTACTCAACCAGCCGCTTGCGCCAAGCCTGCGAGGAGTCTGGTCACAACGTGCGGGTTATAGATCATTTGCGCTGTTTTGTAGACATCACCTCAGACAATCCGTCAGTGCATTACTTAAAAGAGGAGTTTCGCGCCAAAGACTTTGATGCGGTGATTCCGCGCATTGGTGCTTCGGTGACGTTTTATGGCTGTGCCATGGTGCGTCAGTTTGAAATGATGGGCGTGTACTCGCTTAACGAATCTGTGGCAATCACTCGTGCCCGGGACAAGCTGCGCAGCCTACAATTGTTGGCGCGAAAAGGGGTGGGTATTCCAGTGACCTCTTTTGCCCATACACCAGACAATGTCCATGGTTTGATCCGTGAAGTAGGCGGTTCGCCACTGGTAATTAAGCTCTTGGAAGGCACCCAAGGTAAGGGTGTAGTGCTTGCTGAAACGCAAAAGGCAGCAGAAAGCGTGATTCAGGCGTTTATGGAAACTAATACTAATATCTTAGTTCAGGAATACATCCGCGAAGCGGGTGGCTCGGATATTCGTTGCTTTGTTATCGGCAACAAAGTGGTGGCGGCCATTCGTCGCCAGGCGATTGAAGGAGAGTTTCGCAGCAACTTGCATCGCGGTGGATCAGCTCATCAGGTGACGCTGACCCCGCAAGAACGCGCCACAGCAGTAAAAGCGGCGCGCTACTTGGGTTTAAATGTCTGTGGTGTCGATATCTTGCGTTCTGAACGAGGCCCATTGGTGATGGAAGTTAATGCGTCGCCAGGCCTGCGTGGGGTCGAAGAAGTAACGCAGATTGATGTCGCACAACAAATCGTGCAATTTATTGAGAAGAATTCGAAGCCCAATCGCACTAAGACCAAGGGCAAGGGTTAAATCTAGTAGAGGCTAGCGGCTGTCGATTCGCGCCGGTCTAGGGCTAAACTATGGCACTTGCTGATAGGAAAGGACCGCTATGTTTGGATTGACCAAAACACAACTGCCCACCGAGCAAACCGCATTACCAGGCCGCTCGGAGCTTATGCCGTTGCCGCCCGGGCACTTTGTACATGGCCGTACTATAGAGGCGCCATTCCCAGAGCAGTGCCAACAGATACTCGTCGGCATGGGGTGCTTTTGGGGCGCAGAGCGTATGTTTTGGCAGCTTCCAGGTGTATACACCACGGCGGTAGGCTACGCAGGTGGCATCACGCCAAATCCCACCTACGAAGAAGTATGCAGTGGCGGCACTGGACATACTGAAGTGGTACTGGTGGTCTACGATACCGAACAGATTGGCTTGAGCGAGGTATTAACCACATTCTGGCAAGGCCATGATCCTACCCAAGGTATGCGCCAGGGTAATGACCGCGGTACCCAGTATCGCTCTGCGATCTACACCTACGACGAGACGCAATTGGCCCAAGCGCAGGCCAGCGCTGAAATTTTTCAGCAGGCCCTGAACAGCGCAGGCTTTGCAGAGATCACCAGCGAAATTGGCATGGCGAATGAATTTTATTACGCCGAGCATTACCACCAACAGTATCTAGCCAAGGTACCCAATGGCTATTGTGGACTCGGTGGTACCGGGGTCGGTTGTGACCTCGGCGCGTTGGGTGTAGAGGCCAAACTAAACGCCTAATCCAGCCTAGCCGATGACGGTTTTTTGCGCGCCGCAGCGCAGGCAGCGTTTGATGCTGACCAAGCGGCCTTGTTTAACGTCGAACTGTTTGCGCTCGTCATCAGCCCACTTATGAAAACCTCGCGCACATAGGGTTTTGCCCTGAGCGTTGGCTTTGCGTTTTTGCTTACGAAACTTTCCAAGATCCGCGGGGCGGCTTACGTTGTCCATGGACGAACTTTACACAACTAATAGCCTTGGGGTTATGGCCCGACGATTGGCCTGTCTCATTATCACAGGTACCATGCGCGGCTTCGTTGCACCCGCTCTAGGTTGTGCGCAAATTTACACCGGTTGATCGCACCCAGCGATTGACTCATTGCAAGAGGTAGGGATGTCGAAAGTTGGCGTCGGCATAGATTTTGGAACCAGTAACTCTGCAGCCGCAGTTTTCGACGGCGAAGAATTACGCCTGGTGCGGCTGGAAGAAGACGACGACATTATCCCTTCGGCCACTTATATAGACCGGGCTCTGACGGCGAAGACCGGGCAACAGGCGGTTAGCCAATACATCACTGACAATACCGGCCGCACCGTCGAACTCATTCCTGAGGTGGTTGGCGAGACTAGTCAGTTTGTAGAAAACGGCGGCGGCGAAGAAATTTCCGAGGTAGAGACGGCCACCCAGAAGGTTTATGGCGCGCCGGTGACCGACAGCGGTATGCAAGGTCGCTTGTTTCGTGGCACCAAGCGCCTGCTGGGTGACGAAAGCGTGCGCAGGCTCATGGTGTTCGAACAACCCTTCCGGCTAGTGGCGCTGATTACGCCGCTGCTATTGCGCATTCGCCAGGCCGTGGAGCAGCAGGTGGGGGCGATCAGTGCGGCGCACTTGGGTTACCCGGTTAACTTTGAGGGCCGAGATCAATTTGCCAACGATCTGGCTCTGAACCGTTTAGGCGAGGCATTCAATTACGCCGGAGTGAAAACTCGTGAGTTTTATCCAGAACCCATAGCCGCAGCCGTGAGCTATCTGCATGCTAATCCGCACGCCGTGGGCGAGACCCTACTTACCCTCGACTTTGGCGGTGGCACATTGGATTTTTGCGTGTTGCGCCGCCAGGGTCAGGACTTCGAGGTGGTAGCGACTCATGGTATTGGATTGGGTGGCGATCATCTGGATCAATTGTTGTTTCGGCAGTTGTTGTTTCCGCATTTGGGTAAGGGACAGGTCTGGCGTCGACGCGGATTTGATCGCGAAATAGAGACCCGCTTCCCATTTGAAGATTTTGAAGAACTGTTAGTGAACTGGGCAATTACCTACACCCTGAACCAGAATCGTTACACCACGCCGGTGATGGAGTGCATTGCAGCAGGAGGTCCTGGGTTAAAACAGTTTGAGCGTCTGCGTGATGTTATAAAACACAACCTGAGCTACCTGCTGTTTGCTCGGATCAAAGAATTCAAAGCACAGCTTTCAAGCGCACAGAGCGCGGTGTTGGATATTCCGGAAATCGACTTGGCCATTCCCATGCACCGTGATGAATTCGAGACCCTCATCAGTGAACCCATGGCTGCGGTGGCGAACGCCTTGGACACTACTGTGGCTAAGGCGGGATTGCGTCATGGCGACATCGACATTGTCTTGCGTACCGGCGGATCAAGTTTGATTCCAGCAGTAAACCGGCTATTGACTGATCGATTTAACGGCAGAGTGGTAGATCACGATCCATTTACCAGTGTGGCTGCAGGTCTGGCGATAGCCAATTTCCGGCAACTCAAGTTCAACGCTTGAGCGCTATTCGACTTCTTTAGGCGGTTGCCAATTTGGATCTACCGTAGAAAAGAACGATTTGAGAATGCGGTAAGTCAGACCCCAGACAAAGTGGCCGCGTTCTAGGCGGTAGCCGTTAAAGATCGTTGGTCGGCCGCTCATGGGCATGGTCTCGGTGCTGTGTAAGGTGTTCTCAGCCAGTACATTCAGCGGCGCCCAAACCACCTCGGCGACTTCGTGGTTTGGAGCGAATTCTGGGTCACCTTGGATCTGGAAGACGTGTGGCGCAATCAGCATGTTCAAAACACGACCCCGTGGGTTGGCATGCTCGTGATCTAACGCGCCCAGGTATTTTGAATCGCCCAAATCCAGGCCAATTTCTTCAGCGGTTTCGCGCATGGCTGCACCGCGTAGACCGTCGTCGCTGGTTTCACGATGCCCGCCGGGGAACGCCATATGTCCGGACCAAGGGTCACCGTCTTTTTCCGCACGTTTGATAAACAAAATGTCCGTATGCTCAGGGGCGCTGGGGCGCGGGCGCAAGATCAACGCAACAGCAGCCTCGCGAGTGCGCGAGTTGCTTGTAGCGAACTGAGCGTCGTAGCTGGCTAGGGTTTCACTGATTTGGTTTAACACAAGCTTGGGTACTGCAAAACTGGCATCATGGATTAACTACTGTAACGGGTGTGGCCCTTTTACGCGAGAGAAGCGAGGGGAACCGAACAAGGAGGCATTGGGTGAGCGACAGCAAACAACAGCAAAGTGCCAAGCGCGAAGCGGCTTTGACTAGCGACAGTAATCATTGTTTTGTTTGTGGCCCCTCTAATCCAATAGGCTTGGGGGTTAAATTTACGTTGGATGGGGAACTTTGCCGTGGCGAGTTTACGCCGCAACCGCAACACATGGGGTACCGTAACGTTACCCATGGCGGCATAGTTTTCAGCTTACTCGACGACGTTATGGCAAATTGGCTGTGGCTGCAGGGCCTGCAATGTTTTACAGCCCGGGCAGACATTCGTTATCGGAGCGAGTTAATGGTGGGCACACCCGTGCGACTAGAAGGCTGGTGTGAAAAACGCAAAGGCCGCTTGGCGCAGATGCAGGGCCGAGTCATACGTTGTGAAGACGAGTTTGTTGTGGCTGAGGCTAATGGTGCGTTTATGGTAAACGCCGGGTAATAGGCTACGATCAAGGCTTGGGAGGGGATCGAAGGCTGGTTAGAAGGCCAGTAAGCGGCAGATTCCACGAAGCAGGTTGCAGAGAGAGCCGTAAAGGAAGTTGAAAGGGTAAACGGAAGTTAAAACGGCGAAGGGATAAAAGGGAGAAACCAATGAATTACGTAATCATCATCACCATGCTAGCGCTATTGCAGTACCTGTACTTTGGCGTGCGGGTCGGAGGCGCGCGTGGGCGGTTTAATGTCCCAGCCCCAGCAGTATCGGGTAACGAAGAGTTTGAGCGTTATGTGCGGGTACAACAGAACACCCTGGAACAATTGGTGATCTTTTTACCTGCACTATGGGCAGCGGCCACGGTAGGTAATCCGTTTTTTGCTTGTGCTGCAGGCTTACTGTTTATTATTGGCCGAGGCTTGTATGCCCGTGCTTATGTGCGAGAGCCAGGCTCTCGCACGGTAGGTTTTGTTTTGACTCTGCTCGCCAACCTGGCGCTGGTTGGGGCGGCGCTTTGGGGAGCGATAAGCCAAGCGTTCTAGACGTACAAAGTTAGGCTGGGTAGCTCTTGCCCAGCCAGTCCAGCAACACCTTATTGGTATCCTCTGGCCGTTCTTGTTGTATCCAATGGCCACACGGGAACGAGTGCACGGTAAGGTCGTCGACAAATTCCTCTAGGTTTTCGGACTTCGGCACCATGTCGTAATCGCCGTAGATCATCAGCGTTGGCTGATGAATTTTCTGTTCGTAGTCGCCAATGATCTCCCAATTGCGACTAAAGTTTCGGTACCAGTTAATACCGCCGGTAAAACCCGAGGTTGCAAAGGCGTCGAGGAATACCTTCATTTCTTGATCGCTCATCAGTGGATCACCGGGCATGCCTTCTGCCAGTTCCGGCAAGGTCGCCATATTGATCATGTTCATGCCCGGCCCTAAGTCCACGCTGGGGTACTGCCACTGGTTTGTGCGGTACATGTTGTTTAAGAACTGCTTGGTATGGGTGGCAAATACGTCATCGGCAACGCCGGGTTGGCGGTTGAAGTGCACGATATAAAAATCGCCACCGAGCATTTTTTCCCAGAACCCGACCCATTCAGACGCGCCGCGCTGCATGAACGGCACACTTAAATTGGCCACGGCGCTGACCCGCTCGCGGTGCATCATCGCCAAGTTCCAAACAATAATGGCGCCCCAATCGTGGCCAACAAAGGCTGCTTGTTCATAGCCAAAGTGGTCCAACAGTCCCATAAGATCGCCGGTCAAATGATGGATGTCGTAGTCGGTAACCGCCTGGGGCCGGCTGGAGTGACCGTATCCTCGTTGATTCGGCACAATTACGTGGTAGCCCGCATCTACCAGGGGTTGAATTTGGTAACGCCAGGAATAGGCGTGTTCCGGCCAACCATGACACAGCACCAGCGGCGTGCCTTGTCCGGCGGTGAATACTTCCAGTGAAACGCCGTTTACGTCGATCATTTGTGGCTGCGGAAAATCCATAACTGCTCCCTTGCTGGATGACTGAATCGTTGGTCTGGAATGTACCTGATTTACTGGGTAATTGGTTCAACACGCGGTAGGGTAAATCGGGCTAGTTTCAACGTTAGGGGTAAAGGCTTATGACCGCAGTAGATTCCGACAAGCTGGGTGAATTTCTTAAACAAACTGGCGGTATGGTGACCGCGGGTTTTAATTGCGCGATATCGGTCCTGGGGGATCGCCTGGGGTTGTTTAAGGCCCTATATGAAATAGGCCCCTGCGACAGTGCGGCTTTGGCCGAAGCATTGGACTTGCACGAACGTTGGGTGCGTGAGTGGTTGCAGCACCAGGCCTGTGTTGGTCAGGTCGAATACGACGCCACATCCAAGTGTTTTGCGCTGTCTGCCGAAGCGCATGCGGTGCTGGTGGATGCCGATCATCCTGCTTATTTAATGGGTGCCTACGACGCGGCTCTGGCGGTATTCCCGGCAGTGGAAAAGTTACAGCAATCGTTTCGTACTGGCGTAGGTATGAGCTACGACGAACATGGGCCAGATTGTGCTTGTGGCGTTGAGCGTATGGGGGCGTTTTCTAAACAACATCGGTTAGTGCCAGAAATGCTGCCGCAGATTCCGCAAATGCAACAACGATTGCTCGGCGGTGGCATGGTGGCTGATGTAGGTTGCGGTGGGGCGTTGTCGACCATCGCCATGGCTCAGGCGTTTCCAGATACGCAGTTTATAGGTTACGACACGTCAGCCGTGGCGCTGCAGCGCGCCAAGGCGAATGTGGCCGAGGCTGGGGTGACTAATATAAAACTGCTTGATCCTCTGAATGATCCGCTGCCACAGCAGCCGACCTTCGACTTGGTGACCACGTTTGATGTAGTGCACGATACCCCGTATCCGGACCGTTTAATCTCTGACATTTATCGGGCGCTGAAGCCTCAAAGTTATTGGTTATGCGAAGATATTAAAGGTTTTGAAACCTTTGATGAGAATCTACAAAATCACCCCATTGCTGGGCTGTTGTATGGCTTTTCGGTCATGGTGTGTATGAACTCTGGTTTGTCTACAGAAGATGGTGCCGGACTCGGAACCTTGGGCTTTACGCGTAACTTGGCAGAGCAAATGACTTTGGCGGCGGGCTTTGATGAATTTTCTCAGCTTGATGTAGACAGTCCAATGAACAATTATTATCTGCTGAAGAAAGCTTAAGGGCCTCGGTGCGAGTCAGCAGCCTTGAACCGTAGTAAATAATGGTGAATGCGAACGATCGAATTGTTTCAGACACCCACAGTTTGTTGGTGGGCTACTTGCTTTGGATCTTTGGCTTTCTTGGTGCGCATCGGTTTTATTTTGGCAGACCCATTAGCGGCACCGTCTATTTGTTTACCTTTGGGTTGTTAGGCATCGGCTGGATTGTTGATTTGTTTTTGATGCCCAAATTAGAAGCCGAAGCAGATCGAAGTTTTGCCTCTGGGCCGATCAACTACACTGCCGCCTGGGTGTTGCTCGTGTTTGTTGGGCCACTGGGTTTGCACCGGTTTTACCTGGGAAAGCCGCTCACAGGATTGCTGTACTTGCTGACCTTTGGGGTCTTTTTACTTGGCGTTATTTACGACTGGTGGACCATGAATCAGCAAATCTCCGACGCCAATATCGCTCGCCGATATTACTGATTCAGCGTCTAAAGCCTGGCGCCGTTAAGCGTCGTAGCGGGCACTCTTTTCTGTGTAGTCAAATCGCTGGATCCCGGTTTGCTCGCGCATTTCTATTGTTGTTTCTGCGGTATGGGGGTCCAACGGAATGCCAGTCGCGTCGGCTACCCGAGTTATGCCGTTAAATGCTGATGCCACCACTAACGCGTCGGTTACCTGTTGGGCGCTCATGTGTTGCGTCGCGGTGTTTCGCAGTTCTGTCAGTCTCTCCCACTCGCCGTGTATTGCGGCATCGGTTAGCTCACGCAATGGCTCTTCGCAGATCACGCCCACTTGAGTCTGGGCATGGGTCAAGCTGTCTAACTGGTAAGGCTGGTCAGTGTGCTCGCCGCTCGCACGGAGCAGCAGGGTATGCGAGGTGGTTCAGTAGAAGCATTCATTGATGGACGAAACCCGTGCCGCGACGAATTCTGCTTGGGCTTGGGATATCGACAACTTGATGTTCGATAACGCGTAATGGGGCGAGAAGGCGGTGAAAAACAGTTCCACCGCGCTTGGCACCAGGCCCATGGAACGCACGATGTTTGGTACGTTGGGTAGGCCATGGCCGGCCAAATCTGCTGGTGCTTCGGTAACAGGTACCCAAGCACCGGTGTCTACAGCGTCGGCATTGTATTGGCCGCGCGGTTCGCCAGGTTGCGCCTTTGGCAGTGGCGCCAGCGGCAGGCCCATGGCTTGATGCAAGGTGTCGATAATGACCGAGGTGGTGACCACGCTGATGACCTCAACATAGTGTCGGCGATCAAACTGCGCAGATATTTGTTGGTCAAACCAGGCCTTGGTGAGTCGACCCGGATCAGTGCGTACGCGGTGAATAAGGTCGACCATGGCCGCGCTCAAGGCGCTGTCGTCGTCGTGGACTCCGGCAATGGTGTTTGGGCTCAGCGCTTGTTTGCGTTGTTGGCACAGCGTGCAGCTTAAAGCTGCACGTGCGCAGCGCACCATTTCTATTCGCTGCGCGCCGGTAAAAAAATCCCCTGGCTCGCCAATAGCTTGCCAACTGGTACGGTGGGCGGTTCGCAGATTGTCACTCAGCAATAGCTCTTTTGGATACATATCGACTCCCCTAAGTGCTGAACGAAACGCTAGCGCGTTTTTTCGCCGGTATCCACATCCGTTTTGTTGCGCTTTGCTTTGGCGGCGAGCTTGAATTACACCGCTAAAGCGTAGACCCTCGGTTTTTCGTTTTGTTCGAGTGAGTTATGAGCGAGTCCAAACACCGCAGTCCACCAACGGCTGGCTTCGACACGATGGCCTTACACGCCGGTCAGTCACCAGACCCCACCACGGGCGCCCGCGCAACGCCAATCTACCAGTCTGCAGCCTTTGTCTTTCCAGACTCCGACGTGGCAGCGGGCTTGTTCAATATCGAACGTGCGGGTCATGTGTACTCGCGCTTATCGAACCCGACCAATGCGGTGCTAGAAGAGCGCATGGCGGCGCTAGATCATGGTGTTGGTGCGGTTGTGACAGCCAGTGGTCAGGCGGCCATGCACTTAGCGGTGACCACGCTGTTGGGGGCTGGTGACCACATCGTATCGTCCCGCTCATTGTACGGTGGCACCCATAACTTGTTGGAATACACTCTTTCGCGGTTCGGCATCAGCACCACCTTTGTTGATCCGCGGGATCCGGCAGCGTTTGCGGCGGCAATACAGGACAACACCAAATTAGTGTTTGGCGAGGTGTTGGGCAATCCGGGGCTCGAGGTCTTAGACATTCCAAAAATAGCCGCCATAGCTCACTCCCATGGTTTGCCGTTATTAGTGGACGCAACGTTTGCAACACCGTATCTGTGTCGGCCTATAGATCTTGGAGCCGATCTAGTTATGCACTCCGCCACTAAATTCCTCAGTGGTCACGGCGTGGTGATTGGTGGCGTGGTGGTGGACGGCGGCACCTTTGACTGGATGGCCAACGATAAGTTCCCGACGCTCTCGCAACCTTATGCAGGGTTCCATGATCTGGTGTTCGCTGAAGAGTTTGGGCCCCAGGCCTTCATCACTCGCGCGCGCAAAGAGGGCATTCGCGACTTTGGAGCCTGTATGGCACCCATGACCGCTTTCCAAATTTTACAGGGTTTAGAGACTTTGCCTTTGCGTATGCAGCGCCATGTCAGCAATGCATTGGCGGTGGCCGAGTTCCTACAAGAGCACCCAATGGTAGAGAGTGTCAGTCATCCGGGTTTAAGTAGTCATCCAGATTTTGAGTTGGCGAAACAAATTTTGCCTCTGGGTGCGGGTGCAGTGTTCAGTTTCGAGCTGCGTGGTGGGCGCGAGGCCGGGCGAGTATTGATCGAGAGTTTAGAGCTGTTCTCGCATTTGGCGAACGTTGGTGATGCCAAATCGTTGGTTATTCATCCAGCCAGCACCACGCATCATCGGGTTGAAGAGAAGGCGTTAAGGGCTGCTGGTATTGGCCCTGGGTTAGTGCGGCTTAGTGTCGGGCTAGAAGATCGAAAAGATCTGCTGAGTGACCTTAAAGGGGCTTTGCGGGCGGTTGAGAAAACCATGGGGAAAAACCAGTGAAGATAGAACTCAACGGCGAACCCGTTTTTTACAGCACCGGTAGCGGCAAGCCCGCCGACAACGCGCCAACCTTGGTGTTTGTCCACGGTGCTGGTTTTGATCACAGTATTTGGGTCATGCCAGCACGCTATTTTGCGCGCCACGGCTGGCGGGTGGTCGCAGTCGATTTACCTGGGCATGGCCGCAGCGGTGGCGCTTTGCTGACCTCAATTGATCAGATGGCGGACTGGGTGGCGCAGTTGATCGTCGCCGTCAGCTCGGACCAGCAAGCCAGCGTGGTGGGCCACAGCATGGGATCGTTGATCGCAATGAGTTTGGCCGCTCGTTACCCTGACAACGTTGCCAAAATTGCATTGCTGGGGACTTCAGCACCCATGCCAGTTTCTGACGTGTTGCTGAATGCGGCTATGGATAACGATCAAGCGGCTGTGGATATGACGAATGTTTGGAGTCACAGCGCTAAAGGCCGATTGGGCAGTAGCGAAAACCCAGGGCTGTCTAATTTGCACGTGGGCGAACGCCTGTTACAGCAAGCGGGGCGGGATGTGTTGTACACCGACCTCGCCGCCTGTAATGGCTTTCAGGCAGAGGCTTTGGTGCCGGTGCAGCAGCCGGCCTTGGTGATTATTGGTGATGACGACAAGATGACGCCGCCAAGAGCTGGGATGGCGGTAGCTGAAAGTTTGACTGATGTGCGGCAACGGCGATTACCCGGATGTGGGCATTCAATGCTGTCGGAAAAACCCAATGAGGTGTTGGACGAGCTTGCAGGGTTCCTACTGCTTTAACAAAGCGCTCATGGTCTGCGCCAGTTCGGTATGCGCGCCGCTAAAGAAATGATCGGCATCAGATAGTTCATGCAGTGTTGCGTCGGCGAGTTGCTGATAAGCGCTTGGGTCGACATAGTCATCTTCACCGCCGTAAACCACGTCGTACGGCCGACCATTTGATTCCATTCGACAGTTCATAACTGCATTGGGTGGGGCGATCAAAATGCTCCGATCAATGTGCGCATGATCCAGTAAGTGACTCACCACGCAGGCACCGAAAGAGTAGCCAACAGCCACAATGCTCTGGTGTTCGGTCTCGTTCTTTACCCAGTGAATTATGGCTAATAGATCGGCAATTTCATTTGGGGCAGCGGGTGCTGGTTGGTGCTTTCCTGCACTGGCACCGACGCCTCGAAAGTTGAAACGTAGGCTGCTTAATCCTGCATGGGCTGCGCAGTCTGCGGCGACAGCGAGCACGGCATCATGCATAGAGCCGCCATACAACGGGTGAGGATGGCATAGAACCGCAATCGTGTTGTTGCCCTGTGCGCTCACTAGCTCGGCTTGTAGCTCACCGACATCCCCGTCGATAAAAAGTTGCTGTGTGTTCACTGACACCTCAATAGCGCTTGTTGAAAGGTCAAAGCTTACGACTTTGGTGATTACTGATCTTGTTTTTTTCTCTTTGCGATACTTGAGTCCGCGACTCACGGTAGAGTCGCTAGAGGTATAGTACGACCATTCAGCTTGGGGACGCACAGTGATCGATTTATACACATGGCCGACGCCCAACGGGCGCAAGGTGTCGATAGCCTTAGAAGAGTTTGCTCTGCCTTACCAGGTGCATGCGGTTGATCTGCAGCGCGATGAACAGTTTGCTGAGGCTTTTCTTGCCATCAGCCCTAACAACAAAATCCCTGCCATAGTGGATCAGGACACTGGCCGCTCCTTGATGGAAAGTGGCGCAATTCTGATCTACCTTGCAGACAAATGTGATCAGTTTTGGGGTGCGGATCGATTTGATACGCTGCAGTGGCTGATGTTGCAGATGGCAAGCATTGGGCCGATGTTGGGCCAAGTGCACTACTTCGCAAAATACAACTCGGGTAAAGCGCCCTTTGCTGAACAACGCTTTCGTAATGAAGCGTTACGTCTATATGGGGTATTGAACAGGCGCCTTGCTGAGCAAGAATTTTTAGCGGGGGACTATTCCATTGCAGACATGGCAACCTGGCCGTGGATTTCGCGTTTTCAGTGGCAGCAGATTGACTTGGCAGAATTTCCACATGTGCGACGCTGGTACGAGCAGATCGCGGCGCGTGAAGCGGTGCAGAAGGGCTACCACGTCCCTGTCTACGTCAATGACATTCCGCTGCCCTAAGGGGTGATAAGAGCAGCCAATTCCTGGACTGTGGTTTTGGCGTCAGTGGCGCTATAGGGCTCGGCGTGGCCAACACCCCAAACAGGCCCTGGCCATGCGGCATCTGTTGTGTATCGAGCGATGACGTGAATGTGTAGTTGCGGCACTTGATTACCCAAAGCGGCGACGTTCATTTTGTCGGCGTGGGTGTGCTTGGCAAGTAACTGCGCAGCGCGCAGCATGGCCCGATTTGTTTGTTCCTGAGCCGTGGTGCTGAGTTCATACAGTTCTCGAATGTTGTCTACCGTAGGCACTAATACCAGCCAGGGAAACCGCGCATCGTTCATCAGCAAGACCTGGCAGTTTTCCAACTCGGTTACGTAGTGGGTATCTGCCGCGAGTTGGGGGTGCAATTGGAATGGCATGTTTTTTGTTTCCTTGTGCGTCAGTTGAATTCGATGGCCAGCAGCAGGGCAACGGCGACACAGCCACCAAGGGCCAAGATCTTAAGAAATACCGACGCATTACTGGATTCTTCGTCCTCGGGTTGTGATTCGCCGTGATGACGTTTGCCCAACACATAAAGTGCGGTAAACAACATCAGCAACGGCAGCAGATAGAGCAGCAAGACACGCATATCAGTTCTTGGTTTTCGGGCGACAAATTTGATTTGCAGTAAGTTTCACGCGCAAAGCACCCCAAGTCCACTAGACTTCTAGCTTTCTGGGCGTGTGTCGGTTGTTTTTCGGGGGCGTGCCTCGCATCATAAGCCCAGAGAAATCGCAACTGGTAAAGCAGGGCGTTGTTTTTTAATAATGCGCGCCAAGTAAATTGCCACTTCCGCCCAATCATCGGAAATTTCGGAGCATATGAACGATCTGACACCTGAAGAGCGCGACGCGCCCATCTATTCGACGTTTAGTGAGCTGTATGACAAAGGCTTCTCTCTCGACACCGGCACTTGGATTTTTGTCCTCGGCATACACATCGCTGCGGTGGCGCTGGGCATTTGGGCCGTTGTAGCGGCACCGTCCGACTGGGCCGTTATTGCCGGAATTTGGGCCCTCGTTCAGTTCATCTTGGGGTCGCTGTCGACCACGCTGTATAGCCATCGGCTGATTACCCACAACGCAACAAAAGAAGTATCACTGCCGGTACATTTATTCTTTTGCCTGTTCGGCCAAATTCTTAGTGTCCAGGGCAGTGTGCGTCGTTGGTCGGCCAACCATGTTTTGCATCACGGCGTAGACCGTCACGGTAAGAAAGAACTAGATCCCTACAGCGCGACCTGGTTTCCAGATGCTCTGCGCAATTTCTTGTGGTCGCACACCCTCACTCATCTGTTTAATCACCCAGAATCTGAAGAGTATCAGCGCGCGCACAACGCTAAACGGCACGCCGTCATAATGTGGCAAGACAAGTACTATGGTTTGCTCACCACATTTTGGTTGTTTTTGTTTCCCATGGGTCTGGGATTCGCCTTAGGTGGGTGGGTCGGATTCTTTTCGCTAATGGCCGGCTCAATGGTCGCCAGCATCTTGGTGCAACACAACACCTGGACCGTTAACAGTGTGACCCATATGTGGGGTTGGACGAAGGGGCTTCGAAGCTCAGCGGTAAACAATTACATTTGGTTGGGGCCATTGGGTGAAGGTAATCATCACGGAGATCATCATGATTTTCCGCGGGACTACCGCAACGGCTTCGGCTGGTCGGGCTGGTTGCTGGATCCAACGCGCTACTGCATTTTACTGTTGCGTGCCCTGCGTTTGGTTGGGCCATTGAACAGCGCCAGTGTTTGTGAAGAGGCCGAGATCTTTGCTGCGCGCAAATTAGCCAACATCCGTAAACACTCGAAACTGAGTGCCGAGGCCGCAGAGTTGTATGAGCAACTTGAAGCCCGTGTACTGGAACTGCGCAAAGACTGGCTCGAGGCCGTGTCGCGTTGGGAGTCTCTACGCAAAGAATCCAAGCTAGTGCAGCAGGCCACCGCAAGGCGTAACGAGATCGCCCTTGAGATTCGTGCTGCGAAAGCGCATGTAGAGGCGCGCAAAGAGGAGTTTTTTGCCGCCGTTGAACGCCTGCATACACAGATCCCTGGTTACGCAAACTAACCCCGCGTAGCTGGGGTTAGCCTAGACTACAAAATCTATGGCCGTACTCGACTGGCTAGCGCTGCACTGGGTCGCCGGGGTGTTACTGATCTTGTACATCGCGGCACTCATGTACAACGCGCTGCAAGGTCGGCGCGCCAGTGACACCATGGCGGGCTACTATGTTGGCGGTCGCCGACTCGGTGGCTTTGCCATAGGCGTGTCTTTTTTTGCTACGTTCGCGTCTACCAACAGCTACATCGGTCACGCTGGCAAAGGCTACGCCTACGGTCTGCCGTGGTTGGTTATGGCGGCTATGCTGGTGCTGTTTACTTATATCTCCTGGCGCTGGATCGGACCCCGCACACGGCGTATGGCCGCTTCATTTGACGCGCTGACCTTGCCCGACTTTCTTGCGGGTCGCTTTCTTTCGGGAAAAGACCACGATCGCCATCCCCTGCGTCTAAGTGCGGGCTTGGTCATCGTGTTTTGCAGCGTGTTGTACCTAATCGCTATTTTCAAAGGGGCTGGTCACTTATTTGCGCTGTTTTTTGACATCAGTTACGAAGCGGCTGTGATGTTGGCCTTGGTGATTGTGGTTGTTTATACCAGCGTGGGTGGTTTTGTTTCGGTGGTGCGCACGGATGTCATTCAAGGTGGCTTGATGGTGGTGGGTGCGGCGATGTTGTTCTATTTCGTCACCCAAGCGGCGGGCGGTGTCGGTACGATTGTTGATCTTGCCGAGCAGCCCGAGCGGGCGTTTTTGTTTGAATGGAACGGTGGTATTCCCTTCGTTGTGTTGCTGGGTGTGGCGCTATCCGGTTCATTGAAGCTGATTGTTGATCCCCGCCAGTTGTCACGTTTTTACGCGTTACAAGATGAGCGCGCAGCAAAACAAGGGCTGTGGGTGGCAGTACTCGGTCTGGCGCTGGTGCAAGCCTGTCTTTATCCCATAGGCATATATGCCCACTTGTTATTAGACAACGTCAGCGACACGGACTTGATCGTGCCAACCTTGATCAACAACGCTGCCATATTCCCATTGTGGGCCGCCGATTTTTTGTTTGTGGCGATTGTTGCAGCGGCCATGTCGTCCATTGACAGTGTGCTGTTGGTTGCTGCGTCCACAGGCTACAAAAACCTGCTTGCTCCCTTTACGCAAGCCTCCAGACCTTTGTTGTGGACACGCTTGCTGGTTATCGTTTTTGCGCTGTTAGCCGCTGTGGTGGCGTTAGACCCCCCAGGAGATATTCTGCAGATCACCATTTTTTCTGGCAGCTTGTACGCGGCATGTTTCTTTCCAGCCGTGGTGCTTGGCTTGTACTGGTCGAAGGGCCATGCCGAAGCGGTGTTGGGCTCGATGGTGGCAGGCACGGCAATGCTGCTGCTTTGGTTGGCTCTACAGCTCAATTCGCTGCTGCATGAAGTTTTTCCAGCGCTCGCATTGTCGCTGCTTACCTATGTCGCGCTCAGCCAACTGCGAGGGGTTTCAAGTCCTCGCAGTCTGGCTGGTGACGGTTAGGATGGTGAAATCGGCCCTACTGCTCTGCGGCAACCCGCTGCATCGCAGGACGTTCGGCAAGTCTAGTCATTAGTTCTTGGATCCGCGGATAGTCGGCCAAAATGTCCTTGTTGAACATATTTTGCGCGGTGCCGCTGATGAATCCGAAGGAATAGAACGTGTATAGATCAGCCAGGGTAAACGTATCGCCTGCAGCGAAGGGTTCACAGACCATGAGTTGATCTACCGCCTGCATTCCACGTTGCAGATCTTTGTCGGTGCTTTCCTTGGTTTCGTCACTGACTTTGCCGCCGAAGAAGGCCTCGGCGATACAACGCCTTGCCACTAGCTCCGTGTCTAACTTGATGTGACAAATCAGCTCCATGACCTTACCTGCTTGGAAAGGATCAGACGGCAGCAGTGGGTTGTCTGGGCTAAGTTTTTCTAAATACAACGCAATAGCCAACGATTCAGACATGTATTGGCCGTCCACTTCGATGGACGGCATTTTGCCCATAGGTGAGCGGGCCAAATTGTCCTCTTTTTGTGTGGGTGGCGCTTTGACTTCCTCAAACTCCAGACCCTTCTCGATCAACAGTGCTTTGACCAAGCTGTAATAGTTACTCATCTTCAAGCCATAAAGTTTGATCATAGTTCCCCCTTGTCATGTATTTAGGCCAAAACAGCGAATTGCTGTGTGCTCACTGGAGTCTAGCCGATTCCATAGGCAAAGTAAGAGCATGAACGCAGTGGCGAAACAGCAGCCGGTAGGGCGAGCCCAGCAACACGGGAAAGAATTTACTGATCTAGAGCAGACGGCTCTGGAGCAAATTGCCAGGTTGTTGGCTGGGCGAAGCCAATGGGTCGTGATTACCGGCGCAGGAGTCAGCACCGCATCGGGTATATCGGACTATCGCGATCGCGCAGGCGAGTGGAAAAGACCGCAACCGGTTCAGCATCAGGCGTTCATGCAGCACCTAGCTTGGCGTCAACGTTACTGGGCCCGTAGCCAGCTCGGTTATCCAGAATTTATGCGTGCCGAACCCAACGCTGCACATCGAACCCTGGCAATACTTGAGCAGCGCGGTTTGGTGAGTGGGGTGATCACTCAGAACGTTGATGGGTTGCATCAACGTGCTGGCCAACAGCAGGTGCTGGATCTTCATGGCCGTCTCGACCAGGTGCGGTGTATGGCTTGTGAGCAACGTATTGCCCGGGATACGGTGCAGGCTTGGCTAGAGCAACATAACCCTTGGATCAGCCAGGCGCACTTTACCCCTGCGCCAGACGGTGATGCGGACATTGAATTGGACTTTGGCCGAGTGAGGGTGCCGCACTGCCCCGACTGCCAAGGGCTGCTAAAACCCGATGTCGTGTTTTTTGGTGATACCGTCCCTAAGGCCGACGTAGAGCAGGGTTATCGTTGGATCGAGCAGGCCCAAGCGGTACTCGTGGTCGGCAGTTCGCTTATGGTTTACTCAAGTTTCCGCTTTGTTCGGCGCGCCCATGAATTGGGCATACCGATTTTGGCGATAAACCAGGGCAAAACCCGTGGCGATGAATTGTTTCTGCACAAAGCCGAGGTTGATTGCGCTTCTGGATTGGCCAAGCTCTTGGAGGACTGATCAAATGATACGAAAGCTAAATCTCCTATGCTGTTGTTGTTTTCTGGCCGTCGCAGGGTATGCGTTGGCCGAGCCAGAACAGCCAGAAAAAATAGAACAGCCAGAGCCGGTTCAAGATTCAAAAAACGACTTGAGTGTACAAGACATCCTTGAGCGGGATGCCACAGTTGGCGATTACACCAACGAGGTCAATTGCTTAAGCGCGCGACGGATGCGTGGTACCGACGTATTAGACTCGCGCCACGTGACATTCAAAATGGGTAGAGACGAGTACTACTTAGTGCAATTCAAGCACCGTTGCGTGGGGCTGCGCAGCAATCGACCAGTGCGCTTGAATATGCGTAACAGTCGACTGTGTAAATTTGATTCGATTCAGGGCATTGATCCATCTGCCATGGCGGGCATGCGCGAAGGCTTGCGCTGTTCGATACCTGGCTTTACGCAAATGACCAAGGCTCAGGTCGAGCAGTTAAAGAGCACCCTGAAAGATGAGCGTGCGCGGGCACGGGCGCTGGCAAAGGAAGAGCGGCGTCGCATCCGCGAAGAACGCAAAGCGCGTCGCCGCGGCGACGCCTAAGGTGGTCTAACGATCCAACATCAAGTCGGCGAGGGTTTGTAGCTCTGTGACGCTGCGTGCAGATACGTTCAAAGAAGTCACAGGTGTTTCGTCCCATACTTGCAAACGTTCGCGGATCTTTTCTACCGGCCCGACTAGGGAAATTTCATCCGCTAACGCGCTCGGTACCGCTTCTGCAGCTTCCTGTTTCTTGCCCGCCAAATACAGCTCTTGAATTTTCTCGGCGTCGGCTTCAAAACCCATGCGACTTACCAATTCTTTATGGAAGTTGCGGTCTTTAGCGCCCATGCCGCCGACATATAAAGCGAGCATGTGCTTAATCGGAATCAGGCCGGCTTCAACGTCATCGGTAATGTTGACCACCACGCCTTGAGTCACCTCGAAGTCGGCTTTGGCATTGGACAAAGAAGCAGAATAAACGTCCTGGCGAAACGGCGAGTAATACAGGGGTAGCCAGCCGTCGGCGATCTCTGCAGCCAGGGCAACGTTTTTTGGCCCTTCGGCGCCCATCATAATGGGTAGGTCAGCGCGTAGAGGATGGGTGATGGGTTTTAGTGGCTTACCCAAGCCCCAAGACCCCTCGCCAGTATAGGGCAGTGGATAATGCTCGCCGTTGTTGGCGACAGGTTCTTCACGCGCCAGCACTTGGCGGATAATCGAGATATATTCCCGGGTACGCGCCAGCGGCTTAGAAAATGGCGCGCCGTACCAGCCCTCAACGACCTGGGGGCCTGAGACGCCTAAGCCCAATATCATGCGTCCATTGGATAAGTGGTCCATGGTCAGTGCCGCCATAGCCATGGCCGTGGGTGTGCGAGCGGATATCTGACAGATGCCGGTGCCAAGGCGAATTCGGCTGGTTTGAGCGCCGATCCAAGCTAGGGGCGTGAGCGCGTCGCTGCCGTAGGCTTCGGCTGTCCATACCGAATCATAGCCAAGCTGCTCGGCTTGTTGAGCCATTTGAATGTGCTGGGTGGGCGGATTCGAGCCCCAATATCCAAGAGATAGTCCTAGTTTCATATCAGTCATGCTGTGCTCCTGTCTGACAATGATGCCTGCGACGGATCAATGAGTTGTCGATCAGTTTGTCGGGTTTTCGTTGGTCGCCGAGTTGCGTGCTTCGATGATCTGCAAATTCGCTTCGTGGCTTTCTCGATCAATACGATACATAAGAATGCACGCAACCGCGCTTAAACAAACTGTGCAGTAAATGGGCAAGAAAAACACGGCTTGGGTGAACCGGTGTTCGTCGGTGAAATCGGCAACATTGGTAATCGAATCAAAGCCCACAGCAGATACGATAATGCCTGCGAAAATGATTCCCGATGCCGAGACGAATTTGCCTGCGAAGTTGCGAGTGGCAAAGAACAAGCCTTCGGATCTTCGGTTGGTATGGGTCTCGCTGTCCTCAACGACGTCCGCCATCATAGAGTCCAGCATCACGGCTGAAATAATCCCGAATACCACTTCGGTAAAAATAAAGGCGGTGTAGATGGCAATGCTCGCTGTAGAGCCGAACTCTGGCCAAACGCCAGTGAGCACACAAATGTAAGGTATTGGATATAACACCACCCGCGCCAGCTGCATGACGATGGCGGCTGCTTTTTTGCCGAAACGTTGACCGACGATGGGTGCCAGCAGCCCCGCAGCCAGCGGCGAGAACAACACAGCGTAAGCGGTGATGGCCACTTCGAAGCCAGTGAACTCAAAGAAGTAGGTGACGTTGTACAGGTACAAAGCCGCACCCAGACCAGCAGCGCTGCCCATGAACAGGCCGTAACTAAACAGTGCGGCAAAGTTGCGGTTCTTCAGCGAGCGGTAGATTTGTTTGAACTCGCGCCCTAATTCACCGAGTTTGAAGGTTTCGGTTGGCTGGGGTAGCTGGGCTGCAGCGCGTTGGGTTCCCAGCGCTGAAACAACAATGGTCATGGCGATAATGACCGCGCCTACGGAACCATAGATGGCGTAACCGGTTGCAGAGGCAACGCCGTAGGTGCCAATCCAAAAGGTAAAGTTGATGGCGTGAAAACCGTTGCCGCCAGTCCAGCCGAAAAAGTGTCGCAGGGCTAACCAACGATTGCGTTGGTCATAGTTCTTCTCAAGATCTGGTAGCAGAGCGGTAGAAGGCACTTCGAATAACGTGGTGCCGGTTCGAATGAGCAACGCCAAGACCAAAATATAATAGAAGGCGTCCTCACCGCTGACGTCAATCACTGGGTTAAACAGCGCGTAAAAACTGCCAGGTAAGATCAATAAAGCGGCATACATAAACGGGTGCCTTCGACCCAGCTTAGAGCGTGTTTTGTCAGACCAGTGGCCGAGTAGTGGGTCAGAGACAGCATCCCAGATCATGGCGATGGCAAGAGCGGTACTGGCCAGATAACCCGGCACACCGAGACATTGGTTGGCGAAAATCAGTAGCAGGTAGGCAAAGGCGTTGTCTTTGATGCCGTAGGCGATGGAGGCCGAGCCGTAAAACCAGAATATCGGCCGCTTCTTTAGAGCGACACCAGAATTCGCATTGTCGACCATAAACACTCCCCAAGACGATTCGACAAAATTTACCCAGGCTCTTCTGTGCCTTTGTCAACCAAAGGTACACATAGCCGAGATCAATTCCCAGAGAAATGGTGGGAATTTACCCGCCGTGACAGCTGCCGTTGTTGAGTGGTTTTTTGGGCCGGGCTATAGTCCTCGCATCTGGTCTGGCAACAGGCTAGAGATTTGAACAGTTCAGCAGCGACAGTATGGGTTGGCATTAATGAGCGGTTACAGCACTCAGCAAGTTGCCGATTTAATCGGTATCAAACCCACTAGAATCCGCCATTACGTAAGGCGTAAGCTGCTCCGTCCAGCGCGTAGTCCACGCGGTCACTATCGGTTCTCTTTCCAAGATGTGGTGTTGTTGCGTACTGCCAAAGGTATGACCGACGCCGCCATTTCTATACGTCAGACCAACCGCGCGTTGGCGAAATTACAGACTGATTTGCAAAGCGTGAGCTCGCTCAGCTCGGTGCGCATATACGCTCATGGCAATGCGGTGGTTGTGCGTGAAGACGACAACGTCTGGGAAGTAGAAAGCGGTCAAATGACTATTGATTTTGGTATTCAAGCTTTAGCCGCAGACGTGGCGCAACTCGCACGCGACAGCGCTGGGGGCGGCAAACCGCCAGAACAGCTGGACTCGGACGAGTGGTATAACCTCGGATTGGATCTTGAAGAAGTAGACCCAGAGCAAGCTCCCGACGCCTACAAACAAGCCGTGCGTTTGGATCCAGAGAACGCAGACGCGCATGTGAACCTGGGGCGTCTGTATCAATTGGAAGGCGATCTACGACTGGCGAAACATCATTACGAACAGGCCTTGGCGGTGCGAGTCGACCACGAGTTGGCGAACTATAACTTGGGCACAATTTTCGACGAGCTGGAACAACGAGAAAAAGCTGCTGACTTTTATCAGCGTGCGCCAGCTGTGCCAGACGCTCATTACAATCTGGCACGTATTCGCGAGTTGGAAGGTGACGAGCTAAACGCTAAACGGCACTTGCGGCAGTATAAGCGCTTGGTGGAGTTGGAACTGTTATAGAAGCGGTTTTGATTTGCAGGACCGTGGTTATCGGATGATGCAGGGCAGTTGCCCGCAGACCATCTTAGGTCGAAGTCAGTCTTCTTGTTTGCGTACGTACAACACCAGCTCGTGGTGGACTAGGTCGTAACCGTGCTCTTCAGCGACTTTTTGCTGGAGCTTTTCGATTTCTTCGCTCACGAATTCAATTACTGTGCCGTTGTCCACATCCACCATATGGTCGTGATGAATTTCGTTTGCCAGTTCGTATACCGCATGGCCGTCATCGAAATTATGCCGACTGACTATGCCCGCTGATTCAAACTGAGTCAGTACGCGGTAGACCGTGGCCAGTCCCACAGTGTCGTCGGAATTGATGAGCTGCTTGTACACATCTTCAGCGCTCATATGCCTGGGTTCAGCGCGCTCCAGCACCTCAAGAACCTTGAGTCTGGGTAACGTGACTTTCAGGCCCGCTTTCTTCAGATCCGATCCGATCACCGTTGTATCCTGGGTAGATTGAGACTACGTAATAATACGCAGATTTAGCCGTTAAGGGGCTGATTTATGACATAGGAATGTGCTCAAATTTAGTCGTAAGGGCAGAGCAAAAAGGGGAGACGCAACCATGATTGAAGAACACATCGACATCCAAACCAAAGACGGTGCTATGAACACCTTCATCACCCGTCCGGATCAAGGCGGGCCATTTCCGGTGATCATTTTTTTGATGGACGCACCTGGAAAGCGCGAAGAGCTTCACGATATGGCGCGACGCATAGCCACCGTGGGTTACTACGTGATGTTGCCAAATTTGTACTACCGGCAGGTTCGGGAATTCGTAGTGGGACCAGATACCCGGGAAATCATGTTCGGCTACATGAACGCTTTGAGTAACGACTTGATTTGCGAAGACGTTGGCGTTCTCTTGGAGCATGCAGCGGCGCAAGCGGACGCCAGCGATGGCCCGGTAGGCACCTTAGGCTACTGCATGAGTGGGCCGTTCTCATTTTCTGCCGCTGCTGCGTATCCAGAGCGCATCAAGGCGGCCGCATCGTTGTATGGCGTACGCCTGTGTGTCGATGCGCCGAGCTCGCCGCATTTGCGCGCTGGCCAAGTACAGGGCGAGCTGTATTTTGCGTGCGCGGAAACAGACGACTGGGCACCGCCAGAAATGATTAACGAATTGGGCGAACACCTGGAAAAAGCAGGTGTCCGCCACACTATAGAGTGGTACCCAGGGACACATCACGGGTTTGCTTTTCCCGGCCGAGGCGAAATTTACAACAAGGCCGCAGCGGAACGGCATTGGTCGCGGTTGTTTGCGTTATTTGCGCGGAACTTGTTCCCCGCCACCAATTGAGTCGATAGTTGATCTGCTGGGATGACTCTGTAGGTTTGGATAGGCAACGGTTCTTGCCCTATGGGTTACATCAGGTTGTAACAGGCGGCGGTGCTTGCCCCGTGGGTGATCCTAGACCGCACTTGGTGACGGTGCCTGCCCCGTGGGTCTTCCTACACCACATTTGGTGACGGGGGCTCTTGTAACGCCTTCTCCGCCAAAAACTCTGGGTTATATAACCTCGACTGATACTTACCGCCGTCATCGCAAAGTATGGTCACGATGGTGTGACCTGGCCCCATCTGTTTGGCGATCTTCACCGCCGCGGCTAGGTTAATGCCTGAACTGGAGCCAAAGAACCAACCATCTTGGCGCAACAGCGTGTAGCACATGTCCACCATTTCTTGATCGGTGACCTGCACCGATTCATCGATCTCGGTGCCTGCTAGGTTTTCGGTAACCCTAGAATTGCCAATACCCTCGGTAATCGAGGGTCCGGGGGTCATAGTGGCTTCGCCGGTGGTCACCCAATTGTGCAGCGCGCTGCCCATAGGATCTGCCAAGACCACTTGGACACTGTTGGAACTCTGTTTTAGGTAACGCGAGACCCCAGCAAGGGTGCCGCCTGTGCCAACTGAGCAGGTAAAGGCGTCAATTTTGCCTTCGGTTTGTTGCCATATCTCGGGGCCGGTGGAGTCAAAATGCGCTTGTCGATTAGCGGTGTTATCAAATTGATTGGCCCAAACGGCGTTGTCTAGTGTTGCGGCATAACGCCCGGCCTGTTTTTGAAAATTCTGGTCATTGGCATAAGGCACCGTGGGCACTACCCGCACATCTGCGCCTAAGGTTCGTAACAGGTCGACTTTTTCTTTTGATTGATTGTCGGGCATGTAGATCACGCAGGCATAGCCGCGGCTGTTGCAGACATGGGCGAGACCGATGCCGGTGTTTCCGGCGGTGCCTTCTACCACAGTGCCGCCTGGCTTAAGTGCGCCAGAGCGTTCTGCCGCCTCAATCATCCATAGCGCAGCGCGGTCTTTCACGGAACCGCCTGGATTCATAAATTCGGCCTTGCCAAGTATCTCGCAGCCTGTGGCTGTGGACAGACTTTCGATCTTGATTAGTGGCGTATTGCCAATGGATCCGCTTAGACCTTGGAGGTACGACATAGAGAACTCCTGTGTGAGCGCTGAATTCTAAGGGGCGCTTGCTGGGTGGGCAAATTATGCAGGTTGGCCTTTTGTGGGAGGGGTCGGTTAATCTTGAGCAAGACATAAGAGGACGCGACAGGATGAGTGAACAAATTTTAACGGCCGCGAGTGACCACGGCCTAGTGGTCGAGCAGGTAGCCAAACTATTAGAACGAGTGCAGAAGGAAGTAAACGACGGTCTGCTACCCGCTGCTCAGGTTGCGTTAGCTAAAGACGGTGAAGTGGTCTTTCAAGCCTCTTATGGCAGCGCTGGGGACGATTCTTTGACCTGTATTTTCTCAGCGACCAAGGGGATTACTTCAGCAGCAGCGTGGTTGTTGATGCAAGCGGGTGAGCTATCCGAAGAAGAACGAGTTGCCGACATCATCCCTGAATTTGCCGCCAACGAGAAAGATCAGATTACCGTGGAGCAGCTATTTACTCATACCGCTGGTTTTCCGAGCGCTCCTTTTGCACCGTTAGAGTGGGACGATCGTGATGCCCGTTTGAGTCGCTTTGCGCGCTGGCGCCTGAATTGGCAGCCGGGCAGCAAATTTGAATACCACGCTTCGTCGTCCATGTATGTCATTGCCGAGCTGATTGAGCGCCGTAGCGGTCAGGGTTATCGCGAGTTTGTGCGCGAGCGTGTGCTTGAGCCTTTGGGGTTGAAGAATTTATTTGTCGGGCTGCCAGAACACGAGAACGCCAGGGCGCTGCCTTGTGAGCATGTTGGCGACGGCTTAACCCCGGAAGACTATAAGAAGTTAGGCGTGCCGGTGCCGCCAGTAACCGAGGTAACTGAAGAAGCTATTTTGGCTTTCAACCGGCCGGATGTGCGCGCTGTCGGCGTGCCCGGTGGTGGTGGCTTTGCCACGGCAGGAGACCTGGCGTTGTTTTATCAAGCACTCTTACACGGCGGTTTACCTGGGACACAGGAGCTGTGGTCACAAGATACTCGTAACGATGTGCGGCGCATTCGATCTGGTGAATTAACCGATATGATGTTTAGAAAGCCAGCTAACCGGGCGCTTGGTTTAATCATCAGTGGCGATGACTCACGTAGTTTTCGGGGATTTGGTAAAACCAATTCGCCTTCGGCTTTTGGTCATAACGGCGCTGGCGGACAGCTCGCGTGGGCTGATCCAGCCACTGGACTATCCCTAGGCTATGTCACCCCGGGGCATGATCGAAATAATATCCGTCAAGGTAGTCGTGGCGTGGCCATCAGCAGTATTGCAGCCCAGTGTGCACCGCAGCTGTAGTTTTCGCTGATAAATGACTCTGGAGCGCAAAATGCTGAGAACTAAGTCGTGGGTCGTTGGCTTGTTGGTGGTGATCGGTTCAGGACCTTTGTCGTATGCGGCAGATGTACTGGACTTCGTAAAAGACGAGCGCCAAGCATCCACTGTGATCGCTGACACGCTGTGGAACCTTGCCGAGTTGGGTTATCTAGAAGAGAACAGCAGCAAGACCTTACAAAATTACTTGGCAGAGCGAGAGTTCACTATTGAACCCGGTGTTGCGGACATTCCTACCGCCTTCGTAGCACGATACGGTAACGGTGGACCAACCATTGCATTGCTAGCAGAGTTTGATGCGTTGCCAGGGCTTAACCAAGCTGCCGTTCCTGAGCGCATGGTCGAAAAAGAAGGCGCGCCGGGACATGCCTGTGGCCACCACTTATTTGGTGCCGCCTCTGTAGCAGCTGCCAGTGCGCTAGCTGCATGGATTGACGCAACCGGTGTTGAAGCGACGATTAAATTGGTCGGTACACCAGCGGAAGAGGGCGGATCTGGCAAAGTGTATTTAGCGCGTGCTGGTGTCTTCGATGATGTAGATGTGGTGTTGCATTGGCATCCCAGTGATCGCAACTCTGCGTCCCCGTCGACGTCCACAGCAAATAAGTCCGGTCGTTTCACCTTTAGGGGTCGAGCCGCTCATGCGGCGTCAGCACCCCATCGTGGCCGTTCCGCCTTGGATGGGGTCGAAGCCATGAACTATATGGTTAACCTCATGCGCGAGCATGTTCCGCAGATGGCACGCATTCACTATGTCATCACTGATGGTGGTGATGCGCCAAATATCGTGCCTGAGGAAGCGCAGGTCTATTACTACGTTAGACATCCCCAGGCGTCCCAGGTCGTGAGCTTATTTGAAAGAGTGGTTAAAGCCGCAACAGCTGCGGCAATGGGCACGGAAACTGAAATGTCCGTAGAGGTCATGCACGGCAACTATCCGGTTATGCCTAATCACACGCTGGCGCGCCTCGTGCACGACAACTTGGTGGAACTAGGCGGCGTCAATTACAGCCCGGCAGAGCAGCAGTTTGCTGAAACCATTCAAGAGAGCTTTCTAGGCTTGCAGTTGCCACTGGGTTCGGAGCGTCATGTTCAACCCTATGTGTTTAGGCAGGGTATGGGATCTACTGATGTAGGGGATGTAAGTTGGTTAGTACCCACGGTGGGTTTTACCACCGCTACTTGGGTACCCGGAACATCTGCCCACAGTTGGCAAGCGGTCGCGGCAGGTGGCATGTCCATCGGCCACAAAGGAATGCACTTGGCGACCAAGCTGTTGGCAAAGACCGCGGTGGATCTTATTCAGAATCAACAGCTCATCGCCGAAGCGACTGCCGAGTTGAAACAATCTCAAGGTGTAGATTTCCGCTATGCGGCATTGTTGGGTGATCGCCAGCCGCCGCTGGATTACCGGCGCTAGAGCGTGCGAGTCGGCGTCCTGCATCCAGGTGAAATGGGTGCCAGCGTAGCGGCAAGCTTGTTGGCGAACGGTCACAACGTTGGTTGGAGCAGTGCAGGGCGCAGCGAAAAAAGTCGTATTCGAGCGACGGACTTAGAGGATTTTCAGCAGTTTGAAGATCTAGTGGCTTGGGCCGAGCTGCTTGTAAGCGTGTGCCCACCGGCCAGTGCGTTGGAGTTGGCTCAGTCCGTGCACGCTTGCGCCTTCGAGGGCTTGTATCTGGACGCGAACGCCATTGCGCCGACCACGGCCATGCAGATTTCCCAGTTATTTGGCGCTGCCTATGTGGACGGCGGCATTATTGGGCCTCCAGCCTGGAAAGCAGGCACCACGAGGTTATACCTATCAGGTCACCACGCCAGTGCTGTTGCTGCGCTGTTCAGCGAAGGTGTCTTAAGTGCTGTTGCGATACCACAAACCGAGGGCAACGAGGTGGCGGCATCGGCTTTGAAAATGGCATACGCGGCTTATAGCAAGGGCCACTCGGCGTTACTCCTTGCGGCTAATGCGCTGGCGCACAACAGTGGTGTTTTGCAGACATTGCACGACGAGTGGGATTTATCCATGCCGGGTATGGTGAAGCGCAGTGAGGCGACTGCCCAGGCAATTTCACCGAAAGCCTGGCGCTTTGCTGGTGAGATGGAGCAGATCAGTGCGACCTTTAACGAGCAGGGCTTACCTGGAGATTTTCACGCGGGCGCTGCGCAGTTGTACGCGCATTTGAGTGATTTTAAAGACCAATCACCAGCCAGCCTCAGTGCGCTGCTTGAGGCGCTTAATTTATCCAGTGACGGATTCGGTCGATAACACCGCATTAGACCGGTAACCCCCGCTTCATCTACTGACTCATCCTTTGGCGGGTCAGCTGACAACTTCGTATCAAACTGGTCATCCCCGCGCTTCATCTTTTGACTCAAACGGTGGCGGGGATCAGGTCAACTGACCACTTCCGACATGCAGTGTGGTTTGCACATGGGTGTTGTCGTTAAACGAGCGGACTTTGATTTGTTCGCCGTGCATCACCAAGTGAGTAATGGAACCATTGTCTGCACCGTTAAAGGCAAAAGGCTGCGCGCCACTGGCGTGAGCAACTAAATGCCCGATCACGCCGCCATGCACTACCGCGACTACTTTTTCGTCAGGATGCGCGGCGTGTATTCGCCCAAGCCCGCGCATTAACCGGGTATTCAATGTCTCGTAGCTCTCGCCGCCGGGGATCACATCCCAACGTTGTTGTTCTTGCATTTGGGTGAAAATCGGATCGCCGGCAGCGGCCCGTATGCGCATGATGCCGCCTTCCCATTCGCCCAAAAATACCTCTCGCAAGTCGGGATCGATAGTGGGCTGCAAATTCAGGTGTTGAGCCAGTGGTGCGGCGGTTTGTTGAGTGCGCTTCAGGTTCGATACGTAAATGGCGGTGATGGTTTCATGACGCAGTCGCTCGCCCACTAAAATAGCTTGTTGCTCGCCATTTGGGTGAAGTTCGGGGTCGCCGTGGCCATCGACCAAGGGGAATGGATTTTCGGCTGAGGCGGCTCGAGACTCGCCGTGCCTAACCAAGAGTATTTCTGTGGCACCCGCTGGCGCCTGATAGCTGTGTTGTCTGTATTCGCTCATTCGATGTTGCTTGTTGTTATGGCCGGTAGCCAAAATTGGGTGGATCGGTGCGCAGTGCTTTACGCGCAAGTTGAGCCCAGTCGCACAAATAACGACGCGTAGTCCTTGGGTCTATGATCTCTTCGATTTCGAAAAATTCGGCAGACCGGTAGGGTGAGCGCAGTCGATTCAGGCGATCTTTTATTTTCGCCAAGTGTTCGTCGGGTTCTTCTGACTCGGCGATTTCGGCCTTGTAGGCGACTTCAATACCGCCCTCGATCGGCAACGATCCCCAGTCCCCAGAGGGCCATGAGGCACGCATATGGTGGCTACCAGGTTTGTGGTTGGCCGCACCCGCCACACCAAAGGCCTTACGTATGACAACGCAGCAAAACGGGGTGGTGCATTGTCCAAGTGCGGCTAACGCCGCAGAGCCGTAACGAATGGTGGCTTCTTCTTCTGATTGCTTACCAATTAAAAATCCAGGGCAATCTTCGAGATGAATGACGGGTAGGTGGAATGTTGAGGCTAAATCTAACAAACGAATTAACTTGCGTGCAGCGTCGGCTGTCCAAGCACCGCCATAGACTCGCGGATTCTCGGCAAAAATTGCAACGGGAACGCCGCCAAAGCGCGCTAGGCCGGTAATCATCGAACGACCCCATTTGCGGCCGATCTCAAAAAACGAACCCTCATCGCACACCGACTCCAATAGGGTGTGCATCTTGTACACCTGGCGTGGATCTTTAGGCACAAGACTAACCAGCGCTTCGTCGCTGCGATCAGGATCGTCGTTACACTCTTGCAGCGGAGGTAATTCGTCGGCGCTGCTAGGCAAATACGACAAGAACTGTCGTGCCATGGCAAAGGCTTCTTGCTCGGTTGCCGCTTCATCATCAATAGCGCCATTGCGAGTATGAATTTTGTACGAACCTAATTCTTCTTTGCTGACATCGCCCAAGCTTGCCCAATCTACCAATGCTGGACCTGCGATCATCATTTGCGCGCTGTCGCGCACAATGACGGAGTAGTGTGAAGTAGCGACGCGTGCGGCACCAATGCCGGCGACAGAACCCAACGCCAGTGATACCGAGGGTGCAACGGCTAGATGTTGCACAATAGTCTCCCAACCGCGCACCTCCGGAATATAAGTGCGACCTGCCATTTCGATGGTTTTCACCGAACCGCCGCCACCCATGCCGTCTACCAAACGGATGTGCGGCAACCGTAGCTCGACAGCCAAACCCTCTGCGCGAGTGCGTTTGCCAGCGATCGATGCATCGGCTGAACCGCCACGCACGGTAAAGTCGTCGCCGGAAAGAATCACAGGACGCCCGTCAATGTCTGCAGTGCCAAAGACAAAGTTCGACGGAGTGAATGCTTTTAGATTGCCATCGTCGTCGTACTCACCAACACCTGCCAAGGTGCCGATCTCGTGAAAGGTGGTTTCATCAGCAATGTGATCGATACGCTCCCGGATGGTGAGCTTGTTGAATTCATGTTGGCGAGCGACTTTGTCAGCGCCGCCCATTTCGAATGCCAGCGCTTCTCTTGCGCGTAGCTCATCAATCTCTTTGTCCCAGCTCATAACACCCTCCCCAGTGCCAATTTAGCTCGCGCGTGTACCTGAAAATTCCGCTTCTCCAAAAGCGCCTAATTTAACTGTGCCCGTGATTGCGTCGCCATCTACGCTTGCTGAAAACTCTAGCGTCATTGGCATGGGGCTGGTGATTGCCGCTTTCCAAGTCAGTGTGTCGCCGTCCACGGCGCCGTTTTCGATGGCCATCTCACCTTGAGGGCTGGACATGGTGCCGCTTAGTTCAGCGCCGTCCGTGGTCAGGGTTAGCGTGCCGTTTTGTGCGCCCATGGGCGTATTGATCGTGGTATTCCAGGTGCCGTTTGCGCTCATTTCTTCTTCCTCAGACTATTAAATCGAATCAAAACAGAAGGGGGAAAGTACCATTAAGGCTGCTGCAAAAGAACAGCCAGCGGCCGAATCTGGTCATGGCATACTGAAATGCGACAATGGTGGCTAATGGCTGTGAGTAAAAAAGCGCCGGTGATCGGCACCCTGAATGAAGGCGCGTTGCATGCGGCGCTTAAGCAGCACTACGGTGGTGCCGAGGCTCAGTTTGAAGTGCCGTTTTCTGGTTTTGTCGCAGACGTGGTGCGTGACGGCACCATTTTCGAAATCCAGACTTCGAGTTTCAGTGGTTTAGAGCGCAAGATGCGTGCGCTTGCGGATCAAAGCCCAGTGGTTCTTGTTCATCCTATTGCGGCGCAAAAAAACTTGGTGCGCATCAAAGATCCGGCCAGCGGCGACTTTACTCGGCGCAAATCGCCTAAGAAAGGCAAGCTTTGTCACATTCTTAGCGAGCTGGTGTATTTACCTAGTCTGCTCAACCACCCGAATTTTTCGGTCGAGGTGGCGCTAATAGAAGAGGAACAACACAGTATTTTCGACCCCAAGGCGCGCAGGGGGCGCGGTGGATGGCGCACGCGGGGTCGGCATTTGGTAGAGCTCTTGGAGCAATTGCGGATTAACGACGTGCACGATTTGCTGCAGTTTGTGCAAACGCCCTTAGCGACGACTTTTTCTGTACAAGATTTGGCAGGTGCAATGCAACAGCCGGTGTGGCTGGCGCGACAAATGGCATATTGCTTACGTCACGGCGGGTTATCGTCTGTTTGCGGCAAGCAGGGTAATGCGTTGCTATATGAGCTAATCCAATAACGCAGGACTGCTAACTTGACGAATAAATTCATTGACCTAATATGGCCATAAATATGGCTATATTAGGAGCCGTCGTGAACGAGTACGCTATTGTGGAAGCAAAAGATCAATTACCCAAACTTGTACGTGAAGCTGAAGCAGGTCATCCAGTTATGGTGACGCGTCACGGCAAACCGGCAGCCGTGCTGATGTCTGCTGCCCGGTATGAACAGCTAACGGCCAGCCAAAGAGACTTTGTGAGTGCTGTACAAGAATTCAAAGCGCAGTACCGAATTGACGAAGACCTAAGCGACGCCTTTGCTGATGTGCGCGATTCATCTGCGGGTCGAGCAGTAGAATTGTGAGCGTAAGCTACCTGCTCGACACAAATGTCGTGTCAGCATTATTGAAGCCCCAACCCAATCCGCGGCTCCTCAGGCGGATGGCTAATCCGCAGAACAATTTGGTAACCGCATCACTGGTTGTGCATGAATTGTGGTTCGGCGCCCAGCGTTTAGCCCATGGTCGTAAACGCGAACTGATCGAGGGCTTTATTCAAACCACCGTGCTGCCAACGCTACCAGTTTTGGACTACGACTCGAATGCTGGGTTTTGGCATGCCACCGAGCGTGCCCGACTGCAACAGCAAGGCATAACAGTAGGCTTTGCGGATGGGCAAATTGCAGCGATATGCGCGGTTAATCAATGCATCATGGTTACTGGCAATCAGCGTGACTTTGAACACTTTGATGGCATTACGGTAGAGAATTGGCTGCAATAGCGGCGATGAATTAATCCGCTGGCAGTGCTTACGCAGAAATGAAAGAGCCCCTGCAACCAGGGGCTTTTTATACTAAATGCCTTGCAGCACCGCGGCTTCTTCGCGCACGAATTCTGGTGCACCGAGCCATTGTCGGTTGGCGCCAATGCGCTTAAACCAGTAGTGCAAGCCAACCAGGTCGGTAAACCCCATACCACCGTGTACTTCGGTGGCGGTCTTGGCAATAAACTGCCCCACCTCGGCCAAGTGGGCTTTGGTATGACACGCGGTAACACGCGCTTCATCCGGCAGTTCGGCCAGCGCGTGACCGGCAAACCAGACCATGGATCGACAGGGCTCCAACTGTGCAGCCATTTCTGCGCACATATGCTTCACCGCTTGGAAACTGCCAATGGGTCGATTGAACTGTTCGCGCTGCTTAGCGTATTCAACGGCTTGGTCGAGCATGTTCTGCGCTGCGCCCAGGGTGTCGGCGGCCAGGGCCAGCCTGCCAATGTCTAGGGTCGCGGCAAAAACCTCGGGGTCGGTGCTGACTGTTTGTGCCACTACATTGTCATAGTTCAGCTCTACGCTGCGACGCGTTTTGTCCACAGTGACCAGGTGGGTGCGAGTTAGACCAGGATCGTCTGCTTGAACTAAATACAGATGCTTATTTTGATCTGCTACCAGGTAACTGTCGGCTTCGGCGTCGAAAGCGTACATAGATGTCCCGCTTATGCGCCCATCGCTGAAGCTGATCCCCGCATCGTTACGGCGTGCAACGGCTTCGCCGAACGCGATGCCCACCCGTTGCGTGCCTGCTGCAATGTCGGCCAACAAATCGCCATGGTCGCCGGCAGCGGCGACAAGCGCGGTAGGAGTCATAACCGCCGAACCCAAAAATGGCGTTGGCGCGATATGCGAGCCTAGTGATTCAGCAACAATGGCTGCGTCCAGAGGTTGCAGGCCAATGCCGCCATATTCTTCTGGAATTAACAGTGCTGGCACACCGAGCTCTGCCAAGCCCGCCCAAATGTCCGCATCTTCACCGCCATCTGCATAGGCGCGAACCCGATCCAGTGGTGTGTTGTCGTCAAGAAAGCGATTTACATTGTCCTGAAGAAGGATCTGCTCTTCTGATAAACCAAATTGCATGGGACCTCCTAACTGACTTTTTCGATTTTCGGCTCGCGCGGCATGCCAAGACCACGTTCGCTGATAATGTTTTTCTGAATCTGCGACGTGCCGCCGCCGATAATAAGACCGAGAAAATACATGTACTCACGTTGCCAACTACCGGAGTTGCGCAGGTGTGGATTGTCGTCGTAGGCCAGGCCTAGCTCGCCCATAACATCGATGGCCAAACCTTCTAAGTCGTGGCGCAACTCGGTGCCCTCGAGCTTTGTAATCATTCGCGCAATGCCCTGATCTTGTCCTGGGTTCAAGCGAGCGGAAAGAATGCGCAACTCGTTAAAGCGCATGGCCATGACTTTGCCTTGAAGCTTCATCAGGCGATCGCGGTAAACCGGATTGTTAATTAAAGCCTCGCCGTTGACGCTCTCTTGCTTCATTAACTCGATCAACGCGTTTATTCGGGTTTGCGCGGTGTTGGCAGGAGCCAGGGTTTCGCGTTCGTGGCCAAGAATTGCGTTGGCGACTTGCCAGCCCTGGCCGCGTTCACCAACGATCTGGTGTTTGGGCACCCTGACGTCGGTAAAAAAGGTTTCGTTGAAGTTCGCCACTCCGGTCATGTCCACCAGTGGACGCACTTCGATGCCAGGCGTCTTCATGTCGAATAATAAGAACGAGATGCCCTTGTGTTTTGGGGCATCGGGTTCGCTGCGCACCAAACAGAAAATCCAGTCGGCGATATGAGCGGTACTGGTCCAAATTTTTTGTCCGTTGATCACCCATTCGTCACCATCTAATACGGCGGACGTGGTCAAGCTTGCGAGGTCGCTGCCTGCACCTGGTTCTGAATACCCTTGGCACCACAGCATTTCGCCGTGAATGGTTGGACGAATGAATTGTTCTTTTTGCTCTTGGGTGCCCATTTCTAACAATGTGGGCACTAACATCGAAATGCCCTGGCCACCGAGGCCAGCGTTGATGCGAGCTGAGGAAAATTCTTCTGCAATAATGCGCGACTTAATGATGTCCGGCTCGGCGCCATAACCGCCGTATTCCTTGGGAATAGTTCGGCAGGTGTAGCCGTTCTCGATCAGCAGCTTTTGCCAGTCTTTAGCGGCTTGACCGCGTAGGTCATTGCCCTTGGGTGCTTTGTCAGCGTTGTGGGTTAGAAAGTCCACAACCTCTGCGCGAAAGTCGTCGTATTCGGGTCCGAAGGATAAGTCCATGGAACACTCCTTGCTCACTATTTCGAGGCTGGTAGCGGTATCAATGGTGCCGCTGTCTGTTATTGCTCCCCAGTGCGCAGCAGCAAGTTTGCGCACGACAGCTGCCAGAATTTACCCCCTCGAAATCACACTCGCAACAATCCGCAATGTACGGTTTTGGGTAACAGCGAGGGGTGAATCGTGGCTAATGCAGGTGCGCAGCGCTTCTGCCTGTCCATAGCCTGGCGCTTCGGTTAGGCTTTTAGGCTGTGCCGATTCAGCGGCTTCGTCTTTGAGTTAACTATGACAACGATCTCTGCTTCCCAAGCACAAGCCATGTTGCACACTATGGCCGACATGCAAGATGAACATAACGTGTTAGTGCATCCGCAATGGCGTGAACAAGGCTTTGAATTTTATCGGGCCATGTGGGTTGAGTGCGCTGAAATGCTCGATCACTTTGGTTGGAAGTGGTGGAAACAACAGACGCCAGACATCGATCAGGTCAAGTTGGAGTTGGTGGACATTTGGCATTTTGCGCTCAGCGATTTAATGCGTGAGGGCGCAATTGATCCTGCGGTAGCAGAGCAATTAGCAGCAGTGCATGTTGTCGAGGCGACTGACCCTGAGAGCTTTCGCTTGGCCATCGAAGCCTTAGCTGCAGCCTGCTTAAGTACTCGCTCTATCGACTTGTCGGCATTCTGTGCGGCAATGGCTGCTTTGCCGATGGACTATGCCGAGTTGTATGCACTGTATATTGGGAAAAATATGCTCAATCGTTTTCGCCAGAATAACGGCTACAAGAGCGGCGAATATCGAAAACTCTGGCAGGGGCGCGAAGATAACGAGCATTTGATCGAGCTATTAGATGAATTGAGCGATGTGCCCGAGCAGCTACCTGAACGCCTATACGCGGGCTTAGAGGCGCGCTACGCCATAGCCGACTAGTGCTCAAGCCGCCGGAAAATCTAGCATCGGATGGTTTGAGCACTCCTATGCTGCAATTGGCAACAAACTGGCGCGATCCCTGGCAGCCAGAATTTGTTGGGACATTGGTATTTGTCTTGCGCGATGACGAGGTCTTGTTGATTCATAAAAAAACCGGTCATGGGCAAGGCAAAATTAATGCGCCCGGCGGCAAGTTAGAAGCGGCAGAGAGTGTCGCAGAATGCGCCACGCGAGAGGTGCGAGAAGAGGTTGGGCTTGAGGTAACAGATCTTGTGTGCCGAGCTGAAATGCGTTTTGTCGAACAACAAGGGCCGCAATGGTTGGGTTATGCCTTCACGACCCGAAGTTTTACCGGCCAGCCTGCTGAAACCCCTGAAGCAAAACCGTTTTGGAGCCTCCAGGCCGATATTCCTTACCCGCAAATGTGGGATGACGATCGCATTTGGTTACCGCAGGTATTGGCTCAGGAGCAATGCGGCGAAGAGACGCTGTTGATTACTGACTTGCTGTTTCGTGACGGTCGCATGCTGCAACACCTCTCGCGTTCTGCGAGTCGTGCTGATGCAGCGTTGGAGATCTAAACATGCGTATTGGTATTTCAGTGAATTCCGCTTACCGGGTAGACGATCCACGGCGGGGTGCGCAAAACATGATCGAGCGCGCTCGGGCTGCACGCCAGGCCGACCTCGACAGTCTATTTGTTGGCGACCATCACGTTACTGAGGTGCCTTACTATCAGAACACCCCCATATTGGGTCGCATGTTAGCCGAATGGCATAACAAACCAGTTGGAGCGCTCTATTTGTTGCCGCTTTGGCATCCGGTATTGCTAGCGGAGCAGATCGCAACGTTAGCGGCCATCGCGCCGGGCCGATTCATTATGCAATGCGGTTTGGGTTGGGAGCCCGCGCAAAGCGCTGGCATGGGTGTGGACATGACTCAACGAGCCGCCATGTTTGAAACAAGCCTAGATCTAATGCAAAAACTTTGGGCTGGAGAGGTGGTCAGCGAGGCGCGTTTCTGGAACATCGAGAATGCGCGGATCTCGCCTTTACCTGCGCAAAATATAGAAGTGTGGGTAGGCGCTGGCACACCAGCCGCACTTAATCGCACCGCACGAATGGCTGATGGTTGGCTGGCTTCACCGAGCTTGGATCATGCTGCCGCGGCGCAGCAATTAAATCAGTATCGACAGGCCTGTGCGGAGTTTGGACGCAGTCCCAGTGCTGTGGCCATACGCAGAGACATTTTCATTGCAGCCGATGCCGCCGAAGCTGCTGCGTTCAAGCAGCGCATGATCACCAAGGGTTACAGAGGGTTCGCGGAAGACGCGATACTAGCCGGCACACCAGAGACGGTCGCAGTTGAGTTCGCGACACTGGCAGAAATGGGGTTTACCGACATCATTGTGCGCAATATGTCAGCGGATCAAGGTGAGGCATTGGCCACCATCGAAGGCTTGGCTGAGGTGAAGCGGATTCTGAATTTGTAGTATTTTGCATAGCCAAAGAGCGAAATAGGGGGAGGGGAAATGAAGAAAGTACTGATTGCTAACCGTGGTGAGATTGCCGTGCGTATTACCCGCGCAGTGCAAGAATTGGGCTTGCAGGCTGTCGCTGTGTATCCGGCTGATGACGCCCAGTCTTTACATGTGCGCCAGGCAGACGCAGCAGTTGAGCTAAGTGGACGCGGTGCGGCTGCGTATCTTGATATCCCTCAACTGGTAGCGGTAGCCGCAGACAATGGCTGCGATGGTGTGCATCCCGGCTATGGCTTTTTGAGTGAAAACCCAGACTTTGCTGCTGCGGTAGAGGCCGCTGGCCTTAGGTTTATTGGCCCCAGTGTTGAGGCGCTGCAAGGATTTGGTGACAAAGCCCAGGCCCGGGCTATTGCCCAGCAATGTGCTGTGCCGGTGCTAGCGGGTTCCACCGAGGCATTGTCTTTGGCCGAGGCCGAAGCGTTTTTTACACAACACAGTGACAGCGGAATTTTGCTCAAAGCCATTGCTGGTGGCGGTGGCCGCGGTATGCGCGTGGTGCGCGACGCCGGCGACTTAGCTGATGCTTACGCTCGTTGTGCCTCAGAGGCGAAGGCGGCGTTTGCTAACAATAGTCTTTATGCTGAGCAGTTCGTTGATCAAGCGCGACACATAGAAGTGCAAATCATCGGCGATGGCAGTGGTGCGGTTAGCCATCTTTGGGAACGTGAATGCAGTGTCCAGCGACGCCATCAGAAGTTGGTCGAGTTGGCTCCCAGCCCAACCTTGGATGCCGAGGTGCGCAAACAAATGTGCGCGGCGGCTGTGGCTCTAGGTAAGCAGCTCAACTACAGCGGCCTTGGCACCATTGAATTTCTGTTGGATGCCGAATCCGGCCAGTTTTATTTCATAGAAGCGAACGCGCGTCTTCAGGTCGAACATACAGTGACAGAAGAGGTTACTGGCATTGATCTGGTACAGGCTCAAATCAGGGTAGCGGCGGGTGCAAGCCTTGAAGACTTGGGGTTACTACAAGAAGCCATTCCTGCGCCCCGAGGCTTTGCTATTCAGTTGCGCCTGAACACTGAAACCATGACCACCGACGGTGAGGTTAAACCCACCGGTGGGCGTCTGAGCAAATTTGAGGCCCCAACTGGTCCTGGCTTACGTACAGATACCTATGCCTATGGTGGTTATTCCACCAACCCGAACTACGACTCGCTGTTGGCCAAATTAATTTGTTACAACCCAAGTGCGAATTATGCCGATGCAGTGCGGCGCGCCCAACGAGCGCTGAAAGATGTGGTGATTGAGGGTGTCGCAACGAATAGAAATTTCTTGCAGGCGTTATTGGCCACGGAAGACTTTGCTGCCAATCAACTCACCACACGGTATCTAGACGAACATATGGCAACATTGGTCGAGGCGGCTGATCCGGCGCCTACAGATGGCGACAAGCCGTTGGCTGGCGCCCAAGTAAATGCAAATGACCCGTTAGCGGTTTTGGACCACGGCAAAGGTATGGGTGCTGCGGTTGCTGGAGCACCGACAGTACTTGATCTCGTGAATGAAGAGTTGCCTCCAGGCTCCGAAGCTGTCTACGCACCCATGCAGGGCACTGTGGTCAGTTTTGAAGTGCTGCCCGGTGACGAAGTGTATGTGGGCAAGCTCGTATTGGTTATGGAAGCCATGAAAATGGAGCACGAGGTGCGGGCCGAAGTCAGCGGCATTGTCGAACGCCTAGGCATTGAGCCAGGGGATACGATCTTTGAGGGCCACCCATTAATTATTTTGCAGAGCGCAGAAGTCGCGGTTGGCGATGAAGGCGAAAAAGAAGAGTTAGATCTAGATTACATTCGGCCGGATTTACAGGAGGTGATCGACCGCAAGGGTGCAGGGCTGGACGCGAACCGCCCAGAGGCGGTTGCCAAGCGGCATAAAACTGGACGACGCACCGCACGCGAGAACATTGCGCACTTATGCGATGAAGGCACGTTCGTTGAGTACGGTTCGGTAGTCGTGGCGGGCCAGCGGCGCAGACGTTCCATGGACGATCTGATCAAGAACACTACTGGCGATGGCATGGTTGCGGGGTTGGGGCAGATAAATGGCGATCTGTTCCCAGAAGCCAACAGTCGGGCACTCGTCATGTCATATGACTACATGGTTCTAGCCGGTACCCAAGGCATGAAGAACCACGACAAAAAGGACCGGCTGTTTGAAGTTGCTGAGCAACAACGTTTACCAACGGTCTTATTTGCTGAAGGCGGTGGCGGTCGCCCTGGCGACACAGACGGCTCTGGTGTGGCGGGTTTGGACTGCCTGGCCTTTACCTATTTCGCACGGCTTTCAGGCTTGGTGCCGGTAGTGGGCATTACTACCGGACGTTGTTTTGCTGGCAACGCAGTGCTGCTGGGTTGCTGTGACGTGATCATCGCCACCGAGGGTTCGAACATAGGCATTGGCGGTCCTGCCATGATCGAAGGCGGCGGTCTGGGGGTCTTTACGCCGGACGAGGTCGGGCCAATGGACGTCCAAGTGCCCAATGGAGTCGTAGACATTGCCGTGAAAGACGAAGCGGAGGCGGTAGAAGCGGCAAAGAAATACCTGTCCTACTTCCAGGGGCCTGTGGATGAATGGGAGTCGCCGGATCCGCGTAAGCTGCGCTTTATCGTTCCAGAAAATCGTTTACGTTATTACGACATACGCGAAGTCATTGACGGCATTGCAGACATCGGTTCGGTGCTTGAACTGCGTAAGGACTGGGGCATTGGCATCATCACAGCGTTTATTCGCGTCGAAGGCCGGCCCATGGGAGTGATTGCGAATAATCCAGCGCACTTGTCCGGTGCTATAGATGCGCCTGGGGCGGACAAAGGTACACGCTTTATGCAGCTGTGTGATGCCTTCGACATACCCATACTGTCGCTATGCGATTGCCCCGGCATCATGGTGGGGCCAGAGGTCGAGAAGACCGCGGTGGTGCGCCACGCAGCACGCATGTTTGTAACCAGTGCAAACATCGATGTGCCACTGATGACAGTGATTACCCGCAAAGGCTACGGCTTAGGCGCCCAGGCTATGGCAGGTGGAAGTTTCAAGGCCACCTTGTTTACGGTTACTTGGCCGACCGGCGAGTTTGGCGGCATGGGTCTAGAGGGAGCGGTTAAACTGGGTTATCGCAAAGAACTGCAAGCGATTGAAGATGCCGAGGAACGCGCAGCTGCCTACGAACAAATGGTGGCGGACATGTACAAGCGCGGCAAGGCCGTGAACATGGCCTCGCACTTTGAGTTGGATGATGTGATTGATCCTGCTGATACCCGCAAATGGATCAGCCGAGGTCTTCGATCAATACCTGAAACTCCGCGGCGTAACGGTAAAAAGCGTCCGAACGTGGATACCTGGTAGAGCTATTCGACGATCTCGAAGGTAACGCCCGCGTTTGCCGGCAAGCGTTCCAACAAGGCGTCACCCATGGCGCTGGCTGGGGTCCAAAAACCGCCGCCTGCGGGCAGGTCGTCGTGGGCTAACGCCAGGGCGCTTTCGGCGATCATCTTTGCGGTGGAGCCGTAGCCTGGATCGCGGTCACCCTTAACGCTGGCAACCAGATTCTTCGACTCATCGTCTGGGTGTTTGGCGCGCATTTCGATTTCAAAATAACCTGTGCGTTGTTGCTCTGGGCTGGGACCTTCGCCAGGTTTTGGCAGTACTTTCTGCAAGCCTTTGCGAGTAATGGGCAAGCTGGCTAGCCCAGCAAAAACGCCGCTGCCTACACCAATTCCGGTGGCGCCTAAAAAGCCTTTGGGGCCAGAACCTGTAAGGCTGCCTTCGTCATAACGGAAGTTTTCGCCATAGGCGCTGCCTAACAGTTCGTTAGTGCGGCGCACCACTCGGGTATTGATGGCCGCCATCATGAACGGACCAACCCAAGCGTTGAAGTCTTCATCAAAGTACGGACTGAATCGATCAGGCCCATCGGCACCCCGAAAGGTGTCGTTGAGCAAATAGGGATCGCCCAGCTGTTTGAGTAGGCTTGGGTCTTTTTGTCCTGCCTCCATCATTGCCATCATGCTGTCGATGGTGCCACCACTAAAGCCACCTTTGAACGACTTGGTGCGGTACTTAATGTGCCGGGCGGCAACGCCGTGGCGGCGTTGCATTTCTCTTTGCAGAAAAAACACACCAATGTCTGATGGGATACTGTCGAAGCCACAGGTATGAACGATGCGGGCACCACTGTCTTTAGCCGCTTGTTGGTGCGCGCTAATCATCTCACGCATCCACAACGACTCACCCGTCAGATCACAATAGTCAGTACCGTGCTCTGCGCAGGCGGCGACCAGTTCTGATCCATAGCGAGCGTAGGGCCCGACGGTAGTCAGAATCACCTTGGTTTGCTGCACGAGCTGCTTGATTGACTCGCTGTCGTGGCTGTCTGCAGTGAGCACCGGTATGTCACGTCCGTTGACAACACTCTCGAGCTTGGCGGGGTTGCGTCCGGCAACGGCCCAACGCAAATTGCCGCTGCCGTATTCCTGGTGCATATAGTCCACCACGATCCGGCCGGTAAAGCCGCTGGCCCCCCAAACAATGATGTCGTACGGACGTTCCTGCATGGTTAGCGAGCGCCTGCGTTGTTGCGTTGACGCCGCTGCATCTCCTGCAGGTGATGCATTTCTTTAATGCTCAGGCCTCCATCGCTGTCGGCATCGGCCTGCTTAAAGCGCTCACCGATGCGTCGCTTCAGATAGCCGGGTAACTCCGCCCAAGACAATTTGCCGTCGAGGTCTTTATCCATAAACCCAACCATTTGCGTGGTTTCTGCCAACGCTTTGTTGTGCAGGGGTGCTTCGGTAGTCTCGTTAACGTAGGTGTAACTGAAAGCGCCGTAGAGCATTTCGTCCCAGCTTTGCAGCCCCCAAGGCACATTGATGTTCGGATCTGGGTTGCCTGGGTTGTTCTCAGAATTGTCGTACCAAGTGGTGTGCACCAAGCGGGCGCCAGCCTCTACGCGCTTGGGCTCGACAAATTCGTAGGTGCGCTGCCAATTAAAGTCGTAATTTGGCACCGACAAAATGGTCTCTTTGCGACCATCGGCGTGCACGATTTCGAATTTCGACGCTACGCCGCGGTAGTGAGAGTGGGGCACCAGGTCGTGAATTTCTGCAGGTCGGTCGAACTCGTAGTACGAGATTTCTTGGTGCCGTGCCGTATTGGCGGGGATATTGATCATTGGATTAATCACCACGTCTTGGCGATAGAAGTTCTTTGGCTGCTCTTTATGAAAGTACAGGCCAATTTTTGACCGGTCCACGGTTTCTCTGCCCACTGGGGTGTAGTGCAGCTGGAACGTGAACTCGCCACCAGGTGCGATGTACACGCCGGTGTCGGCAGGAAAGACATTGGACTCGTTACCGGGCGCATATCCGATCAGATAGTTGTCAAAGACACCGCTGTCGCGTTTTTGTGCTGAGGTGTCGGCATCAATAGAGCCCGCCAATATGTGGTGTACCACCTCGCGATCACCGGGCAGCACGGTTGCCGCACGGACCCAAACGCCCACATCAAGGGGGTTTTCAACGCGCGGAAACTTGTACTCAACCACGCCGCTAGCGGGAATTTCGTATTCAGGAATGTTCAAAATAAGGTCTGGTTCGCCCAGAGGCCATTCCACCTGAGCAATTTTGACCTGAGCCAGCGGATCAGGGCCCTCGCCGCGAGGCGCACCTGCTTCAATCCAGTGCACTAAAGTTTGTTTCTGCTCAATGCTCAGTGACTTATCGTCTTGGAATACCCCAATGTGCGGGTCAGCGTGCCAAGGCGGCATGCGCTTAGTACGTACGACCTCACGAATCATCGGAGCAAAGCCGCGGACCATGTTGTAGTCGCTCATCGCCCAGGGTCCAAGGCCGCCCTCGGTATGACAAACCACACACTTTTCTTGCAGCATCGGCGCAATGGTTTCGGCGTAGCTAATTTGTTCGTGGGCTTTGTTCTTTTGGGCAAAGTTGATCAAGCAGCCAATGGCGTCACGCTTAGCTTCGGCCACAGGTTCGCCTGCCAGCACTGCGTTTATCGCATCGGCAGCGAAGTGCTCAGAGGCTTCATTCTTTTGGCGCTCATAGACTTGGCGATCGTTTATTGGGCCGCGGTAAGCGATTTCCCAAGTCTTGGGGTCAATAACCAGTATTTCGCCGGTTCGGATCAGATCCAATGACTCGCCAATAAGTTGGGTTTCGTCGTGCAGAATCGGCATGTCGATGCCGTATTTTTCGGCCTCTGCTGCGATGGTTTCGCGGCGATCCTGCAAGTTTGAGTTGAGCATAAAAAACTGCGTGCCCTCAGCCGCAAACTGATCTCGTAATGCTTTGTAGTCGGTCAGCGCGTTGCGCACGATAGGGCAGCCGTTGCCCTGAACCATGATCACAATGGCAGGCGCGTTTTTGTGGTAGTAAAGGTCATGGGCGTCGCCTTTGTGATCAAGCAGTACAAAGTTGTCTACGCGCATGGCCTGAGCCGCACTGGTGCTTAATAGCAGTCCCACTAATACAGCAGTGGTTTGAATGGTTTTATTAAGGAAACGGTTCATAGCGTCCTCCTACTAAAATAGTCGTGCGCCAACGCTATACGTCACGTCCACCGGATTCAAGGATTCGAGTGCAATTTGTGTTGTTTGGTAACACTAGTGCCGTTTGCAAAAAAATGCGCTTATTCGGCTCGCGTTGGCCCGTAACGCACTAGAGGTCGTTAATAAATTCGAATATCGCGCGGTAAGCGTTCTGGTATTGGGTATCGCTGAAACCGCTGTGATTACCCCCCTCCATGGTGACTAATCGATTCGGCGTACTCAGGCTTTCGTGCAACGCAGTGGCTTGCTCGAAAGGCACAACGGAGTCTCGGTCACCGTGCACGGTAATGATGGGTGGCGTGTTCTCAGACACCAAAAACAACGGCGAGTGAGCCGCAGAAATGTCCGACAGTCTTGTCATATCACCAATCCAACTCGCGGCATAGTTGGTCTTTGGTCTGGTTTTGCGCAAAAACTCGTGCACCGCTTCGATGTCAGTTATACCGAACCAATTAACAATAGCTTTTGGCGGTGTAGCCACTTGGCATGGATGTTCGCCGTCGCTGTTGCGCATACCCACCACTAAAGCAAGATGACCTCCGGCACTGGCGCCAGATACCACGACTTGATCCAGTGGCATGCCCGCAGCAGTTAAGATCTCAGTGATGCGTTGGTAGGCGCATAGGACATCGTCCGCCGCGAGGGGTGCGGTATTTGGGCCCTGTCGGTAGTTCACATTTGCAACATTCCAACCTCGTTGCAGATAAGGAATAAGCCATGGAATCTCGCGGGCTTTGTCTCCGGCAACCCATCCGCCGCCGTGAATCCATACCAGCGTCGGTCGTGGCGCTGGGTCAGCGGCAAAATAGTCAGGTTCGCCGGTACGCTGACCGTAGAGATATAGATCAAAGACCTGAGCCGGTTGTTCGCCGTAACTTACGTTGACTTGGCTGCTGTAGCGATGTCCCCAAAATTCTGCGGCCAGCGTTGCTTGGCTAAGTACGATGGCACCGGCAGCAATGACTGTGGCGATGATTCGATGGGGTAATGGTCGTGGCTTCATGACGGTGTGTCCTCGGAAATGGATTGCCAAAGCAGCGTGCCTCCTACGACAGCGGCGGGTATAACCAAAAAGTTCAAAAACGGTATCGCCAGCGTAAAACTGGTGCAAGCTCCGAACCCCAATGACCGCGCTCGGACTTGGGCAAGTTGTTGCAAGGTGAAGCGAAATGGCTGGGCTTGGTTTTCGCTGGCGTAGTCGGCGAATTGCACCGCCATCAACCAAGCGCCAAATCCAAACCACAATGCGGGCATCAACACATTTAGGGCGGGCACGAAGCTCAGCAACACCAGCGCCAGTAATCGAGGTAGGTGATAACGCAGCTTGTGTAATTCTCGGGCAATACTTGGCCCGATGCTTTGCACAAGAGGTATAGGGGGCATAGGACTTTGGGGAGTTTGTGTGGGCGTGGCCGAACTGCACAATGCCCAGGTCGCCTCGGCTAATTGGCCAAGAAAGGGTGCTGCGATTAAGGTGACCAGCAGGCTACTGAGCCAGAAGCCAGCCAACCCCAGAGTGATGTAGATCAACACCAGCAATACGGTGCTCAGCCAGCCGAGCCATTCCGGCATGTTCTGCTGTAGCCATTGACCAGCGTCGCCTCCCAGCGGTGCAACAATAAAGGCTAATGTCAGACTGAATATTACGACGCCAATAAATGCGGGCACCAAGACGTAACGGCGCAAAGTCGGGGAAAGGGCCAGTTTTAAGCCTGATAGGAACAGTTGGCCGCCGTGCAGCAGTTGCATGGGGAAAATCCATAACCTAGTTGAGAGAGCATTCTGCGTTGCCTGGCCAGCGTGGTCTAGTGCTCCAACCACCTAGCCTTAAATTTTCAGGCGGTTAGAGCTGTGGTTGTGCAAATCACTCGCTGGTCTATGATCACCGCTAGGCGCGCGGGTTGGAGCCAATGGGCTGTGCGCCGAAACAAAATCAGTATCAGTTGCATAAGGGGAGCAAGGTGTCGCCAACGGAAAATCAACAAGGGATCGCGGCAGATCGAGTCACGAATTGGATGTCGCAACACATCGATGACTTGGCGGTACCGCTTAGTTTTGAACTGATTGCTGGCGGTCACTCCAATCTGACCTATTCCGTGAAAGATCAAAAGGGCCGTACCTTTGTGCTGCGGCGTCCGCCGCTGGGCCATGTATTAGAAAGCGCACACGACATGGGTCGCGAACACAAGATCATTACCGCGTTGGCTGGATCTGCAGTGCCAGTGGCTGAAACAGTGGGATTGTGCAAAGACGTTGCTGTGAACGATGCGCCTTTTTACGTCATGCATTATGTCCCAGGCCCGGTTTTACATGACGCAGAAGTGACCGCTGATGTGCCCGCAGAAGAGCGCGCTGCATTAGGAGATAACGTTATTGATGTGCTGGCCGCACTGCATCAGATTGACCCAGACGATGTCGGTCTGGGTGACTTAGGGCGCAAAGAAGCTTATCTGCAGCGGCAACTTAAACGCTGGAGTAAGCAATGGGAGGCCACTGAGACTCACAAGGTACCGGCCATGGATGAAAGCACCCGTTTGCTTGCCGAGCGAATGCCGGAGCAAATTGGCGCCTGCATTGTTCATGGTGATTATCGCTTGGGCAATATGATCATCGGCGAAGGCCAGGTTAAAGCGGTTTTGGATTGGGAGCTGTGCACGTTGGGCGATCCGCTGGCAGATGTTGGTTATCTGCTGAATAACTGGATCGCACCAGGCGAGGGCGAAGAAGACATTGCACCCACCTCAGCAGGTGGGTTTTGTAGCCGCGAACACTTAGCCGAGCGCTACGCACAAAAGACTGGGCGTGATCTCAGCGCCATTAATTACTATCGAGCTTTCTCTCACTGGCGCTTGGCTGCCATTGGTCAAGGTGTCTATAAGCGCTACTTGGTCGGCGCTATGGGTGATGACCGTGATGTAGATTTAGACGCTCAGAAACAGGGCGTTACCGTTAAAGCCGAAGCGGCGCTGGAGTTCCTGAGCAAGTAACCAAGAGTAGAAAAAAAAAGGCGTGCCAGATATCGGAATATCTGGGGACAACTCGTCTTCTTGGGGGAAGGACACTGTAAGGAAGGACTCTACTGAGTTGTACACACGCCTGAACTGAAATCTGCCCGCAAATGTACAGTACAAAAATAGTCTGTCAAGCATAAATTTTGAAAATGTACAGAATATGTACAGGTAGGTAGCGGAAACGGTTGCCGAAACCCCGTCAGTTGTCATTGATTTAGTGTCTAGGGCCGTCAGCGCCGCCCTGAGGATAGTTGGATTCACTGTTTTGCAGCGGATTAGCGCCGCTTACCGGGTCCTGTTGCCGTTGTTGCAGCAAATCTTGCAGCGCAACCTCTGCTTGAGCGCGACTTTGGCCGATATCGCTGGCCGCCTGTCGCAGCGCCTGCGCCTGTGCCGAGGTAGATTGTGTTAAGGCCTCATCACTGCATACATTTAGAAAACTGTTTAGCGCATTAAGTTGATGAATTTGCTCAACAATTTTCTGATCCGCTTGATGCGATGAGTCATCGGCCACAGCAATGGCGATCAATTCTTCGTCGCTAAACAAGCGTGGTGCACTGACTCCGTGCAGATTCGGTACACCGAACAGACTCAAACATTGCTGTTCGATGTCGCGCCAGGGCAAAGGCCAGCGCATGGGATTTAGCTCGGTCTCTTCGCATTGGCGTACCTGCTCCGCCGTAGCGAACTGGTAAATTGGCAACACCCGAGCGGTTGGCGCTTGGTCTTTTACTTGCGCAATCAGTTGCGGCAGCAATACCGGCAGTTGCAGCGCAATCACGTCGACCGATGGCAATTGGGTATCAGCCAGCAGCGCTTCGACATTGGCCCAGCGGCCCACCACAGCAATAGAGTCAGCAACCTCTGACTGTTGTTCCAATTGCAAAATACCCGCGCCGACAAGTGCCACATTTGCGGCTCGACCTAGACGGGTTGCCCCTTGGGCGCTCGGCTCTTGGGCTGGGCCGACATTTAAGCGCGCCTCGAGTTGTTGATGGCTGAGCTGGATGATGCGCGAAATAGATTCTCCGCGATCCAGTAAACGTTTGATTTTTAATAGATTTTGAACTTGTGTGTGACTATACAGGCGAATCTTCCCTTTCCTTTCAGCAGGGGCGAATCCATAACGGCGCTCCCAGGCGCGTAAGCGCTCGGCAGCGATACCGGTCAGCGCGGTAACGCTGCCGATCTGATACAGATCTTGTGCGGGAAAGTCTGTCATGGTCAAAAGCTGTACAAAGGGCAGGGGATATTACCGAAAAACGTGAGTTTGTACAGGTCTTGTAAGCGGCCGCCGCGATAGAGCCCATGCTGGGATAGATGCCGCATGGCGATTGTTATCCAACGGATTTTCAGTCAACAATAGCGCTCGAATTATTGATTGGATCGGGGACTCTTCTCATGCTGAATAATTTAGGTTTGTTCTTAAGCAAACGGGCGCACTTATCGCCTGATGTCGAGGCGTATGTCGAAAGCGACGGCAGTTATCGTCTGACCTATACCGAACTCAACGACCGTTGCAGCCAATTGGCAAACGCCTTCGTCGCCGACGGGATCGAAAAGGGTGAGCGAGTGGGTCTTTTGTTAATGAACTCCAGCGAGTTCATGGAGTCTTACTATGCGCTGGCTAAGATCGGTGCCGTGGTAGTGCCGTTGAACTGGCGTTTGGTAGCCGACGAACTGGAGTTCATTCTGAAGGACAGTGGCACTAAGCGGCTGATTTTCGATAACGAATTTGTTGAGACTGTCGCGGATCTGCATAGTCGTGGTGACAAAACTGACATTAAGCATTGGCTGCAAGTCGCGCAGGCTGACGAGATTGCCCACTTTGCTGAAGACTACCGCGCGTTCCGCGACGCCCAACCCACCACTGAACCCGAGATCAATGCAGCAGCCGATGACATGCTGTACATCATGTACACCTCTGGAACTACCGGGCTGCCCAAGGGTGTGGTGCACACCCATCATACGTCTATTTGGGGCTTGCTAAGTATTGCAGCAACTGCAGAGTACCATCCCCCTGAACGTTACTTGGCGTGTTTGCCGATGTTCCATGTCGGCGCTTTAACGCCCCTAGCCGTGAACGTTTACAAAGGTGCAACGTCAATCGTCATGCGCAGCTTTGATCCGGTGGCGGCGTGGCAGATTGTTGAGCGGGAAAAAGTCACCAGCGCACTCTGTGTGCCAGCCATGCTCAACTTCATGCTACAGGTGCCGAATTTTGAGCAATACGACCGCTCAACTTTGCGCTGGATGATGACTGGAGCAGCACCGGTGCCGCCTGCGCTTACCAAGACTTACAGCGACATGGGCATCGAACTGCTGCAAGTGTATGGGCTGACTGAAACCTGTGGTCCGGCCTGCTTGATGGACGCGAAGAACTCTTTGATCCTGCCAGAATCCACTGGTAAAGCGTTTTTTCACACCGAGGTGAAAATCGCTGACGCCTCTGGCGCGACCTGCGCCCCTGGCGTGGCGGGTGAAGTGTTGGTTCGTGGTGAGCACATCATGACCGAATACTGGAATCGTCCAGAAGCCACAGCAGAAACCATTGTCGATGGCTGGCTGCATACGGGTGACGTTGCGACCATGGACGAACAAGGCTTTGTGTTTATTCAGGACCGCATCAAAGACATGATTATTTCTGGCGGCGAGAACGTTTATCCGGCAGAAATCGAAGGTGTACTGGGCGCTCACCCGGGTATTTCCGAGGCAGCAGTCATTGGCCAGCAAAGCGAGCGCTGGGGCGAATCACCCTTGGCGATTGTGGTTAAGACGGATGACGCGCTGTCGGAAAATGACGTGCTGGAATACTGCAATGGCAAGTTAGCGCGGTTTAAGCAGCCTCAATCAGTTGTCTTTGTGGAGCAGATTCCACGCAATCCTAGCGGCAAGATATTAAAGCGCGTTTTGCGCGAGCAATTTCCTGACGCGGCGCCGACCTAAACACGAGTGTTCGGTTATTGATCAGGTGTAATTGAGGCGGCGATGGATCTAGCGGAACTCGAACAGCGGCTGTTGCCGTTTTGTCAGGCGCGATATGACGGCACGGTAAACATTACCGAAGTGGTCACCATGCCCGGTCACGCGGGCTTTGCATATGGCTTTAAGGTGGCCCACGAGCAAGGTGAGGACGCTTGGTTTATTCGCCTGCCGCCGCCCAATGTGAACTGGGTAGGCACCGCAGATGTATTGCGTCAGGTAGCAGTGCTCAATGCGCTGGACGGTACGGATGTTCCACATTGCTCCGTGCGTTGGTCTGGTGATGACTTGGAATGGTTCGGCTGTCCCTATTTCGTAGTGCCGTGGTTGCAAGGTGATGTAATGCGACTGGGGCCAGAAGACTGGGGGTCGAGCCTCAGCGACGAGCAACTGTTGGAGTTTGGCCGTCAAGCCATGTCGGCATTGGCCAAGGTGCATCAAGTACCTATTGGTCAAGTCAGTTATCTTGGAGACCCCGTGCCCTTTGCGGATGACGTTGTGCGCTGGGACAAGTTTTACGAAAAAGCTGCGGAACCCCAGCGCTTGGCCGCGGTCCCGGAAGTGCGTCAACGGTTGTTAGACACCATACCCGCAGACGCTCCGGTGGGTATTTTCCACGGCGACTTTCAAACGGCCAATTTGTTCGCAACACCCGATGCGCAACTGGCGGCGGTCATAGATTGGGAACTGACTGGCATTGGCGCGACGCTGAATGATTTGGGCTGGATTTGTACGTTTAGTGATCCGTTAGCTTGGGATCATGAGCATCCGCGTCCGCATTTTCTAACCCCAGATACCCTCATCGACTTATACGCTGAAGCTTATTCCGGGGAGCTACCGAACATTAATTGGTATCGGGCTCTGGCGGCATATAAGTTCGCAATTATTAGTGGCCTGAATCTCAGCCTGCATCGGCGCGGTAAGCGCGTCGATGAGACCTGGGAAACAACAGCAATGTCCATGCAACCCTTGGTCGAAAGAGCGCTGGCGTTATTGGCCTAATCAGTCGTCAGGGCAGGGTCCGACCTCAATTTGAATGGTTGAGTGTTCGATCCGATAGGTGTCGCGCAATACGGCTTTTATTTCTGTAACCACGGTTTGTATCCCGGTACCTTCGTGCACCAGCGCGTGCAAAGTCAGCAGCGGTCTTTCTGCGGTTAAACCCCAGGCATGAACGTGGTGAATTTGCACGACGCCGTCCACCTTCTCGGTGAGTCCGTTTTTAATCGCCTGTAGATCAATTCCCTTTGGCACACCCTCTAACAGAATATGAGTGGACTCTTTCAAAATCCGATAAGCGCCGCGGCCTAGGATCGCCACAATCAAAAGAGTCAGTACTGGGTCTGCATACAGCCAGCCGAATAGATATACCGTCAAAGCAGCAATGATCGCTGCTGCCGAACCCAGCAGGTCACCCAGAACATGCAGTGCAGCGCTGCGCATGTTGGTATTGCTACTGCCGCTGTGGAGCCAGCGAAAAGCAATAATGTTCACGACAAAACCTAAACTGGCCACGGCCAGGGCGGGCAGTGGAATCATCGGTTCAGGTGTGAGTAATCGGCTGCTGGCCTCAATAGCAATCCACACAACCAGCGCGGCCAGAGTCAGACCGTTCACAAAGGCGGCCAACACCTGGAAGCGGTGGTATCCATAAGACAGCCGCTCGTCTTCGCCCCGGGCTGATACGTGGGCGGCCCACCAAGCCAGGCCTAAGGCCACCGAGTCCAATAACATATGGCCCGCATCGGCAATGAGCACCAGGGCGTTGGTCCACAGTCCGGCGATCAGCTCTACCACCAGAAAAACAGTGGTCAGCACAAAGGCTCGACGCAGCATCACTACATCGGCGTTGCCGTGGTGGTGATCGTGACTGTGTGAGTGGTCAGACATTTACAATAGGCTGCAGTGATTTAGTGGCACAGGGTAATGCTTGGTGCGGGCTCCAAGGTCAAGTCAGAATTGTTCCCCGGCGGCTGAGCGCTCCAGCATGGCCATTAAATCCATAGTGGCAACGCCTTGGCGCGCGAGTATTTGCTCGGTGCGCGAGCGCACAAAATCGTCCCAGGCGGGGTGGGGCAGCATATAAAACTGCTTGGCCATCATCGCCTGAAACACATACTCGGCAATTTCTGCAGGGCTTTTACCGTTGGCTAGCATGGCTTTAGCGGCTTCAAATTGCGGGTCATCAGAATTGACTTGACCTTGCTCGGCACCTGGACGATTGCGCTCGGCCGCAAAAATTTGCGTATCAACAAACCCCGGGCACAGCACCCCGGCGCGAACATTCGCTCCCTGTTGCTCTAGCTCGGTTTGTACCCCTTCAGTAAGCGCCAGTACGCCGTGTTTGCTGACACCGTAAGAACCGCCCATGGGCATGACCGCGGCCAGGGACGCTGTGTTCACGATGTAACTTTCTTCCCCGTGGGCGAGCATATGGGGAATAAAGGTTTGCACGCCGTACAACACGCCATAAAAATTCACGCCCATCACCCACTGCCAATCGGCGTCTGGTACCTCCCAAACGGGTATGCCAGCGCTGTTGCCAGCTGCAACGCCAGCGTTATTGAAGACCAGGTGCACATTGCCGAAGGCCTCGGATGCTTCGTCCAGTAGGTTCTGCACAGAAGTTTTGACCATGGTGTCAGTGACCACGCCAATCACACTTGCTTGACGTTGTTCGACTTGTACAACGGCTTGGTCCAAAGCATCTTTTTGAATGTCGCCCAGCACCACATTCATGCCTAACTGCGCACAATGTTCGGCCAGCCCCAAACCGATACCGCTGGCGCCGCCGGTGATGACTGCTGTTTTTCCGTTGAAGTCTTGCATAGGAATATCCCCTGTTTTTTGCCAGTTTATGGCACATGCCCATCAGTGAGCCAGACTGTTTACCAGGATATGGCATGGCATGACTGGCCAGGGGGCTTTGGGTTAATCTTTGGTCACTAGCAATAGGGGGAAGCTATGCAACGTATGCAATTAGAGTTCGTAGACCGCGTGGCGGTCTTAAAGTTCGATCACCCAGAGGTCATGAATGCTGTGGGTGGGCAGATGCTTCGCGACTTCGGTGCCGCGGTAGATGAAATTAAATCCAAGGGAACTGATGTTCGTTGTTTGTTGTTGAGCGGTAATGGCCGGGCATTCTGCGCCGGAGCCAACCTCCAAGATGACGACGACCAAAAGGCTTCAGGTGGTGCGGGCGGCTCGCTACGCCACGGCTACCACCCGTTGATGTTTGAGTTGCGGGGTCTGGAAATGCCCATGGTGACTGCGGTTAACGGAGCCGCTGCTGGTGTAGGCATGAGCTTCGCCATGATGGGCGACATTGTATGTGCGTCTAAGGACGCCTACTTTTTGCAGGCCTTTGCGCGCATTGGTCTGATCCCGGATGGCGGCGCAACCTACTTGTTGCCGCGCCTGGTGGGTTGGGGTCGCGCGATGGAACTGTCGTTGCTAGCAGAACGTTTGCCTGCACAGACAGCCCACGAATGGGGCTTAGTGAATCGGGTATTTGACGATACCGACAGCCTCGCGTCCGGAGCCATGGAAGTGGCACAACGATTGGCAAACGGTCCACGCTCATTGAGTTTGATTCGTAAGGCGTACTGGCAGAGCTGGGGCAACAGTTACGAACAACAACTGGAGCTGGAAGCTCAATTGCAAAATGAAGCCGGTCGCAGCAAAGATTTCCGCGAGGGTGTGAGTGCGTTTTTACAAAAACGTGATGCCGAGTTCAGCGGCGAATAAAGCCGCGGCCTCAGATCGTATATACAAGTAATAAATGGGGAGTAAGGCGATGAGTTTAGCAGGGCGAGTGGCACTGGTGACTGGTGGTGGCCGAGGTGTGGGTCGCGGTATTGCAATGTCGTTAGCTGAGGCTGGAGCAACGGTGGCAGTGAATTATCGGCGGGATGAAGAAGCCGCCGCTGCGACCGTTGCTGAGATCATTAGCAACGGTGGTAAGGCTCAAGCCTATGCAGCATCCGTTGATGACTACGACCAAGACGCAGAAATGGTGGCGGCCATTGAGGCGGACCATGGCGCCATAGGCATTCTTGTTAACAACGCAGGCATCGCCAGTCGTGGGCGGAGCGTGGTGGATACCGACCCGGCGGAAATGCGCAGAGTTGTCGCAACCCACGCCTTTGGGCCGCATTATCTGGCCAGTTTAGTATTGCCGAAAATGCGCCAACTGGATCGTGGCGACATCATCATGATTTCCAGCGTGGCCACCCGCTCGCTGGGTGGTAATGGCGCACCTTACAACATGGGTAAAACCGCCATGGAAGCGTTGGCCTATACCCTGGCCAAAGAAGAACGCGAACATGGTGTGCGGGTAAACATTGTCGCCCCGGGTTTGGTGGATACGGACATGGGTCAGCGTCTTATTCATGCGGTACAGGGGGTTAAGGATATTCGCACTCTGGATGAGTCCATGCCCTTTGGGCGGGTGTGTCAGCCTGAAGACGTTGCCAACGTGGTGCAGTTTCTAGTCAGCAACGACAACTCTTACCTTACTGGTGAACGCCTCTATTGCGATGGTGGCGGGCAAAATTGGCGTTAAGCTAAAAGCGTCGAGTTCAATGGTCTAAGCAGGTAAGCCCTGAATCTACAGTTACTGAGCATGAATTCTTGCCAGCAGCTGCGTACGCGCCACCTTGGCGTCATTTAGAGTTTGGCTGCGATATTCGCTTACCTCGCCGGCGGTATAGGGCTGAAATGGCTGGGGTAATTGTGGTTTGCTCATAGTCAGCAAAATCCAGTTCAAGACCTCGGCTAATTGTTGGTCACTTAATGGAGCATTGGCGGAGCCAGGTACCTGGACCAAATAGGCTCTGCCGTTATCGACGGTCAGAAATTTGCCAACGAAATCAGCCATGGTCGGAATGTCGTTGAGTCCGCGACCGTCAGCCCCGTGACAGCCTTGGCAATTTAACATGTAATTTAATCGCGCCTGGATCGGGTCGACACCTGCAGCGGCTAGGGCATCGGCAGATTCGCTTGCTTGGCCCGCGCTATTGAGAAGCATCAGTAACAGTAACCAGCAGGGTTTCACATCATTGCCTGCAGGTGCGCGCTAGCGGACTTTGCCAGTGCATCCAGGTCGTAACCGCCCTCCAAGGTAGACACGATGCGCCCCTGGCTGTGCTGGTTCGCCACATCAACAATCTGCTGCGTAATCCAGCTGAAATCAGCTTCTGTGAGATTGATGGCAGCCAAAGGATCGGCCTGGTGCGCATCAAAGCCCGCAGACACCAAGACCAAATCCGGCTGGTGCTGTTGCAGTGCAGGCAGCCAACTTTTGCTGATGGCGCGGCGAAAGTCATCGCCGTCGCTGCCTGCTTGCAGGGGTGTGTTGACGATGTTGGGTTGATCGAGGTCGTCTAAGCGGTTCGGATAGTAGGGATGCTGAAAACTCGAGCACACCATAATTTCAGGGTGGTGCTGGCAGATATCGACACTGCCATTGCCGTGGTGAACATCGAAATCAACAATGGCCACCCGTTCGATTCCAGGTTGTTGCAGCGCGTGTAATGCGCCAATGGCAATGCTGTTGAGCAAACAAAAGCCCATGGCCGATCCGGTTTCGGCGTGATGCCCCGGTGGCCTTACTGCACAAAAGACGCGGTTTTCTGTAGTGGTTACAACGTCGTCTACGGCGCTGCAAACAGCTCCTGCTGCGAGCCGCGCTGCGCTCATACTGCCCTTGCTCATCCAGGTATCTGGATCCAGCGGCACCACGCCCTTAGTAGGCGCACTTCGGTATAAAAACTCTAAATGCTCAGGGCTATGGGCGGCGAGAATTTGTGCGTCGCTAACGTCGTCGGGCTGACGTAGCGGGCTGTCGGTCAAAATACCCTCGCGTTGCAAGTACGCTAATAAATGACTCAGGCGTTCGGGTCGTTCGGCGTGGCCTTCGGCCACTTCATGATTTAAGAATTCGGGATGGGTATAAATGTGCATAGATAAGAATATGCACCAAGCGCGAGGCATTACCAATAACAGCGGCTAAATTGAGGCCAGGGTGACCTGCTTATGATCGTGGCTGAGCTGGCCAATTGCGCGTAGACCATCCAGATAAGGGTTTGCTAAAGCCGATTCGCCATTGATCGTGCTGATATTGATGGATCGCTGGTGGCCGTGCAGCAAGTGCTGTAACACCTGGTTAATTTGCACAAGGTCTGGGTGCTCTGGAGATACAAAGTACTGCAGCCGCGCGCCATAGTTCTCGACCACTAAGGCCAGTTCGCCTGCGCAAAAAACCAGGTAATTGCCTTCGGTACGACGCGGTAGTTCTGGCCAGGCTAAACCCAACCCGCAGGGCGCTATTGGATCTGTAGCAGCTAACCAAAACACTGGCGCGGCTGGCAGATGGGCGCTCATGGCGTTGATCGCACTGGGTGTAGAAAATTGCGGTGTTTCTGCGTCGGCAATGAAGTGACCCATAGATACCTCGCCTGCCAGTTCCATTACCCGCAGTGCGGTAAAGGCGTCGCGCCAGCGCCAGTGACCCTGGGCGTTACCGTGCGAACTCACCGGGAAGCGCTCGCGATCTACCAGGTCGCGATTAATCCAACCATACCGATCCAGTAGCAAGCGCACCCGCTCTTTATTGGCTTCCAACTGATCAAGTGGATCGTCAATTACTGTGGCGGAATTAAGCCACCAGTTCCCACTCCAACTGGGTGCTGAGCGCAACGCTGAGGTCCGACGTCTACTCAGGCGATGCCGGCTGCTGTGTGCCGTGAGTGAGAATTTGCGCAATACCCCCTGGCGTAGGGGTTCTAGGGTGTCGCAGCTCAGTTGTCCTTGCCACACGCCTTGCCACCACTGTTCGTTCAACTCGCCAGCGCTTAGTTCGCTGTCGGCAAATACCGCGCGATCAGCAATTTGGTTGTAGCTGTAACGCCCTTGGGGGTCGTTAAAGAACTTCGCTACAGCCGCGCTTTGGCTTGGGCCAAGTAACGCCAAGTCCTCTGCATAGCCCACGGCAATATGTTGTTTAGCGGTGCCCTGCCAACGTAAGTCAAAACGTTGTAATGCGGTTTCCAGAATACTTTGCTTGTGTCCCCGCGCAGCCAAAAGATCGTATAACCAGCTACCCAAAGAGGCGGGATAGCCGCGCAACAGTTCCAGTGCGGTAAGGGCATCGTGTTCCGAGGTGGGTTTGGCTAGCTCATGCAGATGCGACCAAAAACCCAGCAGTTGACTGCGCGATAACGGCTCAATGGCTTGGCGTCGTGCCGCGCGTTGAAAACGAATCAGAGTTTCGAGATTTTCTGCATCGCACCAATGTTCTTCGGTGCTGCCTTGCACTAATGCGCCTTGGACAAAGGTCTCGTCGGCGCTGAGCAAGTCCGCCGGTAATGTCGGCAGCACCGCTGCTATGGCGTCCTCGGTAAGTGGCCCGTAGAAGGACAAAATCTCTCGACAAAGTTCCAGTGCCGAGCGTTGTTCAACCAGCACTGGCGCGTCTGCTGGTGCCGGTCCCGGTAACAGATCTGTGTTGTGCAGGCCATGCACCAGTTCCATGTGAGTAAGCCATTGGCGGTGATCCACGGTAATGGTGATGGCGTCTTCAGGTAACTCTGGATCATTGGGCAGTTCGGAGATGGGAATAAGCACCCGCTCTTTCAGCCATTCACCCCATTCCGCTGGGTTGCTCGGTTCGTACCCCGCTGCACGGCGCTGTCGTTTCGCGACAAACTCGTCGATGGTTTGTTGGTCGATCTTGGGCCGCAACGTTGGGTCAAAGACTGCTTGTTGAATCAGCTCTGCACTTATTGCGCTAGGTGTTTCGTCTTCTGGCGTGTCGTCAGCGTACATATAACGGCTGACCTGATCGAAGATCACATTTTGGGCAAAAGGACTGGGTGTCTGGGTGGTCACCAGACTGGCTTGAATATCGCCCGTTTGACTGGCGTTGAGCTTGGCGCTTAAGGCAGGTAGATCGAATTCGTCGTGTAAACAGGTGCGCCAGGTTTCCAACATGACCGGAAAGTCATCCAGAGACTTAATTTTGCTCATGAGTTTTTTCGCTTGCAGCCGGCTCATCCACAGTGGCAAGCGTTGATTAAAGCGCTGCTTGTTCAGAAGCAGAGCACGACCTGCGCATTCGCGGAACCGCGCACCGAAAAAACCAGAGGCTTCCAAGCGCTCGCGTAACAGTGTCAGTAGATTGTCGCCGTTGACCCAGCTCAACAGTTGCTCGGCAAAGTCTGGAGCGAGGCCCTCGTTGAGACTTTTGCATTGAATAACCACCACATTGTTGTCTGCGTGCAGCTCAGGTTTGCAGCCGGTGTGTTGCCGCCACGCCACATCAAGGGCTAACGCCCAAGGCCGGTTAATGCGCCCACCCCAATGAGTATGAATGACCAATTGCTGAGGCTGGTCAGGCCCTTGATAGCCTGCGGGGCCGCTCTGTACATGCTCAAACAACAGATTACTGCGGTTGGGTAGAGCGCTGTGGGTGTGTTCGCGCTGGCGCTGCAGATAATCTACCAGCTCAGTGGCAGCAGCAGGTTCGAATCGTTGTTTCTGCACCAGCTCTAGGGCTAGATCAGACTTGGTGCTTAAACGTTGTTCTGCGTGATAAAGAAACTCGCAAATCTGTGCAGAAAAATGCACCGAGCGATTGAATGTTTCGCTACGCCAAAACGGGGGCAGGGTATTGCCGCTTCGCGCTTCGGTCACCAATACATCGTTATGGGTGATGCTATGAATGCGCCAATGCTGAGTGCCCAAGGTGAAATTGTCACCGATTGTGGCTTCCCAAACGAATTCTTCATCTAGCTCTCCCAACTTGGCACCGCTGTCTTTATGTTTTAGTTGGAAGTAACCACGATCGGGAATGCTGCCGCCGGAACTGTACAGCGCCAGCACTGCGCCTCGGTTCGCTTTAATGCGTTGGGTCACACGATCAATTGCAACTCGTGGTTTCAGTTCGCGCACCCGACTGCCTGCATAGCGGCCGCTGAGCATGTCGATGATTAAATCGAACTGCGTGCGCTCAAGGTCACGGTAGGGGCCGGATTGGCGCAACAACTGATAGATCGAATCAATGCTGCGCTCGCTGTGCGCTACCATCCCAATAATGATTTGCGCCAGAACATCCAGAGGGTTGTACAACAATTGCAGTGGTTCGATGTCACGTTCGGCAACCGCGTTGGCCAGCGCTGCGGCTTCGATAAAGTCTTGAGCGTGGCTCGGGTACAGGCTGCCGCGACTGATTTCGTTAACCCGATGACCGGCACGACCAATACGTTGCAGAGTGGCGGCTACGCTCGGCGGTGACTGCACCATAATGACTTCGTCAAGGTCACCGATGTCTATGCCCATTTCCAGCGAGTTGGTGGCGACGATGGCATCCAACTCGCCTGCTTTTAACCGCGTCTCGACGGTGTGACGTACGTCTTTTGCCAATGAGCCGTGGTGTGCATAGGCCTTGGGCTGGTCGCTACCTTGATTAATTTCTAGTGTAATTTTCTCCGCTAGGCGGCGGCTGTTAACAAACAATAATGTTGAGCGGTTTTGCGTAATGCGCTGGCGAAAGTCATCGCACAGCGGTTGCCAGATTTTTTCGCCCCGTTCGGCAGCGGCGTGGGCGGTGGCCGGGAACTTAATCTGTAGGTCGATCGCCTTAGCGCTGGCAACGTTCACGGTTTGCACCCGGCGCGGCTGACCGCTTGGCGTATAGCCACCAAAGTAACGAGCGACCGCGTCTAAAGGCGTCACAGTAGCGGACAGTGCAATGCGTTGGAACTCGCCGGTCAGTTCAGCCAGTTGCTCTAACGCGGTCATCAAGCTGACGCCGCGACGGTTTTCTACCAAGGCATGAATTTCGTCAACGATCACGGTGGCGACACTTTGCAAGGCGGTTTGGCCTTTTTGAGTGGTCAGCATTAGGGACAAACTTTCGGGGGTGGTAATCAGAATATCCGGTGGCTTGCGCAACATGCGTTGGCGTTCGCTTTGTTCGGTATCGCCAGAACGTACCCGTACCTGCAAGGGCGGCATATTGTAGTCAGCGACCAATTCTGTCAGCGGCGTCAATAGGTTTTGTTGAATGTCGTTGTTCAGCGCTTTCAGTGGTGACACATACAACACCTTGGTGCTGCCGGTTTCTAAACGACCATCGGCGAATTGACTCAAAGACCATAAAAACGCGGTTAGAGTTTTGCCGCTGCCCGTGGGGGCCGTGATAAGCGCATGCTCACCGCCAGCGATGACTGGCCAACTTGCTTGCTGCACCGGAGTTGGCGTGCTGAAGTTTTGCTCGAACCAGCGGCGAACGCTGGGATGGAAGGACTCCAAACTGCTCATGCGCGAATGACTCCGCTCGATGCTCGGATCAAAGGTCGGCGCCGCCGTTTAAGAAAAATTACGGTTATCATGGCGCCTTTAAGTGTAGGCGAAAGCGAACGTGTTAGCTGTGTTGTCGTTACTGCGCACAGCCATTGCCATGATGGTCGGTGGCTTTGTCTGGTTTGTGGTCAGCAATGGATTAGGCGAGCCCGCAGGTATTGCGGCGCTGTTACCTGTGTGGATTGCTGGTTTGGCTGGTGGTGCTGTATGTACGCTGTACTCGCCGCGCCAAGGTGTGGCCATGGCGGCGGTTAGTGGTCTGTTATTGGCACTGAGCTTTTTATGGTTTCGCCATGTGTTATTGGCTTTGCCAGTGACGGGTAGTGCCATGGTGGCGTTGTGGCCGCTGTGGTTCCCACCGGCTTACTACGTAGGTGCCTATGCCTATGTGTTGTTTTTGATTCGTAGCGGGAGGTAAACGGTGGCTGAACTGACAGAGTTATTGGCGCCGGGTCAGCGTATTTTTGTTGCGGGCAGCAGTAACGAACCCACGGGCTTGTTAGAGGCCATGGCGCATATGCAGTTGCCCAAGGATCTACATTTTTTGCAGTTTCCTATTGCCGGCTTGAATGGGGTGGACTTTACCGCTTGGAATGATTCTGCTGATCTAACGACTTTTTTTATGACCCCAACCCTGGCCAAGGCGGATGCCCAACGGGTGCACTATCTGCCCATGCAAATGCGCGCAGTCTATGACTACCTAGCGACCGCTGTGGACGTATGTTTGTTGCAGGTGGCCTTCGACCGCAATGGCTTGCTGCGGGTAGGCCCCAATGTCGACTTCGTTGCCGCGGTATTGAGTGGGGCAAAGGTGGTAATCGCCGAGTTGAATCGGCGCATCGTAGCGCCCTTAGGGTGTCCGCGAATTGAGCTTGCGCAAATTGACTACCTGTTCGAGAGTGATCGGGCGCTGGCGGCCATGGCGGCGCCAAACATTGATGAAGCAGCACAGAGTATAGGCAAGTTGGTGGCCGGACTGATTAATGATGGCGACTGTGTGCAAACTGGCATTGGCGCAATACCCGCCGCGATTCTGAACGAACTGAGTAGCAAGAACGATCTTGGTTTACACGGTGGCCTGCTTGACGCAGGTGGTATGCGGTTGATCGAAGCGGGCAATGTAAATGGCGCGCGTAAGGCCATCGACCGTGATCTGCACATTACAGGTATGGCCTTAGGCGATAGCGAGCTATTTGACTGGTTAGCGGATCAGCCTACCGTTGTTTTCCGAGGTGCAGACCATACCCACGAAGTCAGTGCCATTGCTCAATTGCAGAACTTTGTCTCTATCAACTCCGCGGTGGAAGTAGATTTGTTTGGTCAGGTTAACGCCGAATACGCTGGCGGCAAACAGATCTCAGGCACCGGCGGTTCAGTCGACTTCATGCGCGCCGCCAAAGCGTCAAAGGGCGGGCGATCCATAGTGGCGATGAACGCGACGGCTCGCGGCGGCACAGTCTCGCGCATCGTGCCCCAGGTAGATATGGTCACCGCGTTGCGCACTGACGTAGACATCGTGGTGACAGAGTTTGGCGTTGCGCAGTTAAAGAACCTGCCGAATCGTCAACGCCTAGATGCATTGATTGAAATAGCGGCGCCACAGTTTCGGGATGAATTACGTGAAAGCAGCTTGGTGAGCTAGGCCAGACACTGGTAGTTCACCTGCTGAGGTTTCTGGCTGCACCTCCCGGCTGATCCAAGAAGAAGGCATACGCCTTCACAGCTGCTGAAGTTCACTCAGGAAGAAGGCTAACGCCTTCACAAACTCTAGAGCTGATCGAGGAAGAAGGCGTACTCCTCCGCTACCTCCCGTAGCGCTGTGAAGCGTCCGGATTGTCCGCCATGGCCGGCTTCCATATTGGTCTTTAGCAGCAGAATGTTATCGTCTGTCTTTTCGTGGCGCAGTTTGGCGACCCACTTTGCCGGTTCCCAATAGGTGACCCTTGGATCGTTTAAACCAGCGGTTACAAGCATGGGTGGATAGTCCTGGGCGCTGACTTGGTCATAGGGGGAGTAAGCCCGAATAGTGGCGTAGTCTTCTGCGCTCTCTATGGGGTTGCCCCATTCTGGCCACTCCATTGGGGTCAGGGGTAAATCTGCGTTCAACATGGTGTTGAGTACGTCGACAAAGGGTACGTGGGCGGCTACGGCGGCGTAGAGTTGGGGAGCTTGATTGATGACTGCCCCCATCAACTCGCCACCGGCACTGCCACCACTGATCAGTACTTTGCCTGCCGCGGTATAGCCCTTACTTATGAGGTGGTGCGTGCAGTCGACAAAGTCGTTAAAGGTGTTTTCTCGCTGTTGCAGTTTGCCGTCTTGGTACCAGTGGTAACCCAAGTCGTCGCCTCCGCGAATATGTGCAATGGCAAAAATAATGCCGCGATCTAAAAGAGATAGGACATTAGTGGAAAATGCTGGGGGTACGGCGTAGCCATAAGCGCCGTAGGCGTACAGGTGCAGTGGCGCGCTGCCGTCGAGTGGCGTGTTGCGGTGATACACCAAACTGATGGGCACCTGTTTGCCGTCTCGGGCTGTGGCCGTGAGTCGTTCGGATTGATACTGCTGTGCATCGTAACCGCTGGGGATGTGCTGCACTTTGCGGGTCTGCAAAGTGCGGCTGGCAAGATCGTAGTCCAGTACGCTGTTCGGTGTGGTTAGCGAACTGTATTGCAAACGTAAAAACGCGCTTTGATAACTAGGGTTCGTGCCCAGATCTAGACTGTAGGTGGCTTCGGGCAGTTCAATAAAGTGTTGTTGTTGGCGCTCATCAATGACCAAGATCTGATCCAAACCGTCGACCCGTTGGGGTACGAATATGTGGTTGTCGTAGACCAGATGCCCAACTAGATAATGGTTGTCGTCGCCCTCCAAGAAAGGTTGCCACTGGGCCTGGCTGTTCGCGGTCAGTGGTGCGGTGAACAAATCGAAGTTGGCGTGACGTTGGTTACTGCGTATCAGCAATTGGTCTTGGTAGTGCTCTACATCGTACTCGTGTCCGCTTGAGCGCGGACTGATCATGACTGGCGTGGCACTGAAGTCATCGGTTGGCACGTAGCTGATTTCGCTGGTTACATGGTCAGCGCTGCGCAAGAACACCAGTTCTTCCGACTGGCTTAAGTGCATAGACAAAAAGAAACCGCCGTCTTCCTCTGCACAGATCAGGGTATCGGCTTGGTCGTCATGAAGCTTGCGCCAGTAAATTTTGTCCGGCCGCCATTGCTCGTTTACGTGTCGGTATAGCAGCCCGTCACTGTGTTGGTTCCAAATGGCTTCACCAATGGTATGAGTAATTGGGGAGGTCACTGCCGCGCCGCTTGCCAGGTCAACAACGTGCAGGGTGAAGCGCTCGCTGCCATCGGTATCAATGCTGTAGGCAATTAATTGATTATTCGGGCTGACACTCATTGCGCCGAGGCGAAAGTAATCTTGGTCTGCAGCCAGCGCGTTCTCATCCAGTAAGGTAACCCAATCGCTTGGGTCGACTTGTTCGCTCTCATGACCACCCGCTGCTCGGTACCAGCGGCGATATTGATCGCCCTCGTTAAATCGCCATTGGTAGTGATAGCCGTTGTGAAAGTACGGCACGCTCTCGTCGTTGTCGCTCTTGCGGCCTTTGAGCTCCGCGAACAGCTTCTCCACCAAATGTTGTTTGGGCGTCATGTACTGTTCGAAGTACGTATTCTCTGCACGCAAGTAGTCCAATACCTCTTGGTCATTAACCGTGGGGTAATCGGGGTCTTGCAGCCAGGCGTAAGGGTCTTGCACCACAATCCCATGATGACTGTGTTCGTGGTTTTTGCGCGTCGCCTTGGGTGGCTCGCCAAATGCTTGTGGGGTTGTCATAGTAGTGCTGGGGCTGCTGAAAACAGCGCGTAGAGTAGTGGCCTGAACGATAACTTGCATCTTTTAGTCATCAAGATGAGACACAAAGACGCCATCGAAAGTAGACACACAGGAGGCCCCAATGGCCCACATTGAACCACTGGACACCGATCAACACCCAGAGTTGGCGCCGATCATGGCGTCTGCGGCGGCGGCTATGGGATTTGTGCCTAACAGCACTCGTACTATGGCGCATATGGGGCAATTGCCTTTTGTCTTCTCTGCGCTGTTTGGCACCATTATGGGGGGCGACGCCAAAGCCATTGTGGCTGGTTTGCAGGACGTGATGCCGGAACAAACAGACGCCCAAGAAAATCTGCCGCCAGAGCTGTTACAGCTTATTGCTTATTGTGTGAGCCTGAGTGCTGGCTGTCGCTATTGTCAGGCCCATACGGGTCACAACACCGAACGTCTAAGCAGTGCGCCAGAGCTGCAAGGGCAAAAACTTGCTGAGGTGTTGAACTATGAAACTGCGGCTTGTTATACCGACGCCGAGCGTGCCGCCATTGGCCTAGCTCTGGCTGCCGGTCAAGTGCCCAACGCCAGCGAGCCGCAACACTTTGCCGATTTACAAGCGCACTATTCAAAGCGCCAACAAGTACAAATCGTGGCAGTGATAAGCCTGTTTGGATTCCTCAACCGCTGGAACGACACCCTTGCGACCACGCTAGAGCAAACGCCTACAGATTTTGCGCAACAACACCTGGCGTCAAACGGTTGGCAACTGTCCAAGCACGGAGCGTAAACCGGTAATGTGTGGACGCTTGCATGTCAGGGCGGCGGACGTTACCGAGCTGTTGTTTGAATTTCTGGAGCTGATTCACGAAGGACCGGATAATCTCAATGCTGCTCCCACGGAAGAGATCTCGGTGCTCGTGAGTGATCCAACGGGCGAGGTCACCCTGCAGCCAATGCGTTGGTGGCTGACGCCGAGCTGGGCGAAACAACCCAGCACCCGTTACAGTATGTTTAACGCCAAAGCAGAAACTGCGGCGAACCTGCCAAGCTTTCGCGAGCCATATAAAAAGCGTCGCTGCGTGGTACCGGTTAGCGGGTTTTATGAATGGGCGCGGCGGCAGGGGCACAAACAAGCTTACTTACTGCAAAGTGCGGAAACTTCAGGCTTGCTGTTGGCAGGTTTGTGGGATCGCTGGCAGGGCACAGACGATTCTGGGCAATTCCAGCGAATAGACAGTTTCACCATTTTGACCACTGCAGCCTGCGATGCGATGCAGCAGGTGCATCACCGACAGCCGGTTATCTTGGATAAAGACCAAGCGCTGTGTTGGTTAGACCCAACGATTGCTACGCGAAAGCTTGAGTCGTATTTTGCGCCCCAGTTGGCAACTGCGATTGCGGCTTTGCCGGTATCATCTTGGGTAAACAATGCGGTTAACAAAGATGCGCGCTGCGAGCAGGGCCTGGCCGAAGCTTTGTTACTCAGTTAGACGCGTAGGCTTAGGCACAACACGAGGAGAATCGTTTGATATTACGCAAAGGCCTGTGGTCAGGTCGTGGCAGTGTACTCACCGAAGGTGCCAGTCTTGGGCAAAGTATTTCTTTGGATGCCGAAATTGTTGATGAGCTAGATGGGCTCACAATCACTGGCGAGATTAGCGACAGCTATAACGTGCCGCTTTCTGTACGCGTTGCACCCAACGAGGTAGGTACTTATGCGGTCGACGCGCGTCTGGGTAAGGTAGCGTTAGATGGCATAGCCAAGCTCGAGAGCGAGCCAAACCATGCACTGCTGTGGCACGAGTCGGGAATTTACAGCGCTAGTGTGTCGTTTTTCAGCGTGTCGGGTGGATTGGGCTGTCGAGGCTTTTTTCGTGACGAAAAAGGCACCCTGACTTGGGAAATGCAACTGCAACCCAAGCAGCAAGCGGTAGGCGGAGCCAATGTAGTATCGTTAGCACGGCGCCGGCGTTAAGCACTAGTCCACAAGGTAAGGGCGAACCAATTGCTCCATTTGTTGGCGTAAGGTTAGGAACTTAAGTTTAGCGTTGGAGCTATTGGCGATGTAGCGATCCAGTGTGGTGTTCGCGATGCCATGAAGGGTATGCGCCATCAGCTGAATATCCACATCTTCGCGCATATGGCCCATGCCCTTAGCGGTGCTCAAAGCGGCGTAGTAATAGCCATCTCCGGCTTGGTCTATGGTCTCGATGATGCTGGTGGCCTCGGCGGACTCATCAAGTTTAGCGAAGCTACTGCTGAGTAGGCTGAACAACAACTTTAGATCCTCGCGGCTAAAACTCTGTATGCGCACACGATTGATGTTATCTAACGTATCAAGCAGGTCGCCGTTGTACTGCTTGATCACATCGTTAATTTCTGGCCCTGGCCCGACGTAGGCGTCCAGTAGTATCTCGTGCAAAATCGCCGCCTTGGCGGGGTAGTAGTTGTAAAGCGTTTGGTAGCTCACACCCGCGGTATCGGCAATTTGCCTTGTGGTCACATCGTCCCATTGGCCCTGGTTAGCGAGAACCCTGGCTGCATTCAGGATGGCGGTTCGAGTACGGAGCTTATTTTTTTCTCTTAGCGACATAATTAGATCAAAGTCTAAAATTTGACTCGATATATTATTATTGATTTGTCAGCAGACGCAAGTTAACGTGCTGGCCAACTATTCGTTCAGAGCGATTTCATGTTGAAGCTGTGTATGCGTTTCACTTTGTTTGCCGTGGTAGCCTTGGGCGCTGTGGTTCAGGCGGAAGAGTCAATTGACCCCATGACCTTGGTTACCCAATCCATTGATCAGACTCGCGGTTTGAGTTCCTACGCTGAAATCAACATGCTGATCAAACGTCCCAGTTGGCAACGCGAATCCACTTTGTATTCGTGGACTCGTGGACGTGAAGATGCGCTGATCCGATTTGTCGCTCCGGCCCGAGATGCGGGTAATGCGTTGCTAAAGCAGGGCGACAAAATGTGGACGTTTAATCCCAAGCTGAATAAGAGCATTCGTTTGCCCGGTGGCATGATGTCGCAAAGCTGGGCTGGTTCAGACTTTTCCTACGACGACATGTCGCGCAGCGACAAGTGGATCAAATACTACCGTCTAGAACACGTCGACACCGAGATCGCTGACGGGTTAAAGACTTATACGATTGACGCCATTCCATTTGATGACGCCCCTGTTGTTTGGGGTAAGGAAAGGCTGCGTATTCGCGAAGACTCGGTGCTTATCGAGGCCCTGTACTACGATCAAGATATGCAGCTGTTGCGCCGTATGGTAACCACGGAAATTGGCGAACTCGGTGGCCGCATCATGCCCACTACCATGCGCATGATGGATCTAGAAAAACCCGACAGCTTTACCGAAGTGCGGTACGACGCCATGGATTTTGATGTGGTGCTAGAAGACCGGCTGTTTACGTTGTTTTCGCTGCAATCTAGGAACCGCTAACTCGTGATTGCTCTGGCCTGGCGTAATCTTTGGCGCAATAAAACCCGAACCCTGCTGACTGCTGGCGGTATCGCCTTTGCGGTGTTTTTGGTGACCTTTTCTATGGCCATGCAGGGTGGTAGTTACGAAGACATGATCAAAGCCGCGACACGCTTTTATACCGGTCATGCGCAGATCAATCAGCGCGACTTCGTTACCGACAGCAAACTTGAACAGACCATTGGCAACGCTGCCGCTTTGCGTGCCCAGCTCGAAACAAAGTTTCCGTTGGTTGCATTGCCCAGAGTACAGGCCTTCGGCATTGTATCCAGAGAAGAGCGTTCCATAGGTGGGATGTTGTTGGGTATAGACTTTGCTGCTGAGGCGGCGCAGTTGGATTTGTTTGACGACATCACTGCCGGTGCAATACCCACCGCACCAGGCCAAGCCTTAATTGGCGCAGCAATGGCGCGTAATCTTGGCGCAGAATTGGGTGACGACATCGTTATTTTAGGTTCTGGTAAACGCGGCGGAGTGGCAGCCATGGCTCTGACGGTGACCGGTATATTGTCTACCGGCCAATCCGAGCTGGATCGCAATTTGCTGTTTGCACCGTTAAGTAGCGTACAAGACGCCTTTGGTCTTGAGGACGAAGTGCACAATTTGGTGTTGGTCTTAGAAAACTACACTCAAGGTAAGGCCTTGGCTGCGCCCATTAATGAACTGCTGCAGCCGGATCAAAGCTACCGCACCTGGCAACAGCTGTTGCCCGAAGTTGAGCAGGGCATAGAGCTGGACCGCGTGTCGGGTCAAATTTTCTTTTATATCTTGCTCATTCTAGTGAGCTTTGCAGTGCTCAATACCTTTGTCATGGTCATATTCGAGCGCACTCGAGAGTTTGGCATGCTCATGGCGCTAGGGCTCCGACCCTGGCAAATCATTGGCCAGGTGCAAATCGAGGCGTTGTTCTTGAGTCTTTTAGGTGTGCTCTTGGGCTCATTAATGAGTGCGGCTTTGGTGGCGTATTTGGGCGAAGTTGGCATTTCTCTGAACGCCATGGGTGGTGAAGCTGCACAACAATCTATGGCCCAACTGCAAGCGGGCAGTATGGAGTTTATGTACCCGGCCTTTTCCCTAGAAAGCCTTACCACTGCGCCGTTGGTGCTGATCATCGGTACGCAATTGTCGGCGTTATTCTGCATGCTACGGGTGCGCCACCTGAACCCTGTAGAAGCCTTGCGAGCGGAGTAAGTCATGCCGTTGAAACTCATACTACAACTGAGTGTGCGCAACCTGTTTCGTTATCCAAGGCGCAATGGGTTATTGCTGTTGGCTATTGCATTTGCTCTAGCAGGGGCGACCCTCACCAATGCAATGATGCGCGGTTGGCAATACGACATGTTGGACCGCGCGGTAGAGAATCTGGTTGGTCACGTCAAAGTGCAGGCGTCGGAATATCGTGACGACCCCAATATGCAGCACAGTTTTACCCTGCCAAAAAACTACCAACCGGAAATATCCGGGGTTGCGGTTGCTGGATGGGCGCTAAGAATCAAAGTGCCTGCAGTGGTGTTAAGCGAGCGTCAAAGTCGCGGGGTGCAATTGGTTGGCATAGACCCTGACCGCGAGGGCATCTCGTTTTTCGCAGATCTAAGCATTTCCGGAGAAAACTTAAGCGGGGTAGAAGACGGGCGCATTGTGTTGGGTCAAGAGCTGGCGCGGCAGTTGCAAACTTCGGTAGGGCGCAAAGTTGTGGTGCTGACGCAGGGTGCTGACGGTAAAAATCGTGAGCGAGGGTTCCGTATTGCGGGGCTGTTTGATTCGGGAGCCGAGTCATTGGAAAAGGCGTTTGCTTTTACTGGTTTGGCCGCAGCGCAGAATTATTTGGGCGACCCACAGCAACTAGGCGATCAAAAGTTAGTCACCGAAATTTCAGTCTTGTTAGCCGATGAGTCTCAACGGCAAGAGGCAGTGGACAGCTTGGGGTCAGCGTTTCCCGACAAGCTGGTTGCCGATTGGCGCACCCTGCAGCCCCAGGCCGCAGAAATGTTCGCCATGGCGGATGTCGCGATCTACATCATATTTGTATTGATGATGGGGGGCTTGGCTTTTGGCTTGGTCAATACCTTAATCGCCGCCGTCATGGAGCGGGTGCGCGAGTTAGGCATGTTGCGCGCCATTGGTATGCCTCGGCGAGTGGTGCTGGTGCAAGTGGTCGTAGAGTCGATGTTGATCATGACTGCGGGCATCGTACTGGGCTTAGCTGCCGGAGTGCTGCTTGTTTGGGCCCTGGCTGATGGCATTGATTTAAGCGCCTTCGCTGAAGGCATAGACGCCTTCGGTATGAGCACATTGCTGATACCGGTATTAAGTACTAACGACTTAGTGATGTTCAGTGGCTTGAGCCTTTTATTGGGCTTTGTTGCCAGTGTTTTTCCAGCCCTGCGAGCGGTGCGCATCACACCGTTGATGGCAATGAACAGATAGCGCTGATCCTGCAAATTACGACATAGAGCAAAATAATGAGCGAGAACCAAAACCAGACCCCAGTCGTACGTTGCCGCGACGTTAGTCGCACCTATCAAAAAGATTCGATACCGGTCCATGCACTGCGCTCGGTTGATCTGGATGTGCATGCCGGTGAGTTTGTCAGTCTTGCCGGACCGTCGGGCTCAGGAAAGTCGACTTTGCTAAACATCATTGGCGGTTTGGACGAGTTTGACGGGGGCTCGGTGCAAGTGGACGGGGTGGAGCTAGGAGGCTTAAGTCCTACTGCACTGTCAGCGTTGCGCCTAGAGAAAATAGGTTTCGTGTTTCAGGCTTATAACCTATTGCCGGTATTAACCGCTCAAGAGAACGTCGAGTTCATTTTGCAGTTGCAGGGTGTAGACAAGCAGCAACGGCGTGAGCGTGCAGCTCAAGCCTTGGACAACTTAGGGCTTGGTGAGCTGGGTGAGCGCAGGCCGGGTGAATTGTCGGGTGGGCAACAACAGCGTGTCGCCATTGCGCGGGCAATTGTAACGCAGCCGGTTTTGCTGGTGGCTGACGAGCCTACGGCAAACCTGGATTCGGCTACCACAGAAGAATTGCTGGTGCTTATGAGTCGGCTGAATGCAGAGCAAGGCATGACTATTGTTACAGCTACCCACGATCCTATGGTGATGTCTCACGCCGGGCGCCAAGTGCATTTGTTAGACGGGCGCATTGACCGCGATGGCTAAGGCCTATTCTTTAACACCGAGTTATATCCTGGGTTTCGTTTTGACGTTGTTGCTTTGCACAACGGCGCGGGCGGACAACTATGTGGTGGTTGTGGGCAGCTACGCGAATGACAGCAACGCACAACAAGCGCAAACAAAAGTAGCGAATTATTTGCGTCAAAGCGGCATAGTTGCACAGACGCAAATAATAGAAAGCGCAGGACGGCTGCGGGTTGCTGTGTTGGCCTTGGAACAACCCAGCCAAAGCTTGTTGCGGCGTTTACGCCAAGGACCGTACAAAGACGCTTGGCGATTAAAGACCAAGCGGCCGACAACGCCAGTCAATGCGGTGGCCGCCCAACCTTTAGCAGTGCCACAGGCTCCGACAATGGCACGTAAGCAAGCGCCAAGCAGAGCCACAGCCACTCCAGTACAGGCTCGCGTTAAAGCAAGGTCGCTGCGAAAACCAAAGCCTATTGCTCAACCGATGGAATTCGATGCGCGAATCAAAGGCTTTGCCTTGGCTGCGGATCTTCCTGGGAACGATTGGCAGCGCCAAAGTTTTGCTAACCCCACCACAGATTTCAGCGGTGATCTGCGGTTGATGCTGAACAAGACCGTGGGTTCACTGCAGTTTCAATTGCATCACAGTAGCTTGCTACAAGCAGGGGACACCGTGCAGTGGGGGCAAGGTGCCGTCGCACAAGTCGACCAGATGACCGCGACGGATGCTCATCGACTGTTGGATATGACCTGGCAAACAGACTCGGGGCGAAGGCACCAATGGGGTCACCGCATTGATCGCATGAGTGTGCAGTGGCAGCAGGCAGATTGGAGTGTGACTCTAGGTCGACAAGCGGTCAGCTGGGGCAGCGGTATCGTATTCCAGCCGTTAGATCCATTTAACCCGTTTGCGCCAACCGCTGTGGATCGAGACTACAAGAACGGTGACGACCTGGTGCTGATCGAACGGTTGTTACCGAATGGTCACGACCTGCAAGTGCTGCACGTTATGCGTCGAGACGAGCGTCAACAGTTGCGCAGTCGAGTCAGCAGCACGGCAGCCAAATGGCATGGCTACTTGTTCGACAGCGAATTTGAATTGATTGCCGCCAGTCATTACGACCAAGATTTTGTAGGTTTAAGTATTCGCCAGCCTGTAGGTCCGGCGGTGGTGCGCACTGACCTAGCCTGGCGCGAAGGGTTGCAGAGCGGTGATCGTTGGCGTTTGTTGGGCATAGTAAATGCCGATGTGGCGTTCCCTATCCGTGATCGCATGGCTTACGTATTTGCAGAGTACTTCTACAACGATTTTGGTATGCAAAGCATGCCAGGGCCCTTAGGCACGATACCGCAACAACTAGAAACCGCATTACTGCGAGGCGAAGTATTTAATTTAATGCGCGAGTACTTGGCCGTGGGAGCAAGTTATCAGTGGCATCCATTGTTGACTCAGTCGTTATCAGTCATCAGCAATTTAAGTGATGGCAGCGCATTGTTGCAGGGGCAACTGTCTATCGACTCCGCACAAAATCAGCAATTGCAGTTTGGTTTTATTGGCGGCTATGCCGATCCGGGTGACGAGTTTGCACCCCTGCCTGCAGCCCTGAGTCCCCAAGGTGAACTCCTGACCCAAGGCGGCAGTGATCGCTATTACCTGCGCTGGGCTTGGTATTTTTAGCGCTGCTAGACCCTCGCATCATCTGACCTAACACTTATCAGAAATTTGCGACCGCCGGTCTGGTATTTCCTGCGGCTTATTGGCGAGAGTTCTTTCACGCCATGGACGAGTTTCTAAACCAGCACATTGGACGTGGGGTGAACTAATAGCTCGGGGTTATCAGCGTGAGCGGGTCCATTAATGTGGTTAATTGACCCGCCTTGAGCTGATTGTTTTATCGGCGTTACTGGGGTTACAACTCAATCGGCTTGGCGCTCTCATCGGCTGCTGCCACATTCGCTTTCTTTGCATCAATAAGCTGGGGCACGATTTGGTCCAGTTCGTCCATGGTCCATACGCTGCCGCGTTTTTTGAATTGCTTAATGATTTTTGGCTGCTGCATGATGGCAATGCCACCGCGGCCGGTGTGGAAGATCTCCGAGGTAATACCCGCAGATTCGTCGCTAGCTAGCCAGGCACAGATGGGTGCGATGTGCTGCGGGCCGCCGCTTTCGATCTCGTTGTCGCCCACGTTTTCGCCGCGGTTTTCGCGCAGCGGTATGGTCATGCGGGTAAGTGCCCCTGGTGAAATGGTGTTACTGGTGCAGCCGTACTTGGCCAGTTCCAGTGCCATCACTCGAGAGAAGCCAGCGATGCCTGCCTTTGCTGCTGCGTAGTTGGCTTGGCCGAAGTTTCCGAATAAGCCAGACACACTTGAGAAGTTAATGATGCGACCGCCGGTGCGGTTTTCGCTGCGTATATAGTTGGCGAACGGGCGGGTGCAGCAGTAGTGGCCTTTCAGGTGTACGGCCAAAACCGCATCCCAGTCAGACTCTTCCATTTTGAAGATGGTGCGGTCGCGCAAGATGCCTGCGTTGTTCACCAGAATGTCCATCCCGCCGAAGCTGTCCAGTGCTGTTTGCACTAAGGCTTCGCCACCTGCGACCTCGGCGACGGAATCGGTATTGGAAACCGCTTCACCACCGGCCGCGCGAATTTCTGCTACTACGTCGTCGGCGATTTTGCCGGTGCCGGTGCCGTCGGTGTTGCCACCTAAGTCATTTACTACAATCTTGGCGCCTTGAGCCGCCATAAGCAGGGCGATTTCTTTACCGATGCCACGGCCTGCGCCGGTCACTACCGCTACTTTGTCTTCGAGTCTTTGCATTGTTTCCTCCAGCCGTGTCTCGGCTTCCCCTGTGATTTGCGAACGGTGCCAACCCCGTCCTCCCTTGAGCTAACATACCAACACTCCGAGTCGAATTACCACAAGGAACGCTATGACTGCCGACGCTACTGCAAATATCGACACCCGCATGGACTATGGCCAAAACACCGTCTCTATGGTGAATGAGCATTTTGCCAAGGGCGCGGAGCGGGGTGTGCTATTGATGCGCCATTCGGCTCGGGAATTTAATCGCGACATTAACGACTTGCTGAATCCTTTAACCGATCACGGTCGGCAATTGTCTGTGGCTATGGGCGCGGCTCTTAGCGATGACATTCAACTGCGTGGGTATGCCAGTCCGCCGGAACGTTGTATGGAAACAGCGCAACTGTTGCTTGAAGGTGCTGGGCAAACCTTGGGATCAATGCCTAAGGTCAGACCTCTAGAGGCGCTGGGTGTGTTCTACGCTTTGGATCACATTCGCATGTGGAAGGGCATGAGTCAGACAAAAGGGCTAGAGGACTACTTGAACCGCTGGTTTCAGGGTGAGCTTTCCGGCGACGTGATGATGCCCCCTAAAGTTGCGGTGGCTATGGTTCTGAACGTGATGCTGGGCAAGCTGGATGCCCAAGCCCTTGGTGATAAGCCTCAGCTCGATCTATGCGTGAGTCACGACATGACCGTGTACACCGTGCGTCACGGCTCAGGCTTAGAACCCATTGCCGCTGCCGCGGTGGAGTTTTTGGATGGTTTGCTGATGTACCGCGAGCAAGGCCAGTTGCTGTTGCGCAGCCATCACGGAGGGATTGTTGAAGTGGACGAAGGAATGTTGTCGCCCTAGCTAAAAGCCTGCTGGCTTTGGCAATTGCCTATCGAAAGCTCACCCTGCCATTTCTTCCAACTCAATCCAGCGCTCAGTCGCGCTGTCCAGCAGTGCTTGAGTGTCCGCCAGTTCTTTGAGCACCGGCTCGGTTTCTGCAAACGGTCGTTGAAAAAATTCAGGTGCGGCAGTTTGTTCTTGCAGCGTGTTCACTTGTTGTTCCAAGGCTTCGATCTGCCCCGGTAGCTGCTCCAGTTCTCGTTGCAGTTTGTAGCTAAGGCGTTTCTTCTGTGTTGGCTTGGTTTCTACCGGCTTTGATTTTTGGGCCTGCGTCGCGCTGGGGTCGGCAGGTTCAGCACCAGGTGCATCAGCAACTCGTAACGTGCGACCCCGCGCCACCCAGTCGCTAAAGCCGCCGGGGTAGTCAACAACGTCACCGTTGTCTTCAAACACCAGTGTGCTGGTGACCACGTTGTCCATAAACGCGCGGTCATGGGATACCAGGATCAACGTGCCGGTAAATTCCACCAACTTTTGCTCTAAGACTTCGAGCATTTCAATGTCGAGATCGTTCGTAGGTTCGTCCAGTACCAATAGGTTGGTTGGTCGCGCGAATAACTTTGCCAACATCAGGCGATTGCATTCACCACCAGATAACTTGTGCACGGGAGTGCGCGCGCGCTGTGGGGTGAATAAAAAGTTTTTTAGGTAACCGACAATGTGTCGGTCTACGCCATTAACAGTGACGTGGTTACGTCCCTCAGCCACGTTCCAGGCCACGGTTTGCTCGTGGTTCAAGGTTTGGCGTACCTGATCAAAGTAGCCTACGGTTAATTGAGTGCCGAGGTTCACGCTGCCGCGGTCGGGTTGCAGTTCGCCTAACAGTATTTTCAGCAATGTGGTTTTGCCTACGCCGTTGTTGCCTACCAAGCCGATACGGTCGCCGCGCATGACTCGCAAGTTAAAATTGCTCAGTAAGCGCTGCTCGTCGTAGCTGTGGCTCACATCTTTTGCTTCTATAACCTTGCGGCCTGACTCTTTGGCGTTGGACACCTGCACTTGTGCCCGACCTTGTTGTTCAAGGCGCTGGCTACGCTCTACGCGTAAGGCTTTGAGCGCACGCACGCGCCCCTCGTTGCGGGTGCGCCTAGCCTTAATGCCTTGGCGTATCCAAATCTCTTCGTCGGCTAAGCGTTTGTCGAACAGGGCGTTGTGTGTTGCCTCTTCTTCCAACGCTTGTTCTTTTAGCTTTAAGTAGTTTTCGTAATCACCTGGCCAACTGATCACTTGGCCGCGGTCGATCTCAACAATGCGGGTGGCCAGTTTTTGCAAGAACGCTCGGTCGTGGGTAATGAAAACCACACTGCCTGAATAACCACGTATCTCGTGTTCCAACCACTCAATAGTGGCTATGTCTAAGTGGTTGGTGGGTTCGTCCAGCAGTAACAGGTCAGGCTTGCTGACCATGGCGCGAGCCAACGCCACGCGACGGCGCCAGCCGCCGGATAGTTCGGCCATCCGCGCAGAACTCGGCAGTGCCAGTTGGGTGATGATGCTCTGCGCCTGCTGCTCTGGCTGCCATCCGCCCAAGGCATCAATTTGCGATTGTAACTGCTCGAGTTTTTGCAAACTTGCTGCGTCGCTGGCGCCTTCGCTGCTAAGGGTTGTGTATTGCTCAATCAACTCGAATTGCCTGGCCAACCCCTGGCGCACACTGTCCAGTACGGTGGTGTCGTCTGCCACAGGTAACTGCTGAGCCAGGTCGCTAACCCGCAGACCGCTGCGGCGTTGTACATTGCCCTGGTCAACTGTGATCTCGCCATTGAGCACTTTCAGCAGGGTCGATTTGCCTGCACCATTACGGCCGATTAAACACACCCGTTCGCCGCTCTCTACGCTGAATTGTGCATTGTTGAGCAGCGGTGTATCACCAAAGGCAATGGATAAATTGTCGCAGCGAATTAGGCTCATGGTGCAATCGCGAAGCAGCAAACGCCGCAGTATAGCCGGTACGGCATGAGATAAGCGCTGGCCAACCTATTGCGAATGTTAAAAGTGCTTTGCCAAAGCCTTTTTCAGAATCTGTGTCCCAGGCTTTGGCCAGACATCGTGGACGCTGACTTGATCGCAATTTTGGAACGTTGCAAAGTCTGGCAGTGCGGCGGCGAGGGCTGTGCACACCGTATTGATCTCTGCCTTGGGGCATTCTAAGTGCACGCTTTGCAGCGCCAAACGGCGTTGATTGCGAAAGGCTTTGCAGTCCATACGCCCAACGAGTTGATCCTTATAAAGCAGCGGCAGCGCAAAGTAGCCATAGCGACGTTTTGCTTCAGGTACGTAGCATTCAATTTGATAATCGAAGTCGAACAGCGACTGCAGGCGCGCGCGCTGAATAATGAAATTGTCGAACGGCGACAAGATCTGCAGGCGTTGGCTAACCCTGGGTTGGGGTTGGTCTAATAGGTTTGGTCGCGCGTAGTAAATCTGTTTGTCTGGCAACTGCAATGCTTGCAGGGTGCAGTTATCTAAGCGTTGCTGAAGGGTCTTTTTCACCGCCGCAGCCAACCCGGCGTGGCGGCGGTAGTAGGTGATGCCGGTTGCTGTGACCAGGCCGTGGCAGTTCAACTGCTCATCAATTAGGTGGTCAGCCCACTCCTGCACGCTAGGCATAGATGTATCGATCTGGCTGGGCAGTACCCGCTCGGTCAGATCGTAGGTTTTCTGAAAGCCACTGCGGGAGCAGATCATCAGATCGCCCTGCAAATACAAACGCTCGGCGGCTTTCTTTGCAGGTTTCCAATCCCACCAGCCGCTGCGCTTCACCCCTGGATTCTCTAAATCCTTGGTGCTCATAGGGCCGTCGCTGCGAATCTGCGCCAAGATGCGCTTCATCAACTTGGTGTCTTTAGGCAATTTGCTGCGGTATTCGCCATTGCGAATACGAGCCTTGTCGATTAACGAAAAACGGAAGTCCTGCATGGGCATATAAGAGGCTGCATGGGCCCAGTATTCGTAGATATCGCCTTTTTCGAGTAGCTGGTTACTTAGATCAGGATTGAAGTTTGGTATGCGGCTGTACCAAGTGTGGTTGTGAGCGCGCTCGATGACACTGATGCTGTCTAATTGCACATAGCCCAGATGTTGTATCGCGGCCAGTGCGCCTTGTTTGTTACGACCGAAGGCGCTTGCTGGCGTGAGTCCCTGGGCATGCAATGCAGCGCGGCGCAACTTTTGCAGATCTTTCGGTTTTTGTACGTTCAACATAGGGGTTTACGGCACTCCCGCTTGGCAAATATGTTGCTGGTGTTCCGGGCTTTCGTCACAATCCTAGCACGGCACATTATTGGATCCGGTAGTAGCGATCACTACCAACGTTATAGGCAAAAACCCATGAGCACGTCACTAGCTAATCGACTCAACGGCACTATTTTGCTGCTCAGCAGTATTTTTTTTAGTCTCGCCCACGCTGTCGCACCCAAAGCTCTAATCGATGAAGGCGGCATGGTGGCGTCACGTTCAGCCCTAGCGTCCGAGATTGGGGCGCAGATTCTTGCCGACGGAGGCAACGCCATTGATGCTGCGGTAGCGACAGGTTTTGCCTTGGCGGTGACCTATCCGTCAGCGGGCAACTTAGGTGGCGGTGGCTTTATGGTCATTCATTTGGCTGATGGTACGGTCATTGCTAACGATCATCGTGAGCGGGCCCCAGGGGCGGCCAGCAGAGATATGTTCCTGGATGCAGAAGGGCAGCTCGTCAAAGGTTTATCTACGGCGTCGCATTTGGCGGTAGGCGTGCCTGGGACCGTGGCTGGTTTATTAGATGTGTTAGAGCGCTATGGTCGCCTTGGCCGCAAACGAGTGATGCAGCCTGCGATTGATCTGGCTGCCAAAGGTTTTGTGCTCGACCGTGACCTGGCAGCGCAGTTTGCGCGTCGCCAGGAAGTGTTTGCCAAATATCCTGCATCTTTGGCGGTATTCACTAACGAGGGTTCACTCTACAAGATGGGTGACTTATTCGTGCAAGCAGATCTCGCTAATACCCTGCGACGCATCCAAAAGCACGGCAAAGCCGGTTTCTATGAAGGCGAAACGGCAGATTTGCTGGTTGCAGAAATGCAGCGCGGCGGTGGTTTGATCAGCCACGACGACTTGCTGAATTATCAGTCCAGTTGGCGTGAACCTATTCGCGGCACCTACCGAGGTCACGAGATTGTGTCCATGCCGCCGCCATCCTCTGGCGGTATTTTGCTGGTACAAATGCTGAATATGCTCGAACCCTACGATATTGCTGCCATGGGTTACGGCAGCGCCCAAAGCATTCACTTAATGATCGAGGCGGAGCGCCGCGCCTATGCGGATCGCGCCCAGCACTTGGGCGATGCAGACTTTTATCCGGTGCCGATAAAGGAACTCATCAGTAAAGACTACGCGACCAAGCGATTTGCGAATTTTGATGCGAAGCGCGCCAGTATCAGTGCCGATACCGGTGCGGGCGATATTCCAGAGGAAAGTCCAGAAACCACCCATGCATCGGTGATGGACAAAGACGGCAACGCAGTGGCCTACACCACGACGCTGAATCTTTCCTACGGAGCCAAAATGGTGGTGACCGGGGCAGGGTTCTTGCTCAATAACGAGATGGACGACTTCTCGGCAAAAGAAAACAGCCCGAATGCATTTGGTCTTATTGGCCGTAAAGCCAATGCCATTGAACCGGGTAAACGTATGCTCAGTTCGATGACCCCAACCATCGTGCGTAAAAATGGCAAACCATTATTGGTCACCGGTTCGCCGGGTGGTAGCACAATCATTACCACGACCTTGCAGGTTGTCATGAACGTGATCGACCACGGCATGAGCCTATCTGATGCGGTATCCAGTCCGCGCTTCCATCACCAATGGCAGCCGGATCGCGTGATGCACGAAACCTACGCGTTTTCGCCAGACACCAAGTCGCTGTTGCAAGGCATGGGTCACAAACAGCTGATTTCGATACCAGCGTTTTACGGCAGTGGTATAGGTGATGCTAATTCGGTTATGCACAACGAACAGGGGTTGCAAGGTATGGCCGATCCCCGCAATGCCGGGGCCGCGGTGGGGCCCGGCCAGTTGGGTCAGTAGCGTATGTCCGAGGAGCAAACTCAACAGACGCCCACAACACTTAAAGACCGTGTCCGCATCATTATTTTTGAAGCGGGAACACCGGCGGGTAAGGCATTTGATGTTGGTTTGATCGTTTTTATTTTGGCCAGCGTGGCGTTGGTGATGCTGGATTCTGTGCCCGCGATCCACGCGCAATACGGCGACTGGCTGTACATCGCTGAGTGGACATTCACGACCCTGTTTGCCATTGAGTACGCATTGCGGCTCTGGTCGATCCAAAACACCTGGGCATACGCTCGCAGTTTTTACGGCATTGTCGACCTCATGGGCATTTTGCCGACGCTGCTGAGCTTATGGATTGCGGGCACTCAGTACTTTTTGGTGGTTCGTGTATTGCGGGTGTTGCGAGTGTTTCGGGTACTGCGCATGGTGCGGTATGTCGGCGAAGCAGAACTGATTACCCAAGCGCTGGCGGCTAGCCGGCGCAAGATCACCGTGTTTATTTCAACAGTATTGGCCTTGATGGTGGTCTTTGGTTCGCTCATGTATTTGGTAGAAGGCGGCCGTAATCCTGAATTTGCCAGCATCCCGCACAGCATTTATTGGGCCGTAACCACTATGACCACGGTGGGCTATGGCGATATTGCGCCGGTCACACCCCTGGGCCAAGGCATTGCCGCGCTGATTATGATTATGGGCTACGGCATTATTGCCGTGCCCACAGGCATTGTGACACTGGAGCTCAATGAGGCGAATCGCCGCCAGGCAAATACTCGTACCTGTCCGGAATGTTCTGCAGAAGGCCACTCCCGCGAAGCCAGTTTCTGTTGGCGCTGTGGTGAAGCACTGTATCGACGGCGCGATAGCGAGCCGGAAAAGTCGGATTAATGACTGAAGAACTGCAGTTACCAGCGGGTGTGGTATTCGATATGGACGGTACGCTATTGGATACCGAAAGTGCTGCGCGGGCAGCGTTCGAACGTGCGATCCAAGATCTGGGCTTTGACTACCGTGGGGACGTTTACCATTTGTGCATTGGCACCAGTCACGATCGCACTCGCGAGATCTTGAGCGCGGCTTATGGTCCTAAATACGACAACACCGCACTGTATGAGCGTTGGAGCGAACGCTTTGTGGAATACAAACGAGATAACCCCATAGCGGTCAAACCCGGAGTGGAAAGGGTGCTGGAAGAGCTGACGCAACGACAGGTACCCATGGCCGTGGCTACTTCGAACAGTCGCAGCGTCTGTGAACAGCATTTGGCCGAGGCTGAACTGGATGGATATTTTCGCCACCTGGTATGCGCAGACGAGGCCGGGCAGACCAAGCCTGCACCTGAACCTTATTTACTGGCGGTAGAAAAGCTAGGAGTGGTCGCGCAACTGAGTTGGGCGGTAGAAGACTCCTCCATCGGCGTGCGCTCGGCGGTTACCGCGGGGTTACGCGTGTTTCATGTGCCAGATCAGGCCATGCATGCAACCCAGGCAAACGAAACTCATCCCCAAAGCACGATCCTTCAACGGGTCGACGAGCTGCTGCACTTTATCCGCCCATAGTCCCGCTATTGCCAGGCGCGTTTGCGACCTGGCGTTCATTCACACCGGTTGTCATCCATAAGTTGACGGAATAAGGTGTTACTGGGGAGTTATGTTTTCAACAGAGAGATAAGTAAATGAGTTTTTTGAGCATGTCTGGTATTTCGAAACTTTTTGGTGGCGCTTCTTTGACCGATGAAGAAAGAGCGAACCTGGTAAAGGAAGTCATGTTAATGACCCTGGCTCGTGCAGCCGCATCAGACACCAATATCAAATCTGTCGAGATTGATAAGGTGCAAGAAGTTCTACAAGCCCATACCGGAGAAGAAGTACCCACTGCTGATATTCGAGTTGCAGCCAACTCTGCGTTGTTCGAAAAAGTATCTTTGGATAAATATCTCGCGCGTTCAGGAAAGAATCTAGAACTCGAAGAGCGCGTTGAAATTATCGATGCGCTTCGCGAAGTCATCGGCTCGGATGACCGTGTCAGTGATATGGAAAAGGATTTTTTCAACATGGTAGTGAAAGCTTTAGACATCCCCGCTGCCAGTTTGTAACGACGGGTGCGGGCAGGGGATCGTGAGCTAACGAAGACGGTTTTCTATTTTGACAATAGGTTGAGCAGGAAAAGGGGTGCGAGATGAGGAACTTTTATAGCCGCTGTATTACGACGTTTTTGATAACGATCATTGGTGTGCAATCTGCAATGGCCATCGACTTACCGTCGATAACCCCTGAACAAGCGGGTTATGACGGAGCGCAGTTGAATGCCATCACCGAGCGTCTGGACCGCCTATACGAGAACGGCAACATTCCAAACTACGTTATGGCGATCGCCAAAGACGGTAAAGTTTTCTACCAAGCGACCCGAGGCAACAAAGACCTAAAAACAGAATCGCCGGTAGATTTAGATACGATTTACTTAATCGCCTCTATGACTAAGCCCTTGGCAACAACCGCGGCCCTGATGCTGGTTAACGAAGGCAAGCTCTCTTTAGACGATAAGTTGACCGATATTTTTCCAGAGTTCGAGGGTCTGATCGTCGCGCCGGGGGGTAGCTTTGACGCCACCTTCGAGGAGTTGGAAGCACCGATCACAATTTTGAACCTGATTACCCATACCTCGGGCTTCACCTACGGTGAAAACGTTACGGGTTATGGTGATGTGGCCAAGCAACTCGACGAGCTATTTTGGGGCAAGTGCCAAACCAACGCAGAGTTTCTAGAGTTACTGGCTCAAGTGCCCATAGTGGCGCAGCCCGGCAGCACCTTTAACTATTCTTACAGCACCGATGTACTGGGTGCGGTGGTTGAAAAGATATCCGGCAAGTCTCTGGGTGAGTTCATGCAAGAAAAACTGTTCACACCTCTTGGAATGGACAATACCGGCTTCAATGTTGCGTTGTCGCCTGAGTTGTTTCCAAAACTGGCCAGAATGTACGCCCCTGCCTCGGCTGCGGTGCCTGCCATAGGCCGTATAGAAGAGGGCGGAGTCGACTGGAAACTGGCTGAATCCGGTTCCTTACAGAACTGTATGCCCAAGCGCGACAGCGCCGGTGGCGGGATGTATGCGTCCACGAATGACTATCTGCGTTATCTGTCGATGATGGCGAACGGCGGATCCTTTGAAGGTAAGCAAATCATCAAGGAAGAAGTGGCCGCCATTCAATTTACTAACCTGGTGCCAGGCTTGGGGCTTGAAGCCTTTGAAGAAAACTTTGGCGAAGCGGCAGAGTTTATGACCTTTGGTGGTGGTTTTGGCATCAAGAGCGAGCCGACCAATAGCAGCGAAGTGGATTACTATTTTTGGGGCGGGTTGTTCAATACGTTTTTCTGGATTGATCCAAGAGATGCCAGTGTTGGCGTGTTCTCTACGCACCACTTCCCGGTTCAGTACAACATCATTGATGATGTTGAGGATATTGTTGACGCTGCCCGCAGGTAGATAGACATGCGGGCACTGCTGTTCATGGCGTTGCTGTGTTTTTCGCACATGGCAGTGTCGGTAAATAAGGGCATGGATGCAGAGATAGACGCTCTGGTTGGGCCGTTGGTTGAGGAGCGTCTGATCCCCGGTTACCACGTTGCTTTTTACGGCAAAGACGGCCTGCTGTTCGAAAAGTCTGGTGGGCTGGCTGATGACAAAACAGATCTGCCGCCAAGCAGCGAGGTGCTGTACTTCGTAGACGCCATGAGCAAACCGTTGACTGCGCTGCTCATGATTCGGTTGCAAGAACAGGGCAAGTTGCAGTTCGATGACCCGATCGAAAAATATGTCCCGCAGTTCGCAAATCTAAGGGTGCTCGCAGACGGTACTGGCGATGCGCTCACGCGCTCTGAATCCAAAGTCACCATCGCGCACTTGTTAACTCATACCTCGGGATTTACAACCAGTGTGGCCGCCGAGGTTAATAATTCGCTGGTAAACGACTACAAAAGACAGCGCGTTATGACGCGCAACAGTACAGGCAACAGTAAGTTGGGTAGCTTGTCTGCCCAGGTGACAAAGTTGGCGGAATTTCCGTTGTTGTCGCAGCCCGGCACACGTTTTAATTACTCGGTTGGCTACGATGTCGCCGGGCGCATTGCAGAAGTTGTTACCGGCAAGGATCTGGCTACGGCGATGCGTATCTGGGTATTCGAGCCCCTTGGTATGCAAAATTCCTATTTCGTTGTGCCAGCAGACAAACAGGCTCGGTTGGCGAGGCTGTATGGTCCGCATGGGCGTACCTATCAGGTGCCAGGTAAACCGAAACGGTATAGACGATACAACGGTATACCCAAGGATCACGCTAATTTCGGTATTTCTACAAACGGCTATTTCAGTGGTGGCATTGGTGTGCTTACGACCAGCCAAGACTATTCGCAGCTGCTCAGAATGATCCTGAATGGTGGTGCTGTTGACGGTAAGCCCTGGTTGTCGAAGGCGGGATTACAGCGTTTAACGGCCAATCAATTGCCGAAGCACATGGTGCCGAGCAGCATGAGCGGTTCAATACCATCGATAACCAACAGCGGTTACAGCTTCGGCGTTGGTATCAAAGTGCAGGCGGGCGGCGACCTATCAGATCCAAGTCAGTACGACTATCTGTATTGGAGCGGCGCTGCGAACACCCAGTTTTTTGTCGACGCTAAGGCCGGTGTGGCGGGCGTTTTTATGACCCAACATATACCGACTCGATATTTCTTCTTAGACCGAATGCATGAACTCGCTGTTCAGCATTTGACCGAATAACAACCCAGCCAAAGGGTTAAGGCGAACGAACAACCCCACGCAGATTTAGTACACGGAACGAACATGCAAATACGTACTCTTACATTGCTGCTGACATTAGTCTCAACCATAGCAACCGCTTTAGTGGTGTGGACTATTGGTGAACAAAAAGAAGCGCTGCAAACCCGTTCCGACGCTCAAGCGAGACGACAGATTTATTTGGGTGCGTGGCAAAAGCTGGCGGTTTCAGAACGCGAAAAGCTTGCAGATTTCGGAGTAGATGGATCGAGGGCCTCATTCTGGCGCACCCAAAATGTTGAGCCGCTGAACTTCAGTCGTACGACCAATCAGAGCAATTACTTTACCGACTACAGTTCGGCCGCCGAAGGCGAAATCGTTAATCCGTTGATCAAGAGCTTGCTCAAAGAACAGCGTAATTTGACGGTGGCTGGGCGATTTTTGCGGATCTTTTTTGGGCCTGCGTTTCAGCGCGGCCAGTTGTTGTTCTACAGCATTATTGATGCGGAAAATTTTGAACAAGTGGAATGCCGCAAATCGTTGTTCTCGCGGGACTACGACCCATGCGCAACCATATTTGAAACCAGATTTGCTGAGGTTGGCTCGCGCTTAAAGCTGTACGAGCAGATTATGCGGGAAGGCAAAGCATGGACCGGTTATATGGTGCATTCGACGCCAGATCGTTCGCACTACAGTATGGTCCATACCTTCCCATTGTCAGTAAACGACGAAGTAAGGTTCTTGGTTACAGTCGGAAAGTCTGTGAACCCAATGATTGAAAACTTTGCGGAGGAGATGAATATCTCCACCGAGATTTACGACACCTTAGCGGCGGTGCCAGCAGATAACGTGAACCTGATGGCGTTACGCCAAGCCTTTGAAGCCGACCCCCAGACGCTTTTCGGAACCATCTACGATACCGGTCAAAGTTATATTCGCCTGCCACTTGAAGAAGACATCGACAAAGCGGGATTGTGGCTGACCCTGACGCGAGACGTGAGCGACTTGATCGCAGAAAAAGACGCCTACCTTGCGCAGATGGTAGCGATTACCTCGGCCACACTCGCTGCCATTTTCTTGATTATCTTTTTTGTACAGCGCTCGCTGTTTTCAACTCTAACGAGTGCGATCTTTGTCTTGAAAGAGCTGACTAATGGTAACAACGATGTCGAGGTTAGCCGCCGGAAAACGTTCTGGGGCAGTGATAACGACGAAGTGGGCGAGTTGGTGCGAGCGCTGTCTGCATATAAGGATCGACTGGATGAAATTGCCAGCATTCGAGCAGCTCAGAGCGCCAGTCGCCGTGACCGAGACGCACTGATTCTGGAGAAAATGCAGTCGCTGTCTGAGAAGTTGGAGGGTGATGCAAAACTGCTGATCCTAGAAGACATCGGCAAGATCAAGGCCATGGCAGAAGCGGAAGATGCCGACGAAAAGGGCGACGACTCGCTGATTTCCATTGCCTTCGAACGTATGTCTGACCAAGTGACGGCGCTCATCGAAGCGCGCACCAAGGAACTAGAAGACGCCCGGGATGAGGCCTCGGAAGCGAACCTGGCCAAGAGTAAGTTCTTGGCCAACATGAGCCACGAACTGCGCACGCCATTGAACGCGATCATCGGTTACAGCGAGTTATTGTTGGAAGATGCGGAAGACGACGGCCTAGAAGACATGGCGGAAGATCTGAAAAAGATCACCGACTCTGGCGTGCATTTGTTGGGTTTGATCAACGACATTCTCGACCTGTCGAAAATCGAAGCAGGTAAAATGGAGCTGTTTGTTTCCGATTTCGATATCAGCGGCATCATCAGTGTACTCAGAAGTATGGGTGAACCGCTGGCGGCGAAGAACAACAGCCGAATTGAGTTCGATGTGGCCGAAGACATTGGCGGCATGCGCGGTGATGAAACTCGGTTGCGCCAATGTTTGATCAATTTGCTCACCAACGCCTGTAAGTTTACCGAGGACGGTGTGGTCACGGTGACCGCGCAGCCAATGCGTCTCGCAGGTATCGAGTGGCTGAATTTCGAGATTGCTGACACCGGTATTGGCATGAACGAGCAGCAAGTCATTAAGGTGTTCGAAGAATTTACCCAAGCCGAAGACGACACCACCACTAAGTACGGTGGTACCGGTCTTGGGTTGCCTATTACTAAACAGTTGACCGAAATGATGGGTGGTCAGATCAGTGTCGAGAGTGTGCCGGGCCAGGGTTCGACCTTCCGCATTCGCGTGCCTCGTACTTATCAAGAGCCCCAGGCAGCAGAAGCCGAAGACGTGCTGAGTGATGAAGTTTGGGAAGCTATTGAGGGCGCACAACGAGTACTGGTAATTGACGACGATCTGACCGTGCATGACTTGGTAGCGCGCAATATGCCCGACGACTACAGCCTTAAGTTCGCTGAGGACGCAAAAACTGGCATGCATCTGATTCGCGAGCACCGGCCGGATTTGGTGCTATTGGACATCATGCTGCCCGACCGCGACGGCTGGTCAGTACTCAAAGAGATGAAAGCCGATGCAGATCTGAGCGATACCCCGGTCATTGTGATCAGTTCGCTAGAGAAAGACCTGAAGAATTCGAGCCTAGGGGCTAATTCGCATATCACCAAACCTATTGATCGACAGTTGCTACTTGAGGAAGTGGCTTCGATCTTTAACGGCGACAGTACGGGCAAGTTGGCCTTGGTTGTTGATGACGATCCAGACGCCAGAGATCTGGTCAGCCGCACCCTGGCGAGTATGGGTTTAGAGGTTAGCAGCGCCGAAAACGGTCAGGAAGCTTTGCAAAAGCTTGATCAGTCTTTCGATTTAATCGTTTTGGACTTGTCCATGCCAGTTATGAATGGATTTGAATTCTTAGCCGAGTTCAATCAGCTTGATCTGCCCCAGCGGCCCCATGTGATCGTGTTTTCCGGTATGACCCTGGATGATTCGTTGCGGGAAACCCTCACGGATTTGCATGCCGGGCTTATTGATAAGAACGAAGAAGGGGTTGCGCAAAAACTGCGTCAGATGACCAAGAGCTTGGTACGGAAAGCAAACTGATCATGGCATCGAAGATGGGCCAATTGCTGCAGAAACTGCGCTATCTGATTTTTATTTTTTCGGCCACGAGTCCGCTGTTCCCATTCTTTTTGGTGGCGTTGTTCTTCCTCGCCATCGTTTTATTAGGAATGGGGGCGTACTTTGTTGGTCTTTTCTCAATAGACAGCTTGTCCGCAGAGGGCATTGACGATCAGTTGGGCGGCGGCGTCATCGACACCTTCTGGTGGTCTTTGAAGCATGTACTCGACCCAGGCGCATTCTCCGAAGACTACGGTGCCCCGTTCTTGGTCAAAGTCTTCGCCTTTGTGAATACGTTAATGGGCTTGTTATTCGTTGGTGCCCTGATCGGTTTTATCGTCAATTCCATCAATTCTATGATGGATCAGGTAATGCGCGGTTCGGTCAAGGTGGAAGAAAAGCGCCATGTGGTGATTCTCGGTTGGAACGACAAGGTGCCCTCCATCATCAACATGCTGGCTCGTGGCGTAAATCGCATGATTGTTGTGATCTTATCGGCAGAAGAACCCAGAGAAGTACGCGAACGTCTGCGCCAACGTTTGACTGAGCGCTCTGGTTTGCGGGTATTGCCCCAGCGCGGATCAGCGCATTTGACCTCGGAACTGGACCGGGTGGCGTTACGTCAAGCGGCAGCGGTGATTATGGTCGCCGATGACATTGATCGAAAGAATGTGGTGTCGTCGGATATCTCCACCATCAAGAGCTTGATGTTGCTCAAGAGCTTTGACTTCAGCGAGTCAGCGCGACCCAATTTAGTGGTCGAAGTGTCTGAAGACAACACACGCCGCTTGGTGGAAGGCATCAGTAACCCGCCGGTGCCTTCGGTCTCGGGCGGCGACTTTATTGGTAAAACGTTAGTGCAATGCGCCCGCAACCCCGGCTATTCAAATATATACACCGAGCTGCTGGCGTTGCGCGGTTATCGGCTGGTGATTTCGGAGTTTCCGGAATTCGAAGATGCGTTGTTTGGCGACGTCGTGGCGCAGTTTGAATCGGCTATACCCATTGGTGTGAGCTGGGTAGAAGACGACGGTCGCAGAGCGATCATCCTAAATCCAGAATTGGACTATGACCTAGGCCCAGGAGATGAGCTGGTCATTCTGTCGAAGTTCACCGGCGATCTGGCCTGGGGGCCACTGGACTCCGCTCATTTGAAACGTTTGGCACAACCGCGTTTCGATGCCAGTGCAGAGGTTGAGCAAGACGAGGCTATGCCCGGTAACAGCCAAAGCCGTCTTGAACGGGTGGCGGTGGTGGGCTATTCCAGTTCTTTTCGCAGTGTTTTAGAAGCGCTGAATGGACACGCCACGGAACAAAGTCATGTGTTGTTGCTCAACGAAGTGGCCAAGCAGGATGAGCTTACCCTGCCAGACATAAGCGAATTGGGTGAACTGTTCCCGAACCTGGTCATTACCCTTGAGTTTCTGGATTTTGAAGACAGCACGGACAAACGCATTGAAGAGTGCATTGCGAACCAAGAAGCGCTTATTTTGTTGGCGGACGAGTCGGTCGCCGGCGCGGATTCTGATGCCAGTGTGGCGGTGAACTTGTTGCGCCTTTCAGATGCCATTGCTCTAAACCCTGTGTTGAATGTGGTTATTGAAGTTTTCGAATCCGCCAGCAGCGATTACTTGGCGCCGTTGCCGGTAACCGATGCGGTATTCGGGCCAGAGTTGCTGAGCATTCAAATGGCCCAGATTGCTATGCGTCCAGCGTTGGCGCCGGTATTCCGCGAGTTGCTAAACGCCGGGGGTATAGAAATGCGCGTGCGACCGCTGTCGGCTTATATGACGGTCACAGACACCATCGACTTCGCGCAACTGCAGCATATTTGTTTAAGTCGTAACGAATCTGCTTTAGGCATTGCTCGGGCCGGAGCGGCTGGCGAGGTGATCTTTTGCCCGGGTTCTGAACAACTCAACGCCGAGCCCGATGACAAGGTCATTGTGCTGGCGCAACAACTGTACATGTAGATTTTCGGTAGACAGCGCCTCAGGTTGTGCAACAACCCGAGGTGCAGAGTGCTCTTGGTTATAGCAGTGCGGTAATTTTTTCCAGCAGCCGGTTCAGGTTAACCGGCTTGGTGTCGAAATCGTCGGCACCAGCGTCCATTGCTTTAATGCGGTCTTGCTCTAGGGCATGGGCGGTAAGGGCGATGATAGGAATGCTTTTAAGGTCGTCATCTGCTTTCGCAGTAGAGGTGGCGGTCCAACCATCCATGACCGGTAGACCCATGTCCATCAGCACCAGATCGGGTCGATCTGCGCGCATCATGTCCAAGCCTTCTTGCCCGTCGACGGCAATCGAGATGTCGTAACCTTTACGCTTAAGCCGTCGTGACAACATGTCGCGATTCATTTCGTTGTCTTCGACGATCAGGATATTCGGCATGATTAAATTTCCCCCTGTTCACCAAAGGTTAACAAAACGAGCCATCCAATCAAATGACAACCGGGGTAGAAGGTCGCGATGAAGCCATTATTTGGGCTTCACCGCGTTTCTTTTCGAGCCAGTTAGGCAACCTCGACGATTTGCTGTGCCGCAATCAGCTTGCCCTGCTCAGCAGACTGTTGGAACGATTCGATCTGGTCGAAGTTCATGTAGCGGTACACCTCGGACGCCATAGAATCGATCTTCGATGCGTACTCCATGTATTCGGCAGGGGTAGGCAAGCGACCTAAAATGCCGCCCACAGAAGCCAACTCAGCAGACGTCAGATACACATTGGCGCCGTCGCCGAGACGGTTCGGGAAGTTACGAGTCGAAGTAGACAACACTGTAGTGCCAGCCAACACTCGGGCTTGGTTACCCATGCACAACGAGCAGCCTGGCATTTCGGTGCGCGCACCGACGCGGCCATAAATGTTGTAGTAGCCTTCTTCCATCAACGTATGCGCGTCCATGCGCGTGGGCGGGCAAATCCAAAAGCGGGTATTCACCGCGTCGGCTTCATCCAGCAGCTTGCCAGCGGCGCGGAAGTGACCGATGTTGGTCATGCACGAGCCAATGAAAATTTCATCTACCTTGTCGCCGGCCACTTCTGACAACAGACGGGCATCGTCTGGATCGTTCGGGCAGCACACGATGGGCTCGTTAATGTCTGCCAGGTCGATCTCGATAACTGCCGCGTACTCAGCGTCGGCGTCAGCGCTCATCAACGAAGGATTAGCTAACCACGCCTCCATGCTTTGAACTCGACGTTCCAGCGTGCGCACATCGCCGTAACCCTCGGCTATCATCCAGCGCAATAGCGTGATGTTTGAGCGCAAGTACTCGGCCACGGAATCTTCGCCAAGCTTGATGGTACAACCCGCAGCAGAGCGTTCTGCTGAGGCGTCTGACAATTCAAACGCTTGCTCTACGGTCAGAGTGTCCAGGCCCTCAATTTCTAAAATGCGGCCAGAGAAGAAGTTCTTTTTGTTCTTCTTCTCGACGGTTAGTAGGCCTTCTTTGATGCCGTAGTAGGGAATTGCGTGCACTAAGTCGCGCAGGGTGATGCCTGGCTGCATCTCGCCCTTAAAGCGCACCAGTACAGATTCAGGCATATCCAGAGGCATAACACCTGTGGCCGCAGCAAAAGCCACCAGACCAGAACCGCCTGGGAATGAGATGCCCATGGGGAAGCGGGTATGGGAATCGCCGCCGGTACCGACGGTGTCGGGCAGCAGCATGCGGTTCAGCCAGCTGTGAATGATGCCGTCGCCGGGCCGCAGTGATACACCGCCGCGATTCATAATGAAGTCGGGCAGATTGTGTTGGGTGTCGATATCCACGGGCTTTGGATAAGCAGCGGTATGGCAAAACGACTGCATGACCAAGTCTGCAGAGAAGCCCAAGCACGCTAGGTCTTTCAACTCGTCACGGGTCATGGGTCCGGTGGTGTCCTGAGAACCTACGGTGGTCATCTTTGGTTCGCAGTAGGTGCCGGGGCGCACGCCGTCGACGCCACAAGCTTTACCAACCATCTTCTGTGCCAGGGTGTACCCGGTGCTGGATTCTTCTGGTGCCGCAGGACGTCGGAACACCTCCGAGGGCGGCAAGCCCAAGTGTTCGCGGCTGCGTTGGGTCAGGCCTCGTCCAATAATCAGGTTGATACGACCGTCTGCCTGTACCTCGTCGAGAATTACATCGGACTTATGTTCAAACTCTGACAGCACCTCGCCAGCTTCGTTAAGAATTTTGCCCTCGTAAGGACGAATTTCGATCACGTCGCCAAAGTTGAGCGCCTCTACCGGGGCTTCAAATACCAGCGCTCCGGCATCCTCCATAGTGTTGAAAAAGATCGGCGCGACCTTGTTGCCGATACAAATGCCGCCAGAACGCTTGTTGGGGACACCAGGAATATCTTCGCCGAAATACCACAGTACTGAGTTGGTAGCAGACTTGCGTGACGAACCGGTGCCCATGACATCGCCGACAAAGGCGACAGGCAGTTCGTGGTTGCGCATGGCTTCGATCTGCGCCATTGGGCCCACTGCGCCGTGTTCTTCTGGTTCTAAACCGTCTCGGGTCATCTTGTACATGGCGCGGGCATGCAATGGAATGTCAGGGCGCGACCAAGCGTCTTGAGCAGGCGAAAGGTCGTCGGTATTGGTTTCGCCAGTCACCTTAAATACAACCGCTTTAATGCTTTCAGGCACCGCGTCATTAGTGGTGAACCATTCGGCATCGGCCCAAGATTGCAAAACCGCTTTAGCATGCTCGTTGCCCGCGTCGGCTTTTGCCGCCACATCATGAAAGGCATCAAAAACCAGCGTGGTCGACTTCAATTCTTTAGCTGCGGTGGCCGCTAGTTCGCCGTCATCCAGCAGTTTGACGAGGGTTTCGACATTGTAGCCGCCGTGCATATTGCCTAGCAGTTCTACCGCCGCTGCACGATCAATGATGGGCGAAGAGGCTTCGCCGTTCACAATGGCCGACAGAAAGCTTGCCTTTACATAAGCCGCTTCATCTACACCCGGTGGTACCCGATTAGCGATCAGGTCGAGTAAAAAGGCTTCTTCGCCAGCGGGCGGAGCCTTTAACAATTCAACGAGGTCGGCAGTCCAGGCCGGATCCAATGCTTTAGGGGGTATTCCAAGTTCTGCACGCTCACTGACATGAGCTCGATAGGCTTCAAGCACGGTTATGTCTCTCCTTTCCTTTAGCCGGTTGCACAACGCCGAACAGGCGTTTCATTCAGCCGCGCATTATAGGTCAGGCACGACACTTTTGCAGGATTACTCGCTGCAAGTCGTTTGGTTTCAGTTGCCGCTCGATTGGGGTGGTATCTTGAATGCGCTAAATAGTATTTGGCGGTAGCAAATCGGACAGGATGTGTATTCTGGGGGTGGCTCGATCTTGGTGGATTGTGGATCAAGGCACGCATATTCTTGTCCTTGAAGCAGGGGAACAATGTCGAGTTAGGTTGCTTAGATTAGGAAATAGGACAGCTCGCATACTGAGAATAAAGACAAGTTATTTAAGGGGCAGGCGATGGGTATCGAAGTAGATATTGATAACTGGGCAAAACAATGCAACGCGGACGGTGAATTCGCTGCGGCAGCACGTCATTGGCAGGGTGGCATCACCTTGGAGGTCGATGGAGAAGCGTTGGGACTGACCATTGTAGACGGCCAAGCACAGGCCGGTGTAGCGACTGGTTCCGGTGTTGTGAAGTACTCTGGCAGTGCTGAGGTTTGGCAAGAAATGTTGCGGGCAACGCCGACAAGGTTTCACAACGACCTCATGGCTAACATCAGTGCAGGCGGTGGTCTGAGGTTAGAGCGAGCTGAAGACTCTGTAACCCATGCGCAGTACTACCCCGCGATTATGCGTGCCGTCGAACTTTTGCGTCCCCGAGGAGGAGACTATCCGCTACGCACGGGTGATGTTTCTTCCCACGGACAAATTGATATGCCCGTAGGTCGATATGTACACCTTGATTTAAATGGATTTGATCACCGCATTTATTTTGAAGAGGCTGGTGAAGGTATTCCTGTGCTGATGCAACACACGGCTGGGTGTCATGGCAGTCAGTGGCGTCACTTATTTGAGATGCCCGAAATCACCAGTCGCTTTCGCCTCATTGCCTACGATTTACCCTGTCATGGCAAATCGATTCCGCCGGTGGAGAAAGACTGGTGGGAACAAACTTACAACTTAGAGGGTGAGTTCCTGCGCAGCATACCGGTGAAGCTGGCGGAAGTTCTGCAGTTAGACGAGCCGATTTTTATGGGTTGCTCAGTAGGCGGCCTGTTGGCCCTGGATCTGGCGCTTCGACATCCTGATACTTTCCGCGCTGTGATTTCTGTGGAAGGCGCTTTGAGCATCGGCGGCTCTTTGGACGCGTTGGGTGATTTGTGGCACCCACAAATCAGTAACGAGTACAAAGCCCGGTTGATGGATGGCTTGATGTCACCTACCTCGCCCAAGGCATACCGTAAAGAAACGTCCTTTGTTTACGCCAGTGGTTGGCCACCTGCATTCATCGGAGATTTGTACTATTACATGCAGGACTACGACCTTACCGATCAAGCCCACAAGATTGATACCAACCAGGTCGGCGTGCACATCCTTTCAGGAGAGTATGACTATAGCGGTACGTCTGAGTTGGGGAAGGCGGCGAGTGAAGCGATCAAGGGGTCTAGCTGGGCTGAAATGAAGGGCGTGGGCCACTTTCCCATGTCGGAAAACCCAGAAGCGTTTAAGCGCTACTTGTTGCCCATCTTGGATCGCATCGCCTAACGCAGAGTCAGTTACGGTTCATAGATTTATCGGCGTCACTGGTGGCGACTCTTATGTCGCCAGCATTGATGTCGAAACTCATCGTTTCGACCCCATCGGCAGTCATCTCTCAACCGGGCCTGATTTCAGAAATAACCGGTGCAGAGAACGTTTTAGTGCCAGGTAGGGTGGGGCAGGAATTATTCAACCAACCCTATAATTTGTGCCGGTGTCAGTGCCAGAGCGGTAGCCACTTCGTTAAAAAATGTAATTTCCATGGCGTTGACACGGCCATCGACATTAATGACTTCAGCCAGAGCTTGGATAGTTTGCACTTTGTCAGCGCTGCGCATTTTGTTCGAGACGCTGGCCAGATATTCCTGTAACGGCGCAACCTCGTACATTTCTGAATTTGCAGCGATGCGTATATCCGCTGACGAGTAGCTTTTGCTGAGGTGCTTTTCCAGCACGCTACGCACCATTTCGACCTCGACTTCTTTGATGTTGGTGTCTGCTGCGGTGGCGCGCGACAGCGTCATAAGCATGACTTCCTCAGCCAGTGCGCTTTGCTCCTGTTCAGTAGGTTTGGCGCCAAAGACTTTGAGTACATTGTTTAAGGTGGCCGATGCCATGACTCTGCTCTCCCGTTAATAATGATGAAAATAGTTAGATAAGTAACGATTTTAGTCAACCGCTAAGCGTAACTATTTTTTCGGTTTGAACAGTGCGTTGAGTGCGTCGAGGGTGGGGTCTGTTGTGGGAGTGTCTGTTGTGGGAGTGTCTGTTGTGGGCGTGTCTGTTGGTTCGGGGTCGCTGTCTTCGCTGTCTGTATTGGGAGCCTTGCCGAATAGGTCGGCCAGTGCGTCTTTGGCGGCATCACCCTTGGACTTTTTATTGGGATTAAAGGCATCGCTAACGGGAATAAAAAAGCTGCAAAAGTTGGCGTTTTCTTTTTCAACCGGCGGATCGGCGCGATCCTCGGCACACACACCTACTCGTTCTGGCAAAAAGTGTTTGCACATACGGCAACAATGCAGGTCGCTAAAGCATTCGGGGCAATTGTTGTGGCGGCTAATAGGACGTGGAATATCCGCCAGATCGCGGCCGCAGTTCCAGCAAACCACAGCACTCATGGTTGCCATGCCTCGAGAGTAGATGTGCGTGCATGCATCAATGCGCCACAGACACACTCACCAAGGTGCAACCAATGCTTGCTTGCACTCCATGCAGTAAAGGATGATTGAGCAATGTCCATATGCGTATATTAGCGCATTAATTACGGAGGTCATGGGATGAGCCACAGCATAGAACAAGCCCCATTTGGCAATACAGGCCACAACAGTAGCCGTGCAATTTTTGGCGCCGCAGCATTAGGCGCGATGTCGCAAGAGCGTGCAGATCGTACCTTGGACCTGATGGCCAGCTTTGGTCTTAACCACATTGATGTTGCAGCAAGTTATGGCGAGGCCGAGTTGCGTTTGGCCCCTTGGTTAGCACAGCACCGCAACGACGTATTTTTGGCGACCAAGACCGGTCACCGCACAGCGGCCCAAGCTAAGCAACAACTGCACGAGTCTTTAGAACGCATGCAAGTGGATCAGATTGACCTAATCCAAATGCACAATCTCACCAACGAAAACGACTGGCAAACCGCTATGGGGCCAGGTGGCGCGCTGGAAGCCCTGGTGGAAGCCAAAGAACAAGGTTTAGTGCGGTTTATTGGCGTTACCGGTCATGGCACCTACGCACCAGCCATGCATATAAAAAGCTTAGAGACCTATGCCTTTGATTCCATACTGGTGCCTTACAGCTTTGTAATGATGAATAACCCAGAATATGCCGCAGACTTTGATGCGCTGTACGAACTGTGCAGCCAACGCGGTGTGGCCATGCAGACCATTAAGAGCATCGCAGCACGGCGCTGGAAAGACGACGACCCTGAGCGGCGATTGAGCTGGTATCGGCCGCTAAGAGATTCCGGCGCAATACAGCGGGCGGTAGATTTCGTGCTAACCCGGCCAGGGCTGTTTTTGAATACCAGCAGCGACGCGACGTTATTGGAACTGCTGCTACAGGCCGTGGCGGCACCGCGCCAGCAGGTGGATGTGCAAGCGCTACAGAACGATCTGGTAGAGCAGGGCATCGAACCGCTATTTGTGCGCGACGTCAGCGATGACGTACTGTTGGCCAACGCCTGAAAAGCCCTCGGGTAGAGGCAAGCGAGAGGAGAATCAATATGGCTACGGATTGGCAGATAAAAAGACTAGCTGGCGCACTTGGGGCAGAGGTCAGTGGAACCGACCTTACCACCACGACCGCTTCGGACATTGAGCGTATTAAAGCGTTATTGCTGGAACACAAAGTATTGTTTTTTCCGGGGCAGACCATTAGTCCGTCGCAACACGTAGAGTTTGGCCACAACTTTGGTGAGCTAGAAGATCATCCGAATCTAAAAAACCCATTTACCGACCACCCCTATATTTTTGAGTTGGCGGCGACCCAGGGTGGTGTTGCTGATGAATGGCATACCGACATCACCTTTCAAGACCAGCCGTCCATTATGTCGATCTTGCATATGGTGAAGTGCCCGGAAGTAGGCGGCGACACCATGTGGACAAACTTAGAGCAGGCCTTTGATGAACTGTCTACACCAATGCAGCAATTGTGTGAAGGCACCACTGCCCTGCACGATGCGGCACCCCACAGTCGTCCAGACATCATGGCGATTCATCCGGTGGTGCGATTGCACCCAGAGACCGGCCGCAAGTCGTTGTATGTGAACGAACACTTCACCCGTCGCATTGTCGAGATGAACGTTACCGAAAGCGATGCGGTGCTAGGTTACCTTACCGGTTGGGTAAAGAACCCACGCTTTACCGTGCGTTACCACTGGACCCCAGGGACCATTGCAATATGGGACAACCGCTGCACCCAGCACTTTGTCTTAAACGACTTTGAAGGCGAGCGGGTGATTCAGCGAGTGACGGTGATGGGTGACCAAGTGGAAGCCGCCGCGCAACCCGTCGCACAGCCTTGGGTGCGCGAAGGCCGTAAATCCGCCACTAGCCGTTACGATCGCCAAATGCGTCAGTACCTTAGAAGCCGGGATCAAGAAGCGGTCGACGTTTGAGTCTTCACCGCCTTTATGCGGTGATACAGGGTCTGAACTTGGGCGACAACACTAGGATGTCGCCGACGTGTCGTTAGCCGTCTCCGGCTGATCTGGTGCTTGGCGCTCGCCGACCTCGGAGTGCCGATAGCCAAAGTCTTGATTAAGTTCTTCGACACTACTGTCTGGCGACAACTCGCCGACAGTTAGGTATTGGCCCTGCTCTAAGGCTAACCTCTGGCCCACCAAGCGGTCGCCGTTCCATGCGCCCTCAATGCCGCCTAATCCGGTTGGGATGGCCCCAAGCCGATACAGCAATTTGTCTGATGCGTTTTCTAGGATTTCTTTACGGGCAGAGAACATATGCAGCTCTTGTTGGCGCATAAACGGTTTGATGCTGTTCATGACCAACACGGTGCGTGCCTTGTCGGAGCGGTTTACTCCGGTGCCATGGAGCAGTCGACCTTCAAATATCATGACTGTGCCTGCTGGCGCAGTGAGGTTGATCGCTGGCGGCAGGGGCGTGGTTATGGGTTGGCCGGTACCGGCTGCACTTAGCTGTTTGTGTGAACCGGGTACCACCAGGGTGCCGCCATTGTGTGGGCCCATATCGTCGAGTATGAACATGGTGTTACAGGTAAAAGGCGCGGCAGCGTCCTGAAACGGTGCGATGGCCTGGTCTTGGTGTAGGCCTTGGGGCAGATTATGTTTGTTAGTAATGATGGCGATAAAAGACGACATCAAAAATCGTTTGCCAATGCTCTCGTTGATGAGTCGTTCAATGACCTGGGCTGCCTGCACGCCTTCGGTCTTGTGCTCTACGCAGTCGATAAATTGTTGGCCCTTATTGATTAGACAGTGCACAAATTGGGTAGTGGTCAAGTTGTCGCCGGGTGCCGGTTCGGTGCCCATCCACGAGGCGATGCCCGCTTTGCGCTCACCGGCGGCTTGGTCGCTGATGCGTTGATGCATACGCTTAAGTTGCTCAGCGGACAGACCTTGGTCAATCAAACAGTAACCCCACTCCGCTAGATCATGCCGCAATTCGTTGATGTCTTTCCGCGGCTTCGGCAGGTCTGCGTTGCGCCAGTAGTCTGTAGCTGCGCCTTCGGTGTTGTAGTAAAGGTTGTCGTTTTCTAGATCCAGTCCAGGTGCAGGGCTGTCTGCTGGCGCGTGTTCGACTTTGTGGTTGTAACCGTATTGCGCAGATTGATGGAAGTTTTGCTTGACCAAACTGCGATAGGGTTCTTTGCTTGAAACGATGTCTTGGTAAAGCGGAGCGGTGGGCCCGGTGCTGGCCTGGTCGATGTATTGCGTTGTGAATTCTTCTGGTAATGACATCGCGCCCCCTTGCGACTCAATAACAGGCTATGACTCGCGACCGTCGAAGATATTTACCACCTGTATTTGCTCAGGCTTAAGGCCTTCGTTCAGCGACCCCGAGCGAAATCCCCCTAGATCCAGAGTGACAAAGCGATAGCCCAAAGCTTTGATTCTTTGCTCTAGAGTTTGATGGTGTTGAGCCGCTAACTTGAATTCCTCGGGTAATACTTCCAGTCGTGCCACATCGTCGTGATGGCGCACTCGAAACTGGCTGAAGCCTAATTCTGCGAGCACGTCTTCTGCGGCTTCTACCTGGGCCAGTAACTGTTGGTTAATGGCAGTGCCGTATGGAAAGCGGCTGGACAAGCAGGCGGCCTGGGGCTTGTCGGCGTTCTCTAGGCCTAGCTCGCGGGCCAGGGCACGGATATCGGTTTTATGGAAACCGCTTTCTACCAGGGGTGAGCGGATATTGTGATTGTCGGCGGCGATGAGGCCGGGGCGGTGATCGCCCAGGTCATCGAGGTTGGTGCCGTTGGCAATGACCTGAATGTTGCGTGCTGTGGCGATCTGCTGAAGTTCGGTATATAGCGAGGTCTTGCAGTGAAAACAGCGGTTTGTCGGATTGGCGCGATAGTCGGCTTTGTTCAACTCGTCGGTCACAATCACTTCGTGGCGCAGCCCCCAGTCTTCGCTGAGGCGTTTTGACAGTTCTAAGTCAGTGCGTTTTAGGCTGGCCGATCCCGATGTGACAGCCAGAGCGTTCTTACCCAGCACTTGCCCGGCCACGTAGGCCACTAACGAGCTGTCTATGCCGCCAGAAAACGCCACAATCAAACTTTCGTACTGAGCAATGACGCCTTTCAGGTGTTGGTACTTTTCGCTTAGTTCTGGGGTCATAGACATCGTCACTGCAGCCGGTTTATACGATTAGCCAAAAAACCAGCACCAAAGCCATTATCAATGTTCACTACCGAAATGCCTGATGCGCAGCTTGTGAGCATGCCCAACAGCGCTGCAACACCATCAAAGGCGGCGCCATAACCCACGCTGGTGGGTACCGCGATGACGGGCTTGTCCACCAGTCCACCGACGACGCTTGGTAGGGCGCCCTCCATACCCGCCACTACGACCAGTACTTTGGCGCTGCGTAAGTCGTCGATGCGAGCCAGCAGGCGATGCAATCCGGCGACACCCACGTCATTCACGCGCAGCACTGGGTTGCCGTAGAACTCGGCGGTCAGGGCGGCTTCTTCGGCTACCGCCATGTCCGAGGTGCCAGCGGTAACTACCGCGATGGTGCTGCTTTGTTGCTCCGGAGCTTGGGCGTGCCAGGTCAGTAATTGCGCCTGGCTGTGATAGGTCGCGTCTGCGGGCAGATTGCTAAGTGCGGCATAGGCCTCGGCGCTCAGTCGAGTTGCCAGGACGCTGCTGCCATTAGCGCGCATGTGGTCAAAAATTTCGGCCACCTGCTCCGGTGTTTTGCCCGCGGCGTAAATCACTTCGGCGCTGCCGGTGCGCTGTTGGCGGTTGTTGTCCACCACGGTATGGCCAAGATCGCTGAAGTAGTGTTGACGAATTTTCGCCTCGGTTTCCTCAACTGACAGCGTGCCGTCCTTAAACTGTTGCAGCAGTTCGTCAATGGCCATAATCGTTATTCAACAATGCCCTGATCGCGCAGACCGGTGATGTCTTCGGTGCTAAAGCCTGCGTTTTCCAACACCTGCTGGGTGTGTTGGCCCAACTGTGGCGATGGGCCTTGAGGCCGGACATCGGCGTTAGCAAAACGCATTGGAATGTTCACTGTGGTGTAGTCGCCTAACTCTGGGTGGCTGATTTTCGGGAACATGCCCAACTCTTGTGCATGTGGGTCTTGGGGTACTTCGTGTAGACCCATAACCGGCCCCCAAATCAGCCCGGCTTCGTCGAAAATTTTGCCCCATTCGTCGCGACTCTTTACCGACAAGGCGTTGTCGATCAGATCAATCAACACCGCCATATTTTTATAACGACTCGACGGATCTACAAAGCGTGGGTCTTCTAGTAGTTCCTCGCAGTCCAAACACTTCACCAGACGTGGCCAGTAGGCAGCATCAGGCATCATGTTAAAGACCACCCATTTGCCGTCACCACAGGGGAACCGATTGGCGCAGATCGCTAGCATTTGGTGCCGCGGTCGCCGACGTACTGGTGCATGATCCATAGCCGTCACCGAATAATCGGTGGCCTGTGTCCATACCGCAGTTTCGTAGAGTGAAGTCTCCACCGCTTGGCCCTGGCCGGTCTTTTCGGCCATGCGCAACGCGCCAAGAATCGCGCCCACCATAGCCAAGCCCGTGGTGTGATCACCTTGGGCGGGTCGTGCCATGGGCACAACGCCGTCATCGCCCTCGCGAGAGGCGTCATATAAACCGGAGCGGCCAAAAAAAGCGGTGACGTCATAACCTGGCCGCCAAGCGTCAGGCCCGGTGGTGCCGTAGCCGGTAAGGGTTGCGTGTACCAGTTTGGGGTTCACGTTAAACAGGGTGTCGGGGTCAAGGCCGAACTTTTGTTGCCGGGCGGTGAGTAGATTGCACATAAAAATGTCGGCCTTAGCTACCAGCTTGCGCACCAGTTCGGCACCCTCAGGTTTATCCAAGGCCACGGCAATAGACTGCTTGCCGCGGTTGTCGACATCGAATTGAAAATCGTAGCTTTGTAACCCTTCGTTGAGATTGGGGTTTTTTACCGGGCGACTCATATCGCGCATGGGGTCGCCGGTCAGCGGCTCGATTTTGATGACCGTAGCACCCATATCTGCCAGCACGGCAGCGGCGCTTGGCGCAGCCATCCAGTTATCAATTTCCAATACGACAACGTCATCCAGCGGTGCGGCCATTCTCTACTCCCCAAAATTCGCGGACTCGGATTACAACCAAGGCTTGGCCCCAGCGCAAGTGCTAGGCTTCCTTTAAATCCAGGGCCTTGAGCATGCGCTTGAGAGCAAAGTGCCGATAGCTGGCTTCAATCAGCGCCTGGCACTCTTGGTCGATCAGCACTTCATGAATGTCTAAATCGAGCCAGCCGTTATGACCGGTATAAGGCGGCACACTGTAACGTTCATCGAAGCTGGCGATGTCCTGATTTTCTACCCCAGCCCATACGCTTAAACGCTGCCGCTTGGCGCGAAAGTACAGCGTGCAAAAATTCTTTTTACTGGCACGAAAGCACGGGCTGCCAAATTGGTGGGCGCGGGTGGTTTCTGGCAAAGCTAGGCAGATGTTTTCAATAATTAAAAGATGTTCTTGGGCCTTGGGTGCCACAAAGGGATCGAATTCCTCTGGATCAATGGTTTCTGTAGGTGGGTCTATTTGTAGTGGTGGCGGCAAATCCAATGCCAATGCTTTAGGTGCGACCTCTGCATAGGCAGTTTGGACGAGGTCGGCGATGGTGTTCCAGCTCAAGCCTTTGTCCAAATCCACACCCAACCAGCCCTTGGGGCCGACATAGGGCGGCACATAAAAGTGTTCGGGGTCGTTTTGGGTGTAGTACTCCTGACTGCCTGCCGGCATGCGCAGCCATAGCGCTAAGTGGCCATCGCCGTGGTGATTGACCATGTAGGTAGCAAATGTCTTACCTGCCACGCGAAAGTCGGGCGAGCCATGGCTCGTGACTTCAGCGGTTTCTGGTAGCGACAAGCACACCTCGCGCACCGCTTGGTTAATGTTTTTGGGTTGTTTGGCACTGCTCATTGGGCGAATCCTCCATCGCTGTCCGTCTGTGCTCACCCCAGTGTGTTAGCATACGCTTTTCCTATTTCAGGTCACTCCTTGCAAAACTCTGCACCACAGCCCGAGCAAAAACCGCAACGGTTTCTGGGCTGGAGAATGGTCTTGGTCGCTTTTTCGGTGGACTTCGTAGCGGTCGGATTTTTCTTTTATTCCTACGGCGTGTTCTTTAACGCCATCGCCAAAGAATTTGGCGGCTCACACCTGGGTGCTTCTCTTGGTTTAACGGTAACCCATGCGGTGGGGGCGGTTGCTGCGCCGATGGTTGGTCGAGCCTTGGACCGATATCCACTGCGCCGAGTCATCGCAGTGGGTGCGGTATCCATGTCCATAGGCTTTTTGCTGTTGTCCCAGGTGAATTCGCTGCTGGAGTTTTATTTGGTCTTGGGCATATTTGTTGGTTTTGGCGCCAGCAGCATGGGCAATCTAGCGACCAGCAAGCTGGTCACTAACTGGTTTGATAAGCGCCGTGGTACGGCTCTGGGCATAGCCGCTTCAGGGGTCTCTTTATCTGGTGTGGTGATGCCCAATGTCAGCGCTCAGTTGATTGAAAACTTCGACTGGCGCATTGGCTTTATGGTGTTTGGTTTCTTTACCCTCTGTGTGGTGGTGCCGTTGGTGTTGCGCTTGGTGATTTCACGGCCAGAGGATGTAGGTATGCGTCCGGACGGTGCGTTGCCAAAGCCCAGCAGCAGTGCGGTGGTGGCGCCCCCACGCATTGGCATGCGCGATGTGGTCAGAGAGCACAATTTTTGGGTGATTGTGCTGACCTTCTCGTTCTTGTTTTGTTCCATGAGCGCAACTCTCACGCATATGATCCCCCGGTTAGTGCACTTGGGTCATAGCTTGGTAGACGCAGCCGGTGTTATGTCACTCTGCGCAGGATTAGGTGTGCTTGGCAAATTAGGCTTTGGTTGGATCGCCGATCGGCAATCGGTACGCCGAGTCGTGGTGATGGTGATTATTTTGCAGCTCACCGGGCAATTTTTGATGTACACCAGCGATGAATTTGGGGTGTTCTCTTTGGGTGCGGCCATTTTTGGACTGGGTGTAGGGGGCGTTGTACCTATGCACGGTGCGATTGTTGGTGCCACTTTTGGGCGTGAACGTTTCGGCGCTATTTTGGGTCTAATGCGTCCCGCGATGTTCCCCATACAGATTGTCGGCGTACCGTTTGCGGGCTGGGTTTACGATGTTTATCAGTCTTACGACCCGGCGTTTCAGGTGTTTTTGGGGCTGTACCTGTTTGCAGCGATCACTATCGCTTTTTATCGCACGCCAGAAAAAACGGCAGCGGCTTAACCTTTGTTGGTGGCTGGTTTGAGCATCAGTCGAAACGGGCTTTCAATAAATCCAGCTGCAGGTTGCCGGGCAACTGGCAGCGTAGACGCAGCGCCTCGCTCAATACCTGCTCGGCGATATAGGGTTCGAAGCTACTGCGATTGAATGGCGCAATGTCCCGAAATTCCAATTCCACCGAATAGCCCTCGTTGACCGGCAATACTGTGATCACGCTGTCGGGTAAGACCTCATTTAATTCAGCCAGCAGCGCACTTTTGCTGTCGCGGGTGGTGACAACGCCGCGCGCAAGGTATTTCAAAGTACAGCCGGTTTTCGCCATATCTGCCTCAAGTGCTCGAACCAATGGCGCGGCAGTGTACCTGTTCTGCGCGGTGGTTGGGGCTTGTGGTGCCGTAGCGTGGAATTATGCAGGATTGGTTTGCACCGTAGCGGGTGGCTTGGCGAACCAGAAGCACAAACCGCCGGTTAATGAGCACAATGCCATGATGGTAAACGCCAGTTCGTAGTTACCGTAAAGGTCGTACAGCACGCCGCAGACAATGGGGCCGACGGTCATACCAATCATTACGATGAGTGACGAAATACCCATGATGGTGCCGAAGGACTTAGGACCAAAGTAATCTGCTCGTAGTGCCACCATGAGCGGACCGCGAATACCCCAGGCAAACCCATGGAACAGGGTAAAACCAAGAATCCATATCGGACTGCTGGCGTAGGTCACCATCAGCAAACCAATGCAGTGACCCACCATGCACAGCACGCAAATAAAGCTCTTTTCGTAACGGTCGCCCAAAATACCGCCGAGCAGTAGGCCGCCCATTTGCACGCCTGTCATCAGAGCAAAGGCCAAACCGGCTTGCACCGGCGTATAGCCTAGTCCGTTAGTGAGGTGTGGAATGAGATGCGCGAGCATAGACGACACTGTGAGTAACGATAGCCCATGGCCAATAGAAATCAGCCAAAACGATGGCTCTCGAACGGCCTGGCGCCAGGACAGGCTAATCTGTGGGGTAAAGGTTTTGCTTTCTTCGGTGGTTGTTGCGGAATCAGGGTTGCGAGTGATGCCGTCGGGTACCTCACCGTAGTCTTCTGGTCGGTGTCGAATCAGCGCCACCATGGGCAGACCGAGTGCTAACACAGCGATGCCAGAATACAGAGCCATAGCGCGCCAACCGAAAAACTCCAGCCCCAGCACGACTAAAGGTACGCACAAACCACCGATGGAGAATCCGAATTGTGACCATGCTATGGCTTTAGCCCGGTGTTGGTCGAACCAACTGACAATGGCCACCATCAACGTGGCGAAACCGCCAAGACTGGAACCCAGGGCGATCAGTATGAACGCAATAAAGTAGCTGGTGATGCTTTGCACAATGCTGAAAACAAAGAAGCCGACCCCAAAAATCAGCGTGCCGATGATCAAGATCAGCCGCGGCCCATAGCGATCCACTAACCAACCTTGTAGTGGGCCCAGCAAGCCGCTTTCGAGCCGCGTCAGCGCAAACGCCAGCGACAATATCGACATGCTCCAGCCGAACTCTTCTTGCAGATGCAGGGTATAGGCGCCGTAGGAGTGCATCCAAGTCATAGCGGCTAACCACTGTACTCCTGCACATGCGAGCACAATCCACCAGCCGTAGAAGATCTCGCCACCTGGACGAAACAGTGCGTTCATCCGTGGCTTCAATGTGATTAAGCTTTGCAGCATTGAGGCATCATACGTGAAGCTCGGCTGCGCTGTTATAGTTGCGTTGGAATATGTGCAGGTTCACCGTCAGTTTATGAATAACCCCCCCGCAAATAGACCCGAACAGGTGCGTCAGGCGCTAGTGCTGTCTGGGGGTGGTGCGCGAGCGGCCTATCAGGTGGGTTGTCTGCGTCATATAGCCCAAGCCATTCCGGCGTACCGCCCAAAAATTCTTACCGGCGTTTCCGCAGGCGCCATCAACGCGGTGCACCTGGCCGCCTATCGCGGCGATTGGTTAGAGGCGGTAGAACGGCTACGCACTTTGTGGTTGAGCCTAGAAACCAGCAAGGTTTATCACGCTGATCTGCGGCATGTATTGCGGCGGGTGTTGCATTGGGGATTGCGGGTACTCAGCGGCGGACGCCTGGGGCGTGGCGATGTCCGAGGCATGGTCGATAGTTCGCCGTTGCAGCAGTTTTTACGCGCGAACTTGTCGCAAAAAGACGGCAGTGTTGTGGGTATCCACGACAACTTGCAAGAAGCGGTGATTGAAGCGATAGCGATTATTACCACCAACTACGCCAGTGGACGTTCAGAGGCTTGGGTACAAAGTACTAACGACGAACTGTGGCAGCAGGGTCAGTTATTGAGCCAACCGGCAGAAATTAGTTTGCCGCATATTCTAGCCTCGGCAGCATTACCTATGTTCTTCCCGGCGGTATCGCTCAATGGCCAATGGCATGGTGACGGCGGTATCCGGCTGAGTGCGCCACTGTCTCCAGCCATGCATTTAGGCGCTGACCGAATTTTAGCGGTATCGCCAAGAGTGCAAAACGCAGCAGACGATGCGACGACCAACCCAGGCTATCCGTCTCCTGCGCAGATCGCGGGTGTATTGTTGAATTCGGTATTTCTCGACCTGCTGGATTTTGACGCCCTGCAAATGCAGCGCATAAACGATCTGCTCGCTCAGCTGCCGCAACAGCAGTGGGGCAAATATCGACCTGTCGACGTTATGGTTTTGCGCCCAAAAGAAGACCTTGGTGAGTTGGCCAGAGCCCATGAACTGGAACTGCCCAAAGCGTTCCGGTTTTTTCAACAAGGCTTGGGTGATCGGCGCGAGCCCAGCGCCGATGCGCTAAGTATGGTTATGTTTGAACCAGAGTACTTGCGGCTGCTGATGGACATGGGTGAGCAAGACGCCGCAGCCCGCAGTGACGAAATACGCGAGTTTCTATTGGCTGCAAAGACACTCGGAGAAAGCGAGCATGTCTGACGTTACAAAGATCTATAACTATGTCTCTATCAATGAACACATCGCCTCTTCAGGCCAGCCTACTGCAGAGCAATTTACCGATATTAAAGAGGCTGGGTACGATGTTGTCATTAATCTAGCCCTGGCCAGTTCCGAAGGTGCGGTTGGTGATGAAGACGCGCTGATTACTGAAATGGGCATGAGCTATCTGCATATTCCGGTGGACTTTGCCAATCCAACCCTAGAAGACGCGCAAACCTTTTTCGGGCTCATGCGTGGGCTGAAAACACGCAAGGTCTGGGTGCATTGCCAAGTAAATGCGCGCGTTTCGGCGTTTTTGTATCTCTATCAGCGATACGAGCTGGGTCTTAGTGACGAAGACGCCACCGGGCCGATACTAAAGGCTTGGACGCCCCAGATGGATGATGTTTGGAAAGGGTTTTTGCAGTTGACGAAGGAGCAGATTGGTTAGTTTTGCGTCAATTGCCCAGACAGTTTGCATAGTACGTTACCGTTCCAGGCCAATCCGAGAATACCCCGCTTATGCCGATGTCTTGAGCCAGTAGATCCAAGGTTTCCAGCATAAGCCCTGGTTTATCCCCATACACCGCGGCGGTGGCTCGGGCTGACTCAAACGTCCAAGTGATGATCTTTAGCCCAGACGCTTTAACGTTGCGGGCGAAGTCTGTGGCTTCTACTTGGCCGTTGGATGCTTGCTTTACCAGCATAGGTATCGGTGGGGCGATGACCTGTAGGCCGGCTGACTTCAATTTTTTAAGTTCAGCTAGCGACGGTGGAATCATTTGCCGTTCGCGTGGCACCAGCCAGATTGCCTGATCCGCGTAGTCGGGATGCTTCTCAATCCAGTGTTTTACGTCCTTAATGTTGAAAGATTGTGGATTGACTTGGTTCGCCGGGATTGCAAGCAGTCGATACTCTGCCAACATTTTGTCAGCGTAGTCCTGTTGACTGAATCCCCGAAAGGGCATGGGCACTTCTGGGCGCTTTAGTTCCGGCACAAACTTGGTGCCGAGCTTACGTATCAGTTCAATGCTGTCGCGATGGCTCATTACAGCGCCGCATTCGTTTGGCGCGTCGACTACCGGACTTTTAAGTGGTGCCAAGTACTCTGCCACGGTTCGGGCCTGGGGGTTTTTTACATCGGGTCGCGCGCACAGGGTTTTGAATTGCGCCAGGGTGATGTCGCTCGTACAACACTGGGCACTAGCGGGTCGTCCGAACTGTGCTGGGGTAAACGGTTCTCGACAGGTATTCGCAAGAGGCGTTTGCAGAATGTTGGTCGAACTGGCGAGATCGCATTGGGAGTGGCGGCACACCAGTTCAAGATCCATAGTAAAAGTAACATCGCACTCAATAACTCCCGCGCCCATTTTTGCCGCAGCGATGTAGCCTTCGCGGCTATGTTCGGGATAACCCAGTGGCGCGCCGCGATGGGCTATGGAAAATTCCGTTGCGCTAAAATTGCCGCTGGCGCAGCTTTGCAGGCGCTGTTTGAGGGAACTGGCGGGCAGATCGTCACTCAGTATTAATGCTCGATTTGTAGGGTCGATGCTGGCCTGTGCAGCATGGCTTACTAGCATTAGCATAGCGATCAAATTGAAAGCGCGATTACCCACGGGTGTTTCCTTGAATGGGAAAGACCAACAGGCTATCACGCCGACGCTGACATATTTTTATCAATTTCCCTAGTGAATGGCGCAGGCATTCGATATTGAACACCTTGGTACTACAAAGTGCGGCGCAACAAAGACCGCTCTGGATGGATCGCTGTCTAGCTAGCGTCCGTGACTGGGCAGAGCAGGCGGGTTATGGCTATCAGTTTATGGGCGATGAACTGTTTGAGTTTGTGCCGTCTTGGTATCTGACCAAGTGCGATGAAAAGCTGCCTGTGGCGACCGACCTGGCGCGCCTGATATGGATGCAGCAATGCTTGCAAGAAGAGGCTACCGATTGTGTGTTGTGGATGGACGCGGATGTACTGGTGTTTGCGCCCCAGCTGCGCATTGCACCGCAATCCAGCTGTCTATTTGGTTATGAGTATTGGGTGCAACCAAAACCTGGCCACAAGAGTTTTCAGGTACGGGGCAATGTCCACAATGCCGTGGCGGCGTTTCGTCAGGGTTGTCCAATTTTGCCGTTTCTTATTGAGGTTATTCAGCGCTTGATGCGCCGTGCGGATCCTGATCACATCGCACCACAAATGATGGGGCCGAAATTGCTCAGCCACCTGCATAACCTGGCGGATTTTGAACTGACCTATGAAGTGGGGGCGCTGGCGCCAGATTTGCTTACTGAATTGGCAACCGAGCCGGGTGCTGCTATGGAAGCGTGGGCAACAAAAGCCAGCACACCGATGTTGGCTGCTAATCTCGCTGCCTCGACAGCCGGTGCCGCAGCTACCGATACGATGTCGGTCGAGGCTGTAATGGAAAAGGCCATTGATACGCTGCTGACTTACCGTTCTGGCTTTGCGGGTCTACACCCCGGCTCTTGAACAACCGCCAAGGCTTCCATAGGGTTAGCCCTCAGTTTTATTCACTACAAGGAAGGGCCCATGTCTAACTCCGCTTTAGAAAATGCGATCACTACACTGAATGCGCAAATTGGTCAGCCATCTGAACCGACAGATTGGTTCGAAATTACTCAAGACCGCGTAAATGGGTTTGCTGACGCAACGTTGGATCAGCAGTGGATTCACACCGACCCCGAGCGTGCGAAAGCGGGTCCTTTCGGTGCGCCTATTGCTCACGGTCAGCTCACAATGTCGATTATGAGCTTCTTACCCGGTGGCGAAGGCGTTGGTCTGCCTGTGTTAGACGGCATGAAAATGGGCATCAACTACGGTTGGAACAAAGTACGCTTTATGTCGCCGGTACAGGTCGGCGCAAAGATCCGCACCCGCGGCAAACTGGTCAGCGTTGAAGAAAAAGGCGGCATGTTGGAAGTCATTAACGAAATGACGGTAGAAATCGACGGCACAGACAAGCCCGCATGTGTTGCTGAAAGCGTGTTGCGTATCGTCTTCTAACTGTGTCGGTCATGGACATAGGGGTCTGTGTTGCGTCCCACATTAACGATGTAGGTTATGTGGTGCGAGCGGAAGAGCTGGGATTCAGTCACGCTTGGATGGCGGATTCGCAAATGCTCTGGTCCGATTGCTTCGCCACCCTTGCATTGGTGGCAGACCGCACCTCGCGCATCAACATTGGTACCGGGGTGGCCGTTTCTGGAACCCGGCCCGCGCCGGTAAATGCCGCCGGTATTGCCACCATTAATGCCCTGGCCCCCGGGCGCACGTTCTTTGGCGTGGGGGCGGGCAATACCGCCATGCGGGTTATGGGCTCACCACCCCAACGCATAGCTGAATTCGAAACCTACCTGCAGACCCTGGCGCCGTTGCTGAAAGGTGAAGAAGCGCTCTACACACACAAGGGGCAAACCCAACCGATTCGACACATCATGCCGGACAAGGGCTTTGTGAATTTTGCCGATCCCATACCTTTGTACGTTTCCGGGTTTGGGCCTAAGTCTTTGGCGTTGGCAGGCCGCTACGGTCAGGGTGCAGTACTGGGTGCCGCCAATCCCAGCGCAATGTTGGGTAGTTGGCACGCGCTCAACGCAGGCGCGCGACTGGCCGGTCGGCAACTGCGTACGCCGGATCAACCCCAGGGCGAGGCCTTTTACACCACGGCACTGACCACAATGGTGATCTTGCAGCCTGGTGAAGCGGTGGATTCGCCGCGGGTTAAGGCCCAATGCGGTGCAATGGCCATGGCGTCAGTGCATTACGCTTACGATCAATTTCGTAATTTTGGTCATCAGCCACCGCACTTTACTCGTAACATTTGGGACGACTACACCGCACTGATGGAAAGTTACCCTGAAGAGCGTCGGCATCAACGTATTCATGAGGGACACAATTGCTGGGTGGTGACAGAAGAAGAGCAGTTTTTGACGCCAGAGGTACTGTCTGCGGCCAGTATGATCGGCACGCGCGATCAGTTACTGGAACAATTGCATGATTTGGCGGCCGCAGGTTTGAACCAGGTGATGATTTTACCGAACTTCGACACGCGCTTTGATGTGTTGGAACAGGTGGGCACTGACATCATCAAGAATTTATAAAGCCCCTTATCTGGGCAGTTTTGGTGCAGAATAAGCGCCTTTTGAATGATCGCCACTTTTGAGTGGTGGCGTAGCGGAACAAAACAGAAACCATGTTTACCTATTTGAACCCTGATGTACGCAAGCGCTTGATTGCCGAAGGCAAGTTGGTGCGGATTGACGCTCAGGGTCAACTTATTGATGTTGCGACTCCGGAATCTCCCGGAGAGCTTGCCATCAACTTGCTCGGCCCGATTCCGTTGCCGCTAAATTTGCCGGGGGTAGAAACCACAGTGCAGTGGTACGCGGCAGTGCGCAGCACGGAACTCAAGCAAGTTGAGGCGCTAGCTGCTGATTTGAGTGCGCGGGGCGGCCAGCACTTATTTTCTCATTTGGTCTCGCCCCTAGCTGTGAACAGCGTCCTGGTTGTTGGCGAGCCCAGCGACAACCCGTTGGTGCGAGTGCACTCAAACTGTCTTACTGGTGATGTCTTTGGTTCTCAGCGTTGTGAGTGTGGCCCGCAATTAAGTTCTGCCATTGCGCGCATCAGTGAAGACCCAGCAGGCGGCTATTTGGTTTACATGGCCGGACACGAGGGGCGCGGTATCGGCTTGTGGGCCAAGGCTGCAACCTACCTGCTGCAAGATGCAGGGGAAGACACTTATCAGGCCAATCGCTCATTAGGCCTGCCTGATGACTCGCGAGACTTCACCGACGCCGGTATTTTGTTGAAGTATTTTGTCGGCAACGAACCGTTTCGCCTGCTCACTAATAACCCCAAAAAGATCAACGATCTGGCAGAGCTGGGGCTAAATAAAGTCAGCTCGGTGAAGCATGTGATTGGCGTCAGTGATTGGAATAGACGTTATTTGCATGCCAAGCGCGATTGGGGTCATAAACTGGGCGACGACGACATCGAAGCATGATGCGCAAGCTACTGCTGTGTTTTGCGGTATTGTTGACCCAAGGGGTTTCAGCGGAGTCCCTACCGCTGACCATAAACCAGATTCAATTTGTTGGAAGTCACAACAGTTACAAGCAGGCCATGTCGCCACTGATCTTTCGTGCGTTGCACCTACTCGATGCCGAGGTTGCTGAGAGCTTGGAGTATTGGCACGAGCCGATTCCAAAGCAGTTGGATTTGGGGCTGCGAAAATTAGAGATTGATATCTTCTTTGATCCCGACGCCCAGGTGTTCCCGGTAGGCCATGCCCAAGTCATAGACATGAACACCCACTGCAAAACGCTGCAAGTTTGTTTGATGCAGATCACTGACTGGTCGCAACACAATCCTCGGCATGCGCCCATTTGGGTGAGCTTTAATTTGAAAGACCAAGCCATCAGTGGCCTGCCTGACCCCGATCTCTTTACCCCGGAAGCGTTAGAACTGCTCGACAGCCAATTGCTCGACGCGTTGGGCGAGCAATTGATTAAGCCCAAGGATGTTGAAAATTTACGCTGGCCAACGCTGGAACAGGCCCGCGGCAAGGTATTGCTTATTTTGGATGAAGGTGGCCGCAAACGTGATTGGTATTACGACGGCTGGCAAGAACGACCCATGTTTACCAACGCGCCGGAAGGGCACCCGGCTGCCGCGGTGATGATTATTAACGACCCAATAAAAGACTTTGCGCGCATTCAGCGCTTGGTCAAAGCAGGTTATATGGTGCGCACGCGTGCAGATGCGAACACTGTGCAGGCACGCAATAACGACACCCGGCAACGTGATCAGGCATTCGCCAGCGGTGCTCAAGCCATCAGCACCGATTACTACTTACCTGCCCAGCATTTCGGTAACGATTACCAGGTCAAAATAGCTGGCGGTGTGCGCTGTAACCCGCTGCTTGCGGCACCTCAATGTCGGGTGGTGGAGTAGCATCGATGCGCTCAGCCCATTGGTAAACCATCTGTAATGTTCTACATTAATACTTCGAGACAAGACCTATTTCGAGGTATGCCAAATGAACAGAATTCTAGTTATTGTGTTGGTTGTTGCTCTGATTGGCGTTGGAGGCTATAGCGCGCTGACTAATACCAGTGCAGGCCAGGATTTTTTGCTAGAGCAAGCTCTTGAAGCGCAAGCAGCGGCGGCATTAAACCCCACAGACTTCAATGGCCTAGAAGTAATGGTATGCGGTAGCTCGTCGCCCCTACCTGATCCAAATCGTGCTCAAGCCTGCATCATGGTGCGCGCGGGTAACCAGATGTTTTTGGTGGATTCGGGATCTGGTTCTAATACGGTGTTGCAGGCAAATGGTGCCCCTTACCAACTGTTGCGCGGATTGTTGCTGACCCATTTCCACTCAGACCATATATCTGGCATTGGTGATATGAATTTATCTTCCTGGGTTGCCGGTCGCCCGGAACCCATGCAAGTGATTGGCCCTGAGGGTGTCGAGCAGGTAGTAGCGGGTTACAACATGGCTTTTGAATTGGATCGGGGCTACCGCACCTTGCATCACGGCGAAGACCTCATGCCCGCGGCATCAGGGGTAATTGAAGCGCGCACTATAGAACCCGGAGTCATTCATAACGAAAACGGGTTAAAAATTACTGCCTTTGAAGTGGATCACTTTCCGATCAAACCGGCCTTTGGTTATCGCTTTGACTACAAGGGTCGTTCGGTTGTTGTCAGCGGCGACACTATAGTGACCGAAGGCTTAGAGCGCGCGGCGACAGACGTAGATTTGTTGCTTACCGATGCGTTGTCCCACAAGTTGATTCACTCTTTGGCAAATGTCGCAGCAGCGGTGGGAGCAGAGAAGCGTTCTCAGATATTGCGCGATGTGTTGGACTACCACGCGGATACACGCAACCTTGATGCCTTGGCGCGGAACTCAAACATTCGCCAGATAGCGCTGTATCACCTGGTGCCACCGACACGAAATAGTTTGATGGAAAAGATCTTCACGCGAGACATACAAAGCGATGTGATCGTTACCCACGACGGCATGCGTTTTTGGTTGGCGGCAGATAGTCAGGATATTGTTGTTGAGTAAGCGTTGCTAATTTACCGTCGCCGACGCCGGTAAATTACGAAGCCGACCAATGCCATAAGTCCCAACAGCGCTGCAATAAAGTAGCTGCCAAAGCGCTCTCTCATAAGTCTTATGAACATTGCCTGTTGGGGATCAAAGTCGTCGGCTACTGGCAGCACGCCATGGTCCCTTACAAATTCTTCGTACAGGGTTTGCATGCGGGCAAAGCGCTGGGGTTGTTCGTTGCGTAGGTCTAAGGTTTCGCCTGGGTCGGTTGCGATGTTGTACAGATGCCATTCCCCATCGCCTATAGGTGGCCGGTTATAGACGATCTTATGATCTCCTAGGAATAACGCTTTGTGTCCGTTTAATTCGTAACCTATGGCGTCTTCCTTGCCATAAATACGTTTTGTTTGTTTGCTTAGTAACGGCACCACGCTGCGACCGCTGATGGGTTCAACGGCGCGTCCTTGATAGTAGCCACCGTGATTCGGCGTATCGGTCAGTTGCAGAATGGTCGGTACAATATCTGTGGCGTAACTAAAGGCGTGGATGATGTCATTTGCTTGCACCGGTGCTAGTGGTTTGCCCGCCATAATCAGCGGCACCCGTAAGCCGCCCTCGCCGACATAGAATTTATAAAAAGACAGCGGTGACGCTGCAGCGCTGGCAAAGTTTGGTCCAATGGTGCTGTAGCTGCCTTTTAATCCAAGCGTATCATAATCGTTAGTATAATCTAAAATGCTGAGCATCAGGTTGTCTGCTGGGGTGCTTTCTACGCTGGGGCCGCTCCCCTCGCTGCCGTTGTCAGAGGCGAATATGAAAATCGTGTTGTCGTACTGGCCGGCGTCTTTTAGGTGCTGAATCAGACGGCCGATGTGAAAGTCCATGGCTTCTACCATGGCTGCGTATACCGCCATGCGCTTGGCTTGATAACGCTTGGTGTCTGCATCAAGGCCTTGCCAGGATTCTGTAGTGGCCATGGGGATCATCGGCGTGTCTTGGGGTACCAGGCCTAAGGCCATAGCTTTTTCATGGCGCTGTTGCCGCAAAGCTTCCCATCCCTGATCGTAAACCCCCATATATCGGTCGATAAATTCTTGTGGGGCTTGTACTGGAATATGCACCGCTTGGAACGGTACGTAGGCAAAAAATGGTGCGTTGGAGTCGGCGTTGCTGTCGATAAACTCTATGGTTTTGTCCACCAAAAACTTGGATGAGTAAAAGTCCTCGGGCAGTTCATAGCGTTGGCCGTCAGCGAACCAGTTGGCCTGATCGTAAATTGGTAAGTAGGGTTTTTGTTGCCAGTTGTCGGCACCGGAATCGGCCAGGGCCACTGTGCGCTCGAAGCCTCGTGCGCTGGGCAATAGCTCTGGGGTTTGACCCAGGTGCCACTTGCCGGCCATGTAAGTGTGATAGCCGGTGTCTTTTAGCAGAGTCGCTACTGTGACGACGTTCTTGCTCAAGGTGCCTTGATAGGACGGCGAGTCACGAAATTCATCAGGAATCATTTCAATTATGTTGCCCACACCTGCGCGGTGGTTGTTGACGCCGCTCATCAGCATGGCTCGCGTCGGTGCGCAGTTGGCGGCCACATGAAAGTTACTAAAGCGCACACCCTGATTCGCTAGGGCATCTAGGCTGGGGGTGCTGATTTCGCTGCCGTAGCTGGCCAGATCGCTAAAGCCCAAGTCATCTGCGAGCAGCAACACGATGTTAGGGCGCACGGTGGAAGGTGCTGCGGTGTTGTCAGCGGATTGGCTGGTTACGGTGTTTGCCGAGCTTACTGTTGTTAAAAGGCCTAACAGTAGTGCAAGGGTGATTGAGCGCACTTGATCCTCCGAATGGTTGTTCCTTGGGTTGGCTATTTGCCGGCAGAGTGGTTCTGATCTGCTTGACGCCATACGCGTACAAAGTTTCCGCCCCATATTTTGGCGATGTCTTCGTCACTGTAGCCACGCTTCATCAAGCCCAATGTGACGTTGAGGGCATCTGTGGCGTCTTGGAAACCGTCAATGCCGCTGCCGTGATTAAAGTCGGTGCCAATACCTACGTGATCAACGCCTATGCGTTTGGCAACGTAGTCTAAGTGGTTGAGCATGGTGTCCAGATTAATCGGCCCCAGCAGTTTGCGTATGCTGGTTAGGAAATTAGTTTTCACCTTGGGGTCGGTGATTTCCCAATACAACTCAAAGGGGTAGAGGTAGTTTTCGTCCACACCGGCGTTGCGGCGGATGCTGCGGATGGCTGCATCCAGCTCGGCATTGTTGCTGTCGAACAAATAACCCGCAAAGGGTGCAATGTGTACCACACCGCCGGTGGCGCCAATGCCATCGAGTTCTTCATCAGACAAATTACGGCTGACATTGGTCAGGGCATAGGCATTGGAGTGGCTGGCGATCACTGGGGTGGTGGATAGGGCCATGGCTTGCAACGCGGCTTGTTTCGATAACTGCGAAACATCGACAACGCCACCCAGTGCATTAATGCGCTTAATGGCGGCTTTGCCCAGGGCAGACAACCCACCGTGCTCGGCGTCCGGCTCGCGCTTACCCAAGGCGGCATCAAACAAAGGGCGTGATGAGTCGGCGAAGTCATTATGGCCCATATGGGTAAGAGCAAAGACGCGAACGCCTGCGTCAAAAAACTCATCTATTGCTGCTGGATTGGTGCCGAGAATGAGTGCGTTTTGTAAACCCAACAACAGCGCGCGCTGACCGGCTTGATGGGCGTCTAAAAGTTGCTGTGTGCTGGTGGCCAGCATAGTTTGGTTGCCGGAGTCAGCTACCAAGGTGGCAATGGCGTCGAGTTCTCGGTCGGCAATGCGCCGGGCCTCAGCGTAACCTTCTGGGGTGCGTGGCTTTGGGCCAACCGCTACCGCCATAACCACAGCATCCAGACCACCGGCACGCATTTTGTCCGGGGCTACTTTTGACAGGCCGTCCGGGCCGACATAGCTGGACGGTTCGTTGGGTATTTCAATGTCGGCGTGGGCGTCGAGAGTCAGAATTTGTGCGTGCAGCGTCTTGGCTTTTGCCGTTAACTCAGCGTCATCGTCTGCCCAGGTGAAAGCACCGCTCAGCAGTACGCTAAGTGCAATAACTAACTTATTCATAAGACCCCCTTTATCAGCCGAAGACTGTAACAACCCTTGAGGAAGCTGCCTATGTTGATCAGGGCTCATCTGCTTGCAGGCGTGCGGTAGCAGAACCCACGGTACTGGTGAACTCTGCAAGGCCTTTGCGCTGGATGTTGGGCACCTGACAGTTTTCTCCTGGGTAACCCACCACCAATAGCAAAAAGGCTTTTTCGCTGCTGGGTCGTTGAAAGATGTCGTTCATAAATTTCATGGGGCTTGGGGTGTGGGTCAGAGTGGCCAAGCCGGACTGGTGCAGGGCGCTGAGCAATAGACCGCAAGCAATGCCGGTAGATTCGGTAGGGTAGTAATGCTTGTGTTTGTTGCCGTCCGTGTCCAAATGAAATTTCTGCTGGAATACGCCAATCAGCACCGGTGCGATTTCTAAGAACGGTTTGTCTGCATCAGTGCCCAGTGGCGCGAGAGCGTCTAACCAAGCCTCGCTGGCGCGACGTTGGTAGAAGCTGCGTTCTTCTTCTTCGGCCAGAGTGCGTAGGCGTGACTTAACGTCCGGGTCAGTAGTTACAGCAAAATGCCAGGGTTGCTGATTGGCCCCGCTGGGTGCTGAGCCTGCAGCCAGTAGGGCGTTGCGGATAACCTCAGGTGGAACCGGGGTGCTGCTGAACTCTCGAACGCTGCGACGAGTGCGCATGCTCTCAAAGAAAGCGGCACTGTTGGCGATCATGCTCGCTTGGTCTTGCGCTTGATGCTGTAGCGGTATTTCTTCAATGGTCATAAGCGGGTTTGTCTCACGCCGTTGATGTATCTAAATAATAGCCTAGCGACTTTCGCTACTGATCGGCGGTTAACGGCGCTGGATCTCGAATACGCCTTTCTCGGAGACCGAGTCTGTTTCGTAACGTAAGAAGTCTCTGGTGTAGGCCGCGCCCTTAACCCGAATCAACTCTTGGATGGCTGAAGTGATCATAACTTCGGCGATGTCTGCCTCGTCCAAGCTCATGGCCTTGCCTTGCTCGTAGCCGCTGGTCAGAAGATCTTTTGCTAAAGCGTATTTGCTCATGGAATGCCTTTTGGTCAGTCAGGTATGTTGTGGAACGAGAAGCACCATACAAGAAGCTGGAGACGAGATAAAAGAATTAATGGTTAGCATTGTTTCGGCCTCAGCGTAGTAACAAGCATTGCGAATCTCTTATTGAAATCCAGCGAATCCGTCCCATAATGTTACAACGCTATAACGTTAAAATTTGAGAGGCCTAGATATGAGCACACTTTCAAAACGTTCGACTGTCTACTTTGAACCAGCGATACATCAGGCATTGAAGTTACGCGCAGCGTCAACCGATGTTTCAGTCTCAGAGCTGGTAGACGATGCGGTTCGCTTACTTATGAGAGAAGATCAAGAAGATCTATCAGTATTGTCTGAGCGAGCGAATGAACCTGAAGTCTCTTATGAGGATTTCGTTAATGAGTTGAGACGTGTCGGCAAAATATAGAATTACTTTTCGCAAGTCCGTTGCAAAAGACTTCGTCAGTATTCTCGGCAAAGACGTCGTCAAAATATTACGTAAGATCGAGAGTTTGGCAGAGAATCCCCGGGGTTCTGGCTGCATCAAACTAACAGGTTCAGATGCCTATCGAGTAAGGCAAGGTTCGTATCGAATTATTTATGAAATCAGGGACAAAGTCCTAATTGTGAATATCGTGAAAGTTGCGCACAGGTCTGAGGTGTACAAGAAAACCTAACCGAATTTATGGGGCAAGAGCTGCTGCTAACTCAGCTGCCCGTTGGCAGTAAGTCTGGAGCCAGTGGTTTGCGCCGACGGGGAGCGGTTGCGGGATAGTTTTTAGCCAAGTAAGAGAGTATTTGTTGTTCGGTGTTGTCATCCAACTGCCATAGATTTTGACTGCGCTGCATCCAACGAATGGTCTCTAGCCAAATTTTTTCATCGCCTCGATTGCCTGTGACCAGTTGCAACGAATGACAGCCGCCGCAGTGCGCTGCGACCAATTGCCAACCCTCGTCTTTGATCAAGCCTGCTGTGCTGTCCAAAGCCTCTGCATAGCTAACCCCAGCCCAAAGCCAACACAATGCAACCCAGTGTTTGCGCACAGTCATACTACGGCCATCGCAATGCGGTGGGTTGCGTTATTTAAGTAACCCTTCGGATTCCATCCTGGCACTACCATGGGTTGGCTGCGGCCTTGGTCGTCTGTGGCGCGCGCCCAAACTTCATAGTAGCCGGGTTGCGGAAAACGAATGTTGGTTGTCCATCGTTGCCAGGCGAGACGATTTTTTGGAGCTTGTACGTCACAGTTTGACCAGGTCGCACCAAAGTCGATGGAAACCGCCATGGCGTTGACCTGATGATCGCCAGCCCAAGCGTGACCACGCAATTCCAACGGCTCGCCTATGCGGTGCTGGATGCCGGATTGGGGGAAGGTGATTAGCGACTTCACCGGCATAGAGTGAATGATGCACAAGTCAGCGTCTGCCACTTGGGTGCCGGGTGCTAGGGGCTTGCAGGGTACGCGATAGGCGCTGCCGGTCATTTTTGCGCCATCGTGGACTTTGTCGCGCACAAGGATTTCGTTTAGCCACTTGCCTGATGCGGAGGCCGGCCAACCGCCGCAAACCAGCCGTAAGGGGTAACCATGCAATGGGGGTATGTCTGTGCCGTTCATCGCCCAAGCGATCAGGGTCTCGTCTTCCATGGCTTTGTGCATGGGCACGCCACGGGAGATAGGGGCTTTGTTTGCGTCACCACTAAGATGCGCATCGGCGGCGTTGTAGCCAATGTACACGGCTGTATTGTCGACTCCGCAATGCTGCAAGACGTCGCGTAAGCGTACCCCGGTCCATTGCGCGCAGCTCACCGCCCCCGTCGTCCATTGGTTGCCCCGTGCTGGAGGAAAAAACTCGCTGCGGCCGTTGCCACCGCATTCTAGTTGCAGTTGGTAGGTGTGCTCGGCAAATCGAGTTTTTAGGTCAGCTACGGTAAAGGTTTGCGGCCGAGTGCAAGATTCACCGCCGATATTCAACGTCCAGTTTGCGACTTGTTCTAGGCTTAGGGTGGGTGGGATACCATTGTTGCGCACGAACATGCGGTGGGCTGGGGTGACGTGGTCATCCAGCAGGTGGGCTGGGGTTTCTGCATTGATGGGGCGATCGTTCAGTACCACAAGGTCTGGTTTGCTGGGTATGGCAGCGGCGTGGGCTGTTTGTGTGAGTGCCAAAGGAACGACACCCACTGGCAAGCTGCGGATAAACGGGATGCGCATACCCAAAAGTGCACTGAACGAACCCGCGCCGCCTTTACTCAGGAATTTTCTGCGGCTCACCGATGGAGGCTCTTTTGGTGTCATGGTGATGTGGTTCCCCTACCTTTTACATCATTCTAGTCACCCAATTAGGCGGTGGCGACTGGCTCAAACGAACGCCTTAGCTTGGGCTGTGTTATAAAACACCTCTAATAAGAATTTGGGGAAGGTATGACGGATTTGCAGCAGTTTCGTATAGACACTAGAGAGTGGCTAGAAGCTAACTGCCCGCCGACCATGCGTACGCGCATGGTGGCTGGCGAGGACGTTGGCGGTGGCAGTAAACGACGCAGCACAAATCCCGAGGCCTACGTGTGGCTCGAGCGCATGGCGGCAAAAGGTTGGACCGTACCTACTTGGCCAAAAGAATACGGTGGCGCGGGCTTAAACAAAGATGAGTTCGTGGTGCTGCTCGAAGAACTGCAAAGCATAAAAGCCCGGCCGCCGCTGGGGGGCATGGGCGTGTCTATGATTGGGCCAACGCTCCTGGAATACGGAACCGAAGAACAGAAACTGCAACACCTCCCGCCCATTGCTCGGGGCGAGGTGGCGTGGTGTCAGGGTTACAGCGAACCTGGTGCGGGTTCAGATTTGGCCGGGCTGCAAAGCTATGCCGAAGACCAGGGTGACCACTTTATATTGAACGGCGCAAAGATCTGGACCTCGGGCGCTAACTACGCCGATTGGATGTTCTGTCTGGTACGTACAGACCGCGAGGTGCCAAAGCACGAAGGCATTAGTTTTGTTTTGTTCTCTATGGACAGCGAAGGGGTAAGCACGCGGCCCATTGAACTCATCAACGGTCATTCGCCGTTTTGCCAGACGTTCTTTGACAACGTGCGGGTGTCCAAGGCCAATTTAGTGGGCAAGCTAAATCAGGGCTGGACGGTGGGCAAACGTTTGTTACAGCACGAGCGTTCGGGCTTGGCGGCTCTTGCCAGTGCGGATACCGCAGGTCCCATGCAACGCATTAAACCCTCAGTACCGATGCCGGAGATGGTGCGGCAATACAATAAGGCTGCAGGTCAGAGCGATCCTAAGCTTCGGCAAGATCTGATCGACATTGAAATGCTGCGGCGTAGTTTTGTGCTGACCCAACAGCGCGCGGTTGAAGAAACCGCAGCGGATACACCCGGGGCGGCGACATCAATCTTTAAGTACGTAGAAGCCAACTATGTGAAGGCGCAATTGGAAGCGCAGTTGCAGGTGCGCGGAACACAGGGTCTGGGCTGGCAGGGGGATTCGTTCAGCGAGGAAGAAATTGCTATGTGTCGATTGTGGCTCGAGGCGAAATCTATCTCGATTGCCGGTGGCTCGAACGAGGTGCAGCTCAACATTATTGCGAAACGGGTATTAGGTTTACCTGATTAGGTTACGGATACAGTTAGGAGGAAGGGGATGACAGAAGTAATTACTGGCCCGTTATGGGCGGCGAGAAATTGGTCCGCGGATGAAGGAGAGGGCAGCATTCACGATGATGCGACTGCCGAGAAGCTGGGCTTTCGTGGTGGTACCGTAGCTGGTGACATTCATATGAACCAATTTCCGCCGGTGTTGTTGCAGATTTTCGGCAACGAATGGTTCGAGCGCGGCAATTTGTCACTGAATTTTAAGAACGCAACCGTCGACAAAGAACGGGTGCAGGTGTTTGCCGAGCAACGCACGCCAGGCTTTGATTCGATCAAAGTATGGATGGAGCGCGAGGACGGCATGCTCGTGGCCACTGGCACTGCATCTGTTGGGGAACATGTCGACACAGAATTACGCAACAGAGATTTCCGCCCATGCGATCCGTCTGAGCTGCGTATTTTGCATCGTCTGCACGAGGGTTTGTCGCTAGGTGAGTACGATGTGCATACCTCGCCTAAGCGCCAGTTCGAGCGCTACGATCTGAATTTTATTAGCGATCCATTAGATTGGTACCGCAACACGTCGCCTTGGGGTGATCCTGTGGCAGCGCCTACCACAGTGCTGGAATTTTTATGGGCTTACCCCATGCAAGGCATGCGCCCTTACCTTGGTGAAATGGTGGGGTTGTTTGGTGCCATGGAGATTGGCTTTGAAAACGGTCCGCTGTTGATGAATCACGACTATCACCTTACAAGTAAAGTGTTGTGTGTGGGTCAGAGTCCGCAAACAGAATACGTTTGGTACGAAACCCAGGCTTTTGACCAACAAGGTGCCAAGGTCGCAACGCTGCTGATGCAGTCGCGTTGTATGAAGGCGTCGTCACCGGAATACGCAAGCTAAGCGATCCGCCCCCCCGCCTGCGCGGAGCTGGCCCCCGCGCAGGCGGGGGGCCTTGCGCTGATTAATGTCCTCCATTAAGTTGATCCTAAACAGGAGGGCTTATGACTCGTACACGTTGGATCTGGCTGACCGCTGCTGTTCTGTATGCAGCATTTTTTAGTTGGTATACGTCGTTTGGTGGCCCGCTAACCGAGCAAGAAATCGACAAGTACATGGCGTATTTCGAACAGCGCGGTGTAGAGCCAGAACAGAAACGTGCGCTGGAGCAGTTTTTGCGCTCTGACACCGGCGATGACTTCGCCATGATCAATGTCATAGATATGTACGAAAAGCCCCTACAAATTCCGGGTGTGGAGCCCGGTGAAAGCAGCGATGACGTATTGAATAAATACATGCAATACATGTATCCCGCGCTGTTTGCTCGCGCCAGCCATCCGGTTTTTGTCGGCGATGCGGCAGCCTCAGCGTTGGACCTGATGAATGCGCCGGAAATGCGTGAATGGACTCGCAGTGCACTGATGCGCTATCGCAGTCGCCGCGACATGATGGAAATTACGATTAACCCAGCATTCTCTGGGTCCCATGACTTCAAAATAGCCGCCATGCATAAAACCATTGCGTTTCCGTTGGATCCTTGGTTTCAGTTGGGTGATCCGCGCTTGGTACTGGCCTTTATATTAAGTCTGATTGCGTTGGGGCTAAGCTGGCGCGAAGCGCTGGCCCAACGAACAACCGACTAGGTAGGCATTAAGTTCCGCATTGCTGTAACGAACTGCTGGGCGTCGGCCGACACGGCGTCGACAGACTTACCTGCCTTGTACAAAGATCCTCCCAGTCCGAAGCCATTAGCGCCAGCCTGCCAGTACGCGGGGATGTTGGCTGTATCAATACTGCCCACCGCGAGTACAGGGAAGTCTTTGGGTAGCACCGATTTCCAACTCTTGATCACCGGCGGGGTGATCATTTCCGCCGGAAACGCTTTAATGCCATGGGCACCCGCTGCAATCGCGGAAAAAGCCTCGCTGGGTGTAGCGACGCCTGGAACACTCACAAGGTTCTGCTCGACACTGGCCTGAATAACGTCCGCATTGGTGTTGGGTGACACAACGAGCTGACCACCCGCGCTGCGGACGTCTGCGACTTGCTGTTTTGTCAGCACCGTGCCCGCACCGACCAGCATTTGATCAGCAAACGTGGTGGCTATTTTTTCGATGCTGTGCAGTGGTTGCGGCGAGTTCAAAGGCACTTCAACCATACGAAAACCCGCGGCATAAAGAGCGCCGACAACGTCTAGAGCTTCGTCAGGCGCGACCCCACGCAAAATGCCAATGAGCGGCAGGTCGTCCATATAAGAAGCTAGCAGGTCGTGCACAAAGTAGTCCTAATTCGATAGTTGTTGAGCAATAGCCAGGGCGCCCAAAATAGTGGCGGCTTCGCCGTCGATACAAAACGCATCATAGCCGAAGTGGGCGAGGGCAAACTCATATCGGTGAGCCAATTCTGAGGCGCCGACAATGGCAATGGAACAACCCGCATCCGCATCTAAATGTTGCAGTTCATGGCCAATGATCAATCCCGACAAATAACTCAGCCCGACCTCTTGGCTGTGCTGGCCATTGAGGTTTAGCGCGCGCACACCGAATAAATGATGCAACAGGCCACCAGGTTGCTTGGCGTGGTCCAGGCCCTGAGTAAAGGCGTCGTCATTCCACGGTGCGTCATCGTCTACGGAACTGGCCAATATGGATTGTTGGCTGAGTAGCCCAAACAGCTCACCGCTCATGGTGGTGGAAAAGTTATTCAGTGTGCTGGAAGAGGCGTCGATCCATTTATTGTGGGTGCCAGGGAAACACAGTAACTGTGGAGCCTTGTGGTCAGAGTGTGGCAGCAGTTGTTGGGTGCCGAAAAACTGCACCTCTTCACCGCGCATTACGTCATAGCTGCCCGCACGGCCCGTGCCAGAGACGCCTGGAACGATCCATGCTGGGCAATGGGTGAACTCGGTCAGTCGGTGACAATGCTCGGCCAGTTGCAACAGCGATGCGGGGGCGGGTAGATGCGGTACCAAATGCCAGCCGCCAGGACTGCCCACCATGCCGCATAGTACAGTCACCAGCGCTCCGTGTTGCTGTAGCCAAGGATCAACGTGTTTAAGTAGCACCTCGTTAAATGGTTGCTGCACATTGTTTAAGCCTTCCGCCGTATCAATGCGCGCCAGGCAGTGGCCATTTTCCGCCACCAGATAGGCACGAAAATTACTGGTACCCCAATCCACCACAATGGTTGGGGCGTTCGGTTTGGAACTCATAGGCGCGAGATCTTTGGCTGCTAAAGTAACAACAGCAGTTTACGCGGGCCGAACCCTAGGCGGCTAGGGTATTGTGTGGGCCAGTACTGACCTTGGGGAGAGCAGAATGGCGACGTTGCGGCGGCAACAAGACGTTCAAATCAACTATCGTGTCGACGGACACGGCGCCACCACCTGGCTGCTGTTCAATGGCGCGACGCTGCCTTTAGCGTTTTGGGATCCGGTGGCAACCGAGCTGGCCACAACGGACACGGTGGTGCGTTTTGATCAACGCAACGCGGGTGCCAGCCTCGCCACGGGTGCGTTTTCGTTATTGGATACGGCGGCGGATGCTGCTGCTGTGCTGGCGGAGCTAGAACTGCCCCGGGTAATTGCTGTGGGCCATGCCTGGGGCGGAAGAGCGGCCCAGGTGTTTGCCAGGGACTATCCACACTTGTGCGAGGGGTTGGTGATTTGCGGTACCGGAGGACAGTTACCCAGCACCGTGCCGAATAACGTACTGGCGCAACTGCGCGACAGGGCACGAGCGGGGGACAAGGCCGCGTGGGCTCAAGCCCTTGTCCAGGCTTATTGCGCACCAGGTTTTGCTGGCCGTCAGCCAAGCGCTCATGCTGAACTGATTGACTTACTGTGGCCCCCCAAACGCCCAAGCGCTCGATGGGACGCAAAGATAGCGCCTAGTAGCAGTTATTGGGGTCAAAGTGCATTGCCGACGTTGATGATATACGGCCAACAAGACCAATTCGGAACTCCAGCTAATGCCGACGATTTGCAAGGGCGTCTCACCGATGTGTATCGGGTGGATGTCGCCGAGGCTGGGCATTTTGTGGTTCGCGAAGCGGCGGAGACGGTGGTGTCTGAGCTGCAGCAATTTGCCCAGGTATTGAAGGGTAATGAGACCTAGCGATCACTCTGTCCGTGGTGATACACGCCTGGGGCGGCGGTTATTGATCGCTTGAAAAAGCCCAGATCGGCGACGACCAAGCGCGCTCTACGACCTGATTCTTCTGGTCCCAGCGCTGACTGGGTTGTTCCAGTACCCGTACGTACCATAACGCCACATCACCTTTGTTGTAGTCGCGATCTGTCCAGGTGATGCAGCTGCTGGCTTGGCCCTTGGGATAGTCCCCAAGGCGTATCACTTGTTGTTCTACGGCCTCGTCTTTTTGGCTGAGCTTGATTAAGTCTATGGCAGCTATTGGTGTTGCGTCTTGCATGGTTTCTATTACGAAGGTGGGTTGCTGCTTTTCTGTGTGTGCGCCCAAGTTTCCGCCCATGGGTGTTGAGTTGTTAAGTGGGGTGTCGCAGGTGGTGTCACTCGCAAAGGTTTGGCGCAGCCGCAGTTTTATGCGGGTGCCACTGGTGGCGTAAACCTCGCGCCGGTGCAGGGCTGCGAATATCGCTTGTCGGGTATTCTCTTCTGCCCAAACTGCTGTGAGCCCGCCAGGGTTGTAGGCTGCGTATATTTGTCGATCTTTTAGGTCTAGGTCCCATTGACCCAGGGACCCCCGCCAATTGTTTTCCTCGGCACTGCCCGGTTGGGAGGAATGGCTGTCGGTGGCTCCGACAAATCCGTATTGGAATGGGTTGATGCCCTGTTCCGTTTGCAGGGTTAAGCCTCTGGCGAGGGTTGGCCGCACGTAGCCTTTGGCTATATCCAGTTTTTCTTGCGCGGTGAGTTCGCGCTTATTCAAACGCAGATCGTCGCGTATTGGTATGGGTAGAGCGATCTCAAAGTTACAAGCCTCGTCGCTGTACAGTGAGCCCGGATAACACTCACTGGAACCTTTGTGCTGGTGGATCTCCACCAGTCGTTCGAATTGCGCACGCAGTCCCAATAGCTTTTGGTCGTGGCCTTCGGTGCTGTAGCTGCCACCGAGTCCGATGTTGCCGTTATGGGGTATGGCCACCACATCGCAGGGTGCTTGGTCGCGGCATTGTTCTTTCAATGCCCGCCACATGGTTTCTTGGGTAGGTTGGTCGAAGGAATTAATAGCGCGTTTGGGTACGTTGGCATTGGCATAGATGAGGTTGCGGTGCCAATGTAAGTTGTCGGGTGATGAGGTCCATTCGCTGGCAACAAAGGTTGTGAATTTTCCGGGTTGATTAGCCGCCTCGGCGGCATCAATGCTGCGTTGCCAAAGGTTCGCCTCGAAGTCGCTACAGCTGGCTGCGTCCACTAAACAATTCCGTTTGCCGCTTACGATAAGTGGCAAGAAAATTTCAACAAAACCGCGTCGGGATTTTTCTGCTGCCGCCTCGGCCAGTTCTTGGCAATAAGAGCGCTGAGGTTCACTGCGACAAACGTTTATAAGGCCAAAGTATTCGGCGTGATCGGTAACCGCGGCAAAGTCTAGTGGGCGCTGTAGTTTATGGGTGCTGCCATCGGGCAGGGTGATGGGCCCGCCTTGGGCAAAGCGGTAGGCATCTTCTGGAGTGGTTTGGGTGTTGAGCACATAGGCGTCCATGGAGAACGCGGTATGGGTGTGCAGGTCGCCCCAGTAGATGGACTTTTCTTTAGCGGCGGCTGCTGGCGCTGCAAAGGTTGCACACAGCGCCGCACACAGTATGTGGGCCGAGCAAGTCAGTAATTTACCCATGGCTTTCCTCCTCTACGCGTATAGGAGTATGCCACAGCTACCGCTCTAGCCAGCTGCGACGCGCTCGCGCAATTTGCGCATGATTTCTTGGTGACGGTCGCGGCTTAAGTTGTAACGGCTGTAGATGAGTAATGAAAAAATTGCTGCAACGCCCATGAGCGGTCCGGCACTGATGCCCAGTCGTGTGAGTGTGTCGGCGCTGAGTTCGCCCGGTATAGCTTGGAACGGCAGTCGTACGTAGTACTCAAGCATGATACCTGCAAAGAAATGACCAACCGAATTTGAAGCTTTGGCAAAGAATGCGCGCGCGGAATAAAACAGACCTTCTTGGCGCTCACCGCAAATCAGTTCGTTTTCATCAACAATGTCGCCAATCATCGACATGATCGCTACGGAACCCATGCCGATGCTGAACAAGAACCCCGCAGCGTTCATTAACAACAAGGGTAGTAACAACGGATCACCGTTTTCTGGCATAAGCCCGAATAATCTCAGGGTTACCACCAGTTGCGCACAGATGGTGGTGATGGTGAGCGAAATCAGCATGACGGGTTTACGGTCAAACAGCCGCATAAATAGGGGTGACAACAACGCCCCGGTAATCGCCGCTATCGCGCCTACCAGACCAAACCAGCGTATTTGGTTTGGTTTTAGTTCCCAAAAATAGGTATTGATGTGGATGTTCAGGGTGTCGTAAATGCCGCTGGCGATCATGAAAAAGAAGTAGCCCACCAAGATCACTAAGTAGTTGCGGTTCTTAAAGGTGCCAACAATTTGGCGTAAGAACGCCATTAGAGTAAGCCGGTTCTCTTGCAGCTCGGCTTTAGATAAATATGGGATCTCTTTAGCGGTTCCGGCAGCACAGGTCCAAATGGTAATTACCACAAGGGCGCAGGCGGTGAGAATGAGTGGACCATAGGATTCTGCTGCCAGGTGGCCAGGCACCACAGCGCCATCGGAGGCGCGCACAACTTCATCGGCAAAGAAGAAGCTCCAAGCTACGAAGCCAAAGCCGGCGCCAGAAACGGCACCAAAAATGGTGTTGGCACTGAACAGTTGCGACCGTTCGTGCTGGTCTTTTGAAAGCTCGCCCCCCAATGCCAAGTGTGGGACGTTGAACAACGTTAGTACGGTGCGACTGACGATGGTCCAAGTCGCAAGCCAGGCGAAAATAGCCATTTCGCCGGGCATGTCCAATATCCACTGGGGTGGATTAAAGACAAAGTACAAGGACAGTGCCAATGGCACCGGTGCGGCGATTAAAAAGGGATGTCTGCGGCCCAGTCGCGAACGCCAACGATCAGAAACGATGCCCACTAAAGGGTCACTTATGGCGTCTCCAATCATGGCGAGCATGACAGCGGTACCAATCAGGGCATTGTTCAAACCAATGACTTGGTTATAAAAAATAACAATGAATGCGTTGGATAAGCCCAAATAGATGGCTTCGCCGGACGCGCCGATGCCGAAAGCCAGTTTTGTGCTCAAAGGAAGTTTTCGCTGACCTGTGTCAGCAGTCGTTGCTTGTGTTGAGATGGTGGCCCCCCGTTTCAGCCGCTTGCAGCTTAACTGTTAAAGGGGTGGGGTCGCCAGCGCTATTGCGGGTTTATGCGGTTTAGGGCACAGCCGTTTGAGTATTTGTAGTTAGGTTCGGCAGCCGCGTACGAACAATTGCACAAAATTTTTGATGCGCCGTTCAAAGCTGGGTAGGTCGCGAGCCCCCTGTTTGAGGCCGCTGGCGGCAAAGTTGACTAACTCGGCAGCGGCATCTGCGCTGAGGCCAGCGCTCTTTAAGTCAATTTCCTGATCCCGTACCGCACTTTTAAGCGCACTTGCGAGCAGGTTAAGAAATTTGCTGTGGGCATCAGCGACGATGTCACGGCACAGGCGATGGTGCTCGTCATAAATTTCGGTGCCATAGGTTGATTCGGTGGCGATCTTTTGAAAGGGGCCGTGGCGCGCAAGTAGTGCGCCCTCAATGCGCTCAGCGATGCTTGCATCGCTGTTGGCTAAACTGGCTTGGGCCATCTGTTCGGCATGGTCGTGCCACTGGATGGATACGTTGCGGAATATGTCGTCTTTATTCTGAAAATAGGAATAGATGGAGGCGCGAGAAATGCCCGCTGCCTTGGCAATGTCTTCCATCGACGTCTTACGAAAACTGTAGTGACTAAATTGGCTAAAAGCCGCATTAAGAATCGCGTCACGTTTTTTGTCTTTGGCCATGGACGGCATTTTTGCAAAAGCATGCATTGCTGTCGAACTCTGTCTAAGTGTGGCTTTTCGGTCCGTTGTCGAGTGAGCGGAATTGACAAAAAATACAATAAATGTCAAAACGGATAAAAATAAGGAGCGATGTTAAATGACTACACAAAACTCTCTAGCCGGTAAAACCGCCATTGTAACCGGCGCGTCTAGCGGCATTGGTCGTGCCATAGCCGGACAATTAGCGGCGGCCGGCGCCCATGTGTTTTTAGGCGGTCGCACCGCTGCAGCGATGCAACATTGCACCGAGCAAATTGCTGATCAAGGCGGCCAGGCGACGATGGTGGTAGGGGACATAACCCAAGCTGGTGTTTTACAAAGTTTGATAGATCAAGCGGTAGCCCAGACTGGCCGGTTAGACATTATGGTTAATAACGCAGGCTTATCATTCAGCGGCTCTATTTTGGAAGGTGATCCTGAGCACTGGCGCACCATGCTCGATACCAATGTATTGGCCTTGCTGGTGGGTTGCCAGGCGGCGGTACGGGCGATGCGAGCATGCAATGCCGAAGGTCAGATCGTGAACATCTCTTCGGTGGTGGCGCAACGACCGAATGGCGGTGTGTACGCTGCGACCAAACACGCGGTGAATGTGATTTCTGCCAGTCTGCGGGATGAGTTAGAGCAGGATACGATTCGCATTACTAATGTGATGCCCGGTGCCATCGCAACCAACTTTGCGCGCAACTTTGATGTGGAGTTTTCCGAAACAATGCTGAAGATGGCTGGCATTGATGCAGCACCAGCGCCGGGTGGCCACCTAGCGTCAGAAACCCTCGAAGCGCTGGCGAATAATATGCAGCAACTCTTGGGTAATCCTGAGGATGTAGCGAATGCCGTGATGTACGCGGTGACCCAACCTATTCACGTTAATATCGCTGACATCGTAGTGCGGCCACCCAAATCTTTTGACGTGGCGCATTAATTTTGTGATGTAACAGGGGAGGGGCAGGTATGAGTAAGCAACAGGGGCCAATGGATTTACAGCAGTTGCGCGGCACCGTGGCCGTGGTTACGGGTGCGGGTAACCACGGTATTGGCTGGGGCTTGTGCTGTCATGCAGCGGGGGCGCTGGGCATGCATGTGATCGTCATTGATCTCCACGAAAAGTTGGTGCGCGAAGCCGAGGCGCGATTGCGTGAGCTGTACCCGCAAGTGCAATGTTATGGCGTGGCGTGCGATGTCACCGAGCCGCAGCAATTAGCCGCGGCAGCAGCGTCTATTGCTGAACTGTTGCCTAGTAAAAACATTGGTGCGGTGTTCGCTAATGCTGGAGTGATGTTTTCTCATACCATTATGAATAGCACTGGGCAGGAGTGGGATACGACCCTGCGGGTAAATGTTCTGGGTGTTGTAAACACTATGCAGGCATTTGTTCCTTTGTTGCAGGCACAGAAGACTGAGTCAATTTTCTCCGCCACAGCGTCTGTCGGCGGTCTGGTGCGTGGCGATAATGGCGGGGCGTCGTACCAAGCGAGCAAGCACGCGGTGGTGGCTACTTGTGAGGCGTTGTCCTTTGAGTTGGCACGCAAGTCACCGCAAATTCGTGTGCATGTTTTGTGCCCGTGCATCGTGGCGTCGGCCTTAGACAAAACCAGTGTGGTTAACCAGCGTGTGCTTGATGGTGAATCCTCAGCGGATGAGGTCGAGGCGTTGGGGTCGGGTGGTTTTCGTTTGGCGATGACACCGGAACGGCACGCTGAACAAGTGTTCGCTCATATTGAAGCGGGTAACTTTTATATGGTCACAGACAACGTGCGACCCTATGTGGATCATGACCTGCCGTTTGATGGCGTTGCTATCATGCGTGAGCGCCACGAAAACATGCAGGCGTTGACGCTGGACAACAGCGACGCGTGGCAGCGCCGACCCGGCATGGCCCCCAGTTCGATTATGAAGGGGCCAATGTTTGGCGAGCCGGAGCCGTTTTAGCCAGCGCTATTTTTTCGCGTGCAGGCGCACCGGCAGATCGGTAAATCCGTGTACAAAGCACGATGGGGTGCGTACTTCTGGCCCCATCACTTCGATGTAGTCGAAGCGCTGCTGGATTTCTTCCCACAGCACTCGCAATTGCATTTCGGCCATGCGGTTGCCCATACAGCGGTGTAATCCAAAGCCGAAGGAAATATGGTTACGCGCGCGCTCACGGTCGACTAAGAACCTTTCAGGATCTTTGATGCTGCGTTCGTCGCGGTTGCCTGAGGCGTACCACATAATGACTTTGTCACCGGCCTTCATTTGTTGGCCGCGGAACTCGTAGTCTTTGGTCACTGTGCGACGCATATGTGCCAATGGTGTTACCCAGCGAATGATCTCGGACACCATATTCGGGATAACGGCCGGATTGTCGCGCAGCTTTTGGTATTCCTGTGGATGTTGATTCAGTGCCAGCACACCGCCAGATATTGAGTTGCGGGTGGTGTCGTTACCGCCGACGATGAGTAAGAGAATGTTGCCAAGATATTCTTGAGGTGAAAGATTTCGGGTGGCTTCTCCGCGAATCATCATGGAAATAAAGTCATTGCCCACCGGGTTGTCCTCGCGCTCTTTCCATAAGCGAGTGAAGTAGGCTAGACATTCCATGAGTTCTTCCTGGCGCTGCTCAAAGCTGTCTATGATGCCCTCGCCCAAGCGCGCAAAGACGATGTCGGACCAACGGGTCAGCTTTCTGCGATCTTCGAATGGAAAATCAAACAGTGTGGCGAGCATTTGGGTGGTCAACTCGACGGACACGCGATCTACCCAGTTGAATGTTTCGCCCACGGGTAGGTCGTCGAGAATTTGCGCAGCACGGCTGCGAATGGTGGCTTCCAGCTCTTTCAGATTTTGTGGCGCCACCACCCCTTGTACGGTTTTACGCTGGTCGTCGTGGGTCGGCGGGTCCATTGCGATAAATGTCGGGGTAGAGAATGTGCTGCCTTCTACGGGGTCGCCAATGGAAATCCGTGGATGTGACGAGAATACTTCCCAGTTTTTCTCCACTTCCATGATGTCGTCGAAGCGCGTGATTGACCAAAACGCGCCGTACTCACTGTTGCGGCAATAGTGCACAGGAGCCTCGTCGCGCAGGCGTTTGAAAAAAGGCCACTTGGCGTCTTGCTTCCACAAGTCGATATAGCTGATGTCGATGTCTTCCAGCGGCATGGTAGCTGGGTCAAAGTCGAGCATATTGGGTAGCACTGTCGTGTTCATAAAAGGCCTGCTATTGGTTTGAGCTAGTTCGAGTTAGCTTATTTATGCGTATTGATGCGCGACGCCGTCGTCGCACAGCTGTTGAATTGTGTCGGCATCGTAACCCAGTAGCTGGGTCAATACCTCTACAGTATGTTCGCCTAATTCCGGCACAGTGTCCGCTGTAGCCGTGTCGCTGCCAGCAAACTGAAACGGTGGATTTTGGATTTTGAACGCACCATCGTTGTCTTGCAGTTGTTTGAACGCGCCGCGCTCAATCAGTTGCGGGTGATCAAACAATTCCTGGGTAGACGTGTAGACACTGCACGGTACCCCAGCGTTGTTCATGGTGGCCTCGCACTCTTTGGCACTGACGTTTGCAGACCAACTTTCGATCTCGGCAACAAAGGCGTCCATGTTTTTGTAGCGTTGCAAACGCTGGGCAAAGCGTGGGTCTTCGATCAGTTCTTCGCGGCCCATAGCCTTGGCCACCGAGCGCATATTTTTCTCTGAAATGATGCAGATCATGACGTAGCCGTCGTTGACACGAATAGGGCGAAAGCCCCCATCACGAGGAGTTTTAGTTAGCTGCGCGTCCTGCAGCTGGCGTGGAATCAAGCTCATCATGGATTCCATCATGGTGACGTCAACGTATTCACCGCGACCGCTTTGTGCTCGTCCTAGCAGGGCGGTTTGAATGGCACCAAAGGCATAACTGCCGGTGAGCATGTCGGCGATCATGATGCCGGAATCCGGTGGGCGACCGCCGACGTCGCCCTGAGAACTTAAATAGGCGTAATCGAACCCGCTGGCTGCGTGGGCTATGGGCGCGTAGGCCGCGCGCTGGGCAAAGGGGCCCTCCTGGCCGAAACCGGAGATTGAGCAATACACCAGACTGGGGAATTGCTCTTTAAGATCATCGTAGCCAAGACCAAATTTAGCCATTACGCCAGGGCGAAAATTTTCGATCAGCACATCTGACTGCGCGATGAGTTGTTTTGCGATTTGTTGAGCTGGCGCTTGGGTCAGGTCCAGCGCAATGCTGCGTTTGCCAGCGTTGAAATGCGCAAAGACACGGCTATTGCCTGTGGGACCACGCATTACATCTCCGCCACGAATGGCTTCTACTTTAATGACATCGGCACCGCAGTCGCTGAGCATGCGCGCACAAATAGGACCCGCGTAAACCGCTGAGAAATCGGCTATCTTTAAGCCTTCGAGGGGCTTGTTTGACGTAGCTATGGTTGTCCTCCCCGCCATAGGTATGCGATCTTCAGATTCGACAGATCGACATGTTACATCAATTTTGTCAATTTGCTGAAGTCTCGAACTGCAGCCGGCGGTCGCCGCTTTACAAGGAAATATATCGATGGAAACAGCGCCACTTACTGTGCAAAACAAAGTCAGCTACGGCGTCGGCCAGGTTTGTGAGGGTGTAAAAAACGGCGCGTTCGGGGTCTTTGTCTTTTTTTACTACGCTCAGGTTTTGGGGCTGTCCACCAGTTATACGGGTATCGCCATTTTCATTGCGTTGCTTATGGACGCCATCACCGATCCGCTGATCGGTTCTTTGTCAGACAGTTGGACCAGTAAGTTAGGCCGTCGTCATCCGTTCTTATACCTTGCCGCGATTCCCTTGGGTTTGAGTTTGATTGGACTGTTTTGTCCGCCTGAACTTTCGGAGTTTGCGTTGTTTTTATGGCTTACTTTTTTCGCCGTGCTGACCCGGATATCCATTACGTTATTCCACGTGCCGCATATGTCTCTTGGCGCGGAGCTGTCCTCTGACTTTCACGAGCGCACGGAAATAGCAGCCTATCGGTACTTTTTCGGCTACTTCGGACATTTGCTGACCTACTTCATTGGTTTTTATATTTTCTTTGCCGACAGCGCTGAGTTTCCCAGGGGACAATTCAATACCGCCGCCTACGTGCCTTTCAGCATTACCCTGGCGATCATCGTTGTGGTGACCATGTTCTATTCTGCTAGAGGTACCCAGTCGCGGGTGCCATTTTTAGTGCAACCAGAAGTGGCCAAGGCGTATGCCGGGGTGAAAGAAGTGTTACGCCAAACTGTGGGTGATCTAGTAGCAGCACTGCACAGTGTTGCGTTTCGCTGGCTGTTCTCTGGGGCGCTGATCATTTACATGATGGTGGGTGTGGACAATGCGTTGAACCTGCATATGAACACCTATTTTTGGGAGCTTAAAAGCGAGGGCAACCTGCTGTTTTTCTTAGCCTCCCCAGTGGGTGCAATTATTGGCGCCTTTTTCGCGCGTGGGTTTAACCAGCGGTTTGGTAAGAAGCCGTCCATTGTTATAGGCACCTTATGGTGGGCGATGTGTCAGATCATTCCAGTGGTGTTGCGCTTGCTGGGATGGTTCCCAGAAAACGGCACCACTGAACTCATCACCACGCTGACCCTGGTTAAATTCGTACAGGGATTTGGCGTTGTGCAGGCCTTGATCACGTTCTCTTCAATGCTTGCGGATATTGCTGACGAACATGAACTGCGCACGGGTAAGCGCCAAGAGGGTATTTTCTTTGCCACGGTTTCGTTTTCTAACAAAGTCACTTCAGGTCTTGGTTCAGTGGTAGCGGGCTTTGCATTGACGTTGATCGCCTGGCCGGTGGGTGCAGAAATTCGCACCGCTGCCGATGTGCCGACGGATACCTTGGTTTGGCTGGGTTTGTTGTACGGGCCAATTGTGTCGGGCTTCGCCCTGATCTGTGTGTACTGCTACAGCCGTTACGACCTTGATGAAGACACTCACCGGCAGACCTTGGAGGCCCTGGAAGTTGCCAGGGCCGAACGGGCGAGTGGCTAAGGTGCTAACTACTCGCCAGTAAAGTTAGGCTGGCGCTTTTCACCGAAGGCGCTGATGGCTTCTTTGAAATCCTTTTGGCTGCGGGCGTAGTCCATTGCAAAGTTCTCAAAATTGCGGGCGCTGTTCATGTCGGTGTTAACCCCTAGGTAGCCAATGCGCTTTGTTAGCATGAGTGCGGTAGGCGCGTTGCGGGCGATTTGCCTGGCCATGTCCTGAGCACAATCGCGCAGTTGTGCAGTTGGCACGACCTGGTTGACCAAGCCAATTTCCAATGCCTCGTCTGCTTCAACAAAACGGCTGGTGAACCATAGTTCGAAGGCTTTGCCCAATCCGATGAGACGAGGCAGGTAGTAGCTTGAATGGGCTTCGGGCACCTGGCTTAGTGAAGTAAAGGGCAGTCGAATTTTTGCGCTGTCGGCCATGATGCGTATGTCACATTGCAGAGCTAGGTTGTAACCCACACCCACGGCAACACCGTTAATGGCGGCAATCATGGGTTGGCGCACCGAGGTCAGGTCGGTGGTGCCGGTCGGATAGCGCGGTTGTTGGTGGGTGATGTTAGAGCGGCCGCGGTCACGGGCGTCGATTTCTTTCTGGAAGCGTTGTTTGACATCGGCTCCGGCTGAAAATGCTCGGCCTGCGCCTGTCAAAATGCCAACGCGCATATCATCGTCGTCGCTGATCTCTGTGGCGGCGGCGGCCAGTTCCCGATACATCTTGGGATTAAAGGCATTGAGTTTCTCTGGCCGATTTAACGTCAGCGTGGCGATGTGGTCGGCCTTTTCTAGGGTGACGTGTCCATAGCTCATGAATAAATCCTCTTTGTTCTATACCCAAGCGCTCTAATCTGGGAGTTCGAGCACGCGCTTAGCAATGATGTTTTTCTGAATTTCTCTTGATCCACCGGCAATGGAAAACGACTTAGTGTTTAACCAGTGTCGGGCTGCACGCAGTTCTTCTTTGCTGTGACCGTCGCCTTTCCAACCCACACCTTGAGTACCGCGTAAGCTTATTTGCAGCTCGGCTTGGCGCTGGTTTAGCTCCGCACCGTACAACTTAAACATGGAGGTCGCGGCACCCGGTGTGCCGCCGCGAGATTCCTCAACACTGCGACCCTGAGTTAGAGCAAAAGCCCTGGCGTCCATGCGGTGTTTGGTCACTGCAGTGCGTAACTGCGGATCATCCAGTTTGCCGTCTATGACATCTGTATAGGTTGTCGCTGCTTCGACCAAGCTCAGTCCTGTATCTTGCTTGCCCTTGCTGCTGGCGGCTGCGGCGAGGGTATGGATCCCAGAGCGTTCGTGTTGCAGCAGGCGTTTACCTACGGTCCAACCTTTATTTAGTTTGTGTACCAAGTCGGCCTTGGGAACCTGAACATTGTCTAAAAAGGTTTCGCAAAAGTGCGAAACACCGCTCAACAATGGGATGGGCCGTACCGTCACGCCTGGATCAGCCAGTGACAACAGCACAAAGCTGATGCCTTCATGTTTGGGCGCGTCTGGGTCGGTACGCACCAGGGCGAACATCCAGTCGGCATAGTGCGCGCCAGAGGTCCAAATTTTTTGCCCGTTAACGGTGAAGAATTCGCCATTGTCGACCGCGCGGGTTTGCAGGCTTGCTAGATCTGAACCGGCGCCGGGTTCGCTGTAGCCCTGGCACCAGCGGGTTTCTCCCCGTGCAATTTTCGGCAAGTGCCGAAGTTTTTGCTCGTCGTTACCGTACTCCAACAGTGTAGGGCCGATCATTACCACACCCATGCCTATTAATGGTGGGCGGGCGTTAATGGCTGCCATTTCTTGCAGCAAGATGACGTATTGTTCTTTGCTTAGGCCGGCGCCGCCGTACTCGGTTGGCCAGTTGGGGACCGTCCAACCCTTCTCAATCATGCGTTCGAGCCAAACATAGGAGTCGGGGTTGGCGCTGCGGCGTTTGTCCCCACCTTCGACGCGTTCGTAGTCCGGCATCGGTGAACGCATGCTTTCTGGACAGTTCTCCAGTAACCAGGCTCGGGTACTGAGTCTAAATTCGTTGAGTTCGCTCAAGCTCATTGCCTCCATGACGCGAGTTAGAAAATTGACACTATGACTCAAAAATGTCAATTCGTCGGCGCAGCGCAACCCGACGATTTCTTTAGCCAATGGTCTGTTATGGTTTCAGTACTAGCGCGGCAGATTAAATGGGATGGCGGATGCGACGACTGATTATTGCAGGCGGCGGTATTGGCGGGCTTACGGCGGCACTGTGTTTGGCCAAGCGCGATTGGTCGGTATTGGTATTAGAGCAAGGGCGCGAATTCACTACCGCAGGGGCTGGTATTCAACTGTCACCTAACTGTTCTCGCGTGCTGCATGACCTGGGTCTTGAGTCAGCACTGCGGGCGTCGGCTTTTCTGCCAAAAGGCACTCAGTTCAGGCATTGGCGTAAAGGTCAGGTAATCACTGAATCTATGCTCGGGTCGTCGGTCGCCCAGAGGTACGGCGCACCCTACTACCACATCCATCGGGGCGATTTGTTAAACGTTCTGTTAGCGGCAGCGCGCGCGCATTCAAACATTGAGCTGCGCACCGCGGCGCAAGTGACAGGTTGCACGGTACAGGACGATGGCACTGTGCAGGTGCAGGTGCAGGTGAACGATCAGTCAGAATCTGCTGCCGGCTTGATTGGCGCCGATGGCATTCATTCCCAGGTGCGCCGCACTTTATGGGGCGACCAACACCCGACGTTTACTGGCAATGTGGCGTGGCGGATGTTGGTGCCGGTTTCGAAGTTGCCAAAGGATATGGTGCGTCCCATGTCGACGGTATGGTGGGGGCCGGGGAAGCATTTTGTGCACTACTATGTGCGTGGCGGCGACTATGTGAATTGCGTTTGCGTGGTGGAGAAGTCTGGTTGGCAAGTTGAGTCCTGGACTGAACCTGGTGACCTGGCGGAATTACAACAGGACTTTGCTGGCTGGCATCCCCATGTTGTTGAACTTATCAATCAGGCTGATGCTTCGGAACTGTACAAATGGGCGCTGTTCGACCGCCCACCGATGGCTCAATGGGGCAAAGGTTGCATCACGTTATTGGGCGACGCGTGTCATCCCACTCTACCTTTTATGGCCCAAGGTGCAGCGATGGCCATTGAGGACGCGGCGGTGTTGGCCGCCTGTTTGAACCAGACCCCAGCCGTTGCAGAGGCTATGCAGCACTATGAAGATCTGCGTCGAGACCGTACTGCTGGCATTCAACGTGGTTCACGACGCAATGCCAAAGTATTTCATTTGTCTGGCGTAGCGGCTTGGTTGCGCAATCGTGCGGCGGGGCGAGCGCGGGTCAATACCATGGACGGACTGTTTCGCTACAACCCGCTGACCGTGGTGTCGGATAAGCTGGCTGAGTCTCAGGAGTAGTCTTTCTTATCTGGGTTTCTCGGCAGAAATTTGCAATCTGTTAAGACATGCCGCAGCGTTATGCCGTCAGTTAGAGGAGGAGGTTATGAACAAAGTAGCCGGTTTGCACCATTTGGCGATTTGTACCGCCAATATGAAAGAACAAATTGAGTTTTTTACCGACAAGTTGGGGATGGAGCTACAAGCTCTGTACTGGATGCACGGGGTAGAAAACACCTGGCACGGTTTTCTACGTTTGAATGACGAAAGCTCTATTGCCTTTGTATGTAACCCTGATATTCAAAACATCCCTCGAGTGCTGGGCGAATCCCATGCGGGTAACCCTGGAGCGAACTGTGCGGGTGGTGCAATGCAGCATCTGGCGCTGAAGGTCAACGACCACGCGGAGCTGATGGCCATGCGTGATCGCTTGCGCTCCAAAGGTGTGCCGGTGATGGGGCCGCTAGAGCATGGCATGTGCTGCTCGATCTATTTTGCAGGACCAGAGAACCTGGCCTTAGAGCTCAGCTACTCATTAGAGCCGATCAACCAAGAAGCGTGGATCGATCCTGAGGTGGTGGCTTTAGCGGGTATTTCAGACGACGAGTTACAACGCTATAAACAGCCCCCGTCTTACGCCGATGAAGGCGGTCAAGTACCCCAGCCGGATGTGGCTCAAACTCCTGGCCCGCACATGAGTAACTATCCTGATGGTGTCTATGAGCAGGTAATGCAAATACCCGATGAGGTGATGCTTAACTCGGTACCTAGTGAACCGCCAGTATCGGTTTAATTCGCAACACTAAGATCGATGACGGGGAGTTGAGTTTATGAGTGGGGTGCAGGACAAAGTCGTATTGGTTACCGGAGCGGCCTCTGGGTTGGGTTTGGCAGATGCGCAATTACTCACCGAGCGTGGTGCACAGGTAGTAATGACCGATGTAGATCAAGATCGGGGTGCAGAGTTGGCGGGGCAGTTAGGCGCGACTTTTTTGCAGCAAGATGTTGCTGATGAAGGTCGTTGGGCAGAGGTGATGGCGGCTATAGAGAATCAGTATGGCCGCCTTGACGGGCTGGTGAATAACGCCGGTATAGCGCCCATTGCCGATATTGAGGCGTGTACCACCGATATGTGGCGCAAGACCTTGGCTGTGCATTTGGACGGCACATACTTTGGTTGTCAGTCGGGCATCAAGTTGATGAAGGCTTCGGGTGGCGGTTCGATCGTAAACATGTCGTCTACCGCGGCATTGGTTGGGATTCCGGATTACTTGGCGTACTCCGCCGCCAAGGGCGGTATTCGTTCGATGAGCAAGGCCATTGCAGTGCACTGCCGGCGCGAAAAGCTGCGTATTCGCTGTAATTCAGTTCATCCAGGCAGCATTAATACGCCGATGGTGCAAAACGCGGTGAAGCAGCTTATGAACATTGATCTCGACGACAACGCAGACAAGAAGCGCAAGGCTATGGGAATAGGCGAGCCGCGGGATGTAGCCCACATGGTGGTGTATTTGTTGAGCGACGATTCTAAACACGTGAATGGTACCGAAATGGTGATCGATAACGCGGACACTGTGATTTAACAGGGAAAGAGAGCACGCAGTATGAACATAACCGGAATGGTGCATATCAACATTAACTGTCGCGACTATGCGCGCTCGAAAGCTTTTTACGAAATGCTTGGGTTTGTCGAGGTCTGGAAGGTGCCTGCCACTAACAACGCAGAAGTAAATGCAGCGGTAGGCATGCAGGACTATCAGGTTAATGGCGCGATTATGGCGCTCAAGGACGCAGAGCCGCCTATGCTGATTGACCTGCTGGAATGGCAGCAGCCAAGAGATAATTCGGAGCCTTATCCAAATTTGCATCGCCCCGGATTAGCACGGCTGGCCCTGCGCAGCAGCGATTTACAGGCCGACTATGACTTTTTGTTGGCCCAGGGGGTTGAGGTGTTGTCTGAGCCTGCAACAGTGATGTCCAGTGCAGATCACGGCAGCAGTTTTTTCTGTTTCAAGGACCCAGACGGCACCTTTTTAGAATTGGTCCAAAGTTTCTGATGAGCACACAACCGTTACCCAGGGTGCTCAGCGCCTGGGATGTTTTCTTTATTGCTGTGGGGCAGATTATTGGTGCCGGGGTGATCGCGCTGACGGGTATTGCCATCGGTATGACTGGGCCGTCGGTGATATTTGCCTACCTAGCCGCTGCGGTGTTGGTGTTGATTGTGACCCTGCTAATTATGATGGCCGGCACAGTATTGCCTGCAATTGGTGCGTACTACGTATGGACTTCACGCCTCAGCGGCGGTTGGTTGGGTTCGATTGTGTTGCTGCTGATCCTGTTAGCGAGTGTGTCGTTGAGTTTGTACGGCAGCTCCTTTGGTCTTTATTTGAATCCTTTGTTTCCAGTGTTGTCGGCAAATGGCTGGGGCATTGTGGTGATCGTGTTGCTGTTTCTGGCGAACTTATTTGGCTTGCGCATGGCGGCGAAAGTGCAAGTGGCGTTGGTGCTGGCTCTTGCGTCGGCCCTGGCGCTGTACGCTGGGTTTGCTGTGCCAAATCTGCAAACCGAGTTGTTGTCGCCGTGGTTGCCCGCAGGTGCCGTTGGTTTTGTGACGGCGGTGTTCTTGCTTAAGTTCGCCACGGGTGGTGCCTATATGATCGTTGGGCTCAGTGACGAAATGCATAACCCCCAGCGCGTCATCCCCTTAGTAATGACGGTAGCGACCGTGGTGGTGGCGCTACTGTACGCACTCGTTGCTCTTGCCAGTGTCGGTGTGGTGCATTGGCGCGACATGATTGATCAGCCATTGACCGTGGCTGGACAGGCGTTTATGCCGGGTTGGGCCATGACCTATTTTCTTATCGCGGGTGCTGGGCTGGCTATTTGTACGACGCTGAATTCACAGTTCATTCAGTTGCCGCGAACCTTTTTGGTGGCGAGTTGGGATGGGTTGATTCCCGAGTGGCTGGGTCGGCTTAACCGTTTTCAGGCACCCCATTGGATACTCACAATTATGTTACTGGTGGGCATAGTGCCGTTGTTGGCTGGGTTGGATATTGGCGACATCGCGCGGGCTGCAACAATATCGGCCACCTTGCCGTCGATTTTTGTTTATTGGGCAGTGACGCGTATTCCTCGTGAGTACCCCCAGCAATACGCCGAATCAATTTTTGCGTTTTCGCCGTTCTGGTTGTGGACCTTATTCGTGTTTTCAGAGCTGTCGGTGTTTATCGGTGTGTATTTTCTTGCCAGAGATTTATCGCCAATGGTGATTACCACCTTGGTGGTTTGGACTGTGGTTACCATTGCTTATTACCCGCTGCGCAGGGCGTTCTTGCAGCGACGCGGTTTTGACTTGGATGCGGCGACCATGGATCGAGGGGTATTTGACGCCTCTAAAGCTTAGTCTAGCTTTGGATATCACCCATGGCCTGGTAGAGGCCTATCTCCAAGCTTGTCATGTCGATTGCGTCGCTTAGATTCATCCAGGTGGCCTTGCTCAGATTTGCCAAGGTACCGTCTACGTCATCGCTGTCGATTTGGTAAATGGCGAGGTAAGTATGGGTGAGGTTGGGCTGTACCTGGCGCGGATGCAGTTGAAAACGCTGGGCGGTCTGAAAGCCGTCGATCTGCAACACCTCTGACAGATGAATGTCGTTATACCAGCGGTTGTACTCGTCTTCTTTGCCTACTACTGGATTGCTTCTCACCATGTACAGAGTGGTCATGCCATTTCACCTATTGCGTGGGTTCTGGCAGCTAATGTATGCCAAGCGTTGCCGTCGTCGCAACGCGGGTGGTTGGAGCACTAGGAGTTAGCACGAATAAATGCCGCAATTACTTGGCAAAGCTCTTCGGGATTATCTTCTTGTACAAAGTGCCCGCCGCCTTTGATGGTGGTATGAGGTTGTCCTGCAGTGCCTGGAATCTGATCTAAAAAGGGCCGGTCGCCACCCTTGGTAACGGGGTCATCGTCGCCAAAGGCGCACAGAAATGGTTTTTGGTATTGCGAGAAAAATTCCCAGGCCTTGGCTTGTGCAGCAAGCGATGGGCTGGTTTTCATTGTGGGCACCTGGCTCGGCATCGCGCGGGGGCCCATTTTGTAACTGTTATCTGGAAACGGCGCATCGTAGGCTTTGGCCAGTGCGGTTCGTACCGGCGAAAGTTTGCGTAGGCCCAGACGGTAAAAAGTAAAGTCGATAGCCATGGCCAGCTTGCTGCGCTTCTCTGCCATCATCGACAGCAAGAAACCAGAAGGAAGGTCTTCGGTTTCCCAACAGAATTTCTGCCAATAGGCGAAGGAGATAGCTTGTGCGCGGGCACCACGTCTAATTGCTTGCATCATTTCAGGCAATGTCGGGGTGGGTTTGTTGGCGCGGAAGTCCTCTACCTCGGCTACGACATCGTCGGGGGTGTCTGGGTTGTAGGGCAATCCCGTATTTGAAACCACCACACGCTCAAAGCGTTCGTCATTGTCGGCAATCATGCGTAGTCCGATAAGGCCACCCCAGTCCTGGCCGAAGAATGTCATACCGCTGAAGTCGTTGGTCCGTAACCAGGCGTTCATCCAATCTACTTGCAGGTTGTAGCTGTAGTCCTCGCGGTCTGCGGGTTTGTCCGACTTGCCGTAGCCTGGTAGATCCGGTGCGATGACTCGAAAACCGTCGGCCACCAGCAGTGGAATCATTTTGCGATACAGATAGCTCCACACGGGTTGGCCGTGCATACACAACACGATGGGTGCGTTGGCGTCGCCCTCGTCCAAATGGTGAATGCGCAAATCGCTGCTGTCGGCAGTTTTGATGGTGGTGTAATGGGGTGCAAAGGGATAGTCGGCTATACCCTTAAAGCAGGCATCTGGGGTGCGCAGGATTTTCATTGGACAGTCTCCCTGGATGGGTTGGATGCAGTAGGCCGATAATAATGTAGTGCATTAATACCCAATGCAAGAAGCAACCCCGCAGCCGTTCCAAGCAGTTTGCAGACCCTGGGTGATTACTATGAGTGGCCGCTGCCGCGCTGAATTTCAAACACACTGGTGCCCAGACTGTCGATCTCATACTGCAACAACCCCCGTATTGATTCGCTGCCCCGTGAATTTTTGAGCGCCTGAATCAAAAGAATCATGGCGGCTTCTTCTACGTCTGTTTGATCTAGGCCTTTGCTGTCGGCTTGTTGATGCAATCGGTCGATCAGATCTCGTGCAATAGTGTATTTGGAGGTCATCGTTGGATAGAGCACTAGGTAATGAGTTTTGCCAGACCCTAAGGTAATTGTAGGCCCTAGGAACTATGTAGTTCTACGCACTTGCTGCGGCAGTCGTTATTATCCAACCACGACTAACGGTAATTGTAATTGGATACAGTAATGCCTCAGATTGAACTGTATGAGCTAGCGCCGACCCGTTCTGCCCGGGTGCGTTGGATATTGAATGAAGCACAACTCACCTATACTTCGTTGGGTAATCAAGTTGAAACCATCGGCAGTGATGCGGTTAAGCAAATTCACCCGTTGGGCAAATTGCCCGCTGCACGAATCGACGGTAAGCCTTTGTTTGAATCTGCCGCCATAGCCACAGCGATTGCGGATTTGGTGCCGGAACAGAACTTGGTGGCCCGGCCGGGTACTTGGGGGCGGGCTTTACATGACCAATGGGTGAGCTTTGCGCTCAGCGAAATGGAGTGCTGGGTATCGAGTACCGAAATCAACAGCATTGATTTTGTGCTGCCTCTAGACCAACACGTACCAGCCATCATTGACCAGAATAACGCCATGTTCAGGCGTAGCGCTGCGGCGCTAGATGGGGTGCTGAGCGAAGTGGACTACCTGGTAGAGAACCGCTTTAGCGTGACCGACATCATTGTTGGTTACACGCTGAATTTTGCTGAAGAGCAGGGGTTGCTGTCCCAGTGTCCAAACTTATGCGCCTATATGGAACGGTTGTACGCCCGCGAGCATTGCACCTTGGTGCGTCACGGCGAGTCAACGTCGGACTAACTTAGGCCCAATTCCTCAGCATACTGGTCGCGCATCACAAACTTCTGCATTTTGCCTGTAACGGTCATGGGGTAGTCGTCCACCAGCTTGATGTAGCGAGGTATCTTGAAATGGGTGATTTGGCCGGCGCAGTACTCGCCGATTTCTTCGGGTGTTAGGGCGCTTCCGTCGCGCACTTGCACCCAGGCTGCGACCTGTTCGCCGTACTTGGCGTCGGGCACGCCAAATACCTGCACTTCTTGAATGTCGGGGTGGCTGTATAAGAATTCTTCGATCTCTCGTGGATAGACGTTTTCGCCTCCGCGAATAATCATGTCCTTTATACGGCCGGTAATTTTTACGTAACCCTCTGCATCCATTTCACCGAGATCGCCGGAATGTAGCCAGCCCTCTGGATCAATGGTTTGTTCAGTGCGTTCTGGATCTTCCCAGTAGCCCAACATCACACCGTACCCGCGCGCGCATACCTCTCCGGTTTCGCCGATGTTTGCCAAGCTACCGTCTTCGCGGCAGATTTTGATTTCCCAATTAGTATGCGGTCGCCCGACTGTGCTGACTCTGGCTTCAAAAGGGTCGTCCATTTCTGTCATGGTGTCTACTGGGCTGCACTCGGTTTGACCGTAGGCAATGACAATGCCATTCAAGTCCATGTCACTGATTAGCCGTTTCATGAGCTCTCGCGGACACGTGGAACCGGCAATGACTCCGGTGCGCAACGAACTGACGTCGTAGTTTGCAAAGTCTGGGTCGTCCAGTTCAGCAATGAACATAGTAGGTACGCCATGCAGCGCGGTGCATTGTTCGTCTTGTACCGCTTGCAAGACCGGCTGCGGTTCAAACGCTTCGCAGGGTAATACCATAGTGGCGCCATGGCTGATGCAACAAAGGGTGCCCATAACCATGCCAAAGCAGTGGTACAACGGCACCGGAATGCACAACTTATCAGCAGAACTAAGTTGCATATTACGACCGACAAAATAGGCGTTATTCAAAATGTTGCGGTGGGTCAGGGTGGCACCCTTGGGGTTTCCGGTGGTGCCGCTGGTGAACTGAATGTTGATGGCGTCGTTGGCATCGAGCTGTGTCTCGATAGTGCTTAACTGAGCGTATTCGTTGGCGCCGCCAAGCTGGCAAACAGCGTTGAAGTTATGCATACCCGGCGTTGTTTCCGAGCCCATACGAACAACGTGTTTGAGGTGCGGTAATTTTTGCGCGCTGAGTTCTCCGGGCGCGCATGAATGCAGTTCAGGCGCCAGGGTTTGCAGCATCTCAAGGTAGTAACTGGTTTTGAACGACTCTGCACTGATGATGGCTTTGCAGCTGACTTTGTTCAGAGCATATTCCAGTTCGTAGAGTCGATACGCGGGATTGATACACACCATAATGGCGCCGACTTTGGCGGTAGCGAATTGGGTCAGTACCCATTCGTATCGGTTGGGTGACCAGATCGCGACGCGATCTCCCTTGGTTAAACCAAGCTTCAGCAGTCCTGTTGCGAGTTTGTCGACTTCGGTTAAAAACTCGGCGTAGCTCCAGCGAATGTTCTGATGCGGCATGATCAAGCCAGGGTGGTTGGGCTGAGCTGCGGCAATTTCATTTAGGCGTTGGCCAATGGTGGTCTCAATCGGATCTGCGGTCTGACCTTGGGCGTAGGCTTGGGTAAGGGTCATAGCATGCTCCTTGGATTGGTAATCGAAATGTGCGTTTAGCGGTTATTCAACTCACGGCGACGCTGAGCATAGTAGTTTTCTCGCGCTTGAAAAGATGCCTCGTGGCCGAAAGTGGCTTCAACCCAGGCAAGGGCCTGGTCTTCTGACAGGGTGATGTCCCAGGGTTCGCCTTGGGGTTGGGCGACGTGCCAGGGGGTATCCCAAAATACTTCCAAGCCGTTGCCTTCTGGGTCGTTAAAATAAATCGACAAGGTGTTGCCGTGGGACATTGGCCCAACCTTGATGCCGTCTATGGGCTGCAATGCGTCATATAAGAGCTTGAGGTCAGTAAACTGAGTAACGCGAAAAGCGAAGTGGTTCACCGAATTGGATGATTCGGCACCTTGCCGCACCGGCAACATGGCCAATTGATGATGTTCCTCAGGAGTTTGGCTTAGGAAAATGATGTCGGGCCCTTGTTCGCCTAGTGGGCCGCGGTCGGTGATTTCGAAACCAAGCACGCGGGTATAAAAGTCCAGCATCGCTGCTTCGTCGCGAACGTACATCACCGCATGAGACCAAGTTAACGACATGGTCACTTCCTCCTCACTTTTAACACGTCGATAAAACCACTGTTGTGGTGATGTGACCAGTGCATTTGACCGGTGCATTGGGCCGTTCTTGAGCAGTGGTTGCAATTTCTCCGTTGCAAACGTGGTCTGTGATGGTTACCCCATGCTACATTTTATGGCTTGAGCCAACCGAGGAGTGAGTAATGGCAGAAGCAGTGGATTACAAACAGATTGGCAGTCGCCCAGTGCGACCCGATGGACTCGACAAGGTGACAGGTCGTGCGCAATTCGGTGCCGATACGGTGTTGCCGAATATGATCCACGGCAAAGTGCTGCGGAGTCCTCATGCCCACGCCAAAATTAAGAGCATTGATGTCAGCGGTGCATTGGCGTTACCCGGTGTTTTTGCGGCGATCAGCGGTGCGGACTTCCCCGGTGGCGGCATCGAAGGCGAAGTAGGTGGTGAAGGTGGCGGTACGCTAAGCGATGTAGCCAAAAACGTTATGGCCAGAGATAAGGTGCTTTATCACGGGCATACCGTGGCGGCGGTAGCAGCGGCAACGCCGATGATCGCTGAGGCGGCATTAGCAGCCATTAAGGTTGAGTACGAACCTTTGTCACCGGTACTAGATGTATTGCATGCCATGGAGTCAGATGCACCCTTGGTGGATGAGAACAACTACACCAAGTTGCCAGAAAAGCCCGAGAATCCCAGCAATGTGGCGAACCAAGGTCGCTTGGAGCGGGGCAACATGGAAGAAGGCTTTGCTGCTGCTGATGTCGTGGTGGAGCGCGAGTTTCAATGTCCGATGACGCACCAGGGGTATATTGAGCCTCAAGCCTGTGTTGCCAGTATCGATGAAAACGGGCGCGGTACGGTCTGGTGTTCTACCCAAGGCCACTTTGAATTTCGTGCAGCCACCTCAAAAATTCTTGGCAAAGATCTCGCCGATTTGAAGATTGTCCCAATGGAAATTGGCGGCGGCTTTGGTGGTAAAACTGTTGTCTATTTGGAACCTTTGGCGGTCATGCTTTCGGAAAAGTCGGGTCGTCCAGTAAAAATGGCCATGAGCCGGGAAGAAGTATTTCGCGCTACGGGCCCCGCCTCGGCTTCGGTAGCCCGCGTGAAGGTAGGCGCCAAACGTGATGGCACCATTACTGCGGCTCAGGCTTGGGTCGCCTACGAGGCCGGTGCCTTTGCCGGCGCGCCGTACATGCCTGGTGCTATGGCGGTTTTTGCCCCCTACGAATTAGAAAACTTCCTCGTCGAAACCTTCGATGTGTTGGTGAATAAGCCCAAAGTGGCGGCTTATCGTGCGCCTGGTGCGCCTCAGTCGATGCACGCTTTTGAATGCGCGTTGGATGAGATTGCGCAACTTATCGACATGGATCCCATTGATCTGCGGTTACACAACGCAGCGGACGAGGGCACCCAGGCCAGCTATGGGCCGAAATTCCCGCCCATTGGTTTCAAAGCCTGTTTGCAAGCGGCCAAGGACCACCCAAATTACCAGGCACCCGTGCCTGAAGGCGCAGGCCGTGGTGTGGCGGCAGGGTTCTGGTTCAACGTAGGCATGCAGTCCAGTGCCGAAGTGCATATCAATGAAAATGGCACCGTCATGGTCATTGAAGGCAGCCCTGATATTGGCGGTTCCCGCGCCTCTATGTGTCTGATGGCAGCAGAAACTTTGGGCGTGGAATACGACAAAGTCCGTGCTCAGGTGGCGGATACCGAAAGCACAGGTTTCTGCAACGTTACCGGCGGCAGTCGAACAACTTTTGCGACTGGTATGGCGGTGACTCGAGCCTGTGAAGATGTGATCGCAGAATGTAAAAAACGCGCTGCCATGACCTGGGGTCTTGATGAAGACCAGGTGGAATGGGAAGACGGGCAGGCGATACCGGGGCCTGGGGTAAATGCTGATGTGAAGCCATTGAGTCTTGCAGACCTTGCGGGTAAAGCAGCCAAGACCGGCGGGCCGATTCAGGGCCGAGCGTCTCTTAATGCACAGGGCGCAGGAGCGAGCTTCTCGGTGAACTTTGGCGATCTGCGGGTCGATCAAGAAACCGGCAAGGTGGACGTGTTGTCCTATACCGCTGTGCAAGATGCGGGCAAGGCAATTCATCCGTCCTATGTTGAGGGACAGATGCAGGGCGGTGCCGCTCAAGGTTTGGGTTGGGCGTTGAACGAAGAATATATTTTCAGTGCGGACGGTGTGTTAGAGAATGCAGGCTTCCTGGATTATCGCATTCCGGTATGTTCAGACCTGCCGATGATCGACACCGCAATTGTCGAAGTGGCTAACCCAAGTCACCCCTACGGTGTGCGCGGTGTTGGCGAAACACCCATTGTTGCACCCCTCGCGGTAGCGGCGAATGCGGTGTCTCGATCCCTTGATATGCGCATATGTAAATTGCCCTTGTCGCCGCCGAACTTGTTGGAAGCCATTGACGGCGAATAACTCGTCGTAGCCGGGGTACCTCGTGGCACAGATCACTTTGCCGGACGAATGTGCCGCCATTACTGGCGGCCAATGTTCGTTAACCCTTAACGCTGAAAACTATCGAGATCTGCGAGCCTTGTTGGTAAAGCAATGGCCAGGTTTGGATGCCTTGTTGGACCGCTACGCTGTGGCCATTGATGGACAAATTTATCAAGACGCCTTTATGGAGCCCTTGAACGCGGACAGCGAAGTATTTTTTATGCCGCGAATTGAGGGCGGCTAAATCGTTGCCGCAGCCAGTGTAATGGCGATTTCAGCGATGTCCTGTGGCCACGCTTGAGTGTGTTCTTTGAAAGTTTCTAGGTCCTGGGCATATAAAGCCCGCAACGCGTCTTCATAACCTTGTAGATCTCCGGCCATGGCTTGGCAGAATCGATAAGCTTTTTGTTGTGCTTGATGCTGCGCAAATTGCCGTTGTTGTTCTGGGTCTTTGCGGGCTGCAGACACTAGTTTGCGCAAGGTCACCGATGCACCGCCAGGTTGTTGTGCCAACCACTCCCAGTGGCGCGGCAGTAGCGTTACTTCGCGGCCTATCACTCCCAGTTTTGGCCGACCGCGTCCGCGGCTTGGCTTACTGTTACTTTGTGGATAGCTGTCGACGCGTCGAGCTACGTCCTCGGCACTGCCGCTTAGGTCGACATCCACAACGCTGAATGTGCTCTCATCGAAAATTACTACGCCGGCCTCGTGCAAGTGGTGCAAGTGTTCATGAGCCGCGAGTGCGGCCTCACGCAACGTGCCGCGTGCTATGCGGCGGGTTTGATTAAATGTGCTGTACATATTTACCAGGGTAATAATAAAGTTTTTGGTATATTACCCCGGCAAAATTATTGAGCAACTTCTATTTCTATTCGTGCGTGTTCCCCCGGTGCCGTGAGTGTGTTCTCAACCACAAAGGGTAGGGTCAGGTTTTTACTTCTTTTACCTGGTTTGATTTGTAGCTTTATGTGTCCGTGGGCAGGCACGGTGATGCGGTCTGCATTATTCATAAACGTGTAATCGCCGGTGTAACGCAAATCGAAGTCAGCGTCTGACACGTTGCTAAGCGTCACCTCGGCGACTTGGGTAGTAGCCCTATAGCTCAATGGGGACGCGCTTAAGCTGGCAGCTAAAAGCGGCTGCAATTGCTGTTCGCGGCCAATCAGCAAATTGCGAAACCAAACCACCGTGCGTCGCGCGAACAGGGCCTCTTTGATGGCTGCTGCAGTCTTCGCTTTAGTAAATACCAAGGTGACGGGTCGATGTCCCCCTTCGTGAGGTTTGTAGTCCCAGTCTATGAGGTCGTGTACATCGGATACGCCAATCAGGGTGAGGTTGTAGTCCAACGCCAGTTGGAAGGCCTCCTCGGAATAGGTGTTGCCGTTAGCCACTTCGATGCCGTGCAGTAAACCGTTACGAGCATTGGCGGCATGGAACTCGTTCATGCGTGCAATGCCGTCTGGAGCCTGACGAGTCCAGTAAGGGTGGTTCCAAAAGATAAAGGCGTTTTGCGCCTGTGCAGCCTCAACTGCCTTTTGTGCAGGCCATTCTTTGGCCGCACTGTAGTAGGCCAGAACATCACTGGTGTCCGCAGGTGGTTTATCTACTTTGATGAGTTTATTGGCGTCGTCAATAAACACCGCGTTGATGTGACCTGCCGGTGCATCCCGTGTGATTTCGCTGCCGCGGATTACGATGAGGTCGCTGTTTTTGGCGGCGTCTGCGGCGATGTCATAGGCGCGATTACGGTCTGGATGCAGAATATCTGCCCGGTGGGGTTGGTATTCAAGGTGTTCAGTTATGGCCAGGGCATCTAATTGGTCCCGTAGGGCTTCTTCAACCCGAATTTTTGGCCAGACATGGCCATCTGAAAACACACTGTGGGTGTGTAGATCTACGGTCAGGGTCTGATAGTCCGCTGTATCTGGGAATTCAATGGCGCGAACTTTGTCGGATACCGCTGTTGCGCCACCATGAGACTGAGCGGTCGCAGCAACGAATAGGCTGGTTAACAGTGCGATTGCGCGAACATAAAGAGAGACGTTTGAGTTTAACAACATCATAAAACCACCTGGTGATTGGTTACCCTATCTAACCATTAGTTTATGACAAATTCAGGTGTTATCTGCCTTTGCTTAATCGCGGGTTCGCAGCACAAAAACGATTAACGGCAGGTACAACGCAAAGGTAAACCAATAGGGTAGATCGGGTTGAATCTGATAGAAGAAGCCACCCAAAAGCGGCCCAATCGTAAAACCTAGTGGTCCGCATGAGCCTGCGACGCCGGCCACCGCACCTTGTTCCTCTGCCTTAACGGCCATAGATGCACCTGCCATGAAGGCCGGACCGGCAAGGCCCATGCCAGCGCCTTGCAACAACATGGCGATGACCAGTAGAGATTGGGTGTTGGCCATGGCTAAACAGGCAAAGGCTATTGCCAGTATCGGCATGGCGATGCGCAGCCATTGAATTGGCCGTAAGTTGATGCGCTGCATTAGGCCGATCTGGCCGACCAGTGACGCCGCCGCCGACAAGCCCATGGCCAGCCCAAAGGTTTGGGCGGTTTCTACCGCGGTCAGTTGCAATACGTCTTGAAAACGAAAGGCCAGGGTTTGTTGCACCAGCGCCATACCGATAAACATCATGGTGCCGACGATGATGTAGGGCAGTATGCGCGGATCGAAGTAGCTTAATTTAGCGCTGGGCTGATTGCGTTTGAGTTTCGGTTGCGGGCTATTGGGTAGTAAAAAGATGACGAACAAGGCTGTTGTAATGGCTAACCCGGAGGCTACCCATAGTGGGGTCAACAGCGTGATGCCTGCCAGTAGCCCACCGAGTGCGGGTCCTAGGATGCCGCCCAGATTGTTGGCGGCCCCCACGGCACCCATGCCTTTGGTGCGAGTCGCCAAATCGGTAATGTCCGCCATATAAGCACTGCTTGCTGGCATGATGGCGGACATCACGCTGGCGTGCAGGACCCGGGTGAGCATGAGTAATAGATAGGCGGTTAATGGCAGCAGTGCACCCACCAGGGCGGCATGAAAGACGCTGGCAAAAAGAAAGTTACCGCAGGCGTAACCCAGCAAACCAAAAATCATTAACGGTTTGCGGCCCCAGCGATCACTCAACCTGCCCCAGCGTGGGCTGGCGAGAAATACCGTCAGCGAGGACGCCGCGATAATGGAACTGATCTGTAGTTCGCTGAGACCGACTTCTCTGCCGAGGGGCCCGAGGATGGCAAACAGCACAGTAAAACCAAATCCCACACCGACCAGAGCCACCAACAAGATGACGCGGGCGAACCTATAGTTGGGCGATGTATCGGTAGGAGTGACGTCGGTCAATGGTGTGCGCTCGATATAGCTGGTTAAAATGGCAATCGATCATTGTAGCGGAAACCACTCCTGCTTCGTCAGTCACGAGGAGAAAACCATTAACTCAGAACAGCAAAACCGGCGCACGGAGTCTGGGCGCAGTCAGGCCGCACAAAGGGTGACGGTGCAGCGCGGTCGATGGCGGCGGATGGCGCGCACTATCTTATTGGGTACAACGACAGCTCTTGCGGGTGTGGTTTGGGTAGCGCAGCAATATGGGGTTGCGGTAGCCGACAGTCTGGCTTTCTTGGGTAGCAGTGTGGTTTTTGTCGTCGCTCTAATAGGTGTCGGCTTGGTAGGCGCGTGTTTGTTGTGGCTGGTGCGTAAGTTGTTGGGGCGCTAGCTGATTCAGCTACGCAGCGATCGCATCAGGCGGTCGCTCCTGGGTAGGTAGTAGTTGTCTACATCAAAACTAAAGGCCACAGAACTGGCGCGGCCGAGGATGGCACTACGTGCCACGAACCCTATAACGCGATAGTCGCCGCTGTTGTCACGATTGTCGCCAAGCATAAGATAGTGGCCTGAAGGGACGGTGACTGGGCCAAAACTAGATTGGATCCAATTAGGTTTTCTTTTAAACAGCATGATGGGCCGTTGTTTGCCCAGGGTTGTTTCACGAACTACGCTGGTATGACTCAACGGCTTTAGTAATTCAGCTGGGAGTATTTGCTCGGTCTCGTCTGAGTATTGCGCGGCTTGGCCGTTAATAATCAGCTGATTGTTGCGCAGGCTGACCGTGTCGCCCGGTAACCCGATGACCCGTTTGATCATTAGCCGGCCGTCTTTCGGTGATTCGAAGGTAACAATGTCTGAGCGCTGCGGGTCTGCCCATTGAGCTATGCGCGTGAAGGTAAAGGGTATGCGCAGATCGTAGGCTAACTTATTCACAATCACTCGATCGCCGATAAGAATGGATGGCAACATCGAGCTGGACGGCACATGGTTCCAGTCGGCGACCGCCGATCGAAAAACCAACATAAATAATATGAAAGACAGGAACCCACGCCAGTCGCGCCAACTGTTGGCAAGCCGTTCAGGCAAGTTGGGGTGTGGGTTGAGCATGACTAGTTGTTGAGTGCTGCCATAGCCGCCAGCTGTTCTGGCGTTGCTTCCAACTGATGCTCAGCTTTCCACTGCTCGTAAGTCATCTTGTAAACCTTCTCCCTAGCGTCATCCATGCTCACGTCTAAGTCGCGCTCGTCGGCTGCGGCTTTGTACCACTTAGACAGGCAGTTGCGACAAAATCCCGCGAGAATCATAAGGTCTATGTTTTGCGCGTCCTTACGCGAGTCCAAATGTTCAATAAGGCGTCGGAATGCGGCGGCTTCAAGTTCGGTTTGTTGCTCAGGGCTAAGGTTGCTCATGTATCTGGGTCCTGATTAGCGGGTAAAAATCCAGTTATCAGCGTCGCTGAGTTCTTCATTAAAGGCGTAATCCTCAACGTCGAATTGCTGCAACTTGGATACCTGGGTGATGCGTTGATCGATCATGTAGCGCGCCATCAGGCCCCTGGCTTTTTTAGCGGAAAACGAAACGAAGCGGTATTTGCCGTCGCGCAATTCCTTGAAGTTAATGTTCAGTATGCGGCCTTCAATTCGCTCAGGCTGAATCACCTGGTAGTACTCATTGGAGGCGAGATTAATCAGTACCTTGCTCGGCTGCTGTTGCAGGGCCTGATTGATGTTGTCAGTAACTTTATTGCCCCAAAATTCGTACAAATTGCCGCCGCGTTTGGTGGCCAGGCGGGTTCCCATTTCCAGACGGTAGGGTTGAATCAGATCCAGAGGTCGTAGCAGGCCGTGCAGTCCTGACAATACGCGCAGATGCTTTTGCGCGAAATTAATGTCTCTGGCACTCATGCTGTTGGCATCCAAGCCTTGGTAGACATCGCCTTTGAACGCGAATAGCGCTGGACGGGCATTGTCTTCATTTACCGTAGGCTGCCACTCTGCGTAGCGCCGATGGTTTAGTTCTGCCAGCTTGTCACTGATCTTCATGAGACTGGCGATATCGGCAGGTGCAAACTTGCGTAGCGTTGAGATCAGCTCTTTGGATTCGCTGTTGAAATCTGCTTGGGACGACTTTGCTGTTGTCAGCGGTGTTTGGTAATCCAGCGTTTTGGCTGGGGAAAGAATAGCCAGCATAACTTGTCCTGTTGGTTTCTTATTTTTTGTTGTCCGACCACCAATGAACTGTCGGCAGTGCTGAGTTTAGCCAACCTAACGGGCGGAAACGAGTGCGTAACGTAAGGTTCCAGTGGGCGGTGGCTTATGTCCAGGTCAGGCTATAGAATTGCGCCACCTCGGTTTTGCGCCCCGGATTATGAAGACCCGTCTACAACGTATCGAAGAAACGATAGCCTCGGCACTGACTCTGTCCTATCTCGATGTGGCGGATGAAAGTTCTGGTCACAACGTACCGGCTGGAGCCGAGAGTCACTTCAAGGTCACCGCGGTTAGTGCAGTGTTTGCAGGCGAATCACGGATTAATCGGCATCGTCTAATCAATGCGCTGCTGGAGAGTGAGTTTGCTGCGGGCATGCACGCTTGCGCTCTACATCTATACAGCGATGAGGAATGGCAGCAACGCAATAGTGCTGCGCCGCAATCGCCTGCCTGTGCCGGAGCCAGTAAAGCCGCCGCAGACGGAGTGTAAGCATGCGACGAGCATTGGCCTTTTATAAATTCATCGAAGTTGCTGACCCTGCGGTTAAGGTCCCTGAACTGCAAAGTTTGGGCGAACAGCACAATGTTGTGGGCACCATATTGCTAGCGAACGAGGGCGTGAATGGCACTATTGTGGCCGAGGTTGAAGACCTTGAGTTGATGGTGCAGGCGTTGCAGCAGGCCTTTGGCAAGATGACCTTTAAGTGGTCAGACCTAGATCAAAGTGGTGTTGGCTTCCATCGTTTTAAAGTGCGGGTTAAGCCAGAGATCGTGAGTTTTGGAGTCGAGGATTTAGACCTTCAACAAACCGGTGAACACGTTGGCGTCGAGCGTTGGAACGAACTGCTTGATGATCCGGACGTATTGGTGATCGATACGCGCAACCACTACGAAATTGATATCGGCACCTTTGATAATGCCGTTTCGCCGGATACTGATAATTTTCGTCAGTTTCCACAGTGGGTAAAAGACAACATTGATCCAACTAAACAACGCAAAGTTGCGATGTTCTGTACCGGTGGTATTCGTTGCGAAAAAGCCACCGCCTATGTGGCTCAGCATGGGGTGGAAGAGGTATATCAGCTAGACGGCGGCATATTGCAATACCTAGAAGATGTGACGCTCGAACAAAGTCGCTGGCAGGGGGAATGTTTCGTATTTGACCAGCGGGTATCGGTCAACCACGAGCTAGAGCAGGGCCAGTATCGGCAGTGCTATGCGTGTCGGCATCCGTTGTCCAGTGAGGACATGCAGGCGCCAGAATTTGAACACGGCGTCAGTTGTCCGTTTTGTCACAGCACGGTAGAAGAAGCTCGACGGCGGCAGTTCCGTGAGCGTCAACGCCAGGTGCGCTTGGCTGCGGCGCGTGGCGAATCGCATATTGGGGTCAAACAAAAGACCAAACGCACGGTTGCCCAATAACTTAGTGCTCTAACCACCTAAGAGTAACGACCGCTACTTCAGTAGCGGTAGCAAGTGCGGTAGTACTGCATCCACGATCAACGGTTGGGCCACGGCAGTGGGGTGGATGCCATCGTCCTGCATAAACTCGGGTTGCAAGGCTACTTCCTCCAGCAAAAAAGGAATCAGTACGGTATTTGCGGTGGATGCGACCTCGTTGAAGCTATTACTAAAGGCTTCGGTATAGCGTCGTCCATAATTTGGCGGGATTTGCATTTCAGCGAGCAACGTCGATGCCCCTTGGGCATGGGACAACTCGAGGATGCGCAGCAGGTTGTCTTTCATCTTTTGCACAGGGTAGCCGCGTAGGCCGTCGTTACCGCCCAGCTCCACAATGACTATTTTAGGCGCGATTTCATCCAGCACACCGGGTAATCTGGCTAAGCCACCGCCGGTTGTCTCGCCGGAAATACTGGCGTTCACTACCCGCCAACCCGCATGGTTTTTTGCCAGATATTGGTCGAGTAAGTGCACCCAACCTTGCTCGCGTTGAATACCATAGCCCGCGCTGATACTGTCGCCGAGCACAACAACCGTCCCAGACGAACCGCGAGTCGATGAGTCGCCCCTGGCCGGTTGCGCCAGGGCCGATAAAAACAACAACGCAATTATCACAGCCGCAGTAATAGGCTTCTGCAATTGGCGCCTCATGTGGGGCGAGAGTTTAAGAAATGATGGTGAAGAACCCATGAGTCGAATCGTAGTCTCCGCAGCAGGTGTGACTAAAGTTGTGCCCACCGCAGCGGGTCAGTTGGTGATCTTGGATGGCATTGATCTGGAAATCAATGCAGGGGAGTCGGTGGCTATTGTTGGCGCTTCAGGTTCTGGTAAGACCACCTTGCTGGGGATTTTAGCCGGCTTGGATGCGGCGACAGATGGTCGCGTGAGCTTGGTTGATGCAAACCTATCGGAGCTAGACGAAGAGGCTCGCGCCCTGGTGCGGGGCCAGTATATGGGCTTTGTATTCCAGTCTTTCCAGCTACTTGGCAGCTTAACTGCGTTAGAAAACGTTATGTTGCCGGTAGAGTTGCGCGGCGATCGCATGGCTGCAGATCAGGCGCGGCAACTGCTGACGAAGGTTGGCTTGCAAGACAGAGTGGACCACTACCCGCGTCAGCTCTCGGGTGGTGAGCAACAGCGGGTCGCGATTGCGAGAGCGTTTGCATCAAACCCCGAAGTGTTGTTTGCCGACGAACCCACCGGAAATTTAGATACTCAAACCGGCGAGGTGATCTGTGAACTGCTGTTTGAGTTGAATCAAGAATTTGGCACGACGTTGATTTTGGTGACCCATGACCACGGCTTAGCGCAACGTTGTGATCGCACTATTGCTATAGCAGGCGGCAAGGTCGTCTCATGAATTTGGCTCTAGTCTCAAGAATGGCCTGGCGCGATGTACGCTCGGGTGAAATGGGCCTGCTGCTGGTGGCGCTGTTAGTGGCCGTGGGTACGGTAACGTCCATCAGTTTGTTTGTTGACCGGCTGCAGGGCGCCTTGGTTCAGGAATCAGCTAGCTTCCTAGCGGCGGATCGGCAAATTTCCAGCTCCCAAGAGATTCCCCAAACCTTTTTCGAGAAAGCTCAAGAGCAGGGTTTGCAGACGGCTCAGGCGCTGGTTTTTCAGTCGATGATTTATGGCGGCGAGAATAATCAGTTAGTCAGTGTAAAGGCTGTAGACGGGGGCTATCCGCTGCGCGGCGAGTTGATTGTTGCAGATCAGCCCTTTGGCGAGGGTTATCCTGTTACCGGTGTGCCGGAGCCTGGTGAAATTTGGCTCGACTCGCGCCTGTTCCCTGCCCTTGGGGTGAGTCTTGGCGATCTAGTAGAAGTGGGTATGGCGGAGCTGCGAATCGGTGGTGTGTTGGTCGCAGAGCCCGATCGTGGCGGTTCGATGTTTGATCTTGGTCCACGACTGTTGATGAATTTGCAAAACGTGCCGGAAACCGAAGTGGTTCAGCCCGGCAGTCGATTGTCCTATCGCATGTTGTTGGCTGGCCCTGAAGACGAGTTGCAGCTGCTAAAAGACGATTTGCCCTTGGAACCCAATTACCGCTGGGTAGATATTCGCAAGAGTAATTCAAGCATTGGTAATGCGTTGGACCGCGCAGAGAGTTTTCTCTTACTGGGTGGGTTGCTTGGGGTATTGCTGGCGGGAGTGGCGGTTGGGCTCAGCGCGCATCGCTATGCCCAGCGGCATTTTGACCATGTTGGGGTGCTGAAAACCTTAGGTGCAACCCCGGCACAGATTTTGCGCGGATTTATGGGCTTGTTGTTGTTGGTAGGTGCTGCGGCCATTGGTTTGGGTTTGGCTGGTGGCGGGTTATTGCACTTGGCCATAGTGGAGTTGTTGGCGCAATTTTTGCCGGTGTCTTTACCAGCGCCCGGATTACGACCCTTCACATTAGGTGCGTTTACCGGCCTGATCTGTGCGCTGGCCTTTGCTATGCCGGCGTTTGTGCACTTAAAAAATGTTGAACCCATGCGCGTGATTCGCCGTGACTTAGGCGTGACGCCGCTAAGTCGCTGGGCATCTTATGGTGCCGCGGCGGCGGGCAGTTTGGCGTTGTTGGTTTGGTACACCAAAAGTTTCATGCTGACCTTTTGGGCGCTGATTGGTGCCGTTGTAGTGATTACCGTGTTTGGATTTGTGGCCTACGCGTTACTGCGCGGTGGCCGGGTGGCGGGTATGCAGGCCAAGAGTGGCTGGCGCCTGGCCTTGTCTGCGCTGCAGCGGAGGCGTCAGGAAAGCACTGCACAGATTTTAATTTTTGGCTTGGCCATCATGCTGTTGTTGGTATTGGTGCTGATTCGTACTGCGCTAATTGAGGAATGGCGGGCGCAGATTCCAGACAATGCTGCCAATCACTTTGTGATGAACATAGGCCCTGAAGAAGTGGACGGTGTTGGCGCTCTCATAGAGCAGTCTGCGACCCAGGGTGAATTTTTATACCCGGTTATTCGCGGTCGTATAGTTGGGGTTAACGGCCTGGATGCAAAAAGCTGGCGCGCACAGAATCCCTATTTGGAACGACGCCTTTCGTCAGAGCGCAACCTTACATGGATGGCAACGCAACCCTCGAACAATGTGGTGACTGAGGGTCAGTGGTGGGATGCCGACAGTACGGTGGCGGAGATTTCTTTGGAACAAGAATACGCCGACGAGATGGGGTTCAGCTTGGGGGATAAGTTAGATTTCGATATTGGCGGTCAACAGGTCAGTGCCGTGGTCAGCAGTATGCGGAGCTTGGAATGGGAAAGCTTAAGCCCGAACTTTTTTGTAATTTTCTCGCCCCAAGCGTTAGCAGATTTTCCTGCAACTTATATGACCAGCTTTTATTTGGAGCGACAGAATAAGACGTTCTTGAATAAGCTGTTGAGCGCGTATCCAACAATTACCGTCATTGAAATTGATGCGGTCATTGAACAGGTGCAAACCATTGTTGACCAAGTAACCCAGGCAGTGGAATTGGTGCTGGTGTTGGTGCTGTTCAGTGGGTGTTTGGTGCTTATTGCTAGCATTCAATCGAGTCGTGATGCACGGATGTCTGAGTTGGCATTGGTGCGAGCCTTGGGTGGTACACGACGCCTAATTGCCGGTTCGTTGACTGGAGAGTTCTTAATTCTAGGGATCTTTGCCGGTTTGGTGGCGGTGCTGGGTGCAGAACTTACGGTGGCAGCGCTGCAGACTCAGGTATTTGAATTGAGCGCGCAAATCCACCCGTGGATTTGGTTACTGGGGCCGTTGAGTGGCGCACTGATAATTACCGTGGTGGGTCTGATTGGCAGTCGCAGCTTGCTCGATTCCCCGCCCATGCATGTGTTGAGGGGTTTGAACTGATGTCGGAGAGGGGGGCGGTTTCTTTGCCAAAGCGTGATCCGCGCAAAGGCCAATACGAGAAAAACAAATGTCATAAAAAGCTTCGGCGTTTAGTTGGCGAGGCGCTCACTGATTTCAATATGCTCAGCAATGGCGACAAGGTCATGGTGTGTCTTTCAGGAGGAAAGGACTCTTATACCTTGTTAGACATGATGCTGAGCTTTCAGCAGCACGCACCCATTCAGTTCGACATTGTTGCGGTGAATCTGGACCAGAAGCAGCCGGGGTTTCCTGAGCAGGTATTGCCGGAGTATCTGAGCCAAATTGGGGTGCCTTTCGATATCATCGAGCAAGATACCTATTCCATTGTTAAAGAGCTTACGCCAGAAGGTAAGACCACCTGCCCGGTGTGCTCGCGGCTGCGTCGAGGCATTTTGTACAACCACGCGCAAAAAATTGGTGCGACGAAAATTGCCTTGGGCCATCACTTAGATGACGTTGTTGAAACGCTGTTGCTGAACATGTTTTACGGCGCAAAGTTGAAAGCTATGCCAGCCAAGCTGCGCAGTGACGATGGCCGCAATATCCTCATTCGGCCTCTGTTTTATTGTCGCGAGAGTCTCATCGCTCGTTGGTCGGAATTTCAGCAACATCCGATCATTCCCTGCAATTTGTGCGGTTCCCAGGACAACTTGCAGCGTCAGGTCATCAAACAAATGTTGGCCGGTTGGGATGCGGAACACCCGGGTCGGGTCGACAACATCGGCCGCAGCATTAATAACGTCACGCTGTCTCACCTGGGTGATCGAAGGCTATTTGATTTTGCTGCGCTGCAAGCAGACAGCAACCGCATTGACGTCACCGAAGTGCGTTAGTGCAGCTGATACAGCCATGAAGATCCCACTACAGCAGTTATCCGCTGAAGCGTTAATGGGTGTGGTGGACGCTTTTATTTTGCGCGAGGGCACGGACTACGGTACCCAAGAGTACACGTTGGAAGAAAAACGCCAGCGTGTGCTGCGCCTGCTTGAGCGCGGCGATGCTCAAATCCATTTTTATCCCGAAAATGAGCACATCGATATCGTCATGGTTCGATAGCTTGGTAACGGCCAAGGCCAGTAACCCGACTTAGACAATGGCGCCGGTTTGGCCAATTGCATTGCATCCCTTGTGGTCGGCCAGTATCTTTTGCCGCTGCATAAATTTTGGAATTCTAATGTTGCGTATCCTATTGAGTGCCAGTGTGGTCGCGGTGTCGTTATCAGGAACGGTTGTTGCTGAAGTTGCTGATGAACGTGGCATCGAAGAAGTAGTCGTCACTGCAGGCAGCAGCATCCAGGAACGTCTGGGTGCCGCAGGCAGCGGTACAGTGCTCACCGCTAAGGAAATTCAACAGGTGGGTGCGACCCATGCCAGCGAGGCGCTGAATCGAGTGGCCGGTGTATGGGTTAATCGTGGTTCGGGCCAAGAGCACCTAACAGCGGTTCGCTCGGCAGTGCTGACCGGATCTGGAGCATGTGGTGAGTTCAGTTACCTACAGGATGGCATTCCCATTCGGCCTCATGGTTTTTGCAACATCAATAATCTGTTTGAGTTGAATACAGAACAGGCTGCTGCCATCGAAGTATGGCGTGGACCTGCTAGTGCAGTACTAGGCGGTAACGCTTTGCATGGCGCGATCAACGTAATTACACCCATCCCTGAGCAGAGCCTCATTGCACTGGAAGCAGGCCCGTACGAATTTGGTCGTGTGGCCTGGCAGGGCGGTACCGATTTGGGCGAACATAAAGTGGGCGCGGCTTTTGTGGGCGCGAACTCTGGTGGTTATCGCGACGACAGTGGTTATGGCCAGCAAAAGTTATCGTTAAGCCAAATGGCCGAGGTGTCGGGTTGGGCGGTGCGTAGTCATTTGACTGCGACCTTGTTGAATCAAGAAACCGGCGGTTACGTGCGTGGCGAAGAAGCTTACAAAGACGCAGATCTGCGCACCTCAAATCCAAACCCAGAAGCCTACCGAGACGCTTGGTCGTTGCGAGCGAATTCTGAACTCAGTCGCGGTGCATGGACGATCAAACCCTACGCGCGACGTTCGCAAATGCAATTTTTGCAGCACTTTTTGCCCGGTCAGCCACTGGAAGAAAATGAACAGTCCAGCCTCGGTCTAATTGTCGACCACGCCTCAAGCAATGGCACAACGCAACTGAATCTTGGTGGCCAGATTGAACTAATGTCAGGTCACTTGCGGGAGTTTCAGGACCAAGCCACTACCGGTAGCGCCTTTCTGGTGGCAACCCGTCCAGCAGGCTTGCACTATGACTACGATGTAACTAGCACGCTGTTTGCTGGTTTCTATAACCTTGAGCACAGTCTGTCCGCCAATACTCGACTGGTGCACAGCTTACGTGCCGAGATTCTCAGCTACGATTACACCAACGACCATCTGGTTGGAAACACTAAGGACGACGGCACGGCTTGTGGTTTTGGTGGCTGTTTGTATACCCGTCCGGCGAGCCGGGAAGATGATTTCACCAACCTAGGCGTGCGTTTTGGTATTGAACGCGATGTGCAGATCGGCTTGGTCTATGCATCTGTGAGCAGCGGTTTTCGGCCGCCCCAGGTGACCGAGCTGTACCGCTTGCGCGGCGGGCAAACCATTGCAGATCTAGACAGTGAGCGGCTGTCCGCTGTAGAAGTCGGATTGCGCAATCAGCTACTCGCGGTTGCTGTATTTGCTGAAAACACCCGCAATTATCTATTCAGAGATTCGGACGCTTACAACGTCAGCGACGGTCGCACTCGGTCGAGGGGCCTGGAAGTATCGTTAAACCATACCAGTGGTGCGCATACCTTTGCCCTGGCCGGAACTTATGCACGACATAAATACGCCTTTGATCGCAACGCGGATGGGCGCGAGACCATCAGCAACGGTAACGAAATGGATTCCGCGCCCAAGTGGTTTGGCCAGGCCAGTTGGGCGACTCAATTGGCGCCTACCCTACGTCATGAGTTCGAGCTGATTTCTGTCGGCTCTTACTACTTAAATGCCGCTAACACCGCCAAATACGATGGCCATACGGTCCTGAACTGGCGTGCTCAATGGCAGCCGCGGCCAGAATTGGAGTGGTCGTTGCGAGTTATGAATTTGCTCGACGAGGAATATGCTGATCGCGCCGACTTTGCGTTCGGCAGTTACCGTTACTTCCCCGCAATGCCACGGCAAATATACTTGGGGGTGCGTTTAGCGCTGGACTAGTCAGAGACTGTGCCGCCCAGTTCGTAGGCTCGTTGTGGGCTGCGTGGTGGTGATGGACTCTTATTGGACGATTTGTTGCGGCGCGGGTGTCGAGGCGCGGGTTCGGGTAAACTGGCGCCTTTCCAACTCCTCCTGATCCCTGGCTTTGCTCGATAATCCACCATCACAGACCTACAATGCTGATCAAGCCGCGGCGCATGATAATGAGCCGTTGCTGCGGACTTCGACCTTAGTGTGTCAACGCGATCATCAAGACTTGTTCGAGCCACTCGACTTGACGGTGATGCCTGGGGATTGTTTGGAATTACTTGGGCCCAATGGGTCGGGCAAGAGCACTTTGTTGCGAACGTTGGCCGGGCTACACAGCCAATTTTCTGGTGAATATAAGAGCGTCGGCCTGGTTTATCAGGGCCATCGCCTAGGTCTGGACGAGTTGTTGTCTCCGCTCGAGAATCTGGCCTGGTTTTCAGGACTGCAGGATCAAGCACTAGATCGTAGTGAAGCGTTGCGCCTACTGGCCCGTTTGGGTTTGCTGGAGCAGGCTCATACCCCTTGCCAGAGATTATCCGCAGGGCAACAGCGACGCGCGGCGATAGCGCGTTGGTTAATGGCGCCGCAGTCGTTGTGGTTACTCGATGAACCTTTCAACGCGCTAGATGTGCAAAGCCAACAATTGCTCAATGAATTGTTAAGCGAGCACTGTGCGGGCGGCGGTGCGGTCATTTGCGCGACCCATTTGATTTTACAAGTTGCTGAAAAGACCACGGTGCAGCTGCAACCTCAATCGGGTAGTGACCTATGAAGGGGCTATTGCAGCGCGAACTGGTGGCTACCCTGCGTACCCGGGGCAGCGTCATAAACCCTTTGGGTTTTTTGTTGTTGAGCATTTTGCTGTTCGCTATAGCTGACCCTGGTGTTCGAGACGAACAGAGCAAGGACCTAAGCAGCGTATTTTGGGTGCTGATTTTATTGACCAATATGTTGTCTTTGGATGCGATGTTTCGGCGTGATTTCGACAGCGGAGCGTTAGAGCAGATGTTGATCAGCGCCCACATGCCTTTTGTCGCCATACTCGCGCGTATTTTTGTGCATTGGTTGGGTTCGGGGCTATTGATTACGCTGTTTGTACCGCTATTGGGATTGTTGTTGGGTCTTCGGCCAGAGATGTTTTTACCCATTATGTTGGTGTTGCTCGTGGGCACGCCTGCACTCAGTCTTTTGGGCAGCATAGGTGCGGCATTAACCGTCGGGTTCAGTCGTGGCGGTGCCATATTGGCGCTGTTAATTCTGCCGCTTTTTTTACCAGTGTTAATTTTTGGTAATGCCAGCGTTGCGGCGGTGGTCAGTGGACAAGCTTATACTGCGCCACTCGTTTGGCTTGCGCTGTGTAGCTCGGTCGCTCTTACCTTGGCGCCCTGGGCCACTTGGGCGGCGCTGAAAATCAGCGTTGAAATGCAATGAAAAATAACCATAAAGAGCCGATGTTCATACAGGTGACAATCCATTGAGTGGGCGCATAACGTCTTCGTTGAAACAGCTGTGGCACAAGCTTGGGTCGCCGCGCTGGTTTTATGAGATCACCCATAACTGGGTGCGCTTTTTTGGTGTGTCCGCTTTGCTGTTGCTGACCGTGGGCTTTATTTGGGGTATTGCCTTTGCGCCGGCTGACTATCAGCAGGGCAACAGCTTTCGCATTATGTATGTGCATGTGCCTGCCGCCATGGTGGGCCAGTCGTTGTATTTGGGTATGGGCGTTGCCGGTTTTGTTGGTTTGGTTTGGCGTATGAAGCTTGCTGATGTAGCCATAGCCGCTACTCTGCCTCTTGGTATTGGGCTTACTGCCTTGGCACTTTTTTCCGGCAGTGTGTGGGGTCGACCCACATGGGGCAGTTGGTGGGAATGGGATGGCCGCACTGTATCTACCTTGGTGCTGCTGTTTTTGTATTTGGGGATCTACGCATTGCGGGAGGCCATTGCCGACTCTAATTTGCGCGCCCGAGCGGCTGCGCTGGTAAGTCTTGTGGGTACGGTGAATATCCCAGTCATAAAGTATTCGGTGGATTGGTGGAACACCCTGCACCAACCCGCGTCTTTCTCGCTGACCGAAAAGCCCGCCATGCCACCAGAGATGTGGTTGCCCCTATTGGTGATGGCATTAGGGTTCTACTGTTTCGCGGCTCATAATGTGTTGTCGCGCATGCGTCTAGAAGTGCTACGTCGTGAAGGTAAAACTCGTTGGGTGAACGAATTGTTCGCTGCTCCGGCAGCATCGCAGTCAACTGAGAGGTAAACCAAAAGCTATGTACTTTTCGTCGTTTAGCGAGCTTTTATATATGGACGGACATGGCGGCTATGTCTGGATTGCGTACGCATCAACCCTTTTGGTTTTGGCCGCGAATTTTGTCGCCATACGATGGTCAACGAAGAGCCACGAACGGGCGTTGCGCTGGCGCCACGAAGCGCAGGCACTGAATCAACAATTGAATAAAGAAACTGCTGAGTAACGGCTGATGAACCCAAAGCGTAAACAACGACTGTTTATGACCACATTCGTATTGCTGGCCACGGCAGGTACCGTGGCGTTAGTTTTTGTGGCCTTGGAACAGAATATGAACATGTTTTATCCGCCTGCTGATGTTGTGCAAGGGAAAGTACCGGCTAATCAGACAGTACGCGCTGGAGGCATGGTTTTAGATGGCAGTGTGAGTCGTGCAGAGGACAGTCTGGCCGTTGCTTTTACCCTGACCGATCATCAAGGCTCTGAGTTCGCAGTGAACTACACCGGTATCCTGCCGGATCTGTTTCGTGAAGGGCAGGGTATCTTGGTGGAGGGCACGCTCAACCAAAACGGTGTTTTCGAGGCAGTAGAGGTGTTGGCAAAACACGACGAAAACTACATGCCACCAGAGCTTATGGATATGCCAGGTACGCAAATGCCGTCGGAAAAAATGGGCGCAATGCCGAGTCTAGCAGCACCAACCGACGAGGTTGACGGGCTGCCGAGGGCGAGTTCAAGTCTATGATTCCAGAACTAGGTCATTACAGTTTGGTGCTGGCTGGGTGCTTGGCCTTAGTGACCTGTGTTGCTGGCTTGGCGGCTGCAGGTCAGCCAAAATTTCAGCAGTTGGTATTGTCCACAACCGTTGGGCAATGCGCTTTTTGCGCCCTCGCCTTTATTGCCCTTGTGTGGTCGTTTACTGTCGACGACTTTAGCGTGGCTTATGTAGCCAACCACTCTAACTCGCTTTTGCCGTGGTACTACAAAGTGAGTGCGACGTGGGGCGGGCACGAGGGTTCGTTCCTGCTGTGGATCGCCATTATGAGTGGCTGGATGTTGGCTTTGTCCCTGCGCCAGCAAAATTATCCTGCGCCGCTGGCAACCAGAGTGCTGGGTGTCATGGCGCTGATGAATCTGGGCTTTATTTGCTTTGCTTTATTTACCAGCAATCCGTTCTTACGTTTGATTCCGATGACTCCAGCAGACGGCGCGGACTTAAATCCGTTGTTGCAAGATTTTGGACTGATCGTACATCCGCCGTTGTTATATGTCGGTTACGTCGGATTGGCGGTGCCTTTTGCTTTTGCCGTAGCTGCGTTGTTAGAGGGTCGGGTAGACGCCGCTTGGGCGCGTTGGACCAAGACATGGACCAATATGGCATGGGCGTTTTTGACCCTGGGCATCACCCTGGGCAGCTGGTGGGCGTACTATGAACTCGGCTGGGGCGGTTGGTGGTTCTGGGATCCGGTAGAAAACGCTTCATTTATGCCCTGGTTGGCGGCCACTGCTCTGGTGCATTCATTGGCGGTAACCGACAAGCGCGGCGCGTTTAAGAGTTGGACACTGCTGTTGGCCATTGCAGCGTTTTCTCTTTCTCTGTTAGGGGCTTTTATTGTTCGTTCGGGCGTGCTGACTTCGGTGCACTCTTTTGCGGTAGATCCGGAACGTGGTCTGTACATTTTGCTGTTCTTGCTGGCGGTGGTCGGCGGTTCCCTCACACTTTATGCCCTGCGGGCTGGGCGCGTTGCTGTACACGTTGCCTACGGATTGTTGAGCCGTGAGTTTTTCATGCTCGTAAACAACGTGATCTTGGTGGTGTCTCTTGCGGTTGTTTTGTGGGGCACTTTGGCTCCCATAGCTTATGAAGCAGTCACTGGGGCGAAAATCTCTGTTGGGCCACCGTTTTTTAACGCGTTCTATGTGCCGTTAGGTTGTGCGCTGGCTGCGGTATTAGCCTTGTTGCCGCCGATTAATTGGAAACGTACCGATTCTGGGCGTATTCGGCCTGCGTTGATCGCTGGGCTGGGGGCGCTGTTGGTTGCTGTATTGCTTTGGTTTGTATTGGATCCTGCGTCCTTGACGGTTGCTGCTGCGGTAGCCGTAGCGGCTTGGGTTGTGCTGAGTCACGTACATGACTTGTTTGGGCGGCGCAACGCGTTTTCCCGCGCCTATATTGGTATGAGCTTAGCCCACGTAGGGTTTGCCGTTTGTATTATTGGTATTGCGATCACGTCGACCCAATCCATAGAGCGGGATGTGCGCATGGTGCCCCAGGATCAAGTGGAACTGGGTGATATGAATGTCACATTTCTGGGTGTAAGCGCGGTCAATGGGCCCAACTATAGAGCCCAGCAAGGGACCTTTGTGGTTGCTAATGGCGACAGTACGTTCTCCTTGCGTCCGGAAAAACGTCAGTATTTGGCGGGCGGTAATGTAATGACGGAAGCCGGAATTCACGCCGGATTGCTGGGAGATACCTACATTGCCCTTGGCGAACCGTTGGACGCTGCACAGGGTGCCTGGGCCGTGCGTTTGCACTACAAACCGTTGGTGCGCTGGATTTGGCTCGGTGCGGTGTTGATGGCCTTCGGCGGCATGTTCGCGGTCTTGGATCGGCGTTATCGAACGCTGCGTATACGCCGCCAAGCATCTGCAATGGCAGCAGCATCGACATGACCAGATTGCGACTTTTTGTACCGCTGATTTTGTTCTTAGTCATCTGTGCTGTGGGATATGTCGGGTTTAGCTTGAACGACCGTCACCAATTGCCCTCAGCGTTATTAGACAAACCGTTTCCAGAGTTCGATGCGGTGTCGTTATTGAATGCGGAACGTCGGGTCACTAAGGCAGACCTAGTCGGCAGACCTACGCTGGTCAACGTCTGGGCAACTTGGTGCCCAACCTGTAAGAGTGAACACGACGAACTGCTGCGTATTTCTGCGGGTACTGATATCCAGCTCGTCGGTGTGAACTACAAAGACGATACGAACCAGGCGCAAAATTGGTTGGCGCAATTTGGTAATCCCTACGATTTGGTCATTGTCGATGCTGATGGCGCCTTAGGTGTTGAGTTGGGCGTATATGGCGCACCAGAAACCTTTCTACTAGACCGCTCGGGCCGAGTGGTGTTTAAGCGCGTGGGCGATGTAAATCCACGTATTTGGCGCGACGAACTGCAACCGCGCTTTGCTCAGTTAGGTGTAAACATTGATCCATCTCTGATGAACGGTTTATGACAATGCGCTTAGGACTGATCGTGTTGTTGACTTGTTTGGCCAGCGCCGGGCACGGGGCGTCGACGGTAGACGTTCTAGCCTTTGACTCAGAGCAGCAGGAACGCCGTTACAAGGCGCTGATAGACGAGTTTCGTTGCCCGAAGTGTCTGAATACAAACCTTTCAGGCAGCGATGCACCGATCGCACAAGATCTCAGACGCAGTGTTTACCGACTGGTGCGAGAGGGTCAAACAGATCAACAGATTAGGGATTTTTTGCAACAGCGCTACGGCGACTTTGTGCTCTACAAACCCCCGTTTGCAGGGCGTACGGCATTCATCTGGCTGATACCGATTGGTCTTTTAGTACTCGGTGTTGCGGTGCTGGCGGCGCTGCAATTGCGAGTTCGACGGCAACCGGAGGTTGCGTTGAATGAACAGGACAGTGAACGTTTAAGTAGGTTGCTTGCGGATGACGATTAGTCTTTTAGCGTTCGCTGGTCTGGCGTTATTGGCGCTGGGCTTTGTGATCTATCCGATGGTGCGCAAGCGCGGGGCGGTTGCAGAAGAGCCGGACGCGGAGCACCAGCATCGTCGCACCCATCGTGAGTGGTATCAGCAACGAGTTGCAGAAATAGAGCAGGAAAGCCAAGACCCCGAGGCGCGTGTTGCGCTGCAACAAGAACTTGCCGCGGCTGTACTTGCCGAAACGGATGCCATCGACAATACAAATGGCGCGAGCAACCAGCCGGTAGCAGCGCCGTCCAAATTTTCGCTCGGTTACCTTGGCGCTGGGGTAGTAGTCCTGAGCATCATTGTCTACAGCGCGCTGGCTGACTACCGCCTACCGTTGATTCAGGGGGCAGAGGCCGTGTTAACCCTTGATGAAACAACTCAAAGCGACAGCCTTCGTAGTTGGCGAGAGCGCTTGCAGCAACGACTCGATCAGGCGCCGGAAGACGCCAAGTCCTGGTATCTGCTGGGTCATGTTGAACTTAAATTGTCACAACCTAATGCGGCAGCCCAGGCCTTTGCCAAAACAGATGCGTTGATAGAGAACGATGTCAGCGTCAAGTTCTACTGGCTGCAGGCGCGTTTGTTGGCCAGTAATGGCCAACTGGACAGCGTCAGCGAGGGGTTGGCGAATCAGCTTCTGAGCATTGATCCAAATAACGGCCCGGTTTTGGAGCTGCTGTCGGTCACGATGATGCAGCGTGGTGATTTGCACCAGGCCATCCGTTTTATGAACAGAGCTATAACGGCGTCTGGGAGTGTAGATCGACAAATTGCCTTGGCTGGCGCAATCAGTGTGTTACGCAGCCGTATGGCATCTGCAGAGCCACGCATTGGAGTGGCTGTGTCAGCGACCGCTAAACCAGAAGAAACGGCGGTGGTATTTGTTGTCGCCCGACCACCTGGTGGTGGTATGCCTTACGCTGCGGTTAGGCGTCCTGCGAGCATGTTGCCATTCACTGTTCAGCTAGATGATCTGGTAAGCATGAGTGAGCAGCGAATCCTCTCGACAGCAGAAGAATTTGAAGTTTTGGTGCGCGTTAGCAAGCAAGGCATTGCGCAGGCAAATCCAGAAGATTGGGTATGGCGCTCTGCTGTTTTGACCCAACAAGATCTGCAAAGCGAGAAGGTGTTACAAGCGACACTGCTGCCGAACTAAGAGCCTGTCCTATGGTTGGTTTAGGCCAAGCTAAGACGATAAAACTATTACCTAATGCTGACGGATCAATTAGACTTCGCGCTAGGAGGGGATTCGACATTCTAAGGCGCAAATAGGGTTGCCGAGAGTGATCGATCACTGTTCCCCAAGGTGTTTTTTTGTAAGGAGTCTATGAGACTAAAACAGATCAAATTGGCTGGTTTTAAGTCTTTCGTAGATGCCACCACGGTAACTCTGCCGGGCAATCGCTGCGCGGTCGTAGGGCCAAATGGCTGTGGTAAATCCAACATTATTGACGCAGTGCGCTGGGTGATGGGTGAGAGCTCAGCCAAGCAATTGCGTGGTGAGAACCTCACCGACGTCATTTTTAATGGCTCCACAACTCGCAAACCAAATTCTGCTGCCAGTATTGAGTTGTTGTTTGATAACTCTGATGGCCGTATTGGCGGCGAGTTCTCTTCCTATGCCGACATCGCCATTCGACGTGAAGTCAGCCGAGACGGGCAGTCGAATTATCTGCTCAACGGCAATCGCTGCCGCCGTAGGGACATTCAAGATATTTTCCTAGGCACGGGCTTTGGTCCGCGCAGTTATTCCATCATTGAACAGGGCATGATCTCGCAGCTGGTGGAAGCCAAACCTGATGAGCTGCGGGTGTACCTTGAAGAAGCGGCAGGCATTTCAAAGTATAAAGAACGGCGGCGAGAGACTGAAAATCGGATCAAACACACCCGCGAAAATTTAGAGCGCATCAACGATATTCGCGAGGAGTTAGGCCGGCAATTGGATCGATTGCAACGCCAGGCCCAAGCCGCTGAGCGTTACCGCGAACTGAAAACTCAAGAATCGTTGCTAAGCGCGCAGTTTTTCACCCTGCGCTACAACGGTTTCGCAGAAACTCTGCAACAGACGCAACAAAAAATTACGGAACTTGAATTGGCCCTAGAAAAGGCTGTTGCGGAACAACGGCGCATAGAGGCTGTGGTAGAAGAAAAGCGCCAATTGGTTACTCAGCAGTCGGAACAAGCGAACGCCATTCAAGAAAAGTTCTATGAGCTGGGCACAGAAATCGCTCGCATAGAGGAAACCCTGCAGTTCAATCAGCAGCGTTCACAACAACTGCAAGTTGATTTGCAGGGCGCGCAGCAACGACAGACCGAGACCCAACAGCAGTTGGCGATGGACGAACAGCAAATCAGCGCCATGCAGGAACAACTTGCTGAGTTGCAACCCAATCTGCAAAACGCCCAAAACCAAAATCAGCAGGCGCAAGAAGCGTTAGCGGAAACCGAAGGTCAAGCCAGTGTCGTGCAAGAACGTTGGGATCAATTCCTTGCGGTTGCTGCAGACAACGAGCGCGAGATTGAAGCGCAGTCATCGCGCCTTGAGTACTTACAACAATTGGTGCAACGACTGCTGACGTTACGCCAGCGCAACGAAGACGCAGCACAGCAAGCAGAGCAACAACCTCAAGAAGGGGGTCAGTTGGTTGAGCAATTGGCGCTGCAAATTACCGATTTGGAAAGTGCTGACCGCTCGCTCAATCAACGTATTGAAGATTGTTTAGAGAAATTAACCGCGGCGCGCGAGCAAGTGGTGGTGCGAGAGCGTGCCTTGGAAGAAGCACGAGGCAAAGTTCAAGAATTGCGCCATCAGTTGGCCAGTTTGCAAGCGGCCCAAGATGCAGCACTCGGCCAAGATGTGCAGGAAGCTGAAGCCTGGATTGAGTCTCAGGGTTTAAGTCAAGCACAGCGGGTCGGTGAGCATTTGGCCGTAGTGCCCGGTTGGGAGCGAGCCATTGAGGCGATCCTTGGTCGGTTTATGCAGGCAATTCAGGTCGACAGCATTGCCGACTACGCGGACTCGTTAGTCACTCTGGCGGAAGGTGACGTTGCCTTGGTGGAGTACCGCGACAATTTAGATCAGAAGTCACCGCGCAGCGCAGAGTTTGATTTACCAACGGCGGCGTCGTTGGTGCGCTCCGAAGCCATTGCAGCAGGTTCGCTGTTGTTCGGGGTTTATGCCGCCCAATCCATTGAAGTCGCACTAGCCAATCGTGGCGCCTTAAATTCAGGCCAAAGCATCATTACCCGCGAAGGCCTATGGGTTGGTAGCGATTGGATGCGTGTACTGCATGGCGGTGATCAAACTCAAGGCATTATCGAACGGGGCCAGGCGATTGAGCAGTTGTTACTCAACGTCGAAGAAGCTGAGCGGGAACTGGCCACTTTGCAGCAGCGGCTGCAAGAACAACGAACAGAGATTGAACGCCTAGAGTCTCAGCGTGAGGCGTTGCAGTTGGAGTCCAATAGTCTTACGCAGAACCTCAGTGAGCGACGAACCGACCACGGTGTACGCCAGGTAAAGCTAGAAGAGGCGGCTGCGCGTAAGGCGCAGCTACAGAAAGACACTGAGCAGCTAAACGAGCAAATTAAGGAAGAGCAAAGCCGCTTAGAAAAAACCCAAGAACAGTTGGCAGAAGTTCGTGAAATTGCTGAGACCCACGGTAGCCAGCGCGAATCCCTAGCAGCTCAAAGGGAACAAGCAAATGAGCAGGTGCAAGCGCGTCGCCAAGCTGCAGATCAAAGCAGGGATCGATTCCACCAATTGAACGTTGAACATCAGGCATTGCAGTCACAGCTCAAGGTCAGTCTTACCGCTCGAGAGCGACTGCTGACCCAGCAAGAAAACTTACAGCAGCAGTTGCAGAACATTGAGCAAAGTATCGAGCAGAGCAGTCAGCCGCAGCCCGAGTTGCAACAGCAGCTGGCAGATAAATTGGCGGCCCGGGTTGAGGTGGAAGATCAACTCAACACAGTCCGCGGGGAACTTGCGGCGATAGAAGAAGGCATTCAAAGCCAGCAAGCCATCCGTGAGCAAGTCGAGGCCCAAGTAGAACAGATACGTACTGGTTTAGAGCAAGCGCGGGTAGAGCGTCAGGGTATATCGGTACAAGAGACCAACGTGCTTGAACAACTGCAAAGCACCGGACACGAATTGACTGCGGTGCAAGAAGGCTTGCCCGAAGAAGCGAACGAGCAAGATTGGGCTGAAGAGTTGGAGCGCATGGGTCGGCGTATTCAACGCCTGGGAGCCATCAACCTCGCGGCGATTGAAGAATATGACCAGGAGTCCGAGCGCAAACAGTATCTGGATGCTCAAGCTGATGACCTTGAACTTGCGATGCAAACGTTGCTGGACGCTATCGCGAAGATAGATCGGGAAACCCGCAGCCGCTTCAAGGACACGTTCGAAGCTGTGAACAGCAAATTGTCTGAATTGTTCCCGAAGGTTTTTGGTGGCGGTCATGCGTACCTGGAATTGACCGGCGACGACATGCTCGATACCGGTGTGTCTTTGATGGCACAGCCTCCCGGTAAACGTAATGCCAGCGTGCATTTGTTGTCAGGTGGCGAAAAGGCTATGACCGCAGTGGCGCTGATTTTTTCAATCTTCCATCTGAATCCAAGCCCTGTGTGTTTGTTGGATGAGGTCGATGCGCCACTGGATGACATTAACGTCACCCGTTTTGCTGGGCTTATTAAAGAGATGTCGGAGAACGTGCAGTTTCTGGTGATTACGCACAACAAAATTACCATGGAGATGGCGGATTACTTGATGGGTGTGACCATGCAAGAAGCCGGTGTTTCAAGGTTAGTTTCAGTAGATGTGGAGGCAGCGGCTGCATTAGCGATTCTGTAACTGCTGTCGTTTGACAGTGGGCAGCAACCGCAATCGGTCGTATGATTATTGACTGTTTCGCTTTATGCACAACCCAATGCGAGTCTTTGTTGGTAGCGGCCAACAAGGGAGGGTCATAAGTTGGATATAAAAGAGATCATTCTAATCGGCGGTGGGCTGCTGTTAGCGGCGATCATTGGCCACGGCCTGTGGATCGCCCAACGAGCACGGCGCAATCAGCTAAGAATGGATATTTCGCCGAAATCCTTTCGCGAGGCCGATGACGAGTCGACGGTAGAGGAACCTAGCGTGCGTGGCGAACTACCCAATGGTGGTGCCCGCATAGTCAGTGTTGAAGAGGCCACGCCTAGGCAAGACAGCTTGCAGTTGGATTTGGATCAACATCAGGCAAGTCGCGATGCCCAACATAAACAAAGCCTAGAACGCCAGGCCAAAGCAAAAGCGATTCGTTCAGGGCAGCGTAAAGCACCCGAAGTTAAAGCATCCAAATCCGCAGATCGCGTTAACAAAACTCACTCTGGGGCACCCGACCCTTTGAGCCCTTCGGACAGCGAACTTACTGAATTGATCGTGATTCATGCGCTGGCGCCATCAGATCAGGTGTTCCGCGGCGCTGACTTAGTCGCGGCATTGCGTCGGCAGAATCTGCGTTTTGGTGAAATGAGCATCTTCCACTGTGTCGACGAGGCCAGTTCAAGTTCGCTCTACAGTGTTGCAAATGCAGTGGAGCCAGGAACTTTTGATCTTGCTGACTTAGCCGCATTAAGGTCGCCGGGTCTGACGTTTTTCCTGCAATTGCCTACCGCTGTGGATGGCATTGAGGCGTTGGAAAATATGTTGCGCGCTGCGCAAAATGTGGCGCAAGAGTTGGGCGGCGAGTTAAAAGACGAGAATATGAGCGCGATGACCGGTCAGACCGCTGAGCATTTGCGTCAGCGAGTCAGTGACTTTGCGCGCCGTTACCTCACTCAGCAAGCTGCTGAATCAGACTAGTGCCGCAATCTCAAGACGATGTTCAGCACAGGCTGTTGGCTCTGCGCACCGAACTCCATCATCATAATCACTGTTACCACGTTCTAGACGCACCTGAAATCAGCGATGCTGAATACGACGGGCTATTTGATGAATTGCTGGCTCTAGAAGCACAGCATCCGGAAATGGCTGCGGCAGATTCACCCAGCCAAAGAGTGGGTGCGCCGCCTGCGGCTCATTTCGAGAAAGTTGAACATCCGCTGGCGATGTTGTCGTTAGACAAATGCACTGATGCCGATGAACTTCGAGACTGGATGCAGCGCTGTCGCAATCGACTCGCTGATGCCAGCGAGCTGACGTTTACTTGTGAACCGAAAATTGACGGTGTTGCGGTGGCCCTGACCTATCGAGACGGTCAACTATCACTGGCCGCAACGCGTGGAGATGGAGCGACTGGCGAAAACATACTGAGCAATGTGCGTACGGTTGCAGCGGTGCCGCTGAAGCTGATCGGCGAAGGCTATCCCAAAGCCTTCGAGGTCAGAGGCGAGATTTACATGGCCCACGCTGATTTCGAAACGTACAACGCGAAGGCATTAAAAGAGGGCCATAAACCGCTACTCAACCCCAGAAATGGCGCGGCGGGTAGTCTTAGACAGCTGGATTCGCGTATTACTGCGCAACGGCCCCTCACGATGTTTAGTTATAGCTTAGGTTGGAACGACGGAGAATGGCAGCCGCACACCCATGCAGCGGTGCTTGAGCAATTTGCAAGGTGGGGTTTACGTACCAATACTCTGACTCAGGAAGTGCATGACTTAGATGAGTGTTTGGACTACATCGCTCGGTTGCAAGAAAGCCGCGACGAATTAGGTTACGACATTGATGGTGTAGTGGTTAAGGTCAATCAGCTGGCTTTGCAGGCAGAACTTGGAAACGTAACGCGTAAGCCGCGCTGGGCGATCGCTTTCAAATACCCTGCGGAAGAGGCTACCACGACGTTATTGGGTGTGGACTTCCAAGTGGGCCGCACGGGCGCAATAACGCCGGTAGCGCGGCTTAAGCCGGTTTTTGTCGGTGGCGTTACGGTGACGAATGCGACGCTACACAATATGGATGAGATACAGCGCTTGGATTTGCACATTGGGGATCAAGTAATGATCCGCCGTGCAGGTGATGTGATACCCCAGGTTCGTGAGGTGATTTTAGCCAAACGCCCTGACGGAGCGGCTGAGATCTCGGTGCCGCAATCATGTCCTGCCTGCGACAGTCCAACCCAGAGACCCGGAGACGAAATCGTCATTCGTTGCAGCGCTTCTCATCATGTGTGTCCGGCTCAGCGCAAAGAAGGCATTCGCCACTTTGCCTCGCGCTTGGCGCTAGACATTGATGGCCTGGGCGACAAGCTCATAGAACAGCTGGTAGAAAATGGGCTAATTAAAAACGCCGCAGATTTATTTGGCTTGAGCATTGAATCGCTTAGCGCGCTTGATCGGATGGCAGAAAAGTCGGCGCGAAATTTAACCGCGGCACTGACAGCGAGTAAGCAAACTACCTTGCCCAGGTTTATCTACGCGTTGGGAATAAGAGAGGTCGGTGAGGCAACGGCTCTAGCGCTGGCCAATCACTTTGGTGGCTTAGATGCTCTCAAGCAAGCCGAGCTTGAACAACTGGAAGAGGTTGCTGATGTTGGCCCCATTGTTGCGCAGTCGATCCACCGGTACTTTCGCGATGCAGACAACTTAGACGTCGTAGATGCGTTACTTGGCCACGGTATTCATTGGCCCGATCAGCGCGGCAGCGTGCACGCTCAACTCTTGGGCGGTGAGGTCTGGGTACTGACAGGTAGTCTGGAGCAGATGCCAAGAAATAGTGCTAAGGCTATTTTGCAGGAGTTGGGGGCTAAAGTTGCTGGATCGGTTTCCAGCAAAACCAGCGTAGTGGTGGCAGGACCAGGTGCCGGAAGCAAATTGGCTCGAGCGCAGGAATTAGGCACTCGTGTAATGGACGAGTCGCAATTTATTGCATTTTTAAAGGAGGCGGGTGTCGATGTTGCAGATCAATAGCTTGAGTAGCGTCTGTAAAAAAATTTTGTTGTTGCTATGTACGGTTACCCTAAGCAGTTGTGCAAGCGCGCCGCCGAAAGACCCTAATAACATTTGTACGATTTTGTCCCAGAACAAAGGTTGGTACTCAGCGACCGCCAAAGCATCTAAGCGATGGGGGTTGCCGCCGCACATTGGACTGGCGTTTATTCATCGTGAGTCGTCCTTTGTAGCCAACGCTAAACCGCCCCGAGAGAAAGTGCTGGGGATAGTGCCATGGCGTCGCTCGTCTAGTGCTTATGGTTATGCTCAGGCGACTAACGAAGCGTGGAAAGACTATAAAAAAGATACCGGGCGTCGGTTCGTGCAGAGGGACGACTTTGCTGACGCCATCGACTTTATCGGTTGGTATAACGATCGCAGTCATAAGCGTTTGAATTTGCGTAAGAATGACGCTTACCGCCTGTACCTGGCTTATTACAACGGTCATACCGGTTACAGCCAAGGGCGCTGGCGAAAATCCAGCACAATTAAAGGCTATGCGAAGAAGGCTGCGTCCCAGGCCAGCTTGTACAGTAAACAGCTGCGCAAATGCGGTAGTAAGTTGAAGAAGCGCGGCTGGTTTGGCTAGCCGCTAAGTGTTGTTCAAGCCTCAGAGCTGGAATAATTTTTCCGGGTTGGACTCGAGCTTACTGCACTGAGCGAAGGTATTAGTTAACCATCGAATGTAGGCACCATAGTTCTTTAACAGGGCTTTTATGTTGCCGTCGTCATCTTGTTCTCGAAAGGCCCTGCGGAATAAAGGCGAGTAGTACAATGGATTTCCGATAAATGCCTTGCAGTCGGCGAGAGTATTACGCAGCTCGTTGAATTCCTCTCTACTGTCCACCAGATTTGGCAGAATGATGATTGCAGGATGGGTGTCTTCATAAGCGCGGCGTTGCCGCTCGAACAGTTGTTGTAGCGAAGTCAGATATTTCCGTGTTGCGAAAATGTCGGCGTCACTGACTGACGTGGGTACGAAGATGATGTCGCAATGCCATAGGAACGAACTGCGGCTGGGCTCGTTACCCGCTGGGCTATCAAAAACAATGAATTTTTTTGCGCCGCTGTGTGCTGCTTCTGAATCGATGTGATTGATGATGTTGCCGTTATTTGGCGAGCCCGAAGCTAAAAACAGGCTGTCGTCATTTCTCACTGCAAAACGATGGTTAGCAAAGCGTCGCAGCGAATCGCTACTGGTGGCTTGACTGTCCAGATCAATCAATTCCACATGAGCGTTCGGGTGTCGGGTCGCTAACCCCAAGCTCATCATCAGCGCCAGGGTGCTCTTGCCTACACCTCCTTTCGAGTTGGCAAATATGGCAGTTTTCCCGCGTTGGGGTTTCCCGAGCGGTTGCTCTGCAGGCGCTGAACTCATCGACGATTCAATCCGTAGATGCTGTGGCGCTAGTCGTCTTCGTTTAGCTCATCATCAGAATTTACAGCTGA
>JAYQAJ010000001.1:1075997-1135010 GCA_038136775.1 Gammaproteobacteria bacterium
AATGCTTCAAGGCGATCAGACATCACGGGTTCGGACAGGCTGCTGCCCCAGTCGGTAGAAATTTCACCGACAAGCTTTGCGCCTTCCATGGTCTCAAGAGAGCCATATTGGATTTTTCCGCGGATACGACCGGATGAACAAACCGTCAGCTTGCCAGTGAGTGTCAGGCTGTCTTCGACGGTGCCCTCTACTTTTGCGGTTTCTCCAGAGATGTCGCCTTGTACCATGCCGCCTGGCCCGACAATCAGATGCTTTACCGCAACTTTGCCGACGATTTTGCCATCGATACGGGCAGTGCCATCGATTGCCAACGAAGCACCTTCTAAATGGGTTGCGGTGCCTACGTAAAATTCGTAATCGGAGTCGGAATCATTCATTTGTCTTTCCTTTAGCTTTTGTTGGATTGTTCGCTATATTTCAGCAAAACGCTTAGCCACGCTTTTGCGCGGTCTTTAACTCGTGTACCTGATCTTTCTTGGAGTTCCCAATAGGAACCAGCTCACCCGTGATCAGCGCGCCCGGACTGACTTGCAGCTGATTAAAGCGCAGCACACCTGTCACCTTTGCCGTTGCGCCAACAGAAACACTAACGGTGCCTGTTATGGTGGCTTCTGCATGGCCCATGATCTCGACTACCGGGGCGTTGATTTCGCCGACGAGTTTTCCGCCCTCAAGAATCTTTACCACGCTGTTTTCATCGCCATTACAACTGATAGAGCCATTGACTGAACCAGCGATCACCAACTCCTTGTTGAACTCAAGATCACCACTCAGAGAAGTTCCCTGAGCGACGAGGCTCGTAGCGATGGTTGGTTTCAACTTTGATTGCATTGAATCTAATCTGGCTCTGACGAAACCAGTTTACTAGAAGTTGACAAAGGTTTGCCAAGTTTGTGAAACCCTAATTCGAGCTGAACAGAGCCTCAGTAATCAGTAGCTGACGCCCATCCCAGCTCTAACGTCATTGTTTATGCCATAGCTTGGAATAGGATAGCGCAGGCCATTGCCCGCGAGAGCTTCCAGGCCCTGAATAACTTTAGGTAAAAAACTAGGTGGAATTGCCATAAGCAGCTCATCCTCCATCACCCCACCGTATCGCCGCTCGGCATAGCATGGGAGCGACAGGCTGGGTTCACCGGTAGCGAGGGCACGACCCCAAGAATCGGCACAAGCAGATTCGCCAACGCAGCCGAAATCTAACTTTTTGTAACCGGTCCACTGTAAACCATTAATGAACAGGATCATTTGCGCTGGTGTGGCATAAATAAGGCAGATGTCGGGTGGGTTTAGGCGGCCGCTGGTCAGTGGGCTAACAGCCATTGCTTGATACTTTCCGTAGTCAACCACATCCATTGCGCTCTGGTGGGCGGCCGCGTCCTGCTGGCTGCCAAACCACACGCCGTTCATGCGGTCACCCGAAAGCCAATCTTCGCTGCGTGGGTGCAGCCCTATAACGGTGCTGCATTGAGCGCCGACCAAGTCCTCAGCGGTGATCCCCACAGTCCAGCCATTGCGCGCCGCTTGACCGACAATTTGATCGGTGGTGTGGACATCCTTGGGTCGGCGGATGCGTTCGATCGCGGTCATTTCCTCTACAGACTCAAACAGTTTCATGCCGATGGGTGTTGTGCGTAGACGCAGCAGACGGTTCAAGTCTTCGACGATTTGTTTGCCGTTGTAATCCAAGTCAGTAGAGATTAGGTCGCTCATGGCTGCTCGCTCCTGTTGCTTTAGATCGAGGGGCTACTCGTTGCTAACATTGACGCGTTCGAAATTGGGTGGCCGCTTCTCGATAAACGAACGTACACCTTCTTTGAAATCATCTCGTTTTAAGCTCTCGGCCATCCAGTCGTTGGTTTCGAGCATTGCCTCTCCGAGCTGCATATTCATATGCCTATGCACTTGGGCTTTCATAACCTGCAGAGACTTCGGCGCGGAAGAGGCAGCTAGATTTTGTACATACTCGACGGCTGTTGTTAGCGATTCGCCGTCTTCCACAAGCCGTTCAGCAAGGCCCAGCGCTTTGGCTTCCTCGCCATTAAATTTTCGTGCGCTCCAAAGCAGATCTAAAGCGTTGCCGGAACCAATTAGTCTTGGCAATGTCCAACTAATTCCGTGCTCGGCAATAAGACCGCGTTGGGAGAATGCCGTGCTGAACTTCGCAGAACGCTCAACGATGCGTAAGTCAACCATGGTCGCGACAGCCAAGCCTAAACCAGCGCAGGCGCCATTGATTGCAGCGATCACTGGTTTGCGAATGGACATAAAGTAGCTGTAGGTCACTTGGAAGTTGTCGCCCAAAGTTTGGTCGCCGGGTTTGGCTTTAAGGTCTTTGCTGTTTTCTTGGCCGTCTGCTTTGCCGCCTTCGCTGATGGCGTCAAGAGCATTCATGTCCATGCCGGGGCAGAAACCTCTACCTGCTCCGGTTATGACAATGCCCACAACTCGTTCGTCTTGTTCGGCGGCCGCCAATGCATGGCGCAGTTCCGCCAGCATGGTGCGAGTGAAAGCGTTTAGAGCCTCAGGTCGGTTGAATGTTATGACCGCAACCGGGTCGTCCACCTGATAGATGATGTCTTGGTATTCCATGATTTCCCCCTCGATTCCGTTCCATGAGACTACCGTCAATATGTTACTCATGCCAGCAACTGTGCGGGCAGCGCAATTTCTGTTCAGGTTATTAGCGTCGCCGATACTCGAAAAAATTTACGACACGAAATTCATCAAATTCGCCCAGATTTGGATAGGTCAGAGCCTCAGCTTGGCCGACGACATGGAAGTCTGGGTCTTCCAGATCGCGTACTCTGGAATCACTGATCTTGATGCTTTGGGCCTTGGCTTTGACCTGCTCTATCAATGGCAAATTAGCTCGGTCGTACAGAACGTCGGCCATCCATATCTGATCCAGATTGTCGGGTAATTGATCGATATGGCTACACAATTTGATGTCGGTGTTATTAAGCTTGGCATTGGTTTCTGTGGCCAGCAAAGCATCATCGTCGATGTCACACGCGTAGACTGTTTGCGCGCCAGCAAGGGCTGCAGCGATCGCAACAACGCCGGATCCACAACCCACATCGGCGATTACTTTGCCTTCGACTTTGTGTGCGTTGGCTTGTAGCCAAAGGGCGCTGGCAAGGCCGCTACCCCAACAAAAAGCCCAATAAGCCGGCTTGGCAATGACCTTGCGCATCACTTCTTGGGCCAAAGGTTCTGTTGAGAAGTCTGCGTTGATTAACCCCAATTTCAGATTGGCCACATCCGGTAGTTCAACAACCTCAATGCGGGCTGTGGGAAGGGTGGCGTTAAGCCGCTGCTGTAATGATTCTGTCGATGCGGACATTTATAAAGTTTGCCCAATCGGCAGAGAGGGCGCTAGTACTGGCCCAACAAACTCCGTACCCTTTACCTCTTTAGACGTTCAGCAGCAAGGAGTGGGTGTGACGGATCAAAACGAAAAAACAACGACAAAGAAAGACAGAAGTGGTGCGGAGAGCCTGGTAGAAACTTTTGTCGATGCAGGTGTGGATGTTTGTTTTGCTAATCCTGGGACGTCAGAGATGCACTTTGTTGCGGCGCTCGACAGCAATCCAAAAATGCGCTGTGTGCTTGGTCTCTTTGAAGGTGTGGTGACAGGGGCTGCTGACGGCTTTGGGCGGATGCGCGGAACACCCGCGGCGACGTTGACTCACCTTGGTCCAGGCCTTGGGAATGGGCTAGCGAATTTACATAACGCCAAAAAAGCACGTACGCCAGTGGTTAATGTCATTGGTGACCACGCAACGTTTCACCGTAAATACGACGCGCCGCTGAGCTCCGACGTCGCGGGTATTGCTGGGCCGGTCAGTGGTTGGGTGAAGGTTTCAGAGTCTGCCGACGATGTCGCGCAAGATGGTGCGGAAGCTGTTCAAGCAGCAATGGCACCGCCAGGGCAAGTGGCAAGTCTCATTTTGCCAGCGGATACGGCTTGGAACAGGACAGAAGCTGTAGCTCGACCCTTACCTCAAGTTGAAGTAACCGCGGTTAATGCTGCGGGTGTCGAGGCAGCGGCGAGGGCGCTGCACTCTGGGAAGTCAACTGTGCTGCTGATGAATGGCATATTGACTGAGTCGCGGTTGGCATTGGCGAATCGAATTGCGCAAAAAACCGGTGCGCGCATCATCAGCGATACCTTTATCTCGCGCATGCGTCGAGGTGCAGGCGTCGCAGAAATCCAGCGGCTGCCGTATTTTGGCGAGCAAGCGGCAGAGGTGTTGCAGGGTGTTGAACATCTAATTCTGGTCAGCAGTCAGCCGCCTATTACTTTTTTTGCTTATCCAGATAAGCCAAATTGGTTAACGCCTGATGGTTGCGAAATTCACAGCTTGGTGGAGCGCGATGGCGATGTGGACGGAGCGCTGGATGCGCTATGTGAGGCCGTTGGGGCCTCTGCACTGCAACCAATTTTCGTGGAGTCTATGCGTCCGGATGCGCCAAAAGGTGAACTTAGCCCATCAACCGTTGGCCAGTCATTAGCTCACTACTTTCCGGAAAATGCCATTGTTGTAGACGAAGGCGGTACTTGCGGCGCGGCCTCGGCCATGGCAACGGCAACAGCTCCTGCACACGATTGGTTAATGCTCACCGGTGGTTCGATTGGTTATGGGTTACCCGCAGCCACAGGTGCGGCGGTGGCTTGTCCGGATCGGCGGGTCATTAACTTGCAGGCAGATGGCAGTGCGATGTACACGGTCCAGGCACTTTGGACTCAGGTTCGCGAAAACCTAAATATAACAACCATTATTTTGGCCAATCGTAAGTACGCGATTTTGCAGATCGAGTTTGCGCGAGTGGGTGCTCACAACCCAGGACCTAAGGCGATGAGCATGTTGGATTTGACCCGTCCTGATCTTGATTGGGTGTCGTTGGCTAAGGGTATGGGGATGAATGCTTGGCAAGTCAGTTCCGCCGAAGAGTTCAACGCGGCCTTAGAAGCGTCACTGAATACGCCGGGACCCTCACTCATCGAAGCTCTGGTTTAGCATGGGTAAGGGCCGTACGAGATCAAGTGCAGTTTGGATCACTTGGTGGAAGGGGCTCTGCTTATTGCTGCTTTCGTCGATGGCTTGCGCTGTATCAGCGCTGGAAACCACGGAGATGACCTTACGCTGGAATTTTTTGAAGCTCGCCAGCGTTACCTTTGAACAAGAATTCAAAGACAACCAGCAACGATTCGAAATTATCGGCAAGACCGCTGGGCCCTTACGGCTGGTCAAGAATTACGATGGTAGAGGCCTGTTGCTGCGTGAAGGGCGAGTTGATGACTACACTTTGGAAGGGACCGATGGGGGTGTAGAGGAAATACGGCGTATTGTTTTTGAGTTGGGAAAGTTGCCGAGAGTTTTATCGTTTAAAGACAGAACAGCGCTACGGCACATGGAGCCCGCAAAACCTTGGGGTCTGAGTTCTGTTTCGCCGATGGCTTTGATGTATCAGGTTATACAGAGTGCCAATCAACCCGAGCTTTGTGAGGGCAGTCATACGGTCTATGACGGCAAACGCTATTATAAAGTGTCGTTGTCGATAACGAAAACGCTGCCAAGGGTGCCGGAACAATCGTCCACTAAAAGTATGTTTGTTTGTTCGGCGATTCTTTTGGGAGAGACCATGAAAAGCGTCGAAGAAGTGCCCGCGGAGGATGCTGTTGTGGTCGAGGAGGGCGAGCAAACTAATATTCGACAGGTTTGGCTGTTTGGCCGCTCGGATCGACGTATGGACTTTACTTTGCAGCCTGGCTGCACGTTGGATGCTCTTCGAGAAATGGTTATTTACTCGCCACTGGGAAAGATAGTCGGAAAGGACGCTGAAGCGTGTGGATAAGCTGCTAAACTCTAAAAAAAATCAATAAATTGTGGATAGACAAAAGATAAGAAGTTGCTACACTCTCCACCGTCAATCAAGAATTGACAAAAGATTGGCTCTCAAAGCTAATGAATACTCGGTATTTGCCGATTAAACCACTAGTTTAAAAGACCAATCGGCATAATTAGCGTGGGTTTCGATCCCACATTTGAGATTCCAGGTTCTTACAACATAAATTGGAACCGTCAATTTGCTTGGTCGCGTCGTCGAACTTGTCGTTTAGGGCGCTTCCGAAATCAGCCGCAATAGGAGATGTTTGATGGCCGCGGGAAGAATCGGTTGGGTTAAAAAAGCGTTATCGTCGGTATCGATGATCGCATTGGTGTTTGGCCTTTCTGCAAAGCCTGTCTTTGCTGCGGAAGCCACTGCAGGCGAAGGGTCTAGCGGTTCAGCTTCTGGCTCTGCATCATCAGGTGCTGGTGCAGGTTCCAGTGCAGGCGCCGGTGCAGCAGCGGGTGCGGGTGCTGCCACAGGTGTAGCCGGGGCGATCGCAGGAATCGGCTTAGGTACGGCTATCGCCATCGGTGTTGTCGGTGTGGCACTTGTAGCTAACGCCGTTAACGACGACGATGATGATGACAGCGGCTCCGGTGATGGCGGCGCCACCGTAACTCCTCCTAGCGACGATGGTTCTAGCGACGGCGGCGACGATGGCAGTACCACTAGCACAACATCCACTACTGCTACCACATCTACAACAGCTACAACAGCTACTACAGCTACAACAGCTACAACGGCCACCAGCGGTACTTAGAGCTAAGTCTGCTATCAAAAGGGCAACCGTCAGGTTGCCTTTTTTTTTGCTTATCGCAAGAACAATGACCCAAGCTACGGTACGCTTAGGTGTAAGTAGTTTATGGAACGGCCAATGAAGCACGGCGGCTTGACATCAAGACTTGTTATGGGTGCATCGCGGTTTAGTGTTTTCCTTCTAATCATTTTATTGAGCGGTTGCAGTTTTCATTCAAATCAATGGAATATCCTGAGTAGCCTTTGGCAGCTGGAAGAGGGTCCGCAAAAAAACTGGCAAGTTAGATGGTCTAACCGAGTGTTTGATGTATTTGCTATCAATGCGGGCCAGGAGGTTATTTTTGCCGACGGCGACGGCTTTATTTTGCGCTTCGACGGTTGGCAGGTAACAAAAGTAGAGGGGTTACTCCCCGCTCAAGACACTCTAAACATATCAATGGAAGAATCCAGCAGTGGAGAGGGGACGTTGTTGCAATACGCCGGTACCGCTAGCCGGTTTGGTGAACAGCAATGTACAAATTGGTTACTCAGCGACCGCTTGGGTAGCAACGATCTAGAGCAGTACGCGGTCTACGAGCAAGACTGTGCAACTGGCCAGGGCCCGGTGACTCACTCCATTGCTTTGAATGGAGAAGGGCAACTTGTGGCCTTGTCCTTTACACTGCACCCAGCCTATCCCCCCGCGAGTGTCCGGTTTACCGGGTATTAATCGACCCTGCTGATCTTTGTCGATACAATCCGTTTACCATTAGGCGACGGAAGCCCGAGTCCAGATACATATGCAATTGCCATTTAAACCAATCCCGATGATCGTGGTTGCTGGGCTCTCCAGTCTTGTCGGTGGTGCGTTAGGTGTGCTTTTGCTGGTGTTTATGCTTCTGCTTACTCAGGCGAGTTTGGGTAGGGAAGAGGCAGATAAGCATGGGATCTCTGAGCGCAACGCATCGCGAATGGGCGGGGTGGCGATAGCGATTGGCGCCCTGTTGTTTTGTATTCCAGCCATTCTCAATCAGAATCCTTTGGGTCAATCTGAGGCACAAATGAGCTTGTTCCGCGGTTATGAATGGGCACCGCTGCTTATTGGCTTTATTGGTCTCGCCGATGACATCACCCAACGCATAAGCCCCATGAGACGTTTATTGGCGATGCTCTTAGTGGTTGTGGTCACGTTGATGACATTTCCGGAAATAGTACCGGAGCAAATCGACTTTCTAATCCTCAGTGACTTGTTGAACCATCCGTTTGTCATGACTATTGCCGCGACGACGATCGTTGTAGGTTTCGTGAATGCGGGCAATATCGCTGACGGTGCCAATGGTTTGTTGGCCATTACCTCGCTCTGTGTTTTTTATCTTGCTTATCAGCACACTGAATCGGTGTTGTTTTTCGGTTTATTTGTAAGTGTTGCGGTATTCACTCTTTATAATCTCGCCTCTGGTCGCATATTCTTAGGAGATTTCGGCTCCTACGGTTTGTCCGCCATGATGGCTTTCGCCTGCTTGGATATACTTGCTACCAGCAATGCATCGATTTGGTTTTTCGCAGCGATCCTCAGTTATCCCTGTACAGAGGTCGTGAGAGTCATAACAAATAGGTTGCTACGCAACAGATCGCCATTTGCTGCGGATAACAGCCATGTGCACAACAAACTGTTTATGCTGTTAAAACGAGTAGGGTTCTCAAGTTTAGTGGCCAATTCGGCGACTGGTGTCGCAATTAGTGGGTTGTTTTCAGTTTTGCCCACTTATCTTGCTGTATCTGGCCTGCTGCCCTGGGACTCGGCTCTTTGGTTCGTCTACTTTGTTGCCGGAGTTATTGTTCACCTCGGGTTGAGTATGCTCAATCGACAAGAGAATGTAGAACAACACTATGCAGACGGGGTTTAAGTGTTCAAATCGCCGGCGGTGGCTCGACATCAGAACGATACTTTGTTTTTATAGTCGGCTTAGTATTTAGATTTAATTTACGTGGGTAGGGGACTTTAATGGCCATGATTCTCAACGAAGAGCAGACAATGCTCAAAGACAGCGCCAAGGACTTTTGCGCGACCAACGCTCCTATTGCGCAGTTGCGCAAGTTGCGGGATGAGGAAAATCCTGATGGTTTCGACCGGGGCACTTGGGGTTCTATGGTTGAGTTGGGTTGGGCCGCGATTCCATGGAGTGAAGACCATGGCGGCTTGGCGTTTGGTTACAAAGGCTTGGGTGTCGTCACTGAAGAGTCAGGCCGTACGCTAACAGCGAGCCCTCTTTATGCTTCTGTTTGGGTTGGCGGTACTCTTATCAATCTGGGCGGTTCAGACGAGCAAAAAGCCGATTTGCTGCCGCAATTGGCAGCGGGTGAACTTCTGTTGGCCTTAGCTTTAGAAGAATCACACAAGCATGATCCTTACGGCATTCAGACTACGGCCTCTGCTACGGCAGACGGTTACGTACTGGATGGCAGCAAGACCTTTGTCTTAGATGGTCATGTAGCCGATAAGCTGATTGTCGCTGCACGTACCTCAGGTGAGGTTGGCGCTCGAGAAGGCATCAGCCTCTTCCTGGTAGACCGCGAAGCCGAAGGTGTTAGTGTGACTCGCACCATTATGGCTGATTCACGCAACGCAGCGAATGTTACTTTGGCCGCAGTTAAAGTAGGTAACGATGCGTTACTGGGTGCTGCAGACACAGCGGCTGACACATTGGATCAAGCTTTGGATATTGCTCGAATTGGGTTGAGCGCAGAGATGCTCGGCGGCATCCAAGAGTGCTTCGAACGCACTGTTGAGTATCTTAAGGAACGTAAGCAATTTGGTGTTGCCATTGGCTCTTTTCAGGCTCTTAAGCACCGCGCAGCAGATATGTTTTGTGAAATTGAGTTGTCTAAGTCATGCGTACTTGAAGCATTGACGGCGCTAGATGAAGGGCGTGACCAAGAGGAAGTGTCTAAGCTCGCTAGCCTGGCGAAAGCTAAAGTTGGGGAAACCTATAATTTAGTGTCCCGAGAAGGCGTACAAATGCACGGTGGTATAGGCATGACGGACGAATTCGATATTGGATTCTTCATTAAGCGTGCCGCCGTTGCCGAGCAGACCTTTGGGGATGTGAACTTCCACCGCAATCGTTATGGGGAACTGGAAGGCTATTAAGCAAGTCGTCCAATGGAAGAAGAAAGGGTGCTTAGGCACCCTTTTTTGTGTCCGATGGATTTAGGCGCGTCTGGGTATACCGATCACATGCCCAACCCGTTCGCTTTTAGGTAAGGCACTGTGAGCTGCGAATACTTCTTCTACTCGAGTCAACACGCCATCTGGAAACGGCGCAGAGCGACGGCTGGTCATATCTACGTGCATCGACAACTGTTCTGATGTCGCTGCTAGATAGCCCTCGTCGCAGTGATACATTTCTTGAAAAAAGTGCAGGCGTTTTTGGTCATAGTCGAGTAGCTGTAACCTGACCTCGACCTGATCGCCCAGTTTAAGTTCCTGTACGTAGTGCAAGTGTACTTCAAGACTAAAGCACGATCCGACGCCGCTGGCGGCATAGGCTGCACCAATGTTCAGAAGATCAAAAAAGTGGTCTACGCTATGGTCGAATATGACGTTGTAGTAGGCCATATTGAGATGCTCGTTGTAGTCGATCCAATCCTCTTGCACCTTCTCCCGCGGGCATAAAAGAGGCGCCTGTACGTTCTTAGTCATTACAGGCACTCCCCCGATAAGCTGTTAATCCATTCATTTATAAGATCGACGCCCTCTTGGTGTACTAAGGTTCGACCGAGCTCGGGCATCATCGCCGCGGCCTTCGTGCTGGCCAGCCGATAAGACACAATCGATCTGTCAGCATGGCCCGGCACGATCGAATACAGACGACCGCCAGATCCCCCTCCAGTAGCGATGGGGGGCTTACAAATTCCCATGTTGTCCGGTGCATGATCAGCGTAATTGAGCAACAATCCAGAGGTGTCAGCGGCACCTTGGGGGTTATGGCAGTGACCACAATTTATGTCGAGATACGACCGTGCTCTATGGTCCAAAGCCGCTGAGCTGTCGTGCATTGCAGCGTTCGCCGGAATCGATTGAGCAACGCCGGTTAGTTTGCCTGTCTGTTGCCAGCGGTGAATTTGGTTGTCGCCGTAGACTGGATCCAGTCTGTTGAGATGTCGCGCCTTCGGGCCGATGGGCAGTATTAGGCCGTTGGTATGATTGGTGGCGTGACAAGAGGCGCACTGATTTTTACTAGGCACCAGATAATTCATGGATTCGCCGTTGGCTGTTGATAGCTCTTTTAATGCGCCAGTGATTGCAAGATACGCATCATCACCAGACCATACATAGGGCAACGCATCCCAGCCGTCTGCCTGTTTCACGAGCAGTCGAGTTTCTATCAGGCGGTGATTGGCCAGATCGATGTCCTTAGGGTCGCCAGACCATGAAGCGTCAGTGAGTACTGCGCCGCTGCCATCGATTGGGTAGAAAAACGTTTTGCTGATGATGCTACCGACAGGGAACTGAAAGGTTTCTTCGGCGTGGTAGGAGGCCGCTTGGCCGGCGGGAATGTAAACGGTTCGCAGTTTCTGTGCGTAGTCGGAAAACAGTGCAGTATTCAGAGCATAAACAGAGCTCTCCGGGTGGACTGCTAATGCCTCGCTCTGTTTAACCACCAGTCCCCAGTCGGACAGCTTTTCAGGATAGCTGTTCGAATCGAAGTGTTTAATCTGCGGTTCGCCGCAGCCGTTTAGCAAAACGACTGCCAGTAGCGCCAATAACTTAGTGGCGATAATCCGCCAGATACGCACCCGTTAGTTGCTCGCCAGTTCAATAGGCTGCAGTTTCGCGATGGAGCAATCGTGTTTTTGCATATCCACACCGGGGTTAGCGAATTGATTGCCCGCATCAATGCTGAGTAATTCTGCCTCGCCATTGTCCACGCAAATGATGGCGCGCTCATCCTGAATCTCTGGGTTCACGATCCCGTCCCAAATGATGTCAGGAAAGGCACCTTGTTCACCGTACAGGGCATTTTTCAGTTCCGTTAAGTAGTCCAAACCGGGCTGGGAGCCACCACCTTCAAAGGTGTTGTCGTAGATCAATATCTCTTCTGGGTAAGGGTCGAACTCAGCCGCCAGCTCGCGCTGACCTGCAAAATTGGCACTGAAGTAACTGGAAATCACAATGTTGGCGGTATTATTGTTGCTGAAACGGTTGTTAAAAACCTCAACCTGGTCGTTGGAGTTGATGACGACACCAGAGCCAGCTGGCACGCCAGACACTGCTGTGCCAGGGATCGCAAAGTTCTCGGTATTGTTGCTGTGAATTTCGTTGTCGAATACTCGCGTAGCGTAGCCGCGTTGCGGAATGCTCGGCATGTTGAATACTAAAATGCCGCCGGTATTGTTGTTCGCGACATTGTTGTAGACGTCGGCGCCGATAGTGTTTTCAACCTCTATTCCGGCAACGTTGTATTCAGCGCGGTTGTTGCGAACCACCACTTGCTTGGACTGACCAACGTAAATACCAGCATCGGAAGCGGCGATAGCGACATTACCTTCCAACAAAACATTCGTTGTTTGCACAGGATAAATCCCGTAAGCGCCATTTTCTGTATCGGGCCCATTGGTCCACTCGGTTCTGACCCGGCGGATGGTTATGTTGTCTCCTTCGTTCACCTTTAAGGCGTCGCCCACGGTGTCCTCAATTGCAAGATCTTCGATGACGAAGTTGCTGGCATTCACGGACAAACCCTCGGCCCCTGCAACTTGGCCTTTGAAGCTCAGTACAGATTGATCCATGCCGGCACCGCGAATGGTGACGTTGTCGGTATTCAGAATCAGCGAGCGCTTGAAGGTAAAAGTTCCTGCTGGAATTTCAATGACATCGCCCGGTGCTGCGGTTTCCAAAGCCTCGCGCAGCTGTTCCGTGAAAGGCTTCTCTGGTTGCGGTGCGCAACCAACGAGCGTCGCCGTGGCGGCTATGGCCAATAGGAAACGGTTTGCCATTAACTTTTGGATGCAGATCATAATATCCCCCTAACCTTGTGCTGCGTTGGAATTACAGCAGGACCAGTGTTCGATCTATGGCCCAGTAACTGGCCAGAACGCCCATAGCGAATGCGACGCCTGTATATAAGTGCGCTTCAGTATAGTTGAACCTTTGGGTTATCACATGCCACGCACGAGCGATAATCAAGAACAGAATAATGATGATGATTTGTCCAAGTTCGATGCCGATATTGAACAGCAGCAAGCTCATAGCGATGGCGTCTTCGGGCAGGCCGATATCATTCAAGGCGCCAGCAAAGCCAAGACCGTGCAGTAACCCGAACGCAAAGGCCATTGCCCAAGGTTGGCTGCGAGTCAGTGCCGAGCGTTGATGCTCTTCTTGGGCCAGTTCTCGGGCTAGAAATACTATAGACAGCGCAATGACAGCTTCTACGGGACCTTGAGGCAGGCTGACCAACTCAAAAATAGACAAGGCTAAAGTTATGCTGTGGGCTATGGTGAATGCGGTGATGGTTTTCAGCAGCATGAGCGGCGCTCGAATAAACAACACCAAGCCGATTACAAATAAAACATGGTCGAGCCCTAAGACAAGATGTTCCACACCAATGACCAAGTAGCTGACGGACTCGGTGCTGTCAGAACTCAGATCCAGGCTTGGGTCCGCTGGCCGCAGGATGAAGTTCTCGTAATTGCCATCGCTTGCGATGACTCGAAGCATAACGTCGGTTAGGGATGTGGTAAGACCATCGATACGAACACTACCCTGTTCGAGAGGGCAGGGAGCCTGCCAGCGTTGAACCAGAGCGTTCGCAGTAATACTCGGCGGTCCAATGGGTTCGAGTTCGCAACTCGGCTCAAAGACCGGTTCAATAGGCAGACGCCGATATTCGACGACGGGGTGCTTCCACAGCCCCTCATAGGCTGGTGTGGAAGCCGTGGTACTGACATCCGTGATTTGCAGATACGCGGGTCTGACCTCATCAGCAACGCATAGACCAGTCGTGCTGAGTAACAGCAAACCGAGGAAGTTTCTTTTCAATACTCGTTTGATCAAGGCGTTGGGTCTGCTGGTTCGGGTAGCCGCACGTCGTAACGTTCGCTTAAAGCGCGATAGTAGTCCGCATTGGCTTTTTTGCGTTGGGCTTGTTGCCAATCCGCCAGTACTCGATTCTGCACTTCATTGAAGTTCAGCATGCGGCTTGGTAGTACCTTGGTCAGTCGAACTACATGCCAGCCATAAGCCGAACGAAGTGGTCCCTGCCATTGTTCGTCGGCAGCAAGAGCCGCGAGACCAGCCGCAAATTCGCGTCCAAACAGATCACCCACCTCGCGCTGGGAGCGTTGTGCGTACTGCTTCTGCAACATGAATGGATCGCCTGCTAGGGCAGCATCGGTGAGGGCGCGCTCAGCGACCTGCTGGGCGTCATCGCGCCGGTCAGCAGAGAAATATCGGTGTTGGAAACTGAAACGCTGGGGCTCTGTGTAGTTGTCGCGGTTGTCGATATGGAACTGCTCTAAAACTGTCTGATCAGGTGCGTCGCTGACGGCGAGATCCTCAGTCAAGAACGTGAGCTTTTGCACCATACGCCGGCGCACAATGGTGTCGTTTTCATCTAAACCCAGGCGCAGGGCTTCGCGATAATAAACCTCTTCCTTGAGGTATTGATCCAACAACCCCTGGAGTTCTCGGGCGTTGGGTTCTCGTTGCATTTGCATTGCCCATTGTTGGGCGAGGCGGTCAATGTCCTGATTTCGAACATCTATTGTCGACTGCTCGTCCTCGCCCATGTCTCCGGCGATCACAAACAACAACGCGCCGAGTACTAAAAAAGCGACTAGAGGGTCGCGATACCAACGTGTGCGCATAAGCTATCCCGCGAATTGAGCCAGGTGATAATCGTGATTGCCAAATTGAGCATCGATTACTAGTAGTCGTTTGAAGTAGTGAGCTATCCGCAATTCTTCCGTCATGCCCATGCCGCCATGCAATTGCACGGCGTTTTCGCCGATGAAGATGCCATTTTTTCCGACAAGATACTTCAAGGCGTGCACGGTGCGTTGCGCTTCATCTCCACGTTGCACCACTTCCAAGGTGGCCCGGTACAGGAGTGATTTGCACTGTTCGTATTCCATGAACATATCCACCATACGGTGTTGGAGCACCTGAAAGTTGGATAGGGGATGGTCAAATTGCTCACGCTCTTGGGTATAAGCGACGGTGTCCTTATACAACACCTCCATGGCACCCACGGCCTCTGCGGCCAGTGCCAGAATGCCGTCGATGGCGACGCGATTTAGCACCTTAAAACCGCCCTCGGAACAGGCTAACTTAGCTGCCGCTGGAATACTGACGTTTGTGAATTCCACCTCGGCAGCGCGCAAGCCGTCGACGGTGGGGAATGCACTGACGGTGACCCCTTGTGTATTGGTATCAACCAAAAACAATTCGATGCCGGATTTCTCTGTTTGTGCGCCACTTACGCGAGCGCTCACGATCAGTGCATCGGCGCTGGCGGCGTGCAGCACCATACTCTTATGGCCGTTTAGCGTGAAACCGTCAGGGTTCTGCTCGGCACGGGTAATCACGTCATGTAGGTCAAAGCGAGCCTGCTGCTCTGCATAGGCCAGCGTGAGTTGTTTACTGCCGTCAGCAATTTGCGGAAGCCATTCATTTTGTTGAGCATCACTGCCGCCATATTTCAAAGCGCTCGCGGCAAGCACCGCGCTGGCGAAAAAAGGCTCCAAGACCAAGCCTTTACCCAGTTGCTCCATCAGTACCATAGTGTCGGCTTGATTGCCGCCAAAACCCTGATATTGCTCAGGAATGCTCGCGCCCAACCAGCCCAGTTGCGCCATGGTTTGCCAGTGGTCACTGCTAAATCCCTGTTCAGACAGCACTGTTAGCTGACGCTGATCCAATGGGTATTGGTCGTTAATGAAACGTTCAACGCTGTCGCTGAGCAGTTGTTGTTCCTCGGATAAATCGAAATTCATTTCTTCAGCCCCAACACGTTTTTAGCAATGACGTCCCGTTGTACCTCAGACGCACCGCCGTAAATGGTATAAGCGCGACTTGCCAAGTAACCTGACATTCCACCGTGTGCGAATTTGTGGCCAACTGGAATCGCGCCCCAGGCCGCTGAGTAAATACCACCGGCTTCGACTGTGAGTTTTTGTACTCTTTGCTGAATTTCCGTGCCTTTGAGCTTCAGAATAGATGACTCGGGTCCTGGTTCTGCACCTGCGGCCGCGCTGGCCAACGAGCGCAGTTCGGTGAATTCGGTAGCCATCAGATCCACTTCAAGCTCTGCCAGTTTCATTCGATAACTAGGATCATCCAATAAGCTGCCATTGCCGCGGTTAACGCTGCTGGCCTGGCGCTTCAGTTTTTCCAGGGCAACCAGAGACCGGGAAATGCCTGCAAGGCCGGTGCGCTCATGGGCTAACAAACCTTTGGCATAAGTCCATGCTTTGCCTTCTTCGCCGACACGGTTCTCAACGGGTACTTTCACGTCAGTTAGGTGCACCATATTCACTGAATGGGCACCCCCTAGTGTAATAATGGGCTTAACTTCGATGCCCTCTTGTTTCATAGGGATGAGCAAAAACGTCACACCCTCTTGTTTTTTGCCGCTGTCGTCGGTGCGAGTTAAGCAGAATATCCAATCGGCGATATGCGCCAGAGTGGTCCAGATCTTGGTGCCGTTCACAATATAGTGACTGCCGTCCGCGGACAGTTCTGCCTTGGTCTTAAGGTTCGCCAAGTCCGATCCAGCATTGGGCTCGGAATAACCCTGGCACCAATTCACTTTGCGATCGCGAATATCCGGCAAGAATCTTTGTTGTTGTTCTTCACTACCGTAGTTCATCAGCACCGGCGCCAACATCGACAAACCAAAGGGCAGATCCCAAGGCGTCTGGGCCTGGGCGGTTTCCTGCTCCCAGATGTAATGCTGAGTTGGCGTCCAGCCAGGGCCGCCAAATTTTTCTGGCCACTTGGGCACATCCCATCCGCCCTGCTCTCGGGCAAGGCGAAACCAATTCATGCGCCACTCGTTGTAGTCGCTACCCGCGACATAGGCGTTGTCAGCCAAAAACTGACGCACTTTCGATTGGAAAATTTGGTCGTCGCTGCTTAAGTCGATGTCCATGTCATACCCCAGAGGCAATAAATCAGTGCGCAAGCTTAGCGAGTTGTAGAATCTAAGTTAAGCGGTGGTGACTATTGTTGCAGATGCATTAGGTGCCTACCGGTGGAAATTGCTAGGCTAAATTGAGTGCATTACCACGTGAGGAGAGCAAGTGGACTATCAAACATTGAGTTATGCGGTGGATGCGGGTGTTGCAACGATTAAGTTGAATCGACCTGAGTCGTTGAACGCCATGTCACCAGCAATGGCTAAAGAGTTGCATGACGCTGCGTTAGCCGTTGATGCGGATGCCTCGGTTCGAGCGGTCATACTTACGGGCACCGGCAAGGCATTTTGTGCAGGTGGCGATTTGGGGGAATTCGTTGCTGCCGGGCACAAAGCTAGAAGTCTGATTTTGCAAATGACAGGGGACTTGCATCTGGCGCTGTCGAGGCTAGCGCGTAATCGAGCTCCAGTCATTGCTGCGGTTAATGGCACAGCAGCCGGGGCAGGATTTTCGTTAGCTATGGCGGCTGACCTAGCGGTAGCAGATGAGCGTGCTGTATTTACGATGGCCTATACTAATGCCGGATTGTCGCCTGATGGCAGTTCTACTTACTACATGCCGCGTAAAATCGGTGATCGCAGAACTCGAGAGCTGATGCTGACCAATCGCGTATTGACTGCCGCAGAGGCGCTAGACTGGGGTGTCATCAATCAAGTAGTTGACGCCGACCAGGCAGAATCAGCGGCACGCACTTTGGCTGAAAAATTAGCCCAAGGCCCCACTCAGGCCTTTGCCCAGGTTAAACAATTACTAGAATCCAGTTTTACCGAAAGTCTGGAAACCCAGATGGAACTCGAAGCCAGAGGCATTGCGGCGCAGGTTGCGTCAAAAGATGGTCAAGAGGGCATGCAGGCTTTCGTAGAAAAGCGTAAGCCTGAATTCCTTGGTGAATAAGTGTTCGTGATTGGCACGTTTAAAGATGCCTCAGGTCAGCTTGCAGGTTGCTCTCTTTGGCTAATTACCAAACCCAATACGATTACGGCGAGGGCTGGAAGCGCCCAGAGACTTATGGGTTCATCCAGCAATAAATAGATCAGCAGCAGCGATAAGAACGGTGAGATAAAAATAAGTTGAGCGATTTTAGCGCTGCTGTGGGCAACGCGCAGTGCGCGTTGCCACAACAAAAACGTTACCCCCATTTCAATAGCGCCGATCCAGAAGGCAAACCCCAAGGCTTGAAGGTTCAGGCTTGGCAGTCCCGGACCGTACCAGCAAATGCCGCCAATAATCGGCAGAGCAAAACTAAAACTCCAGAACATGAGGCTTGCTGGTGCGGCGGTGCTGCGGGTGTTCAATAGCCAATAAGCGGCCCATAGTACGGTGCTGAGTAGGGCCAGAGCCACGCCCTGGGTACTGATTGATCCAGCCTCCCCAGGGGTTGTTGTGACTAATATGACCACGCCCAAATAGCTGGTCAGTATGCCCCATAGACTGCGTAGGGTAAGTCGTTGGCCCAGTATGGGCACGGCTAACAATGCCAGGGTAATTGCCCAGGTGTAATTTATGGGTTGGGCTATGTGGGCGGGTAAAAGATCGTAGGCGGCAAACAGGATTAAGTAGTACGCGGTTGGGTTGATCAGTCCTAAGCCGACGGCGAGGGCGCGATCAGAAGCAGCCAAGGCCAGTTGATTTGTGACAATCCCGTAGCAAAGAAATACCAACCACGAGATGCACGTGCCCAAAAACAGCAATTGCTCTACCGCGAAATGTTCCAAGCCCAATTTGAAACCGCTAGCCACCGTAGACCAGAGCAATACACAAATAAGCGCCGGAGCGACTGCGCTGGGTGGATTGCCAGAAACGTAGTTTTTACCCATGGGAGAACTCTACCAACTTCCAATGCGTTAAACTCTCTCGGTGCGGTCGCTTTGGGGAGAGGCGTTATGCAAAGCATCCTTTGTGATCAACCATTGCGGGTACTCATTGAGCAGCGGTTGGATCAATTTTCAGTACGGCGGGCTAATCAAGAGGGTTTGCGACAGGCGGCCGTTGCCGTTGTTGTGACTGATGTTGGGCCTGGTGCAGATTTACCGGGTATAGAAGATTCCCGTTCTTGGTCTGACCATGCTGCGTTAATTCTTACTCGACGAGCGGAGTCGTTGCGCAATCATCCAGGCCAATGGGCTTTTCCTGGAGGTCGTCTAGAGCCGGGCGAAACCCTGATTGAAGCTGCGCTGCGAGAAATGCGCGAAGAGATTGGCGTCGATCTTCCACAATCCAACGTGTTGGGTTGTCTCGACGACTTTGTGACTCGCTCTGGATTTGCCATGACCCCTGTGGTGGTGTGGGGCGGTAACGGTCTGGTCACTCAAGCTGATCCTAATGAAGTTGCCAGCGTGCATCGCATACCCCTAAGTGAGTTTTGTCGAGATGATGCTCCCCAACTGAGCTACACCGACACCAGCGATCATCCGGTTCTGCGTATGCCGGTAGGGGACGACGCGATTGCCGCACCAACGGCGGCATTGATTTATCAGTTTCGCGAGGTGTGCTTGCTGGACCAACCCACTCGAGTGGCTCACTTCGAACAACCAGAATTTGCTTGGCGTTAAAGGGCTGAAAGCATCGAGTTCAGTTGACGCTGTGGAGTTAGCCAACCACAATCTCCTGCTGGTCTAGCCAGTAAACACTTTAAGGAGAAAGGTATGAGCATACAGGAAGGCGACAAAATTCCAGCGGCAACCCTGCACAGCATGCAGGATGGCAAGCCCACCCCCATGACAACGGATGACGTTTTTTCTGGCAAAAAAGTTGTGCTGTTTGCCGTTCCAGGTGCGTTCACCCCGACCTGTTCGATGGCTCACTTGCCCGGTTATGTGGTTAACGCAGACACCATTAAGGCCAAAGGCGTAGACACAATCGCCTGTGTTTCAGTTAACGATGCCTTTGTTATGGACGCTTGGGGTCAAGACAAAAATGCCGAAGCGTTGTTGATGTTGGGCGACGGTAACGGTGATTTCACTCAAGCGTTAGGTTTAACCATGGACGGTAGTGGCTTCGGTTTGGGGCAACGTTCGCAGCGCTATGCGATGATTGTAGATGATGGCGTGGTAACAAAATTGGCGGTTGAAGAACCCGGTAAATTTGAAGTCAGCGCTGCTGAAGCGGTACTCGAAGCGCTATAACGCAACTTTGAAAAGGCTCACTCGAGCCTATGAACTGACCCCAGACTCCAAGGCGGTTCTTAAATCGCCTTGGGGACGGATCAAACACTCTTGGGCTGCGGTAGCGACTAATTCGCCCTCTCGGTTAAAAAAGTGTCCTCGAACAAAGCCCCTTGCGCCGCTGGCGTTAGGGGACTCCTTTGCAAATAACAACCACTCATCTGCTCGGAAGGGTCGGTGAAACCATATCGCATGGTCTAAGCTGGCGCCTTGAATGCTCTCGCGGCCAGTAATGTTGCCATGGGGCATCATTGAGGTGGACATAAAGTCTAGATCCGACATGTAAGCCAGCAGGGCCAAATGGATTTGCGGATCGTCGGGTAACGTTTCGCGAGTTTTTAGCCAGGTGTGTTTGTGTGGCGGTCGTTCCTCATTACTGTACATAAGGGTTTTCTCTACCGCCCTAGAGTCAATGGCCTCAAAACGGAAGCTGAAGCGTGCCACGTCGGGTTGTTGCTTTAATGCGTCGCGATAAGTTTCTAAGTCGCCACGTAAGGACTCTGGTGGCGGTACGTTTGGCATGGGCTGTGAATGGGCGAAGCCCGCTTCGCGTTTTTGCCAAGAACAAGACAAAGTGAAAATGGCGCGGCCATTCTGGATCGCAGCGACTCGGCGGGTGCTGAATGAGCGCCCATCGCGGATGCGGTCAACTTCGTAAAGTATGGGTCGCGTCCAATCTCCTGGGCGCAGAAAGTAGGCATGTAACGAGTGCAGTTCGTGTTCTGCGACAACGGTTCGGTAAGCGGAAGTGAGTGCTTGAGCCAAGACCTGACCGCCGAAAACATGCTCCGAATCGTGGTTTTGGCCGCGGAACAAATTCTCCTCTATCGCCTCAACATCGATCAGATTGAGGATTTCCTGAAGGACCGGATTGTTCATGGTTGCGCCGAGTCTTGGTTTGCGCCTATTTTACGCTGGTCGCCGACGCTACGTCGAAATTAATCTGATGGTTTATGCGAGCGGCGATTATTTGAACTGATTTTCAGGAGGCAGTGATGTTAGAGGTCCATCAATTTTCGTGTTTGCAGGACAACTATGGGTTTCTATTACACGATCCCGCAACGGGTGCCACGGCCTCGATAGACACGCCAGAGGTGGGGCCTATAAATCAAGCTCTGGCAGACAAAGGTTGGCGCCTGACCCATATTCTAAATACCCACCATCACTTCGATCACGCCGGTGGCAACGAAGAACTGAAAGCTCAGTGGCAATGCCAGGTGGTAGGTGCGGCAATTGATGCCGAGCGTATTCCAGGTATTGATGTCGAGGTAAAAGACGGAGAGCGCCTTGGGTTCGGTTCTGCAGAAGCTCAGGTTATTGAAGTCCCAGGGCACACCTCAGGTCACATCGCTTACTATTTTGCCGATGCCGGCATCGCCTTTGTAGGTGACACCTTATTTGCGCTTGGTTGTGGCCGGCTGTTTGAGGGCACACCGGAGCAGATGAGTCTGAGTTTGAGCAAGCTTATGGCTTTGCCGGATGCGACCACCATCTATTGCGCTCATGAGTACACCCAAGCGAATGCGGCGTTTGCCATTACCGTAGAACCAGACAATGAGGCGCTGCAGCAGCGCATCGAAGAAATCCACCGATTGCGAGCAGCCGGCCAACCAACGGTACCTACCTCTATCGGCCTTGAACGCGCCACGAATCCATTTGTTCGTGCAGACAGCCCAGGGCTGCAGGGCGTGCTGGGCATGCTCGGCGCGGACGAAGTAGAGGTATTTGCCGAGACGCGGCGGCGTAAAGATCACTTTTGAACGCCTCGGTCGGATTGCCTGGTGAGACGCGCAAAGGAGTTCTCTTAGCGCTGGGGGCCTATGGCATCTGGGGTTTTGCACCTATCTACTTTGTATGGGTTAGTTTTGCCCAACCCTTAGAGGTATTAGCCCACCGTGTGGTCTGGGGCGTGCCGTTGCTTGGCGTACTGTTGCTGGTGTCTGGTCAATGGCGGGGTATTACCGAACTGTCGCGCCAGGCGGTGGGTTATTTGCTAGTGAGTTCGCTGTTCTTGAGCATTAACTGGTTAACCTTTATCTATGCCATTCAAACCGAGCGCATAGCTGAAGCCAGTCTCGGTTACTTTATCAATCCGTTAGTCAACATTTTGCTTGGATGGCTGTTTTTGCGTGAGCGCCTTCGGCCCGTACAGTGGCTGGCGGTAAGCCTGGTTGCTATCGGCGTTGGCTTGGAGTTAATCGCTAGAGCCAGCTTGCCCTGGTTGGGGCTTACCTTGGCCTTTAGTTTTGGTCTGTATGGTTTGTTGCGTAAACAAGTGAATGTGCCTGCGGTAGTCGGCTTGAGCATTGAAACCATCGTGCTGGCGCCGCTCGCAGTTGGCTTTCTTATTTGGCTTGGCCTTAGCGACGGCGTGCGTGAGCTAGAAGACATTTTAAGCTTGGGTCTGGGTGGTCTGGTAACCGTAGTCCCATTGGTGTGCTTCGCCGCCGCGGCGATCCGTTTGCCGCTGACGACCTTAGGCTTTATTCAATACCTAGCGCCAACCTGTACGTTGATGTTGGCGCTGTTTGTCTATGGCGAAACCGTGCCACAGGAGCGCTGGCTGACCTTTACTTTGATTTGGGCGGCGCTGTTGCTATTTTCTTTTGAGGGCTTTAATCGCTACCGCAGAAATCGACTGGAGGGCAACGAGTGATCACGTTATACAGCATGGAGCGGGACTATCCTTACGGTGCATTGCGCTCAACTAATGGCAGCAAAGTGAAGGTGGTATTGGCAGAAAAAGGCCTGGAGTTCTCGGTTCAGACCGTGCGCCCGGGAGATGTCTGGAAGAAACTGCCTGAAGTGTTAGCGAAGCATCCTTTGGGCAAGGTGCCCTGGATTGATGATGGCGATCTGACCCTCTACGACTCAACGGTTATTAACGAATACCTGAACGAAAAATCCGCGGCCAACCCTTTATTACCTAATGACTTAGTGCAAAGGAATAAAGCCAGAGCGTTAGAGAACTATGGTGATGAGGGGGTGCTGTCGAAGTTTTTGCCGATGATTTGGATGCCTTGGTGGTCGCCACCAGAGCAACGGGATGAAGCAACCATGCAAAAAGGTCGTGATGGGCTTTCGGTTGAGATCTTGCCTTTTCTGCAACAGACCTTGGGTGATCAACCTTACCTTTGTGGTGAATTTAGCTTGGCAGATGTGCCTATGATGGCTATGGCCATGGTGCTTCAAGTGGACGGCATGAGTATTGATGACTTCCCACTTGCTGACGCCTATTTGCAGCGGCTACGCCAACGCCCGTCATATCGATTGATCGACCCCAATACGCCGGTAGATGAAGCGTTATCCAGCAGTTAGTCCACGCTCGCGGCAGCGATTGAAGCCAGAGTACGTAAGTAGGGGGCCTCGCCACTGCGCAGGGGCGTTTGTGCTGCCGCTTGCGCCGCCAGTGCCCGAGTCGCGTAGCGACCACTGAACAAAATATAGAAACGCCGTGGGCCCACCTGAGTCTGTTCAATATCGTAATCCACCGTTGTATCGGCAAAATGAGTAGCAGCGAAGGCTTTAGCGGCGGCTTCTGACCCTAAAGCGACCCATTGGATAGTCCACAACCCACCGTCATTATTTTGCGGTTGCGGTTGCGGTTGCGGTTGCGGTTGCGGTTGCGGTTGCGGTTGCGGTTGCGGGCTGGTTACGGGTGAACTCGCAAGATCAACGGATGTTGGCGTAGCAGAGCTTGGTGTCACTGCTTCGACAGCGCTTTGGCGAATTGCTATCTGGGGTTCTTCAATTGCAGCAACGTCAGCTTGCTCGCCTTTGACGGGTTCCACTGTGCCGCCGCGCTGGCATTGCCAGGTGCCGTCCACTCCCTGACAAAGCCAGGGTTCCACAGTTGTCGCGTCGGCGGTGGCGGTCGCCTTGGGTTGGCTCGCGCAGCCTGTCAGGGTGGTTACGGCCACAACAAATATCAAAAAAGAGTATTTCATCGTTAGAACTTTGCCTCCTGGTCTAGCCCCTGTAAAGGCAGTGCTAGATGTTAGACCGCTGTGTTCCGTAGCTTGGACACAGCTATCGTTACCACCATTTGCCGAGCACAACACTGGCAATGACAGACGTGCCAGCTTAGATTTAAGCGTCTGAAGTTAACGGAAACGTCATAGCTCACTGACAAACGCGACCAGAGGCCGTCATGATTGCAAACATGTCTGATTTCGAACGTATCCCACGTATTCTGCGATTGAATATCGCGGGGCAGCCGGTGGACTGGGTCAGTTGGCAGGAAGCGGTTTGTTTATACGCCAGAGATCTTGTTAGTTGGACTGTGGGCGAGGCCTTGCTACAAGTCCGCGGCGGGCATTCGCGAGTGGATGGCGCTCGCAGCACCATGGATATTCACAGCATCATCGCTTGCGACGGTCGAGTGGTGTCCCGAGATGCTCATGTACCGCCCTTAACTAACCAGGCGCTGTTTCGGCGTGACCGCAATAATTGTCTGTACTGCGGTAGTCAGTTTGCAGATCACGACCTAACCAGAGACCACGTGCTGCCGGTGTCTCGTGGGGGATTAGATCTTTGGGACAATGTGGTCGCTGCTTGCCGCCGCTGCAACCATTTCAAGGGTAGCCGGTTGCTGCAGGAATGTTCGATGGAGCTGCAAGCATTACCCTACGTGCCAAACTTTGCAGAATACTTGGCATTGATTAATTCAGGGCGAATTCTCGGCGACCAGATGACGTTTTTAAGTAAGAGCTTTAGCGCCCAAAGCCGTTTGTTGCATTAACCCGGCAGTAGAGCGCCTCTAACGAAAGCCGCGAATGCAATCGTGTTGGTGAAACCAATCTTGCCTGTGCATTACGATTTCTGGCAGAAAGCGGCTGCTCAATGCGGTGCCAACGTTATTTAGTAAACGTCGCCCTCGGCCCGCTGTCATTAAGCCGGTAAAAGTTCGTGCCGCTTCCCGATCAGCTCGCCGCGCCCGCGCTTGTCGATAGCGCTGGTATTCGCGTACACCGTCGGCGACATCTTCTTCATAGTTTTCCAGCATGCGCGCCAGTACCCAGGCGTCCTCTAAACCCAGCCAGATGTTATCTGGGGTTACAGGATGGGTCTGGTAGCAGCCGGCGCCTAAAAATACTCTGCTGCCGTCGTAGTAATACTCGCGAATACGCGGCAGTGCAGGATCAAAAAATGTTGGGGCGCCACAATTGTTAATGGCATCGTGTAAAACCGGATGCCAGTGTTGGGTTGCAAAGGGTTGGTCTGTCGGTGTCACAAGCAAGAAATGTGTCTGCTCCAGGCTCGACCACTGAAAAATCCTTTGATTGCCGTTGAGCCATGTGACGTTGGCTTTGATCGGTTCGCATAAAGGCGTGGTGACACTGAACCAGCTCACAGGCCCAGGCTCTTTGGGGTCTGTGAGGCGCTGTTTTAGGCGACTGGTTACCAAGGTTAGTTGGTGCGCGGTTTCAATTTGATTCAGCGTTTGTGCATCAATTGGTTCTGCCTTTGGCAGTGGAACCGCCAAGGCCTTACGCAGTTCCTGTTCGCTGCAATTGAGCATCGGTGCGCCGTAGCGACTGCGATAAAATTCGCCCAGGGGCAACTCGGACACTAGATAACCTGAGCGACCCAAGCGAATTTGTGCGCGTTGCGGTTCGCGAGCAAATTCCTCGAATGGCACCGAGCACAGAGCCGAGATCAGTCGGCTGGCGTTGGCGGGGATCGGCGCGAAGGGCTGGGAATAGAGGTTTGTGGGGCAATAGCGACTGATATCCGAAAAGCCCGCAGCCTTGCAGGCCAGGGTCGTTATATCCGCTGTGCAGTCGTTACCGACGATGGCGAGCGAATACATTACAGTCGGCGCCAGCGTGTTCCTTCACGTGAGTCCTCCAACTCAATACCCGCTGCGGCAAGCTCGTCGCGCAAGTCGTCGGCAAGCTGATAGTCACCACTCTTTCTAGCATCCTGACGCGCCTGAATTTTTGCATCAATTTCTTCGTTACTAATGGACTCTGCAGCGGCAGACTTTGCCGTGGTGAAGTAATCCTCTGGATGTTCGTGCAGCAATCCCAATAGCCATCCACCGGTTAACAGCCGATTGCGCGCTGCATCGGCCTCTTGTGGGTTCGAGGCTTTACGCAATTGATTGGCTAATTCGTGCAACCCTGCTAACGCCTGGGGTGTATTTAGATCATCGGCCAAGGCAGTGACCACGTTCTCTGGATCCAGAGTAGCCGGTGTTTTGGCAAAATCTAAACTTGTGATGGGCTCACTAGCCGGGTTGTCGCGCAGGGTTTGGTACAAACTGTCCAGACTTGCTCGGGCCTGGGTAAGCAGTTCGTCAGACCAAGACAAGTTGGAACGGTACTGCCCCGACAACAAGGCGTAGCGCAATACTTCGCCGGAATGCTGCTCCGCCAGGCCATGAATTGTGCGCACATTGCCGACGGACTTAGACATTTTTTCCGAACCTAAGGTCAACATGCCGTTGTGCAACCAGTAACGCACATAGTCTTTGGTTTGGTTGGCACAGCGGCTTTGGGCGGCCTCATTCTCGTGATGTGGGAAGGTCAGGTCAGAACCGCCGCCGTGAATGTCGATGCTGTCGCCTAGGTGCTTCTTAATCATCGCCGAGCATTCGATGTGCCAGCCAGGCCGCCCTCGTCCCCATGGGCTGTCCCAGCCGGGCTGATCTTGCGAGGAGGGTTTCCACAATACGAAGTCTTTAGGGTCCCGTTTGTAGTCCGCTACATCCACTCGGGCACCGTCTATCATGTCTTCTAAGCTGCGCTTTGACAGGCTGCCGTAAAGCGGATCCGAGGGCACATGGAACAGCACATGGCTTTCGCTTGCATAGGCGTGTTGCTGCTCAATCAGCTGTTCGATCATGGTAATGATTTCGTCAATATGGTGGGTCGCCTTCGGCCTGATATCAGGCTGGCGTACGCCCAATGTGGTCATGTCGTCAACGTAGGCGGCACTAAAACGCTCGGCGAGCTCGCTGATTGGCTCGTTGTTGGCGGCCGCCGCCGTGTTAATTTTGTCGTCAATGTCGGTGATATTGCTGACATAGGTGACCTTGGGGTAATGCCGTTCAAGCAGGCGAATCAGCACATCAAAGACCACGGCCGGTCGACCGTTGCCAATGTGCACATAGTCGTAAACCGTCGGCCCGCAAACATATACACTGACGTGTCCTGGGTCTGCTGGAACGAATTTTTCCTTGCGGCCACTCAAGGTGTTATGAAGTTGAAGGTCAATCATTTTGGTTGGTCTACACTGACTAACTGGTCATTTACTGAGAGATAGAAACAAGTGGGTCGATCGGTATGACAGGCTGCTCCGGTTTGGTGCACACGCAGAAGCACCGTATCGCCATCGCAATCGAAGTGCATGCTGACCAGATCCTGAAAATGCCCAGAGGTTTCGCCTTTGCGCCAGTACTCCTGACGACTGCGCGAATAATAGACCACTTGGCCTTCATCCAAAGTTCTTTGGATAGCGTGTTGGTCCATCCAAGCGAGCATTAAAACCGCACCGCTGTCATGGTCTTGAGCGATAGCAGGAACCAGGCCGTCGTCATTGAACTTTAACTGGCCCAGTACGTCAGCCAACGGCACTTGGGTACCTTCGGGGCTGACCTCCAGATCTTTAAGCGTGGCCATAGGTGTTTTCCAGGTATTGATAGACCGCACGCAGAGCCATGGCTTCGCCGCCCTCCGGTCGGCCTGGGCGACCTCGTGTGTTGAAGGCCATTACATCGAAATGTAACCAGGGTGTCTTGTCGTTAATAAAACGCTGTAGAAATAACGCGGCGGTAGTGGCGCCCGCATAGCCGCTGGCTGCTGAGTTGACCAAGTCTGCCACCTTGCTGGACAACATATGGTTATAGTCGCTGTGTAAGGGCAGGGGCCAAACGGCATCGTCTACTAAGTCGCCTGCCTCGCCAACTCGATTGGCGAGTGTCTTGTCATTGCAGAACATGGCAGCAATCTCGGTGCCGACGGCTACCCTGGCAGCGCCGGTCAGTGTTGCGTAGTCGATGATCAGTTGTGGGTCTTCTTCGCTGGCGATAGACAGTGCGTCGCACAGCAGCAGCCTGCCCTCGGCGTCAGTATTGTCTATTTCAACCGTTAGACCCTTATGAGTGTGCAGAATGTCACCGGGACGAAAGGCGTTACCGGCGATGGCGTTCTCTGCTGCGGGCACTAACAGGCGCAAGCGAACCGGTAAGCCCTGGGCCATGATCAGATAGCTCAGACCCATAGCGATGGCGGCGCCACCCATGTCTTTTTTCATCTGCCGCATGCTGGCGCCCGGCTTGATGTTCAAGCCACCACTATCAAAGGTCACACCCTTGCCGATGACGGTGATCTTAGGATGCTGTTCATCACCCCAGGTCAGATCCATAAGTCGCGGCGCATCGGCAGCTGCGCGCCCCACGGCGTGAATTGCACCGCACTCCATATCCAGCAACTCATCGCCCGCGGTTACCGACAACTTGGCGTCAAAGCGTTCTGCGAGTGCATGGGTTTCGGCTTCTAAATGCGAAGGTGCCATATCTTGGCTGGGGGTATTGATTAAGTCCCGCGTCAATTGGGTCGCCGCAACTTTGTGCATGATCTCATCAAGACTCAAAGCATCGGCAATTAACAAGCGTGCGGGGGCGCGCGGTACGTCTTTGTAACGGTCAAATTGATAGGCGCCCAGTCCCCAACCGACGGCCTGTAGGTTAGAGATGGGGTGGCTCAGCTGATAATCGCCCTCCGGCAAACGCATGGGCAAATGGCCTAGTGACGCGAGATTGTCGTTACCGTCCCAACCGATCAGGGCGTCACCGCTTTCCAAGAAAGCCACTTCGCCAGGTTTGGCCTTGAAGCTCTGACGCTTGATCCAGGCCTGATCCGCAGCGCTGTTTTCGCTTAGGCGTTGCTCCAGCTGCTCGGCGGTGATTAGGGTAAGTTGGGTGACTTCATCGCTCTGGGTAGCGAAGCCAGCAACGGCGATATCTTGGTCGTTGTAATACTGCATTGGGCTTAGGGTCGTTTTCGGAGGGCGTATGTTAGGCCATGTTGGCCTTGGGGTGCAGAAGAATTAGCTGATCTGCGTTACCGGAATAGCTCCCAAGCCTAAATTGTTGCCGGCAAACACCTGATCTGCTCGATAGCTGGAGCGAACCAGGGGGCCAGCAGCTACCTCGGTAAAGCCCATGGCCAGACCCTTACGACGTAGTTCGGCAAATTGTTCTGGCGTTACCCAGCGTGCCACAGGTAGGTGGTTTTTCGTTGGGCGCATGTATTGCCCCAAAGTAACAATATCGACTTTGTGATCTCGTAATGCGGCAAGGGTTTCCAGTACCTCTTCGTCGGTTTCACCCAATCCCAGCATCAAACTGGATTTGGTTAGCACCTCTGGATTGGTGTTTTTGGCAATTTGCAATACGTCTAAAGTTTGTTGGTAGCCTGCCCTAGGGTCGCGCACGGTATGGGTTAGCCGTTCAACGGTCTCGACATTCTGGGCAAAAACTTCCAGCCCGGAGTTAACGACGATGCCAACATGATCAGCAACACCAGAAAAATCTGGGGTCAGGGCCTCTACACGCGTGCTGGGATTCAGTGCTTTGATGGCGCGAATGCAGTCGGCGTAATGTTGTGCGCCGCCATCGCTAAGATCGTCACGGTCGACAGAGGTCAACACCACATAGCCCAGCCCCATCAGTTGTACTGACTTAGCGGCGTTTTGCGGTTCATTTGGGTCAAGCCAACCATTGGGGTTGCCTGTGTCGACAGCGCAGAAACGGCAGGCGCGGGTGCAGGTTGCACCCATCAGCATGATAGTGGCGGTGCCATGATTCCAGCATTCGCTGATATTAGGGCAGTGTGATTCGGCGCAGACTGTCGCTAGTTTGTGGTCGTTAACGATTTTTCTAACGTCTTGGTAACGCTTACCGGTGCCCGGTCGAACTCGTAACCAGGACGGTTTGCGCTCAATGTCAGCAGTCGCCTTGGTGCTGTTCTTTATGCCATTTTTGATCGCGCTAAAGCCTTGCTCGGTGGCAAATTTTTCACCGCTTTTCGGCTGCTGGGAGACGTCTTTTTTCATGGAACGATTAACTAGATTCTGCAGTCAATTCTGGGTCTGCATCTTGAAATTGCAAGCTGTGCAAGGTCGCATAAAGACCGTCAGCGGCCAAAAGTTCCTCGTGACGACCAAGTTCCACAACTTGTCCATGGTCGAGAACCAAAACTCTGTCCGCTTCCTGAATGGTCTGTAGTCGGTGCGCGATAATGATAGACGTTCGGCCAGCAGTGAGTCGTTGCAGTGCCTCTTGAATCAGTAGTTCAGTTTCGGTGTCGATGTTGGCCGTGGCTTCATCCAGTACCAGAATCTCTGGGTCGGCAGCCAACACTCGGGCAAAGGCCAAGAGTTGACGTTGTCCCTGAGACAGGTTTTGCCCGCGTTCGGTCAGGGCGGTGTCGTAGCCCTCGGGTAGCGCGCTAATAAAGTCATGAGCGTTGACTGTGCGCGCCGCCTCGATCACCCGCTCGCGGCTGATTTCTGGGTTACCCAAAGCGATGTTGTCCAGAATGGATCCAGAGAAGATATGGAAGTCTTGCAGTACCACCCCAACTCGTTTGCGCAAGTCGTGGCTGTGTATGTGGTTTAAGTCAAAGCCGTCGAGGAAGATTTGTCCGTCGGCGAAGTCGTAGAAGCGACCGAGCAGCCTGATCAGAGTGCTCTTACCTGAACCTGTGGGCCCAACAATGGCGAGCTTTTCCCCAGGTGCAATATCAAAAGAGACCTCTTTTAAGATAGGTACGTCAGCATCGTAGGCGAAGTTGAGATGTTTGAATTCAACACGCCCAGCCAGTCGTGGTGGTAGAGCCAACGGATTCTCGGGTTCGTGGGTAGCCTCATCCCAATCCAGAGCTTGGAAGATTCGTTCACCGCTGGCCATAGCGCGAAACAGGATGTTCGTTTGTTCGCCAAGTACCACGATGGGATGAAACAACATGCTGACAAATTGGGTGAACAACACCACTTCACCAACAGTCATTTGTACATTCATGACCTGGCTGGCGCCGTAGTAAAGAATCAGACCGATACAAACCTGGGCGATGGTCTCGTTGAACGCGCCGTACATGGTTTCGATTTTGGCCAGGCGCATTTCGTGGTCACGATTGTCGTTATTGATGTTGGTGTAGCGCTTCAGGTTGTAGTCTTGGCGGTCGGAAATTTGTACTACTTGCAGGCCCGCAAGGTTCTCTTGCAGGTTTTGGTTTAGTGCCGAAAGCGTTTGCCTAACCTGACGAAACAGCAGTCGTGTGGTGCGTCGAAAGTAATAGGTCACTAGGGCCAGTATCGGCAGTGCTAACAGCAGCAGTAGGGTGAGTTCCACATCAATCGCCAGCATGACCGTCAAGGCGACAAAAAACGGCACGAACTCGCCAAGCAGTGTGCCGAGTCCGCGCAGCAGTTCGTACAGCGCTTCTACATCATTTGTTACCCGGGTCATGATGCGTCCCACCGCTACCCGGTCAAAAAACGATGAAGGTCGAGTTTCCAAATGACTGAATAGATCTAGGCGCAAATCGCGCAGGCCGTTGATGACGGCTTGAATCAGTGTCATGCGATGGGCATGACCAAACAGTGCGCCGAGAATTTGTAGTACGCCATAGAGCACGCAGGCCGCCATCAGCGGTGATATCTCCATAGCGCTGGCGAGACTGTTGTTGAAGTCGATCATGCCGAAGTCCTGCGTGTCGGCACTGGATTCGTCGCGCAAGATATGGTCGATTACCACCAGCGAGATAATTATGGGCAGCAAAATTTGTAAGGCGGAAGCGAGCAATACCAAAACGGTGCTGAGGAATAACTGCGCCTTATACGGCGCTAACCAGCGCAGCAACCGCCTTAGTAGTTGCATGTTCAGCACCGCGCCACTGATGTCTGCTTCAAAAATAGCGTAATCGCGTTTGGTCGGCGGTGTTGTTTTTAATGCATCACTCATGACGACCGCTGCCGCAAGTTATGCAGGTCTTCTTCTTCGCCACCTTCGCGTTGCACGCGTTCAAGTTCGGCGTAGTAGCCGCCCTGAGCTAACAGCTCTGCGTGACTGCCTTGCTCTATGATTTGACCCTGGTCTAGAACCAGAATTTGATCAGCATGACGCGCGGTGCTGACTCGATGCGACACCAAGAGTGTGCTTTGGTGCTGCCGCAGGCGTTTTAACTCAGACAAGATGTGTTCCTCGGTCTCTGTGTCCACAGCAGAAAAACAATCATCAAGAATCAGTATCGGCGCGTTGCGAATAAGACCCCGGGCTAAGGTTGCGCGTTGTTTTTGTCCGCCAGAGAGCGTGACGCCGCGCTCGCCAATCAAAGTGTCGAGTTGGTCTGGGAAGTCTTCAATGGTGTTTTTTAAATCCGCAGAGGTGGCTGCCTGCCAAATGGCATCTAGTGCGCGAGCTGGATCATCGTAGGTCAGGTTGTCTTTCAAAGGTTCTGCGAACAAAAACGGATCTTGTGGCACTAATGCGACCTGGGAGCGCAGTTGCGATAGCGGATAGTTAGCAACTTCGACGTTGTCGATGAAAATGCGTTGAGGCGCAGGATCGATCAGCCGCACAATTTGCTTTAGCAACGTGGTTTTGCCAGCGCCTACTCGGCCCATAATGGCCACGGTCTCGCCTGGATTAAGGGTTAGGCTGACGCGATCCAGTGCCAGTTGTTCGCTATCTGGATAGCGGTAACTCAGATCGCTAACCCGAATGGCTCCGTGGATGTGGGCAGGCGCATCTGTGTTCGGCGTGTCGGCTATTTCTGGTTCGCGATCAAAGACCTCGAACAGCCGCGTGCTGGCAACGCCTGCGCGTTGATACAAGTTGACAATAAACCCCGCTACGCGGAAGGGCTGAACGACCATATTGACGAACATGAAAAAGGCGACGAAGTCCCCTACGGGTAGTTCGCCATTCAATACTAAGTTGCCGCCGTAACCGAGAATAGTAAGCGAGCAGATGGCCGCTAAAGTTGGCATCCAAGCCATCATGGCGGAGTTGATTTGCCCCTGTTCATAAAAGGAATCGGCATAGGCTTGATTGGTCCTAGCAAAACGCTTTACTTCGTTTTGTTCCTGCACCATGGCCTGGATGGTACGAATACCCGACAGATTTTCTTGGGTATGGGCGCCTAGATCAGACAGTCGCTGCTGCACCTCGGCGGAAGCGACACCCATTCTGCGCGAGGAATACTGTGCGTATAAGAATACGAAGGGCATGGGTGGCAACAGCAGTAGCGTTAAAGACGGCGAGTAATAAAGCATGAAGCCGAAACCCACCACGGTGGCGTAGACCAGGATGATCAATAAAATGGTGCCCATTGAGATTAAGCGTTGAATCAGCGCAATGTCTGCCACCGCCCGAGTCATCATGTCGCCAATACTGTACTGCGCAAAAAATTCGGCTCCTTGAAGCTGCAGCGATTGGTATAAGCGCTGACGTAAGTCGAAGGCTACGGTGAGGCCGACGCGACGCACATTAAAACGCGCTAAAGACACCACCATGTAGCGGGCGACTACGGCGACGAAGATGCCAATAACCGGCCAGCCCACTTGGAAATTTCCTTCCACCATTCGGTTAATAGCAACAGCGGTGAGTACTGGCACCATGGCCTCGAATATCCGCGCGACGCCAAAGGCCAAAATGCCAGCGAACAAACGCCTGCGATAAGGATTAATGAACACGCGGATGCGCCATAGCGCAGCCAATATGCTCAGTCGTGACTTTGGGGTTTCCAGTGTCGATTCGGCCATTAGTGAGTGAGCTACAGCACCGCTTAAAACGCAGCGTTATTGGGCACCCGAGGGAAGGGGATTGCGTCGCGGATGTTTTCCATGCCGGTGAGGTACAACACCAGTCGTTCAAAGCCGAGGCCAAAACCAGCGTGGGGTACGGTGCCGTAGCGACGTAGATCTCGATACCACCAAAGCTCCTCTTTGAGGTGTGCGTCCATACGCGCATCAAGTACATCTAGGCGTTCCTCACGCTGACTGCCGCCGATAATTTCGCCGACGCCCGGGACCAGCACATCCATGGCTGCGACGGTTTTTTCATCGTCATTCAAGCGCATGTAAAAGGCCTTGATGTCGCGAGGGTAGTCGGTAATGACCACGGGGCCGTTCACCTCTTGCTCGCAAATAAAACGTTCATGCTCGGATTGCAGATCGGTTCCCCAAGCCACTGGAAATTCGAATTTTGCGCCGCTGCCTTGCAACAAATTTACCGCTTCGGTGTAGGTCATAGAGGTAAAAGGTTTGCTGCTGACATTTTCTAGGCGCGCAATGATTTCGGAGTCGACGCGCTGCTCGAAAAATGCCAGGTCGTCAGCACAACGCTGCATTACTTCGCTGACTACAGATTGCAAAAAGTGCTCTGCCAGGCGCGCGTTATCTGCCAGATCAGCAAATGCGATTTCCGGCTCAATCATCCAGAACTCAGCCAGATGACGGCTAGTGTTGGAGTTTTCGGCGCGAAAGGTTGGTCCGAAGGTGTAGACCTTATTTAAGGAGCAGGCATAGCTCTCGACATTGAGTTGGCCGGATACGGTCAAAAATGTCTCCGTGCCAAAAAAGTCGTCAGCGTAATTTTGACCGTCGGGTCGGTTGACTTGATCCAGAGTTGAAACTCTAAAAAGCTCACCAGCACCCTCGCAGTCACTGGCGGTAATAATGGGCGTGTTGACCCAGAAAAAGCCGTGTTGGTTGAAATAGTTATGCACGGCGTTTGCAACGGTGTGACGGATGCGTGCCATGGCACCGAAGGTGTTGGTGCGAGGTCGTAGATGGGCAACACCACGCAAAAATTCGTAGGTGTGTTGTTTTTTACTGATCGGATAGGTTTCGGGGTCGTCTACTAATCCGATCACCTCTACGTGCTGTGCTTGAATCTCTCGATCCTGGCCGCGCCCGGCGGACTCCACTAGCTCGCCGTGCACGACAACCGAGCAGCCCGCGCCGAGTTGGTTGATCTCTTCGTAGTTCTCAAGTGCTTCGTCTGCTATCGCTTGAATGGTGTCAAAGCATGATCCGTCGTGGATGTGAATAAAGGCGAAGCCGCCCTTTGAAGTGCGTCGTGAGCGTACCCAGCCTTTGACGGTGACAGATGCTCCCACCGTGACGTCGTGCGAAAGGATGGCTTTGATGGCAACAGATTCAGTCATGATGATTAAGAAGAGTAAAAACGGCAGTTTAGATGATTAGGGGGTAATTTTCTGTGTTCAGGCGCGCATTTTATCCCTTAGGTCGGCGGGTCACCGCGCAAGGCCTGGACGTCTGTTTGCGCATTAAAAGGACTGTGCTCGTCAATGTAGGCCATGTCTTGGCTCACGTAGTCGCGCTCCTCGTCGACGAAGCGCGCCACCGCATCGCGAAATCCCGCATCGGCAATCCAATGTGCGCTGTAGGTGGCTTGAGGCAAGTAGCCCCGAGCCACTTTATGACTACCCTGGGCACCGGCTTCGACCTTCTTCAGCCCTCGGGCAATAGCAAAATCGATGGCTTGGTAGTAGCACACCTCAAAGTGCAGAAACCGATGATCTTCGATACAGCCCCAGTTGCGACCAAACAGGGTATCGCCGCCAATAAAGTTCAAAGCACCTGCAATGTAGTCGCCATTGCGTTTAGCCATGATCAGCAAAATATCGTCGGGCATGGTGTCGTGAATTTCAGCGAAAAAACTTCGATTCAGATACGGGCTGCCCCACTTGCGCTGGCCCGTATCGAGATAAAAGGCGTAAAAGGCATCCCAGTGTGCTTCTGTTAAATCGGTGCCAGTGGCCCACTCAATTTCAATACCGTTACTTAGGGCTTCTCGACGCTCGCGTTTTAAGTTTTTGCGCTTCTTCGATGCCAGTTCAGCGAGGAAGTCGTCAAAGCTCGCGTATCCTCCATTGTGCCAGTGGAATTGCTGGTCCATACGGCGCAGCAGGCCTTGGTCTCCGGCCAACTGCCATTGCGCCTCGGTCATAAAGGTCATATGCAAAGATGACACTTTGGCTTGTTGAGCCACCTGTTGGCAGGCCTGCAGCAACAGTTGCTGGTGCTCGGCATTGTTTTGATCGCAGAGCAAACGTGGCCCGGTGGCTGGGGTAAACGGCACGCTGACTTGCAGCTTCGGGTAGTACTGCCCACCGGCGCGGTGCCAAGCGTCGGCCCAGGCATAGTCAAAAACGTATTCACCCTGGGAATGGCTCTTCAGATACATCGGCACCACGCCAATGGTCTTGTTGGCCTGTGCGACCTGTAGATGAAAGGGTTGCCAGCCAGTTGATTCTGCGACGCTGCCACTGGTCTCAAGGGCGGCTAAGAATTTGTGCTGAACAAATGGATTGTAGACGCCAGCGGCCTCTGCGCATTGATCCCAGACACTTGGGTCGATATCGCGGATGCTGTGAAGAATGCTGGCGGTGATGTCGGTCAAAGACGGTGATTCCGAAAATTATTGAAAAATTCTAGCCCATCTAATGTGCAATAGGCGTGAGCAATCCTGCTGAGGGTGTTGGATTGCTAAAACATGTTCAGTTCTAGGCCTGCGGCTAGGGTGGCGCCAAGCTCGGCGCAGCGATCGAGTGTTGGTTGATCTGGAAAACCATGGGCAATCAGTGTTGGTTGTACTTGGATCAGCGGGTAACCGTTGGCGATACGCTCGATTGAGCGTTGCGCGCCGCTGCCATCGTTGCCTGCATTGATAACTATGGCATAGGGCAATGGCGGCAACCTCCCTTCCACCTCGTAGAAGCTGCGATCAAAAAAATCCTTCAGAGCACCAGACATGTAGCCAAAGTTCTCCGGTGTCGCAACGATCAAGCCATCTGCTTGCAACAAATCCTCTGGTTGCGCCTCGGCCGCTGTGAGCAAGCGGCTTGCTACGCCTTGGATCTCAGGGTTGCGCGCGCCGTCAAGTACAGCCTCGACCATGGCCTTCGTATTGCCGGTCTTGCTGTGGTAAATGATGACTAGTTTTTTCAAAAGGCTCTGTCGTAGAGTTGATCGACTGGATGAGTATACGTGGTGAACGGGCCGTGCTGGTAACGTAGCCACCCAACAAGAGGGGAACAGATATGCGAACGAAGACACCAAGGATTGCGCCACTGAAAGATGCTGAATTGGACGAAGCGGCAACTGCTTTGTTGGCGCCTATGGCCAAGAGCGGACGAGTGCTAAACATCTTCCGCACGATGGCGCAGCACAGTGACTTGGCGCGTCGTTGGATGGTGTTTGCAAATCACATACTGGGTAAGTCCACGTTGTCTGCGCGGGACCGGGAACTGTTGATTTTGCGCATAGGTTTTTTATGTCAGGCGGAATACGAATGGGGCCAACATGTTGCTATCGCCCGGCGTATTGGTATGAGTGATGAAGAAATTCTGTTAGCCAAAAGCGGCCCAAAAACTGAAGGTATCAGCGAGATCGATCAATTGCTGTTACAGGCCACAGATGAGCTGCATGCCGATGCCCATGTGAGTGACTCAACCTGGGCGGGGCTGAGCAAGCACTATTCAACCGAGCAGCTCATGGACTTGGTATTTACCGTTGGGCAATACAACTTAGTGTCGATGGCGCTCAACAGTTTTGGTGTGCAGCTTGATGAGGGTATAAGCGGTTGGGATATGGGATTAAAACCATGATCGATGGCTGGCGGCTAAAACGCGTATTAGCGATATTCGCTAGCTCGCTGCTGGCAACATTCTCGGTGAGTGCCGCTCAGGCACAGGACATCTTAGATGAGCCGCTGCGTGTTGAAGTGGAAGCGCTAAAACAGGCCGCTGCAACACCTACAACCCTGGACAATTACTCACAACGCAGTGGCGTGCTGTGGCGCTGGGCGAATGCTTTTGCGTTAAGTGGTGGTTATGTGCCGGTTAACTTAACGACAGCCACGCGCATGAAACTGCCGAATACTCCATCCGCCGGGATGTTGCGCGCGATCGACGGTTACATTGCAGAAATGACACTGTTCGACGAACAACCCAGTGCCCTCGGCGAGTTGACGGCAACCTTGGGACCTTTTGTAGCGCGTAGTCGCGCGACCCTGCAACAAACCTATCAAGTAGGGAGCAAGGCCATAAATGTGGGCGGTGGTTTTGCGGTGACACGGCACTTTCTAGCGGACTATGGTGCCTTTCAAACAGACGAACCCAGCGGCGCGAATTACGTTGGCATTAGCAGCTCCAACCCGAATGTGCATTTTGTTGTCGATCAAGTGCCAGTGGCTGGTATGCATGGTGGTTTCCGCGGCGCAGCCCAAGTTTTATTTTTCCGTTTGTCGGCAGGCCAGCTGAAATCAGGAGATGAAGTCACCATAACCTACGGTGGCCGCGCTGACGGTGGTTCAGGTTTGCTGATGCCAACGTTTTCCAGTGACCGCATGCCATTTCCTTTGTATGTAGATTTTGACGGCAATGGGCCGCTCTATTCATTGCCCATACAACCGGTTCGAGTCGTTGGCGCCCAGGTCGCAGGAGTGCATGGCTTTGCGCCTTCGGTGGTGCGCCCGGGAGAGAAATTTACGCTGTCTGTGCGCGCTCAGGACCAATACTACAACCGCGCCAGCGGTGCTATTCCTGGTTGGAAGGTGCTGTTGGGCGGTCAGGTGGTGGCGAGCTTGCCGGCGGGCGAAGTCGCGCTGCAAACCGTCGCGGATCTTAGTTTTCAAGACGAGGGTGTGGTGCGCTTGTCCATTCAATCCGAATCTGGCGACATTGTGGGTTCGGTGAACCCTATTCTGGTGTCTGCTGACGCACCCCGTGTTTACTGGGGCGATACCCATGGCCATTCTGGTTTCGCCGAAGGCATAGGTACCCCAGAGCGTTTTATGACCTGGGCCAAGGACGATGCGCGTTTGGACTTTGTTACCCACTCCGAACATGACATATGGCTTGATGATTTTGAGTGGCAGCAGTTGCAACAAAATGTGCAGTCGTACTCGGAAACCGGGCGGTTCATTGCTTTCTTGGGCTATGAATGGACCACGCGCAATGTATTTGGCGGACACCACAATGTGCTGTTTCGTACCGCGCAAGGGCGTGATCGCTTGGCTACCCAGTTTTATCCCACTCTTTCACAGTTGTATCAGGGATTGCGCGAACGCTATGCCAGTGAAGACGTCATTGTGATTCCCCATGCGCACCAGGCTGGCAACTACCGTATGAGCGACCCGCAGCTGCAACCACTGGTCGAGATCATGTCTCAACACGGCAGCTTCGAATGGTTCGGCAGGAAGTACTTAGAACACGGCCATCAAGTTGGGTTTACTGCCGCCAGCGACAACCATCTGAGTCAACCGGGTTATACGGCGCCAAAAGGCCGAGGATTGTCCCAACGTGGTGGGTTAGGCGCGGTGATGGCGCCACAGCTTACTCGTGATGCGCTGTTTGACAGCATGCGGGCGCGGTATACCTACGCTACGACCGGCGAACGAATTATTTTGCAAACCAGTGTAAACGGCACGGATATGGGCAGCCGCGGTAGATATTCAACTAACCGAAGCGTCCAAGGAAAGGTCGTTGCAACAGCACCTATAGCTGAAATAGCTGTTGTTAAGAATGGTGAAGTAGTCTGGCGCGAGGACTATGTCACGCCACAGCAGGTTCAGCGGCTCGGCGATACAGAGACCTTATATTTGAACTTTAACAGTGCATCTTTCCCCGAACAGCCTGGGGATAACCCTCGCGGCTGGCGACCTTGGCAGGGTGTACTCAAAGTGCACGACGCCACCCTAGACGATGTGCAAACAACGGACTTTTTCAATGCGGATGTGCAGCAGCTCCGGCGGGACGATGACGACCCGAGCATGCTGCATTTTTCCACCGCGACTCGCGGCGATAGCAGTGCGATTGCACTGACTTTGTCGAATATCCGACGCGGCGCGCGTATTGAATTGCAGCTAAAAGAATCTATGGAATTTGGTGGTGGTCCGCCGATCTATCGCCGTCACCAACAACTTCCCGCAGCTAATGTCGAATTAGCGGTTGCCGATGTGCGGCGGGGTAATGCCCGGGTAACACTGCCTTTCGGACCCTATGAGGACACCGTTAGTTTGCGACGAGTGGTGGCTGGTGGGCCATTGGAAAAGGACTTTGAGTGGCAGGATACTAGTGGTCTTCAAGGGGATAACTATTACGTTAGGGTAACCCAACTAGATGGCGCTATGGCTTGGTCTAGCCCAATTTGGATTGGCGGATACGAGCCCAAATAAGTTCGACAAAGTCACCAATTTACCCAGATCTTGAGCCGACCAAAGCAAACGCCAGCATTTGTCACCTTTTGTAACAAAGTTGTTGACTCCAACGGGGCCTCTCCAATAGGGTTGGTGGCTCGCTTTTAGGGGCCTGCGATACAAGGCCCCGGTCGCAATCAAAAAAATAAAAAGAACGAAAGAAAGCGACTTAAAACACACGTATTGGGAGCCGCACATCACGTGGCGGCACTATCGATCGACCAAATTCGGGGAAGAATGTTGGAAGGTAACCGGAGTCACCGTAAATGAGAAGTGGAATGCTGGTAATCGGCATAACGCTTTCGTTACTGTCAATCGTTCATGCATTTATACCTATGCTGCCGGTATTTTCGGTGTTGTATGGCATCGGTGCTGCGCTCGCGCTATTAAGTCTTCTTGACGTGACCAAGGCCTGGATTGTGCGGTTGCTGGCGGTGGCTTCAACCGCGGCGATGTTTATGTATTTTTTCGGGTTTTTCCGACTTGTGCATCGGTTCCATGACAATTGGTATCAGAGTGGCATGGCGCTCGAAGCCATCGGTATGCTGACCTCGGCCTTTGCGATGATCGCCGTTTTGTCGGTATACAGCTGTCGACTCAAAGGTGACGATACGGAAACAGATTCTGGCAACCAGTCGATCTTTGGTGTTCCTGAGAAGATCAAAACGGAAGGCTAGACCGCGGCTAACTCGCCGTTCGGACGTAACTCTAATCTTCCTGTGGCCACCGCTTGGCGATAGATGCCCGGCGTCGGTCGAACCCTAAACAAATCTCCATTGCGACCAACCAATTGTTGTGCAACGCCGCTGCGTTTTGCGATGTCGGCGTTCGCTGCCATGTGGTGCGGTTCTCCATGCACTGGAATTGCCAACGGGCTGTCTAGCCATTGATACATGCGTTGTAGTTCTGCAGCGCAGGGGTGGCCAGAAGCATGAATGGGCAGTTGGCTGTTGACGCCCTCTATCACCTCAACGCCTAAGTTTCGTAATGAGTCGGTGAGCTGTTGAATTGCTGTTTCGTTGCCGGGAATGGTTTTTGAGCTGAAAATCACTCGGTCCAAAGGTTCGAGTTCAAGTTCGGGATGTGTGCCGTGAGCAAGGCGACTTAATGCTGCATTGGTTTCGCCTTGGCTGCCTGTAGCCAAAATCAGTACCTCTTCAGGTGGCAAGTAACCGAGGTCATGGGGAGGTATCACGTCAAAGTTGTTTAGTAGATAACCGCTGGCTTTGGCGCTGGCTACCATATCGTTCAGAGAGCGCCCAAGTGTTGCGAGGTAGCGACCAGACGCCGCAGCAATGTTGCCGATGGTTTGTAAACGCGCAATGTTGGAAGCGAAGCAGGCGACGACCACACGTCTTGGCGCTTCCGCTATGGCCTGGTGCAGTCCAGGTAACAGATCGGTCTCTGACAACGAATGTCCTGTTTCCATGGCGTTAGTAGAGTCACAAACGACGGCGTCGATGGAACTGTTGCCGAGGTTTTGCCAACTCTGATCGTCGAAAGCTCGGCCGACAACCGGCTGATGGTCAACCTTCCAGTCTGCTGTATGCAAGATGGTGCCGGCTGCCGTTTCGATGAGTAGGGCGCTGGTCTCTGCCGTGGAATGGGTAATTGGCAGCCAACTCACACAGAAAGGCCCCAGTTGAACTTGAGCGTCTTGTTCTACGACGGTAATGGGCGCGTGGCGGCCTTCGCGGCGCAGCTTTGCCGCGACCACATGAGCGGTAAAGCGAGTGGCGTAAATCGGGCACCGAAACTGTTGCCAGAGCAAATGAATTGCTCCGATATGATCTTGATGTGCGTGGGTTGCGATTAGGCCTACCAATTTGTCCCGTTGATTGGCGATAAATTCTGGGTTGGGCATTTGTACGCGATTGCCGCCTGGGCCTTGCTCAAAAGTTACGCCGCAATCCACCATCAGCCAGCGGCCATCATGGCCGAACAAATTGAGATTCATGCCGATCTCGCCGCAGCCGCCCAGAGGCAAAAACCAAAGTTCCGTAGAATCCGGTGTCATAAACAATCCGTTCTTTTATTACAAAGCAAAGCCGATGCATTGCACTGTGACAAAACACAGGTGAGCATGCTGTCAAACTGACATAGGGCAAGCGTCAGCCCAAGGGCGGTATATGGCAGCAGATGAATTTGTTAACCACGTGCTCGACATGTTGGGCAGCATTGGTGAAGTTGAAGCGGCTCGGTTTTTCGGCGGCAACGCGATCAGATTGGCTGGCGTGCAGTTTGCGATGATCATGCAGGGCACACTGTACTTTGTTGTTAGTGATGCGCTTCGGGAGCAATTCCGGGCGCTGGGGAGTCAGCCCTTTAGCTACGACACGAAACATGGACTAAAGGAGGTGCAGCGTTACTACGCGGTGCCTGAGGAGCTGCTGGAAGATCCTGAAGCGTTGTGTCGCGCGGGCAATGCAGCGTTTGCTCATGCACGAGCGACATCCAAGAGCGCCAAGCGTAAGCGTACATAGCGCCACGAAGTTAAGCGTGTTTGTTACGTCTAGTCCTTAGGCGCTGGGTTAGGGTGACGGATTATCCTAAGTTATCCCCAGTTATATAGAGCTAGCCCGCAGCAGCTCGATCTTGGGCGGTATCAATGCTTTGGTTGTGCACATGGGCGACAAACTCATCCACAGACATTGTGCCAAGATCGTCACCGCTTTGTGTTCGTACCGCGATTTCATCGTTCGCCATCTCTCGATCACCAATCACCAACAGATAGGGGACGGCCTGTAGCGTATGTTCGCGGATCTTGAAACCAACCTTTTCGTTGCGCAAATCTGATACGACTCGGACACCGCGACTCTTCAGACGCTGCTCTAAGTCTTTTGCGTAATCTGCTTGCTTGTCAGTAATGTTCAATACAACAGCCTGGACTGGCGCAAGCCAAAACGGAAACTTGCCCTCGTAGTGCTCAATTAGAATGCCGGTAAAACGCTCCAGTGAGCCGAATAGCGCTCGATGCAACATCACTGGACGCTTATCCCGGCCTCCGCTTTCATCAACGTAGGAAATGTCGAATCGCTCTGGCAGATTCATGTCGACCTGTAAGGTACCGCACTGCCAGTCCCTGCCGATTGCGTCGCGCAATACGAATTCTAATTTAGGTCCGTAAAATGCACCTTCGCCCGGATACAAAACGTAATCCAAATCCATGCGTTCTAGGGCATTACTCAGTGCGCCCTCCAACTTGTCCCATATTTCATCGCTGCCGATGCGTTTTTCAGGACGAGTCGACAATTTAATGACCACATCTTCGAAACCAAAGTCTTTATAGATATCCAGCACCAGCGCCACGACGTCTATGCACTCTTGTTCCATTTGGTCTTCGGTGCAGTAGATATGGGCATCGTCCTGAGTGAAGTGACGCACTCGCATTAATCCGTGCAAGGCACCTGAGGGTTCGTAGCGGTGCACCTTGCCAAACTCAGCCATGCGCAGGGGCAGGTCACGATAGCTCTTTAGACCCTGAGCAAACATGGAAACAGAACCTGGGCAGTTCATAGGCTTCAACGCAAATACGCGTTCATCTTCTGTTTGCGTGGAGAACATGTTTTCACGGTAGTTATGCCAATGCCCTGATGTTTCCCACAAACTGCGGTCCATCACGTCGGGGGTATTGACCTCGACATAACCAGCGGTCTCTTGACGTTTACGCATGTACTCCAACAATTGCAGAAATAATGTCCAGCCCTTGGGGTGCCAGAACACAGAACCGGGTGCTGCATCGCTGAAGTGGAAAAGATCCAGTTTGCGACCGAGTTTGCGGTGATCTCTCTTTTCAGCTTCCTCAAGACGATAGAGGTAAGCCTTAAGTTCTTTTTTGTCGCGCCACGCGGTGCCGTAAATTCGTTGCAGCATCTCGTTGTTGGAGTCTCCGCGCCAATACGCCCCAGCGAGACTCATAAGCTTGAACGCTTTGGGTAGTTTGCCGGTACTAGGTAGATGCGGCCCACGGCATACGTCGAACCATTCGCCTTGGCGATAGATCGAGATCTCTTCCGCTTCTGAGATCAAGTTGTCGATGATTTGTACCTTATAGTCCTCGCCAATTTCTCCGAAGACTTCCTTTGCTTGGGCGCGACTCCATACTTCTCGTTCTATGGGTAAATCGCGGCCAACGATCTCGCGCATGCGATCTTCTATTTTGCTGAGATCTTCTGGGGTAAACGGTTCTTCTCTTGCGAAGTCGTAGTAAAAGCCGTCTTCTATGGCGGGGCCGATGGTAACTTGGGTGCCGGGAAAGAGTTCTTGTACGGCCTGAGCCATCACATGTGCAGCGTCGTGGCGAATCAGTTCAAGTGCCTCGTCGCTTTTGGCAGTGATGATGTCCAGTGTAGCGTCTTGTTCGATCACAAAGGAGGTATCGACCATTTCGCCATCCACTTTGCCAGCCAAAGCTGCCTTGGCAAGGCCTGGGCCGATATCAGCGGCTACGTCATGTACGCTAACCGGATGATCAAAGTGGCGTGCGGAACCGTCGGGAAGGGTAATTTGCGGCATACAGGGTGCTCCGTCAGTGGCGACCCCTACTAAAGGTCGCGTGGTTGTTAATGCGACATCATAAAACAATTCGTCACGGGTTGGCGACATAGGGCCGAGCCTTTTGGCGGTTGCTGCCGCCTTAATAACCGATGGCCAGTCCGTCCTTGCGCATTTCTGTGGCGCCAACATAGACCCCCGTTTCTGGGTCACGGTAGATCCCTTGATAGCCACCAAACATCACACCGTCGTCGACAATTTTTACCTGGTGGCCCATTTTTTTTAATGCAGTAACAGTGGCTGCGCTGACACCGGGCTCTAAATGTAGCGTACCCAGTAAATCATCTTGACCATCTCCGGTCGGTTGACGACCACCGGTATGATTCATACGCGCGGCATCCCCCGCTTCCTGAGGGTTCATGCCGTAGTCGATCATATTGATCAAAATTTGCACGTGGCCTTGGGGCTGCATTGAGCCGCCCATGAGTCCAAAACTCATGAGCGGCATCGTGTCGCGCATAATGAAGGCGGGAATAATGGTGTGAAATGGGCGTTTGCCGGGCGCATAAACGTTGGCGTGACTAGGGTCCAAAGAAAACAATTCGCCGCGATCTTGTAGCATGAAACCGAGTCCGTCTGGCACTAGGCCGGAGCCCATACCGCGATAATTCGACTGGATCAATGACACCATCATGCCGTTGCGGTCTGCGACGGTTAGGTAAGTGGTGTCTCCAGCAGCCTCCAGTTTGGCGTTGCCGGGCTGAGGCTGCAGCAAGGCTTTTTTAGGATCGATAAGGTCGAAGCGCGCTTTGCCATAGGCCTCCGATAACAACCATTCTGTGGGCACATTGGCAAACTCCGGGTCGGCGTAATACTTGGCAACGTCCTCAAAGGCCAAACGCTTGGCTTCGGTTAGGTAGTGCCAGACTCTCGGATCATCTCTTTGCCACTGGGCCAAATTCGCATGCTTTAGAATGTTGACCATTTGTAGGGCGGCAAAACCTTGGCCGTTGGGGGGTAGTTCACACAGCTCAACATCCCGATAGGCGGCACAGCTGGGGGTGACCCACTCACTTTCATGCGCGACTAAGTCAGCCAGGCGTAAATCGCCGCCTATGCGCTGCATATATGCGTCTATGGTTTTGGCAATGCTTCCCTCATAGAAGGCGTCCCTACCTTGTTGCGCAATTGTGGCGTAGGTGTTGGCCAGGTCAGGATTACGAAAAATATCGCCAGCCTTCGGTGCATGGGGTTGGAAGTAGGTGCGATCAGCGTTGTCGAATTCATCAATCATATCCAGTCGCCGATTGAAGGCAGCCTCGGCGCGTTTGAAGTAATAAGCGATCACAGGAGAAACAGGAAAACCGTCCCGCGCGTAGCGAATGGCCGGTGCTAGCACCGAGGCCATAGGCAAGGAGCCGAAGCGCTGATGCAACTGAAACCAACCGTCAACGGTGCCGGGCACGGTAACCGGTAGGTGGCCTAGGGGTGGAATGCTGGTCGCATCGCCAAGTTGTTGGCGTAGTGTTTCCAGGGAGCGGGATCTGGGGCTGCGTCCCGAGGCGTTCAAACCTAGCAGCTGTTGAGTTTTAGGATCCCAAACGATGGCAAACAAATCACCGCCGATGCCGTTGCCGGTGGGTTCCATTAGTCCCAATGCTGCGTTGGCGGCAATGGCTGCGTCTACCGCGCTACCGCCGGCTTTGAGGATGTCTATAGCGATTTGGCTGGCTAGAGGTTGTGCCGTTGCAGCCATGCCGTTAGCGGCATACACCGGGCTGCGAGACCACGACTGCCCAACCGGGCGGCCACCAGGCCCTATATTGATCGGAGATGTGGCGTTAGCTTGAACGTCTGCGCTTGCCCAATTAGGAGGAAAGCCTGCGAAGCTGAAGTACAGGATCAACGTAGCAAAAAAACGTGAGTACATAATCGGCCCTGCAAATTTTTGTTTACCTTAACTCAACTAAGGCTGGGGTAGTTTGCTGAATCGCCGGATGCTTAGAAAATCAGCTGCACGGTCTCGCCGTGCATCTCTACGACTGTTGAACGCTGGGCCGGAAGAATAGAGTGCTGGGGCAGTTCGCGATTCCATTTATCAAAGGCTGACTGCAAACGAGAGACGATTGCTGGGTGGCTGGCTGCCAGGTTGTCGCGCTCCCCTGGATCGTTTTGTAAGTCGTAAAGCATGGTTAGATAGCCCTTTTGAGCTTGTCGGGGCCAGCCTGCTTTGGGTGGCGAGATCCGCCGGGCTGCGTCCAATTCGGTCACCGCATAGGGGCTTTTGGCGTATTGCAGCAGTTTCCAGCGCTGGTCGCGTATGGCTCGTGTCGGACTTGAGCGCCAATAAAGATACTCGTGAGGTTGCCCAGTGTTGCTGCTGAGGTAGGGCATTAGATCAACGCTGTCCTCTGTTTGGTATGCGCTTTTGGCGAGCCCGCCGAACGTCGCCATAAGGTCTAACAAACTGACCATATAGGGGTAGTTACCCGCCGCCAACCGACTTGGCCAACTGAAAATGAGTGGTACCCGGATGCCACCCTCATTGTGGTGGCGTTTGAAGCCTTTAAAGGGCGCGTTCGAGCAGACTTGAACGTAACCCGCACAACCATTGTCGCTGGAGAATACGATCAATGTGTTGTCCAGTTGGTTGGTCTCGCGCAGCGCTGCAACCACTGCACCAACGCTGTCGTCTAAGGACGCTACCATGGCGGCGTAAATGCGCGCGGCCGGATTGGTAATGTGCTGATAGCGGCTGGTGTACTTTTTTGTCGCTTGTAAGGGTGTATGCGGGGTCGTATGACTGAGGTATAGAAAGAACGGAGCCTGGTGTTTCTGCTTGATGAAATCCACCGCGCGATCGGTAAAGACATCGGTTAGGTAATCTTCAACCTCAATCAGTTTGTGGCCGTCGTACACCCCTTTGGACGAATCGCGTTTGCTGGGCCAGTTACCGATGGATTCAACGTCAGGTCGTGACTGATCGATGAAAATGCTGCCGCCAGCCAAGACCCCGAAATAGTGGTCGAAGCCGCGATTTAGTGGATGAAACTGCGGTAAATAGCCCAAATGCCATTTACCCACCATACCGGTTGTATAGCCAGATTCCTTGAGCATATCGGCCAGGGTCATTTGCTCTGGGTCCATGCCTGAGGTTTCGATTCGTGCCGCCGGATTAAACTCCCAACCGTGGCGTTGCTGGTATCGACCGGTCATCAGACCTGCCCGGGAGGGGCTGCAAACGGGGTGCGACGCATAAGCTTGCTCGAACAAAACGCCTGCGGAAGCCAAAGCGTCAATGTGAGGCGTGTCGATGGTTGCGCCGCCATAGGCGCCTACATCACCGACACCTAGGTCATCGGCAAAGATAAAAACGATATTTGGTTGCGCGAAGACGACAGAGGAAATGTTCAGCAGAATAAAAATTGAAAGTGCGCGTAGCATTTGTTGTTCTCCAATCTCAATGCCCTCGTGAGTCGATTCGGCCGTCGCGCCGCAACTTACTAGGGGGCCATCACCACTTGAGTACAGCTTGCGCAGCTGGCCTGGCGCGGTAGCGTTCGTCCCATGCGCGTAGCAATGGCCTGTCACCAAATACATCAGCTTCGACAAAGCGCATGAACTGCAATGAAGACTGCATTGTGCAATCCACGACGTTCACCTGATCACCGCCAAGCAATAGGCGGCCGTCACCTAAAAGCTGTTCTAAGTAGTCCAGCGGCGTTTGCATAGCGGCAAGACATTGCGCGGCTTTCTCTGGCTCCGGCGGGCGACCCAACGGCGAATTGGTGGCGTGGCCGTAGGTCCCCATAGGGCCACCTAAGCGCAGGTCAACAATTCGTTCCAGATCTTTAGCTTTACCTATTTGCTCTGGCGCGCCCGCATATAAAGTGGCTTTTGGAAACTTGGCCTCTAAGTACTCAACAATGGCCAGAGACTCCATCAGAAAAGTGCCGTCATCTAATTCCAGGGCTGGCACTGTTCCAAAAGGGTTGCGGGCTAAGTGCTCCGGCTCTTTATGTCGGCCTTTAACTGTATTTACAACAATTTGTTCAATGTCCATATGCACACCGAGCTGCTCGCGTTCGGCGATATACAACATGACCTTGGTCGGGTTCGGGGCGAGCGGCACCATGTAAAGCTTCATTAAAGGTTCCTTGTGATATCAACAATTTGTTCCAGCAGTTCATAACGGGCCGGACCAATTGGCCCTGCGCTGTCCAAACCCAGTTTCAGGGTTGTGACTCCGGCATCACGGTACTTGCGCAAACGCTCAGTAACCATAGCGCGGTCACCCAAAGCCTGAAATTGCGTCACCATCGCATCCGGCACGCGCTCGGCGGCTTCTTTGCGTTTGCCATCAATCCACAGCTTTTGGATCGCGGTAGCATCCTCAGCATAGCCAGCCCGTTTAAATGCATCGTTATAAAAATTGGTTTCCGCTGAACCCATGCCGCCCATATTAAAGGCCACTGCCGCCCGGCGGCGGTCAATCATAGCCTCGATGTCGTCACCCAGTTCAACGCGAACAGAAACGCACAGATCAAGATCACTTAAGTGTCGATCATAGTCGTTTGCGCCCTCGAGCAAATAATCTAAGTGGGCCTCGGCATGGTCAGGAGAGAAAGAAGTACCCAGCCAGCCGTCAGCAGCATTGCCGGTGTAGCGCAGTGCATTGGGGCCCAAGGTGGCGAGATAGATCGGAATCTCCACGGGTTCGTGACTGATCTTAATGGCCTTGCCTTCGCTGTCAGGCAATGGCATCTGATAAACCTTGCCTTGGTACTGCACCTTCTCGCCAGCAAAAATCATTCGGCAGATATCTACAGTCTCGCGCAATCGTGATAGCGGCGGGTTATAGCGAACGCTGTGCAAACCCTCGACAACCTGTGGCCCGCTGGCACCGAGACCAAGAACGAATCGGCCCTCTGTTAAGTCGTGCAGGGTGAGCGCACTCATCGCCGTCATAGCTGGAGTGCGTGCAGTGGTCTGCATGATGCCGGTCGCAAGTTGAATGCGATGGGTTTTGTCGGCCAGGTAAGCGATGGGTGTGATGGCATCACTCCACCAGGCTTCGGCAGCGAACGCCATATGCACGCCAAGTTTCTCAGCAAACTGCACCCACTCAACGGTTTGCTTGAGCGTGTCAGCTTGGATCGGCCCCATTTCAATGGCGAGTTTCATACTGATAGCTCCTAGTAACTTCACTAGCTCTAGTGATTTTCCACAGGCCCGAACAGACGAATCTAAGTCACCCAGAACGACCGATCGCTCTGGATTTTGCGTGGTTCCAGGTATGGATGCTAGTGCAGAGTAAACTGTTTGGTTGCTTGGATATTCCTGTAAATGCGGAATCTTAAAGCTTGGCCGGAGTAGGGGAAGGTATGTTGCCGCCACGCGGCGACGGCCCAGGGGCCGCGGTTCAAAACTCTTTGTGTTGGTCGGAGTACGGAACCCTGTTTGCGCAGCAAAAGCGAGCACTGCTCGCTTAAGGGTTTCGGTGTCTTTGATCTGATCGGAGGGAAGGAGTCAGGGGATGGAATTAAGTGGTCGGAGTGGCGAGATTTGAACTCACGGCCCCTACGTCCCGAACGTAGTGCTCTACCAAGCTGAGCTACACTCCGATTCGCGCAGTTTAGAGCCAGTATTTCGCCCCCGCAATTGTAGTAATGACGTGTCTCGTGCTTAACGCCTTTTGCTCCTTGTGATGGTAACGTTGTGTACGCTGGTTTGCGGTTGGGTCACTAACAGTTGTTTTTTTTGTGCGTTAGCGTTGATGGAGAGGAGATCTGATTATGGCTATGCAGGGCGATTCGACTGGTTTAGAAGCGACTGCGCATTGGACCTCGCGGGTTGCTTTTTTGCTGGCCTCGGTAGGGTTCGCAGTGGGCCTTGGCAACATCTGGCGGTTTCCTTATGTAACAGGTGAAAACGGTGGTGCTGCATTTGTAGTCGTGTACCTGTTTTGTGTGTTTGCCATTGGTGTACCCATTCTTATGGCCGAGCTGTTTATTGGTCGGCGCGGTGGCTTGTCGCCGTCTGGAAGCATGCAGGCTGTGGCTGTTGCCAGCGGCCGCAGCCCGCGTTGGGGTTGGGTAGGTTCAGCTAATTTATTGGCGGCCTTCAGCATTATGGTGGCTTATAGCGTGGTGTCTGGTTGGGTGCTGAGCTATCTATCCAAGGCGATTGGTAGCGGATTTTCAGGCATGGACGCGGCTGCGTCTCAGGCGGACTTCGGAGCGCTGTTGGCCGGCCCGTGGCAGATGTTGGTTTGGACATTGCTGGCGTTATTCATCACCGGTGGCATTATCTTTGCCGGGGTACAAAAGGGTATTGAACGAGCGGTGAAAATACTCATGCCCAGTTTGTTCGTACTAATGGTTTTGTTGGTGGGCTACAACGTTGTTGTGGGTGGATTTGCCGAAGCTGTGGACTACTTGTTCACACCGGATTTCAGCAAGATCAATGGGTCTACCTGGTTGGCGGCGGTTGGTCAGGCGTTCTTCTCGATTGGTGTGGCCATGGCGGGAATGATGACCTTCGGTGCGTACTTGCCGAGCTCTGTCTCGATCCCACGTGCGGCGATCACTATTGCCATGGCAGACACATTAGTCGCGATGTTGGCGGGACTGGTCATATTCCCGGCGGTATTTGCTAATGGCTTAGATCCTGCGAGTGGGCCGGGCCTCATTTTTCAAACATTACCTGTGGCGCTGGCGCAAATGCCCGGCGGTCACTTGGTCAGTATTATGTTTTTCCTGTTGCTGTCGGTAGCAGCGGTAACGTCCATGGTGGGCCTTATCGAGCCCTTGGTGCATCGTGCGCAAGAACGCGGATGGAATCGCCATCGCAGCACCATAACTGTGGTGTCAGCGATTGCTGCTTGTAGTGTCGTAAGTGTGCTGGGGTATAACCTGTGGTCAGGAGCCTTGGTCGGCAACTTTGACATCAACGGCTTGCTGGATTTCTTTGCTAACCAAATGTTGTTGCCGTTGGGTGGTCTATTTATTGCGTTATTCGCGGGCTGGTTCGTTTTGCCGCAGCTGGCGCAGCGAGAATTGAATCTGGTGAATCACCCTGGCTGGGTGCTCTGGCGGACACTGACTCGTTGGCCAGTGCCTATTGCTATCGCGCTGATATTCGTCGCGGGTGTGATTAACCTATAAGAGCTTTTTAGGCTTGTGTTTCGCTGAAGTATTAACCGAGCCGAGATAAGCTGTAGTCACTAAGATGCACCAACGCTTTTTGATAGTCGTTGCTGGGGAGCTGTTCCAAGCAGTCAATCGCGCTTTCTACCTGCTGCTGCGCGCGCTCGCGGGTGTAGTCTAAGCTGCCACAGGCGCTAACAATTTTTAAAATATGCGGCAGTGCATCCAAGTTCTTTGTTTGCAGTGCGTGTTCAATGACCGCCTTATCGCTGGGGTTTGAGTGACGCAGTGCGTGGATCAATGGCAAGGTCAGCTTGCCCTCGGCGAGGTCGTCCCCAACATTCTTGCCCATAGAGGCGCTGTCGCCGTTGTAGTCTAGCCAGTCGTCCAGCAGTTGATAGGCCATACCGAATTGCAGTCCAAACAAGCGCATTTGTTCGACCTGTGTATCCGAAACGCGGCTGTCGTTGCGCTGCGCCAACAATGCACCCGTATGACTCGCTGCTTCGAACAGTAACGCGGTTTTACAGCGTATAACCTCAAGATATTCAGCTTCGTCTAGGTTGCAGTTGCCTATATTGGCGAGTTGCATTACTTCGCCTTCAGCTATGGTGTTTGTAGCCTGCGACAACACCGCCATGATCTCTAGGCTGCCAAGCTCAACCATCAACTGAAACGCTCGGCTGTATAAAAAGTCGCCGACCAAAACGCTGGGTGCGTTACCCCACTTTTGGTTTGCTGTGGGTTTGCCGCGGCGCAGGCCAGAATGATCCACTACGTCGTCGTGTAATAAGGTCGCTGTATGTAGAAACTCAATAATGGTCGCTAGGGGCACATGTTGGTCGCTTTGATACCCCAGGGCTTGGCTACTCAAAAGAACGATGAGCGGACGTAATCGCTTACCGCCGCTGTCGACGATGTACTTGCCGATGTCCTCAACCAGGTCAACATCAGACGATAACTGGTTTGGGATAAGTTGGTTGATCGCACGGAACTCATTCTGCACCAGGCTATATACAGGCCCGAGATCAGCAATGGCGTCAGCTTTTCGGCTTACCATGGGTGTGGCTGTTGCGGGAGTCTGGCTCATCAATACGAATTCTCTGTTTTTGGCGTCAAGGGTGCTGACTCGTTCAAAGGGTTCGCGAGTCTGTAGCGGCACAGAAGGGCGCCATTATAGGCTGTCAGGTGTTCATTTAGCGAGCCGAGGACGAGCTTTCGTTACTCGTGTAAATGCTTTTGCCATAAGGGCTTTAGAGCGTTGTAATCGGTAATTTTTGTCCGTAGAATGCACCGCCTTTTACGGCAGGCTTGTCTGCTGGGTAGTCAGATTCAACGACACTTCTAAGGTTTGAGTTAAGCCAAGTGAGTGTCAGGTGCGCTAGGAGTAATAAAATGTTTGCAGTGTTCCAAAGTGGTGGTAAGCAACACCGCGTTTCTGAAGGCGACGTTGTAAAGGTTGAGCTGTTAGAAGGCGAACCTGGTGCAGAAGTGACCTTTGATCGTGTGTTGATGGTGGCCGATGGTGACAACGTTAACGTGGGTACGCCGTACGTAAACGACGGCAAAGTCACAGCTGAAGTTGTACGCGTTGATCGCGGAAAGAAAGTACGCATTATCAAGTTCAAGCGACGCAAAGACTATTTGAAGCGCCAAGGCCACAGACAGTGGTTCACCGAAGTCAAAATTACCGGTATTAGCGCTGCTTAATTTTTAGCAGGCGATAACAGCCGACAAACCCGAGAGAATACAATGGCACATAAAAAAGCAGGCGGTAGTACCCGTAACGGTCGCGATTCGGAGTCGAAAAGACTTGGCGTTAAGAAATTCGGCGGCCAAAAAGTAGTTCCAGGCAACATCATTGTGCGCCAACGCGGCACCAAGTTTCATCCAGGAGAAAACGTGGGTTGCGGTCGCGACCATACGTTGTTTGCCAAAGCTGAGGGTGAAGTGGTGTTTTCCATTCGTGGTCGTTTGCGCCGCAAAACCATCAGTGTGGTGCCTGCTGCCCAATAGTGATTTGGGCCAAGCCCTCGGTTGAACCGCTGCTGCACTCGCACATTGGGTTAAAGCAAGGTTTAATAGTCACGGAAAACCCCGCTAAAGCGGGGTTTTTTGTTTTTGTCCCGCATTATTTTGCTGAAGAACGATCATGCAGTTTATTGACGAAGCTACAATTCGAGTCCAAGCCGGCAAGGGTGGAAATGGCTGTCTGAGTTTTCGGCGCGAGAAATACATCGAGCGGGGTGGGCCGGACGGTGGCAACGGCGGCGATGGCGGCGACGTTTTCTTGGTTGCCGATGAAGCGCTCAATACGCTCATAGACTTTCGTTATCAGCCCTCCTATCAGGCACGCAATGGCCATGGCGGAGGCAGCCGCAATAAGACTGGCGCTGCTGGTGAAGCGATCCATATAAAGGTGCCGGTAGGTACGACGGTCGTGGACGAAGAAACCCAAGAAGTCTTGGGTGATCTGAGCAAGGTTGACCAAGTGCTCAAAGTAGCCGCCGGCGGCGGGCGTGGTCTTGGTAATGCTGCTTTTAAGTCCAGTACCAATCGCGCGCCGCGTAGAACCACCCCCGGTAAACCAGGCGACCTACGGCGTTTGCGCTTGCAACTCAAGCTTCTGGCTGATGTGGGTTTACTCGGTCTGCCAAATGCCGGCAAATCCACGCTGATAGGCCAGGTGTCGGCGGCCAATCCAAAAGTAGCTGATTATCCCTTTACGACCCTGGCACCCAGTCTTGGGGTCGTACGCATTGCCGCAGATGCCAGTTTCGTGATGGCGGATATACCAGGTCTTATAGTCGGTGCAGCTGAAGGAGCCGGGCTAGGGGCGCAGTTTTTACGACACCTGTCTCGCACTCGTGTGCTGTTGCATCTGGTAGATGTGGCGCCCGAGGACGCCAGTGACCCGATCGATAATGCTCTGGCCATTGAATCCGAGTTAATGCAGTACAGTGAAGCTCTGGCTGAGCGGCCTATCTGGATTGCGCTGTCTAAAGTCGATCAGTTAGAAGAAGATGAACTGCAGACCATGCTTGAGGAATTTGCGGAGACTTTTCCTGACCGGCCGATCTACGGGGTATCTGCACTAGGTGATATTGGCTTACCAGAGCTCTGCCAAGATTTAATGTTAGCGTTGCAGGAACAACGCTTGCGTTTGCAAGAAGACGACGAATTCGCTGACCAACAACAGCAGCTCGAGGAACGTATCAGTAATGATGTGTGGGCGCATTCAGAGCAGATGCGTAAACGTCGTCGTGGCGAAGAGCCATCAGAAGACTTAGACGATCTAGACGACGAAGATGACTTTGCTGGCGACGACGCGACCGAGGTGGTCTATGTCCGCGACTAGGTCGTCAAATACAACTCGCCAAGTGCTTGCGCAGTGCAAGCGGGTGGTGGTGAAGGTTGGCAGTTCGTTGCTTACCGGGCCGGACAATGGCTTGCAGGTGACAAAGATCGACGCGTACGCGACACAAATCGCTAAGTTGGCCGCTGCTGCTCATCAGGTGACCTTGGTGTCGTCGGGTGCGGTTGCGGCGGGCTGTTTGCGACTGGGCTGGAACGAGCGACCGCAGCAGGTGCATCTGCTGCAAGCTGCTGCTTCTGTTGGCCAGATGGGATTGGTCCAGAGTTATGAAAGCACCCTGCGCAAATACGGCTGCGGTACAGCAATGATCATGTTGACCCATGATGATTTAGCCGATCGGCAACGCTATTTGAATGCTCGAGCCACTATAAACGAATTGCTGTCGTTGGGGATCGTGCCGGTCATCAATGAAAATGACACCGTAGCCACCGATGAGATTCGATTCGGTGATAACGATACGCTAGCGGCCTTGGTGACCAATTTAATTGAAGCGGATCTGCTCATTATTCTTACTGATGTAGAGGGATTGATGGACGCTGATCCGCGCACTAATCCCGACGCCCAGCGGGTCGCAGTTGCTGGATCAACAGATCCAGAGCTAGCTGCGCTAGCAGGCGATAGTGTTGGCGCTTTGGGGCGCGGCGGCATGGTTACAAAGCTGAGAGCTGCGCGTTTGGCAGCGCGCTCTGGTGCCCACACCCTGATTGCATCTGGCGATACCCCGGATGTGCTAACAAGACTGTTGTCTGAGGAAGACTTGGGTACGCTGCTTGCTGCGGAACTCACGCCCATGACCGCGCGAAAACGTTGGATTGCCGGACAATTGCGGGCTAAGGGCGACTTAGTTATCGATGCCGGTGCAGCGGCTGCTTTGCGTCAGCAAGGTGTGAGTTTGCTGGCGGTAGGTGTTGTAGAAGTGCGTGGTGAGTTCGTGCGCGGTGACGTAGTGCGCTGCATAACGGCCGAGGGCGAAACCGTCGCCCAAGGGTTAATCAATTATTCCAGTAACGAAACGTCTGTCTTACGGGGCTTAAGCAGCGAAGAGTTTGCAGCGGCGATCAGGTATTCGGCAGAGCCGGAACTGATGCATCGAGACAATTTAGTGTTGTTGTAGCGGGCTTATTCCGCGCTACTGAGTGCTTTAACCTTTTTGGTAAGGCGAGATTTATGACGAGCAGCCTGGTTTTTATGCATGATGCCTTTGGTGACCATTTTGTCGATCATAGGCAATGCCTGAACCAGTGCGCCGCTGGCGGTTTCAGCGTCTTTGGCTTCTACTGCGCCAAGAACTCGCTTAATGTAAGTTCGCACTGTGGAGCGCTGGCTAGCGTTGTGCGCACGGCGCTTTTCAGCTTGGCGGGCGCGTTTTTTTGCTTGCGGACTGTTAGCCAAGGAAATCTCCTGAGACGGGCTAAAAAATGAGGCGGCAATATGCCGTCAGGGTGTGCGGATGTCAACCGACAAGTACCGTTACCCGGCAAATACCCTTTACTGCCGGTGGGGTTAAAAAACGGGCTCGGAAATAAATCATGGAATCAGCAAAAACTGTAACGTCTGAGCCCAGTAACATGGCGCGCCAAGGCAGCGTGGTTGCCAGCATGACACTGTTGTCACGCATTAGCGGTTTGCTGCGTGATGTGGTGCTGTCCTATCTGTTCGGAGCGTCCCAGCTCGCGGACATGTTTTTTGTGGCGTTTCGCATTCCGAATTTTTTCCGCCGGTTATTCGCCGAAGGCGCATTTAATCAGGCCTTTGTGCCGGTGTTGATGCAGTACAAAACTATGGGTCATGCCCAATTGTTGGGTTTTATCGCACCCCTCTCGGGTTTGTTTGCTATGTCGCTGGCGGCCTTTGTTGTGTTGGGGGTCTTGCTTGCGCCCGCATTGGCGGCAGTGTTTGCGCCTGGCTTTTTGGATCAACCCGCCGTTTATCAACAAACCACCGATTTGGTTCGTATTACCTTTCCTTATTTGGGTTTTATTTCTCTTACTGCGTATGCCGCTGCGTTACTGAACGCTCACAGTCACTTTGCGCTACCCGCTGTGACGCCTGTGATGCTCAATCTTTGTCTGATGTTGGCAGCATTTGTCGCAATTTTTGATTGGGTTGATGCACCGTCGGTGGTCATTGTCGCGTGGGGCGTCATGGCTGCGGGTATTGTGCAATTGCTGATGCAACTACCCGTTTTGGCGCGGCTCAAGCTGTTGCCGCGACCAGGCATCGATCACCGCCACGACGGCGTGCGTCAGGTGGGCAAATTGTTATTGCCAGCAGTTTTTGCCGCCTCGGTTGGTCAGATCAACGCCCTGGTCAATACGATTTTGGCATCAACGTTGATAACAGGAAGTATCTCCTGGTTGTACTACGCTGATCGGTTGCTTGAGTTGCCGGTGGGTTTAGTCGCGGTCGCTCTAGGTACCGTCATCCTGCCGCATCTTTCCACCATGGTGGCGCTTAACGATCAACAACGTTTCAACGCCACATTGGATTGGGGGGTGCATTTGGGTCTGATGCTCGGCTTACCCGCTGCGGTGGCCCTATGGTTACTTGCGGAGCCTTTGGTCGCTGTCATGTTTGCTAGTTTTGGCGGTGCTATGACGGACCATGACGTGCGCATGGCAGCAGTGGCGTTGGAAATGTTTGCCGTTGCCCTGCCAGGCTTTGTTCTGGTTAAAGTGCTGCAACCGGGTTTTTTTGCCAATCAGGACACGCGCACGCCGTTTCGTTATGCAACCATTGCGGTTGTGGTGAATTTGCTGGGTAGTTTGGCGACGTTCACTTGGATGGGTCATGTGGGGCTGGCTTTGGCTACGGCACTGTCTGCTTGGACCCAGGCACTACTCCTGCTCTATGGCCTTGTTGCGAAAAAACATTATCGAGTGGGGCGTTCGTTGTTGCCTTGGACAGCGCGCGTCATAGTCTGCTCGGCGCTATTAGCTTTGGGCCTAGGTTTTTTTGCGCCATCAGACGCCCAGTGGCTGCAGATGTTGCCATTGCCGCGGGTTGGCTGGCTTGGGGTGATCGTTCTGATTGGTGTACTTGGTTATGCCGCTGCGCTGTTTTTATTTGGGCTGCGTCCTCGACACTTGCGTCATGAGGGCGCTGCTTTGTAGTCCGAGACATAACAAACCACGCTACCCAACAGCAAATGCGCCTATACTTGGCTTATGGAAATAATCACTGGCCTGCACAATATCCGACCCAGACACAAAGGCTGTGTGCTGACGATTGGAAATTTTGACGGTGTGCACCGCGGTCATCAGCGGTTGATTCAGCACTTGCGCGAGCAATCGCAGCGGCTGCAGTTGCCCAGCATGCTGATGACGTTTGAGCCGCAGCCCCGAGAATTTTTTGCCGGCGCCATGTTGCCGGCACGCCTCACTCGATTCAGAGAAAAAGTGCAATTGCTGCAAGACACGGGTCTGGATCGGCTGCTCTGCATGCCTTTCAATGAAAAGACCGCGCAGATTCCTGCCAGCTGGTTTGCAGAAGACTTTATGAGCGAGCAGGTAGGTGCGCAGTACGTGGTTATTGGCGATGACTTTCGCTTTGGTCATGGGCGCGAGGGCGACTTACAACTGCTGCGAAGTGCTGGCGCAAAGCTCGGTTACGAGGTTAATTCGGTAAATACCGTTCTCCAAGGCAGCGAACGCATCAGTAGCACGTTAGTGCGAGCCACCTTGGCCGACGGCGATTTCGAAAAAGCGACGTCTCTGCTTGGTCACGATTATTTCATTATGGGGCGGGTAGTCTACGGTCGTCAGT
>JAYQAJ010000002.1:0-8908 GCA_038136775.1 Gammaproteobacteria bacterium
AACCTTCTGCATGATCGGTAATCGCAACAAAATCCAGGGGACGACTCAACTGCATAGTCTCGCCCCCTGCTCCTACCAGGGGGTCGCCCTTGGCAAAACGGTAGGCATCCTCAACACCGAGTTTGTTGCCCATCATGCTGGCATCAAAACTTTCTGCCGAATGCACATGTAACTCGCCCCAGTAGAGGCTCGTTTCGCTTGCAGTCATATTTTCGGAAGAAGGCTGCCCTTCTACTAACGCCGGATGCGCGTCACCAAATGGCGCTTCTATCTTACTGTCATCTTGCAGTGCGAGGTCGCGCGGTGCACTGCCAGGCCCCGCCTTATCGAGTACGGCGTACATGGGGATCAAAAATTTGACGGCAATAAAGCCAGCGCCCAGGGCAAGGACAATCAACAATACCAGAGAGATTTTCTTAAGCATGACGCACACACTCCAGTCAGCCAGGGCCGTTGAACTTCTTTTCTTTGAGAACGCTTGACTGTATCTACCTGCTCAAGCTAACACATATTATATTCGGACACTCTAACGCCGCTTCAACTGAGGCGGTTTCCAGGTTCGCTCAATCATTGCTTTCTCAGGGCCATAGACTCTTAAATTAACTCGAGTGAAAGACTCACCAGCCGGCAACCAGTTGCCCACCATTCCCTCTGGAGGTTCGCCACCGATCAGAATCCGCAAGCTGCCATCGTCTTCGTAGATCAAGTCTTCTGAGTTGCCGCTGATGGCATAGCGGTCATAGTCATTGAGCATCAGGTTGGCGTCCTGGTCGTAAACGGTGAGTGACCAGAAATACCTTGCTGGCGGAGTTTGTCCCGACGGGAAGTGGAGTTCGTAAGTATGCTTACTGGTAATGCTGTCGCCGTTCTGATCTTTAGCCCTGGCCATATACATGGCTTCTTCTGCATCATTGGCGACGATGCCCCGCATCGACTGAATGGCTCCGCGGATATAAAAATTGCCGTGCACGCCGGAGCGCCCGAAGCCCACTGGTGGCACACCCCAACCGTTGACCTTGTTCTCTTCAGAGGTGGCATGGGCGCGCATGATCATGATGCCATCGAACACCGCCTTGGCTAAGCCGGCTTGCTCATTGTCCTCAGCCTGGGATACATCCCGGTTCGGCCCAATATGTAACTCGGCCCAATCTTTCAAATAGCGCTGATCACGCTCCGGTACACCATTGACGGTCATCGCGCGATTGACGTTATTCCAAAAAGACAAAGGGTCAGACATCACCATTCTTTTAAGGTAACTAACCACATCGGTTTCAAGTAATACTTCACTCAGATCGCCGACATCGGGAACAGGCGGGTGCGCAGGCCTGGGTGGATTTTCTTTACCCCAGTCACTCAAGCCCACAATCTGCATTTTTGCCTGGATCGCTGCTACCTCCGCCTGATCACTAGGGTCATGGAAGTCAGCATAAATTCTGGCCATCGCATAAAACCAGGGCGTCGGATTATGAGCTACAAACTCCACATCTTCGGGTAAGTCTCCCGACCAATTCAGCGGCACGATGGCGTAGTTTCCACCACCATTGCCGTGGAGGCGCTTGCTGATATAAGCAAAGTTGTCTGAATCAAAACCCGCCAGTTCAATCGCGAAATATCGATTACCCGGAATCTCCGGTACCGTAATAATGATCGGCTGTTCTTTGGCGTATACCCAGGCTGGTGAATAGAGCGTATCGGCATTCGGCGCGCCACCGTCTCGATAATTTTTGGGATCGACAAACGTCGCATGCCAAAACTTGTTTACCGCGTCCACCGGTACTTGCTGACCCTCTGGCGCTTCAGGCTGACTCCACTTATAGCGAAGCACTGTGTTCAAATAATAGGGAAACGCGTAAATCAGTGCGTCCACACCTTTGGTGTAGGCATATTGTTCACGCCAGTCTTTATTGAAGTTGATCTGCCAGTAACTGCCGCCAGCTAGGGCTAAAGCTACGGTCAGGGCAGCAATACTTTTTATCGGTATTGACTTCATTTTTCTCTCTATTCCTATTTACCGGCATCTTCAGCGATAGAACAGATTGCCCCATGCCCATGACGGCATCGGTCAGATTGCTGAGCGGCGAAGGCTGCGGGGGCCGGAGAACTTCATTTTCTATGTAGCTGCGGAATTATATCGATCTGCTCAACGAAGCACTTATCATATTCGGACACTCTCGGAGCGCTCTACACTTCTGGCTTGGCATTCAATGCGTTTAGCAAGAGGTATAGATCCGGACATTGAGGACCAAAACCATGGCCGTTAACGCACTGCACGCCACAGTCATAAAGGCCTTTCGAGAAAGGCTAGCAAGCCTGGGCATCAACCCTCTTGAAGTGATTGGGACCGCCAGTCTGCGCCGTGGAGCGACCGCCAGCGCACAATCGCCCCCTACTGCGCATGAGGTTCTTGAAGCTGCCGTGGCGATGTCCGGGGACACGACACTAGCCATAAAAATAGGCAATGGCCTGGATCTTGCCGGATATGGTACCTACGGTTTCGCCCTCATGAGCTGCTCTGACATGGGCGCCGCCCTAGAGCTCTTCCTTCGCTATGGACAAACGTTTCTAAAATCTTGCAGCTGGCATCGATCAGTTAGCAAAGATGGGATAATCCTTCGCCTGCAGCAGGACACTGGCACCAGTTACCAGAAAATGCTCGTCACAGAACTCGCTTTCTCTCAAATGCACTTCGCAAGTAAATTGCTGGTCGCCAGGCCAGCCGAAGGCATCAGGGCGTATTTCAGTTATCCCAAACCCGCGCACTTTGACGTCTATGAGAAAAACTGGCCACTCCCAATGGAGTTTGACCAGGAACACACCCAGATATTCATGCCCGATCAGTGGTTACGCCAACGGGTAAGAACTGGAGACCCAACGACTAACGTACTGTTCAGCCAGCAGTGCGAGGAATTAGTCAGCGGAATGACAGAGGTCGATGAAACCACCGCCAACGTGCGCCGCTTACTCATTCATTCAGCCGGGAATTTTCTGAGCATCTCTGAAGTCGCAGAAAAACTAAACATTACCGAGCGTACCCTCAGGCGCCGCCTGACGGCAGATGGAACGAATTTCCGGACAATCTTCGATGACATCAAGAACACCCTTGCCCGGAATTATCTACGTAAAACATCACTCAACGTCGTGGAAATAGCAGACCTCCTGAACTACTCCGAAGCCTCCAACTTCCATAGAGCCTTCCAACGGTGGAATTCGACCACGCCCGCCGACTATCGGCATCAGGCATCGCTTTGAGTAGAGCCCCTTTTCACAACGTTACAGTCGCGTCGAACAGCTGCCTGAAGACAAAAGCTCAAGTAGTAACGCGATTCTGTTTTGGCCAAATTCATACCTCAAGAAATAGAGCGCTCCGGGATCCGATATTGTTGATGCAGTAATTTGCTTACGCCCCCAACTCATTGACGGGAGTCGCACTCGAACAGGAAGCAGGACGCTCAATAACAATCGGCGGCAAATCTTTTGCGTACTGACCGTCGTTAGACGCGAAGGGTTTGCCGAACCTCGGTTTAAAATGGCTATCGCTGCAGAGACGCGCGCTTGCTTGCTGCGGCGCTTCTCACCCACACCAGGCGGATTACTCAAAACACCTTTAGCTGTTTTGACCCTCCGGGCTTCGCGTCTTCGACGCTCGGTGCGAAACCCTCCCAGGCTCGGGTTTGACCGAACCGTTGCGGCGCTTCTCACCCACACATAGTCCCCAATAAAAAACCCCGCTTTCAGCGGGGTTTTTTATTGGTAGGACCAGGCGGATTCGAACCGCCGACCTCTACCATGTCAAGGTAGCGCTCTAACCAACTGAGCTATGGTCCTATTGTTCTTGTCGCGATATCGCGAGGCGGCGCATTATATCTTCGTCCGCGGTCTCGACACCAGTTCTTCATTGGTTTTATTCCCTATCCGGCTTTGTCGGTGTTTTAGCCTAAGAAATGCTCTGTGTAAGACTCTAGGTACTGGGCGAATTCCGCCTGTCGCACCAGTCGTTGCAGGTGGGCAAAGGCCCTCGGGTAGTCGGTCTCTGCTCCCTCGCTGACCAGCGGTAATGATGCGGCGTCGAGTCCATCACGCATAAGTCGCTCGCGCATGAATTGACTGAAATCACAGACAAATGCGATGTCCGCAATGGTCAATTCATCGCCTGCCAAGTATTCCGTATTACCGAGTGCTCGCTCTACACCCTCCAGAAAAAACTCAAAAGCTCCGCGCATCCGCTGATGCAATTCAGTACTGATGTCGTTAACACCCAGCAAATAAACTTGAGCTTCTCTACCAAAAACCAATGTGGCGTCTAGAAAACTATCAATGCGCGATGCGTCCATACCGTTTCGGCCATATAGTCCTCGATCTTGCGAGCCTGCACGGGCGACAGCCCGCAGTATGCTGTTGGATTCAAATACGCCTATCGCGCCATCCGGGCTGAACGCTGCGGGCACGGTGCCATAGGGTTGGGTTTGCAAGAACTCATCGGTTTTATACAGGGTTCCAGTAAATCCACGACTGCTGGCTCTGGCATTGGGATTGTCTGGCACTTTTTCCTCTTCATTGAGAGGCCGGGCTGAAAAATCCCATAACCAGTTGCCCAAATTTTTGGGTTTGTCGCCAACCACCTCAACATGTACGCCCAACAGCTCTGCAGCGATCAAGGCCTTCCAAACTCTGGGGTTGGGCAGATAGGAAAAAATTCTGAGTACAGTTGTTGCCATGGTTACCACACCTCTCCATAGGGCCGTATAACGGATTCGAAAGACCATGCACTGCGTGGCTGCTCGGCTATGCGCAAGACCTCGCCCGCAATATCTGCGGGCTGGCAAAAGAAGTCGTCTTCCTTATCGGGAAAGGCCTTGCGCGTCCAAGCCAAATCGATGACTGCATCTATTGCCACATAGGCCACATGGATCCCTTTAGGGCCGGCCTCTCGAGCGATGCTCTCTAATAGTATTCGCTGCGCCGCCTTAGTGGGCGCAAATCCGGCAAATCTGGCTTTGCCGCGATAGGCCGAGGTATTGCCAGTGGCGATTAACGCACCACCACCCGCTGCTTGCATTGCCGGCAGCAGTTGCTTCGCAAGGGTGAGCAACGCCATGGTGTTCACCTCGAAAGCGGCACGCATATTTTGCGGCTCTATTTCTAAATACGTCCCGCGCTCCGCACCCACAGCGTTATGCACCACAACCTTGGGCAAACCCAAGTTGTTGCGAATGTCATCCAGGGTTGCCGTCAACTGGGCTTCATCCGCCACGTCGCAAACAAACCCGTGGGTATTTGGGGTGGCTGCAGCGATTTCTTCCAATCGCTGCGCTGACCGCGCAATCATCGCCACCGTATAACCTTGGCCGGCAAAACACTCCACAATGGCTCTGCCGGTACCCGGACCAACCCCGGTCACCAGTACTAACTCACTCATTATCGCCCCTCTCTAAATCGGCAAAATGTGCTGATGGATTTATAGCTGGGTTAGGACGGTGCTGCAAAGCACCTGATTGCGGGTAGTGTTGATTAACGAATCAGCTGAGCAGCTTTTGTGCGCGCAGGGTTTGCAATTGATCTCGCACCTGTGCGGCTTGCTCAAATTCCAAGTCCTGGGCGTGTTTGAGCATTTTCTTTTCTAATTGAGCCAGTAATTTGCCCAGCGCTTTTGGATTATTTGGTATTTCCAAAGGCTGCACGGCTTTGCCTTTGCGCCCCTTGGCAGCGCCCGGTGCCGCGCTGCGCGCACCTTCCATAATGTCCGAAATTTTTTTGCTTACCGACTTCGGCGTAATGCCATGCTCTTGGTTATGCGCTAACTGCTTCGTGCGGCGCCTTTCGGTTTCGCCAATTGCTCGTTCCATAGAACCGGTTTTTTTGTCTGCGTACAAAATGGCTCGACCGTTCACATTTCGGGCAGCTCGACCAATGGTTTGAATCAACGACCCTTCGGAACGCAAGAATCCTTCTTTGTCGGCATCAAGAATCGCCACCAAACTGACTTCTGGCATGTCTAATCCTTCGCGCAGCAGGTTGATACCGACTAACACATCAAACTGCCCCAACCGCAGATCGCGGATGATCTCCATGCGTTCCACGGTATCAATATCTGAGTGCAGATAACGGACTCGAACGCCGTGATCGTCCAGGTAATCTGTCAGATCTTCGGCCATGCGTTTGGTCAGTGTGGTCACCAGCACCCGCTCTTCGCGAGCAATCACTTCACGGATCTCGCCAAGCAAGTCGTCCACCTGTGTGGAAGCTGGACGTATCTCGACTTCTGGATCTATCAGCCCCGTCGGCCGCACAACCTGCTCAATAACCGCCGATCCTTGCTGTTTTTCATAGGGTCCGGGGGTTGCTGAAACAAAGATCATTTGCGGCGCCAAAGACTCCCATTCGTCAAATCGTAACGGCCGATTGTCCAGCGCCGAGGGCAAGCGAAAACCATAATTGACCAAGGTTTCTTTGCGCGCGCGGTCGCCTTTGTACATGCCACCAATCTGCGGCACGGTGACATGAGACTCATCAATGACCAACAAGGCATTGCTGGGCAGGTAATCAAATAAGGTCGGCGGCGCTTCGCCAGGGCCACGCCCGGACAGATAACGCGAGTAGTTTTCGATCCCAGAGCAATATCCCAACTCCTGAATCATTTCTAAATCAAAGCGGGTGCGTTGCTCCAATCGCTGGGCTTCTACCAACTGATTGTTATCGGTGAGGTACTTAAGCCGCTCCTGCAACTCGTCTTTGATCTCGTCTATGACCGACATCATGCGCTGACGCGGGGTGACGTAGTGGGTTTTAGGAAAGATCGTGTACCGAGGCAACTTATTGAGGATCTCGCCTGTCAGCGGATCAAAGGTCGAAAGCTCTTCTATTTCGTCATCAAATAACGAAATACGCACCGCGTTTTTTTCCGATTCCGCAGGAAACACGTCAATGATGTCGCCACGCACACGGTAGGTGCCACGCTGAAACGCCATGTCGTTACGGGTGTACTGCAGCTCTGTGAGACGTTGCAAAATCGCCCGCTGATCCAACCGGTCACCCCGGTCTAAGTGTAAGACCATCTGGAAATAGGACTCAGGATCACCCAACCCGTATATTGCCGACACCGACGCCACAATTATCGAGTCTTTCCGTTCTAGCAGCGCCTTGGTGGCTGACAACCGCATTTGCTCAATGTGGTCGTTAATGGACGAATCTTTTTCTATGTAGGTGTCTGACGCCGGCACATAGGCTTCTGGCTGGTAGTAGTCGTAATAAGAGACGAAATACTCAACGGAGTTGTGCGGAAAGAATTCACGGAACTCGCCATACAATTGCGCAGCGAGGGTCTTATTTGGCGCCAACACCAGTGTCGGGCGTTGAACCTGAGAAATGACATTGGCTATCGAAAAGGTTTTACCAGAGCCCGTGACACCCAGCAGTGTTTGATGGGCAAGCCCTTCTTCAAGACCTTGCACCATAGCCGCGATCGCAGCGGGTTGGTCCCCTGCGGGCTGATAGCTACTAACCACCTCAATGGCGGGACGATCTTCTTTGCTGCGGGGCACGATGCGGTTCCCTAGTCAGGAACGATTACGCTAACACTGGCACCGCCGCCACGCCAAGTGAGCGGCGGTTAGACAATCGGTTGTGATTACTCTGCCGCGTCGTCTTCGGCTGGCGCCTCTTCCTCAGCGGGGGCTTCTTCAGTCGCTTCCGCTTCTGTCTCAGCTGCTTCGGCTTCCTGTTCTTCTGCAGCCTCGGGCTCTTCTGGTTCGGGCTGCTTAACTTCCGGCGCCTTCACCAATTCATGTTTAAGCAGAATCGCAACTTTATCGTCGCCATTAATAGGGGCTTTATTTGCTCCTTGGACCGCGTAACGCGAGTCCCGGCGCTGATAAATAGTGTAGTCGTCTGTGCGCGTGACGAGTTTCATAGGTTTCTCCTAAGTTTGCACAACTAAGCAAGCCGCGCAGATTACTCTTTTACCGCCCAGTATCAAGTTTATCCCCGCCCCCGCTTTCGCGGGGACCGGCGCAGTTTCAGTCTATCGATAGAACGCCTGTTTCTAACGGCGCTAACTCATAACCGCAGGAAATCAGCTAAACTGCGCGCCGCCTTTACCGCCAGCCTCGTTCGAACATCGTGCCGCTGGTCACTCTTTCGCCGTTTTATAAAAGGAATCGCCTTGGCTGCCCTCGTTACCGAACACGTTACCGACATCACGCATTGGAATGATCGGCTGTTTTCGTTCTGCACCACGCGCAGTGATGCGTTTCGCTTCCGCAATGGCCACTTTGTCATGTTGGGCGTAGAAGTAGACGGTAAACCGTTGTTGCGGGCCTATTCTATCGCCAGTGCGAACCATGATGAGCAACTGGAATTTTTCTCTATCAAGGTACAAGACGGCCCCCTGACCTCGCGCCTGCAACACCTGAAAGTTGGCGATCCGGTATTGGTCAGTAAAAAACCGGTAGGAACTTTGGTGACCGACGATCTGAACCCAGGCAAGCGTTTGGTGTTGTTGTCTACCGGAACCGGACTGGCGCCCTTTTTAAGCATTACCCGAGACCCAGAGGTTTACGAGCGCTTCGATGAAATCGTGCTGGTACATTGCGTGCGCAAAAAGAACGACCTGGCTTATTACGACTACTTCACCAACGAATTACCTAACGACGAATACCTCGGTGAGCTGATCTCAGCCAAGCTGACTTACCTACCCACGGTGACTCGGGAAGCCTTCGACCGCGAAGGTCGCATCACCGAGCTGATGCGCAACGGCGAGCTGAATCTGGACCCAGCAAACGATCGCGTGATGCTGTGTGGCAGCCAGAGCATGCTGCACGATGTCGCAGCAGCGTTGGATGAACTGGGTTTCGAGGCGTCGCCAAATCAAGGAACCGCCGGTGATTACGTCATTGAACGCGCCTTTGTCGAG
>JAYQAJ010000002.1:8918-217252 GCA_038136775.1 Gammaproteobacteria bacterium
CCACCAAAACAGGCAGACATCACTCCCTGCACTTAAACCAAAGTGTGACTAAATCGCCCACCGCCCGATAACTTGTTACTTCACGTAACAAAAACTTGCGTATTTTGCGCAAACCGGTACGATTCCGCGTCCTGGTCAGACCAATTTGGACAGACCAAACTGGAATTGGTAGCCCATGTCTGCAAAACACAATCAGATCGCCAACCATCTGATCGCCGATATTCTCGAAGGCAGTTATCGAGTTGGTGAACGGCTGCCCTCAGAACGAGATTTAGCCGCACGATTTAAGGCCAATCGTGGCGCAGTGCGCGAGGCCATGAAAACTCTGCAGCAAATCGGCCTTGCTGATATCCAACCCGGCGGCGCTCGAGTCCAAGAGCGCGACCAGGCCAGTCTCGATGTCATTGGTCACATTCTGAATCGCGGCGATCTGCCAGACCGTGAGGTAGTGGATCAAATTTTAGTGGTCATCAACAATTTGTTGGCTCTTGCAGCAGAACAAGCCATCAAAGTGGCTACTGATGCAGAACTCGAAGCCATTTGCCAAGCGACGCGCCCGTTGTACCAGCAACAACTGGGGCTTATCGAGCACGGCCTAGCCCGCATCAACTTGCTGCAAACCGTTATGCAAGCAAGCAAGAATTTACCGCTGCAACTCATCTCCAAGTCGTTGTTCGAGCAGTTCGCTCCCAACATGGAACCTCTCGCTGACTATGTGCAAATCGACTACGCAACCTATGCGGAATATGCAAAAAAGCTCGACAACGCGCTGCAGGCTCGCAACGCAATAGCGGTGCGCGAAACCTTTGAAGCGTTTGCTACGTTGAACCGCGAAAGCCTGATTAAGGCCTACAACGCAGCGCAAAACCAGCTCGCCACACCCAGCGTCAAACTGCCATTGGAGGCCGTTACCTCATGATTCGCACTGTATTAATCCCTCTAGGCATTTTGGCAACTTTCCTCTTCGGTGCTGCCACCTTAATGGCCACCGCACCTACGCTGACACCAGAATCTGTGGCTCCCACGCCATTGACCGTGCGTGTGATCGATGCACAGCCACAAACAATGAATCTGACCGTGACCTCTCAGGGCACCGTCACCCCCTTAATCGAGAGCCAACTGATTCCAGAGGTGTCTGGAAAAATCGAATGGATGTCCGACAGTTTGGTGGTGGGCGGCTTTTTTAATCAGGGCGATGAACTGATTCGGGTGGAAGCACTGGACTACGAAACCGCGTTAAGCCGCGCTGAGGCGGCGCTATTGCGCGCCGAGGCAGAGCTGGAACATTCGAAGTTTGAACTCATGCGCATGCGCAGCTTAGAGGAACGCAATCTGGCCTCTCGATCGAACCTGGAAAATGCATTGCGTATATTCCGGGTTAATACTGCTGTGCAGTTGGACGCGGCGGCTAACTTGAAACAAGCCCAGGAAAACCTGAAGCGCACCACTCTTAGCGCACCCTTCACTGGACTGGTGCGCGCAAAGGGCGTCGACATCGGCCAATTCGTTGCTCGTGGTCAAGCCATTGCCACCATCTATGCCAACGAATCTTTAGAGGTGCGCCTGCCAGTAGCAGATCGCCAGCTGGCGTTTTTGAACATTCCACCGACTCAACGCGGCGAGTTGCCAGCTGAATTCCAGCCATCGGTGCGTTTGACCGCAAACTATGCCGGTCAGCTACTCGAATGGACGGGCACCATTGTGCGAACCGAGGCGGAAATAGATCGCTCCAGCCGCATGGTCCAGCTGGTGGCGCGCATCGAAAACGCCAACGCCGAGGTTCCAATTACCGTGGGGCAATTTGTTAACGCCGAGATTTCCGGTCGTAATGCAGACAATGTTTTTGTTCTACCCCGATCAGCGGTGCGTAAAAACAACAATATCTTGGTGGTCGATGCCGAGAACAAACTACGCTTCCGAGAAATCGATACCCTACGCCTCTACCAAGACACCATTTTGATTAATGGTGGTCTGGCAGCTGGCGAACGAGTGTGTATCTCACCGGTGCAAACCGCAGTAGACGGCATGCTGGTGGATCCCAGTTTAGTACCTAACGGCTACGCAGCGACCACAGGAGCAGACTGATGCAAACCGCTATTCGCTGGTTTGCCAACAATTCCGTGGCGGCAAACTTGCTGATGATTGTATTGATATTAGGCGGTATTTCCGGCGCCCTGACCACGAATCAAGAGGAATTCCCTAACTTTGATATCAAAGTCATCAACGTCTTTGTCCCCTACCTGGGTGCCGCGCCCATTGAGGCTGAAAAAGCTGTTTGTGTACGTATTGAAGAGGCTATCGAAGGCGTAGAGGGCATCGAAAAAGTTTATGGCACCGCGGTGGAGGGCGGCTGCTCCGTCGCGTCGCAACTGTACAGTGATGCGGACGATATCTCGGCCAGCAATGAAATCAAAAGCCGCATTGATTCTATTAACAATCTGCCCATCGAAACCGAAAAGCCTAATGTTTCAAAAGTTGCCTTTACCCGCCGCGTGCTGCAAATCGCTCTGTTCGGGGACGCAACGGAACGCGAGCTAAAAGAGTTAGGGCGCTCCCTGCGGGATAAAATTGCCGCGGTTGAAGGCATTTCTCAGGTCGCAGTGGAGTACACCCGACCCTATGAAATTTCGGTGGAAGTATCCGAAGAGACGCTGCGCCGTTATCAGCTGAACCTACAACAGGTGGCCCAAGCAATTCGCACGGGCGCCTTAGACATGCCCGGCGGCACGCTCAAGACTGAGAACGGCGAGATTCTTATCCGCACCATGGGCCAAGCCTACAGCGGCAGTGACTTCTCAAACATTGTGGTATTGACGCGCCTAGACGGTACCCGGGTCACCCTAGGCGAGATCGCTGACATCAAAGACACCTTTGAAGAAGGCGACTTGCTGGCCGCTTTCAACGGCGCACCTGCGGTGATGGTGAATGTTTCCCAGGTGGGCAGCGAGGACCTCATTGAAATCGCCGCAGACACCAAAGAGATCGTCGCCGAGTTCAACCGCACCCTACCCCAGGGTATTGACACCAACATCTGGATCGACACGTCGCTTGAGTTAGAGGAGCGCATGTCCGTGTTGCTGAAGAACGCCGGTGGCGGCCTGTTGTTGGTGTTGGTCATTCTTGCGTTGTTCTTACAATTCCGCTTGGCCATGTGGGTTGCTATTGGCATTCCAGTCGCCCTGTTAGGCACCTTAGCCTTGGTACCCTTCGCTGGCCTGACTATTTCCACGATGACGGTTTTGGCATTCATCTTGGTTCTGGGCATTGTCGTGGACGACGCCATCGTGGTGGGCGAGCGAGTCTATGCCCACGAACAGCAAGGCAAGGAGGGCATGCAAGCCGCCGTGGAAGGCACCTGGGAAGTATCAGTGCCGGTCATTTTTGGCGTACTCACCACCATTGCCGCGTTTCTGCCCTTGATCATGGTCGATGGCAGTATGGCTAACTTTTTTGCACCATTGGGCTGGGTCGTGATCCTGGCGTTGATCTGCAGCATCGTCGAATCACAGCTGATTCTTCCTTCGCACCTCGCCCATCGCAGCCGTAAAATTGCCGACAGTGGTTTCGCCGGACGCTGGAACAAATTCCAAGGCCGCCTGTCTAACGCTCTACAGGATCTGGGAACTCGGGTGTACAGGCCGTTTCTGCAAAATGCCATTAGCTGGCGTTACGCCACAGCAACCACCTGCTTGGGTTTGTTGATTCTGGCGTTCTCGTTAATCGCCAGTGGCCGCGTAAATTTCGGTTTCTTTCCGGCGATCGAGGGTAATCGAATTTATGCCAGCCTGGAGCTACCCGAAGGCGTCGCTGCTGAGACAACATTGAAGGCCGCTTTGCAAATGCAGCGTGGCGCCCAGTTACTCAACGACGAAATCGTAGCCCAGCACAACCTTAGCCAACCCTTGGTGCGCAATACATTGTCCAGCGTCGGGCAAAAAGTGGACCGCAATGGCCCGGGGGAACCGCCAGGACCTGGCCGCAGTAATCTGGCCGAAATCGTTATCGACATTCTGCCCTTTGAAGAACGCGCTAACTTGTCTGCTAAGGAGATTGCCAACCGCTGGCGAGAGCTCGTCGGCCCGATACCCGACGCGGTGAAACTGTCGTTTGACGCATCGACATTCAGCGCCGGTGCACCCATCGAATTTCGTATGCAGGGTGCAGACGTAGAAGTTTTGCGCAACGCTGCCGAGGAATTGAAGTATGAGCTGACACGTTATCCCGGCGTTTTCGACGTCAGCGATACCTTCCGTTCTGGTAAACAGGAAATACAACTGCAACTGCTGCCAGAAGCACGCAACTTGGGCCTGACGTTGAATGATCTGGGCAGCCAAGTACGCAACGCTTTTTATGGCGTTGAGGCCCAACGTATTCAACGCGGTCAGGACGACGTCCGCGTGATGGTGCGTTTTCCAGAAAGCGAACGCGCATCGGTGGGTGATTTGGAAAATATGTACATCCGCACACCTCAGGGCAGCCAGGTGCCTTTCTATAGCGTGGCGCAATTTGAAGTCAGTCGTGGTTTTTCAGAAATTCGCCGGCTTGATGGACGCCGTGTGGTTGAGGTCAGCGCCGATGTCGACCGCACCATGGTGACACCTGAATCGGTGATGGCCGACATAAAAGCGAAGCTGGTGACTAAGCTGCAAGAAAAATACCCAACAGTTGTTTTTGATGTGGGTGGTGAGCAAGAAGAACGTAACTCCAGCTTTATCAGCTTAGGGATTGGCTTATTGTTTTCGTGCTTTGTTATCTATGGCCTGTTGGCCATTCCGCTGAAAAGCTATTTGCAGCCAATGGTGATTATGAGCGTGATTCCTTTTGGCGCGGTGGGTGCCATCGTGGGCCACTACGTTCTTGACGTGCAGCTTATGTTCTTTTCGGCCTTGGGCATTGTTGCCCTGGCTGGGGTCGTCGTGAACTCATCACTGGTACTGGTGGACTACGCTAATCGGCAGCGTCGTGAGGGACTGGACGCATTTGCCGCCATCAGCAAAGCCGCGGTGGTTCGATTCCGACCCATTATTTTGACGTCAGTAACCACCTTTGTGGGGCTGATTCCTTTAATGACCACCACCACGCCTGCTACAGGGCCCTTTTTGCCTATCGCAATTTCTCTCGCTTGGGGTGTGCTATTTGCAACGGTGATCACGCTGCTGCTGGTGCCCTGCTTATACATGATGATCGAAGACCTGATGGCGCAGCGCGACAAACTGGTCAGGGCAGTAAGTCAGCTTTTAGGAAACAAACGTCCGTCACGCCAGGCCTGACTAGCGCTCCTCTTATGGGCACCTATGCGCGGATCCGGGCCGCCTCAGGTTGCGGTTACCGGATGAATAAATGTCCCCCGAGCGGGTTGCTGTGACCAATTCTAGTTAACTTTCGTCGGCGATCACTCGCGCTAGAAACCTCTTGGGTGAACTTTTGACCATGGGATCGGGGCGGAACTTGGGGTACTATCGGGGGCAGATTAAAATCATCAATCGCTAACGAAAAGGGGGGCCGCAATGGCTGAAGCTGTACTCGAAAACCCAGATCTATTTGATCTGACCATGTCTGAAGAAGCACAACCACTGCTCGACGCAGTGAAAAAGCACATCAAAGAAAACGTCGACCCGATTACTGAGGAATACCACCGTCTGGGTGAAGGTCGCAAAGAACACTGGGGCTATGGTGACGGCCAGCTGGAACTGCTTGAAACCGCCAAGCAGAAGGCTAAAGACTCTGGCCTATGGAACTTCTTTCTTCCTGACGCCGAAACAGGTGAAGGTTTGAGCAACCTCGACTACGCTTTTATTGCCAACGAGTTGGGCAAAAGCCCACTGGCATCAGAAACGCTGAACTGTAGCGCGCCCGATACCGGCAACATGGAAGTGCTGGAGCGTGTGGGTACACCAGAGCAAAAAGAAAAGTGGCTAAAGCCGCTACTGAACGGTGAGATCCGCTCTGCGTTCGCTATGACCGAGCCTGCACTCCCGTCGTCAGACGCTAAGAACATCAGTACTGAAGCGGTATTAGATGGCGACGAATGGGTCATCAACGGCGAGAAGTACTACATTTCCGGTGCCGGCGATCCGCGCTGTAAGGTCATGATCACCATGGTTAAGACCAGCCCTGACGCTCCAGCGCACAAACAGCAGTCGCAGATTTTGGTGCCCATTGACGCCAAAGGCGTGAACATTCTAGAAGGCATGGAAGTGTTCGGCCACGACGACGCACCTCATGGTCACATGCACATTCACTTCGACAACGTGCGTGTACCAAAAGAGAACATGTTGTTGGGCGAAGGTCGCGGTTTCGAAATCTCTCAGGTTCGCTTGGGGCCTGGCCGTATCCACCACTGCATGCGCTCAATCGGTGTAGCTGAGCGCGCTTTGGAAATGATGATTCGCCGCTCCACCACGCGCCATGCGTTTGGTAAGCCGATCATTCAGTTAGGTAAGAACATCGAACTGGTGTCTCGCGCGCGAATCGAAATCGACGCCTGCCGTTTGATGGTATTACAAGCCGCTAAGGCCATGGACACCCTGGGCAACAAAGAAGCCCGAATCTATGTGAGCGCCATCAAAGCCATGGTGCCTGAGAAGGTGTGCAACATCATCGACCAAGCCATCCAAATCCACGGTGCAACCGGTGTGTCTCAGTGGACGCCCCTGGCCCGTATGTACACCAGCCAGCGCACGCTGCGACTGGCGGACGGCCCGGATGAAGTGCATCACATGGTTGTGGGACGTAACGAAGTACGCAAGTACGACGGCGAGCCCTATACCGCCATTGATGACAAGCTGGTGAACAAACCTATCCGCTAGGCTTACCCAGCCCAGAAAAAAGCCCGCAATTGCGGGCTTTTTTTTGCATTAAAAAGCGCAGGCGTTAATCCCCAGCTGCGACAAAGCGATTATTAACCCGGTCTAACCAAATGCTTACCGGTGCGCTGAGCAAGTCTTCCAGGGTTTGTGACTGCAACATTGCCAGCACCTGTGCCTGCTGTGACGCGCCCAACGATTGATAGTAGCGCTGGGAACGTTGGCTTAACCAAACCGCGTATACGTCGGTGCTGTGGGCGTGGGTGGTGCCGCCGTAGCTCACCGATACCTTGGGCAAGCTAGGCTGGTCTCGCTCAGCGTCTAATACCTCCCCCGCCTGCAGAGGTTGTGCTGTCATTGTTTGTTCAAACGCCAAAGCACCCAAGACAAATTGCAATCCAAATTCTTCGGCTAAAAACCGCAGCAGATCCAATGCCGTCTGCGGCACCTCATCTGCGTCCAGATACGCCACCGGTACATCAAAGAACTCTGGCGATTGCACTTCTGGCAGCAACATTTGCTCAACCCAACGGAATACTCTAGGGGCATGGTCTTGCATCATGCGCAAGCCAGCAGGGTCGCGCCCCAAATGCGCATGCATTGCACCCATGATGGCGTAGTCCGCAGCGCTCGGATGACCGCCTAAAAAGTACGGATGCGCGATCAAGTGTGCTTCGAACAGTGACAACAGCCGCTGATAGCTGTCATTCAGCTGTTCTCGCAGTTGCGGTGTCGATTCAGGTAAGCCGTAGCTCATCATACGGTCGGCAATGAGATTACCGTACTTCAACAATTCTTCGTCGCTGCCCTGAGGTGAAAACGATCGCCCAAAGTCGTTTTTTATGAAGCGGTAGTTTTCTTGAAATAACCAACGGTGCTGCCAGGCCAAGCGTACTAATCCCTCACTAGCCAGCAATTCCATAAGGTGTACGAAAACGCGCTGTTTTGGCGCACCGGGGATGGCTGGTAGGTCTGGAAACCGGCTTTCTAAATAGTCCTGCATCGCCACTGTGTCTTGGACCACATTACCTTCCGGTGTCAGCAATTGCGGCACCCGATGGGTGCCTGAGGTTGGTCGCACATGCTCGCGAAACAGCGGATCACTGGGCAAGCGCTCTACAAAGGGAATGCCTTTCTTGCGCAGATAACTGCGACTCTTCGCAGTGTAATAAGAAGCGTACGCACCATAGAGCGTGTAGTGATTTGCCAATGTAATTCCCCCTTATAGACGCCAGCAATGTGACTAATGAACTACATTAAACCTAATGTTTAGCCCACTGTCATTCAACACACGGCCTTCACGACAGGTGGTGCTAAGCTGCCCCATCTAATCACCATTGGGGCGCACATTGACACTCACACGATGGATACTGCTGGTACTGCTTGGTGCACTTCTGGCAATAGCGGCTTTCCTGTTTCGTGGCGATCTGCCTGCCGCCGAGGTAGACGCCAAATACAGCAGTGCTGCCTCGCAATTTTTGACTATGGACAATGGCGCCCGGGTCCACTTTCGCGACGAGGGCCAACCTGACGGCGACGCCGTTGTTTTAATCCACGGGGCTATGGCGTCCCTCCATACTTGGGAGCCTTGGGTAGAAATTCTTGGTCAGCGTTACCGGATCATCACCTTAGATTTGCCAGCCCACGGCCTCACCGGGCAGGTGCCCAATAACGGTTACGGCGCCGACGCCTTCACAGCCACCATTCATAGCGTGGTGACTGAGCTAGGGGTGGAGCGCTTTGTATTGGGGGGCAACTCTATGGGCGGTGGCGCCACATGGCGTTATGCGCTGGCATATCCAGAGCGAGTACGCGCCATGCTGCTGCTGAACTCTGTAGCGCCCCGCCACTGGCAGAATGCCGAACCCACAGAACCCGCCGCTGAGTCAGATCGCCCTACACCCATTGCATTTAAGTTGCTGCGCCAGGACTGGTTTCGTGCCATTGCTCGATATCTCGACCCAGAGCCCTTGGTCGAACAAGGACTACTGGCGGCCTACAACAACAGCCCCGTGGTCGACCAAGCACTGGTCGATCGATATTACGAACTGAGCTTACGCGAAGGCACTCGTGCTGCGATCCTCAATCGCTCTGGCAGCTACGGCGGCAACACCGAACAATACGACCCTAGCACACTCAACCAGCCGACTCTGGTTATGTGGGGCGCCCAGGACAGTGTCATCTCGGTGAGTGTTGCCGAGCTCTTTGCCGAACGTATGACCAACGTCGAATTGGTGATCTATGACGACCTCGGTCATATACCCATGGAGGAGGATCCCCAGCGCAGCGCAGCAGACGTATTAGCGTTCCTGGATCAACTGCCCGGCGGAATGGAATAGATGCGAGCTGTCGAAGAACACCAAGTGAGTGACTCCTGGGCTAACTTATTGGGGTATGCGGGTGTCACCCCAATCATTGGTTTACTCATTCTAGGGTGGACAACCCCCGCCTGGCAGCAACAGAGTCTTACCCTAGCTTGCAGCTACGGCGCTTTGATCTTGAGTTTTCTTGGCGGCATTCACTGGGGATTCGCCACCAGTGGCATCGCTTCGATGAAAAGTCTGGTCCCAAGCGTGGCACCCAGTCTGTGGGCTTGGGCTGCATTAGCTTGTCCCCAGGCGATTACCTTGTGGGCTCTGACATTTGGATTGCTGTTGTTCTATTTTTACGAGCGCCGCACATCTTGGGTCGACAAGCTACCACGCTGGTACCTGCCGCTTCGGCTCAAGCTCACTCTGGGATTAAGCCTGGGCTTGACCGGGTTTTTACCTCTGGCTACGACTTAAAAACCAACACCGTCAGAAAACCAACATCGCCACGCTGCTAAGAGCGGCCATAGATCACTGAATAAAGCCTTGTTACCCACACAACTGTCACCGTTTGCCGCTATGTGCTGCACAAACCGGCAAAGTTTTGCCGCTTTTTTGGCTTTTGAGCCCTTTCACAGACCCTATCGCCGTTTCTTAACCTCTACCCAAATCAGGAACAGTTATTGCAGATAAAAATAATTGGGAACGGTTATTGCGAAATGGTTGTTGCAATAAGTTGTGATTAGCGGAAAGACAAAAAGTCTAAAACAAGCAAATAAGGAGCGCGGAGCAAATGACTTTATCCGCCAATATACCAGGCAGCACATTGATTGCCCGACACAGTGCCCTGAGCGCCGAGAACGATGCCGAACGAGCGCTGGAGCGTTTAGCATCAGGAGTGCGAGTTAACAACGCCGGTGATGATGCTGCAGGCCTTGCCGTCGCACAGCGGCATAACGCCAACATCCTGGGCATGGCAGGCGCGGTTAGAAACAGCGCCAATACCCAAAGTCTGCTGGCCGTAGCAGACAGCGCACTCGCCGCAGCGACCAACGGTCTGATTCGCATTAATGAGCTGGCCGCAGCAGCAGCCAATCCGGTCGTGGGGGCCCAAGAGCTGAAGATGATTCAGAGCGAAATCGACCAGTTAATCAAAGAGCTCGATCAAACCTCGGACCGCACCACCTTTAACAACACAGCATTACTTAACGGCGGGTTCAAAAACCAACGCACTTTGGTGAACTCAGTCGATCAGGGAGCTATTACCTTTTCATTACCCGAAGTTTCCGCCTCAGCGTTGGGCGCCTATGTATTCTACGCCGACGGCGTCGCCGCTCGTGCCGCATCTACCAGCGCCGCCACCAACCCCGTCACTACGGCAGAAGACATCACCATCAAAGGATCCATGGGCACCTATACGTTCAGCGCCATCAATGAAGAGCCCGCCGAGAATTTAGCTGCACGAATAAACGCCCAAACTGAAGCCACCGGTGTTACCGCCGAGGCTAAAACTGAAGCACTGCTTAGATCAGCCAACGCTAACATTGAATCGATACGACTGTTAATTAATGGTGTCGCTACCCGTACATTCGATCTATCCAGCACCCATCTAGCCGAGGCTGCCGAGACCATTAACGCAATGACCGCTCAAACCGATGTCAGCGCAGAGGTCAGTGACTCGGGTATCCGTCTGATACACAAGACAGGGGGCGATATAACCATTGAAAACATGGAGGCCAGCACCAGTCTGAGCGTACAAAAAATCGCTGCAAATGGGGTTCATTACGTAGGTCCAGCAGTTACCCTACAAGCCAGCGGCAACAACGATTCCACTCGGGTCAGCGGCACACTACTGCTGTCCTCAAGCGAATCATTTGGGGTCAGTGAGGCTGGTGCTACCGCCACCGAGAACATGGTCATCCAGACTGATGCTACGGTTTCTCATACACTTGGCGATGTCTCCATAGTGAACGGCTTTATCTATGTCGGTAACGGCGCAGGAGCCGACGCCATTGGTAATGTAGACATCACTCAAAATGGTCAAGCTGGCCAACCGTTAAAAATAAATCTTGGTCAATTCGGCAATAACGATTTCGAAACCGGCAACGCCGGCGACACGACTATTAGCGGCTGGAGTGTCACCAACAGCCAAGTTAAGTTAAACGGCGCCAGCACGCTGGGCGGCCAAGCCACCGCAACGGACACGACCTTTCCGGGGACCGTAGCTGCAGGCTTCGCAGCGCCCTACGACCAAATGACACCTACCGCTGCCTCCTATAGCACCAGTCTTTCTAGCGATACTTCAAGTGGCACAGGTTTGTCCGTAAAGCTACGATCTTACGATGTGAGAGTAGATCGTTTTGGGATACTGCACGGCCCAGCCATTGTCAGCGATTCATCTGTGGAGTTGCATCCAGGCGATTCGGTGAGTTTTGAATGGCGTGCTAGTGGCGGCGATGACGCCTACGACGTGATCGGTTATCTGGTGGACGAGAACACCGGACATATCGAGGAGATTCTTAACGAGACAGGCGCGGATGCTAACGCCTCTACTTCTTGGGCAACGGTGACGCGAAACATCACCACCTCAGGCACCTACAAATTTGTTTTCGTAGCAGGCACCTGGGACGCAACAGGCGGAAGATGGGCCGGCGCGCAACTGTATATTGACAACATCGATGTCACTCAGAACAGCAAGCAGCCCTTGTCTAACGACATCGTTGAGCAGATACGGACTGCGCTAACATCATCCCGTAACGGCTACTTGCAGCCAGTCAGTGTCGTTTCTACTGGCGACGAATTGCGCTTCACCCTTGACACCTCTAACGTGGCTCAGTTGATTCCTATCAACACCCTGGATTTATTGGCTCGCGACGGCAAGACCATGGCTCGCACACTGGTTACCAACAGCTTGAACCAAATCACCGCCGCACGTGCTGACCTGGGTGCGCTGCACAACCGTTTAGACAGCGCCAGTGACGCGGCGATGGCTATGAAAGCCAGCGTCAGCGCTGCCAAGGGTGACATCCTCGACGCAGATTACGCCTTGGAATCGGCTCGCTATGCCCGAGCGAGAGTTCTGCAAGAGACCTCAACCTCGTTATTGGCAAAAACAAATAATCTAAATGAAGTTGTTTTAGATCTGCTGCGAGACGACTAAGCCAAAGCCTGCTGTTATGCAGGTCTATCCCGATATGAGTAGACAAGGCTAGACTATGTGAGCAACCGAGGAGAACCATCGTGTCCGAACCCTTCATGCTCGCCACTGCAGAACAAAAAATAGATCAAGCCTTAGGCATTAGCCCTTGGGTTTTTATTGATCAAGTACAGGTCAACGTTTTCGCGGAAGTCACTCGCTGGCGCACGCCAGGACATTGCGACCCAGAACACGCCAAGACCACCCCCTACGGAGGCACCTTACTGCACGGCTTCCACGCCATCGCTCTGTTGTCGCACTTTTATAAAAGCTCGCAATTGTGGCCTGAGGATGGCCGTAACCCGCTCAACTATGGGTTGGACAAGGTGCGCATTTTGCAGCCGATTATTATTGGTGATGGTGTGCGTTTACGCTCGCACATCACCTTGTTGGACGCGCAACCCAAGGCCGGGGGCGATATGTTGCTGAAAACCCGTCACGACATAGAAGCCGAGGGCGTAGAGGGCTTTGTAATCTACGCGGAATACCTCACCTACTGGCATGCTGCCGATTAGATGAATTAGGCCGATTTAGTTGACTCGTTAGAGAGAACCCCAACGCGCAAAGCGCATTGGGGTTAACAGGCTCATGTACTAGTGCTCGAACCACCTAAAAATTTAGGATCAGGTGGTTTGAGCACTAAGCGACTTCGTCACTCTCTTTTATGCGGAACTTCAGATCGTAGTTCTTGAGTGGCAATTGCCTAACCCGCGAACCCGTCGCGTTGTAAATCGCATTGGCCAAGGCTGGTGCGACAGCAGGCGTTCCTGGTTCACCAGCGCCACCTACGGGACCACCGCTGTTAATGACATGAGTTTCGATTACCGGCGCATCGTTCATGCGCAAAATCTGATAATCATGGAAGTTACTTTGCGCCACAGCGCCGTTCTCGATGCTGACTTCGCCAAACATCGCCGCACTGAGGCCATAAATAATTCCAGACTCGATTTGCGCTTTTAGCCCATCCGGCGAAACCGCCAAGCCCGGATCTACTGCGGCCACAATACGATCCACTTTCACATCACCATCTGTCACTGTCACCTCAACCACCTCGGCCACCAAGGTGCCAAAGGATTCTTGCAAGGCGATACCGCGGCCCCGGCCTGACGCCAATGGCTGATCCCAGCCCGCCTCTTCAGCCGCTTTATTCAATACCGCCAGGTGGCGCGGTTTGTCACGCAACAACTGGGCTCGGAACTCGTAAGGATCAACGTCTTTGGCTGCCGCCAGCTCATCAATAAACGATTCCGTGAAGAAACCATGCTGGGTATGGTCAACACTGCGCCATGGACCAAATGGAATGTTGGTTGGGCTGGCAACATAGCCTATGTCTTGAGAACCCACTGCATAGGGAATTAGCGGCGCTTCCGCTGGTTCATGTTTATCAACATAGGTATTTTCCCATGACGCCACGTCGCCATTGGCATCAATCGTTCCGCGGAAGCGGCTGCGTACCGCAGGTCGATAATGGTCCTGGCGAATGTCCTCTTCTCGCGACCAAATCAGTTGCACCGGACGCTGCACCTGAGCAGCAACCAAGGCTGCTTGCACGGCATAGTCGGGATTCGACCTACGACCAAAACCACCGCCCATAAAATGGTTATGCAAGGTCACTTGCTCGGGTTCAAAGCCCAATGCTGCGGCGACTGCAGCACGGAATCCAAGGGGATTTTGGCAGCCAATCCAAATCTCACACTGGCCATCGCGCACAAGGGCGGTAGCGTTCATTGGCTCCATACAAGCATGGGCCAAATAGGGCACCCGATACTCTGCTTCAACCACTTGGGCTGCATTATCCAGTGCTGCCTTTACGTCGCCTTGCACTCGGTCGTTACCGCGCTCCACACCCGCGGTGATGTCACGATCGAACTGGGCAAAAATTTCCTCGCTGCCCATAGCGTCCTGACCGAAGTTTTTCCACTCCACGGCCACTGCCGCCAAGCCCTGTTTCGCTTGCCAGTAGCCTTCTGCAACAACAGCGACAGAATCACCTATATTTTGCTTACCCGAAAATGCATCTTCGCCTTTATTACCGGCCACTTTCAACACATCAATGACGCCAGGCACTTTACGTGCAGCGCTGTCATCGAGCTTGGCAATTTCGCCACCAAATACCGGTGAGCGCTGCACTGTGGCGTACACCATATCCGGGACCTGAACATCCATGGCAAATTGAGCGCTGCCATCGACTTTGGATGGAATATCAAGGCGCTGTACGTCGTGCCCAATCATCTTGAAATCGTCGACTGACTTTAAGTCTGGTGTTTGAGGTGGCGACATTTGCGCCGCTAAGGGCGCAAATTCAGCATAGGGTGCACGCCGATTGCTGGCTGCGTGAATCAGATGGCTGGCTTCGGTCCGTATTTCTGCAGCTGGAACCTGCCAGGTATCTGCTGCTGCCTCGATCAGCATCTGTCGAGCTGCAGCACCCGCGATACGCATTCCGTATTGACCGGTGCTGCGAATACTCAAACTACCGCCAGTGATCTGCATGGCCATCGACTTAGCAACTTGCAGCATCAAGCCATCAAAGGTGGGCACCAAGGCCTTGGGAACCTCGGCATCACCAATAATTCCATAACCTAACAAGTAGTTAGCGTATTCCGGTGATGGCGGCGCTTCTTCAAACCGCACCAGATCCCAGTCCGCATCCATTTCGTCTGCGAGCATTTGCGCTAATACGGTTTGTGCACCCTGACCCATTTCCGAGTGCGGCACGATGACCGTAGTGACATTGTTTTGATCCAGTTTTACCCAGACATTTACTAGGCTTTCGCCTTCTTCAGTAACTAACGACGCCAACTCTGGCGCACGGTGGCCAGGACGCAGTGCTACACCAATGGCAAATCCACCACCAGCTACAACACCGGTCGTAATGAACGCTCTTCTTGTCCACTTACCCATGCTAAACCTCCCCTCGCGCTGGATCGAAATAACCGACACCGGCAACCCGGTTAATAGCCTTTTTAATACGACCGTACATACCGCAGCGACAGATATTGCCCTGCATAGCTGCGTTGATTTCTTCATCAGACGGATTCGCGTTACTGGCAAGCAACGATGCGGCAGACATCAATTGTCCTGACTGGCAGTAACCACATTGGGGCACTTGTTCATCTATCCAGGCTTGTTGCAAAGGGTGCAACTCATCTTCACTGGGCGCTAAGCCTTCTATGGTCGTAATCTGCTGGCCTTGCACCGCTGCTAACGGCGTTACGCAGGAGCGTTGGGCAGTACCATTAACGTGCACAGTGCAGGCGCCGCACTGAGCCATACCGCAACCAAATTTGGTACCCGTGAGGCGCAATTGCTCTCGTAGAACCCATAACAAAGGAGTCTGCGGATCAACGTCCAGCTCCTGTTCTTTTCCATTTACCGTTAGCCTGATCATTTCTACCTTCGTGTATAAGAAACTTGCGGTCACTTAATAAGGAAGCGTTGTTCAGTTGTCAACCGGTGCGTTAACCTTGGCTTATGGGGAGCGATAAACAAGCAAGAACCGCGGCGATTTCTACCAGCCAAGACAGCTGGCAACGAGCGCGTCGACCAGAGCAAAAACAACAACGCCAAAGCGCAATTATTGCAGCTGCGCGCAAACTGGTAGACGAAGGTGGCGTCGACAACGCCACACTGTCAGCCATTGCCAAATCAGCAGGCATATCTAAAGCCAACTGTTACCGCTATTACGAATCTCGCGAGGCGATTCTCTTAGATGTATTTTTGCAAGAGGCCAAAGACCATACTCAATGCATCGTACAGGCGCTAACCGCCCACATCGGCAGCAATGATGTGAATGCCACTACTACCGTCATTGTGCAGAACACAGTAGAGCGTCCAAGGTTATTAAATCTGGTGAGTGCCTTATGGTCGGTGCTTGAGCGCAATATCAGCGAAGAATTGATCACTGACTTCAAGCGCGAATTTCATACCCTGTCTGCGCAATGGGCTCGCATCATCAATCAGGTGCATCCCCAATTGTCCCAGCAACAAGCAGAGGTCTTTGCTAGTTGTTATCTATTGTTCATCGCCAGCGCCTGGCAAGCCGCGAATCCACCCCCTGCTGTGGCGGCAGTTATGCAACGCGCTGAATTCTGCGGCAGTCGTATCGAATTCCAGCCGATTCTGCACGCGCATACATTGGCCTTGCTAAAAGGCATGCTGGCCGAACAGTAGTGGTTACTCAGCGATCGTGAACCCGCACCGGCAGATCCGTGATGCCGCGAATAAAACTCGAATTTAAGTAGTTTGCCTCACCAACCACTTCGACGTGGGCAAAACGCTGCATGATTTCTTGCCAAAGAATGGTCAGCTGCATTTCCGCCAATCGATTACCTAAGCACCGATGAATGCCGTAGCCGAAAGAGAGATGCTGCCGCACGTTCGCACGATCGATGATTAACCGGTCGGCATCGGCAAATTGCGCAGCATCGCGGTTACCGGACAAATACCAAATAGCGACTTTGTCCCATTTGCGAATGGTTTTACCACCCACCTCAACGTCGTCCATGGCAGTGCGACACATGTGCGCTACTGGGCTTTGCCAGCGCACAATTTCCGACACCATATTCGGAATAAGGTCTGTATTCCCTTTGAGCTTGTCGTATTGCTCTGGAAATTGATTCAAGGCCTGCACCCCCGCGGTAATGGAGTTGCGCGTGGTGTCGTTGCCGCCAACGATTAGCAACAACACGTTGCCTAAAAATTCGTTCGGCGCCATATTTTTGGTGGCCTCACCCTGGGCCAAAAAAGAGATCAGATCTTCGCCTGGTGTGCTGGCCGCCTGCCGTTGTTGCCAAAATTCATTGAAGTATTCAAAGCACTTCCAGATCTCGGCAAAACCCTCTGCTGGGGTATCAAAGTAATCAGGGTCACCAATACGCTCGACAGTGTCTGACCAATGAATCAACTTATGTCGATCTTCTTGAGGCACATCGAATAACGTTGCCAACATTTGCCCGGTCAACTCTACGGAGACCTCACGCACCCAATTAAAGGTTCCGCCACGGGGCAACCCATCAAGAATAGCGCCCGCTCGCTGACGAATTAAATCTCCCATGGCGGCAAGCCGCTGAGCGGTAAACATCGGCGCTACGACTTTGCGCTGCTCATCGTGTACCGGTTGGTCTTGCATGATAAACATCGGCAAGTGGAACAGATCTGGGGGCGGCTCGGTGAGCGGCTGACCACCCAACCGAATGCCACCATTCATAATGTCCGACGAAAACAGTTCTTGATGGGTGTCGACAAATTTTACATCCGCAAAATTAGTTAACGACCAGTACGGCCCGAACTGACTCTCTGGGGTGAAATGTACCGGGTCCTCGCGGCGCAGCCGCGCGAACAGGTCAAGGGCTTTGTTTTGTTCAAACCAATCACCGTTGCCTGGATTCAGTTCTGCCAAGGACAGCGCTTGGGGGTCGACCTCAGGTGCTATGCGCCAACGCGCACGCACCTCAGCGTTTGATGCTATAGAGCCCTGATCATCTGCCATTGCTTACTTATCCCTGTCTATGGCTGTTACAACCGAGTTACTAAGCGCCATTAAACTCGAGGCCTTTGGTAGACCGACCCAGCGCAAACTCCGGGGGCACAATGTCACGGCCACTGGTGTTATCGGTGGGGTCAGTGTAATACCCCAATGCATACTCGCCTTGGGTATAGCCCAATATATCTTGCAGGGCGGGATCGAAATTTTTTGCGATCTCAGGTGGGCAAGACAGGTATTGATTCTCTTCCTGACGTAGCCAGCCTAAGCAATACGTCAGGTTAAGCCCCAGCCTTGAGGCATTGGACTGATTTTCCCCGCCGGCGTGTAAAACGCTGCCGCTGTATATAAATACCGAACCCTTGGTCATTTCTGCTTGGCATATTTGCTCTGCAGTAGGTTTTTGCGCCCAGTCCCAATCATGACTGCCGGGCACACACTGGGTGGCGCCATTTTCTGCCGTGAAATCTGTCAGCGCCCAAATGGTATTAAATTGCGGCTCAATCTCCTTTGGCAGATAGGTGCCCCAGGCGTAGCGGTCACGGTGTATCTCCTGACCGGCACCACCTGGCCCAATATCAATGGTCTGGGTTAGGTGCAAAATAATTTTTCGGGTAAACGGTTGCAGATACTCTTGGGCGCAGCCCAGCACCAAATCATGCATGATCAAGTCGCGACAGATCGCCGAGCGTGCCGCCAGCGCACCGGTACGTCGGGTGGTGCGACCAGCAAAGTCATCGCGTCCCGCGGGCGTGGCATCAATATAGGGCTGCACTTCAGCGGTGAGCTGATCGACCATTTGCGGACTGATGATGTCTTTAATGATCAGCGCGCCATCTTGGCGAAGTTGTTGTACTACCTCTTCAACGGTAGCTTCTGAAGTCAAAGTTGTCAGCGCCATAACGTGATACCCCTTTAAGTTATATGTATTTTCCTTACTTGCTTATCTGTAACGACAACGCAGGTCAATTAAGAACCAGGCGCCACCGCCGTATCTTCCGGTTCTCGAACCGGCATTAAAAATTTCTGCCACATAGTCGGCTCGGTCGGTCCGGTGCCCGCTTCTACAATGTCCTGATCTAAAAACGTACCGAACAGCCGATCCCAGACAATGGCTGCACAACCATAATTAGTATTACTTTGCCCCATGTCCGCAGAATGATGACAAATATGATAAGTGTTAGTGGTAAAGATAAGGCCTATCCATCGTGTATTCATCGACAGGTTGGCATGGGCTATGGATGCTTGAGTGACCAATAGCATCGCAGCACCCGCCGCAACAGCGCCAATGCCAAAAATCAACTCCAGCACAATAGCCGGCAACAGCAAGAAGAACAGCTCTAACGGATGATTCAATCCGAAGTTCAGTGCACCAAGAGATTTGAAGGAATGATGAGCGCCATGTCCCGACACGCGCCAAATCAAACTCCAGCGATGCTCGGCACGGTGAATCCAATACCAAAAGAACTCGCTGAGTAGAAACAACATCAACAACTGCACCACTAACGGCCAGCTGTGCGGCCAAATATCCAGATTCAGTTCAGTCCTTAACGCCGCTAATGGCGCTGCAAGGGACAGGTGGTAAAAGGTGCTGACGGCGCCCGAGACAAACACCAGCACCGTGACAAGGACAATGTTACGCAGCTTGATGCGTACCGACGATTGCCACTCGGGACGTGCCGGAAAAAGGTATTCAGCCAGTCCTAAAACAATTTGTACTATCAGCAATACCAATAGATAGGTATTTGCATTGGCGGGATCCGCAAGCCAAGCGCTGATGACTCCGAGCAAAATCGCGGGCTGCAATCCGTAAAACAAAATTCTGGCAATCATGTTAGGCGGCGGTGTTGAATTTAACGCCTGCATTTGTTTCTCCTCGGCGGCCCCTTCTTGAGCTCTAACCACCTAAAAATTTAGCATCAGCGGGTCGTTGTCGCATTCACGAAGTCCCTTGCCGCTTGCGCCACGGCGCGGGCACATTCACCAGGGGTATGGCCGCCCGCAAACATATTATGGCAAGGCCCGGTAAACACCTCAGGGCGTTGCTGCTGTATCCAGGTCTGTAGCTCAGTAAAAATAGGTGGGTCGTCGCCAGAAAACGCAATATGCGCAATGCGCTGATTAGCAATCTGCAACCGGAAGGTGTCTGTTGCTCGATAACCCAAAGCGGCGCCAAAATCGTCGGTCACTGTAATCGCGCAAACCACTTCGCCGCCAAGCTCCTCGCAGGGTCGGCGCAGCGCGATTGCGTAGTGCGCAGCTTGCGCCCAACCTTGGTAATACAACACGGCGGTGGTGTCGGTACTTTCAGCCATTAACACCTGCAAGTTCTCGGCTTGCCAAGAATAAAAAGCATCAATAAAGCGCTCACCCAACTGCACCGCAGCATCGGTGTCTGGGTCCTTTCCACTAGCCGCCGAGGGACCTAATGCCGCAATGAGCAGCAGCCCCTGGCACCAACGAAAAAAGCGTTTTCGTTGCATATTTGCCTCCCTTGCCACCTTGAGAATACAGGTTTTAGCGGCCAGACGGCATCTATTGCATGGTGCTTTTTTACTGCCGATCAGGTGTGCATTACCCGTGCACACGGTAAAGTGCTCTGGCGTGTAAAACGGGATGGCGATCATGGCTTCATCTGACGACAAGCAGGCAACCGAAGCAAAATCCGGGTTAGACCCAGCACCGGCTCCGGGTATTAACCGACGAGACTTCTTGAACGGCATGGCGATCAGTATTGCGGGCGGCGCGTTGGTGGGCAGCAACACAGCTGTGGCTCTGGGCACCGAAGCGTCTAGCGCCGGCGACCTGGCCGTAGCGGCAGATCTTGGAACTACGATCGGAGAAAACTACTACCCGCCCACACTCACGGGTATGCGCGGCAGTCATAAAGGCTCTTTTGAGGTGGCCCACGCCTTGGCCTGGCGTGGCGAACAACCGACCCAGGTTACCGAGCTGGACGAAGACTACGACTTGGTCGTGGTGGGCGGCGGCATCAGCGGCTTGGCTTCCGCTCACTTGTATCAGCAACAAGCCAGAGGCGACAAAAAGGTTCTTATTCTCGACAACCACGATGACTTCGGCGGCCACGCCAAACGCAATGAATTTAATGCAGACGGACGCACGCTCCTGGGCTTTGGTGGCAGCATTAATCTGGAACAGAACTACTTCAGTGACAACGTACACACTCTGCTGCAAGACATCGGTGTCGATCTGGCGGCGTTAGAAAACGCAGTAGAAGAGGACTTTGTACTGACCAACCCCAGCGGTCAGCTTGGTTACTTTTTGCACGCCAAAACCTACGGTAGCAATCGCATCCTCAACGACAGCTGGCGCCAGGTTTGGTTAGCTCAGGGCAACTATCAAGACGCCATTAAAAAACTCGGCTTGTCCGCGTCTCAGGAGCAGAAGCTGCTGGCGTTGATTAGCGGCGAGCGCGATCTGCTGGACGACTTGTCGCTACTGAAGAAACGTGACTATTTATCCACCACCGACTACGCCAGTTTTCTGACGCAACGCGCTGGCTTAGACGCCAGCACCATCGCCCTGTTCGAACCGATAATGCAGGCCATCTATGGATGTGGCGCAGAATGCCTGTCGGTGACAGAAGCATTACTACTCGGCTCACCAGGACTAAAAAGCCTCGGATGGATTGGCAGTCTGACCAACTCGTTATTTTCTGGCTCTATCGACGATATCCGCACACCAATGTTTCCTGATGGCAATGCCTCGGTAGCGCGGTTATTGGTACGCAAGTTGATACCCAATGTGGCGCCAGGGGACAGCATGCACGACATCGCTGCTGCGCAATTCGACTACACTCAACTGGATCAGTCGGCGAATAAGAACCGTCTGCGCCTGAACAGCACAGCAGTAAATTGTGTTCACAACACCAATGGTGAGCAGGTCAACGTTACCTACGTGGCCGACAACAAAGCCTATCGCGTAAAAGCTAAGCACTGCATATTGGCCTGTTATAACGCCCTGATCCCGCACCTGTGCCCCGAACTGCCGGAAACGCAAAAGACGCATTTAAGCTATGGCAGCAAAACGCCCTTGGTTTACTGCAACGTACTGGTGCGCAACGGCGCAAGTCTAGATCGTGCGCCAACCACCCAATGTGCTTGCCCAGACAGCTTTTTTGCATTGGTGTCCAAGGCACCTCCTGTGCAACTCGGCACATACGACGGTCAAAAAATTCCGGGCGACAAGCGTCTGCTCTTTATGAATCATGTACCGACACCTAGGGCAGAGAAAGGCCAAAGCCTCAGAGACGTTTACCGTCTGGCCCGACACACCTTGTATGCAACACCCTTCGCAACGTTTGAAACCGAGATCCAACAGCAGCTCAATGCCATGTTTGGTGCCTATGGATTCGACGCCGAGCGAGACATTGAAGCAGTGACCGTAAACCGCTGGTCCCATGGTTACGCATACGAATATATGGACTTGCACGATCCAAAATGGCCCAAGGGTGAGGCACCTCACGAATTAGGGCGTAAACCTATGGGCAGAATAAGCATTGCGAACTCCGACTCTGAAGCCCATGCCTACGTGCACGCAGCAATTGATTCGGCTTGGCGAGCAGTGGCTGAACAGCTTGGTCAGGTGTGACAAAAAATAGGTAAAAAAATCTGATGCTCTGCACAAATTGCTTAGATAAGCTCTAACCAGTTCAATAAAGCGGACAGAGACATGAGCGGAATCTGGCCCTTCGTCGCGTCTGACGCACCCACCGCCTTATCCCACGCAAAAGGCGCCTACCTGTACTTGCAAAATGGCAAAAAAATACTCGACGCCGCTGGCGGCGCCGTTGTTGCCAACATCGGTCATGGACGACAACAGGTTGCCGACGCTATTCACGCGGCAACGCTGAATGCCACCTATGTGGTGCCACCCTGGCTCACACCAGAACGCCAGGCACTGGTCGAAGAACTGCGCGGCCACTGGCTGCCGCAACACTTACCCTGTGTACACTTGTGCAGCGGCGGCTCCGAGGCCAACGAATCGGCAATCAAAATTGCTGTGCAATATCAGGCGGCCATTGGTCAATCCCAGCGCAAACTTATTCTGGCGCGCAATCTGTCTTATCACGGCACTACCATCAGCATGGCGGGGTTGTCAGGTCATGCCTCAAGAAAGCGCGGCCTTGAATCCATTCTTGAAGAACCCCCTTATGTGCAGACCCCCTACCCTCTGCGCTGCCCACTGGGACCGCATCATCCCGATGCGTGCGACTACTACTTACAAGATCTAGAGGACACCATTGCACGCTTGGGGTCAGAGAACATCGCAGCCCTCATTGCCGAGCCAATCAACGGCAGTTCAGGCGGCGCAATCACACCACCCCAGGGTTATTGGGCCGGTGTCCAAAAAATTCTGCGACGACACGGTATTTTGCTCATTATGGATGAAGTCATGACCGGCTTTGGTCGCACCGGTGTGACATTTGGCTCCCAGCTTTATGACGCTGAACCCGACTTGTTAGTCGCTGGCAAAGGGCTGGCCGGTGGCTATGCCGCCATCGCGGGGGTCTTTGGTCGCGAAGACATTGCCTGCGCCATCGGCGAGGCCGGTCTCAATGTAATGTTTCATACCTTTGGCGCATTGCCACAGTCCTGCGCTGCCGCGACAGCGGTGTTACAAATACTGCGCGAGGAAGATCTGATTCAGCGCGCCGATGTCATTGGCCAACAAACCCTCGAACGCCTGCAAAGTGCCTTTGGTCAGCACCCAAACGTGGCAGAGATTCGCGGCGCTGGGCTGCTTATTGGCATAGAAGTGGTGAAAGACCGCAACACGCTGGAGCGGTTTGATGAAAACGCGCGCATCACCGATCAACTGACTCGAGTCGCTATGGACGCCGGGGTCTTTTTCTATCCTGGTGGCACCGGGGAATACCGCGACGTGATGTGCATTGGCGCACCCTTTATCATCGACGAACCAGAAATCGATTTAATGGAGCAGGCTCTGGGCGCCGCCCTGGACAGTCTGTCTGACCGCTAGGCGCTGCTTACAGCGCCTCATATACCGCCCGCAACAGGTTGAACGAGCGCGGATCGCCCATCACTCCGTCGTGCATTTTGTTCATCACGAAGGCCACGCTCATCTCAGCATCTTGATCCACCAAAATGTTAGAACCGCCCCAACCGCCCCAGAAACAGGCGTTTTCGTTCGGAGACAAAGGCACCAGTTCAGACACGAGGCCAAAACCCAGACCGAAAGAAAGCGGCACCCCTAAGACTAGATCAGTACCGGAAATTCTCGGTGTCATAACCGCTGTAGCGGTCTCGGCAGACATCAAATCCACCCCAAAGGCCGAGCCTTTACAGGCCAAAGGCGCCTGCAACTTAGCTACCGAACGGGCATTGCCATGACCATTGGCCGCCGGTATCTCCGCCTGCCGCCAGCCGTCGGTCCAAGAATGTTCAACGCCAGCAAAGGGACTGCGAAAGGTGCGCGCGGGAATAGAATCCGCGTCGCCGCCATCTGGGGCTGTGCCTTGACCAAACGGAATAAGACGGCTGATGCGATGAAATTCGCCAGGCGGCACGCCAATAAAAAAGTCAGCCTCCAACGGTCCGGCGATTTCGTCCTGGAAAAAAGTACCCAGCGATTTACCGGTCACTCGTCGAACCACCTCGCCAATAAGATAACCTTGGGTAATAGCGTGGTACCCCGAAGCACTACCCGGCTCCCACCAGGGCGCCTGAGCTGCCAACAGCGACACCATCTTGTCCCAGTCATACATCTCGCTTGCAGACATCACCTGATCCATGCCGGACAATCCCGCAGCATGATTCAACAAATGCCAAACTTTGACCTGCTCTTTGCCGTTTTGCGCAAACTCCGGCCAGTAGTCAGCGACATTGCGATCGAAGTCTAACTGGCCGCGATCTGCTAACACCAACGCACAAAGAAACGACATGGTTTTGGTAGTGCTGTAAACGTTCACGAGAGTATCTTGTTGCCAGGGTGCGCTGGCGCTTTCATCTAAGTAGCCACCCCATAAGTCCACCACCATTTCGCCGCCAATCGTTACGGCAAAGGAAACGCCAACGTCTTCACCGGATTCGATGCTAGCCGCCAATATATCTTGGACCTGTGAAAACCTTTCGTCGCAAGTACCCGCTATATCCACCATGCCGTTCCCCTTCTGTTGTATCTGATGCTCGCCATAAAGCGCACTTGTCCCATAGATACTGCCGGATCCTGCCTTAGGCTCAAGTAACTTTTGCTAGGAAATGATCTGCGCTTCAGCCAACCTTGCTACCAGTGAGGAGGAGCACAAATTTATGAATCATCAAATTTTTGCGGAGTTATTAGGCAACTATGGCGAGTTTGTCGGCGCCATCGGAGTGGTGGTGACTCTTGGATATTTGGCCATTCAAATCAAACAAAACCGCACGCAAACTCAGACTCAGATCGAGCAAAGCCTGTACGAACAGTGGCAGAGTCCCGCAAAGATCATGGCCGACTCGCCACAACTTGCCGAAGTATTCTGCCGCGGCCAAAAGTCCCGCGCAGAACTGAGCGAGTCCGAGCAGATGCAATTCGATATGTTTTGCACACTGGGCATCAATACCGTGGAGTTCGCCTATCGTCTGTCCGAAGATGCAGACGCAGACCCCGACAGCGAAACCTGGTTATCCATTGCACTGTTTTTTCTCAATACACCAGGTGGCCGAGAGTTTTGGCAAGAACGTCGCGACTTGTTCTTTGCAGAGTTCTGCGATTGGATCGAGACCCATACCGACGTAAATTCAGCATCGTTCAACTAATCATCTTAAGTCCAACCAGCACCGCTGGTTCCAACTGGTCCTGACCGCTAACATGGCGCTGCTTCGATGGTTCCAGCATCGCAGCAACGCAATATGTGACGAGACCGAGGAGCATCATGTCGACTGACCGTACCCATCAAGCCCAGCAATGTTTGGAACAATTACGCACCCAGGTGGATGCGGGCTTCTCGCATCTAAAAGCTTTGTGCTCGGAAAACGGCCAACTTGTTCCAGGGTTATTAGATCAGCAACAAAAGGTCAGTTACGAGCTGGCTTTTTGTGTTGCCGAGCTAGAGGCCTCGAAATCCATGCTGAGTTATGCCGACAACGCCACCGCCGAAGCAGCGCTGTGTCACTCCATTGCGCTGGCTTTTAGCGCCGAGAATATCCGCACCGTTTGGCAACGACTGCTGAACCACGCTCAAGAATTGGGATTGCAAAGCAATCACTTACTGACCCTTATGGGCAGCGATCCGTTCTCAGGCTTTTTGGCGCAACATGGTCACAGCAGCGAGTTGGCGGAAATTGGTGCGGCATTACTGGACCGCGGCAACGTGCGTTTGCCGACTGGTCTTGGTGAAGAAAAAGATCTGGTGCGCGAAAGCTTCGCTCGGTTTGCCGACGATGTGGTCATGCCACAGGCGGAACACATTCATCGCTTTGATACCGACATTCCCGATGCATTGATCGAAGCCGCCGCACAAATGGGCTGCTTTGGCACCTGCATACCCGAACAGTTCGGCGGTCTGATGCCCGATGACAAACACGACAGTCTGGGCATGTTGGTTGTCACCGAGGAATTGTCTAGAGGCTCTCTCGGTGCTGCCGGCAGCTTGATTACCCGACCAGAAATAGCCGCTAGAGCTCTATTGCACGGTGGCACGGACGAGCAAAAACAACACTTTCTGCCGCGCTTGGCCGCTGGTGAAATGCTCGCCGCCATCTCTATCACCGAACCAGACTACGGTTCAGATGTGGCCTCGTTATCACTCAAGGCCAGTAAAACCGACGGCGGTTGGTCGTTAAATGGCGCTAAAACCTGGTGCACCTTCGCTGGCAGAGCCGATGTTGTCGTAGTCATTGCTCGAACAGACCCAGATCGCTCAAAGGGTCATCGCGGCTTGAGCATGTTTATGGTGGAAAAACCACGCTTTGCCGGCCATGAATTTACTCACAACAACCCAGCGGGCGGACGCTTGGTGGGTCGTGCGATCCCAACCATCGGCTACCGTGGCATGCATTCATACGATCTGTCCTTCGAGGACTACGTCGTACCTGACTCTGCGCTGGTGGGCGGTGAGAATGGTCAAGGTCAGGGCTTTTATCTGACCATGGCAGGGCTTTCAGGCGGCCGAATTCAAACCGCCGCACGCGCTTCTGGGGTCATGCAGGCGGCTCTCGAAAAAGCCGTGAGCTACAGTAACGACCGCAAAGTATTCGGCGCGCCTGTCGGGGACTACCAACTCACCCAGGTAAAACTAGGGCGCATGCTTGCGGCCCTTACAGCCTCAAGACAATTTAGTTATGCGGTAGCCAACCTAATGGACAACGGCGGCGGTCAAATGGAAGCCAGCCTGGTTAAGCTATTTAGCTGCCGCGCGGCAGAATGGGTCACACGAGAGGCGCTGCAAATACACGGGGGCATGGGCTATGCAGAAGAAACCGACGTTAGCCGCTACTTTGTCGATGCCCGGGTGCTGTCTATTTTTGAAGGTGCTGAAGAAACTCTAGCGTTAAAGGTTATCGCCAGAGATCTGATAGCGAAGGCCGGCTAGGTCCGCCAGCCTCCCTATCACTCAGATCTAACCCAGCTCTAACTGAGCTCCAATCCAGGCAGGCCGGCCTTAGCCCGCCATTTCTCCATCAGCGAGAAAAACTCAATCGGACCACCGCCGTAGGTATTGTTCTGGGGCTTGGTATTGACCTGGCCCTCGTTGTTGTAATACCCCGGCGTACACTTTTGTTGGAAATCCGCTGTTAGGCGGGCCTTGTCGATGATGGTCTGCACCCACTGCTGCTCTGCTTCAGCACTGGCCTCAACGCGAATTGCCCCCTGCTCTTTGATCCTGTTCATAATATGCGCAAGATGCACACTCTGTTCGTCTAACGAATAAGTATAGGTGGCAGTAAAACCAGATTGCGCTGGACCAAAGAAAAAGGCGTTGGGAAAGCCACGCACATGCATGCCATGGTAGGTCGAAAGGCCGTCCGCCCACTTCTCGGAAATCGTCATGCCGTTCACACCTTTGATTTGATAGCCGGCACGGCGCGCATAATCGGTGCCCACCTCAAATCCGGTAGCAAAAATAATGCAGTCCACTGGGTACTCTTGGCCGTCAAAAACGATCCCGTTTGCAGTAATTTGATCGACACCGCGCCCATCGGTATTCACTAGAGTGACATTCGGCCGATTAAAAGTAGGCAAGTATTCGTCGTGAAAACATGGGCGTTTACAAAATTGCCGGTAATACGGTTTTAGCGCCTCTGCGGTGTCGGGGTCTTCCACCACATCAGCAGCGCGGGCCCGCACTTGCTCCATCTTCTTGTAGTCCGCCAATTCCATCTCTTCGGCCAAATTCATATAGGCCGTAGCTTTGTTAGTGAGATAGGTTTTCAAGCCCTGCTGATAGAATGTTTTTGAGCCCAATGCGCCTAGCGCCCACAGCGCCATGCGGCCTTTTGACGGTGCTTTATCCTGCAAACTGCCAAATAACAATCGAAACGCTTCCGTCCAACCGTCAGCAACCAAGTCTTCTTTTACCGGCGCGCCGGTCATGATGGATTCAAAGTTTCGCCGCCGCTCGTCCTGCCAGCCCGCCTCTTGAGTCGACATCCAATTAGGGTCGGTAGGCTGGTTATTGCGCACATCAATAGACGACGGTGTGCGCTGAAACACATACAACTGCTGGGCGGCTGCGCCGACATGAGGCACACACTGAACCGCAGTCGCGCCAGTGCCAATTATGGCCACCCGCTTGTCGGCTAAGCCGGTTAAATCGCCGTGCGCGTTACCGCCGGTATAACCATAGTCCCAGCGGCTGGTATGGAAGGTATGACCTTGGAAGTCATTAATTCCCTTAATTGCAGGCAGCTTGGGTCTATTAAGTGGCCCGTTGGAGTGCACTACAAAACGCGCCTGGAGGTGATCCTTGCGGTCTGTGGTAACCAACCAACGGCCTGTATCTTCATCCCATTCGGTTGCTGTAACCAAGGTTTGCAACAGCGACTTATCACGCAGTCGATATTTGTCAGCAATTAGATTGCAGTATTCCAGGGTCTCTGAAGCATTGGTGTATTTTTGCCGGGGCACAAAGCCGGTTTTCTCTAACAGCGGTAAATACACATAGGACTCGATGTCGCACGACGCGCCGGGGTATCGATTCCAATACCAGGTACCACCAAAGTCGCCGCCTTTTTCGATGAGCTTGAAGTTCTCGAAGCCAGCTTCATGCAACCGCACTGCGGCCAACATGCCGCCGAAGCCACCGCCAATAATGACGATTTCTACTTCTTCATGAATGGGTGCACGGTCTATTGTTTCATCGATGTAGGGGTCTTCGACAAAATAAGCAAAGTCGCCGGTGACCTCTTGATACTGGTCATTACCGTCGGCCCGAATGCGCTTGTCACGTTCTTCTTTATATTTACGAGCCAGCGCTTGCGGATCAAAGTTATGCGCAGTGGTATTCACAATGCTTCTCCCTATTCCTTTTCGTTATTGTTTTCGCATTGATGCCATGAATTGTAATGGGCCGATGCAGCTATTCTTGGTACTGCTCTGCCGGCGCATTGATCTCGGCAAAGACGTCACTGGAACCATCCTCGTTCAACAGCAACACTTGGTACGGCATAAAGCGGTTGTCAACTTCCATACCTGGGCTGCCCAGCGGCATGCCGGGTACGCTCAAACCAAGGGCCCCATCAGGCGGTGATGCCAGAAACTCATGAATAAACTTGGCCGGTATATGCCCCTCGAATACGTAACCCTGCTCTGACACGCCGGTATGGCAAGAGCGGTATTGCGGCCGAATACCGAGCTGGTTTTTCTTTCGTGCGAGGTTATCGGGTTCGTCTGGGGTCGTTGCAAAACCATTATCGTGTAAATGATCCATCCATTTGACACAACAACCACAGGTTGGCGATTTGATTACTGTGAGCATGGGGGCATCCGACTCTGCTGAAACCGGCGCATGCATAACCAGCGCGAGGGTAAGTAAGACAAAACGATATGAAAGTTGCATCAGCCATCGACTCCTTCGGTTAATATGCATACAACTCGATTTTTTCCGCGCTTGAGTATACTTAAACTCAAGTCAGTGTCAGTGGGACGACAACTTGACCATTGGCTCAGCTAAGGCAACAAAAATGACCGCATTACAAAAGAATTTAGACAGCCGCCAAGCCCGCAGCGAGGCAACCAAGAGTGCCCTAATGCGCGCTGCTGAAAAGTTGATCGCCGAAAATGGCGTCGAAAACGTATCAATCAGCGACATCGTCAACGTTGCCAAGCAAAAGAATCAGTCGGCCTTGCAATATCACTTCACCAATCTCAACGGCCTTATCGACGCCATACTGGAAACCCGATCTGAAGAAACCCACCAGCGACGTGCAGAGCTGATCGACGACTTGCTCGCCAACGGCACTGAACCGAGCCTGCGAGAAATCTGCATGCTAATGGTGTATCCGTCGTTTTCCCTAGCCCGCGAGAACAGTGAGTACCACGACTACGTCAGGGCCTTTGGCCATGCATTAGTACTTTCCGAAAGTTCATTGCTGCCCATTGTGCAACGCCACGGTGGCGGTGGTGCCAGCGGTCAACAAACCGCCGAATTACTGAAAGCAGCGCTACCGCACCTGGAACCCGCCCATTACCAGCAACGCATGGAAGCCGCGGTGCGGCTGTGCTCAGCATCCATGTATTACCAGGCTCGGCAACCTCAAGGGTTTAAGGGTGAACAAGCAGAGCGCTTTCTGCACGGCTTAGTTGACGCCATTGTAGGATTGATGTCGGGGCCCATATCGCCGCAAAGCAAGGCGTTGGCCAAATAATTCTCTGACTGTGCTTTGACGCACAAACACAGCAAAATCCCACCCTAATCAATAATGCTTTACATTAAAGTTGCCCTACTGCTAGCGTTGCTGCGCCCTAGCTTTACAACACACGCCAATGCAGACATTAAAAAAGATCCTCCTGACCACGGCCATGACCGTGACCCTGTTGCTCGTGAGTGCAATTTGGTTGGCGTTTTTTTCTGCACGGCCACCGCTGACCATTGACCCGGCCACTCTGGCTGGAGACGGCAGTACCCTGAACTATTGCGAGCTGCCCAAACTCGACGGCAGCGGCAAAAACGCCATAGACATTGCCAAGGGCAATACGCCGGGCTGTGGTTACAGTCACTTCCCATTACCCATTCTGCGCGACTGCACCGAACCGCTACCCCCAGGCGCTGCTGACATACGGGGTCTATGGCGCGGTGTCACCGGCAAAGTCGGCCATGTGGAACGTGTAGAACAATGCGGCGCTAGAGTCGTGGTCACCAGCAGCGGCATCATCCATGACTCTGGCCCCAACAGTACTGGCGGCTACAACAGCAATGACACAGAGGGTCAGGTGGTCTTTACCCTTGGCGACCGAGCCTATTGCCCACGCACCTCGGCGGGTGTGTTCTGGAACGATGGCATTTTAGATTTTCGCGTATTTGGTTGGGGTCCAGTGGTTGTGCGCCGCTATATGGACGGCGATCAACTGGTCTGGGAATACGCCGACGGTAGCATTACGCGCATGGAGCGTCTGTGCAGTCTGCCAGCAGAACATAAAAAACCAGCAGTCCGCGGCCCGCAATTTAGGTTATTTTAGTCGTCACGACCTGATCCAAGAGGACACCAATATGACGACACCACTTTATGAACTGACCGTAGGCTCGTACACCCAGGTATTAGAAAGCACCGTAGGATTTCTAGAGAAAGGCCTGGCCCATTGCCAAAGCAGCGGCACAGAACCAAAGGCCATTGTTGCCAGCACATTGTATGAGGACATGCAGAGCTTTTACTTCCAGGTGGCGTCGCTGAATCATCATTCAGCCAGAACCATAGAGGCCTTGAGCTCTGGGGAATTCAATCCACCCATGCATGCATTCAACCATGAGGCCAAAGACGGCGACTACGAGGGACTGATTGCCGAGACCCAGGCAAGTGTTACGTTGATGAAAGCGCAAACCGCCGAAGGCATTAACGCCTGCGCGGGCAAAACCATAATTTTCAAATTGGGTTCCAGAGAAATGCCGTTTACCGCAGAAAACTTCGTCTTGTCGTTTTCGCTGCCAAACTTCTATTTCCACGCCACCACCACCTATGACATGTTGCGTATGCAGGGGGTCAAGCTTGGCAAGATGGATTTCTTGGGCGCCATGAAAGTCGGCGTTTGATCTGACATCTATAAAACACTGCCAAGATCACCCAGTTCAAAATACAGCGCTGCAACAAGTTATCCAGCGCATTGAGGGTTTAAACCGAGGGAGTAATAACCATGCTTAGTAAAGAATTCATTAACCCACACCCCATGGGCTTTACCAATACCGTGACCTATACCCATGGTGGCGTTAAGACCATCGTGATCTCCGGTCAGGTCGGCTACGCAGATGGCAAGGTTGGCGAGACCTTCGAGGAGCAAGCGGACATCGCGCACCAAAACATCATCCGCGAATTAGCAGCGGCCGGGGCGAGCGCGAAAGATCTGATAAAAATTAACACCTATGTGGTGGACTTAGACAGCACGCGCAGCAAAGCCGTGCAGGCGGCAAAGGCCAAGTACTTTACCCAGGAGCATCAACCCGCTTCCACCATGGTTGGGGTGTCGGCTCTGGTGATGAAACCGCTGCTGGTAGAAATCGAAGCTACCGCAGTAGTGGAAGCCTGACAGCTAGTCGCCGTTAACGGGGCGATAGAAAGGTTTGCGGGTCTTAACCTGATCCAACAGCGACCAGTCGCCCTCTTGCACTGCATGACCTTCGGGAAACGGTGCACGATCCGGCAGCGCTAACGAGGCCAAAACCCGGCTGTCCTGATAGTACGCTTGCACAATGTAGATACTCAGCAAGCGATAAAACGACCGATGGCGGCTATCCAACTCAAGCACGCGCAGTAACTCGTCAGGGCTGAGAGCCCGTGGGTCGCATTCTTCGCACAACTGTTCTACCCCTGCGCGCATGCGCTGTTGATGAGGTTCTAGCCGCACTAATACCTTGGCGACAATCGCGCCATCACCGGCCCCTGGCACACCGTAGGTTGCGTCCGCGCTGATTACCGCGTGAGCGATGGCCGCTATTACGGACGCTTCATGGGGGCTGTACCAAGCGTCGCTGGCAATAATTTCATCACTCATACAAAGCCCTCATCAGTCGAACAATGTGGCAGAAGCCAACTTGTGTTTTATCTGATCGGCAATGTACAGCGCCAACGCCTGTATGGTTCGAGTTGGATTCACCCCGGCACTGGTGACAAATATACTGCCATCAATAACAAACAGATTATTTACGTCGTGACTGCGCCCCCATTCGTTAACCACTGACGTGCTCGGGTCGGTACCCATGCGTGCAGTCCCCATATTGTGCCAACCAGCGTTCTTTAACAGCTTGGTTTCGATCACATCCTCTGCCCCCGCTGCACGCATTACCTCTGCGCCCCGCGCCACCGCAAAGTTCAACATTTTGTGGCTGTTGTCACTCAGGGTGTAGTCGACCTTGGCTGCAGGTATGCCGTGGGCATCGGTTTTGCCCGGGTCTAGTGTGACGCGATTATGCGCCTCGGGCAGGTCCTCACATACCGCGACAAGGCTGAGCATGCGCTCGCTGAGTTTGCGATAGGCGGCGTGATGACCCGAGCCTTTAGGAATACGCCCTGCTGCTACCCCCAACAAGCCCGTCGCTACAGGCCCATAACCACGTTGGGTTTCAAAACTGAAACCGCGGACAAAACCACGAGCTAAGTCGGTTTCGTAAAATTCATGACTGGCCACGCACTTAAGCGGGCCCTTCGCCCCATCTACCGGTTCGCTAAAGATGCCATCTACCGTGGCATAGGGATGCAGCATCAAGTTACGGCCAAGTTCGCCACTGGAATTTGCCAAGCCGTCTGGGAACAGAGTTGAGGTGGAGTTGAGTAAGATCCTCGGTGTGCCAATGCCATTGCACGCCATCACCACCATTTCTGCGGCCTGAAATTGTTCATTGCCGGCGGCGTCGTAATAAATGGCACCGGTGGCTCGGCCCGTTTGGTCAACGGTCACCTCTCGCACCCGACATTGGGTGCGCAACTCAACACCAGCCCGCATCGCATGAGGCCAATAAGTAATGTCGGTGCTGCCTTTTGCACCCTGGGCGCAGCCCTGACCACAGGCACCCAAATTAATGCAACGGTCGCGACCGTCATAAGGTTCGGTGGCAATCGCCATGTCCGAGGGCCACCAATGCCAACCCAATTGGTTAAAACCGTGAGCCAGGGTTTCGCCGGAACGACCCAGCGGTATCGGCGGCATGGGCGCGGTTTTCGGTGGGTAAGCAGGATCCCCAGCGAGGCCTGACACACCCATCATTTTGTCGTTCACGTCATAGAACGACTCTAAGGTGGTGTAGTCGATAGGCCAATCAGCGGCAACGCCGTCGAGTTGCCGCACTCGAAAGTCCGAAGGATGAAAACGCGGGAAGTGGCCAGCAAATAATATGGTGCCGCCACCCACCCCATTGTAATTGGCAATGGTGATGGGCGAGTCATCGCAGTTAATGGGGTAATCCGCCGGGTTGGCGCGCTGATTTGGGTTGCTGTTAAAGCGCGGATCCGACTCCCAGTCTTTGTCGTGACTGGGGTAGTCCGCAGGATTCACCCAGTCACCCTGCTCCAAGCAAACAATGCGCATACGTGTATCAGCCATGCTCCAGGCAAACGCCGATGCCGATGCACCCGCACCGATAATCAGCACATCTGCCATATCAGCGCTCATCGTCTGCGTTGACGTCGAATGTTTTCTAACGAGCCCCGATGCGCTTCTAGTTTCTCTTCATCCAGCTCAATACCAATGCCCGGGCGCTCTGACGGGATCAGATCGCCGTTGTCCCATTCAAAGGGCTCAACCACGATTTCGTCGAAGAAATCTCGAGACTTATAAATACTTTCCTGAATTAGAAAGTTTGGGATACTGGCGTCAATCTGCACCGCTGCGGCTGTGATGATTGGCCCGCCCCAAATATGCGGTGCCATCAACACGTAGTTAGCTTCCGCCATGGCTGCAATTTTTTTGCAGGCAGTAATGCCGCCGCAGCTGCCCAGATCGGGTTGCGCAAAGGCACAGGCGTTGTGTTCAAACAAATTCTGAAATTCGTGAATACCCACTAACCGTTCGCCGGTTGCTATGGGAATACTGGTGCTGCGCGCAATCTCACCCATTTGTTTGTAGTTCTCTGGCGGACAAGGCTCTTCCAACCACAGTGGGTCGTATTGCTCAACTTGAGCCGCAAACCGTCGCGCCGCCGACGGGGTAATTTGACCGTGGGTGCCAATTAAAATATCGGCTCGAGTACCCACCGCTTCGCGAACTGCGGAAACGGCTTGCACTGCCGCCTCGTATTCCGCCAGGCTCACTTCCCACGGTGGCGTTGGCAACCGCCGTGGCGCTGACTGCGGCAGTGGATCAAACTTCAGACCAGTGAAACCCTCATCTGCAAGCTCTGCTGCACGCATACCCAAGCGCTCTGGATTACCGGTCCAGGTGCCCACGGTGCCGCCCGGGCCGTCGTTGTCGTATACGTAAGTGTAAGTGCGCACGCGATCGCGATATTTGCCCCCTAACAGATTATAAACGGGGGTATTGAAGTGTTTACCAACGATGTCCCACAACGCCACGTCAAAAGCGCTGACCACGCCCATACCCACATAGTCGGGGTGCTGGGCCATCATGCCTTCATACATTTTGTGATACAGCGCCTCGCGATCCATGGGATCACGGCCTTTTAGATAGGCCTCGAAAACTTGCTGTACTAATTTTTCGTAGCTGTCTTCTAAGGTATGCAAAGCCGCCAGAATTGCGGTCTCGCCCCAGCCCACCAAGCCATCTTCGGTTTCCAGTTTGACAAAAAACCACAGCGCACCTCCTGAATGTGGGGGTGGGGTTTGGACCACATAGGTACTTACAGAGGCCAGTTTCATCGCACGCTCCTTATGCCATGGTTTTTCAATAGTTAATTACGTTACCACCAAACCTACCAGCGCCGGAGCGCTTTGCGACCGCTCTTCATAGCGCACTTTTTGAGCTATGGGCGGCAATAATCTGATCGATTCGCGCGTCCAGTCGCGCTGTCGGCGCATAGCCATCATCCAATTGCTGCTGGGCGCACGCCAGGGCTTTAGCCAGACCTTCCCGCAACGTAATTTCACAGCGCCAACCACCCGTGGCCGCAGCAATTTTTGCATTGTCGAATAACAAGTTGTTGGCTTTATCGCCCAGTAGCGGCCCACTCAGTGCGTCAATGTGTTTAACCAGATCGGCAGAGGACACACTGCAGGTATGTAGATCGGTTTGCGCCAACTCAGCAATGCTCGAAAAGATGTGCTGCCAGGAATGGGCCTGGCTGTCGGTAATGTGGTACGACTCACCCAAAGCCTGTTTTAAGCCCAGTAACTTAACGAACCCTCGGGCAAAGTCTTCCGCGCGGGTTAATGTCCACTGGGTAGCGCCGCCGTCATGCAGTAACACCGGCTTACCTGACCGCAAACGCCATAACAAATGGGTGCCATCGATTACTGTACTGGGCAGTCGCTGGCGATAGGTGTGGCTGGGCCGCACCACGGTCACCGCCAATTGATTGGCCTCGTGAGCTTGCTGCAAACGCTGCTCGCACGCCGCCTTGTTCTGGCTGTAGGCCATAAAGGGGTTATGCAGCGGTACCGATTCATTAATGCGCCCGGTATGCCAGGGCTTTTCGTAACAGGAAGCAGAGGAAATAAAAATGTATTGGCCGCAGCGTCCGCCAAAGTGCTGTATGTCGCGTTCTACGTCCGCCACTGTGAACGCCATGAATTGACACACCACATCGTAGGACTCAGCGCCAAGTGCGGCGTAGCACGTCTCTTGGCTTAAATCCCCCTCCAATTGACGTACGCCTGCTACTCGATCGCCACGCAAACCGCGGTTAAGCACCGTCACTTGATGCCCCATGGCAACCGCGGCTTCCACACAAGAAGCCGAAATCTCACCGCTGCCGCCGATAAAGAGAACCGTCAGTGACACGGTTATTGCGCCGGCCCGATCACACCATCTGGCACCAGCCGCGCGCCACCAACCAGGTGCGCGTCGAGAAAATGGTTGACCCGCATCCCGGCTTCAACAAAGCGCACATTGCGATTCACCTGGTGCGGATTTGCCGACTCGGTAAACACCTCGCGGGTGTTGTCTTCGAAGACCAAACGACCATCCTCCAGCCCCCCGTCGTCCATAAATCTAAGAGCTGGATCTTGCGCAAAGCGTTGGGCTGCTGCCTTATCAATGCGCTTAACCAAACGACCGCGCCAATGCATGCAGCGTTCGCCATGGTAGGTCAGAGCGATCATGGGTCGAGTTTGCGCGGACGTATTGGGAACACCGCGATGCCACATGCGCGGGTCACGAAAACAAATTCCGCCAGCGGGAATAGGCATCGTACTGGGCGGGCCATGGCGCGCCACCAGGTCAGGATGGTTGCTCAAACGCTCGCCCAGAGGCCATTGCGCCACCTCTGTTTCTAGATGCGTGCCTGGGTAAATTTCTGTCGCGCCGTTGGCGTCCGTGATCTCCGATAACGCCACCGAGCACGACAAAGTGGTTGTGGGCGGTGGCCAAGTTTGTCCGTCTTGTGCCGCTTCGTCTTCCGAACGCCAGGAAAACGGTCGGTCAAAGTGCAGGGGCTGGTGGACACTGCCGGGGCAATTCACATTGCCGTTGTAAAACCCAAGCCAGGCACCAGCACCCAACACCCCGCTAACCACGTGTTCAATCAGCGGATTAGCCACCAGATCGGCCTTAACAAACGGCGCAAAGCGGCGCAGCCCCAGCTGCAAATGGCCCTGGCCGGTGACCTTTTCATGGGGGGTCAATTCATCAGAATTCGCCACCACCTGATCTGCATCTTCCAATACCGATTGCATAAGCAGCTCGCAGGTAGCGGGCGACACCAGGTCGCTGACCACTGCAAAGCCTTGGGTTTGAATGCTCGCCACGATGGCTGCCAATTTGTCTGGGTCAAACGCCTGGGCTTGGCGCTCTTGTTCACTAGGCGTAAAAATCATTGCTGTTTCTCCGCTGACATTTGGCCGTTACCATCGCGCCAGCGATGCGGCCGGTCTTTTGGCCACAGTTGAATCATGACCCCGTGAGCCGACTTTGGGTGGATAAACACCTGAGGTGTACCCACCCCGATCAACCGCACCTGCTGTTGTTGCAACGCCGCAACACTCTCATCCAAGTCGTCTACCGCCAGCGCCAGCACGTGTACCCCCTCACCGTTATCATTTAGCACTTGATCAAAACGCGAGTTATCACCAGCCGGCGCAATGAGTTCTAGGAAAGTGCCATCGGCAAAGGCGAAAAACGCCTGAGAAATACCTGCCTCTGTGTGCTCGACTTGATGACTGAGCTCCAACCCCAAGTGATCACGATAGGTGGTAATGCCCGCCTCGATGTCCTGCACCAACATCACCGTGTGGTCTGTGCCAACAATGGCCATCTCTAGGTCAGTACTCCGTGTTCAAGTTCTGGCAACACGTAGCGCGCAAATAGATCGCATTCCTGTTGGTGGGGATAACCCGACAAGATGAACGCCTCTATCCCTAAGTCCATATACTGCTTCAGTTTGTTCAATACTTGGTCTGGGTCGCCAACAATGGCCGCACCACAACCGCTGCGCGCACGTCCGATACCGGTCCATAAATTTTCTTCGGCAAAGCCGTCCGCATCGGCGCCCTCGCGCAACATCCCCTGAGCGCGCACACCCGCCGAGGTGCTGTCTAGCGACTGGGCGCGAATACGCTCGCCTTCTGCGGCGTCTAGCTTCGAGATCAACTCCCGGGACGCATCAATGGCCTCGTTTTCGGTTTCCCGCACGATGATATGCACCCTATAGCCATACTTAAGACTTCTGTTATAACTGGCGGCGCGCTTGCGCATGTCCGTTAAAATAGAATCAACTTCAGGCAGTGTGCTCGGCCACATCAAGAACACATCAGAACATTCCGCCGCCACATCACGGGCAGGCTCCGACAAGCCACCAAAGTAAAACAACGGACTGTTACCACTCACCGTGCGTGCATTGGGCGGATCAATGTCTAGATTCAGAAACTCACCCTGCATAGACACAGACTCGCCGTTCAACAGTTGCCGCAGCGCCATCATGGTTTCGCGGGTGCGCTCATAGCGCGGCTCCGACGCCATGGTTTCGCCAGGAATGTCGGAAGAAATAATGTTGATGGACAAACGTCCGGCAAGCATTTGATCTAGGGTTGCCAACTGCCGCGCTAATTGCGGCACCCACAGTTCGCCGCAGCGCACCGCAACCAGTAACCGAATTTGCTCGGTAATGGGCGCAATGCCGCCCGCAAACGCCACCGAGTCAATGCCCAGCTGATAACCCGACGGCAACAAAATGCTGTCATAACCTAAGCGGTCGGCAGTTGTGGTGATAGCACTGCAATGTTTCCAGGACGACTTCAGATCAGGGTCGTGTACACCCAGATAACGGTAGTCGTCATCGCATAACGCAGAGAACCAACTGACTTCTACACTCATGGCAAGGCCTCCCCCATAGATGCCTGAATAATCTGATAGACGTCGGTGCGATCGAGCTGCACGCTCAACGCCTGTTGCGCCTGGCTTAAACGCTCTAGGTTTAAGCTGCCGAGCAACGCCACAGGCCGGGCCGGATGAGCTAACACAAAGGCCAGTCCAATCGTCGGTACATCTACGCCTTCGCGCTGGGCTAAGTCTTGCAACACCGCAACCAGCGCATCGGGCATGGCACTTGGATCGCCCAAGCGACCACCTGCCAAGGGACTCCAAACCAATACCGCTTGTTGATGCTGCATACATTGGTCGAAGGTCCCATCAAACAGCGGGTCCAAATGCAGTGCCGAATACTGGGGTTGCTGGCTAATGATCTCGCCAGGCAGGTAGCTCATCAGAGCTTCGGTTTGGCTGGTTGTGTAATTGGACACCCCGAAGGTGCGCACTTTGCCGGCGTCTTTTAAGCGCTGTAGCACGCGAGCGGTTTCTTCTGGATGGGTAAGCATGTCTGGGCGATGAATTTGATACAGGTCTAAACAATCCGCCCCAAGACGGCGCAACGAATCGTCACAGGCTTGTTCTAAATAGGCCGAGTCATACGGCACACCGGGGATAATGCCGCCCTTGGACGCCAGTACCATTTGCTCGCGCAAACCTGGCGCGTCTTGTAAAACCTCGCCAAGCAATTCTTCCGCCGAACCAAAGGCGGTACCGCCCCAGTCCAAACCATAAACGTCGGCCGTGTCGATTAGATTCATGCCAAGAGACAACACGTGCTCAATACGCGCTCGCGCCTCAGCCACAGGCATATTCACCAGCCGCCAACAGCCGTATCCCAAAGGCCCTATGCGCAACTCTTTGCCTAAAGCTCGCTGAGATTGATCCACTAAATTTGTCATCTAACTATCCTGATAATTGGTTTTTAACCACTGCGAGGCGTCAAAGCCCTCGGGCATAACCTCCGCAACATCTACAGCATCACCGCGTTCAATGGACAACTGTGCAGCCGCACCCACCGCGACCGACCACAGGCCGTCCGCCAGATTTGGCCCAGAGGCACCACCGCTGGCCAACTCGTCAACAAAACTTGAATGCTCGAAGAACGTTGATCCATGGTGACCGGCCTCGTTAATGTATGCCGGATATTCGGGCTCACGCACGGAAGACGCGCCATTTTCGCCGCGCCAAACTTCTAGCCTGTTCTTATTTGCCTCGCCAAGTTGCGCACTTTCACTGGCGTGTACCCGCCCAGCGTCACCACAAACCACCAGCTCTTCGCGGGTGCCGGGGGTAAACATGCACAACGAAAAACCACCAATCACACCATTGTCGTATTGAATAGACATCTGCGCTTGATCCAGGCCGTCGGCCTTTTTGTTGTCGTAAACAAAATTATGAAAATTCACCGCCTGGCTGCCTACCGCAAATACCCGCTGCGGATTACCACCAGCAAACAGATTCATTAAGTCAAAATAATGGCAGCATTTCTCTACCAAGGTGCCGCCGGTATGGGCGCTGAACTTGTTCCACTGACCTACCTTGTCTAAAAACGGGAAGCGATGTTCAAGCATATTGACACTGTGCACGCGCCCGACACTTTGGCGCTCGAAGATCTCGGTTAACGCTTCGGCATAAACCGATTTATAGCGATACTGCAGGCCAAAGCGCACCGGGCGACTGTGAGCCGCGGCTAACTGACAGACCTCAAAAGCATCGGCCACTGTGGTGGCAATAGGCTTTTCGACAAACAGCGCTTTGTTACAACCCGCCACCGCCCGCATCACCTCTAGATGAGTGTAGTTTGGGGTCGCAATAATCAGCGCGTCGGTATCAGGATCCGCACAGGCTTCTTCTATGGACGCATAAACTTTCGGAGCTTGTTGCTGGCTACGTTTGGCAATCAAGCGCGATGCCGACTCAATGCTTTTAGCCGCCGGATCAAACAGCCCGCCCACCTTCGCGCGGCCTAACAGCAGCGTATTGTAAATATGCTCTTGGCCCATCATGCCGCAGCCAACAAAACCAAAACTAAACTGCGGATCTTGCGCGGCAGTAAGATGCCGGTCGCGGGCTTCTAAATAACCCAGCGCGCCACCGCGCCTGAACATTCGACTGTGCTCAACCTGTGTACTCACCCACTGCCGTCCTCTAGAAAAAAACTTATGATACAGAAATAGTTTTACTTTATTGTTCTCGTTTTGGAATTAATAAAGCAGAAACCGCGATGAGCGATTTACGCCTACTGCAAAACTTTGTGGCGGTATTCCACAGCCGCAGCTTTCGTACAGCCGCAGACGAGCTGGGGATCAGCCAAAGTTCCGTGACCAAACGTATTCAAATGTTAGAGAGCGAATTAGGCTTGCGCCTGTTTAACCGCACCACCCGTGCAGTAGAACCCACAGACAGCGCGCGGGAACTCATCAGTGCCGCAGAAAGCGCACTGCAAGCGCACAACGCCTTTCAAGCCGAAGCGCAGCAGTTGGCCGGCGGCGAAATCGGTGCCATTCGGGTGGGCGCCATGGCACTTGCCGCAGAAACATTGGTGGTTAAGGGCTTGGCACGACTGGCCCAAACCCACCCCGACCTAGAGGTCGAAGTGATCGTAGGCAGCTCCGACATATACAAAGATCTGATCACTGGCCAATGCGATGTCGCCATAGGCGACGAAGCAAACTTTCAAACATCACCTTATGCCGCATCGCTGCGGCTACAGCCGATGCATAAAGAAAAATTAGTGTACGTACACCGCAGCAAGCATCCTGCTGCAGACACAAAGCACAAGGCCGAGCTGTTGAGTTATCCGCTGGCAGTACCCAGCCGTTACTTTAACGAAAACAAATTGTTTGAAACCCTAACCCGCCACAACAACCCAACAGTGCAGCCCCGATATAAGTTAAACAGCCTATCGGCCTGTTTAACCTTAGCCGCTAACAGTGACGCCATAGCCTTAGCACCCCATTCGTTAATGACCGAGACAGAAACGCGCCGACTTCCTGCAGACTTGAACGTGGCCCGGTTCGAAACCGGCGTAGAAGTCTCCATGGCGCTGGTCAGTGTCGCCAAAAATGCGCCAACACCTGCTGTGCGAGCTTTTGGGAGGGCGTTGATAGCGCAAAGCTGAAAAGAGCGTGACAGCACAGTTGGCGGCACAACGCCGCCCCTGTCAAAACCACTACCCCCGATTAGACCCCAAACCCTTGAGGTGAGTATGCTCGTTGATGGTAATGATGGAGCGCTCGCCAGAACTGGCGACCATGTAGCGGCTAATGCTGGTGTAGTTGGGATTGAAAAACATCCGTGGTTCCATACCCAGCACATGCGCAGTCCAAGCATTGATAACACCACCATGGCAGGTCACCGCCACAGTCTGGCCCCGATGCCCGGCGACAATCTCATTCAGTGTGTTCACCACTTCGGTGCAAAAGCGTTCAAAGTTGACTCCACTGACCTCGCCCTTCATCAATCGCTGCCAAGCCTCGTAGTTGTCTTTCTTCATCTGCTCTACTGGAATGTAGTGGCTCGCTTTACGATCAAATTCCGCAACTCCGTCACGCAGCTCAGGCGTAAGCGATTTGTTTGCAGACAATGGCGCCGCCGTCTCCAATGCACGCCGCATGGGACTGGAGTAGAGAAAATCAACGGAGGTATCTTGCAACCAATCCGCCATACGCCGCGCTTGCTCATGACCAACCTCAGACAAAGGTGGGTCTGCCGGGGTGCCATCTTCAGTTTCAACGCGCTCAGGCAGGCCATGCCGAATAAGAATAAGTTCCAATGTAATTACTGCTCTGTTTTTTGATATTGAGTATTTAGCGAGTGGCGCTGCTCCCCTGGGCAATCGCCACTCAGCGGTGGAAATTGCCATGGGAGTTGGGGGGTTGTCTAGACCTATAAGAGACCAATCAAAACCTTGTTCTGGCAAAGAGGCGGCTGGGCAATTTCACACAGCCGGGCAGTTTTGCCTTTCTGTCGTTTGCCTTTCAGCGCAAAGTCGTCGACTTGAGTCCTACGACCTAGCTACTAAAATCCAAGGTCAACAACAGACGGCTATTTCCGGCCGCTATTGCCGGCGAACGATGCACTAGCCCAGCGTTTTGATTGCCGAGCCAGCCCTCACCCTTAAGCAAAGCGACTTCGCCACTGGTCATGCGTTGAATGTCGGTTTCATGTTGGTACAGACCAGATTCCTGATCTGCCTTGCCTTCGCTGTTAATGCCTAGCTTGTCGCGATTCACCAAATGATAGGGCAACCATTCAGTGGCGATGCCGGTATAAGTGGTCACAAGCCGACACGGGACATGGTCAACATGAAACTTGGGGCACATGGAGTCTCTCAACACCGTCATGCGCAAACCCGCTTGTTGCAGTTCAAAAAGACAACAAAACATGTCCACGAGTTCTGCCACGTCGTCGGCTAATGCGCCAAAGCTTGCGCCCATTTCTTTTCGCAGCAACACGGGCGCTTCGCTTGGAGACAAAATAGACGATATGTACGGCGCGGCCCGAGACGCTACAAACTCGCTTACGGTGTTTTCAAATTGCTCGGAAAACCGCCGCTGCCAAACAACAATGTTGGTGTTGTCGTTGTAGATCTCTGCCAACGCCTCTGGATCCTGACGGATGACGGCTTTGCTACCGAGTTCCGTTTGGTTATCGGCATGGGGTGACGTGATCGCCGTCAGTGGCGCTGCTGGGCTGGCAACACTCATGCTTGCTCCCACGCCGGAAACGGGTCGCTTAAGGTGGCCCAATACGCAACGCCGCGCAGCACCTCCTCCTCGCTTAGCAGACACTCATCTAACGCCTGGGTCATGGCTTGTTGATCTAAACCTTGGCCGATAAAAACCAGTTCTTGCCGCATGTCGCCGAAGGGTTCGACCCACATGCGTTTAATGGACGCCAAATAATCCTTATCCTCTGGCCAGTCTTGTTCGGGCACCGCTTTCCAAAACAAACCGGCAAAGCCATAACGAGCTATACCCCCGGACTGGCTCCACTGGCCCGCAAATTGCGGTCGCGTGGCCAACCAGAAATAGCCTTTGGAGCGAATCAACTTGCCGTATTTTTCGGTGCTGTGAAGAAAGTCGTGAAACTTCTCTGGGTGAAAGGGTCTTCGCGCCTCGTAGCTGAAGCTCCCGATACCGTACTCTTCAGTTTCTGGAACATGCTCGCCACGCATCTCTTGCAGCCAACCAGGCGCCTGTTGCGCACGCTCGAAATCGAATAGGCCAGTATTAAGAACGTTATCGATTTCAACGTTGCCGTTGGCAATGGGAATAATTTTCGCACTGGTGTTCAGTGTTTTAAGAATGGCGGTCAGTCGTTCGACCTCGCTCGGCGTGGCCAAATCGGTTTTGCTGATCAAGATCAGGTCTGCGAACTCAACCTGATCCACCAGAAGATCAGCAACGCTGCGCTCGTCCTCTTCACCCAAAGATTCGCCGGTTTCTTGGAGATACTTAGCCTCGTCATAGTCTTTAAGAAAGTTCACCGCGTCCACCACCGTAACCATCGTGTCCAGATCCGCGACATCAGACAGAGAAATGCCGTTCTCGTCTGCAAACGTGAAGGTTTCAGCAACGGGTAGAGGCTCAGAGATCCCAGTGGATTCTATGACGAGGTAATCGAACCGGCCTTCCTGAGCCAACTTAGTGACTTCCTCCAACAGATCCTCGCGGAGCGTGCAACAGATGCAGCCGTTACTCATTTCCACCAGCTTTTCTTCACTGCGGTTAACAGAAACCTCGGATTGAACGATGGCGGAATCGATATTGATTTCGCTCATATCATTCACGATAACCGCTACTTTTTTGTTTTCGCGGTTATTCAGAATGTGGCTGAGAATGGTGGTCTTTCCTGCACCTAGAAACCCTGACAGCACGGTCACGGGTAGCTTATTTTGGGTATTTGCTAGCATCTTCGCTCTGTTACTTAAGTAATGTTACAACGTAACCTTTTGTGTTGTGGAGGCCAAGGTGGGTCGTGGCTTCTGGGGCTAAACGCGTTAAGTTATTTAGATTTTCGCCGGAATAGCGCTGTTTTTTTCGCCATTATCTAAAACTGTATCTTCGCAGTAACGGGCATGTGGTCGCTCAACGCGATCCACTCGTCGTAAGACCCTATTTCGCAGCTAACCGGCTCGCCGCCTTTACAAAATATATAGTCAATGTGGTACGGCTTGTTCTGTTGCTTAGTGTGATACAACGTCGCAACGTTCTCTTCGCCGAAGTCTTTTTTCTCAAGTCGGTGGAAAACACTCTCAAAGCCCAACTCCTGGAGTCGCTTGCTTGTGCTTAGGAAGTTGGATGCTTTAGTTCCCCTGTCCCAAATGACCGAATTATTGAAATCTCCACAAATCAAGCCCTGGTCAGAGTCATTCAACCAATCAACATAGTATTCAAGAGCGTCGCTTACGTGCCCTCTGTGACCTTCCCCAAATCTACCGGCTGCACGATGTGTAAAGGACCAAACGCCTAGTAATTTCATACCATTATGTAAATTTAGCGGCATGAAATAGTCCAAGGAATTATCGAAGCGCTTATCTACCACGGCACTACCCTGCGGAAGTAGCACGCCCAAGCCTTTTCTGGAGTTATGACCGAACCAATGAAAGGTTCTGTCGGCGAAGTGATCCTGCTCCAGCTCTTCGCATTCCTGAATAACAGCTATATCAGGAGCTAATTCTAGTAACTGATCGGCTTTCTTCGCGAGCTTGAGGCAACAATTCCAAGTTGTGATTTTGATGATTATTTTCCTGGTCCACGCGCAGCAAAAACCGCGGGACTTAAAGATCTCTGACAAGAGGACAAAACGTGCTGTTAAGCCTACCCAACTTATCTTCTAACCACTCGTAGCAATGGATCCATTGAGTCTCATCTGAAACATCAAACTTTTGCGACGAAGCAATGCGGGTCATTTTCTTCTTATCCAGTCTCTGCCAATCTGGTTCGTAACCCAGAGACGCAGCTATGGTTTCCCGCTGTTCATAAAACGAATCAAACGCTTCTTTACCATCCATTAAGGTTTCAAAGCTGGCACCAATCTCTCCTTTCTGAAAAGAGAGCCTTGCTGACAAGGCAAAACCACTTCTACCGACACCGAAAGTCATCCAATGCTGAGGTCGAGGGGACTGAGGACGTACTACCGAACCAGCGGCGTTCATGTGTTCCGCGAAGCCTTTCCAGAATTCTTGATAACGGCTGAGCCTCTCAGACAAATCTGAATTAGTCGCAGCTTTCGCCGCTGCTCTGGACCAATCATTTGGCTTAGAGACGATGTTGAACTTTGGAGCAGCTGGTGAAGTCCCAATCTTCCAGAGTTCTATTTCCAGTCCAAAAAACCGGAAACGCTTATCGGTAATTTCGTTCAGCCAATCCAAAGCCGCACGATGATCTTCTTGGAATTTTGCAGCCACCCAAACAATCGTCACAGTGTGCAACCCTGCAGCGTAAGTCAGCAGTTGGCCCAGATGATTGTGATCCGTTCGCTCCAGTTGATTCTCAACTAAGACGTCGCTTCCATCATCTGTATTCGTGCACAGAATATCCGCTCTAAACGGACCAACACTTACTTCTTGACCACGCAGCTCAAGCTCCAAGTCTAAGGCTTCGCCTAATAACGTTAAATTTTCTTCAGACGCTAACCATGGCGTGAAGTCCTGAGCTTCAGTTGCCCAAATGTCCCGCAATTCTATTTTCTTAAGGCGGCCCAAAGTCGTTCCTGGCTCCTTCTACTCGGATGACCACGACCCTAACAAAAGGCCGTTTTGGAAGCACTCGAAAGAGTGTTCGCACGCTGATTAACTCGCGAACGCGCTTGGGTGAGGGATTTGCAAACTAGAAATGGCTCCGCCTGCTGGGCTCGAACTAGGCGGACACCGGCAGGTGTTCGCACGCTGATCAGCTCGCGCACGCGCTTTGGGTGAGGGATTTACAAACTAGAAATGGCTCCGCCTGCTGGGCTCGAACCAGCGACCCGCTGATTAACAGTCAGCTGCTCTACCAACTGAGCTAAGGCGGAGTGGTCGTATGAACTGTTGCCGGTTTCTGCCAGCGCTCAAACGAGGGCGACAGTTTAATAGCGTGAAGCACAATTGCAATACTCTCGTGCCCTTTCCTATGGCCTTATCTTCGGCCTGGCCAGAGCTAGCTTTCGCGCCGATATACGCGCTGTAGGTCGATGGTCTCGCCATCGGCCTTGATGGTGATTTGTATGCGCAGTTGGTTGCCATTTATCAGCCGGTACCGCTCTAAAACCCCCATGTCTTTGCTTTTGGACTGTATCAAAAGGTCGTTCTGTTCCCAGCCGGCGTAGACCTTCCATAGTCCTCTATCACGCTGGCCCCAGGTGACATCTCGATAGACTCCGGGCCAGTGCTGTACGCCCATGGAATCGCCACTTTGCTCTATTTTTAGGCGCTTGGCTTTCAACACTTGAAAGTCGTGGGCGATAAAGGCCAGCCCCGAGCCGCGTCCGATGCGGCGCATTTCTTCTTGCACAGAGTGATTGGGCCGTATGCCGCGCGGTGGCTTGCCTTTTATTCCCTCGGCACTGTCTGAGGCGTCGATGTCTAACTGCCAGGTACCTGTGAGGTCTGTGGGTTGGTCCGGCACTGTTTGCAGCTTCAAGCCGCTGCATGCGCTCATGGCCAGTAGGCTAATCACCATCAGCAGTGTTGGTATGCGACGCCCTGCCGCGGGCTGTTTTGATATTGCTGTGTGCATGGTTTTTATTATTACTGCTTACTGGGGGCCTCGGGCGCGTAAAAACTGCTGTTGATGTTGCAGTACGTCTGTAGCTTCGTTGACCAGCTGTTCCATGATATGGGCTACCGGCTGCACTTCATCAAAATAAGCAATACTTTGGCCCGCTCCTGAATGAATCAGTGGTTCTATATCGTGTTCTTCGATTGCGCCCAATAGATCACCCACTAATACGTCCTGAAACGGCATCTTGAGCGGTTTCGGCGCGTCTTCTGCCTCCCAGGCTTGGCTCCAACCGGTGCGCACCTGTCTAAAGGGTTTGCCACTTTCTGAGCGCGTGATGACGGTATCTGCGCTGCCCGCCTCTTTGAGCTTGGCGGTGTTGACCGGATGCATGTGGCCCTGATGTTCTGTAGACAGCAACCACGCCGTGCCGAGCCAAACACCCTGGCCACCCATGGCGAGCGCTGCGGCGATATGACGACCCGTAGCCACACCACCGGCCACAAGTACCGGTACTTCGCCTGCTGCGTCGACTATTTGCGGCACTAAAGAATAGGTTCCAATGGGGCCGGTATGGGCGCCTGCGTCGTAACCTTGGGCAACAATAATGTCCACTCCGGCCTGTAACGAGCGCGGCACATGATGCGGGCTGCCGATCAACGCTAGGGTGGTTTTGCCGCGGTCTTTGGCTTCGGCTATGACATCAGGCGGCGCGCCAATACCGCAGGCCATCATGTCTACATCGGATTCCATGATCACCCGTAACTGCTCTTGTTCGATTTCCGTTGAACGTATGAAGCGTGTGCGCATGCCTGGCTCGGTGGCGTCGGGTACGTTAAAGCGGTCGGTCAATTGCTTTACGAAGTCTTTATGTTCTTGGGGTATTTCTGCCTCGATTGCGGCCCGTGAGTTATGAGTAGGCATGCCAGGCGGTAACACAAGATCCACGCCAAATGGTTTGTCGCCTACCAGGGCGCGTATTTGCGCAAGCTCTTCTTGAATTTCGTGGGGGAAGCGACGTGTTGCACCGTATACGCCGTAACCACCTGCATTGGTTATGGCGGCCACAACATTAACGTCGTGAGCAAAGCCAAATATCGGCACGTCGATGGCCATGCGGCCACATAAGGGCGTCCATAGTTTGTTCATGTGCTCGGCCTCATCCCTTGTTAGAGGCCTTTACTATACCGCTTATGCTGTTTGTCGCACGTTGCAAGGGCAGCTTTCTGCGTAGCCTTGCAGAGGCACTGGCCACCCATTCCTTATTGCATGGGGGCCAGTGCGATAATGCGCTGGTCTATTTGCGTTTAACCGGTGTGGTCTTTTTCGCTGACCTGCTGGGTGCATAGGATATGCGCGCTTTGTTGGCCTTTAACACGTGAGCGCCAATGCCTTTGACCTGTGACAACTCGTCTTCATTACGAAAGTCACCGACTTTTTGCCGATAGTCGACAATGGCTTGGGCCCGACGTTCGCCGACACCGATCAAGCCCTGAGCCAGTTCCGCGGTCGTTGCGGTGTTGAGCTGCACCGCTTGCTTTGGATTGGTCTCTGCGGCATTCACGCTGTTACTTATGCCCAGTTGGCCGAGCACTAATGCCGCCAGCACCAGCCATAGCCGGCCCGTGTTTCGAACAAGGTTGTGGTTGTTTGCCGATACGGCGCGCGCGTCGTTGTGTTGACTGAATTTCACGAAACATCACCTGTTATTGATGTTCCTTGAGCTTAGTGCGGGCTGGTTTTCTGCCTAGCAGCCTTCGTCACTTTGGCCTGTGCGCTTTTGCTGGTGCGTAAACTACGTCTTGTCTGAGTTGTGGGCTTGTTGTGCGGCGAGTTGTTGCTGGGCTTTGTCTAGTGCCTTGCGTAACCGCCGGTTTGCAAAACGATAACGCACGTTAACCCACCCGCCGTACAAAGCGCCAAGTGCGATACCGACTACAAGGGCGCTTAACAGCCACCAAAAAATGCTTAGGGTAAATGGGGTTTGCCAAACCGCGAAGGTCAGGGCGACTTGTTCTTGATTCACCGCCAGGGCGGCAAATAAAAACGCCGTAGCCAAGGCCAGGAACAAGGCGATGGATTTGAGTCCGTTCACTTATTTCCCTGGCGTCTTGATCACAGGGTTACGAGGGGTCTTGGGTGGATTCCGTTGCCGCCTGCCCTGCATCGGTTTGCGAACCATGCAGTGCGGCGTTTACTCGATCTCGCAGTTCTTTGCCGGGTTTGAAATGCGGCACATGTTTTCCTGCCAAGCCGACTGACTCACCGGTTTTTGGGTTGCGCCCTATTCGGGGCGCACGATAGTGCAGGGAAAAGCTGCCAAAACCGCGTATTTCTATGCGGTCGCCAGACGCTAAAGTCTGGGACATCTGTTCCAACATCGTTTTCACCGCGAACTCCACATCTTTGCTGTTGAGTTGCGCGCTCGACGATCGCGCCTGGGCGGCGACGATACGCTCGATCAATTCCGATTTGGTCATGCTGATGTCTGTCATCACCTAACCCTACACTCTCGTTAACGGCGTGCGTTACTGCGCTATAGCGCTACTCGTCGTCGCCGTTTTGGTTCATCTGCGCTTTGATCAGATCGCCCAGAGTAGCCGGACCGGAACGGTCGCTCTCTTGCTTCTGATGGTCGCGCACCGCTTGTCGCTCTTCTTCCACATCCTTCGCCTTAATAGACAAGCCGATGGTGCGGTTCTTGCGATCCACGTTGATGATCTTGACTTCAACTTCTTCGTCGACTGCCAGTGCTGTACGAGCGTCTTCCACCCGATCAAGACTAATCTCCGACGCCTTCATGATGCCGGTTACGTCTTCAGCAAGCTCAATCACCACTTCCCTAACGTCGGTTTCAATAACCTTTCCTTTAACGATGCTGCCGCGGTCGTTCACTGCGGTGTAGTCGGTGAATGGGTCTTGATCCAACTGCTTGATGCCCAGCGAAATGCGCTCGCGCTCTGGATCAACTGACAGGATGATGGTTTCAACTTCTTCGCCCTTAGAGTAACGACGCACGGCGGTTTCGCCCGGTTCGTTCCAAGAGATATCTGACAAGTGCACCAGACCGTCAATGCCACCGTCCAAGCCGATGAAGATACCGAAGTCGGTAATGGACTTGATGTTACCGGTGATCTTCTCGTTCTTAGCGTGGCTGACGCTGAACTCTTCCCATGGGTTGGGTCGACATTGCTTGATACCCAGCGAGATACGACGACGGTCTTCGTCGATGTCCAAAACCATCACTTCGGTTTCGTCGCCTACTGATACGACCTTAGAGGGGTGAATGTTCTTGTTGGTCCAATCCATTTCAGACACGTGCACCAGACCTTCTACACCAGACTCGATCTCGGCAAAACAGCCGTAGTCGGTCAGGTTGGTCACGGTTGCGGTTACCCGCGCACCTTCTGGATAACGACGGATAATATCTACCCATGGGTCTTCGCCCAGTTGCTTCATACCCAAGCTGACGCGGTTCTTTTCGCGGTCGAACTTAAGTACGCGCACGTCGACTTCGTCGCCTACGTTAACCATTTCGCTTGGATGACGGATACGCTTCCACGCCATGTCGGTGATGTGCAGCAAGCCGTCAACGCCACCAAGATCTACAAACGCACCGTAGTCGGTCAGGTTCTTAACAATACCCTTAACGTCCTGGCCTTCTTGCATAGACGCCAACAGTGCATCGCGCTCGTGGCTGTTTTCTTCTTCAAGTACCGCACGACGCGAAACCACGACGTTGTTGCGCTTTTGGTCGAGCTTAATGACCTTGAATTCTAATGGCTTGCCTTCTAAGTGTGCGGTTTCGCGCAATGGGCGAATGTCTACCAGTGAACCCGGTAGGAAGGCGCGGATGTCGTTAACGTCAACTGTGAAGCCGCCTTTGACCTTACCGTTGATAACACCAATAACCACTTCGCTGTTTTCGCTGGCTTCTTCGAGTATCTGCCAGGATTCTGCACGTCGCGCTTTTTCTCGCGACAGGCGGGTCTCACCGAAGCCGTCGTCGACTACTTCCATCGCAACCTTTACCTGGTCGCCAATGGTCAGTGTGCATTCGCCTTCTTCGTTGAGAAATTGATTCTTTGGAATGACCCCTTCTGATTTGAGGCCTGCGTGAACGATGACCCAGTCGTCATCAATATCGACCACCGTGCCGGTTACGATGGACCCAGGTGCCATCTCGATGGTTTGTAAACTTTCTTCAAATAGGTCGGCAAAAGATTCGCTCATATAAGTGTGGTCGGCTTAGCAGCGTGAGGCGTGTGAAAACGACAGTGTGCGCAGCCGTCTCTCCGTTGGTTAGTTAATGTTATGTGCACAGTGCCGTGATCGGCGCTTGCGAGTGTTCGCGTCGGTGTTTGGTCGCAACTGGCTGTGCAGTCGCAGTATTCCTTACCCCATTGACGGCGGTTGTCAGTCTTCTGCTGTTACAGCAGTTGCTGTTTCGCCGCCTGCATAACCGTGTTACACACCTCTTGTATGGTCATTTGGGTGCTGTCGATTAGCATCGCGTCGGTCGCCGGTTTCAGCGGCGCTGTTGCACGTTCTCTATCTCGCGCATCCCGTTCTTGGATCTGCTCGAGAAGGTCGCGCAAACTAACACTCAAACCTTTGTTTTTCAACTGGTTATATCGTCTTTCCGCCCGCGCTTGGGCACTCGCATCCAGGAAGATTTTTAACCCCGCATGGGGGAATACCACGGTGCCCATGTCACGCCCATCCGCCACCAAACCCGGTGCCTTGGCGAAGTTGCGTTGCAGTTGCAAAATGGCACCGCGCACAGCTGGCAATGCCGCCACTCGAGAAGCCATAACTCCGATGTCTTCAGTGCGGATTTCGTCTGTCAGATCCAAACCGTCTACCAACACTTTGCCGTCCGGAAAGGCGATGTCTAAAGACTCTGCCAGCGTACGCATGGTTTGTTCTGCATCCACATCCAACCCTTGGCGGACCGCCATAGCTGCGACGATTCGATAGAGCGCGCCTGAATCAAGTAAATGCCAACCCAGTTCGGTGGCCATCCATGCAGCCAGAGTGCCTTTGCCAGAACCACTGGGGCCATCTATGGCGAGGACGGGGACAGATTCATTCATTGTCGCGCTTCTTTTCCGTTGCACGGCGTAAGCTTGCCAAGCCCCGCTCGGTGTCGTTTTGTTCAATAGAATCAATAAGTTGCTGCAAGTCGTCGATGAAACGCTGGGCACTGGTCAACACCGGCTCTTTGTTCAATCGCAGAATGCGCCACCACAACTCTTCGTTAGCTGCGGCAATGCGTGTGAAGTCGCGGAAGCCACCACCGGTCAGCGGCATGTGGTCGTCATTGACCTGTTGCATAAAGGCGAAAGCCAATAGATGTGGTAAGTGACTGGTCACCGCCAAAGCCTGATCATGATCAGTGGCGGGCATGACATAAACACCGGCGTCGAGTTGCCGCCAAAAGTCTTCAGCCTTGGCTAGTTTTGCGTTGTCTGTTTGCGGCATCGGTGTCAGCACCACGGCACAGCCATCGAATAGCGCTGGGTTTGCTGCCGTGGGGCCACTCTTTTCCGATCCGCTGATGGGATGGCACGGCACGAAATTGCTTAGGGCCGGATTCGCTGCTTGCACCGCTTCAACTATAGGCGCTTTGACGCTGCCAACATCAATCACTGTGGCGTCATGCTCTGCCAGCTGCAGTACCCATTCGGCTACCAAGTCGCTGGGTACACACAGTGCAATTAGATCTGCGTCTGCTGGCACCTCGGAAACCACCGCATCGACCAAGCCCTGCTCCAAAGCATAAGCCGCCGACTGCGCATTAGGTTCAATACCGATAATGGTTTGAGCCAGGCCTTTGGTTCGCACAGCCGCGGCAATAGAGCCGCCTATGAGACCAACACCGACAACCACGAGGTTGCGCAGGGCCATATCAGTTTTGGCCTATGGTCGCGAGCGCCGTTAAGAAACGTTCGTTCTCTATGGGCAGGCCTATGCTGACACGCACGTGGTTGGGTAGTCCGTATTCAGCAATGGGGCGAACGATCACCCCTTGTTGCAGCAGTTGCTCAAACACCTCAGCCCCAGGTCGGCCACTGTCGAAGGCGACAAAATTACCTACCGAGGGAATGTAGCTGTAGCCCAGAGCCGCTAAGCCGTCAGTGATCTGCTGCATGCCTTCGCGGTTCAATGCGCGGCTACGTTGGACATAGTCATCATCCGCCAGCGCCGCAAGCCCCGCCGCCATGGCCAGACCGTTGACATTAAACGGCTGACGCGCCCGATTAAGTAAGTCGGCAAACTCTGGGCTGCTGACACTGAAACCCAAGCGCACTGAGGCCAGGCCATAAATTTTCGAGAAGGTGCGTGTGACGATGAGATTAGGTTGCTTGGACAGCAAATCTAAACCATTACCGTACTCAGCTTCCTCAACGTACTCAAAGTAAGCCTCGTCTAGTACCACCCATACGTCGGCAGGCACTTGCTGCAAAAAATTCTCTACCGCAGCAGCAGTCACCCAGGTGCCTGTCGGATTATTCGGGTTGGCCAGGAATACTAGGCGGGTGCGTTCGTTAACCGCGGCCAACATAGCGTCTAGGTCGGCACCAAAGTCTTTCGCCGGTACTGTGACTAAATCACCACCGCAACAAGTGACCGCCAGTCGATAAACAACAAAACTGTGCTCGGCGATAATGGCCTCGTCACCCGGCTGCATAGCCACCCGCGCGATAAGATCGAGCACATCATTAGAGCCATTGCCTAAGGTGATTTGTGCGGTATCGACTTGTAACTGGTCAGCTAACGCCTGTTTCAGTTCAAAACCACTGCCATCGGGATAACGCGGCAGCTGCGTGCTGGCTTCACTTATGGCGTCTAGTACCTGCTGGGCCGGGCCAAGCGGGTTTTCATTACTTGCCAACTTAACAATGTCGTTAATCCCCAACTCGCGAGCCAGCTCTTCTATTGGCTTGCCCGGCTTATACGGCTGCAGCGCTGCAATGCGCTGGTTTACTTTGTCCATCATGCGGGCACCACAGTATTGGGGTAAGAACCCAAGCTGCGCACTTCCAAAGCCACTTCGCCGATGGCGTCGATCACACTCTTAGCGTTGGTGTCGGACTGATGCCCATCAAAGTCGATAAAAAATACGTAGGACCAATCACCTGAACGTGCGGGGCGGGTTTCAATGCGCGACAAGCTGATATCAAAACGCTGGAAAGGCTCTAGCACACGCAGCAAAGCACCGGGTTCGTTGCGGACCGAGACCAAGATCGAGGTTTTATCTTTACCGCTGGGGCCGACATTCTGTTGGCCTAAAACCAAAAACCGCGTCTTGTTGTCTGGGTGATCTTCGATGCGAGTAGACAGCATGCGCAGACCATAGCGGTCTGCGGCCATCTCGCCTGCAATGGCTGCAATACTGGGATCTTCTGCGGCCTGACGCGCAGCTTCCGCATTGCTCGCAACCACCACTCGCGGCACCCCGGCGTAGTGCTGGTCTAACCAACCGCGGCATTGAGCGAGACTTTGCGCATGGGAGCGGATTTCGCGGATCTCACCGGTACCGGATTCTGCGCGCATAAAGGCGTGATGAATCGGCAGTTCCACTTCGGCACAAATGCGCAGCTTGCTGCTTAGGAAGCAATCCAAGGTGTGGTTGACCATACCCTCGGTGGAATTTTCTACTGGCACAACGCCGTAATGCACCGCTTGGGATTCCACTTCTCGGAACACTTCGTCAATAGACGCCATGGGCTGAGTGTTAGCAAAGTGACCGAATTGTTTGACGGCTGCGGCCTCGGTGTAAGTGCCGGCGGGGCCGAAGTAAGCCACAGTGAGGGGCTGCTCTAGATTCAAGCAGCAAGAAATAACTTCGCGGAACAGTCCGGCCACGTCGTTGTCGGTCAAAGGACCTTGGTTGTCCCCTTGCAGACGCCGCAGTATTTGCGCTTCGCGCTCTGGCCGATAGAACACTGGCGCTTCTTCCGAAGGTTGGCCCTGTTTGATTTCGCCAACTTCTAACGCGCATTGGGCGCGTTCATTGAACAGCTTTAGCAGTTGCTGATCTATCGCATCAATACGCTGCCGCAACGGCTGTAGCGCGTCATCATCCGTGCTCATTTTCAAATTCGCTCATGAAATTCACCAACGATTCTACCGCGGCCATGGGTACCGCGTTGTAGATGCTTGCCCGCATACCGCCAACACTGCGATGTCCTTTAAGATTAAACATCCCTCGGTCTTCGGCACCGCTTAAGAACGCTTTGTCTAATTCTGCATCGGCCAGGGTAAAGGGCACATTCATAGTCGAACGTACAGCTTGCTGAACCGGTGCGGTATAAAAGTTGCTGCCGTCTATGGCGTCATAGAGGAGTTTCGCCTTGGCGGCATTTTGTTCGGCAATGGCGTCGAGGCCACCTTGGGCTTTAGCCCACTCAAAGACCAACCCGGCCAAGTACCAGCTGTAAGTCGGCGGTGTGTTAGACATGGAGTCGGCGTCGGCTTGCACAGCGTAGTCAAGAAATGTTGGGGTTTCGCTGCGGGCCTGACCACATAAGTCTTTGCGCACGATAATTACGGTCAAACCGGCAGGACCTATATTCTTTTGCGCACCGGCATAGATCAGCCCAAATTGATCGACATCTACCGGGCGCGACAAAATGTCTGACGACATGTCTGCTACCAGCGGCACTGCACTTTGGGGGAACTGCTTAAACTGCACTCCACCAATGGTTTCGTTAGAACAAACGTGCAAAAACTTTGCATTCGCTGACAACTGCCATTGTTCTTGGTCGGGAATGCGATCGTAGTTGCTGTCGCTGCTGCTGGCGGCAACATTGACCTGGCAGTATTTGCCCGCTTCTTTAATGGCTTTTTTCGACCAAGAACCCGTATCGATAAAATCTACCGTATCACCAGGCTGGGTCAGATTAAGCGGGATGCCGGCAAATTGGCCCGTCGCCCCGCCCTGCAAAAACAATACATGGTAGTCATCTGAGACTCCCATAAGCTCGCGCAAATCTGCTTCGGCCCGGGCCGCTATATCGACAAAGGTGGCACTGCGATGGCTCATTTCCATGACCGACATACCGCTGCCTTGGTAGTCGAGCATTTCTTCGGATGCTTGTTGCAATACTTCTGTCGGCAACGCTGCGGGGCCAGCAGAAAAATTATGGGTGCGATGCACTATGGTCTCCGAAATTCTAATTATTGTATGGCCGGCAACGGTTTATTCGTCGCTGTCGTCTTCCGCTTGATCGTCAGTTTGCTCTGCGATGCGCTCAACACTATTGAGCACTTCATCTTCTTTCAAATTGATCAGCCGCACACCCTGAGTATTGCGACCGACTATGGACACGCCGTCTGAGTCGGTGCGCACCAAGGTGCCGTTATTTGAAATCAACATCAGCTCGTCACCGCTGAACACCTGCACAGCGCTAACCAATTGGCCATTGCGGTCACTGGTTTGCATAGCGATCACTCCCTGGGCTCCGCGACCCCGCATAGGGAAGTCTGCCAATGGCGTGCGCTTACCGTAGCCGTTTTCGCTCGCGGTCAGCAGGTAACCGTCTTGCTCTGGAATAATGAGTGAGATCACCCGCTGGTTGGCGCCCAAACGAATGCCGCGCACACCCTTGGCGGTGCGGCCCATGGCGCGCACGTCTGATTCTTTGAAGCGTGCGGCCTTACCAGCACTTGAGCACAACATCACGTCACTGGTGCCGTTAGTGATGGCAGCGCCGATTAGAGTGTTGTCTTCTTCTAAATCTAGGGCGATCAGTCCACTGGGGCGTGGGCGCGAGAACTGCTCAAGCGGCGTCTTTTTAACCGTGCCGTTGGCGGTTGCCATAAAGACAAAGTGGTCACTGGTGTATTCAGAGATCGGCAGCACCGCTGTGATGCGCTCTTCGCTGTCCAGTGGCAACAAATTGATCATTGGGCGACCTTTGGCGCCCCGACTGCCTTGCGGGATTTGGAATACCCGCAGCCAATACACCTTGCCGAGATTGGAAAAACACAGCAATGAATTGTGCGAGTTGGTGATCACCAAATGCTCAACGAAGTCTTCGTCTTTTACCGAGGTAGCAGCCTTGCCGCGGCCACCCCGCCGCTGCGCCTGATAGGTGTCCAAAGGTTGGGTCTTTGCATAACCCTGGTGGGATATGGTCACCACCAGTTCTTCTTCGGTGATCAGGTCTTCGTCGGAAAGGTCTTGCTGACTGGCCATGATTTCGGTGCGTCGCTCGTCACCGTAGGTGTCGCGAATGTCTTCCAGTTCGCCACGAATCACGCTGATCAAGCGCTCGTAAGAACCCAAAATATCGAGCAGATCGGCAATCTCGTCGAGCACGCTCTGGTAGTCCTCCATGAGCTTGCTTTGCTCCATGGCGGTTAGGCGATGCAGGCGAATTTCGAGAATCGCTTGGGCTTGTTCTTCTGTGAGGCGGTATAGATCGCCGCTAAAGCCAAAGTCCTCGCTGAGGGATTCTGGTCGGCAGGCGTCGCTGCCCACCCGCTCTAACAACTCAAACAACGCTGGCGCATGCCAACGCTTGTCCATCAACGCCTGCCGAGCATCCGCTGCCGAAGGCGAGTTTTTTATCAGCTCAATGACCGCATCAATGTTGGCTAACGCCACCGCTTGGCCTTCCAAGATATGGCCTCGTTGGCGGGCACGACGTAACAGATACAGCGTTCGGCGAGTAACCACCTCTTCGCGGTGCTGCAAAAAGGCCTGGAGCATCTCCTGCAAGTTCAGCAACTTGGGCTGGCCGTCTACCAGCGCTACGCAGTTAATACCGAACACCGTTTGTAATTGGGTCTGGCTGTAGAGGTTATTAAGTACCACCTCACCAGATTCGCCACGACGCAGTTCGATCACCACACGTAAGCCGTCTTTATCCGACTCATCGCGCAGTTCGGTGATACCTTCGATGCGTTTTTCTTTTACCAACTCGGCAATTTTTTCAATAAGCCGGGCTTTGTTCAGTTGGTAAGGTATTTCAGTGATAACAATGCGGTCGCGGCCAGATTTGTCTGTTTCAACATCGGCTTTAGCGCGCACATAAATTTTGCCGCGCCCAGTGCGATAAGCCTGCACAATTCCCGCACGGCCATTAATCATGGCGCCGGTTGGAAAGTCCGGCCCCTGGATGTGTTCCATCAGCTCGTCGACTGAAATATCGGGTTGATCCAACATCTGCAAACAGGCGTTGATCACTTCGGTCAAGTTATGCGGCGGGATGTTGGTGGCCATACCCACAGCAATGCCAGAGCTGCCATTTACCAACAGGTTCGGCACCCGAGTCGGCAATACGTCGGGCATGGTCAGGGTGTCGTCGTAGTTGTTGACGAAATCCACCGTGTCTTTATCGAGATCGGCTAGCAGCTCTGAAGCCATCTTCGCCATGCGCACTTCGGTATAACGCATCGCCGCCGGTGGGTCGGCGTCAATGGAACCAAAGTTTCCTTGGCCGTCGACCAGCAAATAACGCATGGAGAAATCTTGAGCCATACGCACCACGGTTTCGTACACCGCGCTGTCGCCATGAGGGTGGTACTTACCGATCACGTCACCCACCACGCGAGCAGACTTAACGTAGGGTCGGTTATGGGTGTTGTTGAGTTCGTTCATAGCGAACAGAACCCGTTTGTGTACTGGTTTTAGTCCATCGCGAACGTCGGGTAATGCGCGCCCAACGATGACGCTCATGGCGTAATCTAGGTAGGACTGTCGCAGTTCGTCCTCAATGTTTACCGGGGAAATATCCCGACTATCCGGTGGCAAATCAGGGGGTAAAGTATCGGACATAAAACTGGTTCAACGCACAGCAAAAACAAGCTAAACATGCTACCACAAGCAGGACTTTGTATCGCCCCACATTAGCTTTGAATACGCTAATTTAGCGCGGGCTTAGAAGGGTCAATTTGACCCTGCTCTGACGCAGACCAACGCACGCCTGAACGCTATACTCTCGCTATGCACGCGACCGAATTTATCCTCAGCGCCCCATGGGTTTTACCCATAGCACCCGACAACACGACCCTGCACAACCATGGGGTTGCTGTGCGCGATGGCCGCATTCTTGGCGTGGCGCCCATTGCGGATTTACAACAGCAGTATCCGGATCTTGAGCACACGCACTTAGAGCACCATATCCTGTTGCCAGGGCTGGTAAATGCCCACGGCCATGCTGCTATGAGTTTGATGCGCGGCGTCGGCGCGGGTTTGCCGCTACAGGAATGGTTGCGTCAGGCGATTTGGCCATTTGAAGCCAAGCATATGGACGCCACTGCAGTGGCTCTGGGTACCGAATTGGCCATCGCCGAGATGCTGCTTGCCGGTACCACGACCTTCGCCGACATGTACTTTTTTCCCGAAACCGTAGCCCGGGTGGCGCACCAAACCGGAATGCGCTGTCAGATCGCGGCACCGGCCATTAATTTTGCGACCAGTTGGGCGAAAGACGCCGACGACAGCCTGCACAAAACCTTGAACCTGTATGACGAATACCGGCACCATCCCCTTATTAACATCGCTTTTGGCCCCCACGGCGCGTACAGCGTAGAGCAAAAACACCTCACCCAGATTGCCATGTACGCGGATGAACTGGACGCACCGATACACATTCATTTGCACGAGAATAAGCGCGAGGTCGAGCAAGCCCAGCAGCAGTTAGGCCATGGTTATGTGCAATTATTGAACGATCTGGGTCTGTTAGGACCACGCCTGCAAGCGGTGCATATGACCGAGCTTGAACCTGCGGACATTGAAATGATGGCGGCCACTCGCGCCAACGTCGTGCACTGTCCAAGCTCCAATATGCAGTTGGCCAGCGGCAGTTGTCCCGTGGCCACGTTACAAGATCAGGGCATCACGGTAGCTATTGGTACCGACGGCGCCGCATCAAATAACAGCCAGGACTTATTTGCCGAGCTGCGCTTAGCAAGTCTATTGGCTAAACACGAAGCTGCGGACCCAACCCAGGGCGACGCCGCCATGATGTTGAAAATGGCGACCTTAGATGGTGCCAAGGTATTGGGTCTGGACAAAGACATCGGTTCGTTAGAGCCGGGCAAGAGTGCGGATCTGATCGCTGTGGACACTCGCCGCGCGAACATGAACCCCGTTCACAATCCTTTCGCAAGCCTTGTGCACAATAGCGTAGGCAGTGCGGTCAGCGATGTGCTCATCGCTGGTCGCGTGCTGGTCCGTAATGGACAATTAGCAAAAATTAACCTTGATGAACTGTGTCGCAAGGCGCAACGCTGGCAACTACAGCTCGCCTAGTAACGGTTCACGCCAATCAGAGGCTTGCATGCAATCCGAAGCGAACGTCGATCTACCCGAAATTGAAAAATTTGATGCGCTGGCTCACCGCTGGTGGGACCCAAACGGTGACTTCAAACCCTTGCATGACATCAATCCAGCGCGCCTTGAATACATTTGCAAGCGTACAGATCTGAACGCTGGCCCCACCGTAGACGTGGGCTGCGGTGGCGGTATCTTAAGCGAGTCTCTGGCGGTGAGTGGTGCTGAAACCGTCGGCATCGACATGGCCGGCAAAGCATTAGGCGTCGCCAAGTTGCATGCCTTAGAAGCTGGCGTGGCCGTCGATTATCAAGAATCAACCGCAGAACAACTGGCCGCTAAGCGCGCGGGTGAGTTCAGAACCGTTACCTGCATGGAAATGCTGGAACATGTCACGGCGTATGCCGATACCGTGGCTGCCTGTGCCGAGCTGGCCCAACCTGGCGGCGACTTATTCTTTTCGACCATCAACCGCAATCCTAAGGCCTATGCACTGCTTGTTCTGGGTGCGGAATATGTGCTGAATATCCTGCCCCGCGGCACCCACGAGTACAGCAAGTTCATTAAGCCGAGCGAACTCGCTCAAGCCCTGCGCGACGCCGGATTAGATGTTATGGACATCAGTGGCATGCAGTACAATCCGCTCACCCGGCGCTGCCGAATCAGCAAAGATACGAGTACTAACTACTTGGTGCATGCGCGCAAACCTTCCTGACATTAAGCGAGTCCATGACTGACACTGCGATGAACAACTACCCAGAGCTGGCTGCTCTTGCGAGCGACTGGCCGGACTTCCTTCAACCCACACTTAACTCGCAAGCCCTAAGCGGCAAGCAAATAGTGGTCACCGGCGCTGGCGACGGTATCGGCAAAGCCCTAGCAAAGACTCTGGCTTGCATAGGCGCCAACGTCATATTGTTAGGTCGAACACGCAGCAAGCTTGAAGCGGTTTTTGATTGGATCAATCAGCACACAGACACCGACCCGGTCATAGTGCCCTGTGATCTCGCGCGCCTGGACGGCGCAACGGTCGCAACTTTGGCAGAGTCGATACGCAGCCACTACGGCAGTCTGCACGGACTGGTACACAATGCGTCTATGCTTGGCCCCAAGGTACCCATCGCCCACTACCCTGCCGAACAATGGCAGGCCGTCATGCAGACCAATGTAAATGCTGTATTTATGTTGAATCAGGGCTTATTCGAGTTGCTAGATGCCAACGACCACAGCTGTGTGATCCATGTGTCGTCAACGGTTGGCACCCAGGGCCGCGCCTACTGGGGCGCTTATTCGGCGTCTAAATTCGCCTTGGAAGGCTTAAATCAAATTCTTGCCGACGAGACTGAAACCGCTGAAAAAATCCGTGTTTACAGCGTCAACCCAGGAGGCACCCGCACGGGCATGCGGCGCGAAGCTTATCCTTTAGAAGATCCGATGAGCCTGCCAACGCCAGAGCAACACATGAGTTTGTTCGTTTTCTTGCTCGCCGGTAGTTTATTGCCTGGTCGCATTGCTCGTGAGCTACCCGCTACGGGTGCGCAACTCGACGCTCGCAACTGGCAAGAGTGCTAACCAAAGGCAACTTAGCGCTCTGGCAAATCCGGATACGGCACCAGGCAACTGGTTTTTGCGACCTTCGAACGCTTAAGGCGCTGAGCGGCTTGCAGATCGCCACTTTGGATAGGCATGCGCATTAACTTGTAGAGCCTGCGTAGATCGTCGAGCTGCATCGACGCCCAATGCCCCACCGTCAACCAAGACGGCAAGATCACTGGCCCATAGCGGACCCGCTTTAGGCGACTTACGGTGGCACCCACTGCGTCAAACAAACGCCGGACTTCGCGGTTCTTACCTTCCATAAGCGCCACGTGATACCAAAAATTATTCTCGCTGCCGTTGTAATAACGGATATCGGAAAAGCGCATGTCTTCGCCTTCCACCACCACGCCTTCGGTCAACTGGCGCAGAGCATCGTCATCCAACTTGCGATTGATGCGCACCGCGTACTCTCGATCCATACCGGTGGAGGGATGCATTAGCTTATGCGCTAACTCACCATCATTGGTCAGCAGCAACAACCCTGTGGTAGCCATGTCTAGCCGACCGACAGTGATCCAGCGACCCTCTCGCAGCCGCGGCAACTGATCAAATATGGTAGGACGCTTTTCAGGGTCACGACGGCTACATACCGTGCCGCCAGCCTTGTTCAACAATAGAATCTGCGGTGCATTGGAACGGCGTTCAGATACAGTCTGACCATCCACTTCTAATTGGTCTTGCTTTACAACGCGCTGGCCGAGGTGGGCGGTCTGACCATTGACCAGTACCCGACCTTCGGTGATCCAGTTTTCCATCTGCCGCCGGGAGCCAAAACCCTGAGCGGCCAGCACTTTTTGTAATTTTTCGCCGTCCCCTTGATCGGGCTTGGGCTGTTGAGTTGCCATGCTATTGAGCCTGCTGGGGTGTTTCAGGGTCGTCACCTTGATCGGCTGATGGGTCAGCACTGTTTGCCTCTGGGGTTGTTTCCGTATCAGCATTCTCAGCAGCACTTAACTCCGCTGCAGCCGGCTGTTCCGAGACCCCTTCATTTTGTTCACCTACTGGCTCGTCTTGTTGCTCAGCTGCTGCTTCATCTTGTGATTCCTCCGCCCCACCGTTGCCACTGGGTTGGGCTGCTGCCGGTGCATCCGGATCAAGCACCGGTTCGACCAGCTCACGAATCTCATCCAATGGCGGTAACTGATCCAAACTACGCACACCGAAGTAATCTAAAAATGCTTTTGTGGTGCCATAAATGGCTGGACGACCTGGCGCCTCGCGCTGACCAACAATTTTTATCCATTCTCGCTCTAACAGCGTGCGCATGATGTTTTGGCTGACGCCAACACCGCGAATTTGTTCTATGTCGCCGCGACTGACAGGCTGCTTGTAAACAATGATGGCCAACGTTTCGAGCAGCGCACGGGTATAACGGGGCGGCTTTTCGTCCCACAAGCGGCTTACCCAAGGGCTTAAATCTTGCCGCGCCTGAAAGCGATAACCCGAGGCCACTTGTACCAGTTCAATACCTCGGTCGGCCTCATTCGCCTGCAGTTCTTTCAGTACTTGGCGAATTTTTTTGCGCCCTTCTTCAGCGCCCAATTCGCCATCCAAAAAGAGTTTGTATAAGCCGTCTACGGTGATTGGGCCTTCTGCTGCCAGCAAAGCAGCTTCGACAATTTGCGCAACCTTGTCCTGGGACAACTCTTCTACGCTTGCGTTCATTGTCCGTCCTCCTCCGACGACTCTGCTTGGCTCGAATACTGGGCATCTATAGCTGCGAAATCGGCTACCGGGCCACCCCGTACCGCGCCGGTACCCGCACGCACATGAATAGGCGCAAAGGCTTCTGCTTGTTGGAACTCCAATAACGACTCTCGCACCAGTTCCATAATGGCTAAAAAGGTCACTACTACGCCCAGCCGTCCTTCTTCTGCGGCAAATAACTCCTGAAACGGCACAAACTCGCGGCTGACTTTGACGCGATTGAGAATGCTTCCCATACGTTCGCGCACCGATAACGGTTCTAACTGCACTTCATGCTGGATAAACATTTCGGCACGGCGTAAGACATGCGCCATGGCCAACAATACTTCGCGAAAATCCACTTCGGGGTCTGCGTGCTGGCGTACCAGTTCTGGCTTGCTGGCACCGGCGACAAACAATTCGCGCTCGATACGTGGCAGTTCGTCCAAGCGCTCAGCACCGGTTTTAATTTGTTCGTATTCTTGCAAACGACGAATCAGTTCTGCCCGAGGGTCGTCTTCTTCTTCCTCGGACTCCGGTCGCGGCAACAACATACGAGACTTGATTTCCGCCAGCATGGCCGCCATCAGCAAATACTCGCCAGCTAGCTCCAACTCCAGAGCCTGCATGAGGTCGATGTATTCCATGTATTGGGCGGTGATCACCGCCACTTTGACGTCAAGAATGTTGAGGTTCTGCCGCCGGATCAGATACAGCAGCAAATCCAACGGACCTTCAAAGGTATCTAAAAATACTTCGAGCGCTTCTGGAGGGATGTACAGATCTGTTGGCAGTTGCTTAACCGATTCGCCATCCACCCAGGCGATGGTGCTTTGATCTTGCGCTCTCGCCTGATCGAGATGACCCGACGGCGGTGCGGTCTCTGTGTCTGCTGTTACCGTTTCTGTTTCCACGCTATTGCTCCCGCGATATGCGTTGCGCACCGTCTAACGGTGACTGATGCCTATGACTTCGCGAACATCGTCTAGGGTTTCGCGCGCAATGCTGCGCGCTTTGTCTGAACCTTCCTGAATAATCGCGTTCACAAGATCCGGATCTTCATCAAATTGCTGAGCCCGCTGACGGATGATGTCTTGCTCGGCGTTGACGCTGTCGATCAATGGCCCTTTGCAATCAATACAACCCATAGACGCGCTGCGACAACCCTGAGCCGCCCAATCCAGTGTCGCTTCGTCGGAATAGACCTGGTGCAAACCATAAACTGGGCATTGTTCGGGATTACCAGGGTCGGTCTTACGCACCCGTGCCGGGTCAGTCTGCATGGTGCGAATTTTTTGCTCTACCGAGTCCGGCGCTTCTCTTAGAGAAATGAAATTGTTGTACGACTTAGACATCTTCTCGCCGTCTAGGCCAGGCATTTTCGGCTGCTCGGTCAATAGCGCTTGTGGCTCTGGGAGGATAATGCGGCCGTTGCCCTCAAGGTAACCGAACAATCGCTCGGTATCGCCAATGGACAAATTTTGCTGCTCCGCCAGCAGTGCGCGAGCGCGCTCCAACGCTTCGGCATCACCGCGCTCGAGAAAGTCTCGACGCAAACTCACATACAAGCGTGCGGCTTTCTTGCCCATCTTTTTAATTGCCGCCTCAGCATGTTCTTCAAAGCCGGGTTCGCGGCCATAAATATGATTAAAGCGCCGTGCAACTTCGCGAGTCAGCTCGACATGAGCGACCTGATCGGCCCCCACCGGCACCCAACCGGCGCGATAAATCAGAATGTCTGCTGCCTGCAACAGCGGGTAACCCAAGAAGCCATACGTCGCCAGATCGCGGTCTGACAATTTTTGCTGTTGGTCTTTGTACGACGGCACACGCTCTAGCCACGACAATGGGGTGATCATAGACAGCAGCAGATGCAGTTCGGCGTGCTCAGGCACCCGACTTTGTACGAATACCGTAGCCGCTCCAGGATTAACACCGGCGGCGAGCCAGTCCACAACCGTGTCGTAAGTGAACTGGTCGATGTTTTCAGCGTGTTCGTAGTTAGTGGTCAGCGCATGGTAGTCGGCGACAAAGAAGTAACACTCGTATTCGTGTTGCAGTCGCACCCAGTTATTCAAAACGCCGTGCAGGTGGCCAAGGTGTAAACGGCCAGTGGGCCGCATACCGGAAAGTACCCTTTGATTAGAATCGTTGCTACTCAAGCGAACGCCCTAGTTAAAAACATGCCGCATTATAGGGGTTGCCGTGTTGGGATGGCAGAACTTTCCGCTGTTGTCATCGCTATTTGTCATTGCTGAGTCGGCTTCTACACCAGTTCCCCAACACCCTGACGCACAACTTCGACGTCACCCTGAGTTAGGTCTACTACAGTGGAAGATTCAATACCCCCAGGGCCGCCGTCCAGCACGATGGCGATCTGATTCTTTAGGCGACTGAGAATTTCATCGCCCTCTTGCAAACACACGTCGTCCCCTGGCATGCGCAGGGTGCTGGTCAACATCGGTTCCGACAACGCCTCTAACAGTCCTTGGGCTATGGGGTGATCAGGGATATGCAGACCAATGGTGCGTTTCTTTGGGTGTACCAGCCGTTTTGGCACTTCTTTGCTAGCCTGCAAAATGAACGTAAACGGCCCCGGCGTGTTGCGCTTGAGCAACCGGTAGTCGGCGTTTTCTACCCGTGCATAAGTACTTAACTCACTGAGATCCCGACACGCCAGCGTGAACTGGTGATTTTTTGCGAGCTGGCGAATCTGAATAAGCTTTTCCATGGCGGCCTTGTCGCCCACATGACATGCCAGGGCGTATGTGGTGTCGCTGGGGTAGGCCACCAATTCACCCCGATGCAATGCCTCAGCAGCCATCTTCAACAGCCGCGCTTGGGGGTGGGTTGGATGTACGTTTAACAGTTGAGTCATGTGATCTCCCGGTCACTGATTTAGACCAACGTTACCGCGGCGCATTTTTCGTCGACACCAAAGACCGTGTTGGGTGATCGACGCCGCCAAATCTTTTATGATGCGCCGGTCTTTCTAGGGTCTATTTATGCAACAACTCATCGACTTCGCCGCCGTGTTAGCGTTCCTTATCGCATATTTTGTTGGCGGTGACATCTTTATAGCCACAGGCGTGTTAATGGTCGGCGTCACGCTGCAAATGATCGTCTACAAAGTGCTGAGCAAACCCATCAGCAATGAACTGAAGATCACCTTCTGGGCCAGTATGGTATTGGGCAGTTTGACTCTTATCGTGCAAGACGAAGCCTTCATTCAGTGGAAACCTACGGTTGTTTACTGTGTATTTGCCGCAGCACTGCTGGGTTCCTTGTGGTTTAACAACGTCTTCCTGTTAGAAAAGCTATTGGGCAAGGCCATGCAACTGAGCCCTAGCCACTGGACCCACCTCACTTATGGATGGTCCATCGCTTTCCTCGGCTGTGCCGGCTTAAACCTTTGGGTTGCCGACAACTTTTCTATGGACACCTGGGTAACTTTCAAAGTGTTTGGCCTGATGGGATTGCAGCTGGCATTCGTGGCGCTCACCGTCATCTATTTAGCGGTCACTGGCGCTCTGTCCGAGGCGTCTTTAGAAAAATCAGAAACCCAAGATTCGTGAGGCCGGCGAATGACTGTACTTAGCGTCAACCTCAACAAAATAGCGCTGTTGCGAAACTCCCGGGAAGGCCAGCGACCTAGTGTTGTGGAATTTGCGCGACAGGCCATTGCCGCCGGAGCGGAAGGCATTACCGTGCACCCACGACCAGATCAGCGACACATACGCGCCAGCGATGTGCCTCTATTGGCGACTATGCTGAAGACCGAATACCCGCATATTGAGTTCAACATCGAAGGCAATCCAGTTGCTGGCGCCAATGCTAGCGGCTATCCAGGTTTCATCAGTTTGGTAGAAGCGGCCAAACCCGCTCAAGCCACCTTAGTACCGGACAGCGACGACCAACTCACCTCGGATCATGGCTGGGACCTATCCGTTGCACAGCCTCAGTTACGCGCCCACATCGAGGCATGCCAGAAGGCCGGCGCTCGGGTCAGTCTGTTCATGGATCCGGTGGTCGAACACATGGCCATTGCCGCCGACCATGGTGCCGATCGCGTGGAGTTTTATACCGGCCCCTACGCAGAGGTGTATTGGCAATACGGTGAAGCAGACCAACGCACCCAGGACTGCTATCGACAATTTGCCATGGCCGCCGAGGCGGCGCTCAAGGCGGGCCTGGGCATCAATGCCGGCCACGATCTAGATCAGCAAAACCTGCCGCTGTTCAGCAATCTGCCAGGACTGGCAGAAGTATCCATTGGCCACGCCATTATTTGCGAAGCACTGGTAGACGGTTTCAGCAACACCGTGGCCGCCTACGCCAAAATTTTGCAATCCACTGACGGTTAATTTTATGCAATCAACATCGCTTCTGACCCATGGAATTGGGCGCATTCTGACCCTGCTGTGTGTACTTACTTTCTCCAGCACAACCCTCGCGGAGGAAAACCCACGAGTTAATCTGATTACGAGCGAGGGGCTCATTGAAATCGAGCTGTTGCCAAAATTCGCCCCCAAGCACGTGGCAAATTTTTTGACTCTAGTAGAAGAAGGTTTCTATGTCGGGCTGGTTTTCCACCGCGTCATTCCAAACTTTATGATTCAAGCCGGTGGCTACGACGCAGAACTGAACTACCAACCCCGCGATGGTCAGGTGGACAACGAATCGTTTAATGGTCTGCGCAACAAACGCTACACCGTAGCAATGGCGCGTCTGAGTGACCCTGACTCCGCCGACACCCAGTTTTTTATCAATGTACGCGACAACCCACACCTGGATGCGCAGCCGGGTGAGCCGGGTTATACGGTGTTTGCGCGAGTGGTGGATGGCATGGATGTCATTGAGACCATAGAACTTACCGACACCCATCTACGTATGGGCATGGCAGCGGTGCCAGAACAGGCCATTGTGATTTTGGCAACGCAGCTACAGCAATAACTGTTTCCCTTACTGCGCCCACCATCTGTTGTGGGATTGCGTTACAATCGCTTTTTTACCTGAACGACTTTTTTTATGCGTACTTTTTCTATCGCGCTTGCTAGCGCCCTTTTGCTTACCTATCTCGTTGTGGAAGTTCTTAGCAAATTTTTCCCAGGCGAAACCGGCTACCTGGTTCTTGGCTCTGCCTTAGCTATCGCCCTTTTTATAAACGGACTGTTTAACGCGCGCCTGGCCACCACCGGCAACACCCCCAAGCGCAAGGGCAACAACAATGGCCGCAATCAAAATCGCAATGGCCGCGGTAACAGGGCTGGCAAAGGGCGTCGTGAAGACGAGCGTCGTGGCCGCAACAACCAAGCCGCCAAAGCCAAGCCACCACAAAAAACTTCAGAACCTCAAGCAAGTGGCCCGACCGAAAAAGGCTCGGTTAAATGGTTCAACCGCACTAAGGGCTATGGCTTTATTGTGCGGGAATCTGGCGAAGAAATTTTCGTGCACCAACGTTGCATTGTTGGCAGTGGCGACGGTCAACGGGCCAATCTGCGCGACGGCCAAGCGGTGTCTTTTGTTGTGGTAAATCACGACAAAGGTGTCCAAGCGGACCAGGTTCGCCCAATCGACTAAATGCCGGGTTACCAATGCACATAAAAGCGCTGTTGTCGCAGCACATTGAGTCGGCCTTTGCTGAATTGGACTTGCAGGGGCCTGCCATGGTGCAGGCCGCCAGCCGACCGGAGTTCGGCGACTACCAAGCCAACGGGGTAATGGCTGCGGCAAAACGCGCTGGTTTGAATCCACGAGAAGTTGCCGCCGAAGTGATCAACCGTTTGCAGAGCGATGGCGCTTTTGCCGACATCGTTGCGGCAATGGATGTTGCTGGTCCTGGCTTTATCAACCTGACGCTGTCGCCACAGTTTGTTGCCCCCGCATTGAACGCAGCGATTCAACCCAGCGAACAACCACAGGTGGTGGTCGTCGATTACTCTGCTCCCAACCTGGCAAAAGAAATGCACGTTGGCCATTTGCGCACCACCATTATTGGCGATTGCGTAGTCAGGGTACTGGAAGCACAGGGCCATACCGTGATTCGACAAAATCATGTCGGCGACTGGGGCACCCAGTTCGGCATGCTGCTGACCTACCTGGCCGACTCTGGCAGCGAATCGGACGAGTTAGCGGATTTAGAAAACTTTTATCGCGCCGCCAAACAGCGCTTTGATGACGAAAACGACTTTCAAGAGCGTAGCCGTCAGGCGGTCGTGGCTCTGCAATCCGGAGACTCAGCGGCTCTGGCGCAGTGGCAGCGCTTTATCGATATTTCTATGTCCCATTGCCAACACATTTACGACCGCTTGGGCATCACTTTGAGTGCGGGCGACATAATGGGCGAAAGCGCATATAACGATGATCTTGCCGGTGTTATCAGCGCATTAGAGGAAGCCGATTTACTGCAAGAATCCGAGGGCGCTGCTTGTGTATTTCTTGAGCAGTTCAAGAACAAAGAGGGCGAAATTCAGCCCGTTATCGTGCGCAAGTCTGACGGCGGGTATCTTTACGCCACCACCGATCTCGCGGCCATTGCGCATCGCAACAAGCGCCTCGGTGCTGACCGGGTGCTTTACTTTGTCGACGCACGGCAATCCCTGCACTTTAAGCAAATTTTTGCGGTGGCTAAGGCAGCCGGTTTCGCCTCAGAGCAACTGTCACTAGAACACCTACCCTTTGGCACCATGTTGGGCAAAGACGGCAAGCCCTTCAAAACCCGCCAAGGCGGCATCATTAAACTGGCCGAGCTATTGGATGAAGCAGAACGCCGCGCCGCTGAGTTAGTGGGAGAAAAAAATCCCGACATCAGCCCTGAGCAACTGCAACGCCTTGCCAACGTGATTGGTCTGGGTGCGGTGAAGTACGCTGATCTGTCAAAAAACCGCACTAGCGACTATGTATTTGATTGGGATCAGATGCTGAGTTTCGACGGCAACACCGCACCGTACTTGCAATACGCTTACAGTCGCATTCAAAGCCTGTTTGCCAAAGCCGCGATAGACCCAAATGAACTACCCAAGCAAGCCATTGCCGTAGACGAGCCGGAACGCCGCTTAGCCGTATGCATCGCCGGATTTAACGATGTATTGCAGCAGGTCGCTGACGAGGGTTTTCCTCATTATCTGTGCGCTTACCTTTACGAACTGGCAACCCGCTTTACCTCGTTTTACGAACAGTGCCCGATCTTGAACAGCGAAGCAGATCAGCGCCTACGGCGTCTGACGCTGGCCCATAGCACTGGTACCACTTTGGCAGCCGGACTGGATTTACTGGGCATCGGCGTTGTCGATCACATGTAGGTAGCGATCCGCGTGTTTCAATTATTGATCACAGCAACGGAGCTGGCCCAATACCAAGGCACACTGCAAATACTCGATTGTCGAGCCAAACTCGGTGATCCTGCGTGGGGCCAACAGGTATTTGAACAAGGCCACATTGCTGGTGCCCAACACGTTGATCTGGACACCATGTTATCTCTCGCGCCTAACGAGCATGGCCGACACCCACTACCCACACAGCAACAGTGGCTAGCACAGGTTCGCACACTGGGGTTACGCAACGACGCACAATTTGTGGTCTATGACGACGCCGGGGGCTGCTTCGCTGCCCGCGCCTGGTGGATGTTGCGCTGGCTGGGTCATGCCAATGTTGCCGTATTAGATGGTGGACTCGGCCATTGGTCTGGCGCGCTTGAGCGGGGTTCAGGAGTTACCACCAAGGCCAGTGACTTTGCGGCCAAAAACTCTCTGACAAGGCTGTATTCCAGTGCCGATGTATTGGCTATTGTGAATGCAGAGTCAGACACTCAGCCTACCCTGGTCGATGCGCGAAGTTTTGAACGTTTCACGGGCCACGAAGAACCCATCGACCCTATCGCCGGCCATATTCCTGGTGCCCAATGCCTGCCTTTTACCGACAACTTGGCTGCAGACGGTTGTTTTAAGACATCTGATCAGTTGGCAGAGCGATTTGCCCAGTACGAGGATCCCAGCAACCTTGTGTGCTATTGCGGTTCCGGCGTAACCGCCACCCATAACATACTGGCAGCACGCCTTGCGGGCCTGCCGGAACCAGGGCTGTACGCTGATTCCTGGAGCGGTTGGATTACCGATCCAAGCAGGCCCTGGACTACGCAGTAAGCTGTAGTGAACAGCGAAGTCATTGCACCCGCGGACCTGGCTTGGCGAGATAATGAACCCTTTGCGCCCCAATATGATGACATTTACTACAGTGGCGACGGCTTAGAAGAATTCCGCCAAGTCTTTCTGAATCCAAGCGAGTTGCTGTCGCGCCAAGACCTAGGCGACTGCTTGCAAGTAGCAGAGTTGGGTTTTGGTACTGGTTTGAACTTTGTGCTTTGTGCCGAATCGGTATTGCAACACACTCACCAGCGTTTGCATTACATCGGTTTTGAAGCCCACCCCTTAGCTCCTGCTGACTGGCGACGCTTAGCCGAGCAACGGCCACAACCTTTGTTTCAAGATCTGGCCGCCGCCGCCCCGCCATTGCTAAGTGGCTGGCACCGACGCAGCTTTGCGGCAGGCCGCATTCAGTTGAGCGTTTTCCACGGTGATGTATTAGCTGGCCTGCAAGACTTACAGGCACGGCAACGCCAACCCATAGATGCATGGTTTCTCGACGGCTTCGATCCACGTAAGAATACGCAAATGTGGCAACCAGAGGTCTTCAACGCTTTGGCCCAATGCTCCAACAAAGGTAGTCGCATCAGTACTTTTACAGCCGCAGGCCAAGTAAGGCGCGGACTGACAACCGTGGGGTTTGATATGCGCCGGGTGGATCAAAGGCCGCGTAAACGCGAGAGCCTGGCGGGCGTCTTCACACATGAAACTCAGCGCAGCAAAACCCCGCAACCCTGCGAAGTACGCATCTTTGGAGCCGGGATCGCCGGTTGCACAATTGCTAGGGAGTTGGCTAACCAAGACATCGATGTTGCGCTGTTCGATCCCCAAGGCATCGGCTCTGGTGGTTCTCGGATGCAGACCAGTGCATTGCACTGTCGACTGCTGGGAGACTTCAGTGGCGCCGGAGAATTTCGCGCTCGCGCCTACCACCACGCTCGGCAGGCTCTCGCTGATTATGCGAGCGTGCAAACTATCGACGCGGTGCAATTAGCCTTATCAACAGATGAGGTGCGTAAACAACAACGCCTTCATGGGGTATACGCTCATCCCGCAAGTCCGTGGCTGCAATTACTTGACGCCGCCGACTTAACCGCGCGTTTGGGCATCGATGCATTGTCTGGACTAATGTTTACAGATTCGGCGCTGATTAATCTGAATCTTCTGTGTCAGCAGTTGGCAGACCACCCGCGCGTTACCTTTATCCCAACCCAAGGACAAGGTCGTCCCAATGTCATCGCCTGCGCCAGCGCCAGCCGCGAGTTGGTAACGTCTATGCCCTTAGAAATTGGCGACGTTTATGGCCAATTGGACTGGATCGCCCCACCAGATGATCCGTCAACGGGCAAACTCGATGCGGCCATTGTGGGCAATGGCTATGTGCTTCCAGGCTCTGAACACTGGGTGTTGGGCAGCACCTACGAACAAACGCCATGGCGTGAAGAAACCGCCACCGAACACAACATTAAGAGCAATCGTGCCTTCCTCGGTCGAACTTCGGTGCAACCGGTGCATTACCAGCGCGCTGCTCGATGCGTTTCTAGCGATCGCGATCCGGTAGTCGGCAAAGTCGACGAGGACACTTGGGTGAGTACCGCGCACGGTTCTATGGGTTCTAGTAGCGCACCTTATGCGGCCAGCATAATTGCCAGCGAGCTATTGGGTTGGATTCCGCCAGCGTCGCCACGCGCCCTGGCCAGTGTCGCGCCAGACCGCTTTATTGAACGACAGGCGCGACGCGGGGTGAAAAAGATCGGTGTTTAAGTTTCGATAACGCGAACGTTGATGACGCTCTCGATTTTCGCAATGGCATCAATCAAGCCCTGATCTGGGGCTTCAGACAGATCAATTAGGTTATAGGCGACGTCGTCGCGGCTTTTGTTGATGAGGTCGATGACATTGATATTGCGTTCCGCCAAGACCGCTGTCATTTGACCCAACATGCCAGGCACGTTTGCATTACTCACCGCCAACCGGAATCCTTCGTGGGCTTCTGAGGCCACGGCCGGAAAGTTAACAGAATTCACAATACTGCCGGTTTCTAAAAAGCGCTTAAGTTGCTCTGCGGCCATAACAGCGCAGTTCTCTTCTGCCTCGTCAGTACTGGCACCCAGGTGCGGCGTCAACATGACTTTGTCATGATCCAACAGGCCTGGTACCGGAAAGTCCGCTACATAGCGCGCCACTTGGCCATTCTCTAACGCACTCGCCAACGCTGTGGCATCTACGATGGGTTGCCGCGCAAAGTTCAACAACACACTGCCCGGCTTAAAGGCTCGCAGGCTCTCGTCATTAATCATGCCTTCAGTTGCGGGCAATAACGGCACGTGCAAGGTCACGTAATCAGCTTTAGCGAACAGCGAAGGCAGGTTTTGCATACGCTCTACCTCTGCCGGTATACGCCAAGCGGCGTCCACAGACAGCGCGGGGTCGTAGCCAACCACTGTCATGCCAAGATCCAACCCGGCTCTTGCCACCATGGATCCAATGGCCCCCAAGCCCACAACGCCAAGAGTCTTACCGACCAGCTCGCGGCCTTTGAAGCGCTTCTTTTCCGCCTCGACGAGTTTATTCAACTCTGCTTCGTCCTGTACCGCCGACAAAGAACGCACATAGTTAATGCCGCCCAGCACATCCCTGGAGGCCAGCAACAAACCCGTAAGCACCAGTTCTTTTACCGAGTTCGCATTAGCACCCGGCGTATTGAACACCACAATGCCGCGCTTGCTGCATTCTTCTACCGGCACATTGTTTGTTCCTGCACCAGCCCGAGCGATGGCACGCAAACCCGGCGACAATTCGTCGACCCCACGTTTATGGCTGCGCAGCAACATGGCGTCAGGTTGATCAACGTCAGCACCGACGTTGTATTGGTTAGCAGAAAACCGCTCCAGACCGACTGGCGCGATGGCGTTATAGGTTTTGATGTTGTGCATAACAGGCGGGTAATTTGCAATATAGAAGGGAGCGGCGACGTTAGGGTTCGCCTGCTTAGATGTCAAGGTCGCGGCGATTAGCTTGCAGAAAATTCAAGCCAATGACTCAATTTCATCAACCAAAAGACCAATGGTAGGCAGTTTCTGGAACTGGGCTAGTTTGCTTTTATAGCTTTGCTGATCGTCGCGTAGACGTTGTAAAGCTTGGCACAGGCTTTGTGAACTCAAATCGGACTCTTGCAATACCTGACTGTAGCCTTGCTGCTCGGCATAGGCGGCATTCGCAATTTGGTCACCCCGGGAGGCCGCAGCTGATAAAGGCACCAGCAAGTTCAATTTACCCAAGGTCAGCAGCTCGAACAGGGCATTGGCGCCAGCCCGGGACAACACCCAATCTGCTGCATCCAATAAATCGGCCCAACCGTCTACAACGTATTCAAACTCCATGTAGCCCGGTTGCGCTTTACCGCTGACCTTACCTGGACCACAGATGTGCACCACCGTGTATTGTTGCAGCAATTCTGGCAGTGCTTCGCGCACCACCTGGTTTAGCTTGTCTGCACCTAGACTGCCGCCAGTAACCAGCAGTATTTCCTTGTTGCCCAGAGCAAAGGTATTGCGCCCCTTGGCGCCGTCTCCAGCCACCAGCTCAGGGCGAATCGGTGTGCCGGTGTGTTTAACGCGGCCACGAAAATGCCCCAAACCCGTATCTGCAAAACTGGTGCAAAAGGTTTTAACAAAGGGTGCTGCCAAACGATTAGCAAGCCCTGGTGTTAGGTCAGATTCGTGCGCCACCACAGGTATGCGCAGTAACCACGCTGCAAAAACCGGCGGCAGTGACACAAAGCCACCCTTGGAAAACAGCACCTTGGGTTGAATACGTCGCAGCAGCAGCAACGACTCAACTACCGCCAAAAGGATGCGCGCTATGTCCGTGACATTTTGCCAATCTAGGTAGCGCCGCAGTTTTCCCGCTGCGATCCCATGAAAGGTTATCTGCCGACCATCCAGCAAGCGTTCTTCGAGACCACTACGGGTACCGATAAAGTGAATTTGCCATTGGCGGTTTAGCAACTCGTCAATCACTGGCAGGGCTGGCACCACATGACCCGCACTGCCACCACCCACAACGGCAATAGTGCCCGGACTCTGTGATTGCTTTCGCTCTTGCTCTGACATGTCAGTAACCTAACACCTCTTTGAGCAACGGTACCGTTAACAACCGCTGATGCTCCAAGGTTGCTTGATCAAGTCGTTGCAAGTCAGCCACGAGAGTAGATAGGTCTCGAGGTCCGCGTCGCAACCAATAGTCGAGCACGGTGTCGGTGAGCTCATAACCTTTGGCGTGTGCGCGTTCGGTCAGCACCTGGGCTTTGTCCCGATCGTTTAATGGCACTAGGGCAAAGTGTTCGAAGCCGCGCATACGAGAGTTCAAGTCTGCCAACGCAAACTCAAGGCCCAAGGCAGCGGTACTGTGACTCACCAGCATTTCGCCACCCACTCCATGTAGCGTTTGATAAATCAACATCAATCCTTCTTCCGCAACATCCAAGTTTTGCAGCACCCCAATGTCGTCAATCAAAACCACTGGCCGCTGATCCTGAGCCACCTCAAGGGCCTGATGCTGCTGCTCAAACCACCACGCTTGCAGTTGTTGCCGGTCGGCCGTCGCGCAGGAAATTAAGCACACGCCGCTTTTCTGCCGCGCTGCAGATTCGCAATAAGCCTTGAGCAAGTGGCTACGGCCGCTCGAAGGTGCGCCACTGATCCAGATACCGCGAAATCCACTGTGAGGGGCTTGCAGAAACGTCAGTAACTCGGCGTTCTCGCCAACCACAAAGTTTTCTAGAGTCGGAGAATAGGTACCGTCTATCGGCAGCGTGAACTGACTACTCAAGAGCGACTGCTGCCATCCTGGCTCGCCGCTTGGGCCAATTTGCGCAGCCGAAACTGATCACGGGTACGACCACCCCATACCACGATGTAGTGTGCGCCAGACACCGTGCTGAGCACTGCGAGTAACCAAAAACAATAGGGGTTCACCCATGTTTCGGTACTGCGCCCCAAGTACTGACCTAATTCTTCAAGGACTGGCAATTGCACCGAAGAGCCAGGCAACAGATACAGCATAATTAAGATTAGCGTGACGATTTGCATGGCCGTGTTCGCTTTACTGACCAGAGTGGGGCGTATTTCGAAAGGACCAAAAGTAAGCCGATATAAAGTGCCGCCAACCAAAATAATCAGATCACGCCCGATGGTAAGAACAGCCAGCCACAGAGGGATGTAACTTTGGTAGGTGAAGACCAAAAAGGTAATTGCCACCAGAAACTTGTCCGCTAGAGGATCCAGAATCGATCCCAGATGCGATTGCCAGTTATAGCGCCGCGCTAATGCGCCGTCCAAACCATCAGAGATTCCAGCCACCGCCATCAACGCCAGCGCCAAGGCGATTTCGCTGTGCCACAAAAACCAGGCGGTCGGCGCTACCAACAATATGCGCAGTACCGATACAAAATTGGGCAGGTAACGCATCAGTCCCGCCACAACAGGTTAATTTCGGTACCCAGAGTGGCCTCATCGAGGCTCTGTAACTGGCCTTCTCGGGTAAGCAACGACAGCAACAACTTTTCGCTCGCCGCAGTGCTGACCGAGAGATTCATGTTGCCATCTACAATCGAAGACACCACCACATCGTTTACAAATTCAAATTGCCGAAAGTAGTCCAACATTCGCTTGTATTGAGAAAGCTCGGCCACCCCCGCAACACGCAACCCATACTCGAATTGATCTCCAGAAAAAATCGTCATCGGTGGTGCAAAATAGGTCGTGGCCAGTTCGGTCCCGAGATTAGCCACTTGGGCTGCGCTGAGACCGCTAAAGTTACTGGTTACCGGCTCTAGGTCATTCGCGAAAGCAATCTGCCAGTCGCCGCTGTAGAGAGTGTCTTGACCGTATGTTTCGGCACGCATGCGGCCAATCAATAACTGTTGAACCCCATAACGCTCGGTAGCAGCGGCCAGGGTCGGTAAGAAATTGCCCCAGACAATACCCGGAGGTACGCGCATCGTGTCCTGCAAGTCCAACAAAGGCAGCGCCAACGGCAAGCCCCGCCGCTGTGCTTGGCGCAGCAACGCCGATGCGAGCGCAGTGTCACCCCCGTCACGCAACATGGTCCGTTGAGCGTCTTGTTCTACCACGACCCAAGCCAAACTCATGGGCCGACCCGACCACCAAATGGGTAGCTTGGCTTCGCGCACTAAGTCCAGGACAACTTGGTCCTGAAACCTAATTTCCAGCGCTAACGCATCGTCGGCATCGGCCGCGTTTGTGCCCGCAGTGCGCACAAAAACGTATTCGCTGTAAAACCGGTCAGGGCGCTCTAACGCAGAGGTTATGGTTGCATTACGCGGAATCGTAGTTAGACCGGTTACCCGCGACAGCACTTCCAGCAAGGCTTCTCGGGCGGCAATCTGACGCTGTTCCTCACTCTGATCCACGACTTGTTGTTGCACGGTATACAACCATTCGTCTGTCACCGCCCCATGAGCACTGGACCAAACCATCAAAGCAGGCGTCAGCAACAACAACCAACAGCGCATTCGGCGCTGAGCGCTGTTAATTGCTGTACTGATTGTTAGTTGAGCCATGAGTTCCACTAAAGTTGGCTGGCAGGTGCGCAGTTTAGCGAATTCCAACAACCATTGAGAACAATTGTGCTGAACTAGTGCTCTAACCACCTGAAGACAGAACATCGTTTTTCTTGTTTGTTTAATGCAGTCAAAGACATCGATGATTTAGCGAACAAATCCCACAGCCTTCTAACCCATAGTATTTCCGCACCGGCTCCGCCGCTGTACACTGCGCTGCAAAATCATTGAGGCGCTTGCGTGTCAGACTCCAATAAAACTTCTGGATTAACCTATAAACAAGCCGGCGTGGATATCGAGGCCGGCGCGGAGCTGATTAAACGCATTGGACCTGCCGCTAAAGCGACACGACGCCCCGAATTATTGGGGGGGCTCGGCGGCTTTGCCGCCATGGCGGAACTACCCAGCGGCTACAGCCAGCCGATATTGGTGACGGGCACCGACGGCGTCGGCACCAAACTCAAGCTTGCCATCGACTATCAACGCCATGACGGCGTTGGCCAGGACTTGGTGGCTATGTGCGTCAACGATGTTTTAGTGACCGGTGCCGAAGCGTTTTTGTTTCTTGATTATTACGCTACCGGCAAGTTGGACGTGGATGTCGCCGAACGGGTCATTAAGGGCATCGCTAAGGGGTGCGAGTTAGCAGGCTGTGCTCTAGCCGGTGGCGAGACCGCAGAGATGCCAGGCTTTTATAGCGACGGCGAGTACGATCTTGCGGGTTTCAGTATTGGCGTCGTTGAAAAGAGCAAAATCATCGACGGTAGTAACGTGGCAATCGGCAATAAGATCATTGGTTTACCCAGCAGCGGCCCGCACAGCAATGGTTATTCCCTAATTCGCAAAGTTTTGGAGCAAGCGGGCGTGACGCCTAATGAGGATCTGCTGGATGATCTGCTGGCACCCACGCGAATTTACGTCAAAGCGGTACGCAAACTGTTGGAGCAGGTAACGGTGAATGGCATGGTGCATATCACCGGCGGTGGCTTTTACGAGAACATCCCACGGGTGCTAGTTGATCCACAACACGCAGCATTGATCGACCTAGACAGCTGGCAACGGCCAGAGGTGTTCTCTTGGTTACAGCAGGCAGGCAACATCAGCGATGAAGAGATGCTCACCACCTTTAACTGCGGTCTAGGGCTACTACTGATCGTCGCTGAGGAACATTGCGACGCCACGGTACAGTCCCTCACCGGTGAAGGTGAGGCCCCGGTTGTGGTTGGCGAGATCGTCTCTAAAGACACTGTGGCCGGCCCAGGACAGGCGGTGTTTGCGTAAACGCGCCGCCCTTTCAGCCTAAGTTTTAGGCAACGTCACCCCGGTTTGCCCCTGATATTTACCGCCGCGATCTTTGTAGCTGACCTGACAGCGCTCGTCGGATTGGAAAAACAACATTTGCGCCACACCTTCGTTGGCGTAGATCTTTGCCGGCAACGTGGTGGTATTAGAAAACTCTAACGTCACATGCCCCTCCCACTCCGGTTCTAGCGGTGTGACATTGACGATAATGCCGCAACGCGCATAGGTCGACTTACCTAAACAAATAGTCAACACATCTTCGGGAATACGGAAGTACTCCACGGTGCTGGCCAGGGCAAACGAATTCGGCGGGATAATGCACACGTCATCTTCAATGTCGACAAAGCTGTTGGCGTCAAATGCCTTGGGGTCCACCGTGGCGGAATGGATATTTGTAAACACCTTAAATTGCGGCCCGCAACGCACGTCATAACCGTAACTGGAGGTGCCGTAAGAAATGACTTTATTGCCGTCTTGATGACGCACTTGCCCCGGTTCAAAGGGGTCAATCATGCCGGCTTCGGCTTGTTCAATAATCCAGCGATCAGACTTAATGGTCATATTTGGTTCTCGTTTTGTGTTCTTGCTACCCGCGCCTCGGCGCGTTAATCGTCAACCATCCGAATGGTCGGCCCTGACTGCTCTTTGGTCCACAAGCGCGCTGCGAGATGCCTCGCTGCATCCCGGTACAGTTCGGAAGCCTGAGACTCAGGTGCAGCGCGCACTGTCGGTGTACCGCCGTCAGCTTGCAAGCGAATGTCTAAAGACAACGGCAGCTGACCTATTAACGGCACACCCAGCTCTGCCGAAATGCGTTCTCCACCACCGGCACCAAAAGGATGGCTTTGATGACCGCACTTTTCGCACTCGTGCACACTCATATTTTCTAAAATGCCGAGGACGGGAATGTCTACCTTGGCGAACATTTCCACCCCCTTCATTGCATCCAGCAAGGCGATGTCTTGGGGCGTGGTGACAATCACCGCGCCAGCCACTGGCGCTTTTTGAGACAGGGTCAGTTGAATGTCTCCTGTTCCTGGCGGCATGTCGACAATCAAATAGTCCAGATCGCCCCACTGGGTTTGACCAAGAATCTGCTGCAACGCACCACTGGCCATAGGGCCGCGCCACACCATAGGTGTTTTGTCGGTAATCATAAAGCTCATAGACATCGCTTTTAAGCCGTGGGCGCGAATTGGCTCGAAGAACTTACCGTCTTTGATGTCGGGCCTGCGACCTTCTTCAACGCCCAGCATCATGCCCTGGCTGGGCCCGTATATGTCCGCATCCAGCAGACCCACCTTGGCCCCTTCTGCGTCTAACGCCAGCGCCAGGTTAACTGCGGTGGTGGATTTACCCACCCCGCCCTTGCCACTGGCCACCAATACAATGTTTTTTACCTGGTTGAAGCCACGACCATGATCGGCTGCAAAACGTAATTCCAGCTCTATGTCGTCTACTCCTAAGAACTCTGCCAGTTGCTGTTGCAACTGCTCCTGCATGCCCATGGCGGGGTAACCCAGGGTCACTGAAATTCTATTTCCCGAAGACAATACGCGCGCGCCCAGCTGTTGCCAGGATAGCCCGAGGTACGGGTCGATAAATTCCTCAACTTTCATTTTTATTGCAGCCTCGAATCGGTAGCCCGCTAGTGTAAGCCCATCCACTCAACGGCGACACTTTTGCCACCACTCTTTGAACAATCCGCCCTATAATCCCCCCCGCACAATCGCCGTACCGTTCGATCAGTTAGGACTTTCATGTCACGCCAAATTTTTGTAACCAGCGCCTTGCCCAATGCCAATGGCCCGATTCACCTTGGGCATATGCTTGAACACATCCAAACCGACATTTGGGTGCGCTTTCAACGCATGCGCGGTAACAACGTGGTGTATGTCTGCGCCGACGATACCCACGGTACTGCCACCATGATTAAGGCGGAGCAAGAAAACACTACGCCAGAGCGGTTGGTAGACGCGGTACGGCAACAGCATGTTGCGGACTTCGGCGGTTTTTTAGTGGATTACGACAACTATTACTCCACTCATTCCGACGAAAATCGTCACTACTCAGAGCTGATCTTTTCGCGCCTCAAAGATCGCGGCCTGATTTTTACTGAGGAAGTAGAGCAGCTTTATGATGCTGAGAAGGGTTTGTTCCTGGCAGACCGGTTTGTAGTTGGCGACTGCCCACGTTGCCATGCCGGGGGTCAGTACGGCGACAACTGCGAAAGCTGCGGCGCCACCTATAACGCCACGGAGTTGGGCAACCCTAAATCGATTTACTCCGGCAGCGTGCCCGAGCTTCGTGCCTCGGAGCATTATTTTTTCGACCTGGGCAAGTACACAGAGTTTCTGCGCGAGTGGACCCGATCAGACCATGTACAGCCGGAAATCACGAATAAGCTGAGCGAATGGCTGGATGATGAATTGCGGCCTTGGGACATCTCCCGTGATGCACCTTACTTTGGCTTTACTATTCCCGGCACTCAGGACAAATACTTTTACGTCTGGATGGATGCGCCTATTGGATATATGGCGAGCCTGCAAAATCTCTGTGACCAGCGCGATGATTTGGACTTTGAACAAATTTGGGCCAAGGACAGCACTGCCGAGGTTCACCACTTTATTGGCAAAGACATCGTCAACTTTCACGCGTTGTTTTGGCCTGCGGTGTTGGACGGAGCAGACTTTCGAACCCCTAGCCGCATCCATACTCATGGCTTTGTTACGGTTAACGGCACCAAGATGTCGAAGTCCCGGGGCACATTTATTCTGGCCGAGCGCTATCTGCAACACTTAAACCCTGAGTACCTGCGCTACTACTACGCCACCAAACTCAGCGATTCAGCAGACGACTTGGACATTAACCTCGATGACTTTGTGCAACGGGTTAACTCAGACTTGGTCGGTAAGATCATTAACATTGCCAGCCGCACTGCCGGCTTTTTGGTGAAGCACTTCGATGGTGAACTGAGCAGTCAGTTGCACGATGCACCACTGATGCAACAATTCAGCGACGCGGCAGACGGCATTGCTGAACACTATGAACACGGCAACTTCGGCAAAGCGGTTCGCGAAATCACTGCTCTAGCAGACCTAGCCAATCAATACATTGCCAGCCACGAACCATGGAATATGGTCAAAGACCCAGAGCGCAAAGCTGAGGTACAACCGGTATGCAGCCAAGCGATACAAATGTTCCGCGCGCTGATGATCTTCCTCAAACCCATTCTGCCCCAAACCGCTGAGCGCACTGAGGCGTTTTTAGGGGTTGAGCCCCTACAGTGGAGTGATCTTGACGATCTGTTGAATGGTCATCGGATCAATCCTTTCAAAGCCATGTTGCAACGCATGGAAGGCAAGCAAGTGGCTAAGCTGATTGATGCTCCAGTGGAACCTGAGGGTAAAACTAAAGACACGCCCAAAAAATCAAGTGAGGCTGCAGACAACACCATTAACGTTGACGACTTTAATAAGGTCGAGCTGCGGGTCGCGCGCATTATCAGCGCCGAGCCGGTAGAGGGCGCAGACAAGTTGCTGCGTTTGCAGTTGGATGTCGGCGACCACCAACGCCAAGTCTTCTCTGGCATTAAAGCCGCTTACGCACCCGAGGATCTGGTGGATCGATTAACGGTGGTGGTGGCCAACCTGGCGCCACGGAAAATGCGCTTTGGTGTTTCCGAAGGCATGGTGCTGGCTGCTGGGCCCGGCGACGCCGATATCTTTTTGCTGTCTCCTGACAGCGGCGCCAGCCCAGGCATGGCGGTGAAATAGATCCGCTGATCCTGAATTTTTAGGCGGTTGAAGCACTAGCATGACAGATCTCAGTCTCATACTGCTTGGGGCCTTGCTGGTAAATAACTTTGTGCTCGCGCAATTTTTGGGTTTATGCCCGTTCATGGGCATTACCAAAAGCTACGACACCGCCTTCGCCACCGGGTTGGCGACAACCTTTGTCCTTAGTCTGGCGGCGGTGACCAGCCACATTTTATTCCACGGGGTGTTAGTGCCCTTAGATCTGCACTACCTGCGCATCATTCTATTTATTGTGGTCATCGCAGGCTTAGTACAGCTGGTTCAAGTGTACTTGCGCGCCGCCTCGCCAGTATTGCAGCAATTACTGGGCGTCTACCTACCGTTGATTACCAGCAACTGCGCGGTATTGGGGGTAACCCTGCTCGCCATTGGTCAGGAACTGACTCTGCTGCAAACTTTGGTCTATGCCATTGGAGCCGCTGGGGGTTTCACTCTGGTCATGGTCTTGTATGGCGCCATGCGCGAGCAACTGCAACAAGCAGACTTACCTGCCGCCTTCGAAGGCACCCCAATCGCGTTAATCAGCGCAGGATTAATGAGCTTGGCGTTTATGGGCTTCCAAGGATTGACGCTGTGACTTGGGTCAGTGCGCTGACACCTGCGGTTTTGGTCATTGCTCTGCTGACCTTCGCACTGGCGGTAGCACAACTGCGCATGCGCTTACCCCGCGACGACACCAGCCTGCCAGCAGAGATTGATTCGCTGCTGCCGCAAACTCAATGTGCACAATGCGGTTATCCGGGTTGTTTGCCGTACGCAGAGGCCGTTGCCAAGGGCGAGGCCATTGATCTGTGCCCACCCGGTGGTACCGAACTGGTCGTGCAATTGCGTGACTTGATGGGGGCAGATGCGCCCCTGAGCCAGTCTGCGACGCCTGAACCCACCGCCCTGATTGCGGTCATTGATGAGAGCGCCTGTATTGGTTGCACGCTGTGTTTACCGCCTTGCCCAGTGGATGCCATCGTCGGCGCCCAGGGTTTTATGCACACCGTGGTTGCAACAGAGTGTACCGGCTGCGAGTTGTGCATTCCGGCCTGCCCGGTGGATTGCATCAGCTTGCTGACGCTACCCGAAGCGCCGCCGCCCGTTCCCGCCAAACTTGCACCCTACAGCCGCGGCTGCATCAATTGCGGCCAATGCATTGAGGTCTGCCCACGAGACTTGTTGCCTGACCAATTGTTCAAGTTGGCCCAAGGGCACTCTTGGGAGGCTGCCGCCGATCTTGGATTGCAAGCCTGTATTGAATGCGGTCTGTGCGATCGAGCCTGCCCTAGCGACATTAACCTGGCCGCCATCTTTACTCAGGCCAAACGCATCGAGACCCACCAGCGCCAAGACAAAGAACACAAGGCCAATATAAAACAGCGCTACGAAGCCCATGCCACTCGTTTGCAGGAACGCGAGGACGCAGCACAACAACGACGTGCCCAAAGATTACAAAAACGCCGCGGCCAAAACGTTGGCGGTAGCGACCGGCAGGTGGGTTCGTGAACAGGACGACGAGGCGCACAGGTAATCGCACCTCAAACATTATGTTAAAGGTGCTTGCCGCATTGGTACCCGGGCTACTGGCACAAAGCTATTACCTAGGGCCTGGGATACTGCTGAATGGACTGGTACTGACAATCTGTTGTCTCGCAGTCGAAGCCGCAGTGGTGGTGTGGCGCAGACCGAACGCTCTGCGCACTGAGTTGGTTCGGCACTTAGGTGACGGTACGACACTACTGATCGCCTGGTTAATCACTGTATGCCTGCCGCCAAGCGTGCCCATTGGAGTTTTAGCCGTGGCCGCCCTAGGTTCTGTTGGTTTAGCAAAACATGCTTACGGCGGTTTGGGACAGAATGTGTTTAATCCCGCCATGGTGGGTTATGCGATTATCTTGCTGTCGTTTCCTGGGATATTGGCAAGCTATCCAAACGCATCACCAGATGGATTAAGCGGCGCGACTTTACTCAGCGAATTCCGCTATCGACCGGCCATGACCGTGGCAGAGTTTATGCCCAGTGTCGCCGTGGCCCAGCACCAAGCCATGGTTACTGCAGCGTTATTCCTGGCTGGTGGCCTTTGGCTAATATGGCAAGGCATCATAAGTTGGCGCATACCCAGCGCGATGCTGCTCACCCTGGGCTTTTTGGCCGCTGCAACCTACGACCAAGGCTCATCTCAAAGTCTCGGTTCACCTTGGTTTCATTGGACCAGTGGCGGCACCATGGCGGCGGCGTTTTTCTTCGCTACTGATCCGGTGACTCACCCGGCCAACCCACGGCACCAGATCATATTCGGTTGTTTAATCGGCTTATTGTTATTCGTTATTCGCACTGGTGGCAGCCTACCCGACGGCATCGCCTTTGCCATTTTGCTGGCCAATTGCACAACACCGTTACTGAATCGTCTACACCGGCAAACCAAGGTCAGCGCCCATGAATAACAGCGGCTTATCTTGGCGGGGCATAGTAAGCCTGACTTTAATCGCAGGCATTTGCGGTAGCGTATTGGTAGCAACCAATCAATTCACCGCACCAAAAATAGACGCCCAACGAACCGCCCAAGCCAGAGCCCTGATGCTAAGCCTGCTATCACCGCAGCAACAGCAAGAGCTTGATTGGACGCAAATAGAAAACCATAACGTGATCACCGCATGCACCGATTGGTGGCTCATTCACATCAGCGAAAATGGCTACGCCGGGCCGATAGATTTGTTGGCTTATTGGCAAACATTCGACAATGGCGACCCCAGTTTGCTGAAATTGCGCGTGCTGGCACATCTCGAAACCCCAGGGATCGGCGATTTTATCGACCATCAGCGCGACAATTACTTACCCAACCAGGACGATTCAACCGCAGCCCAATGGCAGAGTACGGATACCGTGACTGGAGCTACAATCACACATAACGCGCTGCGCCAGGCTGCATTAACCGTCGCCCAGCGATTAAATACACAAGCCCGTGCCCACTACTGTAACGCAGCACAATCAGCGACTCAGCGAACTGCGTTAACCGCAGCACATTCAGCGACTCAGCGAGCCGCGTTAACCACCACCCATTCGGCCACTAAGGAAGCCGAGCAATGAGCACATTCAGCCGAGGGGTACTCGTTAACAATCCTGCCTGGGCGCAACTACTCGGTTTGTGTCCGTTGTTGGCCGTGAGCAATAGTGTGGTGAACGCTTTAGGCCTGGCTGTGGCCAGTGGCTTTGTGCTGCTCGGTTCTAATCTAATGATCTCGACCCTACGTCATCGTATTCCCGATGTTGCTCGCCTACCTTGCTTTGTACTGATCATCGCCACCTTTACCACGCTCACGGTAATGCTGCTGGAAGCCTTCGCGTTTGAGTTGTATCTACGCATTGCGCTGTTCATTCAGATCATTGTTACCAACTGCATGATCCTGGGGCGCGCCGAGTCCTTTGCCAGCCGCCAGCCCGTGGGCGCTGCGGCGCTCGACGCGCTGGGCACCGCTGTTGGTTTTGCTATAGCCCTGTTAACGCTGGGTGCTGTACGCGAGGCACTCGGGCACGGTACGTTTCTCCGAGAAATGGATTTGTTGTTTGGCGAACAAGCGGCACATTGGGTCGTACACATTGCAGCGACAGGGCCATTGCCTTTGGCATTGTTTCCCCCTGGCGCCTTCTTGCTTGCCGGCTTACTCTTTGCGTTAGTTCAAGGCGCTTTAAATAGTGCTGCAAAGTCTAACGAGCAAACCAGCGAGCCGATTAATGAGCGATCCTAAAATAGTTTTGAACTTTTGGTTTAACGAAATCGAACCCGCGCAGTGGTGGCGCAAAGACCCAGCTTTTGACGCACAACTAAAACAGCGCTTTGGCCAACTTCATGAAGACGTGGCGCATACTGGCGCGCTCCACTGGCGCGATCACGCTACAGGGCGTTTGGCCGAGGTGATTGTACTGGATCAATTTTCCCGCAATCTGTATCGAGACGACCCCCGTGCCTTTGCGTGGGATGCTCCAGCCCTGGCACTGGCCGAGGAAACCATAACTCTGGCATTAGATACCGAGCTGCCACCGCAGCAGCGGGCTTTCTTGTATATGCCTTTTATGCACAGCGAGTGTTTAGCCCACCAGCAACGCAGTTTAGAACTGTTTGCTGGCATTGAAGAAACCGGCAATCTAAGTTTCGCCCAACGCCACTTTGAAGTAATCAAAACATTTGGCCGTTTTCCGCACCGAAACGCGGTGCTCAACAGAATATCAACAGCGGCTGAAACCGAATTTCTCAAACAACCCGGATCGAGCTTTTAACGCTTAAGGATCAATCTATGAACCGCGACAAACGCCATGCAATGCTCAGTCGCTTGCAAACAGAGAACCCAAAGCCAACCACCGAACTTAACTTTGACTCGCCCTTCGAGTTATTAATTGCGGTAATGCTGTCGGCTCAAGCCACCGATGTAAGCGTTAACAAAGCCACCGGGCCCTTGTTTGCAAAAGCCAATACCCCAGCCGCAATCCACGCGCTTGGGTTAGCGAAGGTCAAGGACCACATTAAAACCATTGGTCTATTCAATACCAAAGCCGCAAATGTCATTAAGACCTGCAAAATTTTAATGGACGAATACGACAGCCAAGTGCCTGAGGATAGAGCGCTACTTGAGGCACTACCTGGCGTCGGACGTAAAACCGCCAACGTTGTTTTGAACACGGCCTTTGGTCACCCCACTATTGCTGTGGATACACATATTTTTCGCGTATCTAATCGCACCAAGTTGGCATCGGGCAAAAACGTGCGTCAGGTCGAAGACAAACTTCTAAAAGTGGTGCCAGATGAGTTCAAGGTCGACGTCCATCACTGGTTAATTCTGCATGGCCGTTACATCTGCGTAGCGCGTAAACCTCGTTGCGGCGCTTGTGTCATAGAGGACTTGTGCGAATTTAAAGACAAAACCACTGACTGAGCGCTATAGAGTCACCCGCTCTGCGTTGTCGATGGCCTGACCAAAAAAGTAAGCTCCAACACGACAAAAACGCTCAACACCATCGGTAGCCAAAAAAGTAATTTCGCCGCTACCGGCTTCGGAACGGAGCAGCTCTAAGCGCTGCATTGCTGCCGCCACTTGTTTGGCTGTAGTTTGCGCAGAGTCGACGATGACAGCGTTGCCACCCAATAAACCACTGAGTCTTTCTCGAAATACCGGAAAGTGCGTACACCCAAGCAGCACGGTGCTGGGTTCTTGATGGAACCCCCGTAAGGCATGCGCCAATACCGCCTGGGCAACGCTTTCTGATTCTTGAGACGGTTCTGCGTAACCTTGCTCTGCCAGCGCCACCCATAATGGGCAGGCGCGCGCATATACAGTGAGTTTGGGATTTGCTGCGAGCAATGCCCGCTGATATGCACCGTCCATAACGGTGCCTTCGGTCGCCAGCACCAACACCGACCCTTGCGACGCCGAGTCCGCCGCAGCTTGGGCGCCAGGTTCAATCACACCAAAAACCGGCAACGGCGCAAATTGCTCTACCAATTGGGGTAATGCCGCGGCCGAGGCGGTATTACATGCTACTACCAAGGCTTTGATCCCACGTTTAATGAGTTCAGCGGATGCTTGCAGCGCATACTGCTGCACAGTGCTCGCGCTCTTATTGCCGTAGGGCAAGCGCGCACTGTCACCTAAATAAATGAACGATTCGCCAGGCATGGCGGTCTGCAGTTCTTTCAGCACCGTTAACCCACCCATGCCTGAGTCGAAGACACCGATAGGTTGGGTTGAATCAATCACAGAGGTAACTCGTTAGTACCAGCGCAGAGCGCCGGGCATTCCAACGACACCCTTAAGAATAGTCACGACCGCGCTTGGCACCAAGTCGCAAGCGCAGCGCGTTGAGCTTAATGAAGCCACCAGCATCACGCTGGTCATAGGCGCCTTGATCATCCTCAAAGGTCACTACATCGGCGTCATACAGGCTGTCATCGGAACTTCTTGCCACCACACTCACTGAGCCTTTAAACAACTTCAGCGTCACCCGGCCATTAACCACGGTTTGCGATTCATCAATCAGCGCTTGCAGCACCTTGCGCTCAGGCGCCCACCAATAGCCGTTGTAGATGAGCTTGGCATAGCGCGGCATCAACTCATCTTTTAGGTGCCCTACTTCTCGGTCCAAGGTAATGGACTCCATGGCCCGGTGGCCGCGCAGCAAAATGGTGCCGCCAGGCGTTTCATAACAGCCTCGGGACTTCATGCCAACAAATCGGTTTTCAACAATGTCGGAGCGGCCAATACCGTGAATGCCGCCCAAACGATTCAACTCCCTCAGCATTTCGCCAGGGGTCAACGCCTTGCCGTCCAACGCAATGGGGTCGCCGTTTTGATAGGTCAGTTCGATGACGCCAGGTTCGTCGGGCGCTTCCTCAGGCGCTACCGTCCAACGCCACATTCCCTCGTCCGCTTCCTTTGCGGGGTCTTCTAAACCGCCCCCCTCGTAAGAAATGTGCAACAAGTTCGCATCCATTGAATAAGGGGATTTGTCACCCCGCTTATAATCCACTGGGATTTGATGCTTTTCGCAGAAGTCCATCAACGCTTCCCGGGAATTCAAATCCCACTCGCGCCAGGGCGCAATCACCTTAATGTCTGGATCCAAAGCATAAGCACCCAGCTCATAACGCACTTGGTCGTTGCCCTTGCCGGTAGAGCCGTGGGATACCGCGTACGCACCGTTTTCCCTTGCGATTTCTACCAGACGTCGGGTAATTAACGGCCGGGCAATGCTAGTGCCCAGCAAATATTCGCCTTCGTAAACAGTATTGGCGCGGAACATCGGGTAGACGTAATTGGCCACAAAGTCTTCGGTTAGGTCTTCGATGTAAATGTTCTTCACACCCATGGCCTGGGCCTTCTCACGGGCCGGCTCGACTTCTTCTCCTTGGCCAATATCCGCAGTAAACGTGATGACTTCTGCATCATAAGTTTCCTGCAACCAACGGCAGATCACCGAAGTGTCTAAGCCACCGGAATACGCCAATACGATTTTATTTTTTTCTGCCACGCCTGAGCCCTCAAATTTCGCGCGCCATCTTATGCGAAGCCCACAGTTATGCAAACAGCAACCGCCTTTTATGGCTTCATTTAAGGTCTAACAGGGCTGCTCCTGGGGTTAATCGAAACGCCCACCCCCACGCCGATCCTGCTACGATGACCGCATGGAACTTTCCGAACGTTTTCGTGGCTATCTGCCAGTGGTATTAGATCTAGAAACGGGAGGCTTTGATCATCAGGCCAACCCGATTCTGGAACTCGCCTGCTGTTTTCTGCAGATGCAAGACGATCGCTTGTCCATCAAAGGCCAAGAGAGTTGGAACGTACAACCGATAGACGGCATGGTGGTTGAACCGGCTAGTCTCAAAGTGACCGGCATTGATCTGGATGATCCGCACCGAGACGCTATGGATGAAGCGTCGGTACTGAAAGAATTTTTTTCTTTGGTGCGTTCCGAAATGAAGCTGTACGGCTGCCATCGCGCGATACTGGTGGCTCACAACGCATCCTTCGACCAGGGATTTTTAAACACCGCCTGCAGCCGCCAAAGCATTAAGCGCAATCCGTTTCACCCCTTCACAACTTTAGATACGGCGACCTTGGGAGCCTTGGCCTACGGCCATACGGTGCTGAGAGAAGCCTGCCGCCGAGCCGATATCGACTTCAGCGAGGCGCGCGCCCATGGCGCTGCATACGACGCCGACAGAACAGCAGAGCTGTTCTGTCATATCGTCAATACCTGGGATTTTCAGACGGCGTGGCTGGAATCAGCCAATCCAGAGGACTACTGAGGCCGCTCTAGTTTTTCTGCGTACTTTATTCGTCTGGAGTTTCGTACTTGGCCGCCGTTTCTGTAAGCAACGTTTCCAGCTCTCCAGACTCGAACATTTCAGTGACGATGTCGCAACCGCCTACCAACTCGCCTTCTACCCACAACTGCGGGAAGGTTGGCCACTGCGCATAACCCGGCAGAGTCGCACGAATTTCTGGGTTACTAAGGATGTCGACATAGGCAAACCGCTGACCACAACCCACCATGCACTGCACAGTTTGCGCAGAAAAACCGCACTGTGGCGCCTGGGGCGAACCCTTCATATAAAGGATGATTGGGTTTTCCGAAATCTGTTGCTTGATCGTGTCGATGACTTCTTCTGACATGAGTGTTTCCTGTACTGCTCAGGCATGACTACCGCCTGATGTTGGGCGAAGTCTACCGCGACCTATATCGACAGTGCCACCAATGATGGTCACCGCCACGCCTTGAGTACTATGATCGCTGTATCCGCAAATGGCTGGCCTTGAGCATGAGCAACTTTGACCAACTGATTGATCGTCGCAGCACCCACAGCACGAAATGGGAAAAATATGCCGCTCGGGATATTTTGCCGTTCTGGATTGCCGACATGGACTTTGCAGTACCTGACTTCATTCTCGATGCGCTACGGCAACGTCTCGACCATCCAATCATTGGCTACACAAAACCACCGACTACCCTAACCGAGGCCTTCCAAGGTTGGCTTGACCACCACTTTAATTGGTCTGCGCCAGAGGATTGGATTGTCTGGCTACCCGGTGTGGTACCAGGCATGAACATGGCGGCCCGATGCCTAACGCCGCAACAGAAGATGATGATTCCCACACCGGTGTATTACCCCTTCCTTGAGTTTGCGGACAATGTGCAGCGACAGGATGTGCAAGTGCCACTGGTGCTGGATGACGGTCACTGGCGCATGGATCTACAGCACATGCAAAGCCGGGTCGACCAAGTCAAGATGGTGATGATCGCCAATCCTCAGAACCCCACTGGCCGTGCCTACACGTTGCCCGAACTTGAAGCGCTGGCTGAATTTGTAGAGCGCAACGACCTGATCTTGGTCAGCGACGAAATTCACTGCAACATCGTGCTGGCGGAAAACGCCCAGCATTTACCCATCGCCCAGGTTGTTCCGACCATTGCCAACCGCACGATCAGCCTATTTGCAGCCACCAAGACCTATAACATTCCTGGCCTGGGGTGCGCCGCGGCAATCATTCCGGATCCGCAACTACGAGCACAGTTCCAAACCCAAGAGGCAGGCCTGGTACCGGGCATCGGCCCATTAAACATTGTTGCTTCCGAAGCCGCCTTTAAGGACAGAAGTAATTGGTTAGGAAGACTGCTTGAACAACTGCGCAGCAATGTACAGAAACTCGAACAAGTCGTGGGCACGCGCATGACCCCAGTTGAGGCCACCTACCTAGCTTGGATCAATATCGCCGATCTGGGTCTAAACGATGTTGAAGCTCACTTTGAAGCCCACGGCCTAGGCATTTCCGACGGCGCACAATTCGGTCACCCTGATTACATTCGCTTTAATTTCGCTTGTCCTGATGAACTGCTAACTCAGGGTTTGCAGCGCTTAAAGCAAGCCCTATCCGCCTGAAGACGGATTTTTCAGCTGTTGAAGATCACCATACGGTTTAGTAGCATTTCGCCTTTGGACAGGCGGCGTATGCGGCCTGTTGTCGTTTTAGGCACTGTGTAAATCGAACATTTTGCATCTTGTATGTAGACCGTCATGAGCAATGTAATGAACACCTATGGGCGTCTTCCCGTTTCCTTCGTGAAAGGCAACGGCGCTTACCTGCAAGATGACAAGGGCAATGAATACCTTGATGCGTTAACCGGTATTGCGGTTTGTGGCTTGGGCCATGCCCATCCGAAGGTGGCGAGCGCTTTAAGCGATCAGGGTCAAACCCTTTTGCATACGTCCAATCTTTACGATATCCCCCATCAGACCCGTTTAGCCCAACGGCTGTGCGCATTGTCGGGTATGGACAACGTTTTCTTTTGTAATTCTGGCGCCGAAGCCAACGAAGCGGCGATCAAGCTGGCGCGACTCAAAGGTAATCGCAACGGCAACCACAACCCATCGGTGGTTGTCGTAGATGGCAGTTTTCATGGCCGCACGATGGCCACACTCACCGCTACCGGTAATCGTAAGGTGCACGCCGGCTTTGAACCCCTCCTGGGCGGTTTTGTTCGCGCGCCCTTTAACGACATAGCGGCGATCCAAGCCATTGCCGACAACAATCCTGGCGTTGTCGCGGTCTTGGTCGAACCTATCCTTGGGGAAGGCGGCATTCATATTCCCGACAGCGACTACTTGCCTGCATTACGCAGCATCTGCGATCAGCAAGGTTGGTTGTTGATGTTGGACGAAGTGCAAACGGGCAATGCGCGCACCGGTAAATACTTCGCTTATCAACACAGCGATTGCCTGCCTGATGTGGTTACCACTGCGAAAGGCCTCGGCAACGGCGTTCCCATTGGTGCGTGTTTAGCGCGCGGTGAAGCGGCGGAGTTATTCGTTCCGGGCAACCATGGCTCGACATTTGGTGGCAATCCTTTGGCCTGTGCCGCGGCACATGCAGTACTGGATGTTATCGAAGAAGAAGACATTTGCAGCCAAGCGGAAACTCAAGGAAAACGCATTGTCTCTGCCTTGCAGAGCGAGCTTGCTGGCAACAACGCCGTTAAAGAAGTTCGTGGACTGGGTATGATGATCGCTATAGAACTCAACGAAGACGCGCCCGAACTGGTCAGCGACGCACTCAATAATGGCCTGCTGATTAATGTCACCCAAGGCAACGTAGTGCGCTTGTTACCACCGCTGAATTTGAGCAATCAAGAAGCCGATGAATTGGTGAGCAAGCTCACCACCTTACTCAACCGCTAATTCCCCTACTTCCTAACCTGAGGACCTGTGACTATGTCGAAGCGGGATTTTTTATCGTTATTGGATTTTTCAAAAGAGGAACTGCATTACCTTATTGAACGCGCAAAACAGTTTCGCGTGATGCACGAGAACGGTGAGGTTTATCAACCCCTGGTCGGTCGCACCGCTGCAATCATTATGCAACTGAACAGCACACGCACACGGTTAGCATTTGAAGCAGGTCTAGCTCAGTTGGGTGCCCATGGGGTTTTCCTGACCAGTAAAGACAGTCAGATGGGTCGTGGCGAACCCATTGAGGACCTGGCAAGAGTGCTGTCTGAAATGGTCGACATCGTCATGATCCGAACACTGGAACAGTCTGATATGCAAACACTCGCCGATCACGCCAGTGTGCCGGTGATTAATGCCATGAGTTCGCTACTGCATCCGTGTCAGTTACTCGCAGACGTACAAGCCTTCGAGGAACTGCGCGGCCCCATAAAAGGCAAGACCGTGGCGTTTCTGGGTGACGGCTACAATATGTGCCATTCCTACATTAACGCCTCTACTCAGTGGGATTTTCAACTGCGCATCGCTTGCCCGGATTCGCACCAACCGAACAGCGACATCTTAAGCAATGGCAGCAATGCGCAACGGGTCGCTTCAGCCAGCGAAGCCGTCGCTGATGCCGATTTGGTGGTAACGGATGTTTGGTCTTCAATGGGTCACGAGGGCCAGGAGGCTGATCGGCGAACCACCTTTGAGCCTTACCAGGTGAACGAAGCCTTATTAGATTTGGCGAAACCTGAGGTGCTGTTTATGCACTGTTTGCCGGCTCACCGTGGTGAAGAAGTTAGCCAAACGTTATTGGACGACCCGCGCTCGGTCGTGTGGCACGAAGCGGGCAACCGCTTACACAGTCAAAAAGCCTTGGTTGAGTTTTTGTTGTTGGGTCCAGTAGCCCTCTAAGGTGACGCTTTCGACACCTGCGCGTGCGCTCTGAGACAACTCCACTGGCTTCTGGGGGTTGCGAGCTAACCTGCCATAGCTTGGGCGACTGCCCGCGCGTAACCGTCTAATAATTGTTGCCGTCGCTGCGCAGTCATCTGTGGGGTAAAAGTATGATCCAACTGCCAGCTATTGGCTGCGTCGGTTAAGTCGGTGAGTTGGCCACTGCCCAAAGCCGCCAGTACCGCTGCGCCCTTGGCAGTGGTTTCTACATCCACAGGTCGCTGCACTTGCACATTCAGAATGTCCGCAAGACATTGGCACAGAGCATCATTTACCACCATACCACCGTCAATTCGTAAGGTCTCAACCGGCGCACCGTCTTGGGCCATGGCCTGCAATAACTCTTGGGTCTGCAACACCACACTTTGCAGTGTGGCGGTGATGACCTGATCGCGGTTGCTGTCCAGCGTTAAACCGGTAATCAAACCGCGCACCGAGGGCTGCCAATGGGGCGCGCCCAATCCTGTGAAGGCCGGTACCACGAACACACCCTGGGCGTCGCCGTTGCAGCGCTCGAAAGCGGCTTGAGTTTCTGCAGCGTCAGCAATCAGATTGAGTTGGTCGCGCAGCCACTTAATGGCCACACCAGCGACAAAAATACTGCCTTCCAAGGCGTATGTGGTTTGACCTCCTATGCGGTAGGCCACAGTGGCCAACAGCTGTTGGTTGGAGCGGGGTCGCTGCTCTCCGGTATTGGTCATCGCAAAGCAACCGGTGCCGTAGGTACTTTTGGACATGCCTGGTGCAAAGCACGCTTGGCCAATAAGAGCGGATTGCTGATCCCCCGCAATACCGGTTATAGGAATAGGCGCGCCAAACCATTCGGCGTCGGCTGTTGCAAAAGCAGCGGCACTGTCCAATACCTCGGGCAACAGCGTGTTCGGGATATCAAAGTAGGCCAGTAATTCGGCACTCCAAGTTTGCGTATTGATGTCGAACAACTGGGTTCGACTGGCGTTCGTGGCGTCAGTAACGTGGCTTTGGCCCTTACTCAACCGCCATATCAAATAACTGTCGACCGTGCCAAAACACAGCTTGGCATCTGTCGCCGCTTGTCGCGCCCCTTCGACATTGTCGAGTAACCAGGCCAACTTGGTGCTGGAGAAGTAAGGATCAATGATCAACCCCGTGGCCTCGCTAATGAGCGCATCAACCCCTCGACCATCCGCTAGGGTTTCGTTCGCCATGGCTGAGCACCGTTCCGCGCCGCGACGATCTTGCCAAACCACGGCGTTGTGAACACAGTCGCCGGTGGCCCGATCCCAAAGCAACGTGGTTTCTCGTTGATTAGTGATGCCAATGGCTGCTATGTCGCTGGGCGCTAAGCCAGATTCTGCGATAGCTTGGCGTCCAACTGTGACAATGGACTGCCAAAGCTGTTCTGGGTTTTGCTCAACCCAGCCGTCTTGGGGAAAGATCAGATCTATATCCGATTGGGCGACAGCGACCACCTGGCCGACAGAGTCGTAAATGATGGCGCGACTACTCGACGTGCCTTGATCTAGGGCCATGATATAGCTCAATGAAACATCCTTAGAGCGTGTCAGTTGGTGGCGGAGCCGACCATGCTAATGGATTGTAAGTACAGGGTCTAAAGCTGTTTCAGACGCCTAACTGAGCAGGCAAAACGCTACTAAAAAGTGCTTTTTTGGTTACCCATATGTTAGTCACAAGCTTATCCAAAGCTGTAAACAGGTTATCCACAGACTTTTTGTTGCAATGATTTTGTGATCCCATTATCTTGTGTATCTTGCTCACGAAAACCCTATATATGGGGTTTTGAAACATTGACCGAGTCAAATTTTTATTAGTTTATCCCGGTTAAAACAGTGAGCGTTTGACTGCAGTGCCAGTAAAAGTCCGTGTTTGAGTTGCTGCAAAATTTTGAGGAATTTGAGTCGTTTATAGAGCCTAACCGGTCATGAAACGACAAATAACAAACCAGGGAGAGTGCGAACGGTAAACCCTGACCACAGATGTGTAGACGGTAAAGAGCCTGAGCACAAACGTGTAACGGCAAAAAGCCCGAGCATAAATGTGTAACGGCAAAAACCTGAGCATAAATGTGTAACGGCAAAAAGCCCGAGCATAAAAAGAGAGAGAGAGAACTAATACCAATGCAAATGGAAACGCAGACTGGCTCAACACCCCAACCCTCCACGCAACCGGAAACGCAGCCTTTGTCACCCTCGCTGACAGCAACGGCACCGGGACAACTCAAAATCATCAAACGCAACGGTACCGTGGTGCCTTATACACAGGACAAAATTGCTGTTGCCATGACCAAGGCGTTCTTAGCCGTTGAGGGTGGTACTGCGGCGGCGTCACCGCGCATACGCGAATTGGTTGTTTCTCTGGCCGATCAGATGACCAACACCTTCAAGCGTCGTTTGCCCTCTGGCGGCACGCTGCACATAGAAGAAATACAAGATCAGGTTGAACTGGCATTGATGCGCTCAGGCGAACACAAGGTCGCTCGTTCCTATGTCTTGTATCGAGAACAACGCGCCCAAGAGCGCGGGCCGGCAGTGGCTGCAACACCAGCGGATGAAAAATTTGCAGGCATTTCAGTGGTTCATCACGACGGCAGCACCGCACCGTTAGATGTTGCGCGCATCCGCACCATCGTCACCGAAGCGTGTGAAGGACTTATCGATGTAGACGCCGAGCGCATCATCGACGAGTCGCTAAACAACATGTACGACGGCATTTCGGCTACCGACGTGGCTACGTCAGTTTTAATTACCGCACGCACCTTGGTGGAAGAAGAGCCGAACTACACCTACGTAAGTGCACGCTTGTTGTTGGACGAACTACGTACTGAAGCACTGTCCTTCCTAGACGTCGACGGCAGTGGCGCACAACAAAGTGCCACCCAGGCGCAAATGGCTGCGGTATACCCTCAGGCACTCAAGCAATTTATCTTGCGTGGCATTGAGCTGGAGCTGCTGGCACCGCAACTTGCAGAATTTGATTTAGACCGACTGGGGGCTGCATTGCTGCCAGAGCGCGATCATTTGTTTACCTATCTTGGTTTGCAAACGTTGTATGACCGCTACTTTATTCATTCAAACGATATCCGTATCGAACTGCCCCAAGTGTTCTTCATGCGCGTTGCCATGGGCCTTGCCGCAGAAGAAGACGACCCATGTGCACGAGCAATTGAGTTTTATAACCTGCTCAGTTCCTTCGACTACATGAGTTCAACGCCAACCTTATTTAATGCCGGCACCTTGCGGCCGCAGTTGTCTTCTTGCTTCCTAACTACTGTTCCAGATGATCTGCACGGTATTTATGGCGCAATCCAAGACAACGCCATGCTGTCTAAGTGGGCAGGCGGTTTGGGTAACGACTGGACACCAGTGCGCGCGTTAGGCACTTACATTAAAGGCACCAATGGTAAGTCACAGGGTGTTGTGCCCTTCCTGAAAGTGGTGAACGACACCGCAGTAGCCGTAAACCAAGGTGGCAAGCGCAAAGGTGCGGTTTGCGCCTACTTAGAATCCTGGCACTTGGACATTGAAGAGTTTCTGGAACTACGCAAAAACACCGGTGACGATCGACGTCGTACTCACGACATGAACACCGCCAACTGGATTCCAGACTTGTTTATGAAGCGGGTAGCAGAAGACGGCGACTGGACACTGTTGTCGCCTGCCGACGCGCCAGACTTGCACGATCTCTACGGCCGAGCCTTTGAACAGCGTTACCTGGCCTACGAAGAGCAAACTCGCAATGGTGAGCTAAAACTGTTTAAGCGCATTAAAGCCGCCGATTTATGGCGCAAGATGTTGTCGATGCTATTTGAAACAGGCCACCCTTGGATCACGTTCAAGGATACCTGCAATGTGCGCTCGCCCCAGCAACACACCGGCGTGGTGCACTCATCAAATTTGTGTACTGAAATTACGCTGAACACCTCTGCTGACGAAATTGCCGTCTGTAACCTAGGCTCCATCAACCTGGTCCAACACATCGAAAACGGCGAGTTGAATCTAAAGAAACTAGAAGAGACCACACGCACAGCAGTACGAATGCTCGATAACGTCATCGACATCAATTACTACTCTGTTGAACAAGCGCGCACCTCTAACATGCGTCATCGACCAGTAGGCCTGGGGCTGATGGGCTTCCAGGACGCTTTGTATAAGTTAGGTTTAGCTTATGGCTCTGACGCCGCGGTGGAATTTGCAGATACTTCCATGGAAGCCATTAGTTACTACGCTATTGATGCCTCTAGTAACTTGGCTCAGGAACGTGGCGCCTACGCAAGCTTCTCAGGCTCTTTATGGAGCCGCGGCATCTTACCCATCGACTCGGTAAAAATGCTGCAAGCCGAGCGTGGCGAGGGCTACTTAGATGTTGATATGTCGAGCAAACTCGATTGGAGCGCTTTGCGCAACAAAGTGCAGATCAACGGAATGCGCAATTCCAACGTTATGGCGATTGCGCCGACCGCGACCATTGCGAACATAACTGGCGTTTCGCAATCCATTGAGCCGACGTATCAAAATCTCTATGTGAAATCGAACCTATCCGGCGAGTTCACAGTAGTTAACCCCTACATGGTTCGAGACCTTAAAGCCCTCGGCCTGTGGGACAAAGTTATGGTCAACGATCTGAAGTACTACGACGGCAGCATGCAGGCGATAGAACGAATCCCTGTTGAACTGAAGCAGAAGTACGCGACGGCATTTGAGGTGGAACCCCGCTGGTTAGTGGATGCCGCCAGCCGGCGACAAAAGTGGATTGACCAAGCCCAGTCACTGAACCTGTATATCGCTGGTGCGTCAGGTAAGAAACTCGACATTACCTATCGTATGGCGTGGTTAAGAGGACTGAAAACAACTTATTACTTGCGTGCCTTAAGCGCGACCAGTACCGAAAAATCGACACTGGATCGTGGCACGCTAAACGCGGTTTCTTCACAAGCCGCAACGAGCGACGTTGCCGCCAGCACGGCTGCTCCAGAACCAGCACCACCGGCGGTTGAACCGGTCAGTGGCGCGGATCTGGAATTAGGTGATGCCGCACCTGTACCGATGGCTTGTTCTCTGGATGATCCAGATTGCGAAGCCTGTCAATAACAGCTTTAGGAGTTAAATCATGCTGAGTTGGGATGATTACGACAACAACACCGAAGAAACTGCCGTAGTAAACGAAGCGGCATTGCAGCAACTTAAAACAGCAGAACAACCAGCACCGGCTGCGCCTGTCGTAGAGGCAGCCCCTGCACCTGTTAGTCCTGAACCCGCGCCGGCGGCACCAGCGGCGCCTGTTTTAGAAACTGCCGCACCAGAGACAGAGGCGGCACTGGACGAGGTATTCGAAAGCAGCGAGAACCGCGAGCGCGTTACCGTTGACCAAAAAGCCATGATCAACTGTCGTGCAGATCTCAACCAGTTGGTGCCATTCAAGTACGACTGGGCCTGGCAGAAATACCTCGACGGTTGCGCTAACCACTGGATGCCTCAAGAAGTAAATATGACGGCGGACATCGCGTTATGGAAATCTGAAGATGGCCTGAGTGACGATGAGCGCACCATCGTGAAGCGCAGCCTTGGCTTCTTCTCAACCGCAGACTCATTGGTCGCTAACAATTTGGTACTGGCCATTTATCGCCTGATTACCAATCCTGAATGCCGCCAATACCTCCTGCGCCAAGCCTTTGAAGAAGCGATTCACACCCACGCCTATCAATACTGCATTGAGTCTTTGGGTATGGACGAAGGAGAGATCTTCAACATGTACCACGAGATTCCCACGGTGGCTAAAAAGGCCTCTTGGGCACTGAAGTACACCCAAGAAATTAATGATCCAACCTTCAACACCGGAACCGTAGAAACAGACAAAGCACTGCTGAAGAATTTGATCGCTTACTACTGTGTATTAGAAGGCATCTTCTTTTATTGCGGCTTCACACAGATTTTGTCGATGGGTCGTCGCAACAAAATGACCGGCACCTCGGAGCAGTTCCAGTACATTCTGCGCGACGAGTCCATGCACGTGAATTTCGGTATAGATGTCATCAACCAGATCAAACTAGAGAATCCGCAACTGTGGCAAGCAGATATGCAGGAATGGGCTCGGGCGATGATTCTAGAAGGCACAGAGCTGGAAGTTGCCTACGCACGTGACACCATGCCACGGGGCGTATTGGGTATGAACGCCAATATGATGGAAGAGTATTTGCAGTTCATCGCCAATCGCCGACTGGCACAAATAGGTCTGGCCGAGCAGTTCCCGGGAACCAAGAACCCGTTTCCGTGGATGTCTGAAATTATGGACCTGAAAAAAGAAAAGAACTTCTTTGAAACCCGCGTTACCGATTATCAAACCGGCGGCGCTTTGACTTGGGACTAATGTCTTACTGACCCAAGCCAAAAAACCCCGCTTTGCGGGGTTTTTTTTGCATTAAAATTTAGTGTCTAAAACCGCAGTTCAACTAACGACCAGGAACCAAGCCATGCGAGCACTCTTGTTCATCACAACACTGACGATTACCGCCCTTGCCTACCCGGCCGCACAAAAAATAAATCAAGACGCGAGCTACCAGGTTGCGGGGCTAAGCAAGCCCGCAGAAATTATCGTCGACAAATGGGGCGTGCCGCACATTTACGCCAACGACCACTACGACGTGTTCTTCGTGCAAGGTTTTAACGCCGCACGAGACCGGCTCTGGCAGATCGATACTTGGCGTCGCCGTGGTCTCGGAACACTGTCAGAGGTACTTGGGCCGGCCTATGTGGATCAAGACAAAGCCGCTCGGTTATTTCTGTACCGAGGTGATATGTACAGCGAATGGCTTGCCTACGGCAATGACGCCAAGAAAATTACTGAAGCCTTTACAGCAGGTATCAATGCTTTTGTTGAATTAACCAAAACACACGCCCACCTGTTACCGCCAGAATTCCAAATGCTCGGTTATGCTCCGGAAAAATGGCGCGCCGAAGATGTTGTGCGAATTCGCAGCAACGGTTTATGGCGCAACGTAGCGACCGAAGTTTGGCGGGCGCGATTAGCCTGCAAAGACGAGTTAAAGCTCGCAGCGCAATGGAAAGTACTTGAGCCTGAATGGACTACAGAACTGCCGGATGGATTAGACCCCTGTGTTATTCCAAGCAACGTTCTAGACGCCTACTTTCTCGCGAAAAGCCCAGTAGACTTTAGCGCCGCGATGAACGGCGTGAACAATCAAAGCGACTTGATAGCAGCCACCGCCCGACACAACTATCGCGGCGATGTCGGCAGCAATAACTGGGTAGTAAGTGGCGACAGAACTTCGACCGGCCGACCGATATTGGCTGATGACCCGCACCGGGGTCATGCAGTGCCTTCTTTGCGTTACATCGCTCATCTGAACGCTCCAGGGATCAACGTTATTGGTGCAGGCGAACCCGCCTTGCCGGGCATTTCAATCGGCCACAACGAACGCATCGCTTTTGGCCTAACGATTTTCCCGATCGATCAAGAAGACCTGTACATCTATCAGCGCCAGGGCAATGGCTACGTTTATCAAGGCCGGCAAGAACCATTGCAGGTTGTCGAGGAAACAATCACCGTAGAGGGTGATAAGCCACAGAAAGTGCAGCTCCAATTCACTCGCCATGGCCCCGTGGTGGCACAAACCAAAACACACTTGTTCACCGTGCGAGCAGCCTGGTTGGAACCAGGCATGGCGCCTTACTTCGGCAGCATCGAATACATGCGCGCACAAAATTTTCGAACCTTTGTCGGCGCGTTGAATCGCTGGGGGGCACCGTCAGAAAACCAAGTGTATGCCGACATCGATGGCAACATAGGCTACAAACCGGCAGGACGTTTTCCAAAGCGCGATAACTGGGATGGCCTGTTACCCGTACCAGGTGATGGCCGCTATGAGTGGGACGGCTATTTCGATATGGATGTGCTGCCAGAGGAATACAACCCTGAGCGCGGATTCAGTGGCACTGCTAATGCCATGAGCCTTCCTGAAAATTATCCGATCAATGAATATAGAGTAGGCTTCGAGTGGTCTGCGCCCTGGCGTTACAAGCGACTTTGGGAGGTCCTGCAGAACCAAAACAAGCATAGTGTGGAGGACTCCACCAAACTACAACGTGACTACCAATCTGTATTCGCGCGTGAAGTTATTGGCCGACTCCCCAAGTTAGCGGCTCAGGTGCCAGATCAAGGCGGTACCATGATGGCGGATTGGGACCACAATCTAGAGCGGGATTCGGCCGCCGCAGCGTTATGGAACGTCTGGTATCACCGGCATCTTGAACCTGCACTCATGACCATGCTGGACGATCAAGCCAATCGCAGCAATTCACCGAGCCTAGATACGCTCACCGCTCTAAAGTTACTGGAAAGTAAGGAGGGCAAGAAGCGCGCCTATACAACCTTGCCTGAGGCCTGGTTGGCCACCCAGCAATTGCTGGGTACTAATCCGAAAAATTGGCGCTGGGGCGACCTGCACCGAACCCAGTTTGAACATCCGCTTTTGGACATGATGGCGAGTGAAACCGCCAAGGCATTTAGTATGCGCGAATACGGACGCGGCGGCAGCAGCAATACCACCAACAACACCGGTTTTAGAGCAAAAGACTTTGTCGTGCGCAGTGGCGCATCGTTTCGCATGGTTGTCGATGTAGGCAATTGGGACGCCGCAAGAATGACTAATGCGCCAGGACAATCTGGCGATCCTAGATCAAAGTTCTACGACAATCTATTGGAAAACTGGGCGAATGATGAGGATCTGCCGATGCTGTTTTCTAGAGATAAAGTAACGGCCAATGCAGCTTTTCAAATCCGCCTATTACCCACTCAATGAATCGATGGTTAACGCATCTGTTAGCGACTTTTGCTGGCCCAAAAAATAACCCCCTCCCATTGGAGGGGGTTGAGTACACAAAGCGCTCTATCTGCTAGAGAGAGGCACTTGCTCTTAAGAAGAACAAACGTCCACGACCATCATGCAAAGTCGGGTCGTATGCGGTGACGTACGAAACAACAGGCGACTTTTCGTCAAAAACGTTTTGCAAACCGACCGTTACGTTCGAGTCGCTCAAGAACGCAGTCTCGCCAAAGTTATAGTTGTATTGAAGATCTACCGTCACCATGCTGTCGATCTTGCCGTCCGCCATGTCATTCGCGGTTGATTGGTTTCCAGCTAATGCAGTAACTGCTTTAAATAAGCCCGCCGTACCCGCTGGAATGTCCTCATCTACCTCATCTATATAGCGCACCATCATAAAGGCGCGGTGATTGTCCTTACTCCACGACAACGTGCCGTTTACTTTCCACTCTGGCAGCGGACGAGCCACGGGAGTCGTGAAATTATATGAACCTACAGCATCATAGGTTGTTGAACCTAACTTGACGTCGTAGGTGCCGACCCATGCGGCCAGTAACCCAACACTCCAATTTCCCCATCGATTGTCAAATCGGTAAGAAGACGTCAGATCTACACCGCTGACTTCCGCAGAATCCGCATTCGAGAAATTCGGTAAGAGTCTCAACAAAATGCCTGAGGAATTACGAATGACTTGGTCGAAATTACGATCAGACTGTACCGCCGCGTCCGCAAGACTGGTGCCTGGATTAGCATCCACATAGGCCTGAATAATGTCATTATCCGCTGACAGCAATGCTGCACTATTTTCTCGCGTAATAATGTCGGTGTAATCATATGTGTAGTAGTCAACGTCTACTGACAGGCCCTCCAACACACCGTCCTCAGGAACCCAAGAAACACCGAAGTTCAGCGTATCTGCTGATTCTGGTTTCAGATTTGGGTTACCACTCGTAATGGAAGGTTTATACGAAGGATGGAGATGGGTCGCGGCGACCTTTGGATGGTGAGCTCTTCTAGATCTTGTTAGCGTCGTAATTTCCCACGAGCAAGCATGGGAGCGGCTGCGTAAGCTAGGTGTTAGCCTACCAACAGAAGACACATTTTGAACAAGAGGCGCCCCGGCTCGACTGGGTTTGTTGCCGTCAGTTAGCCAGCGCAAAGATGGCAACTATTCGATACGTTTAACTCGGGTACTGGTGCCAGATTCAGAACGCATAATGAAGCCGCCAACTCTGCCACTCTTTATGACCACCTTATTACCGACAGAAAAGGGTAAAGCCCGCGGTGAGCTTTGCATCCAGATTTGTCCATTATCCAAACGGAAGACCATGCGCTGTTGACCGCCCGAGCGTATTGCCGCTATCTCACTTTCAAAGCTCTGGGTTTCTTTCCAATCCAGCAAGCCAGCGACTGATAATCCATTGTTTCCCTTCGGCTCGGCTTGGTTCTCTGGCTGACTACTCGCTGGCGCTGCCGCGTTGCTCACAGGTGTGTTACTGATGCGGTCGGAAGACGTTTGCGTGGTTTCGCTTGGCTTGTTCGGTGGCGCGGTATTTGGGAATTCTCGGTCGAAACACAGCAAGCGCTCATTCTTATTCTCAATTTGTGAACACTCAGAGGTTTGCTCCGACCAAGCGGTGACGCTTGCAAATAAAGCACTAAGAACAATGAGATAAGAAAAAGGCTTCATAAGGTCTACCTAATTTGTTATGTCGGTTTTCACCGGGGCGTTGTTTCCACCGGTGTCAGTTAATCGCATGGAGGTCGACGCATACTGCATGTTGCAGAAGACATTCAGCCGGCTTCCTATCAATAGTAGTTATTCGTCAGCACCCTCTCGCGAGCCTAAACTCTAACCGTCTATGGTTGGTTTGATAATACCCAAGGCAAAAAAAACCCCTCTGTAAAGAGGGGTTTTTCTGCAAGTTTGCCGTTACAGCGAACCGCCAACTCTCAAGAAGAACATTCTGCCACGTCCGTCGTGCAGTGTTGGGTCATACGCGGTTACGTAAGACACAATCGGTGGTCTTTCATCAAAGATGTTTTGCAGACCAACTGTCACGTTCGAATCGCTTAAGAATGCTAATTCACCGAAGTTGTAGTTGTACTGAACGTCTACGGTCAACATGCTGTCGATCTTGCCGTCGGCCATATCGTTAGCAGTGTCCGCGTTACCCGCGATTGCAGTAACTGCCTTAAAGAAGCCAGCGGTGCCTGCAGGAATGTCTTCGTCCACTTCGTCAATGTAACGCGCCAATACGAATACACGGTGCTCATCCATGCTCCAAGACAAAGTGCCATTGATCTTCCACTCTGGCAGAGGTCGTGCCACGGGTGTCGTGAAGTTGTATGAACCCACTGCGTCGAAAGTAGAACCGCCTACCTTAACGTCATAGGTTCCAATCCACGCCGCTTGTAGACCTACACTCCAGTTACCCCAGCTGTTGTCGAAGCGGTAAGAAGAGGTCACATCAACGCCGCTAACTTCTGCCGAATCAGCGTTAGAGAAGTTCGGCAACAAGCGCAACAAAATACCAGATGAGTTACGAATCACCTGATCAAAGTTACGTGCTGAATCTGTAGCTGCTACCGCCAGGGTAACGTCATTCGCGTCAGCGTAGGCTTGTATTATGGCGTTATCGGCAGCTAACACCGCTGCACTATTTTCCCGAGTGATAATGTCGCTGTACTCATAGTTGTAGTAGTCGACGTCAACAGACAGTCCTTCCAAAATACCGTCCTGTGGTATCCAAGAAAGGCCGAAGTTCATGTTGTCGGCAGATTCCGGTTTAACATCAGGATTACCAAAGGAGATCGAAGGCTTAAAGGTAGTACCACCGACCAAGTCAGCTTGGTTTGCTACCGTAGTAAGCGCACCAAAAGACTGTAGCAATGACGGTACACGGAACGAACTACCGGCTGATGCCCGCAAGGTCAGAGAGTCAGTTGGTCGGAAGATAATAGAAGCCTTTGGATCCACTGTGTCTTCGCCAATTTCGTCAAACTCTTCGTAACGAGCCGCGACGTTCAATTCGATCATGTCGCCAAGAGGAATAGCGAGTTCTGCGAATACCGCTGTGGTCGTCAAGGTGCCCTTCCAGTCGTCCGCGCCGTATACGAAGTCCAAGTTGTCAGAAGTCAGTGATGAATCCACAACAACTTGTCCAGTGTCGATGCGACGCTGCAGTCCTACCGCAAGACCGACTGGGCCTGAGGCAGTATCAAACAGATCACCAGCTGCAATGACGTCAAATACGCGCTGGCCATAGTCACTGTCACTGCTCGCACGACCGATCAGCCACTCGTACAGTTCAGGTGGATTGGTCAATTCGCCATTCGAGTATCCTTGTGAGCCATCACGCTCCCAAGCGCTGTTACCGAAGGGGTTAAAGAAGTAACACGCGCCGGCGCCGAAATCGCCGCCAGAGGCTGCATAAGCAGTGTTACCGCTACCCGGAACGCCAGTGGTGATGTCACAGTTAGGTCCGCCCCAACCGTTTAGCGCCAGTTCCATGTGGGAAGACAACGTGTCTTGCACCTGAGCCACCTGTGAAACGTGATCACTGGCAGTTGCGTTAAGCGTTACCACCCAAGGGTTACCCATGAACTCGGTATCCCACTCAATACCGATGAACATGCGTTGGTCGCTTCGGTTTACATCCGTAAAGGTCTTGACTGGGCGAATCCCAGTACCGTTTTGCTCAGCTGTGTAGCCTTGCAAGCGGGTCAGGTTGGCGTAGTTGATTGGCTCAATACCACGACGGAATGCGTCTTCAACGCTACCTGGGTTAGCCGCGAACTGAACCTCGCCATTGGCATCAACATAGTGAGTACCAGTTGGAATGGTCAATGCAGGCGCATTCGGATTGAGAGAGTTCAAACGATTGAATTCTGAGCTGTTTGAAGCAAATTCAAAGTTTGCAGTGACGTTATCAGTCACATCGTAGTGACCGGCAACGAACATGTTCTGCAGTTTCTCAGCAGCTTGAATTGAGAAGAACGAACCGTAGTCATATACACAGCGGTTAGCAAAGTTCGCTAACGCACCGCCGTTTCCACGGGTAAATGCAGCTGCGTCTTCACAGTTTACGTCCGCTTGACCATAGCTTGAACCATCTGCTGCACGAGGCAGGTTGTTCAAAGAAGTTTCTTCATTGGCACCTACTTGTTGCCCTGGATTCAGACCATGAGCTGCCCAAGTAATGGTTTGGCCTGCGATAGGCAGTAAGCGACCGGGCTGACCAGTAGAGGACAGCGTACTGCCGCCAAATCGTTCGTAGTCATCCGCTACGTTGATTTCGCCACGATCCATGGTAGATGCCGACGCGATAATACCGCCCCGATCACCTTGAACACCCCAAAGCATGCTGAGGGTGCCAGTAGTACCTTGGCCTGTGTTTTCGTCAGAAGTGTATTGGTAAGTAACATCAAAACCTTCGAAATCGCGCTTGGTGATGAAGTTCACAACACCTGCAACAGCGTCAGAGCCATACAGAGCAGAAGCACCGTCTTTAACCACTTCGATACGTTCGATAGCGATTGTCGGCACCAATGCGTTGATGTTAGTAGACGCATTACCACGACCGTTGTACCAAGATGGCGCCTGACGACGGCCATTCACCAACGGCAAAGTTGCGCCGTTACCTAGGTTACGTAGGTTCATACTCATACGACCGTCCGCACCTTCACCCTGGAAGGTTGCAGCACGAGTCTGTGAGCCAGAGTTCCATGGCATTGACGCAATGACCTCTGCAGCGTCTGCAGCACCAATGTCTTCAATGTCCGCAGAGGACACGATAGACAGCGGTGACGGTGAATCAGCGGCGTTGCGCTTTAAGTATGAGCCTGTGACCACAACTTCTTCGATTGCCGCGTCTTCTTCCGCAGCAAACAAAGTCGAGCCGGGCAGGCCTACGAGCAGTGCACTAAGGCACAGCACAGATGACTTTTTCACTTTTTTCCCCTTTTGTTTTAGTGAGCAGCAGGCCGTAACCCGTTGCTAGTGAGGCTTCCTGTAACCTCATCTCCAATCGATCTCGAACCGTGAGCGTATTTGATTTGTGCCCCTAAGAACCGACTGGTGCAGCGCTGAAAAACGCCACACCGCCTGCTTTAGAGAGAAAACCCCCTACCCTCACGCCCGTTTCTAACAACCGACCCTACGTTCGTCAACTATTAGTTTACAAAACTTAAAAAAAGCTAAGCCAGGTAAGGCAAATTGCTACTAAATTGCACTATTGGGTACTTAGGTTACATCCGTCTGCGCCCCATAAAATGGGGCGCAGCGACGCAAAAATTGCCCTTAGAGGCCAGCTAGAGCTGCTGAGTGATCTCTTTCACAGCCGCCACAAATTCTAGGGGCTGATCTAAAAACACGTGGTGTTGGGCGTTGGCAATGGCTTTATGTGGAAAATCCTGTGGAATAAGTTGCTGCATATAGGCCAACGTGCGCTCCGAGAATAGCTCGCTATCAGCACCATAAATCACAGCGACAGGCACCGTTAGCGCCGTGTAATCCTCTGGTTGACGTTCAACCTCAGTTAGCGTGGTAAGCAAATCCTCATCAAACTTCCATGCCCATCCGCCATCCACTCGCATTAAGGAGTTGCGAGCGATGTACTGCAATATGTATTCGTTCTCGCAGGGCTGCGGTGGCTGCAAACGAAACCGCATTAATGCTGAGTCACGGTCAGGATATACCTTGCCTTGCATACCCCCCATCATGGGGCGGTCGGGTATCGGCTCGTCTGGGTGGCGAATGCCTGAATCCACAAGTACCAAGCCGCGAAAACGATTCGGATAGATATTGGCTGCTTTGACCGCCATATAACCACCAAAGCTGTGGGCTACGACCAAGGCGTCATTGTCGAATCCTACATCGTCCAATACCGCAGTAATTTCGTCGGCATAGGTGGCAGAAGAGTACTTGTAGCGGTAATCGGAATCACCCATTCCGGTCAGATCCATAGCCGCAACCGCAAAGTGATCCAACAACTGCGGTGCGATGAAATCCCACCAGCGCGAGTGCGCGTTCATACCGTGAATAAGTAATAGGCCAGGCTTGCCTTCAGAAGGATAATATCGATACGCGACGTCACACTCGTCTACCTCTACTGTGCGACTTTCTGCCTCGGTATCGACTGCTTGCCAAAACCAGTCCGGAATGGACGGTTGATTGCTTTCCCAACGAGCCATAATCCCCTCCTATAACCCACACAGGAAGGGTACTCGAAACTAGCTAAGGCGCAATGGGCCGCCGACTCCGTTGGCTGCTGTTCTTTCATTGCGTCGTAACACAGTGATCAGCACCAACGAAGCATCAGCCCATAAAGGGAAAACTAGAGCGCGCCAAATCTCTGCAGGTGGAAGTCAACATTGCCAAATAGCGTGTCGATAATCGTCAACCGCTTGAAGTAATGACCAATGTTCAACTCTTCAGTCATGCCCATACCACCATGCAACTGCACCGCGTTCTGGCCAACGAACTTGCCCGACTTGCCCACTTGCACCTTGAAAGCACTGACGGCTTTTTGCGCTTCTGCGCCATAACCCTCAGCCATGCGCATGGCAGCCATAAACATCAGCGATTTTGATTGCTCATGTTCCATGAACATATCCACCATGCGATGTTGCAGCACTTGGAACTTGCCAATCGCCTGACCGAACTGTTCACGCTGCTTACAGTACTCAACGGTGTCTTTGTACAACACTTCCATACAACCTACCGCCTCAGCTCCCACTGACAGCACGCCATCATCAATGGCCTGTTGCAAGATAGGTAAACCCTTACCGGCTTCACCAACCAAGCTGTCAGCGCCTAATTTGACGTTTTCAAAGGTAATTTCCGAGGCACGAAACGCATCGACCGTTGGGTAATCGCGGCGGGATATGCCCGCTGTGGCGGCGTCCATAACGAACAATGACACGCCATCTTCGTCTCGCTGCTCACCAGAGGTACGCGCGCTGACCACTAAAAAGTCTGCTTGTGGGCCGTTCAGTACAACCGCCTTGTAGCCATTCAAAACATAACCGTCGCCATCAGCGGTGGCAGTAGTCGTGATGTCAGCAATGTTGAAACGCGCTTGGGGTTCCACAAAGGCCAGCGCACCGTGTTTCGAGCCGTCAATGATTCCAGGCAAGTATTGGCTCTTTTGCTCGTCGCTGCCGCCGTGCTTAAGCGCACCACCGGCCAAAATTACCGTGGCCAAAAACGGTTCAATTAACAAACCACGGCCAAATTGTTCAGACATAAGAGCCGTCTCGATAGCACCACCACCGAAACCGCCATCTGCTTCGCTAAAGGGCACACCTAACCAGCCAAGTTCAGCAAAGGTCTGCCAATTTTCGGTACTAAAGCCTTCTTCTGTGCCAGCGTTTTTTTGCCGAGCCTCAAAGCCGTAGTCGTTTTGCATAAAACGTGAAACGCTTTCTTGTAATAGGGTTTGTTCTTCTGTGAAGGAAAAGTCCATCAACCTACCTCTTTAACCAACAAATTAGTTTAACCGCACGGCCGCACTCGCTATTGATCGTGCTCCTGCGCCAACGCATCGCGGGGATCTAATGCTAATTCCGTCGCGATAGTGGGGGACAGCATTCGCCGCATAACCATGGTCATGTCCATATCCCCCGAAGATCGACGTGGGTCGATCGGTCCTTCGTTATCCGACAGCGCGCCGTCCACGAAGGGCAACGCATAATACCCGAATGCAGCGATTTGTAACTCGCTTAATTTGCTCCAAAGGGATTGGGCGCGCAGTCGCACTGCTGTCGGTGGCAAATCGTTCGAGGAATTCTCGCTATTTGACTGAATGATTCGCTGCTCCATGGCCTGTAGACCTAGTACTTCTACCGCCAGGGCATCGCAATCTCGCACCAGACCCAGCTCTACATTGTTCTCGTTTTGCAGCTGTGCTTTAAGTCGTTGTACCTGATCAACTAACGCTGCGCTGTCGGCCAAGGAAGTGAAATCGCTCCGTGCCAAACCAGACAAACGCCCGCGCAGCATCTCCGTGCTTAAAGATAGAGTACCCCAAGCGGGTAAAGCCGCTTCTTGCATTTGAATTTCAGCCATGGGTTGACCCGTTGCCAGAGCGGCCCTTGGGGTACGGCTAACGCCGCCTTGGTCGAGGGGCAGTAAAAACACACCTAACTTTTTTTCGTCTAAGCGCCCAATACCTAGCATCCAGTGCGCTTGCATACCCTCTACTACTCTGGTCTTGGCTCCAGTCACATACAGTTTGCTGGGTTCTGATTGATGTCGTCGGATAAGGGTAGTCAACTCAAAGTCGTCTACCGCTTTGCCCGCCTCAGCCCACCCCAGACACCAGCCTGCTTCAAATCGCGCAATCTGTGGCAACAAGGCCTGTTGCTGTGCGTTACCAAATTCCATTAACAACGGCCCCACATAGGCCGTGGCAAAAGTCAGTACCGACGGCGTCTGATGCCGCACACAAGCGCTAAACCAAATATGCAATTGGGTTGCCGACCACTTACAACCGCCGAATTGCCCAGGCCAATGAGGAACCGCCCAGCCTGCAGCAACCACCGCTTGGTACCATTGCTGGCGCAACCCTTGAGTGTCGTCGTCATTCAGCCAGGCACGCAGACGCCGCCTTGAGTCGGCTTTGTGCAACCAATGCTCGGCAATAAAACCTTCTACTTGATCGGCAAATGCTTGTTCTGACTCGGAAAAATGAGATCGCATTACTTGTTCTAACGTTAGCTTAAAAAGACTCGACGGCGGTTTCTACTTAGTGAGTTAGGATCATAGAAAAATTTACCGGACATAGGCACCATAACGTGCTTATTTGCTAACACACACAAGGGGGACATGTGAGTTACAGCACTATCTTGTACGACGTCGAAGACGGCATTTTAACCATCACACTAAACCGGCCCGAAGCGCTCAATGCATTTAACACGCCAATGCTCGAAGAATTGCTGGACGCCTGTGATCGAGCGGATGCTGATGATGAGATCAAGGCTATCATTGTGACTGGAGCCGGGCGCGCATTCTGCGCTGGAGCAGATTTGTCCAGCGGCGGCAAAACGTTTAATAGCGACGCCCGATCTGACCGCAACAGCGGCATCAATCCAGACGGCGGTGGTCGTTTGACTTTACGGCTGTACGAACTCAATAAACCCATCATTGCTGCGATTAACGGCCCGGCTGTTGGTGTCGGCGTCACTATGACGTTAGCTATGGACATACGTCTTGCGTCAACCCAAGCAAAATTTGGTTTTGTTTTTGCCCGCCGCGGTATCGTGCCAGAGGCCTGCTCCAGCTATTTCTTGCCCCGCGCAGTAGGCATCAGCAAAGCGCTAGAGTGGTGCTATTCCGGCAAAGTCTTCCCCGCCCAAGAAGCTATGGACGGTGGTCTGCTACGCAGTCTGCACGAACCCGATGACTTACTGACACAAGCCAGAGAAATTGCCGCAGAAATTCGTGACAACACTGCCCCAGTTTCCGTGGCACTGCTGCGCCACATGATGTGGAAAATGCTCGGTGCCGACCACCCTATGGAGGCGCACAAAATTGACTCCCGCGGCATTTACTACCGTGGTCGCTCCGCCGACTCTAAAGAAGGCGTTGAATCATTCCTGGAGAAACGTGACGCCAACTACCCGTGCCAGGTATCTAGCGACATGCCAGAGTTTTTCCCGTGGTGGGATGAACGCAAGTTTTCATAACTTTTCTTAACCTTTCTTAAATAGGACACACAAAAGAGAGAAATTTATGGCCACTCCAGAAATTCCACAAAAAGCCCCCATGCCCGTCGATGTCGAAGAAGGACGCAAATACTTTTGGTGCTCTTGTGGCAAGAGCAATCGCCAGCCGTTTTGCGATGGTTCCCACGAGGGCACCGATTTTTTGCCAATGAGCTACACCGCAGAGAAGACCCGCACCTTGTATTTTTGCGCCTGCAAACACACCAAGGGCGCGCCACTTTGCGACGGCAGTCATAACGCACTGGATTGATACCGTGCTCGCCAAGTTCTTCAGTTCTGAGCAGCGCACCGCACAGCGGTACATTAAACAGCTCCGCCAGAGTGATGCCGATCAGCGACTGACGCTATTGGCGCAGATGCGCCAAGCCCAAGACTCCGGGGAATTGCAGCCAGTGCCTGCACCACTAAAGCAATTCCTTAATGAGCAGTTGGCTGCTGAAGACAACATCGAGGTTAAAGTCGCTCTAGTCGCCTGGATTGATGATCTAGACGCCTTAGCCTCGTTGTTAACAAGCGACCTTACCGTACACGCTGCGGCAAAACGTATTGTTGAACTTGACCCAAAAAACTCAGACCTCATTAACGACCCAAGAGTCATTAACGAGCGCATTGCCAACGCCAGCCCTAACCAAGTGCATGCACTGGTGGATCTTGCGAAGACTCCCGAACAATTAGCAACCCTGGCCATACGCGCTCACGCTCAAGACCAACCCCATGTGCTGAATCAACCAATGTTGTGCACGGAAAAAGGGTTAATCGCGTTAGAGAAGCATTCGCGAGGCCACAATAAGGCATGTCACAAACACGCCCGAGAGCATTTAGACGCCATCAAAACGGCTCGGCGTGCGCAAGAGCAGGCGCTGCAAAGGCTTCAAGAGCTCGACGAGACCATTGCTAAAACCCTAGCCAAACACGCCGAAGAACGCGCAGATTTAGCAACCTTGCTGCAACACAAAACACGACTCAAATTGCTGAGCGACAATCGTCAACTCGCCATGGAGGCTCTGCAAAAGGCGTCGCATACGCTGCGACAGCTTGATGTTGATAGCCCACCGACCAATACCCCAGAAAACCCCTTGGCAAGCATAGATCTGAGCACGCCTAGCCCAGCAGACGACCCTTATCAGTTGGTCGTAAGCGAGCTCGAACAGTTCTTTGGCAAACCAGAGGAAATGTCCACTGATCCGAACACCGCAATGGAGGTTCTGCAAAAGGTCCACAAGCAATGGCTTGGAATTAACGTTGACTATGTCGCAAGCGATGAACAACAACGTACATTCCAGCGCTTATCTGGGCAGCTAGAGCAATACGCAAAAAAACTTCTAGTGCTTTCTGAATCAGAAGTAGACATTAGCTTGGTCGCCAACGCCCTCACGAGTGAGGAAATCGCTCAGGCACCGGTATCACTGATCCAACAGCGTCAAAGGTGGCTAAAAAGTACCAGCAAGATCATAAACAAGCTGGCTTGGCCACAGCACCTACCGGAGCCGCAACAACTCACCGCGGCAAAACAAACCCTGCTCCGGCTACAAACCGAGGTCACCCAATTATTGGAGCAACAGAGCAAGTCGCGCGCGTTGATTAAAGAAAACGTTCAAAGCGCTAAAGATGCTCTAGCACAGGGCCAGCTTAAACAAGGCACCCAGCATCTGGCTCAAGCGCGCAAGCTGCAAAAGCTTGGCTACCGCGAGCGCGACAAAGAAATTGCCCAACTCAGCGCCGAGTTAGGCGAGATGAACGACTGGCAGAATTTTGCCACAGAACCAAAACGTCAGGAACTGCTAACAAAGCTGCAAGCTATCGTAGACACGCCATTAGCACCCACCGACCAAGCTGACCGGCTCAAACAGCTGCGCCAGTCCTGGAACGATCTCGGGCGCTTACGCCGCAACGAACAAAGTTTACAAAGACACTTTGACGATCTGGCAGAACAAGCATTCGCCCCCTGCAAGGCACACTTTTCGGATCAAGCGGCACAGCGCACAGCCAACCTGCAACAGCGCCGGCAACTGTGCGCACAGCTGGGTGAATTCCTGGCCCAAGCCGACTGGCAACAAACCGAACTGAAAAAACTTGAAAGCATTTCTCGACAAGCTCGTGCTGAGTGGCAAAGCCACTATCCCTGCGATCATCGAAAACTGAAGCCTGTCGAAAAACAGTTCGAAGCCTTGCAAGAGCAACTGCACGACCACATTCGTCAGAGCAAAAATCAAAACTTGGAACTCAAGCAACAACTGGTTAACCAAGCCCAAGCGCTTGCAGAGTTGGATTCTGACAACGAAGCCACCGGACAAGCGAAGTTATTGCAACAACGTTGGCAGCAAATCGGCCCTGCACCAAGAAAAGAAGATCAACGCGCTTGGCAGGCATTTCGTAGCGCCTGCGACCAGGTCTTTAAGCGTCGCGCTGAAGCTTATCAGGCAGACAAGGCCGCTTTGGCGGCGCAATTGGCGGCGGTGAACAGCGCATTAGATGAGCTGGAACAGCACAGCGAGGCCGACGATTTGGGCGAGTTACGCCAACGTTTTCAAGCCATCGAAGAGCAGGCTGCGGTATGTAAAATCGACGCCAAAACCCGTAAACGTATGAACGCCGCCGAACAGTTGATTAAGGACCGCGCTAAAGCCCAGCGACGAGCCCAACAAGCTCAACGCTTGGAGCAATGGCAAAACTGGGATATTCAAGTCAGCGAGGCTGAGCAAACAAACAGCGCTATTGAGGTTCCTCATGCAATTTTTTCTCAGCGCTGCACGGGGCAACCACAAACCGAAGACTTACATCGGCTCACTCTAGAAGCAGAGATTGCCGCGGATCTCCCCAGCCCGGAAGCTGATCAACAACAACGCATGGCTCTGCAGATCGAACTCATCAACCAAGGGCTGAGCAACATGCAATTGGTTGATAGCCAGCAATTGATCGAGCGCTGGTGCGCCAGTGGCCCTAAAACTGCTGCGGATGCACCGCTGCGAACACGCTTCTTTGCGGCATTGGCCCAACGCCAGGGCCGTTAGTGTTCCAACCACCTAAAAATTTAGGATCAGAGAACGCCAGCATCGTATCCGGGTAGCGTTATACAGATACTCGCGCCCCCCAGTTCACTGTCGCCTATGGTCAGCTCTCCTTGATACAGATCGACTAACTCTGCAGCTACTGACAAGCCAATGCCCTGACCCGGAGTCTGGTTGTCAGCACGCTGACCACGCTTTAGCACTTGCTCGCGTTGACCGACCTGAATCCCTGAACCATCGTCCTCTACGGTGACACTTAGTTTGGCTTGCTCAGATTGTAGGTCAGCAACCGGCGTCACATGCACAACCACACGACCATGAGAAAATTTACAGGCGTTTTCCAACACATTGCCAAAAATCTCCATTAGGTCACTGACATCACCACGCAGCGGCCCCGCGGCTTCAAAACGAGTTTGGATGTCCACATTGGGGTAGGCCGTGCGCAATGCGTTAACCAATCGCAGCAGCAACGATTCTGCTGCTGTTTTTTGCCCTAAGGCGGCCGGCGCCGCCAAAGCCGCTCTGTTCAGTTGCCCGCGCACCACATCTTGCATACGTATGACCTGATCTTGTAACAACGCTGACGACGGCTGCGGCTCTTTTAATGCATTACTGATGACGGATAACGGGGTTTTTAAGCTGTGAGCCAAATTATCTAAGGCTTGGCGATAGCGCCGCCGTTGATTTTGCTCTTGAGTCACAAAGTGCTGCAAATGCGCTGCAAGCTCTTGTAACTCATCAGGGTAACCATCACTGAGTTGATCACGTTGACCACGCTCCAAATCAACGACTTCTTTTTGCATGCGCAATAGTGGTGTTAAGCCCCAACGCAAGGCCAAAAACTGCGCCAATACAAATACCAACGCAACACCACCCAAAGCAAATCCTAGGCTTTGACGAAATGCGCCAATGGTTGCTCGATATGGCGCCTGATCGGTTATGGCCGTAAATACAACACGTTCGTCTTGCAGGCCCTCCCAGGTCACAGAATGACTCAAACTGAAACGCGGCACCTCTTGTTGCCATTGCTGAAAAACAAATTCCCCAGGGACTAACACCGAATCGGTGTTTCTAGAGATGTCTGTTAGTACCGCCGAACGAGAACGCCAAAGTGTTTCACCCTGGCCATTGCTCACCAGGGCATAAAGTCCTGAGTCAGGTTGTCCTAAGCGTGGCTCGGCTAGACCCTCACTGAACGTAAGTTGTTGGCCTTCTTCGCTGGCCGCCCCCATCAAAGAGTAGACCACCAACTGTAACTGTTGCTGTGCGCCTTTGATCACACTCTGATTAAACGTCTGATCCAACACCAACCCGGTAACAGTGAGAAAAATCACCAACACAAGACTACTGGTGAGCATCAAGCGGCGCTGGATGGAGTCAGGCATCTGCCGCGCCAGAGTGTTCTGCTGCGCTGATCAAATATCCCTGACCACGTACCGTACGGATCAATTTCATTGGCTCTGTTTTCTTACGCAATCTGCCAACAAAGACCTCGATAACATTACTGTCACGATCAAAATCTTGGGCATATAAGTGCTCGGTTAGCTCGTTTTTCGACACTATGCGGTCGGTATTGAGCATGAGGTATTCCAGTACCCGATACTCAAAGGCTGTCAGCTCCAAAGGCTGGCTATTCAAAGTCACCTGCTGCCGACTGGTATCCAGCGACAGCGGCCCAATTGCCAGCACCGGTGAAGCAAATCCAGCAGCCCGGCGGATCAGAGCATTCAGCCGTGCCAGCAGCTCAGGCATTTCGAAGGGTTTAGCTAAATAGTCATCCGCACCCGCTTCGAGGCCCGCGACCTTGTCCTGCCAATGGCCTCGTGCAGTTAGCACGATTATGGGGAAGGTTTTTTGTTGCCGGCGCAGACGCCCTATTAATTCCAGGCCGTCTATCTTTGGTAACCCGAGATCTATAATCCCGGCGGCAAATTCAAACTCGCAACCTAGGTATTCGCCCTCTGCGCCATCGGCAGCGGCATCTACGATGTAACCCATACGACTCAGCTGTTGGCACAACTGTTGTCGCAACGCCGAATCGTCTTCAACCACCAATATGCGCATTAGCGCCTACGCACTCTGCCTTTTGCGTCAACAACCACAGTCACGACCCGTTCGCCATCAACCAACAAACGAATTTGATGAATCTGAGCGCCTTGATTGCCGCTGTTAAAAGACTTTGAGGAAAGCACTCGTCCGCCCGTATCCTCTCGGGCTAAGGCCATCGCTTGGCGCAACGACACGCCAACCGCTTTGTTCGAACGCGATGAGCCTAGCAGTCCACTGCTTATCGCTGAGCGTTCTGCCTTGGGTAGTGAAGGTTTGCTAGGTCGGTCTTGAGCGTGAACCACACCGCACACAGCGCTCAACAGCAGAAGGCTTTGGAATGTGCGCAGAACTTGTTTCATGGCGCCAATATACCCCACGGTTCAGCCGAAGTGCACGAGCACAGAGTACCGGGGCTAATGTGTGGATTGGAAAAAAAGCAGATGCGCACGTTGGAGAGGGGGAGTAAGAAAAATGTTGTGCGCATCTGCTTTACGAGGCTATTTGAACTAATTAGTTGACCCTAGAAACCAAAATTCCGACGAAAGGTCTAAATCCGGGGCTGTACGGGCAAATAACCGACTACGCGGGTCTGACTCGCACTTTGACTCGAAGTGTGCTGCCAGGATGTTCGTCGAGTAAGGCTTGGTAGGTCTTACCACCGTATTCATAAGTCACGTCATAACCGCTGAGTTGTTGCTCCTCACGACGGTCATAAAAAACCTCGCAAACTTCCTCCTGGCGGTAACGCACCTCGTTTTTATGGTGGTGGTTATGCCGCGCAATGTCCTTACCAATCGAGTAGCCCAACAGACCGCCCACCACCGCACCCACCTGCTTGTTCGGACGCTTCGCGCCCAGAGCGTTACCAAGCGCGCCACCTACTAGTGCGCCAACTATTTTGGGAGTAGATGACTTGTGTCCGCGATCAGAATACGCCACCCGTTCCATGCGACATTCTTCTCTAGGTTCGCTGTAGGTGATGGTTTCGTAGCGCGGGGAAACCGCAATCACGTCTGCTTCGGCGTAACTGCTATCCGCCCAAGCACTCGGGGCTGACAGCATCAGACTAGCGAGTCCAATAGCCACCGCATAGAGTTTCGCGTTGTGGGCAGACGGGGTATTGACAGATAGGTTCATAACAATCTCCTTTTGCAACTCGGTGCAACTTGTCGCTACTTACTGGCCAATTCTTCGACCATGTACGAGCGCAACATTACCCAGGCTTATCTGAACCCAAGCTGAACGTTTAAGGATTTGTCGTTAAGGCGCGAATGTCTGAAATTTTGTGTTCTGGGGTGAGCTCAACCCCGATGCCTGGCGCTTGTATGGGCTGTTGCCACTGCCACTGAGTCAGGCGTTGGTAGTGCTGAATGAATCTCTGTAGCTGGGTCTCGCTCATGCGCTGCACGCTGGGCAACGCCAGTTCTTGTTGTCGGCGCCACTGCAACACTTGAGCGAACTCAGGAGGCTGCAACAACACCCACTCATCAATCAACGACCACAACGGCAGATAGTTTTGCCGAATTTGCTTGTTGCTCCAGCGCCGCCAGATACCTTCTGTATCTTCACTACGCTCTAACTCGTTGACCGATTGATCGAGTAAGGCCGACGGCTGGGGCTGAACACCCAGGCACCAGCCCTCGATCACCAGTAGCTCCGCTGTTGTCTCAATGTCTGCCACGCGATCATCCAGACCTTTATCAAATTGCGGCAGCTGCAAATCCACCGGGCCTGAACTTGATGCGACCTGCTTCAGCACTTGCCCCAAACGTCCGCTGTCATGGGTACCGGGCACACCGCGAGTGACCAACAGCGGGTGCACACGACGACCCAATTCAATGCGATCTTGCTTGGGTAGATAAAAGTCGTCGAGTGAGACGCACGCAGCTGACTTGCCAAGGTCGTTGAGTTGGCTCACCAAAATTTTTGCAAGGGTAGATTTGCCCGAACCCTGACTACCGGTAATGGCCACAACGCGACCTTGCCGAGCCAGCAACTCCGGCGCCAGGGCTTGAGCTAACATTGTCCATTGCCAAAACGGCTGTTGTGTATCGACATCAGACAACTCAGTAGCAGCTCCGAATACAGCGTCTAAGGTCGCGATAAGTTGGCGTGAATCCATATGACTCAATGACTGATAAAACCCCAGTCTATCCCATCAGCCGATCCTGCTTGGACAAAACTGCGGCGAAATAACCGTAATAGATCACTCCCGCTTCAACACATTCCAAACACAACCTATTTCTTTACACTAGCGGACAATGTCACTAATCCGTTTTCACAACGGCACAAGGAGTCCTCGTGAACTCAAGTCTGCTCAACCCGCTCCGCAGCATAATTCTCAGTGCGAGCGCACTGATTGCCTTTAGCGGCTGCCAAAGCACCACCCCAGAGCCAACTGCAAGCGCGCCAAAGGCGGAGCGCATTACCGTGCGTAAAAGCCCTAACGACCAGCGAGACTACAGATACCTGGTGTTAGAGAACAAACTGAAAGTTTTATTGGTGTCCGACACCAAGGCAGATAAAGCTGCCGCCGCACTGTCAGTGTATCGAGGCAGCTTTCACGAACCAAAGGACCGACCAGGGCTGGCTCACTTTTTAGAGCACATGTTGTTCATCGGTACCGGCAAGTACCCTGAGGTCGACAGTTTTCAGCAATACATCACCGCCAACGGCGGCTCTTCAAACGCCTACACCGCACAAGATCACACCAACTACTTTTTTGACATTCAAAATTCCGCCTTTAACGAGGGCTTGGATCGATTTGGTCATTTCTTTATCGACCCTTTGCTGTCTCCAGAATATGTGGATCGTGAAAAGAACGCAGTGCACTCTGAGTACCAAATGCAGATCAAAGACGACGGCTGGCGCGGTTATATGGTCAGCAAGTTAGCGCTGAACCCAGAACACCCCGGCTCGCGCTTCACAATTGGTTCTCTGGACACCCTCAAAGGCGACGTCAAAGCCGACCTGATGGATTTTTTTGCGGAACACTATTCGGCCGATCAAATGGGCCTGGTGGTATTGGCCAATCAAAGTCTTGATGAGCTCGAAGCTCTAGTTACGCCACTCTTCAACCAAGTACCGAATAACGACATTGGCCCCAGTTATCCAACCAAACCAGCCTTCACCGATCTGCAATTGCCAGCTGTCTTGACGTCTCAGTCCTTAAAAGACAGCTACCAATTGGCCTTTAACTTTCCAATGCCAAGCACCTTGGGCGTGTATCGCAACAAGCCCGAAAGTTATCTAAGCAACCTCGTTGGGCACGAGGGCGAAGGCAGCCTTCACCACTTTCTTAACGAGAAAGGCTGGATCGAAAGTTTAGGCTCCGGCAGTCAGGACTTTGATCGCAATACCAGCTTGATGATCGTTAACATCGAGCTTACCGAAGCTGGCCGCGGCCACGTTGCGGAAATAACTGACCTGCTGTTCCAGTACTTCGATATGTTACGCGCGCAACCGCCTCAAGATTGGCTGTATCAAGAGCAAGCACAAGTCGCAGAGCTGGGTTTTCGCTTTCAAGAGCAAGGTTCTACCGTCGGCTTTGTCTATCAAATGGCACCGAGCCTGGACCTCTTTCCGGCAGAAGATCTTTTGGTTGCTCCATACCTGATGGAGGCCTTTGATCCGGCGCTGATTGAGGAGTTTTTGGGTTATCTGACACCCGAAAATGTGCTGCTAGAAGTCACCGCGCCTGACGCTTCAACAGAACAAATAGAGCCGTGGTTCCAAGTACCTTTTAGCTTGGTTAAAGGGCCGCTGCCGAGAAAGACCGTGCCTGATGCACCTTTGCGGCTACCTGAGGCGAATCCGTATTTGCCAGAAAAACTCGATTTAGTGGCTTCCGATACCCAGACTATGCAACGGGTCATCGACAAACCCGAACTGACCTTGTGGTTAGATACTGACGTGGATTTCGGTACGCCAAGAGCCAACATGACCGTGAGCATGCTAGTGCAAGACGGTTTCATAGAGGCGGCCGATCGAGCCCAGGCACAACTCTACCGGCGCTTGGTTAACGACGCCTTGAGCACCACCGTATACCCCGCCTACCTGGCTGGATTGGGTTATTCCATCGGTGTCGCTGACAGTGGTTTTTCGGTTTCAGTAAACGGTTACCAAGACAAGCAAATGGCTTTGCTGGCCACCGTAACCGAGCAATTGTTTGGCGCCGAAATCAGCGCTGAGCGCTTTGCTACACTCAAAGGCAGTCTGATCAAAGACTGGCGCAACAGCTTGAAAGACAAACCCTACATCCAAGCCATTGGCGCCCTGAGTGACTTAATGGTGTCCAGCAGTTGGCCTGCCACCACTCTAGCCAACGCTCTAGAGCCCATCACTTTGGACGATCTATTGCAGTGGCGCAGCCAGCGCTTACAGAGTGTTGGCGTCATTGCTGCCCTGCACGGCAACGTAACCCCAGCAGACGCCGAGCAGCTTGCTGACTTTGTCACCGATACCATTAAGCCCAAAGCCGTTAAGCGAACTCGAGCGCAAGTTGCAGAACTGGAGACGTCATTACGCTTGGATGTTGCGGTAGATCATAACGACTCGACGTTATTGATTTACGTGCAGGACAGCGATGACAGCTTTGCCAGCCGCGCCAAAAGCGGTCTAGCAGGCCAACTGTTGCGCTCTGCGTATTTCTCTAGCTTACGCACAGACCAACAACTGGGTTACGTGGTAAGCGCGGGGCCGCGACGAATGGAAAAACGCGGCGGCAACATCTTCTTGGTGCAGTCGCCAGTCGCCAGCGCGCTGGCGGTAGAAACCGCTACAGTAGAGTTCATGCAGCAATACATAGACGCCTGGCCTGAGCTTAGTGATGCGGAGTTCAATCAGCAAAAAAGCGGACTGATCAACCGCATCACTGAATCAGATAAAAATCTTGGGGATCGCAGTCAACGTTATTGGCAAGACATCTACGATGACCACTACACGTTGGACAGTCGCGAGCAGATCGCAGCTCAAGTCGATCGTCTTACCAAGGCTGACATGCTGGCGTACTTCGAAGACTTACAGCAGCGCCTTGGACAACGCAGCGTGCTGATTTACAGCAAGGGTAAGTTTGCCGACATTCCAACCACTGGAGAATTACTCACCACTGCTACGGCACTGAAATAAGTCTGCTCGTAGCGTAATGACTTAACTGATCGGAGCAATGTCCAAACGAAACGGCGGCAGGGATTCAATTAGGGCGCGGCCATAACGCTGGGTAACGATACGCTTATCCAACATGGTGACCGTGCCGTAGTCGCGTTCGTGACGAATCAATCGACCACAGGCCTGCACCAGCTTCAACGCCGCATCCGGCACCGATATTTCGTAAAAGGCATTGCGGCCCTGGGCTTCAGCCCACTCTGCAATGGCTTGGTCAACAGGATCATCCGGCACCGCAAAAGGTAGTTTGACGATGACAACATGGCGGCAATAGTCACCAGGCAAATCCAGACCCTCAGAGAAACTCGCCAACCCCACCAAATGCGAAGCCTCGCCTTCGTCGATGCGCCTACGGTGTTCTGTAATTAGCGCTTGCTTGCTGCCATCGCCCTGCACCAGTAACCCCTCTGCAAGATCTTCCGGCAGTGCTTTAACCACCGCATTGAGCTGGCGCCAGGAAGTGAATAACACTAACGCAGAGCGTTCGCGATTGAGCAATTCTGGCAGCAAGCGGGTGACTTCATCGCTGTGGGCGTCAAAGTCTCTGGGGTCTGACTGCATTGACGGCACATGAAACGTAGCAATTTCCGGGTAGTTAAAGGGACTGGCAATGCTGGTAGCTGGCGTTTCCGGCGGCAACCCCGAACGCTCCAAGAACCGCTGAAAACTGCCCAGTGCGGTAAGTGTTGCCGAGGTGCAAACCGAACCGTAACAACGCTGCCACAGTACTTCGCGCAGAATGTGTCCGGGTTCTATCGGTGCACTCACCATTTCAACATCGTATTGATTGCGGCTGATCCAACGTGCACAACGATGGCTCTGCTCTACACCCTTAGCATAGTCTTGCAACAACGCCCGAGTCGCTATAGCCCGGCTCTGTAACTGACCAACCGGCAATAACCAGTCTTCGGCTTCAAATGCCTTTTCCCAATCCTGATTGCCGGCCACCGCATCACTGAGCAGTTCATGGAAGCGCTCGATGTTGTCACATAACTTTTCCATACCCGGTAGTGCTGCCGCACAAAGCTCACCGATAGTGATCGGCACATCGCCCAACGGAAAACGATACAGCTCGCGTTCTTCATCGCGGGGCTCAAAGGGCAGTATTGATAAGGCCTGAGACAATTCAGTAAAAATGTCCCCCAGCGCGGTTGTCTCGGTGGCAACGTTGGTACTCAACCCCACTAAATTTGCTGGGCGCGCGAACCGCTGGGTAGCCGTGCTTAAAACGTTATTGATGTTATCAAACCATTGCAGCGTGCCTTGAATGCGCGCGGAACTGGCAAAGTGATTTTGCGTTTTCTCCGCTAAGTGATGGGCTTCGTCAAAGACGTAAATACAATCTTCTGGTGCCGGCAGCACCGCCCCTCCTCCTAGAGCCAAATCCGCCAGTACCAAGTCATGGTTGGCGACAATTACGTCTGCGCCCTCAAGGTTGTTGCGTGCGCGGAAGAACGCGCATTGTTTGAAAAAAGAACAGCGGTTGTTGCTGCAACCCCGATGATCCGTCGTGACCCCTGTCCATGCCCCATCAGGCAGCGGCTCGACCCAACTGTCCAGCTCGCCGTCCCAACTGCCCTGGGAGTATCGATTGAGCATTTCTTGATACAGCACCGAAAAGTCTTCGTTGCTGACATCGAAGATGGGTATTTCCTGCTGATCTTGATACTTCAGGTGATCGTCCAAGCGTTTCAAGCACATATAGCGCCCGCGCCCCTTGGCAAGGCTCACACTAAAAGCCAACCCCGCCCGCTGTTTCAGGTCTGGCAGATCTTGCAGTACCACCTGCTCTTGCAGCGCGACAGTAGCGGTACTGACCACGACGGTTTTGCCAATGGTGCTGGCCAGAGGGATAGCCGCCAGACAGTAAGCGGCGGTTTTACCGGTGCCGGTGCCTGCTTCAACCACGCAGATTCGCGTTTCAGCTTGACCCAAGGTGCGTGCAATCTGCGCAATCATTTCGCGCTGACCACGACGCGGTTTGAAGTCTCGTGCGCCAAGCCAAGTTCGATAGGCGTCCTGAATGGCGTCTTTTATTTGCTCTGTGAGTAACCCTTGGCTCATGGATGCAACTGTGCGGCAAAGCGCTCGGCAAGCCAAGCGTCGCCGAGGCAAATGGTGCTTAGATTGTTATTCGACATAGGCTCAATCGACGCTCGCTCCATTGAGCAGACCAGGGCTTTCTGCGACAGTATGCCGCTCCAGCCATTTACAAATTTGGGATCGAGTACATAGCGCACCAGCCATGCGAAAACTTAATTTCTTACTCATCATTGCTGCCTTGGCCAGTGCCTGCACTACAGCCAATGCTGATCCACGCCTAACGACACCACCCGGTTTTGCGGTTCAGACCCTGCCGTTTTCAGTGCCTAACGCCAGACAAATGGCTCTTACCAAGAACGGCAATCTGATTATCGGTACGCGTAAAGCCGGCAAAGTTTACGCCGTGCTTGCACCGTTTACGGAAAATGCGCGGGTCATTACCCTGCTGAGAGGATTAAATATGCCCAGTGGCATAGCCGTACTTGGGAACGATCTATACGTTGCCGCGGTATCTACGGTTTACAAAGTGGCAGATATCGACCAGCAAATCACAACGAATCCGCGCAAAACTATCGTCACCGGCGGCTTGCCGAAGGAGCGTCATCACGGTTGGAAATATCTGAAGGCCGGCCCTGATGAGCAACTGTATTTACCCGTAGGTGCTCCTTGCAATATCTGTCTGTCTGACGACCCGCGATTCGCCACTATGCTACGCCTAGACCCAAACAGTGGCGCAACTACCATCATAGCTCACGGCATTCGCAACTCCGTTGGTTTCGACTGGCAACCCGGCAGCGGTGATCTATGGGTCAGCAACAACGGCCGCGACATGATGGGCGATGACATCCCTAGCGACGAATTGAATGTGATTCCAGCCGACACTGAAGACGCGCCGCACTATGGCTACCCGTTCATCCACTCGGCACCTGACGGTACTCGCATCAAAGATCCGAAATTCGGCGATCACCCAGACGCCCAAGGTTTGACCTTTGTCGACCCCGCCGTGCGCGTGCAAGCCCATGCAGCGGTTCTAGGCATGAGCTTTTATCGTGGGGAGCAATTCCCAGAACCCTTTAGCAACGCGCTGTTCGTTGCAGAGCATGGCTCGTGGAATCGCAGCAAAAAAGTCGGTTATCAGGTCAGCGTTGCAACATTCGACTCTGCGGGTAAGCCCACCTATCGGCCTTTTATTACGGGCTGGTTAGAGGGTCAGAAAGCCTGGGGCAGGCCCAATGATGTGCTGCCAACACCAGACGGTGGTTTGCTCGTTTCGGATGACAAAGCCGGCGTGATTTACCGCGTTAGCGCAACGAAGCCCCTAGCAGCTCTCTAGCAATCACATGTCGCTGTACTTCGCTGGGGCCCTCGCCTATGCGGCGTATGCGCATTTCTCGGTACCAACGTTCAAAGGGTAAATCCTTGGCTACACCGAGACCGCCAAACATTTGCATGCAGCGGTCAACGACTCGGCCACCCGCTTCTGTAGCAACCAGTTTGGCCATGGCGGCTTCTTTGCGGAACCCTTCACCCTGCTGAGCCTTAGCCGCAGCTTCTAAGGTCACCCACAGGGATTGCTTAATGTCGATGTCATTGTCTACTAGCATCCACTGGATAGACTGGCGCGTAGATAAGGGTGCACCAAAGGTTTCTCGCTGGGGCACATATTCCAGCGCCATCTCTTGAGCCTTTATAGCCACACCAATGCAACCAGCAGCGTAAGGAATGCGCTGACGTGTCAGACGGTCGTTAGCAATGGCGAAGCCTTTATTGAGTTGGCCGAGTATGTTCTCTTGCGACACCCGCAGATCTTCAAACTGCAACTCGGTCGCGTAATGAGCCGAACGCAACGTGTGTACGATCCGCCGTACATGGAACCCTGGTTGATCGGTATCAACGATAAAACAGGTTACGCCATTACGACCCTGGTCACTGTCAGTACGAGCAAAGACCAGTCCAAAGTCGGCTTTGTCGGCTCCACTGATCCATAATTTGCCACCGTTTATGACCCAGTCGTCGCCATCCCGCACAGCCTTGGTTTGAATGGCACGGGCCGGATCGGAACCACCTGACGGTTCGGACAAACCAAAGAAGCCGCGTTTTTCGCCACGTAAAGTTGGATACAAGTATTTTTCTTTCTGGGCATCCGTGGCCTCAAACAACTGGGCAAGTCCAGCGCCACCAAACGTGCCGTAACAGGGCGCATAAAGTCCGGCCCGGTGTTGAGACATTTCTACCGCAATAAGTGTACGTGTTACCAGATCGATGTCTGGGCCACCATATTCTGGCGGAATGTCCAGCCCGTAGAGCCCCATCTCCTTAGTTTTTTCGATTAACCGCAAGCGATCTTGTTCTTCCAGTTCGTCCGCGTCTGGGTCCAAGTGTTGCTCTAACGGTAAAATCTCTTCGCGCACAAAGCGCCGCACCATACCGATTATCAGCTCTTGCTCAGCGGTGAGATTAAGATCCATTCGCGCTTCCTCCTGCCGGACTTAGCCTACCTAACCTAACCCTAGGGTCATGCACGGGTAAGCTGCCATGGTCCGCTTGATGCAACATAAGCAATTCTTTGTAGCGGCTCATATAACTGGTGGTAATTTCAAACCGCACCTGAGTCGCCTCAATCTGCTCAGTCAAACTACGACTAATTTCGCCACGCAAACCACCTAAACTGCGACCCCCGGCGTAGCTCATGAAAATCACTTCACCCGCCTCATTGGCCAGTTGATAAACGCCCATTTGCCCGCGCGCCTGGCGCAATGCTTCAGCGCTCGACAACCAAGGTTTTTGCAGACGTAAAGCCATTAGCGGCCTTTAAGATCAACTTCCGCTTTTTGTTTGGGCATCACGGAAATCTCCATGGGCGCAAAGTGCTCCATGTCTATATCAATCAAATATGGCCCCGTTGCCGCCATAGCCTCGTCCATTGCTTGTGCAAACTCATCAACGCCGGCCACCCGTTGCGCCGGAACCCCCATACTGTGAGCCATCTGGGCAAAGGCCACTTTACCCAGATCTGTTTCATTGATGCGGCCAAAACGATTTTGTTGCAACCATCGCAGCACTCCATATCCAGAGTCATTGAAAACGCAAATAATCAGCGGCACTTGATACTGAGCGCAGGTCGCCAATTCCGTTGCGTGGAACATAAAACCGCCATCGCCATGAATCACCAAAGTTTTGCGCTGACTGGCAATCGCCGCACCGACACTCATAGGAAACCCTGGGCCTATGGCACCGGAAGTGGGATTGATAGATGTTCGTGGTTGCAGAATGGGGAACTGCTGGTTGCCCCAGTTGTAAGCTGAAATGGTTTGATCTCGCACAAAGACGCTGTCGGCAGGCAACTTGTCGCGAATACAATCCATGACTTGGGGCCAATCATCACCAAGTCGCGCGCGCATCGCCCCGCGTACGCCATCTCGGGCCTGCCAAATGCCATCATTAAACTGACTGTCATTGGCAGAGAAGCTTTGCAAATTTGCGTTAATGCCGATTAATGCCTGCTTCGCATCAGCGACTAACCCTAGATCAGCGGTGTGGGTACGACCGATCATATTGCCGTCTATATCAATGTGCACCAGTTCACCAGGCGGTGTTTGTGCGGCAAATTGACCATCCACACCCACAGCAAATTTAGTACCAATGGCCAGGGTGAGGTCTGCATCTAAAAGCGCGTTATACATGCCCGCAGAGTTGTAGTAGTTACCAATGCACAGCGGATGAGTTTCGGGGATAACACCACGACCATCCACCGTAGTGACCACTGGCGCATCCAAGTGTTCCGCTAACGCCAGCAATTCTTCGTGCGCACCTGCTGCTATGACACCACCGCCTGCAATGATGATGCGTTTGTGAGCTCCGGCGATTTTCTCTACCGCCTTATCCAAAGTCTCAGGATTAGGCTGAAATTGCTCCGCCTTGGGCAAAGTAACCTCGGTGGGTTGTGTTTGTGCGTATTGCAGATCTATAGGGATTTCCAAAGCACCTGGGGCACCGCGGCCGGTAAACATATCGTTGACCACAGCATTGAAGGCGTTGCCAAGCTGATCTATGTGACGCGGACTTTCCACCCGACGACAAACACTGGCAAGCATGGGCACCTGGTTCTCTGCTTCGTGCACGTAGCTTAAACCTTTACCGTAGAACGCTGTTTCTGCCTGGCCGGTAATGACTAACACCCGCGACGAACCGTATTGCGCTTCGTACAAACCGGTCACTGTGTTCGAGGTCCCAGGTCCAGTAGAGGCAATCATCACACCTAGCTTGCCGCTTGCCCGAGCATAGCCGTCTGCTGCATGGGTGCCCGCTTGTTCATGCCGAACATCAATTATTTTGGTTCTGCCAAGGCGGTTAATGGCATCAAGGATGGGCATGTTGTGAATGCTGACAATGGCGAACACATGCTCCACATCCAACTGGGCTAATGCATCCGCGATCAGGTCGGCTCCAGAAAATTCACTCGTCATATCCCCCTCCTTCACTCACATCGTCAGTTTGTCGCTATTGCAAGGCCTGCCACACTCGCAGGGGCGTCATTGGCATGTCGATATTCTCTACACCGCGACAGGCCAACGCATCCAATACCGCATTCACTACCGCTGACGGTGCAGCACAGGCACCGCCTTCGCCAATACCTTTAACCCCAAGTTCGTTGTTTAGATCTAACACTTCGTTAAAGTCTACTGCTACATCTGCAACTTGGTCAGCTCTAGGCATGGCATAGTCCATAAAACTGCCGCTCAAAAGCTGGCCGTCATCGTCGTACACGGCGTGTTCGTATAGCGCCTGACCAAGCCCCTGCACCACACCGCCATGCACCTGGCCAGACGCCAGCAACGGATTGATTACGCGACCACAATCATCGGTAGCGCAATAGTTGAGTATCTCAATGACACCGGTTTCAGGGTCCACTTCGACCTCAGCTACATGGCAGCCGTTTGGAAAGGTAAAGCCTTCACCACGGTTATAGCGCAGGGTGGTTTGCAAACCCGCACCGCCAAATTGCTGACTTCGCGCCGCTGCCGCCACTTGGGACAAACTCACCGTCGCGTCGTGCTCGCTGGTAACGAACTCACCTTGTTCATATGCCACACTGTTGACCGCCACCTGCAGCATCTCGCTGGCAATATGCTTGGCTTGATCAACGACTGCAGTGCCCGCTCTTTGCACTGCTATACCCCCCATCTGAGAAGACCGCGAGCCGCCCGTACCGCCGCCGAAACCCACCACATCGGTGTCGCCTTGAATGATGTTAATGCGCTCGAAGTCGACTTCTAGGGTCTCACTCAGGATTTGCGCATAGGTCGTGCGATGACCCTGACCATGCGAGAACGTACCCACTACCACATCAATCTGACCGTCTTCTCGTACAGTGATGCGTGCTTCTTCCTCTACGCCACCGCCACTGGTCTCTATGTAATAGCCCAAACCGATGCCCCGTAACCGACCCTTTGCAGTACTTTCAGCCAAACGCGTCGCATAGTTTTGCCAGTCTGCCTGAGCCAATGCCATATCCAGAGTTTGTGCGAATTCCCCACTGCTCATCACTACACCAGAGGGCAAGGTATAGGGCATTTCTTCGGCACTGATGAAATTTGTTTTACGCAGCGTCACTGAATCAATACCCAATTGCCGAGCCGCACGCTCCATAACCCGCTCCATGACATAGCAGGCCTCTGGCCGCCCGGCACCGCGATAGGCAGCTACCGGCATGGTATTCGTGAACACACAACGTACCGAATGGTGCAGTTGCGGAATGCGGTAAGCGGAACCCACGATTCGCCCACCGGCCATAGTCGGCACAAAGGGCCCTACCGCTGTGCAATAAGCACCAAGGTTCGCCGTTGTTTCAACCCGCAAAGCGGTAAGTTTTCCTGCCGCGTCAAAACCCGCTGTAGCAGTTGTCAGATTGTCACGACCATGAGCGTCGGCAACGAACATTTCGCTACGATCACCCAAGAACCGCACCGGACAATTAAGTTGGTCTGCAGCAAACAGCACTAAGCAAGCTTCTGCTGATACCTCACCGCGAATACCAAAGCCGCCGCCAGTGTCTGGCGAGATCACCCGAATGTCTTTGTCACCGCGTAACGAGGGCAAGTCAGCATGCTTAAACACACTGCGCAAAACCGCCTTTTGCGCTACTGCTCCCTGGCTTGGGTTGTACAACGTAAGGCCCTGGTCGGTAGGTTGCGCAACACTGGCTCGGGGTTCCAACGGGCTTGGGGCCACACGATTATTCACCAATTCCACAACAACCTGATGAGCGCTGGCAGCCAAGGACGCATCCACCGCGCTGGCTTTGCCCAGTTCATAGTGCACACACAAATTATTCGGATGCGCTCCATGCAACGGTTGGGTATCAGGATCTAAGGCCAATTCTGGCTGACTGCAAGCTGGCAGCTCATCCACACTCAGGGCAATGGCTTCCACCGCATCTTGAGCTTGGTCGCGTGTATCTGCCACAACTGCTGCGATGGGCTGGCCTACATAAAGCACTGAATCTTCAGCTAAAATCGGTCGCCGCGGAATAAATGCTGGCTCGCCATTGGCGTCTTTAAGCTGCGCCCGGCACGGCAACGGTCCTAACTGCGTGATGTCTTGGGCTGTATACACTACGTGCACGCCTGGCATGGTGAGTGCGCTACTGACATCCAATTCGGTAATGCGTCCATGCGCATAGGGCGATCGCAACACCCGCATATGCAATTGGTCTGGCAATTGGATGTCGTCGGTAAATCGCCCGCCGCCGGTGATCAATCGAGGGTCTTCCGTGCGTGGCACGCTTTGTCCGATACCAAACTTCATAACAAAAACTTAATTTTTACAGGTCGTTAACGACAGGATTTATTAAGGTTCCAATTGGTTTTACATCGACCTCGATGACATCACCCTGGTCCATAAACACCGGTGGTTTACGCGCAGCACCCACACCACCCGGAGTCCCCGTCACGATCACATCACCCGGCTCCAATTCGATGAAGGTCGAGCAAAATTCGATCAACTCATCAAAACCATGAACCAGCAAATCCGCCGTCGCATTCTGCATAACCTCGCCATTTAAGCGCGTGGTTATTTCCATCTGGGACAACTCGCCAACCTCGTCCTTAGTCATCATCCACGGCCCGAACCCGCCAGTATTGGCGAAGTTCTTTCCCGGAGTAAATTGACTGGTGTGACGCTGGTACTCGCGCACGCTGCCATCGTTGTAGATGCCAAAGCCAACCACATGATCCATAGCCTCCTCACGCGCAATGCGGCGGCCACCACGGCCTATGATCATGGCTATTTCACCTTCGAAGTCTAAGCTTGCAGACTCCCGCGGCCGCACCATAGGTTCGCCGTGACCCATTTGTGCTGCAGCAAAGCGCACAAAGACCGTCGGCACGCCTTCGCCGCCGCGACCGGTTTCTTCCTGATGAGCTTTGTAGTTAAGCCCCACGCAAAGTATTTTTTTCGGGTCAGTAATGGTTGGTGCAAAGTGCAGACCTTCCAATGGCAGGTCTGCCTGGCTGCCGCATTGTGCTGCTAACCGGTCTAGGGCTTGCGCGGCTATAGCTTCACGCAGGGTGGCGTAATCACTGCGTAGACCAACATCTACCACGCCTTCGGCGCCGTTTTGTGTTTGCACCACATAGCCAAAGGTAGCCTGAGTGTAGGTCGGCCCCGAACTTGCGTCCGGCGACGAGCGATAAAACGACAACCAGCGCATACTCCCCCCCTATTAACGCTTTTTAATCGAACATAATTACGCTGCGCGCAATTTCTCCCGTGTTCAATGCATCCATGCCTTCATTAATGTCTTCTAAGGCAATGCGCCGAGAAATCAAATCGTCCAGATGCAGTCGACCTTGCAAATAAAAGTCCACGAACCGCGGCATATCCACACGGAAGCGGTTAGAACCCATCATGGAGCCCTGAATTTTCTTCTCATAAAGGAAGTCAACTCCGTGCACAGACACCATTTGACCTGGCGGAATCATGCCGATGACCGTAGCCGTGCCACCCATGCGCAACATTTGGAAGGCTTGTTCGGCAGTGGCCTTAAGACCGATGGCTTCAAACGAATAATGTACGCCGCCGCCAGTCATCTCGATGACTTTGGCGACCGCGTCGCCGTCACTGGCATCAACCACATCTGTGGCGCCAAACTTACGGGCCAAGTCCAGTTTCGACGCCACCATGTCTACCGCTATGACGCGCGAAGCGCCAGCAATTGCTGCGCCATTAATGGCTGATAAGCCGATACCGCCACAACCAATAACCGCAACAGTAGAGCCCGCTTCAACCTTGGCCGTATGAATCACCGCACCAACACCAGTGGTCACACCGCAACCAATCAACGCCGCTTGAGCCATAGGCATGTCTTCACGGATTTTCACCAGTGCGTGTTCATGCACCAACATCATTTCCGCAAACGAACCGAGCTGGGCGAACTGTGTTAGGGCCTGATCGTCTTGACTAAGGCGTGGCTCTTGTTCTGGTCCACGGTTGGTTTCTGGTTCTTGGCACAAAGACAAGTGACCTGTCAGACATTGTTCACAATGGCCACAAAATACCGACAGACAAGTAATGACGTGATCACCAGGCTTGACGTAGTGCACATCGCTGCCCACCTGCTCAACAATTCCAGCACTCTCGTGGCCAAGTACCATGGGCACCTTGCCCGGATAACTGCCGTTCCAAAAATGCATATCGCTGTGGCAGATGCCCGCCGCCATAGTGCGAATCAGCACTTCTCTGGGACCGGGTTTAGAAACCGAAATTTCTTCGATTTCCATTGGCACATTCACTTCACGAAATACTGCTGCTTTCATCAAATTCTCCCCATTTGTGTGGCACAGATTCGACCGCGTTTATGCACTTGAGTGTGCCACAGTACTATGCCTGCGCATAGTTGACCGAAACATGAAGCCAAGCACCTACGGCGCAACGGTTTGTCAGCTCAGACGCCCATCGACGATGGCTTCAGCGGCGTCCACCGCCGCCGCCAGTCCAGTAGGATCTGCCAGACCCTTACCCGCAATATCGAAGGCGGTGCCGTGATCTACAGAGGTGCGTACAAAGGGAATGCCCAGAGTGGCCGTGGTGGATTGATGAAAGTTGTGCACCTTGATCGCGATGTGGCCCTGGTCATGGTAGAGCGCTAACACCACATCAAACTCCCCAGCTATGGCCCGGTTGAATACTGAATCAGCAGGCACCGGCCCTGTTACATCAATACCTAGCTCCACTGCCGCGGCGACTGCGGGTTGCAGCTCTTGCACTTCTTCCTGACCCAGTAAGCCGCCTTCGCCACCGTGGGGATTGAGCGCTGCCAGCGCAATGCGCGGCCGCTGCATGCCCCAACGCGTCAGGGTATCGTGCATCAACTGCAATTTGTCTAGGACGGTATCGCGGCGAACAAATTTAACCGCCTCGGCAAGAGACTTATGAGTCGACAAATGCACCACTTTTAAACCGGGCGTCATCAACATCGTAGCGGTTTGGTTGACACTCGCGAGGCGCGCAAGGATCTCTTGATGACCAATGTCATCAACATATCCAGCAGCGTGAATGGCTTCTTTATGAATAGGTGCGGTCACCATGGCCGATACCTCTGCCGCCAAACATGCCCTAGCTGCAAACTCCACCGAGCGCACCGCCAGATCACCACAGGCCACTTGAACTTGCCCAAAAGAAAAATCCGCCGGTGCTGTGCAAGCCCCCGGCTGCAGCAGACTGACCGGCGCCTTTGCCTCTGCAATGCGCTCTATTCCTGCGATATCAGGCATAGGCAAGCCTAGCGCGTCAGCAGTGCGTTGCAGGCTCCATAAGCCGCCGACTAATACCCAAGGGTGTTTGGGTTGAGGGTTTGCAAGCAGTGTTTTCAACACCACCTCAGGGCCCACCCCCGCTGGGTCACCTAAGGTAATTGCTATGGGTTTAGCCACTAAAACCTCCTGCCCGAACACAAATCTAGCGCTCGCAGCACTGATTCGGCTTGCTAATTAATGTCAACTTATAGTGTACATTTATACAGTACTTTTGTATGTTCTGGAGCCGCGCTAAAGCGCCAAGCATCCGCAACACTGATGCACAGCCTGAACGATTTAGTCGAGTCCTTCCATCTTTATGCAGAATGCGAGCGCTGCCAACGCAGCGTACAGCTGGATGTTGAAAAACTTATTGCGCGGTTGGGAGAAGACTTTCCAATAACCGGCGTACGCGACCGAATACGCTGCACCAGTTGCAACATTCGCAGTCAGGATGTGCGCATAGTTTTTGTTGGCCCGCCAGGGAAGCGAGTGATTTTCCAGTACCGGCGGTAATACCCTGTGAGCTTAGAGAATCTCCGTCGACTCCAAGGTCAAACCGAAACCTTCAACGCCCACGTACTCAACTTCACGACCGGCAATCAAACGTACTTTGCTGACACCCAGATCTCGTAGAATTTGCGCGCCAACACCAACTTCGAGCCATTCGCTGCGTCGCTCCTCTTCTTTGCTTTGCGAGGCCAAGTTTTCATGGGGAACACCCACAAAGCCGGTGCGCAAATAAATTAGGACGCCACCGCCGAGCTTGTGGATTCTGTTTTGCGCAGCCTCTAAAACGTTGGTTGGGTGATCGCCCTGGGTACCAAACAAATCTTCAACCAGTTTTTCGCGGTGTATGCGAACAGGCACCGACGGCATCGAGGCGATATCGCCAAAAACCAATGCAATGTGCTCAGCATCTTCAAATTGCGTCCGATAAGCGAAGGCTTGGGCGTCACCTATCGGGGTTTTTACTGCAAACTCGTAGCTGCGCTCGACCAGCTTTTCGCGCTGCTGACGATACGCAATAAGGTCTGCAATGGTAATAATTTTCAGCTGATGAGTGGCTGCGAATTCCAACAACTCAGGCAAGCGTTGCACCGTGCCGTTGTCGTTCACTAATTCAGCCAACAGCCCCACTGCTGGCAACCCAGCCAGCGTTGCTAAATCTGTACCGGCCTCGGTGTGCCCAGAACGCACCAGCACGCCGCCTTGGCGCGCCACCAGCGGAAAGATATGGCCCGGTCGAACAAAGTCGTCTGCAGCGACGTTACTACTGGTTAACGCTTGCACCGTTGCCGCGCGTTCTTCAGCCGAAATACCCGTAGTAAGGCCCTGTTTGTAATCAATGGACACCGTAAATGCCGTACTCATAGGTGCATCGTTACGACCGACCATTGGGTCAAGGTGTAATGCCGTGGCCTGCTCCTGGAGAATGGGCGTACACAAAATACCGCTGGTGTGGCGAATCATGAAAGCCACCGCTTCCGGTGTGGCTTTGCTCGCCGCCATGATCAGATCGCCTTCGTTTTCTCGATCGTCATCGTCTACCACAACGACCATTTCGCCATTGCGGATGGCGGTGAGAGCTTCTTCGATGGTATTGAATTCGGTGGTCACGCTGTTGGTTCCAGAAAAATGGGTGCCGAAGGTTAGCACAAGCCGCAGGCTGAGACCTGTCTTTAGGTAAATTACCGAACGCTTAGGAGGCTTTGTCCAGAAACCAATCCTGTATGCACAGAGCGAACACAAAGGGTATTGAGACGATGGCGCACCCGGCAGGACTCGAACCTGCAACCCCTTGGTTCGAAGCCAAGTATTCTATCCAGTTGAACTACGGGTGCGTGGGGCGCATGTTGCCTTAGGCCCTTTCCCCACGCAAGCGTCAACTGCGTAAGAGCCGCCCCGGCACCGCCCCCGTATGCTCATTGTTGGTCAATACGATCTCTCCTGCGACAATAGAGTGCTTCAACCCATCCGCGGTTTGCTTGAGTCTGCGCGCCCCAGCAGGCAAATCGTGTACCACTTCAGGCAATCGTGCACCGATTGTGTCTGGATCAAAAACCAACAAGTCCGCCGTCATACCCTGTCGAACCAAGCCACGATCGTGCAGACCCCAGAGTGTTGCGGTGTCGTATGTGATTTGGCGAATGGCCGCTTCTAAACTTAACGCTTGTTTCTCACGCACCCAATAACTGAGCAGGTGGGTCTGCAGTGACGAGTCCATAATCTGCGCCACGTGAGCGCCAGAGTCAGAGAAAGTCACGACCGAACGCGGGTGCTTCATCATTTCCAGTACGTGGTCTTGATTCTCGTTGGCGAGGGGCTGGCGGAAAAACATCTTGAAGTCTCGCTCAAGCGCCATGTCGATCATCAGCTCTACCGGATTCACACCTCTTTGCTGCGCCAGCTCGCTCATAGACGGCACGTCAAACGCCATATCTTGCATGGGATAGACATGATCCCAATTTGGCGGTCTGGCCTCGGCACCGACGACTCGCGGTCCGGTGTATTCACGACTGGCAATCTCTACCAGCTTGGCTTTGACCGCCGGGTCACGCAGCTTCGCCGCTTGCTCAGCAAGGGGCAGCTGGCGTATGTCCGACCAATACTCCCAGTTGTCATAAGGGGTATAGCTTTCAAAGGACAACAAACTCGACAACGCTCTGCTGTGCACCTGGGCGAACATCCGACCACCCGCAGCGGCAGTCTCGTCTAGCAAGTCAAAGTACGGGCGCCAAAGATCTGGCGCCGCTCGCACGCTGAACATACCCCAGGTTTGAATAACTCCCGACTCTACAGCCAGATCCCGCAACCGATCACAGTATTCTCTAATGCGCTCTGGATCTCGGCCTGGTGCTTCGCCGGCAATTTCAAAAATACCCTTACCAGTTTCACCTACAGCATTCACGATAGCGCGAACCTCGTCCCATTCGGCCAAGCGACTGGCTACAGGCCGATCATCCGCAGTGATGTGATTAAAAGTACGCGAGGTAGAAAAACCAACGGCACCAGCATGCATGGCTTCTTGCACCACCGCCTGCATGCGCCGCGTATCGTCCTCAGTTGCAGATTCACTAAAGGCACGCTCGCCCATTACATACGTGCGCAATGCCGAGTGGCCGATGTAACCTGCGTAGTTAATGCCCTTGGGCAGGGCGTCAACGGCATCAAGGAACTGCGGGAAAGTCTCCCACGTCCAGTCTATGCCTTCGAGCATGGCGTCCCGCGAAAGGTCTTCAGCACGCTCCAAATTACGAAACACCAAGTCCGCATCTTCTTGCTTACAGGGTGCCAGGGTGAAGCCACAGTTGCCCATCACCACACTGGTAACGCCGTGATAACAAGAACACGAACCCAGTGGATCCCAAAAGACTTGGGCGTCCATGTGCGTATGGCCGTCGACAAACCCTGGGCTGACCACATGGCCCTCGGCATCAATAGTTTGCCGCGCCTTGCCGTTAAGCCGACCAATGGCTGCAATTTTGCCGTCTTGAACCGCTACGTCTGCGCGATAGCCGGCCCCTCCAGACCCGTCTACTACGGTGCCGTCCTTGATTAATAAGTCGTACATCTTCCCCTCCTGCTCGACCGCGCCAATCTGTTGCGCCGTGCTACTATCCCTCGCACAGAGCGCAACCTCCTGTGTCTATATGAGTTACAGCGGCCAAACCGCAAACAACCCACCACTTGAGCCACGACTGGGCTTTACCGTACACCCAGGACAAGGTCCTTATCTACTGTTGGTGCACGGGTTTTTGTCATCCTCCGCCCAATGGATTCTAAACTTAGATGCCTTAGGCAAGGTCTGCCAACCCGTCACCGTAGACCTTTGGGGCCACGGCAAGTCGCCAGCGCCCGAAGATCAACACCTATACACCGCAGCGCATTATGGCGAACAGTTTGAATACATCCGCACTGCCTTGGGTGTCGAACAGTGGTTCGTTTGCGGCTATTCCCTTGGTGCCAGCCTGACTCTGAATTACACCTTCGCCTACCCCCAGCACGTCATTGCCCAGGTCTTTACCAACTCAACCTCAGCCTTCTCCGACCTAAAATTAGTTGACGGTTGGCTGCAAAATATGGAGAAAAGCGCTGCCAAAATACTTGCTGGTGGTTTAGATGCCATTAACAGAATTCCGGTTCATCCCAGGCGCGCACATACCCTGCCAAAACCGGTTTTCGATGCGTTATTAGCCGATTCGGCATTGCTGTCGCCAACCGGCGTAGCCAATGCCTACCTAGGCACCATGCCGCATACCCATATCCTGGCGATCGCACACACCAATCCACGACCGACCTTAATGTGTTGGGGTCAAAAAGAACGGCGCTTTAAGCCTTTGGCCCAGTGGGCGATAGAGCATATGTCGAACCTCGAGGTTGTAGAGCTGGAAGCCGGACACGGGGTCAATATGGAAGCCAGCAGCGGTTTTAACCAAGCGGTCAGCGACTTCCTGCTGGGTCACCAAACAGCTTAAACTGCCACTTATGCTGCGACTAAAGACACCCCGCCCTCAACCACTGCGACCTCGTCGTTGCCAGCTATCTGTGCCTGGCAGCTCCGAGAAAATGCTCGCCAAGGCCGCAGCCATAGCGGTAGACAGCATCGTTCTGGATCTTGAAGACGCTGTTGCCCCCAACGCTAAGGAGCAGGCACGAGAGCAGGTGATAAAGGCCCTCACGGCGCATCAATGGCAAGCAAAAAGTGTCTCAGTACGCATCAATGCCACCGATACGCCTTGGTGTCACGACGACATCATTGAGCTGGTAAGTCGTGCCGGTGCGCAGATCAGCACAGTCGTTTTAGCCAAAACCAACCAAGCTGCTGATGTGCACTTTGTACATCTGCTACTTGATCAACTCGAACAAAAGCTCGGACTGGAAAATCGCATTGGTATAGAGGGTCTGATTGAGGATGTCAGTGGACTTCTGTGCATCGAGGACATCGCGGGCACCTCTGACCGATTGGAGTCCCTAATTTTTGGCATGGGCGACTATTCCGCCAGCCAACATATGCTCTTGGACGCTATTGGCAGCACTGGCGACTACCCACCAGACATTTGGCATTACCCGCGCTACAAGCTCATTACCGCCTGCCATGCCTATGGACTGGATCCCATCGACGGTCCCTACGCAGATTTCAAAGACTTAGCCGCGCTGCAAACCGAGGCCAAAAACGCAGCCACCCTGGGCATGTTCGGCAAGTGGGCGATCCACCCCAGCCAGGTAGAACACCTACATTCTGCTTTTGCACCCAGCGCGGAAGCCGTTGCCCAAGCGCGCAAACAACAAGCCGCTTTTGCCGAAGCTCTTGCCAATGGCCAAGGTGCCATCGCAGTGGACGGTGTGATGGTCGATGCCGCCAGCATACGACTGGTACAGAACCTATTGGATCGAGCCGAGCTTTACGGGCTGTAACGGACGCATCACCATGACCAGCGCAGACAGCTCAGTTTTCCTACGTCTGCGGTCCGATATAAACAATTGCAACCTGTGCAGCGAGCATCTGCCTCTTGGCCCGCGTCCGGTAGTGCAAGCACACCCCAGCGCGCGGATTCTGATTGTCGGCCAAGCACCCGGCACCGCCGTACATAAAACGGGCATTCCATTCAATGACCCCAGTGGCGATCGACTACGGCGCTGGCTCGGCGTCAGCAAAACGATATTTTACGACGAGCAACAAATTGCGTTGGTCCCCATGGGATTTTGCTATCCGGGTCGGGGCAACGGCGGCGACTTACCACCACGACCAGAGTGCGCTGCGACCTGGCGCAAGCCCCTTCTTAGCCATCTGCAACAAATCGAACTCACCATAGCGGTAGGCCGTTACGCCATCGATTGGCACCTACAGCCGAGCAAAACATCGACTCTTACAGATATTGTTAGAACTTGGCAGGACTATGCGCCAGAAGTGGTGCCGTTGCCTCATCCAAGCCCCCGCAACACCCGCTGGCTACAGCGAAACCCTTGGGTAGAGGCCGAGATCGTGCCGTATCTGCAACAACGAGTAAAAAGCGCACTCGAATGTTAAGCCGGCTGTCCACAAGGATTAAAGATAGGGGTTTTGCTGCTGCCAGTACCTAGCACTGCGAAAACACTTTTGCGCTAAGGCATAGTCGCCAATGTCGTTCAAACAACTCGCGGCATGAGTCCATTGTTCAGCGATCTCAGCTTCTGCGGCCAAATCTCTTGAACATTGCAAACATTTAGCCAGATAACGTTGCGTCGATAACACCGCTCTCTGCACAGCGCGCCAAGCATTTTGTTTGCGTCCCAAAGCATCTGGCCGGTGGCAGTTTTGAGAATCAATTTGAACTAATGCAGCTTGCACAATGCACCTCCAAACGGCGCTTCGTTGATTTAACTTGTGCAAAATGTGCCTAAACCTAGACTCCCATAAACGACCCCACCGACAGGCGGTAGCAATCTGCCGATGAACTCGCATTTATTACTGAAACAGAAAAGAAAATCAGTAAGAACGGGGCAAGTCTAAGACATGCTCACTGACAAAATTCTGAATCATCTCTTGGGAAATCGGTGCGATCTTCATCAATCGCGCTTCGCGCCAATAGCGCTCAACGTGATACTCCCGCGCATAACCAAAGCCGCCATGGGTCTGCACCGCCTGATCCGCGGCCAGAAATCCAGCGTCTGCCGCGAGCCACTTCGCCATATTCGCTTCCGCACCACAGGGCATGTCATTGTCGAGCATCCATGCAGCCTTGCGAATCATCAATTCCGCTGCATCCAAACGCATTTTGGCTTCCGCTAACGGAAACGCGACACCTTGGTTTTTGCCAATCGGCCGACCAAACACCACGCGCTCGTTCGCGTAGTTAACCGCGCGGCGAAGTGCGGCTTTGCCAATACCTAGGGCTTCTGCGGCGATGAGAATACGCTCTGCGTTTAGCCCCGAAATCAAATAACTAAAGCCCTTACCTTCTTCGCCCACTCGGTCGGTCACTTCGACTGGCAGATTATCGTAAACCACCTCGCAGGTGGCCACCGCATTGCGGCCCACTTTATCTATGGGCGAAATAGACACTTCGTCCCTCTGCAGTTCCGCCAGCAACAAGGTCATGCCGTCGGTACGACGTTCTACTTTGTCTCTGGGTGTGGTTCTGACCAGCAACAGCACGCGCTCGGACTGCAAGGCCTTGGTGGTCCAAACCTTGCGGCCTTTTACAATGTAGTAGTCGCCTTCCCGCTTGGCGGCGGTAGTAATTGAGGTGGTGTCGGTGCCTGCATCTGGCTCGGTGACACCAAAGGCAACATGCAACTCACCTGCTGCAACTCGTGGCAGATAAGTCTGTTTCATCTCCTCCGAGCCATATTTCACCACGGGCTCCATGCCAAACATCGACAAGTGCAGTGGTGTCGCCCCGTTCATGGCCGCCCCACTGGCTGCAACTTCTTCCAACACCAAACTGGCTTCGGTGATGCCCATGCCACTGCCACCATAGGCTTCCGGAATCGCGGTGCCTATCCAGCCGGCATTAGCCATGGCGTTATAAAAGTCCCAAGGGAAGTCGTGATTTTGATCGCGCTCAGCCCAGTACTCGTCTGGGTAATCTGCGCAAACCTTGGCAACTGCGGTGCGAATAAGCTCCTGATCGTCTGTTAGCGAAAAATCCATGCCCACCCCCTAGTGATCCTTGCTGAGTTACCGTGCTTTTATTGACCGAGGGTTGCGCGCGCCGCGACTTCAAGATCAAAAAAAGCCCGTCTTTTTCACTTGAGTATAAGGCGGCGAGCTACGAAACCAAATATCATGGCAGGCTGAACCGACCGCCTCCGGCTTTAGCAATTGGAGCTTGTCCCTATGACTTTGCAACTAGCAACCGACCGCATGCTTGCCCATGTGGATGACCACGGCATCGGCTGGATGACCTTTAACAATCCTTCTCGCCACAACGCCTTGTCACTAGAAATGTGGCAAGGAATCGGCGATATCCTGGAGCATTTTCAAAGTAACGACGCGGTGCGGGTCGTGGTCATGCGGGGAGCCGGTGGCAAGGCTTTTGTCTCGGGTGCCGACATATCCGAGTTCGGCGAAAAACGCGCCAACGCAGAACAGCGTCGCAGCTACGGTGAAATCGCTGGCCGCGCCAACCACTGGTTAGAAACCTTAGATAAACCGCTCATCGCGTTGATAGAGGGCTATTGCATCGGCGGAGGTTTGGCCACTGCTCTTAGCGCCGACATTCGTTTTGCCAGCCCCGACTCCAGCTTTGGAATTCCTGCCGCAAAGCTAGGCTTGGGTTACGAATACGAGGGCTTGGCAAAACTATCACGCTTGGTCGGCCCAAGCCGCGCCAAGGACATCATGTTCTCTGCACGTTTTATGCCCGCGGATGAAGCGCAGCAGATGGGACTCATCAACTTTATCGCAGAGCGCGATGCCATAGAGACGCAATGTATAGAGTACGCCCAACGTATCGCTGGCAACGCCCCCATGACCGTTCGGGCAGCCAAGTTCGCAGTGAACACTTGGGAACGAGGCACACGTCCCGAGGAAGTTAAGCAGGCGCGCGCCATGGTCGACGCCTGCTTTGACAGCGACGATTACAAAGAGGGACGCCGCGCCTTCGCCGCCAAAGAAAAACCACAATTCAAAAATAGATAATTCTGGAACCTGCTATGACCGAAGCCGTCACCGCTTGCATTTTGATTATAGGTAACGAGATCCTTTCGGGTCGCACTCAGGATGTAAACATTTCGCATCTCGCAACTACATTGGGAGGTTGGGGCATCCAAGTTCGCCACTGTCGCGTGATACCAGACGTTGAAGACATCATCGTCGACACGGTGAACGAGGTGCGTGGCGAATACGACTATATCTTTACCACAGGGGGTATCGGCCCTACCCATGACGACATTACCGCCGAGTGCATTGCTAAAGCCTTTGACGTAGAGCTGGTGGAGGACCCGGACATAGCCTCACGTATTCGCAGTCGACCAGCACCAGACGATGTCATGGCCTCTCGCCTGCGGATGGCTCGAGTGCCCAAGGGCGCAAGCTTAGTGGACAACCCCACTGGCGGCCCCCAGGGATTTGCCATGGACAATGTCTACGTCATGGCCGGCATTCCAATGATCATGCAAGCCATGCTGTCGAGCCTCGAGGGCAAGCTGCGCAGCGGCCCTGTGGTGCGAAGCCACTCGGTTCGCGCTTATACCGGCGAGAGTCAAATCGCTGATGCTTTGAGCGCACTGCAAGACGAATTTAGCAATGTCGACATCGGCAGCTATCCATTCTTCCGCGACGAACGCTACGGCACCATTCTGGTCATCCGCGGCACCGACACCGATCTCTTAGCAACTGTAGCCGCTCGCATCATGGCCGCTGTGGAAGCAATTGGCGAAACACCCGAAGACATGGGACTGACAGAATGAAACGACGCATCGTTGTAGTGTTTAGCCTGCTGCTTGGTGCAACCTTCGGCGGGCTAACAAAGGGTTATGCGGACACACACCAAGGCACCGCCATCTTCAGTGGCGACCCAACTCAAGTTTTCCGCAGCGCCAATCAACCAAATCGCGTGGCCGCATCTGTGGCGGCCAAACAACAATGCGAGCAGGCCCGCAGCAAACGCGAAGGCTATTGCGAGATCGTCAGCATAGATAGCGCCAAGGTCGGACGCGCGGTCGAGTTAAAGCCTAATGACAAAACCCATCCATTGTTTTTGTGGCGCTACAACAACGGCCAAGCAACGGTCTACTTAGGGGGCACCGTACATGTTTTGAAAGAGGGCTTTTATCCCCTTCCGCGCCAGTACGAACAGGCTTTTCAAGCCAGCGAAAAACTGGTGGTTGAAGCCGCGATCGACAAAATTGAACCTGAGCAACTGCAACAAAAAATGCTCAGTTATGCGTTACTGAAGCAGGGCACTTTACGCGATGTACTGAGCCCATCGACTTACCAACAGCTCAACCACTATGCGCAAACTTACGGTCTGCCGTTAGAGCAAATGCAAGGATTTAATCCGGCGCTGATCTCCCAGCAGCTATCGGTGTTCGCAATTATGGCCATGGGCTACGACCCAACACTGGGCATGGAAGCGCACTACAGCGCCCGCATTGAACCTGAAAATGTGTTTGAGCTGGAAAGCGTTGACGCTCAATTCCAGCTGTTGCTGGGACAACCGTTGGATGTACAACGCGCGATGTTACGCGACGCCCTAGCCCAATTCGACGACATTACTGAACAAACAAACGACTTGCTCCGCGCTTGGGCAAGTGGCGATGACCGCCGCCTTGGAACGCTGATTCGCGACCAAACCGGCAGTTCGCCAGAGTCCCAGCAGTTTATGCGCGAGCTGCTGGATGACCGCAATATCAACATGGCCGAGGGCATTGCGGAGATGCTGGAAAGCTCCGGCAGCTATTTCGTTTTAGTTGGTTCTGCACATCTAGCGGGTCCTCAAAGCGTTATTACCGAACTAAAGCAACGTGGCTTTTCCGGCCAACGCATTTATGCCAACGACCCTTCTGTGAACTGACCTCTGAGCACTGAATGACTTTCAATCCACCCTTTGCGCCACCGCCAGGCCTGACCAATCCGCACGTACAAACAATACTCTCCAGCGTTGCGCGCAAGGCTATTGTGCCCCAGCGAATTAACGATTTGGTTACAACTACTGTAGAAGAAACGATTGAAGTTGCGGATGTGCGGCTGGTGGTACACAAAAATACCCAACCCAACGATCCTCACGCACCACTGGTTATGATTATTCCGGGATGGTTAGGCAGCGCTCAATCGTCGTACGTTCTGTCTGCCGCACAATACTTGTGGCAACAAGGCTTTAATGTGGTTCGTCTTAACCTGCGGGATCACGGCAATACCGCCCACTTAAACTCAGGACTCTTTCATTCCGCGCTGAGTCACGAGGTCATCGAGCTTGCGAAACACCTCATGGCAAAAGCTCAACCCATTAACGGAGCGAAAGTTCCCTGCGGCTTAATTGGCTACTCGCTTGGGGGCAATTTTGCTCTGCGCTTGGCTCGTGCCATTCCCGACCTAACCACGTTGGCCATTTGCCCGGCGATAGACCCCTACGCCACCATGCAGCAGATCGAATCGAGCTTCATTTATCGTAATTACTTCGTCACCAAATGGCGCAAGCTGTTTCGCGAGAAACAACGCCATTTCCCAACGCTTTATGACTTTGGCCCAGCTATGCAGTTATCCAGCGTCGCATCACTAACTGACTACTTTATTAAGTATCACTCAGAGTTCGACGACACCGAAACCTATTGCGCCGCTTACGACTTATCCGGCCAAGCCCTGGCAGGAGTAAAGGCGCACATTGTCGCGGCGGCAGATGATCCTATTATTCCCGCACACTTTTATGAGCAGCTACCCGATTCGGTGACAGTCGATCTAATCGACCGCGGCGGCCACGGTGCGTTTTTAGAAAATTGGCAACTGGACAGTTGGATCGACCGCTACAGTTGCCAATTTTTTGATGAGAAGCTCAGGGGTTAATCCGCCGATTTACGCCGCAGTAACCAAGCGGCGATCAATACCCCTACCGCGATTACCACGTAGTACTCGATCATAAAGGTGAAGACAGGTGACATGCTGGTCAGACCCGTATCCAAGGCCTCGCCTCCCAACAGTCCGGCCATGACACCACCGATGGCTGAAGCCAAAAACCACAAACCAAACATCTGACCGACGTATTTTTTCGGTGAGTAGCGCGAGAACGCAGACAATCCAATGGGCGACAAAGTCAGCTCACCCCAAGTCTGTAGCAGATAGGTCAATAGCAACCAGCGCATCCCTATAGGCGCACTTTCCATGGCTAACGCAACGGCTGCCAACATGATCATAAAGCTGATGGCCATAAAGATCAGACCAATGGCAAATTTAACTGGCAGCGATGGGTCTAAGTTGCGACGTGCCAAGTGCGCCCATACCGCAGCGAACATTGGCGCAAAAATCACGACAAAAATCGGATTTACGAATTGGATCCACGACACCGGAATGGCAAAGCCAGAAATCACCAAGTCGGTGTAATCCCGCGCAAAGATATTTAACGAGCCGCCAGACTGATCGAATCCAGACCAGAACGCCGCCGCCGCGATAAACAACAAAAACAACAAGGTAATGTTCTTACGCTCTGCAGCATTCAAACCGGCAAAAAAGTACAAAAAGATAAAGTACACACCGGCCACGATGGTCAAAAAGTAGGCAAAGTTCTCAGCAAAGATGCGCGGGTTTACTTGAATGAAACCCGCAAGACTTAGGCCAATGGCAACAATCATCAGCACCAGAGCAATTTGCGTGTATCGAACCAAGCGGCCGCGCGCCTCGTCGGACATTGGATTCGGTAATGCACCCGCATCGCCAAGCAAACCCTGGTAGCGAATGTACTGATACACACCAAACAACATACCAATACCCGCAGCACCAAATCCCCAGTGCCAACCGACCTTTTCCCCTAAGTATCCGCATATGCCATATCCAATGGTGGAACCGATATTGATGGACATATAGAAGATGGTGAAGCCGGAATCTCGACGCGGATCGTCATCCGCATAGAGCTTGCCAACGATCGTCGAGATATTGCCCTTTAACAGACCGGTCCCGAGCACAACCAAAGCCAGACCAAGAAAGAAGGTCTGACTGAGCGGTACAGCCAGAGTCAAATGCCCTAAAGCAATAATAATGGCCCCATATAACACCGCGCGCTGGTGACCAAGAATGTTGTCCGCCACCCAGCCACCGGGTACCACCATGAAGTACACCAGGCCAACGTATACGCCATAGATGGCTTGGGCGTCGATCTGACTCCAACCAAGACCGGGATTAAAGCCACTGATTGCACCGGTCATATAAAGCACCAGTAGTGCACGCATGCCGTAATAAGACATGCGCTCCCACATTTCCGTTAAGAACAGGGTACGCAGACCAATGGGGTGACCGAAAAACTGCCGGTCGTTAAGGCTCGCTTCACTCATGATGTTTGTTCACTCTCTTGGTAGAGGCTGGGAATTTTTGCAACAATGGCGCAGACCTTAACGGTCTGGGGGCAAAGTAACCACCGCAATTTGGACAGCGCGAGAGTCGCTGAGCGCAGTCAACACAGAAGGTGCATTCAAAGGAACAAATGACCGCCCCGGCTTGATCAGCGGGTAAGTCTTTGTCGCACCGTTCGCAATTGGGCCGCAGAATTAACACCGGCTCCCCTCCTTGAAGACTAGTGCTAGTCTATGCTGGGAAATCACCGGCCTTCAACAACATAGAAGGTACAGACTTATCTAAAGTGGTTTCCAGCCAACCTGCCGCTGCAATGAGTTTTGCTATATCTACACCGTGTGCAATACCGCCACGGCTGAGCATGTATACGAGATCTTCGGTAGCGATATTACCGCTGGCGTTCGGCGCAAAAGGGCAACCACCAATCCCACCAATACTGGCATCCAAGACACTCACCCCAGCCATCAGCGCCGCATATGCGTTGGCAATGCCGGTATTGCGCGTGTCGTGAAAGTGCGCGCGCAAGGGCAGATCGTCGAGCTGTTGCTTGAGTGTGTTGAACGCTTGCTGCACCTGCATAGGTACACCAACCCCTATGGTGTCGGCCAAAGCAAGTTCTACCGGACCGGCCGCGGCTAATTCATCTGCCATGCGCTGAATACGCGACAACGGCACTTCGCCTTCAAAAGGGCAACCAAAAGCCACGGCAATGGTGACTTGCACAGGAAAGCCCGCGCTGTTGCCGTCGGCAATTATCTCGGTAGCCATTCTCAGGCCGTCGTCCACCGACAAGCTCTGGTTGTTCTGACCAAAGGTATCTGTGGCAGGCACCACTAATCCGGCCTCGTCAAGACAGGTATCACGCAATCGCTGATAACCGCGATCATTAAGGATAAGCCCGGTATAACGCACGTCTGATTGGGCCGGCAAGGCCGCGCAGAGGGCTTCGGCATCCGCCATCTGGGGTACGCGCTTCGGGTGCACAAAACTCGTTACCTCAATGCGCTTGCAGCCAGCGTCTAGCGCATGCTGCACTAATTGCACCTTTTGCTCAGTGGTCAGCAACACATCTTCGTTCTGTAAGCCGTCCCTAGGGCTGACTTCCATTACCGTGACGGATGTCGGGCTGACGTTCATGGTTTGTTAAAAGCCTTCGCGCAAGCTGACGGTTTTGTTAAAGACATTGGGCAGAGCGGCATCTTTGCAAAAATAACCCTGCCGCTCGAACTGAAAGCGCGGACTGTCATGTTGCATTATCGCTGGCTCCACCACGGCATCTAAGTGTGCGACCGAATCCGGATTAATATCGTCCAACAGCGTGTCACCACCGGGATTCGGCACTTTGAACAAACGCTGATAGTCGCGCACTTGCACTGGCACACCCGCGGCGGCATCTACCCAATGAATCACACCTTTGGGTTTCAAACCCGACGTGTCCTGACCACTGCGAGAGTCTTCAAAGTAACTGCAATTGAGCTGCACAACGTCACCGTTGTCGTCAAAAATCACTTCATCGCAACGGATAATAAAGGCATAGCGTAAGCGCACCATTTCCCCTGGCGACAGGCGCTTGTACTTCTTCGGTGGCTCCAGCTCAAAGTCCGACCGCTCAATATACAGCTCACGCCCAAATGGCAAACTGCGCTGACCTAAGGACTCGTTTTGTGCATGCCAAGGGCCCTGCAGTTCGATGTTTTGATCCTCGGGGAAATTCGTCAACACAACTTTAAGTGGCTGCAACACCCCCATTCCACGAGGCACTGAGTCTTCCATGTCTTTGCGTACACAGAATTCCAGCAGGTTCATCTCTACCGTGTTGTCTTGTTTGGTGACACCAATGCGCGAACAAAAATCCCGTATCGCCGCAGCGGTGACACCGCGACGTCGCAGTCCGGCTATGGTCGGCATACGTGGATCGTCCCAACCCTCGACCAAGGACTCGTCCACCAGTCGATTGAGAATCCGCTTGCTCATCACCGTGTATTCCAGGCCGAGGCGCGAAAACTCGATCTGTGGCGGGTGATAGTTCAGGTTGATGTTATCCAATACCCAATCGTAAAGCGGCCGGTGATCCTCAAACTCCAACGTACACAGCGAGTGAGAAATGCCCTCTAAGGCATCGCAAATACAATGGGTGAAGTCGTACATTGGATAAATGCACCAGGCATCGCCAGTGCGTTGATGGGCCACATGACGAATCCGATAAATTACCGGATCGCGCATATTAATGTTCGGCGACGCCATATCGATCTTCAGCCGCAACACATGCTCGCCCTCGGCAAATTCACCGTTACGCATGCGCTGAAACAAATCCAGATTTTCTTCAACGGACCGGCTTCGATAAGGGCTGTCTTGTCCAGGTTCGGTGAGGCTACCGCGAGTGCTGCGCATGGCTTCTGCGTCTAGGGAACAAACAAAGGCCTTATCCGCTTTGATGAGTTCCACCGCGTAGTTATAGATTTCCTCAAAGTAGTCCGAGGCGTGGGTGACCTCGGTCCATTCAAAACCTAACCACTGCACATCCGCTTTAATGGCTTCAACGTATTCGTCACTCTCTTTTAGCGGGTTGGTGTCGTCAAAACGCAGGTAGGTTTTGCCGCCAAATTGCTCAGCGACACCGAAGTTCAAACAAATACTTTTGGCGTGACCAATGTGCAGATACCCGTTGGGTTCCGGTGGAAAGCGTGTAATCACCCCCTGAGACAGCCGTTGCTCGGCAATGTCAGACTGAATACGTTGGCGAATAAAATCGGTGGGGGGACTTTCCATTAAGTTGTCTTATCGGTAATTAGCGGTAATAAAGTGGCGACGTGCCAGGCTGCGAATCTTGCCTGACCCGGCGGCGTTGGAAAAGCCCAACACCTATCTTGAACTACCCTCGGCACACACTCTGACCTAACATACGCGGCTCTTTCTTCGAACAGCACCTCAGGAGAACCCGTGCGCCGAGTCTTAGGACTGCTCGTTATTGTCGCTGTCGGCGCAGGGCTATTTGCAGCCGGCGACAGGGACCAAGCGCTCGTTCACCAAGCCAATGCTGAGCACTGGTATCGCATTGAGCAGCACGGCCAGCATATTGGCTTTATGCACAACACCGTTGCTGCGCAAACACTGACCACCCACATTAACTATCGCGCCCCCGAGGCCCCGGCGGTTGTTATCCATCAACGCTTACACTTCGCCGACCAGGCACCCTTTGGGTTACGGCGCGCAGCCTACAGTCAGCGCATTGGCGATCAACACAGCGTGGTATCTGTGCAATTGGCGAACTCTGGCTCAATAACCCCGTACAGCGCCACCATTTTGCGCAACAACAGTGTTAACCACACCGAATTCGCGGGGTCACTGAAGTTAGCAGACATGTATACAGTCGAGCGCTGGCTGCAAAGCGACCCTGAACCAGGCAGCACACTGCGCGCGCCCTACCCTGACTTCGAAAAACTACAAATAAGCCATCGCGAACACCAGCTGCTGAGCAAAGACAGCCGCGGCTTCGAACTGATCGGCGCAAGCCCAGACTCCATCACTCAAACCCGTCTGGATCTAAACTTCTTACCCATCAAATTAACTATGGCAGGGCGTTACGATGTACTCCTGAGCGACCGAGACAATGCCATACCTCAAACTGCGATTACGCAACCACGGCAACCACCGACCCAGAAATTTAGCCTGGATCAGGCCCTGACCCAGCCTCACAAGCTTGAGGCGCTTGAGCTGGCAGTGCTGGGCGACACCACCTTACCGAGCACCATATTCACACAGGCCGGCGGGCTGTCCGCCAGCAGCACCACGGCCGCACCCCATCATTTTATTGGCGAACATATCGACTACCCCATCAACCACCCCAAGGTTCAAAGGCTGATAAAACGTTTTCAGAAATCTGACGACGAGCTGGTAACGGCACAAAACTTAGTGGCCTTTACTCACGGCCAGCTCAGCTATGCCGCCCGCGAATACGCTGGCACCGTACTCACTGCTTTGGAGCTACGGCGCGGTGAATGCACCGACTTTGCAGATCTGTATACGACATTGGCGCGCGGTCTAGGCTTACCCACACGCACGGTCTATGGCCTGGCCTACGATGGCGAGGGATTACCAGGGTTTCGATTTCATGCTTGGAACGAGGTCTACGCTAACAAGCGCTGGCACAGCATAGATGCCACCTGGAATCAGACGAGTACGGATGCGACCCATATCCCACTGAGCGATGAACAATACGCTGATCTATTGCGGCTACGGCTCGAACAGCCGTTGGCGTTTCGCCTGCAAGCAGCGCGCTACCGCAAAGCCGCTACTTTGTAGTGCGCAGCAATCCTTCCTGGGTAACAGAAGCAATCAGCTCTCCGTCACTGGAAAAGAAATCGGCGTGCACCATGGCTCTGGCACCTTGCGCGGATGAAGTGCGCTTGTGAAACAGCAGCCATTGATTCATCGGCACCGGTCGGTGGATCCACAAACTGTGGTCCAAGCTCGCCATTTGTAATTGCGAGCGGTTGACCTGCTGCTGGTGCGGTAAGTGGCCGGTAGAGACCAAGCCCATATCTGACGCATAGGCCAACAAACATCGAGAAACCGGTTGGGAGGTCCCTGGCGCTTCCTCGACCGGCGCCAAAAAACGCACCCACGCAGGGTTCCAAGCACGCGCCTCGGCCCAGGCCGGCGTGCCCAACTCAAATACCGAGCGCAACTCAAAGGGCCGCTCTATTTTCGCCATAGTACTCAAACGCGGGTCAGCTTTGGCACCGCCAAGTTTTATTGCGACCTCACGGTCTTCTTGCAATTCACTGGGCAACGGCACATTGGGCATAGGCAGACTGTGATCCAAACCCGGCTCAATGCCATGAAACGAAATGTCCATATTAAAAATGGCCTGCCCAGATTGGATCGCCACCACCCGTCGCGTACTAAAGGATCGGCCATCGCGAATGCGCTCCACCTCGTACAAAACCCGTTTGGAGGAATCGCCTGGACGCAAAAAATACGCATGCATGGAATGCACATCTGAATCCGAAACCGTGCGGTAAGCCGCCATGCTGGCTTGGGCGAGCACCTGGCCACCAAAAATTCGCGCACCGTTCTCAGGTTCGTTTTCACCCAAATACAGATTTTCCTCAATCTGTTTTAGCTCTAATAGTTGTAAAAGACGCTGAGCACGGCTGGCGGTCACTTATCACTCCACTGTCGGTTAAAAGGCTCGGCAAGAAAGCCTTTATACTCTGTCGCACTACAATTTTGGAGCCGCCGACATCAATTCAACCAAATTACCCTCACCTGACGCCTGGGCAGAAGAACAGTTACAGCGACTGCGCAATCAGCAACCCTACAGAAATCTCAGCGCGGACTGCCCCGAGGCCACCATAGCCGACGCCTACACCCTGCAACGCGCTTTTGTAAGAGCACTAGCAGAAGCTGGCGATTGGGGCGCAATCGCCGGCTATAAGGCGGCACTTACGGCACCCCAGGCACAACAAATGATGGGGGTTGAGCAGCCGGTGATCGGGGTTTTGTTCAGCAACGGTGAACGCTTGGCCCAGCGGCCAATTCAAACCGACCGCCCAGTGATGCTGGAAACCGAGTTGGGGTTCCGGCTCAACGCATCGATAACCGATGCAATAGAGGAACACTCTGCTGCCAACTACATCGAGCACGTTGCACCGATGATCGAACTGGCAGCACCGAATTTACAACAACGGCCAAATGCGGTGGATCTGATCGCCAGTAATTCGGCAACTTACAGCTACATCACTGGAAATCCGTTCCAAGCTGATTGGCGCACCACCGACGCGGCCTCAGCGTCACCCGATCTCGACCGACTGAACATCAGCTTGTTTCAACAAAATGACCTTCTTCATGCCGAGGTCGCAGGCAGCATCATGCAGGGCCAGTGGCACGCAGTGACCTGGCTCATAAATGAGGTCCTTGCACAGGGCTATACCCTATCTCCTGAACACTTATTAATGACCGGCTCTGTCGGCGCATTGCACCCTGGCAAGCCCGGAGAATACCGCGGCGAATACGGTCAATTAGGCAGCATCGAGTTTAATTTGTAGGGGTTAATTGCGGCACCACCACGCCGGCTTCTAAATTGACCCATAGGAATATATTGATTGTGAGTTATTCCTTTTTAATCACTAGAGGTGGCTGCTACCTTCCGCTCGCTTCGCTATAGCCGCCCTAGTGCCTTTAGCCAAACCATAATCCGCAACCAGTGAGGGAACCACCGTGTCAGCCTATCTAGACCTGATCGAAGAAAAACGCAAAATCATCAGCGCCAAACAAGAATGGAGCGCCATTAACGCAGAGTATGCCGTACGCATGGACTTGCAGAACCGCTTTAAAACCGGTTTAGAAATCGCTCAGTACACTGCGGATATCATGCGCCGCGATATGGCTGCTTACGATGCGGACTCAAGCAAGTACACCCAGTCCCTCGGCTGCTGGCATGGCTTTGTTGCGCAACAAGTCATGATGAGTGTGAAGAAACACCAACAGACCACCGATCGCAGCTACATCTACTTGTCTGGCTGGATGGTCGCAGCACTGCGTTCGCAGTTCGGCCCACTGCCAGACCAAAGCATGCACGAAAAGACCACCGTGTCTGATTTGATTGAAGAGATTTACACCTTCTTAAAGCAGGCAGACGCACGCGAACTGCGCCATATGTTTGTGGAGCTAGACGAGGCTCGGGCCAACGGCGGCGACGCAGACAGCATTATTCAGCGCATCGACAACTACGAAACCCACGTAGTGCCGATCATCGCCGACATCGATGCCGGTTTTGGTAACGAAGAGGCCACCTACCTGCTGGCCAAGCGCATGATCGAGGCAGGCGCTTGTGCTATCCAAATCGAAAACCAGGTATCTGACGCCAAACAGTGCGGACACCAAGCCGGTAAAGTAACCGTACCCCACGAAGATTTCGTATCGAAAATCAACGCTGTACGTTACGCCTTCTTAGAGCTGGGCATCGACAACGGCATCATCGTTGCACGTACAGACTCACTGGGCGCAGGTTTGACCCAGAAGGTACCCGTATCCATTCAGCCAGGGGATCTTGGCAGCAAGTACAACGACTTCTTGGACACCGAAGTGGTTAACGATGTTGCCGACCTAAAAGATGGCGACATCACTATTCGTGCAAACGGCCAACTTGCCAAGCCAAAGCGACTGGACAACGGACTGTATGCATTTAAAGACGACACCGGTTTCGACCGCGTTGTCTTAGACTGCATCACAAGCTTAGAGCACGGTGCCGATCTACTGTGGATCGAAACCGAGAAGCCAAACGTTGAGCAAATCGCCGCCATGGTCAACAAGATCCGTGAAGTGCGCCCCGAAGCGAAACTGGTCTACAACAACTCACCTTCCTTCAACTGGACGTTGAAGTTCCGTGAGCAGGTCTACCAGGAAATGAAGGACGCCGGTGAAGACGTATCGTCATACCCAGACCCAGAGCAAAGCCCAATGGGTCTCATGGATGTGGCCATCGACGACACCGAACTGGCGGCTAGAGCAGATGCCTTGGTCAATACATTCCAAGCGGACGCAGCCCGTGAAGCAGGTATCTTCCACCACCTGATCACCCTACCGACCTACCACACCGCAGCACTGTCTACTGACGTGTTGGCAGAGGGTTACTTCGGTGACTTGGGCATGTTGGCCTATGTGCGCGACGTACAGCGCCAGGAAATCCGCAAGAGCTTAGCGTCTGTTAAGCACCAGGATCTGGCAGGCTCGAACGTCGGCGACGACCACAAGGAATACTTCCTTGGCGAGAAAGCCCTGCTCGCAGGCGGCGCGGCAAACACCATGAACCAGTTCTAAACCGAGGTTCATAGGGCCGAAAAAAAGGGCGGTTATCCGCCCTTTTTTGTGCCTGTTTGAAAGCTTATCCCGACTAATCCGGTGCGTTAGCCAAGTCCTCTTTAAGCGTGCGTGACGCCAGATAAAAGTGGACTACTGACCAGGCCATCATCGCGGGTAGCAAATACAACATGGCTTGGCGTAGTGATTCTTGACCCAAAGTCGGTGCCAATAGGTCGCTCAACAGGCCGATTGCCCACGGGCCTAGGCCAAGGCCGATTAGGTTCAGAATGAAGAACAAAATCGCTGAGGCCAGCGCACGCATGCGCAGCCCTACTAAACCGTGGGTCATGGCTAAGGTGTTACCCAGGTATACGTTGAACAGGATGCCCGGAATGATAGAAACGATCAGCGCGGTATAAGCGCCAGCAACCATATAGTTGGCCACCATAAAGGGTACGCAGATCAATCCAGTGAGCGCTGGCAACCACATGTACCAGCGCACATCCTTGCGCGCCAATCGCTCTGCGATTACGCCGCCCGCGAAAACGCCCACGGCGCCACCGAATCCCATGATCATGGCTAACCATGTACCTAACTCTCCGGTGCTCATGCCATGACTGCGGATCATAAAAGACGCCGTCCAACTGCTGGTGCTGTAGCCCGCGAAAGCGTTCAGTGCAGCGCCAAATGCCATGTGTTTGAAAGCAGGCCGACTCATCAGCAAGTTCAATACATTGCTGAACGGCACGGTTTGGGTTTCCACTTGCCGCTGTTCTGAAAGGCCTCTAATGGGCTCACGCAGGGTGTAGCGAACGATCAGCGCAATGATAAGGCCTGGCGCTCCCACCACGAAAAACGCAGTACGCCAGTCGAATATCTCGTTCAGCCAGCCACCGGCTAAGAAGCCAAACAGGATACCGATGTTTACGCCCATAGAGTAAAACGCCAGGGCGCTGGCCCGACGCTCAGGCGGGAAGATGTCCGAAATAATAGAGTGCGCTGGCGGACTGCCACCGGCTTCGCCTACGCCCACGCCCATGCGAGCCAGCAATAGTTGCACGTAGTTTTGCACCAGACCGCTGATCGCAGTCATAAAACTCCAAACGCCAATAGCCAGCGCCACAATGTTGCGTCGATTGCCGCGATCTGCCCAACGTGCGATGGGTATACCCGCGGTGACGTAAAACATGGCGAAGGCAATACCGGTTAACAAACCTAATTGCTGATCCGACAACAACAGATCCGCCTTTATCGACTCTTGCAGAATGGACAGCAACTGCCGGTCGATAAAGTTGAAGGTATAGACCACCGTCAGCAAACCTACGGCGTAGTAGCGCGCAGACATACTGGTATACGGATTCTGTTGGACTTCGTTTGACATGCTCTCCCCAAGTGTCGAATAAAACGAAGCGCGCAGTGTACAAGTAATGTGGCACAGCGCAGCAGCTTTTTTGTGTTTTGCCGGCATTAACTCTGCGAAAGGCGCTTTGATCGGCCAAAAACTACCGCTCGTCTGTCTCAACTGTCTCAACCACCGGCCCGGGGTCTAAACCCAGTGGCCATAAACTGGATAAAGGACAAACGGATGCGGGCACCTACATTGCTACTGGCGCTACTGCTTTTACCTATGGCCGGATTCACCTCAGCACAGACCAGCGAATGGATGCCGATCAAAATCGACAACGGCAAAATTCTGGTCAATACCACCGTTGCCGGCATTGACGGTTATTCAGTAATTGATACCGGTTCGAATTGGAGCGCTATCAATACCCGCTTCCTAGAAAAGAACCGTATCGATTTAAACGCTGCTGGTGAAACTCAAGTCAGCGGTTTCTTTCAAACACAAAAGCGGCGCTTTTATACCGATGTTGCGGCCACTCTGCTTGGCACACCCACCCGCTTTGCCTACTTAGGAGAAGTCACACTGAGTTCGGACACCACCCAACTGCTGATTGGCGGGGATCTGCTCAAACAATATATCTTCCAATTCGACTTCCCCAATCAACGCATGCGTTGGTTGTCTCGCAACAGTTTGAATCTACGAAAGATCAGCAATGTGCCATCGAAAGTCGATAAGCAATCCAAGAGCGTTATCGCCAAGGTCAATCTGAACGACGAGCAAGATCTTTGGGTCACCGTGGATACAGGTGCAGCATCGGGCTTATGGATTGACCGATCCTTGGCTGCAAAAAAAGGTTGGCTAAAGAAACATCACGCCACACCCGCCCGCGCACGCGGCGCAAATGCACAGGGCGACATAGAACAATTTCGTTTGCCCAAGGTAAACATTGGCGAATTTGAAACGAGCAATACACTGGTCAGCGTTGCTGCGGCAGAACAACCAAATCAGTTATTCGAACGCAGCACTCGGCCCGGTTCAAAAATGCAGCGATCCAAGGGCAAATCTCGCGGTCTATTAGGCTGGGATGCGCTGAAACATTTCGTCCTGACCATAGATTATCGAATTGGTAAAATTCACTTAGAACCTTTAGCGCCGGCTTAGCGTCCCATTGCCGATCTCTTGAACTAAGGTTGCGGCCCGATTATCACTTCATTAACACCGTTGGTCTTTTTGCTGTTCACTAACACTTCTAATGTAGTAAACCGTCTTTTAATGTCGCTTATGAATAATGTGAGGGATAGCATGCTGTTACGAAATCTAATGCTTTTAGCTCTCGCCACCTCGATGGCTGCAATCACGGCATTAAGCCATGCCGGTGCAACTCAATGGATTCCTATAAAAGTAGAAAACGGTGCCTTCCTTATTGAAACGCGCATCGGCGGTATCGACGGCTATTCACTCATCGATACCGGCGCCGCTATCAATGGCATCAATCAACGTTTTATCCGCGCCAATCAACTTGATCTCGGCTCGCGCCGAAGCGTCGATATCATAGGAGCATTCGGTAGAGAGAGACGCCCGCTCTATCACAGAGTGAGCGTTAATTTGTTTGGGTTCGACACTGAGCTGCAAGACGTCGCCGACCTGAATCTTGGTCGCCCAGAGCTGCAGCTTATACTGGGAGCCGGATTTTTACGTCAGTTTATCGTTCAGTTCGACTATCAAAACCAACGCATGCGCCTTTTAACCCGTGATATGGCTGATATGAAAAAGCTCAGCAATGTTAAGTCTAAACCTGATCGGGAGACTGGCGGTCTGCTCGCCAAAGTTCGGCTGAACGACGAACACAATACCTGGCTCATGGTAGATACCGGAGCAACCGGGTCCACACTCATAGACAGAGCAATAGCAACCAAGCGCGACTGGCTTGATAAATTCCCTAGCGAGGTTGTTCTGGGCCGCGGCGTAACTTCCAGCGGGATTCTTGAACAATTTCGCCTGCCAACTCTAAAAATCGGGGCGTTCGAAATTGCCGACACCTTGATTAACGTCCCTGCCGAAGGCCAAAACTCGAGCTGTTTCGCAAAGAAACACGTACAGGCTCGAACATAAAACGCATCCAGAGCAAGTCCAAGGGAATCCTTGGCTATGATGTTCTTAAACACTTTGTTGTCACAATCGACTACCGCATCGGCAAAATCCATCTTGAGCCTGGTGCGGCGAATTGACCGTCAACATTTGAATTCAACCTGACAGCATCGCCGCTTGCTGCCAAACTAGCAGCAGCTTTTGGGGAGAAGATCTATGCAGGTTGTTGACGCCATAGCCCATGCCATGAAGGCCGAGGGCATTGATATTTTATTCGCTTATCCGGTGAACCCATTGATTGAGGCCGCCGCCAAACTCGATATCCGCACGGTTATCGTGCGCCAGGAGCGTATTGGCCTGCACATGGCAGACGCTTATTCTCGCTTATCTTCCGGAGACAAAATTGGCGTATTTTGTATGCAGCATGGCCCAGGCGCCGAAAACGCCTTTGGCGGTGTGGCTCAAGCCTATTCAGAGTCGGTGCCAATTTTAGTGATTCCTGCGGGGTATCCGCGACGTTTGGCGCATTACTACCCAAACTTTAATTCCACTTTGAACATGCAACATGTCACCAAATGGGCCGAACCCATAACCATGGGCAAGGCGGTACCTGAAATCATGCGTCGCGCCTTCTTTCAACTGCGTAACGGACGCCCAGGACCGGTAATGATTGAAGTGCCCCTCGACGTTATGAACGAGGACGTACCAGACAACTGGGTCTATGAACCGGCGTTCAGTGCCAAATCGGCCCCTAATCCGACCGACGTTGCCGCCGCAGCCGAGGTCTTGGCCAAGGCCGAGCGTCCAGTGATCTATGCAGGTCAGGGGGTGCACTACGCTAAAGCTTGGGACGAACTGAAAACCCTGGCAGAAACCTGGAACATACCCGTTACGACCAGCATCGAAGGCAAAAGTGCATTTCCCGAGGATCACCCTTTGTCGTTGGGCAGCGGTGGCCGCGCCAACCCACGGCCGGTTAAGCACTATCTTGCCGAGGCGGATGTCATATTTGGCATCGGCGTCTCTTTTGCGCTGACTGCATTCGGCGTACCAATGCCGAAGAACAAAACCATTATTCACGCCACCTTAGATCCTATGGATCTGAACAAAGATGTGCCTGCCCAACATGGTCTGATTGGTGACGCTAAACTGACCTTGGACGCACTCAATACCGCCATGGCAAGTTTTGATCACGCCCCTGCCGCGGCGCGAGCAGACGAACCAACGAAAATTGCGGCCCTACGGGACGCTTGGATGAGCGAGTGGTTGCCCAAACTTACCAACAACGAAGCGCCCATTAATCCTTACCGAGTAGTGGCTGAGTTGGATCGCTTGGTGGACAAAGACAACGTGGTCATTACCCACGATGCTGGCAGTCCGCGCGACCAAACCACACCCTTTTGGACAGCAACAGCGCCGCTTTCTTATATCGGTTGGGGCAAGACCACCCAGTTGGGTTATGGCCTCGGCCTGGCCATGGGTGCCAAATTAGCCGCACCAGAAAAACTCTGCATAAACGTCTGGGGTGACGCCGCCATAGGCTTTACCGGCATGGATTTCGAAACCGCCGTGCGCGAGAACATTCCGATCTTGTCGATTTTGTTCAACAACTTCTCTATGGCCATTGAACTGCCAATCATGCCGGTGTCCACAGAAAAATATCGCTCTACAGATATTTCCGGCAACTATGCGGATATGGCAAAAGCGTTTGGCGGCTACGGCGAGCGGGTCACCGACCCGAACGAAATCGTCGCTGCATTACAACGCGGTATTGAAGCCACGCAAAACGGCCAAGCGGCGTTGCTGGAATTCATTACAGACCAAGAAATCACCATTTCTAACGAATAACAAAACCACTCAAAAGGAGAACTCACCATGCAGGCACGCGCCGTTGCGTTAAAAACCCGACCCGAAGGTATGCCCACCGCGGACAACTTTCAGATCATAGACATTGATGTACCTGAACCCCAAGACGGCGAGATTCAGGTAGAAAATGTTTGTATGTCGGTAGACCCCTATATGCGTGGCCGCATGTATGACCGCAAATCTTATGTACCGCCCTTTCAAATTGGCGAGGCTCTAACCGGTGGCAGCATTGGTAAAGTCACCCAGTCTGCCCACCCAGATTTCCAACCGGGAGACTATGTTTCCAGCCCTTGGGGTTGGCGCGAGGCGTTCACCGCTTCTGCCGAGGGCATTGAGCGCTTGGGCGACATCGTTGCGCCACCTTCCGCGTATATCGGCACCATAGGTATGCCGGGGATGACCGCTTATGTGGGTCTATTAGAGGTGGGCGCTCTGAAAGACGGCGAGACTGTATTTGTCTCTGGCGCAGCGGGCGCCGTAGGCAGCATTGTCGGCCAAATCGCCAAACTCAAAGGCTGCCGAGTTATTGGCAGTGCCGGTTCAGACGACAAAGTACAGTTGCTAACCGACGAGCTAGGTTTTGATCATGCATTTAACTACAACGATGGCAGCTTGATCGGCCACCTCAAGGAAGGCGCACCAGAGGGCTTAGATGTGTACTTCGACAACGTCGGCGCTGAACACTTACAAGCAGCGATCATGTGCATGCGCCCATTCGGTCGCATCCCACTGTGTGGAGCCATTGCCACTTACAATGACACCTCGCCAAGACCTGGACCTAACAATTTATCTATGGCAATCGGTTTGGGTCTGACTCTTCGCGGTTTCATAGTCAGCCACTTTAATCATCTAGCGCCGCAATTCCGCAAGGATATGGAAGGTTGGGTAACCAGCGGCCAAATCACTTCAAAAGAAACCGTATATGAGGGCATTGAGCAGGCCAGCGATGCCTTTATCGGGCTCTTTACCGGTGCCAATACCGGCAAAATGATCGTCAACTTTTGAGGTTAGGTTAGCGTACGGTCAACGTGACGGATGCAGGACCAAGTGCAACATTTCGGTGTTCACTTGGCCCTCAATCGGCACCACAACTGCCCACACTGTCCCATCGACCGTTTCCAAGACTGTTAAAAAGCTAAACGTTCTGAGGGCATTAGCCCCTTGTAGCGATAAAGCCCCAAGCCTGATCCGCACCGAGTCCAGCTATTCTTGCGCCTAATACTCGCTGCCAATAGGTTTCGTTGCCCCATTCGTCACGCCAAGCCCAAAGTCGCCGGGTGAAATGATGCAACCGATGCTCATGGGTAAAGCCCATGGCACCGTGTACCTGGTGCACTTGTTCAGCAACGATACCTACTGCCTCGCCCACTCGCGCTTTGCTGGCCGCCACTTCGGCAATGAAACGATCAGTGCCTAAGGCATCGACCCCGGCATCCGCCGCTCGTTGCGCCGCCGCGACTTCTGCTGCGACCACCGCCAAACTGTGCTGAATCGCTTGGAACTTACTGATCGAGCGACCGAATTGTTCGCGTTCCGCAGCAAATTGCAGGCCCAAATCTAGCGTCGATTGCAACGTGCCTGCCATTAAATTTGTGCGCGCTAACGCCATCTGGGCAAAGGGATCGTCGCTTAGCGTGATCTGTTGAGTCGCGGAACCCAGCTCTACGGTATCGCGAGCTTCTGCCGCCATATTGTTGCCTTCCTGCACGCAGACCGGCGCGTCCGCAACACAAACCGCAAGCGAATGCTCTTCTACTCCAAATATGCGTTGCGCGCGGCGCCCCCAGGGGACGTGAATAATTTGATCGCCGCGCTGTCTACCAATACTCACCAAGCCTTCACAGGGTGCCAGCTGACCCGCTGCCCAACTATGACCCAATAACATTTCCGCCATCGGCAACGGCACTGCGAAACGCCCACAGACTTTCAAAAAGGCAAAGATATCCGCGAGAGTAGTACCACTGGCCGCATCACCAAGTTGATGAAATCCGTTAGCTATGATTTGCTGCCATAAGTCATCTGCAAAATCGCCCTGCTCGCAACGATCAAGGAGTGCTTTATCGCAATGGTCGGAGAATATCTTAGTGGCGGTATCTTCTATGAGTTGTTGTGTATTCATGTCTTATCTCAACCCCAGTCCGCGCGCGATGACCCCGCGCAATATCTCCCGGGTACCGCCGCGCAATGTGAACGAAGGTGACAACAACATAGTTTCTTCAAAGGTTTGCCGGAACAGCCGTTGCGCCTCGGGGCTTTCTAAACTCAAGTCCGGCGCCACACTGCGGGCGATCTCTGGTAACAGCTTTTCAAAGTTGTTGCCGAGCTCTTTGACGAGCGCTGCTTCAACCACTACATCCTTACCCTGTTCTAGCATGCCGGCGACTGAAATTGACATGCGTCGCAGGGTCATAAAGTGCGAGGCAATACGGCCAATGGCGGCCGACTGCTCTGAGGTGGGTTCACAGCCACAAATGCGCACCAATTCGACAAAGACTCGATAGGCTGAGAGGAATCGCTCTGGGCCACTGCGTTCATAGGCCAGTTCGGAGGTGACCTGAGCCCAGCCATTGCCGGGTTCACCCACTACGCGGTCTTTGGGTACCAATACGTTGTCGAATACGACTTCATTAAAGTCTTCACCGCCTGCCATGTTGGCGATAGGTCGAACTTGGGCGCCGTCATTTTTCAGGTCGACGATGATTTGCGACAAACCAGCATGACGATTCTCTGTCGCTGCTTCCGTTCGAACCAAACAAATCATGTAGTGGTTACGATGCGCATCAGTGGTCCAAATTTTGGTGCCGTTAATTCTATAAGCATCGCCCTCTGCCGTGGCTGTTGTGCGAACCGAGGCTAAATCCGACCCCGTATCTGGTTCGCTCATACCAATGGAGAAATAACTTTCGCCACTGGCAATACCTGGAAGGTACTGTTGGCGTTGCTGTTCTGTACCAAAACGCAACAGTAAAGGCCCGCTTTGGCGGTCAGCAATCCAGTGCGCACTGACCGGCGCACCCGCAGCCAATAGCTCCTCGGTGACAACCAAGCGCGCAAAATTGCTTTTTTCACCACCGCCATACTGGGTCGGCCAGGTCATCCCGATCCAACCCTTTGCTCCTAACTTGCGGGAAAACTCGGCATCGTGACCTGTTACGAAGTCGGAATTGGGTTGAGGTAGGTGGTCTTTGTTGTCGGCAATAAAGTCACGGACATGATGGCGAAGCGCATCGCTTTCGCTGTCCAGTTCTACTCGATCAAACTGCAACATCATTCAACATCTTTCTAAAACGGCTGGAGCACCTTACTGATCGCTCTGGGTCGATGCAATGCTGTACAAAATAGAGACAAGCCAGGTGCCTAAGACACAATGTGCGAACCATTAGTGCCTACCATTCAGCTGTGGCAACATGCGCAGATGCTAACTTCAGAACAACTCGCACACGCTTTCGAACCGGTGTTCGTAGACATTCGTGAACGCGCATCGGTAGTGGAACGCTTTATCGATCGTAATCTGTTCCAACTGTACATGGCCACGCTATGGGCCAATGTGGTGCTGTCACCCGAGGAAGCAGGAATCGAAGAAGACGATCTGCCAACCCTTCACGATCTAGTGGTGGCGGAATTGGTCGACGTAATCGGTGTGGGCACGGATCTGGAAACGGTTTACCGCTTTGTATCCAGCAAAGCCGGGGAAAAGACCATGATCGAAGCGAAATTAAATCAGACCCACAAGGACCTGTTGCAGTACTTCTCTAGCATGATTTTGGATCCAGACGGACACAAACGCTGGATGGAAGAAATTCGCGGCGACTTAAAAAACTAGGTTCAGCTGGACTGAATGTTCAATATCAGTCGCCGTGCAGCACCTTGGTGATGCCGGTGTTCCCAAAGGTAGATCCCCTGCCAAACACCCAGTGCTAACGCGCCGCCCATAATGGGAATAGACAAGTTCACCGCGGTAAGCGCGCTTTTGATGTGCGCAGGCATGTCATCCGGGCCTTCTTCCACATGGGTATAGAGCGCATCGTTTTCCGGCACCAAGCGATTTAACCAATTTTGCAAATCGACTTGCACGGCAGGATCCGCGTTTTCCTGAATCAACAGGCTGGCAGACGTATGCTGAATAAACAGTGTCGCCAACCCATCTGCCACTCCCGCTTCTTTGATCGCAGCAACAACTTGCGCGGTGACATCGTAAAGGCCTTGGCCCTGCACTGGGATACGCAATTCTTTATTCATAGTGCACCTAGTGCATATGCCAGGTACTTAACAACGGTACGTAGGTAATGATGAGTACCGCCAGCAACAGAATCAGCATGAACGGCAAGGTCGCCGCGTACAGTTCTGTGAGCGGTTTTTTGAAGCGATAGCTGGCAATGAAAAGATTCATACCTACCGGCGGGGTGAAGTACCCCACCTGCATGTTGGCAAGAAAGATGATGCCCAGATGCACCGGGTGGATGCCGTAACCCACAGCTACCGGCAATAACAGCGGTACCATAATCACCAGGGCGGCAAAGATATCCAACATGGCGCCCAATATCAGCAGCAATATGTTCAGCAGCAACAGGAAACTAAGAGGGCTTTGAATATGCTCCTGCATCAGCGCCATTAACTGTTGCGGCACTTCTGCGTCCACCAAAAAGTTAGTGAAGCCCAGTGCCACGCCTAAAATCAGCAGAATACCGCCGACCATAACCATGGACTCTTTTGCCACCTTCGCCAATTGCCGCAGGGTGATCTCGCGATAGCCAAAGACTTCAGCCAGCACCACATACAACGCAGTCACAGCTGCAGCTTCGGAAATGGCAAACAAGCCGCTAAACACACCACCTAACACCACAAATGGTAAGGGCACTTCCCAGCGCGCATCCCACAACGCCGAGCCGACGTTACGCCACTTAAAAGGCACCCTGGGTATTTCACCGCCGCGATGACGCCATAGCGTCCAGCCCGACAACATGACCAGCATAAGCACCATCGGCGCTATACCTGCAACAAACAGATCAACAATGGCAAATGGCTCACCTAAATCCAGTTGTTGGGCAATGACTCCATACAAAATCAAGGGTACCGACGGTACTAATAACAAACCCAGGCTGCCGGACGTTGTTACCAGCCCCATTGAAAACTTTTCGGCAAAGCCCGCCTGGCGCAACGCCGGCAATAGGAGCGCCCCCAAAGCCACAATGGTGACCCCTGATGCGCCGGTTAGAGCTGTAAATACCGCACAGGCAACAAAGGCGACAATGGCCAAACCGCTAGGCAAAAAACCGAACAGGCTTTGCATAAGGTTGACCAGCCGCGTTGAGGTATTAGCTTCGCTCAGCAGATAACCGCTGAAGGTAAATAACGGCAACGCCACCAGCAACGGCGTATCGACAATGCGATACAACTCAATCGCAACAATCGCCAAATCAATATCGGCACTGTAGAAACCCAGCATAGAAGCCGCCAGCAACACCGCAAACAGCGGTGCGCCCAAGGCAGCCATGAGCAAAATAATGGCTATACCCGCCCAGATCATGGCTGTTTCACCACATGCAGCGCGTAGCGTAGCGCCATAATGCCCGAACCCAGCGGCATCACCGCCTCACATATCCAAGCGGGCACTTTCGCAAAAGCGATGCTTTGATCTAGGTATTCGTAGTAAACAAATTGGCCGCTGGCCCAGCAAAATAGCCCCAGAACAAAGCAGGTAAAGCCGTAGTTGATGCGCGCAATGGTGGCCTCTAGCAACGGCTTTTCTAGGTCCTGCAGAAATCGCCCAACCAAATCAATACGAATATGGCTGTCATCGCGACTCGCGACCATTGCGCCGAACATAGTGACCCAAAGCACCATGACTCTCACCGCGCTGTCGCCCCAATAAACGCCGCTGTCAAAAAAGTTACGCAGCAACACCTGGCCCGCGGCCATGCCGATCATGCCCAACAACAGCAGCACCAGCAGTGCGTCTTCGCACCGCTTTAGAAACGTTATTGCAGAATTAATCGGTTGCGGCAGCGGCACGGTAGTCACTGAGGTGCTGCATCATTTCGTCGTACATAGCGCGAGATACATAGCCTTCGTCAATCAGCTGGGCGTTCGCTTGTGCAGCCAACGCAAACCATTCGGCAGCTTCCTCAGGCTTAGGATCAAGCCAAACAATACCCTGCTTGGTCAGAGCCGCTGCGGCCTTTTCGTTGTCTTGTCGCGATACCCGATCTACCCCTTTAACCCCTGCGTTCAACTCTTCCGTCACGATCTGTAGCTCGGCCTCACTCAAACGCTTGAATGTGCGCTCAGTAATGACAAAGGACCCATAAACGTACAACAACGGTAGATTCAGAGCATGGCTGACCTGGGTATGCCATTGCAGAGCAATGGCTCCTATGGGTGGTGAACCAATGGTATCTATAAGTCCGGTTTGTAAACCCGTAAGCACATCAGCAATGGGCAAAGGAATGGGTGTGAGATCAAACGAACCATAGGCCTTCATTGCACCGGGATCGTTATCCGGCGCCCAAACTCGCAAATCTTGGAACCCTGCGACCGACGTCACGGCTTTTTGCATCATCGGATAGGCAAAACCTACTTCTGCGATTCCAAAACCAACAAACTTATTTTGCGCCAAACCCGCCATCAACTTGCTGTCCATGCGTTCTCGCACATAGTCCGCTTCTTCGGCACTTCTGAAAGTAAGCGGCAAGTTGTACAACACGATGTCTTGGTAAGGCTGCATTACACCACCAGACGTTAGGGCTGCACCGTGCAACTGCCCTACCCGCAATTTGCGCAAAACCGCTTTGTCATCGCCCATTACGCCGCCCGGGTAAATTTTAAGCTTAACCGAACCGTTGGTTCGCTGTTCAATGTTGCTGGCTGCTTGGCGCAGCATTTTCATCCACGCCGTTCCCTCCGGCGACAAGGTCGCGATCTTTAGCGTCTTGGCGTGAGCCGAGGACAGCGGCAAGAGCACGCCAACCATCAGCACACAAATTAGAGCCAGGCGGTTAAAAATAGTCATCGGCAGTATCCAGTAGACGTTGGGCGCGTTCTTTCGCCACGGTATTCATTAGAGTAAGTCCAGGCGCCTTGACCTCGGCGGCCATCACATCCTGTAGCAGTTGGTCGTGCAGTTTACGCTCAAACATCAACCGCGCATATTGATCTGCATACATTACCTTGACCATAAGGTTAAGCCCGCCAGAAATGTCCAATGCTTGCTCGAAGTGTTGCCGGCCTATTTCTGGCCGCCCACCCATACCCGGCGGCACTAATGTTTCAAATACCCCCATATACAAATGTGCGTTTCCATTCGCATAGCCGCCGTCCAGTTCCACGACTCGCTGCATCAGAGCCTTTACTCGGCCTAACTCCGCAATGGCCATAAAATCATCGCTGTTGGCTTGAATCCAACCAGCCCAAATACTCGCCACGTTATAGAGCAGTGGCACTTCGTTCTTTTGCTGGGTAGCCACCCAGTTGGCGAATTCGGCATAGGGCCGTCGATCCAAACCGCAGCCGTCTTGCAAGCTTAAACAGGCTGCCTGTAAAACTTGTGTTTTTGCTTTCAGGTGGAGTTTTTTCGCCCGCTCGGGCTCAGCTACAAAAGCGCCAGCGTAAGCCGAATGCAGCTCTGCAGACTGTTCCAGCAAGCTGGCGTTTTGTGGATTTCCAGCCAACAGCGAATCGATCAAAATTAAATAGGCCGGTGCGCCATCCCGCACCATATGAGGATCATCACTTTCAAGAATCGCGGTGCCCAAGTCATTGGCAAAGTTCTGGGTCACCGACCCCACCAATGACGCGCAGCCTTGCAGCATGCACAGCATCAATACCAACGCCAATGATCGCCCTATCGACAACCGGTCTGAGCGCCCTCGCGCGACCGCTATTTTTATGGTTTTTGTATGCAATGTAGTTTTGCCGTTTAGTCCATCTCAGCGCCATTTAATCGACACCGACCGCCCAGTTCAACCACGTTCCATTAAGGCCTGACCCAGTGCACTGAGCAATTTATACTCAAGTGCAAAGAATGGGGGAATTACATGTCTGCAGCAAAACACTTGGTATTGACCGAAACCAAAGCAGGGGTCACAACCGTCACCATGAATCGTCCAGAGGCTCTGAATGCCTTGTCCGCCGAACTGCGGAATCAACTCGCCGAGGTATTTAATGACCTAGCCCAAGACGAGGCTACCGAGGTGGTGGTATTCACGGGTGCTGGTCGTGCCTTTACTGTGGGTTTGGACTTAAAAGAATTAGGCGGCGAGAAAGCCGCAGAAACTGTGGTCAATAAGGATCTCGGCAAGGCCATGTTAAATGTTAACAAGCCCATTATTGGTGCCATCAATGGTTACGCCATTACCGGCGGCTTTGAATTAGCTCTTATGTGCGATTTCATGATCGCCAGCGAAGACGCCAAATTTGCCGACACTCACGCACGAGTGGGCGTAGTTCCAGGCTGGGGCTTGTCTCAACGGCTGCCCAGGCTAATTGGCATTAATCGCGCCAAAGAACTCAGCCTGACCGGCAACTTCCTAGATGCAGAGACGGCTTACGCTTGGGGTTTGGTAAATCGAGTGGTACCGGCTAGCGAACTGATCAGCACCGCCGAGCAGCTGGCTTCAGACATTGTTTCTACCGAGCCGGTGACGCGCAACACCGTGCGCGAGATCATCGACAGCGGTTGGCATGCTTCTCTTGCAGAAGGCTTAAAGATCGAACACGACGCGAACCGCGAACATGCAAAAACTCAAGTCAGCGCAGAAAAAGTCGCGGCGCGACGCGCACAGATACAGCAACGCGGACGCACTCAGAACGACTGAGTAAAGCGGCTCGCCAAACAGTGGCTGGCACCCAGCAGGCCGGGTTCAGGTTGAGTGATGAGGTGCACAGGAATGGCTGTGACGTAAGCGGTTAAGTCGCCGCGCTCATCAAAACGCCGGCGCAACGGACTGCTCTGCAAAAAGTCAGCAAGCTTGGCGACCAGGCCGCCGCCCAGATAAACGCCGCCGCGAGCACCAACGGTGAGTGCAAAGTTAGCCGCCGCCGATCCCAGCAAGCCCGCGAACGTTTCTAAGGTTTGGTGACAAACCGGATCTGACATCTGCATACCCGCAGTAGAGATCTCCGCAGGAGTCAGGTCTTCAGCCGTGCTGCCCCAGATACCACTAATGGCACGGTATAAATTCACCAAGCCCGGCCCGCTCAATACTGTCTCCCAACACACATGCTGATGGTGCTGGGCCAACACTGACCACAGTTCAGCTTCTAAGAAACTACCGGGTGCCAGATCCGCATGACCACCCTCGGAAGCGAGCACCTGCCATTGATGGTGCGGTTGAGGAATAAGCGCCGCCATACCCAAACCGCTGCCCGGACCAAGCAGTGCAAACGGCTGATTTGCTGAAACGGGCGTCACTTCTTGCAGGTCTTTACTCATTATCGAGCGGTAATCAACGATGTGAGGCACCGCATGAGCCTGGGCATAAAAGTCATTAACGCATACCACTGCACAGTCGAGTCCAGTTTCAAGACGCTGTTTAGGAAGCCACAACCCAGTATTCAAGACTGTCACATCGCCACTGGCCAAATCGACGGGGCCAGCCACTGCGAATAACGCACCCGCGAATCGCGCTTGGGGCCATTGTGTCGTTACCGCAGCAAGTAACTCAGTTACTTCAGTGAAATTTTTCGTGGGCAAAATTATCGGTTCGCCCAACAACCTTGGCGCACCGGCACTGATTATTTCGCAGCATTGAAAACGCGCGTGGGTAGCGCCGATATCAGCAACCAAATACAGCGTTTCTGACACGTTATCCCCTCACAATTAATGACCCGCTAAAGACCTCAAACCCCGGCACAATTGAGACTTAACAGCGATCTGTATTTTGGTATGGTGCGCGCAATATACAGGAAGCCCGCATGCCCCTCAGCCTCGTTTACCGCAAGTTGTCAGTACCGCGTTGGTGTCGTTACATCGGCATCGCCCTGGTCATCGCCTGCACGTACAACATTCAAGCCTCAAGTACTGAAGAAACGCTCTACATCGGCAATAGCGGTGAACCCGGCACCTTAGACCCCCATCGCTATAACTTGCGCCTGGAAGAAACCCTGCTAAACGATCTGTTTATGGGCCTGACTACTTTCAGTGCCCGAGGCGAAATCGTTCCGGGGGCGGCAACTCATTGGTCAGTCAGCGATGACGGGCTGACTTGGACGTTCAGCTTACGTAAAAATTTACGCTGGTCCGACGGCACGCCGCTCACGGCAGACGACTTCGTGTACTCGCTGCGACGACTGATGAACCCAGAAACCGCAGCCAGCCTCGCCTACTTTATGTACATGCTGGAAAACGCAGAGGCGGTGAATCAAGGCAAACGTCCAGTGACCGATTTAGGGGTGCGCAGCGAAGGACCGCATACGTTGGTTATGCAACTCGCAGCACCGTACCCGTTTCTGCCAGAACGACTGTTGTACCCCACAGCATTTCCAGTACCGCGACACGTCATAGACAAAGTAGGAACCGCATGGACCAAGCCAGAGCATTGGGTATCAAACGGGGCGTACACCTTGGCTCATTGGCAGCCCGAAGCCCACATTGAATTGCAGCATAACTCACACTTTTTCGACCCCGTGGCAATACAACGCGCCCGCTATCTGCCACTCGCCAACGAACAAGCCGCTTACAACCGCTATCGCAATGGCGAGCTGCATGCCATAGCAAGTTTTCCAGCGAACGAGCTCTCTTCCGTCGAAAAAAACCATGCGGACAGTCTGCGCCAGTCGCCTTTGCTGTCGATGATGTACTTGGTCTTTAACACTCGACGTCCGCCCTTCGACGACGTGCGAGTACGCGCTGCGCTGGCCTCAGTGATCGATCAAAACCTGCTTGCCGACAAGGTGCTGCGTTCTGGTGCCAGCCCAGCTTTGACCTTCACTCCTGAGTTGATCGCGGACTACCAAGCCCCAACAGTTCATCAACGCCAACCGCCGGGCGATTTGATCAAAAGTGCCAAGCAGCTGCTCGCAGAGGCAGGCTATGACGCCAAGCGCCCCCTACGCATTACCTTGCGCCACGTCAGCGGCAACGAAGAGAAGCGGGTGAATCTCGCTGTTGCTGGCATGTGGCGACAACTGGGAGTTCAGACGCAACTGCAACAGGGCACTATGAACGCCCACTTTGCAGATTTGCGCCAAGGTGACTTTGATGTGGCTTGGGCTGGCTGGATCGGTGAGAGCAACGCCGAACATTACCTCGGTTTACTGGCATCTGACGTCGGCGACGTCAACTACGGCGCCTATCACAGCGCGAAGTTCGATCAACTCATGGGGCAAGCGCGCACCCAGGCAGACATCGAGACGCGCAATAAGTTTCTCCAACAGGCTGAGGCCGTGGCATTAAGCGAATCTCCAGTGGTGCCTTTGTACAGTCTGGCAAGTAGACGACTGGTAAATCCACGCCTGGGCGGCTGGTATGACAACCCGCGAGACATACATCCGTTGCGCTATTTGCACTTAGCTCCGGATCATCCAAGTCCATGAGGTTACCGCCAGCACGCTATTTGTTGCAGCGGATCTTCTTAGCAGGCGTCACATTATTGGTCTTGGTGTCCGTGGTTTTTGTTTTAGTGCGTCTTACCCCTGGCGGTCCCTTCGATGGCGAACGACAACTGCCTGAGGCGGTGGAGAAAAACCTACGCGCCGCCTACCACTTGGACGAACCGTTAGTTCAGCAATACGCTCGCTACATAAGTAGCTTGTTAACTGGCGACCTCGGTCCGTCTTTTCGCAGCAAAGACTTCAATGTAAACGAACTCATAGCCGCCGGACTGCCCACAAGTGCAGCTCTGGGATTGCTGGCCTTGGCATTAGCACTGATTAGCGGCGTCACAATTGGCACCGTAGCCGGATTACGCCCTGGTTCATGGACGGATCGTTTGTTGATGGCCCTGAACAATCTAAACCTAGCTACGCCGTCGTTAATCACAGCACCCCTATTGGTGCTGCTATTTGCCGTCACTTTGTCCTGGCTACCCGCGGGCGGTGCCGATAGCTGGCAGCACTTTCTGCTTCCCGCAATTGCCTTGGCGTTACCTTTTAGCGGTGCCATTGCAAGACTCTGTCGCGGCAGCGTGGTCGATACCTTGATGGCCGATCACCTGCGTACTGCTCAAGCGAAGGGCTTGCACCGGCATCAAATTGTGCTGCGCCATGTATTACCGCTGTCGTTGCTACCGGTACTGTCCTACCTCGGCCCTGCCAGTGCAGCCTTGCTCACCGGCTCGGTGGTGGTGGAACAGATTTTCGCTATGCCAGGCATTGGGCGCTATTTCGTCGAGGGTGCATTAAACAATGACTACACCCTGGTTATGGGCGTGGTGGTTGTCTACTCGGCGTTTATCGCTGGCTTTAACTTACTGATCGATTTGACCTATTCATGGTTAGATCCGCGCTTGGCCACGGCCCACCAAGCATGACCTCTCTAGCAAAACAATTAAGTGGTACGCGCTTTGCCCAAATCAGCCTGATAGCCGTACTTCTGTTATGCGTCATCGGCCCAAACATGAGTTCTTGGCAGTCCGAAGACATTGATTGGCAGTCCATACAAACTGCGCCCTCTGCACAACACTGGTTCGGAACCGACCTGGTAGGTCGGGATCTATTTGTGCGCACTCTTGAAGGCGCACGTACCTCGTTGTTGATTGCCCTTATCGCAACCTTGGTAAGTGTTGCGATCGGCGTGCCTTGGGGCGCTGTGGCTGGATTTGTCGGCGGACGCACCGACCTAATCATGATGCGTATCGTTGATGGTTTGTACGGTTTGCCGCTCATACTTATTGTGGTGCTATTAGTCGTATTGTTTGGTCGCAATCCATATTTGTTGTTCGCTGCACTGGGCGCATTTTTCTGGCTCGATATTGCACGCATAGTGCGCGGCCAAACCCTGGCCCTGCGCCAATCGTTATTTGTCGAGGCGGCACGCAGTTTGGGAGCCAATACGCGACAAATTATATGGCGGCATATCTTGCCAAACATCGCTGGCGTGATTTTGATTTACGCCACTCTGACCCTACCTGGCGTGATCTTGGCGGAGAGTTTCATCAGCTTCCTCGGCTTAGGTCTACAAGAACCCGCCACCAGTTGGGGCGTGCTCATAGCAGATGGGATTTACAGCATGGAATCTGCACCCTGGCAGCTGCTGTTTCCAGCGGGGTTGCTGGTGCTGACGTTGTGGAGCATTAACACCCTAGGCGACGGATTGCGCGATCGTCTGAATCGCCGATAATCCATCACAAGACAAATCCAGCAGTAAAAAACAGGAGCAACTATGACCATTGGCGCAGGCATTGGCATGGCAAATTTTACCTTCGACGACGCCGACGGCTTTTGGCGCTGGGTGGATTTGTGCGACAACGGTGGTGTGGATTCTATTTGGCAAAGCGACCGCATCATTGAGCGCTCACCCAACTTGGAGACCATGAGCGTGATGGCGGCTCTTGCTGGAGGTAGCAAACGCCTAAAATTTGGTATGAACGTTGCGAGCATGGGGTTACGCGACCCCGTGATCATGGCCAAGGCTTGCGCCACCATCGACTACCTGTCCAATGGCCGATTGCTCCCAGCCTTTGGTGTAGGCAGCGCTCAATCACGAGACTATGTCGCAACTGGCACGCCCACCAAGGGCCGTGGTAAGCGCACCGACGAAGGTTTAGAAATCATGGCGCGGCTGTGGAGCGAAGACCGAGTCACCTTTGCCGGGGACTACTACAGCTTGGACGATGCCACTATTGCCCCCAAACCGGTGCAATCACCGCTGCCCTTATGGGTGGGCGGCTCTGCCACGGCAGCCATAGAACGCACGGCGCGTTGGGGCACCGGTTGGCAAGCTGGTATAGAGTCCGCAGCAGAGGTCGCACCGGTGATCTCGGCGATCAAACAAAGAGCCGCCGAATTAGATCGCAGAATAGATGACGATCACTTCGGTGCCGGCTTTGGCTTTCGCTTTGGCAACCACGATGAACCCCTGGTTGCGCGCTACAACGAACAATTCCAAAAACGCTTGGGTAAAGATCCAGCAGCTTACAGCGCCATTGGCGGCGTCGAAGACATGATGGCTCTGGTCAAAGACTTCCATGCCGCGGGCGTACATAAATTTGTGCTGCGTCCTATAGCGGCAGGCACGGAAGATATGCTCGAACAAACCCGCCTTATGGTGGAATTGTTACTGCCGGAAATTTCCGCTCTGAACAAAAAGTAAGCTTAGACAGGTTGCGGAATCTGCGCTTTGGCTCCAGCCACATAACCGCGATTCCAGGTCGGACTGATGGTTAAGTCGTTGATGCAGACGTGATTCGGTAACTGCGCAAGGAAACGAATCACCTCACCACAGTCTTCGGCTTGGACCATGCGCGCACGCTCTTCATCAGGCACCGGAATCGGCCGATTATCCAAAATCGGCGTCGCCACTTCGCCAGGACACATCGCGCAAGCGCGCACACCGTAAGAGCACGCTTCCATATTGATGCTCTCATTCATGGCATTCATAGCGTGCTTGGCAGCGGTATAAGCTGGCCCTGTGACCACACTTACGTGTTTGCCGGCCCACGACGAGATGTTAATGATCAGACCTTCGCGCTGGGCCTTCATGGTGGGGAGCACTGCTTTGCAACAATAAAACGCGCCATCTAGATCAATGCGAATTACCGAATCCCAATCTTCAACGCTCAAGTTATGCCAGTTACGCTCTTTGACATTAATGCCGGCACTGGCGAGCAAAACATCAATGCGGCCGAATCGCTCAACGATCCGCTCGGCCACGGCACTCACCGCTGCCTTATCGGCAACATCTAACACTTCAATAGAGGCTCGACCCTCGCAGCGTTGCGCAACTTGTTGCAACTTATCTTCGCGCCGGCCAGACAACACCACATGCATTCCCGCTTGCGCCAGCGCCACCGCGCCGCCCTCGCCAATTCCGGTGCCGGCACCGGTAATCCAAGCCACTTTATCGGTTAAATCACGCAACATCCCTTACCCCTTTTTCCAGCTAATAAATAACGTAATATCTTGTCACTGTTTCGCGGAAAAATACTATGGCCAATGCACCTGCTACGGACTTAGCTAAACACCTCCAGCGTATTGAAGTGGATGGATTCACCATATTGCCTAGGGTTATCGACGCTGAACTCATAGACGCGATCAAACAGGAACTCTCACCTTACTTACAGGGCCAACATCCAGGTCGTAATGACTTTGAGGGATTGTTTAGTGAACGGGTCTATGCACTGCTGAGTAAAGCCCCAAGCATTGCAAAAATAATTGAGCATCCGGCCCTCCTGCCCATTTTGGACGCTCTGTTGCCGCCAGGGTTTTTATTGTCCGCTGCTTTGGCCATTGATGTGCACCCCGGCGAAACACCGCAACCCATGCATATTGATGACAACGCGGGCAACTTGCCGTTTCCTCGCCCTCGCGCGCATTTCGGCGTGAGCACAATCTGGGCCTTGGACGATTTCACTACCGACAACGGCGCCACGGAGATTGTTGCCGGCAGTCATCGCTGGCCAGAAGAGCGGCAAGCCAAAGAAGACGAGATTACCCAAGTGGTAATGCCAGCGGGTTCTGTCATCGTATTTCTCGGCACGCTATTGCACCGCGGTGGCGCTAATCGCAGCACCAGCGACCGCCTGGCGATTACACCGCAATACTGTATGCCTGGCCTGCGCCAGATCGAGAACATGGCTTTAGCTGTACCACCCAGCGTTGCCGGTCAGTACAGCCCTAGGGTTCAAGAGATGCTGGGCTATGCCACCATTGATCCAGGTTTTATGGGTTATGTTGATGGCGTGCATCCAAAACGCTTGATTGATCCCGATTACCAAGGTCGACGCGCTCGCGGCCTAGAGTCACCAGGACTTGCAAGTTTGACCGAGAGCCAACAATTCTCTAACCCATAATCCTTAGTCTTTGTAGGCAGCTTTATTTTGCACAACACCGCAGAACGCATCAGCGAGTTAGAAACACGCTTGGAATTCCAGGACGAAACAATTGCGCGATTGAACGATGCCCTAGTGGCACAACAAAAACGCTTGGACGAGTTAGAGAAACGTCAGCAACAACTGATCGCTCACCTGAAGTCAGCCCAGGCCAAACAAGACCCCACGTTGGAGCCTCCGCCACCGCACTACTAGCAATCGCGTTGAGAACGAGTCCCCGTTTGGCTAACTGCCTTTCAGGCTGCCCAGAAACTCCAAGGTGCGCTCATAGGCGCCGTCTTCCACGTCCATAATCGCAGCGTTGAAGTCTGTCACACCCATATCCTCAAACCGCTTGATTTGTCCACGCAGTTGGTTCTCGTCGCCAACAATGGCTAGATCCGCTGGACCTGCAGCGCCTTCACGATCGAGCATGGCCCGATAACTTGGCAGCTGACCGTATACCGTTAACTGTTTTGCGATGGCGTCTTTGGCTTCATCAATTTTTGTGGTCAGTACTATGGGCATGCCCGCAACGATGTCTGGATCATTGCGACCTGCCGCGTTAAAACTCGGAATGATGTGCTCTTCCATGGTTTTTGGACCAACCATCCAGGTGTTAGTGCCATCCGCCAGTTCAGCTGTAAGCTTAATCATTTGCGGCCCAAGGGCTGCTACCACCACCGGCAAGGACTCCACTCCAGGAATGTCCAAAGTTACCCCGTTAACTCGGTAGTGTTCGCCATTGTGGCTGACCGTTTCGCCACGAATGAGCGGCATCAACACGTTCAAATACTCGCGCATATGCTTCGCCGGTGCGGCATAGCTCAGACCAAACATGTCTTCAATGACCACCTTATGCGATAGCCCTATTCCCAATGTGAAGCGACTGTCCGTCGCTGCCGCTGTAGTCAGCGCCTGCTGGGCCAACGCGGTGGGATGTCGCGGATAGGTTGGCGTGACTGCGGTGCCAAGGCGCACCCGCTCGGTCTCGCGGCCAATCAGCGCCAAGGCGGTAATCGCATCGTAGGAGAAGATGTTCGCCAGCCACACATGATCCAGTCCCGCAGCCTCAATGTCCTTACCTAATTGCACCACCGCGTTAATTGAGCTTTTAGTCCCGTCGGCACCGATCATTGCCCCTATCCGCATTCTTACCTCCCCCGAATTATTGTCATTTTGCGCAAGTGAAAATTTAGACGCGCAAGGCTGCCTCGGCCGTTGCGCGAACGCAAGTTCACGACGTGTTCACAGTGTTTGTTAGAAGCTGCATAATCTCACGCTTTCATTCACTCGACGGAAAAACATTCATGTCAGCAAAAGAAACCATTGCGATCCTTGGCGGCACAGGCGACCTCGGCACCGGCTTGGCCATTCGTTGGTCAAAAGCCGGCTATAACATAGTTATTGGTTCGCGCACCCAAGAAAAAGCAGATGCAGCAGTCGCCGCATTGGCTGAAATCAGCCCCGACACCCCAGCCCAAGCAATGGAAAATACCGCTGCCGCCGCTGCCGGTGACATTGTGGTACTCACAGTACCCGCTGATCATCAAATCTCTACCCTTGATGGAGTTAAAGACTCGCTCAAAGGTAAAATTCTTATCGACGTGACCGTACCATTAGTACCGCCGAAGGTTGGTACTGTGCAAATGCCTCCTGAAGGCAGCGCCGGCAAGCGCGCCCAAGACCACCTTGGTGAAGACGTTCAGGTTGTGAGCGCATTCCAAAACATCGCAGCACACTTACTGCAACAAGACGTCGTCATCGAATGCGACGTATTGGTTGCGGGCAACAGCAAAGAGGCGCGCCAACGCGTTATTGACTTGATCAGCGAGGCCGGCATGAACGGTTGGCACGCAGGTCCAATTGCCAATGCTGCAGCGGCCGAGGCTCTCACTTCGATCCTGATCCAGATCAACCGCAGCGGCATCGTGTCGCACTCCGGTATCAAGATCATCGGTCAAGAGCACTAACACAAACTGGCTCTGTTATGACCGCGCAATTTTCCGTGTTCGGCGTGCCGAACATTCCCATGATCGAACACGGTGATTCTTTAGGCGACATGATTTTGGGCGCTGTGACTGCTGCTGGCCAGCCGTTACAGAGCGGCGATGTGGTGTGCTTGGCACAGAAGATCGTTTCCAAGGCCGAGGGCCAGATGTGCGCACTTTCCGGCGTAGAACCTGGCGCCGAGGCAATCGCTCTGGCTGAGGCTACTCATAAAGATCCGCGCATGGTGCAGCTCATACTGGATGAGTCCACCGAAGTATTGCGACACAAGCCCAACGTGCTGATTGTGCGTCACAAACTTGGCATCGTCGGCGCCCATGCGGGCATCGACCAATCAAATATCGACCACGAAGACGAAGAACAAGCCCTATTGTTACCGAAAGATCCGGACGCATCGGCGACACAGTTGCGCGACGCATTGCAGCAACAGACGGGATTGGAGCTGGGCGTTGTGATTACTGACAGCCATAACCGACCATGGCGCATGGGCACCATCGGTTGCGCCATCGGCTGTGCCGGTATTCGAGTGTTGGACAATCAAGTTGGCGGCCAAGACATTTATGGTCGTACCTTGCAAGCCACTTTGATTAATCGGGCTGATGCGATCGCGTCTGCGGCCACCCTGGTTATGGGTGAGACCACAGAAAAACTGCCGGTGGTTATTGTGCGCGGGCTGAACTCAGCTCAAACCATGGCAGACGGTGAGAACGCCGCACTCATCAATCGACCATTGGACGAAGACTTGTTCCGCTAATGAGCAAAATTCTGGCACTAACCGGCGGCGTCGGCGGCGCTAAGCTAGCCTTAGGACTGAGCAAAGTCCTTCCACCCGATGAGCTGATGTTTGCTGTTAATACGGGTGATGACTTCGAGCACCTGGGGCTACACATCAGTCCTGATCTCGATAGCCTGACCTATGCTCTGTCGCAACAGAACAATACGGAAACTGGCTGGGGACGCGCTGGCGAAAGTTGGAATTTTATCGAAACTCTGGGCGCCCTAGGTGGCGAAGCCTGGTTTCGCTTGGGCGACAAAGATCTCGCGCTCCATACTGCGCGCACACAAATGCTGAAAGCTGGTGCAACACTTAGCCAGGCTACTGCCGCGATCACCCAGAGCATGGACATTGAGCATACCGTGGCCCCTATGAGCGACAGCCCCGTGCGCACTATCGTGCACAGCGATCAAGGCGACTTAGCGTTTCAACATTACTTTGTACGCGAAGGCTGCGGCCCCAAAGTCAACGGCTTTAGTTTCGACGGCATTGAAAGCGCCAAATTGAATCCACTCATTCGCGATTGGTTAGCTGATTGCGCAGGTGTCATTATTTGCCCGTCCAATCCCTTCGTATCCGTAGACCCACTACTGCACTTAGACGGTTTTGGCGAAGCTTTGAAATCGCTACCGGTCATCGCCGTCTCGCCCATCGTCGGCGGCTTCGCCATTAAAGGCCCTGCCGCAAAAATGATGCAAGAACTGGATATGCCAGCAACTGCGCTTGCGGTTGCCGATCATTACCAAGGCTTAATTGACGGTTTTATCGTTGATCAGACCGATGCAGAACTGGTTGAGCAGTTCAATGTCCCGACTATCAGTACCCCCAGCGTCATGGTAACGTTGCAGGATCGCATCGACCTGGCACGGACATGCGTACGCTTTTTGGCGTCGCTGAGCAGCAACTAAGCACAGCGCCGGCAAAACGGTTTCGACAACTCAGTCGCACAAAGAAGGAGTGCGAATAGGGGCCGAGATCGCAACGACAACGAGCAGTATAGGGGTGACACATGTGGGCAATAGTTCCCATCAAGACGTTCGAACGCGCGAAACAGCGTTTAGCTGATGTTCTGAGCGAAGAAGAGCGTAGAGCCCTAATGCTCGCCATGGCCCGAGACGTTTTAACCTGCCTGTCTCGATGCACCGAACTCACCGGCATTCTCATTGTTTCCCGAACTACAGAGGCAGACTCCTTAGCTGCCGCATTCGCAACCGAACGCTTTGCCGAAAGTCCTGATGCTGATCTTGCCCAAGCCTTGACCCAAGCCACCGAACATTTGGTCGCCCATTTCAATGCACAAGGGGTCTTCGTCGTACCCGCAGATGTACCGGGGATAGATCCTGAGCAGGTCGATGAACTTATTCGCAATAACGACGGCATTACTCTACTGCCCGATGCCGAGCACAAAGGCACCAATGGATTTATCTGCGCACCACCCCTGAGTATTCCATATGTATTCGACGGCCGGAGCTTCAAACCCCACGCCGACGCTGCGTTTACTGCAGGTATTACGCCAAGAATTGTGCCCGCCAGCGAATTTGCCTTGGATGTTGATCTGCCAGAAGACCTCAGCGCGGTATACCAACAGCAACCGGGTAGCCAGACCGCGTCCTATTTGAATAGGTCTGGCATTGCACGACGCTTGTACTCCATTCACCAATCTCATTCAGGATAGGCCATGAAAACGATGCTCGAAAACGCCGTTGCAGGCATCTTGCCAACGGACGAACAGGCCTTGGCCCTAGCCGACTTTACCGACACGAAGGCGCTGGCTGATGCGGCGTCAGTGATACGCGATCAGGGCTTTAATAATGTGGTGACCTACTCACGAAAGGTCTTTATTCCGCTGACTCACTTATGTCGTGATGTCTGCCATTACTGCACATTTGCCCAAGTCCCACGCAAAGTTCAAGCGCCGTATTTGAGCATTGACGAAGTATTGGAACTGGCGCGGCATGGCCAGCGTATGGGCTGCAAAGAAGCGCTCTTTACTCTGGGTGAAAAACCCGAGCTGCGTTATAAAGCTGCGCGCGAAGCTCTGGCCGAGATGGGCTATGCCAGTACTACAGACTATTTGTTCGCCGCAGCCAAGGCGGTCTTTGAAGAAACCGGCTTACTGCCGCATTTGAATCCCGGTAACCTCGACGCCGAGGAGTTATCTCGGCTACGCAGCGTATCGCCCTCTATGGGCATCATGCTCGAGTCCGCTTCCGAGCGCTTGTGCGAAAAAGGTATGCCTCACTACGGCTCGCCGGACAAAATTCCTGCCGTACGTTTGCAGACTCTTGCTGAAGCCGGCAAAGCCCAAGTGCCTTTTACTACAGGTATTTTGATTGGGATCGGTGAAACACGCCTGGAGCGCATCGAAAGCTTGCTTGCGATTCGGCGCGTGCATCAACAATACGGGCACATCCAAGAAATCATCGTGCAAAACTTCCGTGCCAAAGCCGACACCAAAATGGTCAATGCACCAGAGCCCGATTTAGGCGAGTTGCTTTGGACCATCGCTTGCGCACGAATTTTGTTCGGCGCGCAGATGAGCGTTCAAGCCCCACCTAATCTGAGTCCAGGGGTACTGCCGCAAATTGTTCATGCTGGTATTAACGACTGGGGCGGCGTGTCCCCAGTGACACCAGACTTTGTCAATCCAGAAGCACCGTGGCCACACTTGGATGAACTAACACGCGAGACTGCGGCTGCCGGAAAATTTCTAACTGAGCGCCTGACCCTCTACCCTGCATACGCCATGGATCTTGATCAGTGGGCTCACACCGGCTTGCACGAGCGCATTCTGGAAATGATCGACAGCGAAGGCTTTCCCCGCATTGATGACTGGTGTCCTGGCGATCCGGACATCGCGCCACCCAGCTCGATTATGAATGCCATTATTAATCCACCTCGCCACATATCCCAGGACATTCATCAAATTCTAGAGCAGGCCAAAGAGGGCGAGGCTCTGAGCGAAGAACAAATCGTGCGGTTGTTCAGTGCCCGTGGCGATGACTTCAGCGCGGTGGTGCAAAGCGCCGATCAATTACGCCGTAAAACGAACGGTGACAGCGTCAGTTTTGTCGTCAATCGCAACATCAACTACACCAACATCTGCTATTTCAAATGCCAGTTTTGCGCTTTTTCCAAGGGCAAACTGTCAGAAAATTTACGTGGCCGACCCTACGATTTATCAGACGAGGAAATCCAGCGCCGCACCGTCGAAGCTTGGCAACGCGGGGCCACCGAAGTCTGTATGCAAGGGGGTATTCACCCAGAATATACCGGCGACACCTATGTCCACATTGTTGAAGTGGTAAAACAAGCCGTACCAGAAATGCATGTGCATGCGTTCTCGCCGCTGGAGGTGTGGCAGGGAGCGGCAACACTGGATATTAGCCTCAGCGACTATCTGCAACGCTTGCAGGCAGCGGGTCTGAACACCCTCCCAGGTACCGCAGCAGAGATTCTCGACGACGAGGTGCGTGCGGTGATCTGTGCCGACAAGATCAACACCCAGCAATGGCTAGACGTCATGCGCGCCGCTCATGATCTGGGATTTAAGACCACGGCTACCATCATGTACGGCCATGTCGAGCAACCCGTACATTGGGCGCGGCACCTAATGCGCGTGCGCGCACTGCAAGAGCAGACCGGTGGTTTTACCGAGTTTGTGCCGCTGCCCTTTGTGCATATGGAAGCGCCCATGTATTTGAAGGGCAAAGCACGCAAGGGGCCTACGTTTCGCGAAGCCATTCTGATGCACGCAGTGGCGCGGCTGGCATTGCACGGTCAGATCGACAACATCCAAACCAGTTGGGTGAAGATGGGCCATGAGGGAGTGAAAGGCTGCCTAAATGCCGGTTGTAATGACCTGGGCGGCACGCTGATGAATGAGTCTATTAGCCGCGCTGCTGGCACGCTGCACGGCGAAGAAACATCGCCTCAACAGATGAATCAGATTATTCGCACGCTCAATCGCAATCCACGCCAACGCGCCACAAATTACGCCGATGTGAACCAAGAGCGTATAAATGCAGGCATGCGGCAAATTGAGTTAGTGCAAATCGTCAACACCCCTGCGCGCAAATACGAGCGCAAACGCTCCAATGACGAGCTCATTCGCAACGAACCGCTGGCTGTAGAGACGAATACGCCACGATCATCAGGTACCTCTAGCATCTAGCGTTTTTCCAGCAACGCTTTGAGTTCCACTAATTGCCGCTGAATGTCGTGTAGATTCGGCTCAGCGGCACCTGCTTCGGCCGCGTCGAGCGCAGCGCGCTCGCGTTGATGCTCTTCTTCTAACACTTTCACTACGATGCCAATAATCATATTTAAAAAGGCAAATGCGGTTAGAAAGATAAACGACAAATAAAAGATCCAACTCCAGCCGAAACCTGCATCCATCGTTTCGTACATAACATCAGTCCAATCCTCAAAGGTCATGACCCTAAATAGGGTTAGCAGTGCCAGGGCAATATCACCCCACAAAACCGGATTTACTGAAGCGAACAAACTGGTGCCCACCGCAGCGTAAATATAGAAGATGATAAAAATGAGCAGGCAGACGTAGCCCATTTGTGGCAATGCACGCAGCAGCGAATTCACAAGAATACGCAACTCCGGAATGATGGAGACCATACGCAGCACGCGGAATATCCGTATCAAACGCCCGAGTAAAGCCAACTCCGACTCATCAATGGGTATCAGGCTCACGGTAACGATCAAGGTATCGAAAACATTCCAACCCTGACGAAAGAAACTGCGTTTTTCTGGTTCTCCAAGAAAGCGTACGCTTAACTCGAATAAAAAGAACAAGGTAATGGCCAGATCCAAGACCGCCATAACTTGCACCACCCGGCTGTCTAATTCGTAGCTATGGACACCGATGATGACCGCAGAAAATAAAATCACCCCAACCACAAACATTTCGAACACTTTGTTGGAACGAATACGATCAAAAAATATCTGCAATCCTTGGGTCGCTAAGGTACTCATCCTCGTAAAATCCTCATGTCGGCAACTATTAGATCAAGCCCGCGCCAGCAGGTTATGGCTGGGGGCATAAAATTTCGGCGGAAAATATCATCTCACGCTTATTCGATAAAAGTGGTTTAATCAGCAGGGCTTATAGGGGAGATGGATACATAAAATGAGCAACATCAACATTACCTACACCCATGTGCCCAGATTCGCGGCCGGTGACCAAGAGGGCCTCGACTATTTAGACGAGCATGGCTATGTGGTCATAGCCAATGCGTTAACCACAGAGGAAGCCGATCACGCCCTGAGCTTACTCTGGGATTACCTAGAAGATCTCGGCACCGGTATAGATCGCAATGATCCCGAGACTTGGGATGACGACCGCTGGCCAACGGCGGTTCATGGCGGGATTTTACCTAGCCACGGCATCGGACACTGCGCCGCCCAGTGGTACATTCGCGACCGAGCTCCGGTCAAGCAAGCCTTTGCATCGATATGGCAAGACGACGATCTACTTACCAGCTTTGATGGCGTTGCGCTCTGGCGACCTTGGACTCGCCATGAGCATTGGCGCACTAATAATGGCCCCAGTTGGATGCATATAGACCAACATCCTATTGGGCGTCCCGGCAAACACTGCGTTCAAGGTTTGGTTAATCTAATCCCAACCTCACCCGCTTGTGGTGGCAATGTCATGGTACCTGGCAGCCACAAACGTTTTGCTTCGATTCCAGAAAAATATCCCGAGCGCTTGGCGCGTATTCACCCAAGCATTGACCACTTTCGCTTTCCAAACGATGACGAACTGCTTGCCGACACCCAGCCCATCATTTGCCACCTAGAAGCTGGTGATTTGCTGCTGTGGGATTCACGCACGATTCACTGCAGCAGTCCTGGACTGGAAACGCCGTCGTTTAATGACCAGCTGTTTCGGGCCATCAGCCTTGTTTGCATGATGCCTAAGAGCAAGTCTAACGAGAAAGTTATCGCCAAGCGGCGCGCTGCTGTAGAGAACTTGGTGTCTACGACAAATTGGAGTGACCGTTTTATCAACGCAGACGAATTCCCTAATGTCGTAGAGGCGAGCAAAGTGAGAACGTTCAAGTTACCACCAGTACCTGAGTTAAATAAGAATCAAACCGAACTCGTGGGATAGCTCTAGTGACGGCGGCCCCAGAGGCCGCCGAGCTGACTGTGCTCCAATCATCTGTACGTTTAGCATCAGTCGGCACGCACTCGCCCAAGCAAAACACCTACAGAACTTTCATCCTTAGCTGCTGGCGCACACCCTCGCATTGTCAAACAATTGCTGTTCGCTGGATTAGGGAGTAGCCTCATCGTGACCAATTCGCTGAACGACCCAATGGCTTCATATACCTTCGACACATTAAGTTACGCTAAGGAACTGATCGCCGCTGGCATGCCACAACAGCAGGCTGAGGTGATTTCACTTCGCCAGCGCACTCTGATCGAGAATGAACTGGCTACCAAGGCCGATATCGCTGGGATACAGCGAGATATGAAAGGCATGGACGTGGATCTGCGGCTAACCATTAAAGAACTTGAAACCAGTCTGACCCTGCGCCTCGGTTCTATTGTGGTCATCGCCCTGGGCGCAATGACCACACTCACCAAACTACTGTAACGGCCCAAGCGAACTAAGTTAGCCGCGGCGGAAGACCTTACGCGAGGGCACATTAAATAGCAGCGGCAACAAGCAGACCAAGACGATCAACGCGCTGAGCACTGCCAACAGCCCTAGGATCACATCCATACCAAGCCTATCTAGACCGTAACCTACCAATGGCCCAGTCACCGCAAAACAGGCACGAAATCCAAAGCTAACCAACGAATTTGCCGTCGCTCGGAACTGACTGGGTATCCGATGGTTCAAGGCATCAGCCAACAGCACTTGGCCCAGTCCTCGGGCAACAAAGAACAGCGCAGCAACCGCGATCCCCGCAAGCGGCCCGGCAACCGCAATCCCCAGATATCCAACAATGGGCAGTACACCGATACAAAGTAGCAACGCACGCGGACCGCAATGTTTTTCCAAGACAGTGGCATAGCGACCTGAGAGTGCCGTTAATAATGTGAGTCCGCCCCAAATCCAACCAAATAGATACAGGGGAATCTGTTGCAGCCGCCAAACTTCCTGTAGCAACCAAACCGCATAGAATGTGGTCAAAGGCCAGATACAGGCGGTCACAAAGACCTGTCTGAGCAACAGCGAGTGACTCCACAGATAGCGCAGAATGCGTTTCATCTCGCGGCCATGACTGGCCTCACGATCCAAACTCTGGCGCGGTGCCTCAACCAGTCCCAACGCGACCACGAAAGGCATCCAGCCCACAATGACCTGAACCCAGATGACTTCGACGAAAGAGCCACCAAGCAATATCAATGAACAAACCGCTCCCGATAAAGCACCAGACAATGTGCCTAAGCTGTAGATCTTGCCAACCACACGGCGCTGTCGCTCAGCACTAGCGCCCAGGGCTAACTCCGAGTCATACAACAACGCCAAATCTGAGCCAGAGGTTAACGAAAAAGAGATGCCCAGGAGCAGCTCGTAAAGCGCGAGCGTCCAAAACCCCTCGGCGATCAGCAACAAAGAATGACCCAGACCACAAAACAATGCGCCCACCAACAACACCCGACGCCGACCAAACAGGTCCGCCATGTATCCCGACGGTACTTCTGCCAACAGCACCACACCGGCAAACAAAGCTTGCAGGGTGAAGACATCGCGCATCGTTAAACCCTTGCTCTGAAAGAACGGCACAGCAACAGGCACCAACACCATGAAGGCCTGAAAAAAGCGCAAATACAGTGCTCTGCTGATATTGCGTTGTAATTTTTGTCTATCGGTCATAGCCATTTCCTTGGCACAAAATCGTTAACCCCAAAAGCAAAAAACCCCGAAGGCTTATGGCTCTTCGGGGTTCTTTGAATCGTATTAAAAAGATTAAATTAGCCGTCATAGCCTCCTGCTTGATGAACATCGCTCGCCAGGTGCATGTGCGATTGAATCGCCCACACGACGCCGCCCACTGCGACGCGACGCAGTATTGCTCTACACACAGCGGCAGAAGATGAATATGTGGTCATGGCGAATTTCATAACGAATAATTACTTTTTGGTTGCTTTCGCGTCTTTTGATTGATTGCTTAACTATTTCTCTGAACTACTTGGCTAACGGGTTTTAATCGCGTTTGATCTAGCCATTCGGGCAAGGGCGCGCATAATGGCGATGCTTACCCAAAGAGTCAACACTAACAGCCGTTATCAGCTGCAAATTAATCAAAAAGGTAGTACACATGGCGCGGTTCGACAGCAACGATCAGCCATCCCCCTGCTGATGCTCAAAAATCGACTTATACCGAGTCTTCGACCAATCCGGCGGCATAAGCACTGGTCGAGGGTCAAACTGCGCCCACCGTGCGGGTTCACCGCGCACTATTGTTTCTGCGTATTTGCCACCTTTGGTGAGATCCGTGATGGGCAAGGCGTGGGCTGCGGAATATGCGCATAGCAGCAATGGCCGCGGCCTAGGGCTGTTATTGGGCGGCGAACCATGCACACAACGACAATTGTGCGCGGTAATGCTGCCTGCAGGGCCACCCAAACAGACCGCGCGTTCGGTGCCCAGCTTGGGCACTTCGGCATCGCTGATATTACCGGTCCAATTACCGTCGTTATCGTAAAGATCGTATAGCGGGCCATTATGACTGTCAGGGATTATCCCCATTGGTGCCATATCTGCTGTTACGTCGTCTAGATACACGCCCAGCGTCAGCACCTGATAATTAGTGTGCGGCCAAAATTGTATGTCCTGATGCCATTTGACCTCTTCTCCGCCACCACCCCACTTGAAGTTCAATTTGGCGTGATGAAATTTGACGTTCGGCCCTAGCAGGTCTTCGGCTATGTCGACAAATGGGCCGGTGCTAGCAAAGTCCCAATACGTCTCATGGTGATCAACCGGCGAGTTCAAGCGTCGTAAACGCGGATTCTCGGCGCTGTGATCTGGTTCAAGGTCAAAGCGTTTGTCTTTGCGCTCGCTTGAATAGCCCTTGCTTATCTCAATAAATTCGTTGGTCACCTCATTCAGGCGTTCGAGCCAATGCGCACCCACCAAACCCTTCACTCCAATAAAGCCGTCAGCAAAGTACGCTTCGCGTTGTCCCTGGGTCAGAAGTTTTGCCGGCCTATTCAATATATCTTGCATCTGTATGCTCCACGGATCGTGCTAGTGCTCTAACCCCAGTATCCTGCGGTTTGCAACAGTGTCGGTGCCGGCCGCAGCAAAGTCATCAAAGGCTTTATCAGTAACCCGAATAATGTGCTCGCGAATAAATTCAGCGCCTTCTCGGGCACCGTCTTGTTGATGCTTTAAGCAGCACTCCCACTCAAGCACCGCCCATCCTTCGAAGTCATAACCTGCGAGCTTTGAAAAAATGCCTTTGAAATCGATCTGTCCATCGCCAAGGGAGCGAAAACGGCCAGGGCGCTGCAACCAGTCCTGATAACCACCGTATACACCGCTGCGTCCGTTGGTATTCAGCTCCGCGTCTTTGACATGAAACATGCGAATGCGTTCGTGGTAATGGTCGATAAAGCTCAAGTAGTCCATGCCCTGCAGGGCAAAATGGCTTGGATCGTAAAGAATGTTGGCCCGGGCATGGTTATCTACCGCAGCTAAAAAGCGCTCAAACGTCACCCCATCGTGAAGGTCCTCGCCAGGATGGATCTCGTAACAAACGTTCACCCCCTGCTCGTCGAAAACATCCAATATAGGCCGCCAACGTTTAGCCAGCTCGGTAAAACCCTCTTCGACCAAACCCTGAGGTCGTTGGGGCCAGGGATACATATAGGGCCACGACAACGCGCCAGAAAAGGTTGCGTGTTCGCTCAAACCCAGATTGCGACTGGCCTGGGCCGCCAGTTTCACCTGTTGAATTGCCCACTCGGTTCGCCCAGAGGGATTACCACGAAGCTCTGCGGGCGCAAAGCCGTCGAACATCTCGTTATAGGCAGGGTGCACAGCCACCAATTGCCCCTCCAAATGGGTCGACAACTCGGTAATCTCTACGCCGTGAGCCGCCACTCGCTCACGCAACTCATCGCAATAGTCCTTACTCTCAGCCGCCACGGCCACATCAATAAATGCCGGATTGCCAATAGGCACTTGCAGACCAACAAAGCCCAGTTGTGATGCCCACTGCGCCATCGCATCAATTGAGTTAAATGGCTCATCGTCCGCCATAAACTGGGCCAGAAATATCGCCGGACCTTTTAACGTTCGCATATCACCCTCCCTCCTTTGGCGCCACAAAGGACACCCACTGGCCGCCTGCTTTAGAGCTGGCTACCACTTGTTCAATAAAACGCATACCGCGCACACCGTCATCAATGGTCGGAAAAACCTCTCCAGATTCATCTCCTAAAAGACTAAGACAGAAGTCCTTATAAAGTTGCGCAAAGGCCTCCAAGTAACCCTCTGGATGCCCAGCCGGCAAGCGTGTGGCAGCTACCGACACGGCACTGGTACCTGGCCAACCACTGCGATGCACCGCCATGGGTTTGTCGCTGTAGCGCACAATCAACGAGTTCGCATCCGCTTGTTGCCATTCCAAACTCGCCTTGGTGCCAAATACCTGCAAGCGCAAATCATTCTCCTTACCTAACGCAATCTGGCTGGCGCTGATCGTGCCCTTTGCACCCCCTTGCATACGCAGCAACACATTGCCGTCGTCGTCCAGTTCGCGCCCATCTACAAAGGTGGTCAGATCAGCACACAGCTCCTCAATCTCTAAACCCGTGACAAAGCTCAGCAGATTTTCCGCGTGGCTGCCAATATCGCCAAAACACCCCGCCACACCAGCCCTGTTGGGATCGGTTCGCCATTGCGCCTGTTTGTTGTCTTGTTCGGCTTGCGCCAACCAACCTTGCAGGTATTCGCAACTAACCCTGCGTATTTCGCCGATAGCGCCACTGCGCACTAATTGACGCGCTTCACGCACCATGGCGTAACCGGTGTAGTTATGAGTCAGGCCGAAGGTCAAGCCACTGTGTTGAATTTGCTGCTGTAGCGCCAAAGCCTCGCTTAAAGAAAAGGTTACCGGCTTGTCACACATCACATGAAACCCACTGTCTAACGCCGCACGAGCGATGGGGTAATGCATGTGGTTTGGCGTGGCAATAATGACAAAGTCCATGCGCTGTTGGGCAGGCAACTGTTGTTCACCTGCGAACATCGCCTCGAAGGACGGATAAGATCGAGCCTTGGGTAGCTTGTACAACTGTGCACCCGCGCTCTGGGAACGCTCTGGGTCAGAAGAAAATGCTCCGCACACCAATTCAGCAAGCCCATCCAGCTCTGCAGCCATGCGGTGTACTTGGCCAATAAAGGCACCATAACCGCCGCCCACCAGCCCGAACCTGAGTTTCGCCACAGCTTCTCCTTCCCCTAGAAATATACTCAAGGCTGCCAATTTAACACCGCACCGATCATGATGTCTGACCAATGTTCGGGTTAGGATAGCGCTCAGGGAGGAGCTTATGACAACCACGACCCCACCGATTTCGGTCCAACTGTACAGCGTGCGCGAGGCCTCGCTTGAAAATTTTGATCAAGTCCTGGAATTGATCGCCAAGATCGGTTTCAAAGGCGTTGAGCCTTTCAATCTATTTGGTAAAAGCCCAACCGAGTTCAAAAAGCAGGTGAACAATTTAGGCATGGAAGTATCGTCTACTCACTTTCCTTGGGTGACTCGCAGTCGGGACATCTCGCAAGTTGCCGATATCGTAAAAACCTTGGGACTGACCCGAGCACCTGGCGGCTTTGGGCCTGACGACTTCAAAGATATGGATGCGATTAAGCGCACCATCGACACCACACAGAAGGTCATCGACGCGCTCAAACCTTACGATCTCACCCTGTTCCTGCACAATCATGACTGGGAATACGAGCCTATTAACGGTCGAACTGGCTACCACTACTTACAAGACGCAGTGCCTGAGGTGGAATTTCAAATCGACACGTATTGGGCAGCCAATTTTGGTAACAACGATCCCGCCGAAGAAGTGACCCGAGTACGCGAACGCATGCCATTGGCGCACATCAAGGATGGCCCGTTGGTCAAAGACCAACCCCATGTCGCAGTCGGCAGCGGTAAAATGGACTTCGCACCGATTTTTGCTGCAGTAGACCCAGACGTATTTGAATGGGCTGTGGTAGAACTGGATAACTGCGCAACAGACATGTTCACGGCATTGGCCATGAGCTACAAATTTTTAACCGAAAACAATATGGCGAAGGGCAATGTCTAGCATTAAGTACGACTTCGGCAGTGGCCGATCTGATCCCAGCACCTTTCCGGTAGCGGGCTTACAAGCCGCGGCAACCAAGGTCATCGCCGAGCAGGCACAAGAACTCACCGAATACCCAGGCAATTTGGGGCATTTAGGCATGCGTCAGGCCATGGCCCAGCGAGAGAGCGAGCGCGAGGGGGTGTCGGTGGATCCGGATCACTTGATGCTCACAAACGGCTCTATGCAAGGCGTGACATTAAGCGCCGAAGCGCTGCAAGAAAATCACGGCGATACGATTTTAGTCGAGGAATACAGCTACCCCGGAACACTCAGCGCCTACCGTAACTTGAAGTTTGACATGATCGGCGTGCCACTAGACGAAGGCGGCATGCGACCGGACAAGGTGGAAGAGCAGCTCGACCGCTTGAGCAAAGAACAGCGCCTACCCAAATTTATTTACACCATCAGCACCTATCAAAACCCCACCGGTTTTGTCATGCCTGCGCAGCGCCGCAAACAAATCATTGAACTCGGCAAACATTACGGCGTGCCAATTATCGAGGACAATTGCTACGCAGATGTGCACTACGAAGGGCCTTTGGAGCCAGCTTTTTATGCACTAGACGACGATCCAAACATTATCTATCTGTGCTCGTTATCCAAGATCCTCGCACCGGGCTTACGTTTGGGTTACATCTACGCGAAGCCACCCATGCTCGATCGCCTATTGGCGCGCCGCAGCGATGCCGGCAGCAACACTTTGGCCGCGGCCATTACCGCCGAGTTTTATAAAGACGGCATTGCCGCGCACGCCAAGGTTGCGAACCCAGTGTTACAGGACAAACGAGATCTGACCTTGAAGGGGTTAGAAGAGGAATTGGGAGATACCTGTGTTTGGTCAGTACCAGTGGGCGGTCTGTTTATTTGGGTTCGCTTACCCGACGATGTCGATCGCAGCAAACTCTGGGCAATGTCGCGCGAACAGGGTGTGGCCTATTTGCCGGGCCAATCTTTTCACTATCAGCGACGGGACGTGCCTTATCTGCGCTTGGCGTTTGGTCACTTAACACCAGACCAAATCACCACAGGCCTACCTATTCTGGCGCGATGCATTCGCAGTTGCCGAGGCAGCAACGAGGCACGCAATTTCGAATCGTTATTCTAGTACTCCAACCACCTAAAAATTTAGCATCAGAGCGTGGAGGTTTGACGAACTTGAGACCTAGGCGCTTGCGCCGGTTGCGAGTCGTAATACCGTGGGGTAGCCAGGCTGGATTTCCATTTTGTCACCCAAACCTTTGTTCAACAGTAACCTGTGAGCTAACGGCAGCCTGTAGTGAGGGCAATTTACAATCAGGTGGTGTTCTAGGTGATATTGCACGTTATAAGGCGCGATAAAAGCTCGCTCTAACCAATTGGCTGTGGTGGTGCGTGTGTTGCGCAAACGGTCATCGTCGTCAGGTACCACCGCGTGTTCGCCGATGTTACGAATACGCACCACCAAGCGGTACCAGGTCAGTGAGGGTACTACCCACAGCAAAAAATATAGGTACCAGACGCCAGCCAGGCTGAACGCAGTCAAAAAAGCAAAGTTGATGGCAATGTTCGGCCCTAATCGCGCCAAGCCATTTGCTAACTTTTGACGCCAGGTATCGCCGCTAAAGGCGCTGTTAATTAAACGACTGTATTGCTTCCAACCAGTCTGCCCAGTCAGGTCCCTAATGAACTTGCGCCGCAAAGATTTCTTCCTTATCGGGAATGGCGCGGACAGTGCAAGGTCAGGGTCGTCCGCCTGCTGCGTATGCAGGTGGTGTTGAATGTGGTAGCGGCGATAAACATCAATAGAGGCATCAGTGTGAGGTCGGTTTAACACCCATTGCGCCACCCAATCATTAAGCTTTCGATTGCTAAACAACGCCATATGAGACGCATCATGGGTGAGTACGAATAAGCCCAGCTGACGAGTGCCGATAATCATAATACCAAGCAGTACCGTCAGCGGATTGGTCCAAATGGACACAACAACCCAAGTCAGCAGAATAACGCCCCAACAGTGCGCAACCGAGGCTGCCGCACGCCAATCCGAGAGTTTGCGTAGCTGCTCAATCTCGCTTGCTGAAAAAAAATCGCTGGGTCGTTGCAATTCACTCATGGCGCAATTTTAGCGTGCTCTAACGCCCCCGCAACCCTGATTTATCTGCGCAAATTATCGTTCCAAACGAGGTTATCTCGGCAGGCAAATGCATACGAGCGTCTTACCAGTGCACCATGATTGCAGGTCAACCGGCTCTTACAACGCCGCTGGCTGCAAGCTCTGCCGCCGCCTGGCTCGAATAACCTAACTCAGCCAGCAATTGTTCTGTGGCATCACCCACTTCACAGGGCCCGCGCAGCTCTCGCGTGACTTCAGGCCATTCCGACATCGCCCCATGACGCAGTCCTGAACCATGTTTAGAGTGAGTAAATCGCGCCGTCAGACCACTTTGCGCAAAAATCGAGTGCTGAATGCGCAGACCTGGCACCTCAACATCGGCTTGTACGCAACATAAGCCAAGGGGCAGGAGCAACGATTCCCAAGCTTCTGCGGATTGCTCACTTAAGTTGGCAAAGGATGGTACCTGCTGATGAAAGGCAGCCTGGTCCTCAGCGGTGGGCAGATACACATACAACCAACCCTGCTGGCACGGATATAAGCGTTGATAGTCACTAAGACCTGTGTAGTCCCCATTCAAAGGCTGCCGCTGCGACCCCTTGCCGTTATCGATAAAGTCATCAAAGTTAGCGTAGGCATTGGCGCCAAACATATCGAGAAAGATCTCTTGCCCCTTGCCGAGCCGCCGCACGGCCAACAAGCCCATGGTCGCCGCACTAGCGACAATAAAAGACGTATTCGGGTCTGGGTTAACCTCGTTGGCTCGAAATAACCGACGCGCCACCTCATCTAAGTCCGCGAAATCCAACAGTGTCTTTGGCAGTTCACCAAATTGCTGCTGCACACCACCAAGAGCAGCACCAGGTACTGGGTGAGTCGAAGGGCGTGGCGCTCCGGGACCCTTGGTACCGTAACCGGTAATGGACATATGAATAAGCGCTGGATTGAGTTCGCTCAAGGTAGCGTAGTCCAGGCCCAACCGTTGCGGCACGCCTGGACGATAGTTGTGGATAAAAATATCTGCGTTTGCCACAAGCTGCTGAGCTATGCGCTGACCTTCGGCTGACTTCAGATTGATCGCCATACTTTCTTTATCGGTATTACACCGAGCCGCACCCACACCGAAGGCCATGACTCTGAAAGGATCGCCATCCAAAGGTTCAAGCTTGATCACCCGAGCGCCAAGATCCGCCAACATTGAGGCACCAAAGGGCGATGCAATTATGGCCGCCGATTCCACCACCGTGACCCCACTCAATGGCAAACAGGGTTCAGCAAGGGTCGTTTGCCGTTCGACCTTGGGCAGATCTAATTCGGCGAGGGTAGCCCATTGATTCGGTTCGCAGACTGCACCTGGGGTCGCAGTAAAGTTACCCAGCACACCCAACTGCCGCACACCGTCCACAACCACGCTGTGATCATTAGCAACAATGTCCGGATCCACTAGCGCCTGCTGAGTGCTTTGGTAGGCATGAGCCGCGACACCTTTATCTGCCTCAAACAGTTGTATCCATTCCGCGCGACTACGGGTTTGCATGTGCATGCAAATGCGCTCTCTGAGCACTTCAATTGCGGCTTCATCAAGGGGCTCTGACAGTCCCTCTAGCTGTTGTGCAATGTCCGTTAGACCCGCCGCGCGCAAAAAGTTCTGTTGCAGATGTGGCAACAAATTACCCAACTGCAGCCATTCCCCGTCAGCGCACTGCACAGGCTGAAAATTCAATATCGGTTTTACCTGCAAAGGATCCATCGGCGGGATCGGTAAGGGGTCGATTTGGCTTGCCCCAAGGGCCACCAGGTCATAGGCAGTTAACGCCCGCAAAATGCTACTGCTGAGCTGGCCACCTAATCCGAGGTCTTCGCGTTGCAATAATTGAGCAAGAATGCCCGCCAGAGCTGCCTGGCTCGCACCGTGTGTACCTACCTTGACCACGGGATAAACCGGCCCTGTTCTGGGTGCAACGCCTTCAAACACCATCATCCGACCAATAGCCGCAGCCACCACCGATTCATCTGGCTGACACAGATCACCCAAGTGACTGTATGGATTGTGGTCGTCAAAGGCAGATACGCGGGCATGAATAAGATCGGGACATTCGGCACGCAGCGTGTCCGCATCGACCCCAAGCTCCCGCAGTCGACGTTCACTCAGATCGGTAATAAATACATCAGCGTGATGCTGAACCAACTCGGCAAGTTGCCGGGACTCGGTTTCTAAGTCCAATGCTACGCAGGTCTTACCACGCTGCCACACAGCTCTGGCGTCCGGCGACTGCCCGTGAGGCACCGCAACGACCGTTGCGCCAAAATCTGCCATGACCATGGTTGGCAAGCCGGTCAATGCGCCGGAACCTACCTCAACGACGGTTATGCCGGTCAGTACTTGGGTCATATTCCCCCCGATCCCCTTTACCGCTTAAACATACAACAAAGGCCGTTTTTGCGTCACTGCTGTGACAAATGCACAACGCTAAGCGCCAATGCAACATATGCCGCTTGAACGCAACAAGAATCAAATCCAGCGAGTCGTTATACTGACTCGTTATGACATTAAAAAATAATAACGACGCACAGCAAATCAGCTACCCCATAGAGCAACATCCTGCACCTGGTGAGACGATCGAAATCGTTCCTGGCGTGCGCTGGCTGTCTATGCCCATGCCAGGCTCCCTGGGATTCATCAATCTGTACCTGCTTCGCGACCACCATGGCTGGTGGATTGTCGATACCGGTTTAAGTAACGAACAAACCGCGGAACTTTGGCAGAGTATTTTTACTAACGACTTGGCAGGCGAAGCCGTGGTGGGTGTCATTTGCACTCACATGCACCCGGACCATATTGGCCAGGCCCGCATGATTACCGAACAATTTCAGTGTCCTTTGTATATGACACGAGGTGAGTACTACCAAGCGCGCACTTTCGCCAATGGCGGCAGCGAAAGCCATTCCAGCTGGATTGGCCAACAATTCTATAAACGTGCCGGCATGCCAGAAGACTACTTAGAGCAGATCAGCCAAATGTGGAGTCAACGCGCCAGCGAGGGCATGTCTATGCCCATGTTGCCCGGCGGCTACGAACGGTTGGTTGACGGCCAGGTACTGCGCATTGGCGACAACGACTGGCGCGTTGTCGTCGGCTCTGGTCACTCGCCAGAACACGCTTGTTTATACAGTTCGGCACTAAAAATTCTGATCTCTGGCGACCAGATACTGCCGATCATTACATCAAATGTGAGCGTGCATCCGTCCGAGCCCAACGCCAACCCACTGAAAGACTGGATGGAATCCCACGATCATCTGTTGGAAGTAATTCCGGACGATACGTTTGTCTTGCCCGCGCACAATTTGCCTTTTTATGGTGTGCGCGCACGGCTACGCGACCTGATCTCACACCATGACGATCGCATGCTGGCCATCGAAGAAGCCTGTGTAGAGCCCAAGGTAGCAAGAGACCTATTACCGGTTTTGTTCAATCGCAAACTCGATCCGCGGCAAACTATGATGGCTTTGGGCGAGGCTATTGCCCACGTGCATCTGTTGATTCACCGCAATAGACTAGAGCGCGTTCTTGGCGAGGACGGTGTGGATCGCTTCCAGGCCATCGACCCTACTCTCGCTCGGCGCGCTCATCCTGACGGCCACGAGGCACCAGACGAAGAACCAACTTACGTTTAATCACCGTAACCCTATGAGCCAAGCACCGGGTCCAGACTTAAGCCAACGAATCGCCGGTTTTTCTTATCGCGTATTACGTTGGAGCAGAGATAAGTTACCGCCAGGGGTGCGCAGTGTTTTAGGACTGCTGTTCATGGTGGGAGGCGTATTTGGTTTTTTACCAGTGCTGGGTTTTTGGATGCTACCGCTTGGCGCTGCGTTGATTGCGTTGGATCTACCGTTTACCCGCAAGCGCATCGAAAAGTGGATGGAAACACTGCAACAAAAAGTCGGCTAGACCTGAGTTCGTTCACTCCATTGGCGACGACTTAACCGGTACAAACAGTGCCTACGCAGCTCATGGCCCACCGGCAGATTTGGATGCTCAAAATCCTCATCCGCATTGATCATGCCCAAACGTTGCATGACCGCTCGGGAAGGCTGGTTAGACAATGAGGTGAACGAAACAATTTCATCCAACGCCAGTTCACCAAAGCCATATTGCAACGCAGCGCGAGCAGCCTCCGTGGCGCACCCATTGCCCCAAAACTCCACACCTAAACGCCAACCCACCTCTACGCAGGGGGCGCAAGGCAATGCCGCTATCGGTTGCTCTAAGCCAACAAAGCCCATAAACGCGCCATCGGTGCGGCGCTCTACAGCCCACAATCCCCAACCCCTCACCTCGATGTTGCGACGATTGCGTAGCAACAAGGCGTCACTGGCCGCCGTGTCTAATGGGGACGGAAAATACCGCATCACTTTGGGATCGGCGTTCATCTGCGCAAAAGGCTCGTGGTCCTTATCGCACCATTGACGTAATACCACGCGCTGAGTGGTCAAATGTGTAGAGTTGCTAATGTTGCCCAACGCTCAGTCTCGTTGCCAAACCGACACATGCGCGTCACTTTGACTCGTAAACGCCTCGCCCTGCCAGCCTGCGCACCGCTCATGCAAATGCATGCCGGCCAGTTGGGCCATGAGATCCACTTCACTGGGCCAAACATAACGGCAAGGCAAACGCCTAGATGTCGCAACGCCGTCCCGCCAATGCACGTGATGAGACACCAACCTCTGGCTCGCCAAGTCGTATTCGTCGACTCCGATGTGCTCGCCACTGAACGCAAAAAGCTGCGTGGTTTCACCAACCGGCAACTGCTGCAGACGCGGCAACATAACCTCAACCACAAAATAGCCTCCCGGCTTTAGGTGCGCCGCCGCATTGGCAAAGCAAGCCACCTGCTGAGCCTGGGTGGTTAAGTTCATCAGTGTATTAAATACCAGATACACCACATCAAAACGGTCAGGCACTGAGGTTGTTGCAAAGTCGCCCAGTACCGTCGTGATCTGTTCAGAGCCAGGCTTGGCTGCCAACTGCTCCAGCATATGCGGCGAGAGGTCTATGCCAGTAACCGCAACACCTCTTGTAGCCAGAGGTAAAGCGATACGCCCAGTGCCGATGCCAAATTCCAATGCAGCACCGCCACCGGCCAGCGCAGCCAAATAGTCCACTACGGGATCAACCATCTGGGCTGCAAACATCTCCGCATCATCGTCGTAAACCGCAGCCACCTCGGCAGCAAAATAATTTGGTAAGGACACGATTAATCCACTCAGACCAATTGTTGGGCAATGTAAACACAACCGAAATAAATACAAGTCATTGCAGCTTCGGTAACGACAGTGGCAGCTTGCCTTCATTCGACCAAACCGGCACAGTTTTGCCATAACAATCCGCGGAGATGGGGAACCATGAGTGAGCTAGCTTTTTTATCAGCCACCGAGCTGGCAGCCAAAGTTGCGGCAAAAGAAGTGTCCGCCGTTGAGCTGTTACAAATGTATTTGGCACGTGTCGACACCCATAACCCTGGCCTTAACGCGATTTGTGTAGACATTCGAGAGCAGGCCATGGTGGACGCAGAAGCAGCAGACACAGCCCAAGCTAAGGGCCAGTCGCTGGGTGTTTTTCATGGCGTCCCCATGACTGTAAAAGAGTCTTATAACGTCGCCGGCACACCCACTACCTGGGGCAATCCTGACTGGCAAGACAACGTCACCAAGGAAGACGCCGAGCCGGTCAAAAAATTGAAGGGCGCTGGGGTCAACGTATTCGGTAAAACCAATGTGCCTCTGTCTTTAGCGGATTTTCAAAGCTATAACGAAATTTATGGCACCACTAATAACCCCTACGATCACGAACGGATACCCGGCGGTTCTTCCGGCGGTTCAGCAGCAGCACTGGCCGCAGGACTTACAGGCCTAGAAATTGGCTCTGATATTGGCGGGTCAATTCGCAACCCAGCGCACTTTTGCGGTGTCTTTGGCCATAAGCCCACCCACGACCTACTGTGGATGCGCGGGCATTCGGCACCAGGAGATATGCGCTCCACACCCGACATATCGGTCATTGGCCCCCTAGCCCGCTCTGCGAATGATCTGTATTCCGCCATCAAGGTTATGGCCGGGCCGGACGAAATCATGTCCAGAGGTTATCAACTAAATTTGCCAGAATTGGGTGAACGCAGTCTGGCAGAGCTAAGAGTTGGGGTTTGGAAAAACGATGAGGCGGCACCTGTTGCCCAAGAGGTCGAAGCGAGGGTCGATCTCGTCGTTGCCGCGTTACGAGACGCCGGTGCGCACATCACAGAAGACGCTAAACCAGATTTCGGCGCCAACCACAGCAACGAGGTTTATCAACGCCTACTGCACGCCACCATGGCGTCACGAATGCCCCTTGAAAACTACGAGAGCCTAAAGGCGTATGTGCAAAATGAACTGGATCCAGAAGACAACAGCGCTACCGCCCAAACTTTGCGCGCCCAGGTATCCAGCTTCAAAGAATGGAGCCAAGCGAACGAAATGCGCCATCAATTGCGTTGGCGCTGGCACGAGTACTTTCAACAGTACGACATTCTGATTACGCCCATGATGGCGACACCGGCCTTCAAACACGACCAAAGGCCTTTTGCCGAGCGCACATTACAAGTAGACAACCAGGAACGACCTTATTTCGAACAAGTCTTTTGGGCAGGCCTAACGGGTGTGGCCTACCTACCCTCTACGGTCATACCCACCGGGCTTAATGACTTAGGCTTGCCCATTGGCGTACAAATTGTTGGGCCGCAATACGGTGATTTGATTACTATTGGTGTTGCGCAAAAACTCGAGGGCATGGGCTTCGTTTTTGAAGCGCCGGCGGCTTATCGCTGAACATCATATTGCTACACAAATAAAGCGTTAGCGCTGTAAATACCAGTTGACCAAGGCCTGCTATGACTCAAGCGTTAGCGCACCCCAACATCGCTCTTGTTAAGTATTGGGGCAAACAAAATAAGGCTGGCAATATGCCGGCGACGCCGAACCTGTCTATCACCTTGTCAGAGCTGTGTGCGAAAACTCGTGTCAGCGACAACGACCTATTTGAGTTCCGATTAAACGGCCAAATAGTGGATGACCTAAAAGTCAAAACCTTAGTCGACAGCATGACACAAGAATTCAACCTGCCACCCTTGCGCATTGAAAGCAGTAATAACTTTCCAACCAGCGCGGGCCTTGCCTCCAGTGCAGCAGGTTTTGCCGCCCTAGTGACCGCAATAGACGCCCACTGCCAGCTGGGCATGAACCAGGCTCTTCGCTCGGAATGGGCGCGGCGCGGTTCAGCCAGCGCCGCACGTTCGGTGTGCGGTGGTTTTGTAGCGCTGGTACCACCTGACTGGCAGGCACAGAGTTTGGCGCCGAGTCAGCATTGGCCCCTTGAGGTGGTCATTGCCATCACCAGCCACGACGCCAAAGGGGTTGGTTCCACCGATGGCATGGAGCGCAGTCGTTTAACCTCACCGTTCTACAACCAATGGGTGCGCAGTGCTGGCGACGACTACGCTGAAGCCTCGGTAGCCATTGCCGAGCGAGATTTTGCACAACTGGCCAGCGTCGCCGAGCTGAGCTGCCTGAAGATGCACAGCCTAATGCTGACCAGTCGCCCGGCTTTAAGTTATTGGACGCCGGCAAGTCTGGCTTGTATGGATCGCGTACGAGAACTCAGAAACAGTGGTGAGGCAGTGTTTTTTACTATTGACGCTGGACCCCAAATCAAAGCAGTCTGTCTGCCGGAAAGTGCAGACCAAGTCGCCAAAGCCCTTATTGACGTTCCGGGTGTACTCGAAATTCTGCGCTGCCCACTGGGAGAAGGCGCCCGCGTGCTAGACGACTAAGCAAATAGCAGCCATGAACCAACCCCATCGCGATGCAAGCTAGCGCTCCAGGTAAGGTCGTTCTATTTGGCGAATACGCAGTGCTGAGCGGCGCCCCGGCGACGGTGATGGCTGTAAACGCTCACGCAACCTGTGATCTCGTCCCAAGTAACGACCAACAATGGCACTTCAGCAGCAGCGGCTTCGTGAGCGAGCCTTTCCACAGCGTCGACTCAGCGCTTCCAGACCATGCCAGTGCTGGCTTTGTTAAGGCCATTCTTGAACATTGGGGCATTGCCACGCTGGGCGGTTTTAGCGACCAACCTCTAAGTGTTCATACCGACACCAGGCCATTTTTTCATGAGCACAAAAAACTCGGTCTGGGCTCCTCTGCCGCTACTTGCACCGCCACCTACCTCGCCTTGGCTGAAAAACTCAATCGTCAAACGTCCATGCAGGAGGCGTTGAACATCCACCGCGCCTGGCAAGGCGGCAAAGGCAGTGGTTTGGACGTAGCCAGTTGTTGGCATGGCGGTGTTATTCGCTTTCAAAACGCTCAGGCCAAGGGCTTGAGTTGGCCCGAACATCTGCACTGGCAAATTGTCTGGAGTGGCACCAGCGCTGCCACCACCGACCATATTGGACACTTCGACGAATGGCGTCAGCACGCCGACTTGAGCCCACTCAATCGGTTGAGTGAGCTAAGTAACCAACTCTGCGACAACCCCACTTTAGAGCTGATTGCTGCCTATCAGAGTGCTCTTATGGATTTAGATAATGCTGCGAAATTGAAAATATTTTCCGCAGAACACCGCGAGTTGGTTAAAATCGCCGCCGAATTCGGGCTTGTGTACAAGCCCTGTGGCGCGGGCGGTGGCGATATCGGTATTGCTTTTGCGGACACAAAACGACAACCCAAGGTTCTCGATAATTTTCGCAACGCAGCAACAATTGCCGGATTTTATTGCCCCACATTGGAGATGGCTCAACATGGCGTCAGACTCGCCCAATAACCCTGCTTCTGAAAACGCAGATCTAAAGACCGGCTCTTCACGCATTGCCAATTTTTTCCGAATGCCTGTGGGTGAACGCATTGCCGCACTTCATGAACGCGGACTGCTAAACAGCGACGACGTACACCAACTGGTTTCTGCCAATCATCAACTGCAGGTCAACGTAGCCGACAAAATGATCGAAAACGTGGTGGGCGTTTTTGGCTTGCCTATGGGCGTGGCGCTGAATTTTCTGATCAATAACCGCGACTATGTGATCCCCCTAGTCGTAGAGGAACCCTCTATCGTTGCCGGACTCTCCGGTGCCGCGCGCTTGGCACGACTCGGGGGTGGGTTCGAAAGCGAGCCCGTGGCACCTATATTGATCGGCCAAGTGCAGTCAGTTATTGAGGGCGACCCTGAAGCGGCGATGCAGGCCTTGTTGGAACACAAGGAAGACATTTTATCCTTGGCGAATAGTCTGCATCCAAAAATGGTGGCCCGAGGCGGTGGTGCTGTAGATATAGAGGTCTTCCATCACCAAGCCGAGCACGACGGTCGGCAAATGGTAGTCATGCACCTATTGGTGGATACCCGCGATGCGATGGGCGCCAACCTAGTTAATACCATGTGCGAAGGTGTGGCTTCGCTGGTCGAAACACTGACCCACGGCAAAGTGTTTCTGCGCATTCTTTCTAACCTCACCGACCGAGCAATCGCTCGCGCTCGGGTGCGCATTCCTATCAAGAACCTTGAAGGTAAAGGATACAGCGGTGAGCAAGTCCGCGACGGCATCGTATTGGCCAACGACCTAGCTCTAGCGGACCCTTACCGTGCGGCAACCCACAACAAAGGCATTATGAATGGCGTTGATGCGGTGGCTTTGGCAACGGGTAACGACTGGCGTGCTATTGAAGCAGCAGCACATGCTTATGCCGCACAGGATGGCCAATACAAAGCCCTCACTGTATGGCGCAAAGGCGAGGACGGTTCCCTACTGGGAGAAATCGAAATTCCGCTGAAAGTCGGCACCGTGGGTGGATCGTTAGAGACCAACCCCAGCGTCCGCATTAACCATCGCTTACTCGGTTCACCAGACGCATCAGAATTAGCTGGCATCATGGCCGTTGTTGGTTTGGCGCAAAACTTCGCCGCCCTGCGCTCGCTGGCGACCAATGGCATCACGCAGAACCACATGAACCTGCATGCGCGCAGCGTCGCAAGCACCGCAGGCGTTACCGAAGAACACTTTGAAGCAGTGGTTGAAGGCTTAATTGAGTCCGGCGAAATCAAAGTTTGGAAAGCCCAAGAAATAGCCAAAAACCTCGCTCGACAAGTCGTGCGACCCGAGACATCAGAACGCGAATCCGCCTGCGGCAAGATCATTTTGCTCGGTGAACATGCAGTGGTGTATGGGCGACCAGCCATCGCGCTGCCAATTCCTTTGGCGGTAGAAGCCGCCGTGCGCAAAGAACCTAAGAGCAGTGGTGATGGCATTAACGTTGTCATTCCGCGCTGGGGACTGGAACAAAAGGTCACCGCAACAACACCTGGGGTTGCCGGTATCATGGCGAACCTGATAGAGAAGATGGGTCTTGAGCAGGAACACATGACCATCGAAGTCTTCCCTCATGTACCCCGGGCCATGGGCTTGGGTGGCTCGTCCGCACTGGCCGTAGCTATTGTGCGGGCGCTGAGCAGAACCTACGAGCTGGCGTTACCAGAAACCCAAATCAATGCCTTAGCCTTTGAGTGCGAACAAGCGGCCCATGGTCAAGCTTCAGGTGTAGACAACACGGTCGCAACTTACGGCACACCGTTGTACTACCAGCGTCAGCAAGACGATCCAAAGTTTGAAACCGTTAACCTCGGCCAGCCACTGGAACTTGTAATTGGCATGACCGGCAAAGAAAGTCTGACCGCAGAGACCGTCGCCCGAGTGCGTCAGTCCTGGGAGCAATATCCAGACCGTTACGAGACCATTTTCGACCAGATTGGTGGCCTAACCTTATCTGCTCGCACCGCCCTGCAAAACGGCAGTTTGCAGGAGTTAGGCGAGCTGATGAATTTATGTCACGGCTACCTGAACGCTCTTCAGCTGTCGACGCCCAAGCTCGAAGATTTAATACATATCGCCCGCAGCAACGGTGCCGTAGGTGCAAAACTTACCGGCGGTGGCGGTGGTGGTTCGATGGTGGCCTTGTGCCCGGACAGCAGTGAGCGTGTTCGTAACGCGATGCAGGCCGCAGGCTACAAGACCTTAAGTGTGACCTTGGATTAGTGATCCAACCACGGCTTGAGCACTAACTGGCAGAGAAACTGCTGCGCGTGCTGACCTCGCCATACCAACGTTGGATATTGGGCAGCTCTGGAATTTCGACCACTTTAACCATGCGCGCGAAATCTAACGCGACCGCTAAGGTGATGTCGGCAATGGAGAAATTGTCGCCTGCTAAGTAAGGCGTTTGCGCCAATTGCTCATCAAACATCGTAAGCATCTTCGGTGCCCGCTCGGCACAAACTTGACCCCATTCGGCAACACAGGTTTCCCGGTCTTTAAAGAAACCGGTGATGTTGCGAAACGCTCCAGCGACTTCGAGCAAGAAACCTAACTCGGCCCGGCGTTGCCACATCTCAACTTTGGCCGCTTCAACACCCGTCGCACCAAACAGTGCAGGCTCCGACTGTATTGACTCCATATATCGGCAAATCGCTACGGACTCGCCAATACAAGTGCCGTCATCCAATTGCAGCATGGGCACCCGACCGCCAGGGTTTTTTGCCAAATAATCGGCTGAAAGATTTTCAGCGGCACGGATGTCCACCGCGACACGATCACACTCAAGACCTTTTTCGGCCATAAAAATGTGCACACGCCGCGCGTTAGGTGAAGGGGCCTCGTACAGTTTCATTATTACTCCCAGTAGGTGTTGAATTGCGGTTCTTACCATACAGCATTGATCTTAACCCCAAGCGCTAGGATGATGTTCGATCAATCAAGTAGGGGGATTGGTATGACTACGACAGCGCGAGTAGTGGTGTTACCACAGGACAGCACAGAACTTCGAGTAGAAACCGTGGAGCTGCCTGATCCAGCGCCACAACAAGTGGTGGTCAAACAATTCGCTTCGGGCATTTGCCACTCGCAGTTGCATCAAATTCATCGCTCACGCAAAAGCCCAGTGGTGCTAGGTCATGAATCTACCGGGGTAGTTACTGAGGTTGGCAGTGCCGTGACCCACGTTGCGCCTGGTGACATGGTTATGGTCACTTGGGTGCCGCGCAACATAGAAAGCGAGACACAACCGCCGGCGGCTGCGCAACTGCAGGTCAGCGACGGCATAGCGGTGTCACAAAATGTCTTTACTTGGGCTGATCACACC
>JAYQAJ010000002.1:217262-355878 GCA_038136775.1 Gammaproteobacteria bacterium
GATCACACCATCGCTGACCAGCAATACGTTGTTAAGGTGGATCCGAATATCGATACCGACGTCACCGCAATCATCGGGTGCGCTGTGATGACGGGTGCTGGAGCCGTCATAAATACCGCGAAAGTCCAAAAAGGCGAGAGCGTCGCCATTTTTGGCGTCGGCGGGGTTGGGTTGTCTGCTGTGGTCGGGGCCAAAATGGTCGGCGCCAATCCAATCATTGCAGTGGATCTAGATGATGAGAAACTGGCGTTTGCTAAGCAATTCGGTGCTACCCATGGTGTAAACGCAGCCAACGAAGATCCCGTTGCGGCGATTCACGCATTAACGGTGCGCGAAGGCGAATTCAATTTTAGTCAGCAACCGGTTTCTGGTGCCGACTACACCTTCGACTGCATAGGCATTCGCCAAACTATGGAACAGATCGTGCCAGCATGCCGCAGCGGCTACTTTGGCGCTAAACAAGGCGGTACCGCGGTTTTGGTCGGTGTACCTACAACACCAGTGGAGCTAAACCCAGGTGATCTGTTGGCAAATGAAAAACACTTTGTTGGCAGCATTGGCGGATCCTGTGCACCAGATCATGATTTTCCCCGTTTTCTCGATTGGCACAGTAGTGGCGATTTGGACTTACACGCCATGGTCACAGCCCGCTATAACATTGATCAGATCAATGAGGCTGTTGCGGCCTTAGAACAAGGAAAGATAAGTGGCCGCGCCATTCTTGAGTTCGATCACTAGTGCCCCAACGCTGTAGCCAACAAAGTAATCGCCGCCTGCGCAAACTGCTGCATATTGGCTTGCCGATCTGCATGACCGGTAACCACAGTAACCGCTTGGGGGTTGGGACCCGCAACCGCTATGACGCTAGTGCCGGCGGCAACCCCATAGGGCGCCCCTGTAGGCCCGGCTATACCGAGTTCTGCAATACCCCAAGTACTGTCTAATTGGTCTTTGGCGATTTGCGCAAAACGCATTGCCATAGCCTCGGACATAGGTTTTACATCAGCTACCGAATCTTTGTTCATCGCCAGCCACTGCCTGCGGCTGGGCAAGGAATAAGGAACCGTGCCGCCCTTGAAGTAGGCAGAAGCGCCTGGCACCGCCAGTAGTATGGCGGCGATCAAGCCACCCGTAGAGGTTTCTGTAACGGTGAGAGTATCTCCGCGTTCGATTAACACAGGGCCAACGACCTCCCCTGCTTTCAACAAGTCCACTTGCATGGCCGCTCCTCAATTACTCTTTCGCTGAAATCTGTTTACAACCACGACCCAGCAAGAGATCGGTAAATCGATCCATGTCACCTGACCCCAACTCGCGGGACGCCCACCAACTGACATGGTCATTCGGTCGCTCTACATCCACCGCAATACCCCACATAGGGTTAATCGAGTCCGGCACCATACTGTAGCGCATATCAATAACGCGCCCGGCTGGATCCTGCGCAAGGTAATCGTGGGAAAACCACCTAAACCGTTCTATGTCTGTCGCCTGCTGACTGTCTGGTGACAGATCGGGAAAACTGCGTGTTCGGTCAAACTGCGCGATACGCGAGCCCGCGCACCAGCTCTCATCTATAGCAACGCGAACCGCATCGACATAATAGAAGCCCTGGTCTTGGTAAATCGACTTAAACAAAAAGATGTTGCCGAAGCTGGGTTTCACACTTAACCGCTCAGGGTTATGCCCTCTTGCAACAGCTTGAGCTTCAGCTACTGCCATTGCCCGCTCTTGTTGCAACCAACCTAGGCTCAAATAACCCAGCGCCCAGGCCATTGCTGCAATGGCAAAGTTACGCTTGCTAAAAATCACTGCGGCAACAACCAAGCCCAACAACGGCAGCGTAAACAACGGATCGACAATGGAGGAGTTATTCCATGCCACCCGCACATCGCTAAACGGCCAAAACAGTTGGGTACCGTACGAAGTGCAAGCATCCAATAAACCGTGTGTAGCGTAACCCGCCAAACACGCCAGATAAGTTTCGCGCCAACTTAAAGACTTGCGTGCAAATCTGAACAGCGGCCAAGCCACCAGCAACGCGCCAATAGGAATAAAGACTAAGGCATGGGTGAACTGGCGGTGGTATTCAAGAAACAACAGCGGGTCTGTGGGTGATTGAATCAGCACATCTAAATCAGGCGCCATACCTGCCAACGCACCTAACCAAGCTACGGTAAATAGCTTTTTCCTGCGCTCGCGGGTTGCTGTAGCAAGCGCTGCACCTATAGCGCCCTGACTAATGGGATCCAAAAGTTAACTCTCCAAAATCCCTTACATCCATGGTCGAGGCTGCTCTTCAATCAAATTCAATACGTAATTCACGACCTCATTCGCCCGAACCTCGGGTAGACAAGGCAAAGTCACCGTCCTTGACGCAAACTCCAGACGCACATGTGCGATGTTGCGCCGACGCATTAAGGATGTTTGCGCCAGAGTTACTCGCTGCACTTTATAAAGAGGCGCCACAACGTAGTTGCGCCCAACCAAACCACTACGCAGGGTCAGGTAGTCACCGTTAATCGCAAACCCAAGCAGCCGCCATTGACGGTATTGGGCCAACGCGATCAACAACGTAATAGCGGTTAGCGGCGCTAAGACCCACGCGGGCAGATTATCCAGGGTCACGATGAATGCTATCCCAAACACAACACCCAACCACAACAAGCGTTTACGTAAGAAGTAAGTACTGACGTTAGAAAACGATTCAGCGCCAAGCACCATGGCCTGATGAGCCAGCGCCGTATTCGTTAACTCATCACTCTGGCCCCAGGTGACAGCCGGGACCAACAAACGCCCTGCCGTTTCAGCACCGGGTTGGCCGTGGCTGATTTGTTCAAAACTGAGATTAAAACGCTTAAACAGTTTGGCAATCCAATTCTGCCGCACTACGACAGTCTGAATTCGTCGCTGCCGCATGTTGAGCTCTCGAGAACTGATAGCGCCTTGACGCGCTGCAAAACCATCGCGCACTCGACGCAACTCAAAGTTGCCGTATATCAACAGCGAAGCCAGCACTGACAGCGCGAGCATTAATACCAGGCCCAGCAACAGCAAAATTCCTGCAAACAGCACCATCTGCACGGCAGAACTGGCTAATACGCCGGGTGGTAATGCCGCCACAATGGCCTCGCGGTCTAACTGCCAGGCTTCCGGCATTTGGCTGTACACACCCATAAAACCCGCTAATACCAACCACGCTTGATTGCTGCTTAGGCCATGAATAACTAGGTCACGCGGCTGACGGGTAATGAGCACCATTGCGTCTTGCTCTTCCGTGTTCGCTGCAGCAGCCTTCCGAGACTGCGCAATGGTCTGGCGAATGCGCTCAGCATGGTCGTCGCGCAATGCCGCCAGCACAACTTCTTCATCGCTGGAACCCGCACTTTCAATAGTTAACGAGACTAAACCCAGCGGTCGGAAGTAAAACGGATTAATGATCGAAACATTTTGCACACGCGAAAAATCTAAATCGATCTGCGCAACCTCAAAAATGCCCTGGCGAACCTTTAGGCGACTATCCAGCAATTGGTATCTAAATCGCCGCACCGACAGACCCGCATGCACAACAATGGCTGCAATGCCCAGGCCAACAGCAATACCTGGCACCAACCACCCATCTGCCTGGGTAATGCCCACAACGATCGGTGCAAGGGTGACCGCATTGGTCAAAATTTGTCGGATACTGCTGGCCGAATGGTAAACTACCGCCCAGGTCGACAGCCTTGACCACTGGGCTGACTCATCCAGTTGTACTTGTACTTCTGCCACGAACTACTGCTACAACTAACCTTGTAGGTCTTGGGCGTTGAGTAAGCGACTGCGGATACTCTGCGCAGTTGCCAGATTTAACCCCGGAATGGTCATGGTTTCCGTTCCCGTTCCGGCGCTAAAAATACGCAGCCCGGCAAGCTCCAAACGTTTATCTATTGGGCCGCGAGCCAACTCTATATGTTGAATACGAACCAAGGGTTGAATCACCTGGCGTTGCCAAAAAATGCCTTTGCGCAATGCTATGTCCTGTTCCCGCAGCGCATAGCCACGACGATTGCACGACAGATAAGTCAAAAGCGGTAAGGCCGGTAGCAGCAATAAGGCCAACAATGCTGGTCGCCAGCTTTCTGGCAACAACATAAAAGTCACGACGGTCGCTACAGCAGCAAGAATAAGCACAAACCCACCCATTAGAGCGGTCTGAGTCAGGATATGGCGGCGTTCTAAAGGCTCAAAAACAATGGCTTGGGCCATCGGCAGATCTGCTAGATCCACCTGAAGATTGGTAAAGGACACCTGGACTCCGAGGACAGTCAAACCGGCAGTTTGCCGGTTAGCGCCCGTTGAAGCCAGCCTATTGACGACGGGATAGTCTCAACATGGGGGTTACTGCGTTGCTGTTGATCCTGTAAGACAGACAATCGCCGAAGCAAACTGATCGCCTACCGCCAAGTCATGTTCTAAACAGGGCTCAAAGGGTTGATAGGTTACCGTTCGGCCCAGCAGAGAAATACCAATGTAACCGCGCATTTGCAGTTCGCCCTTGCGGGAAATTTTCATAGTGGAGGAATAGGTGTTGCCGGAGCCAGGGTCGTATATCTCACCCTGCCAAACGCCTTTTTTGAACTGATAGCCTGACAACAATTGCAGGCCCATCAGCAATCGGTCTTGCTGGGTAGCATCGGGATTATTGTCATCCCGACGCGGCGAGCCAATCGGCCAGGGTGTCTGTTCACCCTGACCGTAGTGAGTCTCTCCCGGTCGCAATGCAATCAGCTGCGCATGCAGTGTATCGTTTACTCGTTGTACCCACAGAATCGAACCGTCATCGCGCCACAATCCAGTCACCGCATCAGCAGACGCTGCAGCTAATACAGGCGCGCCCAACCCTAAAGCCAAGCCCAAGACGATGAACGAAAAATTTCTAAACCGTTGCATAATTCTTCAACTCCTTGATTGATCTCGCACCTTTGACCACAAGGTCAGCGCCACTCCAAGCGAGAGTAACTGCAACACATTGTGCTGTAAGTCTGGGGTCGGTCGACCCTCTGCCACCGCCAGCACCTTGATCGTTTCGGTGTAGCCGTGCTGAAAATACCATGCGAAATTCTCGTGTAGAAAAGTTGGGCCAAAAAGATAAGGCAGCCACCACTGGCGGATTTGCAGCAACAACCACAGCATCGACCAGATCCAACCCGCGTAAATCCACCAAGCCTTATTCAGCCGTAAGCCAAGCAAGACCAAACCGAAAGGGATAACCGCCATTAGAGTACTGGGTAATTGGCTACCTGCCGCAGACAAGTTGTTTAACGGCGCCAGATCAATGTGATTTGTTGCAATGAGGTAAACCAGTAAAAGACTGATAGCGATATTGGCGGCCAGGGTTTGAGTTTTTTGCATCACCAAACCAAGTTACTCAAGACAGGCGGTAATTTGCCAACTGCCTAAGCAGGCAAAAACAATAAGGCGATAAGCGGTAAGTAAAGCAGGACAAGTGGTGTTAGAGCTGGGGATACTCCAAAGTACCCATAGCCTCTTCAAACAACGCCCCTGCTGCCAGCAACTTGGTTTCGTCAAAGCGCGCGGCTATGAGCTGCAATGATCGAGGCATCCCATCTCGGTCTAAACCTGCGGGCACGTTCAAAGTCGGATGCCCCGAATAATCAAAGGGTGCGGTAAAAGACAAGAACGGCGCACTTTCAGCCCCCAAACTGCCCCGCTCCATTTCATCAACCGACGGCGCAGCTATTGGCATTGACGGTGCGAGTATGACATCAACCTGGGTAAACAACGCCTCGAGCTGTTCTCTAAACAGGTCTCTAAGCTCCTGCAATTCGGCATACTCATCGGCACTCGTCGAGCGCCCCAGTTCAAGCAACCAAATTAAACCCGGACCATACTTGCTCGCCTGCTCTGGGTAGATGTCTGTATGGGCACGCAAACACTCAACCGCACAGGTCTTCCCCCAATCGACAGCGAGGCGATGGTAGCTTGCAGGCATGACGACTTCTTTGACATCAACGTCAGTTGCGACGGCAGCCAAAGCGTCATGAATCACTCGGGTCGCAGCCGTCTCCACACCGTCACTGACATAAGACCAGTCCACACCCACTACCAGTGGCTGTTGCCGATCTTGCATGGCGCTTAAGTACCCAGGCACCGCGGTATCAACGCTGTTCGGGTCATTAGGATCAAAGCCCGCAATAACACCCAACACTCGGGCCGCATCCTCAACACTGCGCGTCATCGGCCCAATGTGATCCAAACTGTTAGCCAGCGGAAAGGCTCCGTGCAAACTGACTCGGCCGTAGGTCGGTTTCAACCCCACCAGACCATTACAAGCCGAAGGGAAACGGATACTGCCTCCGGTGTCAGAACCAAGCGCTGCAAAGGCAAGACCCGCCGCTACCGCCACCCCCGAACCTGACGACGATACGCCGCTCCAGGCATCTGCCGACCAAGGATTTAACGGCGCTTCAATGGACGGATGATGGCTGCCATACGCGCCTTCGGTCAGTTGCGTCTTGCCAATAATCACCGCTCCGGCCTCGCGCAGGCGCGTAACTACAGTAGCGTCAAAATCTGCGCGAAAGTGTTTCATGACCTCGGTGCCGCTGGCGGTAACCGCATCCTTGGTGAAAAGCAGGTCCTTAATGGCAATCGGAACGCCATGCAAGGCGCCAAGCACATCACCCTGGCTCTGCGCGAGGTCACAAGCGGCGGCCTCGGCGAGGGCGCTATCAGCCATCAAGCGCGCATAACTGCCGAGCTTTGCATCGACGCTTTGGCATCGCTCGAGCATGCTGCGAGTCAATTCGACACTAGACAAAGCGCCGCTCTTAAGCTGCCGGCACACAGCTGACAGCGATTGAAAATGCAACGGCGTGTCGTGCATCTTTGAGTCAGGCGGCCTCAGAGCCAGCGCTTTGCCTAGTCGCCATATCTTCACGTAGCGACTTAAATAGCGACAACGTGAGCAATACGATCACTGCGAACAATGGCACCGACACTAGGGTCACCGCAGATTGCAATGGTTTCAGACCACCTAAATACACCAGCGTGATAGGCAACAGCCCCAACAAAAATGCCCAAAATACTCGATGCCAGCGGGCTGGATGTTGCGTGGGCGGCAGCTCCTCAGTCGCCGACGCGGCAAGGGTATAGGACGATGAGTCATAACTGGTGGCAGCAAAGATCACACACACCAGGGTAAAGAGCACCAAAATGAACTTGGGCCACGGCAAGGTGCCAAGCACACCCACGATGGCGCTTGGCGCGCCCGCATTGTTCATGGTCTCCAGCACCGGGTATGCGCCATTTAATTCCAAATAGATCGCGTAGTTCCCTAGGACCGAGAAGAACACGATGCTGCCTATGGTGCCGTATCCGATGCAACCAAGAATCATCTGCCGCAATGTTCTGCCGCGAGAAATTTTACAGATAAAGATACCCATATAGGGCCCCAAGGCTAACCACCATGCCCAATAGAAGACCGTCCAGGATTCAACAAAATTCGACGTTTGGGCCGCATCCGCCCAGGTGCTCATACGCACCAGGTTTTGCACCATATGCCCCACGCCCTCGAAGCCAAGTTCGACGATGAATAAGGTTGGTCCAACCACCAAAATAAACAGCAACAACGTAAACGCCATCCAGATGTTCCAGTCGCTTAGACGTTTGATGCCGCGTTCCAACCCCATCCACACACTGGTGGCAAATATGACCGTCACTACAAAGATGACGATGAGGTCCAAGGTAAAGCCCCAGGCTTCGCGATCAAGACCAAAAAGTTCGGTGACGCACATTCCAATCAACGGCACAGCAAGCCCTATGCCAGTGCTGCAAGCACCCACCAAGCCGACCACGAACAGCAGATCAATCACTCGCCCTAACAACCCGTTGGCCTGTTTTCCAATAATCGGTTGGCAAGCTTCGCTCAAGCGCAACGATTTTGCCCCGCGCACGTAGTAGCTGTAACTCACAGCGACTCCCGGTAAGCAGTACAAAGCCCAACCAATAAGACCCCAATGAAAAATCGGGTAGCTCACTGCCCAGTTCAAAGCTTCAGGGGATCCGGGTGCGACAGCGTAGGGAGGACTTTGGTAGTAGTGCGCCCATTCCACCGTGCCCCAATACAAAATACTGGTACCAATACCGCCGCAAAACAGCATTGCCGACCAACTAAAGGTGGAAAAGTCTGGTCTGGAGCTGCCCAACCTAATCTCGCCATAGCGACTGAACGCCAAGTACAACAAGAACAGCAACGTTGCCACCGAACCCATGAGGTACAAAATGCCAAAGTTGTGGGTTAGATAGTCGAAGGCTTGGCCGAGGATCTGTTGACCTTGTTGTGGATACAAAGCCAAAGGCAGACACAGCGAAACGATGATGATGACGCTGCCGTAAAATATCGGCCGGTCGAGACCGCCGCCTAGGCCCTGCGGTGGATCTTGCATTTCTTGCATAATGTTTCGCTTGGGGTACTTCGCGCCCTACACTAAAGGGCGGCGAAGGTTGAATGCAAGTTGACACAGCTATTACTCCGAAAACTCATTGCCGGGAGCACAACATAAGCACTACATCCGAAAACCTTATTTTTAGACACTTGGGCCAACCTCTCTTTACCCGCCTATGGGCGACCACTGAAGAACCAACCCTTGGATGTGTCTTAATAATTCACGGTATGGGTGAGCATGGTGGTCGTTACCAACCATTGGCCGCGACGTTAAATGCCGCTGGCTATCACGTTCTGGCCCCAGATCTTCGCGGCCACGGGCGCAGCTTGTTTGATTTCAGTATTCCAGGCGATATGGGCTATGACGGTTGGCAGCGCAGCCTGTTGGACATACGTCACCTGCAACGTTGGCTAGCCAGCACTTACGACCTGCCAATAGTGTTATTAGGTCATAGCATGGGCGCTATGCTGTCCCAGCAATACTTGGGTTACTTTGGTCATACCTTGGCGGCCTGTGTACTGAGCGGATCAACAGGGGCCATGCCCACGTTACTTACCGTCGCGGCCCAAGGACTGGCAACCCTGGATAGCTGGCGCGTCGGTCCTCACGCCCAAAGTCCACTGCTGCAAGAGCAGTTGTTTGCAGCCAATAATCGGCCTTTCGAAAAGCTTGTCGATGAGACGCCACAACAGGGTTTTAACTGGTTAAGTCGCGATCCTGAGCAAGTCGCGGCCTATCTGGCCGACCCTTTGTGTGGGGCCGTGTTGAGCGCCGGTAGCCTGGCGGGCATGTTCGCAGGGCTACGTCGTAGCTGCCGTGGCAGTCATATTGCCTGCATTCCAAAGAATCTACCCATTCGCTTTATCAGCGGCGCCGCAGACCCTGTCAACGCCAAGGGTCGTGGCATTAGGCGCGTACTCAAGCGCTATGAAAAAGCACAACTGAATGTGTCCAGTCAGTTGTATCCTGAGGGGCGCCACGAAATGTTTAACGAGACCAACCGGCAACAAGTTTTTGACGACCTATTAAACTGGCTCGAGGAAGTAGATTTTGTCTGACACCGCCCCAGCACCGTTATGGGATGACGCACTCACCCTATGTCGCGATCTGCAACGCGGCACCCTTAGCGCCGTAGAGCTTATGCGCAACGTCTACGCAAGAATCCATGCCCTCAATCCACAAGTTAACGCCTTGGTCAATTTGCTGGACGAACAAGAGGCGTTAGCTTTGGCCGCCGCCGCTGACCGCATACCTATCGCCGAACGCGGTCCGATGCATGGTTTGCCCATGGCACCTAAAGACGCGGTCGCCGTGAAAGGCTTTCCAACGACTTGGGGCTTCAAGCCGTTTGCCGAGCGCATTGAAACTCAAGACAGCACTCTAGCCGCGCGGATGCGTAAGGCTGGCGCGATTTTTATCGGCCACAGCAACATGCCTGAGTTTGGTCTGGGTTCGAACACCTTCAATGCAATTTTTGGCGCCACATTAAATCCCTACGACACCACCAAAACCGCAGGGGGTAGCAGCGGCGGTGCAGCCGTGGCACTGGCGACAGATATGTTGCCACTGGCAGATGGTAGCGACATGGGCGGGTCGTTACGCAACCCAGCAAGCTTTTGTAACGTGGTGGGCTTGCGCCCGTCGATTGGGCGCACGCCATTTAGCCGTGGATATGCCTGGTACGGTCGCCTAGTTACCACCGGGCCTATGGCAAAAACTGTAGCGGATACGAGTTTGCTCTTTTCCATCTTGGCTGGACCTGATCGTTCGGATCCCCTGACCCTGCCAGAACCCGGCGAATACTTTCTTGATGCGTTGGTGCCTGCTATTCACGATGTTAATAATCCAATCAAGGTAGCCGTAAGCGAGGACTTAGGACTGTTGCCTGTCGACCCAGCCGTGCGCACGGTAATACAAAACGCCGCAGCCACTTTTGCTGATCTCGGTGCCACCGTGGACTCTGCCCATCCCAACTTAGATGGCGCCATGGAGGTATTTCAAATCCAACGCGCAGCCGGTCTGCGTACCCTAGGGCGGAATCTAGACGCCACCGTTGCGAATTGGCGCGATTATGCAAAAGACACTGCGTTGTGGAATATCGAAAAGGGCTTTGCGCTCACCGCAGATGAACTGTTAGGTAGCGAGCTCAAACGCAGCCAGATTTATGCAAACGTCGCAGAGTTCTTCGAAAACTACGATGTTCTGGTGCTTCCAGCAGCGCAGGTACCCCCTTTTGCCATTGACCAAGAGTGGGTCGAACGCATTGACGGTCAAAACCTCGACACCTACATCGACTGGATGGCGATCTGTTGCATGATCACCGTTACCGGCTTACCAACGCTGTCCGTTCCGGGCGGCTTCAGTCCCGCAGGCTTACCCATTGGCGTGCAACTGGTAGGGAAACCCAGGGGGGACTTGCAGTTGCTGAAAATAGCTCACTGGTTTGAGCAAGCAACGCAGTTTTACAAACAACGACCTCGTATAATCTGAGCCCAGAACCAAGCAGTAGTTATATGTCACCCAATACCAAACAGTTGCCCAAGCTTTACTCTATGACCAGTATCGGCATCGCGACATTCTTCTGCTCGCTACTGGCTGGAGGCTATCTGCTGTACGCAAATTACAAAGCCTTGGGCATGCGCAACCTAGCGTATTACACCCTGGCGGCGAGCGTCGTTATTTTCGGTCTCTTACTTTGGGTCATGTCTAGCTGGATTGACTCCGCTGCCACCGATTCTAGCCAACTGCAGCAAGCAACCATCACCGCAAATGTCGTCGCTGCCGTCGCCCAGGCGATCATTGCCGTGGTCGCCACACAGTTCTTGCAGGGCCCAATGTTCGTCACCTTCAACGAAATGAAAGGGCAATATCACTCTACCTGGCAAGCTTTCTTTATCGGCCTTTGTGCGGCCTTTGTGCTGTCTATGCTGATGGCTTTACTGGTCGGCATCGTCACCATAAAATAGCGCTAACCCGCCCTGTTTAGTGAGATTCGCCACTAGGTGTGGCATTGCTCAAGAAGCGTTTTTGGAAGTCGTCTCTAGAGTTGATCCGCGGATAGTCGACATCCGGCAGATCTACTTCTAGAAACTCACATAACGGCGACCAACCATCACCAGGCTCTATTACTAACAATTGCTCCTTGGGTACGCTGCTTATTACGCTTTGGTTATGCCGTTCAAAACATTGCATCACATGTTTTTTGTCTTCCATGCGCAGGCTAAAGACACCATCCCAAATTACTTCGTAAACCATTTTAATTCGGTCGTGGCCTTCGCCATCGACCCGCCCTACCAGTTCAGCATCGGCAAGATCCATGCGCCCCTGCTCCGACGACAACCAAATGGTGTGCATAACACTTGAATACCATTGCTCAGGATCGCGCCGGGTCAAAATTACTTTGGCTTTAGGAAACACCTGTAGTTGTTGCCGCCAGAAATTACAGGACGGCCAATCTACGGCAGCTTGGTAGCCCTCAAATAACGCTTCCCAATCAACTGCTTGCCCTGCTGCTGCGCTGCGCCAAACCGGAATATGCTCTGGCACCAGGGGCATTTCCATCATGTGGTAGCACTTATCAAACCCTAGGCGTTCCAGGGCGAATTTCAGCGACAACGTTCCTGTTCGCCCAAACCCCGCACCAATAACTTTAAGTCCCATACCGACCTCGCTAACGCCGAACAAGCGTTGATTAAATTTACTCGTACACGACGACCGAGCGGATACTCTCTCCCTGATGCATCACATCAAAGCCCTGATTGATGTCGTCAAGGCTAAAGGTATGCGTGATCAGATCGTCTATATTGATTTTCCCTTCCATGTACCAATCGACAATTTGCGGCACATCACTACGTCCCTTGGCTCCGCCGAAAGCCGTACCGCGCCAGACTCGACCTGTGACCAGCTGAAACGGCCTGGTGGCTATTTCTTTGCCTGCCGCCGCAACGCCAATAATAATGCTCTCGCCCCAGCCTTTGTGACAGCACTCCAGGGCATCGCGCATCACATCGGTATTACCAATACATTCAAAAGAGTAATCCACACCACCGTCGGTCATGTCGATAATGGCTTCTACAACGTTGTCCACGTCCTTGGGGTTAATAAAATCTGTCATGCCAAACTGCTCGGCTAAGCCTCGCCGTTCGGCATTGAGATCAACTCCAATGATGCGTTCAGCCCCTGCCATGCGCGCGCCCTGAACTACATTCAAACCGATACCGCCCAGACCAAAAACCGCAACGTTCGCACCCGCTTCGACCTTAGCCGTATTCATTACCGCTCCAAGTCCCGTGGTTACACCACAGCCGATGTAGCAGACCTTGTCGAATGGCGCATCCTGACGAATCTTCGCTAAGGCAATTTCAGGCACCACGGTATAGTTGGCGAAAGTCGACGTACCCATGTAGTGAAATAACGGTTCGCCATTCAGAGAAAATCGCGAACTGCCGTCTGGCATCAAACCCTGTCCCTGAGTCTGACGAATGGCACCGCAAAGATTAGTCTTCCCGGACAAGCAAAATTTGCACTGCCTGCATTCTGGTGTGTACAACGGAATAACGTGGTCTCCTGGCTTTAACGAGGTCACATCGGCGCCCACCTCGCGCACGATTCCCGCCCCTTCATGGCCAAGAATGGATGGAAACAAACCTTCTGGATCAGCCCCTGACAGCGTATAGGCGTCGGTGTGGCAAATGCCGGTGGCTTTGATTTCCACCAAAACCTCACCTGACTTAGGCCCAGCTAAATCAACCGTTTCTATTTGTAGTGGCTGACCTGCGGCGAAGGCCACCGCTGCTTTTGTTGTTGTCATAGTCTTCCCCTTGATGCCGACAGAGAGTTGTTTTCAGGTGCAGCTTGTATGCCCCACACCAAGATCAACAGGCCTTGTTGCCCTTGTCCTAATTACAACTGATAGACTGCGGCTATGACAATGGCAGTTCTCTTTTTCTCCCGCAGTCTTGGGCGCAAAAAATTATGCGCCTAAGCTTACGTATACGCCGCGGTCTCCGGGATTGGCGCAGTTATGTGCCATTAATTACGACCTTAAATCACTACCAGCGTCAGGATCTTAGCCACGACATCATGGCGGGGCTTATTGTCGGCATGGTCACCATTCCTCAAGCCGTTGCCTATGCTCTTTTGGCCGGTGTGCCGCCGCAATCCGGGTTGTATGCGTGTCTGTTACCTATGGTGCTGTACGCGGTGTTTGGCAGCTCTAAACAATTAGTTGTTGGACCCGTTGCTGTGGCTGCGCTGTTAGTGACGGCTACCGTCAGTGAGTTGGCACCGCGCTACAGTGAGGCGTACTTGGGCATCACTACTCTACTGTGCTTACAGGTTGGGTTAATACTTGGCTTATTAAGACTGACCAAAATGGGCGGCTTGGTGACGCTACTCAGCCACCCAGTAATTAATGGCTTTGTTAACGCGGCAGCGATACTCATTATCATCAGTCAATTACCTGGGCTAACGGGTATCAGCATTGAAGACACGACAAACCCAGCCACCGCACTCATGGGCGTTACCGCACAGCTCAACCAACTGAACCCTACTGCACTCACTTTTGGTGTTATCGCGCTGTTATTTTTATTGGTCAGTCGCCCGCTGATCGCCTGGTTATTGAGCACTGCGGCGGTTGCAGAACCAAACACCCACCCGCTGACTCGAGTAGGTCCGATGCTGTGCGCTGTTGTCGCGGCTACCGTGGTTGCCCTATTTGGCCTAAAAGACGACTTAACCACTGTCGGCATTATTCCGGCGGGACTGCCTCACATCACCTTGCCACCCATGTCGCTGAGCCTATGGCTCGAATTGTTACCAGCAGCGCTCATTATTGCCATTGTTTCCTATGTAGAGAGTTACTCAATCGGCACTACACTGGCGGCTCGTTCAGACGATCGCATCAACGCAAACCAAGAGCTGATTGCCTTGGGACTTGCTAACCTCGGCGCGGGCATGACCGGCGCTTACCCCGTAGCTGGGTCTTTTTCTCGTTCCAGCGTCAACTTTGCAGCTGGAGGCCGTACCCCGATTAGCTCGCTGGTCTGCGCACTCGTCATCATCCTGACGCTACTGTTCTTCGCTAATTTATTTGTCACTCTACCGAATGCTGTACTGGCCGCCATCGTCATGACCTCGGTGCTGGGACTTATCGACTTCAGCAAAATTCGCCATAACTGGCATATATACCGAGATGACTCAATTACTGAACTGGCGACTTTGCTACTGGTATTGGTGGCCGGGGTAGAGCTTGGTTTGTTGGCTGGGGTAGCTTTGTCTATTGCTCTGTTTATACGCAATTCCAGTCAGCCCAATATCACCCAAGTCGGGCGCTTAGGCGACAGCGAACAATTTCGATCTGTGAAACGCTATTCAGTGCAGCTGCATGAACAAATTCTGGCGTTACGCATAGACGAAAACATTTTTTTCGCCAACGCCTCGCAAATCGAAGAAAAGCTTATACGTCGCGTATCTGGGCGCCACGGCACCAAACACTTGCTGTTGGTCTGTAACGCAGTGAATCGTATCGACGCCACAGGACTGTCAATGCTGTTGCGGGTAAATCAGCAACTACAGCGCACCGGTGTGCAATTGCACTTTAGCGATATTAAAGGACCGCTGATGCAGCAGTTAGAGCAGACAGAGCTTCCAGGCGGAATCAGCGGCGACATATTCTTCAACGCCGATCAGGCTTTCAAGAGTTTGACCGGGGACAGTGCAACCGCTCATGCAAACCATTGATCGCCACCTAACCGTACAAAGTCTGCGCGCTATAGCTCTGGTAGCGGGTAGCCTGACCAGCATGATGTTGTTGTTTGCCTTATTCGACGAATTGGCCGAAAGCGCAGACCGCTACGGTTTGGACGACGCTCTGAACTATCTCTGGCGCACCTTGCCGCGGCGCCTGGAAGAGTTGCTTCTGTACAGCGTTTTTATTGGCTACTTGGCCGCACTGGGGCAGCTTGCTGAGCAGGGCGAACTCACAGCACTGCGCGCAGCCGGCGTATCACCACAACGCTTTCTTAAAGGTTTAGCGCCCTCAATGATTCTATGTCTAGGTCTTAGCTTTGCACTTAGTGAGTACATCGCGCCAAAAGCCGAACAAGCAGCAGAAGTTGCAAAGCTCAATGCCCAATACGGGCGCAACGCCATGCGCGAGCGAGGCGGGTTTTGGATTCGCGACGATCGCATGTACATGCACATTCAGGCGTTTAGTGAAAAAGATGGCGGAACGTTATGGGGCGTGCGCCAATACTGGTTAGATGACAACCAACAGCTGCAACGTAGCCTGGAAGCAGAATACGCCAGCTATAACAGCACACGAAAAAACTGGGTGTTGCACAACGGGCGGCAAACCACATTGACACCCCAGAACACATCCGTTGACGAATTTTCCGAGCGACTTTGGGAAAACGCTATTACTCCTAAGCTACTCAGTAACCAAGCTTTTCTTGAACCAAAAAGGATGTCGCTGTTAGGCCTTAACGATCAAATCGACTTTCTACAACAACAACAGCTACAAGCCACTCAATACGAACTGGCCTTTTGGTCACGGATACTCAAACCGCTTAACTACTTTGGTATGGCGCTGCTGGCGTTGGCCATTGTTCTTGGACCACTGCGCAGCACTGGCTTAGGGCCACGTCTCGCCCTTGGCTTATTCGTAGGTTTGTCCTTTAAGTACTTACAAGACTTATTCGCACCAATGTCAGTGGTATTCGCACTACCCGCGCCACTCGCCGTGGCGCTGCCGGTGCTGTTGTATATCGTTGCTGGCTGGCTACTTATTCGCCGCTACGCATAACTTCATCCACAAGATCAGCAACACGCATCTCCCCTTCGTGAGTTTGCCCACCCATCGCCATGAACTTTTGCATTGCTTGTTGAGCCTCGGAGGTACGTAGAAGCCGCGCAAATAAATACGCTTCTTCTTGCAGACCTTGAGCTAAGGGGAGTTCTGCGGCATTCACAGAGGCCTTCGCTAAACGCACAGCCGGCTGAGGAAATCGCGCAATGCGCTGAGCCAATTCGTTCACCGCTTGATCAATGTCGGCTGCGGCATAGATTCGATTTAGATATCCCCACCGTTCCGCAGTCTCGGCATCCAAGTCTTGTGCACCCAAAACTATTTCCATTGCGCGCCCGCGGCCCACTAACCGCGGCAAACGCTGTGTACCGCCGCCACCGGGCAGAATGCCTAGAGGTACTTCCATTTGATTAACAACGGTTTTACCAATTACCCCAAAGCGCATATCCATGCTCGACACCAGTTCACTGCCGCCGCCACCAACGCGACCTTCGATCTGTGCAATTGTGACTTTGTCCATGGTGCGCAAGCGCTCGCACATGAGATGGAATGGATTGGGTTCGATGCTGCGTTCAGCGTCGCCATCTGTGGGGAATTGCAGGATCGCTTCAACGTCAAAATGCGCTAAGAAAAAATCCGGATGCGCACTTTTAAATACCACGACCAATAGGTCTGGCTCTTTTTGCAGGCTTTCAACCAACTGCATCAGCTCGGCATACAGTGGCAAGGTGATGACATTGATAGGCGGGTTGTCGATGGTCACCGTCGCCACACGCTGCGCAACCTCCACGTTCAATAACGCAAAATCCGTTTTCATATGGGTTCCCTCTTAGTTTTACTTTATTTGCGCTGCTCCCCTGCGCATACTCCGACCATGAACGATACTACGATTTCCAAACGCCAACGCAGCTATACGCTGTTCCTATTGGTCATAGTTTTTACCGCCAGCCACGTCGACCGCCAGATCGTTGCGATCTTGCAGGAACCGATAAAACAAGCCTTTCAGATCAGCGACACTCAACTTGGGCTGCTGACTGGCTTCATGTTCGCGTTGTTCTACGCAACACTGGGTATGCCGATGGCGATGTGGGCGGATCGCCGCAACCGCCGCAATCTGATCGCTTTTTCGATCTCTCTGTGGAGCGCTATGACCGTCTTTTGCGGTATGGCCGTGCAGTTTTGGCAACTGCTGTTGGCTCGCATCGGCGTCGGCGTTGGAGAAGCCGGCTCTAACCCACCTTCGCATTCGATCATTTCTGACCTGTATAAACCCGAAGAACGGGCAACGGCTATGGCCATCTTCGGCCTTGGCGTTAATTTCGGCATCATGCTTGGTTACCTGATCGGCGGCTGGGTTAACGAATGGATCGGCTGGCGCTGGGCGTTTGTTGTCGCCGGAGTCCCCGGGCTCATAATCGCGGTCATTGTGCGCTGGACCATGGTAGAACCGCCACGAGGCTACTCTGATGGCCTGGTAGAGAAACCCCAAGCACCACCGTTTTGGTCCGTGGTGCGCCACATGCTCAACAGCGCAGCAACCAGACAACTGGTGATCGCCAACAGTTTAATTTCTATGGCGGGTTACGCTGCCATTGCATGGGCGCCAGTGTATTTCCAAAGAGTGCATGGTTTTAGCACTGCGGAATCCGGCACCTTTCTCGCATTAGCTATTGGCCTCGGTGGCGGCTTAGGCACCTTTTTCGGGGGTTATTTCGCTGATCGTTGGGCAAAAATTTCTGAGGGTTGGCGCGCTTGGATCGTATGCGCAGCGACTGCTGTTTATTTACCGTCGGCGGTGCTCTGCTACATCACCGCCGATCCGTTCTGGGCCATCATCTGGTTTATCGGCCCCGCCGCATTAGGTGGCGTCTACATCGGCACCAATTTTGCGATCTTACAATCGCTGGCACCGGTAGAGATGCGCTCGGTAATGGCCGCCATCAACTTGTTTATCTTAAATATCGTCGGGCTCGGCTTGGGTCCTGTGGGTGTCGGTTTCATTAGCGACCTTGCTGCCCCTGAGTTTGGCACTGAGAGCATCCGCTACGGATTGCTCGCCACATTAGTGGTCATGACCTGGGGGGCTCTGCATCAAGCTCGGGTAGGTGTGCTACTGCACAGACAGAGGTAGTAAAGAGATCCATGTAATTTGCGGCGGCAACGACTCTCCGCACCGCCGCAGAGTACTGGTGCTCGGTCTAGCTAAATTAGCTGACCTCGCTAATGTCGTTGATGATCTTGCCTACTAAGCCGTATTCCACGGATTCTTCAGCGCTCATCCAATAATCCCGCTGGGTGTCTTCACCCACACGCTCCACACTTTGACCCGTGCGATCAGCAATAATGCCGTTGATACGTTCGCGGGTTTTGAGGATTTCTCGCGCGTGAATCTCGATGTCTGCGGCGTCACCACCGAAGCCACCACTGGGTTGGTGAATCAGGAATCGCGTATTTGGCAACGCAAAACGGTTGTCTTTGTCCGCTGCCAGATAGATGTGCGTTGCGATACTGCCTACCCAACCCGTGCCAATGATGCGCACTTCAGGCTTGATGTAGCGGATCAGATCAAAAATTGTGTCCCCTGACTCAACGTGACCACCTGGCGAACCGATGTACAAGGTGATTGGGTCATCTGATTCGAACGCCAGGGCGAGCAACTTCTCCGCCATGCGCCGAGCGACGTCCTGATTGATCTCGCCAAACAGCGTCAGCGTGCGGTTTTGCAACAGCACATTCTCTAGCCGATTGAAGTTTTTTGCTGCGTCTGCGATTGATTGATCGTCTTGTTCTGCGTCTAGCCGCTGCATAGCCTTTCTCCGTATTTGCCCCGAACCGCACCGGTGACAATGGTTGTAAAATCTCAGAGCTGAAGGTCCAGCGCCGTCGGTAGAGATTGCCCACTCGATGGTGTAGCTTGAGGTGCATATCCTATGGACGAAAGGGGAAATTTCAATGCCATTAGCAGCCGAATACCAAGCCATGTTTGATCAATTGGCCGCGGCAGGCCCTACCCCTAGCGTACGCGATCTACCCATTGCCGATGCGCGAAAGGTGTATCGAACCGCGCGTGCACTCAACCCCGAACTCCCCATCCATCAAGTCGACGACACAACGATCTCCGGCCCGGCAGGTGACATAGCCGTACGTATTTATCGTCCGCAAGGTACGGGGCCGTTTGGCGTATTGGTGTATTTCCACGGCGGCGGCTGGGTGATCGGCGACCTCGATACAGCCGATTCGGTCTGCCGACAGTTGGCAACCTTGGCAAACCTTGTCGTCGTATCGGTGGATTATCGCTTGGCGCCGGAACATGTATATCCAGCAGCAGTTGAGGACAGCTACGCCGCTTTGCAATGGGTACACGAAAACACCCACAGCCTAAATGGCAACGGCAAAATTGGTGTCTGTGGAGAAAGTGCTGGGGGTAACTTGGCCACGGTTATCGCCCAACACAGCCGCGACAACAACGGACCAGAAATTGCGTTCCAATGTCTGCTCTATCCGGTTACCGATGCTGATATGAGTCGAGACTCCTATACTGAAAATGGCAGCGGGTACTTACTTGAAACGGCAACGATGGAATGGTTCTGGGATACCTACTGTCCGGATCCAGAACGACGCTTGGAAGCCGCCGCCAGTCCATTACGCGCTCAAAGCTTAGAAAATCTTCCCCCTGCCCTAGTGATCACTGCGGAATTTGACCCGTTGCGAGACGAAGGCAACGCCTACGCCCAAGCCCTAGAAGCTGCGGGCAACAGCGCTACGCTTTTATGCTGCGACGGTTTAGTTCACGACTTCTTTAGTACCGCTGCGGTTTTTGGCTGCTCTAAAGAGCCGCTCGATCAAGCCGTTGCGGCTCTGCGCAATCACTTAGCGTCTTGAGCGCAGAAACATTTGTTCCAATTTAGATCATTCGCGGAGTAGCTATGCTTTTTATGATTATCAGTAAAGACCATGCAGACAGCACAGAACTGCGGGCAAATACGCGGCCGAAGCACCTGGACTATTTACAGAGCCACGACGTGCGCTACGCGGGCCCTATTTTGAGCGATGACGAAACCCAGCCCATAGGTTCTGCCGTTGTGATCGAAGCGCAAGATCTGGCCGCAGCACGCGCCTTTGCCGCCAACGACCCCTATACCGTTGCTGGGCTGTTTGCCGAGGTTAATGTGCACCCCTTCAAGCAAGTGATACCTGAGAGCAACTCATGAAAACTGCGGTAGTGAGCGGTGTTGGGCCAGTCGACGGACTGGGCGCACAATTATGTGTGCGCTTCGCCAATGAAGGCCTACACGTTTTAGTCGCCGGTCGCACCCAGAGCAAACTCGACGCCGTGGCGGAACTCATACGAGACCAAGGCGGCAGTGCCGAGGCCGTTGTTGCGGACGCGACTGACGAAGCAGCAACCAAGGAACTGTTCGCCCGGGCGGGCGACAAGTTAGATTTAGCGATCTATAACACCGGCAACAATACGCCCGGACGCATTGTCGATATGGACGCCGACTTCTTCGCGAACAGTTGGCGTGTGTGCTGCTTTGGCGGTTTTTTGTTTGGTCGCGAAGCGGTTCGGCAATTTATTGCAGGACAACACGGCGGCACGTTGCTATTTACCGGCGCCAGCGCGTCTTTGCGTGGTCGCGCTAACTTTGGCGCTTTCAACTCATCCAAGGGAGCGCTGCGTAATCTGGCCCAAGCTATGGCAAAAGAGTATGCACAAGACGGTGTACATGTTGGCCATGTGGTAGTCGATGGTCCAATTGCAGGAGAGAAGATTAAGCGCGGCCTGCCTGAGTACGCAGAGCGTCTGGGCGACGATGGCATGATCAATATCGGCGGAATCGTTGATGGCTTTGCCTACATGTATCGACAACCGCCACAAGCGTGGACATTCGAGCTGGACGTTCGGACATCGAAGGAAAAGTGGTAAACCGCCGTTGGCTAGGCCAACGGCGTTTCAGAGTGTGCCGCTAGACGATCAGTCGACCCGAGCGTTGGCGTAACCCGACAACACCACCACACCGTCTTGGTTGGTGGTTTCTACACTCAGAGTCACAATGCCGTCGCTGACATCGTCAACCGTCGCGGTAGCGTTTAACGTATCGCCCGGCCATACCTGGCTGGTAAAGCGCACACCGTATTTGGTGATGCGACCGTCGCCAACATAATTCGTCACCATTCGACCGGTCATACCCATGGTCAGCATGCCGTGGGCGAATACAGACGGATAGCCCGCAACTTCCTTGGTGAACTTCTCATCGGTGTGCACCGGGTTGTAATCACCTGAAGAGCCTGCGTACATAACAATTTGTGTACGCTTCAGGTCTTCTACCAAGCACTCGGTATAGGTATCACCTACGTTAAGATCTTTTGCTGCTAAAGCCATGATGCCCCCCTATTGATCTACTGGACGTTCGGTGCGAACACCAACGCCACGCGCCGTAATAACCAGCTCACCATTTTGGTCGCGGTATTCGGTAATGGTTTCTGAAAACACCAGCTTGCCCGAGCGCTTGCCTTCTTTTTCCCAGGTCTTTCCGGGTTTTACTTCAGCAGTAAGCACATCACCTGGGCTGACATGACGGTGATACTCAAAGTGCTGCTCGGCGTGCAATCCGCCGCCACCACCGCCGCCACCGCCGCCGCTTCCAGACTCACGTTTAATTCCTGTGGCCTCTTTGCCGGAACCAAACCAGTCTTGGTCTAGTTTTGGTCGTAAAAAGTAGTCTGGGTCGAACTGCGCACTTGACTGTGCAAACGTGGGCGGCGCAATCACTTTACCCGGTTCAGTTGTCGCCGCGTAATCGGCGTCGTAGTAAATCTGGTTATCATCAGCGATGGAGCGGGCAAACATCATGATATGACTGCCTTCCACCGGAAACTTATTCACTGCCATCAGTGTCCCCTTCCTAGTAAATGAACCACGAGTATTAACGCGAGTAGCCCGTTAAATCAATACACCCGCTTTACGTCAGCTTACTTGCCTTTGAATTCTGGCGTGCGTTTTTCGAGGAACGCGCTGATGCCCTCTTGCTTGTCTTTGGTTTGCACCAGCGCCCCTTGCGCGTATTTCTCGAACATTAACGCCCCGGCTAAGCTCGCTTCCATGCCAAAGTGCACCATTGCCTTCATAGTGCGCGGCACAAACGGCGCGAAGGACGCCAAGTGCTCCGCCATACGCTGAGCTTCTGCAAGCAGCTCAGAGGACTCAACCAAACGAGTCACGAGACCGATTTGCAGCGCTCGATCCGCCTCTATGGGTTCCCCCATGAGCATCATCTCCATACCCCAACCTCGCCCCACAATGCGCGGCAGACGAGCGGTGGCGCCACCTCCTGGGATGATGCCGAGCTTACCTTCTGGTGTGGCGAAACGAGATCCAGGTGTGGCTATACGCAAATCGCAACCCAACGCCACTTCAAGACCACCTCCCATGCAAATACCGTCTATAGCAGCAATGGTGGGCTTTGGCGTGCGTTCAAGCTTGTCGGCTAGGCCTTGCACGATCGGCTCAAGTGCTTTGCGAAAGTCCCGATCAATCACCTCACTTAGATCTGAGCCCGCAGCAAAAGCCTTACCCCCAGCGCCGGTAATGGTAATGACACGAACTTCGTCATCTAAAGCCGCTGCATCCACCGCTGTGTGCAGATCGTCTAACGTCGCTAGCGAAATAGCGTTGTGTTTTTCTGGTCGGTTTATGGTTATGAGCGCCATAGGCCCAGAAATGGAATAAAGGACATTCTCTAAATCCAGCGCTTTGTGCATCTTTAAGCCTTAATTTTTAGCAGTCGATATCGTTGATGAAACCAAGCAGCGGCGCAAGAGGGTCCAGCGACTCTGATGGAGCGATTGGAAAATACGGGACAAAAAAAAACCGCCGGCCTGGAGAGGAAACCGGCGGTTTAAGGGGGCTTTGCTGCATAAAGCCCCTAGGAGAAAACCGATTAGCTGCTGATGCTTTTGGCGAACGTTGCATCCTCGGCAGCTCTTTACAGTGTCTAATTAGCCCTATCAAAGTTTCGGAAAAATTACTTCGAAAGCAATTTTTGTGACAATTTGTATCAACTACGCCAACCGTTAGCTCTCAGATGGTGCCTGTGAATCAAAATCCAGGGTGAATTCGGCGCCGCCTAATGGAGACTCTCCCACGGTAATCTCCCAACCATGGGTCTGACACAGTTGATCCACAATGGCTAAACCCAAGCCGCTGCCGCCGGTCGTCGCGCTGCGAGACCCGTCTAAACGGAAAAACGGCTGAAAAATTTCACTGCGGTAGTCGGCAGGGATGCCGGGGCCATCATCCATCACCACCAGTTCTGTGGCTGTCACCACCACCGTGACCTGACCGCCATGCTTAAACCCGTTAGAGACTAAATTGGTGAGAATTCGGCTGAATGCGTTGGGTGCCAAAATCACTCGATGACCACGCGCCACCTTTACTCTGAGTTCAACTTCTTGCTCGAACGTACCCAGGATGTCCTCAACTATCGGCACAAGCTCGAACTCCTGACTTTTCTCACCCGCACCTTTCGCAAACCGCAATGCATCACGAATGAGTTCGTCCATAGACTCAAGATTATTTTCAAATCTTTGTACCAGTTGCTTATCAATGTCTTCGGGCAACAGTGCCAAAGCCAGACGCATGCGCGTGAGCGGCGTACGCAAATCATGAGAGATGCCCGCCATCAGGGTAGTGCGGTTAGCCAACAACAAAGAAATCTCTGACGCCATGGTGTTGAAATTACGCGCCAGCGAGACAAGCTCTCTTGGCCCTGTCTCGGCAAGCGGTTCTATATTTTCCAAACCACGAAACCGCTCGGCTTGTTTGGCTACCTTGACCAGAGGTCGGGTCACCCGTTGCACCACAAACAACGAGGTAAAAAACACAATGGCCGCACCAAGGCCAACAATAACAATGGCGACATACAGCGGCTGGGTATCACGTCGATCAGGTGCTACGCCTATTTGCAGCGAGTATCCAGCCATGGGCACCTCGACCCATACCAGTTCGTCGCCATCCAGCAACACCACATCGGTATCCAGTCGTTGCTGCAACTTTTGCTGCAATAACACCATGGCGTCGAGTGAGCCTTTATATTGCGGCAATTCTTGTCGGGCGGCGCTTATGATCAAGTCATGATTCTGTGCCAATTCCAGCTCAAAGTAGGGTCTGGCAGCCGGCGGCAACTCGACCCAGGTTTGCGCAGACAACACTAACAACGCCGCCTCATCGTCTGCGGACCGTTCCGCTATTGGATCAATCACAAAGGCGTAGAGAGCAATAGTAGAGATGACGGCAATTAACATGCCGCTAACGCCGAGAGTTAAATTGGTGCGCCCCAGCAACGACGCTGGCGCACGCAACCCTAATCCTTTAGACATCCGGATTGGGGCAGAACATGTAGCCTTTACCCCAGATCGTCTTTATGAAAAGCGGGTTCGCCGGATCAACTTCTAGCTTCGATCGCAAACGCGTTACCCGCACATCGATGGATCGATCAAATGGGGAGCGCTCTGCGCCTGTGAGCAAATCTAAGATACGGTCGCGGTGCAGCACTTTATTCGGATGCGATACCAAAATCGCTAACAAATCAAATTCGCCAGACGTCAAAGGTACGCTAACGCCATTTTGGGTCAGACGGTGGGACGCCAAGTCCAAACCAAAGTCACCAAATTGCACTTTTGATGGTGCCGCCTCTGGTGCCAACTCGGAGCGACTGCTACGCCGCAATACAGCGCGTACTCGCGCCAGCAATTCGCGGGGATTGAACGGTTTGGGCAGGTAATCATCTGCCCCTACTTCTAGGCCGACGATTCGGTCTACATCATCACCCTGAGCCGAGACGATAATGATGGGTAAATCGACGCGCTTTTTTAGTCGTTGGGCAATAGAAAGCCCGTGTTCACCAGGCAGCATAAGATCAAGGATCAGTAGGTCGACTTCGTTGGCGCTCAAATAAGCGTCCATGGACTCGCCAGAATCTACAGTAGCAACATGAAAACCCTGTTGCTGCAGGTACTCCTGGGTGAGCTCTCTAAGCTCTGCGTCGTCGTCGACAACGAGCAGATGTGCGCTTTCAGTATCCACTAGCGCTGCGGGCTTTCAGACTTAGCTTGGGGTGTCGAATCACCCGGCTGAGGCGATGACTTGGCGGCGGAATTTTCTGCAGCGGACTGCTGCGCTTCGGGATTTTCTACCGCACCCTGACGACGCTCAAAGCCTGCACCAAAGCGGATTTTAGTGCGCATGACACGACGAGGCGGCTTACCCATGGTTGGATCAACTGCAACTTGTCCAACTTCGCCAGCCGCGGCCAAATTTGGATTACTGTTAGCGGGCGGTCTGATCGTGGTCTGGCGAGTCACTTGACGACCCTGGGGAGTGATCTTTATGGTCTGGGTCTCGGTAACAACACTACCGTCTGGTCGCTGCACGGTGCGGCCATAGGTCTTTTGCGCTAACACTCTGTTGAGATCAGCCTGGGGTTGCGGCGCTTTGGCACCACGCTCTGAGCTACCTTGAGCGTTGGCATGTTTCATTCGAGTGCGCACCTCAGACAACAATAACCGCCGCTCGGTGGGTGAAAGTTGAGCCCAATTTCTCACCAGTTGCGTTAGTTCTGCATCACTGCTGTTGCGATAATCTGGCTGCTCAGTAACCTGGGTCGGAGTAAGCGCTGAATTGTCGCTGTTAATCGGCGGTGAAGATGGCGCGGCAACAGCACTGCTGCTCAGGACCATAAGCCACACCCATACCCACCCGTGCCGGCCTATAAACGGCACAGATACTGAGGTACTGGATGCGTTAAATCGGTCTGACACCTGCCCTTTACCCGTATAGAAAATCAGAAGCGGCCCCTACTGCTTGCGCATTCTGCAAGGGCGGTGTTTCGCATGAATTTCTTGCGAGTTTCATTTTGTATCAGGGGCAAGCACGCTTGCAAGGGAGGGAATGCTCGATCCCCCGGACTTTCCAGGGGATCGGCAATCTAAGGTCGGAACTAGGCGACTTCGAACAGGCCTGCAGCACCTTGTCCGCCACCAATACACATGGTGACTACGCCGTACTTTTGGTTACGACGCTTGAGTTCGCGCAGAATCAGACCCGTCTGACGTGAGCCGGTCATACCGAAGGGGTGACCGATAGCAATACTGCCACCAAGAACATTGTACTTTTCGTTATCAATGTTCAGAGCGTCACGGCAGTACAGACACTGGGAAGCAAATGCTTCGTTAAGCTCCCAAAGGTCTATGTCATCAATGCTCAATCCCGCATTCTTTAACAGACGTGGAATAGCAAATACAGGACCGATGCCCATTTCATCTGGCTCACAACCCGCAATGGTGAAACCACGGTAAACGCCCATTGGAGTTAGGCCCAGAGCAGCTGCACGATCAGCACTCATCATCAAGGTCATTGATGCACCGTCCGACAATTGCGACGCATTACCCGCCGTTACAGAGCCGTCGTCTTCAAACGCAGGTGGCAGTGAGGCCAGACCTTCTAGCGTTGTGTTAACGCGGTTACATTCGTCTTTATCGACCCACACTTCTTCGTGGCTCTCTTCGCCGGTCTCTTTGTCGACTTTGAGCATAGTTGCGTTCATGCCAACAATTTCTTCAGCGATCTTGCCCGAGTCTACCGCGGCTGCGTAACGCTGCTGGCTTTGCAGCGCATACTCGTCCTGCATTTCACGCGTAACTTGATAACGGCGCGCCACAACCTCAGCGGTATTACCCATGGCCATAAAGATGTCAGGCTTCTCATCCAACAAACGCTGATTTTGCTTTGCCTTACCTGGTTCTTGACGAGTACGCATTGAGATGGAATCTACGCCACCTGCAATGGCCACTTCAGTCTGGCCAGAAGCAATTTGGTTCGCCGCAATCGCAATCGCTTGCAAACCTGAAGAACAAAAGCGGTTGATGCTCACGCCCGCAGCGGTGACAGGCAACTTAGACAGAATAACCGCCAGTCGCGCAATGTTGCCGTCTTGTTCGCCAGCGTGGGTGGCTGCACCAACAACAACGTCTTCAACCTCGTCCGCACCTACGTTTGGGTTACGGTCAAGTAGTGAATCAATACAGTGCGCTAACATGTCGTCAGAGCGCGTTAAATTAAAACTACCGCGGAAGGCTTTGGTCAAACCGGTTCGAACACTATCGACGATTACAACGTCTCGCATAGTCACATCCTCTTTCTATAAATTTTTCAATTTACCAATTAACGCTCTTTTGTTTGCGACGCTTGCGCAACAGCAGACAAATAGCGTGTTTGGAAGAGATGGCAACTATTTTGGAGTTAAGCAAAAGTCGGCGCTATCTCATCCCCCAAGACGATCAATAGTAACCACAAGCCATTGGCTCCGCCAGTCTCGGATCGCGCCATAGGCACCACCGCAATGTCATCCATTTAAGTGTTTCAACTTCACACTCGGTGGCGTTAGCATCCACCTAAGCCCACGTGGCTTGGACGACACTAACCACACATTAGAAGAGGAGTTCCTATGAGTGAGTTCTACGATATGACCATGGACGATATCCATGGCAATCCAACACCCATGAGCAAGTTCGCCGACACCGCCTGCTTGGTCGTAAACGTCGCGAGCCGCTGAGGCCTCACCCCACAGTACGCCGGGTTGCGTACTCTGCAAGAAAAATACGCCGATCAAGGCTTTAGCGTTTTAGCGTTTCCGTGCAATCAATTTGGCGCTCAAGAACCTGGCAGCAATGACGAAGTCTTTGCCTTTGCGGTCGACAAGTATCAAGCCAACTTCCCCATGTTCAGCAAAATTGAGGTCAATGGATCAGGCGCCTGTGAGCTGTATCAATGGCTAAAGGCAGCCAAAGCTGACGAAGAAGGTGGCGTGGACATACCATGGAATTTCGCCAAATTCCTGATCGACAAGTCTGGCCAAGTCGTCGCGCGGTTCAGCCCGCAAACTTCGCCTGAAGAACTCGACGGCGCCATCGAAGCGTTACTGTAGCAACGCCCACGGGCTTTACGAGCATTGTAGTTATGAGCAAAGTGATACTGGACTCGTTATGTTTCGGCGAAGGCCCGAGATGGCATAACGGTCATCTGTGGCTGTCCGACATGCACGACCAAAAAGTGCTGAAGGTCAGCCCCGATGGCCACAGCGAAGTGATAGTACAGCTGGCCGACGATCAGCCTTCAGGCTTGGGTTGGCTACCTAACGGCGACCTGTTGATTGTAGCCATGCGCAGCAAACGGCTGCTGCGCTTTGACGGCAATGAAATCAGCGTGCACGCCGACTTAAGCGAACTGGCCAGCGGCATCTGCAACGACATGGTCGTAGACAAAATCGGGCGCGCCTATGTGGGTAACTTCGGCTTCGATATTCACAACGGCGCACCGAAGAAAAACGCAGAAATCATTTTGGTCGAACCCGACGGCACAACACGCTGTGTCAACGATGAGGTTTTATTCCCCAACGGCACAGTGATCACTCCAGACGACAAAACATTGATCGTGGCAGAGACCTTTGCCGGTCAACTAAGCGCCTTCGATATTGAAGCAAATGGTGATCTGACTAATCGCCGACTGTGGGCTCGATTACCCGAGGGGGCCGTGCCTGATGGTATTTGCTTAGACGCCGAAGGCGGCATATGGAGCGCTTCTCCAAGCACCAAGAACTGCATTCGACAGATTGAGGGCGGAGAAGTGACCCACGAAATCGCGTTAGAGCGCGGCGCGTTTGCCTGCATGATTGGCGACGATCAATTGTTTGTCCTGACCTCCACAACTTCACATCCAGAAAAATGCAAAACTAGGCGCGACGCGCGGGTCGAAGTCTACCCGGCACCCTTCCCAGCCGCTGGGCGCCCTTAACAACCGGTGATACTGACAAAAACCATGACTGATCTCTTTGAAAACTACACCTCGCCTTGGGTTAATGACGAACTAAACCTGCTGCGAGACGCTGCGGCAAAATTCTTCTCTTCTGAACTCGCGCCGCAAAACGAACGTTGGATCGAGCAAGGCCAAGCTGACCGAGATGCATGGACAAAGGCCGGTTCGGCGGGATTTTTATGCGCAGAAATGCCAGTGCAGTATGGCGGTGGGGGTGGCGACTATCGGCATGAAACCGTCATCATGGAGGAGCAATTGCGCTGTGGCGTCAATGGCCTGGGCAGCCAGGTCCACAGCCAAATCGTCGCGCCTTATTTTCTGCACTATGGCACCGAAGAACAGAAACAACGCTGGTTACCCAAAATGGCCAGCGGTGAAATGGTCGGCGCGATTGCGATGACCGAACCCAATACCGGTTCAGATCTGCAAAGCATCCGCACCACCGCACTTCGCGACGGTGACGAATACGTTATTAACGGTGCAAAGACTTACATCAGTAACGGTCAGCTATGCGATTTGGTGATTGTGGTTGCTAAAACCGATCCGGAAAAAGGTGCGAAAGGTATCTCTTTGATCGTTGTTGAAACCGATACACCAGGATTTCAGCGAGGCCGCAATCTGAAAAAACTCGGCCAGCAAGCCGCAGACACCTCAGAGATGTTTTTCGCAGATTGTCGTGTCCCTGTCGCTAACCGACTTGGTGACAACGAAGGCGAAGGCTTTTTTCAACTTATGAACCAGCTGCCTCAAGAGCGCTTGAATATCGCCCAAGCGGCGGTGGTAGATATGGAGCGCGCGTTGGCGCTGACTATTGATTTTGTAAAAGAACGCAAAGCCTTTGGACAGCGCGTATTGGATTTTCAAAATACCAAGTTCAAATTGGCAGAGTGCAAGACCGAGGCGCTGATCGCCCGAACCTTCGTAGACCAGTGTGTCGTGAAACACCTCGCTGGCGAACTGGATGCGGCCACCGCATCAATGGCCAAGTATTGGACCACTGACAAACAGAACCAAATCATCGACACCTGCCTGCAATTACACGGCGGCGCAGGCTACATGGATGAATACCCCATTTCACGGATGTATCGTGATGCTCGGGTGCAGCAAATCTACGGCGGCACCAACGAAATCATGAAAGAACTGATCAGCCGAACCCTGTAGTTCACACTATCAGGTAGGCAAAAAATATGAGGCGCCTTGCTATGTTTTTCCAAGTCACTCCAACCGGCGTAAAGCGCGCCACCTTAAAGCTGTTATCGAACGTGCAATTGCTAGGGTTAACCTTCTTGACTCTATTGAGCATGCCAGCGCAGGCGGACTGGCAACTTGTTAGTGAGGTCTCACAACTGAACTTTGTTTCCGTAAAGGCAGCACACATAGCCGAAAGACATCATTTTAAGAGCGTCACGGGTACAGTAGCCGATGATGGTAAAGCTCACTTGATTGTCGATCTTGCCAGCGTTCATACCGGTATCGATATTCGCGACCAGCGCATGCGCGATCTGTTTTTCAAAGTCGCCGAATTTCCCACCGCCGACTTTTACACCAACGTAGATGTGGCCACCGCAACAAACTTGGCTATTGGAGAAAGTGTCGACATCCCGCTCACAGGCAGAGTGCGCGTGCATCGAGTATTTGCTGACATTGAAACCATCGTTACCGCAGTAAAACTTACCGACGATCGAATAATGCTCACAAGCAAAGAACCTGTGCTGCTCAATGCATCGTCTCTGGGCATGTTGGACGGTGTTGAGCTCTTGCGTTCTATCGCCAACCTGCCGGTCATCAGTTTGGCTGTGCCAGTAACCTTCCAACTGCAGTTTCAAAAGGCGTCTTAAAGCGCCGACCACGGCCTATCATTCGTGCGCACTTATTGGGCCTTTTATTGGCCTTTGGCACTCACTGCTGTCGGCATGGTGCTGTCAATTCAGTTTCAAAACGCCACCCTCGCTCGATATCCAGAGGCCGTTACCGAATTAGCGATCCTTGCACTGTCACTTGGTGTGTTCAGTTTTTTTAATGCAAGTCAGCAGTTTATTGCACAGCTGTCCAACGTCTATGCGCGCAGCCCAGAGGGTAGTCGCCGCGCTTGGCGCTTTGTCGTTGTTGCCAGCTTGGTCATTACTGCCCCGCTGCTGTTATTGGCTACGGTTCCGCAGGGGGCCGAACTGCTTGCACTGATCTTTAGCATAAACGCCGATGTCGTCGATCGAGTCCGGGAATACCTCTTGTTGTTGTGCCCGTTGATCCTATTAAACGGCCAACGCCATTACTTCACAGGTCTGTTAGCCCAAGCGCGTCTCACCGGCTGGATCACCATCTTCAACTTCATCTATCTCGGCACCGTAATTACAGCCCTTGTCACCGGTTTTGCCCTGGGCGGTCGAGCGGTGTTGGTGGTGGTCGGTGCGGAGGTCTTTGCTGTGTGTTTGCTGCTCACTCTATTGTTGATTGCCTACCGTCGTTTCTACCAACTGCCAGAGATCGCCGAACACAGCAACGTCAGCTATCGAGAATTGGTAAGCTTTTTTATTCCGGTTTCCACTACCGGAGTGATGTTCGCCCTATCGCGGCCAATTCTTTTCGCCTTCGTCGCGCGTGCACCGGACGGCCTGCTGACCATCGCTGCACTCCGGGTGGCCTTCGACTTCAGCATGATCTTTCAACAAGCCGCCAATCAATTCCGGCATTTTTTCATCACCTTCGGTTTTACCGACATGCAAACCAAAATCCGCTTCATGATCACGATCTGCGCTGGCCTGACCGGCGCTATGTTGCTGTTCAGCCTCACCGACCTTGCTGATCTAATTTGGAATAGTTCAATGGGACTGTCTACTGAGCTCACCGATCTTGCGATAGAGGTCACTCTGATCATGTGCCTGATGCCGGCAATCATCATCTACCGCAACTATTATCATGGTCGACTCATGACCGAGCGGCGCACAGGCGGCATGGCGTGGGCAGCGATCATTCGAGTTATTGGCATCTACGCGACCGCACAAGTGCTCTATTCCCTGGGTTGGCTCAATCACATCAGCGCCGCCTTTGTGCTGATTTTGGGTTTTGTCATAGAAGCCTACTTTGCTCGACGCTCTGTCAAGCAGGTGATGCGGCTCAAATAATCCCGTACCGCCGCTTTTTTCTGACCATCCAATAGAGCCTGTACCGTATACTGTCCCGCATTACCGACCAGCCTATGGAAATATAAATTTATGCACGGCCCGACTTCCCATACCTACTTTTCACAACGATTGAGACTGCACTACGTGGATTGGGGAAATCCCGAGGCGCCACCAATGATCTTGATTCATGGGGGTCGAGATCACTGCCGCAACTGGGACTGGGTAGCTGAACAATTTCGTGACGACTACCACATCATCGCGCCGGATCTGCGTGGCCACGGCGACAGCCAGTGGATGGTAGGGGGTGCTTACAGCCAAATCGACTATGTTTACGATATTGCACAATTGCTAAGACAGAAAAATATGGCACCGGTCACCGTTGTAGGTCACTCCTTGGGCGGTTCTATTTCATTACTGTACACAGCACTGCATCCTGAGAATGTAAACAAGCTCATTGCCATTGAAGGCATGGGACCACCGCCGTCAATGATCGCAGAACGCGTCAATCAGCCCGCAGAGCAAAGACTGCACAACTGGTTTTCGGATCTGCGCAAGTCGTCTGGCCGCATCGTCAAACGCTACCCAACGCTGGAAGATGCGTTTCAACGCATGCAAACCGAAAACCCGCACCTTTCGGAGGAACAAGCACGACATCTGACCATTCATGGCAGCAATCAAAACGAAGACGGCACCTTCAGTTGGAAGTTCGACAATTACGTGCGTAATTTTTCCCCTATTGGCGTCCCACATGAAGACATCACTAAAATCTACGGCAACATTACCTGCCCCACTCTGCTGGTGCGCGGGTTGGAATCCTGGGCATCGGACCCGGTGGCCGATGGACGCACCAAAGCATTCAATTGTCCTGTTGAAGTGGTCGCCTTTGCCAACGCTGGACACTGGGTGCACCACGATCAACTAGACGGCTTCGTGGAGCGGATGCGAGAGTTTCTTAACGATGGCTAAGACCGCGTTATGACTGCGCGAGCCCAACTGCTGCACGAGTCTCCTTGGCAGGGTGTCATCTACTTGACCGGTGGTGGTAGCCCACTTCTTGCTGACTTACTGACAGTGCCTGGGGCCTCTAATACCGTCTTGGAAGTGTCGGTTCCCTACGCCGAGCAGGCCCTGCACGAACTACTGGGCAGCGCCCCAGAGCAAGCTGCATCAGAACAAACTGGCCGCGCCCTGGCCATGCGCGCCTATCAACGCGCCGCAGCATTGGGTACCGAGTATGCCTTTGGCCTTGGGGTAACCGCCAGCTTGTCGAGCAGCAGCGCAAAACGTGGCCAGACCCGCGCATACTGGGCCATCCAAACCGCGACCCAGAGTGCGAGCTACCAACTTATGCTGGATAACGCCGACAGCCGCGCCAAGCAAGAACAACAGCTCAATCAGGCCTTGTGGCAAAGCATCGAACACAGTCTGTTGGGTGGCGAGCTGCCATCAAGTCAGGCTCAACTAAGCCAGCTTACGGCACCAGAATCCTGGCAACCGCTGTTGCTTCAAACACCCTATGCAACTTGTACACAAAACCATGATGGCAAGTTGATACTACCGGGCTCGTTTAACCCCCTGCACCAGGGCCACCAACAGATGCTACACGTTGCGGAGTCGGTGACTGGATTAACCGGCGCCTATGAAATGACCTTGCGTAACGCCGATAAGCCGGATCTGGATTATTTGACAGTACGAGAGCGCTTAGACGGCCTGAAGGGTAGCCCAGTTTGGTTAACCAACTTGACCAATTTCGAACAAAAAGCCGAGCGCTTTCCGGGCGCGACCTTTGCCTTGGGTACCGACACCCTTGCGCGCATCGCGCAGCCGCGCTTTTACGCCGACGACAACAACCGCATGCTGCAGGCCATCGACAACCTTGTTCAGCACAACATCGCGTTTTTAGTATTTGGTCGATTAAATGGGGCAGATTTCATCGAGCTTGCGGACTTAGCGTTGCCTGCAAACCTTGAGTCTATTTGTCAGGCCGTGCCATCAGAGGTCTATCGAAACGATGTATCTTCCAGCGCGATTAGGGCCAGCCAGCGAGAGGATCACCCCTAAAATTTGAGTGGGTTGTCGCACTAGGCATAACTCTGGTTTGGCACAATTTTTTTCCACTTGCCTTTGCGAAAGCGCCAAATTAATAACGCGCCCTTGAGTACGTAGTCCCCAACCAGGGCGGCATACACCCAGAATACGGCGAGCTCCAAATACACCGCTACGGCCGCCAAGCCGCAGCGCATAACCAGCAGGCCAAGCACCGTGGCAATGAGCGGGAATCGAGTATCACCGGCGCCTCGTAACGATCCACCAATAGCAAACTCCACCGCCAGCAACGGCATCATCGCGCCCAACAGATAGATGAATTGCACCGTATAAGTAATCGTGATGGCGTCGTCGCCAATAAAGTAGCGCGCCAACTGCTGAGCAAAAATCACGATCAGCAAACCTAACGAACCCATTGAAATCACCGCGAGCCATAACGAGCGCCAGCCACTGCGACTCGCGGCCTCAGGGTCCTTAGCACCCAAGTGTTGACCGACCAAGGTGGATCCGGCGATCGAAAAGCCAAAACCGACAGTCATACACACGGCTAAAATATTGACCCCAATGTTGTAGGCCGCAAATGCTTCTGTGCCGTAGGCGTTGCCAATCAACATTAGAAAAATAAAAAAGCCTAGTTGGAAAACACCTTGCTCCAAAGCCGCCGGATAACCGATATCCAACAACGCGTGCAAACGAGCGCGCCGCCACCAGCCTCCAGACACATGTCGTACCCGGAATTTCTGCCGCACCCAAAGTATCAACAACACAGCAGACCCGACACTAAAGGAAATCCCTGCTGCAATGGCCGCACCGGCAACACCCATGGCCGGGACACCCCAGAAGCCGAATATGAATACAAATAACAACGGTAGATTTAGTAGATTTACACCACCGCTGATCCACAACGGTGACCATGCATCTCCAGAGGCACGCAGCGCGGCACTCAAGACAAACATAGCGGCAAAGGCCAGGTTAAAAATCGACAGCCAGCGAATGTTTTCCGCCGCGAGCGCTAGAGTCTGCGGATCAAGGCCAAAGACCGAGGCCACGGGATTAGCTAAAAAGAAACCAAAGAACGCGATCGCGAACGAAAAAGCCGCGGCCAGAACCAGAGACGCCATGGTCACGCGACTGGCTTCATCGTAATCGCCTGCACCCCAAGCGCGCGCAACCAGGGCCGTCGTGCCCGCACTGATCGCCATTAATATGGCCTGCATTGCAAAGAAAATACGCTGTCCTGCGCCAAGGGCAGCAAGCGACTGAGCGCCCAGCTCACCAACAAATTTTGTCTGCACCATACCGACAATGGTGTAGCTTAAGTTGCCCAAAATAGACGGCAAGGCGAGCTGCCAAATAGAGGGCCGTGCCGCCAGAGCCTCTTCAGCAGCACTGGGATCAACCGCATGCGCCGAGCTCTCAGCCTGCTCGCTCTCTTCAATTTGTTGTTGTTTTGCGTCCACAGCGTCGCCAAACCAGTTGCGGCCGCCAGTCTACTACTTGCACCAAAGGTTGTCGGCCAGAACATGCGTCGCAGTGCAAAAGTTGCTTCAAAGCCACGGAGTCCGGACAATGATCGGCTTGAGGAAAGGAGAATGTTATGGATTTGGGAAAGTTAGGCGTCTGGTACTTCTTTGATGGTGTTACAACAGACGTAGCTACCGAGGCGGCTCAGCGCATTGAATCGCTCGGGTATGGCACCCTTTGGTTGCCCGAAACAGTGGGCAAAGACCCACTAACCACCGCCAGTTGGTTCCTTGCTAATACCAAGACCCTGAACATGGCTACCGGGATCGTTAATATATACAACCGCGAACCAGGGGTCATGCTGGCGGCCCAGCGCACCCTTGCAGAGCAGTCTGGCGGCCGCTTCGCGCTGGCAATGGGCGTATCCCACAAACCGCTAGTCGAGGGTGTACGCGGCTTGGAGTACGGCCCACCGGTCGCCACCATGCGCAGCTACCTTGAAAAAATGAGTGCCTCAATCTACAACGGGCCAGCACCGGCAGAGACGCCGCCAACTCTAATCGCGGCATTGGGGCCTAAGATGTTGGAATTGGCCAAGGAGCAAACCGACGGCGCCCATCCCTACTTCACTTCACCAGACCACACCGCCATGGCGCGGGAGATTCTTGGCGACGGACCTACACTGGCGGTCGAGCAAAAGATCATTTTGGAAACTGATGCGACGAAAGCCCGAGAATTGGCAAAACCCGTCGCAAAAATTTATCAGCGATTACCGAACTATCGGAACAATTGGCTGCGCATGGGATTGACCGAACAGGACATCGACGACCTAAGCGATCGCTTTATCGATGCAACCTTTGCTTGGGGCAATGCCGACGCCATCAAAGCGCGGATACAACAACACATCGATGCGGGTGCAGACCACGTCTGCGTTCAGCCAGTCAATCCGAATGGACAGTTTGGCGATTTGCATTGGGAATGTTTAGAGACAGTGGCGAGCTGACCCCGGCTCTGTTGAGGTCATGTGTGAGGCCGGGGCAAGCTCCTTTTTGCTTAAGTCGTCCCGCTAATTGAGCAGATTGGTGGTTCTAGACAATGCTTGTTCCGCCCCGTAGACCAACTCATCGAAAATTTCTTTCGCTGGCCTTACCGCCTTGATCATGCCAATGCCTTGTCCGGCAAAGCCAGGATTTATATCGCCTCGGCCATCACGGTTTGCTGCAGCCAATACTGGCCCAGAAACCATCCCCTGATACGGCATGGGTAGCGGCTCGACATCTTCTCGCACCCAATGCTCAGTCCACTTGGAGCGGATAATACGCGCGGGTTTGCCAGTAACCGTTCGCGATACCGAAGTTCCCTCTTCGGTCGACTCAACAATGGCTTGTTTTTGAAAGTCAAAGATATTGGCTTCTTCTGATGCCAAAAATGCAGACCCTACCCAGACGCCTTCAGCACCGAGCATCAACGCTGCCGCTACACCGCGACCATCGGTAATACCTCCAGCGCCAAGCACAGGAGTGTCGCCTACGGCGTCTACCACTTGGGGTATCAAAGCCATAGTGCCTACCGGTGAATTGTGGCCACCACCGTCGTGACCCTGGGCAACAATGATGTCCAATCCTGAGGACTTGACCTGAATGGCGTGACGCACTGCACCCACTACCGCCATAACCTTGGTTCCATTAGCGCGCAGTTCGCTCATCCATGGACCTGGGTTACCCAAACCTGAGGCATAAACCGGCACTCGCTCTTGGATAATGACCTCCATCTGCGCCTCGAAAAACTCTGCGGTAAAAATTGGTGGGCCATCTTGTTGAGGCTTTTCTGTTGACCCCGCTGCTACCGGCTCAAGCCCTTCCTTAGCCATAAACTCCGCTGCAAAGTCTTTGCGTTCTGGTAATAAATCAGCCGGTGTAGGCCCTTCCATATCTTCATAGTTGGCGCGTCTTACCGATGCGGGCAACAGGGTATCGACACCAAATGGCCGGTCTGTTAGCTCGCGGGTTTCGCGGATCCACTGGCGCAACTGATTCGGGCCGCAACCGGCTGCACCAAGTACGCCCAGGCCTCCTGCATTAGACACCGCTGCGGCCAATGCGGGACAACTGGCCCCGCCCATCCCCGCCAAAACTATGGGTTTTTCAATTTCTAGGATTTCGCATACACGACTGTTCAAGTTCATTACATCTCTCCGAATACTCCATAACCACTGCGCATGAATAAGAGTGGCTGTGCCTCACTGTCGAGCAACTTAAAATGTTTAACCTGCCCAACAGCAATGGTGTGATCGCCTGCTTCATGTTCGTCGACCAGAGTACAGTCCACGTAAGCAAGGCCCCCTTTTATGATCGGCGCTCCGGTAACTCCAGAGTGCCAATCAATATCTGCAAATTTGTCAGCGCCGGATTGCGCCATGGTTTGGCAAATCGCTAATTGATCCGCCGCTAAAATGTTGATGCAAAAATTTCCGGCCGCGCGGATACGCGGCCAACTCGACGATGTTTTCGCTGGGCACACACCAATCAACGGCGGATCCAACGACAGTGAAACAAAGGATTGAGCCGCAAACCCTACCGGCACATCGCCATCCATACCGGTCACGATGGTTACGCCAGTACAAAAATTCCCCATGGCCTGGCGAAACTCAACGCCACTGAACTCTGGGACGGCAGCCTCTGTCATCATTTATCCTTATTTTTGTGCTTTGGCACTATACCCCAGACTCTAGAGCGCTTGTCGACCACGCAAATTAGTCCCCATGTCTTGCAATTTCACATCACAGTCGCAGTATGCATAGTGAAAGAGCACATAAGAGTGATCCACATGGAACTGATTATCTTACTCATCGTCGTCGCGATACTGGCGTTTTGGGCAGTGTCTATCTACAACCGTTTGGTGGCGTTACAGAACCGCCATGAAAACGGTTTCTCGCAAATCGAGGTGCAGCTGAAGCGACGCTACGACTTGATTCCGAATCTTGTTGAAACGGCCAAAGCCTATATGGCCCATGAGCGTGAAACCCTTGAAGCCGTCATCGCTGCGCGTAACCAAGCTATGGCAGGACTAGAGGCCGCGGCAGGCAACCCCGGCGATGGCAACGCCATGAAAGAACTCGCCGGTGCCGAAGGCGTGTTGGCAAATGCCATGGGGCGTCTGAATGTTGTCATGGAGGCCTACCCAGATCTGAAAGCCAACACCAATATGATGCAACTTACCGAAGAGCTGACCTCCACCGAGAACAAAGTGGCGTTTTCGCGCCAAGCCTTCAACGACCAGGTCACCGAATACAACACCTACCGCGCATCGTTTCCGCCAATTTTGTTCGCCAGCCTATTTGGGCATCCAACAGACGCCGAGCTGTTGGAATTTGAAGATTCAGCAGAAATCCAAGCCGCGCCAAAGGTTTCGTTTTAATCCTGCATGAACTTTTTTCAGGCCCAAGATAAGGCTCGGGGTAAAACCCGGCTGCTGACCCTGCTGTTTATTGCAGCAGTGGTCTCGCTGGTGGTGTTGACCAACTTATTGGTCGCTGTGGCCATAGGTGTCGGCGTTGGGCCCGAAGCCCTAGCGGCCCAACCACCGGAAACTTGGTTGTTAATCAGTGGCGGTGTGATGGGTGTCATTGCCGTCGCGAGCTTGTTCAAATTCCTAATGCTGCGCGGTGGCGGCCGAGTGGTTGCAGAATCATTGGGCGGACAGCCCATTCACCAAAACACGCAAAATCCTCAGCAACGGCAACTGCTCAATGTGGTCGAAGAAATGGCCATAGCCGCGGGCCTTCCTGTGCCACCGGTGTATCTGATTCCAGAAAACAGCATTAACGCTTTCGCTGCGGGCTATGGCCAAGACGATGCAGTCATCGGCATCAACCAGGGCACTTTAGACCTACTCAATCGTGAAGAGCTACAGGGTGTGGTCGCTCACGAGTTCAGCCATATTCTCAATGGCGATATGCGCATCAACATCCGCTTGATGGCCCTGCTCAGTGGCATTCTATTTATCGGCATCATCGGCTATGGCATGTTGCGCGGTTCAACGTTTAGCCGCAGTAAAGACCGCGGCCAAGCGATAGCCCTTGCATTCGGTCTAATCATTATCGGTTACGGCGGCACTTTTTTTGGCAACCTGATCAAGGCGGCAGTCAGTCGCCAACGGGAATTTTTAGCGGACGCGTCCGCCGTACAATTCACACGTTCCAGCAGTGGCATTGCAAATGCGCTAAAGAAAATAGGCGGCCACACCAGCGGTTCACAAATACAAGCCAAAGCTGCTGACGAGTCCAGCCACATGTTCTTTGGTGCCATCAAATCCTTTAATCGAATGATGGCAACGCACCCCCCATTAGAGCAGCGCATCAAGGCCCTACAGCCACAATGGCAAGGGTCTTTTGAGGAGTTAGACGCGAGTTCAGCACCCGCAAGCGCCATGGGTTTTGCCGGCGCCAGCGCTGCAGCACCGAGCAGCCCTGAAGGAGTTGTCAGTCAAATCGGCCAGGGGCAAATCGACGTTGCCCAAAACTTACTGCAAGCCTGCGACGCCACCTTGGCTAATGCCGCCCATGACCCTTATGAAGCACGCGGACTGATTTACGCCATGCTGATCGATGCTGATCCAAAAATTGCTGCAGCACAGCTACAAAAGATCCACGCTCACGCAGAGGTCGGCGTACCCGAACATACTGAGAATTTGTTGCCATTAGTGCGGGGCAGTTCACTAAGCCAGTTGTTATTGCTGTTAGAAATGGCCATGCCAACTCTGAAAGAACTGTCTTATGCCCAGTACAAGCGGTTCAATGCCAATGCGGCTGAGTTGATTGTCTTTGACCAGCGCGTCGACATTTTCGAGTGGGTTTTACACCGTGTTATGACCAAAGACCTGTACGCACACTTTGAACAACCTCATCGCTCTCAGGGTCGTATCGGCTCATTGCGCCGCTTGCAGCCAGAGCTGCAACATTTACTGTCGGTGCTTGCGCACCGCAGCGGCGCAGCGGCAACCTGCTATAAAGCTGGGGCTGAGCACTTGCACCTGGCACAGCCTATGTCGGCATTGGAATACTTTGATTACGAGCAGTTGAATGCTGCATTGGCTGAGTTGCGCGAGTTAAAACCACACCTTAAACAACAAGTGCTTGAGGCCTGCGCTGCTGTGGCTTTAGCTGACGGCCAAATGCACCCAGATCAACACGCCCTCTTGCATGGCATAGCTGCAACCCTAGACTGTCCGCTGCCGCTGATTGCCCAACCGGAATAAATGCAGTGAGTGAGGATCGAATTTTTAATACAAAGCGCACCCACATTGTCGATTTCGCATTCGACGAAAACGTCGTGGCGGTATTTCCAGACATGATCCGTCGCTCGGTGCCCGGCTACGAAACAGTCATTCCAATCACTGGCTTAATGGCGGCACGACATCTTGAGCAAGGCGATACAGCCTACGATTTAGGTTGTTCTTTAGGCGCCACCACCTTGGCCATTCTGCAACAAGTAAACCACGGCGATGTCCAGGTCATAGGTGTCGACAACGCACCGGCCATGATCGAACAGGCACAAGCCCAGATCACCGATCCACGCGCACAGTTTATTTGCGCCGATCTCAACGAGGTCGCAGTAAGCAACGCCAAAGTCATCGTTCTGAATTTCGTTTTGCAATTTCTCGAACCCGCGGCTCGATTACCGCTGCTGCAACGCTTGCGTTCTCAAATGCGCACAGATGGCCTACTCATTGTCTCGGAGAAAGTCCGACAAGATGACCCACAGCGGCATGAATTTTTTGACGCCACACACCTAGCCTGGAAACGTGCCAACGGTTACAGCGAATTAGAGGTCAGCCAAAAACGCCAGTCATTAGAGAACGTCATGCGCGTGGACAGCGAAGACGTCCACCTACAGCGCTTTGCAGACGCAGGCTTTGCCGGGGTTGACCAATGGTTCCGCTGCATGAATTGGGCGTCTTTTGTTGCCAGCCCAGAACAACAACAGAGGATGCTTTGATTAGTTCCTCGAGTGCGATGTTGTTCACCGGCTCCCTATGATTGGCCCTTACGATCTGCCCAGTCACTTGCCCGACTGGCCATTGCATCTTGTTGAGCAAAGACTAAGCGCTGCACACCACGGCAATTTTGAACGTTGGATGCGCGCTGTTGCTGCGCTTCCTACTGACCTGACCCAATCCTGTACCTACTCCGACACCGTCAGTGTTGAGTTAAGCAGCGACGAGGCCACCGAGACTGCAATCAAGGAAAACTTGCAGCAACTGCTACCGTGGCGCAAAGGTCCATTTCGGATAGGCCAGACGTTTATCGACACCGAATGGCGCTCAGATTGGAAGTGGCAACGATTACGTGACGCCTTGGGCAATTTAGAAAACCAGCGGGTACTGGATATTGGTTGTGGCAATGGCTACTTCGGTTGGCGCGCACTAGAGGCGGGCGCACAAGAAGTTATTGGTGTAGATCCAAGTATTCTCTTCTGTCTGCAACATCGCGCCGTGCAACGATTTGTCCAGGATCCACGCAACTGGGTACTGCCATTAAAAGGCGAAGAACTGCCAACTACGGCACAGTTCGATCTGTGCCTGAGCATGGGCGTGCTCTACCACCGCCGCGACCCCTTACAGCACGTAAACCAGCTGTACGATCTGACCCGTCCCAGTGGGCGTGGGGTACTGGAAACACTGATTATGCGCGACACCGAATCCCTGTACCCCGAACAGCGATACGCACGGATGGGCAATGTCTGGTGTGTGCCTAGTACTGAACAGGTCGTGACGTGGATGCAGCAAGCGGGCTTCAAGGACGTTACTGTGGTCGATATCAGCACCACCACCGTTGCCGAACAGCGCAGCACAGAGTGGATGCGTTTTGAATCGCTACGCGAGTGTCTAAATCCAGAAGACCCCAGCCTTACCGTCGAAGGCTACCCCGCACCCGTGCGTATTATGTGTTTGGGCCATCGACCCACCTAGGCAGACCCAGTAACCGGCAGTTTTGCTTATCCCTCGCCCAAAGGTTATTTTGCTACCACCTTAAATCACAGCAGTCCCATGTTCGGTATCCTGCCTTTCCAGTTTCGTTTCCGCGGCAAAGTACGCCTCATTCTGGACATCTATTATTGCTTTGTAGATGCAACGCCAGACCATACCGGCGGCGCAGCACTACACCCAACGCAGATTGCGCGGCTGACAGGCATCAGTTTCACCGAGGTAGCCAGGCGTTTGGACGCCACCCCAGAACTATTTGTACGGCTACCCAAACGCGACGGTTTGACCCGTTACCGCATAACCTCCAGCGCCGTAGCGCGCAGTCACGACGAGGTGGAAGCGCTGCTGCGCAAAGCCGAGCGCAACGAATCAATGTTGTTTTATGCCATCGCCTTTATGGTGTTGGCCATGCTCGCCATCGTTGTACTGACCATAGCACCCAACCTGTAGGAGCCATTCATGCCAGAGTCTTTATCACCAGAACTGATCGCCCTACGCGACACCTGCGCAGACTTTGCAGCAACCCACTTGACCGCTACAGACACCAGCGCCGAAACCCGGGCGCAGGTCCGCGCAGCGGCCAAAGCTGCAGGCCTGTTCGCGCTCACCCAACCCACTAAGGGCACTCAGACAACATCCCAACTGGCACTGTGCGTAGCCAGAGAGACACTGGCAGCTGCCAACCCCAGTAATATGGACAGCGTTTTTGGCCCCAGTGCCGGTGTGCTGGGTGGCGTCACCGGCCCATTGGCCGAAACCCATTTACAACCCCTACTTGCAGGCGAAAAACGCGCCAGTTTTGGCTTTACCGAACCCGACAATGTCGTGCCTACTCATGGCGTAATTAAAGACGATCAACTGATCGTCAACGGGCAAAAGTCTTATGTGACTGGCGGCGGCGACGCAGACTTTATTAACTGCTTGGTGCAGGTTGAGGATCGCGGGCCATCCATGGTGGTCATCGACACCCACCTTGCCGGTGTCGTACTGGAACGTAAATTTGTCTCCTTAGATGGTTCTCACCACGCGGCGTTTAAGTTTGATAACGTCACCGTGCCAGACCACCACATCATCGGCGAGCCTGGCCAGGGGCTGCCCAAAGCGATGCGCCAAATTGGCGACACTCGACTGCTGTTTGCCGCCCAAGCCAGCGGCTATATGTTGTGGGTATTGGAGTTACTGAAAGAGCATTTATCGGCAACCGACAAGAGCGGTGAGCCCCGTGGCAACAAAGACGTGGTGCGCTGGCATTACGCCGACTTACGCATAAAAGCCTTCGCCGCTCGCAGCATGTTGTATCGAACTGCAAGACTGGCCGACCAAGGCGAAAACATAGTCAACGAAGCCATGGCCTGCAAAGTCTTCGCAACCGAAACCGTAGGAGAAATGGTCGATACCGCGATACAACTGGTAGGCGGCATCGCACTGGTCGAGGATCATCCGTTAGCCATTCTGTATCGTAAAGTACGCGGTTGGCGTTTGGCCGAAGGCGCAAGCGACGTATTGCGTCTGAACATTGGTCGCGGCATTCTGGAGCTGGACAAAGGGCGCATTTAAAGCGCAGCGCGCAACAGCACCCCGTGCCAAAACCGCCACGAGTCGCGGCAAACCCAAGAGGTTCGATATGAAAATACACCCCCAACAAATCAACAAGGTCGCCGCCATAATGCTCAGCGTTTCTCTAAGCGGCTGTGCATTTGTCACCCTGACTGATGCCGGCGCGCAAGTGCGCCAAAGTTCGGCAGACGACGTAGCCGACTGCAAACTGGTGGCGACCATCGCCAGCCAAACCAAGAGCAAGGTGGTGGTAGAGCGCAACCTGGGGAAAGTTAAAGAAGAACTGATTGTATTAGCGAGAAATCGCGCTGCAGACATGGGGGCAAACGCCATCGTGCCAGTAGCAGATCAGAGCAACGGCACCCAGGAATTCAGCGCTTATAGTTGCCCCTAGGCGGCGTTAAGCCGAGTTCTAAAGCTCACCCTTCTGACCAAACCGCTCGCGGTTAGCGGCTTTGCCCGCCGCAGACTTTTTGACCAGTACATAGACCGAGCCGACCCCCCCGTGCATACGTTGGGCCGAGCAGTATGCGATTACGTCCGGGTGATCAATCAACCACTGAGCCACATAGCTCTTTAGTCGCCCTGGGGTAGCACTGCGCTCGCCCTTACCGTGACTGATCAACACACAACGCCATTGTTGGGCACGAACTCTCTGAAATAGCGTAAATACTTCCTGCTGCGCTTCTTTGACGGTTTTCTGGTGCAGATCCAGTTCATATTCCAGAGCATATCCGCCGCGTCGAAGTTTGCTGAACACCGCATGCTGCACGCCATCTTGCTTCCATTCGAGCACTTCCAGCGGCTCGCGCAGCGGCACCTCTGACAGGGTTAGAAAATTTTCACTCTGCGGATCTGCGGTAAATTGTTCAGCTGCACGACGCCGCTGCAACTGATCTTCACTGGCGCCTTGCCAACTCGGGCGTGCACTCGTTCGTGGTGATACCAGGGGTGTGACATCCTGCATTTGTTCTGCGAACAGGTCTGCGTCGTCATCAGTCCCCACTGATCTACCTCCTACTCTTTTGAGTCCAATGGGATGCTTGGCAAGCGCTCAGAACGAGTACCGGGAATCGGTTGGTTGTCTGCTGCGTGATAGGTGAAAACCGGCGACAATTTAACCTGTTCGCTCTGATTTTGACCTGCCGCATGAAACAAGCGGCAGTGAAACAGCAACAAGTCCCCTGGTTGTAGGTTCACCACTTCGGCTCGCTCAATCATGGGCTGATTCTCTGCCAGTTCTGGGCGCAAAAATAACGCGCTGTCCAAACGGCCCCGATCAATCTCTTGAACATGGCTTGCTGGAATCACCCGCAACGCGCCGTTAGCTGCCTCTTCTTGGTCCAAAGCAAACCAAGCAGAGATGAGTTCCGGGCGATCAAATGACCAGTAGCGAATGTCCTGGTGCCAAAGGGTAGCGCTACTGTAGCCAGGATGTTTAGTCATCACGCAATTATGGTGACACTGGGAAAGCATAGGTGAGGGGCTCGCCAGCAAAGCACTTAACCAGGGCCCTAGTGTTGGGTGCAACGCCAGCCCGCGAAGATGGTCATTGCGTGCATAGGCATGCAGCAATCGCCGGGGTGTACTGCCTCCTTCCGCTTGCCGGTCTGATGGCGCTCCGGGATAACCTACGTCGGCTTCGTATTCCGCAGGCCCCACCAAGGGATCAAGATCAGCCCGCACCGTCAGCATCAAATGCTCACACTCATCAGCACTCAATACCTTAGGCAATACCAGAAACCCGGTTTGCTGGAACTGTGCGACAAGCTCTGCTGTCACCTCAGGCATTGGCTGGTTCACATTGACTACCCAGCTAATCGCATTTCAGTATCTACAAGCGGATCACCATTAACAGTGACCCTGAGCTGCCCAGTAGACGCCCAATAGCGCGCTTCAATGTAGTGGTGCTCTTCCCACTCCAACTCCACATTGGTCCAAACGTACTGCGGTTCTCGCTCCGAAGCGTCGCGACGTTTACGCAAGCAGTTGTCCAGATACAACTCTATCGCTCCATCATCAGTGAGCTTGAGTTCAAAGGTTTTGTGGCGATGTTGAAACTGCAAAGACTGGGACAAGGGAAGCGCCTCATGGGTGGGTTCGAGCATTGTAGGGACACTGCCATTGTTACGGCAATAACTACGGCTCTTTTACCTTGGTTTAGGATAACCGCAGATACCTCTATGATGGTGATCACAAGGGCTTATGGGGGAGTACAGCATGTTGGACGAAGATTCGACCGCAGCCACACAATCACCACGCTTTGCCAAGGTACTGAAGCGTCGCGAGGTCATTACCCTGTCTTTTGGCGCCATGATTGGTTGGAGCTGGGTGCTCATGACCGGCGTGTGGCTCAACGAAGCCGGCACGCTTGGCACTGTCATTGCGTTTAGCGTCGGTGGTTTGGCCATCGCACTAATTGGACTTACCTATAGCGAGCTGGCGTCCGCGATGCCCCGCGCTGGTGGCGAACACATCTACACCCAACGCGCGCTTGGACCTAGTTGGTCTTTTGTATGCACCTGGGCGCTGCTGTTTTCTTATTTGAACGTGTGTCTTTTCGAGGCAGTCGCACTACCCACCGCGGTGAGCTATCTGCTGCCAGACATTCGTTTAGGCACGTTGTGGAATGTGTTGGGCAGCGATGTGGATCTAGGTTTCGTACTTATCGGCGCCGGTGCTGCGGCTATCGTGACCTGGGTCAACTATTTGGGCATTCGCACCGCTGCGATTGTGCAAACGGTAGTCACAGGACTCATAGTGTGTGCGGGTTTATTGCTGTTTACCGGCGCGGCATTCAACGGTGAAGTCGCAAATGCTGAGCCCTGGATCGCCTCCCCGGTAAGCGGAGTATTGGCAGTACTGATCATGGTTCCAGCGATGCTGGTAGGGTTCGATGTCATTCCCCAATCCGCTGAAGAAATTGACCTTCCCGCTAATCAAGTGGGCAGACTGTTGGTAATCTCGGTGTTCTGCGCCGTGGCCTGGTACATATTCATTACCGCATCGGTAGGGCTTGCGTTGACTCAGCAGGAACAAGCCGAAAGCGGCATGGCTACCGCAGACGCGGCCGCTTCTCTTTGGAGTCATATCGCCGGCGGTGCCTGGGCTGGTACGTTTTTGGTGCTGGGTGGTATCGGCGGCATTATGACCAGTTGGAACGCCTTTATTGTGGGCGCCTCGCGTGTGCTGTTTGCCTTGGCAGAGTCCGGTCACATACCCGCAGTATTCATGCGCTTACACCCTAAATACAAAACACCCTATGTCGGCATACTGACCATTGGCATTTTGTCCATGTTTGCACCGCTGTTTGGTCGCACCATTCTGGTTTGGCTCATAAACAGCGGCAGCTTTGCTGTCACCATCGCGTTCGTCTTTGTTGCCCTTTCTTTTTTGGCGCTGCGGCGCAACGAACCAGAGATGCCTCGACCCTTTAAGGTCAGCCACCCAAACCTCGTCGGCTACGGCGCCGTGGTGCTGGCCCTGGCTCTGCTGTCAGCGTTCTTTCCTTGGAGTGACAGCGCTCTGAGCTGGCCAGAAGAATGGATGACCATTGTGGTATGGAGCGTGCTCGGCGCATTGCTGCTACTACGCTACCGCCTAAAAGCGGGGCATTCGTCATGATTACCATCTGGGGCGGTGCCACATCTAGAACGCTTCGCGCCCACTGGGCTTGCGAGGAGCTGGAACTGGCTTACACACCGAAACTGATAGGCTCGCGCACCGGGGCTACCCAAAGCGAGGCGTTCAGACGCCTGAACCCAAAAGAAAAAATACCCGTGTTGATCGACAACGAATTAGTGTTGAGCGAAAGCGCCGCCATTGTCACCTATCTCGCGGACACCTACGGTCGCGGTGTTCTCGCACCGCTGCCCTTCACGCCAGAACGCGCGCTGTACAATCAGTGGTTGTCGTTTATTCAGATGGAATTAGACGCCCATACCCTCTACGTGATGCGCAAGCATAGGGACCTTGCGGACTTGTACGGCGAAGCACCCGCGGCAATTGAAACCGCCATCGAGGGATTCAACAAACAAGTAGGTGTTGTGACCGCACACCTGCGTGACCAGGCTTATTTGTTGGACGATCACTTTACTGGCGCCGATATCCTGCTGACGTCTGTGCTTACCTGGGCGGCAAACTACGGCTTTGCACTGGACCCTGTATTGCAGCGGTATATGGAAAAACAAATCTCACGACCCGCTTACAAACGCGCTGCGAAATTGAACTTTAGTATCAGCCCTGGGGGTTAGCCCGGTTCCAGTTCCAGGGTCATTGCCAAATTGCCCCGGGCATATCGGGTGTCAGGGTTGCTGGGCAGATCTACAAATCCGGCCTTGTGATAAACCTTTAATGCAGGCGTTAGGATGTCGTTAGTGGTTAGCACGACTCGGCTAGCGCCTTGTTCTTTGGCGTATTGAATACAGCGTTCGAGCAACTGTTGGCCTAACCCTTGGCCTTGGATGTCAGGCCGCACTGCCATTTTTGCCAATTCAAACTCAGCAACGGCGGTTCCAACTCGCCGCTTTGGCACCATCGCTGCACAACCAACCACCTGCTCGTCTAGCAAGATAAAAAAAATCTCTCCACCAGGTTCTATCGCGTATTCATAGGGGTTATCCAACGCCAACCGATCCTCTGGCTCCACCGCGAAATAGTGTTCAATCCACTGGTAGTTCAACTGCGCAAACGCTTTCGCATAGCGCGGCGTATAGCCAACAATCGTTACGCTCATAGATCGGCCACTCAGGTCTTGAGCCAATCCAGCACCTTGGCGCTGTATTCCTCGGGATAAGTGTGGGACAGATCTTCTACCTCGGCATACACCACCGCGGCACCCGCGGCCTGCAACGCCTGTTGTGCGGTGCGCGCGACGTCTACCGGAAACATCCAGTCCAGCGCGCCATGAATTAAGTAAATCGGTAAACCCTGTAACCGCTGGGGTGAAGCAGCCTCAATCAACATAGGATGGAACGACGCCGAGCAAGGCGCCAAGTGGGTATAAGGCACCTGATCTTGCAGACCAGCCACATAGGAAAATGTGCCGCCATCAGACATGCCACTGAGCAGGATTCGTTCGTTATCAATGTTCCAGTGCGCTTTGGCGTAGTCCACTAAACCGTGCAAACGCTGAGCATCCGCACCGGGATCCATAAGCGACCAGGTATTGTCCAACGAGGTGGGGGCGATAACGATACAGTTCAAAGAACGCGCTGCACGCAACCAGCTCCAGATAAACTGACGGCCATGACCACTTCCGCCATGCAGAGCAAAAACCAGTGGGACGGCCTCACCGGCGTAATACTCTGGAACATAAACGGAAAAACCACCGCGCTCATCACTGCTGTTGTTGGCATGCATTAAGCCAACATGGTCCTTATCTGCGGTGACCGCCGCCAATCGTTCCAGCAACTCGGCATCGTCGCGGCTTTGCGGCTCTAAATAAAAACGACTCACCGGTGGCAACATGGCAGCTACAGGGTACAAAGCCTCAATAGCCTTGGTTGTTAAACCCATAGCCCGATAAGCCACAAATGCCGGTTGTGGGGCCTCTAGAGCTTGTTCGAATTGAGCGAAGGCGCGTAAAGCGTAGCCGACACTGCGGGTCACACAGTCCACAAAGGTTTCTAGGTGCTCAGGCCAAGTGACAGTTTTAAACAGTTCAAAACCCTCTACCAACCCCCCATGCTGCGGTCGAATGGCTTCAACCAGTTTTGGCAACATCGGTGGATGCATATGCCGACCAGCCGCTCGAAGCGCATCGAGCGCCGTTAACAATGGGGGGATCAGAGCAGTGGTCGCGTCTAATAGTTCGTCTGTTTCAGGCATGCACCCTCGCTTTGCCGATACCTTGGGCGCCAACACTCTAGCACTTTTTCGGTATAGTCCTGCGGTTGCCCTGGGTTCCGACGCCGAGCTGAAAAGCTCGCTAATAAGGGTGCGCGAAGACCCGATAACAAAATATACACATGCCCAGCATTAGGCTTTGAGTCATTACTTGGCACTACACAGCGAGCATTCTATGACCTCTCAACCCTACTACCTGCCTCTGGCAGACGAAGTGGAAGTCTTTAAGGCTGCTTATTCCGCTCGACTACCAGTTTTACTAAAAGGTCCAACCGGTTGCGGCAAAACTCGCTTTGTCGAGCACATGACTTGGCTCTTGGCACAAGACAAAACGTCTGCTGTCGACCAACCGCTGATTACTGTGTCTTGTCATGAAGACCTTACAGCCACCGATATGGTTGGCCGCTACCTCCTTAAGGGTGATGAAACCATTTGGTCAGACGGACCTTTGACTAGAGCTGTGCGCTCTGGCGCTATCTGTTACCTAGACGAGATCGTTGAAGCTCGCAAAGACACGACCGTACTCATTCACTCCCTGACCGATCACCGCCGGATTTTACCCATCGATAAAACCGGCGAGCTGATCGAAGCGCACCCCGAATTTTTGTTAGTTATTTCCTACAACCCCGGTTACCAGAGCGTGCTTAAAGATTTGAAACCGAGTACTCGACAGCGCTTTGTGAGCCTTGAATTCGACTATCCCGACGTTACCGCAGAGGCCACCATTATCGCCCACGAGTCAGGCGTAGACGCCGATGTGGCCGAACGGCTTTCGGTAGTCGGGGAACGAGTGCGCAATCTCAAGCAGCATGGATTTGAAGAAGGCGTCAGTACGCGCCTGCTGATTTACACCGGAGAATTGATTGCCGGCGGAATTGCCCCACGCCGCGCCGCAGAGGCCGCGATTGTCAGCGCAATTTCTGACGACACCAATGTGCAGCAAGCCGTGGCTGACATTGTTGATGTGGTTCTGCCCTAACGGCTGGCCGCTTTGACCGTTAAGCTGGCAGATGTCGAAGCGCCTTTGGCCCTATTTACCGAGGGCATTGCCGGGCGTTATCTGCACCTACGTAGTCGTGAGGAATTCAGCCTTAATCCCCGACTGAACATCGACCTTTTCACCAGCACGCAGACTCACGACAGCGTTTTTCTGCCCGAGCAATTGGCCACCAAGCACCCATCGGCCTATCGTGTACTAGTTATGCAGCAGCTTGGTCAGCGTGAATGCGGCACCTTTCGTTTTCGTCTTGCCGAGGCATTAGATCGCCTGCCCGAGCTGGCAGCTCGCTACAGCCAACCCGCAGATTACAGTCCTAGAACTGGCGACTACCGTTTGTTATTCGATTGTTTTTCCCTGCCCACACTGGCTGAACGGCTGTTTTTATTGTTTGAGCACATGCGCATTCAGGGACATTTATTACGCTCCTACCCGGGTCTAGCACGACACCTCACAGCTTTTCAGACCCAACAACTGCAACAGTTAGAGATCAAAACCGATCTATTGGGTACGGCAGAAGCTTGGTTGTTGGGCGAGGACCTTGATCCCATGGCCTCCCATGACGCGACTTGGGCAAATGTTTATCACCGTTTGCATGAACACGCCGCGCTAACCGAGCACACGGTTTACGACAGCGTGGCCCAACTGTGTGCTTGCTACGATCAGGTGTTGAAACAATACGATACCGGCACCGAGCATGAATTCAGCAAGTCTGAGGAGTCCTTAGTGGACTGGCTGAATCGGGAACAACGACTAGAGGACTGGCAAGAAGAGCTTGAGCAAATGCAAGAGCAACTGGAAGCCCATGGTTCTACCGCACCACTGATGCCAGGTGAGGACGTAGAAGCTGTGCCAGGCGACGCCGGTGACGGCAGCATTCGCGAACCAGACCTGAACATCGTCGAGAGCAAAGAACAACGCGACAACCTGCAGCGCCGAGTAGATATGGAGCGCTCATCAATTAACCACGCCTTGGGCCCAGACAAGGCCGAGGCGCGCAGTTTTCGCTACGACGAATGGGACTATCTGAACCGGCAATACTTGCGGGCATGGTGCCGTGTGTTCGAAGAACCATTGAGCCAAACAAAAAAAGAACCCGACGAGAAACAGCTGGAAACAGTCACGCGTTTGCAGAATGTCATTCGCGACTACCAGTCCACGGTGCAAAGACAATTAGAGCAAATTCGCCCAGCAGGACTAGAGCGGGTGCGCCGGGTACAAGACGGCGACGAGCTTGATCTGAATGCGGTGATTGAAGCGCGCCAGGACATCCGAGCTGGCCAAAGCCCAGATGAGCGTGTGTATTCCCGCAAAGAACGGGTTAATCGGGATGTCTGCGCAGCTTTCTTGGTGGATCTTTCGGCTTCGACAGACGATCCAATCACACCACCAGAACCTAGAGACTGGTCTGACTACGACCCGGACAAAGAGGTCGACCTGCGCGCCGGGTGGTATTCCGGCTTGGACATTGAGGACGAAGAACCCACCGAGCCAGAACGCAAAATCATAGACCTAGAACAAGAGGCCATGGTGGTTATGGCCGCAGCCTTAGATGCACTGGGGGATCATTACGGCGTCTACGGGTTCTCAGGTTACGGCAAAGATTGCGTCGAGATCTTTGTCGCTAAAGAAATGGACGACGGCTTTTCTCATCAAACCTTGCACAATATCGCAGCTATGCGGCCCCGCGGATCAACTCGAATGGGTCCAGCGATACGCCACAGCAGCCAAAAACTGATGGCCTCGGGTCACGCGATGAAAGTACTGATTGTGATCAGCGACGGTTTTCCTCAAGACAGCGACTATGGCCCGGAGCGAGGGAATCACGACTATGGTGTCGAGGACACCGCCAGAGCGCTAATTGAAGCTCAGCAAAAAGGTATCGAAACCTTCTGCATTACCGTAGACAAGTCTGGTCACGACTATCTGAAGAAAATGTGTCCAGATGCACGTTATCTGGTGCTGGACGAAATTGAGGATCTGCCTGATCAACTCAGCAAAGTGTATACCGCGCTGACTGGCCGCTGACTATTGCACCGACATCACCAACAACAACACAAACAACACAACCAGACCCAACACAAATAGCGCGTTGGACCAGGCTCCTGGCTCGGCCTCGACTTTGTTTTCGCGCCAGTATTTAAGGCGTGGCCATATGGCAACTAGCATCAATATGCCGGCGGCCAAGGCCATAATCTGTATCCAGTCCATTCATTTACCCCAATACATTATGTGACCACAAAAAAACCCGACACTGGGTCGGGTTTTTTAACGTCTCTACGCCAGGTTCTTAGTCGTCGCCACCGGCTACGCCCAAGATGTGCAAAAGGCTGATAAAGATATTGAAGAAACTCAGGTACAGGCTGTAGGTCGCCATAATGTAATTGGTCTCACCGCCGCGAACGATCGCACTGGTCTGCATCAAGATGAGCGCGCTCATTACCAAAATGATGCCTGCCGATAGACCCAGCGATAACAATGGAATCTGCAAGAATATATTGGCAATCATTGCGCCAATAACAACGAACAAGCCAACCATCGCAAAGCCGCCCATAAAGCTGAAATCCCGCTTGCTGGACACTGCATAAGCAGACAGACCAAGGAAGATCGCTGCAGTGCCGCCCAACGCTGTCGCCACAACCTGAGGACCATTAACTGCGCTCATGTACATACCAACAACTGGTCCAACACCAAAGCCGAGCAAGCCGGTCACAAGGAATATGACGCCCAAACCTGCACCAGAATTAGCCGTACGAGGGAGAACGAACATGCCAAGCACCATTGATGCGAGCAGGCTCACCATGTACACACCGCCAGCGGAGCCAGCATCAAACATGCTCATGGACAGGACCGCCATGACTGCGCTGAAGCCCAGTGTCGCGGACAATAATAGATAGGTATTTTTAAGTACCTTGTTGGTTTCCATCGCCGACAAACTGGCAACAGATGCGGTTCTGAAATCTCTTGAAGCCATAAATAACCTCTAATTTGACTGACTGAGTGGCCTAGCGAACTTATTCGTTTGCTTCGCTTGGCTCTGATTGCGCACTTTAGCGTGCTTCCTGGCTATATCTTGGCGTCTGTACCGACGATTGCAAGACTTTGTCGACGCATTTTTTGGTTGTCCAATACTGGATCAGATCGGCCTAGAGCTTTTGATAGTGCTCGCTATGATGGCGATTAAATTCATCAATATGATGTGCGTTGTTATGTTGCCAGGGGTGAAATTCTCGACTCAAGCAACGGCCGTACGCTGCAATAATTTTTCGCAGCAGCCCATTGCTACCCCATAGAAAGGCACTACCCCGCCGCCATTCTGCAAAATCGAACAACACACCATCTTTAGCCAGCAACAACGCATGACGCAGAAATACAATGGCTGGGAAAAATATGGCAACTTGCATCGCCGCCAAGCAGCGCAATCCAACGCCACCGCCTGTTTGTTCATACACATCAAAGGCCACCGCTTTGTGCTCAATCTCCACGACGGCATGCCAACGCCACAGCAAGCGATAGTCCGTGTGCATAGACTCACACAGACGCGCTTGATCGCTAAGTAACGTAGCAGCAAAGATCGCGGTCACGTGTTCTATCGTTAAGGTCGACGCTAACGCAAAGCGGGGCAACGTTTTGGCGAGCCACCGCATGACTCCACGCTCCCAGCGTTTCATTCGTATCAACAAGGCAAAACCTTGGTCAGCGAGCAACTTTAGGTGAGCTTAGTGCTCGCGGCTGTGTTGCCCTTCCTGACTGATAAAACGCTCAACCTGTTCCTTGAGCTTAGGATCAGTAATCTGCGCTGCATAGTTGCGCACGCTGATAATGAAAAACCGCTCGCCTTCTGGAAAGGTAGAGGACGGCGCGTTGAAGAAGTGAGTCTCAAACGCCTTGTTGTCATACCAGTACTTGGGTGAGGGGGTTTGTGGCTGACTCAAAATTTTGCGCGGTATGATGTCCATAAACGCACCTCCAGTTAAGCGGATAGGTACTGTTAGTTGGCTTACAAAGCATAGCAGCATAAGGCACTACCGCAAGAACCTAGTTGACGATGACGTCATCAAATGTTCTTAACTGCTATCTGGCTTTTTTTCACCGAATGGCTGAACATCTGACCGTCGCTGTGATTAACAACGCATGAGATCGTTCCTATGAGCCATGCCCAACTTGATCCTAAGTTCGAGACTTATGTGCGCGATGACCCGCGTATCTCCTACGCTCAACCCGGCGACCCGTGGCTCATTCGGCAGTTCATTACCAGTGTTGAAGTGTTATTTGGCCGCCGCAAAATTGAAGCAATTTATCGGCAACTTAAAAGCCAGCCCTTCGCTATAGAGGACTTTTTCGACGGCGCTTTCGCAGCCACCAATATCCAGCCCAGCTTCGACCTGAACAAAATCAACAACATCCCTAAAAGCGGCCCGCTTGTATTCGTAGCCAATCACCCCTTTGGCGTCGTGGACGGCATGGCTTTGTGCAAAATAGCGCTGCTGGCACGGGGTAACTTCCGTATTCTGATTCACGCCATGTTGTGCCAGGATCGCGATCTAGCACCCTACTTTTTACCCATAGATTTTCGCGAAACTAAAGCTGCGCTAAAAAACAACATTCATGCCAAACGCTTGGCATTGGATTACTTAAACCAGGACATTCCGATTCTTATTTTTCCATCGGGGCTGGTTTCCACCGCAGATCGCAAGGGTTTTGGTCGTGTTGTGGATGCCCCTTGGACCACCTTTGCCGCAAAACTGATCCGAGATGCCAATGCGGCCGTTGTTCCCGTGTACTTTCATGGCCAAAACAGTCGACGCTTTCATGTCGCCTCCCACGTTGCAGAACCGCTGCGTATGGCAATGTTGCTGAGCGAAGTGCTTAAAAAATTTGGCCACCAAGTGGCGGCAGAGATCGGTGACCCGCTACCCTGGTCGAGGCTAGAGCACTACGAGTCACGCCAGGATTTGACCGACTTTCTGTATCAGCAGGTCCAGGCATTGGCGCCAACTACGCCGAATCGAGCGAGTCGAACTACCCATCTAGGCAAATATCCACGCCAATGAAAGCGTTTCGTTAAGGTTCCATTCAGGTCCGGGTCACTACGCTGTGCGCTAAATGATCGGAGGCTTAGATATGCGCCAACGAAGATTGTTGCAACACGCCGAATCCATTTACGTGCTACGAAATTTATTTCGCGTCTCGCCGCTGCTACTGATCATAGCGGCGCTGTGGATCGTTTTTGCTGACAGTACCCAAGCGAGCGAAGTGGTTGAGGTGACACCCGCGCCGCTGGGTACCGAGCCTGCGCCAGTTGACCAGTTGGATGCAGCGCAACTAGAGCAGTTGGTCGGTCCCATCGCGCTGTATTCAGATGACCTCTTGGCATTAGTGCTGGGAGCGGCTGCACATCCTTTACAGGCGATTAGCGCAGCGCGGCGGCTAACAGAACAGCGCAACAGCGGAGAACCGATTAACTACGAACCCAACTGGCATCCTAGTGTTGTCGCCCTAACCCACTACCCGCAGGTGCTGGAACGTTTTGATCAAGACCTCGAATGGACACAAACGCTGTACCACGCTGTGCAACAGCAAAACGCCGAGGTGTTAGAGGCCGTTCAATCTTTTCGTCGGCTGGCCCGCCAATCGCAAAATTTATCTAATACCGAACACGTCATCGTAGAGGCAGAAGAGGGCTTTGTTCGCATCCGCCAACGCGACCCAAGAGTCATTTACGTGCCAGATTATCAACCGAAAGACGTAGTGGTTGTGCGCCGGTCATCGGTACCTAAAGTGGTTTACCAAACCCGTCGGTCGCCCATTATTTATCGCTCATACAATCGCTTCGACCACTACTCATCACACTTCTACCAAGACCCGTTTTGGCATGACCCGTTTTGGAGTGACCCGTTGTGGGGGATAAATGGCGGCCTATTTCTGTCTTGGCGAGACAACCATTACCATCCTCACCGATCTTCACGGCACCGAGCCAAGGGTTGGAGAAACAAGCGTTATAAACGTCATTACAACGCCCATAGACATAGCCGACACAAGTCGCCCTACAAAACGAGACGGCAAGATCATCGAGACCATCGGTTAGCGGCTAAAGCAACCAAATCCCAGAGACCCTCGCGCAGGCACCACGCCGCAGATGTTTTCAACCAACCCATGTTAGAGAACCTGCAAGCACGCTCGCCTAGAAGACATGTCCAAGTTACCCATGCAGAAAAACCAAGGACTAAGGTCAGACCCATCCGGTCAAACCGCCCTAACAACCAGGCTAACAACAACCGTCGCTATACACCGGAAAAACGCGCCATCATGAACCAAGACCGCCGCCCCGGCCGGCACGAACAGATTAGGTAAACATTAGCGCGTTACCACTCCACTGAGTTCCCAGCCGCGGCGATCTAGAGCCCACACCACGGCTACCATCAACAGGCCTGAAACCGGGCACCAGTAGAAAAAGGCTATGCCATAGGACGACATAACCAACACGCTGAGGGTTGCTATTACAAACCCGAAAATGATGGTCGAGAAGCTACCAATGGCATAGCGAGCCAAAACAATGCTGGCAAAGATCGCCCCATAAAAATAGTTAGGTAACTTGAAGGTCAACTCAAGCAAACCCACGCCTTGATAACGGCTGAAAAACATCGCTGCAGCAAAGAACAACAACCCCCAAACCACCATGAACAGCCGCGAGGCCAACAGATAGTGAGCTTCGCTGCGTTGCGGCTGCAACCGTTGATAGATGTGATTAACGGTTAGATCAGAACTTTCTGCTAAAGCCGAATCCAGGGTAGAAATCGCAGCGGCAAAAATCGCCGCAATGAACAAACCAGATACTCCGACCGGTAGCTCGTTGACAATGAAGTACGGGAAGATTCGATCTGGCGATTGTGTCAGTTGCTCAGCAAGTTCTGGCGGTACTCCGCGCTCGCCATAAAATACCGCTAACGCCAAACCCACCCCTAAGATGACCACATGCACACCGTAAAAAAGTGCGGCTACGTCGAATGCTTTTTGCGCATCGTTAACCGTGCGGCAAGCGCGCACCCGCTGCCAGGTACCCTGAGTACTGGCTTGGGCAATGCTGAGTCCCACCGCGCCAATGACACCGGCCCATATGGTGTAGCGCTTGCCTGGATCCGTATCAAAGTCAAACAGTACCCATTTCGCTTGATCGTCTAGCCACAGCACTGCATCGGTAACGCTCTGTTGAATGTTCAGACTGACAAAAAACAGCGCAAACACCGCGCCAATAGAGAACAGCACAAAGAGCAAAAAATCGGTCCATATCACCGTCTTTATGCCCGCCAAGGCGCTCCAGAAAATGCTAATGGCCACTACAAACAAAGCGCAGCCGGGTAATCCCCAACCGCTGATCACATCCAACACCAAGCTTGCCGTCAGTAACTTTACCGCCGAATTAATGAGATTCAGCAACAAACCCAAGTACATTGAAAACTCGCCAGTGCGCGCATCAATGCGTGCGCCAATGTACTCATAACTGGTATTTACCCCCTCGCTTAAATAGAAAGGCCTTGCTAGCAATCGGGCCACCACGACCTTCCCCGCAGCCAAACCCAAAATGACTTGGAAGTAAGTCAAATCGCCACCGTCCGCAAATACCGCAGCGGGCACCGACACAAACGTCACCGCGCTCACCACCGTCGCTATGATACTGGCGGAGACCGCCCACCAAGGCAGCGAGCCGTCAGCCTGGAAGAATCCACGACGGTTGGTGATGGTGCCGCTGAGTTGATGACCTAGATAGGTCACCCCCAACATAACCGCGACCACCACCACCAAGTCAGGTAGGTTCATTGCTCTCGATGCGCTGGTTTGGCGTAACTAGTCCCTTTACTAGACTCGAACAATGCGGGTGCCCACGTTGCCGCCGGCAAGCAGATCAACAAAACCTTCTGGCGCGGCTTCCAAGCCATTTACCTCGTCGGTCAAACTGATCAGATCACCCGCTTGCAGCCAGCTGTGTATTTGCTGGCGTGCGTCGGCGTATTGCTTAACAAAATCGAACAGCAAGAAACCCTGCATGGTCAGTCGCTTATTCACCAACAAACCCGGAATGCCGCGAGGACCTGGCTCAGGTGAGTCGGTATCGTATTGGGACACGACGCCACAACAAGCGATACGCCCAGCCACGTTCATACGAAACAGCGCCGAGCCCAAAATCATGCCGCCGGTGTTATCAAAGTAAACGTCCACACCGTCAGGCGTGGCTTCTTTTAGTGACTGCCGGTAGTTCGCGTCCTTGTAGTTCACTGCGGCATCAAAACCGAGCTGGCCCAGTAATACATCCGCCTTAGCGTCGCTGCCCATTACACCTACAACCCGACAGCCATTTATACGCGCCATTTGACCCACGAGATGCCCTACAGAACCCGCCGCAGCAGAGACCATAACCGTCTCTCCTGCCTGGGGTTTACCGATTTGCAACAACCCAAAGTAAGCCGTGAGTCCATTCACTCCCATCGGCCCAAGGTAGTCCACGGGGTTATGTGTTGGGTCGATTTTGGTTAACGCTCGAGCTTCATGCAGCGACAAGGTTTGCCAACCGGTAGGGGCAACTACCGCATCGCCAACGCTGAATTCCTCGACAGTACTCTCGACCACCTCGCCGACACCAGTGCTGTTCATGACCACACCGGTGGTGGGTGCACCGGCGTAGCTGGCACTGCCCTGTAAACCTGCACGCGTGCCTGCAGTGATCGCAAAGGCCGTGGTCTTAACCAGAACTTCCCCCGCCTTGGGTGCGGCAATCTCTGTTTCCGCTAAGCGGTAATTGCCCGCGCTCAGCTTGCCCTGGGGCAGGCTGTCGATCAGAACCTGTTGATTGCGCATTCCTCTCTCCTTATGTGCAAAAGCTAAACCGTCACTTTAACCTAGGGTAACCTTATCCAGACAGAAAAAAGGGAGAGGGGTTATGTTTATAAAACCATCACTCGGCATGACCGCACTGGTGTGCTGGGCTCTGTGCCTTGCTGGCTGCGCCGATTCTAAATCTAGAGTAGTGACGACAAGCTACGGCCCTGTCCAAGGTGTTGCAGTGGACAATACCGAGATCTTTCGCGATATCCCCTACGCCGCGCCGCCCATCGCAGACCTTCGCTGGCGTGCCCCTCAACCGCCGCAACCCTGGTCCGAGGTATTGGATGTTTCAGCGTATCGGCCAATATGCTGGCAAGTGACCGACAGCGGTAATAGCGAGTTTTTAACTCTTTTGACAGAGGGTTCTGGCATGTCTGGTGTTGGTAAGTGGGCGGTGAACACTTTTGCTGGATTTGCCGACATGCCTGTTGACGAGGATTGCCTGACGCTAAACGTGCTAAGTCCCACACAGGCTGCAACCGAAAAGTTGCCGGTTATGTTTTGGATTCATGGCGGCGGCCATCAATTTGGTTCTGGCGGTCGCAACTACGACTCCACCACCCTGGCCAATCGTGGCGTGGTGATCGTCAGCATTAACTACCGTCTTGGCTTATACGGTTTTTTTGCCCACCCGGAACTGGCTGCAGAGGACCCAAACGGCAGCACTGGCAACTACGGCATGTTGGATCAAATCGCAGCGTTACAATGGGTGCAGGACAATATCAGCGCCTTTGGCGGCGACCCAGATAACGTCACGATCTTTGGCGAATCTGCTGGCGCTCACTCGGTGGGGCAACTCATGGCGTCGCCCTTAGCCAATGGTTTGTTCCACAAAGCCATCGCGCAAAGCGGTAGTGGTTTTTATCAGTTTCAGTCTACTGACCACGCTTACGAGCGCTTAAGTGGCAAGGACGCAGGACTTATGGCTGCAGACCGGCTTGGCTTAGCAGCGACTGATCAAATAGCTGCTATGCGGAGACTGACCACTGAACAATTGGCTGGAGTAGCCACGGATCCACTGATCAGCTCCACGTTCCATCCGCAAATAGACGGTTATGTGCTGCCGGATGCAACGTCGCGTATTTTTGCCGCGAACACACAGGCCCAGATACCGCTTATGGTCGGCAGCAACGCCGACGAGGGTTCGGTGCTCTACTACTTCGGCCTGTCCCCGGTTGATGGCAGTGCCGAGACGCAGCAACCGCGAACATTAGAAGAATGGCAGCAGCTATTGGACGCGCAATTTGCCGAAGCGGCAGAAACCGTGGCCTTGAGTTACGCCGTAGATCAAGACAACGACGTCGTTGCAGCCGCAGAGCAGCTAATGGGCGACAGCTGGTTTGGTCGCCATGCCTACTACATGGCTCAACGTCACAGCGACGCTAACAACCCCACCTACCTGTATTTTTACGAACGCCGCCCTGCCAGCGACGACGAAACCATTGGTGCTTCTCATGCACTGGAACTGAATCCACTATTTGGTGGCTTTATTCCTTTCTGGCCCACGGATGCACGAGACGACGAATTGTCTGAACAAATGCAGCGCTATTGGAGTAACTTTGCAGCCACTGGTGATCCGAACGGCGCTGGCCTCCCGTCCTGGGCCGCCTTTGATGAACTCAACGCCCAAGAATTAGCTTTGGGACATGACCGCAGTTACAGCCGACCGGTGGCCCGAGCAGATCGCTATGAGGCCATGACAAACCAATTTTTAAGGCGGGAGCAGGCGTTACAGCCTACCAGTGCGAATTAGACCAGACGGTCAGTCAGTAACTGGTAAAAACTGTCCAAGTCATTCCACTCGGTGGCGCAGTCCACTGGGTGGCCGCGCTCATCGATGATGGTGCGACCGTCGTCAGTGACCAGAACGTTAAGTTGTTCAACATCCAGCCCCTGACGCGAAAATGCCAAATACACGGCAACACAGTCATAGAGAATGGACGACTGTTTTGCTGGATCCATAGCCTTCAGTAGGTCTCCGAGCATCGGCCAATTGGACGCGACTTCGAACCATTCGCGATGATTGGCCAGCACTGCTTGGGTCAGTGGCGCCGTACTTTGCGCTACTGCGGCAAACTGCTCGCCCTTAAGAATTATGTTTCCGCAGGTGTCCAGTGGCGTGATGGTCTTGTGCCAAGGTGCTGCAAATACCGTCTGGCACGACAACGCATGTTGCTTCACGTTGTATTCGCGCATGGCTTTGGGCGCACCAAGGTAACCTCGGCGCAAACTACCGTGCATACCCACGAAACAACTGCGCTGACTGATCCTAGGTTCACGCACCAGTGCCGCCGCCAAGTTTGGCAACGGTCCAATCGCAATAATCGTCACCGGTTCAGGGCTGTTCATAACAGTGTCGCAAATAGCCCCAACGCCATCGGCATGAACAGCTCCCGGATAATCATCCAGATCATAATCAGCTAGCCATCCGGTGTGCCCTAACGGTGCTGGATCCAGAGGCAGACCAATGCCAATAGGCACGTTTGCGCGACCCGCAATCTCGAGCATTTTTGCTACCAATGCGGCTCTATGCCGCGTATCCCCTGTAGAGGTGGTAATCAGGCGTACATCGAGCTCCGGACAGCGCAACAAAAAAGCCAGCGCCCAAACATCATCAACGTCGGTGCCAATGTCGGTATCTAAAATGACGGGAATAGGCATCGCTGATTACTCCTTTCAGGATGACAGGGCGGCTATAAACTCAGGGCCGATACCACAGCAACCGCCGATAATGCTGGCACCAGACTGACGCCAAGTGTCCACAAATTCGAGGTATTGCTCCACTGTCATCTCTGTGGGTTCAGTTTTAATGTCGTTATCTAATGTCCAACCTGCAGGCACATGGAATCGATTCGGATAGGCACCCGTTGGCTTATCCGTGAGCGGCGCAAGCTCTTCAAGGGCAACAGAAATGGCGCTGGGGTCGGTGCAATTAAACAAGTATGCGTCGACACTAAACGGTTCCAAGGCCGTAACCACCTCGGCCATAGTTTCGCCACTGCGCAATCCACAACCTGGCTCATCGGCGAGAGTTAGGGCCACCCACAGCGGTTTATTCGGGTCAGTTTTACGCACCGACCATGCCGCGTTGACTGCTTCGCGCACGCTCGACATGGTTTCGCATACGTAAAGATCCACGTAGTCGGACAAGGCCCCCACAATAGCTTGGTAGATTGGCCGCGCGTGCGCATCCTCAGGCACCAGGTCATGACGATAACTTTCGCTTAATGGCGGTACGCTACCCGCTACACTAACGACATCTTTGGCTTGATCTGCAACCTCGCGAGCGAGCTGAGCCGCTACCTTGGTCAACTCAATATAGCGCGATTGCATATTCTCTTTGGCCAAGTAGCTGGGAATCGTGGAGTACGAATTCGTGATAATGACCTGGGCTCCCGCATCAATATAATCTTGATGCACCGCCCTTACGGATTCCGGTTTATCAATCAATGCTTTAGCAGACCACAAACCACCTGGCGGCGAACCTCGTCGAATCAGTTCGTGACCCATTCCACCGTCAAGAATAATCAGTTCTCTCGTCATGCCAATCTTCTCCGTCTGTATACCGTGTCAGCGACAAACAATTTGGGGCGCGGATAATATCCAAATTATTGCGATGAAAACTTCAAAATTTTCATCACAAATGGCTCAATATTCATCTGCATTGGGGAGCTCAAAGTCATGACTGACACACAACAACTGAGCGCGCGCTTACAACGCGCATGGCAAGGCAGAATTTCCGGTTGCATGCTGGGTAAAGCAGTGGAGCTGTTTTCGATGCGCGAGGGCGGTGACGCTTTGCAACAGTATCTGAGCAGCGTGAACGCACTACCGCTGCGTGATTACATTCCCTACGACCCAGCTCACGCCTCAGATCTGATCGATCAGCGCTGCTGTGCGGGGCAATTGCGACAAAGCTGGCCTGATGACGACATCAACTATTCGACCCTGGCTTTAATCATGCTAGAGAAATTTGGCGATCAGCTGACCACAGCAGACGTGGCAAGAACTTGGATGAAATACCTGCCCGTAGCCAGCACTTTCACCGCCGAGCGCGCGGCTTATCGCACCTTGTTGAATAGAGCCCACGAGTGGTTTCCAGAGGGCCGCGAGCCGGGCTTTGATTTATTGGAATGCGCCGACAATGAATATAACGATTGGATTGGCGCGCAAATCAGAGCCGACGTCTACGGTTGGGTATGCCCGGGCGATCCTGAGCTAGCGGCACGCTTAGTAACCGAAGACGCTCAGCTGTCCCACCGCGATGAAGGCATTTATGGAGCTGTGTTAGTGGCTGTATGGGGCGCACTGATTCCTGTTAGCGACACCTTGGAACAAGCCTTAGATCGCAGTTTGAACTATATCCCTGCCAACAGTGACTGCGCAGCTGCGGTAAAACTGGCACGCGGGTTTGTGGGACAAGAGGACGGCGGCATAAGCATTCGCGAGCATTTCCCGGATATGAGTGTGGTGCACACCGTAAATAATTTGGCCCTGGTTGTTTGGGCGTTGTTAAGCCACCCCGATGACTTTAGCGCCGCCATTGGCGATGTGGTTGCGGCGGGCTTGGATACCGACTGCAATGGCGCCACAGTTGGAGCGCTGTGGGGCTTACAAGACAAAGCTATCCCCGACTTTTGGTCTGCACCTTGGGGCGGTAACGTGGGTCTTTCTTTGGCCGGCACCAACACAGTTGAGGTGGCGGAGTTGATTGACCGTACAGTGGCGGTCACAGTGAGCTTAACGAAATAAGGAAAACGACCTATGGCTAAGGTTAGATACATCACTGAAATGGGCATGGGTGTAGACGTGCACGGCAGCGATTACACCAAGGCAGCGTGCCGCGCCGTATCCGACGCACTACGCCACTCTTCGCTGAACTTTTTCAAGGCTTTGGGCAAGTCCCATGACGATATGCACATTACTGTGAAAATAGGTGTTGCAGAGCCGGATCAAATCGATTGCACCGTGGTGGCAGAGCAAATCCCTTATGGCAGCGTGACCGTTGAACCCTGCATCGGTGGTATGAACATCGACGCCGCAGATGGTAGTGATGTCTTAGTGATTGCTAATGCCGGCATCCTCGTGCATTTCGAGGAGTGAGCCTGAGCGCTATCGCAATACGTCAAGAATACGCGAATACTTAATGGCTACTTCTCGACGTTTTTCCATAGCACCTACGATGCTGTCGTCATCGACCTCGTTATAAACCAAGAACAACCCCGCGTTTGCCGCTTGCAACCAAGAGAAGCGCAAATTCGTCGCGATCAAGTCTGATCGGTCGTCGTACTGCACTAACGCCTGCAAGAGTATCTTTGGTGTAAACGAGTACGACATACGCAGGCGCGCAACATTTACTTTGAAGTCGCCGACACTCGCCGGAGTCAGAGCATCCCCCGCGAAAGACGACAGGCCTATGTCATTGTGGCTCCAGGTCAATGCTGCGGTGAATGCATCGCCTAGGCGGTAATTCACCTTAGTTTCTAACGCGTTGCGATCACCGCCATAAAATCCACCAATCTTCGACGTAAGAGAAAAATACAGTGGTTTACGGCGATCGCTCATAAACACCAGTTGAGATTCCGCATGGTCGTAATTGCCCGGCAAAACGAAAGTGCCTTCGTTAATCTCAAAAGGTGTTTGCACACCCTCGTGAATAAAGTTAACGCCTGTATGGATCTCTAATCCGTTCCTCCATTCCCAATGGTTATCGACGTGAGTAAAGCCCGATACATAAAACCCTTCGTCGTCAAAAAAACTCCGGTGGTACATATGCGGCCTTAGCTCAAAAAGCCCCCAAAGGTCTTCTGGCCGGCGACGATGAAAAATTGAGAAATCTACCTTTTCATAATTCGTGCGGCTCAAAAATCCGACTTCCGGATTAAAATTTTTGCCTACCTTGGTGTAACTGCCGCTGTTAGACCACGACTCAGTCGTGTTATTGAAGCGGATACGACCCGCTAGATCATCGCCTCGCCGTCCGGGCGTTTCAGTTTGTGCCAAATAGCCCGACAGCGTTAACTCGTCGCCGATCCCCCAACGACCATCTATGGCGTAAGTGTTGTTGTAATCGTTGTCTTCCTCGCCTTGCCGCCTAACAAAAATAGCGCCAATGGAAGATCTGTTAGCAAGTTCCTGACTGACTCTTGCCACCGAAAAAGCGTCACTGGCTAACTCATTAATGGCTTGGGTCTGCATATGCAACAAACCAACATTGGTGGCCCCGGCAATTTTGCCAGACAACCGCACACCACCATCAATCGGCTGCTGTACGCCATTGTCGCCGATACCGATTCGGCGACTGAAAAACAGCTCTACCTCGCGTGGGCTACCCACAGAAAACTGGCCGGCATTTTCTAGAAAAAACGGTCGTTTCTCTGGCAGGAAAATACTGAAGCGGTCTAGATTTACTTGTAGCTCGTCCACTTCAACCTGGGCGAAGTCGGTGTTGTAAGTCAGATCCAATGACAGGCTTGGGGTAATCAGATACTTGGCATCCAAACCCCAATCCATGTCGTTGTCGCTGTCTTCAACCAGACTACCGCCACGCCGGGACAAGCCAAGGGCATAGGGCGTCACTTTTAAGTTGCGCTGTTTCGGTGCCTGCACACCCCGCAACGTGCCCGCCTCAGAAACTCGAAATAGATTGTGTTGCCTACCCAAGGGCGCCCAGTAGACCGTTTCATCGGTGCGAGCAATGTTACGTTCGAAGTTGATGCCCCAGTCTTGAATGTCTTTGGTGCCGTATCGCAACGACTTGAATGGAATGGCGAACTCGGCACTCCAACCCTGCTCATTTACTTGCGCTTGTACTACCCAAGCGGCGTCCCAGTTCTTGTTAAAACCGCCACCACCAGAACCAAATCGACTGGAGCCTTCTTTCACTACTTGGCCGTCGTATTCCACCGCCCCCGGCGTGGTGCCAAAAATGAACCCGTTTTGCCGATCTAAGAAGGAATCGATGATGACCTTAAAGCTGTCGACCTCCCCAAGATTAGAATCCCGGCGAGTGTCAGAGATAATGAGTTTGCTTGGATCTTCGTCGTAGCAGATCACGCCGATGTACAACGTGTCTTCGGTATACCCCACAAACACTTCAGTGCGTTGGCTGGCAGAGCGGCCTTCAAACGGACGCACTTGCACAAATCCAGTGGCCGCTTGGACATCCTGCCAAGCTTGATCGTCTAGGACGTCGCCATCGACTTGAGGCGCTTTGAGAAATGCTTGGGCGGTTAGCTCTGGCGCTGTGTGGCCGCTATGAGCAAACCCCAAAAATATAAGCAAGAGCACGCACGACGATCTGCCGCGCGAAAAAAAATCGGTCACGCATATCACCTTTTCAAATTACCTTAGCGCTAAGCAAGACCCCCGCGAAGGCGGGGGTCAGCGTAGCCAGGTTTTCGGACTGGTGGTCAGTCCTCCAATAGAATCAGGCGCGCTTGTGCAGTTTAACCGGCAGGTCGGTATAACCTCGAACAAAGGACGAGAAGGTACGTGTTGGTTCACCAACGACCTCTACGTTGTCGAAGCGCTTCATGATTTCTTCCCACAACACGCGCAGCTGCAACTCAGCAACACGATTACCCATACAACGATGGATACCAAAGCCGAAGGAGAGATGGTTGCGAGCGTTCTCTCGATCAATGATCAAATCTTCGCCACGCTCAAATACAGTCTCATCGCGATTACCCGACAGGTACCACATGAGGATTTGGTCACCGGCCTTGATCTGTTTGCCGCGAATTTCACAATCTTTGTTGGCGGTTCGACGCATATAAGCGAGCGGCGTTTGCCAACGGATTATTTCAGCAACCATATTCGGGATCAAAGATGGGTCAGCCCGTAACTTGTCATATTCCTTAGGGAACTGATTCAACGCCAACACACCACCGCTCATAGAATTCCGCGTAGTGTCGTTACCGCCCACAATCAGCAAGATCAGGTTACCCAGAAACTCTAAAGGTTCCATGTCCTTGGTGTCTTCACCGTGAGCCAACATAGACACGAAGTCTCCAGTTGGGTTGGCTTTGCGCTGCTCCCAAATGTTGGTGAAATAGGTCAGACACTCCAACAGCTCTTGGCGTCGCTGTTCTTCTGTTTCTACTACGCCAGCGCCTGGCACTGCAGTCGCCACATCTGACCAGCGGGTTAACTTACGACGTTCTTCAAACGGGAAGTCAAACAAGGTCGCAAGCATTTGAGTTGTTAATTCAATGGATACTTTATCGACCCAGTTGAAGGTTTCGCCAATTGGCAGTGAATCCAGTACGGCACCTGTGCGCTCACGAATAAGCTGCTCCATGCCTGCCAAGTTTCGTGTAGATACGACCGGCGATACGGTACGACGCTGCACATCGTGCTTGGGCTGATCCATAGCGATGAACAACTTAATGTCTAACGCACCTTCCGGCAGCGGCTGATCGATCGGGAACCCCAACGTAATGCCGTGTGCACTTGAGAAGTTGTGATGGTCTGTGTCGACCGATTTGATGTCTTCGTAGTTAGTAAGAGACCAATACCGACCAGCGATTTCGCTTTGGTTGAAATGAACGGGGTCTTCGCTACGCAGCCGCTCAAAATACTCTAGGCTTTTGTTCTCAGCAAAAAGCCGATTCCACACGGGATTGATTTCGTCTATCGGCACTGAATACGCTGATGGAATCGCACCCTTTACTTCGTCTTGCTCGGAGCCAGGTCGTTTGAACTGTGCTATGGCTTCCGTATCGATTGCTTCGCTCATAACTGTCCACTTACTTCGGTAATTTAGCGGACGGTAAACATACCTTAGAACGCATAAACAGGCGACCCCCGCTTTCGCGGGGGTCGCCTGGAAATGTCACGATGATACAAGCCTTATTAAAAGGTCAGTTCAAATCCAACCGACGCAGTTCGTCCTTTATTTGGTCGAGCGCCGTCTGGGGTGCGCGCTATGATTACTTGCTCGTCAGCCAGGTTTTCTAACTTGGCAAAGAGCTTCAACCCATCGCTCCATTGGTAATGGCTGACCAGGTCAACGCGCAACAAGCTCTCGGTTTCATCAAAATCTGCAGCTGCGCCAGTACATCCAACGGCGATACACATTTCGTCTATGTATTTGACCGCTGCATAGTTTTCCCAGCCGGAATCAAAAATAAGCCCCGCGCGCAAACTTAAGGCTTGCTCCGGTACCGAAGCGAGCCGATCACCACTATTGAAGTTGTCATTCGTCTTGCTTATCTCTGCGTTAGAAAGGGTATACGCCAAGTCAAACGGCATAGTCACGCCCGCACTTAAGTCAACTACGCTGCCAACTTGCAATTCCAGCCCTTGAATAACCGCTTCACCTGTTACGAACGATCCAGAGGTCGCGCCATTACTACACGGTGCTGCATTGGAGCAATTTTCAGCCTTGTTACTAAAGTCGCTATAAAAGGCGATGGCTTCCGCAAACCATGCGCCGGTATAACGTAAACCCGCTTCGTAGTTGTAGCTTGTTTCAGGTTTTTCATAGGACTTGGCACCACCACCCAGCGGCGAGAAGCCTTTGTGAACGCTGGCGATGACTAACACGTTGTCATTGAGCTGGTAGCCCAATGACGCCCCAGGCAACCACAGGCTGGTGTTGTTTGAGCGTGTGCTTGGTGCAGTCGCTCGAGCCGTGTCTGCGAATTGACGACGGCTGGTTTCAACGTCCTCGAAGCGCAACATAAGATTCACGTTAAGGCGATCCGACACCTGCCAATCGTCGGTGGCCCAGAAGGACGTAGCGTCTGCTTCTTCAAAACGATTATTACTGCCCGTGGGTGCAATGGTACTGACGTAGCTGAGGCTACCATCCACCTGGTCGTACAGATCCTGTGGTTGGAAGCGATCCATTTCGTCACCGTGGGCGCGCATACCCAAGGCCAGTTGATGGTTATTTAGGTCTATGTCGAAGTTCACTTCAACGCCACTGGACTCGTAACTGCGGTTGTTGTGCTTGTACTTCAAGCCGGTTTTGTCGATCGTGCCATGCAGCACGCCTAAAGCCGTCGCATCGCCTGCATTCGCCGCACTGACCAACTTGCCACCACCGCTCAATTTGAACCAATCACGCGAGAACTTATTCAGGTAAGCAGTGACCGACAGTGCAACGTTGTCTGCCAGGTCCGTGCTGTAAGACGCCATATAGCCTTCGTGTTCGTTGTTCATTTGGTCTGGTGCCGAGAGCCCATAGCGACGATTTGTACGACTGGCAAAATCTGCATCCGTCAGCCCCAAATAAGTTTCATCCGACGTTTCTTCTGAATACTGCGCTTTGACAAAGAGTCTGTGACCGTTGGCTTCCCAGCTGACCTTAGCCATATAGTCCGATACGTCATAGCCAGTATCGCCACCGCGGTCGATGTCTTTAAAGCCATCGCTTCTACGCTGAGTCGTTTCTACCAAATAACCCCAATTACCCGATGTACCACCATAGTTAGCGAGAACATCGATTTCGCCATTTTGACCCGCGAAAGAACGCAGCCGACCACGAGCGCTATCTGGAATAGGTGTAGACACCATATTTAATACACCACCGGTCGTGTGGGGCCCATAACGCAACAGCGGGGCGCCTTTTATGACCTCAAATGCGTGCATACGCGCCGCAGTAGGGAAGTAATAGGCCGACGGATTGGAATACGGTGCAGGCGCGATCATAACGCCATCTTCGAGCAGGCTGATCTTAGAAGAACGCTCTGAGGTAGCACCGCGAATACCGATATTAGGACGCAGGCCGTAACCATCTTCTTCTTGGATATAAATGCCAGGCACTGTTTTTAGCGCTTGATTAATGTCCACTAAAACTTCATTAGCAACCTGCTCGGAATCTACCAACGCGCCAGAACCCAATAGGGTACGAACACCGTCGCGATCGCCAATAATGGTGACCTCTTCCAGCATTTGGCCGTCATCTGCAAAGGCATGAAGAGCGGATAGACCTATACAGGCTGCAAACAGGAAAGAAAACTTAGGCATCGAAGGGCTCATTTGTTTAAAGTTCGCGAACTGTAATGATAATAATTCGCATTTGCAATAAAAATTGCACACTTTTGGTCTACAACTTATGAATAACCCATTGCGTGACCACAGAATGAGCCTTGGCATAGATGTGTCACGACTTCTTGGACCGCCTCTTCAAACTATTAACGCCTAACTAAGCCGTAAATCTGCGTTGCAAGTCATACCGGTTCCCGCAAACTAACGACATGCTTAAACCAAAGCGACGCGCGCTATCGGTCTAATAAACCAAAGGTAAAACCGCATGAAAATTGAAACCATCGAGCAACTTCGCGACGTTGTCGGCCATCCAAATCCAGCCACGGAGCAAAAGAAAACCAAAAGCCTGACCGATGATGCAATAGGGTTCATCGGCAAGTCGCCGCTGCTACTGCTTGCAACAGCATCATCATCCGGTGCCATGGATGTGTCGCCCAAGGGCGATGAGCCAGGATTTGTGAAAATAGATGAAGACAACAATCTGCTGATTCCAGACCGACGCGGTAACCGTTTGGTAGATGGCCACTTAAACATTTTGCAGAACCCAGAGATTGGACTGATCTTTGTGGTGCCTAACACACGTGAGACCCTGCGCATAAACGGCACAGCAGAACTTATTGTCGATGAGCCACTGCAGCAGGCTATGGCCAACGCTAATCACCCTGCTGTTCTTATTACCCGGGTACAAGTACGCGAGTGTTTTTTTCACTGTGGCAAAGCGTTAATTCGGTCGCATCTATGGCAACCAGAGAGCTGGCCAGATAAGGATCGGGTTTCTTTTGGGCGTCAATTTGTCGAACGGTCAGGCGCGGATCCCTCTCTCGCAGAAACTATTGATGCGAACATCGAGCTGGACTACGAAAATAATCTGTGACCCACAACAAAAATTAGCCCGCTACAAAGTTCGGCAAAGCTAACTGTCTACATAGGTCAAATCCACGGCCCTTCCCGGCGTTGGTACAGGGCCATTGGCTATGGCATCAGCAAGGCGCCACAAAATACCAGCAGTAAACTGGGTCCCCTCAGCCGCTACTATTTTATTGACCGCGAGATTGAGTAGGGCGTTATTGAAACGCGCTTGAGCAGACACAGGTGCATTGCTCACGATCGGTTCAATTTTTTGCTCTAGCGTTTCCATTGCCAACTCGACCGCCCACGCATCGTATTTACTTCGTTCTAGATTACTCATCGCTTCAACTTCCCCTATAGAAATGCCAGAAAGACGGCATCACTTTGTTGTAATGATAATCATTCTCATTTAGATTGGAGCGCGATTCAACTAAATTTGTAACCCAAGAACCAAAATGCAAGCAGACAGATCAGACCACCAAGCGTTAAAACCAGCGACAGCAAAAATCGAACAGTTACCCGCAGCGAGTCAATTCACAGTTTTCGCCATGCGCGTTTGGTCCAGTGCAATGCGGCAGAAAATACCTTTAGACCATGCTTTAGGCCGATTATTCACCGACTTCAACTGCCAACCAGCCCTGACACTATTTGATGAGTGCATGGTCATCGCGGCGATGTCTGCGCCTACCCCAATGACACTGGGTTGCTGCCCGTCGAACCCAAACGTTGTAGCAGACGAGTTCATCGTCCTCAGCTGCTTACGTGCGATCGAAAACAAAAGTACCGCAAAAGCCGAAACCATAATCGCCCAGGTGGTTATGCGGCCTATGGCCAGAACGTTCTGCCGACCCGCAGCCGAGTTTGTTCAACACTTGAATAGATCGGGACTTAGTTTCGTAAAGAACCCACGCCTGTCTTTGGTGGAACAATGAAACGTAAGGAGAGATTGGAGGATCTGGTTATGCTGGCCAAGTACTCGGCTATTTGCGCGGTTGCATTGACGCTGTATGCACTAAGTTGGGTGCCGTTTTTTTGAACTTGATTGCAGCACGGCAGAGAATCTACCTGTTCATTTGCAAAAAAAGCCCCTCAAAGGAGGGGCTTAAAGTGCTGGTTAGCGAACTTAGAATTCAGCTCTAAGCTTAAAGTACAAATACCTGCCGGCCAGATCATATGACGCATTAATGGTGTTCATATCATCATAGTTGGACATGTACGGAGGTGTCTCATCCATGAGATTACGCACACCCGCCGTGGCACTGTAGTTACTGAAGTTATAGGTGCCTTGTACATCCAGATAGACAATGGCATCTGCAACAGCGTCGTGTGTTGCTGCAGTTGCATTGATGTCATCGCCTCCAGAGTGGTATCGAAGGGTGGAGTTCACAGAATAATTGTCAGCTGTGTAAGTCAGCCCCAGATTAGTCTTGTGCTCTGCGAAAACCGCTGGTTGATCTTCCCATTGATCTTCCGCCACGTAACCCGCGGCTCTAACCCACTGGCCACCCGCGAGCGGGAGATAATCATACTTGTCCAACCACGCACCATTCAGACTGGCAATCAGCTAATTCTTCGCAGCTCTTGAACAAGCTCTGGCGGTGTATCTGCAGGTAGGGCCAGCACGTCTACCGCACCACCAAAACGCTGCTGGATCGCGTTGTGAATCTGATCATGACGCCCCACCGCACAAAACTCATGCACTACTTCGTCAGATATTTCCTTGGTCATGTCCTGCCACTGCCCTTTCTTGGACATATCATTCAGTTTTTGACCCAAGTCTTGCCATCCGTGGGCTTCAAAGACTGGCCAGTACGACGGTGTCGAGCCGTAGAAACCAACACGCATCCGCACCCACTCAAACATTTTGTTTACGGCTTCATCGTCTTTGCCGGTAACAATGAACCCACCACCAGAGATTTCGAAGTCGCTGCGCACTTTGTCTTTTGCGTCCAGGCCTTTCTGCAGCTTCGGCAAAATTACCTCGTCTAAGTATTTGCGCGTACAGAAGGCGTGCAACATAACGCCGTCGCATTCTTCCGCCGCGACTTTCATCATTGCCGGGCCCACAGCTGCAATCTGAATTTTTGGCAATTCGCCATTGAGCGGTTCTGGCGTGAAATTCGGGGTCATCAAACTGAATTGATAATGCTCGCCTTGGTAATCTAACGGCGTGCCATTCTTCCAGCAGTCCCATATCGCGCGTATGGATTGCACGTATTCACGCATGCGCGGCGCCGGTGCACTCCATGGCACACTGAAGCGCCTGACATTGTGGCCTTTTACCTGGCTGCCCAACCCCAAAGTAAAGTTGCCATTCGAGGCGCGCTGCAAATCCCAAGACATATTCGCGGCCACCATGGGGCTGCGGGCAAAGGCTATGGCAATACTGGTACGCAGCTCCAGATTTTCTGTATGTGCTGCGGCTACGGCCAAGGGCAGGAACGCATCTTGGCGATTCTCTTGCGTAGAGATGCCGCTGAATCCGTTCGCTTCCACAGCCATGGCGGCTGCTCCTACAGCCTTGAGGTCGTGCACAGGGATACCCGTATTAACTTTCATATGTCGAATCTGCCTACGCTAGTCGTATTTCTATTGTTGTTGTTTCTGCTGGGCGCGCTTAAAACCGTCGCGCTGCATCATGGCTTCTAGGTAGCGCTTGCAGTTGGGCTTGTAACGTTCGTCCAGACCCAGCGAGCGACCAAGAAATAGTGCGTAATGCACAGCAACGTCTGCCATGGTGAATTTATCGCCTACCAAATAGTCTTTGCCTTCCAACGCCATCTCTACCGAGCGCAAGCGCGACAGATACCAAATGGAGTAATCCTCTACGACTTGGGGGATACGACGCTCTTCTGGCTCTAGGCGGGTATAACGCAACACCAGTGTTTGCGGAAAGGTTAGCGTCGCATCACTGCGGTACAGCCAGTTTAAGTATTCACCATATCCCAGCTCATTGACGCCTATACCCAGCGGCGAGGGGCCGTACTTGTCTACTAGATACTGACAAATGCCGGACGATTCGGTCAGAGTGACGTCGCCATCTACGAAGGTTGGCACCGTACCTAAGGGGTTTAAGTCTAGGTATCCCGGATAGGTCGCGCGGGGTGGAAATTCCATGTTGATCAGCTCGTAATCCAAGCCCATTTCTTCCAATGCCCACAACGCTCGGAACGATCGCGCATCTTTGCAGTGATATAACTTCATAGTCACCAATCCCCTTCCTTAGTTTTATACCGCTTGGTCCAGCAACAACGGTGCCAACAGATCACGGTGGTAGGCCGTGTCGCCAAACTGATATTGGCACCACAGGGCGCGACGCAAGTACAACTGCGCATCGCACTCATAGGTAAAACCAAATCCACCATGGAATTGCACTGCTCGATCACCGGCAAAAGCAAACGCTTCACTGCCTTGGGCTTTGGCCATGCGCACGGCTTCTTCTGCCGCGGCTACATCACCAGACGCCATCACGGTTGCCGCGTGGTAAAGATGCGACCGGCAGGCTTCCATAGACAACAGTATTTGCACGGTTGGGTGCTTGAGTGATTGGTAACTGCCAATGTACTGATCGAACTGTTTGCGTGTTGTGAGATAGTCAATGATCACATGCAGCACACCCGTCAGGCCGCCAGACATTTCAGCGACCAACATAAGCATGGCGGCTTGTTCTAGCGCCGCAAAGTCGGCCCCGTCCAATAGCTGGCTTTGCGGCACCGAAATGCCATCGAGCTTAAGGGTGAAGCTGCGCCGCGTTTCGTCTAGGACCACCTCGCGCACTAACGCACCACTGGGTATTTGGTCCGCCTGAATCAGCAACAACCGGGCTGCGCCCTCGAACATGACCGACACAACAATGGCCTGAGCTTGTTCGGCGTCCAACACAAAACACTTGGTGCCCTCCAACGACAAGGTGTTGCCCTTGGCTGTAGCGGTTGCGGCAATCTCGTGTAACCGCCAATTACCGTCTTCTTCTGTTAGACCCACTGAAGCCGCGGCACCGCTGGCTATTTCGCTCAACCAATGGCTCTTTTGTGCTTCACTGCCGCTGGTTATCAACGCTTGCGCTGCCAATGTGGTCGCGACATACGGTGAACCCATGAGATAACGACCCATGCTTTCGACAATGGGCACTGCATCGGCCAGTGTCATGCCCAATCCGCCGTATTGCTCGGGAATGGTTACTCCAAGCCAACCCAGCTCTGCCATAGCCGCCCATAGCTCTGGTGTCGTGCTTTGCTCCTGCTCTATTTGTTTTCGGACCGCATCCACAGGCGAATGGGTCCGACAAAAGTCTGCTGCGGTCTCCAACAGCATGCTTTGCTCTTCGCTAAATTCTATTGATGCCATATTGCTTCCCCTACTTCGGCAAACCGAGCACGCGCTCGCCAATAATGTTGTGCTGTATCTGGCTGGTGCCCCCACCAATGGTTCCAGAGAAGGCGTTTAAGTAAGAGCGTTGCCACATGCCGCCATCAATAGCGTCACTACTGACATAGCGAGCACCGTTGGCGCCTTGCAACGAAATAGCGAATTGGCACATTCGTCGCTTCAACTCGGACGAGCGTAATTTGCCCGACATGCTGACCGAACTAGGCCAGTCGCTAGCTAAGGCCGGGATATTGCTGCGAGCAGCCATAAGACTGTTGCTGCGAGATTCGGTAATCAAGTCAACCAGTTCGGCTCGTACATGAGGATCTTCGATTGCTGGACGTCCATTGCGTTTGGCACGTCGCGCCAGTTCCACTACGTCGTTAATGCTTAAATCCATCATCGACAAGCCGCCGGCTTGACCACCGGTAGCGCCGCGCTCGAACGTCAGCGTGGCCATGGCCACTTTCCAACCCTCACCTTCTTTACCCATTAGGCACGAGGCTGGAATTCGCGCGTCGTTAAAAAACGTCTGACAAAAGCCATACTCGCCGGTGAGTTTTTTGATCGGTCGGGGCTCCACACCTTCCGCATCCATGGGCGCAAGGAAGAAACTTAATCCCGCGTATTTATTGGGCCCGCCGGTCGCCGTGCGCGCCAGCAAGATCATGTACTTGGCGTAGCTACCCAAGCTGGTCCAGATCTTCGATCCGTTCACCACATATTCGTCGCCGTCTTTCACAGCACGACATTGGGCGCTGCCCAGATCCGAGCCGTGATCCGGCTCCGAAAAACCCTGACACCAAATATCTTCGGCGCTCAAAATACCCTTTATGTATTTTTGCTTCTCGGCCTCGGTACCCATATACAGGATTAACGGACCCGCCCAGTTCAAGCCAATCGTATTCGGCAAAAACGGCACCCGATGTTTAGCCATGACTTTGGTGGCGATGTCCTGAAACACCTGATCTACACCGCCGCCGCCAAACTCTTTTGGCCACGCCATGCCCACATAACCGGCTTCGTACACTTTGTTTTGCCAATCGCGCAAATACTCAAATTGCTGATCGGTGCCGACCTCCATAAAGGTTTCCGGCAATATAAAATCTGGTTTGCTTGGCTTGTTCTGCGCAAACCAAGCGTCTGCTTGTTGCTCAAAGTCTTTAAGTTCTACCTGACTGACTGACATATTCACCTCTTATCGTTTTATCGATTTATCGTTGCATCACAGGCGTGGGCTCATCTGGTCGCTCTATTTGTTGTCCTTTAATTCCAGTAGCGGCGCAATCAGCTCTATCCACTTACGCACATAATCCAGAGTAGCCGCTGCGTCGACACCATATTGTTCCTGCAATAACAGCCCACGCATAAAGCTGCGGGTCATATTCAGCAGCATCACTACCTCATCATTGTTGCCACTGACTGCTCGGTAGCTTGCAAGAGACTGCTGGTCGAGTTTTTGGCCCCAGTCCAACAATTCGCAGGAAATACGTTGTTGCAGGGCCATGTCTGTACGCGCCGCATTTAGCACTTCCATTAATGCGCGATACGCTGGTGTATTGATGAATCGCTGCCAAGCGTTCAACAGTGCTTCTTCTACAGTTGCCGGCTTAGCACCTCGTGACTGCACCGTACGCAGCAGCAGTGTGTCCACTGTGGCGGCAATCAAATCTTCTTTCGTTGGAAAGTGGTACTGGACCGCACCTTTAGAAAAATCCGCTATGGCAGCAACACGATTGATCGACGTTTCTGCATAACCCACCGCTGCTAAAGAGGCGATGGTGGCATCGCAAATGGCCGCCCTTGCGCGCTCACTTTTGGCCTGTTGCAGCCCTACTTCTAGATTCACAGCACCCCCAAAATTCCACTCGGAACTTAGCACAAAAAAACCTTATGGCTGGCTTTTTTTTCTGCTAGGTTATTTGGACATTCGATTTCATAGAACCAATTTACGGTTCAACGACATGTTCTTGGGGGGGAATACATGCCAGTTCTGAATTCCAAGCTGGATAAGAAAGACAGTGTTTTTCAGCAAAACAAAAACGACATGCTGGAAACCCTGGATGAGTTGCAAGCACTCTACGACGAAGCCGCAGAAGGCGGTGGTGAAGAAGCCGTGGCGCGTTTGCGAACCCGCGGCAAAATGCCGATTCGTGAACGCATAGCCCATGTGCTCGATCGCGATTCGCCGTTCCTCGAAATCAGCCCACTGGCAGCTTGGCGGTCCTCTTACGATATAGGTTCGGGCTTTGTGGTTGGCATTGGGGTCATTGAGGGCGTTGAGTGCGTAATCCTAGGCCACGACCCGTCCGTGCGCGCTGGCGCGTTCAATCCTTTTAACGCCAAAAAACTTATGCGCGGCCTGGAGATTGCCCGGGAAAACCGCATGCCCTACGTGCAATTTGTTGAGAGCGCTGGGGCGGATCTGCGCGGCGAAGGTGGTGGTGACGGCGGCGACCCAAACAAAGCGGCCGAAGCCTCTATCCGACGTGATCTAGATCACTTTGCCGAATCAGGTCGACTGTTCTACGAAATTTCTGAACTGTCAAAAATGCGTATCCCGACTGTTTCAGTCGTGTTTGGTGCAGCCACCGCAGGTGGCGCTTATCAGCCCGGCATGAGTGATTACAACATCATGGTGAAAAACCAAGCCATGGTGTCCTTGGGCGGCCCGCCGCTGGTGAAGATGGCTACCGGCGAAGACGCTAACGCAGAGGACCTTGGCGGTGCTGACATGCACACGCAGATTTCCGGACTGGGCGACTACTTGGCACAGGACGAAATGGACGGCATCCGCTTATGCCGCGAGGTGGTGTCGCATTTGAATTGGCGCAAGCTCGGACCCGAGCCGAGCCCGCAATTTGAAGAACCAGTACATGATCCGGAAGACATGCTCGGCTTGGTGTCGAAAGACCTGAAAACACCCCTGGACATTCGCGAAGTAATAATGCGCGTGGTGGACGGCTCAAAGTTTGAAGAATTCAAACCACTGTACGGCCCTACCGTGGTCTGCGGATGGGCCTCGGTTCAAGGCTATCCCGTGGGTATCGTGGGCAATAACGGCGCACTTTTTTCAGAGGCCGCCGAAAAGGCTGCGCAGTTCATTCAACTGTGCAATCAGATCGATGTGCCAATTTTGTTCTTGCATAACATTACCGGCTTTATTGTCGGCACCGACTTCGAACAAGGCGGTATTACCAAGAACGGTTCAAAAATGGTGAATGCGGTTTCAAACTCTACCGTGCCGCACATTACTATTATTGTTGGCGCATCCTATGGTGCTGGGAACTACGGCATGAGTGGCCGAGCTTTCGGCACTAAGTTCACCTACATCTGGCCATTTTCAAAAATAGCCGTTATGGGGCCGTCTGTTATGGCTGGGGTTATGACCATTGTCGGTCGAGGGGCCGCAGCACGACGTGGCGTTGAGTTCGACGAAGAAGCCGACGCCCAGCGTGCAGCGTTTGCCGAGCACTGGGCAGAGGAGCGCTCGAAAGGACTTTACGCCACATCTCGTGTTTCCGACGACGGCATGATCGATCCCAGAGATACCCGCAATGTAATTGCTATGTCGTTGTCGGCCTGCCACAACAACAGCGTTAAAGGCACCAAGGAGTACGGCACATGGCGCATGTAATCACACCCATCACACGCCTGTTGATTGCCAACCGCGGCGAAATTGCACGGCGCATCATTCGTACCGCTCATGATATGGGCATCAGCACCGTGGCGATTTACGCCGACGGCGACGCTCAGGCACCCTTCGTTAAAGAAGCAGACAGCGCGGTTTCGTTAAACGGGCGCACTACGGCAGAGACCTATCTTGATGTCGATAAAGTACTAGAGGCCTGCCAACGAAGCGGTGCCGATGCGATCCATCCTGGCTACGGTTTTTTGTCAGAAAACGCGGCTTTTGCCCAAGCGGTTATTGATGCCGGAATAAAGTGGCTTGGCCCAACACCTGAGGTTATTGGTCTGATGGGCGACAAGCTCTCGGCGAAGCGTCTTATGGACGAGGCTGGCGTGCCAACTTTGCCGGGCATCGAAATCTCTGGAGACACCGATATTGTCGCCGCTGCGAACGAAATCGGTTATCCGGTGCTTGTGAAGGCCTCCGCTGGCGGCGGTGGCCGCGGCATGCGGGTAGTCGAACAAGAAGCAGACTTGCTGGCCGCAGTGGAGGGCGCAAAACGCGAAGCCGGCAGTTCTTTTGGCGATGACACCGTGTTTTTAGAGAAGTGGCTCGCGGTTTCGCGCCACGTAGAAATTCAGATTCTTGGCGACACCCACGGCAATCTAGTGCATTGCTATGAAAGAGAATGTTCCATTCAACGTCGTCATCAGAAGATCATTGAAGAGGCGCCCTCACCTGCAGTGAACGACGCCATACGTTCGCGTATGGGCGATGCGGCGATCGCGGCGGCCAAAAAGCTTGGTTATTCCTCTGCCGGCACCGTGGAATTCTTACTCAGTGGCGACGACTTTTACTTTTTAGAAGTAAATGCTCGCTTACAGGTAGAGCACCCCATTACCGAGGAGATCATCGGCAAGGACCTGGTACGCGAGCAGATTCGCGTTGCTGAGGGTGAGACCCTGTCGTTTAGCCAAGCGGACATCAGCATCAATGGCCACGCAATTGAGGCGCGTTTGTATGCTGAAGATCCTGCCAAGGGTTTTCTACCGTCGCCGGGACCGGTGCTGGCGTGGACGCCGTCTACCGTTGGTCAGGCTCGTTTCGACTCTGGAGTTGAAGCTGGCAGCGAGATTAGCACCCAGTTTGATCCGATGATCGCCAAGGTGATTGTGCATGCACCAACCCGCAGAGAGGCCGCAGGTCGCTTGGCGCGAGTATTAGAAACCACCGAGATACAGGGCTTGCGCACGAACCGAGACTTTTTGGTGGCAACCCTACGCACCCCGGAGTTTCTTGCGGGCGACACCACCACCGACTTTATCGAGCGAGTGGAACCGGCTCGCGTCCGCGAGGTATCGCGCCAAGAGCTGGTCGAAGCAGCCATTGCTGTTGCCATGGAGTCCCAAGCACAGCGGCGCGCGAACAGTCGCGTGCTGCGCAGTTTGCCCAGCGGTTGGCGCAACTCCACGATGCCTATGGAAGCCATCAGTTTCCATTGCGGCGATGAAGTCATCGATGTGACTTATCGCTTACAACGAGACGGTCGTTTCCGACTGCTATGTGATGACGACGAACACTTCATCAGCCCCTACGAATGCGGCAGCGGTGTTGTCGATCTAGACGACAACGGCCGAAGATTGCAATTTTCAATGCAACGCCACGGCGACAACTGGTTAGTACATAGTCAGAACGGTGACTTGGTACTCACCCAACAACCGCGCTACCCAGATACGAGCCTGGACGCCAACACCGGTGGTTTAACGGCACCCATGCCTGGGTCGGTACTGGCCACAGAAGTTGCCGCCGGCGCCAGCGTCAACAAGGGTGATCTACTGCTGATTATGGAAGCCATGAAAATGGAGCATCGCATTACCGCTCCTCGGGACGGCGTGGTTGAAAGCGTCCATGTCGCAGTAGGCGATCAAGTTGATAACGGCCAGCTGTTGGTCTCAATGGCTGAAGAATAAGGAACGAACTCATGGCTACTACTGAAGCAACTCTGTACGAGATCAAGCAAGGCGCCGCCTGGATCACATTGAACCGCCCAGAGAATCGTAATGCCTTGTCATCAATCTTGGTGACCGAACTCTACGATCACATCATGGCCGCAAACGCTGACGATGCAGTACGAAGCATCGTCATTACCGGCAATGGCCCAGCTTTTTGTGCGGGCGCTGATCTTAAAAGTCCCCCGGGACACCTCTCGGAAGGCTCTGATCGTGCCGTCCCTTATGCCGATGTGCTGACGGCGATCATGGACAGTCCTAAGCCAGTCATTGCCGCGATCAATGGCGCTGCCTTTGCCGGCGGCCTTGGTCTGGTCGGCGCATCGGACATCGTAATCAGCCGCAAAAATGTGCAATTCAGTTTTAGCGAAGTACGTATCGGCGTGATTCCGGCCATCATTTCAGTTGTGTGTTTGCCCAAATTAGGCACGCATCACGGTATGAAAGTATTTTTGACCGGCGAACGCTTTGATGGCGATCAGGCTGTTGCCATGGGGTTGGCGCACCGCGCGGTGGAAGACGACGAGCTGCATTCGGCGGTCCAGGAGGAGATCGACATGATCAACTTGGGCGGACCAATCGCAGTTCAAGAGTGTAAAAAACTGGTGCGGCGTGTACCCCAGTTATCTTTGGCTGACGGATTCGAAGAAACCGCAGAATGGAGCGCACGCATGTTTCGCTCGGAGGAAGGTGCCGAGGGCATGGCGTCGTTCCGCGAGAAACGCAAGCCATCTTGGGTTCAGGAGTAGTGCTGGTCCGACACTGAAACGGAGGGAACCATGACAGACGTAATACGAATCGGAAACTGCAGCGGGTTTTACGGCGACCGCCTGGCGGCGGCGCGCGAGATGATCGACGGCGGTCCTATTGATGTACTGACTGGCGACTATCTTGCAGAGTTGACCATGTCGATTCTCTATAACCAGCAGCAAACCCGCGGCGAAGATGTGGGTTATGTCGGCACGTTTCTTAAACAGCTCAAAGACGTTGCAGCTGACTGCAAAGCTCGCAACATTAAAATTGTGACCAATGCCGGAGGCTTAAACCCAAAGGGCATGGCCAATGAGGTCGAGAAAATCCTCGCCGAGCTGGGCGTTGACTCCAAAGTGGCGTACATCGATGGCGATAATCTCCTGCCAGAATTAAATGCACTGCAAGCAGAGGGCGAAAAGTTCACCAACTTGGATACTCAGGTAGATCTGAAAGACAGTACCCAACAGGCCTTAACGTCAAATGCTTATCTGGGAGGCTGGGGCATAAAAGAGGCATTAGATCAGGGCGCTGACATCGTAATTTGCCCACGCGTTACCGACGCTGCTGTGGTGATAGGCCCGGCGGCTTGGAAGTTCAATTGGCAGCGTAACGACTACGATGCGCTGGCTGGCGCGCTGGCGGCAGGCCACATCATCGAGTGCGGCGCCCAATGCTGCGGCGGTAACTATGCTTTTTTTGAAGAAGTGCCGAGTTTTCATAATGTCGGTTATCCGATCGCAGAGATCGAGGCCAACGGCAACTTCACCATCACCAAACACCCTGGTACCGGTGGCTTGATTTCCGAAGGTACAGTCAAAGCCCAATTGCTTTACGAAATCTCGACCCCTGCGTACTACAACCCGGATGTCATAGCGCACTTCGACACCATGAGCATTGAGCAGACCGGCGAGGACCGAGTCTATGTCAGCGGTTGCCGCGGCAGCACACCACCGCCCACCCATAAGGTGTGTTTCAACACTCGCGGACCGTACAAACAGTCTATGGAGACTTTGCTTACCGGTTTGGATATCGAGCAAAAGGCCGAGCGCTACCTTGACGCTGTTTTTCATAATCTGGGTGGCCGAGAGCAATTCGACGATGTTGACGTGCAGTTGATTCGCAGCGACCACGAAGACCCTGAAAGTAACGAGGTAGCCCATGCGGCACTGCGCGTGACCATTACCCACCATGATCCCAGTTTGTTTGGGCGGCTGTTCGCCGCCAAGGTCACCGAGCTGGGGCTTGCAGGTATTCCGGGAAACACAGGCCGCGGCGCGGCGGGCTTTAATGGCGGCCCAGCGATTTATCATTGGCCGGCTCTTATAGACAGTCAAAAAATTACCGAGCATGTGCACGTTGGCGGGAAGTCTATTGAAGTCTTACCGACCCAGCGTCTTGGGCTTGAAGACATTTACTATCAGCAAATGCCCGCAAATATCGCACCAGCACCGACCGGCCCCACCCGACGGATCCCGTTCGGGCGCCTATTCGGCACGCGCTCTGGCGACAAAGGCGGTAACGCCAATGTGGGTGTCTGGGCGCTCAGCGACGAGGCGTACAGCTTTTTATATGAATACCTGACGGTCGAGGAATTTAAGCGATTGGTACCCGACTTTGGCGCTTACGAAGTCGAACGCTATGACATGCCTAACCTATTGGCGATGAACTTCTACATCAAAGGTGTGCTGGGCACTGGAGCCGCATCAAACCATCGCATCGACAAACAAGCGAAGTCCTTAGGCGAATATCTGCGCGCTAAGTACATCGAGGTGCCTGAGGTCCTGGCAAAACATATCGCCTAGTTCTCTAACCACCTGAAAATTTAGCTAAGCCATGTCGGCGTTCACTCTCGAGCGCCGATGCGGTTCATGTAATGGGCTTCTAAAAAATCCAGGCGCTCTTTGGCGACACCCTGCTGCACGTTATCCGCCAGGCCGAATACCATCCACTGATCCGACTCAGCATCGTATTCAGGCCAAGCCGTCAGACCTTTACCATTTGGGTCTCCGGTACGCGCAAAGTTTACCCAGTAGGCTTGCAAACGCTTTGACAGATCCGCGACCTGTTCATCACCAGACGTTTCACCTGACCACAAAAAATAACCATCAGCACCATGGGGCGTGCCCGACCACTCCTTCGACCGGCTATCAGGAATAAAATCCACATAATAAAGTCGTGCTTGAGCGCTTTTTGTCACCGCACTGCGAGCCATTGTGCGTGCCGCCAAAACATAACGGTTGTCGCCAAACATCTGCTTCAAACCAAACTCGCGATCAACAGCGAACTCTTCGGCGTAGAGTTTTTCCGCCTCGGACAACCGGCTTCGATGAAACTTTTCAAACGCCTGCAAGGTAATGCCAGAAGCAGGCTGCACACTGCCCTCAAAACTGCAGCCGCCCGTAATAAACGGCACATCATGCTGCTCCCCCTGCAAAGCAAGCGCTGTGGGTTCGCCTGTTAGTACCACGCCATCGACAAAGGGCAATTGAAAACCAGATAAAGCACCCATCAACTCGGCACTGTCTAACGCCAGCAACTGCGCCTTGGTTCGCGCTTGCGGATCTACCTTTGCGACAATCGCTGCAGATTCTTGTTCAGCAGTTGGCAAAGGCCGCAAGTCCATACCCAGCGGGGCCATACCGCCCGCATTGGTCGAACGCGGCAAAGCCCAGGTGCCATAACCGCTTTGCGCTATAGCCTTATGAAACAGCCCTTTAGTGGTTGGGCTGACCATTAACGCATTGACCGCCATGGCACCTGCGGATACCCCAAAGATAGTGACATTGTTCGGATCACCACCAAAGGAGTGGATATTGTTCTGCACCCAACGTAAGGCCGCAGCCATATCCAACAAACCAAAACTGGCGGATTTACTTTCCAGGGCTGGATGAGCAAAAAAACCTATGGGGCCCAGGCGATAATTAAGGGACACAACAACAACGCCATGCTTTGCCAGTACTTGGCCTGGCACCTCACCAGAACCATTGCGGAAGCCACCACCGTGCACATAGAACATTACCGGCTGTTTTTCAGCACCAACATCGGAAGACCAAACATTGAGGGTTAAGCAATCTTCGCTTACCACCGGTGGGTTATCGCCGGCAGTCCGCTGAACACAGCGTGGGCCAAAGGCGTGGGCTGTTAATACCTTATCTCGTTTGTTGGCTGGACGTGGCGGCTGCCAGCGCAACTCTCCAACCGGCGGTTGTGCGTATGGAATGCCAAGAAACTGAGCTATATCATTAGCAACCAACCCTTCGACCCAACCCTCGGTGGTTTTTACTCTGGGTTCCGCGTATGTGCTTACACCACTCACTAGGACAAAAAATAGCAGCGCACATTGCAATACGCGCCGTTGGTTCTTAGCTGTCGTCATAATCCCTCCCCTTTTTCTTAACTTAGCGCCTAGACCCAACAAATCAAGAACCCTTACTCCAACAATCTATTTCAGCCAGACAGATAAAATTCGGTAGCGGCATTCCTCGCAGTATGGTTTATTGCACATACGCAACCTCGGACCTACTGGCGTGAACAAAAATTATCTTCCCACCATCTTGTTGATTTTAAGCAGCCATAGCCTGGCCGCTATCGGACCCGAACAATGCGCCGAAATTACCAATGAAAGAGCGCGCTTAAATTGCTACGACGCTCTATTTCAGAAATCAGTCAATGCTATCGCATTGCCAGCAGAACAGACCGAATCGAAAGCTGAAAAAAGCACCAACAGTCACCAAACAATAGCGCCAACAACGAGATCGTTAGCCCCCCAGCAAGCCACTAATAAAAAACCACGATCAGGGTTCTAAAAGTGCATCGCAATCCCCCAAGTAAAACGCTTTATGTATTAGCCAACGGCGAAACATGGGTTCAAGCAAATCATCGGCCCAACACGCTGAGCCCGGGCGATGTGGTTGAGCTGAGACCAGGGTTTATGGGCAGTACCTTTTTAGTATCGGGTAGCGGGATATCCCTGCGAGTAAAGAAACTCACTTAGCAAACAGCCCTTTTGCTCACGAATGCTCTTGGGATTACTATCCTGCTTGCTCTTTATGACCGAGCGATCGCTCATATCGCGGCAAATGGAACAACCAACGGTGGATAAATCATGCAAAACTTTGACGTAGTAATTGTTGGCGCTGGTATTTCTGGTATCGGCGCGGCGTGTCATCTGCAGCAGAGCTGCCCGGATAAAACCTTCACCATCTTAGAATCGCGCAAGCAGATTGGCGGAACTTGGGACTTGTTCCAATATCCCGGTATTCGCTCGGACAGCGACATGCATACCTTGGGTTTTAACTTCAAGCCCTGGACTGCAGCAAAGTCTATTGCTGATGGACCCTCTATTAAGAGTTACCTACAAGAAACCATCGCTGAACGTGACCTCGCCAAACACATTCAACACGAACACAAAGTGCGCAGCGCAGAATGGTCGAGCGATTCATCAACTTGGACCGTGACCACCGATCACGGCGGTAACACCGAACAATTTAGCTGCAACTTCTTGATGATGTGCAGCGGTTATTACAACTACGACACTCCATATACGCCCGACTTCCAGGGCCAAGAAAACTTCAAAGGCACAATGGTACATCCGCAACATTGGCCTAAGGATCTGGACTACAAGAACAAGAAGGTCGTGGTCATTGGCAGCGGTGCTACCGCCATGACACTGGTTCCAGCCATGGCAGACGAAGCCGCCAGCGTGACGATGCTGCAGCGCTCGCCGACTTATGTCGTGTCGCGCCCGGACCAAGACAAGATCGCCAACACTCTGCGTAAATTGCTGCCCGACTCTGTCGCCTATGCACTGACCCGCTTTAAAAATACGCAGCTACAGCACTTCATGTATCAACGCATGCGCAAGCAGCCGCACAAAATGAAGAAAGGGTTAATAGGTCTTGTACGCGATGCCCTAGGCCCAGACTACGATGTCGAAAAGCACTTCACGCCTAAGTACAACCCGTGGGATCAACGCTTATGTCTCATTCCAAATGGCGATCTCTTTGCTTCGATCAAGAAAGGCAAGACTGAGGTCGTTACAGACAGTATTGACCAATTCACGGCTGACGGCATAAAACTCAGTTCAGGTGAAGAGCTGACAGCGGACATTATCGTCACTGCAACCGGTCTGAATATGCAAGTTATGGGTGGTACTGAGTTTTTTGTGGATGGCCGTACTGTCAACTTTGCAGACACGGTTTCTTATAAAGGCATGATGTATGCCGAGATTCCCAACCTGATTCAAACCTTTGGCTACATCAACGCGTCATGGACCTTACGTGCTGATCTAACGGCGGAATACGCCTGCCGATTGCTTAACCACATGGATCAACTGGGTGTGAATCAGTGTACGCCGCGACTGCGTGATGAAGACGCGGATATGAACTTGGGACCTTGGATCCAAGACTTCTCAGCGGGCTACATGCAACGAACCATGGACTTGATGCCAAAACAAGGTGATAAAGACCCTTGGCGGAACACTCAGAACTACGCGCTGGATAAAAAAATTATTCGCAAAGCCCCACTTGAAGATGGCGCGTTGCTATTTGGCGCATTGGAGCTGCAAGACATTGGCACGCAAGCTCAGCAAGCGGAGCAGAACGCGGCATAACGACTATTCGGCAGCAAATACCGCGCGAACCTTATCTCGCGAGGCGGCTGAGAGGTCATTAAACAGTCGCTTGGTTTTGGCTGTGGGATAAACCACAACTTGCCGCGCGTCTGTTGCGGATTTCTCTTTCGCAAAGAAACCTTGTTTGATGGCCTCATCAATGAAGTTTTGTCGATGGGTGCGAGAACGCAAGTCGCTTCCTATCTGCAGGCACTCTTCTTTTGACAACCCTGGCCGCTGCTCGCAGATCAGTAACGCTTGCATAAGAAACAACGCTGAGTAACGCGACGAACCAAAAAACGCCATGAGTTCATTGTCGCTTACCAGGACCGACAGCATCAGGGTTGCTACCCCAGCATCCAACTGAACTTGCTGATCTTCGTTTATCATCTCGCGCACCACTTAGTTTTGGTCAAATGCGCACCATCTTTGGGCGCAGCAAGCTCATTATTAGGACACTGCCAGTACTTGTATACTTTTTGTATACAATTTTTAAGTCTAAAAATTACTCTTTTAATTGCAGCATGCAACTTCTAGTTTCCACGCCAACACTCTTTTGAAACTGACAAGCGGTAATTCGCTAAGCATTTAAAAGCGTTACTGATGGAGTAAAACCATGCCAAAAATCAATACCGGAAAACGACGCTCAGCTATTCTGATCCTAATTACAGCTTGCGTTGGCGCCTCTTGTGGCGGGGACAGTATCGACATCACCTGCGCTGAATACTTCAAGGCAGCAATGTCTACGCTGCAGGATCAAGGCAATGGCGTCGTTCACGACACCGCCACAGACTTGCACTGGTACCGTTGCAATGCTGGTCAAAGCTTCGTCGACGGAGAATGCAAAGACGAAGCCTTGAATCTCAACTTCGATGCAACGGTGGTCGCGGTACAGGACCTTACTGCCGCTCCGATATCACAGACGCCGGATATGGGTTGGCGCATGCCTACCCAAGAGGAATACGCCACACTCACCGACGTGCCCTGCCACAGCCCCATGATCAATGTTGTGGCTTTCCCAGACGCTCAGTCCGAGACGTTCTACTGGTCCAGCTCTGAGGGCAAGAATGACGACTTCGCCTGCGGTACGCGGCTGAAAGACGGTCGGCAGCTTTGCCAAATCAGCCGGTCATCGGTGAACCCCACCATGTTGGTAGCCAGCGTCGATTAAAACAGTTAAACCAAGGAAAGTAGCAAGCTGGTTTCGCTGTTTGCTACCCCTTCGATAATTCGGACTTCTCTTAACACCCGATCAGACGCCTCAAGACTGGTGGTACGAACATCGGCCACCAGGTCCCATTTACCAATTGTCGTATGCAGGGTGCGAAGCTCAGGCAGCCCGCGTGCGAGGGCTACAGGCGCTGTGGCTATGTGTAACGGCGAGACGACCCGACGCGAAGGATGTAATCCTGAGGTCTTCGCTCCAACTGTTGAATGGTAGCTAGGGGGAGACTTGAACTCCCGACCTCAGGATTATGAATCCTGCGCTCTAACCAGCTGAGCTACCTAGCCACTGCATTCGGCGGATGCCGAAGCGGGCGAATTGTCCTTACCGCCCTATGCCTTGTCAATGCGGATCGCGGCAATTTCACTTCCAATGCGCGCGGCGCCATCCTCGCAGGTCATTGATCAATTGGATCTCTGTGACCTCGTCGAGCTCATCTAACGCTAACTTGCGTAACTTCACCTTCCCTTGCTCAAGCAATTCTTCCCGCAGTATTCCCGGCAGCAGCCCACTCTCTACCGGAGGGGTAAACCAGTCGTCGCCTAGTTTGTATACAACATTAGCGATGCTGCTTTCAGTGATCTCGCCTTGTTCATTAAACAGTATTGGCTCTGCGCCCGTTGGCACTTCTGTAGTCGCTCGATCATAAACTTGGCGATGGCTGGTTTTGTGAATCAAATACAGGTCGGTTGAACATACCGGCGTCGTTGCCAGGCAAATAGGTTGGCTGTTTCGAGATTGGGTATCGCTGGGCAGCTCGGCTAAATCAACTCTGTAGTCTCCCTCTACGGTGAGGCTCAAGCGCACACGCAGTGCCTGCGCGGTACTACCATTCACTGCTTGCTGCAAAGCAGCTTCTGCCCGCTGTTCGTCCATAGGGTAACCAAACACGGCCGCGCTCTTGGCCATGCGTTGCAAATGTCTTTGGAGCCGACTGAATCCTTCATCTGGCGTCCAACGTAGGGTCTCAAAAAGCTCTATATTTTCTTGTTCTTGCAACGTGCCAAGTATCCGCGTCTTCGCCTGCATCTCTACGTACTCTTGTACCGGGGTAGAGTCCCAGACTATGCCGCCACCTGCACCGTACTGTGCGCTACCCGCGGCCTTGTCCACAGTGCTGGTACGGATCGCTATGCTGAACTGAGCCTGACGATTCGGTGCGATGTAACCAATCGCTCCGGTGTAGATCCCTCTCGGTGTTTTTTCTAACTGCGCAATCTGACCCATAGCCGCGCGTTTGGGTGCACCGGTTATTGAAGCGGCAGGAAACAGCGTACGGAAGATGTCTACTAAACTGGCCTGAGTTTTTGCATGTACGGTCGACGTCATTTGCCAGACGGTTGGGTAGGCTTCTACCGCGAATAAACCGCTCACATCAACGCTACCCGTTTCCGCTATTTTCCCCAGGTCGTTTCTTACCATGTCGGTAATCATTAGGTTTTCGGCACGATTCTTTTGCGACGAGCCAAGCCAGTTTGAGGTTCGCTTGTCAGCTTCAGGATCGTCGCGTCGCGCTTCTGTGCCTTTCATTGGTCGAGATTGCAGATCGTTGCCCTGCAGCCGAAAAAACAATTCTGGAGATGCTGAAACAATTGCGAAGTCGTCTGTTTCAATAAATGCCGCGAAGGGCGCGTCGGCAGCAATCTGGCAAAAGTGCTGCCATGCATCACCTAGCTCCGTGTTTAGTCGTAACGTGTGGTTGATCTGGTAGACCTCACCCGCGGCGATCAACTCTCGGATTTTTACGATATCCGCTAGATATTCGTGATGTTGGGTATCCAGTCGCCAAGGTTTTTCGCTTCCAGATTCGGCTTTAATTGGGGACTCACACTCTTCGACTTGAGCGAACAGTCCAAAGCAGACCAAGGGTAAGTTGTGCTCATGCTGAGTAGTTAGAGCTGCGTCGAAACCCGATGCCGCTTCGTAACATACAAAGCCCGCTGCGGTGAGGCCGTCAGCGTTCACGGTGCGTTCTACGCGCTCAATCGCCGCGACCACCTCATCAGGCTCATGCGCCACCACCATGGCTTGCAAATCTGAATAGGCAAACCAAGTGTTACGGGTAGGTTCGTGCAAAACCAGGCGTGTGATTGTGTGCAAAATCGGTCAATCAAAGCGACGTGGGTTTATTATCCGCCGATGCGTGGGCGAAAAGCCACCAGTACTCCGTCTACTTGAAAACGGCTGGGCAGCCTAAAGCGAGCGGACTCTAATGCGTGACTTTCAAGTTAGATCACACGGCCATTCATGTTCACTATGAGTGTTGTTTGTCGACGCCCTGCGTGGGCTTGGATAGGCTGCGTTTTTTCCAAATGAGCTGAACATGTCCTTACCCCAAACCGCGCGCGCCCTGCTTACCGCGTTACTGCTGTGCCTGACCACAACTTCCACGGCTGATGTAATCGAAGAAGTGCTGGTCACTGCCAGCCATCAACCTCAAACCTTAAATCAAATTGGCAGCGCGATCAGCCGTATTGATGCAGATGAGTTGTCCACTCATACCAGCACAAATGCATCCGACCTGCTTCGCAACGTTGCAGGAATCAGCGTGAACCAGAGCGGCCCGGTGGGCGCACTTACTCAAGTGCGGATGCGCGGCGCTGAGGCGAACCACACCTTGGTTTTAATTGATGGCGTGCGCGTAAACGACGTCAGCCTAGGATCAGAGTTTAATTTTGCAAATGTCACGAATGCTGATATCAGCCATATTGAGGTATTGCGCGGCCCACAAAGTGCACGGTACGGCAGCGACGCCATTGGCGGTGTGATTGGTATTTTTACTCGCGAAGCTGACTCCACTGGCTGGCATGGCCAGGCCAACTTAGGCCTTGGCCAGTTCAATACCCGAGATCTGGGTGGGCGACTCGGCTTTCGCTCTGCAGCAAAGGATCAGCGTAACTGGGATGCCCAGCTCAACATTCATCGCCTCGACACTGATGGCATTGATGCGTCACCGCTGGGCGACGAATTGGACGGATTTCGCAACACCCATATCAACGCCAAGGCTCGCTTGGAACTTTCAGCAACTGCGTCCCTACGCGTAAATTTGCGTCAAGTGAACACACAGAGCGAGGGCGACAAGCAGGATTTCGATTTTCCAACCACCCCGACCCAGGGCCTAATTGTTGATGCCGATGAGCGTGTCGATAGCCAACAGCGCCATGTCCATTTGGCGTATTCCCAAACTGTAGGAGACTGGCAGTACGATGCTGCAATGACTCGTTCACAAAGCAGCACCGACTATCTAACCAATGGAGCCAGAGCCCGCGGTCTGCGAGGCGAACGTCTGCTGTTAGATCTGCAAGGGAGCCGCAGCTTTGCTGTAGGCGTCACAGATCAGTCGGTGAACTTTGGTATCCAAAGCGAGCAGCGGGATTTTGCAAACATTTATGTTGGTTACGATGTTGCAAATTACCAAGCGGACGACGCGCAAAATTCTCTATTCGCGGAATACCTGGTAAACCTCGACCAAACTTATATGGGTTTAAGTATTCGCAGGGACTGGAACGACCGTTTCGCCAATGCCACTACAACCCGGGGCACTGTTAGCCACATCTTGTTACGTTCCGATTCAGCCCGAAGCCGCCTACATTTCAGTTTCGGACAGGGCATAACTAATCCCAGCTTCTTTGAACTTTTTGGTTTTGCGCCAGCAACCTTTATCGGCAATCCTGACTTGAAGCCGGAACAATCCAACAGCTTCGACCTCGGTTGGTCGCAATCCTTCGCGGCGAACATTGCCGGCCAAGACACTCGTTGGAACGTTGATGTAACTTATTTTGCCGCTGATTTGCAGAACGAGATCACAACAATCTATGACAGCAACTTCATGTCTACGCCCATCAACCTGGAAACGGACAGCAAACGTTCGGGGGTTGAAGTGTCAGCCGACGCCAACTTTGGCGAAAACTGGCAGCTTGGCGCCGCCTACACACGACTACGCGCTCGAGAAAACCGCATAGAAGAAGTGCGCCGCCCACGCCATAGCGGTCAAATTAGACTATCGCGAAACTTTGCCGACAACCGGGGACGCGCCAGCATTCAGTTTTTACATAACGGGCGACGCACCGACAGCGAATTCATTTATGCCACCCCTGAAACTCGGGTAGATTTGCAGCCCTATACGCTGACCAATGTCGGGGTGAGCTTCGAACTGCAACCCAACCTGATATTGAGCGCGCGTGCTGACAATTTGACCGGCACCGAGTATCAGCAGGTATTTGGCTACAATTCACCCGGCCGCTCTGTGAGTCTTGGTGTCAAACTAAACCTCGACTGAAACTCCCAGCCTAGGCATTCTGGCCGACGTTATGAGTAGGTTCGCAGTCTTAAGGTTTTACGTTGGCTTGAGCGTTGGGTTACTGACAGCGACTGCGAGCCTAGCCGACTCCAAAAAACCACGAGTCGCTTCGCTTAACCTGTGCGCTGATACACTGTTGATGCAATACGCAGACCCTGAGCAAATCGCGTCTATAACTTGGTTGTCTTCAGATTCCGGCTTGTCGCCTTACGCTGCACAAGCCCAAACCTTCCATCACAATCGTGGGAACGCCGAGGACATCATCAGACTGCCTGCTGACTTGGTGTTAATCGGGCCAAGCACCTCACCCACCACCCTCGTCATCCTCGAACGCTTGGGGATACCCACGCTGTACATCGCTGACAGCCGATCGATCGCAGAGATCTATACCAATGTGCGTTCACTAACCCGTGCCATAGATCAAGCACCGCGAGGTGAACGCTCGTTACAAGCGATGTCCAAAACCCTTACCACGGTGCAAAACCGCGCAACGAGCAAACCCAAAGCGCAGTGGCCCAATGCCGCCTTCATGCAGCCCAACGGTCTGACTGTAGGGTCGGGCAGCCTGAGCGATGAACTACTCAGCTACGCTGGCTTTAACAACGCCGCAACCTCTATAGGATTGCAAACTTACCAACAATTCCCGTTAGAAAGTTTGCTGCGCATTAATCCAGATCTGATTATCGTGCCGGAACACCAACGACACTTTCCTGCACTTGCGCAACAACTACTTGAACATCCTGCATTCGCCGGAGTTCCCCATACCCATGAAATAGCACCGGCAGAGTTGATCTGCGGTACCACTCGTGTCGCCGACGTCGCCAAGACGCTGGCCGCCAAACGAGATCAAATCGAGGGCCTATGAAAGTTGGCTTCACTCATTGGTTCTGGCTACTGGCGACAACCACGCTGATACTGTTTTTGGTGAGTTTGCTAATGCCCAGCACCCTTACCGGGCCAAACACTGGGGCTGGGTTTTTGTTACAAGAACTGTTCGCTGTCGACACGAGTAACTCGGATATTGCTCGTATTATTCTGCTCGAGCTGCGCGTTCCACGCGCTTGCCTGGCGTTACTGGTCGGCGCCAGTTTGGGTCTTGCAGGCGCTGCTATGCAGGGTCTACTGCGGAATCCATTGGCGGAACCCGGGGTTGTGGGGGTATCCGGCACCGCTGCCTTAGGAGCAACGCTGACTTTTTATACCGGTTTGGCATCAGTGGCCCCTCTGGCCCTACCTCTGGGCGGCATTACAGGCGCCCTAGCAGCCGTTGTGCTGCTCTTTATGATCGCTGGCAAATACGCCAGCACCGCCACACTGTTATTGGCAGGCATTGCCCTTAACGCAATCGCCGGAGCCCTCACCACGTTGACGCTCAATTTGTCACCAAACCCTTTCGCCGCTATGGAAATTATCTTCTGGCAAATGGGTTCTTTAGCCGATCGCAGCATGCTGCATCTACAACTCAGCGCGCCGCTCATGTTGGCGGGCTGGGCTTTGATCTTGCACGCCGCCCCCGCCGCCCGTGGGCTAAGCCTCGGTGAAGTCACTGCCAGTAGCCTTGGCATAAACGTACGCACGACACAGCGTAAAATTATTCTAGGGACAGCTTTGTGCGTAGGCGCTGGCGTCGCTGTAACCGGCATCATCGGTTTTGTTGGCTTGGTAGTCCCGCACCTGCTACGCCGAGCCTGTAAGAACGACCCAGCGCAACTCATGTTGGCGAGCGCGGTTGGCGGCGCAAGCTTATTGCTTGCGGCAGACATTGCCGTGCGTTGTATACCTACCAATGCAGAACTAAAGCTTGGTGTGGTTACCGCGCTGATTGGTGCGCCAGTATTTTTGTACCTGATCTTCAAGGTCAGAAGGCTGGAGCAATGACATGACCACGCCGACACTCTTTGGTCGCAATATAACCTGTGATTTGGGCAGTCATCGGGTACTGCATGATGTATCGCTAACCGCAGAGCCGGGCAAAGTAACCGGCATTATCGGCGCCAATGGCGCAGGCAAATCTACGCTTCTGTCCATACTTGCTGGGCTGCTCACACACCACCAAGGCGAGGTTGCGTTAGACACTCGCCCCTTGGTTAACCTGTCATTGTTGGAGCGCGCAAGAAACATCGCTTTCCTGCCCCAAGCCCCAGAGGTGCACTGGGACTTAACTGCACGACAAGTGGTTGCTCTTGGACGCATTCCTCATCAACACAGCTTCAATTGGCTCAATACTGCCAACGAGGCTGATCAATCCGCAGTCCTCGCCGCCATGCGCGCCACCCAAAGTGATCAATTTGCTGAGCGGCCGGTGCGCTCACTGTCCAGTGGCGAACAAATGCGCGTTCATTTGGCACGTATGTTCGCTGTGAATGCGCCAGTGATCCTGACAGACGAACCCATTAATGGCTTGGATCCTTTCCATCAGATCCGCTGCCTTGATGCTTTGGGTACACGCGCACGGGATCATCATTGCACTGTTATAACGGTGCTTCATGATTTAGATCTGGCTGCCCGGTTTTGCGATCAGCTACTGCTGTTACATAACGGCGAGGTGCTGGCTTGGGGCGAACCGCTAGAAGTGCTTACACCTGCAAACCTTATGCAGGCGTACCGCATACGTCCGCCAGAAAATCCAGAGACAACGGGGCTGAATGTTGCGCTATGGGACTGCAATGACGACTAAGCGGGTGATTTTCTTGCGTCTGCACGGTTATTATCTCGCGCAACTTCTGAGGAAATGATCTCATGCGATTGGCCACCTGGAATGTAAATGGGCTGCGCGCCCGCCTCGACTACATAGACCATTGGTTAAAGGACCGGCAACCAGACGTGGTGGGTCTACAAGAGCTGAAAACACCTGACGACGTATTCCCTCACGAGCATTTCGAGGCATTGGGTTACCAGGCCTTAGTGCATGGGCAGAAGAGCTGGAACGGTGTGGCGATCCTTGCCAAGCACCCTATGACACTGAAGCAACAAGGCTTGCAGGAGCAAGAGGACTTTGGTGCGCGTCTGATCACCGCAGAAGTCACCACACCTAACGGCACCGCCTTCGATTTCACCACCGTGTATTGCCCCAACGGAAAAACCCTTGAGCATGACGACTTCGGGCGCAAGCTCGACTGGTATAAGAGCCTGAATAAATACTGGCAACAAAATGCGGCAGCAAAGCATCTTATCTGTGGCGATTTTAATATCGTCCCCGAGGCAATAGACGGTTGGCGCGGTAAAAAAGGTGAAGGCACGATCTTTTATACGAAGGAAGAGCGACAGCATCTTCAGGATTTCGTCGATCTCGGACTGACAGACCTGTTTCGTAATCGCTATCCAGACAGCCAAGAGTTCTCTTGGTGGGACTACCGGGGTGGTGCGTTTCATCGCAAACACGGATTACGCATTGATTTTCTACTGGCAACCCAACCCCTAGTAGACGCAACAACGGAAGTCATTATCGACCGCGACTATCGTCGCAAAATCGAAGATCTGACCGCATCAGATCATGCTCCGGTATTTGCCGACCTGGACATTTAGACCACTCCGCTCATCGCGACAGGACTCAGTTCGATCGCATGTGCGTCGTTTAAGGACCTGACGCTAGCCGAGGTTAAGGGTCCTTTGAGGAACTGACGCAAGTCGAGGTTAACAATCCTTTATGAGTATTTAATATTTCGCGTGAGGTTTCGCGGGTTCGGTAGTAATATACGCGATCTTGATTTCGAGCTGTTCGAAATATCTATTAATTTCAATAACTTACAGAAACGCAGCATCGCTGCACGAGCCTTTTAGAGAAAAAACATGAAAGACCTGACTCGCTATCGCAATATCGGCATTTTCGCCCATGTGGATGCTGGCAAAACAACCACAACCGAGCGAATTTTGAAGCTGACAGGCAAGATTCATAAAATCGGTGAAGTTCATGACGGTGCTGCAACCACTGACTTCATGGAACAAGAGCAAGAACGCGGCATCACCATTCAGTCTGCGGCTACCAGCTGTACCTGGAATGATCACCGCTTGAACATCATCGACACACCTGGGCACGTTGACTTCACCATTGAAGTTTATCGCTCGCTGAAAGTTCTGGATGGCGGTGTTGGCGTATTCTGTGGTTCCGGTGGCGTCGAGCCTCAATCTGAAACCAACTGGCGTTATGCGAACGAGTCTGAAGTCGCACGTCTGATCTTCGTCAACAAACTTGACCGCTTGGGCGCGAACTTCTATCGCGTGGTGGATCAGGTTAAAGATGTACTGGGTGCCAACCCTCTGGTTATGACCCTGCCTATCGGCGAAGAAGACGACTTTAAAGGTGTCGTTGATCTGCTCAATCAAAACGCTTGGGTTTGGGACGATTCGGGTAATCCTGAAGCCTACGAGGTCATCGACATCCCTGAAGACCTGCAAGAACAAGCCGCTGAGTATCGTGAAGCACTGATCGAAACAGCATTGGAGCAAGACGACGACTTGATGGAAGCCTACCTCGAAGGCGAAGAGCCTTCTGTGGATGACATCAAGCGTTGCATCCGTAAAGGCACCCGCGAGTTGGCTTTCTTCCCAACATTCTGCGGTTCAGCGTTTAAGAACAAAGGTATTCAGATCGTACTGAATGCCGTTGTCGACTACTTGCCTAATCCGACCGAAGTAGAGGCGCAACCAGAAGTTGATCTGGAAGGTAACGAAACCGGCGAGCGCGCCATCGTTGACCCCGAAGGCCCACTGCGCGCGTTGGCATTCAAAATTATGGATGACCGCTACGGCGCCCTGACCTTTACCCGCATCTACTCGGGCAAGATCCAGAAAGGCGATAACGTTTTGAATACCTTTACCGGTAAAACAGAACGTATCGGCCGTATCGTGGAAATGCATGCCGACTCAAGAGAAGAGCTAGAAGTTGCCCAAGCGGGTGACATTGTGGCTTTACTGGGTATGAAGAACACCCAAACCGGCCATACCCTGTGTGATCCCAACAATCCTGCAACCCTAGAGCCTATGGTGTTCCCAGATCCGGTGATCTCTATCGCTGTAGCACCGCGAGATAAAGCGGGCGCAGAGAAAATGGGTATCGCTCTGTCTAAGATGATCCAAGAAGACCCCTCTTTCTATGTCGAAACCGACGAAGAGTCTGGCGAAACCATTATGAAAGGCATGGGCGAACTGCATCTAGATATCAAGGTCGATATCTTGAAGCGTACCCACGGCGTGGAAGTTGATGTGGGTAAGCCGCAGGTGGCTTATCGTGAAACCATCACGCAAACCGTTGAAGACACCTACACCCACAAGAAACAAACCGGTGGTTCTGGTCAGTTCGCTAAGATCGATTACGTCATCGAGCCTGGCGAGGTCGGCAGCGGTTATGAGTTCGAGTCTAAGGTGACCGGCGGTAACGTACCTCGTGAATTCTGGCCTGCTATTGAAAAGGCGTTTGGTGTCTCTATGGAAGAAGGCACCCTGGCTGGCTTCCCACTGTTGGACGTTAAAGTAACCTTGATGGACGGCGGCTTCCACGCTGTTGACTCATCAGCCATCGCTTACGAACTGGCTGCTAAAGCGGCTTATCGACAATCTGTGCCGAAGGCGTCGCCACAGCTGCTTGAGCCAGTGATGAAAGTAGATGTGTTCACTCCTGATGACCACGTCGGTGATGTGATCGGTGACTTAAACCGTCGCCGTGGCATGATCAAGTCACAAGAAGCCGGTGTGACCGGTGTACGTGTGAAGGCAGATTGCCCACTGGCAGAAATGTTTGGCTACATCGGTGACTTGCGCACCATGACCTCAGGTCGAGGTCAGTTCTCTATGGAGTTCTCGCACTACGCACCGTGTCCAAGCAATGTAGCCGATCAGGTCGTGCAAGAAGTGAAAGAAAGAAAGGCTAACAGCTGATTCAGCATTGCCTTTGATCTCGGAAATTAAGTCTGGGGCTTGTTCGACAAGCCCCAGCTTAGTTATACGTTAAAGCGAAAGTGCACGACGTCGCCATCCGCAACCACGTACTCCTTACCCTCTAAGCGCCATTTGCCAGCATCCTTGGCTTGCTGCTCTCCACCCAGCGCTACGTAATCCTCGAAACCAATCACCTCAGCACGGATAAATCCTTTCTCGAAGTCGGTATGGATCACACCTGCTGCAGCGGGCGCTTTAGCACCGATTGGAATAGTCCAAGCACGCACTTCTTTTGGCCCGGCGGTAAAGTATTGGTGTAGCCCTAATAATTTGTAGCCTGCGCGAATGACACGATGCAAACCAGGTTCGCTCAGGTTTAACGCTTGTAAAAACTCAATGCGCTCTTCGTCTTCGAGTTCCGCTACTTCAGATTCGATTTTATTGCTGACTACCACCACCTCAGCACCTTCTGCCTGAGCAATGTCTTCAACAATTCTTACCAGCGGGTTGTCTTCTAAACCGTCCTCGGCAACATTGGCGATATACAGCACAGGCTTAGCGGTTATGAAATGAAACTCGCGAAGCATGAGTTTTTCGTCATCACTCAAATCAATGGAGCGCACCGGATCACCCTCTTCCAGAGCGACGCGTACTTTTTCCAACACCGCCATCATGCTGCGCGCCTCTTTGTCTCCAGAAGACGCGACCCGACGATTACGTTCGTAGACTTTTTCTAACGTGTCCAGATCGGCTAAAGCCAGTTCAGTATTAATGACTTCGATGTCGTCTGCTGGCGACACACGGCCGGACACATGCACAACATTCTCATCTTCAAAACATCTAACCACGTGGGCGATAGCGTGCGTTTCACGCACATGAGCAAGGAATTGATTACCCAGCCCTTCGCCCTTAGAGGCGCCAGCGACTAAACCGGCGATGTCTACGAATTCCATAGAGGTTGGAATAACCTTTTGCGGCGACACTAAGTCTGCCAACTGGTTTAGCCGAGGGTCGGGTACAGGCACGATCCCGGTATTCGGGTCGATGGTACAAAATGGGAAATTCTCAGCATCAATACCCGCACGGGTGAGTGCGTTGAACAATGTCGACTTACCCACATTGGGCATTCCTACAATACCGCAGTTGAATCCCATTAAGTTTCTCCAGGATTTGGTTTTGCTTCTTCTGGCGTTTTAGCCGGTTCTGTTTCGGGCGTATGCAAAGCAGTCATCGCCAATTGCCACTCGCCGCGCATCATGTCAGCAATCAGGGAGTCAGCAAACTCGCCGGCAGCTGCAATTTGCTCACGCTCACTTTGCCGAGGTGTCTGCTTCGTCAAATAAGGAATCACCCGGGCCTTGGAACCCGGATGACCTACGCCAATGCGCAACCTGACGAACTCGTCACGATTGCCAAGTCCGGCAATCACGCTTTTAACCCCGTTATGGCCATTGCTGCCGCCGCCTTGCTTTAACTTAACAACACCTGGCTCGAAGGCCACTTCGTCGTAAGCAACAAGGATCTCTTGAGGTTCAAGTTTAAAGAATCGGCTTACTGCACCTACCGATTCGCCGCTGTTATTCATAAACGTGCTGGGCAACAGCAAACGCACATCGGTGCCGCCGATGAGACCGCGACCGATTTCGCCTTTGAACTTGGTGTCTACACCAAGATTGATTGAATAGCGGCGGGCCAGTTCTCGCACCCATACCGCGCCAACATTATGGCGGGTATCGGCATATGCCGACCCAGGATTTCCCAGGCCGACAATGAGTTTTAACCCAGTCACCGCTTTATGCCGACTGTTTTTGCAGACGATCACCCCTTGCGGATGACCCCATGCAATTTCTAGTCTTCGCCGCCTTCATCTTCTGCAGCATCTGCTTCGCCTTCCTCAGCAGCAGCCTCTGCATCATCAGCAGCATCCTCACTGGCACCACGACGAGCCGTTACGCTGGCGACAGGAATATCGCGGTCCTCGCCAAAGGTAAGCGCTACGATCGTGACGCCCTCAGGCAATACAAGATCGCTGAGGTGCACCGAGGTTCCAGATTCCACATCAAGCATGTCGACTTCGATGAACTCTGGCAGATTTGCGGGCAAACAGGTGATCTCAACCTCTGTGAGGTTATGGGTGAGAGTGCCACCGGACATCTTCACACCGACACAGGCAGCTTCGTTAATGAAGTGCAATGGCACGTTAACGTTGATCTCTTTGTCTGCACTGACGCGCTGGAAATCAATATGCTGAATACGCCCACTGGCTGGATTGCGCTGCAGGTCACGAATAACCGCAGCTTGAACTTGGCCGTCTACTGCGACGTCGAGAATTTGCGAATAGAACGCTTCAAGCTGCGAGGCTTTCAGGATTTCATTACCTGACAAAGTCAGTTTTTGCGGTTCGGTTTCACCACCGTAAATAATGGCGGGTACCTTGTCTTCCAAACGACGTAGGCGGCGGCTCGCTCCTTTCCCCACATCTGTTCGGACAGTAGCGGTCAGCGTAATTGTGTCTGACATGTGCTGTCTCCAATTTAGATTTTCATTTGGCGAACTTGCGACCAGTTCGCCAGCTTTCATCTTTCAGCGCTATCGGAACATAGCGCTGATCGATTCCTCGTTGCTTACTCGGCGGATAGATTCAGCCAATAAGCGATCCAGACTAAGCTGGGTAATTTTACTGCACGCTCTAGCCTCATCGGAGAGCGCGATGGTGTCAGTCACCAACATGGCGTCCAACTCTGAATTTTCTATGCGTTCGATTGCTGCCCCAGACAGCACAGCGTGGGTTATGTAACAAACCACCGCCGCGGCACCTTCTTCCTTCAATGCTGACGCTGCTGTGCACAGGGTTCCTGCGGTGTCGACAATGTCATCCACCATAATGCAGGTCTTGCCTTTAATGTCACCGATGATATTCATCACCTTGGTTTCGTTCGCTCTGGGTCGACGTTTGTCGATAATCGCCAAGTCCAGATCATCAATCTGCTTAGCAATTGCCCTAGCACGAACCACACCACCGACATCGGGTGAAACCACGATTGGGTTCTGGTAATTCTGCGCCAAGATGTGATCAACAAGCACCGGCGATCCGTAAATGTTGTCCACCGGGATATTAAAAAAGCCCTGAATCTGATCTGCGTGTAAGTCCACAGTCAGTATGCGATCGATCCCCACCGAGCTGATCATATCTGCGACCACTTTTGCGCTGATCGCAACCCGCGCAGAACGCGGACGGCGGTCTTGTCGAGCGTAGCCGTAGTAAGGGATCACAGCGGTCACTCGCTGTGCCGAGGCACGGTGCAATGCATCAGCCATGATCAGCAATTCCATAACGCTGTCATTGGTCGGCGCACTGGTAGACTGCAGCAGAAAGACATCTTTGCCGCGGACGTTTTCGTGGATCTCTACTGTGACTTCGCCGTCACTGAAACGTCCCACATCCGCATGACCGAGCTCAAGGTGCAATTCTGCGGCCACTCGCTTTGCAAGATCAGGGTTCGATCCGCCGGAAAATAGCATCAAATTGGCCAACGCTTGCCCCTCGTTTCGTCGCTTCGATGGTCGCATAGAAAATGGCTGGGGTGGCAGGATTCGAACCTGCGCATGCCGGGATCAAAACCCGGTGCCTTACCGCTTGGCGACACCCCAATTTTATGGTGAACGTGTATTCCTCTGCCCACGTTGCAAGGCTTTATACCCTGGCTCCTGAGACTACTGTCTCGAGCGAGCGCGTATTGTCCGGATCAGACCTATATGTGTCAAACCCGTTAACGTTTTTTGCGTTAACGCATATCACTGTTGTATTTGCTGACTCTTATGCGCACCAGCACATCGTCACGACTGATCTCTACCTGCTTAGGCTGGGGATCCTGCAGGGATGCTTTTTCACCGTTTGTCAGAGTGACGCGCACATCCCAAGAATTTTGTCGAAAACCTACGCTGTTTCGCTGTTCATCGGTGGTGTAGTCAACAAACCGTGTATTCGGCTGCGGTTTCCCAATTAGCCAATAACGCATGGCGTCTACCGGCATACTCCAGCCCAATTGTTGCTGCATGACCTGCTCAGGGCGCCCAGCAACAATGACATCCTGACCCCTTACGATCTGCATTGTTTGAGCGTTACCGCGCAATTGCGTTCGCCCTTGACCAAGCGCACCCCAAACGTCAATCACATAGTCGTCCTGATTCTGCCGCCAAGAAAAGGTCATGGCAGTTTTGTTGCCACCCAGAGCAAGGAGCAATTTCCCTTGAACAGTAAATTCAGCATCGATATCCGGTGGTTCTGGTGTTATCACAGCACAACCAGTGAGGAGCAATAACCCACAAAGGTAGAACACTCTCAGAGCCCCGACCATTGGCGGGATTCGATGAATTGTTGCTAAAGGCATAGGGCGCATTCTGCTATCATTGCCGGCCAAAAATTTGAACATCGCTTCATGAGCATAGTGGCATACGGTCTTAATCATCGCACAGCTTCTGTAGAGCTGCGGGAGCGTATTGCCTTTCCGGAAGAAAATCTTGGCGCCATGTTGGGCCAACTTACCAGCGATCTGAGCAACATTCGCGAAGCCGCTATTGTATCGACCTGCAATCGTACCGAACTGTATTGCTCGTTAAGCAACGACAATACCCAAGACCTTAGCTACTGGCTCAGCAGCACTCGTCCCGTCGCCATTTCAGAACTCGAAGGTGCGAGCTATCAACACTGGGACAAAGATGCGGCAAAACACATGATTCGCGTTGCCGCTGGATTAGATTCACAAATGCTTGGCGAGCCGCAGATTATGGGTCAGGTTAAAGCCGCCTACGATTTGGCCCGCAGGACTGGCACGCTCGGACCAGAACTGGATCTGTTGTCGCGCATGACCATGCGCACAGCTAAAGATATTCGCAACCAAACGGACATTGGGCGTAATCCAATATCCGTTGCCTACGCCGCGGTCTCTTTGGCTACCCAGATATTTACCGACTTAAAAACCAAACGCGCACTGCTGCTGGGCGCAGGCGACACAATCAGCCTGGTAGCCGAGCACCTGACCGCCAAGGGTATCGCTGGACTGGCCATCGCTAATCGAACATTAGCAAACGCGCAATTGTTGGCAGCAAAGTACGACGCTACAGACATGCAATTGAGTGACGTTGCCGGGGAGCTAGCCAATTACGATGTTGTCATCAGTTCCACCGCCAGCAGTTTGCCAGTGCTTGGCAAAGGCGCTGTCGAAGCGGCAATTAAGCGACGTAAGCGCAAACCGATTTTTATGGTAGATATTGCCGTGCCCAGAGACATTGAGAGCGAGGTTGCCGATCTGCCTGATGTCTACCTGTACACCATCGACGATCTGAGTAACATCGTGCAAACAAATATGGAGCAGCGCCAACAAGCCGCCAAGGGTGCTGAGGTAATCGTTGATATGGGTACAGAACGTTACGAGCGAGAACGACGCATCCATAACGACAAAGCGTTGCTGACCAATCTGCGCGACCAAGCGGAACAAACTCGCGTATCTGAACTGAACAAGGCGTTGAGCACGCTTGAGAAAACCGGCGACGCTGAAGCCGCGATGACGCTGTTAAGCAAGAGCCTAACCAACAAACTCATTCACCCCCCCACTGCTGCTATTCGTTCCGCCAGCGCCGACGGCAAGACTGAGCTCGTTGATCAGTTACGAGAGGTTTATCAATTGCAAACCGATCCTGTTGCAGATTCAGAGCGAAACTCCGACAACCCCTCTGACAACGGCGTTTAACATGGAATTATCCGCTTCAATGGTCGCAAAACTTGGCGACCTCAATGATCGTTTTGAAGAGGTGTCGGCTTTGCTATCAGACGCCGAAACCATGGCTGATCGAGAAAAATTCACGGCGCTGTCGAAGGAATTTGCCGAAATCGAACCCGTTGTCTTGTGCTACCAAAAAGTCACGGCTCTGAAAGACAACCTCGAAGAGAATACGTTACTACTGGACGACGACGACCCAGACCTGCGCGAACTAGCAGAACTAGAAATCGCCGAAGCCAAGGATCAGATAACCGATTTGTCTGCACAACTACAGACTCTGTTGTTACCTAGGGATCCAAACGATCAATCCAATGTATTTCTTGAAATACGCGCCGGCACCGGCGGTGATGAGGCGGCTATTTTTTCTGGCGATCTGTTCCGCATGTACAGCAAGTTTGCCGAGAGCAAGGGTTGGCGGGTCGAAATTATGAGCGAGCGCCCTGGCGAACACGGCGGCTTCAAGGAAATTATTACCCGCATTGAAGGCAAGGAAGTCTATAGCCAATTGAAATTCGAGTCTGGCGCGCACCGAGTGCAACGAGTACCCGAGACCGAATCTCAAGGCCGGGTTCACACATCGGCTTGCACGGTAGCCATAATGCCCGAGGTTGATGAAATCGACTCAATAGAGATCGACAAAAAAGACATTCGCGAAGACACCTTCCGCGCTTCAGGCGCCGGCGGCCAGCACGTAAATAAAACCGATTCAGCGATCCGACTCACTCACCTACCCACCGGCACGGTGGTGGAGTGTCAGGATGAACGATCCCAACATAAAAACCGTGCTCGAGCGTTATCGCTGCTCCAAGCGCGGCTGTTGGATGCCGCACAATCGAAACAGCAAACCGAGCAAGCTGAGAATCGACGCCAACTGGTTGGTTCTGGCGACAGATCCGAACGAATTAGAACCTACAACTTCCCTCAGGGCAGAGTGACAGACCACCGCATCAATCTCACGTTGTACAAACTCGATGAGGTGATTGAGGGCAATCTGGACGCCTTGGTGCAACCGCTGGTGCAAGAACACCAAGCAGATCAACTGCAGAATCTCGCCGAAGAGTGAACCTTAGGCGCGCTGCGTTGACTCTCCCCACGTTTAGCCAATGGCGCCTCAACCAACAACACCTGTCGCGGCTTGAAAGCGATTTGCTGATCGCTCACGTAACTAAAATGTCCCGCGCGCAAATTCTAGCGCGCCCAGAGCAGCAGTTAGACAAGGCTCAAGTGCTAAAACTAGACCAGTTGAGCCTGGCACTTTGCGACGGTACCCCACTGGCATATGTGCTCGGCGAAAAAGAATTCTTCGGTTTATCACTCAGAGTGAATTCTTCGGTGCTTGTACCTCGCCCCGAAACCGAACTATTGGTAGAAAAAGCTTTGCAGCAACTTAATCCTGCCGACAAAGTGCTGGACGCCGGCACTGGCAGCGGTGCCATCGCCATTGCTTTGGCCACCAACACTCTAAAATTGCAGGTAGCTGCCAGCGATAACAGCAAAGAAGCACTGACCATTGCTGCAGAAAACGCCCAACGCCACGACGTCGCGATCGACTTCTATCTCAGTGATTGGTTTAAAAGCCTACCGGATACTCGGTGGAACGTAATCGTCAGCAATCCCCCTTATATTGCACCCAATGATCCACACCTAGATGCGCTAACAGCGGAACCCACCGCTGCATTGATCGCCCAAGACAACGGTTTGGCGGATCTACTGACCATCATCGAAGAGAGCCCAAAGTTTCTTCAATCGGGTGGGTGGCTTATGCTGGAACATGGCTATGACCAGGCAACAGCGGTTCGATCTGCTATGTTAAAGCGTGGATTCTCGGAGGTAGAGTCCGTTACCGATTTAGGTGAGATAGAGCGAGTGACCCAAGGTTGTTATTGTGAATGATCAAGAGCTACTCAGGTACAGCCGTCAGATCATGCTGCCGGAGTTGGATGTTGCCGGCCAACAAAAACTGTCCGAGGCCAAAGCGCTGGTCATTGGCCTTGGCGGACTGGGGTCACCTCTTGCGCTTTATCTGGCCGGTGCTGGCGTTGGCGAAATCACGCTGGTAGATGACGATGTTGTAGATCTTTCTAATCTACAGCGCCAAATTATCCATAACGAGGCGCGTATCGGCGACAACAAAGCAGAGTCGGCGGCTATGACCCTGCGAGGGCTTAATAGCGACTGCAAAGTACACACCATCACCCACCGACTGACGCAGTCCGAGATAAACACATTGCTGGCTGACACCACCATCGTCTTTGACGCCACGGATAACTTGGCAACTCGCCACATGATTAATGAGGTGTGTTGGCGCAACCGTGTACCGCTGGTATCGGGAGCGGCGATCCAATGGCAAGGCCAGATAACTCTATTTGATCCAAACGATAAGAGTTCACCCTGCTATCGGTGTTTGTATCCAGAAGACGACACGGCTGGTGAATTAAATTGCGCAGAAAATGGTGTGATTGCACCATTAGTTGGAATTATCGGCAGCTGTCAAGCGCTCGAAGGGATTAAGTACCTGACGGACGTTAAGCCCTCTTTGGCCGGTTACATTCTTTACCTGGACGGCAAGTATATGGAGTGGCGCAGATTGCGCTTACCGGCGCTTAACGATTGTCCGGTTTGCTCAGATCGAGCTTGAACTGTTCAGCTATCGCTTTAAGCAACACTGCTTCCGTGCCGCTGAAGTCCGCTTTGCACAAATTACTCAATTGAGTAACACCTATATCACTAAGCCCACACGGATTAATTCGACTAAACGGTTCTAAGTCCATGTCCACATTTAGGCTTAGGCCATGGTAACTGCGTCCGCGCCGAACCCTTAAGCCCAGCGAACCTACCTTGTCGTTGCCCACATAAACCCCCGGCGCATCCTGCCGCGCATAACCCTCTACGCCAAAGGCCGTTAAGGTCTGCAGCATAGCGCGTTCTATGCCACACACCAGATCCCTTACACCAATGCCCAATCGCCGCAGATCAAATAACAGGTAGGCGGTGATTTGCCCAGGCCCGTGATAGGTCACTTGACCACCTCGGTCAGACTGCACAACTGGGATATCGCCCGGAAACAGCACATGTTCGGCTTTGCCAGCCTGGCCTTGGGTGAATACCGGCTGGTGTTGGGTTAGCCAGATTTCGTCGACGGTTTCTGCTTGCCGATCGCGAGTAAAAGTTTGCATGTCCTGCAGCACAGGCTCATAGGCGGTGATGCCTAATCTGCGAATGATTGCATCCTGTTGAGTCATCAGTCTAAAACACCATGCGCACGGCCGTGTCGGCCATTAGCTCTGCATACAAGTTGCGCAACTGCTCATCGCCTTGCGCCATAAGAGTTACTCTGACCGCGAGGAATTTTTCACCACTGCTATGACGGGTGCTTACGTCATCTGGAGTCAACTCTGGTGCGTGATTGCGGACGATGGCAATGACTCGGCTCGCCACATCTTCCTCGGCCGCCGCAATGATTTTGATCGGATAACGGCAAGGAAATTCAATTTTGGGTTTATCCGTCATCGCTGAAAATCGACGCATAAAAGAGATAGATGGAGTCACCCAAACGACTGAAAAAATTCGACTCGCTAACTCCTTGCAGCGTTTGCAATGGCGCACTGTAGAGTAGCTCGTCATCTAAAGTGAGCCGGATTTCACCCACCTGTGCACCGGCAGCGATGGGAGCCTCTAAGTATTCTGGTACATCCATCTCCACTTTAATGTCGTCGTAGTAGCCACGCGGAAAGGTCACCGTAATGTCTTCGGCGACACCCACTTCGACCTTTTCCGACTGACCAAAGTAAACTTCTAGCTGTTGAAGATTTATACCCTCTTGGTACAGCGTTTGGGTATCAAAGTTGCGGAACCCATAGGACAGCAACTTCTGGCTCTCGCGCATTCTAGCTTCGTCGCTGTCGGTGCCCATGACCACGCTCACCAACCGAACCCCATTTCGTTCTGCTGACGCAATCAAACAATAACCTGCGGCTGAGGTATAACCGGTCTTCACTCCGTCAACAGAGCGATCTCGCCAGAGCAACTTGTTGCGATTTGGCTGGTCTATGTCATTGAACTTATAGCTGCGTTCAGAATACAACTGGTACTGCTCAGGGTGGTTCTGAATCAGCGCGATGGTCAGCTGGGCCAGATCTTCCGCAGTGCTGTAATGGTCTTCGCCAGGCAGACCTGTGGCGTTTAGAAAATTCGTATTCGTTAGACCCAGAGCGACGGCTTGCTGATTCATCATGTCGGCAAAAGCATCTTCACTGCCCGCAATGTGCTCGGCCACAGCGACACTGGCGTCATTCCCCGACTGAATGATAATGCCCTTCAGTAAGTCGCCCACAGCAACCTTAGTGCCTTCGCGAATAAACATTTTCGAGCCACCGGTACGCCACGCTTTTACGCTGATTGGTGCCAATTCATCGGTTTTGAGCCTGCCCGATTTGATCTCCTCTTCCACTATGTAAGCGGTCATGATTTTAGTCAGGCTTGCCGGTGGCAACCGCTCAGCGGAATTCTTCTCTACTAAAACCTTTTTTGACTTCGCATCGATCAATAGATAGGAGGACGCAGCGAGTGAAGGTGGCGGCGGAATGATCGGTGCGGCATAAACCCCAGGCACGATGACCACAGTCGAAACAATCAGAAACCAAACACTACGGCCAAACCATTCAATCAAGGATTGATGCATTACAGTAATTCCACACCTCATTTAGCTAAGCGCGCATTCTAACACCAGGACCAACGAGCGCGAGGTTACTGGGGCGGCAGAACGATGATCTGACCGAAATCCATAGTGGTTAACAACGCTTTGACCCGCTCAAGCTCCGGACCTGACGCCAAGGGACCAATCTGCACACTGAAGAAGGTCGGCGCACTGCGCACAACTTGAGCAGATACTTCGATCACAGACTGTAGTTGTTGCATGGCAGATAACGCTTGCGCCCGACCGGTATACCGCCCTACTTGCAGCCGTGATGCCGCAGCTGAAGGCTCATCAGCGCTAAGCGATTCTACTAAGACCTGGGTTGTACCCTGCTCGTGAAACCCCAGCTTCACTGCCGCTGCGTAGGACAAATCGATAATACGCTCGCTGTGAAACGGCCCACGATCATTTACGCGAACCACAGTGGTTTTATCATTCTCTAGGTTAGTGACACGCACAAAGGATGGAATTGGCAACGAACGGTGCGCCGCCGTGAGTTGGTACATATCAAAAGGTTCTCGGCTCGAGGTTAGTCGACCGTGAAATTTAACCCCATACCAAGAGGCTCCACCGGACTGACGGTACCCTACCGAAGTAGGTAATACTCGATATTGCTTACCCCAAACCTCATAAGTGGGCCCGTTGCCCTTTGGGCTGCGCGGCAGCGCCACCACTTTTGGATCTGGCAGTCTTGCTAAACGCGCCAGCTGAGCCTGACTAAGCACTGGTGCAGAGTCGCGCTCGGAGTCTGCTGGCTGTGGCAACCCGAGGGGTGACGCGCAGCCGATCAGTAGAAGAGAGCCAGCAGCTACAATTGCGAGGCAGCGAGAAAAATTACCCAACGGTACTCTTATGCCTTTTCATGATCTCTTGGCCGAGTTGATAGACCGCCATGGCGTAAAGTCGAGAGTGGTTGTAACGGGTGATGACATAGAAATCGTCAAAGCCCAACCAATACTCTGGTTCGTCACCGCCCATAAGACGCAACAATAACACTTGAGCTTGAGGATCGAGGTTGTCTACCACCACCCCTAACTGAGCCATTTCGGCTACGGAGTGGGTTGGTTTCAAAGATTCGTTAGCAAGCCCTAATAGCTCTGGCGATTCGTTTTGCACCTGCACCGGTATAGCGACTGCGGCATCACCCTGCCACCCATGACGCTTAAAATAGTTAGCGACGCTGCCAATGGCGTCGACGCGATTTTGCCAAATGTCTCTAACGCCGTCGTTGTCAAAGTCCACGGCGTAGTGACGGTAGCTAGAGGGAATAAATTGACCGAATCCCATAGCCCCCGCATAAGAACCTTTGAGGCTGAGTGGGTTCTTACCTTCTTCACGCGCTAACAACAAAAACTGGGTCAATTCCTTGCGGAAGAATTTCGACCTAGGCGGATAGTCAAAACCCAATGTCGTTAAGGCATCAACCACCCTATGCCCACCGGTCACTCGTCCGTAGCGGGTTTCCACGCCAATGATCGCCACGATCACTTCCGGTGGCACGCCGTATTGCTGCTCTGCGCGCTTGAGGGTTTCTTTGTTTTGTTGCCAAAACTCGACGCCACCAGCTATACGCTGCTCATCGAGAAAAATTTTACTGTACTCCTGCCAATTGAGGCGCCGTTCTGCAGGCCGACTAATCAGGTCTATGATGTCCTGGCGCCGTTGCGCTGCCGCGAACACCTCTTCTAACTCAGCGCGTGAAAAGTCATGCTGCTGCACCAGTTCGTTGATGTAGGCGTCGATGTCGTCTCGTTGCAGGTAAGACTCGGCATTTGCGATGCTGGCAAAGGCAGTGCTCAAAAGAGCCATGAGCACTAGTGCCGACCTTAATACTTGTTTTGACATGTTGTCTTTCCTCTTAACGCTGCGCGCACTGTTCACGCTCAAACCTACCACGCTTTGTGTGTGCGCATGGACATGATTATCCCGAAACTGGCCATCAGGGTAATGATTGACGTGCCGCCATAGCTTACTAGCGGCAAAGGCACACCAACCACAGGCAACAACCCACTGACCATCGCGATATTAACAAACAGATAAATAAAAAACGTTAGCGTTAGAGCGCCTGCGAATAGGCGCGCAAAAGTGCTTTGCGCAGATACGGCAAGAACCAGTCCTCGCGCAATAATGCACAGGTACATCAGCAGCAAGAAGGCAACACCAACCAAACCAAGTTCTTCGCCCACCACTGCGATAATGAAGTCAGTTCTGGCCTCGGGCAAAAAGTCCAAATGACTCTGAGTACCCTGCAATAGCCCCTTGCCAAATAGCCCACCCGAGCCAATGGCGGTTGTCGACTGAATGATGTTCCATCCAGCGCCCAGGGGATCGCTCTCTGGATCAAACAAGGTGATGATTCGCTGACGTTGGTATCCCTGCAGTGCAAATTGCCACAGCAACGGCGCAGCGGCGGCTATCAAAATGCCTGCGTAGATCAAATAGCGCCAAGACAAGCCAGCAAGCAAAAGCACAGCGAGTCCAGCGCCAGCGACAAGAATCGACGTACCCAAATCCGGTTGCGCAGCGATGGCTAGCGCAGGTAACGCAATGATTAACAGAGAGTAAAAAACATGTTTCGGAGACGGCGGCAACACGCGTTGTTGTAAGTACCACGCCAGCGCCATAGGGACGGCTATCTTCATCAGCTCCGACGGCTGAAAGCGCAACACACCGGGTATTTCGAGCCACCGTTGCGACCCCTTCACTTTCACACCAACTAACAAGACCAGCACCAGCAGCAAAAGCCCCAAGAAATACACAAAGGGAGCCCAGCGCATGTAAATACCAGGGGGTAGCTGCGCGGCTATGATCAGCACCGCCATAGCCGCTAGAACCCGTCGAAACTGCGCATCAAAGATGCTGGTTTGCTCTCCAGCTGCGCTAAACAAAACCATCAGACCAAAGCCGAGCACAATACAAACCAGCGCCAGCAATATCGGGTCTAAGTGCACCTTGTACAGCCAGTGGCTTTGATCAGCGCTTTGCCCTCCGGGCATTTGGCGTTGAAAATCACTACTCATGGCAGTGTTCTCGAATCACCGACTTTTAACTGACACGTGCTCATTAACGCATCACCACGGGACTACCGAGATAGGCGTCCACCACTTTACGCGCCACCGGCGCCGCTACGGAACTACCGCCGCCACCGTTTTCCACCAATACCGCTAAGGCAATTTGCGGATCCTCTACTGGAGCGAACGCCATAAACCAAGCATGCTTGCGACGAAACTCGGACAGTTCCTCCTCGTTGTATTCTTCTCCTTGGCGAATCTCCACCACTTGGGCTGTACCTGACTTTCCTGCCATGCGGTAACCAATACCCTGACCGATATATGCCCAAGCCGTGCCATTGCCGCGATATCCTTGCCCTCCCAAATGCACCACATCTTCCATGGCGGCGGTTAGCTGCTGCCAATCTTCATCGGTTAAGCTCGTCAGATGGGATGAATTGGAAGACGACGCGTCAGGCACGGGCATAGCGCCCACACCCTTGACCATTTGCGGGCGCACGGTCTTGCCACGGTTAGCGATCATGGCTGCGAAGGTTGCTATCTGTAACGGCGTTACGAGCAAGTCTCCCTGACCAATACCCATATTGACCGAATCGCCCTGGTACCACTTTTCACCCTTGGCACCAAGTTTCCACTCTGGGTCCGGCACCAAGCCGCGACTGGCATCATTGATGTCCACGGCTAGATTACGACCAAACCCAAAGTCCTCGGCAAAACCTGCCAAATAATTAACGTCCAACCGCGACGCCACATCATAAAAGTACACATTTGATGACCGATATATTGCCCGGCGCAAATCCACCATGCCCTGGCCACCGGAATTGTCTACGGTCCAAGACCAATCGCGATATTCGCGCTCCCCACCCGGCAATCTGAATGAGCCTCTGTCGTCTATTTGGGTATCCCACTGCATAGCGCCGCTAGCAATGCCAGCTAAACCTACAACGGGTTTGAACGTAGAGCCCGGCGCGTACTGACCATTCGTCGCGCGGTTAAACAGCGGCACATAGGCTGACTCACTCAAGGCACGAAATTGCGCATCGGTCATCCCCACAACGAATTGGTTAGGATCGTAGCTGGGCTTACTCACCAACGCCAGCACCCCACCTGTCTTCGGATCAATGGCAACAATGGCGCCACGTTGCTCCCCCAGCGCGTCCACAGCAGCTTGCTGTAGGCGAGCGTCCAAGTGCAGGGTGATATTTTTGCCCACCTTGGGCGGATCAATATCAATGACTTTGCGGATGCGGCCATGTGCGTCTGTTTCAACTTGTTGAAAACCAGGCCGCCCATGCAACTCGTCTTCGTAATAGGCTTCGACGCCGCGCTTGCCTATAAACTGAGTTGCCCGGTACGCCGCTTCATCTTGTTGCTGTAAATCGCGCTCTGTCATGCGCCGCACTGAACCCACAGCGTGTGCGGCAATCGCTCCCTGCGGGTAGTAACGTTGCAGCTGGGTAATCACTTCAACACCACTGATACGGTGCCTATTTACCGCCAACGCCGCGATGTCGCTGTCTGAAAGATTATCCGCAATGATTACCGCTTCACCCGGACGCCTGGCGCGTTTTTTTGCTTCGCGAAACTGCTCAACTTGCTCATCGGACAACGCAATAATTTCGCGCAATTCGGCGATTACCGCGTCTAGCTCATCAATACGCTCAACCACGATGCCCAATGCAGAGGAGGGACGGTTGTCCGCCAACAGTACGCCGTTGGTGTCAAATATTAGGCCCCGAGGTGGCGCCAACGGCTGCACTTGAATGCGGTTTTTATCGGATCGAGATTGGTAGCTTTCATGCTCGAAGATTTGCAGTTGAACAAAGCGCGCAACCAGAATCCCAACGCACAACACCACGACAACAAAGAAGGCGATCGCCCGTCTGGCGATCAGTTCCCTTTCTCTATTTGGGTCTTTGATTGCTAACGCTACGGCCAATTCCTACCCCTAAACGCGATGATAAGGATGCCCCTCATTAATGCTTGCTGCTCGGTACAGCGCTTCGGCTAGAACGACGCGCACCAAGTAATGCGGTAACGTTAATTTTGACAAGGATATGCACTCATTTGCACGTGCTAATGCTGTTTGATCCAAGCCGTCAGCACCACCTATCAGCAGCGCAACCGACGTGCGCTGCATTTTCCACTCCTGCATACGCTCCGCTAATTCAACACTTGAGGTTTGGCGGCCATGCTCGTCTAAAGCCACCACCCAATCGTGATCAGCGATTCGCGAGAGCAACTTCTCCGCTTCTTGAGCTTTAATTTTACTTTGATCTGCGTGGTGCTTGGGCGCCGGGATCTCTTCTAAAGTCAGCTTTATGCCGCTTTTCAAGCGCCGAGAATAGTCTTGATAGCCTGTTTGCACCCACCCGGGCGACTTACTGCCAATAGACAGAATACGTAACTGCACAAATAGACTGCTAGTTAAGTTGCCCGCTGTCTGGGGCGGTATCGGACCAGAGTCTTTCCAATTCGTAAAAACCCCGTGCCTCTGAGTTCATGACATGAATCAGTACATCTCCTAAATCCACCAACACCCATTCGTAGCTTTCGCGACCTTCTACTCCAAGGGGTTGTACCCCCAGAGCTTTCGATGATTCGGTAGCTGCATCTACCAAAGCCTTTACGTGCCTATTAGAACCACCGCTCACTAAAATCATATGGTCGGTCATAGGGGTCAATTTCGATACGTTCATTGACAGTATTTCCTGACCTTTCATGTCTTCTAGCGCTGCAACCATATGGTCGCGTAATTCACTGGGGGTCAAATGGGGGTCTCCCTTGTTGTTGAATAATCAATATATAACTCATTATCGCGGATATATTCATCAACGTCAGCGTCGATCATGTCAGCAAAACACTGGCCAGAAGCTATGCACTGACGTATTTCAGTTGAAGAAATTTCTAGCATGGGCAGGTCCAACTTCACTATCTGACCGCTGCGTGATGGGTCGAGCTGAGGACATTGGCGATCATTACACAGAGCGGTGAGCTGTGGTGGCCATGGCGCTGACTGCCCTGGCCGGTTCAGGACGATGAAGTTGCAGTAATCCAACATGTCTTGCCAGCGATGCCAGGAAGGTAATGTTGCAAATGAGTCTTCGCCAACAATCCAACATAAGGTGGCGTTTGGATTTTGTTGCTGGAAGGTTCGCAGTGTGTCGATGGTATAAGACCGGCCGCCACGGCGTAGCTCCGTGTTGTCAGCAACCAGCCCAGCTCTGTTGGCACAAGCAGCTTTGAGCATGGCCCAACGATGCTCAGATGGCGCACACCCAACTTCCTTGTGGGCCGGTTGTGCGTTGAGCACCAATCGAACTTCGTCTAAACCTAAGTGTTGTTTGACCGCGCTTGCTGCGTTTATGTGACCCATATGCACGGGATCAAAGGTGCCGCCATACAGGCCGATTAGCATCCCCTGACGCTCTTGCTGCTAGCGCTTACGAATTTCACCACTGCCGTAAACTACGTACTTCTGAGAAGTCAGGCCTTCGAGCCCAACAGGGCCACGCGCATGCAGCTTATCCGTTGAAATACCGACTTCGGCACCCAAGCCATATTCAAAGCCATCAGCGAATTGCGAAGAGGCGTTAACCATCACTGAAGCGGAGTCGACTGCCTGAATAAATGTTCTTGAGTGGCTGTAGTTTTCAGTAACGATAACGTCCGTATGGCCAGAGCCATATTCATTAATATGCTCTATCGCGAGAGCCAACTCGTCGACTACCTTAACTGCTAGGGTCGGCCCCAAGTATTCCTCGGCCCAGTCTGCTGCACTGGCGGCATTCATCGACACGATCGCTTGGGCTTTTTCGCAACCTCGTAATTCAACATCCGCAGAGGCGAACTTTTCTGCTAACGGCGGCAACACAGTCGGCGCTATCGACTTATGGATCAACAGCGTTTCCATCGCGTTACATACCGCGAACTTTTCAGCCTTGGAATTAAAAGCTAGCTCTATGGCCTTACTTAGGTCAGCTTCCGCATCAATATAAACATGACAAATTCCATCCAAGTGCTTGATCACGGGAATGCGCGTCTCGTTGCTGACACGCTCTATTAAGCCCTTTCCGCCCCTAGGTACAATTACATCGACGAATTCATCTAACTTAAGCAGTTCGCCCACAGCGGCACGGTCGGTGGTAGCCACCAATTGCACGCTCGCTTTAGGCAATCCGGCGGCTGTGATACCCGCGGTCACACATTTTGCTATAGCCTGATTAGAGAGGAACGCTTCAGAGCCGCCACGCAAAATGCATGCATTGCCAGCTTTAAGGCAGAGCGCTGCGGCGTCCACGGTTACATTTGGGCGTGACTCATAAATCATTCCAATCACACCCAAGGGCACACGCATCTTGCCGATCTGAATACCCGTCGGTCGATAATTAAGATCTGTGACTTCGCCAATTGGATCTTTCAGCGCATCGATTTGCAGCAGACCTTCGATCATCTGGTCTATGCCTTTATCGCCGAGAAATAGGCGGTCGACCAACGGCTGATCCACATTGTTATCATCCGCTGCAGCCATATCAGCAGCGTTGGCTTCTTTTATCAACTCACGGTCAGCATCAAGAGCGTTCGCTATGGCAACTAAGGCGGCTGATTTGGTGGCAGTGGAGGCTACCGCAAGCGCCCGTGAAGCGCTTCTAGCTGCGGCGCCCATTTCTTGCATTGTGGGGGTGGCTACTTTATTCATGGTGCAATTATAAAGATCCTTTGACACCTAGCCACGAAATTTACCCACCAATCGACGCAATTCACTGAGGCGCTCCTTGGGCCAATTCATTTGAAGCAGGGCTTGTTTTATTTCTGGCTCCAGCGGCAACAGGTCAGCTAACCGGTAACTCACAGAACGCGCTTGTTGCAAATCCACCTCCGGATTCAGTTGCTGAATAAGCGGATGCTGAAGCAGATCCTTAAGCACCGCGACTAAAGGTTCATGCTCGTCCGCCAACTCACCGACCGATTCTTCTGGCAAAAACTGCACGCTCGCGAGCAACAGGCCATCTTTCTGTTCTTTGGTGTCTACGATAGAAAACTTCCGCCGCCCCTGAGCAACAATACCCAGCAAACCATTGTCGGCCTGGTTGAAGTCAATAATTTCCGCTTCAGTTCCTACTTTGAAAAGTTCACGCTCATTACCCGCCTCATCAGCAGGTGTGTTCACTTCTCTACCCTGACGCAACAACACCACACCAAACGTCGCTTGTTCACGCAGACACCACCGAATCATGTCCACGTACCTGGGTTCAAAAATACGCAACGGCAGAATGCCACCAGGAAACAGCACCGTGCGTAACGGGAAAATCGGCATATTAATCTGGCCGTCGACGCCTGTTTTTGACTCCTTTGACACGGGATTCTCGCGCTAAAATGGCTAGAAACTATATCTGCGATGTTCAGCCACCGCCAATGCTATGCTACGCCGCTGCTCGCGCCTGGCGTCAATTAAGGACATGAACCCTATGGATTGGTTGCAACTCATCATTCTGAGTTTGATTCAGGGCATTACCGAATTTTTACCGATTTCCAGCTCCGCGCATTTGATATTGCCAGCACAACTGACTTCCTGGCCTGACCAAGGCTTGGCTTTTGATGTAGCTGTTCACTTTGGCACCCTGATGGCGGTGATTGTGTATTTCAAAACCGAACTTGGAGAGATGCTGCAAGCCACCCTGGATGCTCCTGGCCAAGTCAGGCGTTTGGGCTTCAGTCAAACGTTCAGTGCAACGACTGGCGATCCTCAACTGCGTCAGGTTTTACAACTGGCCCTGGCCACACTTCCTATTGTCGTTGTTGGTTTCGGCGCCAAAAATTTCATTGATAACGAGCTTCGCTCAATCAGCGTTATTGCCACGACAACGCTGCTGTTTGGCTTGGCGCTTTGGTATGCGGACACCCGCCCCCAGCAGCATAAGTCTATTTCTTTCGCCGCCGCCGGATGGATTGGATTGGCTCAGTGCATCGCGCTAATACCCGGCACCTCACGTTCGGGCATTACCATAACCGCAGCACTGCTTATTGGTCTGGGTCGTACCCAAAGTGCGCGCTTCTCGTTCTTGCTGGCCATTCCCACCATTTTCGGCGCGCAACTGTTGATGCTCTTGGACATTAGTCTTGAGGAAATGCTTGCCGAGGCCGTGACCATGCTTAGCGCTGCAACACTGGCGGGCGCCAGTGCTTATGTCTGCATACATTTTTTCATTCGCTTGGTAGAGCGCACTGGCATGCGCCCCTACGTTTACTATCGCATCGTCCTAGGTATCGCGCTTTTCTCTATCATCGCGTTAAACCCATGATCCGGCGATCAGAACGGAATGTCGTCCTCGAAATCGGTGTCATCTGACAACGTCGGCGCATTATCCATCGACATGCCTGCCGGTGCCTGAGTCGGCGCAGGACTAAAACCTGAGGGTGGTGGACTGGCTTGGCCGCCACCTGCATCCATGCTGCCGCGGCTATCAAGCATCTGCATTTCTCGCGCATTCACCTCAGTTCGGTACTTCTTCTGACCGTCAGCTTCCCAGCTTGATGTGCGCAACTGACCCTCGATATACACCTTAGAACCTTTGCGCAGGTACTCGCCTGCTATTTCTGCTAACCGTGCAAAACAAACGACGTTGTGCCATTCCGTTCGCTCTTGTTGTTCACCAGAAGTTCGGTCGCGCCATGATTCCGACGTCGCCACGCTAAAGCGCGTAACGGCCGTACCGTTTTGTGCATATCGAGTTTCTGGGTCGCGACCAAGGTTGCCCACTAATATGACTTTATTAACGCCTCTCGCCATGTTGTTCTCCGCCGGTGCAATGCCAATGAGTGTAGTGTAATGCCGCCCTTGGTCCTAACCAAACACATTTGCACGCAACCATCACACGGATACTCGCATACTGTTGCTGCTATACCACGATCCAGTTATGTTGGATCGCCTTCAACATCATCATCGAGAGCGACTACGTTGGACACTATATCGGTCAGAGGGGCACGCACACATAATCTGCGCAATGTTGATTTAGACATTCCTCGAGACAAGCTGGTCATCATTACAGGTCTCTCCGGATCCGGTAAATCGTCTCTGGCATTCGACACACTGTACGCCGAGGGCCAACGTCGATACGTAGAATCTTTATCCGCTTACGCACGCCAATTTCTGTCGATGATGGAAAAGCCAGACGTAGACCATATTGAAGGGCTGTCGCCGGCCATTTCGATTGAGCAGAAATCCACATCGCACAACCCGCGCTCCACCGTTGGCACAATTACCGAAATTTACGATTACCTGCGCTTACTCTACGCCCGAGTCGGGGAGCCTCGCTGCCCCACCCACGATCTACCATTGGACGCGCAAACCGTCAGCCAAATGGTCGACCTAGTATTGGAGCAACTGGACGACAAACGAGTGATGGTGCTGGCGCCCATTGTCGACGAGCGCAAAGGCGAGCATTTGCATGTCTTTCAAGAACTCCGCAGCAACGGTTTCGTGCGAGTGCGCATCAACGGCCTGGTGGTGGATCTCGACGAGGCTCCCGCATTAGACAAAAACAAAAAGCACTCTATTGAGGCGGTAATCGATCGTGTGCGAGTGCGCGATGATGTGGCTCAGCGGTTGGCAGAGAGCTTTGAAACCGCGCTCGAGCTGTCTGATGGTGTCGCGTTGGTCATGGATATGGATGATGAGGACGCTGATCCCACCGTGTTTTCTGCCAAATTTGCTTGCCCTAGTTGCGGTTACGCGATTGCCGAGCTGGAACCCCGGATGTTCTCTTTCAACAATCCGGCGGGAGCCTGCGGCAGTTGTGATGGTCTGGGGGTCACGCAATTTTTTGACGAGGATTTGGTGGTTGCTGACCCCGATCTGACCCTTGCCGAGGGTGCGATTCGTGGTTGGGATCGGCGCAACATTTACTACTTTCATATGCTCAGCTCGCTAGCCGATCACTTTGGCTTTGACGTTGAGGTGCCTTTCAAGAAACTCAGCAAAAAACACCGCGACGCCATTCTGCATGGCAGCGGCAAACAACAGATCGACTTTAGCTACGCCAATGATCGCGGCGACATTATTCGGCGCCGCCACCGTTTTGAGGGTGTGCTACCGAATATGGAGCGTCGCTTCCGCGAAACCGATTCTTCAATGGTTAGAGAAAACCTGCAGAAATACCTGCGCGTAGCAGATTGCCCTGATTGCAGCGGCACACGCTTGCGAGAAGAGTCTCGTCACGTCTTTATTGGTGGTACCAACCTGCCAGAGGTGACCCACGGATCGGTCGCTGCAACTCTGGATCATTTTGCCAAGCTCAAGCTACGCGGCCAAAAAGCCACCATCGCGGAGAAGATCCTCAAAGAGATTCAAGCGCGCCTACAGTTTTTGGTCGATGTTGGCCTGAACTATTTAACACTCGATCGGAGCGCTGAGACCCTGTCAGGCGGTGAAGCGCAACGTATACGTTTAGCCAGCCAAATCGGCGCAGGACTCGTCGGGGTCATGTACATCCTGGATGAGCCCTCTATTGGTTTACATCAACGAGATAACGAGCGCTTGCTGAAAACGCTAGAGCATCTGCGGGACCTCGGTAATACCGTATTAGTGGTAGAACACGATGAGGAGGCCATGCGACGGGCAGATCATTTGATCGATATTGGTCCCGGCGCCGGTGTACATGGTGGCAGCATCATCGCACAAGGAAGTTTCAAAGAAGTCGCGGCCAACAAGACCTCAATCACCGGGCAATATCTAAGCGGCAAAAAACAAATCGCAATACCCAAAAAACGTACGGCCTTGGATCACGACAAGTCTCTGACTTTAAGCGGCGCGACGGGCAATAACCTGCAAAACGTCACCCTAACTATTCCTTGTGGACTATTTACCTGTATTACTGGGGTATCCGGATCCGGCAAATCAACGCTGATTAACCACACGCTGTATCCCTTGGCTGCAACCCAGCTGAATAAAGCTACGACACTAAAACCCCGACCCCATGACGCGATCGACGGCCTGCAGCACCTCGATAAAGTGGTAGACATCGACCAAAGCCCAATTGGTCGCACCCCTCGCTCAAATCCAGCGACCTATACCGGGTTATTTACCCCTATTCGAGAGTTGTTTGCTCAGGTGCCAGAAGCGCGAGCGCGAGGCTACAAGCCAGGTCGTTTTAGTTTTAACGTCAAAGGGGGACGCTGCGAGGCCTGCCAAGGTGACGGTGTTATTAAGGTAGAGATGCATTTCTTACCCGACATCTATGTATCGTGTGACGTCTGTCACGGTAAACGCTATAACCGCGAAACCCTGGATATTCGCTACAAGGGCAAGAACATCAACGAAGTATTGGAAATGACCATCGAGGAAGCCCATGAGTTTTTCTCAGCCGTTCCGATGCTTGCCCGCAAACTAGAAACCCTGGTAGATGTCGGTCTGTCATATATTCGATTGGGCCAGTCTGCAACTACGCTTTCCGGCGGCGAAGCTCAGCGGGTGAAATTATCTCGAGAGCTGTCAAAACGCGACACCGGCCAGACTCTGTACATTCTCGACGAGCCGACCACCGGCTTGCATTTTCAAGACATTGCACAACTGTTAGAGGTTTTGCATCGCCTGCGTGATCAGGGCAATACCATCGTTGTGATCGAACACAATTTGGATGTGGTGAAGACTGCAGATTGGGTGATCGATCTAGGTCCAGAGGGTGGTTCGGGGGGCGGCAACATCATCGCTACTGGCACGCCAGAGCAAGTTGCAAAGGTCAAGAAGTCCCATACCGGAAGGTTTTTGCGCTCTTTGCTCGAGAACTAATAGTCCCTTAGATGCAGTTACGCAGCGCGCTGATGCAAAGCTGAACGTTTTCCAAGCGCGCGGAATAGCCCATGAGTCCAATCCGCCAGACCTTGCCTGCAAAAGCGCCAAGTCCAGCGCCGATTTCCAGATTGTACTCTTGCAGCAATCGCTTACGCACCGCAGCTTCATCTATACCTTCTGGGCAGCGCACAAGATTTAATTGCGGCAACCGACAATCTGCATCCACTACGAAACTAAGCCCAAGGTCTTGAACACCCTTGGCCAGCTCTTCATGCATGGCGCGGTGCCGTTGCCAAGAATTTTCCAGACCTTCTTCTTGCACCATGAGTAGCGCTTCATGAAGACCATACATAGCGTTTACTGGGGCGGTGTGATGGTAGGTGCGCGCACCTTCGCCCTGCCAATAAGCCATTAACAGCGACAAGTCTAAAAACCAACTTTGCACGGGTGTATTGCGCGCCTGGACCTGGGCGGCAGCTTTGTCGCTGAAGGTAATCAAACTGATACCCGGAGGTGCGGACAAACATTTCTGAGTGCCCGAGTAGGTGACGTCAGCGCCCCAGTCATCGACCAGCAGTTCGACTCCCGCCAAACCCGTTACTGAGTCTACGATAGACAGGCAGCCCGCCTGCTGCGCTAAAGCACACAGGATCTTGGCATCAGAGCGTACACCGGTGGAGGTTTCGGCATGTACGAAGGCGACGATTTTGGCGTCTGGGTGTTGTTGCAGTGCGGCTTTGAGCTTGTCCGCATCAACTGGTGTGCCCCACTCGTCTTCCACAGTGACCAACTCGCCACCCATGCGGCGTACGTTTTCTGCCATGCGCATGCCGAAAACACCATTGACGCAAACAATGGCCTTATCGCCTGGCTCTAACAAATTGGCAAACGCGGCTTCCATAGCTGCCGAGCCAGGGGCTGACAACGGTAAAGTCAGAGTGTTTTTAGTTTTAAAGCAGTAGCGCAACAATTCCTTGATGTCTTCCATCAAGGCTATGAATTCAGGGTCTAGATGACCGATGGTTGCTTTGCCCATCGCACCCAACACTCGCGGATGCACATCCGACGGGCCGGGGCCCATAAGCGTTCGTGGTGTTGGATGAAAACTAGCGCCCACGCGAGGTTACTTCTTTTCTTCTTCGGACTCTGCTTCTGTCGTAGCTTCAGCTTCGACTTCTTCTACTTCTTCGGCCGTTTCAGCTTCTGCAGTGGTTTCCTCAGTTGCTTCAACCGCTTCTGTTTCCACTTCTTGAGCTGCTTCGTAGTCGGCGTCTAGCGCTTCAGCATCCACAATAGGTCGATCAACCAACTCAACAAAGGCCATGGGAGCTGCGTCACCGGCACGATGTCCGCACTTAAGAATACGCGTATAACCACCGGGACGGGCTTGATAGCGAGGACCCAGTTCGGCGAACAATTTGCCGACCGCTGCTTTGCTACGGGTGCGCGAAAACGCCAGTCGACGGTTCGCTACCGAATCTTCTTTTGCCAGCGTGATCAGCGGTTCTGCTACACGACGAAGCTCTTTCGCTTTTGGCAGCGTTGTCTTAATGACTTCGCTTTCTATCAGCGACGCCGCCATGTTGCGGAACATTGCTTGACGATGCGAGCTGTTCCTATTGAGCTGTCTGCCACTCTTTCGATGACGCATGGTTCGTTCCTATGCCCTGTCTGGTATTACTTATGTTGTGCCGGTTGCGTGGGCCTAAATACGGCCACCGTGCAAGTTTGGTGGCGGCCAATTTTCTAGGCGCATACCCAGGGAGAGGCCTCGGGCAGCCAGCACGTCCTTAATTTCTGTCAACGACTTCTTACCCAGATTAGGGGTCTTCAACAGCTCAACTTCTGTGCGCTGAATAAGGTCGCCAATGTAGTAGATGTTCTCTGCCTTCAAGCAGTTAGCCGAACGCACGGTAAGTTCCAGATCATCCACTGGACGAATCAGAATTGGATCTACTTCGTCTTCTTTCTCTTCAACAACTTGTTCGCCTTCATTGTCTAAGTCGACAAATACCGCCAGCTGGTGCTGCAAGATGGTTGCTGCACGACGAATAGCTTCTTCAGGATCGATGGTGCCGTTGGTTTCAAGATCCAGGATCAACTTATCCAAGTCAGTCCGCTGCTCGACACGGGCGCTTTCAACACTGTAGGCCACACGACGCAGTGGGCTGTAAGAGGCATCTAAACGCAGTACACCTATTGCGCGAGTCTCCTCTGCGCTTTCCGCTGTGTCGCGGGCGTCAACAGGCACGTAACCGCGACCCTTGGTAACCTTCGCTTCGATACGAATCGATCCACTTTCGTTCAAGGTGCACACTGCATGCTCGGGGTTAGCGATTTCAACATCTTCGGTAAGTTGGAAATCTCCGGCAGTGACTTTACCTGCACCAGAAACCGCTAAGGTAATAACGGCTTCGTCCTGATTGTGCAGGATCACGCTGATGTCTTTTAGATTCAGCAGAATGTCGATGACGTCTTCTTGTACACCTTCGAGGGTGCTGTATTCGTGCAATACGCCGTCGATTTGCACTTCGGTGATAGCGCAACCTGGCATTGAAGACAGCAAGATACGGCGCAGGGTATTACCCAGCGTATGGCCGAATCCGCGTTCTAACGGCTCTAGGGTAACTTTCGCGCGACATGGACTGTCCGATTGAACGTCTATGTTTCGCGGTGTCATGAACTCGTTTGCCAACTGTGACATTTTGTTCTCTCCTATGGCGCAGTGCGCCGGATCACTTACTTCGAGTAGAGCTCGACGATGAGGTTTTCGTTGATTTCCGCAGGTAATTCTTCGCGATCTGGTAGGCGCTTGAATACACCTTCGAAGTTTCCAGCGTTCACATCAACCCAATCTATCTCGCCACGCTGGCTCGCCAACTGCAGTGCCGCCTGAATGCGTAACTGATTGCGTGACTTCTCATGTACTGCGACCACATCACCAGGCTGTACCTGATAGGACGCTACATTTACTAATCCACCGTTTACGGTGATCGATTTGTGCGATACCAACTGCCGTGATTCCGCTCGGGTGGAGCCGAATCCCATACGATAAACTACATTGTCCAGTCGGCTTTCCAATAGCTTCAATAGGTTTTCACCGGTTGCGCCACGCTTGCGGTCCGCTTTCTTGTAGTAGTTGCGGAATTGCTTTTCTAGCACACCATAAAGGCGTCTTACTTTCTGCTTCTCGCGCAACTGCACAGCGTAGTCTGAAAGACGTCCTCTGCGGATACCGTGCTGACCGGGTGCGTTGTCGATCTTACATTTTGAGTCGATCGGTCTTACCCCACTCTTGAGGTAAAGATCCGTACCTTCACGACGACTCAGTTTTAGCTTTGGTCCTAGATATCGGGCCATTCCTATTTCTCCGTTCGAATTCTTTGCAAGACGCTATACGCGACGGCGCTTGGGTGGCCGACAGCCGTTATGCGGGATCGGCGTCACGTCTGAGATGCTGTTGATCTTCAGACCCGCTGCATTGATCGCACGAACCGCAGATTCACGGCCTGGTCCTGGTCCCTTAACAAATACATCAACGCTCTTCATGCCAAACTCAACCGCAACATTACTTGCACGTTCCGCTGCCACCTGTGCTGCAAACGGCGTACTTTTGCGTGATCCGCGGAAACCAGAGCCACCGGAGGTTGCCCAACTCAATGCGTTTCCTTGGCGGTCGGTGATCGTAATGATGGTGTTGTTAAAGGACGCATGAATGTGCGCCAGTCCATCCACTACGACTCGTTTCGCTTTTTTCTTCTCGGCCATATCAGTTCCTACCTAAGCCTATCGACGAATGGGACGCTTTGGTCCCTTACGGGTGCGCGCATTAGTTTTGGTTCGCTGACCATGCACCGGCAAATGACGTCTGTGACGCATGCCGCGATAACACCCTAGATCCATCAATCGCTTGATGTTCATAGAAGTTTCTCGGCGCAAGTCGCCTTCTACTGTGAGCTTGCCCACTTCAGAGCGAATTGCATCGAGATTGGCTTCGTCCAGTTCACCAATTTTTGCATCTGGCTTTACGCCAGCCGCTGCACAAATTTTGTCCGCAGAGGTCAACCCGATGCCGTAGATGTACGTCAACGAGATCCTTGCGTGTTTGTTATCCGGTATGTTGATTCCGGCAATACGTGCCATTTATTCGCTCCGTTTTAGGCCACTTGAAACGTCAGGATTAACCCTGACGCTGCTTGTGGCGCGGTTCAGCACTACAAATTACTCGTACCACGCCTTTGCGTTTAACGATTTTGCAGTTTCGACAAATTTTCTTTACTGATGCTCTAACTTTCATGGTTCCTAACCTACGCGGTGTCCTAACGACGCCGTCCATAGTTCTGTAAATTCGATTTTTCCATCAACTTCGCATACTGGCTGCTCATCAAGTGCGACTGCACTTGGGACATAAAGTCCATCGCCACCACAACAACGATCAAGACTGCCGTACCACCAAGCTGGAATGAGGTGTCGAAAAACACCACCATAAATTCCGGCAGTAGACATACGAGCGTTACATATAACGCGCCAAATACTGTTAACCGAGTAATAACGTCATCAATGTACTTAGAAGTCTGTTGACCTGGACGGATGCCTGGTACGTATGCGCCCTGGCGCTTCAAGTTGTCTGCAACGTCTTTCGGATCGAACATGATCGCGGTGTAAAAGAAGCTGAAGAATATGATTCCAGCCGCAAACATCATGATGTACAAGGGCTGCCCTGGTGACAGCACCAAGGACACCTGCTGCAACCAGTCCATACCCGGATTGCTGCCAAACCAGCTCGCCATAGAGGCCGGGGCAAGCAACAGACTGGACGCGAAAATCGCGGGAATAACGCCTGCCATGTTGATCTTCAATGGCAGATGGCTGCTTTGAGCCTGAAATACGCGTCGACCTTGCTGCTTCTTCGCGTAGTTCACAGTGATGCGGCGCTGTCCACGCTCTACGCGCACAACGAACCAAACCAAAGCTACGGCAATTGCCGCCATAGCCAGCAACACAATGATATTCAAGTTGCCCTGGCGAGCAGACTCAAACATTTGACCAATCGCCGCCGGGAAGCCGGACACGATGCCAGCAAAGATCAGCAGCGAAATACCATTGCCGACGCCGCGTTCTGTGATTTGTTCACCTAGCCACATCATAAAGATTGAGCCAGTCACCAACGTTAGCGTCGCTACAAATAGAAAGGTAAATCCTGGGTCAAAAGCCAGCCCCTGATTACCTAGCGTAACCGCCAGAGAGGTGCCTTGAATTAAAGCGATACCCAAGGTGAGGTAACGAGTTGCCTTGGTGATTTTACGCCGCCCCGCATCGCCTTCCTTACGCCATTGCTGAAACTGCGGATACATCATGGTCAGCAGATTCATAATGATGCTGGCGGTGATGTATGGAATAACACCCAGGGCGAGAATACTCATGCGCTCCCAAGCACCACCTGAGAACATATTAAACAGTTCTAAAATGCCACCTTGGTTTTGGTTAAACAGCGCCTGCAATTGGCTCGGGTCGATTCCTGGCACAGGTATGTGTGTACCTACCCGATAGACAATCAACGCAAACAATACGAACAGCAAACGGCTACGGAGTTCAGCGACTCCGGCCTGATTGCCAGCCAATTGATTGGCCATTTCGATTTGATTACGTGACATCGTTACTTTTTCGTTTCTATATTTGTGCGCTATTCAGCGTCTTGTTCTTCGCTTGGTGCATCTGGTGCTGGTTCTTCAGCCGCAGCTTTAGGTGCCGCTTTCTTCTCCGCAGCTGGCGCTTCCTCTGCGACAACCACTTTGCCACCAGCAGCTTCGATAGCCGCCTTAGCACCCTTGGTGACCGCAATGTTTGCGCCTTCTACAGTCACCGCTCGAGCGATTTCACCCGACAACATGATACGTACGCGCTTCATGTCGCGACGCACGACATTTGCCTGCTTCAAGGTGTCCAGAGTGATTTGCTCACCTTCCACTTTGGCCAGTTCACTGAGTCGAACCTCGGCTGTGCTCAGAGCTACACGCGAGCGGAATCCAAACTTTGGAATGCGCATTTGTAATGGCAACTGACCGCCTTCGAAGCCTGGTCGAACGCCGCCACCGGAACGAGCCTTTTGCCCCTTTTGACCGCGTGCTGCGGTTTTACCGAAGCCAGAACCAGGCCCGCGACCTACGCGTCGCTTGCTCTTATGGCTACCTGCTGCCGGTTGCAGTTCATTCATGCGCATTAGGATTCTCCCTCGACTCGCAGCATATAACTGATGCGATTAATCATGCCGCGAACTGACGGTGTATCTTCCACCGTTACGGTGTGCCCGATACGACGCAAACCCAACCCTACAACACAGGCTTTGTGGTTCTTTAATCGGCCGATCGGACTTTTGGTCAAAGTCACTGTTACGGTTTTATCGCTCATCTGTAGTTCCTACCTATACCCGCCGTTATGCAACGACGTCTTCTACGGCTTTGTCTCGTTTTTGCGCAATGCGCTCTGGCGAACGTGCAGCGCGCAGCGCCTTAAACGTCGCTTGTACAACATTCACTGGATTGGTCGAGCCGTAGCACTTAGCCAAAACGTTATGTACACCAGCGGCTTCTAGTACTGCTCGCATGGTGCCTCCGGCAATCACTCCAGTACCTTCTGATGCTGGCTGCATATAAACTTTGGACGCTGAGTGGCGAGCCGTGGTTGCGTACCATAGCGTGTCGCCATTGAGGTCTACATCGACCATGTTGCGACGCGCAGCTTCCATAGCTTTCTGAATCGCCGTAGGCACTTCTCGCGCCTTACCGCGACCAAAACCGACCTTGCCATTACCGTCGCCAACAACAGTCAGTGCGGTAAAACCAAAAATTCGTCCGCCTTTAACAACCTTCGCAACCCGGTTGACCTGGACGAGTTTCTCAACCAATCCTTCTTCGCGTATTTCTTCGGAATATGCCATTTAAAACTCCAATCCGCCTTCGCGTGCTGCATCTGCTAACGCTTTTACTCGACCGTGGTACTTGAACCCAGAACGATCAAAAGCCACGGTCGTAACGCCCGCTTTTTTCGCTCGCTCGGCGATTAACTTGCCGACCTTTTCTGCAGTCGCAACATTTCCTGTCGCACCACCGCGCAGATCTGCTTCCAGGGTTGATGCCTGAGCCAAAATCTCGCTGCCGTCTGCGGCAATAACCTGGGCATAAATATGCCGAGGCGTTCTATTGACGCTGAGTCGCACAGTACCCAGTTCACGCATCTTCATGCGGCTGCGTCGTGCGCGGCGAAGTCTACTGCTCTTTTTCTCATTCATTCCTGAATCCACTCCAATTTCGAGTCGTGCCGGCCTATCCGCCCACTACTCTGCAACCTAGCCACTGTTCGTCGTGGCATTTACGGCCTACTTATTTCTTTTTAGCTTCCTTACGACGCACATACTCACCGGCATAGCGAACGCCCTTGCCCTTGTATGGCTCTGGCGGACGGAAAGCGCGAATTTCTGCACAAACCTGTCCTACTTTCTGCTTATCAACGCCAGAGATAACGATTTCCGTCTGGCTGGTTGCTTCTGCCTTCACACCCTCTGGCAGGTGATATTCCACTGGGTGCGAAAAACCCAACTGCAGGGTCAACTTACTGCCCTGAGCCTGGGCTCGGTAACCAACGCCCTGCAGCTCTAGCTTCTTTTCAAAACCGTCAGTAACGCCTGTCACCATATTTTGCACTAGCGCACGCATGGTGCCGGCAAGGGCTCGCGCCGAGGTTTCTTCGGTCTTAGCCGCCAGTTTCAACTCGCCCTCTTCTTGGGTAAGCGCTACCGAGTCGTGAATGACGAGTTGCAGCTCGCCTTTCTTTCCCTTCACTGAGAATTCCTGACCATTCAGGTTCACTTCTAAACCTGCTGGAATGGCTACCGGACTATTTGCTACGCGAGACATAAATAACCTCTAAAAAACAGTGCACAAAACTTCGCCACCCACGCCATGGGCTCGCGCAGCTTTATCTGTCATCACACCTTTGTTGGTACTCACAATCGCCACACCCAGGCCCCCTCGGACTTTCGGAAGCTCGTTGCTTTCTTTATAAATTCGCAGTCCTGGACGGCTCACACGAGCGATCTCTTCAATCACCGGCAGACCCTGGTGATATTTCAGGTCTACGGTAATTGTGCTCTTAACGTCATCGGATACCGAAAAGGCCGTGATGTAACCTTCGTCAAGCAACACCTGTAGGATTGCCTGCTTGGCTTTCGAGTTCGGAATTTCTACCGTTACGTGGCCTGCCATTTGCGCATTACGCATGCGGGTCAACAGGTCAGCGATGGGATCTTGCATTGTCATGATCTAATTCCTACCAACTCGCCTTAACAAGACCCGGAACATCACCACGCATCGCGGCTTCGCGAAGCTTGTTACGAGCCAATCCAAATTTACGATAAACCGCATGTGGGCGGCCGGTGACGCCGCACCGTCGTTGCTCACGCACTGAACTTGAATCCCGCGGTAGCGCCTGCAACTTCAATTGCGCATCCCAACGCTCTTCGTCGGACACATTGCGGTCTGAAATAATTGCTTTCAGCGCCATGCGCTTTTGCATGTATTTTGCGCGTACCCGACTACGCTTTTTCTCTCTCTCAATCATTGAGCGCTTAGCCATAAATCTATCTCTCGTTAGGTACGGAACGGAAACTTGAATGCTTTGAGCAATTCAAGCGCATCTTCGTTAGTTTGTGCGGAGGTGGTTACACAGATGTCCATTCCGCGAATTTTGTCGATCTTGTCGTAGTCTATTTCAGCAAATACGATCTGCTCGGAGAGCCCCATGCTGAAGTTACCGCGACCATCAAAGGCCTTGGGGTTAAGTCCACGGAAGTCGCGAATACGTGGAATCGCAATGTCCACCAGCCGCTCAATAAAGTCGTACATGCGCTGGCGACGCAGAGTCACCTTGCAGCCGATGGGGTAGCCTTCGCGAATTTTAAAACCCGCTTCGGAACGCCGAGCAAGACAAACCACCGGCTGTTGGCCAGCGATCGCAGTCATGTCTGCAACAGCTGCATCCATAACTTTACGGTCTGCAATGGCTTCGCCAACGCCCATATTGATCGTGATCTTGGTGATCTTCGGCACTGCCATAGGGTTCTTGATCTCAAGATCCTTTTGCAGCTTCGGGCGAATTTCATCGCAGTACTTTTGGTATAGGTTCGCCATAACTAGCCTTCGATTGCTTTACCATTTGATTTGAAAAAGCGGGTCTTGGTCCCGTCTTCTTCAACACGCACGCCAACTCGATCAGCGCGCTCGTCTTCGTCATTCCAGATCGCCACGTTAGACGCCTGTATTGGCGCCTCTTGCGCAATAATGCCGCCTTGCTCGCCAGCATTCGGATTGGGCCGCTGATGCTTCTTCACCATATTGATGCCAGCGACCATTAAACGACCGTCCTTGAGCACCCGCAGCACTTCACCGCGTCGACCCTTATCGCGACCGGCGATTACCACCACTTCGTCATCTTTTTTGATCTTTAACATGCCGTCTCTCGATCCGTTTCCTTTCCATGCCGACCAAGAGGCCGACGTGTTCTTTTATCTGATCGACTGAACCTTACTTTGAGCCAGTGGATCTAATTTCTTTATTGCGCTTGTTTGCGTTGTCAGCACCGCCGCAACGAAAAGGCCATTGCGCAGGGCCTAGAGCACCTCCGGCGCAAGCGATACGATGCGCATAAAGTTCTCTGTGCGCAGCTCTCGCGTCACCGGCCCGAAGATACGAGTTCCAACCGGTTGTTTTTGCGCGTTCAACAACACCGCTGCGTTCTGATCAAACTTGATCAACGAACCATCAGCGCGGCGTACGCCTTTACGAGTACGCACGACCACTGCGTCCATTACTTGGCCTTTCTTCACCCGGCCTCTGGGAATCGCTTCCTTGACCGTGACCTTGATGACATCGCCGATTCCCGCATAACGCCGATGACTGCCGCCCAGAACTTTGATGCACTGAACTTTGCGTGCGCCGCTGTTATCTGCGATGTCGAGCATTGTTTCTGTCTGGATCATGGCTACTTAGACTCCGGCAGCTCGAACGTCGATGCTTTGCAGCGTCCACGTCTTGGTCTTTGAAATCGGGCGACACTCAACCACTGTGACGGTATCGCCTACCTGACATTCGTTTTGTTCGTCGTGAGCATGGATCTTTGTCGATTTTCTTACGAACTTGCCGTAAACCGGGTGCTTAACTCGACGCTCGATCTTTACCGTAATCGACTTTGACATGCGGTCACTGACCACTACGCCAGATACGGCTCTCGGATTTTTCGCCTGGGCCTGAACTTCTGTCTCAGACATCCGATGCCTCCTTCATGATTGTTTTCACGCGCGCTAGGTCCCGGCGCACTTCTTTTAAAAGATGCGGTTGGCCAAGCTGTCCACTGGCGCGCTGCATTCGCAAAGCGAAATGCTCCTTTTGCAGACGCAGTACTTCTGCCTGCAATTCGTCTGCGCTCTTTGCTCTTAAATCCGTGGCTTTCATTACATTGCCGTCCGCTTAACAAATACCGTCTTGAAGGGCAGTTTCGCTGCCGCCAGAGTCAACGCTTCGCGCGCTACTTCTTCCGGAACCCCTTGCATCTCGTAGAGCACCTTGCCTGGCTGCACTAGTGCAACCCAATACTCAACACTACCCTTACCTTTACCCTGTCGAACTTCGAGAGGCTTCTTCGTAATAGGCTTATCAGGGAATACTCGGATCCAAATTTTTCCGCCTCGGCGAATACGACGTGTCATAGCGCGTCGTCCCGCTTCGATTTGTCGTGCAGTTAATCGACCACGACCAACGGCCTTTAGACCAAATTCACCGAAACTAACTCGGCTGCCGCGAAGCGCCAGCCCGCGGTTGCGGCCTTTATGCTGTTTTCTAAATTTTGTACGTTTTGGTTGTAACATTTTCGCACTTAAACCTTATCGTTAGGCCTGTTGAGACGCTTGTGCTGTTTCTTGTGGGCCGATGATTTCGCCCTTAAAGATCCACACTTTGATGCCCAAGATTCCGTAGGTGGTTTCCGCTTCCCAGGTTGCGTAGTCGATATCAGCTCGCAATGTATGCAGCGGCACGCGACCCTCGTGGTACACCTCTGAGCGTGCAATTTCAGCACCGCCCAGACGACCGGCTACGCGCACTTTGATGCCCTCGGCACCCAAACGCATTGCGTTTTGGATTACCCGACGCATCGCCCGGCGAAACTGCACTCGACGCTCAAGCTGCTGAGCAACGTTTTGCGCCACCAAGGTGGCATCCAGCTCTGGCTTGCGGATTTCTTCGATGTTGACATGCACCGGCACGCCCATCATTGATGACAACTGAGCCCGCAGGCGTTCTACATCCTCACCCTTCTTACCAATAACAATTCCTGGCCGCGCCGTATGGATCGTTACCTTCGCCGTCTGCGCAGGGCGCTCAATTTCAATGCGTGCAACCGAGGCGTCCGCCAAGCGCTTACGCAAAAACTCACGCACCTCGATGTCATTGAGCAGATATTTGGGGTAGTTCTTTTTGTCAGCAAACCAGACCGATGTGTGGTCTTTTACGATGCCGAGCCGAATACCTGTTGGATGTACTTTCTGACCCATAGTCTTCTCTTCTTAGCTGTCGGAAACCGTCACGGTGATGTGACAGCTACGCTTTAAAATTCGATCCGCCCGACCCTTTGCTCGTGGCCGGATGCGCTTCATGGTCATGCCTTCATTGACGTAGATTTCTGAAATTCGCAGATCATCTACGTCGGCACCTTCGTTGTGCTCCGCATTGGCGATAGCAGACTCAACGGTTTTACGCACTAACAGCGCTCCCTTGCGGGTGCTGAAATTCAAAATATCCAGCGCGTCTGCGACGGGCTTTCCACGCACTTGGTCCGCTACCAATCGAACCTTTTGCGGCGAGATTTGTAGGCGTTTGGCAATTGCACTGACTTCCATGTTCTTCCTCTATGCCTTGGTTGCTTAACGCTTAGCTTTCTTATCTGCTGCGTGACCGCGGTAAGTTCGCGTAGGTGCAAATTCACCTAGCTTGTGGCCCACCATGTCTTCGTTAATCAATACCGGAATGTGCTGTCTGCCGTTGTGTATAGCGATGGTCAAACCGACCATTTCCGGCATCACCATTGAGCGGCGCGACCAAGTCTTGATTGGGCGGCGCTCATTGTTAGCCGCAGCCGTTTCCACCTTCTTCAGTAGATGGGTATCAACGAATGGGCCTTTAAATAATGATCGTGGCACTTACCTTTCTCCGTTTACCGTTCTTGCTCAGCAAATCTCGTTTTACTACGCGCTAGCGCTTACCACGCCGACGCACAATAAGTCCGTCCGTACGCTTGTTTTTGCGGGTCTTAAATCCTTTAGTTGGCACACCCCATGGCGAAACCGGATGACGTCCGCCGGAGGTCTTACCCTCACCACCGCCATGCGGGTGATCCACTGGGTTCATAGCGACACCGCGAACCGTAGGTCGCTTACCGCGCCAGCGATTGGCGCCAGCCTTACCCAATGACCGCAGGTTGTGTTCACTGTTGCCTACCTCGCCGAGCGTCGCGCGACACTCGATAAGCACTCGACGCATTTCACCCGAGCGCATACGCAGCGTTGCATAGGCGCCTTCGCGGGCAACCAACTGACAAGAGCCGCCAGCACTGCGCACCATTTGCGCGCCTTTGCCTGGCTTTAGCTCGACACAGTGAATGACGCTACCTACAGGAATGTTGCGTAGCGCCAAGGTATTACCTGAGCGAATTGGCGCGCTGCCACCGCTCATAAGCTCGTCACCAGCATGCACACCCTTAGGGGCAATGATGTAGCGACGCTCGCCGTCCGCGTACTTCAACAACGCGATGTTGGCGGTTCTGTTTGGATCGTACTCTAGGCGCTCTACGACCGCTGGGATGCCGTCCTTAGTGCGCTTCCAATCGATGATTCGGTAGTGCTGCTTATGACCGCCACCACGATGACGTGTGGTGATACGACCCGCATTATTGCGACCACCGGTGCTGTTTTGCTTGCTCAAAAGCGCTTTGTGAGGCGCGCCTTTGTGCAATTCGGAATCTACAACCTTGACGACAAAACGGCGTCCAGCTGAGGTTGGTTTGGTTTTTACAACTGCCATTGCGCTGTTCCCTTATTCCGTAACCATGAAGTCAATTTCCTGGCCTTCGACTACCGTTACGTATGCCTTTTTCCAGTTCTTTTTGCGCGTAATACCACGGGCATTGCGCTTGACCTTGCCTTTAACATTGGCGGTCGTGACCTTGGTCACAGATACCTTAAAGATCGTTTCAACTGCTTCACGCACTTCCGCACGGGTTGCGTCTGGGGCAACTTTGAAAGCGTATTGGTTTGCAATATCGCCTAGCACGGAGACTTTTTCCGAGATATGAGGCTCGCGCAGTACGGTATAAATACGTTCCTGGTTCATGCCAGCACTCCTTCCAATTTCTTCAACGCCGGCACGGTGATTAGCACCTTGTCATAGCTGATGAGGCTGACCGGATCGATCGCTTCGACATCGCGAACGTCTACCGCTTTCACATTGCGTGCTGCTAAGAACAGATTCTCATCCACTTCTTCAGTGATGATTAAGCCGTTAGAAATTTCCAGCTCTTTTAGTTGCGCCAGTAACGCCTTGGTTTTTGGCGCTTCTACCGCAAAGGACTCAACGGCAACTAGACGTTGCTGGCGAATCAGCTCTGAAACGATGCAACGCAGTGCCCCGCGATACATCTTACGGTTAACTTTTGTGGAGTGGTCTTGCGGTTGCGCTGCGAACGTTACGCCGCCTGAACGCCAAATCGGCGAGCGCGTAGTACCTGCACGAGCGCGACCCGTACCTTTTTGCCGCCATGGCTTCTTTCCACCGCCGCTGACCGCTGAGCGATTCTTTTGCGCCCGTGAACCTTGACGACCAGCGGCCATAAAGGCCACAACAACCTGGTGCACCAAAGCTTCGTTGTACTCTCTGGCAAAGGCTGTTTCGGCTAGCTCAACGCTGCCACCGCTTACTGCTAAATCTAAATTCATTCGCTCTCTCCGCCAGCAGCAACGGCCTGACCGCCACTCTTAACCGCTGGACGTATACAAACATCGCCACCTGCAGGCCCAGGGACTGCGCCCTTAACCATGATTAGGTTGCGTTCTACGTCGACTTCTACAATCTCTAGGTTTTGCGTGGTCACACGCACATTACCCATCTGGCCAGACATCTTTTTGCCTTTGAACACTCGACCTGGGGTCTGGCATTGGCCAATTGATCCGGGGGCACGGTGGGAGATCGAGTTACCGTGGGTGTTGTCTTGACCACGGAAATTCCAGCGCTTAATGGTGCCGGCATAACCTTTACCCTTGGAGACGCCTTGAACATCAACCTGCTGACCGGCGCTGAATTGCTCCACGGTGAGTTCACCGCCGACGTCTAAGCCTTCTGTTGCCAGTGCGCGGAATTCCCAAAGACCCCGACCAGCACCGGCATTGGCCTTGGCGAAATGACCCGCCATCGGCTTGCTTACGCGACTCAAGCGGCGCTCGCCTGTGGTCACCTGAACCGCTGTGTATCCATCGCTTTCAACGCTTTTGACCTGCGTAATACGATTCGGCTCAGCCTCAATCACTGTAACCGGCACGGAGACGCCTTCTTCGTTAAAGATGCGTGTCATGCCGCTTTTTTTACCAACCAGTCCAAGTGCCATTGGTCTTTGTCCTATCAATCTGTCTCAAACACCTATCGCGAAACACTCTGATGAGCATTACGCGAAAACGCAGCGTACTGGGCCTCGCCCCCCAATTCCCTTTGGGAGATGAACCCGGCTAACGCCCTTCGCCGACTCCCTATCGGAGCCTTTTGGTCACAAGCGCCTTGTTTTGTCTGCCGCTAGGCCGACCATTACAACGACGCCATCCGAGCTGAAATTTCAGCCCGAATTAATTCAAACTAATCTGTACTTCTACGCCAGCAGCAAGGTCGAGCTTCATAAGCGCATCGACGGTCTTTTCTGTTGGCTCCACGATATCCAGGAGACGTTTATGGGTGCGAATTTCATATTGGTCACGTGCGTCTTTGTTGACGTGAGGTGATATCAAAATCGTGTAACGCTCTTTGCGCGTTGGCAAAGGAATCGGCCCTTTGACTTGCGCCCCAGTTCGCTTTGCTGTGTCGACAATCTCTTTGGTCGACACATCGATGAGACGATGATCAAAAGCTTTCAAGCGAATGCGAATACGCTGATTTTGCACGGACGAACTCCACCCAATTTATCTAAGTCCGACTGCCCCCCCTTTGCTGCGCAAAGGTACTCAATTCGGACGTTTCTCCTGTTAAAGAACTGACCCAAAATGTGCGGGTCTCTATCTTCCTGCTACCTTTCGAAATGTTTGGAGCAAATACGTCGCTTAGCCTGCTGTTTTGCTAGGCGAGCCATGCGCGCTTGATTCCCTACACCCCTTGGAAAGCGGGAGGCGAACTATACAGAGTGATGCATAGTCAGGCAACACTACTTCTGAAGATAAATGAACAACTTTACGCATAAATTTCCGACTCAAAAGCTGATGAGTCAGCTCTCTCAATCTTTTTATGCGGGAAGCGCAAAAAAGCCGGGGCAAGCCCGGCTTTTTCGGTATGGGCTTGTGGGCCTTAGTCGATGACTTTAGATACGACGCCCGCACCTACTGTGCGTCCGCCCTCTCGG
>JAYQAJ010000003.1:0-95382 GCA_038136775.1 Gammaproteobacteria bacterium
CTGTCCCTCCGCCATTCGCTGACGGGGTCTGTACCGGTCAGATGGTTTACAGATCACACCGGTCACATGGTTTACACATTCACCGTTAATGAGGTAGAGCCGACGCGCCATTTAACGCTATTGACCTCCGGCTTCAATCCATACCCCTCAAACCCAACATTTACCTATAATCAGCATCCCAGCTATTGCTTCAATACGTAAGCGAGATAGGAAAGCACATGCAACTCATCAGCGACGAAATCCTCATTGATTCAGGTCAAAAGCTACCAATCAACGAAGCCATTTATCCCATGTTTAATGAATTCAAATTTTGGGACCCTGCTGCTTGGACGGATGGTCACCCCTTTGAGATGTATAAACAAATGCGCGAGCAGGCGCCGGTGATGTGGTCGCCAACCGAAAAAGAAATCTCTGGTTTCTGGTCGATTACCCGTTATGAAGACATCAAGAGCGTAGAGCTTGCTCATCGAGTTTTCTCCTCGCAGCGCGGCGGCATCAATATGGCCGTACCGGAACGCAAACACTGGCGACCAGAAAAGCTGATGCCCGCAGCTTTGAATTCCCTCATCAATTTGGACGAACCCCTGCATCGCGAAATGCGCATGCAACAAAGCGATTTCTTTTTCCCTGCCTACGTTGCAACTATTCGCGACAAAGTCGCACTGAAAATTGATGCGCTATTAGACGATATGGAGCGTAAAGGCCCGGTAGTCGACTTCGTGAAGATGTTCTCCGAGGAGCTGCCTTTGTTTACTTTGTGCGAAATGCTAGGCGTCGATGAGGAGGATCGGCCGAAGGTCAAGGTGTGGATGCACCACTTGGAGCTGGCTGCACAATTTCTAGCCAATCCATGGCAGGTATTTTTCTCCGAACCACTGTTCCCGCTGCGCTTTAACCGTGTGGTTAACGACATGTTCTCCTATGGAGAGCGGGTCATGGCCGATCGACGAGCAAACCCTCGAGAAGACCTGTTAACAATCATTGCCCAGTCGAAATTAGAAGGTGAGTTGCTGCCACAGGAATTCCTTGATGGCTCATGGCTGTTAATCATCTTTGCCGGTAACGACACATCTAGGAATTCCTTGTCTGGAACCATTCGGCTGATGAATCAATTCCCCGACCAACGGTCCATGGTGTTGGAAGATCCGGAGTTAATTCCAAGAATGTCTGAAGAAGCATTAAGAATGGTGTCACCGGTCATCCATATGCGCCGCACAGCCCTTGAAGACGCGGAGGTAAACGGTCAACACATAGCTAAAGATGAAAAGCTGGTGCTGTGGTATGGCGCGGCAAATCGCGACCCTGATATTTTTCCTAATCCCGACGTTTTCGACATGCACCGCAACAACGTTGAAAAGCATCTAGCCTTCGGACACGGCGTACATAAGTGTCTGGGCTCGCGAATTGCGAAGATGCAGTTACGCCTGGCGTTCGAGCGAATTTTTGAGCGTTTCCCCAACATCTATTGGACCGGCAAACAAACCATTGCGCCCAATGCTCTGGTACACGCTGTTTCAAGTTTACAGGTCAACCTCTATGGCAAAGATGCAAAGCGACCTACTCAGGTGGCTGTAAACCGCGATCCAACATCCTGACCACATACAGACTCATAACCCCTCGGCGTTAGGAAAATCTTTTTTATTTCCTAAATTTTTGTACCTGCAATGCAGTTGTACCAACTCAAAAAGTTGAGCAAAGTAATTGCTATGAATAACGCAGGCACGCTATAGCCATGGAAAAAAATCCAAACTTCTTCAAACAATTACGCCAGCGTAACGTTTTTCGTGTAGGCACCATGTACGTGGTGGGCGCGTGGCTACTGCTGCAGTTTGGCGAGGTTATGATCGAAATTATGGAGCTGCCCCTGTGGATGGGCCGCGCGCTAGTGGTCATCTTGGCACTGGGTTTCCCGTTCGTTCTACTCATGGCTTGGGTATTTGACGCCTCAACCCAAACCGACACCCAATCTGCTCACAACAACCAAAGTTCCAATAGAAAAATAGACACCGCCATAATTGTTGTTCTAGCTGTAGCTCTAGGAACCACGTTCCTTTTTTATGACCGCGCCCCCAACAACACTCCTACTGTTGGTAATGAAATTCTGAGCGTCGAATCATCTCCAGTTACCGTAAAAGAATCATTGGAATATGACTCAAAATACTTACTAGTAGGTAATTTGGTCGATTTCACCGGGGCAACGGGCACAAGTGGCGAGGCATGGGGCCAAGCAATTATTGACACCGCAAACTGGGTTAATGAAAACGGCGGTATCGCTGGAAAGCTGTTTGATCTGGATACAATCGAGACGTCTTACCTGGTGCGACGCGCGCTGCCCGCTTATGACAAGTGGCTTACCCAGGACGTTATTGCTATCCAAGGCTTTGGCACCAATATCGGTTTAGCGTTAAGAGAAAAAGTCGCCGAAAACGAGATACCCTACTTTTCGTCTGCTATGGCAGCCTCCTTCACCGCACCAAATGGCAGCCCAGGTATTGCTGCCCCAGCTCCATATAATTTCTTTTATGGACCTTCATATTCGGACGCTTGTAGAGGCCTATTGCAGTGGGCACAAGACGATTGGCAAAACCGCGGCAAGCCAGGCTCACCCAGCTATGTGCATATGGGTGACAGCCATCCTTATCCAGATTCACCAAAAGCTGCATGCGAGGCCTACGCAAAAGAGCTCGGCTTTACTGTTGAACCGGCCATCGTCTTTTCACTCATCCCAGAAGATTTCAGCCGACAATGTCGAACGCTTAAGCGGCGTCAAATTGACTATGCGTTCTTGGCCAACCTAGATAAATCGGTAAGCTCACTGCTTCAGCAATGCGCAGAACACTCACTGGCAACCCAATTCATGGCCAATGTTTGGGGATTCGATGAAAATGTTATGCGCGAAGCCGGCTCTGCCGCGAATGGCGTCGTGTGGGTTATGGGGGCTACGCATTGGAACAGCAGTAGCCCTGGAATGTATACCGTAAGGCAGGTTTCAATGATGTCGGATCCCGAGCAGTCAAAGTACCGCTCGGTACATTACATTCGCGGCATTTGTTCAATGTTTTATCTAAAAGAAGCCATCGAGTTCGCCGCACAAAGCGGGCCCATTAACGGTGCTCGCATAAAAGCCGCCATGTACGAGCAAACAAACTGGGTGCCCGTGGGGCTAGAAGGCGTTTGCCGCCCCGCCACCTGGGCGCAAAACGATCATCGCGGAGTCACTGAAGTACTGATTTACCGCGCCGACATTAGCGCTAGCGACAATGAACTGAGTCTTGAAGATCTTTTTATTGATGGAAACTTATCTATGACTCATGTGTTCACAGCAGACATACCCAGACGCCAGGATTGGCTAGGGTTTTAACATTGGGCGCCGCTTTCAAAACCCTCCAACCCGAAACCAGTTAATTGGCATCAAATGGGGTTAGAGCGTACTGTTAATACCGAGGAAACTGTCTGGGGAGCTTGCTATCACATGAAAGCAATAATTTTGATCTGTTGTTTGTTAAGCATTAGTCAGGTTCAGGCAAAGAATGTGGTGTTATTCCTTGGCGATGGCATGGGCATTACCACCATTACGGCGGCACGCATTTATGAAGGCCAACTTCAGGGCAAAAGCGGCGAAGAAAACTCGCTGAGCTTCGAAAGTTTTCCAAACGTTGCGTTCATAAAAACCTACAGCGCGGATGCCCAAATTCCCGATTCAGCGGCAACTATGAGCGCTATTATGAGCGGCGAAAAGACCCGTGCTGGGGTTCTTGGAGTAGGCCCGAAATACGCACGGGGTGACTGCAACGCCGTATTAAAGGATTCATCAATTTCGCTGGTGGAAATGGCAGAGGCCGCCGGTTTTGTCACCGGGCTTGTGACCACATCGAGAATGACCGATGCAACGCCTGCTGCAACCTATGCCCACGCGCCAGAGCGAAGATGGGAGAACGATGCGGAAGTACCCAACGTTGCGAAAAGCAAAGGCTGCACGGACATTGCTCAACAATTCGTGACGTCAAGCTACGGTGACGGCATCGATTTCACGCTTGGCGGCGGCCGTTCAAACTTCCTGCCAGAAACACAAGCCGATCCTGAGTACCCGGCCACCAAGGGCTCAAGAACCGATGGTCGCAACTTGGTAGACGATTGGCTGGCTCAACGCGAAGGTCGTGTTTTCGTCTGGAACAACGACCAATTAGCCAATGTTAGCGAGGGTAAGCAAGTACTTGGCTTATTTGAACCTAAGGAAATGCTGTTTGAGGCCGAACGTTCCCGCGGTAACGGCAATGAGCCCTCACTGGAGCAGATGACGGAACGAGCCATTACTTTTTTAGCGAACAAGAACAGCGACAAAGGCTTCTTCCTGGTGATCGAAGGCGCACGCATCGATCATGCTAATCATAATAAGAACCCCTTCTTTGCGATGACCGATACCATCGAGCTTTCTGACGCGGTGCGCAAAGCCCTTACTCTGATCGACCTACAAGACACGCTCGTTTTAGTAACGGCCGACCACAGCTCATCTCTGGCGTTTACGGGCTACCCAGAAAGAGGTATGCCGGTATTGGGCTCCTTGAGTTATCCCGGGTTTTCAAATAGTGGTGGTTTCGGCTTTCAATCCGGGCACCTTGATCAAAGAGGTGCGCAACCAGGTGCAGCCTTAATGGACCCCAGTCAGGCTTTATCAGCCCACGCAGGTGAAGATGTCCCCGCTTATGCCATTGGCTTGGGTGCCGACCAGGTAAGGGGCACCATGGAACAACATCGTTTATTCGAAGTCTTAAAGTCTGTATTGGAGCTCTGAGCGGGGCTTATGCCTGTTTTTCGCCTTACAAAGCTGCTCGCAATACCTCTTTTGTTGGCCAGTGGATGCGCAAGCCAGGTAATCCCACGCGAGCCGCTACCCGCCGATACTAATGCCTGCTTTCTCCGCGCCGTAAGTGTTTGCGAAACCCCTGGATGTATAAATCATCAGTTGAAACTGTGTGACTCGCAACGCAGCCAGGCTGGTGCACCCATGACTAAGGGTATACGGACCCAGCTGACGAATTGTCTTATGGACGAGCAAACAACCTCTTCAGAGGTTACCAAGGCTGATGCTTGGCGCCGTTGTATGCATTTGCTGAAGACGGACTAGCTATCCTCGTAGACTCTGTATTGGTTGAAAAAGGTCACAATTTCGGCGCTGGCATCAAACCCTTGGTGTTTGCCGAAGCCCATGGCGTAGCGTGCGACTAAGCGCCTGAGATCCCACCATTTGAAGCGAGCGCCCGGCCAGTCGTGTCCGCCGCCCTCCACGCGGTACAACACCACTTGTTGAGCGCCTAGCTCGGCAGTGTGGGAAAAGACATCTATTGGGTCATCATGAGGGAAAGCTTTTCGGTCAGTCGCCGTATGTACTTTCCCTAGTCGTTCTACCCAACCCTTTACAACCGACTCAACACCCAGATAAGCACCCCAGCCGCCGACATTTTCTGGATCTCCTGTATACCAAGTAACATTGTCAGCTGTGCCGCTAATGGCGAGCACAGACAAAGGTCGTGTGGGTTGGCAGTCATTAAACTGGGATTCCATCATGGTGCCAGCCACAGGTGCTACAGCCCGAAATACATCGGCGGCCTGGCAAGCCAGCAAATAGCTCATATCACCGCCATTGGACATACCGGTGGCGAAAACCTCTTGCGCACGAATTGAATAATGCGAACCGATGTAATTCACCACGTGTCGGATGAAATCGACATCGTCCACGGTGGAATCCCTATGGAAGTGATAACCAACATTAAAGAACGCGTTTTGCTCTTTATCTGACGTGCCTTGTGGATAGGCCACAATAAAGCCATGGGTGTCCGCTAAGGCGTTCAAGCCGGAATAAGCCATAATACTTTCGGCATTACTGCCGTAGCCATGCATTGCGACAACCAAGGCGGATGCTTCGGGCCTATTTTCGGGCACATAAACGTAAAACGTTCGTGCTACCCCGCCGTGGTTCAGTGCAACTTCTTCAGGGTATTGTGCTTGCGCCAGACCGCTGAGCAGCCAAACCCCGAAAACCTGAAGAAATCGCAAGGGAGAAATACCCCTCAAACAACTATTGGCCTGCTGACGCCTGTGCCGAAGCGGCCTCCGCTGCGCGCCATTCGCGCTCTAATAGCCGGGCTCCACGTAAAATGTTGCCCATAGAGTAGTTACCTTCATGACACGCGTACTCATACACCTTGCTTTGGTTTTTCGTCCAAATGTATTCACCGCTCCAAGGTGCCGTCCAAACCGTGTCATCCACTACGGTAAAGTCATAAAGTAAGTTGCCATCTTCGGTGAGACTGAAGCGCTCTTCTACTTCTAGATTCTCGTCAGCGCCACCTAGGCCGCTGATTTCTTTAAAGTTCTTAGTTTTTACAACCAACGTATCGCCCTCCCAGTGACCTACAGAATCTCCCAGCCAGGAGCGATTGTTCGGATCAGAATGCTCGGAGTTAAGTCGAATAATGCGCGCATCGTGAACCATTTCTTGCAAGATCATGACGTAATCTTCGGTCTGCACGATACGTTTGTAGTTGTTATACAAACTTGGAAGTGTTGGTACGGTAGCTGCAAAACTGATCAAACATCGTTCCGAGGGCGCAAGGCTTTCGGGGCCATCAAAGGGTCCAGGGCCATCCTTATCGAGCCATGTGGCGGTACCGGTATTCTCATGAATAAAGCTTTGATAGATATCACCCATACGTGCACTCACGCCTTCGTGTGTAGGCGGTCGACGGCCATTGGGTGGGTCATAAATAATCGATGTGCGCACTTTTCCGTCGATCTGCGAAGCCTGCTTTCCAATGTCTATATAAAACGCATTGTAGCCGCCCACACCACCGGCACCCGCCGTATTGTTGCCATCACCACCAACAGGTGGCGCGCCTCGATCAGGATCGCTCTCGGTTTCTTGAAACCACTCATAGGCGGTCTCAGCAGCCCAATTCAAAAGATCAGCAACCCAGGGATACAAGTACTTTATGTCGCCAAAAAACTCTGGCCGCTGCTCAGGGGTGAGCGTACCAGTATCGTATACGCCCGACAGATCTGGCTTGCCCGAGGCGGTGCGTTTGATGTCCGCTGAGACTGAAAAAGTAATCACCATGCCGAGCAATAGGCCCAGAACTCTATTACCAATTTTTGGAATGTTTTGCATTATCTCGCCCTCATACCTTGCGACCCAGACCCCTCAAGATTACACACCTGTCGCCGCCCATTCCAAGCAAAATAACTAACAATCGCCACTGTTAGAGGGCTTTTTAATGGGTGCACAAGCTCAAGTGGCTCTGTATATTTTTGGTTAACATTCATCTGTCGTTGGGTGTCGCGTAGCTGCAACAACCGATCTAACGCTAAAACCCGAATTGGAGATCTGTATGCGCCGCAATGCCCCGTTTGCCATCGGCACCGCCATGGCACTCATGACTACCAGTTCGGTTAGTCATGCCGATCTTGACTTTATACGACCACTGCAACTTGAACAAGACCAGAAAGCCTTAATCGCTGCCGAGTATTCCTACTTTGATCTGTCTCTAGATTTCTTGGACTATTTGGACAAAATCAATACAGGCGCAAGACCTGAAGAAACATCCGCCAAGCGTATCAGTATGCACATGCCACTGGTGCAGCGTTTGAGCTTTGACTATCAATACACGGGTACTAACGCTGTAGTGAGCAGAAGCGCCCAACCTTTTGAGTTGGACTCCGATGGCACCGAACACCGACTCAACGCTAACTATTGGCTTCGAAAAACTTCAGTGTCGACTCTGTTTCTGCACGCCGGTGTAACCTACGCAAAACAACATGAACTGAAGATCGACTGTTATGACTTCAGAGGATTGGTCATCGGCGGCACTTGCGAAGAAGCGGAGTTGCAACTACTCGATGGGCGCGAGTTTTTAGCTACCGGTGTAAGAAATTATTATCCTGCAATGACGACGGACGCCAGTGCATTGGGCGTTAACCTAGGCGTCACCTACACCCGAAAACTGTTTAACCGCATACCCGTCTACTTACATGGCGGCTATGAGCGCACACGGGTCAATGTGCGTTACCAATCTAAACTGCTGGAAATCACCGACGATTTTTTTCTAGACGCCAGATATGACGGCTATGTGGTTAGAGAGGTCCTAGACTCGTTAACCCGCGACATACCGCAAAAAGAGCCGTGGTATGAGAAGACTTGGAGTATGGAAGCTGGCGCTAAAATTCCTTTAGGCCAGTACTTTTTTGCCACTGCTGCGATTAAATTTCTCAGTGTTACGCGAGACGGATACGAGGCAGCAGCAAACGAGCAATCCTTTCAGCAGAACACCGTATTAAACGGTGCTCTGTGGTACCAACCTAAGCCCAGATTGAAGGTTTATCTACGCGGAGAAGCGTCTTCCAATAACGTGTTGGGCTATGAGCCTATTGCTTATAACCGTAAGACCAGCAGGTTTTTCGCCCACCCTTTCGGGCAACTTTCGCTCGGCTTTATCTTTTCCGAGTAATAAAAAAGGCCTCCGAAGAGGCCTTTTGTTTTTGGCTTCTACAAGCCTATGAAGAAGGTGTCGGATCGTACACCACCTCGCCATGAACGATCGCAGTTTCACCGCCGTTCACCGTTGCGGTAGGTTCGTCGCCGATGTATGACTCATTGTCATTCACACCGTCGCCATCCCAATCCTCTGGTCCGAGATTTCTCAGGTTGCGATTCTTCACAAGATCCGTTTCATCACCTGAATAAGTGTACTTACCGCGTAGATCAGCAATTACGTTACCTGAATTATCAGTAACGGTGCCATCTGCCTTGGTAAGCCACTCTTCGCCATCCAGCGCTTTCACTTTGTAGAACAAGGTGCTGTCGGTGCCGTCTACAATTTGTGTTCCATCAGGAATCGTGAAGCGGCTGATGTAGCGATAGCCTTCCTTCCACTCTTGCACGAATTCACCCAAGTTTTCGCCGGTTTTGGTGTCGAATACGAATCCAGGAATACCCCACAGATTGCCGTGGCCATTGGTCTCCAAACGAATTCGCTTGCCGGCATCTTTACCGTAAACCTCAGTCGCATCTGCAGGAATGTCTAAGTACATGGTCTTGGGTGGATCAATCTGAACCGCCTCGCCAACTACTGCGTTAGCATCTACAGCATTAGCGTACACCACTTCATAAGTTGGTCGAGTTTCCAACATTACGTTGTACTTCACATCAACACTGCCATTCCACATTTGGTAACCGCAGTATCGCGTCGTACTGGTATCAGTGCCGTAAACCGGATGGTTATCGTACAGCTCTTCTTTACCGTTCTTACGGCATTCAAGCTTGGCTAGCTCCGATTCAGCAACCAGTTCCCCGGTACGAATACCCCAGGCCACGGACCGAGTGTCATACCCATCCGGCGTTTGATAACGTGCATCCCGTAACAATTGCTCTGGGTTTTCCACGGCTAACAGAGCAGCGCTGGCTTCATCACCCTTCTTAAGCTCTACACCGTTCTTGTCCAAAATCTTGCCATCGGAAGTTACAGAGTAAGAGTACAGTTCTGTTGCGGGTAATCCCTCAAAGTACTGGCCGGCCAGGTATTGTTCTTCACGAGTGACGTCAGCGTCATTGTAGGTTCGGAAGCGGAAAACCGCTTTTCTCACACCAGGAAATTCGTCGTTGTCGTGAGACATTGAACCAATGGACAAATCGGTATCTGTTATCACCACAGACGCTGTGTATTCCCGGTTCGGTTCGAAAAACGCTCCCAAGCCATTCCCACGAAGATTTTCAATGCCGGCAGCTCCAGCAAACAGCTGAAATAGACGCAGCGTGATGCCTGAGTCATCCGTTGCGTCTCCAGACATGATCTGACCGCCTCCGTAGCTTCTACTGGCCACATTCTCATTACTGAAGTTTCCAGAGATTGCTGCGCCACTGCTTGTGATCAGGGTCATGGATCCTGCTGTGTCCGCAGGTACAGTCACTTTGAAGTTCGAGCCGTCGGATGACCACTGCAATCCAGACGCTTCTGCACTCAAAGCCTTTTCATTGCCGTTATTTTCAGCGTCATTGCCCTCATAAATGGTGACGACCATTTTCAAGGTTCCCGAAGCACCTGAAGCGGGGATTGACGCTAAGTCAATGGTCAGCTCTGGCGCTACGCCGTAGTCGCCAGCACTGCTACTGCCCAGCAACTTGTTGAGGTTAGTCGTGCTGAAGCCATCCCAAGAATAAAACTCCAAGGTGGAGTTAACCCCCACTCGGGTATCTGAATCGCCGGACTTCGAGCCAGTCACATCCCCTTCCTGGAGATAGTTCATATGGGCACGAGAGTACAACGGCAGGCTGCGATCGCCACCAACAAAGTCGATTGTTGCTACTCCTTCTTTACCCAGGACGATCTTGTTATTTGAGTTGGTAGTAGCGGTGCTAGAAAATCCGTCCGTTGCCTCGCTCTTACTCCAAAAGCCACGTTCCACGCGTATCTGAGTAACGTCCTCTTTTAAGTACTCACCAACATCTGCATAGGGCGAGGTAACGAAGCCGTTATTGCCACCCTGGCCCATATTACCGCCGCCTTGGCCGCCCATATCGCCGCCTTCTTGGCCCTCCATGTCACCGCCTTCCTGGCCGCCGCCGTCACCGCCAGCCATGCTGAGCGCATCAGCAAAGGTTTGCTGAATCTTGGAGCCGTCTAGGCACTCACGAATGCAATACAGTGTTTCGGTGATATCAGTCGGCGAGATAAATTCATTGGTCTCTGTGCGAATACCAGCTTCTCGCGTCGCGGCGGTTGGATCCGCCATGGCTTCAGCTGAAATCTCATACCACTGACGAGTATCGTGCGACCACACGCCAAGGTTACGTATCTCTTTGTGATACCACTCTTCTTTAGTCGTAGTGGTAGTGCCGTCTTCATTGGTGACCGTCGTTAGTCCCCACTCCTTAAACATGGAATCTTGCCAGTCGCTGGTCGTAAAGGTGATCACGGGATCCAGATCCGTCGCCTTATAACCACCGTTAAAGTTGATGCCTTTTGTCAGCGTGAAGGTCGACGTATCTTTATCGAAGCTGCCTTCAAACTCCTGGTAAGCCGGTGCCGTCCCACCAAATAACGCCGTAAACTCGTCCGCCCACCAAGAGTCACCCACGTGCATCGCAAGCGTAATGCCGTCAATGTCGTTTAGCGCGACAAACGAAGTCGTGCGCTTCTCAACGCGAATGTCTGTAGTACGCAAGTTGTATTGCTGAACCTCTGCGTTAGCGTCCGCAGCCACACCAAAGCGCTCTTTCTCAAACGCCGTGTTCTCAGTCACCAAACGTCGAACTCGAGGGTCTACATGCACGCCCCAGTAGTCAGCGAATGCGTGGGCCATCAACTTAATGGTATTGCCGTCGTCTAGAGTCTCTTCAATTTCGGCGCGCATTGGGAATCCAGGATTTCCAATGGCCAGGCGAGAGCCGTCCAAATTGTAAACGCCGTAGCGGTGAACGTTACGCTGAGCGCGGTTACGATCGATCGTGAAGCATTCTTCTTCGAGAGCTAGTTCGATTTTCTCGCTATATTGACTCAGGTTGTCTAGCCCGGCTTGTCTGTCGTATACCAGTATTTCCTGTGGGCCCCAAATTGATTCCCAGTCAATGACGTAGTCTGGGTCGGCCTGCTGCTTAGCTAATTCTTCTTCTTCTTTCGCTCTAGCCGACTCGTTTGTAGGCCAGATTATTTCATTAGCCTTATACAGCTGCCGACAATACCCCTTGTCCTCAGCGTTTAGGTAGAACTGATAGATCGCTTGTATATCTGTAGAGTATTCATTCCAATTGAAGTTTGGGTCGTTCCACGGTGGGTCTCCCATAGTCTCCCAATCCCAGGTATTGAAGTTCTCAAACTCCTTGTAGACACCACGCTTGTCGCCATTCGCCAAGAACGTTGCAGCAATGTCACTTTCACTTCCGTTGCCGAATTCCCGAAACTTTAGACTGGAGCCACTGGCTTTGATGTAGCCTTGACCTAATTGCTGACCGTCTTGAATGCCGAAATTATCAAATCCGCCGAAGATGTCTTGAGAGCCATCGGCATGAGTAGAAAAGCGCATCACAAAATCACCATTTGGTGAGCTTTCAGAAACGCCACCGGTTTGCTGCGCATCGACATAAATTTTGACGTCAAACTCGTCCTGAGTTTGCGCAGGCGAGGACACCCAAGCCGAGGTCTTTACCGGCGCAATCGAACTCAGTCGATTCACATTCAACGTAGCGGTGGTGGCGGTCTTGCTACTCGCTGTAGTGGTACTAGTAGATGACGCTGTTGAAGACGAGGACGCACTGGTCGCAGTCGCCGAAGACGCTTCCGAGGACGCATCTGCAGACGTGGTTTCGCAATCTTCTTCGTAAATGGTTGCTTTGTATGGGCCATCGTTTACAAAATGCTCTGGCCCCATCGCGCCGATGAAACAGATGATCTGGTTCACTGTGGCCAAGGCATCGTTGATCGATTGTCCATCAACATAAAAGCGTTGCGGATCATCGTCGTAAGCCGTAGCAGAGACTTGTTGAGAAAATAACAGTGCAGTGATTGATAGCAGGTATTTAATACGAATCATTGTCTTACTCCAATGTCTCTAACACGCTGATGGATTGCGGAATACGGTAGCCTTCATTGCTTACTGTCGTTTCTGCGGCAGCCGCTGCAGTCACGGCATCATTAAGAGAGGCAGAAACGGCTGTATCGAGGGCAGTCGCTGCTGAATTGATCACCGTGGTGATATCTGTTGACGATGCAGCTGCAACCGAAGTAGCGAGGGTTTCAACGGCGGCTAGAGTGTCTGTCTGGATCTCTTTAACCAGCGCGATCGCAGCCGCACTCGTAGGATCCGAGACCGTGGCTATTTGGTCAACGACACCTATAAGGCTGCTAATTACATTCTCTGCAAGCAAGGTCGCAGACGCTGCGGCTGTTTTCAAAGACTCTTCGACGGTGTCAGCGTAGGTGGTGATCGCTGCCGCAAGTGCCTCGGTAATGGCGTCTTCTGAGGTAATCACCAGATCAGCTTTCGCCTGGGTTACGAGTCCGCCGGCTATTGCGTTAGTCATGGCGATAGCTCGCGTAGCTGCGGTTGCAGTATCTCCAGTGTCAGCAAATGTTACCGCTGACTGAATAATGGCAGCCACCTGAAGGTTTTTGGTTTGCAAGTTTTGGGCTACCGAGTTACCAGCTTCGGCATCTGACCAAATATCTTTGGTAATAAACGCTTCTACCAGAGCTGCGGCATTGTCTGCCGAACCCAAATCTGTTGCTTTGACACCAAGCGACTCCAGTACTTTGGCCTTTTCTTCCACCGTAGCAGCTGCCGCTATCACCGTAGAAATCGGCGTGATATATGCTGAGGAAGCCGCTGCTGACGGGACGTCTGCAACCAATGCTAAATCAGGCAGCGCTTCATTAGTGGTCGTGTCTGTGCCCCCGATAGAGATCAGCTTAGGCACCACACCTTCGGCTGCCGTGGCCTTAGCAACTACGAAGGCACCATTGGTGTCGGTTGTGCCATTTGGCTCATCCGCGTCCTGGGCATAATCGCCGTCCAAGTCGATGAACACCGTGGAACCAGATATAGGCCCGTCGATTACTCGACCCTCGTAAGCGTCTGTGACCGTAATCGTCACAGTTTGATCAACGCTGTCTGTACCGTCAGAAACGCTGATAACAACAACATATGCATTGTCAGTATTAGCGTCAGCTGGTGCTTCAAAATCGGGTACCGCGACAAAGCTCAACACGTTGCTATCGCTTAGACTGAATGCTGATGCATCATCGCCAGATAACGTATAGGTGAGGGTGTCAGAGTCAGAATCTGAGGCCTCCACTGTAATAACCGTCGTCTCGCCCTGCTCTGTAACAGAGGCCGTTTCTGCGCTGGAGAAGACTGGAGCGTTGTTAGCGGTACTGCCGCCGCCACCGCCACCGCCGCCGCCGCCGCCAGAACCACCTGAACTACTTGATCCGCCGCCACCGCCGCCACAGGCCGTGAGGACAGTCGCTAAAACCGCTCCGATAAGCACCTTAAGTTTCACTAGCTTCTCCTTCCCAAAAAACGGGCAAACTTAGTTCACGAAGGATGAATATATGCCTGTGTCAATTAAAAGTATACATTTCGTGAAAAAGCCGAAAGTGTGCGGGCGCGCACGCTTTCTCTAGTAAGAACTTAAATTAATTTTTTCAGCTAGTTAGAGTTATTTTCCCTAAAGCTTATCAGCTTATAAAAATAGAAATTCCTTAACATAAAGTTGACGCGAGTCACGCCAAAAGAGCGTCAAACCTAATGGAAATTTATTTAAAGTCGGGTGAGCGCCGAGCCCGCTGTGTCGCTATACCTACAGTGTACTCACGCTCTAAACCCTCGCTCACAGATTGCCCGGATAACACACGAACCCGGCTATAGGTTCCTTCGTCAATAGCCCTGCGGAATGTGCGCAGGTCGCCCCAAGGGTCCCCGACCCTGCCATTTGCACCTAGACCAAAGCCTTCTACTGTTGCGCCGTAGGTGAGTGCCTGCATCCCCAAGCGGTGGCAAAGTTTAGCACTTGCTCCCGCGATCACATCGGGGGCTACGGACACCACCCAGTTCTCTTGAGTGCGCATCCACGGCTTCACGTTACTCATAGTTGCAACAAAGCGCGGCTGGGAGGATCGATTAACGCCAGTGCCGTGGAGTAACCGGCCGTCAAACAACATGATGGTCCCAGCTTCTGCTTCAAGATTAATCGTGGGCTTTACGTGACCGACCTTTCCACCACGCGCGGCTTGAATAATGTCCTTGTGGGAGCCTGGAATAATCAGTGTGCCGCCATTTTCATCATCCACATCTTGTGGAATAAACATGGTATTGACCAATGCTGGCGCTTCTTCTGTTACCCACGGCAGCAGCGGCCCTTGGTCAATGTGTAACCCTTGCGGATAACGACCAGGATCTGCACCGTTAGCCAAAAAACTATGACAGATCCATCCTTTACCTAGAGTTTCGTTCAGTAACTGCTCGATCAGCGGACCCGCCTGCACAAAGGCTTGATCTTGCTCAATACACCCCGCAAACAATCTCCCCTTGTTGATAAGCGTATTCACGTACTGGCCGGTGGGCGTTTGCTGGTCGATGCCAGCCAAACGCTCGCCCTCAGCTTGCTCTAGCAAACGTTGATAGAACAAGTTGCATTGATCCCTCGACAAGCCTTCGGCAATCAAACAATAGCCCCATTCGTTAAAGTCACGTCGCATTTGGTGGATGTCTTTTGTCGCTATTGGCAGGTTTTTGTCTTTCCAATGGGTGTGTTTGCGCGCGACAGTGGTGTCCCAGTATTGGCCTTCGCCCCAACCCAATGGCTGCTTCAGGTCTGGCGGCTGCAGCCATGGGTTATTTGCGATCAACGATTTGAAGGGTTCACCGCTGCGCAAAAAGCCTCGGAATAGGTGCGCTTCTTGCGGTGAGTTGGCATCAATGTGGTCAGGTGTAAACTCAATCGGTAATGACATTCCGCTCTCCCCAGAGTGATCATTAACCCCTAGCTTACACCTAGTTGATCGTTTCATGACGCCCAGCGCCCTCGCCCACTTTTGGTGGACGCACAAGCCTGCTAGTCTGCCCCGCGTCGAGGATAGAGGTAATGTTTTGCAAGTCACGGCTACCCGTTTGATGGCTGTCCGAAGCCGCCATTGCAGCCCTTTATGGCTGGTCATTTCTCTGTTCGTATGTGTCGGATTTTTTCCCGCCATCGGTCATGCAAAATTGTCTGTCTACTTGGATTGCAAAAAGCGTAGCTGCGATAGCGAGTTCATCCGCCGCGAACTCGCCTTCTTAGACTTTGTCCGAGACCCCAAGGATACAGAAGTTCATGCGCTGATCACCAAACAACGCAGTGCCAGCGGTCGGCGTTTCGAACTACTGCTCTACGGCGTGGGTTCTTATGCTGGTCAGGACTTTAATCTCCAAGTCGCTACACCTAATGACGCATCCACCGATGAAGAACGTCGCGCGGTTCTAAACAAACTAAAACTCGGCTTAATCCCCTATCTATTGACCACGGACCTTGCCGACAGCGTATCAGTAAGCTTCAACGCACCGGCTACACAAACCCTTGGCGACCATGAAGACAGTTATGATCCCTGGAACCACTGGGTATTTCGCAGCGAAGTTGGCGGTCGTATAGAAAATGAGGACAGCCGCAAGCTCGAGGAGACTTGGACTTCTTTCTCCGCCAATCGGGTAACAGAGGATTGGCGTCTGGGTGTCAATTTGGGTCACAAACAAAAAGACCGACGATTTATATTGGAAGATGAATCCGAACTTGAAGACAACACCACTCGGACCTCTATTACTGCCGCTGCGATTAAATCCTTGAGTCCGAAGTGGAGCGTGGGTGTCGGCGCCAGCGGCCAGCAATCTACCTTTCGTAATTTAGATCTGGGCCAACGAGTGGCTGCCGCCGTGGAATACAACATCTTTCCCTATCGTTTGTCCGCAGAGAAAGCACTGACCTTTGGCTATTTCTTGGGCGCGACCAACTTTAGCTACGAAGCAACCACAGTGTTCGGAGTGCTAGAAGAAACTCGGGCAGATCATGGTTTGTTCGCCGAATTGGATATCGCGCAAACCTGGGGTGATGCATCCATCGCCCTGCGCAGTGCGCAAATGTTAGACGATCCATCTCTATATCGTGTCACCGTTGGCGGCAACCTCAGTTACCGCATAGCTCGCGGCTTGTCGGTCAGCGTTTGGGGTGAAAGCTCCCTGGTCAAAGACCAAATCTACTTAGCGAATGCCAGCGCCAGCACCTCGGACATCCTACTGGGATCAGCTGCGCTTAATACCGATACTGAAACCAAACTCGGCGTAAGCTTGCGTTATACCTTTGGTTCGATTTACAACAACGTGGTCAACAACCGATTGCAGGGCGCTAGTTTTGCGCGGATCTTCTAGACCTCAAGCGCATAAACGTATCAACCATATTCGCAAACAGCAGCGATTGGCGCAGTTCATCAGTACACTCGTTAAATGAGGCAGCCAATGAAGAATCACGCACTGATCATCCTGACCGCAACACTACTGTTTGGGTGCCAGCCGGCATCAGAAGAGCTCTCACCCAACCATCTCCAGGCGGACCTTGTGCTGCGCAATGGCACGGTTATCAGCGTTGATTCAAGAAAGTCACAGTACCAAGGGCTCGCCATCAAGCAGGGCAAAGTTTTAGCACTGGGTAGCGATGAAGAAATCGCACAGTATGTTGGTGCTAATACCCAAATCATCGAGCTTGGCGGACGCACTGCCATCCCCGGACTCATCGAAGGCCACGGACACTTTTTAAGTCTCGGGCGTGCCCAGCAAATACTGGATTTAACTCAGGCCCAAGGTTTCAGTGACATCGTCAACCAGGTCGCCGTTGCTGCAGATAGCGCAGAGCCAGGCCAATGGATCTTCGGTCGAGGCTGGCATCAGGATAAATGGCAGCCGGAGGATTTCAGCAGCGTTGAGGGCGTGCCCACCAACAGCCCCATCAACCGAGTCGCGCCGGATAATCCAGTGTACCTTGTCCATGCCAGCGGCCACGCAGCCTTCGCTAACGATGCAGCCCTGCGGGCTGCAGAAATTAGCGCCACCACTGACGACCCAGCAGGCGGTACGATCGTCCGCGATGCACAAGGCCGCGCCACTGGACTGTTGCGCGAAAACGCCCAAAAGCTGGTCGAACGCAGTATCGCTGAATATATGGCGTTACAAACGCCCGCCCAACAACAGCAGAATCTCCGCGAGCAAGTTGAACTGGCAGGACAACTGGCATTAGCCCATGGCATCACCTCCTTTCATGATGCGGGCACTACTTTTGACGAAATAGATTTTCTGCATGATCTGGAAAAGGCTAACCAATTGCCCATACGTTTGTACGTCATGGTTCGCAGCGACAGTAATGACGAACTGGCCCAACGCCTGGGCGACTACTACATGCCCTTCCAAGATAACGACTTCCTTACGGTCCGCTCAATTAAGCGGCAAATAGATGGCGCCTTGGGGGCCCACGGCGCTTGGCTGTTGAACCCTTATGAAGACTTACCCAACAACAGCGGACTGGTGCTTGAAAGTGTTGCGGATATTGAAGCCAGTGCTGAAATAGCGCTGGCTAACGGCTTTCAAGTAAATACCCATGCTATTGGCACCCGTGCAAATCGCGAAACTTTGGATCTGTATGAGCGTATTTGGCAGAACAGCGAACAACCCGGGGCAAATCTTCGCTGGCGCATAGAGCACGCCCAGCACATTCACCCTGAGGACATTCCTCGATTCGCGGAATTGGGTGTCATTGCAGCCATTCAGGGCGTCCACTGCACATCGGATGGTCCGTGGATCAGCACACGACTTGGCGCGCCGCGTACCGAATTAACCAGCTATCGTTGGCGCGATTTGTTAGACGCTGGCGTAAAAATTAACAACGGCACCGACGCTCCCGTTGAGGCTATCGATCCCTTTGCGTCTTTCGCAGCGTCAGTAAACCGCATCATGGCCAATGGCGAAGCGTTCTACCCCAAACAAGCGATGACCCGATTTGAAGCGCTGCACAGTTATACCCTGGGTAATGCCTACTCCGCCTTTGAAGAAGATGTAAAAGGGTCACTAGAGGTGGGCAAACTTGCAGACATCGCAATACTGTCTCATAACCCGTTAACCGCAACAGACGAGCAGTTGCCAAATATCCAGGTCGACTACACCTTGATCGGCGGCCAAATTGCGTTTCAGCGTACCGCTGCAAACTGACGTCGTAGCCGACAAGTTATGAGTCCGGGACCAGTAGTACGTGACCCAAGCTATGGCTGGGTCATGGTATTTGCAGTATTTGTGTTGAGCGCCCTTTCTTTTGGGGCTTTGGGATCGGTATCGGTCTTCCTCAAGCCGCTGTCTACAGAGTTCGGCTGGAGTCGCGGCGAAACAGCCTTCGGCTACACGGTCATCTCCTTTTCGTCTGCCCTGTTCGGTATTTTGTGGGGTTATATCGCTGATCGATACGGTAGTCGATACTTCGGCTTCGTCGCTGCTGTAGCCATGACAGCAAGTCTGTTTTTGCTCAGCAAGAATCAAAGTATCTACCAGTTCTACGCATTGTATTTTCTATTTGGCGCGTTCGGTAACGCCATGCTGACGTCGCCGCTTTACGCCAATGTAGGATTCTGGTTTCAGCAACGCCCGGGCCTAGCCCTGGGTATAACCGCCGCGGGTGGAGCGGTCGGTCAGGGCATTATGCCGCTGTGCGCGGGCCTCGCTATTAGCGCTTACGGTTGGCAGAACGCTTACGTTATCTTAGCCATCAGCTATTTTTGCATCGCCTTTCCTATCGCGTTCCTAATCCGCGAATCACCCACGCGACAACAGGCCGCGCAACAACAAACGCAAACTTCTGTGGACTTTCCGCTTAACGAAAAACAAGTGGTGGCCTGGATCAGTGGCGCAATTATTTTTTGCTGCATCTGTATGGCGGTACCTATTGTGCACTTAGTGCCACTGCTGACTGATCGCGGGCACTCCGTCGAATTTGCTACCGGCGTGCTCATGATGTTGATGTTCAGCGGCGCGTTTGGTCGCATCCTTGGGGGTAGATTAGGCGACAGCATAGGCGCCCTGCCCGCCTATATGCTGATGTCGCTGGGACAAACGGTATCAGTCGTTTGGTTCCCTCATATCACCAATGAATGGTTCCTCTATGGCTTGGCGGTATTCTTCGGATTTACCTACTCAGGTGTAATGTCCTGCATTCTAGTCTGTACCCGAATCATGGTGTCAGCCGGTTTTGCAGCACGAGCAATGAGCATCACCTCATTTTTTGGCTGGATCGGCATGGGACTTGGGGGTTACCTCGGCGGCAGGTTATTTGATCTTCAGGGCAGCTATACCACCTCATTTGCCTTCGCCATGGCTATGGGGCTCATTAATCTTGTTATTCTTGGTTTGTTCGCATTGCACATACGGTCTGCGCGCATAACTCAAACTCAGCACTCGATGTAGGAGACGTCATGGAACTTAACGACAAAGTAGCAATTATTACTGGCGGTAGCGGCGGTATTGGCAAAGCCATGGCCGCAGCCTTTCTGCGCGAAGGAGCCAAAGCCGTAGTTTTGGCTGATCTTGATGAGCAAGCTGCAAAGGATGCAGCCCAAAGCACCGACCCAAGCGGCCAGCGCTGTATTGGTGTTGCCTGCAATGTGACCAATGAGACAGAAGTCGATGCGTTGACCCAAAACACGATCCAAACCTACGGCCAGGTGGATGTATTCTGTTCGAATGCAGGCGCTGGTGCGACGGGACTGCTTACAGATGCCGCCAACGAGGTTTGGCAGCAACAATGGGAGCTGCATGTCATGTCGCATTTATACGCGGCTCGCGCCGTACTACCCAGCATGATCGAGAGAGGATCAGGCTACTTAATGAACACCGCTTCAGCGGCAGGTCTACTCGCCGCGATAGGCTCAGGCCCTTACACCGTTACCAAGGCGGCGGCTGTGAAGTTGGCGGAATTTCTCGCCATCACCCATGCTGACGATGGAATTAAGGTCTCGGTTCTATGCCCTCAAGGCGTCAATACGGCTATGGCACCACGTAGCCTCGGCGATGGGCAAACGGATGGAATCATTGAGCCAGAGCAACTAGCCCGCGTGGTGGTAGAAACCATGCGCGAAGAACGCTTCCATGTGTTACCGCACCCAGAAGTCGAAGAATACGTGCGCCGTAAAGGCGATAACGTCGACCGTTGGCTGATTGGTATGCAACGCTTACGCCGCAAATCAGTTGATGGAGCAGAATAACTAAAAACGGCTACTGGACGTTTACCGCCTCGTAGTCGGAATAGCGAGCGCTCATAGCTCGGTCAACTGCCATGACGCCAAAGGCGCGCATGTTAATTTCGAACTGCATAGCCACCGGCAGCAGGCGACCACACTGTGCGCCTTGCTGCTCGGACCCGCTGATGGGCGCGAACTCAAACCGGCTTAAAAAGTGATTAACTTTGACGCCAATTTGCGGTTTAACCGGGCCTGGGCTCGCGATTTCTAAGTACTCAACACACAAACCCGCTTTGGTGATGCTCAGAGTACCTTCCATCTGCGACATCATTTTGCGCCCCTCGCCAGCCCCTATTGGGGTAAAGCCAATACGCCATGCCACTGCATTCTCTTCTAACAGCCGCAACGAATCCATGTCGATACTGTCTAACGGATTGGCCTCGGCACCACCATTGCGCTTTGTCTCGCGCTCTTTTTGTTCGCGTTTTTGTTGGCGAAACTCAGCAATTTCATCGTCGGTTGCACCCCGCTCGTTGACCGTAATCAGCAACCACTGCTGTCCTTCTGGTGCCTGGGGGTTGTAGCGAGCAAGCCGCTCGTATTCACCGTCATCCGAAACTTCAGAAAAGCGCCAGCGCTCTTGAACTTCCGATTCAAGCGCCCCAAAGGCATCCCTCACCAGGTTTTGAAGATCTAATTCTTCGGCTACAGCCTGGCCGCTTAGGAGGCCAAATAGAACAACAGCAGCAATTTGCTTACGCACAAAGCCCTCCATCAATAATCAATTCGGTGCCGGTCATATAACTGGATTCATCACTGGCAAGAAAAACCACGCCATTCGCTATATCAAGAGGCTTACCTAACTGGCCGGTGGGTACGACCTGTTCGGCCATAGACTCCAGATCCATGGTATTCATGCCAGTGTCCAATAACTCGGGATTCATCTTGTCCCATATTGGCGTTTCGATAACCCCCGGATGCACCGAGTTAACCCGCACCGGCCAACGGCTGGCGGAACATTCTCGCGCAACACCTTTGGTAAACAAACGCACACCACCTTTGGTCGCGTTGTACGCCGCTAAATTTGCCGACCCCTTAATCCCAGCAACAGACGAAATGTTAATTACCGAGCCATTGCCGCTCTCGATCATTGCCGGAATCGCGTATTTAACCCCCAGAAACACACCATCCAGATTAATCGCTTGCTGCCGCTGCCAATCTTCTAAGGTCATGGTCAAGATGCTCCCGCCAACAGCAATACCCGCATTGTTGACGAGAATGTTTAATCCACCATAAACGTCGACGGTAGCCGCCACACATTTTTGCCATTGGCTTTCGCTGGTAACGTCCAATTGCATGAAGGTCGCGGTACCCGCGTTATCTTGAATAGCACTCACAGTCTGTTGGCCCAGTTCCGCATCGATATCCGCGACAACGACTTTCGCACCTTCCTCGGCCAGCCTCATCGCGCTCGCTTTTCCAATACCAGATGCACCGCCGCTCACCAACGCCACTCTGCCTGCTAATCTGCCCATAGTTCCCCCAAATTTAACAACGCTGCCCTACGGACAACTTATCCCACTGTCACTACGTGCAATGTAAAAACTGCGACGTAATCGCTTCACGGTGTTGCCGCCATGGCACATCCTTGCTACAAACTTTGGCAGCTTTACTGGAGCGGCTCAACAACTAACAGGGGGATATATGTCAGAAACACAGAGCGACCTTTTTGAATTGGCAATGTCGGAGCAAGCGCAACCGCTGATGGCAGCGGTGCAAAATCACATAGCTACTCATGTCGAACCGATTACCGAAGAATTTTATGCGCTAAATGCAGAAAAAACCGATCGCTGGTCCTGGCATCCGCGCCAGCTAGAGTTGCTGGAAGGCGCCAAGGCTGCTGCAAAAAAAGCCGGTTTATGGAATTTTTTCTTACCCGATGCAGAGACTGGAGAGGGACTGAGTAACCTTGACTACGCCTACATAGCAGCTGAGCTTGGTAAATCACCCCTAGCTTCTGAGTCGTTGAACTGCAGCGCGCCTGATACCGGAAACATGGAGGTGCTAGAGCGTGTTGGTACACCAGAGCAGAAAAAGCGCTGGCTGGAACCATTGCTGAACGGCGAAATCCGCTCAGCGTATGCCATGACCGAACCCGCCTTACCTTCATCGGATGCCAAGAACATCAGTACTGAAGCCGTGCTTGATGGTGATGAATGGGTAATTAACGGCGAAAAATACTATATCTCTGGGGCCGGTGACCCGCGCTGTAAGGTCATGATCACCATGGTAAAAACCAGCCCCGACGCGGCACCAAATCGACAGCAGTCACAAATCCTGGTGCCTACCGACGCACTCGGAGTTGAGATTTTGGAGGGTATGCAGGTATTTGGCCAAGATCACGCGCCTCGGGGTCACATGCACATTAAGTTCAAGGATGTGCGGGTGCCAAAAGAAAACATTCTGCTTGGCGAAGGTCGCGGCTTTGAAATCTCTCAAGTGCGTCTTGGACCTGGACGTATCCACCACTGCATGCGCTCTATCGGCAAGGCTGAGAAGGCGTTAGAGCTCATGGTCACACGCGCCGGTACACGGGTCGCTTTCGGCAAACCCATTGCCAAGCTCGGCAAAAACGTCGAGGTCATTTCTCGAGCGCGCATCGAGATCAACGCAATGCGCTTAGCCGTGCTACAAGCCGCTAAAGCGATGGACGTGCTGGGCAACAAGGAAGCACGGGTTTATGTGAGTGCTGTTAAAGCCATGGTGCCTGAGAAGGTTTGTCAGATCATCGACCAGGCGATCCAGATACACGGCGCAACCGGCATTTCCCAATGGTCGCCCCTAGCTTCCATGTACACCGACATGCGACATCTGCGATTTGCTGATGGGCCAGATGAGGTGCATCACATGGTGGTAGGCCGTGCGGAATTGCAAAAATACGATCTTTGGTAACGCACCTGGATTAGGGCTAGCCGCCTGCAAATTTGACGGTTAGCCCCCACTCTTCTAGGAGTGTCCGTATGCTCTCTCGGTGGTCGCCTTGAATCTCTATGCACTGCGCTTTCACGGCACCACCGCTGCCGCATCTGGTCTTTAACAGTTTACAAATCTGCTTCAAGTCAGCCGTAGGTAGACCCGAAATGACGCACACCATCTTGCCACCACGCCCCTTGGACTCGCGCTGAATCCGCACCACGCCATCACTGCTGTCCTTTAACGGCTCTACATCGGCAGGGGTTTTTATGCGCCCACTCGCAGTTGAATAAACCAAATTGGAATTGTTCTTTTTCATTTTCATCACTGGGCTTGCCCAACCAGGTTTGCGGGCGGCAGCGGGGTCTTGCCCAGAACATGGTCAGAAATTTTTTCCGCCATCATGATGGTTGGTGCATTGGTGTTGCCAGCAATAAGCGTTGGCATCAACGAGGCATCCACCACTCGCAGACCTGAAAGACCATGCACTTGACCCTGCTCGTTAGTCACCGCTAGTGGGTCGTTACCCATTTTACAAGTGCCTACCGGGTGATAAAGCGTTTCAGCCGTTGCCTTGATCCAAGCGTCTAGTTCCGCATCGTCATCGACATTGACTTCAGCGCTGGGTTTCAACTGCTCGCCTCGATAAGGATCGAAAGCGGGTTGCAAAAAAACGCGCCGCGTTTCACGAAACCCATTGCGCGTATCAATCAAATCTTGCTCTGCCGAAAAGTAATTCGGGTAGATCGCTGGCGCGTCCGTTGCTTGCGTGCTGTGCAAACCGATACGTCCACGACTCTGTGGCCGACACGCGTACACAATACTCGAAAATCCATGATCACCCAGCACACCATCGCGCCCATGAACATCTTGCATAGCTACCGATACGTAGTGAATTTGCATGTCTGGCAGTGGCTTATCCGGATGCGAGCGGAAAAAAGCGCCGCCAGCAGTAGGTGGATAAGCGGCATCTCCTTTGCCCTGGAGTAAATATCGAGCACCCGCAAGCAAGGTTCGCAGAGGGCTCGCCGAGCGGTGCAAGGTAATCGGTTGAGTACAAGCAAATTGGCTGACAACCCCAATATGGTCTTGCAGGTTTTCGCCTACTCCGGCCAACTCATGTACGACTTCAATGCCATGGCGTTGCAGCTCTGCGCTGGGGCCAACGCCGCTGCGCAATAAAATTTGCGGCGAATTCACCGCGCCTGCACTGACAATCACCTCGGCGTTAGCGTTCAAACGTTGAGCTTGCCCTTTGATTACAACATCAACACCAACCACGCGACGCCCTTCAAACACCACGCGGTCAACCACCACTTCCGTCATGGTAGAAAGATTAGGTCTCTGCAGTACCGGATGCAGATACGCTTGAGCCGCACTGCAACGGCGCGAACCCCGTAAGGTGTGCTCATATCGAGAGAAGCCTTCTTGTTGGCGGCCGTTGAAATCGTCGGTGAGTGGGAACCCAGCCTGCTGTCCTGCAGCAACAAAAACGTCCAACAATGGATCATCGGTGCGATTTGATTTCTTTACCGATAACGGCCCTTCGGTACCGTGATACTCGTCGTCTCCCTGACCGTCAAAGGATTCAGCGCGCTTAAAATAAGGTAGCACTTCATCATAGGACCAACCTTGATTACCCGCCTGACTCCATTGATCGTAATCTGCCGCGTTGCCTCTGATGTAGACCATGGCGTTAATGGATGAAGAGCCACCCCAACCCTTACCCCTGGGCCAGTAAAAAGAGCGGCCTTCCAGATTCGCATCGGTTTCAGTAGTGAAACCATAGTTTCGCGGATTCGCCGTTGGCACCAGCTGGGAGTAACCAGCGGGCATGTGGATGAAGAAATTTTTGTCCTGCCCGCCAGCTTCCAGCAACATCACCGTTTTGCTTTTGTCCGCGGACAAGCGGTTTGCTAGCACACATCCAGCACTGCCGGCCCCGATCACAATGTAGTCGAATGATTGCATTTTTGGTGTAACTCCTTGGATTCGTCGCATCTACTTGCGTAGCGCCCGGCGGCCGCTGCTGGCTGCCGTTTGTGGCGAAATTACCCCCGTTCACGGATTGACCCTTGCACGATTCCGAGGTTTCCTGCTGCAATGCACAGCCTAACCAATCCATAAGCAATTCTCGAACGGAACCATCATGCTAGGACGCACACTTTTCTCTCGCGGCATTCTTTTAAGCTTTGTTGTTTTTTCCGCCAACTACACATTCGGCAATCCCCAAACACCAGGTAGCGGCGCTCGGGCATTCGCACAACTGGAACAGACCCTACCCACACCCAATGTTTATCGCACAGCATCAGGTGCACCAGGGCATCGCTACTGGCAGCAACAAGCAAACTACGACATTAACGTTTCGTTAGACGCTGAAAACCGCGCAATCAATGCCAAACAAAAAATTCGCTACACCAATAATTCACCGGACCAGCTAAGCTATTTGTGGCTGCAACTCGACCAAAACAGATTTGCTGAGAACTCCTTAGATCGCCGCTCACGCACGGCATCGTCTCAACAAGATCGAATCAGTTATGACCGCATGCGTGCCGAGCAATCTTTTGCCGATACGGCCCACGGCTACAGTGGTCTAAAAGTAACCGACAACGCTGGCAAGCCACTGCCCTTCAGTGTCATTGATACAACCATGCGCATTGATCTAACCACGCCGCTAGCGCCAAACAAGTCGACTACGTTCAATGTTGAATGGCGTTTTAACATAATCGAGGAAGCCGCCATTGGCGGTCGCGGTGGCTACGAAAAATTCACCGACAGTGATACTGAGATTTTCTTTCTAGCCCAGTGGTTTCCGCGCATGGTGGCCTACACCGACTATGCGGGCTGGCAACACAAAGCCTTTCTTGGGCGTGGCGAATTCACCCTGGAATTCGGTGATTACAACGTGGCAATTACGGTTCCCAAAGGACACATCGTGTCCGCCACCGGCGAGCTTGCAAACCCCAAAGAAGTGCTGACTGCCAAACAGCGCAAACGCCTGGCTCAAGCCAATAGTCAAGAACCTACCTTCATCGTGACACCTGAAGAAGCCTTAGCAAACGAAAGCCAACAGCAGAGTGGAACGAGAACCTGGCGCTTCAAAGCCAAAAATGTTCGTGATTTTGCCTGGTCATCATCAAGCAAATTCATCTGGGACGCGATGCTGCACGAGCAACCGGGAGCCGAGCATGAGCGCGTGCTTGCGATGTCATTTTATCCAAACGAAGCGGAACCCATCTGGTCTCACTATTCAACTCAGGCAGTGATACACACCATGGAAGTGTATTCGCGGTTTTCCTTCGACTATCCGTACCCCACGGCTCAATCGGTCAATACTTGGGAACGTGGCGGCATGGAGTATCCGATGATCACCTTCAACGGCTATCGCCCCACCCCGTCGGAAGCAGCTAAAAATGCGACATCCGACGCTGAGGAGAGCGCAGACGTAGAAGCCACCCCTACTTACTCTAGACGCATCAAGTACGGCTTGATTGGCGTCATCATTCACGAAATCGGCCATATCTATTTTCCAATGGTGGTGAATTCTGATGAGCGCCAATGGACGTGGATGGATGAGGGTATCAATACGTTTCTTGAATACGTCGCCGAATTGGAGTGGGAAGAGCAATTTCCAGCCTTTGGCGGCAAAACAAACATTCTCGACTACATCCCTGATTACATGACCTCCACCAACCAGGTGCCGATCATGACCCAATCAGATTCCATTTTGCAGTTTGGACCTAACGCATACTCTAAACCCGCAGCTGCGCTCACGGTGCTAAGAGAAACAGTGATGGGACGCGAGGCTTTTGACTTTGCATTTAAAACCTACGCCCAACGTTGGAAATTTAAACGCCCCACACCGGCTGACTTCTTCCGCACCATGGAAGATGCATCAGGGGTAGACTTAGACTGGTTTTGGCGCGGCTGGTTCTACTCTACTGACCACGTCGACACCGCTATCAGCGACGTTCGCCAGTACCGCATTAAGAGCGAAGATCCAGAGGTAGATTTTCCGCTGGATCGGTTAGAAGACCAGCGTCTACACCCAGAACCGGTTATGCAGCAGCGCAACGCCGCCGAGGGGCTGATAACACGTGTTCAACGCATTCCCGACTTGCGCGACTTCTATAACGAAAATGACGCATTCACGGTATCGAACAAAGATCGCAACGACTACCAGAAAGAACTAGAAGGGTTAGAGGATTGGCAGCGCCAAGTGTTGCAGCGCGCAATTGATGAAGAACCCTTCCTTTACTTTATCGACTTTGAAAACTTAGGCGGTGTCGTGTCACCGGTACCATTGCGAATCCACTACGCCGATGGCGAATCCCGCGACTTGATGCTGCCGGCCGAACTTTGGCGGCGCGATGCGCACAAAGTGACTTATCTGATCATCGAACCAAAAGCAGTCACACGCTTCAGCGTAGACGATCATCATCAGACCGCTGATGCTGACTTTTCTAACAATTCATTTCCCCAACAGATTCAGCCGTCGAGGATTGAGCTGTACAAGCGTAAACGTAAAGAACGCAACTTGATGGCGGACATGTTGGTTGAGTTGCAAAACGGCCAGGACAAACGCATTAGCGATGGCGCCGCGTTACCGATTACCAATGAACCCTCTGGTCAAAACTAAGGGCGTGTTACGTCCAGCGGTAATCGTCACGGCACTGCTGTTAGCTTGGGTTGGAACAGCCCAAGCGCATCGACAGCCAATTACCTGGACCGATATCGAGTTAAACGCGGATCGGCAGGCGGCGGCTATCACCCATCGCTTACACCATCACGACGCCATCGCGTGGTTGCGCCACAGCGGCGAGCAACAGCCCGACTTGGGGAAATTGAAGCATCGCGCAAAAATTGCTTTGCACGCAGCCCAACACACTAAATTCTGGCGCGATAAGGCCGCGCCAATGACGCCAGAAGTGATCGGAGCCGAGGTAGCTGACAACCATCTCTTCATCTACCTAGAGATTGCGCCGGCTAAGCACCCTCTCACGCAAGTGCACATGACACTCCTTATGTCCTTGAACAAGGCACAAAGAAATAGGGTTAACATTTTGCGTGATGGCGATCAGCACTCGCTTGTATTCGATTCCAACAGTAAAGCGCAATCATTGGAACCAACTAGACCATGAAGAGATTTTCAGTACCCGTTAGCCTTCAGACGCGTTGGCAAAATATAGCTGCGCTGATAGTCGTTATCACCGCCCTATTCGCCTCGGCCACCAGCCATGCTGCAATAAAAGCCGCTGGTGCCGAGCCACGAGTACCCGTGGTAATGCTGTCACTGGATGGATTTCGCAACGATTACATCAACCGTGGCTACAGCCCGAATTTGGCGCAATTGGCAAATAGTGGGCTTACCAGTCGCGGGCTGACTCCAGTATTTCCCAGTAGCACCTTCACTAATCACTACTCCATTGTTACCGGCATGTACCCGCAGCGTCATGGCATTGTTGGCAACACATTTTACGACCGCACTAGAAAACAGACCTACCGAATCAGCAACCGCAAAGTTGTTGAGGATGGCAGTTGGTATTCAGGCACACCGCTTTGGGTGGCTGTAGAGAAAGCTGGCGGCATCGCAGCAAGTTTTTTTTGGGTTGGCAGTGAGGCTGATATTCAGGGTGTGCGACCGAGCCATTACAGAACCTATGACGGCCGAGTGAAAAATTCTCGCCGGGTGCAGCAAGTGTTGCAATGGCTGCAACTGCCTGTGGCGCAACGACCAAATTTGATCACCTTCTACTTTTCTGATGTCGATAGCGCAGGCCATGACTTTGGCCCTGACAGTGCTGAAGTGAACGCTGCGATCGGCAAAATCGATAAGGAAATTGGCCAGCTGCTGGAAGGTCTTGAGGCGTTGCCCTACCAAGTGAACCTGATTATTACCTCGGACCATGGCATGGCTGAGGTGAGCCCAGATCAAATCCACTACCTCAGCGATTGGATCGACATTAGCCAATGGCGCAAAAATTCCAGGGTCATCAGCGGCGGTGCCTACCTCTATTTTTATAGTGATAACAATGAATTAATTAAAACTACTCAAAACAATCTAAGGAAAGTTAAGGGATTATCCGTGCATCAACAGGATCGTTTTCTGCAGGAAATGCGCCTTGGCGGTGGTTCTCGTAGCCCAAATTTTGTCGTCACTGTAGAGTCGCCTGGTTATCTGATGACGCGACGACCCAAAGGTCGAGCCAATATCCCTGCTGGCGCCCACGGCTACCTACCGTCGACGAACGAAGATATGCAGGGTCTGTTTGTTGCCAAAGGTCCGAACATCACACCTGGCAAGATGGCAAGTTTTGAGAACATTCATGTCTATCCCTTCGTCATGGCTCTGTTAGGCCTAGAGACTGACGAAGAGATTGATGGCAGGCACTCTGTATTAGCAGACTTTATTCAATAAGCGCTTGTATTGGTTGTCTGCCGTTGAATTTCCGCTTCGGCGTTAAGCAATGGGCAATCCATCTTCAACAACAAAATCCGGCTGCAACAACGTCACAACACCAGTTCCGTCCACTACTCCAGTCACCAAGCACTCACTCATAAACGGCCCAATCTGCTTCGGTGGGAAGTTCACCACGGCAATTACCTGTCGCCCGATCAGTTGGTGTGGCTGGTAATGATCGGTGATCTGCGCACTGGTCTTGAGTTCACCAACCTCTTCGCCGAACCAAACCCATAACTTTATTGCCGGATTTCGTGCCTCGGGAAATGCTTCAGCTCGTTTAATCGTGCCCACTCGCAAATCAACACGCAGAAAGTCCTCAAAACTTATATCCGGTTTACGTTCCATGCGGCATCCAAAGAGGTGTTCCTAAGAAATTGCATAAAAGCATAAATCTTCCCCCGCCAACAATTGCGGCTTCAGGGGGAGACGCGGGGCAAGTCCCGCCAACAATTGCGGCTTCAGAGGGGATGCAGGGCAAACCGCCGTTTTTTCACGAATCGTTCATTAGTTTGCTAGCATCATTGCCCGACATTCAGTGTCACGGCACTGACAAAGGGACCTACCCTGCCCAACAACTGTGAGGCCATCATGTCGCGAGTCATCCATCCGCTTACTCAGTTGCTTACCGTGTTAACCGTTACCACGGATCGTTTTATGGCCGCCCAACAGTGGGCCTCCAAGCGCAAGCCCCTCAACCCCTTTGCCGGCAACTCCAAAAATCCAGAACAACCCACTGTGCTTACGCCAAACAACGGTGGCACGCGCAGTAAACTGATCGGCCTACTGCAAATCGGCGCCATTATTTTAGTCATCGCTTTGGCTGTAATGGTCTCCAGAACACCATCAACTCCGGCGACCGACGCGCCGGCATTCACTCGCCCTGTGATCGCTACCGAGGTAACCCAGGTTCGAGTGACTCAACCCCAAGCGCTGCCTTATCAAATCTCGGTAGCCGCCAACGGCAGCATAAGCGTACGCAACTATATTAACTTGGCGCCTCAAGTAAGCGGTCGAGTGGAACGAATCTCCCCAGCACTGAAAGCTGGCGGTGAATTCTCAGCGGGTGAAACGCTTCTGGTTCTCGACCAACAGGATTTCAAACTGCGCTTGGCTCAGGCTCAAGCTGATGTCGCTTCGGCGCAGTCGAATCTGTTATTGCAACAAGCTAAGAGCGACGCGGCAGTCGCCAACTACGCATTACTCAATCCAGGCAAAACAGTGCCGCCACTGGTGGCTCTTATTCCGCAAATTGGCCAAGCTAAGGCGCAACTGGCGGCAGCTCAATCCCGAGCTGATGCCGCCCAGTTAGATCTTTCCCGCACTCGTTTCAGCCTCCCCTTCGACGGCAAAGTTACCCGCAGCAGCGCCGAGGTCGGCCAGCTGCTGAATGCCGGAAGCGCTTTTGGCCAGGTTTTTGCGCTGGACGCCGTAGAGTTGGTCGTCCCGCTACCACCCGATGATCTAGCGCTGATCAGCCCCGCCGTCGGCCGCCAAGTGATGTTCAAAGACGGCCAAGCTACCCACCAAGCCGTGATCGAGCGAGTCAGTGCGGAGGTTGATCCACGTAGCCGTTTTGCAAAAGTGTTCATACCTATAGCTGTGAACACGGCGCTGCAACCAGGGAGCTTTGTAGATGTCGAAATCGCAGGAGCGAATTTACAAGGTGCACTGCAATTGCCGGAATCCGCGACTCAAGCCAACGGCAGCCTTTGGTATGTAAAAGACAACCAACTCTTGCGTCATGACCCGGTGGTGATCGGTCGCAACCAACAAGGCTCGATAATTCAACGTTTTGACTATGCTCAGGGCATTGTCCTAGGAGCAGTTCCTGGCGCTGTGGCCGAGCAAGAGGTGGCCATCTTAGCCACCCGCAACTGATTGGGTGATCAGCATGAGTGAGCAAACCCAGCAGACAACCCAAACTGAATCTAACGGCTTAGGTATCGTCGAGTACTTCAGTCGCAATTCTGTCGCCGCTAATTTGATGATGGTGTTGCTGTTGTTTGGCGGGCTATTAGCGGGCCGCAGCCTGACCTCCCAGGTTTTTCCTACCATCGATCCCGGTTTAGTCACAGTCACAGTGCCTTATCCCGGCGCGACACCCAGCGAAGTTGAAGAAAGCATTACTCGCCGGGTGGAAGAGTCCGTGCTGGGCATCGACGGTGTGCAACGGGTCACCTCCAGAGCGTCCGAGAACGTTGGTACCGTGACCATAGAACTGAAAGACTTTGTTGACGCCGCACAGGTGCGAGACGACGTAGAAGCCGCCGTAGAGCGCCTGGCCGACTTCCCACCCGAAGAAGCAGAACAACCTGAGGTAGAACGCGCAGACACCGTTAGCGATGTACTCACTCTTGTGGTCTCGTCTGAGCAGGATGAGAAGGCTTTGCGCATCGCAGCACAGCGACTTGAAGCGACCTTATTAGAGCTACCTGAGGTCACTCTAGTATCAATGATGGGCGCACGGCCCTATGAGATCTCGATAGAGGTCAGTGAAGAAACTTTGCGCCGCTTCAATCTAACAATTTCTGAGGTAGCCGCAGCGGTACGCTCATCGTCCATCAACTTATCTTCTGGCGAGTTGAGAACCGCCAGTGGCGATCTGTTACTGCGAACCAACAATAAAGGCGATCGCGGCGAAGACTTTACCAACATCGTGCTGCGCTCTGATCCGAACGGCAGCATTTTGCGTCTTGGCGACATTGCGACCATCCGCGATGGTTTCGCCGATGTGGACCTCATACAGCAATTTAACGGCCGCCAGAGCCTCTTCGTTAAAGTCCAGAAATCTGAAGCGGAGGACGCCTTAACAATCGCTGCTGCGGTCAAACAGCGTCTGCAGACTTATGTCCTCGATTCCGGTGTTGATATCGCTATTTGGGACGATCAGACCGACATACTAGAGCAACGCTTGGGGCTGTTGATTCGCAACGGCATCCTTGGTTTTGCCTTGGTGTTCCTGTTTCTGGCGATCATGCTGGACTTGCGCTTAGCCACCTGGGTCGCTATGGGCGTGCCAATCTCATTTCTCGGCGCGGTCATGTTCTTTGCACCGTTTGACGTCAACATCAACATGATTTCGCTGTTTGGCCTCATCATCGTACTTGGACTGGTCGTAGATGACGCCGTGGTAGTAGGCGAAAACATCATTTCGGAACAAGAGAGCGGCGGTCAGGGTAATGCCTCGACCTTACGCGGAGTGCGTGGGGTGTTCAGTCCAGTAACAGTAGGTGTTCTGACCACTATGGCGGCTTTCGCCCCTCTGCTTTTTGTCACCGGCACATTTGGCCAAATTCTCGGTTCGGTGCCTATCGTAGTGATTTTGGTCCTAACCATGTCGTTAATCGAAGTGTTTTTAATTCTGCCCGCCCACCTGTCGCACGGCCAGGCCTGGAGCCGCGGTGCATTGAAAACGTTCCAAGACGCTGTGGCCTTGCGAGTTACTAACTTTCGCGACCGGCTAATAGTGCCCGGCATCAAAAAAGCCGTACGCCACAGCTATCTGACCCTGCTGGGGGGTATTGGCATGCTGATGCTTGCCGGGGCGCTGGTCAGCAGCGGTTCCGTGCGCTTTATTTTCTTTCCCGAGCTGGAGTCCAACAGCATTCGCGCAACCCTAGAATTTCCAGTAGGCACGCCGTTTAACACGACTAAAGCCGCCGCAGAGCGCATCGTAAACGCAGCCTACGTCGTCAACGAGAACGTAGGCGGTACATCGTTCAAGGCAGTAAGCGTTACTATTGGCGGCCGCTCCCGCACGGGCGGTGGCCCAGGCGGTGGGGGCCGTTTGACCACCGCCAGCAATTTGGCCTCTGTGGAAATTCAGCTTGCCTCGGAACCTCAGCGCACTCTCTCAGCCCAGCAACTCGAAAAACTCTGGCGCACCGAAGTAGGCCCAATAGCCGGTGTCGAGCGGCTGTCCTTTGTCGCCGACTTCTTTAGCGGCGGCGCCGACGTCGAATTCGAATTGGCCCACAAGGACGAGGAAACGCTGTTTCGTGCAGTCGATGCTATGAAAGCAGGCTATGCAGAAATTCAGGGCGCCTACGACATTCAAGACTCTTTTAGCCTTGGCAAACGCCAATTCGATATTACCCTCACCGCTGCCGGTGAAGCTGCTGGACTGACACCAGCGATGATTGCACGTCAATTGCGCGGTAATTTCTTTGGCCAGGAAGTCCAACGTATTCAGCGCGGCCGCGAAGAGCTAAAAGTGATGGTCCGCTACCCCTACGCTCAACGTCAAAGCATGCGCAGTTTATACAACGCAAGAATACGTCTGAACGACGGCACCGAGACGCCCCTTAGCACAGTGGCGAATCTGACCGAAACACGCAGCTTCTCTAGCATAGATCGAGTTAACGGCTTACGCATTGTGACGGTCTCAGCCGAGGTGGACTCAGATATTGTGACGCCGACACAGGCGAATGCCCGGGTCAGCAACCAGCTTATGCCCAGAATGAAAGAGCAGTTCCCAGGGTTGCAAGTTCGGCTGGCTGGTGCCGGGCTAGACCAAACCCGTGATCTTGCATCATTGGGTCAAATGATGACGATAGCGATGCTGGTCATCTTTTTACTGCTGGCATCCCAACTGCGCACCTACACCCTACCCTTTGTCGTGTTGGCTGGAGTACCTTTCGGCGCAGCCGGTGCCGTGATCGGCCACTTTATATTGGGGTACAACATTTCGTTTATCTCTATTTTTGGCATAGTCGCTCTTAGCGGCGTAGTCATCAACGACTCCCTGGTACTCGTCGATCAATACAACCGCCTGCGTGCGGAAAACGGTATGCCACCGGCAGAAGCCATCGTAGAAGCCGCTAGAAAACGCTTTCGAGCGATTTTTCTAACCACCGCGACCACCGCGTTGGGCCTTGCACCGATGCTATTCGAAGACAGTACCCAAGCGCAGTTCTTAGTACCCATGGCAGTGAGTTTGGCTACCGGTATCGTCTTTGCCAGCGCCATCATTCTGTTTTTGATTCCTGCATTGGTCATGATTCGGCATAACTTGGGTAATCGTGCTCGGCGCATGTTTACAACGACAGCTGATCCGGTGACTCAATAGCACCGCAAGTTAGGATGCTGCTAACATCAACGGATGAAGTTCATCCTAGCAGTACACGGCTCACCCCATAGCAGCGAAAGCGGCGAACATGCGCTGAATTTCGCCCGTGCTGCTCTGGCCCAAGGGCACAAAATTGAACGTATTTTTTTCTACCACGACGGAGTTCTACAGGCCCTACAAACTCAAGTAGCACCACAGGGCGAAATAGACCTCACCGAACAATGGCAGGCATTAGCTGAGCAAGGGGTTGAATTGGCTGTGTGTATAGCCAGCGCCATTAAGCGCGGGGTTATTGACGAAACTGAACAGGGGCGTTACGACAAGCAAGCGGCTACCCTGGCCCGCGGATTCGAACTGGTGGGACTGGGACAATTAATCGCAGGTATCCAGCAGTCCGATCGCTACATTGAATTCTGTTGTTAACACCATGAAGAAAATCCTATTCGTTATCAGTAAACCGCCATACGCCAGCAAACGTAACGCGGAATTGTTAGACGCAGCGCTCGTAGCAGCGGCCTTCGACTGCGAGGTCAGTCTGCTGTTTCGAAATGATGGTGTCTGGTCGCTGTTACCGGAACAATCAGCTAATGCCGTTGGACAACGCTCCATCGCTAAAATGATGCTGGGCTTGAGCGACTATGACATCGACAAGCTCTACGTTTGCAGCGAATCCCTCAAAAACCGTGGGTTGCAAGAACACTTCGAGGTGGCGCTCAGCCCGATCGGAATGACCGCACAACAACAACTTATGGCGAGTCAGGGCGCTGTCATAGGAGCAGGCCCATGAGCTTGCATTTGGTCTTCACCTTGGCTGGCCTAGAACACTGCCAAAAACGCCGACATGCCGGCGAACCTGTTGTCTTGCTTGGTGACGGTGTCTATGGAATCTCTGAAGCAATAGACAATTGCTATATATTGCAGCCAGACGCCCAGACCCGCGGCGTCACACCGAGTGTTCAGGCACCTCAATTTATTGACTACGAAACATTTGTGCAGCTAACAATAGATCATCACCCCAGCGTCAGCTGGACGGATTAACCCAGTGCTCCAACCACCAAAAGATGCAAGCAATTCGGATTTACTGTCATCTTTAGATAAAGATGGCTATTTGCGAGATCACACTGGGTGGACTGAGCAAATCGCTACCCAGTTAGCCGCCCGTGAAGGAATCACTCTTACAGCAACACATTGGCAAGTGATTCAGCTGTTACGTAGTTACTACGCGCGCACCGATATCTCCCCCGCTATGCGCCCTTTGGTTAAGTTGGTCAAAACAGAATTTGGCGAAGAGACAGGCAGCAGCGCCTTTTTGATGGGTCTGTTCGGGGGTAGCCCAGCTACGATCGCAGCCAAAATCGCAGGCTTGCCGCGACCAACCAACTGTATTTAGCCGCCGTCCGGCACCTTTGACTCGGAGTAGCCCGGTGCCAGCGAAACGACTTCGCCGACAATAATAATCGATGGTCCGGTGACCTGCTGCTTCGCAACCGCCTCGGCTAATGTATCTACAGAGGCAAAAACTGCTCGTTGATTGCTCAGTGTTGCGTTTTCAATCAGCACCGCCGGTGTAGTTGCTGCACGCCCCGCAGCGATAAGCTGCCCGAGTATCTGGTCGATTCCCACCAACCCCATATAGATCACCAAGGTCTGATCACTGCGCGCCAATTCCGGCCAATCAAGTTCGCTGGTCTGTTCCACACGATGACCAGTAACAAAACGCACGGACTGGCTAAGCCCTCTGTGAGTCAGCGGAATACCACAATAACTGGCCGCACCCATAGCGGCGGTTACACCAGGAACAACCTCGAACTCGATATTTGCTTGTTGCGCAATCAGCTGTTCCTCACCACCGCGCCCGAAAATATAAGGATCGCCGCCTTTAAGGCGCACTACGGTTTTGCCTTGATTGGCTTCGTTGAGAATCAAGGTGTTGATTTGTTGCTGCACCTCGGTGCCGCCACGCCGCTGCATACTCTCCTCACCATCCCGCGGACCTTGTTTACCCACATCAATTATTTCCGCGTCTCGGCGTGCATAGTTCAAAAGGTCCGGGTTAGCGAGCTTGTCGTAAAGCAGAACATCTGCACTTTGAATGGCGCGCATGCCTCTAATAGTGATCAGATCAGCATCCCCAGGGCCAGCGCCAACCAATACAATTCGCCCGGTCAGCGCATTTTCTTGGGACTGTTGCAATTGTTGTAATGCCAGATGCTCCGCTTTGCCAAGGTCATCGTTAATGGCGGCATCTGCTGCTGGGCCTGAAAATACCTGCTCCCAAAACGCTTTGCGTGTATCAACATCGGGTAAGCGCTCCTTGGTCACGTCGCGCAGCCGCCCTGCCAAATCCGCCAGCTTTCCTAATCCCATAGGGAGTCGCTGTTCTAACCAGCCACGCACGGTTCTCGACAATGTTGGCGACTGACCCATGCTAGAAACAGCGACCAAAATCGGCCAACGATCAACAATTGCTGGGAAAATCACATTACACAGGTCGGTGCGATCCACGCAGTTAATCCATTGGCCTCTGGGAGCCGCGATAGCATGGGCTTGTTCACTCACGCTTTCGGCATTCGTGGCACATATGATCAGCGCCAGGTCCCTGTGCAAGGCATCTGGCGTAAAGGCTTGCTGCAACAACCGCACATTGTGGTGTTCCTGTAATGCAACGATTTCCGGCAGAATTTCTGGTGCCAAAACAGTAATGCTGGCGCCGGTGCGCACCAACCAGCGCAGCTTCCGGGATGCGGTTAGCCCGCCACCGATCACCAGGCATTCACGCCCCTCAAAGCAATGAAATAGAGGTAAAGAAAACAACGGTTAACCCGCCAAAGATAAGATGTCTTGGCCACCCAGGTAGCCTTGCAGAGCCTTAGGCACGCTCACGCTGCCGTCGTTGTTTTGATAGTTTTCCAACACTGCAACCAAAGTTCGACCAACGGCAAGACCCGAACCATTGAGGGTGTGCACAAGTTCGATGTTGCCGTCCTTGTTGCGAAAGCGCGCCTGCATTCTACGCGCTTGGAAATCGAGGAAATTACTGCATGAAGATATTTCGCGATACTGCTGCTGGCTTGGCAACCAAACCTCTAGATCGATGGTCTTGGCTGCAGAAAAGCCAAGATCACCGCCGCACAACAACATGGCTCGATATGGCAGTTCCAAGGCCTGCAAAATGGCTTCCGCATGACCAGTAAGCTCTTGTAATGCTGCCCAGGATTCGTCCGGATGCACTAACTGCACCATTTCTACTTTTTCAAACTGGTGCTGGCGAATCATGCCCCGGGTATCGCGTCCATAGCTGCCCGCTTCGCTACGGAAACAAGGCGTATGACAAACATGCCGAATCGGCAAAACCTCTTCTTCTAAGATCTCACCGCGATATATATTCGTTACCGGCACTTCCGCGGTGGGTATCAGATAGGTTTCTTGCTCTTGATCAATGCGAAATTGGTCTTCGGCAAATTTCGGAAGTTGGCCGGTACCGAATAGACTGTCTGCGTTGACAATATACGGCACGTAAACCTCTTGGTAGCCGTGCTGCTGAGCATGGGTGTCGAGCATAAATTGAGTCAAAGCTCTATGCAGACGAGCCACATCACCCTTCATTACGACATACCGAGAACCACTGATTTTTGCTGCAGTCTCAAAGTCCAGGCCACCTTGTTCGGTTAAATCAACGTGATCTAGAGGCGTAAAGTTAAATTCGCGAGGTTCTCCCCAGGCGCGTAACTGCTTGTTATCCGCTTCGTCCTTACCAACCGGCACTTCCTCATCGGGTAGATTAGGAATAGCTTGTAGGAAACTTTGTAGCTCAGTTTGAACCGCAGCAAAGGCCTCTTTAGCCGCTTCTAAGCGCTCGCCCAAACCACTGACCTCGGCTAACAATGGCTCTATGTCCTCGCCTTTAGCCTTCGCTTGGCCAATTCCCTTAGACTTCACATTGCGTTCGTTCTGTAACTGTTCTGTCTCGCTTTGCAGCCGTCGCCGCTCACTTTCAAGACGCTCGAATACGACGGTGTCCAGGCTAAAGCCTTTTACTTTAAGACGTGTTGCTACTTGCTCAGGGTCAGCTCGCAGAACTTTAATATCCAACATTTAGTGTATTTCTCTAAAATAAATTGTCATGAGCGCTGCCCTAGCCCAACTTTGAACCCAACCAAACACCCAGCAGGCATAGACTGACCGAAGCCAAGGCGTAGGTTATTGCAGCCACCACACGTCCATTGTTTAACAGCAGCAGCGTGTCCAAGGAGAATGCCGAGAACGTGGTAAACCCACCAAGAACCCCTACCACGAGGAACAACCGCCCCCAACTTAAAAACCAGGCCTGTTCCGCGAACAGACTCCACAGTGCGCCAATGATAAACGAGCCGGCGATATTAATCGTCAATGTGGACCAAGGAAATGTCTGAACGGTGAAATATAACCCGATCCCATAACGTGCCATAGCACCGAGAGCACCGCCGAAACCAACCCATAAAAGCCCGGACATCAATCCTCTCCATCTCGGCTATTCGCTTGCTGGTCTAGTTGTGCAAGTTGCTGCAAGCGCGCCTTAATTTTTACCTCCAAACCGGCAGATTGAGGGCTATAGAATTGCTGGGGCTCCAATTGTTCAGGGAAATAGCTCTCTCCTGCGGCATAGGCACCAACATCCGTCTGCTCGTTGTGCGCATGCCGATAACCCTCGCCATATCCTAAGTCACGCATAAGCGCGGTGGGAGCGTTGGCCAGATGCCTGGGTACTTCATGAGAAGGTTGGCTCGCGACGAATTGTTGCGCGGCAGAGAATGCTCGGTATACGGCATCGCTCTTCGGCACACTCGCCAAATACAAAACTGCCTGGGCTAATGCCAGCTCCCCTTCGGGTGATCCAAGCCGCTCAAAACTCTGCAAAGCGGACAGAGTGATCTCTACTGCACGCGGATCCGCGTTACCTACGTCCTCACTCGCTAGACGCAACAAACGCCGTCCGATGTATCGCGGATCTGCGCCCCCATCCAACATGCGGCAGAACCAATACAGAGCCGCATCAGGGGAACTGCCGCGTATCGATTTGTGCAATGCGGATATTTGCTCGTAGAAAACATCTCCGCCTTTATCGAAACGGCGTGTTTGATCGCCTGCGGCCCGCGCCACTTGATCTACGTCAATATCATCTGTGCACAATTGCGCAGCAATTTCCAAGATGTTTAACAATCGGCGCGCATCGCCGTCAGCAAGCGCCGCCAAGTGTTCACTGGCCCTTGGGGTAATCCGGCGTTGTAACAGAACCGCTGCCCGTTCCACCACCGCAACCAAGTCTTGCTCTGTCAGCGCGGTCAATACGTAAACTCGCGCCCGTGACAGCAGTGCTGAATTCACTTCAAAAGACGGGTTTTCAGTGGTGGCACCGATAAAGACTAAGGTTCCGTCTTCCACGTGGGGTAAAAACGCATCTTGTTGCGCTTTGTTGAAGCGATGCACTTCATCGACAAACAGCACTGTCTGCTGACCACGTGCTTGTTGCATTTTAGCTTCCGCAACCGCCTGGCGGATCTCCTTTACCCCAGCCAACACCGCAGACAAGCTGATCCAATAACAATCAGCCTGCTGAGCCAACAAACGCGCCAAGGTTGTTTTACCCGTACCGGGTGGCCCCCAAAGAATCATCGAGTGAATGGCCCCGCCATCCACCAATTGCCTTAGTGGCCGCCCTAGATCCAAAATCTGTGACTGCCCAACGTATTCCGACAGTGTTTGGGGCCTTAGCCGCTCCGCTAATGGACGGTTATCCGGCGCCTGCTGAGAGAACAAATCAGCCACGAATAATATCTGTGCCCTCAGGCACCTGCAGTTCAAAGCGATCAGTAGCAATGCTCTGGCCCAGCGCTAACTCTGTTAGCCGAATGCGCGTTAGTTGTCCGGCGCTGTCCCAAATACCAATGTGGTGCAACTTAGCTCCCACAAATCGCAATTCCACCTGTAAGAACACTGCTGTATCTGATTTTGGATATAAGAAATAGCGTCCCTCGCCCTGTTCATCGGCGCGATAGATCATAAAGTCATCCGTCAACGATGCCGTATCACCCAGTAAAATTGTAAGTGGTGTCGAGCCTAAGCCAGCATCGAGGTCGCGCTCGGTAACCTGCTCCAAATCGGGATCGTAGATTTGCACTTTGTTGCCTCTCGCTAGGATCACCTGAGCGAAGGGCGCATCAGCTTGCCAACGAAAATTAGGTCGTTGCAACGCTAAGTGACCAGTTGATTCATTCAGTATCTGGTTACCAGGATCGACTATTTGTTGACTGAATTTTGCAGTGACTCCATCGAAGGCCTCTATCAGTACCATCAATGCCGCTGCGTCAGCGCCTTGGTCTTTATCTGCAGCCCCAGTCAATGTCCCATGGTCTTGAGCGAGCGTCACCGTCGCAATCATGGTCCAAAGCAGGGCTGCGAATGAACTAGTTGTTACGATCTGGAACAAGGATTTCACGACTACCATTTGAATTCATTGCTGACACGACCCCGGCCGCTTCCATAGCCTCAATGAGCCGCGCCGCGCGGTTATAACCAACTCGCAATTTACGTTGCACTGACGATATAGAGGCGCGGCGAGACTCTAAGACGAATTGCACCGCTTCATCATAGAGGGCGTCGTCTTGTTCTGTGTCTCCTTCACCTTCCAATTGTAAGAACGGCTCTTCAGTACCGCCGCCACTGACAATATCCGCAAGGTAATCGGGCTCTGCACGCTGCTTCCAATCGTTTACCACACGGTGCACTTCATCATCCGAAACAAATGCGCCATGCACTCGCTGGGGCAACGCCGTGCCCGGCGGCAAATACAACATGTCACCATGGCCCAAAAGCTGCTCGGCGCCACCTTGGTCAAGCACTGTGCGCGAATCAATTTTGGACGACACTTGAAAACTGATACGACTGGGGATATTCGCCTTAATGAGTCCGGTGATGACATCGACCGAGGGACGTTGTGTAGCGAGCACCAGGTGAATGCCTGCCGCCCTGGCCTTTTGCGCGATGCGCGCGATGAGCTGTTCGACCTTTTTACCCACCACCATCATCATATCGGCAAATTCGTCGATCACCACCACAATAGCTGGCAGAGCCTGTAAGTCTGGAGCAGGCTCTACCTCGTCTTTCCAAAGAGGATCTTTCAGAGGCTCACCCTTTTGGATCGCATCGTTAACCTGACGATTAAAGCCGGCCAAATTACGAACACCCATAGCCGCCATCAAACGATAACGCCGCTCCATCTCAGCGACACACCAGTTCAAAGCATGAGCGGCTTCTTTCATATCTGTGACGACTGGTGTCAGCAGGTGCGGAACCCCTTCGTACACAGATAACTCCAGCATTTTCGGATCCACCAGAATCATTCTGACTTCGTCTGGTGTCGCTTTGAGCAGTAGACTCAAAAGCATAGCGTTTACACCAACCGATTTACCTGAGCCGGTGGTGCCCGCTACCAACAGGTGCGGCATCTTCGCTAGATCAGCAACAATGGAGGCACCAGAAATGTCTTTACCTAACGCTAGAGTTAACACCGATGGCGCGTCCTGAAAAACCGTAGAACGAATCACTTCTTGCAACTGCACCATCTCTCGATGTTCGTTAGGAATTTCAATGCCCACAAATGACTTGCCCGGAATCACTTCAACAATCCGAACGCTAATAACGGCCAACGAACGTGCCAGGTCTTTTGCCAAGCCGCTGATCTTTTGCACTTTGACTCCAGCCGCGGGCTGAACCTCAAAACGCGTGACTACCGGCCCAGGCAATACCGACACAACTTCCGCTTCCACACCGAAGTCGGCGAGCTTAAGTTCAAGCTGGGTAGACATCGCTGCTAATACATCGGCGGAATAACCGAGACCAAGATCCTTTGATTGCGCATCTAGCAAATCAATGTCTGGCAATTCCCCCACGCCCTTACTATCAAAGAGGCGCTTTTGGCTGATCTTAGCGGCTGGCTTTTGCTCAACAGCTTTGGGCAAAATTTCTATCTCAGGCTTGTTTTCTATTTGGCTTGTGACTTTCTTTAATGCAGCCTGACGGTGCTCTATGCGCTGCTTAGTCTGCTTACGCGCTTCTAGGCGATGAGCACGGCGTGCTTTGTAGCGGTCGAACTGGTTATCTACAAAGATCATGCTTTGACGCCACAGCAGTGACAAAAGGCGAATGATCAAGGACGCTACATCAATCCAAGAAAAACCGAGAGCTGCCTGTAGACCAATGATGGCGCCTGCACAGCTCAGAACCGTCAAACCAACACGGCCAAAAACATCAACTCCGGCTTGACCCAGCCACACGCCAACAAAACCACCACTCCCAGATGGCAATAAAGGCGACGGCTCGCTATGCAGTTCAAACAAAATGCATAGACAGATCACCAACCCTAACCAACCACTCGCCCGCACACACCAGAGCATCGGCGACCAGGCTGTTCGCTCTTTTTGCAGCAAACGCAGCCCAACCATGGTCAATAACAGAGGAATCGAATAAGCGACCCAACCCAGAACCAATAACGCCAGATCAGCAAAAAAAGCACCACTTGAGCCCACTAGATTGCGCACATCGTCGCCAGTTCCAGTGAAATTAAATGACGGATCATCTGGCGAGTAAGACATAATCGCCAATAACAAAAACAAGGCGCAGGTGCCTAGCAGGACCAGCGCCATCTCCCTGAAAGGTATCGAACGATTAGGTGCAGTATCAGGCAATCACCCGCTCCAATGGGAATTTGCGGCCAGTTTACGCATTCGCCGAAGACCGCACAAACCCCAAGACCGAACGTATACGAAAAGCAGGACACGAACAGAAAGGTCACCGTACAATACCGAGTACCGACTAATTGAGAGCATCCGTGCGAGCAGATAAAGCTAAAATTACTGACGAAGTTTGGGATGACGAACGTATCCACAGCTTCCTTAACAAACCCGCCATGGGCCAAGAACCAGAACAATACAGCCAGTTGCTGTTTGCCTACCGAAGCATGCGTGCCGAGGACTTTGCACGCTTTGTCCATGCTTTTGTCGAAGCCGGTGGAGATCTAAATGCGCAAAACAAGGACGGCTTAAGCTTGCATGAGGTCATCACCACCCACGCGCAGGCCAAAGATTTTTTGACCATTCTGCAGCAATACAGCTAGCGCTAATGCCCGGCATTCCACTACTGGACAAATTGCCGGTACAGTTTCCAGACCCGCGTGAGGCTATGGCCAAGCCAGACGGATTGCTTGCAGCGGGCGGCGACCTGACTCCAGACTGGCTGATCACAGCATACAGTCACGGTATCTTTCCCTGGTTTAACGACGATGCCGAACTGATTTACTGGTGGAGCCCCAAAGTCCGCGGTGTCCTGGTACCTGGAGAGATGCGCGTGACTCGTAGTTTCGCCAAACGGTTGCGCGATAGCTCTTTGCAAATTCGCGTCGATGAGCACTTTGCCGAGGTTATCAAAGCCTGCGCACGAAGCCCTCGTCCCGGTCAAGAAGGCACGTGGATCACCCCTAATATGCAGAATGCCTACCTAGAGCTGCATCGTCTTGGCGTAGCGCATTGTGTCGAGGTTTGGCAGGATGACCTCTTAGTTGGCGGCTTGTACGGTATTGCTTTGGGCCAGATGTTTTTTGGTGAATCAATGTTTAGCCGAATATCTGACGCATCGAAAGTAGCCTTCTTTCATTTGCAAGAGCAATTGGCGGTAGCCAACTATGCGCTTATTGACTGCCAGATGATGAACCCTCACCTCGCCACCCTTGGCGTAAAGGAGATGGATCGAGACGACTTTCTGCTGCTGTTGGCTGACAACAGACGCATACCGCTGAGCTCTGGGGCTAAACCCTGGGCTACGAAGTTCCAGTCGATAAATAGTCCAATTAGCTCAAGCTAAACAGCAGTAGGAAGAGCCAGCGAGAAAGAAACATGCAAGATGATCATCGCGAACAAATTCAGTTCTTTCTAACCCCGCCACACCCCTGCTCGTACTTATCGCGCAATGATGCACAAACGTTATTTGTAGACCCACGTCGCATCATCAGCACCAGTCTTTATCAAACCCTCACCGATCGAGGCTTTCGTCGCAGCGGCAGTCATTTGTACCAGCCTCGATGCAACGCATGTAATGCCTGTATCGCGACGCGTATACCGGTAGCAGAATTTCGTCCACGCCGGACCCAGCGCCGGATCGTGAGAAACAATCAAGATTTGCGTTTAGAAATAGAAGATGCTCGCTTCAGTCGCAGGCACTACAACTTGTACGCACGTTACATCAGCCTACGACATGCAGACGGCGACATGTATCCCGCAAGTGAAGATCAGTTTCGCTCATTTTTACTTAGCCCATGGTCAGCGAGTTTTTTCATCTGCTTGTACCAGGGTGAACAATTGCTCAGCGTAGCGGTTACCGATCAACAGGCGAATGGATTGTCTGCGATTTACACATTCTTTGAGCCGAATGAGGACAAACGCAGCTTGGGGGTATTGAGCATCCTGCAACAAATCGAAGTATGTCGCTCTTTGAATCTGCCCTACCTTTATTTGGGGTATTGGGTGAAGGATTGCGCCAAGATGGCTTATAAAACTGACTATCGCCCGGCGGAATTGTTTATCGATAACAAGTGGGTCAGATACGACTAACCGTTGGCACTTCTATTTGCCTAAGTGATCCGGCACAATGCGCCCCTTCAAAAATACAGCTTAAATTTGCATGTCGAAAGAAGAACAGATTGAGATGGACGGCACCGTCGTCGACACCCTACCCAACACAATGTTTCGGGTTGAACTAGAGAACGGTCATACGGTAACAGCGCATATCTCCGGCAAGATGCGCAAAAACTATATTCGTATTTTGACCGGCGACCAGGTCAAGGTTGAATTGACCCCATACGATCTCTCTAAAGGACGCATTACCTTTAGAATGTAGCTTGCCACGCTGTCTTGGGTGCCCCAACGGCAGCGCTTCTTCTGCTCACTACAACTGCGCTAGCGGCTTCGAAGGATCAGGCGGTTTCAGGAGCGTCTACTTCTACCGACAACTCCCCTTCCTCGACGCTTACCCGCACAACACCACCACCATTGGCTAAACCGCCAAACAGCAGATCCTCTGCCAATTGGCGTTTAATTTTCTCTTGAATGAGTCGTTGCATCGGCCGAGCACCCATTTTTTCATCGTAGCCTTCTCGGGCTAACCATTCTCTGGCTGCATCGTCCACGTCTAGGGTGACGCGTTTTTCGTCAAGCTGAGCCTGCAATTCGGTAAGGAACTTGTCCACTACGGTCTTAACCACCTCAATACTCAACGCACTAAACTGGACAATAGCGTCTAAGCGATTGCGAAATTCCGGGGTAAACATGCGCTTAATGACTTCCATGCCATCTGTCGTATTGTCTTGCTCAGCGAAACCGATGGACGCGCGGCTCATTTCTTGCGCACCGGCATTGGTGGTCATCACCAGCACGACGTTGCGAAAGTCTGCCTTGCGACCGTTGTTGTCCGTGAGAGTACCGTGATCCATAACTTGCAGCAGCAAGTTGAATACTTCTGGGTGGGCTTTCTCGATCTCGTCCAGCAACACAATGCTGTGGGGATGCTTAGTCACTGCCTCGGTAAGTAAACCACCCTGGTCGAATCCCACGTAGCCCGGAGGTGCACCAATCAAGCGTGAAACGGTGTGTCGCTCCATGTACTCCGACATGTCGTAGCGCAACAGTTCCACTCCCATGGTGTGCGCCAATTGCTTACACACTTCGGTTTTACCTACCCCGGTAGGACCAGCAAACAAGAACGAGCCAATGGGCTTCTCGCCACTCTTTAAACCTGCTCTGGATAATTTGATGGCCGTCGCCAACTGTTCGATGGCCTCGTCCTGGCCAAATACGGCCATTTTCAGATTGCTATCCAAGTCCCGCAGCGACGCCTTGTCTGAGGCCGTAACCTGGCTTGAGGGAATACGCGCGATCTTGGCCACCACCTGTTCAACATCTGACACGCCAATGCTCTTTTTACGCCGACTGGCAGGCTGCAACTGCTGTGCGGCGCCGGCCTCATCAATGACGTCAATGGCCTTGTCAGGCATAAATCGGTCATTGATATAACGAGCGGCAAGCTCCGAGGCTGTGCGCAACGCCTTGTCCGTGTAACGTAAGTTGTAGTGGTCTTCAAATCGGCTCTTCAAGCCTTTTAGAATCCGATAGGTGTCATCAACATCAGGCTCAATGACATCAATTTTCTGAAAACGCCGAGACAGCGCGCGGTCTTTATCAAATATGCCGCGGTACTCTTGATAGGTTGTCGAACCCATACAGCGTATTTGGCCGGAAGTGAGCAATGGTTTGAGCAAATTGGACGCGTCCATCACCCCACCCGAAGCTGCGCCAGCACCAATGATTGTGTGGATCTCGTCGATGAATAGAATCGAGCCTTCTTGTTTCTTCAGTTCACCCAACACTGCCTTGAAGCGTTTTTCGAAGTCTCCTCGGTATTTGGTACCCGCAACCAGTGCGCCAAGATCCAAGGCGTAAATCGTGCTTTGTGCCACCACTTCGGGCACCTTGGCGTCGACAATACGTTTCGCAAGACCCTCTGCAATAGCGGTTTTGCCGACTCCTGACTCACCGACCAATAACGGATTATTCTTACGTCGGCGGCATAAAATTTGTACCGCTCGCTCCACCTCTTCATCGCGTCCCACCAGCGGATCAATGCGGCCCGCTTTGGCTTCTTCGTTTAGGTTGGTCGCAAAAGATTCCAACGCACTGGAGCGTTTTTCGCCCTCGGCGTCTTCCGTCTCACCCAATTCAGCGTCTTCACTCTCTTCGGAAGAACCCTCAATTTTGCTGATACCGTGGGAAATAAAGTTCACCACATCAATACGGGAAACCCCCTGAGACTTGAGTAGATACACCGCTTGGCTTTCTTGCTCGCTGAAAATCGCGACAAGCACATTCGCGCCGGTGACCTCTTTGCGGCCTGACGACTGCACGTGGAATAACGCCCGGGAAACTACCCTTTGAAACCCTAAAGTGGTTTGCGTGCCGCGTTCAGAGTCATCCATTTGCAGCGTTGGAGTCGTGTCGTCGATGTATTTCTCTAACTCGGCGCGTAATTTTTCGACATCTGCCCCTACATTGACCAAAACGTCTATCGCTTGATCGTTGTTGAGTAACGCCAACAACAGGTGCTCGACGGTTACAAACTCATGGCGCTTGAGACTCGCCTCTTGAGCTACTCCGTTTAGCGACTTTTCTAATTCTTTACTCAGCATGTTTTACTCGTCTTTGCTTTATCGCGCCTAGTCAGCGGAACTGCATGAATGCAACGGTTGTAACAGACTATGTGTCCCTTTTAGTGGTTTTCAATCTGTCATTTCCACCGTAGACATGAGCGGGTGATTGTTCTCCTGGGCGTACGTATTCACCTGCTCAGATTTGGTTTCGGCGATGTCCCTGGGAAATATACCCACCACCGCAGAACCTTCAGAATGTACTACCAACATAATTTGCGTGGCTTTCTCTCGATTCATCGAAAAGAATGATTCAAGAATATGCACGACGAACTCCATTGGGGTGTAGTCATCGTTGAGCAAGATAACCTTATACATAGGCGGCCGCTTCAGCTCTGGCTCTGCTATCTCGGCAATGGTGCCTAGATCATGATCGCCTTCTGGCTCATCATCGCCAGCGTTTGCTTGGTAGTTCAAGTCCATAATTTGGTAAATACTTGTTGCGTCCAAAATTTGTCTACGGACTAAGACTACCAATGTTCGCGTGGAATTTCCGTTGATAGCCCTACTCTTTCAAAACCTTTGCACCGCAGTGACTCTTGGGTACAAACCGCCTCTTTTAGCAGTTCATACCCATACTTTACTCGTTAGACCTTATGCAACACAGTTTGCATAAGACAGTAGTTATCGTGATGCCTGAAGGTTCCGTTAAGTGGTTTAACAACGCTAAAGGCTATGGCTTTATAATCGCAGACGACAGCAGCAAGGAGCTATCCGCTCACTACAGCGCGATCGCCATGAAAGGTTATAAAACCCTGCTCGCTGGCGAAGTTGTAGAGTTTGACTTGCAGCAATGCGACAAAGGTTTACAAGCAAAAAAACATCCGTCGTTGCGATGCAGATACTGACAGCGGCAACCCTGAAGTGAGCGAACCATCCACGCCGCTATAGAAACAAGCCGACCGGACGGCACAGGGCCGGAAACTAAGTCCGCCCTGTCTTGCGACCGAACCAGTAATCGCTACCTAGTGCTTACAGAGACGCTAAGGCTTCGTTGAATAAAGTCGAGGGCCGCATCGCAACGGAGGCCAACTCACTGTTAGGCGCATAGTAGCCACCCACATCCACAGCATCGCCCTGAGCCGCCAGCAACTGCTCATTAATGCCCGACTCGTTCTCATCCAAGCGCTGATGTAAGCGCGCAAAGCGTTCGCGCAATTGGGCGTCCTCTTCCTGTCCAGCAAGGGCTTCGGCCCAGTATTTCGCTAAATAGAAATGACTACCGCGGTTATCAATTTCGTGCACCTTGCGAGACGGCGACTTATTACTCTCTAGGAATTTCGCAATAGCCAAATCCAATGTCGTGGCAAGCAAGCGGGCCGCGGAGTTATCGTAGGTATTCGCAAGATGTTCCAGAGACGCTGCTAAAGCTAAGAACTCTCCTAGACTGTCCCAACGCAAGTGCCCTTCTGCCTCCAACTGCTGCACATGTTTAGGTGCAGAACCACCCGCACCCGTTTCAAACAATCCACCGCCGTTAATAAGAGGGACTACCGAGAGCATTTTTGCGCTGGTGCCCAACTCCATGATCGGAAACAGGTCCGTTAGGTAGTCCCGGAGAACATTGCCTGTGACAGAAATGGTGTCTTGTCCATCACGCATACGCTGCAACGAAAACTTCGTCGCTTCCGCAGGCGGCAATATGCTGTACTCCACTCCCGCCAGGTCATGCTCGGGCAAATAGGCTTCTACTTTCTTAATAAGCTCGGCATCGTGTGCGCGCTGCGCATCGAGCCAGAAAACCAGTGGCGCCCCAGTCAAACGCGCACGAGTCACTGCTAGCTTGACCCAATCTCGTACTGGCTCGTCTTTGACTCGGCACAGGCGCCAAATGTCATTTTCCTCAACAGCATGGCTCAACAATTCTTGTCCTGCGCTATCCACTACCACCATGACACCAGCACCCGGCGCTTCGAAGGTCGTATCATGCGAGCCATATTCTTCTGCCTTTTGTGCCATCAACCCCACATTAGGAACTGACCCCAATGTTGTTGGGTCAAAGGCCCCAAAGCGTTTGCAGTCCTCTATGACCGCGGCGTAAACGCCCGCATAGCAGCGATCAGGAATAACCGCTTTCATATCGTGAAGCCCATCGTCAGCGCCCCACATTTTTCCAGATTCACGAATTGCCGCTGGCATCGAGGCATCAATGATCACGTCGCTGGGCACGTGCAAATTGGTAATGCCCTTGTAGGAGTTAACCATGGCGAGTGCCGGGCCGTTTTCCAAACAAGCATCCAAGTCTGCTTGAATTTGCGCGCATTGCTCTGCTGGTAAGCTCTGTATTTTGTCGTAGGCATCGCCCACACCGTTATTCGGATCCACGCCCAACTCATTAAAAACGCTTTCGTGCGCTTGAAATGCAGCGCCGTAGTAAGAACGTACCGCGTGGCCAAAAATAATCGGGTCAGACACCTTCATCATGGTGGCTTTGAGATGCAGTGAAAATAAAACACCCGGCTCTGTGCTGGCAATTTGCTCAGCAAAAAACTCGCACAGCTTGTTCTTATTAAGGGTTGCGGCATCCACCAACTCACCACTTTCTACTGCCAAACCGTCAGCAAGGGTTTGAGCAGCACCATCGGCCGCTTTAAAGATCACTGTCAAAGTGTCGTCTTTGGTCATGGCAACCGACTGTTCAGAACTGTAGAAATCGCCGTCCTGCATGTGCGCAACATGCGATTTGGAGTCACTGGACCATTCACCCATCGAATGCGGATGCTTCTTTGCAAACATTTTTACCGATGCCGGTGCCCTGCGATCTGAATTTCCTTCGCGCAGCACTGGATTAACCGCGCTGCCTTTAACTCGGTCGTAACGTGCCTTTACGTCGGCTTCGGTATCGTTTTGCGGTTCCTCAGGATAGTCTGGAAGATCGTAACCTTGATCTTGCAACTCTTTGATCGCCGCGTGCATTTGCGGGTTAGACGCACTTATATTCGGGAGCTTGATGATATTGGCACCGGGATCCTGAGTAAGCTCACCCAGTTCGGCAAGATCATCAGGTATACGCTGCGCATCGGTTAAGCGCTCTGGAAAGGTCGCTAGAATGCGCCCAGCTAAAGAGATGTCTCTGGTCTCTACTTGCACGCCAGCGGCATCGGTAAAGGCCTTAATAATGGGTAATAGCGAAAATGTCGCCAACCGAGGGGCTTCATCCGTTTCTGTGTAGATGATTTTTTGTTGGTCGCTCATAAACTACCACTGTCCTTGTCTTGGAATTGCTATACACGCACGACGCAACGCCGTTGCCAGGCGCACGCCTACATCATTCGTCGAAAATCCCCCTTCTGCGAACGCGCTGAAATATAATCGGCGCGCCCAAACTCTGCAACTTTCTGCCAGGTCCATTGCTGTTGCAGCACAGGTTCAAACTCTAGTTTTCTCTAGTTTTGCTGCCAGTTTTCCGCTCGCGTTGCGTCTTGAGCTGTGGACTCAAGCCATACCTCGCCTGCATCACTTAATTCGCGTTTCCACAAAACTGCCTTGGTTTTGAGGTAGTCCATTATGAATTCCGCCGCCGCAAAGGCAGCGTCACGATGTGCAGAGCCAACCATCACGAGCACTATTTGCTCACTGGGCTGCAACTCCCCCACCCGATGGACAACTTTTACCCAGGGAACCGGCCAGCGTTGTTGCGCCTCATCCACAATCGACGCAATACTTTTTTCTGTCATGCCGGGATAATGCTCAAGGGTCAGCGTGCTCACGGCCGAACCATCTCCTGCGATCGCGTTTCGATCACGCACCAAACCAACAAAAGTCACGATTGCACCCGCGTCACTGCCAGACGCACTGCGCATGTCGTCATAGATCTGCGCAACGCTAAAGTCTTGTTGCTGAATCACTACGCGAGAATCCACATCAGCCTCCAGTCACTGGGGGCAAGAATGCGACTTCATCGCCTCCTAACAACCGATGGTTAGCACTGACGATGTCTTGATTCACGGCTACTCGGACATTCTCCGCCCGCAACTGTGTGTAAGTTTCGGAACCCAATGTCCGCCGCAAATGCGCATATACCTGCTCTAAGTCATCAGCGGCAAACTGCAAGCTGTCAGTCCCCACAACATCACGCAGCTGAGCAAAAAATCTAATTGTAACCATCAGCGTTGCCCATCTTTATGTTGCGCTTCGCCTAGTTCTTGCTCACGTATCCAGTCACCGCTTTTGCCACCTGTTTTTTCTAATAATCGTACATCTTGGATGGCCATGCCTTTATCCATGGCTTTGCACATGTCGTAGATGGTTAATGCAGCAACGCTCACAGCCGTAAGAGCTTCCATCTCAACACCTGTTTGTCCGCTTAATTTGCATAGCGCACGAACCTCTAGCTGGGTGTCAGATAGCCGCGAAAATTCCACCTGCACCTTACTCAGAGCCAACGGATGGCACAACGGTATTAGATCCGAGCATCGTTTCGCTGCCTGAATGCCGGCAATCCGCGCGACCGCCAAAACCTCACCCTTGGCCAACTGATTGTTTTCGATCGCAGCAAGTGTCTCTGCTCGCATAGTGACCATCCCGGCAGCAAGCGCCGTGCGCTGACTAACGTCCTTATTGCCCACGTCGACCATGTTGGCCTCACCGGCTGAATTAATATGACTGAATTGTGTCGCCATAGTCGTTCCAAATTTTGTGCAACTGTACCACGCAGGCCAATCTTTGACTGACCCAACCCGCCGAGTAATGTAAAATTCGACGCTTAATTCCAACGGCCCTTGCCCAACAGCCATGCAATCTTCCGCTACTGAACCCAGGCAACCCTCGACGGCCACCGTCATCGTTGGCATGTCTGGTGGCGTGGACTCCTCGGTTGCCGCTTACCTCCTGAAAAAGCAAGGCTATGCCGTTCAGGGCCTATTCATGAAAAACTGGGATGAGGACGACGGCACCGAGTACTGTACAGCGATTGCCGACCTGGAAGACGCTCAAGCGACCTGCGACCGGCTGGATATTCCCCTGCATTGTGCAAATTTTGCCGCTGAGTATTGGGACAACGTGTTTGAACATTTTTTGTCTGAATATCAGCAGTTACGAACACCTAATCCAGACATTCTGTGTAATCGTGAGATCAAATTCCGCCAATTCGTAGATTACGCAGAAAGCCTTGGTGCTGACTACATTGCAACCGGTCATTACGCCAAACGCGATCAAGACAAGACTGGCTTTATTGTTAAGAAAGCGGCAGACGACAACAAAGATCAAACCTACTTTCTACAGGCAGTACCGCAACAGCAATTGCAGAAGTGTTTGTTCCCGTTAGGTGATTGGCTAAAAGACGATGTGCGCAAACTTGCTCAAGAGCTCGGCCTGCAAAACCATCGAAAGAAGGACAGCACTGGAATTTGTTTCATCGGCGAACGTCGCTTTGCAGACTTTTTAAGCACTTACATCACGGATAATCCAGGGCCAATTGTTGATGCACAAGGCCGAGTGCTTGGCGAACACCGCGGCTTACACTACTACACCATCGGTCAGCGCCAGGGCATTAACATTGGCGGCAAGTCCGGCCGCTCTGAATCCCCTTGGTATGTGGCAGCAAAGCACCCAGGGGACAATCGCTTAGAAATCACCCAAGACGAGAATCAGCTTTGCAGTGAATGGCTACATGCCGTCGATGTAAACTGGTTGCATAGGGTGGAGCTGCCAATTCGCTGCCAAGCAAAAGTGCGGTACCGCCAGGACGATCAAGACTGCCAAGTACAGCCAGCCTGTAACGGCCAGTTACTGGTGCAATTCGACAAACCACAACGTGCCGTCGCCGAGGGACAATACATTGCCTTCTACGACAATGACCGACTGTTGGGCGGCGGCTGTATCGATCTCTGTCAACGAACCTTCACTTACTAAGCCACCTGGAGCCATTGGCCTATGTCTCAATCTGATCCCATTCACGCAATCTCCGCCATTGACGGCCGCTATAGGAGCAAGGTCGAGGCTTTGGCCTCAATCTGCAGCGAATTCGGACTCATGAAGTTCCGCACCGAGGTGGAATGCCGTTGGGTAGCTTTTTTGGGCGATGCGCCAGAGGTCGGAGAGCTGCCAGCGTTAAGTGCGGATGACAAGCAGTTCCTAGACAACGTGATTGAGAACTTTGATGAGGCTGCCGCGTTACGCATCAAAACATTCGAAGCTACAACAAACCATGACGTTAAAGCCGTAGAGTATTACGTAAAAGAGCGTTTCAACGAACGCGAGACACTAGCTCCGCTGAGTGAATGGATTCACTTTGCCTGTACCTCTGAAGACATTAATAACACCGCCTATGGATTGATGGTTAAAACGGCAATCGGCGAAGTGTTGTTGCCACAAATGGATGCATTGATTGCAGCCATCGACGCATTGGCATGCGCGAATGCCGACCGCCCAATGTTGTCGCGTACGCATGGGCAAACGGCCTCACCGACTACGCTTGGCAAAGAACTGAAAAATGTTGCAGTACGGCTGCAACGCCAACGCGAACAATTAGCATCGATACAAATTTTAGGTAAGTTCAATGGTGCGGTGGGTAACTTTAATGCGCACCTTAGCGCCTACCCAAATATCGATTGGATCAATGTTTCTGGCGAGTTCATCAATTCGCTCGGGTTAACAAATAATCCTTGGACCACTCAAATTGAGCCCCACGATTACATTGCCGAGCTGTTCCATTGTCTGATGCGCTTTAATCAAATCCTGCTGGATTTTGATCGCGACATTTGGGCCTATATTTCTAATGACTATTTCAAGCAACGCAAAGTCGAAGGCGAAACAGGCTCTTCAACGATGCCGCACAAAATCAACCCAATTGATTTTGAAAACTCCGAAGGCAATGTCGGAATGGCTAACGCCATGCTGGCACATATGGCAGACAAACTGCCGGTGTCGCGTTGGCAGCGTGATCTATCGGATTCAACCGTCTTGCGCAATATCGGCAGCGCCTTCGCGCACTGCGGCATCGCCTATCAAGCGACGGTCAAAGGCTTATCGCGGCTGGACGTGAACGGCGACGTCATCGCTGCTGATCTTGCCCAAAGCTGGGAGGTCTTGGCTGAACCCGTGCAAACGGTGATGCGCAAGTATGGAATCGCCGAACCTTATGAAAAGCTGAAAGCCGCAACCCGTGGACGGCGTTTGTCCGAACAACTGTTCGCGGAACTGCTCGACGAATTGCAGTTACCTGAGGCCGCGGTAACCGAGCTGCGCGATCTCACACCCGAGCGCTATGTCGGCCTCGCCAAGGCTCTAACCGAAAAACCTTTCGTCTGACAACGACGCAATGACCAAAGTCACCGAAGTTACCTGGAGCACCCACAGCGAAGCGCTGATGGCGCTGCGTATGCAGGTATTTGTCCACGAGCAAGGCATTGCACTAGACGATGAGTTGGATCCGAATGATCCAAAGCACCGTCACTTTCTGGCATTTGAGAAACCAACAATGCCGATTGGCTGCGGCCGCCTAACCGCCAAAGGTCAAATCGGTCGAATGGCCGTGCTGTCCGAGCATCGAAGCCAAGGAGTTGGTACCGCGCTATTGCACAACATTGTCGCTGCGGCTCAGGATGCCGGTGCCGACGGCGTTTTTTTGCATGCTCAAAAAGATGCGGAACGGTTTTATGCCAAGCTAGGTTTCACAGCGACCGGCGAAAACTTCATCGAAGCTGGCATAAGCCACATTACCATGCGCAGAGCGCTGGCTTAGAACATTACCGAGGGGAACTATGAACTCACAATTTCGCACGTCATTACCAGGCACGGATCTAGACTACTTTGATGCCGAAGCGGCCGTGAATGCGCTCACACCCGGTGCATACGCACGCCTGCCCTATACGGCAAAAGTTTTAGCCGAAAACTTAGTACGTCGTTGCGAGCCCGAAGCTTTGAATCCTGCTCTTGGCCAGCTCATCGAACGCAAACGCGACCTGGACTTTCCATGGTTCCCGGCACGGGTGGTATGTCATGACATTCTTGGCCAAACCGCCCTCGTCGATCTAGCCGGCCTTCGAGACGCGATTGCAGCAAAAGGCGGCGATCCAGCAGAGGTCAACCCTGTAGTACCGACGCAGCTCATTGTCGACCACTCCCTTGCTGTGGAACACGCTGGCTTTGAAAAAGATGCCTTTGAAAAGAATAGAGCGATTGAAGATCGCCGAAACGACGACCGCTTCCACTTCATAAATTGGACTAAAACCGCATTCAAAAATGTCGATGTCATCCCTCCCGGCAATGGCATCATGCACCAGATAAACCTTGAACGAATGTCTCCAGTGGTGCACGCCCAAGACGGCGTGGCCTTTCCAGACACCCTCGTAGGCACCGACAGCCACACCCCACATGTTGATGCATTAGGCGTTATCGCTATTGGCGTAGGAGGCCTAGAGGCCGAGAGTGTCATGTTAGGACGAGCTTCGTATATGCGACTGCCAGATATTGTTGGCGTCGAACTCACTGGAGAGCGACAACCAGGCATTACCGCCACCGACATCGTACTAGCCCTCACCGAATTTCTGCGTAACGAAGGCGTGGTTTCCACCTATCTCGAGTTCTTCGGCAGCGGCGCTTCAGCATTGACCCTTGGGGACCGAGCAACCATCTCCAATATGACTCCGGAATTCGGCGCCACCGCGGCAATGTTTTATATCGACCAACATACCTTGGACTATCTACGCCTTACCGGCCGCGAGGAACATCAAGTTCAGTTAGTAGAAAACTACGCGAAACGAACCGGACTCTGGGCAGATGCTATGGCGGATGCCGACTATGAACGTGTCCTGCGTTTTGATCTGTCCCGTGTATGCCGCAACATCGCAGGACCCTCCAACCCGCACCGCCGAGTACCCACCAGCGAGTTGGCGGCACAGGGCATCAGCGGCGAGGTCGAACAAAACGAGGGGCAAATGCCCGATGGGGCGGTAATCATTGCCGCCATCACCAGTTGCACCAACACCAGTAATCCTCGAAATGTGATCGCCGCTGCTTTGCTTGCACGCAATGCCAACGCTCGCGGCCTTACCCGCAAACCCTGGGTTAAAACCTCTTTAGCACCCGGTTCCAAAGCCGTACAACTTTATCTGGAGGAGGCTAATCTGCTGCCAGAACTTGAGCAGTTGGGCTTCGGCATTGTGGCGTTCGCCTGCACCACTTGTAATGGAATGAGCGGCGCCCTAGACCCGGTGATACAAGACGAAATTATTTCTCGCGACCTTTATGCCACCGCCGTCTTGTCTGGCAATCGAAACTTCGATGGGCGCATCCACCCCCACGCCAAACAAGCCTTTCTTGCCTCGCCACCCTTGGTCGTAGCCTACGCCATAGCCGGCACCATACGCTTTGATATTGAACGAGATATTCTTGGCACCGATCAAAACGGCAAACCGGTTCTGCTTGCGGATATTTGGCCAAGCGATGAAGAAATCGATGCCATCGTCAACCAGGCAGTCAAACCGGAACAATTCAGTGCCGTTTACGATCCGATGTTTGTTTCCCTCAAGGACGTGACCGAGCAAACCGATCCGCTCTACCAGTGGCGCGAGCAAAGTACCTACATCCGCCGCCCGCCCTATTGGGAAGGCGCGTTGGCCGGCGAGCGCACGCTTAGCGGCATGCGCCCGCTTGCGGTGCTTGGTGACAACATCACTACGGACCACTTATCGCCGTCAAACGCCATATTGTTAAACAGCGCTGCTGGTGAGTATTTACACAGCATGGGATTGCCAGAAGAAGACTTCAACTCCTATGCAACCCATCGAGGTGACCACCTAACCGCACAGCGCGCTACGTTCGCCAATCCAAAGCTGCTAAACGAGATGGTACAGAGTGACGACGGTTCCACTCAGCAGGGCTCGCTGGCGCGAATCGAGCCAGAAGGCGACGTCGTGCGTATGTGGGAAGCTATTGAAACCTACATGCAACGAAAACAGCCTCTGATCATTGTGGCGGGCAAAGACTATGGCCAAGGATCTTCTCGGGATTGGGCTGCCAAAGGCGTAAGACTCGCTGGCGTAGAGGCCATTGTTGCCGAAGGATTTGAACGTATTCATCGCACCAACTTGGTGGGTATGGGTGTATTGCCACTGGAATTTGTAGACGGCGACAGTCGTCAGAGCTACCAAATTGACGGCAGCGAATGCTTCGATGTGGTTGGCCAGGTCAGTCCTGGTGCGCAACTGCAACTTGATATGACTCGGCGCAACGGCGAATCCGTCACCATTCCAGTGCGCTGTCGCCTAGACACCGCAGAAGAAGTCTCAATTTATAACGCAGGTGGCGTATTACAGCGTTTTGCTGAAGACTTCTTACAAAGTAACCAAGCGGCCTCTTAAACAAGGATCTTGCCTAAATGGATACGCTAGATAAATTTCCGCCACAGTTGGCTGTCCGCGCAACCTACATGCGCGGCGGCACGAGTAAGGGGGTCTTTTTCAACAGCGCCGATCTGCCTGCCGCTGCTCAGAGCCCAGGCGCCGAGCGTGACGCCCTGCTGCAACGCATAATCGGCAGTCCAGACCCTTATGAAAAACAGATAGACGGTATGGGTGGTGCTACTTCAAGCACGAGCAAAACCGTCATTATTGGTCCGAGTACACAGCCCGACCACGACATCGACTATTTGTTCGGCCAGGTGGCTATCGATCAAGACTTTGTTGACTGGAGTGGCAACTGCGGCAACCTCTCTGCAGCAGTAGGCCCATTTGCAATTGAGCAAGGGCTTGTAGAGTCGGCGCGAATCCCGGAAAACGGCGTCGCCAAAGTGCGCATTTGGCAAGCAAACATCAACAAGACCATCGTTGCCCATGTACCCATCACAGAAGGTCGCGTGCAAGAAACCGGCGATTTTGAACTAGATGGTGTCACCTTTCCCGCGGCTGAGGTGGCATTAGACTTCATGCAGCCAGTGGACACCGAACGAGAGGCACTGTTCCCAACCGGTAGCTTAGTGGACCCACTCGAAGTGCCAGGAATCGGCATTCTTGATGCCACGATGATCAATGCAGGTATACCGACAATTTTTATAAATGCCGAAGCCATCGGCTATCGAGGTACCGAGCTACAAGCGGATATCAATTCCGACGCTGACGCGTTGGCTAAGTTCGAACGCATCCGCACCGCTGGCGCTATGGCCATGGGCCTGATTAAAAGCCCAGAGGAAGCTGAAGCGCGCCAGCACACCCCCAAGGTTGCATTTGTGGCGCCAGCCCAAAGTTATACCGCATCAAGTGGGAAGCCTGTGCCAGCAGAGCAAATTGATTTGTTAGTGCGCGCCTTGTCCATGGGCAAGCTGCATCACGCAATGATGGGCACCGCTGCCGTCGCTATTGGTGCCGCTGCTGCGGTGCCTGGCACATTAGTTAATGTTGCTGCAGGCGGTGGCGAACGTAATAGCGTCGCGTTCGGTCACCCTTCTGGGACCCTACGTGTCGGGGCTGTGGCAGAACATTTGGCTAACGGCTGGACCATTCATCAGGCCAGCATGAGCCGCAGTGCACGAGTCCTTATGGAAGGTACAGTCCGCGTTCCCCAAAGTCGCTAGCGACCGTCGAACGCGAACTGCTTATCGTTACCTGTACTGATCAGCGATCAGCGATCGGCGTCACTGCACGAGGGTCGGCGCCAACATAGTCGGCACTAGGACGAATAATCCGATTGTTTTCGCGCTGCTCCATAACATGGGCGGTCCAGCCCGAAACCCGCGAGCAAACAAAAATCGGCGTAAATAGCTTGGTAGGAATCCCCATGGCGTTGTAAGCCGACGCATGAAAGAAATCAGCATTAGCGAACAGTTCTTTTTCATCCCACATGAGCTTTTCAATGGCACAAGAAACGGGATACAACACCGTGTCGCCCACATCCGTTGCAAGCTTTTCAGCCCACTGCTTAATAATGACATTGCGAGGATCGCTGGTGCGATAAATTGCATGACCAAATCCCATGATTTTATCTTTGCGCTCCAACATACCGCGGACGCCTTCCGTGGCTTCTTCAGGTGATGAGAATTTCTCAATAAGCTCCATTGCCGCCTCATTCGCGCCACCATGCAAAGGACCGCGCAGTGAGCCAATAGCACCAGTCACACAAGAATGCATATCCGACAACGTTGAGGCACAGACTCTGGCCGTGAAGGTTGATGCATTGAATTCATGTTCTGCATAGAGGATCAGCGACGTGTCCATCACGCGCTGATGCAGTTCGTTGGGCGACTCGCCACTGAGCGTGCGTAAAAAATGACCGGCAAGAGATGGCTCATCCGTCGCCGTATCAATGCGGACGCCGTCGTGACTGAAGCGATACCAATAGTTGATGATTCCAGGCAAAGCACCAAGCAAGCGGTCTGCCGCTTGTTGTTGATTACTGAAGTCACCCTCTGGTTCCAAATTGCCCAACATCGAGCAGCCAGTGCGCATTACATCCATGGGATGCGCTGATGCAGGAATACGTTCAAGCACTTCCAACAACGTGGCGGGCAGTTCGCGGTTGGCAATAAGCAGCTTTCGATAATCATCAAGCTCTTGCTGGTTAGGCAAGTGACCATGAAAAATCAAAAAAGCCACTTCTTCGAAGCAGGTGTTTTCAGCCAAGTCAGTGATGTCGTAGCCCCGATAGGTGAGACCTGTACCCGACACGCCCACGGTACAGAGCGCCGTGCTACCAGCACTTTGTCCGCGCAATCCTGCGCCACCTAATTTTTTATCAACCATAACGAGTTCTCCTTCCTTGTCCTTTAACGACCGAGCTTAGCCCACCTACTTTATTCGTTGAACCGATTTAATCGTCTTGCTCTGCAAACAGCTGATCCAGTTTCTGTTCGTATTCGTGATAACCCAAAAAGTCGTACAACTCCATGCGGGTCTGCATGGTGTCAACGACTGCAGCCTGGGTGCCCTGGGTTCGGATCTCTTGATACACATTGAGTGCAGCCTTATTCATGGCGCGAAACGCTGACAGAGGATAAAGCGCCATTTCAATACCCACATCGGCAAGCTGTTGCGTGGTGTATAACGGCGTTTGACCAAACTCGGTGAGATTTGCCAGCACTGGCACTCCGGCAGCGGTAACAATTGACGTGTACATATCAATATCGGTCATCGCCTCGGCAAAAATTGCGTCAGCACCAGCCTCGGCGAAAGCACCGGCTCGGTCCACCACAGCATTAAACCCGTCTACTGACAAAGCATCGGTACGGGCCATAACCACGAATTGCGCATCCGTTTTTGCATCCATGGCGGCTTTGATTCGATCCACCATCTCAGCCACCGATACAATGGCCTTATTGGGTCGATGACCGCAGCGTTTCTGCGCGACCTGATCTTCGATGTGCACGGCTGCTGCGCCAGCCTGCGTCATTTCACGAATTGTTCGCGCGATATTGAACGCACCACCCCAACCCGTATCAATATCCACCAGCAGCGGCACCTCGGTAGCTGAAGTAATACGGCGTACGTCTTCAAGCACATCGTTTAGGGACGTCATCCCCAGATCGGGCAAACCATACGAAGCGTTAGCTACCCCACCACCAGACAAATAGATCGCCTTGTAACCTACCTGTTCGGCCATCAACGCTGTATAGGCGTTAATCGTTCCTGGAATCTGCAATGGTTTTTCGCTGGTATAGGCGGCTCGAAACTTTGCTCCCTGGCTCATAGACTCATCCTCTTTTTCCTGATCTCTTATCTTGACCTTTTTCTCGACTGTTTCGCTGAAGCGCTTCGCTTGTCTCTTATCTATCAGACTGTTAGCGCGCATCTGCTGGGCAACTGCGCTTTACTAGCGCGATGCCCAAAACTCCAAACTTTTACGGCTCTGGCACCTATCTACGAAGGCGCATTGTACCTTCTCAAGGGATGGCGCTGGCAATGCTTCACGATCCAATCCCAGTGTTGAGCGTTATGAATTAACGATCAAATCTCGCAACTCGTGGTAATTGTTGGCTAGAGCGTATTGCGGATACAACTCTCGAACGTTGTCTGGTGCCTGGAAAAAGATACCTAGATCGGCCTCTTCCAACATCGATACATCGTTAAACGAGTCGCCTGCCGCAACAACTCGCAAATCCAACGACTTGAACGCTTTTACCGAGCAGCGCTTAGGGTCCGTTTGGCGCAATTTGAAGCCCTTGATACGGTCATCCTCGACAATAAGCTTGTGGCACAACAAAAACGGTTGATTCAGCTGCGCCATTAGCGGTGCTGCAAATTCGTAGAACGTATCCGAGATGATCGCGACCTGAAAATTTAAGCGCGCCCACTGTAAAAACTCGTAGGCTCCGGGTAACGGCTCAAGCTTAGCTATCTGCTCCTGCACGTCAGAAAGCGTAATGTCGTGCTGTTCGAGCAGGTCTAACCGGTAATTCATCAGATCTTCATAAACTGGAATATCACGGGTGGTTTTTAACAAACCCTCTACCTCCGTGGCATGGGCAACGGCTTGCCAAACCTCAGGAACCAATACCCCTTCCAAGTCCAAACACAATACGTCCACAACTGTCCTTAAAAATTCATGCGGGCGTAAGCATATAGCAACAGGGTCTTTTTGTTCTGTGAAAACCGCTGGTAGCCTGCGCGAAATTTCAACACAAGGCCCTCAAAGACTGATGAATACGGCAACCGTCGCTGCAGATTTTGGCACCCTAGTAAGTCACAGCAAGGAACTACTGGGCACCGCACTAACCGACTACGCGCAGGACAAAATAGCCATATCTTTCAGCGGCGCTGAAGACGTCGTGCTGATTGATTTGGTTCACAAACTTGGGCTGCAGTGCAATGTATTCAGCCTTGATACAGGACGACTGCATCCAGAGACCTATCGTTACTTCGAAACTGTGCGTAATCACTTTGACCTGACCATCGAACTCGTTATGCCAGAACCAAGCGAAGTCACTCAACTAGTACAACAAAAAGGACTTTTCAGCTTTCTCACCGACGGTCACGGGGAATGCTGTAAGGTGCGCAAAATCAACCCGCTACGGCGCAAACTCACCGGACTCGATGCCTGGATAACCGGTCAACGTATGGATCAGAGCGTGACCAGGGCCGACCTCCCCAGCACACAGACCGATGAAGTATTCCAGGGTGCCAGCGGCACGCTGCAAAAGTTCAATCCATTGGCCGCTTGGCGTTCAGCAGACATCTGGAACTATATTCGCGTTAACAATGTTCCTTTCAATCCATTGCATGACCAGGGTTTTGTATCCATTGGCTGCGAGCCTTGCACAAGGCCTGTCGGCCCCCACGAGCATGAGCGTGCCGGACGCTGGTGGTGGGAGCTAGAAACCCAAAAAGAATGCGGCTTACACAGCCAAAACCTAATCGCCAGCGGCTAGTCGGCTGGTAAGGTTATCGATGGGCGCGCTGCGCTTATTTATTGGGTAAACCAATCTCCGCAAACATAGCCTCGCGATCCTTACGGGTCGCGCAGGCCAGCGCTTCCTGCACCGTCCATTCATCCAAATGCGGCGCAAACAATTTTATAAAGTTCAGCATATAACGACGCAGGAACGTACCGCGACGAAAGCCTATGTAGGTAACGCTGGGCTCGAACAGATGGCTGGCATCAATACGCACAAGATCAGAGTCCTGCACTTCGTCAAAAGCCATACTGGCTATGATGCCGACACCAATACCAAGCCGTACATAGGTTTTGATGACATCGGTATCTGTAGCAGTGAACACCACATTAGGCGTTATATTCGCGGCACCAAACGCATCGTCCAATTTCGACCGCCCGGTAAAGCCAAATACATAAGTGACAATGGGCAGATCCGCCAGATGTTCCAGGGTTAAGCGGCCGACCGACGCCAGCGGGTGGTCTTTGGGCACTACCACACTTCTATTCCACCGATAACAGGGCATCATGACCAAGTCCTGAAACAGCTCCATACCCTCTGTTGCGATGGCGAAGTCAGCCGTTCCTGAATCCGCAAGCTGAGCAATCTGCTCTGGAGAACCCTGATTCATGTGCAAACTGATATCGGGATAGGCCTCACGAAACCCTTGAATAATGCTTGGTAAGGCGTAACGGGCCTGAGTATGGGTGGTGGCAATGCTCAGAGACCCTTGAGTCTCGTCAGCGCACTCCTGGGCCATTTGTTTAATGGTTTGAGTTTGTCGCAAGATCTCACCGGCCATAGAAATGATCTGTTGCCCGACCGCCGTGACTTGAGAAAGGTGCTTGCCGTTACGAGCAAAGATCTCCACACCCAGTTCGTGCTCCAGCAGACGGATTTGTTTGCTGACGCCAGGTTGAGAGGTAAATAGCGATTCCGCTGCTGCGGAAACGTTTAGATCATGGTTGGCAACTTCCCAGATGTATCGTAATTGCTGCAACTTCATGGCGCTTGGCTCTAGGTAAACTCGGCGCAATGTTAATATAATCAGAAAGCCTTAAGAAGTTATTTTATATAACTAATTTGTTACTTCTTATTAACTACCCCGTGGGGCACATGACCTGTGGGAATATGTTCCGCGGCACGATGACAATGCAATTCATGGTCATCGAAGAAGATATCTGCAGCAAATCCGCGCAAAAACTCAGTTTTTTCCATACCGCCTAAGAATAGAGACTCATCTAGGCGAATATCCCACTCTCGAAGGGTTCGAATCACTCGCTCATGGGCAGGTGCACCACGAGCCGTCACCAACGCCGTACGGATGGGACTTTCCCCATCAGGAAACTCCTGTTGCAGACTTTGTAGTGCGGCCAGGAACGCTTTAAACGGGCCACCGCCTAATAGATCCCCGGCCTTAGTTTGTTCATGCTCACTAAAGGCATCTAAGCCGTCGCGCTGATAAACCTGTTCGGCTTCATCTGAAAACAGCACTGAATCGCCATCAAAAGCCAGCTTCAATACATCGTTGTCGCCATCACTTGAACTGCCACTGCGACCCAACAACGTTGCCGCTGCGACATTTTCCTCCAACGCCATGCGCACATCCTCGCCATGGGTGGACAAAAACAAATCGCAGCCAAAGGCGCCAATGTAACGATAAGGCGACGCTCCGGAACAAAAGGCAGCACGGGTAATACCCAGGCCGTGGGCTCGAATAGAGTTGAAAACTCGCAGCCCCGTGTCCGCGGAGTTTCGCGATAAAAGTATTACGTCAACGCGAGGTTTTTCTAATAACTTATTGATATTCAGTATTTTTTTGACCAAATCATAGCCGTCGCCAGGTTCTAAAATCGAGTCCTCTTGGTCGATTTGATAACGCCGGTAAGCTTCTAAGCCTTGGCTTTCATAGATTTGGTTTGATTTCGAGAGATCGAACAGCGCTGTAGAGGAAATCGCTACAGTGAGAGGCTTATTGGCGACAGCGTTAGGCATCTAAATCAGGGATCAATTCGCTTTCTAAGCGATGGATCATATCTTTGATTTTAAGCTTGCGGCGCTTTAATCGCTGGATGCGCATACTGTCATGATGACGCGCTTCCATTAAATGATTGATCACCACATCTAGATCGCTGTGCTCAACTCGCAGCCCTTCAAGCCACTCCAGTATTCTTTTTTGTTCATCGGCCTGAGTCAAAAGAACAACCTCGTGCTGTAGGAGTCACTGCTTTGCAAGTGTTGGAGACGTATAACCAACTAGTCGAATAATGCGGTCACTTCTTCTTCTAGGGCCGTCAGTCGGCGAACCCAGTTGTCGAGCAACAAGAAATCTTGATCGGTGATGTCGAATGTTCTGGCAATTTCCTTTAGCAGACACTCTTCTTCGACTTCAAAAGCGCCGTCCACGTAGCTCAACTTGAGCAAGTTGACCACGACGATAATCCTAGAGCGTCTGTCCTGGAAAACGTTTTGAATACCATCGAGTTCTAGATATTCAAGTTCTCCTACCTCACTCAAACCCATTTCGCGCTTGAGTTCGAACAGCATGTCTTCCTCATTGGGGTCCAGTAGACCATCGGAAACCACGACGTTGTGAGCAAGACGCAACAGCGCATGACGCTGATCAGTACTGAGTGAGGATAACCACATAAAAAGCTAGAGAATTTCGCTGCTCAGGAAGCCAATTGCTGGACGAGACTAAACACCATGATCAACAGTGAAAGCCAACCTAAACCAATGAACGCCTTCATAACGATGCCTTGATCGAAGAAGTCTTCAATGAGATGCCACATAATCTATGTCCTGCCTATTCCTGGGAAATAATTCGCGCGCATTTTAGCGTGTCTTGGCGGCAAAGCCATCAAGTCTTTTGCTCTTTTAATACAACCGGCAGGCAAAACTGGGCAGATTGTTATTTTTCAGAGTACAAAGGCTGCAGATGCGAAATTAGCTCTACGCCTGAGTTACACTCTTGGGGTGGTTAATGCGTTCGTCAAAATTTCTGATTTACTGGCTCAAGCTGCCAGCGACCACATTATTGTCACGCCAAACGAACGACTGGCCCGGGAACTGCGCAGAGGTTTCAATCAACGGCAACAGCAATGTGGCAACCAAGCTTGGTTAACAACTCAGTGTTTGAGTCTAAATCAGTTTTTAACAAGCGAATTCACCAACTGGCAGGACCATTCGAATGATTTAAGGCAACTGCTGCCGGCAAGTGCCCTGCTATCGCGCTTCTATCAAAGCGCAACACCCACACAACGGCATTTGTCTACAAGCGCTGCCCAAGCCCAAGAGCTGCTTTATCGCTACGACATTGATTTAGAGCAACTTGAAAGTAATGACACGCAAAGCCAAATGTTTGTCGAATGGGCACGTAGGGTATTTGCTATGCAAACGGCTGAGGAACTATACCCCGCCGAGTTAGCCAAATTTCTAACTACCGAAAATTATCTTCCCTCCAAGCCCCTGCTGCTCATCGCCTTTGATCATCTGAGCATCACAGAACAGCAGTACCTTATGGCCGCATATGCGACATCAGGAGTCGCTTACTGGAGCGAACAGGATGAAATGTTGGATTTTGCAGTGGCTTTCTCTGACGTTGCTAAATCGTTCACCAAATCCATTGATCCACCGCGAGTAAAACCACGCTTGTATGGCTTCGACTCCCTTGCCGAAGAGCTTGCCGCCGCCGCCGCCTGGGCTGCAGACATTTGTCGGCAACAACCCGAAGCTCGAGTCGCAGTGGTTGTACCGCAACTGTCTAAACACTATCTGCGTGTGCAACGACAGTTTGCGGTGACCCTAGACCCGAGCCAAGGAAGCGCTACTCGGTGCTTCGACCTTTCTGGCGGCACGCCGCTAAATACTCAACCAGCTTGGACTCACGCGCTCGCGTTTCTCACGTGGTGCTCCAAACCAGCAGACCAAACCACGATAGAGAACGTCGCGTTCTCACCCTTTCTCAACGCTCCATGGAGTCACCAAACGTTAAAAAATTGGATACCAGGACAGCGCCATTTAGCTTTGTCTGCCTTGGCAAAAGAGCCCAGTGCAGCACTATTGCTAAAGCATCTCAGCCAAGCCCCGCTCCATGCCAGCTTTGGCTTTTGGCTTACCCATATTGAAGCCTTGTTAAGTGTTGTCGATTGGCCGTGCATCGGCGATTTGGAGTCCAGCCAGTTTCAAGCGGTAGCGCAGATAAGAGAGACCATAAACGCCCTGGCTAGACAACACACTGGAGACGAGGAACCAACGACCTACGAAGGCGCCTTGGAACTCTTGGATCTGCATCTGCTGAATCGTGTTTTCGCGCCCCAACGACCGGCTAGCCAGGTACAAATTCTGGGACTACTGGAAACCACGGGGCTGGAGTATTCCCACCTTTGGGTCAGCGGCATGGACGCCAACAGCTTTCCCCAGAGCGCGCAGCACAACCCATTTATACCCACCCGCATAGCGCAACAGCATCGCCTGCCAAGAATCACCCCAAATCAAGAACTGGAATTCTCAAACCGGATACTGAGCCAGTGGCTGCAAAGTGGCGCTGACATATGCTTTAGCTATGTACGCATGCAGGACGCCTATGAAGTCCTTCCCAGCCTACCTGTAACGGCGGTAGCGGAACTCATCCCAACAAACGCCAGTGCGCGAGCGAATCTGTCTCAGTACCACCCGTACCTACAAGCCAACGACGTTCCGCTAGAACAGTTCGAAGATTGGAGCGGCACGCCGCTACCAGACGGCCTTGTACAGGGCGGCAGTAGAATACTACAGGACCAGCTGGAATGTCCGTTCCGCTCCTATGCACGTCATCGCCTAGGTATACGCCAAGACCGCGAACCAAGCGACTTTCCCGACGCCTTAGAGCGAGGCATTGTTTTACACAGTGTTATGCAATTGCTTGGCAACCGGTGCAGCACGAGTGAACAGCTAGTGGCGCTGACATCCGAGGAAATTTATGCGGCTTGCGAACACGTATTGATGCAACGGCGGCCCCTGCCAACGTCATTCGTCGCGAATGAATGCGCAAGACTGAGTGCATTAATCGAGCAATGGATAGCAATTGAACAGTTACGCTTCCCCTTTTTTATAGACGCAACTGAGCAAAATTATCAGCTGAATCTAGAAGGCCTTACATTCAACTTAAGGGTTGACCGTATAGACCGCCAACAAGAAACCTTAACGGTCTTTGACTATAAAACCTCTAGCCGCACCATCAACGGCGCTACCAAATCTCCGCCAACAGATTTGCAATTGCCCATTTACAGCTTGTTGGATCCAGACATCAGCAATGTGGTGTATGCCTGCATCGGCGACAAAGAAGTAAAGGCCACAGGTATCGGTGAACAGCCTCTGGATTCCGCAAATAAAGGTGAGCTGAAAATTCATTCGCCGAAAATTTCATGGACGGAACAACGTGAACAATGGCGTCAAACACTGAGCGAACTTGCCCGCTCTATACAACAGGGCGACGCTCGCGTGACACCACAGAAAAATGCTTGCCGCTACTGCCACCTGCAAAGTTTCTGCCGCATTAACGCTGAAAACGAAGACGAGAGTGTCGATGAGCCATTCAACGCCTAGCGATCAGGCTGCAAGGGACAAAGCCGTCGACCCAACACGCTCTTGTATTGTGCAAGCGCCCGCCGGCTCAGGAAAAACCACGCTGTTGGTGCAGCGTTACATGAACCTACTTTGTATTGCCGAGCGCCCAGAAGAAATTCTCGCCATTACATTCACTCGCAAAGCCGCAGCCGAGATGAAACAGCGCATTCTGCTGGCGTTAGAAAAAGACGATGCGGTAGCTGCTCGGGTACGCAAGCGAGATCTTGAGGCCAACTGGGGAATTCGACAAAACCCCAACAGACTAAAAGTCCAAACCATCGACAGCTTCGCCATGGAACTGGCCACCCGCATCCCCCGCCAAGACAGTGTTGCCGGCCTAAAATTATTGGATTCAGCTGATCATTTATATGAAGGCGCTTGTGAGGCACTGTTTGAGCAACTCACCAGTGGCCAGTCTAGCGCACCGTTTGTTGCGGAATTTCTCGCCTTTGTAAACAACGATGCCGCCAATGCAACGTCCCTACTATGTCAAATGCTGGCGCGCCGTGATCAGTGGCTGGACTTCAATAACGCCTTCGCTTTGGAAAATGCAGGTTCGCCAGAGCAGATTCAACCGTTGCTTGAACAAGCGCTAGTAGAACTCCGTCAACAGGTATTGCACGCAGCAGCAAATGCTCTGTCCACTGCGCACAAGCAAACTATCCAGTCTCTATACGCTGTAGTTTTTAACGAGGATCCTGCTGCAGATTTACATAGCGACCTGGCAGCTATAGCTCCCCTGCTGTTAACTGGCAAAAAGCTTCGCAAAAGCATAGACAAACGAGCACATCCGGCTTTCGCCGACAAAACCCTGCGGGACACCGTTAAAGCACTACTGGCAGAACTGGCCGCTACCAACATAACTGAGCACTTCCAGCACATTCAGCATCTGCCACCAAGCAGCATAGACCCGACTCAAAGCGACATTCTTGCAACCGTTAGCCTTTGCCTGGCCCTTTGCGCAGTTGCTCTGCAAGAAATTTTCGCCCAGGAAGGCGCCATTGATTTTACTGAGCTGCAAATTCGCGCCACTTCAGGCCTGCGCGACGAATTCGGCCCTACCGACCTGGCCCTGTACTTTGACTACAAAATCCACCATCTGCTGGTGGATGAATTCCAAGACACCTCGCGCGCCCAATTAAATTTCTTTCAATTGCTAACCGAAGGCTGGCAAGCAGATGACAGCAATACAGTGTTTGCAGTGGGCGACCCGATGCAATCCATTTATCGATTTCGCGACGCCGATGTGGCTATTTTCGCTCAATGTCGCGATCAGGGATTAGGCAGTCTGCCGTTAGAGCCTCTGGATCTGGTCGCTAACTTTCGCTCGGCCGCCGAATTAGTTGACTGGAATAACGCTCTGTTTCGCCAACTACTTCCTGAGCACAGCACGCCACGATTGGGCGCAGTGCGCTTTGGCGTAGCCGAAGCTGCGGCAAACGTAGCTGGTGCAACCGGCGTTATTTGCCAAGCTTATGCCCAAGCAGACACCGAACTTAGCGGGGTTTTGGCCCATGTCGAATCATTGCAAAGCCATGGCGGGAGCGTTGGCATTTTATGCCGCTCTCGCGGCCATCTACAGCCGCTCCTAGCAGCTCTGACAGACTCCGGCATTAAGTGGCGATCTACCGACATTGACCTACTTGCCGATCTGCCGGTGATTCAAGATCTCATGAACCTATATCGCATCTTGAAGAATCCCGAACACCGACTGTCTTGGTTCAGCATACTGCGCAGCCCGCTAGTCGGATTGCGCTTAGCGCAACTACAGCGACTTGAGTCAGTTGAAGACTTCGCCGAGGAATTACCAGCCTTCGCAGCAGAATTTAATGCGCTACAACGCCTGATAAGCGCCGTTGACTGGGCGCAAAAGCATGCATATGAATTCCCTTTACGTGAAGTTATTGAAGGCTTGTGGCTCCGTCTAGGCGGCATGAACGCTTATGACACCATCGCCTTAGGGCACGCAATGCGCTGGTTTGAACTACTCGAAGAACTGGGTTCAGATGCTTACCAGCAACCCATTCTCGAGCGTGCCGTTGAACGATTATTCGCCAACAGCGCAAGCGATGCCCAAGTTGAGGTAATGACTATCCACAAGGCCAAGGGCCTTGAATTTGACCATGTCATTGTGCCGTTTTTGCACCGTGGTACTCGACACGATGAAGCGCCTCTCATGCTCTGGCAGAGCGATGGCAGGCATCTACTCATAGGTGCCAAAAGCGACCCCATTCATAAGTGGCTGCACTACGAAGACAAAATCCGAGCAGCTAACGAGCGTAAACGTTTGCTATACGTGGCATGCACTCGAGCGCGCAATAGTTTATGGCTTAGTTATCAAAGCGATGATCCAGACAAAGCCAGTGGTATGGCTGAGTGGATTAAAGACCTGGCTCAATATGTAGAAGATGTTAATAGCACGGCATTGATTAGCGACCAGCCTAAGGCGCCATTGCTAACAGCACTGCCTGAAGACTACCGCTGGACAGCCCCAGCTGTGTCCCACACAACTATAAATACTGATGCCCTATTAGCCTCCGATGATCTAATTGGTAGCCGTTTCGAGGTGGCCCTGGGACACCTGGTTCATAAGGCTATGGCGTGGCTCGCGACCACTCAAGCCAGCCACTCGGACTTACTACCTGCACGATTGGAAAATTGGACCGCACAGCTGGATGTCGATCCAGGTGAGCTACCCCGGCTCATTCTCCAAGCACAACAGCACCTTGAGCAAGTATGCTCAAACAAGCAGGGACAATGGCTTCTGAGCAGTCATGAGGGCGCGCAGTGTGAATGGGCTATCAGCGGCCTGGACAGCCAAGGACAAGTGCGCAGCGCAATAATCGACCGCTACTTTGTGGTGGGCCAGGAACGCTGGATCATCGACTATAAAACCGCTACACCAAATACAGAGGACACCTCGCAAGAGCAATTTTTGCAAGAGCAATTTTTGCAAGAGCAAAAGGAACGTTATCGACCCCAGCTAGAACGTTATAAACAACTCGTGGCTAAATTATTTTCTGACGACCCATTACCCATTCGCACCGCTTTGTATTTCACCGGGTTAGGTGAACTGCACGAACTGTAACCCCAGACCAATGATTGATTTTTATCGTCATGGGTTTAGTATTCGCGACGTTATGAATTTGATGCCCACACAGCAACCAACAACAGCGTCCAGCGGCGCGGTGACTTCTGTGCGCGCAATCTATTGGCGAGGCTTTAGCTTTTACCTAAGCATTTAGCTCGCCTTTTAAATTTTTGAAGGCAGCGCACTGCCTTCGTTGAACCCCGCGAGGCAGACGTCTACCGGGGTTTTTTTACGCCCGCAGACCGCGCTACAGATCGCAGGAGCAATTTTTGCAAGAGCAATTTTTGCAAGAGCAAAAGGGAAATTAAAAGATGCAGCTGGAAAACATTAACGTTGAGTCACAAGAAGTGCTGATTACACCAGAACAATTAAAACGGCGGTTGCCAGTTTCAGAAGAAGTGCGCGAAGCAGTCAACGCCTACCGGCAAAGTGCACGGCAAATCGTCGCTGGAGCAGATAAGCGTCTATTAGTCGTCGTTGGCCCCTGCTCAATACACGACCCAGAGAGTGCGTTAGAGTACGCCCAACGGCTGCGACAACTGGCTGAGGAATTAGATGATCGCTTGTTCCTAGTCATGCGGGCTTACTTCGAAAAACCACGCAGTACCGTCGGCTGGAAAGGTCTGGTAAATGACCCTTATTTGGATGATAGTTTTCGAGTAGCCGAAGGCTTAGAAATCGCACGCAGCCTATTGCTGGACATTTCCAGCTTAGGGCTGCCCTTAGCAACAGAGGCGTTGGACCCCATCACTCCCCAATATCTACAGGAATTGTTTTCCTGGAGCGCGATTGGTGCGCGCACTACCGAATCACAAACACACCGTGAACTGGCCTCGGGCCTTAGCTGCCCGGTAGGTTTTAAAAATGGCACCGATGGCTCCTTAGAAGTGGCATTGAATGCGCTGCAGTCTGCAGCCAAGCCCCATCGGTTCCTAGGAATAAGCCCCAACGGTCAGGTCAGCGTTGTACATACCCGCGGTAATGATCATGCGCACATCGTACTGAGAGGCGGCGCAGACGGCCCGAACTATGACGCCAATAGCATCGCCGAATGCGAATCGGCGCTGCAGAATATCGGCCATCGACCATCGATTATGGTGGATTGCTCTCATGCCAACTCCAACAAGGACTACCGCAAGCAACGCCAGGTTCTGGAATCCGTCGCCGAGCAGATTGCAGCAGGCAACAAGTTCATTACCGGACTGATGCTTGAAAGCCACTTGCACGCTGGCAATCAGGGCATTGAGGCGCCTGATAACTTGCGCTACGGCGTATCCGTGACCGACGCCTGTGTGGATTGGCAAGAGACCGAATCGTTATTGCGCCATTTGCATGGCCAGATGGCCGTTCGCTTTTCCTAAGGCCGTGATAGGGTCTAGGTGTAGTAGGCGTTTTCCGTGAACGAGTGATCAGTGTGATCAACCACACCCGTTAATTCTGGAACTTGTTCGAGTAAAGTGCCTTCAACACTGCTCTTGAGGGTAATGTCTACAGCAGAGCAGCCCTGACAACCTCCGCCAAACTGCAGCACAGCTTGTTTTTCCGCCGTGACTTCCACCAACGACACCACACCACCATGGGCAGCTAGCCCCGGATTAATTTCGTTATACAGAACATAGTTGATGCGATCCTCAATGGGCGCATCTGGACCCACCTTGGGAACTCGGGCATTCGGTGCTTTTATAGTTAATTGCCCGCCCATCTGATCTTCCTGATAGTCGACCTGAGCATCCTCCAGGTAGGGTTCGCTACGACCCTCAAACCAGGCTCTGAATCCTTCATACTCCACCGCAATATCGCCTTCCTGTTCTTCACCGGGACGACAATAAGCAATACAGGTCTCCGCTTGGGGCGTGCCGGGTTGTGCGACAAAGATGCGGATGGCCACACCAGCGTCATCTTGCTTTGCCAACAGGCTTTGGAGATAGGTCTGAGCACTTGAAGAAATATCGATCATGGTTACTGCAATTACTTAAGTTAAATCGGCCACAAATGCAGCGGCCTGGAAACCGGCAGTTTATACCTGAGGCTGGGGGTTGGGTAAATGACTATTAGTTTTACTCAAATAACAGCCGATCTACTTCAATTGTTCGCATCCCCCGCCTTAGTTAGGCTGCCGTTTTATTTTCCGGAAGTACGCTATGCCCGCTGCACCAGCCTCCGCTGCCAGCCAGACAAACCAGACACTACCTCGACAGGCTCGGCTTGAAGCGTTAATGAAGCAGCGCATATTGCTATTGGATGGCGCCTACGGAACTGCCTTTCAAGGCTACCAATTGGAAGAAGAGGCCTATCGCGGTGAACGCTTTACAGAACACGACTTCCCGCTGAAAGGTAATCACGACATTTTGTGCCTCACCCGCCCTGATGTAGTTGAAGAAGTTCACCGTAACTATCTCGAAGCCGGCAGCGACATCATTTGCACCAACACCTTCAACGCTACAACAGTAGCTCAAGCAGATTTCGGTACCGAAGGCATTTGTTTTGAGATCAACGAGGCAGCAGCACGCATCGCTCGGCAGGTCGCTGATGAATACGCCAGCGACACTAAACCACGCTTTGTCGCCGGCAGTATTGGCCCGACGAATCGAACCGCTAGCTTGTCGCCAGACGTAAACCAACCAGGGTACCGAAACATTTGCTTTGATGAACTTGTTGAAGCCTATACCGAAGCCATGCGCGGCCTGGTTGCAGGTGGCGCTGACATTCTTCTTATCGAGACGGTATTCGATACGCTTAACGCGAAGGCTGCGATCTTTGCCGCTGACGTAGTGAACAAGGAATTAGCTGACCCACTGCCACTGATTATTTCCGGAACTATCACCGACGCCAGCGGTCGAACATTATCTGGGCAAACCTGCGAGGCGTTTTTGTACTCCGTCGAGCATGCCAAACCTCTGGCGGTGGGCCTTAACTGCGCATTGGGTGCAGAACAATTACGTCCTTATGTCTCGGAATTGGCCAAACTGAGCGCTGCTGGTGTCAGCGTGCACCCCAATGCTGGCTTGCCTGATGCATTCGGCGAGTACAACCAAACCGCCGAGCAAATGGCGGAAATCGTACGTGAGTTTGCAGAGGCAGGTTGGTTAAACATTATTGGCGGCTGTTGCGGGACCACACCAGAGCATATTCAAGCGATAGCCGACACCGTTGCAGAACTGCCACCGCGCCCGTTGAACGACCCCGAGAACGCGGGTGCCAGCGAACACGTTGGTGGTCTGAAACTCTCAGGGTTAGAGCCTCTCACCCTGAACCAAGACAGCTTGTTCGTAAACGTTGGTGAACGCACCAATGTTACGGGTTCGGCTCGGTTCGCAAGACTGATCCGCGAAAATAAATTCGACGAAGCTTTAGCCGTTGCACGGCAACAAGTCGAGAACGGTGCTCAGGTGATCGACATCAACATGGATGAGGGGATGCTCGACGGCGAACAGGCCATGGTTCATTTCTTAAACCTGATCGCCTCGGAGCCAGATATCTCCCGCGTGCCCATCATGCTCGATTCCAGCAAATGGGAAATTATCGAGGCGGGTTTAAAGTGCGTTCAAGGCAAAGCCATCGTCAATTCTATCAGCTTAAAAGAAGGCCAAGACGCCTTCATTGAAGCCGCTCAGAAGTGCTTGGGTTACGGAGCCGCCATGGTGGTAATGGCTTTCGACGAACAGGGACAAGCGGATTCATTGGCGCGCAAAATAGAAATTTGCGAGCGCAGCTATCGCATTCTTACCGAGCATGTTGGCGTCCCACCCAGTGACATCATCTTTGATGCCAACATCTTTGCAATTGGCACCGGCATTGATGAACACCGCAATTACGCTGTGGACTTTATTGAAGCCGTGCGTTGGATTCATGAAAACCTACCAGGTGCCAGCACTTCTGGCGGCCTGAGCAACGTGTCTTTTGCATTTCGCGGTAACAACCTGGTGCGCGAGGCTATTCATACCGTCTTTCTTTATCACGCGGTTCGCGCCGGTTTAACCATGGGCATTGTTAATGCCGGGCAACTCGGCATCTATGAAGAAGTTCCCGAAACGTTGCGCGAGGCGGTAGAAGACCTGGTGCTTAATCGTCGCGAAGATGCCACCGAGCGGCTATTAGAGATGGCCCAGGATCTAGTCGACAACAGCGATAAAGACGACAAGGAACAAGTACAAGATGCCTGGCGCAGCTTGCCGGTTCACGAACGCCTTAGCCACGCGCTGGTGAAAGGCATTGGCGACTTTATCGTCGATGACACAGAAGAAGCGCGTGTACTGGTGGAGCATCCACTGGAAGTGATCGAGGGGCCGTTAATGGACGGTATGGGTGTGGTTGGCGACCTATTCGGCAGCGGCAAGATGTTCTTGCCTCAGGTTGTGAAAAGCGCACGGGTTATGAAACAAGCCGTCGGCCATTTGGTGCCCTTCATCGAAGAAGAAAAGCACCGCAACCCAGAACGTGAACGCTCAGCCAAAGGTAAAATAGTACTGGCCACAGTTAAAGGTGATGTCCATGACATCGGCAAGAACATTGTTGGAGTGGTACTGCAGTGTAATAACTACGAAGTCATCGACTTAGGTGTAATGGTTCCAGCAGAAACCATCATTCAAACAGCCATCGATTGTGAGGCCAACATGATCGGCCTGTCAGGATTAATCACCCCATCATTGGATGAAATGGTGCACATTGCTAAGGAAATGCAGCGACGCGATCTGGACATTCCCTTGCTGATCGGCGGTGCCACAACCAGTAAAGCCCACACAGCAGCGAAAATAGCGCCGCAATACGACAATCGCGCAACGGTCTATGTCACAGACGCCTCGCGTGCGGTTAACGTAGCAGCCAGCTTGTTGGCTGAAGAGCCTCAGTATCAGGCCTACGCTAAGAACATTCGCGAAGAATACGCATTGATTCGCAATCGAGTCGAAGCGCGACGCGAAAAACGTGCTTTTCTAAAACTCAGTGACGCCCAAGCTAATGCCATGTCATTTGATTGGTCTGCATATCAACCGCCCAAGCCTCAACAATTGGGCGTGCACAAAGTCTGTCCTAGCCTAGAGGAACTGGTTGCTTATATTGATTGGACGCCATTTTTTATGACCTGGGAGTTGGCCGGTCGCTATCCAGCGATTCTCGAGGACGAGGTCGTTGGCGAGGCTGCAACGCAACTGTTTGCTGACGCCCAAGAACGTTTGCAATGGCTAATTGACGACGGCCGCTTAGATGCACAAGGTGTCTACGGATTTTGGCCAGCCAATCGCTTCGGTACCGATGACATAGAGATCTTCGCCGACGATTCGCGTAGCAACAGGCTGTGCACCCTGCACCACCTACGCCAGCAGGCACCCAAACCCGACGACCTTAGTCCTAACTATTGCTTAGCGGACTTTATTGCCCCCGGGGGCAGCGCCGACTACATCGGTGGCTTTGCCGTTACCGCCGGTCTGAACATAGACGCCATTTTGGCAGACTTCCCAGACGACGATTACGCACAAATAATGATCAAGGCATTAGCAGATCGCTTAGCCGAAGCGTTCGCAGAGTATCTGCACGAGCAAGTTCGCCAAACTCATTGGGGCTACGCCACCGATGAGAACTTAGACGGTGAAGACTTGATTAAAGAACGCTATCGAGGAATCCGCCCTGCTCCAGGCTATCCAGCGTGCCCAGAGCACAGCGAAAAAGCCACGTTGTTTATGTTACTGGACGCGACCCAGCAGACAGGCATTGAACTTACCGAGAGTTTCGCCATGGCGCCCGCAGCTGCAGTGAGCGGCTGGTACTTCTCGCACCCTGAGAGCCGCTATTTTGGCGTAGGTAAAGTGGACGAGGATCAGCTTGCAAGCTATGCCGAACGCAAAGACTTGTCGCTGGATCAGGCTCGACGATTGCTGACGCCGAACCTAGTGGATTAGCTTAAGAAACATGAACGACGGCGTGCCACGCACGCCTCGGCTAACAGACTCTCTAAGCGTTATACGTCGATAGTGAAGCCAGAAATCAAATGCGCCGCCATAAGTACTGCGGCTGTAAAGATGACTGTGATCGCCACAACATCGACCTTACTGTCATCATTTGCCGCAGTGTTTGATTCTTGTTCTGGAGTTTGATCGCTCATTTTGTCCCTAATCGGCTTGCGTAAAGCGCGCATTATAAGCCCGCGCTTGGCCAGTACAACCTCTACCTAAGGCCCGGAATAGGCGAATCACCCAGATGGCATATCGTTATAACTTTCGGTCAGTTGTTGGGTTGTACACCCACTGCTAGTGTCCGCGCCTAAACCGCCATCCCCAGCCCTGATGCGCTGCGGGAACCCATGAGAATCTATGTATCAATACGACGACTTTGATCGACAGTTCGTAACGGAGCGCGTTGCACACTATCGTGAGCAAACCGAGCGCTATCTCGCCGGCAAGCTTAGCGAGGATGAGTTTCTACAACTGCGCCTGCGCAACGGTCTGTACGTGCAGCGCTTAGCACCTATGCTTCGGGTTGCTATCCCCTACGGTACTCTGTCCAGTACTCAGCTACGCGCATTAGCCGACATCTCGGTAACCTATGATCGAGGTTACGGACATTTAAGCACGCGCCAGAATATGCAATTCAACTGGCCAGAAATAGCCGATGTTCCAGACATTCTGGAGCAGTTGGCCAAGGTCAACATGCACGCCATACAGACCAGCGGTAGTTGCATCCGCAACGTCACCACAGATCACTTTGCTGGTGCCGCAGCCGACGAGATTGTGGACCCGCGACCTTATTGTGAGTTGATTCGGCAATGGTCAACCTTGCATCCAGAATTTGAATGGCTGCCACGCAAGTTCAAAATTGCGGTGAGTGGTGCTGCCGTGGATCGTGCCGCAGTAGATGTGCATGACATCGGCCTACGGGTTTATGAGGACGATCAGCAACAGCATGTTTTTGATGTGCTGGTAGGCGGTGGTCTGGGACGCACGCCGGTCATTGGCTCCACCATCCGCACAGCCTTACCTGCCAAACACCTGTTGTCTTACTTACAAGCCATATTAAGGGTCTACAACCGTTATGGGCGGCGGGACAATAAGTACAAAGCGCGCATTAAAATTTTAGTGCGTGCGCTGGGCGCTGAATCGTTCACTCAGCAGGTCGAGTCTGAGTGGGCAATGATATTGAACGAAAGTGAACCGCTACCGGCGAAAGCCATCCAGCATATGCAGCAGTTCTTTGCGCCACCAGAACTACCTGCGGTCAACGATGCGACTACCGAGCTCCCAGCACAACGCTTACAACAGCCTGCCTTCAGCCGCTGGGTTGAGCGCAATGTATTCCCCCACCGAAAAGAGGGTTACAGCAACATCATACTGTCGACCAAAGCTGTTGGTGTGCCGCCAGGTGATGTCAGTGCGGAACAAATGCTGGTCGTGGCGACATGGGCTGAGCAATTCGGCATCGGCGAGATACGCATCACTCACGAACAAAACTTTGTGCTGCCACATATCCGCCAGAGCGACTTATTCGCTCTTTGGCAACAGGCACAGGAAGCAGATCTCGCGACCGCAAATGCTGGCTTGATCACCGATGTCATCTGCTGCCCTGGCGGCGATTTTTGCTCTCTGGCCAACGCCAAATCCATACCTATTGCCGAAGCTATTCAGCGTCAACTTGCTGACGCTGACTTTGTGCATGACCTGGGCGATGTCGATCTAAACATTTCTGGCTGTATGAACGCCTGTGGCCATCACCACGTTGGGCACATCGGCATACTCGGCGTCGACAAAAAAGGCCAAGAGTTCTACCAAATTTCCCTGGGAGGACATGCAGGACACTCGAATACCCAAGCTTCGCTGGGGCAAATAATTGGCCCATCTGTGTCAAGACAACAGGTACAAGGTGTCATTGGCAGAATCATCGACATTTACTTAGGGCTGCGACAACAAGACGAAAGCTTCTTGAGCTGTTTTCGTCGCGTTGGCATCGACCCATTCAAAGCCAGCCTAAAAGAAGATCCCCATGACGCAGTTGCTTAATCAACAGGACGGTCGCTGGCACATGAGCGCCGGCACAGATACAGCCTGGATAAGCCCAGAGGAATTTCAACCCGATGCTGCGTTATTGTTGGACGTTGATGCAGAACCTCAAGCGGAATGGGCTGATGCCAGCTTGATCGGCGTTAACTTCCCAGCATTGACTGACGGTCGAGGTTTATCATTGGCTGCGTTGCTGCGACAACGCATTGGCTTTACCGGCGATCTTCGCGCCGTTGGCGCCGTGCATGAAGACATCGTGCACTTCATGCTGCGTTGTGGTTTTACCAGTTTTGAACTGGCGGACGAGCGCGATCCTGCAATCGTATTGCAACAACTCACGCCCTACAGTCAGCACTACCAAGCGTCTGTGATCGATCCATTGCCCGCATTAGTACGGCTGGCCAATACCTAGTGACCTAGTGCTATGCTTAGCTCATGGCTCACGCTAACCTTATTGATTCGTTTTTCATCATCTTCAGCGGCGCGGCGTTACTGGCGACGTTAAGCCTGTATTCACGCCAACCGATGCTGGTCGCCTACATCGTTTTGGGCTGCCTCATCGGCCCTTACGGCATCGGCTTGATTAGCGACGACGAGCACTTGGGTGAGATCGCCGAAATCGGCATTATGTTTTTGCTGTTTTTGGTTGGCTTAGACCTACAGCCCAGCAAGTTACGCAATATGCTGGGCGAATCTATGCTTACCGCATTGGGTACCAGTATTGCCTTTCTAGCCCTTGGCGCAGGCACTATGTGGGTATTTGGTTTCAGCGTCGCAGAATCCTTGACGGTCGGCTTAGCGCTAACGTTCTCCAGCACGATCCTGGGCTTGAAGCTTCTGCCAGTAACTGCATTACATCATCGCCACATTGGTGAAATTGTGATCAGCCTGTTATTGATTCAGGACATGCTGGCCATCATTGCTATTGTTTTGGTCAGCGAATTCACACCGGACCTTGGAGGCATTGTTCGAAACATCGGTAGCATAATCCTCGCTCTGCCGATGCTCGCACTACTGGCGTTCTGCATCGTAAAGTTTCTCTTGCTGCCTTTAATCAAGCGCTTCGACGCCTTTCACGAATACATATTCCTGCTCGCTATCGCTTGGTGTTTAGGCTTTGCAAGTATTTCTCACGCCATGAATCTGTCCTTTGAAATTGGCGCTTTTTTCGCGGGCGTTAGCCTGGCCACAAGTCCAATAGCCAAGTACATCGCAGAAAATTTGCGACCACTGCGGGATTTTTTTCTGATTATGTTTTTCTTCACCGTGGGCGCCGATCTAAATACCGGATTGATCACCACCCTATGGCTACCCGTTCTCGTCGTAAGCGTCGTTATCGTGGTTTCTAAGCCCCTGGTATTTAGTGCGCTGCTACGAGCCCAAGGTGAGCCCGACAGCACATCACGGGAAGTAGGCTTCAGATTGGGCCAGGGTTCAGAGTTCGCACTTCTGCTCAGCTACATCGCTCTGAGCAATGCCTTAATAAGCGAGGCTGCTGCAGTAGTGCTGCAAACAGCCACCGTCATTTCTATGGTAATCAGCAGTTATCTTGTGGTGTCGCGCTATCCTAACCCTATCGCTGCAGATCCTAGGCTTCGACGGGACTAACCTTAAAGACTCAAGTCCACCAAACCACGACCAACCATCTGCCCGGCCAGGATTCGATCGATGGCGTCTGATAAATCATGCAAGCCCAGAACTTCTTCTAATTCACTCAAATCCAGTTTCCAATCCGTCGCTAGGCGTCCCCAGATTTGCGTTTTCTCAACGAGCGGTAGCTGCACAGAATCAATACCCAGCAGGTTCACGTGCCGCAAAATAAAAGGCAGCACAGAGGCGCCGAACTGCGGTGCAGCTACCAGTCCACAAGCTGCCAAGCTGCAGCCATAACGTAAACTTTTAACGCCATTAAATAGAATGTCGCCGCCTACGGTGTCTACTACTCCCCCCCAGCGCTCTGCTAACAGCGGCTTCTCCGCACCCTCGGCAGCTTCTTCTCTGGTGAGAAACTCGCTTGCACCGAGACTACGCAACCAGTCGTGTTGCTCGGGTTTGCCTGTTACTGCCGCCACTTCATAGCCTAGCGTCGCCAAAAGCTTTACCGCTACCGAACCCACGCCGCCCGTCGCACCGGTGACCAGTACCGGCCCTGAGTCCGGCGTCATACCAGCCTGTTCCAACTTTTGTACACACTCAGCCGCGGTAAATCCTGCAGTGCCGATGAGCATACTCTCTCGCGTAGTCAAACCTTCAGGCAACTTCACCACCCAGTTAGCTGGGACCCGAATTCGCTCTGCAAAACCACCTGAAGTACCCATACCCAGATCGAAGCCGATAACCACCACAGCATCACCTTCAGCGAAGCCGTTATCCGAACTGGCAAGCACCAAGCCCGCAGCATCAATACCTGGCGTGTGGGGAAACACTCGGGTAACCCCAGGATTACCTGTGGCAGAGAGTGCGTCTTTATAATTGAGCGACGAGTATTGAACCTCGATAAGTACTTCACCCTCTGGCAGATCTTCGACTTCTCGTTCAACAACGCTGCGCACGAAGCCAGACTCGTTTTTCTCTACCCTGAAAGCTCTGAATGACATAGTAATGATCCTTAGACTCTAGTTACTTGAGTGATAACGTTTGCGCCGATTACTTGCGGCTGAATTCCAGTAATTGATTAACTCGATCTAATGCGGCACTGGCCTTTCCTAACAACCGATCGATTGGTTTAGTTCCCTGCTTCCAAGCGACTTGAAAGACATCTTTGTCGTAACAAGCCTGCATCAAATACTCGTCACTGGTCGCCAGACTGTCCACCAGCTTTAACTCTAACGCCCGTGATCCGTACCACGCTTCACCTGTGGCAACAGCAGCGATGTCTAAACCAGGCCGGTTGTCGACCACAAATTCTTGAAAGAGTTCGTGCACGTCTTCCAACTCCTGTTGGAATTTTTCGCGACCCTCGTCGGTATTTTCCCCAAGAAAAGTAAGTGTACGTTTGTATTTGCCGGCAGTGAGGACTTCTACGTCGACATCATTTTTCTTCAACAGACGATGCACATTAGGCACCTGAGCCACCACACCAATCGAACCTATCACGGCAAAGGGCGCTGCCACGATCTTGTTTGCCACAGCTGCCATTAAATAACCCCCGCTCGCGGCTACTTTATCCACTACAGCAGTTAACGGGATATTTTGGTTACGCACACGCATCATTTGCGACGCTGCCAAGCCGTAGCTATGTACCATGCCACCAGGACTCTCTAGACAAACCACGACTTCATCTTTACTGGTTGCCATAGTCAATATGGCGCTTATTTCCAGACGAAAGTTGTCTACATCGGAAGCCGCTACATCGCCGTCGAAGCGCACAACGAATACCTTACCTGGAGAGTCTTGGCCATCACCGTCCTCGCTATCATCAGTGGCAGCGCTCTTAGCGGCTTTCTTAGCGTCAGCCGCAGCTTGTTTATCTGCAGCTTTTTGCGATTTGTGTTCGTCTTTGTGGCGACGTTTAGCCTCTTGTGGTGTAAGCAGCGCGTCCTCCATCACAAAGCGCAGACTGCGCACGCGATCATTTATCTTGGTTACGACCAGATGACCACGTTCACTACCCTGCTGACGCATCTTGGCGCTCGCGACCATTGAAACCACGATCAGAATCGCAATTACCACAGTCACGGCTTGGGCTAAAAACATCAGGTAGTCAAACAAATAGTCCATAGTGTTCTCATAAGCGGAGACTAAATTAGGCGCGCTACTTTATAGAGTGCAGGGTAGCCGAGTCCAGCGCTCCGCAAAGGACTCGCCAATATCAAGAGTTTCAGTACAATCGCGCCTTCAGCCCATCAAGCAGCACCTATGCACGAGTTTCTCGCACAACACTTTAATCCCAATCACGGCACTGGCTTAGATGCCTGCATTGGTTTTGATTGGGGGGACGGCGCTATGAAGTTTGCGATTCGTGAACAGCATCTCGATTTAGAGTGCGACTGCGAACCTGAGATGACCATTTATTTCGCGAGCCAGAAGTTGGCTCAAGACCTGATAAGCGGCAGTGCCGATGCCATAGAGGCCTTTATGCGCGGTCAATTCCGCGCCAGCGGCCATCTAATTTGGGTATTCCATACCATGGCCGCTTTTCGCCCCAGTGATACCTAGTTCTCCCTGCACGTTGTTTGCGAACTTTGATGTGCAACCACCACACCTGGGATACGCTATGTCCAGGAACCCCACCGAGCCACTGATCCTAAATTTTTAGGTGTTTGAAGCACTGGTCATTCGAACTGACTAATGAACTCATGAATTAGCCAGCCTGAGATCGCAGTCTTGGGAGGCGTTTGTGGTAGCGTGTCTTTAGTGAACCATTGGGCATCGGCGATCTCACCAGGCTGACAAGTAATGTCACCGGAATCGTAATCCGCATGAAAGCCCAACATTAGCGAATTTGGGAATGGCCAACTTTGAGAGCCAAAGTAACGCAGATTAGTTACTTTTAGACCAACCTCTTCCATGACCTCCCTGTGCACAGTCTGTTCTATGGACTCCCCCGCCTCAACAAAACCTGCAAGTGTGCTGTACATACCGCTCGGCCAATTTGCGTTGCGCGCTAACAACATCTCTTCGCCTCGAGTCACGAGCACGATAATACTGGGTGATAAGCGCGGATAGTTAATGAGCCCGCAGCTACCACAGTGTTTGGCTCGGTCGCTGGTGTGATCTTGCATCGGACTGCCACAACGGCCACAAAATTGATGGCTCTCAGACCAATCCACAACCTGCAACGCGCGCCCTGCAAGATAAAACAGCGATTGCGAGGTTCTGCCCAGGAGTCCGCGCAGACCTACGGCCTGAAAACCCTCGGAGGTTTGGCCGCGCACCCGCAGTGCGAAACAGGGTCGGTTAGAGAAATGCCCAAGGAAGTGTTTATGTTCTACTTCTAGATCTAACCAGCGAAAGTCATCCGCAGTAATAGGCTCTGGTGCACCTTGCTCCCGTTTGCAAACTAGCTCGTTACCTATGAACGGAAAGTACCAAGCGTCACCGTTATCAGAATCAGGCTGCATTTCATGATTTGGTACAAATTCATCCGGTTCGTTTGGCCACATCAGAGTGTTCACTTTTCGTTACTAGAAAACAAAAACATAACACACTTCGCCTCCACAACCAGGTATGGAATGCCATACCTGTTTGCGGTTGAAGCCCAACCACAATGCAAGCTATCTTTACTGCAACAGAGGCATAGGGAATACGAACTGAGAGTCTCAGAGGTTAGATACCCTGCGCACTTTCAGCTCACACTTTTTGCCTTTGCATTTGTCAAATAGCAGTAACAAGGTGTGTTTATGCAAGGTCTCTCTCTCAGTTCGTTTACTCAGAATTTCCTGGGACAGGCACCTCAATGGTACAAGTTGACCATTGTGGGATTCCTACTGATAAACCCATTACTGCTGCTCGTTGCGGGCCCTTACATTGCAGGTTGGGTCTTGGTGCTGGAGTTCATTTTCACCCTAGCCATGGCGTTGAAATGTTATCCGCTGCAGCCTGGTGGCTTATTGGCTTTTGAAGGCATCGTGCTTGGCATGACCAATCCGACTACGGTGTTACACGAAGTTGAAGCGGCCTTCCCCGTGATCCTGCTATTGATCTTCATGGTTGCTGGCATTTATTTTATGAAGGAGTTACTACTCTTCACCTTCACCAAGATTCTGCTCTCGGTTAGATCTAAAACTCTGATTTCATTTCTTTTCTGCGCAATATCTGCGGTCCTTTCCGCCTTCTTAGACGCGCTAACTGTTACTGCCGTGGTAATCAGCGTGGCGGTAGGCTTTTACTCGGTTTATCACCGCGTAGCCTCAGGCAAGCACTTCAATGACGAACACACCCACAGCCAAGACGAAAGTATCAAAGAAACTCACCGACAGGAGTTAGAAGATTTTCGTCGCTTTCTGCGCAATTTGCTTATGCATGCTGCCATCGGCACCGCGCTGGGCGGCGTATGTACCACGGTGGGTGAGCCACAAAACCTGCTGATCGCCAGTTATACCGGCTGGGAATTCATGGAATTTTTCTGGCGTATGTCACCGGTGACCATGCCGGTGTTGGCTGCTGGGTTAACGACCTGCCTGCTGCTCGAAAAAACCAAAATTTTTGACTACGGCGCCCAGCTCCCAGAGCCCGTCCGAGACATTTTGGTCGAATTCGACCAACACGAAGCGTCCATTCGTACAGGCCGCGACAACGCAAGATTGGTAGTGCAGGCTGTTGCAGCACTGTTTTTGGTTTTTGCTTTGGCCTTTCATGTCGCCGAGGTCGGCCTCATTGGACTGACCATCATCGTATTACAGACTGCTTTCAACGGCGTAATCGAGGAACACCAACTTGGCCATGCTTTCGAAGAAGCATTGCCATTTACCGCGCTATTAGTCGTGTTCTTCGGGGTCGTGGGCGTGATTCACGATCAACATCTATTTTCGCCGGTAATCGGCTATGTATTGTCCTTACCTGAGGACATGCAGCCCGGCATGTTCTATATCGCCAATGGTGTGTTGTCTGCCATCAGCGACAACGTATTTGTCGCGACGGTGTATATCGGCGAGGTAAAAGCCGCCTTTGACAATGGTATTTTGACCCGCGAACAATTCGATCTTCTTGCGGTGGCAATCAATACCGGCACCAATATCCCCAGCGTGGCAACACCCAATGGCCAAGCGGCATTCTTATTCCTCTTGACCTCGTCCATTGCGCCGCTGGTTCGACTAAGCTACATGCGTATGGTAACGATGGCGCTGCCCTATACAGTGGTGATGGGTACTACCGGCTGGCTGGCGGTGCAATACCTGCTCTGATAGAGGTTTGTGAGGGCATTTCAGAAGCTTAAGTGTCTTAACTTAGCTTCTGATCTTGCTCACTCAGACAGCGCTTTCCAGATTGGTGTCTTACCACTCTTTTCGGCCAAGACGTCAATAAACGCTTCATGGGCTGCGACTTCGTCTAAGGTCGCCAGTATCGGCTTGAGTCCAGTAGCGTCCACAGGATTGAGAGGATGCTCAGCCCCTTGCTGCCCCAGCGCTTTGTCTTGCTCGCTGGCAGAGTCAAATAACTGGGTCTGCCCACCAGTCATCAGCAGAAACACATCCGCCAATATTTCCGCATCCAATAGTGCGCCATGCAGCTGGCGTTGCGAGTTATCCACCATATAACGACGACATAGTGCATCCAGGCTGTTCTTTTGACCGGGATGTTTATGACGAGCGAGAGCCAGTGAATCTGTCACCTGACAAATACTTTCAATACTCTCGGGTGTTTCCACTCCTGCTTCTTGCAGATGACGAATTTCGGCGTCCAAAAAACCAACGTCGAATGGAGCGTTGTGAATAACCAGTTCAGCACCCCGAATAAACTCTAGGAATTCTGGCCAAACATCGGCAATTCTCGGTTTATCTGCTAAGAACTCCGCGCTGATGCCATGAACTTCTTGGGCCCCCTCATCAATGTCACGCCCAGGATTTATGTATTTATGAAACTGTTTGCCACTGTGGCGACGGTCCACCAATTCCACCCCACCGATTTCAATAATTCGGTGTCCGCGCTCTGCCTCTAAACCTGTCGTTTCAGTATCCAGTACGATTTGTCTCATGATTGGGCCTGCATCAAGTCTATGGCCTCATTCGCTGCCTGATCTACTCGCTCATTTTCTACATGGCCGCTGTGTCCTTTGACCCAATGCCATTGCACATCATGGTTTTCTACTGCGGCGTCTAAGCGCTGCCAAAGCTCTTTATTTTTCACCGGTTGTTTCTGGGAGGTCTTCCAGCCGTTGCGCTTCCAGCCGTGAATCCATTGGGTGATGCCTTGACGGACATATTGAGAGTCTGTGGTTAGGGTTACAGAGGATGTGCGTTTTAGCGCCTCGAGTCCTTGAATCGCCGCCATGAGTTCCATTTGATTATTGGTCGTTTCTGGCTCTGCTCCAGAGAACATTTTTTCAACACCTTGGCTGCGCAGCAAAGCCGCCCATCCGCCAGGTCCGGGATTACCCCGGCAGGCGCCGTCGGTAAATATATCTACTTCAGGCATTAAACTTCGTCCTTTCTTACCGCGCGTAAATTCACTACCTTCGGATAACCCGCAGGCGCCAGTCTGCTGCCCCTTCGGCTCTTTGTGGGCATAAGGGTCATCGGCAAAGCACGCTTAACAGCGGACACCGTGAGCACCCCACCCACTGGCAATCGCCGAATCCATTGGCGTAGTTGTTTGGGCAATTCGCCACCCCGCAGAGCTTGGGGCCATAAAGAGGTGCCTTTGCTCGTCCCGAAAGGCAGACCGTATTCTAAATACTCAGGCTTAACTTCCAGTGACAAACCTAAAAGTTCTAACCAATCAAATAGCCGGATTGGGTTAATGAAACGCCGTTGGCTCAAATCATCATTGATGCATTTTGCGTAACCGCGACGCAGCCCGAACAAACTGATTGGATTGAACCCTACAATAATAATCCGCCCTCCCGGTGCCAACACCCGAGCCGCTTCGCGCAGGCCAGCCCGTGGGTCCGCGAGCCGCTCTAAAGCATGATGAATAACGATCCCATCAAACTCGTTTCTGGTGAAAGGCAGCGCATCTAAGGCACCTTGGACCCAAGGCATATCTACCCTAGTTTGGTCACTATTCACACTTGAGCCCTGAGTCAGGTACACGCCTTGGCGTACCATACAGTTATTGAGCAAACTCAACGGTGTTGAGGTTTCGCCTACCCACAATGCGGACGAGCCATGTAAACGACGCAACTGCGTCTCTAAGGCAACCTGTTCTGTGTCGAGCACCCTCTGCCCTAGCGGGCTTGCCCAAAAGTTTTGACGCTGACTATCGCCCATACAAGACTGACTCAATAATAACCATCAATGATCACCCTCTATTGCCTAGCAGGCGGGATACCATTAAGTTTACGGGCTTTCTACTGGCCCCAACAAGCGAGTCCCATCTATGACTGCCAATTTGTTCGCCTGTGCTACACAAGGCGTCGTGTTGTGCTTTTTGCTTAGTGGCTGCCAAAGCACGGCTCCTGCAACCTCAGGCGAAACGGCGCAAACAGCGGCGACCAAATCAATAAGCGAAGCGTCGAGCACCCCACTTGTTGTAATGCAGCCAGAGACTGTTTCGGCGACAGAACCACCACCAGATCTTGAAGCGGATCAGTCAGAACCCGATGATTTGAGCATATGGCCTACCTTGCGTGAGGGCATGCAGTTGCAACACGCCCTGGAGCAAACTCGTGTACAACAAGAATTGCGTTGGTTGAGAGACAATCCTGATTATCTCAAACGCCTGCAACCTCGACTGCAAAAATATCTTCCTTACTTGTTAGAGCGAACCCGCGACCGACAGCTTCCTACAGAACTGGCACTCATACCCATTGTTGAAAGTGCTTTAGATCCCTATGCCTTCTCGCCTGGTGGTGCCAGCGGACTTTGGCAATTCATGCGCCCAACGGCTAAACAATATGGACTTAAAATTGATCGCTGGTACGACGGCCGGCGCGACATCATTGCCGCTACGGACGCCGCTCTCGACTACTTACAAGTTCTGAATAAGCGGTTGGGAAGCTGGCATTTGGCAATTGCAGCGTATAACGGCGGCGGCGCGCGGGTGGCAAGGGCGGTGAAACGCGCCACTAACAACGACTTTTTCGAGCTTAAGCTACCTAAGGAGACCCAGTACTACGTGCCTCGGGTCCTGGCTCTTGCAGCGCTGATCACTGCCCCTGAGCAACACGGCATAGCACTCCCTGAGGTGAATAATGTGCAGGTATTTACCAAGCTGCCATTGCCAAGCCAGTACGACCTCAGCATCGCAAGCGGACTGATCGGTGTGGATTACGCTGAACTAAAAGCTTGGAATCCCGCTCTGAAACGTTGGGCCAGTGCGGCAACTGGGCCGCATCATCTCATCGTGCCCATTCTAATCGGAGGCAACGATGAGACACCGTTGGACATGGCAGTGGCTGCTAGCAAGTTGCAAACAACAGACATAGAACAACGTATGCAGTGGGAAGAAATCACTATCCAGAACGGCGACACCCTTAGCGTTTTGGCTCAGCGCTACAACACCGATATCGCTACGCTGAAAACAGCAAACAATTTAGCTGGCACCTCTATTCGAGCAGGCAGACCTTTGTTGATACCTGTAAACGGCGCCCCACCCAGCACCGCAGACAAAGCAAAGCCTGGTACCGTCGCCTATACGATAAGACCAGGGGACTCCTTATGGTCTATTGCAAAACAACACAACGTGACTGTTGCAAGGCTAGTGAAAACCAATCAGGTTGCACCACGCGACGTGCTGCAAATCGGTCAAACATTACAAGTACCGACACATACTGCTTGGCCTGTAGTCGCTGCAACAACTGCTGAGAACATCATTCGAAAAATCGGTTACCGGGTACGCAAAGGCGACTCGCTGGCGCGAATTGCCAAGCGGTTTCAAGTAACCGTTAGAGATCTGGCCAAGTGGAACCGCTTGGACGTGAAGCGCTACCTGCAACCTGGCCAACGACTAACAATTTACGTTGATGTGCTTAACACCTAAGCGCTCAAACTAGAATTCGATGTTGCGTGTAACGCCCACGTGTTCTTCTGCTGCGCGGAAGAACGCTTCAAATTCATTGTTCGTATTAAGGCGAGCCAGGGCCTGACGCAGCTGCTCGCGCTCATCATCAGTGGCAGAACTAATGTCGCCCCTAGCCACGCGAGTAACTGCGACCAATGCGCTGCTACCGTCTTCCAACTCAACACTACCAACAGATTTTGCTCCCTCACCGGGGCGCGGCAAGGTGAACGCGTGGTCGACGACTGTGCGCTCTAAATCGTCTTGGCTCTGATTGCGTCCTATCAACTCTAGCGAGGTCCAACGCTTTCCAAGGTCAGTCGCAACCTGGCTAACCCCGACCCCTTGTTCAAGTTGGTTTAGCGCGTTCGCCTTGGCCTCTTCGATCTCCGCCAACGCCTTGTCACGGCGAATTTCTGCGCTAATTTGAACCTCTACTTGCTCATAAGGGCGCGGCGCGGGTGGATAATTCTGTACCACACGAACAACAATACTGGTTTCGTCATCGATATTGATGACAGGACTGTTTTCTCCAGCTGCCAGATCTTCAGAAAATACTGCGGTATTTACCTCTGTAGAACTTAACAGCGGTTGGTTTTCGTCAGCAGCTGCAGTGCGGGTTAGATTGCTCGCGGTATTCACTTCTAGGTTAAACGCAGCCGCGGTTTCAGCCAGCCCAAAACGTTCGTCATAGACGCTACGCTCAATGTCTTCCTGCAGATCGGCAAAAGCGTCCAAGGCTTGCTCTTGGCGTATACGCTGCTCAAGCGCCCCGCGCTCCTCGGCAAAACTTGGGTAATCTGCTTCGGTAACCGCTAATAACTTAATAAGGTGATAACCAAATTCAGTGCGCACCGGATCTGAGACATCGCCTGGTGCCGCAAGATCCCATAAAGCCCCTTCAAATTCAGGGTCGAAAACACCTTTACCGGCAGAGCCAAGGGCGCCACCCGCCATTGCTGACCCCGGGTCATCAGATAACTCTTGAGCTAGTTCAGCAAAGTCTTCGCCTGAGCTTAGGCGTATCTGCACCGCCCGTGCTAGCTCCAAAGTACTGGCATCGTCGCGTTCATCTGTAACCTCGAACAAAATATGCGCACTGTCGCGTTCTGAAGCTTCCATCGCAGCCTCGCGGTCGCTTGCATACATCAGCTGCAATTCCTCTTCGCTGATATTTACATCCAAATTTGCGGCTACGGAGTCGACAGAGAATGTCACATACTCAACATCAACCGAGCGCGGCGTCATATAACGTTGTTGTTCTTCGTTATAGCGGGTCTCAGTTTCCTCAGCAGTGACCTCTACCCTATTTGCGAAGTCACTAATCAACAACGGTAGGTAAGCCACATCACGCCGCTGCTGCGACATACTGTAGACCTCAGCCACCTCCCAATCCGTAAGCAACGCACTTTCCTGCACGCCATTACGCAGCTGATCTGAACCCAGGGCATTAGAAATTTCTTGCATGAAATCTAACGGGGTATAACCCAAGAGTTGAACTTGCTGTAGATACAGCGCTTCATCAAAAGCGCCGTCGCGCTGATAAGCAGGGCTCGTAACCAACTCCTCATTTACGGCCTCTGCAGACACCGCGATACCTAAATCTGCAGCTGCTTGATAGAACACCTGGCGATTGATGAGTTGCGACAGCGCAAACTGCTGCAATTGCAAACGATCAAGATCGTTGGGATCAAAGTCTGTACCCATCTGACCCAAGATCCGTCTGCGCTCACGTTCCGTTTCGACGCCTAGAAGGGTCTCGGTAATGGCAAAGTCCCCTACCTCTGCGACCTCGGGATCTCCAACTGAAAACACATTCGTCGCGCCGAAACCAAAGAGCACGAGTACCAAAATAATGGCGATGACCAGCACTTTGAAACCAGTGCTCTGAGTCTGATCGCGAAGCTGTTGCAACATCTAACTACATCCGTAATTTGTTTTTTGAGGTGAAATCGGCGGCGTTCCCCAACCAGCGGGAAGTATAACGTCGAAAACAAAAAGGGCGCGAATTTCGCGCCCTTTTATCTCTTCAGACTGTTTTGCTTAGTTAAGCGCGTCTTTCAGAGCTTTTCCTGGCTTGAATGCTGGCACCTTTGCCGCGGCAATCTGAATGGTTTCACCGGTCTTAGGGTTACGTCCGGTTCGCGCTGCTCGCTCACGCACCAAAAACGTCCCAAAACCGACCAGAGCAACAGATTCTGCATTCTTTAACGAACTTGTAACCGCGTCGATGGTTGCATCCAACGCTCGGCTAGCCGCTGTTTTGGAAATGTCAGCAGATTCTGCTATTTGATCAATCAATTCACTTTTATTCACATTCGCCCCTTAAATGTTGCGCCTACTAGCCGGCCCATAGACCAGTGCTGCGCTTAGTTATAGTACCCACTCGCGCGGGATTCTAGGTTTTATACCAACACCCCTAAGTCTAAGCAAGCCATTCCAAAAGGCATTATTCAGCGCTAATGAGGGCTCAATGGTTGGCTCTTGTTTTTGCCTCGCGTCTTAGTCGGCATGTCCGACTCCTGCATGAGTTCCTTGTTATCACCGACATGAGGTTCAGGCATGCGCTCAAGGGCAATTTGCAAAACCTCCTCAATCCATTTCACAGGATGAATCTGCAACTTGGACTTCACGTTGTCCGGTATCTCTTTCAAATCCTTTTCATTTTCTGCCGGGATAACAACTTGTTTAACACCACCGCGATGAGCAGCCAGCAACTTCTCTTTCAAGCCGCCTATGGGTAACACCTGGCCACGTAAGTTGATTTCACCGGTCATGGCTACTTCAGCTTTTACCGGTATACCTGTAATCACGGAAATCATTGCAGTACACATACCGATTCCGGCACTAGGGCCGTCTTTCGGCGTTGCGCCTTCTGGTACGTGAATGTGTAGGTCTGACTTTTCAAAAAAGTCGCTGCCAATACCCAGTGATTCGCTACGGCTTCTGACCACTGTCAAGGCCGCTTGAATCGACTCCTGCATTACGTCACCAAGGGAACCGGTTTTGATTTGCTGCCCTTTACCGGGCATGGCCACCGCCTCGATATTCAGCAGTTCACCACCAACCTGGGTCCACGCCAATCCGGTAACGATACCGACTTTGTTTTCTTCCTCGGCTAACCCGTAGGTGAACTTAGCTACACCACTGAACTCTTCTAGGTCTTGGGCTTTCAGCACCACCTTAGCCGCAGCTTTTTTGGCTTTGCGTCCGGTAGTTTTAGCCACCGCCAAAGCTTGCTTCTTGACCACCTTACGAGCCAATTTAGCGATTTCTCGCTCTAAGCCCCGGACACCGGCCTCTTTTGTGTAATAGCGAATCAGTGCCAGAAGCGCATCGTCAGTAATCTCTAACTCACCGTCTTTTAACCCATTGTTCTTTACCTGCTTCGGAACCAAGTAACGGCGCGCAATGTTGAGCTTCTCGTCTTCGGTATATCCGGGCAAACGAATGACTTCCATTCGGTCCAGCAGCGGCGCAGGAATGTTCATGGAATTCGAGGTGCAGATAAAGAATACGTTAGATAGGTCGTAATCTACTTCAAGATAGTGGTCGTTAAAGGAATTATTTTGTTCTGGATCAAGCACTTCCAACAACGCGCTGGCTGGATCTCCGCGCATGTCCATACCCATTTTGTCGATTTCGTCCAATAAAAACAGTGGGTTCACTACTGCTGTCTTTGACATCTTCTGCATGACTTTACCCGGCATAGAGCCGATGTAAGTACGTCTGTGTCCGCGTATCTCCGCTTCGTCCCGAACACCACCAAGAGCCATCCGCACGAATTTTCGGTTGGTGGCACGGGCAATACTTTCACCCAGACTGGTTTTTCCGACCCCAGGTGGTCCTACAAGGCAAAGTACCGGTCCCTTCGATCGCTTCACGCGGTTTTGTACCGCCAAATACTCAATAATCCGGTCTTTGACTTCCTCTAACCCATAGTGGTCTTCGTCAAGTATTTGTTGCGCAGCTGCAAGATCTTTGCGAACACGGCTTTTCTTACTCCACGGAATGTTGACCATCCAATCAATAAAGCTGCGCACCACTGTGGCTTCAGCAGACATCGGTGCCATATTTTTAAGTTTGTTCAGTTCAGCTTGAGCCTTCTCTTTCGCCTCTACTGGCATACCCAGGTCATCTATGCGTTGCTGCAACTCATCGACCTCACTCTGTGAGTCATCGCCCATCTCTTTTTGGATGGCTTTCATTTGCTCATTGAGATAG
>JAYQAJ010000003.1:95392-164934 GCA_038136775.1 Gammaproteobacteria bacterium
CTTCTTGTCGAGCTCGTCGAGCTCGTTGTCCTCGCCCTCGCCCAGTTCCTTCTGGATCGCCTTAAGCTGCTCGTTGAGATAGTACTCGCGCTGACTCTTTTCCATCTGGCGCTTCACACGGCCACGAATGCGCTTTTCCATTTCCTGAACGTCTATTTCCGCGTCCATCAGGCTCAGCAAAAGCTCCATGCGCGCATTGAGATCCAAGGTTTCTAAAATCTGCTGACGGTCCTCCAGATCCAATGACATTTGCGCCGCTACGGTATCTATTAACCGTGATGGATCATCAATACCCGACAGGGACGCCAAAACTTCTTGCGGTATCTTTTTGCTGTTCTGCGCGAACTGTTCAAATTGCGACAACAGTGTTCTGACCAGCGCTTCGGCCTCGCGCCCTTCCATGGTTTCTTCCGCGCAAGGATCCACTGCTACTCGAATGTATTCTTCATCGAACTCTAAATGACTAACCTCAGCGCGTTGGCCACCCTCAACCAGCACCTTGACCGTACCATCAGGAAGTTTGAGCAACTGTAAAATAGTCGCTACGGTTCCCAAGGAATATAGATCTTCGGCGCCTAAGTCGGTCTTATCTGAATCTCGCTTGGCAACTAGGAAGATTTTTTTGCTGTCAGCCATCGCAGCTTCTAGGGCTCGGATGGAACTTTCTGTGCCGACAAATAGAGGGTGTACGCCATGGGGGTAAACCACCATGTCGCGCAACGGCAATACAGGAAGCATTTCTAGGGGAGTTTTGGCCATATTCGCTCTCGTTTGAGTAAGACACCATCAGATGCTTAAGCATCCTACATGGGTCGTGGACTGGCCGTGAATGCAAGCGCTTCGCTAGAGCGCGCCTGCGTGGCTAATCCTGGCGTCAGTCCTCAGGAGCAGCCTTGGCCTTGTCTACGTTCTCATAGATGAGCATGGGTTCGCTATCGCCCTTAATGGCGCTCTCGTCGATGACCACTTTGCTCACAGATTCCGACGCTGGTAACTCATACATGGTGTCTAAAAGCACAGCTTCAAGTATCGATCGCAAACCACGAGCACCGGTTTTACGCTCAGTTGCTTTATCTGCTATGGCACGGAGAGCGTCTTCACGGAAGTCCACCTCGACCCCCTCCATTTCAAACAGCTTAGTGTACTGCTTGGTCAGGGAGTTCTTCGGCTCGGTCAGAATACGGATGAGCGCATCGTTATCCAATTCGCTCAGGGTAGCAACCACCGGCAATCGGCCGACAAATTCGGGTATCAAGCCATAGCGAACCAAGTCCTCTGGCTCAACAGAGCGCAATGTATCGCCAATGCTGCCGCGATCCGCTTCGCTCTTAACTTCAGCCCCAAAGCCTATGCCCGACTTGTCAGAGCGATCAAGAATGACGCGATCCAGACCGGCAAAAGCACCACCACAGATAAACAAAATTTTTGAGGTGTCGACCTGTAGGAATTCTTGTTGCGGATGTTTACGGCCGCCCTGGGGTGGTACCGAGGCTATGGTACCTTCTATCAGTTTCAACAGTGCTTGCTGTACGCCTTCCCCAGAAACATCACGGGTGATGGACGGGTTGTCCGATTTGCGCGAAATTTTGTCGATTTCATCAATGTAAACGATACCCACTTGAGCCCGCTCTACATCGTAGTCGCATTTTTGCAGCAACTTCTGAATTATATTTTCTACGTCCTCGCCAACATAGCCTGCTTCTGTCAGCGTCGTCGCGTCGGCAATGGTAAACGGCACATCCAGCAGTCGAGCGAGGGTCTCTGCAAGGAGGGTTTTACCGCACCCTGTTGGGCCGATCAGCAGAATGTTTGATTTAGATAACTCAACGTCGTCTTTCTTAGCACCGTAATTGAGTCGCTTGTAGTGGTTGTAAACAGCGACCGACAGCACTTTCTTTGCGTGAGCTTGGCCAATCACATACTCGTCTAAAATTTTGTTGATTTCGGTCGGCACTGGCAGTTTGCTCGACTCGGTAGATTCAGCAGCTTCAGCCACTTCCTCGCGAATAATGTCATTACAAAGCTCTACACATTCATCGCAAATAAATACCGAGGGCCCAGCGATAAGTTTGCGAACTTCATGCTGGCTCTTGCCACAGAAGGAGCAATACAGCAGCTTGCCTGAATCGTCGCTCTTGCCACTATCGTCGGACATATCTTTCTCTACCTATGAATCTTTACGTTGGCGCTAATGTAGATTGCGTAACCTATTACTGGATTGCAAGTCAGCGCGTCAGATCAATTAATCGTTTTTTGCAGCAAGTTCGCTTCGGGTCTTTTGAACTCGGTCAACGAGGCCGTATTCCAGAGCCGCATCAGGGCTCATCCAGAAGTCTCGATCAGTATCTTTTGCAACTGTCGCCTCGTCCTTACCCGTATGTTCCGCTATCAGCTTATTCAGTCGTTCACGCATCAATAAAATTTCTTGGGCTTGAATCTCGATGTCCGCGGCCACACCACGAGAACCGCCAGAGGGCTGATGCAGCATCATGCGGGAATTGGGCAACGCGTAGCGTTTACCCGCCGTGCCGGCGGCTAATAAGAACGCACCCATGCTCGCCGCTTGGCCAACACACAATGTGCTGACATCGGGGCGGATGAATTGCATGGTGTCGTAGATCGACATACCAGCAGTAACGGAGCCCCCTGGTGAATTAATGTACAAGTGAATGTCTTTGTCCGGATTTTCCGATTCCAAGAACAGCATTTGTGCCACTACTAAGTTCGCCATATGGTCTTCTACCGGACCCACCAAAAAGATGATCCGATCTTTTAACAACCGTGAATAGATATCGTAGGCTCGCTCGCCTCGCGCTGTCTGTTCTACCACCATAGGCACCATGCCTAGGTTGTTGATAGGTTGTGCTATTCGATCGTTGTCGTAGGACATGTATTTAACCTTTTACTTACCTTAGCTAGCCGTCGCTCGTCGTAATCACTCAGCAGCGTCGGATTTCGCTTTTTCTTTGCTGTCTTCAGATTCAGTAGCTTCAACTTCCTGGTCAGGATCTGCAATCGCTGCACCACTCAAGACGTCAGCGTAATTGGCGACCACGTCCTCGACCGTTGATTGACTCAATATGAGGTCCACCACCTGATCTTCAAGTACACCCATCTCGATATTCTGCATTTGCTCAGGATTACTACGGTACCAGCTAATCACCTGATCGGGTTCATCATACGGCTCGGCAATGGTTTGTAACTGGGCATCAACCAACTCCGGGTCTGCTTTGAGCTCGTGCTTTACGATGATTTCGTTGACTACCAGGCCTACTCTTACCCGCTGTTCCGCTTGGTCTTTGAATAATTCATCCGGAAGATCTAGCTGAGGCGCTTGACCTTGGGGCATTTGGAATTGACTGAGCATTTGATCCTTTAATGCTTGGATCTCTCTTTGCACGACATCTTGGGGCAACAAAAATTCATGTATTTTCGCTAAACTATCCATTACTTGCTGTTTTACTTGGTTTTTTGTGGCTGACTCAAGCTCGCGCTCCATGTTTTTCTTAACTTCAGCGCGGAAACTGTCTTCACCACCCTCAGTCACTCCAAACTTTTCAAAGAACTCGTCATTGAGTTCCGGCGCCACCGCTTCAGTCACCTCTTTTACCGTGACCGAAAATTGTACGGTTTTGTTCTGCAGTTCCTCAGCACGATAGTCCTCCGGAAACGTTGCATCGAAGGTCTTCTCTTCGGCCGCAGCCATACCCAGTAACGCTTGATCAAAATCTTCGATCATCTGCCCTTCGCCAACCTTAAAGGTGAAATCCTCGCCGCAAGCCGAGTCAACTCGCTCACCATCCAACGTGCCAGTGAAATCAATTTTTAATTGGTCTCCAGCAACAGCCGCGCGTTCCGCAGGTTCAAACGTTGTGTGCTGTTCCTGCAACTTCGCAACCATGGTTTGAATGTCGTCATCAGCGATTTCGGTCGTCGGTCGCTTCACACTGACCTTGCTGAAATCCGCAAGCTCTACCGTCGGGTAGACATCAAATGTGGCGGTGAACTCGAAATCTATGCCTGGATCCATCTTAACGACATCAAGCTTTGGTGATCCGGCCGGATTCATTTCTTCTTGCTGAACAGCCTGCATAAAACTGCTTTGCATGAGTTCGCCGGCCACCTCAGCACGCACGGCATTGCCGTAACGTCTTCGAACCTCTTTTAATGGCACCTTGCCGACGCGAAATCCTGGAATGTTGACTCGCCCACGTGCGTCTTGCAGACGCTGGGTAATTTGCGATTCAAATTCTTCACTGGCAATTGCAATAGTCAAACGGCGCTCTAGGCCCGTCATAGTTTCAATGGATACATTCATGCTTAGTTATCAAGCTCTGCTACTGGGTGGAAAAAGACCGTCCGGTTTCCCGGCGCCCTAAAATAAGGGCGGCATAATACACCAGCGATTCCGCAAATGCTGCACCAACCACACTCGTAAAGCACAGCATGCACCGGCTTATTAACTCGCCGAGATGCGCTTAACCGGTGCCGGGCTCTCTTCGTTGTTTAAGCCAGACGGCACGCCTTAGCGTCTGCGGGTACCATCAAATTGCGGTGCACGTTTTTGCAGAAACGCCTGAGCACCTTCTTGCATATTCTTGGGAATGAGCACCGCTTGATGTGCCATCTCCAAGTCCAATTGCTCGGCAAAACTGTTATGGCTCGCTTCGTTAATGGTCTCTCGAATACGCACCGAAGCATCCGGAGAAGAACGTTTTAGAACCTCTACGACCTCGGCTACCCGCTCATCAAGGTCTGCATCCGCAACGGCACTCCAGATCAGACCCCACTGCTCCGCCTTGGCTGCGGGTATGCGTTCCCCTAGCAAGACCAGCCCTAGCGCGCGTGCGCGCCCTGCTCGCAGAGGCAAATTCCAGGTCGTGCCCATATCCGGCACGATGCCTAAGTTCGGCCCAAAGGTGGCGACAAAGAACGCTGATTCCGCGGCAATTGTAATGTCGCAGGACAAGGCCAGGCCAAAACCTCCACCCGCGGCCGCGCCATTCACCTTAGCGACTGTAGGTACAGGACAATCCATCAAGTCGGTAAGCGCCCGATTAAACGTACCGCCCAATTGCCCCGAACCGTAATCCGTCGACTCTTGAGTACCGTCATCATCGGCGACCTGCTGTAAGTCAGCACCAGCGCAAAAACCTCGGCCTGAACCGGTGAGCACCAGCACTCGCACGGAAGAGTCCTCTCGCACCTGTTGTACGGCGTCGCTTATGCCTTGCATTAACGCGTTGTTCATCGCATTCATGCGCTCCGGACGGTTCAAACATACCGTCGCCACTCCGTCTTGTACCTGATAAAGCACTGCGTCCTGATCTGTCATAAACCTCTCCCTAATCTCCATACGCTCTTGAACATCCAAGCTCCCTAGGCAGCAGTTAAGACTATCAATCCTATGGCTTGCAAGTCAGGCCAAGCTTGGGAATCTTTGACCGTTCTGACAGCAATTGGCAGGATTAACCCAATTTAGGGGATAAGAGTAATCATGAGTAATCTGCCAAGCCCGGCTACGAAGATCCGGATTCGCCAAATAGCCTTGTGCACTGAGGACATTTGGCCAGTAGAAACAGCGGTCGCACAACAGCTTGAAATAACGCCCGTACATAGGGACAAACCCGGCGCTCCAATCTGGATGTACAACTCGGTGATTGCGGTGGGCAATACATTTTTGGAGATCCTGCAACCCGAGCGCGCATCCGCGCCGACGCAAAAGTTCTTAGATAAGCAAGGCGGCCCGGGCGGCTACATGTTGCTTTTGCAGGTTGACGACCTTGATGCAGCTAGAGCGCGCGCTGAGGCTGCTGATGTACGGATAGTCATGGACGCCCCCAAGCGCAAATACCACGGCGTTACCGGTGCTGCGATTCACCTCCACCCTGGCGACACGGGCGGGGTGCTCACATCTTTCGACTGGATGGAGGAGTGGGACAGCTGGGCGTGGGGTGGCCAGGCCTGGCCTTGGCATCAGCGCACGGATGTGGTGAAGGGTATCGTCGGTGCCGAAATCAGCTGCGCCAACCCCAAGAGCGTAGCAGAGCGCTTTAGTGAGTTTATCGGTAGAAGCGTTGATGCAAAGGGTCGAATGGAGCTGGATGAGAGTTACATCAATTTCGTACAGGGCAATGCAGAGGAACGCGATCGCCTTACTGCCATTGACATGCTGGCCGCTGATGACGCCAACCGGGGCAAGGAATTTGAATTCGCACGGACCAAGATCCGCCTGGTTTAAGCCTACGACGTTGGCCGTGCAGGCTGTTCACGCTTAGCCGTTTAAGGGGCCAACGAGCGCGGCGTAGCAGCAGCGACCCTTTATCGAGTCAGGACGACGCCACCAACACCACGATTTGGAAGAACAATTCCACAGCATCGTCTACCCCAGGGATCACGAGCACACTGAGCGCTGTAACAGCGACCACTGCGGCGATGCGAACATATAGGTTTTGCATTAGTGTGCTCCCGCTGTGTTTCTTGGTGCGGCTTCGAACATCCACAAATCACCGGAATCGATCGTTGCCGGCGTTGCTTGCGAAGAATACTTCTCGTTCATCAGCGCAGTCAGTTCTTCCATACCAGCACCGCTTTTGATGCGAACCAACTGACGCTCGTAGCGGACGCCATCAACACGGATAACCGCACGCCCATCACGCTCGGCCTGAGCCGGCCAACTTTTCCAAAGCTTGCCTACCAGACTGTTCATGTAGCCGGACCACACATAAACCTTGCCGTCGACGGATGCCGTCCATATTCGCCTAGATTGCTCCGGCTCGAGCAGTTGCAACTCAATCGTTGCAATGTCATTAACAAAACTCCAATCCGGCTCAGGGCCCAAATGCAGTTCTCCAGATACCAGCGCCCCACCGGAAAACACTCTATTCGGTCCATCATCGAAACGCTGTTTAACCGCCGCCGTCACAATGGCTGTAACCAAAACAAGCAGCACCCATAAGCTGCCCACCCCGACCTTTTTTACTACGCTCATTATTTTTTCAACACTCTGCTGTCCCCAGTGCCGCAGAGACTAAAACGATTAGCCATACGGGGCACCTTTTATTTCGCTAGTTGGCTTATTTATCGCCAAAAGTGGTGCCAAAGTGATGCCACTTTGTGTTATTTCTGATCCAGGGGAATGTGTTGAGCCAGCATCTGTTCAGCTAAACGCAGCAGAGCTTTGACGAATAACGGCGGTAAGTCGGCTTGATCAAAAAGTAAAATTGGGGGATCTAATCATGAGCCCGAACAAAAAAACTGGGTTTTGGATTGTCACAGGAGCGGCTTCGGGTATTGGCGCAGCGGTTGTAGCAGCGGCGCGCAAGTCAGGCGCTAATGTGCTTGCGCTGGATGTCGACGAAGCTAAAGGTTCAAAACTGGCAGAGGCAACAGGCGCACTGTTTCGATCCTTAGATGTTGGTGATCTCGCACAATGGCAGCAATTAGCTGACTACATTGCTTCCGCAAAGACAGATTTTGGATCGCCAACCCACATTCATCTTAATGCCGGCATTCAAATAGCGCCCCCAAATGCGCCGCTGTCTGAATATCAATTGGAAGCTGCAACTCTCGAACGCTACAGACGCATGATGAGCGTCAATGTTGATGGCGTTGTGTTTGGCTTGCAGTCGCTGGTACCACTATTGTCGCCTGGCGCCGCCATCGTTGTGACAGCATCACTTGCCGGCGTAACCCCATATGCAATAGATCCCCTGTATGCAATGAGCAAGCACGCGGTCGTCGGTTTGGTGCGCAGCTTGGCACCAGAGTTCGCAAAGCGTGGCATCAATATCCATGCACTTTGCCCCGGCGCTGTGGACACCAACATTATCCCCCATGCGCAAAAGACCGAGAACGCTCAGTTCATGACCCCAGAAGATCTTGCTGCGGATGTGATCGAGCTTATGGCAGAACCAGAAAGTGGTAAAAGTTGGGTCAGATTACGCACAGACAAACCACGTTATGTGATTCGCGCCCCAGGCGACAAAACAGTCTAAGGAGTACTTATATGTCCACACTCAAAATAGCGGCCGTATTTGCAGACAAAGCCGCAGCAAAAGACGTCGCTGATGCAAGCCAAAGTCTGCTGTTTGAAGCCACCGCCGAAAAGACACAGCACCTCCCCTTTGCAGCTCTTGTGGTTGGTACCTCGCCAAGCCTTATGGAGTTAAAGACACAAACAGCAGCGGGGCTATACCTGATCAACGAGCGCGCCATTAAAAACCAGCCGCTGAGCACACTTAGCCAAAGTGAACTGCCAGGTAGCGTGGGCATCTTTCCGATGGTAGCTAATACACAGATTGGTCCCGAGGCAGCGGACAAGCATTGGCGCGAACAACATGCTCCCATTGCTCTGGAGGTTCATACGGCCATGACCCACTACTATCAACTGAGCGTTTTACACAAATTTTCTGGCGCAGATTGGAACGGACTGGCTCTGTGCTGTTTCGCTAACGAGGATGATTTGCGTGATAGATTTTACAACTCTGCAGAAGGCAAAAGGCGTGTGGCCGAGGACGTCGTTAAATTCGCCGATACCCGGAACTCACCGCGTCGTGTAGTTGCCCAGGTGAACGGCAATTACGCCATCTGAGTTTCGATAAGCTTGCAATATAGGAAGGTTGGCGAGCTGTTAACCAGGCGGCGTTGGGATTTCAAACGAGAACATTGGATCCATTGCAGCTCTTCGGTACTAGGGTTTGGTCGTAATCGCGAATAACGCATTTAACTGGGGTGGACGATGGGGTTTGAACCCACGACCGCCGGAATCACAATCCGGAGCTCTACCAACTGAGCTACGCCCACCACAGGCGCGCGATTATAGAGATGCCCGATTTATTCCGCCACCACTTTCACAAAAGCGGACTGCATAACCTGCGTCAGCGCCGCACATTTGGCAAGGATTAGACGAGCAATACCACCGAGCGCTTTACTCGATGAACTCGGTTTCTATATAGGTCAGAGCCGACGCTGCCAAAAGATCTTGGATTTCTTGCGGCTTGGGCCGAGGCATGCCAGCTTTGCGCATTAACCTGATAACGTGAGTGGTCAGGTTACGCTTGTTTGGCGAATCCAATCCGATCATTTCTTCATCAAACGGCTTAGGCGAGGCATCTGCTTCGTCTGTTGCGGTTCCAGTTTGTTTGGCGTGATCTCTTAGTTTGGCGAAATTTTCTTCGTTCCATCCTTTTGCGCCCAAGGCGATAAGCGTACGCACTACTGATTGGCTCGATAGTTCTAGGGGCGACCCCTTTAGCACTCGCTCATATTCAACTGACTTCCAACTGCTGGGGTCACGCAGATCCACGCTGGAGCGAGAGGTACCCGCCCCATCTACTCCATGACAGCTGCGACAGCTCTCGGTGCCCTTGTTGTAAACGATCTTACCAAGCTCATATAGATCGATGGGCTGACTGTCCTCGGCAACACTGTGGGCTGGGACCAACAGCAGTAAAAGAACGAAAAATTTCGATTGAAAAAAAACCGGATTAACCATAGTTTTCGATGAAGCCCTGCTTTTTTTTGCGATAGAAAGATTATTAAATTCCCTCGCCAAATGGAATAATGCTTTGCGAAAGAACTCATCAATTTTGTACCAGGTTACTGGTCTATTTCTACTTTCGTTAATCATTACGGTATTCCTTGTTTCATCAGAAAATATCCTGTTGAGACAACAATCTCTTGCCACCCTCTCTATAGAAATTTTTGATAATCAAAATATACTTTTCAGAAAAATTCGCGACAACGTTTTCGAGCGCATGGAGTATTACGCTTTTGATGCCGATCCAGGCAAACCCTCCATCTGGCGTCTGCGCGGCCGCAGAAGTCCGGTAGAGGCCATCAAAAGTGCGGTTCCCCGTCGAATAGAAATCGCAATAGAGCCACAGTATCAGCGTCTGGTTGAAAACGGCACATTGCATAACATGACGATTATCTCGCTGACTGGCGAGATCATATTCGACTTCTCTGCATCGGCTGAGGCGTCTTTCATGCAACCGGAATTAGCTAAACAGCTAAGCACCTCGTCCTTCAAAAAAGCGACCGAACGAGGCTTCATTGAGTCGGGCTCCAGCATTCAGCAGTTCATCATCTTTCCTATCTATGCCAATGCGACGCCGTTGGCATACGTTTACTACGGTCGAGACTTTCAGTCCCTTGCCACGGCGTTTGAGCAAGATTCAGACTCATTGATTATCGCAGCGTCTAAGCAATCAAACCCAAGCGCACAGGGTGAAGAAGGTTCCGACTTAGCAAGCTTGTTAAATCTCAACGAACCAGGCTTCGCCAAATTGAAGGGCAAAACCCACGCCGTTGCTCCTTTCTCCCTGGATATAGGCAACGGACAGTCCACGACGATCTACTTTGCAAAAAATATAGATACAGCAGTTACCGAGGGCGAAGCATTTTTCTATCAGGCACTCATTCTCTCCGCCGCCTTCTTGGCTCTGTCGGGTCTGGTTCTTTTCCTATTGCTACGCAGCCGACTGCGCCCCCTCGGCGATGCTATCGAAGTGTTGGACGACCTTGCTAAAGGCAATCTGGAAGCGCAGATCGAGAAAAAGCGTGATGACGAGATAGGTAAAATCGCCGATGCATTGAAAGTGTTCAAGGCCAGAATAAATGCGTTTAACGACCTGCAACGCAACGCTAGGGATAAGAAAATTTCCCAACAGGCAGAGATACTTTCCCAGACCCAAGCCCTAGCGCAATTGCTGCCTGAATCCAGACGTCAATCCATGGACGGCACAATCATAGAACTGGAAACCGAGATAGAAAAAAGCAAAACATCAAAAGCCCTGTATGGTTTTGCGGTCGAAGAGGATGATGTCAGCGGTTTATTCGCCAAGTCTTTCTCGTCCCTATCCAGGGAACTTTCAGCTCAATACGATGAACTGGACAATTTGGTTAAAGAGCGAACTCAAGAACTCGAAATAGCGAGGGATAAGGCCAATGCCGCGAGCGATACCAAGAGTAAGTTCTTAGCAAACATGAGCCACGAACTGCGCACGCCACTGAACGCGATCATCGGCTACAGCGAGATGATTTCCGAGGAGGCTGAGGAAGAAGGACACGATTGGCTGATAGAGGACGCTAAAAAAATTAAGGACTCTGCCACGCATCAACTGCAGTTGATCAACGACATACTGGATCACAGCAAGATCGAAGCCGGTAAGCTCGAACTTTATGTGTCTGACTATGACTTAGAAGAGGCCTTGGCATTTATCAAGAACGTCAGCCAACCTCTGGCCACTAAGAACAGCAACCAACTGCACTACGACTTTGACGAAAGTTTAGGTGTGATGCACAGCGACGAAACCCGTTTGCGTCAAACGCTACTCAATCTATTGAGTAACGCTTGTAAATTCACCAAAGAAGGCGATGTTTGGTTCACGGTTAAGAGCCGCACAGTGAACGATCAGGAATGGGTGAGCTTTGCGGTGAAAGACAGCGGTATCGGCATGACCGAGGATCAAGTGGCAAGCATTTTTGAAGAATTCACCCAAGCCGAAAGCGGCACTGCCGCAAAATTCGGCGGCACTGGCCTCGGCTTGTCTATAACCAAAAAGCTTATTGAAATGATGGGCGGAACCATCCAGGTACACAGCCAACCTGGTGCGGGCTCCACCTTCGAAATGCTTCTACCCAGAGTTCTGGACGCTGGCTAGAGCCCAACCTGGCAAGTATTGCTGTTAAACCAGGGGTAAGTGGCGCTTCAAAGGCAACGAGCGCAATCGCTTACCCGTCAGGTTTTGGATAGCATTGCACACCGCCGGCGCAACCAGCGCTAACGTGTTCTCGCCAATCCCTGAGGGATGAACGCCATTCTCAACAATATGGATATCCAGTTCCGGCAGATCCATATTTCTTTGCCACTGGTAACCATCAAAGTTGCTCTCTTGAAGCCGCCCTTGCTCAAGCACGGCTTCTTCGTAAAAGGTACTGCTTATACCCCACAGCAAACTACCCTCGATTTGGCTCTTCAATCCATCTGGATTGATCGCCACACCGACGTCGGCGCACACCGTGAGCTTATTCACTTTAATGTTACCGCCTGCACTGCGCTCAACATCGGCCACGCAGGCGGCAAAGGTTGGGTTGTGCCGGCCTTCCGCGGCGGCCACCGCGATACCTTGAGCCGTATTACGCTTCATCAACGGCGACCCATAGTTCGCTTGGCCCGCAGCCACCTTCAAGACGTTTGCCAACCGAGAGCCACCACCTACAGTGACCTGAGAACTGCCGCGTAACACTTCTTCACCTGGGTTTGCCCGGGCAGGTGCCCCGGCGTTACGCCCACGGCCTTTGAGCAGGCTCAGTCGCAAATCCAGCGGGTCGGCGCCAATCTTATGAGCTACCTCATCAATGAAACTCTCCACGGCGAAGACCGTGAAAAAATTACCAACTGTGCGGACAGCTCCTACCGGCACGAGTTCATTCATCCGCTTGTAAGGGAAGTACTTCACATCAACGGTTTCTACGTCGTACCAATGATCGGAACCGGAGACTACACCTACTCCGCCGGCGACCTCGGTCATAGTCGCTTGTTGAGAATCAGCAGTATCGTAAATCCTACCCGGCATCGCCCGATCGAAACTTGGGCCAGCGACCAAATCGTGGGTCATGCCGGCAATTCGCTTCGGATAAGACAGCGCATCATCGTTGCTAATACCAGCGCTCAGCGCCTGATATGAGACGGTTTTAGGATGACCTAAGTTGAATTGATCCTCGCGGGTCAGCATCACCTTAACCGGGCGATCTAACTCTTTACATGCTTTAGCGGCTGCGAGTATTTGGTCTGTATATATTTTGTCGCCGAAGCTGCCGCCGATAAGGTGCGGGTGGTAAACCACATTTTCCACCGGCACGCCCAATTCAGCAGCGATGCTTTGAATCAACACCGCGCCAGAATGACAACCCGAGTAGATGTGGTAAATCCCGTCTACCTTTTGTACCAAGGCGCTGCGTGGCTCTAGCGCCGCATGCTCGATCATTTCAGTGCGATATTCTGCTCTGATGATCTCGTCGCTTGCGCTAATCGCTTTCTCGGCGTCACCCACTTTTACAAAGGTATCGTAATCATCAGTGGACGCTAACTCCTTTGCTCCCTGGTGCAACTCTTCGGAGTTCACCAACTGGCTGTCAGGCACCCGCCATTTAACAGAAATGGCTTTTTCCGCGCGCATGGCTGCGGGATAACTGTCCGCTACCACCAAGGCAACATCGGTTCTACGCTCTCCCGAACCAGGAAAACCCATCGTACTGACCGACAACGTCTGCAGATATCCGTCGATCTCTTCTCTAGCCGCAGCATCGTTAACGTATTCAATAGTGGAACCGAGTCGTGTTGGCGCCAGAGAAACCTTGCCAAACACCATATTCGGCACACGCGCATCAATACCGTAACGCGCTTTACCATTTACCTTTTCTTCAATGTCCAATGCAGGCACGGCTTGCCCGACAATTTTGTAGTCTTGTCGTGCTTTGAGTTTTACCTCGGCTAATTCTTCTGGCTGAATTTTATGATCGATGACTGTTTGGGCCAGAATTTGCCCATAGCTGATCCGCTGATCGAAAATGGGGTCTACAACGAAGCTGTTCTCGGCAAAGCAGTCACCAGGTTCGCTACCAAGTATCTCAGCCCCGGAGTCAATCAAGAATTGTCTGGCCACCGCTGCGGCTCGGGACAGCGGCTCAAAGCTCTCTAATACGCTCTGGCTTCCGCCCGTCATCTGTAGGCCAGTTTGCGCCACTATTCCTGCGTCAACTGACGGATAATCAATACTGACCTTTGACCAATCCAGCTCTAATTCTTCAGCAATCATCTGGGCGAATGCTGTACCCACATGTTGACCGAGTTCCTGCCTAAATACGTGCACAGTCGTTTCGCCACTGCTTTGCATAGTGAACCAAACACTGGGTGCAAAATTCTCCGGCAGCATCAGCGGGCTGCCTGGATCGAGAAGATTAGTAACGCTTCCAGCAAGCGTCGACTGTGCGATAACCAAACCACCTACACCGGCAGCAGAAGAGATTAAGAATTTCCGCCGTGATAAATCAGTACCCGCCATTGCCTAACCCTCGATCAAACTTCTGATATTTCGTCGCTATCTACGACAGCTCTTATGGCCTTATTGATGCGCTTATACGTCATGCAACGACAGAGATTGCCGCGCATCGCACCCTGAATCTCTTCATCCGAGGGCGATGGATTGTTTCGTAAAAAAGACACCGCTTGCATGATCTGGCCCGAATGACAGTAGCCGCACTGAGGCACTTGATTGTCTATCCAAGCTTTTTGCACAGGATGGTTATTGCCAGAGCTAAGACCCTCGATGGTCGTCACATAAGTGCCGTAGACATCGTCTATGCGCAATTGACAACTTCTCACGGCTTCACCATTTACATGCACCGTGCAGGCGCCACAGTGTCCGCCGCCGCAACCGAATTTTGTTCCAGTCAACCCCAGCTCTTCCCGAAGCACCCAAAGCAAAGGAGTATCAGGCTCAGCATTCACCAAATAACTTTTATTATTTACAGTCAGCTTTGGCATGGCACCTCACTCGTTTAGTTGAAAAAGCGCTCGATCGAATCGGCACATTTTTTGTCAACCTAAAGGTGACACCATATGGAGCCGCTTTCAACTAGGATTTAATCCACAGCAGTTGATCGGATTGGTTTTAATTAGGAGCGGTGGCGCGCCCACCAGGACTCGAACCTGGAACCTACAGCTTAGAAGGCTGTTGCACTATCCAGTTGTGCTATGGGCGCAATACCGCGCTAAACGCGCGGCTGCGGATATTAACCTAAAGCTGCGTCCATAGGTGGGCAATGTTCCGCTAGCTTGCGGCTTTTAGAGACAATTCCTGTTCCACTACCCGCGCAAAGAAACTGCCACCGTAAACCAAGGCCTCGTCGTTGAAATCATAGTTTGGGTTGTGCAGCGAGCTACTGGATTCGCCGTTTCCGATAATGACGTAGCATCCCGGCACCTTCTCGGTCATAAAAGAAAAGTCTTCTGAACCGGTCCCCGGCGCACCCTTCCGCACTACGTTGCCGTCGCCTACCAGGCCACTGCAGACATCTCCAGCAAAAGCCGTTGCTCCGGTTTCGTTCATGACAGGATGAAACAGCACTCGAAATGAAACTTCAGCGCTGGCACCGTGAGCTTCCGCCACACTCTTGGCCAAGGCCGTCACCCTAGCTTCGATCTTGTCCATAAGTTCCATAGAAAATGTCCGTACCGTGCCCGACAGGCAAGCCGAATCGGGTATCACATTGTAAGCGTCCCCAGAATGCACTTTGGTAATCGAAAAGACCGCACTGTCATTGGGCGAGATCATCCTGGAGACGATTGTTTGCAGCGAGCCAATCAATTCAGCGGTTATCGGAATCGGATCGATAGCAAGGTGTGGATAGGCACCGTGTCCCCCCTTGCCTTGAATCGTTACATCAAAGAATGCGCCTGCGGCTGTGCGCACCCCGGGTACCGTTGCGAACTTACCAACAGGTAAACCGGGGCCATTATGCATGGCGTAAATACGATCGCAGGGAAAACGCTCGAACAAGCCGTCCTCGATCATGGCTAAAGCGCCACCCAAACCCTCTTCAGCAGGCTGGAAGATGAAATTCACCTGGCCTAGAAAGGACTTGGTCTGGGCCAAATACTTTGCGGCCGCCAGCAACATCACCGTGTGTCCGTCGTGACCGCAGGCATGCATGGTGCCTTTGTGGGTTGAACAGTGCGCGAAGTTATTTTGCTCGTGAATCGGCAATGCATCCATATCTGCGCGTAAGCCAATAGAACGAGTTTCGTTGCCCTGCCGCAAAACCCCTACTAAACCGGTTTTACCCACCCCTCGATGAACCTGAACACCAAACTCTTCTAGCTTCTGCGCAACAAAGTCCGCCGTGCGATTTTCTTCGAAACCCAACTCTGGGTGCGCATGTATATCGCGCCGCCAGGCTGTCAGTTCTTCTTGCATCGCTTCTATTTCTGCCACCAACATACGCATCTCCATTCGTTTCCCCGATCCCACAGTGTAAAACCAACCAAAGGCTAGATCGACGGTAGACTGCAATCCCTAGCAAATGCATTAGATCCTTTAAAAACTTGGCATTTAACAAACGTTGACTAAAGCCAAGCAGCGTATTTCATCCCCTTAATTGAATGGATATATTCAGTGGACACGTTGGGGTTTTGCAACGAGGAATCTATATGGCAACTTTTTACCCTCTGGCTCAGTACGTCTTAATACTCACTTGCCTAAGCGCCCTATCCCTACCTGCAATGGCAACTAGTCTGCGTGTGGGCTTTGGGCAAGTTCCGATTACACCAGACGTACAAGATCAATGGACTGACGTAAACGATGATGCGCAGTTTGATCCTGATGTAGACGAGTGGATCGATGGCAACAATAACGGGCAGTTTGATCCGGTATGGATTGCAGGTTTCCAAAAACAACGCCCTGCCCAAGGCGTAAAGGATGACTTGATGGCAGTTGCTGTAGTAATCGAAGACGGCGATCGCCGCATGGCTATTGTTGCTACCGACACTATTGGCTTGATGCGAAAGTTTGTTCTGGATGTGCGGCAATCGGTGCCGGAAGAATGGCAACTTGACTACCTTATGGTCCACGCGACGCACAACCATGAGGGGCCGGACACCCAAGGTTTATGGGGGCCAGGCCTATTCACTAGCGGCGTCGATCCGCAATACATGCAAGCTTTAAAGCGCAACATCTTGGCCGCCGTCGAAGCAGCTGTTGCCAACCTGGAGCCAGCACAACTCTCTATTGCGCGCATCGCAACTGACCCACTGGCTCCCATCGTCGACAAGCGCAAGCCCGATGTGATTGACGAGGATATTCGCGCCCTACTCTTTAGACGCCCAGACGATTCAGTGATTGGTACCTTGGTGAACTTCGGCATTCATGCAGAACTCGCCTGGGACAGAAACCTGCTGTTGACCGCAGACATAGCGGGTTACTTGCGCCAGGGCATTAGTGAGGGCATTTACTACGATGGCGAGCTACGCAAGCCAGGACTGGGTGGCACCACCTTATGGCTCACCGGCAACATAGGCGGCCTTATGACCTCAGGCCCGAGCGATCCTGTTTACGACGCCTTCCTAGAAAAAAACATCACCAAAGCAGGCCACGACAAAGCTCGCGCCTTCGGTTACAGCCTTGCCAACAGTGTTATTGAGGCGGCAGAGCAAGACGAATTCTCCAGCAGCGCCAATACCCAGCTGGCGATTCGCGCACACGAGGTCGAGTTGGGCATTACCAACTTTATGCTGGCATTAGGCACCCTGACCGGGTTAGTGGACAGCGACCCAACACTGCACTGGACACCACCCTTCGTGCGCTACCGTAGTGAGGTCGCATTTATTCAGTTAGGCAACGCCACTATCACCGGCATTCCTGGTGAGTTGTATCCAGAAATTGCCGTGGGGGGTATCGAAAATCCGGTCGGCGCAGACTATGTGCTGCCACCCCAAGAAGTGCCTCACTTGCGCAGCCAGTTACCTGGTGAGGTCAACTTAATGATTAACCTTGCCAACGACGCCATTGGTTACATCATCCCGAAAAGCGAATGGGACAATAAAGCACCATGGATCTATGGCGAGGAAGAAGAAACCTACGGCGAAATCGTATCGTTAGGCCCTGAAACCGCGCCCGCGATACACCAAGCGGTGACCAAAATTATCAAAGGCGATCCATAAACTAGCCCACTAATGCTTGCTTGCCACGACCGCCGCCAATGACCCAAAACCATGGACATGGCACACTTACTGCACACCCAACGATAAGTGACGCAGCGCATTAAGGGCGCTGCAGAAAATTGGAGAGGTCGCCCTGGAAATTTACAAGCCACACACTCATTTCGATGAGTTGATCACCAAGAAGCAGCGCGCACGCCGAGGTGCTGGGAGGTTGCTCAAATGGCTGCAAAAACAGGCACCAGACTCTTTGGCGTTCTATCGCAACGCCGCTGAATTGGCCATCAAAGAAATGGGCATCAGCTTTACCGTCTACTCAGATGGCGCAAACATTGATCGGGCGTGGCCCTTCGACATCGTGCCAAGAATTATACCGGCACGTGACTGGCGCAGAATAAGTCGCGGTTTAGCCCAGAGAACGCGCGCATTGAACTGCTTTATCCATGACATTTACGGTCAGCAAAGAATTCTCAAAGACGGCGTGGTGCCAGCAGAACTGGTCTTGCAATCACCAAACTATCGCAAAGAGTGCCTGGGTATGACGCCCAAACATGATGCTTGGGCGCATATTTGTGGCACCGATCTGGTGCGCGACGAAAACGGCGAGTTTCGCGTTCTTGAAGACAATCTCCGGGTACCATCCGGTGTCTCCTATATGATCGAAAATAGAGAACTGACGAAACGTGTACTGCCCGAGTTGTTCGAAAATCACAGCATCCTGCCGGTAGACGACTATCCATCACAACTCTATAAGACCCTCTGCTCTATCGCCCCTACCGAGCGTTCGCGCCCGACCATCGTTGTGCTGACTCCAGGCATTTTTAACTCTGCGTACTTTGAGCACGCCTATCTAGCACAAGGCATGGGTGTGGAATTAGTTGAGGGCAGAGACCTAGAGGTACGCGACAACCACAAAGTTTATATGCACACCATCGACGGTGACGTCCAGGTTGATGTCATTTACCGCCGCGTAAACGAGGAATTTCTCGACCCTGAGTGCTTTCGGGAAGATTCTATGCTCGGCACCCCAGGGCTAATGCGGGCTTGGCGTGCTGGCACTGTGGCCATGGCGAATGCGCCTGGCGCAGGGGTTGCGGATGACAAAGCGATTTATGCCTACGTGCCAGATATGATTCGCTACTACTTGGGTGAGACGGCTCTAGTGAAAAACGTGCCTACTTATCTGTGCAGAAACCCAAAAGATCGAGAATACGTAGTGCAAAACATTGCGCAGCTCGTTGTGAAACCCGTCAATGAATCTGGTGGCTACGGCGTATTTGTCGGCCCCCAAAGCAGCAAAGCAGAGGCCAGGCGCGTGGCCGCCTTGGTTGCAGCAAAACCCGACAACTACGTTGCCCAACCAACCCTCTCCCTTTCAACCGCGCCCACCCTTACTTCGACTGGCCTGAGCCCACGACACTTAGATTTACGACCCTTTATTCTTCAGGGCAAGGACGTCTGGGTGAGTCAGGGCGGACTGACCCGAGTGGCGCTGCGCGAAGGCTCCTTGGTGGTCAATTCCTCTCAAGGCGGCGGCAGTAAAGACACTTGGGTTGTAGAGACAGAGCACTGATATGTTGTCCCGCGTCGCAGAAAACCTTTATTGGCTCGCTCGCTACTTAGAGCGCGCCGAAAATACCGCCCGGCTCGTTCGCAGCTACAACCATTTGATTATGGACATTCCAAAAGGTTCAGAACCTCCCTGGATGATTCTTATCGACATTTTGGACGCTAGAGAAGCGTTTGAGGAACGCTATCAACAGCACAGCGAAATGAATGTTCATAAGTTCTTGGTGACCGGAGACAGCGCAACCAGCAGCATTCGATTCGCAATTAACTGCGCGCGCGACAACCTACGGATCACTCGCGACGCGTTGCCAGAGGAAGCTTGGGAGCAAGTCAACGAACTGCAGCTTTTTGCTAACGAACAAGGGAGCGCAGCAACCTCTAGAGGCAATCGCTTAACATTTCTAGACAACATCATTCATCAATGCCAGGCCCTCACTGGACTGTTGCAGACCACCGCACCCAGAGATCATGCCTATCGTTTTATGACCCTAGGACGCATGGTTGAGCGGGCGGATATGACTGCGCGTATTATTGATGTGGGTGCGGGAGACATTTTGGACCGTGAAGGCGCGTTCTCCGGGGTCGAGCCATTACTCTGGGGCGCACTACTAGAAGCACTTTCTGGGCGCAGCGCTTATCGAAAAACTATGGGACCCATTGTTGAACAGAACCCCATGATCGACTTCGTATTCAAGGCACCCGCATTTCCGAGATCACTCTTTTTCTGTATCGACATGCTGCGCCGCGAACTCAAACAATTGCCAAAGCACAAGGATGCGTTGGCCCATGCAGATAAAGTTCGCAGGCGCTTACAGCGCTATAGAAATCTCAATAACGATCGTGCCAAATTGCACAAGTTTATCGACACCATGCAGCTCGCTCTGATTCAGCTGAACGCTGAAATCACATCGCGCTGGTTTACTCGGCGCAGCGAATGAATCGTTTTAACTGCCCTTGCGGTGCAGAAGTTTTCTTTGAGAGCCGAGTGTGTGAATCCTGTAAGCGTGCTCTAGCCTTCAACCCTGATACATTGAGTTTTGAACTGCTGCCGCCCGAAAACGCGCCAACAGAGCCTAGCGCTAGCAGCACGCATTTATGCAAAAACGGCATCGACTACGGCGTATGCAACTGGTTAGCGCATTCTGACGCAACCGGCGGCTTATGCTCCGGCTGCCAATACAATCGCACCATTCCAAATCTAGGCTGCGAAGAGAACATAAAGCGTTGGGGCATTATTGAAGCGAGCAAAAAACGTCTGCTTTACAGTCTGCTTCGACTGGGCCTACCCCTAGAGAGTGGCTGGCAACTGCCTGGCAGAGGTTTGCTGTTTGATTTCCTAGAAGATCAGCGCAGCAACCCACAAGCCACCACACCCTTTGTCACCACAGGATTCTTGGATGGTGTCATCACCCTCAATGTGCTCGAGGCTGATCCCGCCTTGCGGTTTGTCGAACAACAAGCCGCAAACGAGGTTTACCGAACAGTGCTTGGGCATCTGCGCCACGAAAGTGGCCATTACGTGTTCAGCTTGTTTACAGAAGAACCCTGCCTACAACAAAGCTTTACCGACCTCTTTGGTGACAGCACCGCAGACTACGCCCAAGCCTTAAATGCGTTCTATCGCAATGGCGCTAGACCAGACTGGGATCAAAACTACATCACCCCGTACGCGAGCTCTCATCCGTTGGAAGATTGGGCAGAAACCTGGGGGCATTATTTGCACATCCACGACACTCTCGAAACCGCGGCCGGCTTCAAATTAATCCCCGTGTCACCGCAGCAACAGACTTTTGAGCAGCGATTACAAAGTTGGCGTGATCTCAGTGTTGGCTTCAACGAACTCAACCGAAGCATGGGGTTGAATGATGCCTACCCTTTCGTAATCAATGACAAAGTCGCTGAAAAACTGCGTTTTGCGGATGTCGTCACTGACGCTGTAAAAACGTTAGATCTAGATTCGGTAGCTGCTCCACCGCTTTCTTGACGTTGTCATCCCAACTCTGACGGAGCTCGGCCAGATAAGGATGAGACTCGTCCAGTTCGGCATACCACTCGTAGGGCTGCAAAGAATCCTTGCCATAAAACAGCACTTCAATCGGTGGCCCGACAGTCACGTTAGATCGCATAGTGCTGTCCAGTGATACAACCGCGCACCTAAACGCAGTTTCTATTGGTGTGTCTGAACGAATAATGCGATCAAGAATAGGTTTGCCGTATTTTGTTTCGCCGATCTGCAAAAACGGATGCGCCTGAGATGGCGTAATGTGATTGCCCTCTGGGTAGACCATATACAACTCTGGCTCGTGACCCGCTATTTGCCCCCCCAAAATAAAGGTGGCACTGGCGTCCAGTTCTGCGCCCGGACCACCGGCGGCAGAATACTTACCGCTCTCCTTAGCAATTAAGTCACCAATGTAGTCTGCAATGTCAGACACGTATTCCGCGCTTCGGATGGGGGCAGATTCGCCGGCTTCTAAATCACGATGAATTTGTGCCACAACCGCTTGGCTCGTGGCCAGATTGCCCGCACTCAGAAGTACTAACGATCGCTCACCCGGAAAGGCGAAGCGATGCATTTTACTGTAGGAGCTGACCCTATCCGCGCCCGCATTGGTTCTCGAATCGGAGCAAAAAACCAAGCCCTCTTCCAAGGCAATCGCTAAGCAATAGGTCATAGAAGCTATAAAATCAGGTGTGTGGAGTCCAAGAACAATAAGCGGCCAGGCGGATCAATTCCACTAAATTCGTGCAAAAGCTGGAGCGGATCGACGCATCTTGGATCATTGAACCAAGTAACACGCTTTCGGTGACTGGCTACCATCCGATCACAAGCGCCTTCGGTGCATAACCCCTAAGACCGACGAAGCGCAGCTTGCGCCGCAGCAAGTCGCGCCACCGGTACGCGCGGCGGAGAGCAACTCACATAATCGAGACCCAGCTCTTCGCAGAACGCTATAGAAGCCGCATCACCAGCATGCTCACCACATATGCCTAGCTTCAAAGCATTCCGAGTTTCCCGTCCACGACGAATCGCCGTCTGCATTAAACGGCCGACGCCAGCTTGATCAATGCTGGCAAAAGGGTTGTGTCCGTAAATTTCTTTCTCACGATAGACATCAAAAAAGGACCCCATGTCGTCTCGAGAAAGTCCCAAAGTGGTTTGGGTCAGATCGTTTGTTCCGAAGCTGAAGAACTCCGCCGTTTGTGCAATTTCGTCAGCAGTTATAGCAGCCCGAGGCACCTCAATCATGGTGCCAACCTTGTAAGAGATCTTAATCCCGGAGCGACCTATCACCTCGTCAGCGACCTTTCGCACAATAGCTACTTGATCCCGAAGTTCAGCATCAAATCCGACCAAGGGAACCATAATTTCCGGTCGCACAACCACCGGACGCTTGCTCTTTTGCAACGAAACGGCGGCTTCAAAAATCGCTCGCACCTGCATTTCTGTTATTTCTGGATGAAGAATGCCCAACCGGCAACCGCGACATCCAAGCATCGGGTTCTCCTCATAGAGCGCTTTCATGCGTTCGATGATGTATTCCGTAGAAACATTCAACGTGCGCGCAAGCTCTGCTCGATGGGCTTCGTCGTGGGGCAAGAACTCATGCAGTGGCGGGTCTAGCAGGCGAATAGTGACGGGCCGTCCACCCATTGCGCGAAACAGACCCTGAAAATCTTTTCTTTGAAACGGCAAAAGTTTCTTCAATGCACTGCCTCGCTGCTCTACGTCGGCTGCGAGGATCATCTGACGCATATAATCGATACGGTTGCCCTCAAAGAACATATGCTCCGTACGGCACAGACCTATACCCTCCGCACCAAAGGCGATTGCCGCCTTAGCCATGGCGGGTGTGTCGGCATTGGTACGGATTTTCAGACGCCGAGCTTTGTCCGCCCAACCCATGACCGTTTCAAAAAGCTCGAAAACAGGACTTTTTTTCGGTGCGAGTTGACCTTGAAGAACCCGCTTTACTTCAGAGTCAGTGGTCTCGATCATCCCAGCGTAAATGTGTCCGGTGCTGCCATCGATAGATAGATACTGCCCCTCTTTAAGGGTCACTCCACCAGCCATAAGCGTTCGAGCTGAATAATTGATCACCAATTCACTGGCACCGCAGACGCAAACCTTGCCCAACTGGCGAGCAACCAGTGCCGCATGCGAAGAAACGCCTCCCCGTGCGGTCAGAATACCTTGCGCCAGCAGCATGCCTCGAAGGTCGTCTGGGGAGGTTTCTTCACGCACCAGAATGACCTTTTTCCCAAGGCGAGCCTTACGCTCTGCCTCAGAAGCAGAAAATACGATCTGCCCAGATGCCGCCCCAGGGCCTGCAGGTAAACCACGCCCTATAAGTGACGCTTCCCGCATCGCTTTAGCATCGAAGACCGGAACGAGCAGGGAGTCGATGCTTTCTGCTGGAATTTTCAGGAGTGCCGTTTTCTGAGTCATCAGACGCTCCCGATTCATCTCTACGGCAATGCGCACAGCAGCCAGGCCCGTGCGCTTACCATTGCGAGTTTGCAGCATGAACAAACGTCCATCTTCAACGGTGAACTCGAAGTCCTGCATATCCCGAAAGTGGCGCTCCAAACGCCCTCGCACTTTTTCCAACTCGGCAAAAACCTTGGGCATCTCTTTAGCTAAGAGCGCGATCTCTTTAGGTGTACGAATTCCAGCCACCACATCCTCGCCCTGGGCGTTCAACAGATACTCGCCATAAAAGAGCTTCTCGCCGGTGGCAGGGTCGCGAGTAAAAGCTACCCCTGTCCCAGAGGTCTCTCCGAGGTTGCCGAACACCATGGCCTGAACATTAACCGCCGTACCCCATTCGACGGGAATACCATAGCGCTGGCGATAGAGGATCGCCCGTTCGTTTTTCCAGGACTTAAAAACCGCACCGATAGCGCCCCATAACTGTTCGTAAACATCTTGCGGAAAGACAGTCTTGCAGCGCTGCTTGATTACGCGCTTGTAGCGCTTAACCAGTTCGCGCAGATCGGTAGCGCTAAGATCTTTGTCTTCCGTAACATTGAGCTCTCGTTTTAGACGCGTTAACTGCTGTTGAAAAGGAGCCGGCTCTGCCTCGCTACGCGGATGCACCCCCATCACCACTTCCGCATACATTTGGATAAAGCGGCGATAGCAATCCCAAGCAAAGCGCTCATCTTGAGCACGTTGCGCCAGCCCCATAACCGTGTCGTCGTTCAGACCTAGGTTGAGGATCGTGTCCATCATCCCCGGCATGGATTCCCGCGCGCCTGAGCGGACCGAGAACAAAAGTGGGTTCGCCGGATCACCAAACCCTTTACCCTGCTGCTCCTCGACCTCAGCAACCGCCTTGTCCACTTCAGCCTTGAGACCTACAGGATATTTACCATTGTTGGCGTAGAAGGAAGTACAAACTTCCGTGGAGAGGGTAAAACCCGGCGGCACTGGTAGGCCAATGAGCGCCATCTCTGCCAGATTTGCACCCTTGCCTCCGAGTTTTTCACGCATGGCGGCTTTGCCATCAGTACGTACACCAAAGGCATACACATTTTGCGTCTTAGCCGCCTTTTTTGTTGCCTTTAGCATCGTTTACCCCCCTTATCACGAATGCCATTGTGGCGTGAACAAGCGCGCACAATCGAGCAACGCCAGTTCGGCAATATAACAAAGGAAACTCTTTTGTGGGATTGCTTGTGCTTGCACTAGGCGGAACGCCTAATGGCACGGTTTTTAAGCACAGGGATAAAGTGGTCGGGGTAGAGAGATTTGAACTCCCGACATCCTGCTCCCAAAGCAGGCGCGCTACCAGACTGCGCTATACCCCGACATTCGCTGCCGTCGAGAACTCGACTCCATGCGAAGGAGCGCGATAATACTGGGGTGTCTTGGCCTGGTCAAACGCTGTTCAGAGATTATTACCCATGCCCGTCGAGTCGCCGTCTTAACTTGCGACAAATCTGCTGTTAGATGACAGTTTCATTAGTGATTCGTCTGGGTCGACGGTAAACTAACGGTTTTGGGAGCACCCATGACCGCCCAGCTGATAGACGGCAATGCCATCGCGAAATCAATCCGCGCTGATCTAGCCACTGTTATCGAAGGCTGGCGCAGCGCCGGACATCGACAACCTGGGCTGGCCGTCATCCTGGTGGGTAACGATCCCGCTTCAGAAGTCTACGTTAAGGGTAAGCGCCGGGATTGCGAACAGGTCGGTGTGCATTCCACTGCCCTACATCTGCCCTCAGATACCCCTCAATCCACCCTCGAAAACCATATTGATCAACTCAACGCGGATCCACTGATCGATGGCATCTTGGTGCAAACCCCGCTACCAGATCACATTGACGAAGATCGAATCATCGACCGGATCAAACCCAGCAAAGACGTTGATGGCTTCCATGCTTACAACATTGGTCGCCTGGCGCTACGGCGCCCTACTCTGCGCAGTTGCACACCAAAAGGCGTCATGCAGCTGCTTGAACGCATTGGCACAGACTTCAAAAACACTGACGCTGTGATTATCGGAGCCTCCAACCATGTTGGTCGCCCCATGGGACTAGAGCTACTGTTAGCAGGCAGCACCGTGACCACGGCGCACAAATTCACCAAGGACACTGGTGCGCGCGCGCGCCATGCTGACCTTTTGATCAGTGCAGTGGGTAAACCTGGACTGGTTCCGCCAGAATGGGTCAAACCCGGCGCTACCGTTATTGATATCGGTATTACCCGAGGCGAAAACAACAAGTTGCATGGCGATGTGCAATTCGATGCAGTTAAAGAAATTGCCGGTTGGATCACTCCGGTGCCTGGCGGAGTCGGCCCGATGACTCGCGTGGCCCTCTTACAAAACACCATGCAAGCCGCCGCATTGAATCTTGGCATTGATTGGCCGCATAGCTGAACGCGAGCAAGCTGATGCGACGTCTGTTCATCTCTGATCTGCATTTAGACACACCCACCAGCGCGCAGTTTCTGCGCTTCGCGGAGTGTTTGGATTTGGAATCGAGCCGGGTTGAAGAAATTTATATTCTCGGCGATCTGGTAGAAATGTGGATTGGTGACGACGACAGTAGTGCCTTTACAACGGCATTGGTGGATGTCCTAAAGCGCACCAGCGAGCAGTGTGCTGTCTTTCTAATGCACGGCAACCGTGACTTCTTGTTCGGTGAACAATTTGCCCAGCATACTGGTGTGACGCTCTTGCCAGACATTTACCAACCGGAACCTGGCTTGGTGTTGTGTCATGGCGACGAACTATGTACTGATGATGCGGAGTATCAGCAACTACGCCTGCAATTACGCGGCTCGGCATGGCAATCGGACTTCTTGGCGCGACCGCTGGCCGAACGCCGCGCCTTTGGTGATGACCTGCGCCAACGCAGCATGCAAGAGAACGCGAACAAAGCAGAGTCCATCATGGATGCAAACCCGCAGGCTATCGCGCAGCTGATTGATACCCACCAAGCAGCGGTTTTAGTCCACGGCCACACTCATCGACCAGAGGTGAGTTCTCTTGGTCAGGAACAACGCCGAGTCGTGTTAGGAGCTTGGGAACGCTGCGGTTGGCTGTGCCGACAACATGACCAACACTTTAATCTAGAGTGTTTTAGCCTGGCACGCCGCTATGGAACCTAAACTCCCCATCCTCTGACGTAATCAATTCGGCGTCTGCTTGTAAAAACGCTTCTACTCGTTGGGGCACATTTATCTCTACGGAGCTGACATCGGCAAAGCCTTGAGCCAATTGCAAATAGTCTTGAAAATGCCGAGCTTCCGACTTCAGAAGACCTTGATACAGCTGGGCAATGTGCTCTGGTAACACCGGTATTAGGGTGGCAAATCGCTCACATGAACGCGCCTCGACCACAGCACCACAAATCAGAGAATCGACTAATCGTTGGGGCTCGTGCTTATTGATTAATTGATGCAAACCCGCTGCATAACGTGCCGGACCTAACTGGGCGTATTCAATATCGAGTTCCGTCATTAGATCCACCACTTGCTCAAAGTGACGCAGCTCTTCTCGCGCTAGACGAGACATCTTTTGCAGCAGATGCGGATGCTCTACATACCGATAAATCAGACTGATCGCATTGCTGGCCGCTTTTTTCTCGCAATTTGCATGATCGATGAGCAGTTCAGGCAGATGGTCTAGCGCAGCACTTTGCCAAGCTTGCGGTGTCGGCACATGCAAGAATTCCAACACTGGATCAATAACAGACGTCATTAAACCGTGACTTTAAAGTTACGTTCATAGTGCGCTTGAGCACGCACAAAACTTTCTGCATCTAGCGTTTGCAACACAGCCAGCGAATCTGTTTCCGTGGTTAGCTGCGCTGGCCGCCAAGCTTCGGCGAATCCAAGCCCCGCCGCCGCCAAGGATTGAGTGTTCTGCACCAAATGCACCACCACACTGTAGAGCAGGTCGCCGCTTTGCGATCCGCTCAACTCAGCAACCTGACAATAGTCCTGAAAGCGTTGTTGATCTAAACATTCAACAACCTGGCCTAGCACTTCGTCGCGCATCGACTTGAGCCGCTGCCACACCAGTTGCTGTTGCGCTTCGTCATAACCGTTCCATTGCACGATTTCATGGGCATACCGTTTACAACCCCGGCACACCAAGTCGCCATAAGTGGTGGAACAAATACCTACACAGGGAGTCGGTCTTCGAGACGCCATCAGCGAGTTACCTAGTGCTCTATTAGCCGTGATTATGCAAGTCGAGGGCATCATCTGCCGTAGCGGCAGTGTTTTGATCGACCTGTTGAACGGTGCGGTTAATCGGCAAATCGAGTTCCCGCTGCAGCTTCGAATGATCATTGCGGGTTGCTGACACTTTGGCCAAGTAGGCGGCGTCGATATCGCCGGTAACGTATTTGCCGTCAAAGGCCGAGCATTCAAAGTCGTGTACGTGAGGGTTGCCCTCGTGGGTACTGGCTTTTAGATCCTCAATGCTTTGATACAACAACCAGTCAGCGCCAATGTATTGTGCAACTTGTTCATCACTGCGCTCGTGCGCCACAAACTCTTCCCGTGCCGGCATGTCGATACCGTAAACATTCTGATAGCGCAGCGCCGGTGCGGCCGATGCCATATACACTTTTCTAGCGCCGGCCTCCCGAGCCATCTGAATAATTTGCTGAATCGTCGTGCCGCGCACAATAGAGTCGTCGACCAACAACACATTCTTGCCTTTAAATTCCAGATCAATGGCGTTGAGTTTGTGCCGTACAGATTTTTGTCTTTGCTTCTGTCCCGGCATGATGAACGTGCGGCCTATATAGCGATTTTTTACAAAGCCCTCGCGATATTTGGTACCCAACTCATGGGCCAAAGGCAGCGCCGCCGTGCGCCCGGTATCAGGAATAGGTATGACCACATCAATGTCATGATCATGCTGGCTGTATTGCGCCAGCACACGATGCGCTAGATGCTCGCCCATGCGCAGACGGCTTTTGTAAACAGAAATGTCATCGATTATGGAATCTGGTCGAGCAAAATAGACATGCTCAAAAATACACGGCACCAAGCGCGTGTCAGCCGCGCATTTGTGCTTGTGAATCTCTCCCTCGTTGCTGATGAAAATAGCCTCGCCAGGAGCGACATCTTCGATGCGGGTAAAGCCCAGGATGTCTAACGCCACGGACTCCGAAGCGATCATGTACTCGGTGCCCAGAGCTGACTCCCGAGAGCCGTAGACCAGTGGCCGAATACCATAAGGGTCACGGAAACCTAAAATACCGGAGCCGATGACCATAGCCACCACGGCATACGCGCCGCGGCAGCGTTCGTGCACGGCACCGACGGCTTTAAATAATTCAGATGGCGACGGATCCAGTGCGTGCATAGTGCTGAGTTCATTAGCCAGCACATTGAGTAGAACCTCGGAGTCACTGTTGGTGTTCAGATGCCGCAGATTTTCCGTAAACAGATCTTTTTTCAATTCCTCGGTATTGGTCAGGTTGCCATTGTGGGCCAGAGCGATACCGTAAGGCGAGTTCACGTACAAAGGTTGGGCTTCTGCGGAACTGGCAGATCCGGCCGTGGGATAACGACAGTGCCCTAGCCCTACATTGCCTTGCAGGCGGGCCATGTGTTCTTCGCGAAACACGTCTCCGACCAGGCCATTGTGCTTACGCAAAAAACATCGATGACCGTCACTGGTGACAATTCCAGCAGCGTCCTGGCCGCGGTGTTGTAGCGCGGTGAGCGCGTCGTAGAGGTCTTGCTTAACTTCTTCATGGGCCACTAGGCCGACGATTCCGCACATACGTTATGCTGCCCCAAATGGCGCGACTGGCGCGTCAATAATCATAGTCTTCGTATTCCAAATCGGCATCATCCGGCAATTCAGGGACATCCGGCACATCAGGTGCTTCGGCGTCTTCACCCATATCGCGTAAATCACGCATGGTTTCATTTGCCACATCAAGCCCGCCCCAAATCTCGTCTTCGAAGTCTAAGAAGGTCTCTTTTAACTCAGACTCGTCCCACCAATCGGCGCCGTCGGCAATGCTCTGCAAACACATCAGTACTATGGTCACGACCACCGCGCCACGAAAAGCACCGAACACCACCCCGAAAGTACGGTCGGTTCCGGTCAAGCCGGTGGACTTGACCACCTTGACGAGCATCCATTGAACATTAACGCCAAGCACCAGGCCAATTGCCAGCATGATCAGAAAAGCGCCGACCTGACCAATGGGGCTGTCAGACCAGCTATCGGGAAAAGTAGAGGCCAGCATTGGGCCAAAGAATAGCGCGGCAGCAAAGGCGCCTACCCAGGCTAATAGAGAGGCCGCTTCTCGAACAAAGCCTCGATTAAGACCGAGCACCGCAGACAACGTAATCAATCCAATGATAATAATGTCGAGAGTAGCCATAGCTTTATTGACTCATTTCAACCACACGGGCCTGGACTTCGTAAGCAAGGCTCAATTCGCTTTGCATTTGCTGGGCGTGAGTATGACTCAGCAGCGGGCCAACCGCGACACGATGAACGAGATTTTCCGCACTATTTTTGCCACCCACCACTAGTTTCGCGGTACTCGTAAATGCCTCGTAGCCTCCCTCACGCAGTCGATCGCGCAAAACCAACGCACGATCTGAATCATTAGACTCACTGACCAGCACCGCCAGGACTCTGCTGGCTTCATTAGACGGCCGTAAAATAGGTTCGCCAAAGCGCGTACCGTCTTCGGTGTTGAATCCATCCGCATCCACTTCAGCGTTCAGCCGACGCACACGATCCATCACATCGCTTGCTGGGACAACATCTGCATAGCGAGGCACCGGCGGTTGTTCTTGCAGCGGCGCGTAGAGTTGTCGCCGCATTTCTTCAACCCGTTCCTTGCGCAGTGGTGCGCTGCCGTTAATCGAGAAGGTTTCGTAGTCCAATGACGGGGCATCGAATAGCATCGGCACTGTGATCAGTAACAGCGAAATCACCACCAATGCAGTGGTAAGCCGCAGCCTGAAACGTTCATTCATCATGGTTAGATCTGAGCCATGGGCTTTGTTCTATCGCATTGAAAGAGCCAAAGATCAGAATAACATCACCAACATCGCTGGCCACCATAGCTCGCTCCAGGGCACTGGCCATATCTGATGCGTGTTCGCAGTCAATACCCATAGAGTCGCCCAACGCCGTCGCACTTAAGCCGCGTTCGCCCTGGCTGTCTACCAGTATCCAAGTGCTATCAAAAACGTTGGTCAGTTCGCGGTGCACTCCGGCATGATCTTTATCAGCTAGCATTGCACACAATATCCACTTGGGTTGCAGGCCGCGCTGCTGCAGTTGCTGGGCTAAGAACGCCGCCCCCGCAGGATTATGACCAACATCATGCACACATAAGCGACCCTGTACCGACACCTGTTGCAGACGCCCTGCAATAAACCCGTGTTCAGAAACATGTACTAAATTGCTGGAGGTGACTGGTACGAGATGCATCGCCGCCTGGTGAGCCAGAGCGATATTGCTGGGTGCCAAGTGACCCAAGGGAAGCTGCGCAATTTCACCCTCATCCCACTCAAGTGACCACGTGTTTTGCGCGTTATCGATTGCAACATTGAAATCAATGCCTGCGCGTTTGGGGTTCAAATGCAAATCGACACAGCGCTGAATGACGGTGCTGGGCATATCTGCACCCAATACCACGTGCTGTCCAGCGCGAAGAATTCCAGCTTTCTCTGCGCCTATGGCCTCGCGGGTGTCGCCAAGGAAACTTTGGTGGTCCAGGCCAATACTGGTGATCACTGCAACATCAGCATCAATCACGTTAAACGCATCTAATCGTCCGCCCAAACCGATTTCTAAAATCGCTACGTCTACCCCGTGATGTTGAGCGCTCCACAACGCAGCCAGGGCAGAGAACTCAAAATAGGTCAGCGGTAATACCGGCTCTATGCATCGAGCCGCTTCAATCTCGGCGAACGCCCTGCATATTACGTCGTCGCTAAGTTCGACGCCGTCGACACGCAAGCGCTCGTTAAAGCGCTCAATGTGGGGTGATAAGGTACTGGCCACCCGCAACCCAGCTTCAAGTAACAACGCCTCAATGCCGATAACGGTTGAACCCTTGCCATTAGTGCCGGCCACGGTGACCACTGTAGGCGCGGGTTGACCAAGCCCGAGCCGCTGAACCATTTGTTCGGTACGACTAAGACCCATGTCAATGGTTTGCTGATGCTGCTGAGCAATGTACTCAAGCCAGGCATCCAAATTCATTGCGTTGGCTCCGGGGTTACTGATCCGCCGCGTCAATACCCTTACGGATATCTGCAGCTTGTTGCTGTAGTCGATCTGCCACTTCCGCAACCTCGCCACCAGCGGCCATACTGTTCACCAGCGCGCTGCCAACCACCACACCGTCTGCATGGGGCGCCAGCGCCTTTGCCGTAGTCGCATCTTTGATGCCGAAACCCACGCAAAACGGCAACGAGGTGTAGCTACGGAGCTGTTGCAATCGCTCAGCAACCTCGTCGGTTTGTAGGTGACTCGCGCCAGTAATGCCTTTAAGCGACACGTAATAAATAAACCCACTGGCTTTGGCGGCAATTTGTTGTGCGCGCTCATCGGTAGTGGTGGGTGCAAGCAAATAGATCAAATCGATCTGATGATCTGCCAACTGCTGCTGCAATCTGTCGCCCTCTTCCGGCGGCAAATTAACCATGATCAGACCGTCAACACCCGCCTCGGCGGCACGTTGCGCGAAATTATCCATCGCCAACACTGAGTTCAAATAGCCCATTAAGACCACGGGAGTGTCCGCATCCTTACGACGAAATTCTGCGACCATCTCTAACACCTGAGCCAGTGTTATGCCTTGAGCCAGGGCCCGCTCATTGGCAGCCTGAATTGCTGGCCCTTCCGCTTCTGGGTCAGAAAAAGGAATACCTAATTCCAAAATGTCCACGCCACCGGCGACCAACCCATGTAATGCCGGCACCGTGTATTCAGGCCCTGGATCCGCCGCTGTCACGAAACTCACAAAGGCTGTGTGATTTGCTTCGCGACACGCTTGCAGGCGCCTGCTGATTCGAGTGTCCATTGCGCTCATGTAAGGCTGATTCCGTCGATACCTGCCACAGTGAGAATATCTTTGTCACCACGACCGCTTAGGTTGACCAAGATCGACTGCTCTTTGCTCATGGACGGTGCATTAGCACTGACCCATGCCAACGCATGACTGGTTTCTAACGCAGGCAATATGCCCTCGCGGCTGTTCAAAAGCCTAAAGGCGGCCATGGCTTCGTCATCTGTGGCACTGGCATAGGTCGCCCGGCCTATGTCTTTAAGGTGAGCGTGCTCAGGCCCTACACCGGGGTAATCAAGTCCTGCAGATATAGAGTGAGTTTCCTTGATCTGCCCGTCCTCATCCGACATCAGATAAGAGCGATTGCCGTGGAGCACGCCGACTTTGCCATCGTTCAAAGGCGCTGCGTGGGCACCGCTGGCAATACCGTGGCCGCCTGCTTCGACTCCAACCAGAGCAACGTCTACGTCGTCTATGAATGGATAAAAAATACCCATGGCGTTTGACCCACCACCAACGCATGCCACTACAACATCAGGCAAACGCCCTACCTGCTCTAACATCTGGGCACGCGCCTCTTGCCCGATCGTGGCCGCAAAGTCTCGGACAATCATGGGATACGGATGGGGACCGGCAACAGTGCCGATAATGTAGTGCGTGTCATCCACATTCGTTACCCAATCGCGCATCGCTTCATTCATAGCGTCTTTGAGGGTTTTAGAACCGGAAGTCACCGGAATGACATTAGCGCCCATAAGCTTCATACGATAAACATTAAGGCTCTGCCGTTGAACGTCCTCGGCACCCATGTAGACGTCACACTGTAGCCCCAAGCGCGCCGCAACGGTGGCCGTCGCTACGCCATGTTGGCCGGCACCGGTTTCCGCAATCACGCGCGGCTTGCCCATGCGCTTGGCTAGCAGAGCTTGGCCAATGGTATTACACACCTTGTGCGCACCCGTGTGATTGAGATCTTCACGTTTCAAGTAAACCGCAGCGCCACCTAAGGTCTCGGTGAGTCGCTCTGCAAAATACAGTGGCGTGGGGCGACCCACAAAGTGCGCCAGGTCAGTATGCAGTTCGCGCTTGAAGTCAGGATCGTCTTTAACTTCGTTATACAAACGCGCTAACCCGTCCAGCGCGTGAGTCAGAGTTTCCGCAACAAAGCGTCCTCCGTAGTCACCAAAGTGCCCGTCATCGGTGGGTTGCGCGTAGTTACTGCCGTCAGTTGCTTCCGCCATTTTTTGCTTCCTGTATAAAGCGGCGCACGCGCTCGCTGTCTTTAATCCCTTTGTGATCGCCTTCGACACCACTGCTGACATCGACACCAAACGGTGCCAGTTGTTGCACTGCTGCCGCGACGTTTTCTGGTCCTAAGCCGCCTGCCAAAATCAATCGCTTGGTACTGCTCTGAGGCCATAGCCCCCAGTCAAAAACCTGTCCCGTACCCCCGGCTTGATTAGGGTCATGGGTATCTAATAACAGTGCCCAAGCGTCTGCGTATTCTATTTCATAGGACTCAATCTGCGTGCCTTGCTGCATTTTCACTGCCTTTAAGTAAGGCAAATCGAAACTACGACAAAATTCAGCGCTTTCCTCGCCGCTAAACTGCAACATATCCAACGTCACCTGCGCGATCACAGCATTGACCTCTGACGCCGTTGGATTCACAAACAACCCGACTCTTTGGCAGTCTGGATCAACCTCAGAGGATGCCAAGCTCAACTGCTGGGCCGTTTCGATGTCTACGTAGCGAGGGCTCTGTGGGTAAAAATTCAAACCAATCGCGTCCGCCCGAAAACTCACTGTTTCGGTTACGTCCTGAACCTGGGTCAGGCCACAAATTTTGCACCAGGGCGGATTCGACGATTGCACGTCATTGCCTCTTCGCAGCTGAGCTGCACAGTCTAGTCTTAGAGTAACGGCAACGAAAGCACAGCGACATGATCGCAATGCAATACCGCCAGCGTGGCATTGCCCATAGATTGGACATGCGCTAGAGCGACTGCAATATCGACGGAGTTTCTGTTACCGCCGGCAACTCAAACCTCGGATAGCGAACACAACTCAAATACAGCCCTTGAGGAGGCGCTGTAGCGCCCAGCGCACTGCGGTCTTGAGCGGCTAAAACGTCGGCTAGGTAGCTGTCTCGTTCACCACGGCCAACCATTCGCAAGCCTGATGCTATGTTGCGCACCATATGCAGGAGAAAGGCGTTGGCTTCAATTTCCATAACAACAAAAGAGCCGCGCCTACGTACCCATATTTGGTCAACGCGACGCTTCGCGGAGAGTGACTGACATCCAGCGCCACGAAAACTGGAAAAGTCATGCTCACCCAACAGAGCTTGCGCCTGCCGATGCATGCGATCAGCGTCCAGCGTGTCACAACACCAAGCCAACTCGCTAATAAACGGATCAGCGCGCTGTTGATCGTAAAATACGTAAGTGTAGCGGCGCGCAGCAGCGCTATAGCGGGGATGAAATTCAGTAGGCACCACCTGCACCCAATCAACGAAAATCGACTTGGGTGTTAGCGCATTCAGGCCTTTTTGCCAATTTCGCTGTTCTGGCGCGACGCTACTGGTAAAACCAGCGATCTGTCCGGTTGCGTGTACACCAGCGTCGGTGCGCCCGGCCACACTGAGGGCTGTTGGTTGATTTGCCAAACTCGACAGGGCCGTCTCTAAAGCGCCCTGAACGGTATCGGCATGGGGTTGGCGCTGCCATCCACTGAACTCACCCCCTGCGTATTGGACTGCGAGTGCGTAACTGTACTGTTGGCTCATGGTGATAAACCGCCGAGTCTTATCGACTACTCTGGATGGTCGAGTTCTTCCAACAACAATCGCGCCGAGGTTTGCTGTTCTTCGTCGCCTTCTTCCAACACTTCCTGCAACAGTTCGCGTGCGCCTTCTTCATCCCCTACCTCGATGAACGCTACCGCCAGCTTAATACGTGTTTCGATAATGTCGTCCTCATCAGCGCTTCCAGACATAGACGGCAAGCCGCTGGTTGAGACCAATAATGGCGCTTTACGCTCAGCGCTTATGTTGTCGAACGGCGCTTCGGTTGAATCTTCTATGTTGTCCGCCTCGGCATCTGCTTCGCTATCGAAGCTTGTGACCGTGGGTTCAGTGAAGTCTGAGGCATCATCCATTTCGCTATCCGCGCCGGACTCAGTAGCCACAGCATTGCGTCGTCTGCGCCAAACCATCAGCAATACAATAAGCGTTAAAACAAGTGTTCCGACAATGCTCACCAAACCGGGAGAGAGCGTTTGTTCTTTGGCCTTAGATCCAACGGCTGCGGGTGCCGCATTCCCACGCGAAGATCCAGCTTGTGCTGTTTGTACTTCTTGCGTGTCGTCGATACGCGCAGGTGAACTTGGTAACGGCATCGCAGGTTGTTGTCGCACGGACTCAGCTACAGCAACCCTCTGTTCTTCACTACTGGGTGCAGCTGTCTGCTCTGGACGTACTGATGCGGCATTAACAGGCGCATCATCTAACGGTGTAGGTAACTCAAGACCCTCTGGTTCTGTTGCCCCTCGTTCTTCTATCAATGTGCCAAGATCCGCAACATTGGCGTCCTTGCCAAGTGAACCTTGCCCTATAGTGGAGCGCGCTACTTGATCGCGCGGTTGGACGATACCTGAGCCAAGATCCTGGCTTGGTTGTGTGGCTACTATGCGCAACCGTCCGACATCACTCTGCACCGGCTGGGATTCAGCGCGCCCATATCCTTCATCCACCCAGCTCTTATATTGCCTTTTGACCTCTCTCAGTGCGGCGCTGGCAGTCAGCAAACTGGCCTCGAATAACTCTGGCAGCTGCAACAAATAGCCGCTCTTCAGACCATTTACGTTCTCAGCAATGAATGCATCAGGGTTCAGTCGGACAATGGCGAGCATTTGTTGTTGCACTGTCACTTCAACGCTGTCGCGACTGTCCTTGGCCACACTCCACAACGTGTCATTAGGTTGAGTGAGCTTGGTTCGGCGGTTTTCAGACGTTTGCAACCTTGCAGCTATAGTGGCACTGAGCGGTGCTGGAATGGCTAAAGACAGCGATCGCAGGTGTTGCTCTACGCCATCGCTAATGCGCACCACAAGTTGCACATTAGGCTCTACCATAGGACGAGTGCTGCGCACGCTCAGCCGCTGCCCACCCAAAGGTGCATCCACTATGGCCAACTGCAACTGTTCGACTACCGAATAGCGTGGCACTTGCAATTGGGCATATTCGGCAGCGCTGCCTAACTGCACTTGCAGCTGCGATGCAGAATCCTGCAGATCAACAAAGGCATTCAAACTCTGGCCTTGAAATGACACCACCTGGGGAGCGGAGAGCTCCACCGCCGATGCCTGAGGCAGCCACAGCGCAAAACCGATGCCAATGATCTGCCTGAGTAATTTCATTTAGCCTGCCTGGGTGTCGAGTAAGTTTTCCGCCACCAGCACTTCCGCAATCTGAATACTATTGAGTGCCGCGCCTTTGCGGACGTTATCTGACACTACCCACAAATTGATACCGTTTTCGTGAGAAATATCTTTGCGAATACGCCCAACATAGACTGGATCGGTGCCAGCTGATTCGGTCACCGCCGTAGGATACTTCTGTCCTTTTAGAACTTTGACGCCTGGAGCCTTCCCAAGCAAACGCTCCACCTCGGCAGCCTCAATAGGCTCTGCTGTTTCAATATGCACCGCTTCTGAGTGGCCATAAAAAACAGGAATGCGCACACAGGTAGGGTTCACCTGAATGCTGTCGTCGCCGAGAATCTTCTGAGTCTCCCACACCATTTTCATTTCTTCTTTGGTGTAGCCATTGTCTTGAAACTTATCGATTTGCGGGATTGCGTTAAAAGCAATTTGAACCGGCATGGTAGTTGTCTCAATCGGCTTAGCGTTCAACAAATTAGCGGTTTGTCCTGCCAGCTCATTGATGCCACTAGCACCAGCGCCGGATACCGCCTGATAGGTGGCTACGTTTATACGCTTTATACCCACCGCATCGTGAATAGGTTTTAGAGCCACGAGCATTTGTATGGTTGAACAATTTGGGTTCGCGATGATATTGCGAGGTTTGTAGTCGGCTACGCACTGTGGATTTACTTCTGGCACCACCAGCGGGATGTCGTCGTCATAGCGAAAGTACGAGGTGTTATCGATCACCACGCAGCCCGCCGCCGCAGCTTTTGGTGCGTACTCTGCGGACAAATCGCCACCGGCTGAGAACAAGCCGATCTGCACTTGCGAAAAATCAAACTCGTCTAGGCGCTGCACCTGTACCGATTTACCGTGAAACTGCAGACGCTTGCCTGCTGAACGCGCGGACGCCAGCAAATACAACTGTGCAACCGGGAAATTGCGCTCTTGCAAGATCTCTAACAGCGCTTCACCTACCGCACCTGTCGCGCCCACTATGGCGACGTTATAGCCAGAACTTGAGTCCATGCTTATTTTTTTACCTCTTCTATTTTGCTAGCTGCGCCAGCACCAGTTCACCCATGGCCTGACAACCGACTTGGTGTAGGCCTTCACTTGCGATATCCGCCGTTCTGTGGCCCTGCTCCAACACCTCGGCCACTGCTGCATCAATACGGTCCGCAGCTTGCGGAAGATCCAAGCTGTAGCGGAACATCATACCAACAGACAATATAGTGGCTAACGGATTCGCCAAGTCCTGACCTGCAATGTCTGGTGCCGTACCGTGGACCGGCTCGTACAACCCTGTGCCACTCGATGCCAAAGAAGCCGACGGCAACATGCCAAGACTACCGGTAAGCATAGCCGCCACATCCGACAAGATGTCGCCAAACATATTGCCCGTTACCATGACATCGAACTGCTTGGGCGCCCGCACCAATTGCATTGCGGCGTTGTCTACCTACATATGTGACAACTCCACGTCCGGATACTCTGACGCCAAGGCGCTGACTTTTTCGCGCCACAACTGCGAAACCTCGAGCACATTAGCCTTATCCACCGAACACAATTTGCCGTTTCGCTTGGTGGCTAATTCAAAGCCTACCCGGGCAATACGCTCTATTTCATGCTCTGAATAGACTAACGTATTAAAACCAACCCGCTCGTTGTCACGCACCTCAATACCACGCGGCTCACCAAAGTAAATGCCGCCGGTTAATTCACGGATAATTAGAATATCCAAATCCGCAACCAACTCCGTCTTTAATGATGAGGCAGCAGCCAAGGGCGCTGACAGCAGTGCCGGACGCAAATTCGCAAACAACCCAAGGCCCTGACGCAACCCTAACAACCCTTTTTCGGGACGTAGGTGAGTAGGCAAATCATCCCACTTGGGACCACCGACTCCACCTAGTAATACTGCGTCAGCCTGCTCGGCTGCCTTGAGCGTATCTTTAGGCAGCGGCTCCCCGGTCGCATCAATTGCGGCACCGCCTATGAGCCCTTCACTTATATCCAGCGAACACCCCGCCTGCTCGGCCGCGACGTGCATAACCTTGGTTGCCGCAGCGACTACTTCTTGGCCAATGCCATCGCCGGGCAGCAATAAAACGTTCTTTTGCATGTATTGGAATTCCTATATCAGTCGCGAAACAGCCAGGGTTGGCGCGAGCGATGCTGTTGTTCAAACACTTCAATCATGCCGCGCTCGGCTAAAGTCATATCAATGTCATCCATGCCGCTGAGCATCTTTTGCTTCAACGCTGGATCTACCGAAAAGTCAAAAACACGCTCAGCACCCACAATGGCAACGGTTTGCTGCTCAAGGTCAATGTGCAACTGCAGTTGCAACCCTTGGGCCACTTGAGCAAACAATTCATCAACAATTTCTGGGCTCAATGCGATAGGCAGAACACCATTCTTAAAGCAGTTGCCAAAGAAGATGTCCGCAAAACTCGGCGCAATCACTGCGCGAAAACCGTATTCCTGCAACGCCCAAACCGCATGTTCGCGAGACGAGCCACAGCCAAAGTTGTCTCGCGCTAGCAAAATAGATGCGCCTTGATACTGGGGTTGGTTCAGGGCGAACTCGCGATTTAGGCTACGCTCATTCGGCGTCATACCCATCCTGCCGGCATCGGTAAAACGCCAAGCGTCAAAAAGATAATCGCCAAAGCCCGTACGCTTGATCGACTTAAGATATTGCTTAGGAATAATTTGGTCTGTGTCTACGTTGGCTCGGTCCAATGGTGCCGCCGAACCCTCGTGAGTAGTAAACGCCTGCATCAGTGGAGCTCCCGTACATCAACAAAATAACCTGCAATGGCGGCCGCAGCTGCCATTGCGGGGCTAACCAAATGGGTGCGTCCGCCGTAGCCTTGGCGACCTTCAAAATTCCGATTCGATGTGGAAGCACAATGTTCACCATTGCCTAGCTGATCTGGATTCATGCCCAAACACATCGAACACCCCGCGGCGCGCCATTCAAATCCGGCATCAGTAAAAATTTTTGCCAAGCCTTCTTCTTCTGCCTGGGCTTTCACCAGGCCAGAACCAGGCACCACTAGCGCCTGCTTAATGTTGTCAGCGAGGCGTCCGCCGCGTATGACCGCTGCCGCGGCACGCAAATCTTCAATCCGTGCGTTGGTGCACGAACCAATAAAAATGCGGTCCAGCGCAATATCGGTAATCGCCTGCCGGGGTTGTAAATCCATGTACTGCAGTGCCAAACGCGCCGATTCTGCTTGTACGGCGTCGCTCATTGCGGCGGGATCCGGTACCACTTGATCAACGCCGCTGACCATTTCTGGCGACGTGCCCCAGGTAACCTGTGGCGCTATTTTGCTGGCATCTAACTCTAGGGTTTGATCAAACACCGCGTCGTCATCGCTAACTAGCGTGCGCCAATAGGCCACCGCCTGGGTCCATTGCTCGCCCTTGGGTGCAAACGGTCTGCCGGCAATGTAGTCAATCGTGGTGTCGTCTACCGCGACCAAACCAGCCCGCGCGCCAGCTTCAATCGCCATATTGCACAACGTCATGCGTGCTTCCATCGACAAGTTGCGAATCGCCTCGCCGCGATATTCGATGGTATGGCCAGTCGCCCCGGCAGTACCTAAACGACCGATAATCGCCAAGACTAGGTCTTTCGCAGTTACCCCGGGCGCTAATTTACCGCTGACATTAATGGCAAAGTTTTTAGCCTTGTTCTGCACCAAGCACTGGGTCGCCATGACATGCTCAACCTCAGAGGTGCCTATACCCTGAGCTAGCGCCGCAAAAGCACCATGAGTCGAGGTATGTGAGTCACCGCACACGATGGTCATACCTGGCAAGGTAGCACCCTGCTCTGGGCCAACCACATGCACAATTCCTTGGCGCGGGTCGTTGATTTCGAATTGCTCAACACCAAACTTCTTGCAGTTTTCGTCCAGGGTGACCACCTGAGCTAAAGCAATTTCGTCAGTGATGCCAGCAAAGCCTTTTTCTCGGTCTGTTGTCGGCACATTGTGATCTGGTGTCGCTAAGTTCGCGTTGACGCGCCACAACGGGCGGCTCGCCAATTGCAATCCCTCAAAAGCTTGAGGTGACGTGACTTCGTGTAGCAACTGCAAGTCTATGTACAGCAGGCTATTGCCGTCCGCTCGCTGACCGACATCGTGGGCCTGCCAAATTTTGTCGTATAGGGTTTGGGCCATGGGTTACGCAGTATAAAAATGACGCCGCAGTCTAAGAGCCGACACGGCATAAAACAAATCTGATCGGGATTATTGGCCCATTTGACCGCGGTGCCGCAACAAATGGTCCATCAGCACTAACGCCACCATGGCTTCTGCAATGGGTGTGGCGCGAATGCCAACACAAGGGTCATGACGGCCCTTGGTAACGACTTCAACTGCGTTACCCAGGGTGTCGATGGATTGACCCGGCGTAGTGATGCTACTGGTAGGTTTTAATGCAAGTGTTGCAATGATGTCTTGCCCGGACGAGATACCGCCAAGGACCCCACCAGCATGATTGCTCAAAAAGCCCTGCTCATTCATCTCGTCTCGATGCTCGGTACCACGTTGACTGACCACAGATGGACCGTCGCCAATGCCTACCGCCTTGACCGCGTTAATTCCCATCAACGCTCCCGCCAAATCCGCATCAAGCCGCCCAAAGACTGGCTCACCCAATCCTACCGGGACACCTTCAGCCACCACCGTAACCTCTGCCCCGATAGAGTCGCCGTCACGACGCAAGTTGTCGATCAACTCGGCAATGGACTCCAGTGCATCGGGGTCGGCGCAAAAAAATGGATTGTCATTGACCATCTGCAAGTCAACGCAACGCGGCCTGATGTTACCGATCGCGGACAAATAACCACGGATACTCACGCCACATTGTTGCGCCAGATACTTTTTCGCAATGGCACCTGCAGCCACCCGCATGGTGGTCTCTCGGGCAGAGGAACGGCCGCCGCCGCGGTAGTCACGCACCCCGTATTTCTTTTGATAGGTGAAATCCGCATGAGCAGGACGAAATACGTCCTTAATGGCGGAATAGTCTTTGCTTTTTTGGTCTTCGTTAACGACTAATAAGCCAATAGATGTGCCCGTAGTCACGCCTTCGAAAACGCCGCTGAGAATTTGCACTTCGTCGCTTTCGCGCCGCTGAGTTGTGTACTTTGACTGACCGGGCTTGCGACGATCCAGGTCCGGTTGCAGATCAGTCTCTGACAATTCCAGTCCAGGTGGACAGCCATCAATAATGGCGCCCAGGGCTTTACCGTGGCTCTCACCGAACGTGGTCACCCGGAACATCTCACCGAAGCTATTACCTGCCATAGTTAATCCGCACTGCTAAAACGTGAATCAGAGTTAAGGCGCGGAAGTATGGGAATCTAGCGTCGATCCTTCAAGCAAAAACACCCCTTCGCCGCCGTCATAAAGCTGCGGCCAGACTAGCGGCCAGTCCGCGTACTTTCGACGCATTGCCTCTTCACTGGCACCGACTTCGCAAACAAATAGCCCGCGGGGCGCCAGCTGCTTAACCACTAGTGACAGCATACCGTCCACCAAACTTAGCCCATCATCACCACCGGCCAAACCCAAAACAGGCTCATGTTGATACTCCAAGGGCAACGCGGCCATATCGGCGGCATCTACATACGGGGGATTACTAATAATTAGATCCGAGCCAGGTGCTAAGTCAGCCAGGGCTTCAAGTGCATCGCCCTCTATTACTGTGACTCGGTCCTGTAATGCATGGTGCTTAACATTACGCCGCGCCAAAGCCGCCGCCTTAGGGTCAAGTTCGATCAGCGTAACTTCGGCATCGGAAAAGTTGTGGGCCGCAATAATGCCCAGGCAACCACTGCCAGAACAGACATCGATAACCCGCCGCACATCTGTCCGATCCAAGGTTGCGTGGGGCTGCAAACCGTCGGGCCAATCCTCCAGCAAATAGCCAATGGGTGATCTTGGCACCACCACACCAGGCTCCAGTTCGAATTCGTAGCCCATGAACTGACAGCGCCCAAGCAAATACGCCAAAGGCAGCCGCTCACTGATGCGACGCTGGGCTAACTCCTGCACACGCTGCAAAACCGCAGGTTCTACGTCGCGTACCAATTCTTGTTGATGATCAGCAAAACCCGTAACCGTTAGCGCCAAGTAGACTGCTTCGTCCCAGGAATTATCGGTGCCGTGACCATAACTTAGCTGTGCGGCGTCAAAACGTTGCACTAGGTCCTGAATAAGGTCGCCTAGATTCAAGTCGCCGGCGCCCCGTTTACGCGCCAGTATTGCGGATCGGCAAATTCCACATCCATGCCTTCGTGGGCACTCATCAGCACCTCAATGATTTCCGCCATATCGCGGTGCTCAAATAACAATTGGTACAACCCTTCCACTAGAGGCATATACACATTCAGCTCATCTTTTTTGGCGCGCACCACCTTCAGGGTATTTACCCCTTCCGCCAACTTACCTAGGGCTTCTGCGGCGGCGTCTAGGCTCATGCCGTTGGCTATCTTGTGACCTAGCTGGTAATTGCGACTTAGGGGCGACGAGCAGGTGACCAGTAAATCGCCCACACCAGATAAGCCGAGAAAGGTGAAAGGATTACCGCCCATGGAGACCGCAAAACGGCTCATTTCTGCCAACGCGCGCGTAATCAACATACCCACAGTGTTTTGACCTACGTTTAGCCCTGCTGCCATACCGCAAATGATGGCGTATATATTCTTCAGTGCGCCCCCTAGTTCAACGCCATAGAGATCAGAGCTGACGTATACGCGCAGACGATCGTTGCGCATCACCTCTTGCACCTGTTCACAGGCTTGCGCGTCGGCACTTGCGACAACTGTACCGGTGTATTCGCCGTCGGCTATTTCTTCCGCCAAGTTCGGGCCAGACAACACCCCGACTCGCTGACTCGGCGTAAGCTCCTCAAGCAACTGGGTCATCAACCTAAAACCGTCGGCATCAATACCCTTGGTGCCGCTGATCAAGATATCGCTGGGACGCACAAACGGCGCGACCTGTTCACATACCTCGCCGAAACTTTGGGAGGGCACCGTGACAAACGATATGTCTGCACCAGCGGCAGCTATGGCTAGGTCTGCGGTGGGAATAATGCCCGGGGCCAAGGTGTGACCCGGCAAATACCGACGGTTCTCGCGCAGTCGCGCGACCTCTTCGGCCTGCTGAGCATCACGCATCCACAAATAGGTGGTATGGCCATTAGCCGCGATGATGTTGGCGATGGCAGTTCCAAAGTTACCGCCACCAATAATCGCTACCTGCATCAGCTCCTCCTGCTTAAGCCAAGACCTGCAAGCTTGTGACTTATGCGGGCTGAATACCAGCCGCATAAGCCACCAGTGTAGTGCTAGAGCAGATCCAACAGCAGTCTGTTCAAGCGCTCTACGTAGCTGGCAGGATCTTGCAGCGAGCCTCCTTCGGCCAAGCTTGCTTGGTCGAATAGAACCTCGACCAATTCACCGAAGCGATCTTCATCGGCTTCGTTATCCAAGCGCTGCACTAAAGGATGATCAGGATTAAACTCGAAGTACGGCTTGCTAGCAGGCATGGCTTGGCCGTTGGCTTCCATAATGCGACGCATTTGGATGCCCATAGCGTCCTCAGATAGAACCAGACATGCGGGCGAACCTGTCAAGCGCTTACTCGGTCGCACACCAGCCACTTTGTCGTCAAGGATAGGCTTGATGCGCTCAACTAATGGATGGTCGTCGTCCTGATTTTCGTCCGCTCCGTCTTTGTCGTCTGTCTTGGCCTCACCTGGCAAGGTCACATCACCACGCATTACATCCACAAAGGGCGTGCCCTCGTAGTCCGTGAGCATGCTCATCAGCCACTCATCAATGCGGTCGAACAGTACAATTACTTCAACGCCACGTTCTTTGAAAATTTCCAAGTGCGGGCTGCGGCTGGCGGTTTCGTAGGTTTCAGCGCACAGGTAGTAAATGCTCTCTTGATCTTCAACCTTGCGCTCTAGGTATTGATCCAAACTAACGGACTTCTTCGCGCCATCGTCGCTCTTGGTTGAGGCGAAGCGCAACAGCTTTGCCAGGCTCTCGCGATTGCTAAAATCCTCGCCCGCACCTTCTTTTAGAACTTCTCCAAATTCGTCCCAAAACTCCTGATATTGCTCAGGTTTTTTCTTCGCCATATCACCCAGCATGGTAAGTACACGCTTGGTCACCGCGTTGCGAATTGACGTAACACGCTCATCTTGTTGCAGAATTTCTCGAGACACATTGAGCGGTAGATCATTAGAGTCGATAACGCCTTTCACGAAGCGTAAGTACAGCGGTAGAAACTGCTCGGCGTCGTCCATAATGAACACCCGCTGCACGTATAGCTTTAACCCCTTGGGCGCTTCACGATTGTATAAGTCAAAAGGCGCACGCTTAGGCAGATACAGCAAACTGGTGTATTCCAGTTTGCCTTCGACTTTGTTGTGACTCCAATGCAGGGGTTCTTCAAAGTCATGGGACACATGCTTATAAAACTCTTTGTACTCATCGTCTTCCACTTCAGAGCGCGAGCGCGTCCACAGCGCTTTGGCAGAGTTGACCGCTTCCAATTCAGCATCAGCGGACTCTTTGTCAGTGTTCTGCTCATCTTCTTCAGTGGTGGGCAGTTCAGCTTTAACCATGCGCACAGGCACACCGATATGGTCAGAGTACTTGCGTACAATACTGCGCAGACGGAAGTCTTCGGCAAATTCCAGGGCGTCATCTTGCAAATGCAAAACCACCTGAGTACCTCGCGGCAGATCATCGGCCGCCTCAATGGTGTAGGCGTCTTCACCGCTAGAACGCCAGATTACGCCTTCGCCGCCGGCTGCACTGCGCGTGCGCACTTCAAGCTCGCCTGCCACCATAAAAGCACTGTAAAAACCTACACCAAACTGCCCAATCAATTGGGAGTCTGATTTTTGGTCACCGGTAAGATTCGCCAAGAACTCTGCGGTTCCTGACTTCGCGATGGTGCCAAGATGCGAGATGACCTCGTCACGGTTCATACCAATACCATTGTCCGCAATGCTTAGAGTCTTGGCGTCCTTGTCGAAAGTCACATCAATACGCAGTTCACTGTCGTCACCCAACAATTCCGGCTGCTCAATGGCCTGAAAGCGCAATTTATCAATGGCGTCCGAAGCATTAGAGATCAACTCGCGCAGAAAAATCTCACGGTTGGAGTACAGCGAGTGGATCATCAACTGCAACAGTTGCTTCGCTTCGGTCTGAAAATTAAGGGTTTCGGCTTGGGCTTCGCTCATGAATTGCTCTCCAGCAACACTGTGTAGATGGGCGCAACCATGGGGGCAACTCAGAGGAAATCAAGGCCCGGCAAGGGCCCACAAGGCAAATGGGGGTTAATGCTGGCTCCACATCCGCTAGTTTCCGTAGAAAGCCTCATGAAACGCTATGGGGCCTGTGGGTGTTACATCAGCTAGGGTTTTGAGCATGAAGTATTCAGCAGACTCTTGTGGCGGCACATGATCTGGCGCAAGTTCAAAACCAAAGCGTCGGTAATAGGCCGGATTGCCGGTCAAGACGCAACCTACAGCACCAGCGGCGGTAGCCCGCTGCAGTAACCGCTGGATAGTTTGATGTCCGCCATTTCTGTCTCCCAGTCAGCTCAAACTTGAGCGAACCACTAATACTATTTTGAAGACATTAGGATTTAAGGCTTTTACGGCACAGGCTATACGCGCCAACGGTAGGTTTTTCGGGACGAATGGTTCTAGTTGAGGAAATTATTACCCAGGGCATCGATTGTTTGACTTGGGATTTCCTTCAACCTGAGCGGATGTAGCCCCCGCGAAAGCGGGGGACAAGCCCCCGCGTAGGCGGGAATCAAGACCAGCCGGTAACGTCTGCTAAGGCATCACCTATTTCAGCCAGGCTACGTACTGTGCGCACACCAGCGTCTTGTAGAGCTGCAAACTTGTCATCTGCGGTGCCCTTACCTCCGGCAATGATGGCACCGGCGTGGCCCATGCGCTTACCTGGAGGCGCTGTCACGCCAGCGATGTATCCAACCACGGGTTTGGTGACATTAGCTTTTATATAGGCTGCCGCTTCTTCTTCTGCGGTACCGCCAATTTCGCCCACCATAACTATGGCTTCGGTAGCAGGATCTTTCTCAAGCAATTCCAATATGTCGATAAAGTGGCTGCCAGGTATCGGGTCACCGCCAATGCCTACACAAGAACTTTGGCCGAAGCCGCGGTCGGTGGTTTGCTTAACCGCTTCGTAGGTCAGGGTGCCTGAACGGCTTACAATGCCGACCTTGCCCGGCAGATGTATATCACCAGGCATAATGCCGATCTTGCACTCACCTGGGGTAATAACACCCGGACAGTTTGGCCCAATCATGCGCGCGCCGGTTAACTCTAAGCGCGCTTTCACCGCCAACATATCCAGGGTAGGTATGCCTTCGGTTATGCAAACTATCAACTCAATACCCGCGTCCAAGGCTTCTAAAATTGAATCTTTACAAAAGCCTGCTGGCACGTAGATGACCGATGCAGTAGCGCCGGTAGCTTGCACGGCGTCGGCTACCGTATCGAAAATGGGTAAGCCTAGGTGCGTACCGCCGCCTTTGCCTGGAGTAACACCGCCCACCAATTGTGTGCCATAAGCCAATGCTTGCTCACTGTGTAAAGTACCCTGGGAACCGGTAAAACCTTGGCAAATAACTTTGGTATTTTTATCGATCAATATGCTCATGACTGCCCTCCTGCTGCAGCCACGGCTTTTTCGACCGCGTCTACTAATGATTCACCCGGGATAATGTTAAGTCCGCTGTCCGCTAGGGTTTTGCGCCCCAGTTCTGAATTGTTGCCTTCGAAACGCACAACCACAGGAACCTCTACACCGACCTCTTTCACCGCACCAATAATGCCTTCGGCAATCGTGGCGCAACTGACAATGCCGCCAAAGATATTGATCAGTACCGCCTTCACCGCCTGATCGGACAAGATGATCTTGAACGCCTCAGAGACCGCTTCTTTGGTCGCACCGCCGCCCACATCAAGGAAGTTCGCGGGGTTGCCGCCGTGTAACTTGACCAAATCCATGGTACCCATAGCAAGACCGGCACCATTGACCATGCAACCAATGTTGCCGTCTAGCGCCACATAATTCAGATTGAACTCTGCGGCTTGGGCTTCGCGTTCGTCTTCTTGGGTGGGATCGTCCATTGCCGCGATTTTTTGTTGCCGGTACAGCGCATTGCTGTCCACATTCATTTTCGCATCCAGGCAGTGCACGTTACCTTCTTCGGTAATCACTAAGGGATTGATCTCTAACAGCGAGCAGTCGGTCTCTTGAAACAGTTTTGCCAAGCCCATAAACAGATCAGTGAATTGACGAATTTGTGGTCCTTGTAGACCCAACTGAAACGCCAACTGTCGACCCTGGAAGGGCTGAGCACCTACGTAAGGGTCAATAACTGCGCGCAGAATTTTCTCTGGGGTTTCTTCCGCTACAGTTTCGATCTCTACACCACCTTCAGTGCTGGCCATGAACACAACACGCCGAGTGCCGCGATCCACGACCGCACCCAAATACAACTCAGTGGCGATATCCGTGCAGCTTTCTACGTAAATTTTGCTAACCGGCTGACCGTTTTCATCAGTCTGAATTGTGACCAAGTTTTTCCCGATCCATTGATCGGCGAATGCGCGCACCTCGTCTAGCGAGTCAGCGAGTTTTACCCCACCGGCCTTACCGCGACCGCCTGCGTGCACTTGCACTTTGACAACCCAACGGTTGCCGCCAATTTTTTGCGCTGCCGCTACCGCTTCGTCAGCCGTATCTACCGCGTGGCCTTCCGATACGGGCAAGCCATATTCGGCAAACAGACCCTTAGCCTGGTATTCGTGTAAGTTCACTGCGCGCGTTCCTCCCCTGTGTATGAGTTATTCGTAGCTGCATGACCGCACCATAGTGTACGTTCATGAACGCTGTTAGTTTGTTATTTTTTCTTGTTTGGCTTTTTACGATTCACCATGTGAATAGCGTGCCCTGCCGCTCCAAGTGCCGCTTCGTGCACGCCCTCGGATAACGTCGGATGGGCGAACATAATCAAGCCAAGATCTTCCGCACTGGCACTGAACTCCATGCTGATCACCGCCTGGGCAATCATCTCTGATGCCTGGGGCCCAAGAACATGAACACCTAGAATTCGATCAGTGTCGGCATCCGCAATCAGCTTAACCATTCCCTCGGTTTCGTTAGCGGCGAGCGCCCGGCCATTCGCGGCAAACGGAAAGCTACCGACATTATAATTTTCACCGTCAGCTTTCAGTTGCTGTTCTGTCTTACCTACCCAAGCGATCTCCGGATGGGTATAGATGACGCTGGGTACTGTGTCGTAATTCACCAGAGGCTTATGGCCGGCAATACGCTCCGCCACCATCACACCCTCTTCCATGCCCTTGTGCGCCAGCATTGGCCCGCGCACAACATCACCAACAGCGTATACGTTGGGCGCATCAGTAGCGCACAGGTCATTCACATACAAAAACCCGCGCTCATCTAAATTCACACCAGAGTCCGCTGCAAGCAGGCCTTCGGTATAGGGTCGTCGCCCAACGGCCACTATGAGCTTGTCGAACTCCTGTTGTCGTTCGCCGTCTTTATCTTGGTAGGTTACGGTGACGGCCTTTTCCTTGCCACGACCTTTGACCTCGGTCGCCGTGACCCTGGCACCCAAACGAATGTCTAAGCCTTGGCCTTTCAACATACGCTGAGCGTCGCGGCTGATGCGGCTGTCTGCCATCGGCAGGAACTCATCCAGAGCTTCGAGCACAGTGACTTCAGAGCCTAACCTGTTCCAAACACTGCCCAATTCCAAACCAATCACGCCAGCCCCAATCACGCCCAAACGCGCTGGCGCGGCGGTAAACTCCAGAGCGCCAGTAGAGTCGACTATAAGGTCGTCTTGCAAAGGTGCGGGAGGAATGTCCACGGGCACAGAACCTGGGGCCAAGATCACATGCGCGGCTTGCAACATTTGCTCTTCGCCATCATGAGGCGTAAACGCGACCTGGCAATTGCCATGCAGGCGTCCGCTGCCTTCTAGCGAGGTGACGCCATTACCTTCAAACAACGCCGCCACACCGCTGGTAAGGCCCTCTACCACCTGCTGCTTACGCTCGATCATTTTCGGGACATCTGCGCTAACTTTGCCCGTGTTAATGCCCAAATCTGCAAAGTCATGTTGCGCTTCGTGAAATTTATGCGAGGCGTCCAGTAGTGCTTTTGAGGGGATGCAGCCCCAGTTCAAACAGGTGCCGCCCAGCACCGGCTTGTTCTCTTTGTCGCGCATCTTGTTGATGCAGGCCGTATTAAAGCCTAGTTGCGCACAGCGAATCGCCGCGTGATAGCCCGCCGGGCCAGCACCAATAACGATTACGTCGTAGTCATTACTCATGGATCATTTCCATTGGGGGCATTCAATTCATGCCAGTTTACTCTTTAGCATCAGCGTATGAAGTCACTTTGCTAAGCTTGTGCAGCGTTGCTGCCATTGCGCGTCGTAGCGTTTAACGACGCAGTCGATGCTCTATAGCTCTAGTAGTATGCGCGCTGGATCTTCGATCATGCCCTTAATCGCCACCAAGAACTGTACCGCTTCGCGGCCGTCGATCAATCGGTGATCGTACGACAACGCCAAGTACATCATCGGCCGCACAACAATCTCGCCGTCAACAACAACGGCGCGGTCTTGGATATTATGCATACCCAGCACCCCAGTCTGAGGCGGATTAAGGATTGGTGTAGACATCATGGAGCCGAAAATGCCGCCATTAGAAATTGTAAAGGTACCGCCAGCCATATCTTCTAAAGCTAGTTTGCCGTCACGCGCCTTGGCGCCAAAAGCAGAAATCTCATCTTCAATTTGCGCCAAACCAAGCGCGTCGGTATCTCGAAGCACGGGAACCACAAGCCCGCGTTCGGTCGAAACCGCAACACCAATGTCGTAGTACCCGTGGTAAACGATATCGTCACCGTCAATGCTGGCATTAACAGCAGGAAAACGTTTTAGCGCCTCGGTAGCTGCACGCACGAAAAACGACATAAATCCGAGGCGTGTGTCGTTATGGGCTTTCTGAAATTCAGCTTGATAACGTTTGCGCAGGGTCATGATTGGCTGCATGTCGACTTCGTTAAACGTGGTCAACATGGCGGCATTTTGTTGTGCTGCGACCAACCGCTTGGCAACGCTGGCGCGCAATCGAGTCATAGGCACTCGCCGCTCAACTCGGCCTTCGTCATTTACCGGCTTAGCCGCTGCCTCGGGTTGCGCTGGCGGCTGTACCGTTTGAGGTGTTACTTCTGCAGCAGCCGCCTCAGCAACTGGTGCAGCTTGTGCCAACGCCGCGGTAACGTCTTCTTTGGTGATACGCCCGTCTTTGCCAGTGCCAGCAATCGCTGCCCAGTCTAAATTATTCTCTGCCGCCAACTTTTTCGCTGCGGGGCTGGCAAATCGGTCAGCATCTGCACTGCCGCTCACTGGTGCTGAGTCTGCAACGGCGGGCTCTTGGGTTGCCTCGGCCGCACCCTCGGTAAACTGAGCAATAACTTCTTCGGACAGTACCGTCTCGCCCTCGCCCTTTAGAATAGCGCTAAGGACACCATCTGTTGGCGCATAGACTTCAATAACGACCTTGTCGGTTTCAATGTCGACCAGCAAATCATCTTTGGCGACAAAGTCGCCCACTTGGTGATGCCATTCGGCGACACTGCCGTCGGCAATAGATTCCGGAAAGGTCGGCGCCTTAATGTCCATATAGGGTTCCCATTACGGTAATGCTTGGACGCTGCTGTTAAACATTCACGTCTCCAAATAGTGCTTCTTGCACCAACTGTTGCTGCTGTTCAATGTGCAGCCCTGGCGAGCCTGCGGCAGGTGCTGCAAAGGCTTCGCGCCCCACATAGTCGAGAGACAATTGGGGATTGTGTTGTTGTAGAACTTTACGAATGTGATGTTGGGATGAATACCAAGCGCCCTGATTCATTGGTTCTTCCTGGCACCAAACCGCGGTTTTTAACTTGCCGTAGCTGCCAAGCAGTTCGGCCAGCTTGTCTTCGGGGAATGGGTACAACTGCTCAAGACGAATAATCGCTACGGTATCGCACTCTGCTTCACGACGAGCCTCTAACAAGTCGTAAAATACCTTGCCGCTGCATAACACCAAACGATTAACCTTTTTGGCGTTCAACTCGTCTATTTCGTCGAGCACAGTATGGAACTCACCGTCACACAACTCTTCTAACGTTGAAACGGCCAAGTTATGCCGCAGTAAACTCTTGGGCGTTAACGCCACCAGCGGTTTACGTGCTGGCCGTATGACCTGGCGACGCAGCATGTGAAATACCTGAGCTGGGGTAGATGGAATACAGATCTGCATATTGTGCTCGGCGCACAACTGCAAAAAGCGTTCTAGCCGCGCTGATGAGTGCTCGGGACCTGCCCCTTCAAAGCCATGCGGTAACAGCATTGCCAGACCACATAGACGCGCCCACTTGGTCTCGCCGGAGCTGATGAACTGGTCGATCACGACCTGAGCACCGTTCGCAAAGTCACCAAACTGCGCTTCCCATACCACCAACGATTTAGGTGCCGTAGTGGCATAGCCGTATTCAAACGCCAACACCGCTTCTTCTGACAGCAACGAGTCGTAGAGTTCAAAGGCGGTATCTTCGCGTACCTGGTTTAGCGGAATGACGCGCTCGCCGTCCTTTTGATTAAACAACGAAGCATGGCGGTGAGAAAACGTTCCCACGCCGACATCCTGGCCCGTCATACGCACAGGAAAGCCTTCATCGACCAATGTGGCATAGGCCATGACTTCGGCCATACCCCAATTTACCGGCTTCGCGCCTGCCGCCATTCGATGACGGTCGTCGAGAATTTTCGCCACCTGTCGATGCACCACAAAACCATTGGGCATTTCTTCGAGCTTGGCTGCTATTCGTTGGAAGTCTGCCTGGGCGACACGAGTATCTCCCGGCGCATCCCAGTCATGGCCAATGTAGGGGGTCCAATCAACAAACAATTCGCTGTTGGGTTCTTGCACCAGGCTTAAGGCCAAACTGTTGCCTGCTTCTATGGTATCGCGATAGCGGTCGGCCATTTCTGTAACCCGCTCGCGCTCAATCACCCCGGATTCAACCAACAAGTTTCCGTACTGCTCGCAGACCGATGGATGACTTCGAATTTTTTGATACATCAGCGGCTGAGTCTTCATCGGCTCTTCGCCTTCGTTATGCCCGCGCCGTCGATAGCACACCAAGTCAATGACCACGTCTTTGCGATAAGTCATGCGGTAGTCCGCAGCCAAATGAGTGGCAAATATGACCGCCTCTGGGTCATCGCCGTTGACGTGCAAAATCGGCGCTTGAACCAGTTTCGCGACCTCAGTGCAGTATTCAGTGGAGCGCGCATCTTCTTGGCGGTCAGTGGTAAAGCCAATTTGGTTATTGATGATGATGTGAATTGTGCCGCCGGTGCGAAAACCTCGAGTTTGCGACATCTGGAAGGTTTCCATCACCACACCCTGGCCTGCAAATGCAGCATCTCCGTGCACCACGATGGGAGCAACTTGATCGCCGACTGGATCTTCGCGGCGATCCTGGCGCGCGCGCACTGAGCCTTCAACAACAGGCCCAACAATTTCCAAATGGGATGGATTAAACGCCAAAGCTAGGTGCATTTCGCCGCCCCGTGTCATGACGTTTGACGAATAACCTTGGTGGTACTTCACATCGCCAGAGCCGTTTTCTACCCTGACATTGCCGTCGAACTCATCGAAGAGATCGCCCGGACTTTTACCCAGAATGTTTACCAGGACATTAAGGCGGCCCCTGTGGGCCATGCCAATGACCGACTCCACAACGCCATGATCGCCTAGTCGTTGCAGCAGTTCGTGGAACATTGGAATCAGACTTTCTGCGCCCTCAAGACCAAACCGCTTGGTCCCTGGATAACGACGATGCAGATACTTTTCTAGCCCTTCTGCCGCAATCAGGCGCTCCAAAATGGCGCTCTTTTGTTTGTTGTCAAAACTAGGCCGGCTGCGCGCACTCTCTAAGCGTTGCTGCACCCACAATTGTTCAGCCGCATCAACGATATGCATGTACTCGGCGCCAATGGAACCGCAATAGGTTTGTTGCAACGCGGTTTCAATGTCACGCAACTTGGCAGTGCCATCACCATAATGGAAAGTACCGGTGTTAAATGTCTCATCCAGATCCGCTGGTGACAGGCGGTGATAATCCAGTTCCAGGATTGGCGTGGCTGGCCTTTCCATCATGCCCAAGGGGTCGATGTTGGCGCGCTTGTGGCCCCGATGTCGGTACGCAGAAATCAGATCTTGCACACGCATTTGCCGAGCTTGGTGTTCGTCGGAAATGTGCGTTGCGACTTTTTCTGGTTTTGCTTTTAGTCGGTTGCGACCAAGCCGCTCGAAATGCTGAACTACAGAGGAATGTGGGGTGTCGGCACCTATGGCCCCTTCTACCACTGGCAACGTCTCAAAATAGCTGCGCCAAACTTCCGCTACCGCGCCGGGGTCTTCTAAATACGTTTCGTAGAGATCTTCGATGTATGCAGCGTTCAGCCCTCCCAGATGAGAACTCTTTTGCATACGCTGCATAAAACTGTCAGTCACTGTTTCGCCTCTTTAGCTACGGTATACACCGAAAGGCCGACTCGTTGAGAGCCACCGCACCCGAGCGGTGGCTCGATAAGTAGATCTAGGTCGATCTGGTTAAGTTAGGTGCCCCGCTGTAACAGCATGGAGCGGATTTTACCAATAGCGCGGGTCGGGTTTAGCCCCTTAGGACACACGCTCACACAGTTCATGATGCCACGGCAGCGGAATACGCTGAAGGGATCGTCAAGGTTCGCCAAACGCTGTTCCGTGTCGGTATCACGAGAGTCCGCCAAAAAGCGGTAAGCCTGCAGCAATCCTGCCGGGCCAATGAACTTATCCGGATTCCACCAAAACGACGGGCACGAAGTAGAGCAACAGGCGCACAAGATACATTCATACAAACCGTCGATTTTTTCCCGATCTTCCGGTGACTGCAGACGCTCTTGAGCAGGCGGCGCTTCGTTGTTGACCAGATAAGGCTGAACTTTCGAGTACTGCTGGTAAAACTGACTCATGTCTACCACAAGGTCACGAACCACCGGCAAACCAGGCAATGGCCGCAACACCAACTTATTACGCTTTACCACTTCCGATACCGGAGTGATGCAGGCCAAACCGTTTTTACCGTTCATGTTAATGCCGTCCGACCCGCAAACGCCCTCGCGACAACTGCGACGGAAGCTCAAAGTTGGGTCTTCGTCTTTGATCAGCTGCAATACGTCTAACACCATCAGGTCTTTACCTTCGGGCAGATCGACGCTGACATCGCGCATGACCGGCACTTCATCTAGGTCTGGGTTATAACGATACACACTTACTTGCATTGCTCTTTGTCCTTAAAACTCGTTCGTTGCGTTTAACGTTCTATGTCGACTAGTGCTTAGTAGACGCGGACTTTCGGTTCGAACGCATCCATAGTCTTGGGCGCGAAATTCACGTCGCGCTTGCCTACTCGCTTGTCGTCCGGGAAATACATGGAGTGGCACAGCCAATTGTCATCATCACGCTCTTGATAGTCATCTCGTGCATGAGCACCACGGCTTTCTTTGCGTTCTTCAGCAGTTATCGCTGTAGCCTCTGCGACTTCCAGCAAATTCTCTAGCTCCAACGCTTCAATCCGCGCGGTATTGAAAGCAGATGACTTGTCCGGCATGTGCGCTTTACCGATACGCTCTCGCAAATCCTGCAGCTTACCGATGCCTTCTTGCATATTCTTTTCGGTGCGGAATACACCAAAGCTATTCTGCATGGTTGTTTGCAGCTCTTTCTTAAGGTCGTAAACCGATTCACCGGAACTGCTCTCATTCCAACGGTTGAGGCGCTGCATAGCGGCTTCAACGTCCGACTCAGAAGCTTCTCGATAACTCACACCCTGCCGCATAACCTGCTCAATGTGCATGCCTGCCGCACGCCCAAATACCACTAGGTCAAGTAGCGAGTTACCGCCCAAACGATTAGCGCCGTGCACAGAGACACAGGCCGCTTCGCCCGCTGCGTATAAGCCGTCAACCGCAACGTCTTCTCCTGCCGCATTTTGCGTTAATGCCTGACCACTGACTTGAGTAGGAATGCCGCCCATCATGTAGTGGCAAGTAGGCACCACGGGAATAGGCTCTTTAACCGGGTCAACGTGGGCAAAGGTTCGCGACAGTTCAAGAATTCCAGGCAGTCGACTGTTCAAAACGTCGGCGCCTAAGTGGTCGAGCTTAAGCTTCACATGATCGCCTTCCGGCCCAAAGCCGCGGCCTTCCAGAATTTCGATTACCATAGAACGGGCGACGACATCTCGACCCGCAAGGTCTTTAGCCGTAGGAGCGTAACGTTCCATGAAACGCTCACCGTCTTTGTTAATCAGATAACCACCCTCGCCACGACAACCTTCGGTCACCAAGGTACCCGCGCCAGCGATACCGGTTGGGTGGAATTGCCACATTTCGATGTCTTGCACCGGCACACCAGCACGCAAGGCCATGCCAATGCCATCACCGGTGCACATCAATGCGTTAGTGGTCGAAGCATAAATCCGACCGGCGCCGCCCGTAGCCAAAACCGTAGCGCGAGAAGTGACGTGCACCACTTCACCCGATTCGATGTTCAGCGCGATAACGCCCACGACCACGCCGTCTTGATTCTTCACCAAATCCACGGCGAACCACTCGTTCAAGAAGGTGGTGTTGGCTTTAACATTGGCTTGATAAAGGGTGTGCAGCAACGCATGGCCGGTTCGGTCGGCCGCAGCGCAGGTTCGAGCGGCTTGACCGCCCTCACCAAAATTCTTCGACTGACCACCGAAAGGTCGTTGATAAATACGCCCCGACTCTGTGCGCGAAAACGGCAAGCCCATATGCTCTAGTTCGAATACCGCTTGTGGGCCTTCGGAACACATATACTCAATGGCGTCTTGGTCTCCGATATAGTCCGACCCTTTGACGGTGTCGTACATATGCCAACGCCAATCGTCGTTAGGGTCGTCACTGGCAATCGCACAGGTAATACCGCCTTGAGCAGATACGGTGTGCGAACGGGTTGGGAATACTTTGCTGATTACTGCCGTCTTGAGTCCAGACTGCGCTAATTGCAGTCCAGCACGAAGACCAGAACCACCACCCCCGACAATGACCCCATCGAACTCCATCTTTCTTATCTGTGCCATGTACTTTTCCTAACCTAAAACTAATAAAATCAGTGATTTACCAAATTAAACGCAGTGACCACATAAGATATACGGCCATCATTAATACACACACCGCTTGATAGACAATGCGCAAAGGATCTGCGGCACTGCCTAGACCATGACTAGGCCGTATGTAGTCTGTACCAATGGTCCACAACCCTACCCAGGCGTGACCAATGGTCGAAAGAATCGCCAGAGTACTGAACATCTGCATGGGGAAGTTGGTGAAAAACGCGAACAGGCTGGCGTGATCCACTTGCGGTGTTAACAAAAAGAATCCCAACACCCAGGCGGTATATACCGTAAGAATCATTGCCGTTGCACGCTGTACAACGAAATCTGAGAGACCACTGCGAGTCAGACTGGTGACTGATGTGACTTGCATTACCATAACGCAACCCCCAATCCAGCGGTGCTGACAATGGTCAAAATAATCACCATTAACGATCCCCGGTGCGACGCCGCAACCGAGTCACCCAGATGGAAGTCCAACATCAAATGCTTCAGCCCTGCAAAAATGTGAAAAATAAGAAACGCCAACAAAGCCAGCAGAATTAGCTTGGGTAGCGGCTGCGCCAGTAACGTCTGCGCCTCAGCAAAACCTTGGGCAGATGCCAGCGCCATGTCCAAGACATAGAGCGCAAAAGCCACCCCACCAAACAAGATGATGCCGGTGATTCGATGAGTGATTGAAACGATCGCCGTCAGCGGAAAGCTGAAGGCAAACAGGTTCAAATTGACAGGGCGATCTGTCTTCATGGTTCTATCCCAATTGCAGTGATTTGAAAATGTTCTGTCTAAGTACCGCCACACTTGCGCGCTTTGTACTAAGGCGAACCGAGCCAAGGCTCGCGATGGTCGGCCATCGGACGAAGGCCAGCGGCCCATTTTAGTGAGGATGCGCACCAAAGCCAAGTAGATAGTGGCGTTAAAGCTGCAAATCGCTGCTTGTTTCGTCCCCCTAAGGTTACGTCAAATGAGCACGGGATTGGACACAGCACTCACCTTAAGAAGGTTTGGCAGGCTTTTGTCCATCATTGAATCGGCCGATTTCTAAGAATGCAAGGATCTGCGCCATCACTTCCGTATTGTTCATCATAAGTGGATGACTGACCGGCAGCGCGATGAAGTCCGTCATGCCCTCCACCTTGGTGGCTGCCACCGACACTTTACCGTCGCCTGGATTAGGTAATAACTGCGACAACAACGGATTCAGTGTCCGCGTACCCGCTATAACCCCTAGTTCAAAGCGCACCGGGCCCAGGGTTTTTGGCACATCGTTTGGTGAAGTGCCCAATTGCTTACCCGCTGGCCCATTGAGCAGACCAAAACCAGGCACATTTGCCAAACGATCGACGATTTCACTGCCTTGGTTCGGTGGTCCTAGCATCACCACCCGGCCCAAGGCAGGCACGTCATGCTGAACCAAATAGGCTCGCAACAAAATACCGCCCATTGAATGAGTCACGAAGTGTACAGTCGGCGCGTTGGCACATTCTGCAAGGGCCTGTGGAATCGCCGTCGCGGCCAAAACCTCGATGGGCTCTTGGCGTGATGAATAACCTTGGTTCACCACCAAATAACCGTGTTCCTGTAAGCGTCTTTGCACAGAGTTCATCGACCCTGCAGTACGCGCCAAACCGTGCAACAGGATCACGCACTCATCAGTCCGTGGCTCTTGCGACAGGCCTGAGAACGGCCACAGCAAAAGAAAAACTAAGACGAACCGTCCTGTTTTATTCAAGCGCGTACACTTTTTGTTAATAAATCGGCTGCAAATTGGCCTAATGCTGCTTGTCAAACTGGAAAACCTGCGCACTTTCGTCAATGATAGTTGCTCGCTGACGTTCACCGCGAACTCTGGTTGGCTTAGCGCCACCCGAATTGCCCGACTAATAACTATAACCGGCAATAGCGATTGAGCCGACCGGCTAAAATTGCCGACAACGTTGGGAACGCCTTGGCGATTATCGAGGACACACGCGCATAGCGCACCACTGGGAGGACGTAGGACTTTTACCATGACTGATCAAGCCCCTAAAAACGCAACGCTCACCATCGACGGCGTAAGCGAGCCCATCGAATTACCCATCTACTCTGGCTCGGTCGGCCCTGACGTCATCGACGTCGGCAAGCTCACCTCCCAGGGTTACTTCACTTACGATCCAGGTTTTGTTTCCACAGCATCTTGTGACTCAGAAATCACCTTCATTGACGGTGACAACGGCGTGTTATTGCACCGTGGTTATCCAATTGAGCAGCTGGCCGAGAAGTCTAACTATTTGGAACTGTGCTATCTGCTGCTGAATGGTGAACTGCCAAATGCTGAGGAAAGCGTCGAATTTGTTGACACCATCAAGCATCACACGATGGTCAATGAGCAACTGCGCAGCTTTTTCAAAGGGTTTAGTCCCAACGCCCACCCCATGGCAATACTCTGTGGCGTAGTTGGTGCGCTGTCGGCGTTTTATCACGACTCTACTGACATCGATAACGCCGAGCATAGAAAGATCACTGCCCACCGGCTGATCGCAAAAATGCCGACCTTAGCCGCCATGAGCTACAAGCACGCCCAAGGTCAGCCGTTTATCTACCCGCGCAATGACCTAGGTTATGCGGAAAACTTCTTGCACATGATGTTCGCCACACCGTGCGAAGATTACAAAGTCAGCCCCACTATCGCCCGCGCGATGGATCGCATCTTTTTGCTGCACGCGGACCACGAACAGAATGCATCGACCTCAACGGTGCGCCTGGCCGGTTCTACCGGGGCTAATCCGTTCGCCAGCATAGCTGCAGGCATTGCCGCACTGTGGGGGCCGTCACATGGCGGCGCTAACGAAGCGGTGTTGAACATGCTCGACGAGATTGGCAGCGTCGACAACATTCCAAAATACGTTAAAAAAGCCAAGGACAAAGACGACCCTTTCCGCATTATGGGCTTCGGGCATCGGGTCTATAAAAACTACGATCCGCGCGCCACGGTGATGCAGCAAACCTGCCACGAGGTTCTTGCAGAGCTGGGCGTGGAAGACAACCCGGTGCTGGCAATGGCCCAAGAATTAGAACGCATCGCCCTGGAAGACGAGTACTTTGTCGAGAAGCGCTTGTATCCCAATGTAGACTTCTACTCGGGCATTATTCTCAAAGCCATTGGCATTCCTGTTGAGATGTTCACGGTTATCTTTGCAACCGGTCGAACGCCAGGATGGATTGCTCATTGGAACGAAATGATCAGCGGCCCCTACAAGATCGGACGCCCCCGCCAGTTGTATAAGGGCTACACCAAACGCGACTATCCGGGCTAATCTCGGCAGTACAAAAAAAGGCGCCGAAGGCGCCTTTTTTATGTGTGACTACTAGCTCAACCGACGCAGCAAACTGGAGGTATCCCAACGGCCACCACCCTGTTTTTGCACATCCCCATAGAACTGATCCACAAGTGCTGTTAGCGGCAAACGCGCCTTAAGCTCGCGCCCTGTATCCAGCGCTATACCCAAGTCTTTACGCATCCAATCCACCGCAAAGCCAAAATCGTACTCATCCTTGGCCATGGTGGCGGCGCGGTTATTCATCTGCCAAGACTGAGCCGCACCCTGGGAGATGACATCGACCACCGCATTTACATCAAGACCTGCGCTTTGGGCAAAGTGCACCCCTTCCGCCAAGCCCTGCAGTATTCCTGCAATGCAGATTTGATTAACCATTTTGGTCAGTTGCCCTGCACCAATCGGCCCCATCAACGCGGACTTTTTGGCGTATACATCCAACAAACCCTGAACACTGTGATAGTCCGCCTCGCTACCACCTAACATTATGGTGAGCGCGCCGTTCTCTGCCCCAGCCTGGCCTCCAGACACAGGAGCATCAAGAAACCGTACATCCGCTGCAGCACATGCGGCACCGAGCTCCACAGCCAATTGCTGAGAGGCGGTGGTGTGATCAACAAGTACACTGCCCGCAGCCATGCCAGCTAACGCGCCATCTGAACCCAGGGCAACACTGCGCACGTCGTCATCGTTGCCGACACACATAAACACCGCATCAGCACCAGTTGCCGCTGCTTTTGGGGTTGTCGCAACCGCACATTCGCCGCCCCCTGCGTACTCTGACAACCACTGCTCGGCTTTGACAGTTGTGCGGTTATATACCGTGACCGCTTTGCCACTGTTCGCCAAATGCCCAGCCATGGGGTAGCCCATTACCCCAAGACCGATGAACGCGACCCGATCTAGCTCCTTGCTCATGGTTGTTTTACCCTTTGTGTTTTAGTTTTCATCATCTTCGCAACCCTGCAACAAGAATGCGAGAACCTGCCGCCAGAGCGGCGCAGATTTATTACCGACAGAGCACAACTATGCCCGAATTGCGCGATCTGCCAGCCATCGACACTCTATTACAAGCACCCGAGCTGCAAAGCAGCGTGGCTGCCCATGGTTTGCAAACCGTCAAAGCTCTAGTGCGCGACCTCCAAGCACAAATGCGCAACACCAAACAGGTTCCTGAGTGGGCAGACCAACCTTTGGGCTATGCACAAGCCGTTGCTAGCGCGTTAAGTCAGTCGGACTACACACCGGTCTTTAACCTCAGTGGGACCATCATTCACACCAATTTAGGTCGCGCGGTATTGAGTTCTGAGTTGTGGCACGACATCGAGCCACTGGTCACACGTCCAATGAATTTGGAATACGATCTAAAAGCAGGCAAACGCGGCCAGCGAGACGCCGTAGTGGAGGCGCGACTGTGCCGGATCATTGGCTGCGAAGCCGCAACAGTTGTGAACAACTGTGCCGCCGCGTTAATGCTGGTGCTCAATACTTTGGCGCTACATCAGCGCGTACCGGTTTCCCGTGGCGAATTGGTAGAAATCGGCGGCAGCTTCAGGCTACCAGAATTAATGAGTCGCGCGGGCTGCGAACTTATTGAAGTGGGCACCACTAATCGCACCCGCCTTAGTGACTACGCTGAGGTCAGCACAGAGGCGGCGATGTTGCTAAAAGTCCATCCGAGCAACTATCACATTGAGGGTTTCACCGAATCCGTTGCGGCAAAGGAACTGGCCCAACTGGCACAGCAACACGACCTGCCCAGTTGTGTGGATCTTGGCAGCGGTACCTTGATTGACCTTACCCGCTTTGATTTACCTGCGGAGCCGACCCCGCAACAGGTGCTGGCAGACGGCGTCGATCTGGTCACATTCAGCGGCGACAAGCTACTGGGCGGTGTACAAGCGGGCATTATCGTCGGCAAACGTGAATTGATTGACCGCATCCGCAAAAACCCAATGAAGCGCGCCTTGCGTGCTGACAAAATAACTCTGGCGGTACTCGAAGCCACGCTTAAGCGTTACGAAGATCCTGACACACTGCATAAAAACATTCCGATTCTGCGCATCATGACCCGTCCCGTTGCGGAGCTTGAGCAAGCCGCACATAAACTAAAGGACGCCTTTTCATCGAGCTATAAATGCAAGCTTGAGAATAGCCAGGCGCAAATCGGCAGCGGCGCGCTACCCGACCGCACCCTGCCCAGCCTGGCGTTAACGGTCAGTCACCCAGACTTCAGCGCCGAAGACATCAGTAACAACCTACGTGCACTGCCGGTACCCGTGGTCGGACGCATTAAAGACAACTGTGTGTGGTTGGATCTGCGTTGCGCAGAGCCGCTGGACGAACTAACCCAACAATTGGCACTACTACCGCCATGATCGTCACCCTAGCTGGGCATGTAGACCACGGCAAAACCGCATTGGTACGCGCCTTGAGTGGCGTCAATACCGATCGCCTGGCCGAGGAACAAAAACGCGGTTTAACCATCGACTTGGGTTTTGCCTATATCGATGCAGGCAACATCGGCTTTGTGGATGTGCCTGGACATCAGAAATTTATTCACAATATGGTCGCTGGCATCGCGGCTAACCAATACGCCATGTTGGTCATTGCAGCCGACGATGGGCCAATGCCGCAAAGCCGCGAACACCTAGATATTTTGAGCCTGACCGGTTTGGCCTCAGGTTGCGTGGTGATTACCAAGGCTGACCGAGTGACGGATGAACGGTTGCAACAATGCAGAGAAGAAATCGACCGTTTGCTGCAGCACACCTTCTTGCAAGACAGCGCGCGCTTTGTCACATCAACCGAAAACTCAAGCAGCTTTGATGCCCTGCTAACACATCTTCGAAGCAAGGCCGACGACTACCAACGACAACAACAACAGCGACCATTCCGACTGGCCATCGACCGTACCTTTAGCGTCAAAGGCACTGGTGTGGTGATAACCGGCACCGCCCACAGCGGCTGCGTATCCATAGATGAGCACTTACACCACTTCCCCTCAGGCGAACTTGTGCGGGTTCGTGGCATACGCACTCAGGATCAAGAAAGCAGCCAAGCCCAGAGCGGCGAGCGCTGCGCACTCAACATCAGCGGTTTGGAATTGGCGCAACTGCAACGTGGCGACTGGTTGAGCGCAACGCCACCTGCTGGCCATCGAACGCTGTCACTGGACTTACAGATCAGCAAAGACTTCCCGCGCAGCGTTAAACATTGGACGCCAGTCCACGTTTATCATGCTACCCACCACAGTCAGGCCAGACTGGCACTGGCGCCGGGCCAACACCTAGAACCCGGACAGACTGGTCGAGTCGATCTAATTCTGGACGAACCACTGTACTGTCATAGAGGCGACCGCCTGATTTTGCGCGATCATAGCCTCGATACCACTCTCGGCGGTGGTCAGGTCATTTACGCCGAGGCACAGTCGCAACACCGTCGCCAAGCGCCCCACCGCCAGCAGCAAATTGATGCCTACGCCTTGCACAGTGCCGACGCCTGCCTTAACGAGCTACTTAAGTCGGGCATCACCGATTTAGCTCACTTGCAAAGTTTTTGGCATCTAACCGAGACCGACCGGAAGGACTTGGTGAGCAAACATGCAGTCAAGACCTTCGGCGATCTACTGCTGAGTGACACCCATTGGCAGCGGCATAAAGCAGCAACGTTGCAACAGTTCACTGACCAGCCGAATCAGCCGCTAAGGGAAAATGAACTGCACAGCAAACTGCCCAGGAACTTCCTACAAACGCTGCTGAACGAACTCGTGCAAGAACAGCACCTAACCCAGGTCGGCGGTGAATACCGCATGGTGGGCGAAGAAGTTCAAGTACCCGCGCACCTGAGCAAGCTATGGGACAGCCTGTATCCCGCCCTGTGTCATAACCAAGCACCCAGCACTGGGGATCTGGCAAAACGCTTCAACATTCAACAAAACAATCTGGAAAGAGGCATGAACGAACTGGTGAAGTCCGGGCTGCTCGTGAATGTCGCCAGTCATCGTTACTATCTGCCAGAACAACTGCGCGAGATTGCACAGATTGTGCTGGATATGACCACCACCGCACCTTTAACCGTTAAAGCGTTTCGCGACAAAACCGGCATTGGCCGCAACGTTGCCATAGAAGTTTTAGAGTACTTTGACAGCAAGGGATTCACACGCCGCCAAGGTAATGACAGGATAGTGCTGAACCCTAATATGTTTAGCTGAAGCAAAAGATACCGATGCACAACTGGAGAGATGTGTGATCGCAACTACGACTACCAGCAAAGTGAGTTTTGATGCAATTGTGGCGCTACCGAGCGGCACAGTTTGGGCACAGCTATGACGCATCAATCCAGTCACCACGACCAACCAACCTTTAGGTTTAAACGAGCGGAGCAACGCCAAGCCAAAGTTCCTTTTTGGACCAAGCTCGTGCAAGGGTTCAGCGCTCTGCCTGGGCAGCATAAAGAATGGGCGTTTAACACCCTACTGTTGCTTTATTACTCTCAAGTGTTGGGTCTTGCCGCCAGTATCGCAGCGGCGGTGCTCGCTGTGTCGTTGGTGATCGACGCGGTTTCAGACCCTATGGCCGGGGCCATTTCCGATAGTTTTCGCAGCCGTTTAGGTCGACGCCATGGCTTAATGCTGTTGTCCATCGTACCCACCTGCCTTTCTATGTATGCGCTGTTTGCGCCACCGGAAAACCTCAGTACAGCCGTCCTAGCTGCCTGGATGCTGGTATGCACAGTTTGTTTACGGGTTAGTTTTTCTTTTTTCGCGGTGCCTTGGGGTGCAATTGCCGCAGAGCTGTCCGAAGACTATCAAGAGCGCACTATGATCATTGCCTACCGAATGATGGTCGGTGGTTTCGGTGGCGTTATTTTTATCTTCAGCATTTATTCAATTTTTCCTGCATCAGAGAGTTTTGAAAACGGACTATTTAACCCAGCTAACTACCGCCCCTTTGCGTGGATTGTCTCTGGCTTGATGTTTCTATGGATGAGCTTCTCTACCCTGGCCACTTTGGATCAAGTCAAATACCTGCCCCAACCCACCGAGACGGTAGAAAAAATAACCTTGCGAGACATCTTGCAGCGCACTCTTGAAGCACTCAAAAACAAGTACTTTCGCGTGCTCTTTGTCGCCACCCTCATTGCCGCTGCAGTCATAGGCACCGGACAAGTCTTCGATACCTATATGAATACTTTTTTCTGGGGATTTGGCCCCGACGAACTGCGTTGGTTTGCCTTGTCCTTTATGGGCATGGCGCTGGCCATATTTACCATTAGCCCGTTGCAAGCGCGCTTCGAAAAGCGCGACATCATGCTGGTCGCCATCACCACAATCTCTGCGCTACAAATAATCAAAGTGTCACTGCGTTTTGCTGGCTGGTTACCTGACAATGGTGATCCGTTGCTGCTGCAACTGCTGGTAGCCCACGCAGCACTCATGGGTTATTGCTACTTTCTGGTGCTCATGATGTTTGCCTCCATGATGGCCGACATCGCAGATCATCAAGAATTACAGAACGGTCTACGCCAGGAAGGTATTTTTTCTGGCGGCATCGCCTTCTCTGGCAAAGTGACCACCGGACTTGGTTTAGTCATTGGCGGGTTGCTGCTGGATTGGGTGATCGCTTTCCCGGTGGGTTTACAACCCGGAGAGGTCCCGAGCGACGTGCTGATACGCATGGCGATCATCGACGGCATCATTATGCCGGCACTGAATGTGGTGCCTTTTTTACTGCTGCTACGGTACAAACTTGATCGTGCAGAAGTCAGCGCCATTCAACACAAACTGCACCAGCTTAAAAGCACCTCTGCCCAAGGTTAAATCTCGTTGGGGTACTTAGCCGCCAGTTGATCCGCCAAATGCCCGCGTTGTGTCTTGCGCAACCGCTCTGAATAAGACGCCAACTTACCCCGCACATGATAAGGGCCGCCCTCTTGCATCACGTTGTCATGCGGGTCTCTGCCACGCGCAGCATCAACCATCATGTCACCCAACCACAGCCCTAATAAATCACGCCCTTGGGCCAACTGCGTAAGCTCCGTTGTAGCCAAGTTCTTCTGCTGGTGGGGATCAGCGGCAATGTTAAACAACAGTTCATCGTCCCATAGATGAAATGCGTCGTGGCGGGTATTCAAATAGAGATAATCACCAAACCGCACGCCGCGCTGACACGCCCAGGCGGCCTGGGACAGCACAAGAAATTCGCGACCCAAATCGACGCCATCTCGCAACGCCTTAGCAAAACTTTCACCGTCCCAACTGTCTGGCACTTTGCGTTGCAACAGCTCCAGCACCGTAGCAAAGACGTCAACGTGATAATGCATGGCGCAGTAGCGCCCCTCTTCCAATAAACCGGGCCAATGCAAAATCATAGGAATGCGTGTTGTGATCTGATCAGCCGTTTGATGATCGCCGTAAACATTCATCTCGCCAAGATTTTCACCGTGATCACTGCTGAGCATAACCACGGTTTCGTCATCAACGCCAAGGTCAGCCAGGAGATTCAAGATCCGCCCAACATAGTCGTCAGCAACAAGCACACCACAGTCATAACCATCAAACATTTTGCGCGCCGACAACATGTCAGGGGTCTCTTGAGGCTGCCGAGGGTACACCTGGGACATCGCATTATTTGGCGCAAAGCCATAGTTTTCCTGCGCACTATGAGGACCACAAGACTGCCAGTGTTGCTGTCGAACCTCTTCGCTATACCAAGCCGGTAAAGGACTGTCGGCAAAAGGCTCGCCTAGGTCAGCAGGCGCACGATAAGGCGTATGGGGGTCCCACATATGCACATGTAAAAACCAATCGTCCTCCTTACCCTTGCGCTGCAACCAATCCTCAGCAATGGCATAGACTTCGTCAGCCGTTTCCAAACCAAACTTTCCAACGTTGTAAGCCTCGTCGAATCCCGCGTACCAATGAAACGCCGAATGCCGCTGGGCGAAGGAACTGATGGAAACAGTACGCATTTGCGGCACACCTGGCTGGCCACCACGACCCTTGAGGCGGGTCGGCAAAGAATTTAGCTGCAACGACGACCAAAACTCACGCCCCGCGCCATCGAAAACCGGGTCGGCGTCGGTACCACCGTGATTCACTACGCCATTGTGAATACCAAAACGCCCGGTGAGCGCAGCCGTGCGGCTGGGCAAACACGGCACATCCGAGGCGTGCACGTTTTCAAAAACCGCGCTGCGCGCTGCCAACGCATCAATGTTGGGACTGGTTGCGCGGTGATAGCCGTAACAACCGAGATGATCTGGACGCAAGGTATCGATGTCGAGATACAAGAACCGCATAACTTCTCCGCAAAAACTGGCGCAAAGCCAAAAGCAGATTATGCAAACAAGTACCGGCAACAAGAAGATAGCCAAGGCGGCCCAAGATCTAATAGTATTTTGCGCGGAAGAGCATTGCCTCCGGTGGGGTGCGCGGCCTTCAAAGCCGTTGAGGTGCGACTACGTGCCTGGTGGGTTCGACTCCTACCTCTTCCGCCATATTTCGATCACTGAAAACACCACCAATCGGTAAGAGCCTCTGCGCTCATTAATATAGCCACCTAATCGATCGAACCGACTGATGATCGGGCTAACCTACCGCCCTTACTCTGCTAATAGTTCACTCATGTGGTTCAAGTAACGCTGCCACGCAGATCTCCCTTCGTCACTAATTTCGTACAGCGTCTGCGGTTTCCGGCCATTAAATTGCTTCACAGCTGTTAGATAACCGGCGTCTTCTAACTTCCTTAAATGTACTGAGATGTTTCCGTCAGTTGCCTTAACCGCGGCTTTAATGGCGTTGAAATCTGCTGTGCCAGCACCTGACAGATAAGCCATGGTCGCGAGGCGAACACGGCTATGAATAAGATCGTTAATCAGATCAAATTCATAGTTTTGCTTGTCACTGTCTCTCATTAGGGCGACTCAGGTGGTCCTGAAACTCAAAATTCCCGGTAACACAGCCCCGAAAAAGACCCCGGCGGCTAAAACTAAAAACATTTCTAAGTGCCCGATGGTAAAAAGCGTCGCCATTGCCATGACCAAACCTATTGCAGCGTATGCGTACAGGCGCTTATCTCCAGCGATTTGTGCGGTCGTTCCATAGGCTACGCCATACATTGAAAAGAGAATTGCTTGTAGCACGCCCCAAATGACCGCTTCGTCCAAGCTTATTAGATTGGTCGCCTGACCTATGAGAATGGAGAAAAATACAACGAATGTGGAAAAGCCTACAGCGCTCCAAACAGCGCTAGAGGTTCTATTTCCGAAGGAGAAAGCGCCTGACTTTTGAGAGAGTCGCTTTAAAAGAAAATACTGCCCGACTATGCCGATTGGCACCGGGAGCAAGAACGCCATCAAAACCGTTGAATTTGAAAATGACAACAATCCCGAGAGGGTTGCATAGGCGTACAAAGAGGCCAAGAAATAAGGGCTCCCCCAAAGAATGCCAACCTCACCTCCGTGTATAGGTTGTTTCTCTCCTTGCTCAGCCATCTGGCGTAAATAGTGCAAATCGTCTTGTGGCGTTGTTCCCATAGCAACCTCTTAAAGTACTTTGAAAAATAAAGTATGAAGTTGGGAGGTATAGGCATCACCTGAGCGC
>JAYQAJ010000003.1:164944-226091 GCA_038136775.1 Gammaproteobacteria bacterium
CCCCCGCAATAGCGGAGCAGCAAATAAGCGGCCATCAACGGGCCAATAGACAAATACCCTGCATCTGCACAGATCGAGACACCAGCAGTTCGCCGTATCTATTGAGTGGGTTACGAAAGATTCCCCAACGAAGGAAATCTAAGGTCAGCATGTACCGCCATCCTCTAAACTTACGCGTGCTTAATCGCGGGATCTTGTCCAGCAACGTCCTCAAATCTGGGTAAGGTCAAAGCTACAACCACCGCAACAGCGAGTAATACCGCCCCACCGATGAGGGCCACATCATAGTTTCCATTCACATCCCAAATGTATCCAGCAAGTACCGGGCTGATTCCCGCACCCAGACTAAACACACTGTACTGAACACCATAGATCGTCCCGTAATTCGCGAGTCCAAAGTATCGAGCCGTGAAATATCCAATCAGATCAACTTCAGCACCAACCGCAAACCCGAGTGCAATGGCGGCAATAAAGGCATAGGAAATACCGCCAACACCCAGAGCCAAACAGCCGGCAGCCACAAATGTGAAGATCACTGCCGTGACATAAGGCGCAAAAATTCGATCAATTAAAAAACCGGTGACAAGTCTGCCACCCATTACCGACACGCCCAGTACAGCTCCTAACTCACCGGCCCTAGTTGCATCCAAACCGGCATCTTGCAGCAGCGGTATAAAACTCGGAATAGTTCCTAGCACTGCGGTTGCGACTAACAAAAATAGCGCGGCAATGCTCCAGAAAACTCTGGTTCGCATTGCTTCGCGAAGTGTTACTCCAAGCAAGGCCTCCTGGCCAGCCTCCGACTTTACCTCTGCCTCAGGCGGATGGTCACGAATAAGTAACCAAACTAACGGGACGGCAACAACAGCAATCACAAATAGAATGAAATACCCCTCTCGCCAGCCATGAACAGCAACATAGGGAGTAAGGTATTTGGGCAATAAGAAGGCGGCTACGCCCGTAGAGGTCAGACTTAGACCTAGGGCGAGGCCCCTGTTTTTAGTAAACCAAGCGTTTATTGCTCGGGTAAAACCCAAAGGGGTCGATGCCACGCCCACCAGGGTAAAGGACACGGCCAAGACATAATATAACCATAGCTCTCCTGTCATTTTGCTCACTGCGAGCAACCCAAAGGCATACAGAAGTAAAGAAATTGTCGATACAGATCGCAGCCCGTATCGATCTATTAGCTTTCCTGCCAACGGGGCGGCAAGAATCAGAGTAACGGTCATAAGCGACTGCCCGGTACCGATTTCAGCCCGCGACCAGCCAAACGCTTCTTGCCATGGTTTAACCCATATCCCAGCCGAGTAGTAAGTGAGTGAAACCAAACTCACACCAATCCCAAGAAACGAGCCAGTCAGTGTTGGCCATCCACGCCTAAATTCATTGGTCACAGAAACTCCCCCAGTTTTGGTTTCTTATAAAACCAACTTTTCATTATTCATAATTTATTGGCCTGCGCATATTTGTAATTTTTTTGACGAGTCGACTTTCGCAGCTTTCTAGCATGTCTCGATTGCAGATATCGTGTTGGCAACCTAAAGAAAACGCCCTGATGCTAAAGTTCGCTTGCAGCGACTGAGGTTTGAGCAAATACAAGGACTCTTCAAATGGATTTCGGACTGACTAATAAGCGCGCATTTGTAGGCGGTGGCAGCCGCGGTATCGGCAAAGCCATCGCCATAGAACTGGCCAAGGAAGGCTGCGATGTGGTGATAGCCTCTCGAACTCAGTCTGTTTTGGATGAGACCGCGAGAGAGATCGAAGACCTCACGGGACGCCGGATCATCCCCATGGCCTTGGATGTGACTTCTCGCGAACAGGTCGACAACGTTATGGCCGAGGCGGTTAAACAATTAGGCGGCCTCGACATTTTGGTCAACTGCGCCTCTTTGCCTGGCGGTTCGCGCTCTGCGGTTGGGCCTATCGACGGCTTAGATGAAGACGCTCTGCTTAGTGACTTCGACACCAAATACGTCGGCGCGCTGCGTTGCGCTCGGGCAGCGATTCCTTTTTTGAAAGAACAACCCTGGAGCCGAATCATCAACATCAGCGGTGGTAACGCCAGGATCGCGGGCAATCTCAGTGGCGGCGCCCGGAACGTATCATTGGTGCATCTGACCAAGACCCTGGCAATGCAAATGGGCAAATTCGGGATCACCGTGAATTGCATTCACCCCGGCATTACCCGAACCGAGCGCACAGTAAAAGTAATGGAAGCCCGGGCCAAAAAGTTGGGGGTTACTCCGGCAGAGGCCGAGGCTTTGGACTACGCCGACGGCTCACCCCGCGGCAACCACATCAATCGCATGGTGGACGCCTCTGAGATTGGCTTCTTGGCCGCTTATTTAGCATCGGACAAGTCATGGGCCATAACCGGAGAGGTCATCATGGCCGGCGGTGGATCCGGAAACGCTGTTTATTATTAACTTATCTAACGGCTCAACAGAACATTTTCGGGCGCAATAACACTCACGCGCGGGTGAGTGTTTGCTCGTTCACCATAGCGTCTAACTGCTTTTGCACCCCTTTCGCCCAATGCGGGTGGGTCAGTATCCAGAACTTTTCGTCTTCAATGGCTCTGGTTACAAGCTCACCTACCTCGTCAGGGTGCATGCCTTGCTCCAATGCGGACTGGATATTACCCGCCAGCTTGCCTGCCTTTTCATTGTCAGTTTTTGGTTTTGCGCGACCCGGTCGATAGTCCACCGAATGGCGACTGATGTTGGTATTGATGGGGCCAGGACATAACACCGAGGCCCGAACATTGCTTTTCTTAGCCCGAAGCTCTCGCTCTGTGGCCGCCATCAACGCGACAACACCATGCTTGGCCACATTGTAAGCGCCCATCATTTGTGACGAGATCAGACCCGCCATCGACGAGGTCGCATTAATGTGGCCCTCGCCCTGCTCTTCTATTAGCGGCAAAAATGTTTTCACCGCGTAGATTGGCCCCCACAAGTCGACATTAATAATCCATTCCCAGTCAGCCAACTTTAAGTTGCGAGCTGAAGTTGGAATACCAACACCGGCATTACTGCACACCACATGGACGCCTCCGAATCGATCCATGGTGACTTCGGCCAGACGCTCTATGTCGTCCAGTTTTGATGCGTCACAAATTTGGCTCACAACAGCAACACCCGCCTGCGAAAACTCCTGCTCAGCGGCTTGCAAAAGCTCTTCATCTAAATCTGCCAGCACCAACTGCATACCGCGCTTTGCGAAAGAACGCGCCATGCCTAGCCCAATGCCACTGGCACCGCCGGTAATGACCGCGGTTCGCCCTGAAAATTCCTGCATTGTCCCCTCCCTAAGTTAATCCCGTGTTGCAGTCAAAAACGCCGATTGAACGCTACTTATCTGCTCTGGCGACCATCCCAACCACTGCTCTAATACTTCTTCGTTATGCTCACCCAAATGCGGCGCACCTGCCCTGACTTGTGACTCGAGGTGTTTGTATTTGTAGGGCGACGATGGGATCAAGCGCTTCCCGCCTTCTCGGTCATCGACTTCCGCGATTGAGGTACGCGCTTGAACTGAGGCTAACTTTTGTATGTCAGAAGCGGGTCTTACATCACCCCAGGCGACATTCATTCGATCAAGCGCTTGAATCACTTCTTCCCTATTGCGACAGGTCTTGGTGAAAAAATGTTTTGAAGCGGCGCGGCGTGCTTTAATTTTTTCCTCAAGCGCAACGTCTTGTGCGTCTTCTAGACCGTCGCTGACGTTGTAAATGGTGCTGAGCATCTTCCATATAAATCTGAATTCACCTGCGAGCATGAGCAAGCCACCAGCGGTTTCATGCACCTCGTTGGTAACCCCCACATTTATGCCTTCAAGGGCGTAATGCATACCGTCGTTGGTCACAACCGTTGCGTCGACCATAGAAATCTCCACATGGTCGCCTCGGCCGGATTTCTCCCTTGCGTACAACGCCGCTAACAGACCCACGAGGCCATGCATCGATGCATTGGTGTCTGCCACAGACAGCGGCAGTTCCGTTGGAAACGCTCCGGTTAATTCCGCTTGTCGAGCGATTAGCCCAGTCTCCGCATGAATGATGGGGGCGTAGGCTGCTCGGCGGCTATCGGGATTGTTGGCGCCAAAACCAGAAATAGACAACATGATTAAGCGCGGATTGATTTCTGCCAGCGTGTCGTAGTCGAGTCCCAGTCGTTGCATAACGTCTGGCCGAAAGTTTTCGATCACCACATCCGCCTGCTCCACTAGCGACTTGGCAATCATGACCCCTTTAGGGTCCCGTAGATCCACCGAAATGTTGCGCTTGCCAGCATTCTGCTGGTGGTAGTAGCCCGAGATGCCGCTGCGTTTGACTCCCCAGTGGCGAGTGACATCACCTTCTGGCGGCTCAAGTTTCACAACATCGGCTCCCAGGTCACTTAGCATTCGCCCGGCAAAAGGTCCGGCTAAAACACGCGATAAATCCAGGACTTTGAGTCCGGTAAGCGGGTAACTCATTGGTTGCTCCTAGTGCTCCAATCAGCTTTTTTTAGCGACTAAATGAAAGTTTTCTTCCATTTTTTCGCGCACTTCGCCTTGGTGCTGGAAATACTGTCTAAAGCCACCGTTGTAATTACCGTCCTGACGCCTTTGCTCATTACCCTCAAAGTTGTAATAACCTGGCGTACATTCTTCCGAGCGACTGGTCTTACCCCGGTGCTGAATGACGTTTTGCACCCACCACTCTTCTGCTTCGTCTTTAACATCAAGCGCGTGATGGCCGTTGGCACGGACATAATCGATGCACGCGGCAATATGATCGCCCTGTGTCTGCAGCATTTCCGTAAGGTTAAATTGGAACGAGGCCTGATAACCGCCCATGATGAACAAGTTTGGAAAACCTGCGGTATGAATGCCCAACAAAGTTCGAATGCCCTGGGCGTACTTGTCCTGAAGATTCACGTCGCCCGCACCAACAATGTCGTTATAGATGCCGGTCTGCTGAACCTCGAAGCCGGTTGCGTAAATCAACAAATCTAAACCGTATTCTTTACCGTCGAATACCGGGCCCTTGGGACTGATCTGGGTGATGCCCTGCCCCTTGGTATCCACCAGATGGACATTGGGTAAGTTGAATGACGGCAGATAGTCATTATGAAAACAGGGGCGCTTACACATGAACATGTACCACGGCTTCAGCGCATCCGCAGTAGCGGGATCATCAACAATCTCGTCGATACGTCGGTGGATACGCATCATGTAGTCGATGTTGGCGTTCTCCTGTTTTCTGAGTTTTTCCTCAGGCGACGTTGCACCTTTCGCGGCGCGCTTCTCAAGCGAGTTTTCGACTGCGGCAAGCACTTTTTCACGTCTTTTATGTTGCCAACCCGGCTGAAGTTTTCGTGCCCAATTCGGATCAGTTGGCCAGTCGTCACGCACGTCAATGGACGAAGGTGTTCGCTGAAATACGAAAACTTCCTTTGCCACCTTGGCGAGCTCCGGAACAATCTGCACTGCACTAGCGCCGGTGCCAATAATCCCCACCACTTTGTCTTTCAAATGCTCCAAGTTCTCGCCGGTATAGTCGTAGTCCCAGCGAGACGTATGAAAAGAATGGCCGGCAAAACTTTCCATCCCGGCTATGGCTGAGAGTTTTGGTTTTGCCAATGTGCCGTTAGCGCAAATGACAAACTGCGCGCGCATGACGTCGCCCTGATCGGTTTTCACATGCCATAGTTGATCCGCTTCATCCCAGCGGGTCTCGGTAACAGTGGTATTGAACACAGCCAGATCGTACAAATTGTACTTTTGGGCGATGGCCTGGCAGTGGCTGAAAATTTCTGGGCCGCGTGAGTAGTGATTCACCGGCACGTAGTCCAGCTCGTCAAGCAGTGGTAAATAATCGTAGCTCACAACATCACAGGCAGCGCCGGGGTATCGGTTCCAGTACCACGTACCGCCTACGTCTGAACCGCGCTCCACGATACGAATACTCTCCAGCCCGCGCTCTCTTAGCCGAGCTGACGTTAATAAAGCAGAGAACCCACCACCAATAAACAACACCTCAACCTCGTCGTTGATCGGCTCGCGGCTTGGCACATCTTTGGCATAGGGATCGATAGCATATTTCGCGAGATCACCGCTAAGCTCCGAGGTGTACTGATCTGTTCCTGGGGGGCGATACCCCAATCGAAGATCACGCTCTTCCTTAAACTTGTCCTTAATTTCATCGTAGTACTGCTGGGGGCGTTGCGGTCTAGCCATGGGATGCTCTTTCCTCTTCCTCGTTTATCTTTAGAAAATAACAGAAAACTTTGGACTCTACCTGTGGCAAATAGTGGTCGCTAAACCCAGCGTTTTAGCCGGAGGCCAAAATCGACGTCAGGCATGAATAGACCCAGCCACATTTAGCTGGATTCAGGCTCCATCTTTTCAATCCGCATTATTTAGTGAACTATTGGCCACACCTCGGCAGGAGCAAAACACAATGCCAGCAAGCGACCACCGTCTGACCACCGCAGAAATGGCAGAATTTGTTGCTAACGGATACTTGAGGTTTGATGGGCTGGTTTCGGACTCGCTCAACAAGAAAGCTCTAATAGAGCTGACAGACCTTTACCCCGTAAAGGTAAGTAACGCCGTTAGGGCCAGCGGTCTTAACCCCAAGACCCGCGGAATTTCCGAGACTAAAGAAGGCGTAGGCACGCCCGAAAGCCTGAGTCCTTTGTCCGAGTGTTACCCACCTCCGTCTGCGATCGGCGAGATGCTTAGACTTCCGCAAGTGCATGGAATCATCGAGTCCCTGGCGGGACCCAACCCCCTGTTTGACCATGACTTTGTTCATTTCATCGCAGCCAACAGTCCAACCGGCCAGCATCTGCATGTAGATGCAGTAATAGATAATCGTGACCCCAGTTTTGATATTCAGCTGTTTTACTTTCCTACCGAGGTTAAACCAGGAGCTGGCGGCACCCGGTTCGTGCCAGGCAGCCATCTAAGGTATACCCGTGCGGAGGGTGTATCGCGTTACCAGAACATTTTGGGCGAACAGCAATACCATGGCTCAGCGGGCACGGTACTCATTTTCCATCAGGGCCTGTGGCATGCCGGCCAACCAAATCCCAGCCCCGAGGATCGATGGATGTACAAAATTCGACTCAACCCCACGGTTCCCCAGGTTCGACTTTGGAACCAAGACGATTTCGAGCCACGACACAATGATGCCAAAGACCATACATTTGCCCATCCCCGAACAGACAGCGTGGCGCAACAATTGCGCAAAATGCAGCCTTGGCAAAAAGGCCACGAAGCCAGGTATGAGCAAATGGAACGAGCCAGGTTGTGGCGCTACTTGAGCGGCGATAACAACTTTGACGTAGATTATTACTACACCCGCATGGAAGGCAGAGCGATCGCAAATCAAAGGAATTCAGAATGAATCGCCAACAGGTACTTTATCTTTGGCTTGCCGAGGGCGCCATGGATACCAGCACAATCGCCTGGGCGTTTTACGATGGTACTAAGGGCAAAGGCCCAGCCCTGCCAGATTGCGAGCCACCGTATAAAAACGGCGTTGCGGCTCTCGAAGAAGGTTGGTCTCTGCTGCAGTCTCCAGCCCCGTATATAACTCAGCCTGGTGCCGAACACGGTGCAAGTTATCTGCCTAACGAATTTGTATTTGTACGATCCATCGAGGTCTAAAGGCGCTAACCTCCCCCTTACCGTTGAGACTACAAGGTACGCGATATGGAAATTGCTGACTTAGAAACTTTAGATTACCCACCGCTCACAGACGATTTAGATGAGGCGAAGACCCATCTCGACAAATACGGCATGGCCTTAATCGAGAACGTTTTAACTTCAGAAGAAGTTGAAGAAATGGATCAAAGGCTGAACGAACAATTTTTGGGTGAAGAGAAATACCAAGTCGGTTCAAAATTAAGAGGAGACGAAGGTTTAGGCGTTCAATCTTCTGAAGAAGAGAAAGTCAGCAGACTAATTTGGAACCTAATCAACAAGGGTGACTGTTTCCTAAAACTCATAGACCATCCAAAGATATTACCTCTGATTCAGCACCTCATCGGAGACAAAGTCTGCCTTTGTTCCATAGGTGCGCACATGAACGGGAGCGGCAATGAGCGCATGGCGTTGCACCAAGATCAATGGCCCCTAGTGCCTCACCCTATGGATTTTCCATTCATGGCAAATGTTATGTATTTGATCTCTGACAATTCCCCCGAAAATGGCGGAACCAGACTCATTCCCGGATCGCATAAATGGCCACTCTTAGACTACAAAACGGCCAACAGCGAGGAAATACAAAAGAAAGCAGTATCTCTAACTGCACCGAGGGGTACGGCGATTGTATGGGAAGGCAGACTTTGGCACGGCAACGGCCTAAACCGATCAGGCGCGATTAGAAGCAACATTTCAACAGCGTTCCTGCAGCCATGGGTAAAACCACAGGAAAACCATCAGTACAGTATTCGAGAGGAGGTTTTGCAGCGGATAACCAACAAACAAAAACACATTCTGGGTTTTAGTCCTTTTGGAACACTCGGCGGACACGACGGATCAAGTGTGTCTGCTGCAGACTTCGACCCCAATAGAGAATCTATCGGAATCCTCAGGCCCTAGACGAGCTGATGTCTACCCCTATGCTAAACGTCGTTATAAATCGCCCAATTTAGCGCCCCGCTAGCGCGACCTCACCAGACTGTATTGCTGAAATCAAACCGCCTATAGTCGATGTAAATCACTGGCAGAAAACATATGAATACATGGTCTGCAACGGCACTGAATACTGCTCCAGATTCCGAAAATAGAATCCATAGTGACGAGCTTGCACAGCAATACGGATTTGAGGGCGGCTTAGTACCAGGCGTCACTATATCTGCGTATCTGGTGCATCCTTTAATCGAGCACTGGGGAAAGAATTGGCTCGATCGCGGCTACGCAAATTGCCGAATCACCTCCCCGCTATACGATAAAGAGCGATTCGACGTCAAAACCGACATCGTTGACGCAGCAAAAGCACACACAACGTTAGTAAGGGGCAATGGCGTAGTCAGTGCTAATGCAGAAGTGGCACTGCCTGATCAATTACCTCCTGCGCCGCTACTAAGAAACGACAAATTAGCCGAGCCTGACTACACCGCACCCCCAGCGAGCAGAGCAATCTGGGAGCAACTAAAAGCTGAAGGATGCCGTTCCTTTAGTTTTCCTTGGACTGATGACAATCCATTAATTTATTTGAGTAACGAAGACGATCTACCGAAACTGCTTCAGCCCAAGGAAGGTGGGTATGCAAATTTATCGTTTTTGTTAGGTTGTTCTAATTGGATTTTAGCTGGTAACGCTTTCATGAATCCGTGGGTTCACCTGCAAACAATTTCGCAAAACTATAGAGCCGTCGGTTTAAATAGCGAACTTATTGCTCAGATGGAAATTAATGATATTTACGCAAAGAAAGGGCATGAATTTATAGACGTTCTTGTTGGTTTATTTGATCAACACGATGAAGCGTGCGTTATGACGATTAACTTAACGGCGATCTATCAGCTCAGAGGCTCTTGAGTTCCAGCATCGAATCGCCCCTAAGGCAGGCCGCTGGAATGGTTCTCTTGACCCTTTCGCCCTCCCCCAATCCACAACAACGGGGGACACCAGCGCGCTCATACGTCAGCAGCATCAGCCAAAATCCTTAGTTGTGCGTTCGCCCAAGACCTCAAAGAGACACCTCGAACAGCAACCAATAACCTGCTTCTGCTAGGCGAAAGTTTCCTCTGCGGAGTGCGATTCAAAACTGCCAGTTTTGTTTGCAATTTGACGAAAGGTTACACATTGGCTGACCTACCGACTCCGACGCTCGGATCCACAGCGAGATGAGCTGGCGACGTTCGGAGACCATAGAACGATCGGCTTCTTGTAATCCCCTGAGCGCAGTGAGCACATCAAGGTAGTTCTGGTCACCCAAGACGAATCGATTGCGAGCTGCATCAAGTGCTTTTTGGGCATGACCGCGTCGCGCAGCTAACGTTACGATGACTTTCTTTTGTTGCTGGTGCTTCCACCTGAGTGTGCTGACTTCCTCAAGCGCAGTCAGCCATAGTTCAAGATAACGCTCGCGCTCTTCCTCCAAAACGAACTGAGCGCGCTTTTCCATCGCACGTAGATGCCCTCCGGTAAAAATAGGAGCGGCCAAGTCCAACACTAATCCAGACCACTTAGTTTTGGATATACTCGGCTGCGGCAAGCTGCGGCTGGGCTCGAAACTCAGCGTCTTGTCTGCTAGAGAGGTCAGACTGGCGGTAACCTGAAGTGTCGGCAACCGCTCTGCAAAGCTGATCCCTAACCGAGCCGCAGCTTGCCGCAGCCGAGCATATCCGGCGCGAATATCCGCTCTGTTACGAATAAGATCTTCTGATGTGCCTACCGCTATCAGCTCTGGAGTATCCGGCAATTCGAATAAGGTCACCCGAGGAACAGTATCGGGAATATCCCCAAGCAGTATATCCAAGCTCTTTTCCAACGCCCCATGCCTAGTGTCGTTAACCAGTTTCAGTTGCATAAGCAACGTCGTCTGTTCGCGCTGCTGATAGAGCTCATTTGCCGGCGCCTGGCCAAGACGAAAACGAGCATCGATCAGCCGCTCCAGATCTTTGCTGACCTCGATCTGCGCCGTGAGCAATACTTCCTGCGTCTTAAGTTCGACGATTTGATAATACGTTTCCGCAATAGTTGTGCTTAAAGCAAGTTCGGCCGCTTTGAGCTCGAACCATCGCTGCTCGCGAAACTGTCGAGCATCCTCAATCTCTAGTCGGCGCTTACCCCAGAGCCCAAAATCCCAACCAAGCTCAAGAGAACCGAGGTCTGCTCGAGTATCGGGATCTCGTCCTGAAAAATAAATGTCCTCCCTCGAAGCTCGGCCCTGTAGCAATGGCCAAAGCGTAGATTGAGCAACCGCAAGGTTTGACTCCGCTTGTGCGAGTCGGGCCATGGCTATCTTTGGGGAAGGACTGCCTGCCAGACCAGTGTCGATCATCCGATGCAACCCATCATCGTCGATATACCGCCACCACTGCTCTATCTCGCCGCGTGGCTCATTACCAAAGAAAGGCGGGGCACCGCCACGCACCAAGTCCGGCACCATCTGCACCTCGGGAGCGGAGACACAGCCGCTCATCCAAAGGAGTAAAAATGCCAAAAACGGTCGATTCAAACCATCACCCCGCCATCACTCTTGAACTCAGTATCCCCGCTTGCACTATTACGGCCACGCTCCAAGGAAACCACGAAGCAAGGCAGAAGGACTAAAATCACGGGAATAGAAAACAACATGCCGAAGCCTACAGATACCGCGAGCGGACGCATGGCTGCTGCTTGGATGTTAGTGGTCAACATGAGTGGAGCAAGCCCCACAAGGGTAGTCACGCTGGACAGCACGATGGGCCTAAAGCGGTCACGCACAGCAGAGACCATAGCTGCCTCAGGGCTAACGTGAGCCTGCAGCGCCTCGGTATAGCGTAGGTGAAGTAACAAACCCGCGTTGATAACCAGACCGCCAAGAGCAAGCACGCCCATGAAGCTCGCAGCGCTAAGCTCAATACCCAACAAGATATGGCCAAGCAGTGCCCCGGTTGCGCTCAAAGGAAGCGCAGCCAATAAAAGCGCACTGTGGCGCAAACTACGAGCGTAGGCACCGATGAGCACGAAGATCGTAACCAAGACGGCGATAGTGGCTAACATCAATCCCGATTCAGTCTCTGCATCTTCATCGGTAGCGATCGCTTCATCCCACGTCATAAGCCCGGGATACTGCGCTTCCAAAGCAGGCAGGAGCTCTTCGCTCACCAAGTCTTCAACCAGACCCTTAGACGTGACACGTCGATCGATGGTGGCTTCGACCCGCTCGATACGCTGTCCATTTATCCGCCGCAACTGCACCGCACCACGCTCCCAGTAAATCTTAGCGATATCACCCAGCGCCGCTTGGCGCCCCCCACTGGAGGTGAGGATAAGGCCACTTAGATTCGGTAAAACCCTCTCATCCCCATGCTCACCCCTGATCATCACCCGAACTTCATCGGCACCGCGAGTCAGGCGCGTTGCTTCGAGACCGTCGAGCTGAGCCCGCAGCCGGCTTGAAATCTCCGACTCGTCGAATCCAAGGGCTCGACCTAAAGTAGTCAATTCAAACCGCACCTCTGACCGAAAAGCATTACCGCTGTATGAAATCTGGCCAACACCCCCTATTTCTTGCAATTGACGCACCAACGATTCCGCCGCACGCTGGCTCACAGCTGCATCGGCATGGGCGATTTCAATAGTAAGATCTCGCCCATCACCAGGTCCCTGTAAGTAGTCGATGGACAGTTGTGTGAGCTTGGCCGGCTGACCGATCAGATCACGCCACTGCTCAGCGAACTCGCCTGCGGTGAACGGCCGGTCAGCGGACTGCTTGAGACTGAACGTTACCGAGCCTTGATGACTGACCGGAGCGCCCAGTTGCATATAGATACCTTTGATGTCCTCCTCGTCACCAAGGCTTTGCAGCACCTGGCGTCCCAGCCTTTCAATATTGTCCGCCATCTCGTCAACCTGAAGATCCGACGCACCAGGATTGAGCGCATACAGCGCGGTCACCTGCTCACTTTCAATTGCTGGCTGTAGCGAAATCGGCACACGGCCGCTGCCAACCCAGCTGATGATGCAACCAACGACAAACAAACCAACCGCGATCACAAAACCGCGATTAGCGAGACACACCTCTACCCAAGGGACAAAGTAGTTTTCGCGCAGCCTTTCAAAAAGCTCCTGCGCCCGACGCTGTTTGCCTCCGGTTTTTGGTTTAGGTTGCCGACCGTAGGCAAGATGTGCGGGCAATATCCACAACGCCTCGATCAACGAAATGGCAAACACGCAGGTCGTCACTACGGGAATCGCCAACAGGAACAATCCTAGTTGACCCGGCATAAAGAAAATGGGTGTAAACGCAATGATATTCGTCACGATAGCCAAGGTAATCGGGGTACTAAATCGCGACAATGTATCCGCTGCGGAGTCCAACGGAGACATCTCGGTTTGCATGTTCGAATAGATTGACTCGCCAATGACTACCGCATCGTCAACTACAACACCGATGACAATGATGAAGGCGAAAACGGAGACAAAGTTGACGGTGTATGGCGTCAGCGCGAACAGCGCCACACCACCAAACATCGCAACCGGCAATCCAACCGCCACCCAGAAAGCAACCCGCGCCTCAAGCACCAAAAACAGGAGCACCAGCACCAAGGCTAAGCCGATCAGTGCGCTATCAGCCAAGATCCCGACTCGGTCAGCGAAGCTTTTAGCGTCATCGTCAAAAATAACAGCGCCGCCGCTCGGCATTTCGGACTCCATCTCAGCAAGCAAAACCCGGACACTTTCCGACACTTCCCCGGGAGTGGCGCTACCGGCTCCGAATACGTTCATCATGACACCAAGCGAGCCGTTAATTCGGTATCGTTTTCCATGGGGGCGGAATCCGTTCTCAACACTCGCAATCTGCGAGAGCGTCAAAGGCACGCCAGTCGACGATTCCACAATCGCGATGTCACCGAATTCGTGGGCATAACGCCGATCAAGGCCTGTCGCCAGACCATACTCCCCCGTTGAGCTTCGAATGACCCCACCAGAGAGTTCGAACGATGCACGCCGAATACGATCAGTGACATCACGTAGCGAGAGACCAAACAACCGCGCTCTATCGGGAGACACTCGGACCGAAATTTCTGGTTCACCGGCACCGTCCACTTGCACCTGACCGACGGCCGGCAAATTCAAAAGCCGCTCGCGCGCAAGCTCCGAAAACGCGTGCAATTCTTCACGAGACTGAAAACCGTAGAACCCGACCTCAATATCCTCGTCATCTTCTCTCATCTGGATGATTGTGGTGGGTTCGAGATCGGCTGGCAGCGAGCTGAGTCCATCAATGGCGCTTCGGATTTCGTCCAAAGCGCGCTGCGAATCCGCGCCATCATCCAGCATAACAAAAATGTCAGCACCGCCTGATCGAATCTCGCTGACTATCGTTCGAATGTCGCGCAAAGTATCAATACTCTGCTCGATCGGCTGCACAACCTGCGCTTCTACTTGTGCAGCGGTCGCTCCTCGGTACTCCGCGCGAATCTTAATGGTGTCGAGGATCGCGGTCGGAAATACCTCCTGCCGCATGTTAAAAACGGCAATCACCCCGCCGACCAAGAACACCCACATGAGCAGATTCGCCGCAGTCGGATTATGCAAAAACCATAGCGATATCGACTGACGCCCGGCCACTTACCTTTCCGTCACAGCAACTGATGCACCGTCGAAAAGTCCTATAGGACGCTCTAGGACCAATGCATCGTCCGGGCCAAAATTATCCTCGACGCTGACCGTCTGACCCTGGACTTCGACCGGGTATACCTGATGTCGTTGAGCGCGCCCACCACGACTAATCCAGACTAGGTTGCCACTGACTATGAGACCCGCTGGAATGAGCGCAACAGTTCGCTCCTGCGCTGTAATTAGCTTGGCCTGAAGATGCATTCCGTAGGCCCACCCCGCATGAGCTAAAGGCTCATCTATGCGAACACGCACGGTCGCAAGCCGAGTGTCAGAGGTAAGATTCCTTACAATCCCTTCGAACTTTCCAACGATCGGCGACGCGTCCAGATCGTGAACCGGCCGTAACTCTATGCGTTCGATACCCGCGTCGAGCAGTTGCATCTGCTTAATCGACACTTGGAGTTCAACAACCGCATAATCTAAAGGAAAGAGTGTTGCTGTGACCCCACCCACAGGCATAACCTGACCAACAATGGCATTCGCCTGCACAACGTGCCCAGGCCACGGAGCCCGCACTGCTGTTCGCTCCAGAGCAAGTCTGGCGCTGTCGAGTTCGGCGCCGACGGTTCTACGGTGCGCTACTGCCTCGGCTCGTTGAGGCTTGCGTAGCGCCAGCGGACTCGCAGGCAATTCCTCATCGTGACTGTCCTGCCAAGCCGCCCACTCGAGCTGGGCAATTTCGGAACGACCTTGCTCGATTTCGATCTTGGCCTCGGCCTGGGCAAAACGCGCTTTCGCACTCGCCACCGCTATGGCGTAATCGCGCTGGTCGATGCTGAGCAGAAGATCACCCTCGGCAACCTGTCCTCCAGCTTCAAGATCATCGCTCACCCATGTGATTACACCCGGCACCTGTGTGGTGAGTTGCAGCGACTGACGAGGCGAGAGCACACCAAACGCTGTCACGGTGCGCGCAATAGCAGAGCGTTCAAGGTCACCGATTAAAACACGAGGCTTCTCTTCCGGGGCGTTCGCCTCAAGCGGCTCAGGACCGGTGAACAGAATAAGTCCACATAAGGCAATTCCGGCACAACAAATCAGACCTATCTTCAAATGAGATTGTTCCATACCCAACAGTGTAGGGAATACAAGGTAAACGCTTGGTTAACGCAGGCGTTACAGATGAACGGTAGTTGTCCTGCCGCGTGATGCTTCAGAAGAGCTGTAGCACCAGGCAAAGCGCTGACAGATGAGACCTACTAATTCGAGACCCAAGCCAAATCCATATTCATCATCGGGCTGAATGTTGTCATTCACCGAACTGGAGTTTTCGACGGAAATCTCCCTAGGCGCAATGGCAATACGCACGTCGCCATCCATAGTGTACTGAAAGGCATTTCTAACCAGATTCGACAACACAATCCGTACCGCAGCCACCGGCGCGGTCGCCTCGCCGCTGCCAGTAACAGTCAACGAAACATCTCGCTCATCCAGCAGATAGCTATAGTTCTCGATAATGCAATCTAATTCCCTGCGCAGATCAATTTGCTCAGATTTCGGCAAATTATCCGATTGCCGGTTCACCCAGAGTAAAGTTTCCATGAGAAGCTGGACGTCATCCAAAGCGCGATACTGGCGGACAAATGCTGCCTGCTCGGCTTCGGTGCGTTCCGGTCTGTCCGACAGGCGGTCAAGAAGTTCAACGTTCGTGGACAGAATGGCAATAGGAGTGCGCAGCTCATGACTCGCGTGACGCAGAAATAGCTTCTCCTTGTTCACGCCCTCCCGCATCCGTTCGAACGCAAATTGAATCCGGTTTGCCAGCATGTCGAACTCCCGGAAGCGCAGATTCGGCAACTCCAAGTCGGAAGCGCTCTCGCCTTGGGCGGCGCTCCACCTGTTGAGCTTGCGCAATGGCACGTCGATATTGCGAACCAGCAGCGCCGCTACGAGCAGTAACAATCCAGCGAGGAGGCTGCCAATCGCGATGGCGAAGCGATCCGTGAATTCCAGTTCTTCATAGATTTCGTCACTGCCGACAATACCGTGCAGAAGATACAGCCAACCATCACCAGCAAGCCTGTATGCGTAAAGAAATAGAAGCTCACAGTTACCTTCCCGGCAGAGGTCAAGGGTCTCCACAACAAACTGTTTTTCATCGTCTTCGCTGAAACCCATATTTGTGAAGCGTATTGCCTCACCATGCTGAAGATCATCTAGCGCAAACACGCCAAGAATCTGCGGCGGAATATCAGACAGATTAAGGTAACCGGAAAGCCCAGGCCCGCTTGGTAGCGCCGACCTAGCAGCCGTTTCCGGGTCTACTGCAGCGTAATCCTCAGCGGTCTGTTCCAGAAATCTTTGGGTTCTAATCTCAATACCAAGTTCTAGGTAGTACTCCAGAAGTTGTGTATAGGCCAACACCATTACGATCGTGCATCCAGCGAACCAGAGCAAAAGGTACCGCTGTAAACGCGGTAGCGGGCGCGTCGGCTTGTCTTCAATCATTGGGCACCCGGATTGCAAACCCGTGCGCTGCTACAGTATGTATGAGCTTCGTGGAGAAAGGTTTGTCCACCTGCTGCCGTAGCTTGTAGAGGTGCACTTTCAATACGTTCGAATCTGGAAGGTCCGACCCTTTCCAAATAGCATTTTGCAATTTCTCCCGACTCACGACGTTCGGAGATTCTCGCATCAAGATTTCGAGGAGCGTCCAGCAGGTTGGCGTCAAACTGAGTATCTGGCCATGCCGGCACGCGGTCTTCAAAGACAAATCCATGAGCAGCGGGCCTACTTCAAGTTGCTGGGCAAGTAAGCTACGGCGCTTGGCCAGTGCCTTCACGCGAGCTGTCAACTCACTTAGCTCAAATGGCTTTACTAGATAGTCATCGGTGCCTGCATCAAAGCCAGCCAACTTGTCAGCAAGCGAATCTCTGGCCGTGAGCATCAGCACCGGCACATCAACGCCGCGGTTTCGTAAAACTTCACAGACTGCGAGGCCGTTCATTCGCGGCAAGTTGATATCCAATAGAATCGCTTGGTAGTCGTTCGACAATGCCAGATCTAGGCCTTGAGAACCCGTAGAGGCATAGTCGCAGTCGATGCCTTCGAGATCGAAGTACGCAATCACAGTCTGTGCCAGCGACACATTGTCTTCAACCAGCAAGGTATGCACAGTCATGCTCTACTCTTCCGGATTCAAAATTACAGCAATAGTTGGATCAGATTCATAACAGTGCAGATATACATATCTATCTGCTTCACATCCGACAGCGTAGCAGCTTAACTGAACCCTGCGTCGCTTCACGTTTGAACGATTGGGCGTCGGGCTAGAAACAAAGTGTTCTAGTTTTGCATTGCAATTCATGTGTGCAGCCGCGCATAAAATTTCATTCGTGTCCGGTTGTCGCCTTTCATACATTGACGAAATACCTGCAAGCAAGCTATTTATTATTGACCTAACGCCTGTAAAGAAGCTGTGCTGGTGCCGTTGCAGCGGCAACCATTCACCTTACTCGCGATGGATGAGCTTTATCTGGCGCCCTGCCCGTCATCGATCTTTATGTACGTCCCAGTTACCGCTTCGGAAGCCGGTGACAGAAAATACAAAAGCGTGCTGTCCATTTGCGCCGGATCACAAATACGCTTGCGCGGAAAGTGCTGGGCAATATCGCCTAACCTTTCAAGCATTCCATCCATCATCTCTGATGCAAAAGCCCCCGGCGCAATGGCGTTAACATTTATGTTGTATCGCGCCCATTCGACTGCTAAACATTCCGTCATACGAACTATGGCTGATTTCGTAATCGAGTAGAGGGCTGCCCCGTTGCCACCGTAATTAAAACCGCCAACCGAAGATATATTGACCATTCGGCCGGGTTTTTCGGCAGCGATTAAGCGCCGCGCGATTTCGCATGAGAGCACATACGGTCCCCGCAAATTGGTATCAAAAACAGAATCAATAAGTTCCAGTGACATCTTGTGAGCACGCTGCGCATCAGGAATACCGGCGTTATTCACCAATATCGTCACTGTGCCCAGTGCTTCCTCGGCTCGATTCACACAATCGATGATTGAGTCATTGTCCTGCATATCCAAATGGATAGGTTCTGCAGTGCCACCTGCGGCGTTAATTTCACTGGCAAGTGCTTCCAGCCTGTCTACTCGTCGGCCGGTCACGGCCACCTTTGCACCACTCGCAGCAATGACCTGAGCGAATCGCTTACCCAGTCCTGATGTAGTGCCTGTTACTAACGCTACCTGACCAGATAAATCATTCGAAAGGTTCGGTATTGGATATTCCAACACAATGTTCTCCTCACATAAATAAATTTCCCAACTGCCGGACTATACATTCGAATCTAAACTAGGTCTTTCAATAGACGCCGATTGCTTTAGCGCCGACTCATTTGCATCGCGCTGGGTCGAAAACAATGATTTTCACTGCGCGGACAAACTCTTGGATGAATTGATCGCTAAACGCCAATACCAACATTTCGAGCGCACATATTTAGCCTGAGGGGTAAAATGAGATAATTAAGGGCTAATTCAGGGAGAGTGTTTTGCGTTCACTTTGTTTTGCTCTGCTTACTATGCTTGCGGTACCCGGCTACTCCAAAGCCGACTCCAGCGCTGCTGTATTTGGCAGTTTTACAAGTGAAACCCGCGCAATAGCTTTATCCAAAGATGTTGCAACGCAATTAAACATTCGCACGCGCGTCGTCGAAATACAGCTGAATAATCAGCGCTTATTTCGCGTTATGAGCGAGCCACGATCTACAACGGCTGCCAGGAACATAGTTAGGGCCGCGAAAAAAAGCGGCTACTCAGACGCTTGGCTTGTCCGGCAAGCACCACTAGCCAACCAGACAGTGCTTGGTGCTGATGTAAATCCCAGTGCCTCTGAGCTAGTCGACCTACCCACAGCAGAAACAACCCATGCTGACAAACGACGAGCACCGACCCAACTAAAACTTAGCCAACAAGCCGGCCACATCGCGCGCCTCGACGGGGCCAATATCACCATCGACGGGTTCGTTAATGAAGCCGCATGGGAACAAATCGAAAGCTTTGATCAGTTCACGGTGCTCAATCCCGACACACTGCAACCCGCCCGGCATCAGACACAAACACGAATTTTCTACGATGACAGTGGACTCTATGTCGCGGCGCTTATGCATCAGCCTGTGGAAACCCTAGTGGAGAGGCTTTCCGCTCGGGATGAAGACATTAATCGAGATGGTTTTTCGTTGATGCTGGATACATCCGGCGAAGGTCTCTACGGTTATATTTTTGGCCTCAATCTGGGCGGCACCAAACAAGACGGCAAGCTCGCCCCCGAAAGCGTCATGTCTTACGAGTGGGATGGTGCTTGGCGCGGCGAGACGCAGACCCTGGCAGACGGTTGGAGTGCAGAACTTTTTATCCCATGGTCGATTCTGAGCATGCCAGAATCAGACGCACAGCGCCGCCTTGCGATTTTTGTCGCGAGAAAAGTAGCCTACCTGGACGAGTTTTGGGGCTGGCCGCAATTGCCACTTTCTGGGGCGCGATTTATCTCTGGTTTCAGTCGCTATCAGATCCAGGAGTTAGAGCTAGGGCAACAGTGGGAGGCCTACCCCTATGCGTCAACGACCGCAGACTTGATGAGTGAAGAGCACGATGCCCGAGTTGGCGTCGATGTGTCCTGGCGACCAAGCAGCAATCTACAGCTTACAGCGACGCTAAACCCCGACTTCGGCTCAGTGGAGTCTGACGATGTAGTCGTAAATCTCACGGCTTATGAGACCTATTTTCCAGAGAAACGCCTGTTTTTTCTGGAGGGCACTGAAGTATTTGAAACAACGCCGCGCTCTAAGTCCGACTGGAGCAGCCCTCGTGGTAGCGGCGGCAGAAGCGCGCCGCTCCCCTACACCATGGAGCCGACTACCTTATTGAACACCCGCCGCATTGGCGGTGCTGCCCGCAACATTGAACTCCCTGATGGGGTCAGCGTTGCTGGTGTGGAGCTAAGCAAACCTACCGAGCTATTGGGTGCTGTGAAAGCCGTGGGGCAAGCGGGAAATCTGCGATACGGCTTTTTGTCTGCGTTTGAAAATGAGTCCCAATTTGTCGGACAAAATGACCAAACCGGCGATGCGGCGATCATTACCAACCAGGGGCGAGATTTTGGCGTCGCACGACTACTTTATGAGTCGGCATCAGATAATGGCCGCAGATCCATCGGCTATTTAGGAACCATAGCCAGCTCTGAGCAGTTTGATGCCGTCGTACACGGTGTCGACACCCACTGGATGTCTTCTGGCGGCATGTGGTCAGTCGACAATCAATTCATGACCTCAGAAAAAGCCGACACTAACGGCTATGGCCTCTTTATCGACGTGGCCTATACGCCAACACTCGGCTTGAGTCACAGCTTAGGCATAGACGCGTTAGACGAGAATTTGGACATCTCCGATCTAGGATATTTACGCACTAACGATTCCTATGGCGTTTCCTACAGCGTCATGTCCATGAAATCGCAAAATTTGCCTAGTTGGCTTCGCTATCAAACATTGGGGTTATTTCTTCGGGCTAACCAAAACGGCGACGGCTATTTGAATCGCGCCTATGCCGGTGTCTTTGCCGGTCTTTTGTTTGCGGATAATTCGGAATTCCGAATGGAACTAAATCACTTGCCCGCCTACTACGACGATAAAAACAGCCGCGGCAATGGTCTCTACCAGTATGAGGGGGGCCATATGGTGCTGTTTTCCTACGGTACCAGCACAGCGAAAAAATTTTCCACATCAATACAGTTTGGTAGTCGAGCAGGAATGGATACCGATATCAGCTACATCGCAGATTTTGGCTTCACTTACCGGCCACATGACCGATTCTCTATGGATTTTGACCTAGGCTTTTTAAAATCCGAAAACTGGTACCTGCATCAAGGTGACACATCATTCACGTCATTCGACGCGCTGCAGATACGGCCCGGGCTCGCCATGGATTACTTTATCAATGCGAGTCAGCAACTGCGATTTAGCCTGCAATGGGTCGGCATTGTGGCCGAAGAAAATGAATTCTGGCAGGTCCCCGCCACTCCCGGTCGGCTGCTGCCCAGAACGAAGCAAGATCTGAGCTACTCTGACGACTTTACTGTATCGCAGATGACATCCCAGCTTCGTTACCGATGGGAAATTGCCCCTTTGTCAGATCTATTCGTTGTCTATACCCGAGGCAGTAATCTACCGTACCAATACGACGATGACTTCGGCAGCCTCTTCGTGGACGCGTTTAATCAGCCAATCATCGATACCTTTACGATCAAACTTCGCTACCGCTTTAGCTCTTAACTGGGCAGGTTCAGGTTTACTGTCCTGGCGCAAAACGATTTGAGCTTAGCTGCAACCCGACCCAGCTTGATGCATTTTCCAAGACGCAGCCTTACCCCTCTCACATGGTCTCAAGCAACCGGATAAGCCGCTGCGCCTGTTAGCCATTCAGACAAAATTTCATTTAGCTCCGTCGGTTTTTCTTGCGCCATCCAGTGCCCACAATCCAGCCGCCGCTCCGTTAGATTTTTACATAACTCGCGCATAGGCTCGGCAAAGCCAGTTGTTGTGGTGTCGCATACGTAGTCGTAACTTGCGTGCACAAAAAGTGCAGGCATCGACAATGTTCGATCGGTTTTTTCATCGAGGTAGGCTTGATTGGCGTCGCCGTTGACGTACCACGAGTTCGGCCCAAAGAAACCGTTTTCATTAAGATGCTTGGCATAAATTGCGATGTCTTGATCGGTCACAACATCGTAATCTGCGGGAAAGTTGGGTACCCCACCCAGCGGCGCGAACCAGCCCCCATTTTTCCGTGTGACCGCCGTGCCCGCGATCTGCCCTTGCCCGGCGGGATCGCCCTTACGGAACAAAACCTTCACTAAATTCTCGGGGTTTTCTTCCATTTCTTGCTGCGCCGTAGCGAAATTTTCGTAGTAGAAAAGCTGATAGTCCCACTGGCCTGCGGGATACTCGTCGGATGGATATAGCTCCCGATTTATTGAGTATTCGAGATCCTTCGGATGTCCTGAAAATCCATAGGGAACGCAAAGGCTTGCTACGGCAGCAACGCGCTCTGGGTGATGTAAAGCGACGTTCCAAGCAACTGGGGATCCCCAGTCATGTCCTATCCAGACCGCTCGTTCACGCCCAATACTGTCAATAAGTTCAACCATATCCCGCACAATCTCGCGCTGAGCGTAGGCTTCGTGCTCGGTATAAAGCGAAGATCCCCCATAGCCGCGCATATCGGGCGCTATGGCTCTGTAGCCAAGACTACCGAGGTAGGAAAGCTGATGGCGCCAACTTATCGACAATTCAGGCCAGCCGTGAGTCATGATAATCAACGGTCCATTCTCCGGGCCACATGCTCGATAAAATGTGCTGTGCCGCTCACTAGAAATTCGGTGTTCTGTGATTTCCACTTATCAGTCCTCAAGTTTAGCCTCTACGCAGTTTAGACCCCATCGCGAGAACCGCGAACAGGTATTTGCAAAAAGCGGGTATCCTTATAACGCGCCCAAATAATTGGAAACTAGCTTATGAGCACTGCCGCAACCCAAATCAGCGACTATCAAAAGAGTCGCTTCGAGGCACAGACATCTGACGGACACAGTATTGCCCACGACATCTACCGCAGAGGTTCCGGTGCACCAGTGGTGCTGCTGCAAGAACTTCCTGGAATTGGCCAAGAAACACTGTCTTTAGCCGATCAACTGGTTAATGCAGGTTTTGAAGTCGTCATGCCACATCTGTTCGGCCCGCTCGGTAAAACATCCATTACAGGCAACCTCGTTCGGGTGATGTGTTTGCGAAAAGAATTTCATTTAATGAGCGGCGGTCGATCGAGTCCAATTGCCGATTGGATTCGCCTACTTTGCCGAGAGGTTAGAGATCAGAGTGGGGTTGAAGGTGTGGGCATTATTGGCATGTGCCTTACTGGCAACTTCGCAATCCAACTCGTTGGAGACGACAGCGTGCTCGCAGCCGTGGCGTCGCAACCCGCAATGCCCTTTTTCAAGCAAGGTGAGCTGCATATGTCGCCCGATGACATCATGCAAAGTCGCAATGCTCTGGATAACAAAGGTCCTATGCGGGTATTACGCTTTGAAGGCGATCCTTTGTGCACCGCAGAAAAATCCGAGTGCATTCATCGCGCATTTAATGATGACGGCACCACCCGAGTTCAGGAGCTAACGCTACCGGGTAAAGGCCACTCAGTGCTGACCTTAGACTTCGTAGATACAGCAGGACATCCAACGCGAGCAGCCCTGGAGAATGTAATCCAATACTTCAGCAGTCGTCTCAAGCGAAAAGCGTAATTGCGGACTTCACAGTCCGCTGCATTGAAGTGCTCGAACTGCTCTTCAATGAAGGTTTTCGCACCGCTTGGATCAACCGAGTCAAAATTAAGCTCACGAACGCCGCCGAATAGATCAGGTTTTCTTTCCGCAGGCTCCCTCCTGCTCAATGGTTACCCGTTCGAATGGCTAATGCTCTGACATCTTCTACGTTCAGCACTACCAGCAAACAGCGACCGCCATGCGTTCAAGGCTGCTTCATGCTCAACAAAATTAGCATCATAGATAAAAAGTTGCGAAAGAGCGCAAATTGCTACTGCTCACTTTTTCTTCGTCAAATTGGAAAATAACCTGTCCCAATTGACAATGATTAATGAATAGCACCAATCTCTTCGTCCTACCTGGTTCTGCATTTCTATGAAGTAGTGATTTCGCACTTAACTATGATACTGTTTATACGTTCTTGGTACATTTGCGTACATTCGCTAATCAAGATTCCAGAGCATATTTCAGAGACTTTCTATGGGGGCCAGTGATGACTTCTTATGCCGGTAAAATTTTTGACGCAGACAATCACTATTACGAGGCACACGATGCTTTTACGCGCCACGTGCCAAAGAAAATGCAGCCCCGCTGTGTGGAGTGGATTGAATTAGCGAATGGGCGCAGATATCAAAGCATCGGCGGCAAAATCGACAGGGGCAACAACCCCAGCTTTAACCCGATTTCCAAGCCAGGGGTACTACGTGAATACTTCAACGGCAATCCCCGGGGATTGAGTACAGCTGAACTGGTGCGTTCTTCCCTTGAACCCATGCCCCCAGAGTATATGGATCGCGACGCCCGTATAGCGCGCATGGAGGAACAGGGCCTTGAAGGAGCATGGCTGTTTCCGACGCTAGGAGTGCTCTACGAAGAATATTTGAAGAAAGACATCGCTGCTTTGTGCACTACCTTTACCGGATTTAACCGATGGCTAAACGAAGACTGGGGACTCGTTTACAAAAACAAGATCTTTACTTCGCCTTATATAAGCCTGGCTGATGTCGATTGGGCGGTTAAAGAACTCGAATGGGCATTGGAGAATGACGCGCGCACGGTGGTCATGCGCCCATCGGCGGTGTTTACCAAAAACGGGCCTCGTAATCCTGGCCATGAAGACTTCGATGCTTTTTGGTCACTGGTCAATGAATCCGGTATTACCGTAGTTACTCATATCGGCCAAACTAGACACGATAGTAATGGCTACGACACCAAAAACATTGATGCATTGAGCATGGGTTCTAAGCCCAGCGTTACTAACTTTCACCGCTCGCGCAACATTAACGACTTTTTAGCGAGTCTGATTTTCGATCGACTGTTCGAACGTTTCCCAAACGTGCGTATTGCATCCATCGAAAACGGGTCAGAATTTTTGGGCGAGCTACTGCGTTTCTTGGAACATACGAAGGATCGATTACCTACTTATTTCAGCGAGGACCCCGTGGAAAGTTTTCGTCAGCACGTCTGGCTAAATCCATTCTGGGAGGACGATATAGGCGAAATCATAGAGCACATGGGAGCAGATCGAGTCATTCTTGGCTCGGATTGGCCTCATATGGAGGGTTTGCAAAAACCAAGGGACATTCTCGAGGAAGTCGAGCAGATTCCGCCTGCGATGCAGGAGAAAATTCTTTACGCTAATGCAACTGAACTGAATCAAAGGCGTCCGCTGTAGGCATGTCGCGCTCAAGAAGATAACAACCAAAGAGAGGGCTAAATGGCAGCATCTGAGCACGGAAACTATGAAGAAATCCGCTATGAGGTAGAAAACGGACGCGCCCGTATAACCTTGGATCGGGCAGACAAACATAATGCAATGAACGCCAGACTGCTCGAAGAGCTCGAACATGCACTGTGGGAAGCAGACGATGACTTAGGTGTGCACTGCGTCATCATTAAAGGTGACGGCGCTTCTTTTTGCTCAGGATACGACCTCACGGCGCTAGGGGGTAACAAACGTCCCGGTTATCGCACCGGCCGCAGCCACGACGACGACATTTGGCTCATCGAGCGAAACATCCGTCACATCCGCACGCTCTGGGAAATGCACAAGCCCAGCATCGCGCAGGTACACGGCAATTGCCTAGCAGGTGGAACCGATCTGGCAATGGCTTGTGATTTAGTAATCGCGGCTGATGATGCGCGCATCGGTTTTCCGGCGGCCCGCGCCATGGGCGCACTGCCCAATAATTTATGGATTTATCACTGCGGTCCTCAATGGGCCAAGCGTTTGCAGATGACCGGTGACTGCATTGACGGAGCTGATGCTGAAAAGATCGGATTGGTTCTCAAGTCAGTACCCACCACTCTATTGGAAGATGAGGTGGAAGGCTTAGCGGACCGACTCAGTCTGATCGATGCGGACTTACTGTCAGCAAACAAGCGCATCACCAACTTATCGATGGAATTAATGGGTGCCCAAACGCTGCAGAGGCTGGCTGGAGAAAATGATGCCCGAGCCCACCGCTCCCAGGCTGTGCGTGACTATGGCCGCAGCGTCAAAGAGCACGGCCTCAAGGAAACGCTACGTCGCCGCGACGAGCCCTTCGGCGAAGGTCTCGTAAAGGTCGGCGAACCCGAAGGACGAGACCCAATGATCAGAGCTCACAGCGCCAAAAGTAACCCTCAGTAGCTGCGGGCTAGCATTACCCCACTATCGCAGAAATAGAGCTATATGCCTCCATATCAACGTTGCATGTTATGATTTATGGACCGGGTGCGCTTGGCGACTTGGCTCAACTTCAAACATTTCCGAAATCAGCAAAATCTGGATACCGATGACTGTCACTGCTTTACCCAGCGAAAGAGCTGCAACACGAGTCGCAAGACAAATTGTGGTTGAAATCCAGGATCGAGGGCTGCGACCGGGAGCAAAACTGGATCCGGAACACGTTATGGTTGAAAAGTACGGAGTCGCCCGTGCCACCATGCGTGAGGCTCTACGATACCTGGAAATGCAGGGAGCGTTGCGCATCAAAGCGGGACCTGGCGGCGGGCCTGTAGTCAGCGTTCCTGACATCGATCATTTAACCAGCGCTATGTCACTGCAGCTACAGTTTGCAAATGCAACATTCCTGTCAGTGCTAGAAGCAAGGCGCTCAATTTATCCGGTGCTAGTAGCCGAAGCATCCAAACATGCGACTCATCAAGACATTGCTGAGTTACGGAGGTGCGTGGAACGGCTAGGTGCCGCCATGCACGACTCATCCGAGACAACTTATGAAGCCCGGCGCTTTCAAGAAAAGTTAGCCGAAGCATCGAATAACCTTGTGCTCGGCTTTCTGGTCAATGCGTTACATCGAATGTCCCATGGTTCGGGCATTGAGTATGACTTAGAGCAGCGTCAGGCTCATTTGAAGCACTCTCAAAGTATTCTTCGGGCGATCGAAGCGGGTGATGCCGAAAAAGCATTCGAGATTTCCACTAAGATGCACGCCGCGAGCAAGCGTTATTGGGAAAAAAATGCGCCAGAGTTGCTAGACACGCCCGTGTCATGGGTTATCAGTTAAGCGACCCTTTAAAGCAAGTCAAAACTGTCAAGGTCGCGAATCGCCTCACACGCGCGCGATGACATAGCCATAAACATGGCATCTCCACGCTCGGTATGGGACAAACCAACTGACGCCAGGACTGTGATCATCAACCCCTGAAATTGCCCGTAGCGATAGTCATCGAAGCAATCCTGCCACGAATAATTGTCGACGTCGTAGCGAAGTAAGCCATCATAATAAGACCGCACTAATTCAACCTCGAAACAGCGCCTTTCAGCAGGCACAAGGCTGTTGCCCAGAAAATAGCCAAGATCTCGGCCAGGCAACCCAATGTCTACGGTTTGCCAGTCGACGGCAGTAACTTCAACCCCATTCGCCCCGCTTATTCCAAACAGGAGATTGTCAAGACGGTAATCCCCATGCACAGGAGCAAACCGCTCAGAACGCCCTTGCAGCCACTCGGTGCATCGGGGTGCAAATGCTCGCAATACTGACTCATCGTCTTTAGAAACTCGTCTACGATAATGTTCAATAAACCGCGCTGTGCTTTCTAGAACTAAGGCACCAAGCGCATTTCTTTGTTGAGGAGTCCGGTACCATAGGGTGTCTTTTAGTGTAGGGTCACACCATCGCGGCCCGTGCAACCTAGCTAGATTCAATACCGCATTATGCGCCGCGTTAATATCGCAGCCCAACAACTGATCTCCTTGCCTCGCGGGCGCCATATCCTCAAGCAGCAAGGCGAAACGATATTGTTGATCCGGACCTAAAGCGCAAAAACACCTCGGTACACGGACATCGAGAGTTGGTTCAAGGTCTGTATAAAAACGCACTTCTGAATCATAGGCACCACCCGCACCTGCTTGACGGCTGAGCGCATCCGCAGCATGCATTTTCAGCACCATGCTGGATGGTAAATATGTTCTGTCGTGTGAATAAGCCAAACTGAGCCGGAAACTGTCTGCCATCTGTCCGGTGCCGATCGCGGCAAAACTAACTTTGCTAACTTCAGCTAGTAAGCCCGCTTCGCGGAGTGCAGCTGGAACCCTGTGCGCTGATATGTCCTCCACCCGCTCAACGGGGCCGAGCTCGTCTTGTATGTTCATATTACCCTTTCTCTACTCAGCGACTGCGCACCTCGGCAGGTTTGGCAACAGCCTCTCATAATCACGTCTTCACTGAACCACGATCTGTTGCCATCGTACTGATCAGCATCGGCAACGGTGACCTAAAACCCGTTTGCATTGTCCCCACGAATTTGCGGGGAAACCTCGGGGGCAGCTTTTATAGTATACTATTTACTTCGACACCACTGAGCTCCAACCCACGACTACGGCACAATTTCCTGGCCATAGTACGGTAGGGAGTATCTGCGTTTGTGCTTCAAGTGCCGGAAAACTTGTCTGATGTCGCAACCGTTTGAAATCCGACACCAACAATATTCAAACTTGCACACCTACCCCCTTTATTAGGATACTAATTAGACCTTGGGGAGAGAGGAACGAGCCATAAACAACGACATAGGACATAGCATACCGTGCGTTAGCAAACGAATTCAGGGACTGTAGGATAACCATGAGGCTCAACATGCCTTGGTTTTACGGTTGGAACATCGTTGGCATCGCCATCGCCTATCAAGCGATCACTTATGGCATCGCTATTTACGGCTTCACTTTCTGGGTGCCTTATTGGGAGACCGAGTTTGATACCGGCCGGGGCGTCATCATGCTTATCTTCATGAGTATTCAGTTAGGCATGGCGGTGTTTGCTGCCTTTGCCGGACGCGCAGCAGACCAATTACCCATCCGCTGGCTCGTCATGGCTGGCGGCTTTTTGTTTGCCTCGGGATTGGTTCTGTCAGCCTATGCGCGTGAGTTATGGCAAATCGGCTTTATCTTTTCCCTAACCATTGTTGCTGGATTGTTACTGGCAGGCTCAATCACGGCACAGACGATCACTGCACGCTGGTTCGACCGCAACGCTGGACTGGCCCTAGGTATCGTATCAACTGGCTCGTCCATAGGCGGATTGCTACTGCCTATGCTAATCGTGTACTTGCAATCTACCCATGGCTGGCGAGAGGCCAATCTTTGGTTGGCGGGTTTGGTTGTCGTCGTTATCACACCGGCCTGCCTGTTCCTGCAAGACAAACCAAAAAACCCAGAAAGCGATGAGGCAGACCATTTATCAGAGGATTCGGGGCCAAGTACACAGCAATACCAAGGCAAAGAATGGACACTCCGAGACATCCTGATGAGTCGATCCTTCTGGTCCATGGCTTTGTGTTTTACCGTAATTTCAGCAGTTTTTATTGCCATTCAACAAAATCTTGCACCGCTGGCCTCAGATAACAACATCGACGCCATGAAGGTCTCAACGGTCGTTGCCCTAATGGCTTTCGTGATGATCGGAGCAAAACTCTTGTTTGGCTTTCTGTCAGACAGAATGAATATTCGGGTGCTGTTTGTGAGCGCCTGCGGAGCGCTCGCTGTTGTTCTGCTGTTGCTAACGGTGAGCGCCATCACCTACACAATTTTGATGGTCACGGCGGCATTAGTAGGCTTCGCCGCAGCCTGCAGCATGCCGCTGTCAGCCTCCATCATTCGACGCGATTTTGGCGCGCTTTCCTTTGGCCGGGTCAAAGGCCTCATGTACACCGTGCTTGCGTTGGGTGCGGCAGGTCCATGGATCGCCGGGACAATTTACGATGCAACCGGCGACTACGAAACCGCTTGGATCGTGCTTGGAGTATTACTAATCCCAGCAATCGTTGCTTCTTCCGGCTTTGCTGGGAGGGCAACAAGGTAGGTGCATCAGTGCAGCAAAGCCGGTGCATCCAAATTGATTTACGCAAACACGAGACTTAACAGATGAGTACAGAAAATCCTCTGAGCGAACCGGTTTTACTTGAGGAAACCCGAGGCAACACGCGCATCCTAAGGCTTAACCGTGCAGACAAAAAAAATGCAATGTCAGGCGAGCTAACCGAGGCCATTGTCTGCGCCATTGATAAGGCCAGTACTGAACCCTCGATTCGTGTAATCGGCATTACCGGTAACGGTGACACATTTTGTGCAGGGGCCGACTTAAGCCCGGGAAAAAGACGTGATAGTGCCGAAGATACAATCGAGAGAGTGGTGCAGCTGGTAACCGGCATCAAAGTCCACTGTGAAAAGCCGGTTGTTGCCGGTATCAATGGCCTGGCCATTGGTGCTGGGCTGTCGCTGGCCATGTGCTGCGACATGCGAATGGCGAGCAGTACTGCCACCTTCCACCCCGGGTACGCCCGTGTCGGCACTTCACCGGATTGCGGTTTAACCTGGACCCTGCCCCAAACTGTAGGGCACGAGCAAGCCATGCGTTTCTTACTTGAAGTTGAGTTTATCGATGCCCAGAAGGCGCTCGCCATGGGCATGATTGGCAACGTGTCACCCGCAGAAAATTTCGATGAAGCCTTCGTCGCCTACTGCGAAAAAATCGCCCAGATTGCTCCACTCGCTGCAACTCAGACAAAGGCCCAGATATCCCAAGTAGGTTTGCCTGAAGACCTGGCCGCCGTGGTTCGAAATGAACTTCGCCTAACAGGAAAAGGCCTGGCCAGTCGTGACGGAAAAGAGGCCAGAAAAGCTATCTTCGAAAAGCGCAGCCCTCAGTTCAGCGGCAATTAAAACGGTTTTATCGGAATTAACATGACAGAAAAAGCAAAACGCGATACACCCGAGCAAGAGGATTTCAGGCGTTACTGCCGCGAGTGGTTGGCCACCAATGTTCCGAAACCACCAAATTTCAAACCTCTGAAAAGTGGCGCGGAAGTAGCGACCGAGGAACATTTGGCTTATTACCTCGCCTGGCAAAGGTCTGCATATGATGCAGGGTTAGTGGGTTGCGACTATCCGACCGAATACGGCGGGGGCGGCAGAACCCGCTGCCAGCTTGTTGCCAATCAGGAGATGCTGCTTGCCAAGACACCTATCTTCCCGGGCGTAATCGGTCTCGGCATGGCCGCGCCGACTATTTACTTTCACGCGGCCGAAGAGCTTAAACGAAGATTACTACCCAAATTGCTTTCCGGTGAGGAGCTGTGGTGCCAAGGATTTAGCGAACCCGGCGCAGGATCTGACCTCGCCAGCGTACAAACCTTCGCTGAGCGCAAAGGCGATAAATGGCTGATCAATGGTCACAAGATTTGGACTTCTACAGCCCAATTCGCAACATGGATGATTCTGCTGGCGCGTACTGACCGATCAGATAAGTACAACGGTCTCACCTACTTTGTCGTCCCAATCAAATCTGAACTTGGCAAGTCAGTGACGGTCCGGCCGCTTATTAAGATCACTGGTGAAACCGGCTTTAATGAAGAGCTTTTTGATGGCCTCGAAATCGACGACGCCTTGCGACTCGATGACGTCGGCAAGGGTTGGCAAGTTGCAATGACAACATTGGCCCACGAGCGAGGTGCTGGCTCCCTCACGACACCCATGTCTGGTGGCCAAGGGAGCGAAGAAAAACGGGATACCAGCATCGCGGGCTTCCCCCTCCTCAAACTCGCCCAACAATGCACGCGCAACAATAAACCGGCGGATCAAGACCCAGTCATTAGCGACAAGGTGATGCAGATGCTGGTGCGTCAAGTGGGCATAAAGCAACACCGTCGACTTCGCGGTGTCTCGGGACTGGCTGAATATCAACGTTTTGCCCTGCAGGATAAGCTTTTAAGTACCGAGTACGTTCAAGATGCCGCTGCCGTTGCCTTAGAGATTGAAGGCCCAAGCGGAACTCTTTCCAACTTCGACAAACATGCCCCAGACAATGGCAAATGGCCGCTGGCTTATTTGAGTTCTTTTGGCAGCACCATTGCGGCTGGCACGAGCGAAATCCAGAGGAATATTCTCGGGGAACGCGCGTTGGGCTTGGCAAAAAGTAAATAAAGGAAACTCCCTGTGAGCGAGTCGACAACAGCGCTTCAAGCGCCAAAAGATTTTGGATTCAATGCTGATGCGCTTGCTCTAAAAGATATCGCGGAAACGTTCTTTCGAGAAAATCTGCCAGCACATCAGCTTCACCAACTGGTGGCCCAGGACAGCAATTTACAGAACGGCTCAGCCTGCCGATGGGACAAGAATCTGTGGCAGCGGATAATAGACTTGGGCTGGCTAATGGCAGCGATTCCAAAGCGCGCGGGCGGCATGGGTATGTCTGCAGTTGCCGTGGCCGCCCTAGTGGAACAGGCCGGGCGGGCCGCACTGCCAGCCCCCCTCATTCCAACACTGGGCGCGTCTTATATTCTAAGCGCTTGTGGCAATGACAATGCGGATAAGGCATTGAATCTAATCTGCGAAGGTAAATCCTTCAGCTACGCTGCAAGCAGCCAGGGAGGCTCTTGGGAACACACGGATTCTGAAGTGATTCTTGAAGGCAATAAGCTCACAGGCACAGTTTTTTTCGTTCAGGATGCACAAAAAGTCGATTACTTCTTAGTAAACGCAAAACAGGACGGGGAGCCAAGATTGGTCGTCGTACCCGCCAATTTACATGGGCTCAGGGTAAACCCAAATACCATCATTGACCTGACCCGCGACCAGGCATATCTCGAGTTTGATCAGGTGGCGATCGAGAACAGTCAGATCGTGAGCGATCCCGGGCAAGCAGTAGCGGCTCTTGAAGAGGCTACCCCTGCCCTGCTGACCTTGGTTTGTGCGGACATGTGCGGTGCCGCTGAATGGCAACTCCAAACAACCGCAGATTACGCGCGGACTCGCAAACAATTTGATCGCAACCTAGGCTTCTTTCAGGCCGTAAAGCATCCGTTAGCAGATTTCATGGTGGCAATTGATTTAGCCCGATCTCACCTCTACAACGCCGCCTGCGCGATTGACTACGAACCTGAGTTCGCAGAGCTCTACGCTCGTATGGCCAAGGCGGCTGCCAATGACGCCGCATCGTATGGCTCGAAAAAGTCCGTTCAATTGCACGGCGGTATTGGTTTTACGTGGGAGAGCTTCGTTCACATTTATTTAAAACGCCAGCTCCATAGCCAGAGCCTGTGTGGTGACGCGGCCTATCAAAGACAAAAAATGGCCGAACTGATAACCAAGGGAGAAAAAAATATATGATGCATCCAGGAATTCAGGCGCAGCAAACACCCCATAAGCCAGCCTATATTATGGCAAGTACCGGGCAGTCAGTGACCTACAGCGAATTGAATGAACGCTCCAACCAAGGTGCCCAGTTATTTCGCTCTCTAGGTTTACAAATCGGCGACCATATCGCGCTTTGCATGGAAAATAATGCACAGTTTTTTCAGATCTGCTGGGCTGCACAGCGAGCAGGACTCTACTACACCTGCATAAGCTCTCGCTTAACGTCGCCAGAAATAGCCTATATCGTCCACAACTGCGATGCCAAAGTCTTCATTGGTTCTAACGACAAGCCCGATACAGCAGCAGATTTCAAGCAAGACTGCCCGGGGCTGTTAAAGCATTACCTTGTCGGCAATCCGGCAAACGATGACCTCTCATGGGAGCACGCCCTACAGGCGCAACCCCGAACCCCAATAGAAGACGAAATGGAAGGCTCGCTCATGCTGTACAGCTCGGGAACGACCGGTCGTCCGAAGGGCATCAAGCGCGCACTTTCCATGAAGGCATTCGGTGAGGAGCGAGGCCTTGAAGCGGTGACAAACCTTTATCGGATTAGCGAGGGGTCAATTTACCTGTCGCCTGCTCCTCTCTATCACGGCGCGCCCATTGGCTTTAGCATGACGGTGCTTCGCTTGGGCGGCACCGTCATTGTTATGGAAAATTTTGATCCCGAACAAGCGTTGAAGCTAATTGAGCGCCACCGTGTAAGCCATTCTCAATGGGTGCCCACGATGTTCGTGCGCATGCTGAAACTCCCTGAGTCTGTGCGCGCGCGTTTTGATCTGTCTAGCCTGAAGTATGCCGTACATGCTGCGGCACCCTGTCCCGTTGCGGTTAAAGAACAGATGATCGAATGGTGGGGGCCGGTCATCTACGAATACTACGCCGGTACCGAGGGTGTAGGCCTTTGTAAGATTGATAGCCACGAGTGGTTGCAGCATAAAGGCAGCGTTGGCAAGCCGGTCGGCGCCAATGTTCACATTTTGGATGAAGAAAACGATGAAGCGCTCGAAACTGGGGAGATAGGCGCTATTTTTTTCGAGAGCGAGGCCAACTACGAATATTACAAAGACCCAGAGAAAACCCAAGATTCCAAAAGCAAGCAAGGTTACTCCACGCTCGGTGACGTTGGCTATGTGGATAAAGAGGGTTATCTGTATCTTACTGACCGCAAAGCCTTCATGATTATATCTGGCGGCGTAAATATCTATCCGCAAGAAACCGAAGACTGTCTGATTACCCACCCAAGAGTTGCTGATGTAGCGGTAATTGGTGTGCCAAACGAAGAATTCGGTGAGGAAGTTAAAGCGATTGTGGAGCCACAAGATATGGGCGAAGCGGATGAAGACTTTGCAGCGGAACTTATGCAATGGTGTAAAGATCGGATCAGCACGGTTAAATGTCCGCGATCAATTGATTTCCTCGCGGAATTGCCACGCCACGACACAGGAAAGCTCTATAAACGCCTGTTGAAAGACAAGTACTGGGGCAATCACAAGACTAGAATTGTGTAGTCCCAGAGATCACACTTTCGCCGATGCCAGACTTTGCAGCCATGGCACCGAGGCCCTTTCACGAGGCAAAGAAATTTTGGATCAATCTTTGGCACCAAAATGATCACTGCACGGCCGCCGCTGCGTGGCTCGATCATCTGTTTAAACACTATCACTCGTAGGAGACCTCGCTATGAACATTAAAGATCACAACGGCATTTTCGTCGGTGGCGCTTCCGGTATGGCCTTAGCAACCGCAGAAAAATTTAAAGAGCGAGGTGGCAATGTCGCCATTCTCGATCTGCCGAGCTCTGATGGTGCGGCGGTTGCCGAGCGCCTTGGGGGTAGCTATCACGAATGTAATGTCATGGAATTCGAAGCCGCCGAAAAAGCTATCGCGGATGCGGTAAACGCACTGGGGAGTGCGCACTTTTGCGTAAATACGGCCGGCGGCGGTGCTGCGCAACGTACACTGGCGAAAGACGGGCCTCACTCTCTTGATGAGTTTCGGCGAGTTGTAGACCTCAACCTCATCGCCTCATTCAACATCAGTCGTTTGGTCGCTGAGCACATGTCCAGAAATGAACCCAACGAGGAAGGAGAACGGGGCTGCATCATCAACACCGCATCTATTGCCGCGTTCGAAGGCCAGATAGGCCAGGTAGCTTACTCAGCAGCTAAGGCAGGGATCGTTGGCATGACCTTTGTGATGGCCAGGGACTTGGGCTCACTGGGAATTCGCGCCAACTGTATAGCACCGAGCCTGTTCGATACCGGGCTTACATCAGCGATCCCGGACGAGTTCGCTCTGCAACTAACCAAAGACGCTGCTTTCCCGAAGCGAATGGGCAAGCCAGGACATTTCGCAATTCAAGCGATCTCTATGTACGAAAATGCCATGATGAATGGCGGCACTGTGAGAGTAGACGCAGGTCAACGATTCGCTCCGAAGTGAAATACCACGCGCAATCGAAAATACTCAACCTAGGTTTGGCAATGCCACCTGGCCCATCAGCAGCGCAGCGCCGAAGCCGCCGTCAACAACAAGGTTGACGCCATTGACGTAGCTTGCCATGTCAGACCCTAAAAAGATCAACGCGCGCGCTTGATCCTGAGGTGTTGCTACTCGGCCTGCGCCCGCTTCAATCGACCAATCAATGATTTCATCCGTCATAGTTTCTCTGAATGCAGGAAGCAGCGGCGTGTCCACTGGTGAAGGACAGATGCTGTTGATGCGCAATCTGTGTTCAGTAGCAGTTTTCGCCATGCGCATGGTGTAAACCTGTACGCACTCTTTAGAGAAAGCATAACCGTCAGCAACAACTTCGGCATTACCGGCCACCCAAGATACACCTTCATCCCATCCTTCTGTGTCCAGCAAGCCGTTGATTTGCTGAAGATGCTCAGGCCAGCGATTACCCGCCACAGACGCCGTGTTCACGATCGCCCCACCTGAGGCAATGGTCGGTAATAAACGCTCGGTTAAACGCTTCAAGCCGAGCGTATTTACGCGCATAACCGTTTCCGCGGGGAGCGTGGCGGCAACGCCTGCGTTGTTAAAGAGCACATCTACCGCCGGCGCCCCATCGGCGTTGAGTCGAGCTACCGCCGCATCGATCGACGTAGGGTTGCCCATATCCGTTTCAATAAACTCAGCCACGCTGGCTTGTGGCTCCTTTATATCCAGCACCACAATCTGATCTGCACCTGCATCGCAGAGCAACTCAACCAAGGCAGCACCAATACCGGAATATCCCCCTGTGACCACAACACGTTTACCCGAGAAATCTATCAATCCCGACATAGCATGTTTCCTCTCTATTTCTTTTTGTATTGTTAAAACTAACCCGGTCGATTCGTTCGACCCGCAAAAAGGCTCACTGGGCGAATCTTTTCGTACTCTGCCAACACTGGCGCAAACTCTTCGGGGGTGCTCGCATGCACAATGATGCCATCAGCCCCCGCTTCAAATTGCGTAAGCCACGCTTCCGCACACTGCCTCGCATTACCTACAGCCGCAGGCCGCCACTCCTGAGGAATGATTCGCTCAATTTCAGCCAACTGGGCGATGGTGGCAACGCTGTCTATAAATCCACCTACTTTGCGAACCGCAACTGACTCGCGAAAAGACCTCAAGACTTCTGGATCCCAACCGTTGATCTGTACCAACATTTCCCCATAGCCAGGTATCTGAAGATAACTAGCCAGACGTGCCACGATATGCCGTAGATAGGTTTCTTCGCTAACATCACAGCAGGTGGCGTAAACCGACCAGTTCTTGACCTCACCGGACTTTCGTCCAGCTGCTACCTCCCCCGCCCGCACCCGAGCAACGGAATCAGATAAGGCCTTGTCGTTCATGAATGTATGCAGGTGGGTTCCATCGTAAACGCGGCCGGCGTGTTCCAGGCTCTTGGGACCGAAGCCTACGTACAAAATCGGCATAGCCTCGTTTAGATATTGGGCAAGAGACAATACCGGGTACTTCCCCACGGCACCGTCATAGTCCCTTATTGTTTCGCCGCTCCAGAGCCGGCGCATGAGATCAATAAACTCGCGCTCACTCTTATAGTTAATCGGTTGCATACCACGGGCGCGCCAACCCGCAGCAACACCCTTGGCCAAACCCAAGGCAAAACGACCTTCTGACAAGCGATGTAATGTACTAGCCATTGAGGCCGTCACGGTCGGGTGGCGTTTATTGAGATTAGTAGCAGAACTACCGATGAACATTTTACTCGTTACCGCAGCAACCGCGCCGCAGATGGCGGATACCTCTTTATAGTCCGGTCGCTCGGAAATCATGATGTTACCGATACCCAAGGCCTCCGCGTCCTGAGCTTGTTTGACGATATCCCGCGGCGAGCGAGTATGCCCCGGCAGACCGTAAAATCCGAGCTCTGGGAACTTAGATTGATAGTCCGGGTACATTGATTCTTATATGGGGAGCCGCTGATTAAGCGCGACCGCATTGTCGTGCAACACAACCTTCTGCTGTTCCAATGTAACGCCATCTAATTCAGTAAAAATGTCCCGCGGCTGTTCCAGGCCTTCCATATGTGGCCAGTCGGATCCGAAGAGCACACGATCCGCACCCATGTGCCCAATAACATCAGAAATCTTGTCCTCCCAGAAGGGGTTGATCCAAACATGATGACGAAATAAATCAGCTGGATCTTGCTCATAATACTTGGGCATTCTCACTTTTGAGTGCTCCAGCTTGACAAAAAGATCCGCCAAAAAACCCGAACCATTTTCAACTGAGGCTATGCGTAGATTAGGGAAGCGCTCAAACAACTTGTCATAAGCCATCGTCAGCAGAAAGTCATAAATCGATCGTTCTCCTATCAGCCCGGTGACAGTTGGTTTACGCCCGCCGCCGAGTATTTCCAATGAAGAATCCTTACCATAGCCATTTGACGTATAACCATTCGACCCAGTGTGCGCCACGACAGTGATGCCGGCCTCATTCACTCTTGCCCAAAAGGGATCAAAGCGTTCATTGGATGGGGCGAAGTAGCCATCACGCGTACAGACCGCCGAAGGACGCATCACCAGCACCCGAGCATCTCTTTCTAAGGCCCACTCGAGTTCGCGGCAGGCAAAATCAACATCCGCTAGCGTGATATACGGTGCCGCAAATAACTTGTCTTGGTAGTTCAAGCCCCAATCGTCATCCAGCCATCGATTGAAAGCCTCAAACATGGTGCAGAGCGCATCAATGTCATGAACCATCGGTTCTTCGTAAAGAATTCCAGCCGTCGGAAACAGCCAAGCACCCTCAAGCCCTTGTTCCGCGAGCTTCTCGAGTCTGCGGTCACGATCCATATACTCAGGCCGCATCTCCTCAAGCGCCGAGTGAGTAAGTTCAACGAAGGTCAACCCGCGCGGATTACCATGATAATACTCTCTGAGGACACCCGGTTTGGAAACTGGATTGAACGTCGGATTACCAACCGAATGATTAATTTTCCCAGCAATCAGATGATGTCTTTTTCCATCCTTCATCTCGATCCATTGAACGCAACGCCGCTGCATACGCTTCGGTACATAACGAGTAAATGCGTCCTCCGCTTCGTAGTAATGATTGTCAGCGTCAAACATTGGACCGTTGTATCTTGTTGAATGCTTCTCTAATTCTGTCATCCTTGCACCTCCACGCCTAATTAGTATCATAGTTAAAGCGGTGGCTCAACTGCGCCGGCGTTAGGTTGTGCAATAAAGCTCGAACCATCTAGTACCATAGTTAATAAAGACACCACACTGGGCAGAATTTTTTGATGGCGGATTTACCAACACCCTACTTACCCAACGATTTAACCGACCACGTTGCCCTGGTCACTGGCACGATTTCGGGCCTTGGGCGCCTATTTGCGCCTGTTCAGCCTGTCTGCGGCGCCAAGGTTGCGCTCGTAGGGCGTCGCGCGATTCCAGCAAACGAACTGGCTCAAAAAATCCACGCATATCGATTCGGTACTTCTGTACCTTATCTCGCCAGCGTCGGAGTACGGAATCGGTGCTTATATCAAAATAGGAGATGGCCAAGAATCGCGGTAGCAATATAAGATTCTGGCAAAACAGCCCAAGCTTAGGAAAAGGAAATAATCCCTATGAATGAACAACATAGCTTTCGTGCTGAGGTCAAACAGTGGATCGCGGAAAACTTTCCACGAACTCTGGCAGGCCAAAATCCCGCGACAGTTGGCTACGCACCTGCGCTGGAAGCCGACCACGAACTCTGGCGGCAACGATTGGCGGAGAAAGGTTGGGGAGCCCCGACCTGGCCGAAAGAATACGGTGGCGCCGGCTTTAGCCAGAAAGAGGAACGTATCATCACCGACGAATTGTCAGACGCCAATGCGTTTAACCCTATTCCCACCATCGCACTTATGGGCGTAACTATGGTCGGGCCGACAATCCTCGACTACGGCACTGAAGAACAGAAGAAAAAACACCTAATTCCCATCGCCCGCGGCGAGGTGACCTGGTGCCTAGGTTTATCCGAGCCAGGCGCAGGCTCGGATCTGGCTTCTTTGCGCACCCGAGCCGAAGACAACGGTGACTACTATCTAGTTAATGGATCAAAAATCTGGACATCAGGCGCCCACCATTCAAATTGGTGTGGCGCCGTGGTTCGCACAGATCCTGACGCTAAAAAACGCAATGGCATAAGCTTTGTGATGCTACCTATGGATCAAGAAGGAGTAGAGCCCCGTCCGCTGAAACTCATTTCCGGGGCCTCGGCTTTCTGTGAGACTTTTTTCACTGACGCGGTAGCAGACAAGTCGGATTTGCTCGGCGAGCTAAACGATGGCTGGAGCGTCGTTAAACGACTTTTACAGCACGAAAGGCAAAGTCAGATCGGTGCACGCACCGCTGGGGCCAAATCAGAACGTGTCCAAGACATTGCGGAGCGCTACGTGGGCCTCGACGATTCGGGCAAACTTGCTGACGCTGATCTGCGGCAACGACTGGCTAATCATTTGATGGATCGGCAGTCACATGCGCTGACATTAGGGCGCATTGCTGCCGAAGCGAAAGGCAACGTAGAGGTGTCTGCCGCGTCCTCAATCCTGAAAAATTCTGCAACCCATGTGTCGCAAACTCGGGCCGACCTGATATTGGAAATCATGGGCGACCAAGGTCTTGGCTGGGAGGGTGATGCGTTCGATCCGAATGAACTGGAAACCGTCAGAAGCTGGCTTTACGGCATGGCAGCCTCCATTGCCGGCGGTTCCTTTGAGATTCAATACAACATCATTTCGAAAAATATTTTGGGCTTGCCGGAAACCACACAGCAAGGCTAAGCATCCACAGGGGAGAAATAGGTTGGCAGCACTAACAAATGAACAGGCATTAATGCGCGATCAGGCAAAAGCTTGGGCGAGCAATCAAGCATCTGTAAAAAATTTTCGTGCCATGCGTGACAGCGGCGCCGAGCAAAGATTCGATGCCCAAACTTGGGCCGAAATTATCGATATGGGATGGACTGGCATCCTGATTCCTGAAGAATACGGGGGGTCTGATCTAGATTTTCTCACCTTTGGCATTGTGCTTGAGGAACTTGGGCGCCAACTCACTGCGTCTCCACTCTTTGCCTCGGCCTTGGTTGGTGCTACCGCTTTGAATATTGCGGGCGACGACCATCAAAAACAGTTGTACCTACCAAAGATCGTTGACGGGAGCGAAATTCTGACTCTCGCCGTCGATGAATCAAACCGCCACGCTCCGACCGAAATTGCCTTGTCAGCGCAAGCGTCTCAGTCAGGATACCGTCTAAATGGCAAAAAAGGGTTCGTTCTGGAGGGTATGGCCGCTACTACGTTTGTTGTGGCGACAAGAACCAATGGGGCACCCGGCGACACTCACGGCATCACCCTATTTTTGGTCTCAGCAGACAGTGCGGGAATCACTCGCGAAATGCTCTCCACGGCAGACAGCCGTGGTTATGCCAATGTCACGTTTTCTGACGTCGAGGTATCTGTCGAGGCCGCGCTGGGAGAGATTGACGGTGGATGGGAAGCTCTTGACGCAATACTCGACCGGGCGCGGGCGGGCTTGGGTGCAGAGATGCTCGGCTGTGCGGCGCAGGCTTTTGATATGACTCTGGATTATTTAAAGACACGCGAACAGTTTGGACAGCCCATCGGATCCTTTCAGGCCTTGGGCCATCGCGCAGCTGCCCTATTCACTGGTTTGGAACTCGCCCGATCATGTGCAGAAGCGGCACTACAGGCCATTGACGAAGATGTGGATATCGTTCCCCAAATGTGCTCCCTTGCAAAATCACGGCTGAGCGACTACCTACACGAGATGTCAACACAACTCATTCAAATCCACGGCGGCATAGGCATGACCGATGACTTTGACGCCGGTTTTTATCTTAAACGCGCCCGCGCACTGGAAGTTCGTTACGGCAACGCCGGCTTTCATCGCGACAGGTACGCCGCAACATTGGGGTTTTAACAAACAACGGGGACAGCGATGAACAATTACGACCTTATTATTCGCAATGGCAACATCATTGACGGCACGGGCGCAGCATCGATGCAGGCTGACATCGCTATCAAAGGGGGAAAAATCGCCCTAATTCAGGCCTCGATAGAGAGCAAGGCAGCAAGAGAAATCGACGCTACCGGCATGATCATTACGCCGGGATTTGTTGATGTACACACGCACTACGATGGGCAGGCGACTTGGGATACGCATCTCAACCCGTCATCGAATCTTGGCACAACCACCGTCGTGATGGGCAACTGTGGCGTTGGTTTTGCACCCTGCCGACCAGAAGATCGAGACGTGCTAGTCAAATTAATGGAGGGCGTGGAAGAAATTCCTGAGTCGGCCATGAGCGAGGGCTTACCCTGGACCTGGGAGACGTTCCCTGAATTTCTCGACTGCATCGAATCTCGTCCACACGATATTGATCTTGCAGCACTCGTACCGCACGGCCCTCTTCGCGTTTACGTCATGGGTGAACGAGGGGTCAACCGGGAACCTGCAACTGAAGACGATATAGCCGAAATGAAAGCGCTGTTGGCAGAAAGCGTTGCTGCGGGAGGCGTAGGATTCTCAACGTCTCGCACGTTGGTCCACCGCTCCAGTACAGGTGACTTCGTTCCCACCTATCAGGCGGTAGGTAGCGAGCTGGTGCAAATTACCCAAGCGCTCGCCGGGGATCAGGGACATGTTTTCCAATTTATTGCCGACTGGCAGGATGCCGATGATGAATTTAGCATCCTCACCCAAACCGCTGAGACCACCGGGGCCAAAGGCACCTTCACACTACTGGATATCGCCACCACACCAGACTTATGGCACGAACAGCTCAAGAGAATTGAAGCTGCCCAGGCCAAAGGCTTAGATATATACGGTCAAGTTCTCTCTCGTCCGGTAGGTATCATGATGGGCCATCAAGCCTCCATGAGCCCATTCTATGATCGCCCGAGTTTTAAAGCGCTAAACGAGCTGCCCTGGGATGAAAAAATCGCGGCCCTGCATAATCCTGACACCAAGGCCAGTATCCTCAGGGAGTCGAATGACAACCCTCACATTTTTGTCAAACTTGTTCGCAACAGCTACAACAACATGTACGTTTTGGAAGATCCCATTGAATACCTACCGGATCCTAAGCGGTGCATCTCTGCGCTGGCTGCGGCGGAAAACTGGGACGCAGAAGAAGGGCTCTATGACTACTTTCTGACCAACAACGGCAACGCACTGATTTATATTCCAGGCGCTAATTTCTCCGAAAATATCCCCAAGATGCTGGGTCACCCCAGAACCGTCGCTGCCTTAGGGGATGGCGGCGCACATGTAGGTTCCATCTGCGATGCCAGTGCCAACCTCTTCCTGTTGAGCAAATGGGTAAAAGAGCAAGGCTGCTTTAGTCTCGAGCAGGGTGTTCAAATGGTCACAAGACAGCCGGCGGAGCTGTATTCTTTGTACGACCGTGGGGTCCTCGCGCCGGGCATGAAAGCAGACATCAACGTCATCGACTTCGAAAATCTGCAGCTGCACAGACCGCATATCACCCACGATCTGCCCGCTGGCGGTAAAAGATTCTTGCAACGAGCGGATGGGATCAAAGCAACCATCGTTTCTGGTGAGATCATTTATCAAGACGGTGAACCAACCGGGGCACTACCGGGCAAACTGATTCGGGGTGCGCAAAACGATCCCCGCGTTCAATAGCACAGTCTGAAACCTAACCGTGCAGAACATCACGCTGAAAAATGGACGGTTGAGCTTTTCTGCCATTGAGGCCGGCGAAGGCCCATTGGTTCTATGTCTACATGGTTTCCCCGACAACTATCATTCCTATGATCAACAGATTCCCGCCTTAGTGAACGCGGGTTTTCGAGTTGTCATACCGATGCTGCGAGGTTACGAACCACAGTCTCAACCGTCTAATGGCGATTATCACCTGAACAAGATGGTGGAAGACGTCCAAGGGTGGATTAACCAATTGGGCGCAAAGAAAGCACATCTGGTCGGCCATGACTGGGGGGCTGTGATCGGCTACTTGACGGCAAACACCGCTCCAGAGCTCCTGCATTCGCTAACCACACTCGCCATCCCACCCCTACAAGATTTACCTGTGGCGATTCGTAACAATCCCAAACAGCTCCTACTGTCTTGGTATACGCTGTTTTTCCAGCTACGCGGTTTGTCCGATTGGTGGGTAGAACGATCAGACTGGAAGTTTATCGAGCAACTTTGGCATCGTTGGTCGCCGACCTGGACAATTCCTCAAACGACTCTAGCATCCGTAAAGCACACCTTTGCACAACCGGGCGTCAAAAAGGCAGCCCTCACTTATTACCGACACAGCTTTGATAACCGCAGCGCTCAGACCAAAGAAATAGCAACCACTAGGGCGTTACCTACGAATACGCCGACACTGGCCATCGCTGGTTGGGAGGACGGCTGCATGTCAGCCAAACTTTACGATTCACCCCTGCATGCTCGACATTTTTCGGCAGGACTAAAAATCGAAAGAATCAATGGTGCGGGCCACTTTTTGCATCAGGAACAGCCTGAGTTGGTCAATGAGCTGTTGCTCTCATGGATCATCCAGCACAACAACTCTACTTAAAAAAGGGAAAACCATGGCAGCCGACGAGGGTTCAATCAGCATCGAACAACACAACCACGTACTGTTAATCGGATTCAATCGCCCACAAAAGTACAACGGCTACACGCCTAAAATGGCAAAAGAATTAACGGCTGCATTCACCCGCCTCGACGAAGACGATGAACTACGCTGTGGCGTAATCTTTGGTCACGGCGATCATTTCACAGCAGGCCTTGATCTACCAAAGTGGACCGGCCGCATGGAAGCTGGTGGGAGCCGTGACGGCGAGAGCAATGCTGTCGATCCGATAGGCTTTGGGCGCGCCTGCAGGAAGCCCATCGTCACTGCATGCCACGGCATCACCTACACGCTAGGAATTGAGCTTGCCCTTGCCGGCGATATCGTTATTGCCGCAGATAACTGCCGCTTCTCCCAACTCGAACCAAAGCGCGCAATCCACGCCACTGGCGGTGCAACCATCCGCTTTGTCGACCGTGGTGGTTGGGGTAATGCCATGTATCACTTGCTCACAGCGGACGAGTTTGACGCGACCGAAGCCCATCGCATCGGTATCGTGCAGGAAATCGTACCAACCGGAACTCAACTTGAGAGGGCAATCGAAATCGCTGAACAGATTGCCGAACTCGCCCCTCTTGCGGTGCAAGAAACAAAAGCTGCTTCACGCCGCTATGTCGTCGAAGGCTTCGATGCTGCGGTAGCCGCGCTCGGACCCACGCAGCAGAGACTGCTCGCCAGTGACGATGCAAAGGAAGGCGTGGAGTCGTTCATTGAGAGACGCTCGGCGGTGTTTAAAGGCCGTTAACCCATGACCGCGTCGGAGCGCGGTTGCAAATACCAGCTCACGATCAATATATACGGAGTTTTTGATTGTCCCAATGTAATACGCATTCGTCAGGCATCTATCGAGATATTCGTAACAGCTGGAGAGTGCAACAGGCCTCCCATAATGGCAAAGAGTTGTGAGAACCCCTAAACCCCCTGCCTCCAAGAATCGCCAAATCTTCTCTTCCGACACGCGCAATGTCGATTTAGATATGTCAGCTACTGCTTTCCCTTTTCGACATCAGTGCATCCATCTGAGGATCCACAGAGGCCGCGAATATTCCATCTAGATTTGGCCCGCGACGCAGCGAATGACCGCCGTCAACACCGAGCATCTGGCCGGTTATCCATGACGCCTCAGGACCAGCCAAAAAACGGACTGCCGCCGCAACATCATCAGTGGTACCCAAACGTCTAAGCGGCATTTGAGCAAGATAATCTTCACGTACAACATCTGTCTGCTCGAGTCCGGCCGCCGCCTCAGTGGGGACTAATCCAGGACGCACTCCGTTGACACGAATACCGTAGGCGCCGAGTTCGTCTGCGCTATTGCGCACCAACATCTCGACACCCGCTTTGGCCACACAATACTGACCTAGATTACGATGAGTCATGTGACCGGCAATCGAAGAGACGGACACAATTGCACCACCGCCCTGCTGCATCATGATCGGCGCCGCATGTTTGATGGTTGATAGAGTAGACGTTAGGGTCAAGGCCAACGTTGCGTTCCAAGCATCCAAGTCCGTTAGCACCAACGGGCCCGCCGCTGCCCCACCACCTGCATTTGCAATCGCGAAATCGAGTCGGCCCAAAGGTTCAGCCGCCCTGGCAACGGCGGCTTCAACCTGGCCGTCGTCAGTGACATCGCAGACGATGTAGCGCGCACCGTGGCCAATACTTTTAACCGCGCCTGCCAACACCGATTCGCGGCGAGCACAAATGGTTACAAGACAACCGTCAGCTGCCAAGCGTTTAGCGATTCCCAGGCCGATCCCCGTTCCGCCGGCGGTCACCAGCGCAGCGGTTCCATCTAGTGTAGTGCTCATCTGTATGTACTCTATAGCGGATGCAACCGCACGGGCACGTTTTTGATACCACGTACGAAGTTGTTTGGCATTCTTTCCACATCACCAACAACTTCTATTTTGTGAAAGCGCTTCATGATCTCCTCCCATAGAACGCGTAACTGCATTTCCGCAAGCCGGTTACCCATACATCGATGAACACCAAAGCCGAATGCAACGTGAGCCCTTGCATTAGGCCGATCAATAATCAATCGCTCAGGGTCATGAAAAACGCTTTCGTCACGATTACCAGAGAGATACCACATGACTACTTTGTCGCCTTTTTTGATTTGCTGTCCACCTAGTTCGTAGTCGCTTAGTGCTGTCCGGCGCATGTGGATCACGGGGGTTTGCCAACGAATCATCTCGGAAACCATATTAGGAATAAGGCTATGGTCCTGCCGTAGCTTTTCATACTCACCCGGATATTTATTCAACCCGATCACACCACCGCTGATGCTATTGCGGGTGGTGTCGTTACCTCCCACGATCAAAACCATTAAATTGCCTAAAAACAGCTCAGGGTCCTCATTCATTTTTGCTGTTTCCGGATTGTTCTGTAGCATCGAAATCAAATCAAAGTTAGCAGGCCGGCCCAGCTTTGAATTCCAAAGCTGATAAAACGCTCCGACCATCTCCATTAACTCATCATAGCGCTTCCTCAGATCAATGCTGTCATCCCCAGTTACCTGAGGAACGTTTGTTGCCAGATCTGACCAGTACACCAATTTGCTGCGCTGTTCGTAGGGAAAGTCAAATAGAGTTGCCAGCATGCGGGCGGTAAGTTCGATAGAAACTTCCTGAACCCAATTGAACGTTTCATTGAAGGGCAGATTCTCAAGGATATCAATCGCTCGCTCGCGAATGAGCGGCTCTAATTCAACCAGATTCTTTGGGGCGACTGCCGGCGCGACGGCACCGCGTTGCGGACCGTGATCAGGTTCGTCCATGCCGATAAAGCTCTTACCCTGCATCTCATCACCCTTCGGTGGAGGCGTATCGACAATGGAGATACCTCCCACCTCAGAGGAGAATACGGCATTGTTTGCATCCACTTCCTTTATGAGTTGATGGCTCGTCACAGACCAGAAAGGGCCGTTCATACTGTCCTGTAGAAAATGCACAGGCGCTTCTTGGCGCAATCTTCCGAACCAGGGTTGCCACGTATCGCGTTGGAACAGTTCCGGCCTACTAACATCAACTTGTTCCAATGGCAGGCTATTCACTTCGTTTATGTCTATCGCTGACATCATCGCCTCCTCAGAGCTCAATGGATTTCAAAAGTACAACGTTGCGTCTCATTGGATATTTCTAGGGGCACAAATTAGAAACTCTTATCTTTTTGATTAGTACCGCCAACCACTTGGCAGTGTTTAGTAGATCTCGCGATCTCCCGATAACACAGCTCGATTAATCTTCTTCTCGATACTTGTTACCAAAAGTTTCCTCTCGCCATTTGAGGGCCTCTTTAAGACCATCTCGCTCGGCGCGGCGTAAAAATTCATCTCCGCCTTCACCATCCTCGCCGCGCGGCGTATACAGCCCTTGATCTCGAAAGCTGGAAAGCGCCAACAGATCCACACTTGCCGCTATGCCGGTCTTGAACCCCATCACCTCGAACTGGCGGTTGATACTTCGCTTAGTCATCATGATCAGATCCGTTGGCGTCAACGCGATCAAACGCGCAAGCTCTTCGGTGCGTGCTTCGAGGTCCGCTTCGGGCACTGATTCGGACGCCCACTGACATTGAACAGCTTCTAGGCCGGTCATTGGCTCCGAGGTAAACATGTAGTACTTAGCCTTAGTCATCCCGACCAACCACGGTATGTACTGCAAATTCCCGGGCGACCAATTGCGTCCAACCGGCCAGCCGATTTTCGCATCATCAGCAACAATCCGCAGATCGCAAAACCCGGCCAGTTCCGTGCCCCCGGCCAAACAAGCACCGTGTATTTGGGCAATTACCGGCTTTTGCAGATCAAATAGGGTCATATAAACCCGTGCATGCTCGAGATCGTAAGATTGCCAGAGTCGATCTCGTTTTTTGTTGATGTAACCGCCCGGGGGCCTATTGCGCTGACGTTCCCCTCGCTTCACCGGTGTGATGTCATAGCCTGCACAAAAGCTTGGGCCCTGACCCTTGATGATGATCACGCGGATATCGTCCTCTAACTCAAGCAGCTTGGCGGCCATCTCTATCTGCAGCAAACGCTCGTAACCCAAGGGATTACGCTTTTCGGGAGAATTAAGCACGATGCGGCCTACTGGCCCGTCGCGTTCGATTTCGATCAGATCAAACTCCGGCATCTCTACGTTCTCGCGTCGGTAGGGCGGCGACCACTTGACCATCCGAGGTGGACCCTCTGGCCGTTGATTATCGTTGTTGGATGAACTCATTGATAACACCTCCCCTAGCTTGTTAGATCCACATTGAGCCGAGCAAGCTCGGCCATCAAACGCAGAGCTTCTTCGTTGCCGCTCACGGTAAATCCCGTGATACCGCTGTCCTCCCAATCTCGAAAACGTTTCTGAATCCGCGCGCGATCTCCTATCAATGCGCCTTGATCAACAAATTCATCCGGCACAGCTTCGATCGCTTCACGTTTATGCTTTGCCAAATACAGTTCTTGAATACGCTCGGCCGCGTCTCCATAGCCACGACGAATCATCATCTCCTTATGGAAGTTCTTGGTCTTATGACCCATACCACCCACGTAAAGGGCAATATTCGGCTTTAGCCGATCCAGTGCGGACTGCACGTCATCGGTAACAATCACCGCACCGCCGCCCTGCGCGTCAAACTGGCTACGATCTTTTCCGGCCTTTGCCAGCCCCTCGTCTATCCAAGGCCGGTAGGTCTCGTAGGTTTCTGGAACTAAACCCAAGGGCAACCATCCGTCGGCTATCTCTGCAGTCAGCCTAACTGTAGATTCCATGCCGGTGCCTAACCAAATTGGAATATTTGGATTCATGTGCAGAATAGACTTGAGCGGTTTGCCGACGCCCAGCGCGCCTTCGCCGGTAAACGGCAGACTGATTTCTTTGCCCTCATGAACGACTGGTTCTTCGCGCGCCAAAATCTTCTTCATGATCATGACGTAGTCTTTGATTCGATAATAAGGTCGGCCCCAGGGTTGCCCGTACCAACCTTCGACGATCTGCGGCCCAGAAACTCCGATTCCACAAATCACCCGCCCGCCCCCAGCGAGAGCATCGATTGTCGCAATCGTCATTGCTGCGTTTGCCGGCGTCCTGCCTGCCAGTTGAATGACCCCAGTGCCTAATTTGATCCGTTCGGTCTTTGCCGCCAAATACGCCAGCGGCGACAGCGCATCCGAACCATAGGCTTCCGCTGTCCAAACGCTGTCATACCCCAATCGCTCTGCTAGCTGCACTTTTTCAATGGGCAACCGCATTTCGCCACCCGAATATCCGATACTCAATCCAAGTTTCATTTGCTCTCCCCTCGTCGTCTGATTTAGTCAGGCAAACCTAGAATGCGCTTAGCAATTACATTGAGTTGCACTTCGCTAGTTCCCCCCTCAATAGAGTTAGCTCGAGATCGTAACCACTGTCTAGTAGTGTCAATTTCCTCGGCGCTGAAACCCTCCCCGTTCCAACCCAGCATCCCGGTTCCCATCACCTCCAGCAACAGATCAAATTTGCGCTTGTTAAGTTCACTGTTGTAGTACTTGATGAGAGAGGCCGCGTTGCCATCACCACGTCCTGTCCTGGACTCCTCCAAGTTTCGGTTCATGGTTAATTTAAACGCCAACCCATCGATCTTGTGGTGACAGATCTTGGCGCGCAGGATCGGATCGTTGATCTGCTGCCCATCTCCCGCATAGTGCTGCGCAAGCTTTTCTAGCCTTAGTTTTGTTGACCGCGCCAACGGCGTGTTGCCCTTGATCACGGACACCATCTGTCTTTCGTGCTGCAACAATCGCTTCGCGATAGTCCATCCCTCGTTGAGTTTTCCAACAAGCTGGCTTTTTGGCACCTTGACGTTATCGAAGAACACTTGGCAGAAGGGCGATGCACCGCTGATCAGAGGTATTGGCGATGCGCTTACACCATCACTCTCCATGTCGAAGAGTAAAAAGCTGATGCCCTCCTGCTTCGGCACCTCCGTATCCGTTCTTACGAGACAAAAAATCCAATCCGATTGGTCAGCATACGAAGTCCAAATTTTGGCACCATTTACTAGAAAGTGGTCTCCACAGTCTTTCGCGGTCGTTTGCAAGCCCGCTAGATCAGAACCGTTACTGGGCTCTGAATAGCCCTGGCACCAGCGAACTTCTCCTCGCGCAATCTGCGGCAGATAATGCCGCTTCTGTTCCTCGCTCGCGAACTCAAGAAGCGCTGGACCCAGCATCCACATTCCAAAGCTTTGTAGCGGCAGGCGAGCGTTAATGCGCTGCATTTCTTCATTGAGTATTTTGACTTCGCGAGCGTCTAAACCTGCGCCACCGTATGCTTTCGGCCAATGTGGCACTGTCCAGCCGCGTTCTGCCATGCGCTCTAGCCAAACCTTGGCATCCCTAGAAAACCACTTTTGCTTTCGGCCGCCCCAAACAATTTCGTGTTCTGGCATATCCGTTCGCATCGACATTGGACAGTGTTCTTGCAACCAGCCACGAACCGCTTTTCGAAAAGAATCGTTACTCTCTCGCCGATCGGACAATGTGCTTTCCTTGTATTGCGCCCAATAACTAGTATCATAAATAGGGTTCTAAAAGTAAACAGCGGCAAAGCGCTCGTGGAAATGCACGAACCAATAAACTGGAGCAATTTATGATCGAGCACGACGCAAACTCAGCAGACATCTCGGCACAACTGGATGCCATTCAATCAAGCATGCCAATCCGAATAATGGATTTTGAAATCGAGCCGGATCTAGTTAAAAAGGCTCTTCCCGAAATGTTTCCAGCCTACGGCATCTCCATGACGCTGCCCTACCTTGAGCCATACCTGGTGCGAACCATGCGTGAGGCACTGAAGCACTGCACCGATCCAAAAGTTGCCCAACAAGTAAGGCAGTTTATCGGTCAGGAAGCCCAGCACTACCGCCAACATAGTGTACTCAATGACATGATTCGAAATATCAGTCCCGAACTGGAGGGCTTGCGCGATATTGAGAAGCAATTGGAAGCGGACTACCAGCGATTTACGAAAACAAAGTCGTTGAAGTTTAACTTGGCTTACGCCGAAGGATTCGAGGCTGCAACCTTTGCTGGTGGCCGATTAAATTTCCAGAACAAGGTATTTGATCGATTGGAGTCGATCAAAGGTAGTGGTCTTTTACAACTTTTCCTCTGGCACGCGCTCGAGGAGGTTGAGCATCATGCCGTAACCTTCAACATCTATGATCATCTTTATGGTGATTATTTGTATCGCCTCGTTGCTGGCACTTATGGGCAATATCACTTTTTTAAGTACGTTTTCCTTTTTACAAAGTTCATTGCCAAGAATGCACCCCAAGCGCTGGAACGAGGCCGCGCGCTATGGCCAAGTCAAAATTTGACAGGTGACTGGAGAGAACAGTTTTCGTTGTTGCGCGAAATCGCCAGGGTGTACTCCCCTAACTACGACCCTAGCAAGATACAACTGCCAGATAACGTGGCCCACCATTCTAAAATGTTAGTCGAGCAAGCTAGGGCGATACGAAAGATAACCGCCTGATTGTCAGGAACAGTTAAAAAACAAAATATGAGGGGCCCATGACCAAAGAACATCAAGCGAACGTCAACGACATTCCCCTGAATAAAATAGACGTTAGTTTACCTGAGCTTTTTTTAAACGATACTTGGCAACCATGGTTCGCTCGGCTGCGTAAAGAGGCCCCCGTTCACTACCTCGACGATAGCGCCAACGGTCCGTTCTGGTCTGTCACCAGTCACCAGCACATTAAAGAAGTCGACATGAACAACGAAATTTTTTCCTCCGAGGTGGGCGGAATTTCCATCGTTGAGCCGATCGCTGTTGAGGGCCAGATTCAGGGCAAGAATTTCATTGCTATGGACGAGCCCAACCATGCCAAACAAAGGCGGGCTGTAGCGCCAACCGTGGCCCCCTCTAACTTAGGGGAGTTAGAGCCAATTATTAGAGAGAGCGCAGCCGACATACTGGACAATCTGCCAGTAGGGAAAACGTTCAACTGGGTCCAAGAGGTGTCCGTCGAACTCACCGCCCGAATGCTAGCTACAATCCTAGGCTTTCCCTACGAGGAGCGTCACAAGCTTATCTATTGGTCAGATATCACAACGGCAATACCGCAAATTACTGGTGAAACCGATATCGATCTAAAGCAGCGCTACGACGATCTGATGGAATGTGCGGCAGCCTTCTATCAACTGTGGGAGTCCAAAGCAGGTCAACCGCCGTCTTTCGACCTCGTTTCGATGCTGCAGCACAACCCAGAGACCGCGAAGATGAACGAGGATCCCGAGTTATTCTTGGGCAATTTGCTGCTACTGATCGTCGGCGGCAATGACACTACTCGGAACAGTATCAGCGGCGGTATCATCGCGCTTAACCAGTATCCCGAGGAATATCAGAAGCTTAGAGAAAATTTCAGCTTGATCCCCAACATGGTCGCAGAGATGGTGCGCTGGCAAACCCCGGTCATCCATATGAGGCGAACCGCGCTGCAAAACTACGAACTTGGCGGCCAACACATCAAAAAAGGCGATAAGGTAGTGATGTGGTATCTCTCCGGAAATCGAGATGAAACTGTTTTCTCAGATCCAGACAAGCTGATCATCGATCGGCCAAACGCCCGCACTCACGTTGCTTTTGGGTTTGGTGTCCACCGTTGCATGGGAAATCGAATGGCTGAACTACAGCTACGCGTTCTCTGGGAGGAAATAATGAAACGCTTCAACAATATCGAAGTCGTCGGTACAGTCGAACGGCTCCCGAATAATTTCATCCGCGGAATCAAAGACGTCCCCGTTAGGGTTCACCCCTACTAAGATCGCTAACAGCGAAGATCCAAATCTTCGCTAATGGGCTGCCGATTTCAAAAAAATTGAGGGCCCTGATAGTTCCACGAGGCAGACCAGCAATAGCCTCTATCGACTTAGATATCTGATTCTCACCACTAATTTAGCAACATTCGGTGTCCGAAATTCCCGCGTGCGCGTCGCGAGCTTCAAGCGCGCGGACTAGATAACGCCTCACGAATTTCTGCATGCTTCTCCTTTGTTAATGGATACCCCAGCAGTGGCAGGTACGAAAGAGCCAGCCCTACAACCGGCACAAAGCAGTAAATCACCAACAGCCCGTTGATCGCAGCGGGTGAATTATCCGATCCGGGAACAAAGCCAAACACCAGATCTGCCGTAGTAAGCGCAACACCAACAGCTACTGCACCGCCGAGCTTATTTACCGTTGTGAGCAAGGCGAAAAACATGCCTGCTCGCTTTGTGCCCGTCTGTAACTCATCCACATCGGTAACGTCTGCCATCATAGAACGCAGTAACGGCGGCACAGCACCATAGGCAACACCGTAAAAGAATGTGTAGCCCCAAAACATTGCTACGTTGCCCGGTTCCGCCAAAAGAAACAGGCCTGATTGCACCAAAATGCCGTAGCCTAGGGCCAGTTGAATCGCTCTGGTTTTGCCGACTCTATAAGACAGCTGCATCCACAGTGGCATTGCCAAAAACCCTGCAAAAAAGTACAGCAACAAGGCGGTGCTGGCATGGTTAGGCAATTCAAAAACGTAGGAGGCGAAAAAAATGTACAGCGCTGCGGTTGCTGACGTTGCGAAATTGCTGGTTAAGTCAGTGATGAGCAGTCGCCACAATGAGGCGTTAGCACGCACGACGCTCAATGCCTCCCGCCAATCAATCGATGCGGGTTTGTGGTTCGGCTGGTCGGGTACAAAAAGTAGTGTAGGAATCGTGGTAAGGGGAAACAGAATAAGGCAGAACAGCCCCATGCTGGCGACCTTGGTGGTTAGCGCGGCTTCGCCCAACATCTCTACAGCGACAGGTATAGCCAGTACTAATCCCATGCCGCTGATAACAAAGACCTCACGCCATCCGTAGAGGCGGGATCGCTCATCGTAGCCACTGGCCAGTTGCGCCCCCCAAGATTGATGGGCAATGCTCAGAATCGTATAACCGACATACAACACCAGTAGCCAGCCGCCTAAATAGAGGGCACTAGCACTGTCTTCACTGGGTAGGAAAACCATATATACCGCGAGCATTAGTATTGGAATTGCCACTGCAATCCAGTGTTTATATTGTCCCCAGCGACTGCCGTATTTATCAATAACAACGCCCATAATCGGGTCAGTAATGACATCCCAGATTCGTGCCAGCGTGAACACTAGCCCCACTGTTGCGAGACTTAAGCCCAAACTTTCCCCATACAATGGCGGCAAATACACAGCAATCGGCATGGCCATTGCCCCGGTGGGCAAAGCCACGGCTGCGTAGCTTCCGAGTACCGGCTTGCTAATCTGGTTGCTCATTTAGTTCCTCCCCAATGTTGCTTTTGCGCACTCGGCGCAGGTCGCCTATCTGAACCCATTTAAGACAAGCGCCTCCCGATGACTAATCATCGCCACTTAATGCATGATGACTTTATGCCTACCCAGTCGTTATAAAACAGACTTGTTGACAGAATATGTTTAAGTTGTCACCACGACAACAATGCCGAAAAATTTGAGAAACCTATGCAATAGCCCTTGGTTTGGCAAAAGTATTCAGCACCACAACGTGACACAGCAAAAACTAAAGACAAAAATCGACTTGCCACCTATAGTTATCGTTAGATTCTTGATTTTTCGACGACAGACTTTTAAGTGTTCGGACCGGGTAACGGCGACGGCATGAGTGTGTTGCGCAAAACAATTGTCTTTGTTGCCGTTTCCGCTGCACTGGGCGCAGCCTTATTGACCTGGTATCTGGAAACTTACGACGACCGGGAACCATCCCGTGTGGCTTATGGCGACTATTGCGCCAATTGCCACGGTGCCGACCTTGAGGGCACACCTAACGGCCCCGCGTTAAAGAACGTCGAGCTGATTAACGGCAACAGCACCCAACAACTGATTACCAGCATTGCTCACCATGAACGTGTTGTTAACGAAGCAGGCGCTCTAGACGGGGTGATGCTGTCAGCGCACACAATCAAAGCATTAGCGCTGTACGTAAGCGAGCAGCGGCAAGGACTGCCGACAATCCCTGGATCACATCACTACAACGTGCCTGAGGGTACGATTTACTCTCAGCATCATGACTTTCGCATTGAGCAGGTCACAACGTTGCCGAGTGCGCCCTACTCCATAGCGCCTCTGCCCACAGGCGAGATCCTGGTTACCGAGAAAGTGCGCGGCTTGTCTGTTGTCACGGTTAACGGTCAACAGTCTGCCTTGATTGAAAACACACCAACGGTGTGGAAAGAGCTACTTAAAGTTAGGGGCAGTTATGTGGGTCTTGGCATGATGCTGGACATTGCACTGCACCCTGACTACGCAAACAACGGTTGGATCTACCTCTCTCATACCGAACGCTGTCAGCTCGATTGCAATTCACTGGTGCCGCAAACCATGCTGCGGGTGGTTAGAGGCAAAATCCGCAGCGGCACGTGGCACTCAGAAGAACTGATCTGGTCGGTACCTACTGACTTCTATACGGTCATTCCAGACAACGTTGCTGCTGGGCGCCTGGCTTTTGATAAGACGGGTCATTTGTTTATCACCGTTGGCGGCAAGAGCACTTACAGTCAACTGCATGTAATCGATACACCCTACGGCAAAATCCATCGGGTCAAGGACGATGGAGCCGTGCCTGAAGACAATCCTTACTGGCTGCCCCTCAAGGACAGATCTGAGCCCACAACCCGACACACCGTCTGGAGTTTTGGCCATCGCACAACGCAAGGTCTAGCATCACATCCACAGAGCGGTGCGATCTGGGCCTCTGAAATGGGGCCGCGTGGCGGGGATGAGATCAACCGCATCGTTAAAGGGGGTAACTATGGCTGGCCACTGTATACCCAAGGCCTGGACTACGATGGCGAACCCGTCACCATTGGCCAAGAATTAGGCTTGGACTTTCCAGCGTCCGCAACCATCCCGCCGGTGGTCGATTTTACCCCGGCGCCATCGCTATCAAACTTTACCTTTCATGATGGTCAGCAGTTTTCCGCTTGGAACCACGATCTATTGGTGGGCAGTCTGCGCGCACGCACACTATTTCGGTTACGAATCGACAACAACAAAGTCGTTGAACTCGAGAAGCTGATAGAACACTTAGGACGCATCCGCGATGTCGCTATGGGGCCAAATGGCTACGTTTATGTGCTGATCGAGCATAAAAATGGCGGCAGCCTACTACGTTTGGTGCCATCGAAGTGAAGCCTGAGGACTTCTTGGAAGGCTGACAACACCAAAGTCAGAGTAGCTGCGCGCTGCTAGCTAGTAGATAATTCATCGACTCTGCAATCGCCATACACTCGACGAGTATTTTATGTCACAACCTGTTCGACGTCGGTTATCGCCAGAAAACCGACGCAATCAACTGCTGGATTGCGCACGGCAGGTCATTTTAGAGCACGGGTTATCCACCCTTACTATGGAGCGCTTGGCGACTCAGGCCGGGGTCAGCCTGCCGCTGATCTACAAATACTTTGATACCCGATTGCAATTGCTACAGGCCCTTCTCACCCGAGAGTACAAGGCTTTTAGAAAGTCATTTGTACCCACCACTAGTGGCGGCAATTATCGCGACGCGTTACGCGGCTATGTCGAAGTCAATTTCCGACAATTTTCTGACGGCGACATTGTCGGCATTTTGTTGGGCCAAGCCGATGTACGCCAAGCCGTGAGCGACAAAGAAAAATCCCGCTACGCGCCGTTTTTCATTAATGAAGTAGCTAACGAATTTTCTATCGCGCCTCAATTGGCGGAAAAAATCGTTGTCATGGCTTCGGGAGCGTCAATCGCAGCGGCTGAACACTACAACCGTGTCGGCGGCGACAGAGAGGCCCAGATCGACCAAACGGTTTCGTTCATTCTGGGCGGCATCAAGAATTTGCGAGGGCAAACGCCCAGGTAGCCTCGGCCGCAGTACTCACACAGGATGAGAACGAAGCGGCCGATAGGCACCATCCAGCCTTATAGACCAAGATAGTCTTGGTAGTTCTTGCTGTAGAAGCGGTCCAACTCTTCTGGGCTTGCATCTACTGCATCTAAGCTCCGCTCGTAGTCGCCAAAGGGATCTTTGCCCCCTTCAGGATGCGGATAATCGGTATTGAACATCAAAATGTCCTGGCCAACGTTGCGCAAGATCCATCCGGTATTTTCGGTATGCAATGGCGCCACTCGAATCTGACGTTGGAAGTATTCGGAAGGCTTCAACGACAAGCTCTTCAGGTTTTGATCAAACTTACCCAGCAGCGATACACCCATGTCGAGGTTCATCAGCGACGCAGGCACCCAGTTGGCACCCAGCTCTATAATACCGATTCGAAGCTTTGGAAAACGCTCCAACACACCGTCATAAATCATGCAAGTCAGCCAGCGTTCAATGGAGTGGTGAACTACTGGTAGATCTTTAGGCTTGGTGGTCTCGATGTTGCCCAAGTTGCCTTCAAGCACCCGCTCAACACCAGTATTCATATAGACCGATGGCATGTTTTGGCCGCTGCCTATGTGCAATGTCACCGGCACCCCTGCGTCTTGCAGCATGGCCCAAAGAGGATCGTAAGCAATGTGCGATGGTGCTCTGCCCTCGACTGCATCAGACCCTATCCAAATAGCATTAATGCCCAGCTCCAGCGCTAATTTTAACGACGTCTGTGCACGCTCAGGATCACGCAACGACAAATAGCCAACCGATAACAGGCGCGGATCGTCGGCGCAAAAATCAGCCATGCCTCGATTCAGAGCATCACAGCCACCGTATACGACATCGAGATCTTTTGAGCGAGCAAAACGTCCTGCGCCAATCGATGGAAAGATCAACTGCGAAGAGATACCCATTATGTCCAGAGCGTCGCTACGTTCCTTTTTCTCCACCGCGCCATAGGCGTTCCACATGTTGCGCTTTCCCGGGTGTGCAAAGATGTCCGACTTCAGTGCCGCAGTAAGCTCTGGATCGTTACCCGACAGGCGCTTATTTGCAGCCGCAATGATCGGATCCAACGCAGGCATGTCTAAATCGAACACTCCTTTATCTAAGTTATCGCGAACATACTGGGTCGCATAACTCTCAAGCCAGCCTCGACTCTCGATAATGTGGCTGTCAGCGTCGTAAATGATTCGGCCAGTTTGATGCGACATATGAGCTTCCTCGTCCGTGTTGTCTTTGATGGTTTTTATTATATGAATTATATAATAAGAATCAACACTGCATCTTTTCGCTAAAACTGGGCTAGTCGCCACTCAAAGATCATTCTGCAACTCTTGCTTCAGCCTGGGCACAACTTGGGTGAACAGACGCTCTAAAGAGTCGTGCATGTCACCGGTGCGCATACCCGGTGGCACCGCCATTGATACGATGTCGGTAATACCAAAGGTTTGAATGAAGTGTTTAAGCTCGGCGACGCAGTGTTCAACATCGCCAACAATCCAGGTTTGCGGCACTTGTTCGCCCTTACGTCCAAAACCCTCGCCACTTTCCTCAAAGAACTGACGATACAGCTGCATGCGATAGCGTTCTGACGCGCGCACCGGTGCCCAATCGTTGGCCTTGTCGTCGGTGACCAAAATGCTACGAATAATGCCAACTCGATAATCATCAGGATTACGCCCACTGTCCTGCAACGCGTTGACCCATGGATCATAAGACTCGGCTTTCACGCCTTGAGGCAAGAAGTTGGTGTTGTAGTGGGCTGCGCGCAGCGCGCCCGCTTCAGACATAGCGGCTATCCACAAAGGTGGGCCGCCTTGCTGCACATAACCCGGCGTGATCTTCACGTCCTCGAATTGATAACGCTTTCCGTGATAACTGAAGCGCTCCCCGGAAAAACATTGCTGCAGCACTTCAATGCCTTCGTTCATCAGCGACACCCGCCTTGCTACCGGCAGACCAAAGCCACGAAATTCATGCGGGGCGTAACCCATACCAATACCTAGGTCGACACGCCCGCCTGACAAATTATCCAGCACTGCAAGATCTTCAGCTAAACGAATGGGATGATTGAACGGCATTAGACAAATATCGGTACCAAAGCGCACATGCTGGGTAACGCTGGCCATGGCTGCCGCAACAGGAACCCAACTGGGCAGATAACCGTCGTCGACGAAATGGTGCTCGGTGAACCAGACTAAATCAGCACCAATACCATCAAGCCATTGCACCTGCTCTAAAATTTCAGCGTACAGGTACTCATCGCTGACCCCAGAATCCGGCGGGTTGCGGAAGTCATAGGAAACACCAATGCGCAGCGTAGGTTTGCTCATAGCCCCCTCCTCTTTTGCAACGTTAATCAAACCACGAGCAGTGTTGCGAGGAAAAGGCTTTTGCCGGCCCTCAAGCCGACGGCACTCAGCGCATCGCTGTTCTGTTTAACCGAAAGTTGCCACTTATTAGTCTGCAGCGCGGGACTTTAGGTTCTTGAAGACCACCCCCATAGCGACCAGATGCACCAGTAACAGCACCGTGGTACCAATAAAGTAGCTCTCTATGTCTGTAGGACCTATTCCACCAATGAGCAGCATCAGCAAACAGCCGTGGTACAATAGGGCAAATCCACCCAAAGAAACCGCAGCAACTTTTGCGCTCAATGTATCGCCATACAAAGGCCCAGCCACCAATAGCGCAAAAACCGCGTACAACCAAAACCCTAAGTAATCAAACGAGGTGTACAGCGAAAAGGGAATAGATACATTCAGCAGGGGCAGCAACGAGTGCGCCATTGCCGAACCAGCCGAGCCTGAGGCTGCAGCGTCGGCCAGCATCGGAATAGTCCAGATTGCCATAAACTTAGGGATCGCAAATGCCATTGTGGCCATCGCAACAAAGAACGCTCCTAAAATGGCGCGTAAGGCGTTGTTAACCACTGCCACCCATGCAGCTGCAGCGAGTGCGCCAGACAAACTAAACATCGAAACAATCTGGTTTACCCAGCCAGCAATAAATAGCCCGCGGTTATGCTGCAACCACTGCACCCGATCGGCATGGTTCGCCGCATAGCCATTAGCAATATCTAGGGGTAAAAACATGCTTAATACCGCAGTTATCACAAATACAATCACTGCCCAAAACCCCCAACGACTGATCTGCTGGTTCAATGTGCTTTCAACTTTCATAACGGCTCCCCATAACGTTGATCTATAAAACTCAAAATAAATTCGCGTACGGCCCCACGCTCGCTCTCCCAGCGCCGGCCTTTAGCCGTAAATAGCGACTCTGATTCCAACAGCGACATCAAACACAAGGCTTCTGCCTGAGTCGCTTGATGGTCGCTGGCAGCTATAGCTCGCTCCAACAAGTGCAAATACTCTGCGTACACATCTTCCAGTAGATCCGAGACCAACGGCTCGACCTGTTGCATCGCCCAGAGTTGCGGCCAGAGTTTGTCCGTAAACCATTCATCGTCTGCTGTATCTTCCAGCATGAACTCAGCGATCTCGCGCACCGACAATGATTCCGCTGCGCCCTGTTTCGTCGCCAAACGTGCGGCAAACTCGGTTGCTATATAGCTGACTAAGCCCCGCAGCATGTCTTCCCACGTCCTGAAGTGATATTGCAATGCGCCCAACTTCATTCCGCTGGCGCGCGCCAGCGCACGCATGCTCAAACTGCCGTAGCCTTCGTCGGCAATCAGCTCCAGCGCAGCGCGCAAAATCTCCTGCTTACGATCTGACATTTTCTGCATCTCAGATAATTGACATGTCATCTGACATGCTAGAGC
>JAYQAJ010000003.1:226101-341465 GCA_038136775.1 Gammaproteobacteria bacterium
CATGTAAATCGTGGGAGGATGACATGGCAGCCAAAGTGACCCGAAGAGACTTTTTGAGCGGCATGGTTATTGGCAGCGGCGGCATACTGGCAAGCGGGTGCAGCGAAGCTGTTCCCTCAGCGCAAACAGCAACTGCTGGCACACCCACCGTATTCTCGCCGCCCGACGCCGCAGCCTATTACCCACCCACCCTTACTGGCATGCGCGGCAGTCACGAAGGCTCTTATGAAGTCGCCCACGCATTGGCTTGGCGCGGCGAAAAACCAAGCCAATACGCAGACTTAAACGAACACTACGATCTGGTGGTAGTGGGTGCCGGCATGAGCGGCTTGGCGAGCGCGCGCTTCTACCAACAAAAAATGGGGCCAAATGCGCGAATTCTTTTATTGGACAACCACGATGACTTTGGTGGCCATGCCAAGAGAAACGAGTTTCATCAGGACGGCAAAATGATGCTCAGCCTCGGTGGCGCGCAAAACCTCGAAAGCCCGGCCAGCTACAGTGATGCAGCAGGCAGCTTGATGGAAGACATCGGCATAGACGCAGAGTACATCGAAACCATGGCCAAGCTGACCTCAGACAACTTTTATCTGGTTGGTAATCTCGAAGCCAAGAACGGCATTTCGATGCCTGGACCCAATGGCCGAGTCACCCTGGGCGGCGATTGGAACGCAGTTTTATTTGGCGGCCAAGGCTATGCCGAAGCCGTGCAGTCGCTGCCTATTGCAGCCGATCAAAAGCAACGGCTTATCGAATTCTTTGGTGGCGAGCGCGACTTCTTAGCAGATCTTTCCCTGGGTGAAACTTGGGACTACATCAACACCACAGGCTACAACCAATTCCTTGCAGAGCGTGTTGGTTTGAACGACGAATCCATTCCCATATTAAATGCGCTGATCCTGCATCTGCATGGAATTTCCGGTTGGCACCTCAGTGTTGTAGAAGCCATCAGTGGCGGCGCCCCGGGCATTAAATCCATTGGCTGGGCAGGTAAAACCACCGCCAGCATCGCCAGTGCATTTCTTGACAGTCTTCTGGATGCGCGCATGTTCCCCGACGGCAATGCCTCGGTGGCGCGCTTGTTAGTGCATAAGCTCATTCCCAATGTTTCGCCAAATATGACCGGCCCACATGATGTAGCTGTAGCCCAGTTTGACTACAGCGCACTGGACCGGGCAAACCAAGCTGTTCGACTACGTCTGAACAGTACCGTAGTAGGCGTTCGCGAAACCAAGGAAGACCAGGTGGAAATCGACTACGTGCAGTTTGGCAGCGCTCAACGCGTGACTGCCAAGCATTGCATCCTGGCCTGCTACAACGCACTGATTCCGCACTTGTGCCCAGAAATGTCAGATGAGCAGAAGGAAGGCCTGAGCTACGGTGAAAAGACACCCTTTGTCTACGCCAACGTGCAACTGAAAAACGGCCGTGCTTGGTCACAGCTGGGCGCTTCATTTTTCCAATGCCCGTTCGATCCATTCCAGTGGTTGAGCAGCGCACCCAAGATGACGGTTGGCGGTTATGAGCCACCGATGTCATCAGACGACCCAATGGTTGTCTTTATGATGAATTCACCGCTACCACTACAAACCCCTCAAACGAAAATCTCTGGTCGAGATCAATTACGTTTGGGGCGACACATCATTTACAGCACCCCTTTTGCAGATTACGAGCAGCAGATTCGAGAGCAGCTCCAATCAATACTTGGTCGTCACGGCTTCGATCATGAGCAAGACATTCAAGCCATTACCGTGAATCGAATCCCCCATGGATACGCCTACCCCTATCTCGCCTTAGACGATCCAAGCTGGCCCGAAGGCCAAGCGCCCCATGAAATTGGTCGCAAGCAATTTGGTCGAATATCTATAGCCAATACCGACTCAGAGGCCGTGGCTTTAATGGATGCCGCCTTTGACGCTGCCTGGCGCGCGGTGCAAGAACAAACGGCCTGACCTGCCCAAGTTGTGTTGCAGTGTACTTTTGCTAATTTAGCGAACTATTGAATCGACACAGCGCAAACGTAGGGGAGATAAGATGTGAGCAGATACCAGTTGTATGGCGGTGGTGGTTCACCCTACTCCCAAAAGATGCGCGGCATATTGCATTACCGCAGACTTCCTTTCGACTGGATACAAATCACACCCGCAATACGTGCGGAACTGCAACACAGCGGCCCACCGGTCATTCCAATCCTGCGGCTGCCCGAAGACAGCAGCCTGCACGTAGACTCGACGCCCCTCGCGCTGATGCTGGAAGCTCGACATAGCGAACGCTCTATCATTCCAAGCGACCCAGTAATGGCCTTTCTGTCGTTCCTTATCGAAGATATGGCCGATGAGTGGGTCACCAAAATTATGTTTCACTACCGCTGGGACTTAGAAATCGACCAGCAATACAGTAGCCGCCAGATCATCAGCGACAACACACCAGGTCTGCGTGGCCAAGCCTTAGCAAAGGCCGCCCAAGCGATCAGAGATCGACAAGTGGGGCGCATGCCTCTGGTGGGATGCACACCACAAAACAAACCCATCATCGAGCAAAGCTTTCACGAGCTGTTAGCAATACTCGACAGTTTTGCAACGCGGGACGAATACCTATTCGGCACCCGCCCCTCTTTGGCGGACTTCGGTTTGTTTGGGCAGTTAAAAACTCTAGCCAGTGACCACACCCCCATGCTGATCATGCGCAATAACGTGCCAAGCGTATATGACTGGGTCAGACGTCTAGAGGACAGCAGTGGAATCGAGGGCGAGTGGCACTCGATGACACAAATGCGTCCCGCGGTAATGGACATGCTGGGTTATTGTGCAACTTACTACTTGCCTTTTTTGCAGGCCAATAGCGAAGCCATTGCCGCCGACAAGACTACCCTAAGAGTGGTACTCGCCGACCAACCTTTCGAGCAGCCGGTATTCAAATACCAAGCGAAATGCTTCGCTCGATTAAAGGCCTTATTAGCAGATACCCACACCCAGGAACTACGCGACCTATTGTCGGAAAGCGGATGTCTGACTTATCTAGAATGATGTGCGGCTGTTTCGTACAACAATACCGAACTGAACTCAGTTGCGGTTGACGCTGAGTGTCGAGAATAAGCCCGCGAGTAGACAGAATCGGTATCGGCCAATAGAGCCACTCAAGCACACTGATCATTAGTCACGCCAAAGCAATAACCGGAAACTCTTCTGCATGACCGAGCAATCACACCCCGTACCTAAAACTAATTGGCTTCAGATATGCGGCGCCGCCGCGGGCATTACGCTGCTGTTGCTGTCGATAAACTTAACCCTGGGTATTCGCGAGACCTTTCGCATGGAAATCATCGCGATGGTCTATATACCCGCGGTTTGTATGGCGCTGTATTGCTGGTTTAGGAAACTCAGTGCCTGATCCGCTTTGCTTCAGGCCATCGGCGTCCCTTTAGGCATCTTTGCCAGCGTATTTATGTTCGTCTACGACCTCACATCGATGAGCGAAGACGAAAATCTTTTTCCCGCCATTGCGCGATCTTTTCTAGCGATTTTTCATGGCGGTTTGATCGCTGCTTTTGGCTACTTCATGACGGGGCACGATGTAGACCGAGACGCAAACCACAGTCCCGGGGATCGCCTTGCGCTGTCGCTTATGATCATCCTGCCGTTCTGTGCCGGTTTGCTCTTCTTCCCCGTCAGCATCTCTACCTTTTTCGACCTCGCAACCTTCATGCTCTTTGCCGTACCACTGGTAATGCTGACGGCCACAGGACCCAACACGCTATCGATCAACAGACTTTTAAGAGCAGTGGTCGTAGGCATGTTGGGGCCGGTGTTGATTTCCATGACCGCTTGGCTTCTGGGTCAAGGCAACAACCGATCACTAGGGCCCGCCATGGCGGTAGGCCTACTCGGGCTGCTTTACGGAGCATGGACCACTTTCGCTATAGGCAGCTTTCGCCATGCCAACACCAACAACTTACGCCACTTATGGCGCGCGTCTTGGCATTCGCTGGAAATCTACGCTCTGCTCATACTCATCGTGTTTGCGCCACCTAGCTTGATCGAAATAATGAATAGCTAATGTACCCCTAACATCTTGCGTTACTTTTTTATTAGCGCAATCTAAGTGGGGAGTCTGACCATAGTGCCTGTACAGGGAGCGAGCAGTCTTAACTGATCAACCAATGTACTTGCGCGGCTATAACTTTTATCTTTACTGACCGTTCTCGTTATTTGGCGGTCTCATGCACCCCACAGCACGACGTTACTTTTTAATCGGCCTTTGCGCACTGATCGCTCTTACTGCCCTGATCGCAATCAGTGTCAGCCAACGCCAGTGGTTGATGTACCAAATGTTAGTGATCACCCAAGGCCAACCACCAGCCCTTTCTGACCCCGCCCAAGAAGCCCACAGCACGGTTTGGTTCGACGATTACTTCACTGTTGAAGAGATCGCTCCCAACACCTATGCCATAGGTGAGCCGCGTTATGCTCAACAAAACTTTAATTACCTTATCGTTGGCGCAGACAGAGCGCTGTTGTTTGATGCAGGCTCAGGACTGCGGGACATAAGACCGGTAGTTCAGTCTTTGACCACCTTACCAATTGTGTTCCTTGCATCGCACTTTCATTACGACCATGTGGGCAATGGCGTCGAGTTTAGCCAGCGCGCAGTGGTCGACCTGCCCTATTTGCGAGAACGCGCAACAGGGAATGTCTTAGCCTTCAATGAAATGGAGCACCTTGGCCCCGCAGAAGGGTTCGAGGTACCCACATGGGAAGTGGATTTTTGGATTGCGCCGGGCGACACAATTAACCTTGGCGGGCGCCAACTATTACTTGTTCATACACCGGGACACTCTCCAGAGTCAGTATCGCTGTTCGATGCTATAAACAATGTGCTGTTGTCCGGCGACTACCTGTACCCCGGCCCACTTTACGCCTTCACCCCCGGCGCCAGTATGGGCGATTATCTTGCGACGGCCACCAAGCTGTTAGACGACCTTAACCCAACAACGGTGTATTACGGCGCCCACAGAATGGCGCCGCCGGGGCCACCACGCTTGGATCAAAGCGATGTCGCAGACTTGCATACAGCGTTGCTGCAAATTAAGGAATCCAAACTAACCGGTGAGGGGCTGTGGCCCAAAGCTTTTCGAGTAAATGACAACCTAACGATTCTTGCCGATCCCAGGCCGCTACAGGACTGGAATTAACACGCCCACAGCCCCGTAATGGCGCGCAAACCCATACTATGCACTTTCCTCCAATACACTTAGTATCTTTGGCAGAGACGAAATTCTTTTGGAGGTGAGAAATGACGTTTTTAATCATCATGGCTTTGCTGCTGACATTAGTGCAGTTTTGGATTCTGCCGATGGCATTTAGTTTGGGTCGCTTGGAATACCTATTATCCAATCGCGATCAGTCTGATCCTAACGAGTCAGTACACTGCGCAAGGGCAAAACGTGCAGCGGCCAATTTACAGGAGAGCCTACCGGCGTTCTTGGCGTTGGGTATCTTGTCCATTGTTTTAGAGGTCGACAATTCTTCGCTGATGACTTACTGGCTGCTACTGCGGGCGGCGTTCGCCATAAGCTATATTGCGGGCACGATCTATATCAGAACACTATTTTGGTTAGGTTCCTTGGTCTGCCTCGTAATGATGGCGCTGGCTCTGTTGTAAAACACACTGCCGGAGCGCTGCTGTGGTTCGCTATTACAGCTATTGAACCAATGGCAGCGCTCCTCCAACGCTTACTGGCCAGGCGCGCGGCTACTGTGCACTTGCTAAGGCGTCTCTTTCTAACTCTCTTGCGCCACGCAGAATGTTCCCTAACGCGTAGTTACCCTCGTGACAGGCGTATTCATAGAGTTTGCCTTCAGCCGCTGCCCATGCGTACTCACCCTGCCAGGTCTCGGACCAGACCTCCGGATTTTCCACAACAAAGCGATACAACAAACCACCACCGGCTTGTTGACTGAAGTATTCAGTGACCTTTAGGTTTTTGTTAGCACCAGCCAGCGCCGGAAACTCGCCAAAATTGATGGTCTCTACCACCAGGGTATCGCCCTGCCAATACCCAACAGAGTCGCCTAACCAGCTGTGTGATCCAGGATTACGATGACGACTGTTGAGACGAACGATTCGAGCATCGTGATTCATTTCCGTCAGTATCATCACATGAGTCGCCGTGTGAATGATGCGTTTATGGTTGTTGTAATAATTCGGCAACATCGGCGGCCCCGCTGTGGAGCGTGAACCGAGGATGCAACGTTCAGCCAAGGGCCGCTGCTCTATGTCGTCGTAAGGGCCCTTGCCGCTGGGATTTTTCAACCACCACGCAGTTCCTGTGTTTTGACTCGCAGCCAAGTCTTGAGTACGCCACAGCAATCGCCATTGATCTTGCAGCTGCTGCATGCGTGCCGCACCGCCCTTGGTCATTTCTGGGATGCGACCATTTTTGGGCTGAGTGATGATGGAGGTACGAAATTTGCCATCAATGTTCACGGCCGTGTCGCCGCGATCAAACCAAAACATGTTGTAACCGCCGACTCTGGCGCCCGCTTTTGGCGCTTCGCGATCGGGGTCACTGCTTTGATTCGCCTGCTGCTGAAAGTCACGAAAGCGCGCTTCTAATGCCTGGGCCTCGGCTTTGGATAACAGCAACTTGTCGCCATACATCTGCGGACGCTCAAGTGGGGTCAAAGTACCCACGTCGTAGGTCCCGTTAAGATCGAATTCCGCCCATCCAATCGGCGCCAGGCAGATACCCCAAGCCAATAACGCCAGCCTTACAACCCTTTCGCTCAGGCTATTTTTTGCCAGCAATGTTCGCTCCTTGTGTGCTGTCAATTTAGCAACCAATTTACTGTCTCTTCCTCTTGCTACGCGTCTCTATCAGCAAAAGTTGTACCAACTTAGGCTGACCTACCCTGAACGTGACGATGGGAGGTCAAGTTTAACGAAACCTCCTGGCCAGCCGGTATTGCCAGGCTCACCTACACAGTTATGGCTTCCTATTGTTCTCGTTAATCCGTCCTGTGGCGCCACCACTGTACGAATTTGGGGCACGCTTGCACCAAAATGGCGAACGGTTTTTGCGACTTTTTTTAACCACGCCGGGACTCGACGCGAAGCCCAACTCATGCCCCAGAGAAAAATCATAACCTATTGTTTTTATTTATATTTATAAGCAAACCCAGAAAGCCGGAATGGTGCCTATATTGGCACGCTACTTGTAGGAAAAAGCGTACCGACTTACCCACAAGAGCTGCCTTAGTACATGCATTCACTGGCGCAACGACCATGACCGAAATCCTTGGCCTGCTGTTAACGCTCTGCGCCGCTGGTGCGGCAGCAGGAATTACCGCAGGCTTGTTCGGTAATGGCGGTGGCTTTGTGGTCGTACCCGCCTTGGTCTTTGTATTTTCACTCTTGGGTGATGCCTCTGCCGACCTAATCTTTGTTGCCATCGGCACTTCCCTTGCCACCATCGTTGTCTCTTCAGCTAGAGCCGTTCAGGCCCACCGCGCACGAGGTGCCGTTGACTTCGATGTACTCAGGTCTTGGGCCGGTTGGTTGATCATTGGCGTCGTGTTCGGCCTGGCGATCGCATCCATCGCAAATGGCAAACAGTTGTACGGTCTGTTCGCTGTCGGTGTCTTCTGCTACGCCATGTACTTTCTATTCCCAACACTTGTACGGACCCGCGATCTCACTCTGTCGATGCCTACCGGACTGCCTCGCGCAGGACTCGCTTCTTTCCTTGGTGGGTTCTCATCCCTTTTAGGCATCGGCGGCGGCACCATCACGGTCATTACCATGGTCAGCTGTCGCAGACCCATCTATCAGGCCGTGGCAACCGCCTCTGGGGTCGGTTTTATTATTGGCTTGGCGGGCGCTATAGGTTTCATCTTTCTTGGTATTGGCAAGCCTGACCTACCTTTAGGGTCGATCGGTTATGTAAATGTTCCAGCTCTCATTACCGTGGGTGCCGCCTCCATAGTTACTGCACCTATAGGTGCTCGTTGGGCTCACAGCTTGAATGAAGATGTTTTGAAGCGCCTGTTTGGCGTTTATCTACTTATCGTATCTATCGCAATGTTCTGGAAATCCTTAAACGTTTGAAAAACGAGGTGAAATCAATGACTACGCAAGCACGCCTTACCCGCAGAACTTTCTTAGCTGCCAGTACCACGGCAATTGGTGCCGGATTAACCAGCCTGCCTCATGTGTCGATGGCACAGTCTGCACAAAAAATCAGCACCGGGATGCTTTATGGCCCACCGCCGGGTATCGCAAAACTCAATGCCAACGAGAATCCTTATGGTCCTAGTCCAGCTGCGATCACCGCAATGACCGAGGCGATCAGTAAGGGCGCTTATTATGTCAACGCAACCGCGGAAACCCTCAAGGCAATGATCGCCGAGCGCCACGGCTTGACCAAAGAGCACATCATCTTGAGTTCGGGTTCCAGCGGCGTGCTGACCAGCTTAGCCACTATGGCTGCGCAGCAAGGATCTATTCTAGGTTCCGATCTGTTTTGGGATACCACGTCGCGGATGGGGACTCGCAACAGCCCCAATGGCATAAAGCGCTTGCCGAAAACCAGCGACCTGTCTGTCGACTTAGACGCAATGTACCTGGCTGTTGATGGCAGCATCGCATTGGCGCAAATCTGCAACCCGAACAATCCAACAGGATCTATCGTAGCGCCACAGAAACTGCGAAGTTTTTGCGAAAAAGTTTCAGTGCAAACTATGGTATTGGTGGACGAAGCCTACAATGAGGTGACCGACGAACCAGAAACCAACAGCATGATCCCGCTAATAAAGGCGGGCAAAAACGTCGTTGTTGCTCGAACATTCTCAAAAATCTATGGCCTAGCTGGCATGCGTGTTGGCTACATGATTGCCACACCAGAAACAGCGCAAAAGATCTCTGCCTACGGCATGGGCAGCTACGGACTCAACCAAGCGGGTATCGCCGCCGCCGTAGCAAGCTATAACGACACCGCGTTTCTGGCGTACTCAAAATCTAAAATCATCGAAGCACGCGAAATGATCGCGGCAGCCGTGAAGGCCAATGGCCTGAGTGCTCTACCCTCACAAACAAGCTTTATGTTCGTCAATCTGGGCGCTATTAATGCAGAAGCTTTCCGCCAAGGTATGGCAAAAGAGAATGTCTTAATCAGGGGTATCTATCAGGACTACACGCATTGGTCCCGAGTGAGCGTTGGCACTCTGCCTGATGTTGAGAAATACGTAGCAGCTCTGCCAAAGGTCCTAGATTCTTTGAGCTAATCTCATCCCTTCTAGCGGGCAGCTCCATGCCCTGTCTTTAACTTCACTTCTACGCTAAGCGTTAGGCATAAAAAAGGGCGGTAAAACCGCCCTTTTTTTGGTCTGTTGTGAACTTAGAAGTCTCTTCGCATCTTCAGGTAGTAATAACCACCCTGCCAGGATATGCCAGAAGCCGACGGATAATCTCGACCACAACAGAAGTCAGAGATGGCATCCTTGTCCGGATATTCGTCCAGTAGGTTGCGCCCGCCAAAGGCCAGCATATAACCGTCTCCGGCATAGCTTATTTCTAAATCCAACATCATCAGAGAATCAAATTCTTGTACGTTGCCGCTTTGGTAATTAGATGCCTCGCCCCAGTAGCTTGCGCGACCGACGACTGTGAAGGCATCAAAGTAGTGGCTCGCAGAGAGGATCCAGCGGGTATTAGGGTCGAAATTGACCGTATCGTAACGATCCTCTGCATTGAGATAGGCACTGGCATCGCTCTGAAACTCGGTTTCGCTTGAGTTGACAGTAACGGACAGTGTGGTTGTAGCACCGCCATCCCATTCATAGGGGTAAGTCGCTACCAAATCCCAACCAGATACACCGCGATCGTATGCATTGGCAAAGTAAAAGACCCCACCAATAGAGTTAGCCCCAGAAACGCCCGCAGCATCTAATGCTAGGTAATTTTGATAAGCATCCCCCGATGTCGGATCCGTTGAAACGTCCAGTGTGGATATCGCACTAAAGTAGTCCGCAACATCGATAGAGAAGTAGTCCAGAGTAAAGTCGACATCACCAATAGAACCCGTCACACCAATAGAAAAGTTCTCTGAGGTTTCAGGCATAAGCACTTTTGCGCCAAGCGCTTGAGCTACAGGCCCCCCAGCGGGAAACAGACCTGTGGCTACAGGGAACCCATTCGGCAGTCGAGTCGATACGTTAGTGGTGCCTTGTTGTCCTGGGGTGGGCGCTCTAAAGCCGGTGTTGTAGGAGGTTCGCAACCCAAACGTCTCGCTAAAGCTGTAGCGTCCCGCAACCTTGTAGACGGTTTCCGAACCGAAGTCTGAGTAATCCTCGTACCGAAGTGCGGCCTGGACAAATAGGTCTTCACTTAGATCCACGCCTAACTCAGCGTAAAACCCCACAGAGTCACGGTTGTACTCTTCAGAAAATGCAGGTGAATAGCCAGGAAAGCCGTTTGAGCCGACACCAACCACTCGATAGACCGGATCAGACGAATCTGCACAGTCCAGCGTTGAGCCACTGGCAATTACCGCCAATCCGGCAGCTGTGGCTGCACCGTCGTCGTCACAAAAGCCCCATGGATCAGGTGTCGCATAAGGTCCAGCAAAGTATGAACTCAGCTCACCCTGCACAACCTTGTAGGTTTCGTCTAAGTAGGATGCGCCAAATACGAGACTTATGGTATCGGTTAGGCCATAGAAGAAGTCAGCTTGCAACTGCATTTCTTGATTCGTGAGATCGCCAGGTCTGAATGATGTCGGCGAATCTGGCCCCATCGACGGGTTAATCGTATTTTTAAGAGTGTATTCAACCGTACTGTCGCCGAATCGCGCGCTGAGGTCGTAACCGAAACCAGAGTCAGCGGTGGACTTTATCCCCGCCAGTATTGAGTAGTCAGTAATGTCGCTGAAAAATCTAGGAGTAAAGCCACCTGGAAATTTTTCCAGCGGGAAGTAGACAGAACCGTCTTGTTCGCGCAGCTTTTCAATTGTGCCGTTGTAGGGGTAGCGATAAAAAAAGCTACCATCGCCCTCGCTGTCTGAATAGTTACCGAAAGCGTAAAGCTCAAGAGAGTCTGTTAAATCTAATCCAGCATTGAAAAATAAGCGCGTCGCCTCATGGTTTGGATTACCCCAGGGCTGCACCACTTGATCAGGCCCACCACCGTCGTAGGACGCTGACTTTGCAAGTTCTATAAAGTCAGGGTCTAGACCATAGCTTTTACGGTCGTCACGGCCATTTTCTACGAACGAATCATAAGCTGCGCCGTTTGGGTCTAAGCAAAACCAAGAGCCACAGTACTGTGAGCCACGGTACGTGGAGTCTGCGGTGGACTTCTCAGCAGAAACGCTCAAGAAGCCATTGCTACCCAAGGGCATCCCTAGGTTGCCAGAGATGGTGAAAGACTGACCGTCACCCGCGTAGTACTGCCCGGTATCAAAGGTGATCATGCCGCCTTCATTATTGTCCTTGAGAATGAAGTTCATGACACCCGCTATAGCGTCAGAGCCGTATAGCGCTGAGGCGCCGTCGCGCAGAATTTCAATACTCTTGATGGCCGACGCGGGAATAGTAGCCAGGTCCGGACCCTGCGTACCCGAGCCACCAATCGACACTAAGGCCGCTCGGTGACGCCGTTTTGAGTTCACCAGAACCAACGTCTTATCTGTCGGCAATCCGCGCATGGTTGCCGGACGAATGAATGTAGCACCATCACTGATCGGTTGTCGGCGCACCCCGTAGGACGGCACTAACGTTCTGAGGATATCGTTCATGTCAGTGAACGCTACATCGTTGATGGCCTGCTCATTGAATACATCAATCGGCACCGGTGAGTCCTGTACCGTCCTGGGCTTACCGCGAACGCCGGTCACCACCTGCTCTTCGATGACTTCTTCAGCAAATACCGGTGCCGTGAGCGCAGTACCGGAAAGCATTAAACTACCTGTAAGCAAGACGCGCCCTACTCTCGATAGCATTTTGTTAGTAAGGCTACCGTCCTCCCTTCCGCGCACGTTAAGCTGCGTGTTATTTTCCATTATCTTCTCCAGAGTCCGGATCACTGCGGGGAGCAGCGACCTCGCCTCTTTATTTGCAACTATCGAGCCATTTTTGCTTTGCGCGAAAGGGCGGCATGGAAAATTTTTAACTACCTGATTTTATTTATCTTTTTCTTGACTGCCTGAATTGACTTTGGATTATTCAATTGGGCTTAACATGAGCACAGTGCCTCAGTTGGGTGCAGTTGCCCCCTCCCAGTGCATTCATCCGGCGCAGCTAGCCAGTACTGTTGCCTTGGTGTTGGCCGATGCCCGCGTTTTCTAACACCTTCTCGTTGATCTGTTGTAACAGCTCGATATACCCCACGCTGGCTTTATAGAACTCTGCCATTTGCGCATGAGCAACCGTTTCGTTGGCCATGAGTTCATGGGTGTGCGCGAGTGCTCGAAAAGCGCCCTGTTGTTCCGGAGTCAGTTCGGCAAAGTTTGATGAAATCCGAAAAATTTGCCGACCAAGTTTAGTGATCAACTGCTTTGCTTTCTGAATGTCATCAGCCAATACAGTTGCGGGATGGTCGCTCAATGGAATCTCCTAAATGAAGTATTGCCGCAGCCAAACCGAACTTGACCGTCTCAGTTAGCCGCTCGATGCATACTTGTAGGCTGCCAGAACCCATCAAAAGCTGCCGTACTGGGCCATATTCTGCGATCAGCCCGTTCGTCTAAGCTGTAATGTCGTGTCGCACTGACCTGGCCGTCATCAAGCAGATTAAAGCCAGCGACTTGACGTGCTTTGAGATCTAACACAGTGATGCCGGCCCAATCCCCTTTCAGTGTTCCGCCATTCACAAGGAAACAGTCATCAAAGTCGATGAGGGTACGAAAGTGCATGTGGCCGTTGATCACGAACTGCGGTGGACACGACTCTGAGAGCCATTGATCCAAGGCTTCACTGCGGCGAATCGAGGTAGACTCGGTGCCCGGCCAAACCTTAGCCATGTCGTCATCTGCAATTCCATGACACAGGCGCAGTTGCCCCGCCGCCGTGTTCAAGTGCACAACTTTGGGCAAGCCGCTCAAAAACGCCAGGCCTCGTTCGCTGACCTGAGATCTATGATGCGCGTGGCGCACATGGCGTTTTTGCTCTGTTAGTAACCAGCGATCGTGGTTGCCTGCTACGGTATAGACATGGGCGCTTTCAAGAGCGCGCCAACACTGCTCAATGCAGCCCAGACCATCTGCAATATCTCCGGTGCATATCACCGCATCGACGTGCTGACGCTCTAACCAATGCAACGCCTGAACCAGGCGTTTATGCTCGCTGTGCACGTCCCCAATAATGCCGATCTTCTGTATCACCCGAACCTTTACACGCTGGTAAAACCCCTAGACGTTAGGCTCTTTGGGGTGAATACAGTGTGAAGCCCTAGTCGGCGACAAAGCCTTTCCAACTGTTCATATACTCGACAAAGGTTTCGCTTAAACCTTCGTTCGCCAGATGCGCTCGCGTCACCGGTAAAGCAATAGGCTCGAATTGGGCATCGTTCATTACCTTCTGCGGATAATCGTGATGCAAAATTGCTGCACGACCTATCGCGACAAAATCGGCTCCCCCGGCCAAAACATCCCGAACATTTTCGGCTGACATAATTTTACCAGCCACCGTTAGCTGCACCTTCCCTCTAGGAAGATCCGCAAAGTGCGCCAACAGCGACTTGTCCTGAAATTCTTCTTCCGCAGGCACCTTAAAAGAGTCCCACAAAGAAATATCTAGAAAATCTGTTTCACCGCCATCAATCAATTGCTGACACACCGTCAACGCCTCAGCCAAACGCATACCGAAACGTTCTGGTGAAAGTCGCACCCCGATAAGGAAATCTGCGCCACACGCAGCCCGGATACCGCTGACGATTTCAAACAGCAGCCGTGCACGATTTTCTAATGAACCACCGTACTGATCGTCGCGACGGTTATAGGTGTCGCTAAGAAACTGGCAAACGATGTAGCCATGAGCACCATGAACCTCTATACCATCGTAGCCTGCCTGCTGGGAGCGCACTGCTGCAGCAATAAAGTCATCACGCAGCTGTTGCACTTCTTGCAGACTTAACGCTCTAGACCCGGTTTCTTCATCGGCAGAGGGGCAAACGGGATCGGTGCCGATCAGCTGCGATGGCGAGCGCATGCCAGCATGGTGTAATTGCACAACGGCGAGGCTTTGTTCCGACTGGATAGCCGCAGCAAGGCGCTTGTGCCCTTCAATGTGGTGATCTGAAAAGATACCCAGCTGACCAGGAAAGCCCTGCCCTACTGCCTGCACATGTGCAGCACAGGTCATGGTCATACCGAATTGACCCTTGGCACGCATGGTTAACCAGTGGAATTCGTCCTCTGACAGAGTACCGTCTTCATGACTCTGGCAGTTGGTTAACGGCGCCAACATGAAGCCATTCTTCATACGCTTACCACAGGCAAATTCAATTTCGGCGTTGCCAAATCCCACAATCACTCTCCCCATTTTTTATTTCGTTTTAGCTTTCTTTTGACTCTGTTTAGCTTTTCTTTAGGGACGCCCTACTCGCTTCGAGTAGCTCAAGGCCCTAAAGGGTCTGCAGCATAAGGCAAAATATCAGTATTGCCCCGGCCATAATGCACAAAGCGGCGATCGATCCGCGAGTATGCGGGTATTGATAACGGCTGATACTGATTGTGCGCCGGTTTAAGGTCGCAGCTACTACTGCGAACAGCATCGAAACCAAAAAACCGGCTACATTCCACCACAGCCAAGACACCTGCGGCGCCCCCAAAGCCAGACCCAAGTTCGCAACCAGACCCAAAACAAATCCGCTCAACGCAAACCGTTGCGGCACGTTACGCAACAACAATGCGGTAACGAATAACGCAAGCAGCGGTCCATTAAACATAGAGCCAACTTTGTTTACTGCTTCCAATATCGTCGGCGCAATACGCTCCACTTGAAAAGAAAACACGATACACGCCACACCCCAAAACAGGGTGAAGCCTCGGGACCATAACAACACCTGGCGGTCGCTCAGCTGCCGCCGCTGCCGTACAAAGTCCTCCATTGTCGCCGCCGACAGACTGTTGATAGCCGAGTCGATAGAAGACATTGCTGCAGCCAACAGACCCACCATGACAAGCCCAACAAACCCCGGTGCGAAGTTGTTCATTACATACATTGGAAACGCCAGATTGAAATTCGGCGCACCCGCTCCAGTGAGCGGTAGCGAGCTGACAAAATCAGTGTTTTGCGCGGCAAAAGCTGCAAGGCCCAAACCAAGCAGGCAATAACTCAAGACCAGAGGAAAACGTAGCAGCCCGTTGAGTAGCAATACTCGCTGGGAGGCCGCATCTGATTGCGCAGAAAGTATTCTTTGGGTCTGGCTCTGATCACAACCGTAATAAGCTGCATACAGAAAAAAGCCGCCAATCAGCATAGGCCAAAACCCATAGTCCTGACCGTCCAAGCCCCAATCATTGCGAATCACCGTCGTACGCTCGGTAACCGCAAAGAATGACCAGTCCGTCGCATCACCCAACAACAGCAAACTAAAAAGCACGGTGATAGAAAGTAAAACCAATTGCAGCAAGTCACTGATCACGACCGCTCGCATACCGCCCAAAAGGTCGTACAGCAGAGTCACGCCCATCAGCAGCAACACGGCAACAAGATAATCAACTCCGAGCAACTGCGACAGGATCAACGTAACGCCGTAGATCGTCACACCTGTCGCCACGGCGCGAAACAACAGGAAGCAGCCGCTGGCCAACACTCTCGATTCGCGGCCAAGGCGCAGCTCGAGTATTTCGTAGATTGAAACCACCCCCATTTGGCGCGCCGGAACAATAAGAAAGATCAACGCGGCCATGGCCAGGGGTACCGCTAGTTCATATTGCAACCAGACCATGCCACCACCCAAGGTAAATCCAACAAAGGCCGGCGCGCCGAGCAGACTGTTCGTTGAGCACTGGGTGGCAAGGGTCGAAGCAGCCAAACTACCACTGGACATGCCCCGCCCAGCTAGAAAGTAGTCGCCCCCGCTACGCTGGCGACGCCCAAGCCAGCCCGCTAGAACCAACATGGCGGTGAGATAAAGTGCTATGACGCTCCAATCTAATAACTGCATAGCAAAACCCTATCAAAGTAAGTCGGCTCTCTGCGAGTACTTAGTCTTGTAGCGCCACATTCAGGGCTAAATACAGGCACAAAGATGACATCTAAGCGGTTCATGCTAAAGTTTGTTTGGTTCACAAAAGCCTGCCGATGACTAATGAACATTTTGTGCGTCAGACGTCACTGTTGCTGGGCTTGGTGGTACTCATATCTTTGTCACCAGAAGAATATATGCTCGGCGCGCATTGACTCGCGCCGCCACAAGGACTCGATGCATCTATACACATGATCGAAGACAGTTCAGTCGCCACGGGTAACGAAGCCACCCACCAGATGTCACAAAGCGAATACGCGCTTGTGCAAAACTTAACCGTCTTATACGGCGAGGGCGGTGCCAGCTACCTTGCCAAAAGACTCATGGCCATCGCCTTGGGCGAACTCATGTCTCGGCCACAGAACAATACGCAACACAAACCGCTGTCCGCTTCCGATCGCATGCTCATTTGTTATGGCGACAGCGTACGCGACCAACCAGGCACACCCCTCAGCGCCTTGAAGCGCTTTGCTGCACAACATCTCAAAAAGAGCATATCGGCGATTCATATTCTGCCGTTTTTTCCCTCGTCGTCCGACGATGGTTTTGCCGTAGTCGACTATCAAGCCGTGCGCCCGGATCTTGGCAATTGGTCTGACATCAACGCGTTATCAGCTGACTTTGAGCTAATGTTTGATCTGGTCATTAACCATTGTTCCAGAGAGAACCTTTGGTTCGCTGATTTCATCGGCGGCAAGGAACCTGGCTGCGACTACTTTCACGAGATGCCGTCAATGGTCGGCCTCGAAAATGTGGTCAGGCCGCGCAATTCTCCGTTGCTAACCCATGTGCACACCTATCATGGAGTGAAACGAGTTTGGACGACCTTCAGCGACGATCAAATTGATCTGAACTTCGCTAATCCCGATGTGCTCTGTGAATTCGTCCACATTCTGTTTTCTTATATCGCTCAGGGCGCGCGCTTTATTCGCTTGGACGCCATCGCCTTCTTATGGAAAGAGTTAGGTACGAACAGCATTAATTTGGAACAGACCCATTGCGTGGTGCGTGTGCTGCGCGCCTTAGTTGATGAAATGCAAACTCAAACCCTATTGCTCACAGAAACCAACGTCCCCCACCAAGAGAACGTCAGTTACTTCGGTGCCCAGGACGAAGCTCACCTTGTGTATCAATTCAGTTTGGCGCCGCTGCTGTTGTACAGCTACCTCTTTAACAACGGCCAATATCTCGGGACGTGGGCAGAACAATTGGATCCACCCCCTGACGGATGCAGCTTTCTGAACTTCATTGCCTCCCACGATGGCATTGGTCTTAGACCCCTAGAAGGGTTGGTACCCCCTGGGGATGTAAAACGTTTGACGGATAAAGTCCATGAGCGCGGTGGCTATGCAGCCATGCGCAGCGCCAAGGATGGCACTGAGAGCGTCTACGAACTGAACATCGCACTATTTTCTGCATTCGGCGGCACGGCCAAAGACATTCCAGCTTATGTTGCAGCGCATCAATTGATGATGGCTTTTCAAGGTGTACCGGCACTGTATATCAACGCCTTCGTCGGCGGTTCTAACGATATGCAGGGCGTGGAGAGCACTGGACGTACGCGCTCTATAAACCGCGGCCACTGGCAGTTGGATGAACTGAACACCACCCTTGGAACAGAGGGCAACGAGCAGTCAGTAATTTTTAGCGCGCTGTGCAAGAGCTTAGAACTGCGAGGTGCGCAGTCCGCTTTTGCACCTTGCGCAACGCAAAGCGTATTGGCCTTTAGCGACAGTCACATATGGCTTAAGCGCGAAAGCGCAGACCAAGTCATCCTAGTCATTGCATCGTTTAGTGCAGACCCGCTAGTGACTGAGTTAGCAACAGAGCACGCACCCAGCGACTGCGCGACCGACCTACTCACCGATGAAGCCATTACCCTTGGGCAAGCTATTAACCTAGCGCCTTACCAAGTGCGCTGGTTGTCCATACCGAAAATTTAGTTTTTGGCTTGCGCGTACTGAGCTTGGTCCTCCGTGACCAAGCGTTGAAAGTCTGTAAACACCTCGGGATAAACACTGGTTACACGATTCCAGGAATGGATATACGGCGTCTCGTCACCGCTTTCCAAGTAGGCCTTGCCTGCCTTGAGCACATTGGCGGCGAAAAGTTCTACCGCCCGCTCTTCCGAATCGCGATCGAATCGTAGCCCGTTCATGCGCGCATCGTCATGGTATGACTCGATCAAATCCAAAGCGATTCGCAAATACGACGCCTTGGTACTGCGAACGGTGCCGTGTTCAAAAACAAAACCAAGGGTCGCCAATATCCGAAACAACGATTTGGTAATGTCGACGCTCATTCGCGACAGGCCTTTGTTACTGTCCTCGAGTGAGAGTTCTTGGTGTTTATGATCGTAGTTGTCCGCCACTTCCACCTGACACACTCTGTTAGTGGAATGATTACGGTAAACCTCGGTAAGCACTCCAACCTCAAGCCCCCAATCTGCGGGGATACGGAGATCGCGCAGCACATCAATGTGCATAGAAAACTCACCAGCCAGTGGGTAACGGAAGCTATCCAGATAATCGAGGAAAGGATGAGCGCCAAAAACTCGCTTCATTGAGCGAATCAGTGGCGATACCAGCAAACGACTGACCCTCCCATTCATTCTGCCATCAGCCACGCGAGCATAGAATCCTTTGCAGAATTGATAGTTAAATTGCGGGTTAGCGACCGGATAAAACAACCGCGCCAACATACTTCGGTCGTATGTTGAAATGTCGCAGTCGTGCAAGGCAACCGCTTGAACATCTCCAAGGGACTGAACGAAGCCAAAGCAGTACCAAACATTGCAGCCCTTGCCCAGGCTGGTGGGTGCAAGACCCAACTCGCCGAGTCGTGTCTGCAACGCAGTCATTCTCGGACCGTCGTTCCAGATCACAGTATGTGGTTGGGGCAGCACACTGAAATAGTCTAATGCGTGTTTGTATTCATCTTCGGTCGCGCGATCCAAGCCGATAACAATATGTTTAAGGTACTCAACCCCGGAAAGCTCCTTTACTATTTTCGCCAGTGCCGGCTGCGCCAATTCAGAATAGAGACAGGGCAGCACTAACGTCATCGGACACTCTTTGGCAAACGCCAGAAGTTCCGACTCCAAAGCCTCGTGAGAACGTGTAGATAGGTTGTGTAGCGTTGTAATAATGCCGTTTTGAAAGAAATCACTCATAACTGTATCCAGTAATAATCCACTAATCCTGCCGTCAAGCGCCCAGCTCGCTGGCGACTGCTGTTAGCCATACCTCATGCCCCGCGCCACTTATCTCCACAACCCGCGGGACATCTGCGGCATCTAGCAACCGTTCTCTCATCCGCACTTGATCTGGTGTCTGTGCTGACTGACTAGGCTCAAGATGAGAAAACACCATCGCAATATCAGCCAGCGCCAGCATTGAGAGATCATTGGGGCCGTCGCCGCAAACGATCAAACGCTTTGGGCAACAAGCCCGGGACCGTAGCGCGGAGATAATTTCAGCAACCGCGTCGTTTTTCTGTCGAGTAGAGGTTGCGGTATAAAAGCGACCGCCTTTTTGCAGCATCAAACCACAGCGCGCTAATGCTTGTTGTAGAGCCACCGCGGGCGCTCCTTCATCTAACCAGACCAAGGGCTCTGATGCCATGCGCTGTTTCGCCAGTGTCGCGCCAACTACAGATAATTTTGTTAATTCGGATACTTTTTCGGCACTTAGCTCGTTGAAGCCAGTGAAGTCAATCGCAAGCTCCTCCCGCAGATCTGCAAGTTGCCCACAGAGTTCAGCGTAAGCTAGACCTTGCAGTTCGACGCCACTGGGTAGGTTGAGTGCGTCAGGCAGCCATTGTTGCGGCTCTCCCCAGTCGATACCGGCGCCGTTTTCAAACACAAAGGGTGTCTTGATGCGCTGGCACTGTCGCAACAACAGCATTTCCGCATGGGTTTTGCTCGATATAGGCACCACCAGTGCGCCCATTTCATGAACTCTATCTAGAACATCAGCGGCGCCTGGGAGGTCGTACCGGTCATCCAATAAGGTTCCATCTAAGTCAGTAAAAATCAGCGCCTGTTGCATAACGCGATTAAAACATAGTCCTAACCTCGCTAAGCAGAACTTCGAACAATACAAGTTGAAGTGTCCGAGTATTGGATGCGAGCATAAGCAACACTATTGCTAAAACCTATCGACTGGGGGGGTACGCCGTGACGCGAATGAGTCAAGCAGAGAAACAGTATTTTCTGAGTCAGCCACACATTGGCGTTTTAGCGCTGAATAATCCGGACCAGGGCCCCTTAACCACGCCACTATGGTACGACTACCAAGTCGGCGGCGAGGTCACTTTTATTATTGGGGCGAACTCGCGCAAGGCGCAGTTAATTTCAGCGGGCGCACGCATTAGCTTGGTCGCGCAAGAAGAAAAACTCCCCTACTCCTATGTCAGCGTCGAGGGCGTGGTAACAGCAGTGGAACCCGCAACCCATGAAGCGTTGCTGGCCATGGCGACACGCTACCTCGGTGAGGAGCAAGGTCAAAAATATACCGACGCCAGCAATATCGGTTCTGAAATCATAGTCCATATGAGTCCTGAAAATTGGTTGGCCGTAGACTATGGGAAGCGTTCGTAACGCTCTTCGTGTACGACACAGAGCAACCAATCAACCCACCCTATCTAACACCTTTTTTGAATAGTTAGGTCATTTGAGAACGAGTAATAACATGAGCCACTTACTTTTCGACATAAAAGATCACATCGCTACACTGACTTTTAACCAACCTGAAAAACGCAATGCTTACAGTCCTGAAATGGCGGTTAAGCTGACCCAGTATTTGCGTGAGTGTGACCGCGACCCCGATGTTCGGGTGGTCATTATTACCGGCGCCGGAGATTCGTTCTGTGTCGGCCTAGACCTGAATGATGTGCGCGAACGCGGCGAGCAAGGCGAACCCGAGGACACACAGGGTCACCCTACTCAACGAGTATTGCGCACTTATCCATTTCAAATTTCCAAGCCGGTTATATGCGCAATTAATGGCGCGGCAGGCGGATTTGGTGCGGCATACCCGCTGACCTGTGACATTAGGCTTGCTGCCACCGAAGCCAATATCGCTTTTTCCTTCGTCAAATGGGGATTGATCCCGGAAATGGGCACTACTTGGCTATTACCAAGACTGGTTGGCATCGAGAAAACCTCGGACTTGTTACTCACTGGCCGCAAGGTATCGGGCACCGAAGCTGCACAGATGGGTTTGGTATTGCGCGCGGTACCCCGGGCGCAACTCATGGATGAAGCACGCAAGTTGGCAGCGGAAATTGCTGAAGGCTCATCGCCCACTGCGGTCTCTGTAGTAAAACGCATGACTTGGGGGCGTATGCAGGACGAGGGCGAATTGTATCGAGCCATTTATGAGGACGACGATGCCATAGCATGGGCCATTCACGGACCTGATGCCGGCGAAGGCAATAAGGCGTTCTTTGAAAAACGTCCGGCCAATTGGGTTGCGGTGGATCCAGATTCATTACCTGGCTTTGGCAAACGCAACGCTAATCCGTTCGGCAACGGTTAATAAAACAAATCGAATCAGCGCAGCAACGACCAATCTGGAGTGGACTCCGGGTGACTTAGCGGCCCGTGGGCATTGCGCACCACACGCCGTTGCTCGTCGAGCCAGTGTTTCCAGTCGCTACAAGGGACCAGTTCATCCTGACGCTGCCGCTGATGGTTACGCAGCATGTCTTGCAAGCGCGTTTCCAAAGCACCGGCTTGTCCGGCCAAGTTGTGCATCTGCAGCGGGTCTTCGGCTAGGTCATAAAGCTCTTTCTTACCGCTCAGCCATTCGGCATACGTATATTGTTGAGTTCGCACCCCACGCCATTCCGCGCCATCCTGAAACCAATCAAACCACTTGGAAAAGTTCATGATAAAGGCGCTGTGGTCTTCTGACGTATTGCGCCACTGGGTAGACAAGTCTGAGCCTTCGATACTCCGAGGCACCGTTACACCGGCCAGCCCGCACAGAGTCGGAAAATAATCCACCATACTGGTCATACGCTGACTCACGCCTGGTTCAATAACACCGGGATAACGTAGCAGTGCAGGAATACGTATGGAGTTTTCGTAGGGATTTTTCTTCGACCATGGATTCACTCCCTGGCCACCGCCTTGGGTGCCATGATCTGAGGCAAACAGCACAATGGTATTGTCCACGAGCTTGTTCTGCTCAAGATAGTCCAGCAGCCGCCCCAGCATATCGTCGACCGCTAAAATCATGGCCAGGTAATGTCGGTACATATCTAACGACGCGCTGAGCAGATGATCAGGTACGTTAGCAGGCAACGTCAGGGTCTTGGGTAGCCGTTCGTAACAATGGTCGGGAGCAAATTTAAACGGCGTGTAGTGCGGCGGATGAGGCGACAAAAACAACAGAAATGGGTCATCGCCCGCACTGTCCATAAACTCAAACCCGTAATTCAACAGGCCATCGGTTTCGTAGCCTTCCCAGCGCTCGTAATTCCAATCGTCTTTGTGCACAAAGCCGTCGAAGTACACCATATGCTGGTTGTAGGCGCGCCAATAGTCGAAACCCAATCGGTCACGCCCCTCCGGCACCCAGTCTGGGTGCTGGGGCATGCGATCCAGGGCTGGCCACAAACCAGTATGCAAGTGCCACTTGCCCACCCAAGCGGTTTTGTACCCAGCTTTGCCAAAGGCATCGCCAATGGAAATCTCTGAGTGCCGGGTGCGGGTCGTGTTAATCAAATGCCCGGTGGTTTGCGGGTAGCGACCAGTAAGCAACATGGCCCGTGCCGGAGTACATACCGGGCAATTCGAAATGGCATTTTCCAACACCAAACTGTCTGCCGCCAATCGGTCGATGTTGGGTGTTTCGATCTGCTGTTCGCCAAACAATGGCAACGACAATGCGCGCAATTGATCTGGAAACAACACCACTACATTCGGTCGTTTGGTACTGACTTCGCTCATTACTAATTGCCCCCTCGCCCTTGGGTTGAAACCAATCAAAGCACCTGATGCTCTGACTCAACCATGTAAAGTTATATCGTATTTTGTATAGAAGCCCTACTATCGAATGCGGCCCACAAGCGAACCAAGGCAGTCGAATTGAGACCGAGTAGCGGCATCACAAGTTTTTTTATCTCCAAAGCGTTGTTGCTTATTGCGCTGATGCTGTTGCTGACCTCCTGTGGCGAACCGCAGTTGAACTGTGCTTTGAATGCAAACATTGCCGACCCGAATTCCCAAACCAGCCCTATCCACGACCCAAGCCTGATTCGAGCTGGAGAGCATTACTACGTCTATTCTTCAAGCGCTCTGGGAACTTTTTACCAGTCTGGAGACTTACAGCACTGGCAAAATGTAGGTCAGGTGTTCGAAGCGTTGCCAGAATGGTTACTGCAGCAACTACCTAATGCCGATCACATCGGAGCGCCGGATTTAGCTTTTTACAACGGCCGTTACCTGTATTTTTATCAATCACATATTTCCAATACGTGTAACGCCGCTACCGGTCTCGCCACCAATAACACCTTAAATCCGGACGATCCTGACTACGCATGGATCGACCACGGATTGATCCTACGCTCGACCCCACATTACGACGGCATAGACATTTACTGCGGCAACCAAGACGCCACCTATAACGCCATCGACGCCCACTTTTTTGTAGATCAGGAGCAAACACCCTGGCTGGTCTTTGGATCGACTATTGGTGGCATTAAGCTGATTGAGCTGGACCCAGAAACTTTGCAACCGCGACCCGATGCTGAATTCATCACCCTAGCGCAGCGCTGGCTGTTGCAAGATGACCCCATCATCGAAGCGCCGCATCTGGTCTATCGAAACGGCTACTACTATTTGTTTGTCTCGTTTAATCACTGTTGTCTTGATGCTGACACCCAATACCAAGTGCGGGTGGGGCGAGCACGGCAAATTCAAGGCCCCTACTACGATGCCGATCATTGGCCCATGTATTTGGGCGGTGGCACTCTGCTGATCGCCCAAGACGGTGACTATATGGCAACTGGCCACAGCGATTTGTTTAGCGAATCTGGGCAAGACTGGCTCGTGCATCATGCCAAGCGGCCAGATCAGGCTTATCGTGCTTATCTGCATATACGTAAACTCAACTGGTCGGACGACCATTGGCCAAGCCTGTGCGCAACGCCCTAACAAGGACCAGTTGGGGTCACGTTGACCCTTAAAACTGCTATGTTTTCCTTTCTCGACTTTTAAGAACAACGGTTATGAGCGCACCCCCAGATCGCGCAGACATTGTCATCATCGGTGGCGGCATCGTCGGCTGCTCTGTGGCCTATCACCTGACCAAGTTAGGACTCAATGATGTCGTGCTGTTCGAGCGCAAACAGCTGACCTGCGGCACCACCTGGCACGCTGCCGGTTTAGTAGGACAGCTGCGGGCGTCGAAGAATATGACTCAGCTGGCTCAATACTCCACAGAACTGTTCGCCGACCTAGCCGTTGAAACGGGCCAAGAGACCGGCTATCAAACTACCGGCTCTATGACCTTGGCACTGAACGCCGAACGGCTAGAAGAGCTTAAGCGTCAAGCGACAATGGCGAATGCTTTTGGTGTGCAATGCGAATTGATCGGACCAGATTTTGTTAACGAACGCTGGCCGGGCATTGCTACCGATGACATGCACGGCGGTGTATTTCTACCCGGTGATGGCCAAACAAATCCAGTCGACACTACCTTGGCGTTGGCAAAGGGTGCACGTAACGGCGGCGCACGGATTTTTGAACACACACCGGTACAGCGTTTGGCTTTGGACGGTGATCAAGTCGTGGGGGTGTACTTGGAAGATGGCACGCTTGTGCAAGCACGCCAGGTGGTAATCACTGGCGGCATGTGGTCGCGGGAATTTGCCAGCCAACATAATGTGCATCTGCCGCTGCATGCCGCCGAACACTTCTATCTGGTTACCGAACCACTGCCTACATTCACCAACATGCGCCCTACGTTACGGGTACCCGACGAGCAGGTGTACTACAAATTCGATGCCGGCAAATTGTTGCTTGGCTTTTTTGAACAACACGCCAAACCCTGGGGGATGCAAGGTATTCCAGAAAGCTTCTGCTTCGACGCCCTGCCCGACGATTTAGCGCACATCGAACCCATGCTAAATAAAGCGACCCAGCGCTTTCCAGAACTGGCCGGCGCCGGTATTCAGTTGTTTTTTAACGGCCCGGAAAGTTTTACCGTCGACGATCGCTATTTGTTGGGCGAAACTCCGGAAGTGCAGAACTTATTTGTCGCCTGTGGTTTTAACTCTATTGGCATTCAGTCCTCTGGCGGCGCAGGTAAGGTGCTGGCCGAATGGATGCGCGACGGCAAACCACCTATGGACCTATGGGATGTTGATGTACGCCGAACCTTCGCCTTCCAAACAGAGCCTGAGTTTTTGCGCCAACGCACCGAAGAAACACTTGGACTGTTGTACGCCATGCACTGGCCCCATCAACAGTACACCACCAGCCGCAACGCGCGCCTTAGCCCCTTACACGAAACGTTACTATCACACGGAGCGGTGATGGGCGAACTGGCCGGATGGGAACGCCCCAACTGGTACGCCCATGGCGACGAAAACGAATACCGACACACCTACTCTAAACCCAATTGGTTCGATGCCTGCGCCCATGAGTGCACTGCCGTCAGAGATCATGTCGCCCTGTTTGATCAGTCCAGCTACCCGGTATTTTGGGTATCAGGTACCGAGGCGTTGCCATGCTTACAGCATGTTTGCAGCAACCAGTTGGATGTGGCCGTCGATCAAATTGTTTATACCCAATGGCTGAACGAAGATGCGGGCATTGAAGCCGATGTCACCATTACCCGCACGGCGGCTGACAAATTCATGGTGGTCGCACCTTGCGCCAGCGAGGGACGCGACGGGGCGTGGTTACGCCGTCACGCCAAGGGTTTTGGTTGTCAGATTGAGCAAGATCACGACCTCGCAATCATTGGAGTTATGGGACCCAAGTCCAACCAACTTCTGACACGTCTGTTTAGCGACAACAGCGCCATCGATGCACTGCCCTATTACCACTCCGGCGTTTTTCAGAGCAATAACCTCAGTGTTCGGGCGAATCGCCTCAGCTATGTTGGTGAACGCGGTTACGAATTGTATGTGGCAAAAACCCAGGCGTGCAGTCTTTGGCAACAACTGATGAGCGAGGGTAGCGATTTGCAAATCACACCCGCCGGATTCCACGCTATGAACGCCTGCCGCATGGAAAAGGGCTACCGACATTGGGGCCACGACATCTACGATCACATTACCCCACTCCAGGCTGGATTGGGCTTTGCCGTAGCTAAGGATAAAACGGATTTTATCGGTCATGCTGCCCTGGCAGAACAGCAAGGGGTGCAAACTCGACGCTTAGTTCATCTTGCCATCGAGGGCAGCGACGCACCATTTATGATTCATGACGAACCGGTATATCGCGACGGCGTCGCCGTAGGGCTAACAACCTCTGCCGCCTGGGGGCATCGGGTCGACAAGAGCTTGGCCATTGCTGAACTGAGCTACCCTGAGGGTATTACTAAAAGCTGGTTAGATGCAGGTCGCTTCGAGGTAGAGGTCGCGCTGCAACGCTATCCAATCACCGTTCAATTCGCACCCTTTTATGATCCCAAATCCCTACGGATGAAGGACTAAAACAGCGGCGTTTGCTGGGGCAGTTCCTCGCCACGATAACCGATAAACACTAAACCCAGTTCCGTCGAACCAAGGGTAAGTTGCGGACGCGGATGAATCTCGACCTGCCCGCCCACCTGCTGTACCTCTACGATACCTTCGGGAGTCTGCAGATAGCCTTTGACCCGCTGCAGCGATTGCGGCAACTCGCGCAAATACCCTCGCACAGCATCACTGCTGACCGTTTCTGATATATGCAGCGTTTTTGCAGCAAAATGCGGCAATGTTTCTTCTGTTGGTGCATCAGGGGCATAGCCTTGGGCCCGCCAACCCAACAGCAGATCCAGACAACCCGCTTCCTCAACAGCAATACTGGGTTGCAACTGCGCCAATCGAAATTGCGGATTCAATGCCGTTTTTGTAACCACCAGCAAATCAGCTTGCTGCACCTGTGTTCGCGCCAACGCGCCCACGTATTTATCGTTGCAGCGTTGATCGTGGGCCTGGGCATCTACCAACACAATACAGGCTTGGGGATAGAATCCTGGGTAATAGCACTGTTGCCGCGCTTTACCCGGTTCTGCGACACCACTGCATTCTAGTATCACTCGCTCTACCGCGGACGCGCGCAATTGCTCTAACGCCGCGGTGAGGTCATCAGAGATGCTGCAACACACACAACCATTAGCGAGACCGATGACGTTGTCGGCTTGCGAAACGTTAACGATTAGCTGCTCGTCGATATTGATGTCACCAAAGTCATTGACCAAGACCGCGGTGTTGGCAGGTAGCTTTTCGCTGTTCAGCAATTGGTTAATAAGCGTGGTTTTACCAGCGCCCAGGTAGCCGGCGATCAACGTGATGGGAATCTCAATAGACGGCTGATCAGTCATGGCAAAGGAAAAACCTTACCCTCAAAAACAGTGGCGCAAATACCAATGTCGCGCAGGGTCATAGGGTCACAGGTGAGTGGGTCTTGGTCTAAGACGGTAAAATCTGCGCGCTTACCGGAGCGAATGCTGCCAGTAATATCCGCCATACCAATCACATGAGCTGCGTTGATGGTGATGGCCTGCAACGCTTGATACGGGGTCAGGCATTCGGTCGCACCCATGACATCACCGTCATGATTAACCCGATTCACTGCCACCCACATACTGTTCAGCGGCTCCGCTGGCGCCATGGTGAAATCAGAATGCACCGTGGTGTTAATGCCCGCATCAAAACAACTGCCTAACCGGGCCATCTGGGACGCTCTTTCATAACCGATACCGGATTGACTGTAGCTGTCGGACAGTTCGTGCAAGTAATAAACATTGGCAGAAACTTGCGCACCCAACGCTTTTATCTGACGAATCTGTTCTGGTGTACTAAAGCCAAAGTGCTCGAAGGTAAAGCCGTGATTGAAGCGTGGTTTCTCATCCTGCATCTTCTGCAAAATATCCAGGGTCAGCTGTAAGCCCAGATCCCCCGTAACATGCACATGGATTTGGTAACCGGCGTGCCAATAAGCTCGTATATGTTGCTCAAGAATTTCCGGAGTGGTCAGCCATTCACCATGATGCCCATCGATATAACCGGGCTCTTGCAGTTGCGCCAACTGACTAAAAAACGCGCCGTCACTGAATAACTTGATGTGTCGTCCAAATTGCAGCCGGTGGCTATTGCGCTGCAACAGTGCCTCAGCAAGTTCCGGTCCTTCCGTGGGCGGCACACCGCCCTTGGTCAATACGGTGCCATGGGCTACCAAACGGGTGCGAAACGGGACTGAGTCGCCCTCTAAGTGCTGGCTAAGGGCCTCTGCTTCAGCACTAAAATTAAACATACCGGTTGCTAGATCACCAATGGTGGTATGACCACCGTAATGCACAACTTGCTTTAACCGTTGCAGACCTGCCGCGTATTTCTCTGGAGCAAGAATCCACGGATTCAAGCGGTTTATGGCATAGCCCAAACCACCTTCGTAAAAGTGCCCGTGCTCAATATCGATCTGCATACCTGGTTTGATGTCCGCAGCGACAACACCGACCATTTCCATAGCTGCGCTATTCATATACAGCTCATGAAATGATCGATGCCAAACTACTGTCGGCCGCTGGCCTGCAATCGACTCAATGCGCGCCTTGCTCATAGCGCCATGCCAAAGCTGGTGATAACCCCAAATAAACAGCGGTTGCTCGGGGTCTTTTTCCGCAACCAATTTCGCCATACGCTGGTCGAAGGCCGCTTCAGTCGTTACCGGTTCGACCACTCCCCAAGGTAATTTCCAGCGCATAGCGGTAATGAATTCCATCGGCAGCAGCACCGCGGCCATGCTGGGATGTAAATGCGGGTCAATAAATCCAGGGCAAATAATTTTGTCTGCGAATTGCTCATCTATCACGTAGTCCTGGTCGCGCAACCAAGGCGCCATGTTCGCTTCTTCCCCTACTTCTAGGATTATTCCATCACGCACCAGCACCGCACTGCCACGCGGCAGCGATTCGTTCATGGTGATGACCGAGCGCGCTTTAAACAATGTCAGCATGGCTTGCTCCTGCTACCGCTACTTGCGGCGACAAACAAAATTGTTGTCGATGGATATACCGAGCATGTAAGCCTGCCCTAACAATGTCAAAACCACTCGTCATTGCCGACAGCCACGGGATTTGCTTGGAGGGATCTACCACCGCTGGTAAGGTCTGGGTAATTACAAAACGTTGTGGGGGGAGTCATGGATTTTGTAAAACGAACAACGCTGCTCGCTGTAATGGTGCTATTTTTGTCAGCATGCAGCACACAGAACGATTCGCTAAATAGCCTACCTGTCAGCCCAGTAGCCCAGTGGCAAGAAGTTCTGCCAGGCAGCCCAACCATTTGCTCCGACGGCAGTGCCTACAAATTTTTAACTCGCACTGGTAATGCGAAAAAACTGCTGGTCTATATGCAAGGTGGAGGTGCGTGCTGGTTTCGTAAAAACTGCGACCCACAGATGCAACCCACCTATAACATTAATGTGGAGCAGTTAAGGGGCTATCAAACCGGCATCTTTAATCTCGATAATCCAGCCAATCCATTCGCTGACTACACCGTAGTATTTGCCCCTTACTGCAGTGGTGACGTTCATATCGGTGCGAGTGATACCGTTTATCCGGCGCTCACCCCGGAGCAACAACCGCTGACCATTCATCACCAGGGCCGAGCAAATATGCAGGCGGTTCTGGATTGGACCTACGCTAATGTGTCCGAGCCCGAGCAGATTTTTGTCACCGGCTCATCTGCTGGTGCAATTCCCTCGCCCTTTTATGCAGCACTTATTGCTGATCACTATACCGAGGCAACGGTCACCCAAATGGGTGACGGCGCTGGCGGCTATCGCCGCATGAATAACGATACTCGCCCCCACGAATCTTGGGGCACCTTTAACTTCATCACCAACGAGGCAGGATTCGGTGACTTGCGAAGCGACACGATGACTTATGAGTCGCTATACGTCGCCGCGGCCAAGCAGCACCCCAATGTGCAATTTGCCGAATACGATGCCGCACAGGACAGTGTGCAAAAAGGCTTTCTAGCACTGTCCGGGCAGTCCGATGTGGACTTGTTAGACGCCATCTCGGCAAACCAGGCAGACATTCGTGCCGAAGCGAGCAATTTTAAGAGTTTCATCACCGGCGGCTCATCGCATACGGTGCTGGCGCGACCAGAGTTTTATACCTATGCCGCCAACGGCGTCAGCGTACGTGACTGGGTCACGGCCTTGGCGAACAATCAGCCCATTGACGATGTGCGCTGTGTGGATTGTGACCAGGACGGTTATATCGGTGGGCCATTGCCAGGGCCAATTAAGGCCTTATGGCAAAGCTGGGAAGACCCAAAACAGCAATACGTCCAACCCTTTCAGATTTTTGACAACGTTTACTATGTCGGCATTGATTGGGTTGCCGCCTATCTTATCGATACCGGCGCGGGCCTGGTGTTGATCGACTCTCTGTATGGTAAGTGGATTAATGTACTAGAGCGCAACATCCGCCAGTTGGGTTTTGACCCGGCTGACATAAAGTACCTAATTAACACCCACGGCCACTTCGACCACGCAGGCGGCTCGGCGCATTTTCAAAAGCACTATGGTGCACGAGTGGTTATGACCGAACAGGACTGGCAGATCGCTCTGGCGGAACCTGACTCACCTCTGTTCTACATTTCCACACCGCGTCGCGACATCGTGGCCCAAGACGGTGACGAAATCAGCCTCGGTGACAATACCTTTACCCTGTACAACACCCCAGGACACACCACTGGTGTACTAAGCATTCGCTACCAAGTACACGACGGCGACAACCGCCATACCGCAATGACCTTGGGCGGCGTGGGATTAAACTTCTCAGGGGTTGAGCGGACTCAGACCTATATCGACAGTTATCAACGCTTACAATCGCTGCAAGACGATATTCAGGTCAGCCTACCTAATCACCAATCTATGGGTCGAGTATTCGAGCGACGTGATGCCTTACAAGACCGGGTTGATGGTGCCGCACACCCCTTTGTCGATGCAGCAGGTTATCGTGCCGATCTGGCGACGTTTGTCGCCAACGCCCAAAGCAAATTGGAACAGGAACAAAGTGGCACTGCCTCGGACCCAACAAAGGCGTTGCTGAAAGCCATTTCTAAACCACCCCAAACTAATTCAACTGAGTAGGCTGTTATGAAAATCGGAATTAATGGTTCGGGTATGGTGCAAAAAGCATCTGTTGAGGCAATTGCAGATCACGCCGCCACCGCCGCCAAGCAAGGTTTTGCTCACTATTGGCTAGCAGAGCACCCAACCGGCGGTCTGGACGCCCTTACAACCCTTGCGCTTGTGGGTCAGCGGGTGCCGGATATCGAACTGGGTACCGCTATTGTGCCAACCTTTCCGCGACACCCTATGGCCCTTGCTGGCCAGGCGTTGACCGTTGCTGACGCCATCGGCGAACGCCTGACCGTGGGTATCGGTTTGTCCCATGAGCCAATGATGGCGCAGCTGGGCATTGGCTTTGAGAAGCCCATACGTCATCTGCGGGAGTATCTGAGCATACTGATGCCACTGCTGCACGAGGGTGCGACAAACTTTGATGGCGAACTGCTCAGCTGCGACGCCAAGCTCTTTCAAACGCCTAAACACAATGTACCCGTGTTGGTTGCAGCGTTAGGACCTCAAGCGTTGGCGGTCACAGGAAAGTGGGCGGACGGTACGACCCTGGCCTGGGTCGGCCCAAAAACAATTCGCGAACACATTGTGCCGCGCTTGCAAGAGGCTGCAGCAGAACATCAACGGCCAGCCCCCCGAGTCGTCGCAACACTGCCGATTTGCGTTACTGAACAATCAACAACTGTGCGCGAGTCCATCGGCAAGGGTTTGAGCCTGTATGGCCGCCTGCCTTCCTACCAAGCTATGTTCGAACGCGAGGGTGCAAGCGGTCCCGCAGACGTAGCCGTGGTTGGCAGCCGCACAGAAGTGATGGATCAGGTCGCAGCCCTTGCAGAGGCAGGTGTTACCGATTTCGCTCCATCAGAGTTTTGCCTGAATCGTGACGAGTGGAGCGCTACCCGAGAGCTGTTAGTTGAACTCGCCGCAAACTTTGGCACATAAGGAAACGCTATAACTATCGCTAAAAAAGGACACGCTATGAAGACCCCTACTGCATTAGACCTAACTCCGGTAGATCCGTTACCCGAAGCCACGCAAAAGTATTTCGGCATTTGCCAAGACAAATTGGGCATGGTGCCCAACGTATTGCAGGCCCACGCTTTCAGCATCGAAAAACTCAACGCCTTCACCGGCTTGTACAACGAGTTGATGTTAGCGGACAGCGGACTGAGCAAGTTGGAGCGAGAAATGATCGCTGTAGTGGTGTCTTCGATTAACCGTTGTTTTTACTGCCTAACTGCCCATGGCGCGGCGGTGAGGGAATTATCTGGGGACCCCATTCTCGGCGAGCAATTGGTTATGAACTATCGAACCGCTGAATTGGATGCACGGCAACGCGCCATGCTCGACTTTACCGCACTGCTAACCAGCGCAAGCTATACCGTTGAAGAAGCGCATCGCCAGAGTCTGCGCGATGTCGGTTTTAGCGACCGCGACATATGGGACATTATCAACGTCGCTGCATTCTTCAATATGACCAATCGGGTCGCCAGCGGCACCGCGATGGTGCCCAACGACGAATACCACCGCAGCACCCGATAAGGTCAAAGATCACTGCACTGACGGGTGGTCGTGCAAATCGGCAGATAAGCCTGCACCCATCAGGTCGATGAAGTTGTCACGATAGAAACGCTGTTGGTCCTCTGCACTGGTGTTCACCAGGGCATCGCCAAAACGTTTGAGCGGGTTACGACCACCCTCAACGTGCGGAAAGTCTGAAGAGAACAGACAAACCTCCGGGCCGGTGTTATCGATAATCCAACCCGTTGGCTCGTGGGGGTATGGCGTTACCCGAAACTGCCTACGAATGATCTCACTGGGTTTGGCCGACAGCTTCTGTAATCTTTGCTCGCCTTTGCGGAATGCATCGGCACCTGAGTCCATAAAGCGCATCCAACTCGGCAGCCAACTGGCCCCCAATTCGATCGCACCAAATTTTAGCTGCTGATGACGATCGAATACGCCGTCTGCCACCAGTACCGCCAGGGTTTGCCACAGCGACAATGGAATCGACATATAGCTTGTCGAGGTGAAATTCTCTGCGCCACCGTGAAAGTCCAATACCTGCTCGCCGCCGTTTTGGTGGTAGTCCGTATGCATTTTGTGCTCGCCACCGACATGAAAGACGATGGGTACCCGGGCTTCTTCAGCTAACGCCCACAAAGGTTCAAGCTCTTCGTGGCTGGGGCTGTGGCCCGGTGGACAGCGGGAAGGTATCACGAGGGCTTTACACCCCATGTTCAGCGCTTCAAGCGCTATCCGTGGCGCTTCCTGTCGATCTACAAGTGGCACATAGCCCGTCGCTAACAGACGTCTGTCTACGGCACAAAAGTCGGTCATCATACGATTGTGGGCCCGGGCCATCGCACACGCTAACGGGTTATTTCGGCCATTTTCCAATCCGTAGTTGTCCAAGGCGTCCGAGGTAAACACCAATTGGCTGGTAAAGCCTAGGTAATCTAGAGTCTTGGAACGATCTTCTTTGCGAAATGCGCCCAGAGCGTGGTGGCCGCGGCGCAGCATGATTTCCTCCTCAGCACCGGCGCGGAATTCAGCATCGCTATGCAAGGCCTTCATCTCGTCAATCCAACTTTGCTCGCGCTTGCGCATGAACGGTTGAAACTGGTCCTGAAACTTGGACTCGATAAATTCAACAATCGTGTCCGGAAACTCCATGACATGGGAATCTGCATCATGAATGGTGCGATTTTCTACATAGGCCACAATAAATCTCCTAAGTGAGGATTAGTTAAACGCTGTATCGCTGGGTTAACGAAACCAAGACGGTAACTCCACCACCCCATTGGGCGTCGTTAACTTGGCACTGAAGCCGAAAGTGCCCTCTTTTACTTCAACTTGCAGGTCCAATTTCGCCAACAATGCGGCGTATTGTTGCGGATCCGGGGTGGTTACGACAAAGTTTGATAACTGGCAGCCCTGGGGCGCGGTCAACGCCGGATGGGGCGAGTTTTGCCAATCAATAAAGAACGGCCAATGAGGCTCGTGTAAGAACAACAACTGCCAAGCCAGCGCTACACCGTCAGGCGTTGTGCGCGCCATATTAATGATGTCGCGTGCCGCCACATTCTGGGTTGCGGCGGCGTCTCGAACAGCTGCTAAATCGTCGCTCGCCACAGCCCAAGCCCGAAGGCCACTGTGCGGATTCCGCGCCAATAACTCGCCAGTTGTTCCCGCCAAGTTTTGTTCTGGATCCGGGGCAATAATCTCCAAATACTGATCTGCAGAAAAAGACAGCAGCGCGTTACGCGTACCTACCCCCGGATGGGAACCACCCATAATCGGCTCGATGCCGGTTAGTTCATGGATCTGCTGCATGCCGAGTTCAAGATCCGGTACCGCATACATCAAATGATCAAGCTTAGTCATGCCTAGATGATTAATCAGTGGTTTGCGCAAACAGCGCGTTGAGGTGCTCTTCAGGCAAAGGCGCTGTCCGTTTTGATACCACGAAAGTCAGCACCAAAGAGACAATTTCTCCCATAACAGCACATGAATAAGGATTCGGACCCTCGCCCCGTAACCAGGTCACAGCGCCCTCTAGTCCAACACCAGAAAACCAAGTAGGTTCAAGCACTTGGGTGTGAATGATAATAAATGTAGTGAATCCGCCTAGTAGGCCTGCATAGGCACCTTTAAGGGTTACACCCGACCATAAAGCACCTAACACCAAGGGGCCAGCAAAGGCCGCCATCATGCCACCGACCCCAATCCATACCACCAGGGAGACATTCACATCCATAAGCGACCAGGCCATGGCCGCACAGATTGCCAACACCGCAACGGTGGACCAACGGCTGATTTTCAGTACTCGATGATCAAGCTCTTGTTGCGACAAATTTGGGTGCATGATTGGTGCTATGGTGCGTCGGTATAAGTCGTTGGCAATGATTTGCGAGGACGACACCACCAGCCCATCAGCTGTGCTCATGACCGCGGACAGCACACCCACACCAATCAATGCTGCAAGCCAAGTTGGAAACAGTTCGATAAACAGCAACGGCAGCGCTTGATTTGGGTTTGCCCCATCAGCATAGAGCGCATCACCAAAGTAAACCCGCGCCAATAAACCACCCAAACCCAGCAGACCCAGAGTAAGGCCAAATAACGCCGCCAGTTTTACAAACTGCAGTCGACTGTTACTGGAATCCAGCGCCCACAGTTTGTTGCCTAGGTGCGGTAACAGACCCAGAGGCAAATGCGCGAAGATAATGACAAAGATCGACCACCAAGAGTGGAACAGCGCGGTATTTGGATTGATCGGCGCCACCAAGACCGGGTCTTGCTCGCGCAGGTTATCCAACAGGCCAGAAAAGCCACCCTCAACGCCCCAGCCCACGGCCGTGAGTACAATCACCAACAGCGCCAACACCAGCATCATCGCACCCTGTACGCCATCGGTAAGAATGTCTGCATGGGCGCCGCCCAGGACGACATAAACAAGTAAAACCAGCGCGGTGATGCCAAGCGCCCAGGACGAATCCAGGCCAAGCATGATTTCAAACATGACCACACCAGAGACCAACTGACCCGCAAGGTAGAAGAACAACACTAAAGACAGCAGCGACACCATCAGCCGCATGGTGTCTGATTGGTAGCGATCACCTAGATATTCAGGAATTGAGCGATTGCCAAACCGATTCCCAGAAGTCGCTACCAAACGCATAGAAATAAGAATGCCGACATAAACCCCAATAGGATAAAGAAAGTGCATCCAAGCGGTACTCAGCCCCCACTCGTAAGACATGGCCGGACTGCCGAGAAAGGTCGCACCACTGGCAGTAGACGCGGCGAACGCCAGTGCCAAAAACACCGGTCCATAGGCCCCGCGGGCGGTAGCAAAATCATCCGCGTGCTTGATGCGCCTTTGCGCATACACACCAATGCCCACCATAAGCCCCACATAACCGACCAAAAACGTCCACGACCAGGCCGTTAAACTCATCCTTCCCCCTCTTTATCTCGGCAATTTTTTAAAGTTGTTCGCGCATCTTGCTGCAAGCTTGCAGGGCCACGCAGTCTTAAATCCCTAAATCAGCCTTCGCGTGCACGCGCGGCTTCAGTATCGTCTCTTACCTTTTGTCCAACCTCTTTGATTTTGTCGAACTCGGCCCTGCGTCGAGCGATCTCTTCCGCGGACATATAGTCCACGTTCTGAAACTCTACTTTCCAAGCCACCTCATCACTCCATCGCTGGGGTGACTGCACAGTAGTTCGTGGCCCGGGTGCATGCTCAAGTAGCCGCAAGGCCAAGGCCAGAGTTTCCGCCTGGGACGCTGGGTCATTCGGCTTGCCTGCGGAATTGCCCAATGGAAAGTCGCTGAATAGAAAACGCGGCACACCACAGTGCTCAACAATGTCTTTGGCCGAACCCATAATGACCGTCGGTATGCCATGGGTTTCCAAATGTCGTGCAATGAGACTCACGGTCTGATGGCAAACGGGTCAGCTCGGCACCAAAATTGCCAGGTCCACCTCGTCTTCCTGCATCAGCGCCAGTATGTCGGCGCAATCCTGCTGCACCGTAGTGACCTGGCTGCGATTTGTCGGGGCACCGTAATAGCGACGTGCCACCGCGCCTATAAGCCCTTTTTCCGCTGCCTGATGTAACGCCACCATGGGGAAATAACTGTTGCGGTCTTCCGCGGTGGAATACTTGCGGTCGTATCCTAGATGCGAAATACCAAGAAACTGCTCTAGATTACTGGGGTGACTATAGACCTGGTAGAACTTTGCTGCGGCGTTATAAGCCGCTCTGGCACCCTGATCCCCTGCACCCTCCTTAAATGGTGCCGCGGTGGTCACTAATCCAACGCGACTTTGCGACAGTGGTTTGGTGGGCTGACAAAAAGGCACCTCAGCAAAATGCGCCCAGCGGTAAGGGTTGTCGTAACCCAGCGCCAAATAGTACTCCCGCAGCCGTTGCATATAGCCAACAGCAACGTCATCTGGTTGCGCAAATTGCCCGGCGTCTTGGTGTGCAGCCATCTTAACCCCCTAACCCAGAACCGGTTCTTCACCTTCAATGGTGACACGATAACCGCGGCGGGTAGCCGGCCAATAGTCAAAAGCCGCATGGTGCTGCACGATACGATTGTCCCAAAACACGACGGTATTTGGCTGCCATTGCACCCGACACTGACAGCTCACCGCGTAAGCAACTTTGTTGTACAGCAAATTCAGCAAGGCTTTGCTCTCAGCTCTCTCCAACTCAACGATCTTGCCCACAAACCCATCATTCACATACAGCGCACGGTCACCGGTTAGCGGATGCGATCGAACCACCGGGTGTTGCGTTGAAGGCAGCTCGTCCAGACGTTTCGCGCCGCTCAAGTAAAGATAATGGCCGCGAGGATCGTGGCGAGCGTGTAACGTCTGCAAAAAGGCCTGCAAGGTCGGAGACAATGCCGCGAAAACCTGACGCATGTCGGCAAACAGCGTATCGCCACCGCTCTCGGGTACGACCTCCATTCTCAACATCGACAGGCCCGGTGGCTTGATCGCGCTGGAGACATCTGAGTGCCAGCCAGTGCCGGCAGCGCTTTTAGAGTTCTCATTGGCTTGGATTAGCAACAGTTCGTCCGGCAGCTTGCCTTTATTAGCTGGGGACAAAAGCGGCGTGCCTAAACGATGGGCAAAGTCCGCCTGCTGTTGCGGTGTCATATGCTGATCTCGTAACACCAACACACCGCGTTCCGCAGCAAGCTGAATCAGCGCGCCCACCTCGCCGTCACTAAAGTCCACCAATTGTTGATCGCCGCTCAACGCCGCGCCAAATTTTGGGGTTAGGCAGGTAAAGTCCAGCTCTTCACTGCTGGCTGGTCGGATTTGCTGCGTTGCCAAAGAGCACTCCCATTTCCTCGACTTCCGACAGCCTAACAAGAGCGCGCACCAATTGCCTACAACTGCTTTGGCACGACCAAGCATCTGACCTGATCATTGCTCCGGGGAGCGAGGAACGGCGTCTCTATACTGGAAAAAAGCTTTATTGCCACTTTTTGTGTTAACGTCAATGCTGCTTAGCCGAAATCGGAGCGCTTTTGTCCCAGAGCAAGCCTCTGGCTGCCGTCAGCCCGTACCCTCACAGCCACTCCGTTGGCGAACACAACCGCACCACTTTTGGTTTGGACTTTCATCATCCGGTGTTCCTGATCAGCAGCGTCACGATCATGCTGTTTATCGCCTTCACGCTTACCTTTCCTGACGTTGCCGCATCCACGTTTGTGACCATGCGCCTGTGGCTCACAGAAAATCTCGATTGGTTCTTCATGGCCAGCATGAATTTGGTGCTGTTGTTTTGTGTTGTGATCGCAGCTTCGCCGGTGGGACGCATTCGCATTGGCGGTGCTGAGGCCAAACCCATGTTCAGCCGTCTAAGCTGGGTGTGCATGCTGTTCGCTGCGGGCATCGGCATCGGCATCATGTTTTATGGGGTGTTAGAGCCCATGAACCACGCTCTTACACCACCTTTGAATGAACAAGTGCAAGGCGAAGCCCTATACCGGCTAGCTATGGCGACCACCATATATCATTGGGCTTTTCACCCCTGGGCTGTCTATGCTCTGGTGGGACTCGCGTTAGCGTTCTTCTGCTACAACCGTGGTTTACCGCTATTGATTCGTTCCACCTGCTATCCGATCTTTGGCGAAAGGACTTGGGGCTGGCCTGGCCACATCATTGACATCATCGCCGTATTCGCAACGTTGTTCGGATTGGCGACCTCTTTGGGATACGGTGCGGAACAAGCCGCCGCGGGTCTGCAATTTCTGTTCGATATTCCCGTCGGTGCCTTTACCAATCTCATTGTAGTCACAGTCATTACCGGCATTGCACTGATCTCCCTAGTGCGCGGTCTGGATGGTGGCATACGTCGGTTGAGCGAATTCAATATGGGTTTAGCCGCAGCACTGGGTCTATTTGTACTGCTCGTTGGACCGACCGCCGACATTCTTCGTCAACTCCCGGTTTACGCATGGTCATACGTTGAATCGATTCCCCAACTGAGCAACTGGGCCGGTCGAAACGACGACTATTACATGCATGGCTGGACTACTTTCTATTGGGCCTGGTGGATCGCTTTTTCGCCCTTTGTCGGCATGTTCATTGCGAGAATCTCAACAGGTCGGAGCATTCGCGAATTCATCTTGGTCAGCATGTTGGCACCCTCTTTGATTTTTCTTATCTGGATGACCATCTTCGGTCATACCGCCATGCTGCAATACTTCGATCAAGGCATCGTAACCGTAGCCGACAGTGTTAAGGAGTTCAAAGCAGAACTAACACTATTTATCTTCCTTCAAGAATTTCCGATGGCAAATTTAACATCAGCGGTCGGCATCACCCTAGTGCTTATATTTTTTGTCACCTCGATGGACAGTGGCTCCTTAGTCATCGACACCATGACCGCTGGCGGAAAGACCGATACCCCAGTAGCTCAGCGTATTTTTTGGTGCATTGCCTTGGGCCTGATTGGCATATCACTATTGTTAGGAGGGGGATTAGCTTCGCTGCAAGCGCTGGCTCTAGCTACTGCATTCCCGTTTACTATCATTTTGATCATGATGATGTTTAGTCTTTACCGAAGCTTGCGCGAAGCAAACCGCGAACAAGGCAAAAACCCTGCTTTATAGCGACTTTTTTCGTTGAACTTTTCGGCCTAACACGTAAGCCGAAGAAAAAACACTAAAAATCCCCCAAATTACTGAACTTTTCGTGTTTTTTCGCGCAAATACAGCGAATTCTAACGATTGTTATTCGTAATTTTCTGCCGGTTTGATGTTTGCTACGCACCCCTGTATGGTGGCCGCTCGCAATTAATGAGGGTTTTGTATGTTTCGTCTCGGTAAATTGAGCGCCGCCGTGATTTCGGCCAACGCAGCCATGATTACTACACTAGCCGCCGGTTCGGCTCATGCGGCACCCCAAGAGATCGAAGAAGTCATAGTTACCGCCACCAAACGTGCAGTTCCCCTTCAAGATGCGCCCGTTGCTATCCAGGTAATGAGCGAAAATTCCCTTAAAGAACAAAACATTAAGAGCTTTGTCGACTACGTAAAGTATCTACCAAATGTTAACGCCGGCGGCCGCGGCCCAGGCCAGAATGAGATCTACATCCGCGGCGCTGCTGTTGATGCGATCAACATTACAGTTGCCGAATCTCAAGGCTCTGCGCCGAACGTTGCCCTATACCTCGACGAACAGCCGGTTACTGCTGGTGGTCGTAACCTTGACGTCTATGTGGCCGACCTGGAGCGGATAGAAGTTCTACCTGGGCCTCAAGGCACCTTGTATGGCGCCAGCTCTATGGCCGGAACCGTGCGTCTGATCACCAACAAGCCCGTGATAGATGAATTCGACGTACGCTTTAACGGTGGTGTTTCCAGTACCGCACACGGTGAATCCAGCAACAACATGGGTTTGGTCATCAACGCCCCACTCATTGACGGCAGAATGGCCGGTCGTGTGGCCTTGTATCGAGACAACCAAGGTGGCTACATTGACAACGTTGCAGGTACTTTCCAAGCCGATAACGCGGTTAACCCAACCTTTCCCGGTGAAAGCGTCACCTACGCCGAAGGCACCCAGTTCGCGGATGGCACCGTGGTTGGTGCCGGCGGATTGACTGTTCCGGTCAGCAAAGCCGTAGGCAACAACAATGGACTGGTCGAAGACGACTTCAATGATGCCACCTACGAAGGTGCACGCTTTGGTCTGAAGTACATCGTCAACGACGAGTGGGATGTGCTGCTACAACACACTACTCAAACCCTAGAAACCGAGGGTGTATTTGACTACGACCCTACCGTTGGCGACTTGGAAGTAAATCGCTACGCGCCAGACAGTCTGGACGACGAATTCAACCAAACCGCATGGACCGTAAACGGCCGTATCGGTCAGCTAGATGTCATTTATACCGGCGCCTATCTTGATCGCGAAGTCGCGGCCAACATTGACTACACCGGTTATACAAACATCGGTAAGTTCATTTCTGGCTACCAGTGCGAATACTTGGTGGGCAGCTACTACAACGGCCTATCCGCTGACACCAGCACGTTCTACACCTTCGATCCGACCATCGGCGGCGATACTGGTGTCATTGAGTGCGGTACTCCGGTAAACGCTGCACGCATTGAAAACGAAAATACCCGCTGGACTCACGAAGCGCGCTTAGCGACCAACTTCGAAGGCCCGCTGAACTTCCAGGCCGGTGTTTTCTATGAAAACTTTGAAATCAAGCACGTCGGTGATTTCAACTATCAGGCCCCCATCGATGCAGGCTTTGCGGCCATCGACATTAACTCCAGCGCAACCTTTGATGAATCTGAGGCCAATGCGCGGGGTAAGGTCATACCTGACACGCAATTCCGCAATGACAACACGCGTACTGAAGAACAAACGGCGCTGTTTGCTGAAGTCACCTTCCAGGCCACCGATACCATCAGCCTAACCGCTGCTGCTCGGTACTATGATCTCGACTACAGCTTTACCGGCTACGGTGCGTGGCGTTATGGCAATCGTCCGCTATTTGTAGACGACGCCGACGCTACCAATGACATTCGACCGACGCTGACCGGCGGCCGAGAGTACGAAAAGAACTTTGGTGATCTGCAACCGCTAAACGTGAGCGATACCATTTACCGTTTCAGTGCAGCCTGGACCCCAGAAGGCACAGACACACTGATTTACGCGACCTGGTCAGAAGGCTACCGCCCACCTGGCTTCAATCGCGCCGCGGCGAAAGCTGGTGTGTATGACGCTAGCGCAAATAACGTCCGCGACGACGGCACCGCTTGTGGCACTGCCGCCGCAGTCAACAGTAACGCCAGCACCGGCTTCCCGGGTTACTGCCTGCCCTACGTTTTTGAGTCTGATACGCTGCAAAACCTTGAGCTGGGATGGAAAACCACCCTCGCCGACGGTCGCGTACAGCTGAACGGCGCGGCTTATATGATCGACTGGAAAGACATTCAGGTGTCACAGTTCGACTCCCAGAACATCTCGATCCTGACCATTGTTGATAATGGTGGCGACGCCGAGATTTCAGGTATCGAAGGTGACTTAGTGTGGTTAGCCAGTGATCGGCTGTCGATCTTTGCTGCAGGCTCGTTTAACCAGACTGAACTGGTCTATGTTGATCCTGCATTTGCCATTGTTATGGCCGATGAAGGCACCATGCTGCCGCTGACGCCAGAGGTGCAATTCAACGTGCGAGCGCGCTACGAGTTCCCATTCCGTGGTGATCTACTGGCCCACTGGCAGTTGGGTTATAAGTACGCTGGTGAGTCCGTGAACTCGCTGGTAGATACAGTGGATGAACCCAACACCACCCAGGACGCCTACTCGTTAGTGGACGCAAGCATCGGCTTAGAAAACGCTAACAAAGGCTGGCGCGCTGAAGCTTACATCAACAACCTGACCGACGAGCGTGCACAATTGCACATCAATCGTCAGGACTTCTTCGAACGTGTTACCACCAACCGACCCCGCACCATGGGTGTTCGGGTTAGCTACGACCTGAACTAACAAAGTCTCGCGTGGCCACACGGCCACGCTGACTTGGTTCGAAATGGCCGAACCCTTTGACGCTGCCGCCGTGCAAAGTCTGCTGCAAGCAGGCGATGCACGCGCTGCCGTTGAACATATCCACAAGTGGCTTGAGCACGAGCCACACAATGTCGACAGCCTCTATCATCTAGCTGTTGCCCACCGCTACTCCGATAACCCCGATCAGGCTCTGAAAACGGTTCAACAACTGCATGAGATGGCGCCTAAATTCGGCCGCGGACACCAAGAGGCGGGCTATATCCATCTGGTGCTCAGACAGCCAGAACAAGCGCTACAAGCCTTCAACCGCGCAGTCATGCTGAACGATTCTTTACTGGCCAGTTGGCGCAATATCATCAAGCTCTGCGTCAGACCCGAACATGCTGAACTGCGTAAACAAGCGTTACTGCAATCTGAGCGTTTGGCGGCACTACCGCCAGCGTTATTGTCTGTGCGCAACGCCATTGCCGAGAGCAATCTGCGTAAAGCTGAAGACATCTGCAGGCACTTTTTGCGGCAAAACCCTACCCATGTTGAAGCCATGCGCCTACTCGCCGATCTCGGTGTTCGCTCCGAGGTCTTAGACGATGCGGAGTTCTTACTGGAGTCTGCACTGGATTTTGAGCCGGAAAATCGCTTCGCTCGCTTCGACTATATGAACGTGTTGTATCGTCGGCAAAAGTACGAACAAGCACTAAGCGAAGCGAAACAGCTGCTAAAACTGGAACCCGATAACGCGCAATATCAGACCGGTTACGCCAATCAGTGCGTTGCAGTGGGCCGTTTTGACGAGGCCCTGGCGATTTACGATGAGGTGTTAGGGCGTTTTCCGGAAACCGCACCGCTGCATCTATTGCGGGGCCATGCGTTAAAAACTGTTGGCCGCACGGACGAGGCCATTGACGCTTATCGCCAGACCTATTCGACCAATCCAAATTGCGGTGACGCCTACTGGAGCCTGGCTAACCTTAAGACTTTCCGTTTTGCTGAAGATGAAGTCGAGACCATGCAGCGCAAGGAGGTCGAGGCTGACTTAGAAATCGATGACCGGGTGCACTTTTGCTTTGCACTGGGTAAACACTTCGAAGACCACAAGGACTACGCCACCTCGTTTGACTACTACAATCGCGGCAACGAATTACGACGCCAGCAACTCGGCTTTTCCGCAGAATTATTGTCTTCTCGATTAGCCCTTCAACAACAGGTTATGACACCAGAGCTGTTCGCCAAGTACGCAGGCAGCGGCTGTCAGGACGCGGATCCAATTTTTATTGTCGGTCTACCGCGAGCAGGCTCAACCTTATTGGAGCAAATCCTCGCCAGCCACTCGCACGTGGATGGCACCCAGGAGCTGCCGAATATCGGTGCATTGGCCTTCAAGCTAGATGGTCGCCGGGCAATTTCTGATGAACCCAGATACCCCTACTGCCTGGCTGATATTGACACCCAAGAACTGCAAGCCTTCGGTGAGCAATTTTTGGCCGATACCCGAATACATCGCGGTAACGCACCTTTTTTCATCGACAAGATGCCCAATAACTTCCGCCATATTGGTTTGATTCATCTGATTCTGCCCAACGCCCGAATCATTGACGCCCGCCGTGAACCTATGTCCTGCTGCTTTAGTGGTTTCAAGCAACTGTTCTCCAGCGGCCAAGAATTCACCTATGGATTGCAGCAAATCGGCCAGTACTACAATGACTATCTTGATCTTATGGAGCATTGGGACAAGGTTCTGCCCGGCAAAGTGCTGAGAGTGCAGCATGAAGAGGTTGTGGCTGACTTAGAGGGTCAAGTACGGCGGCTATTGGACTATTGTGGACTGCCTTTTGAACAGGCCTGTGTTGACTTCCACAATACCGAGCGCAGTGTTCGTACACCAAGTTCAGAGCAGGTTCGACAGCCGATATTCACCACCAGCCTCGAGGCTCATAAGCCTTTTGAACCCTGGCTGGGACCGCTACAAGACGTGTTAGCACAACGCGGCCAGTCGTAAACTGGCCGGCACCAAAGCCTAACCGCCTTCTATGCGCGGTATCAGGTAAACCTCGGCGTCGTTGGGAATGGCTACCGTCCAGTCGTCGCGAAAGATCTGGCCATTAATGGACACCGCCACACCCCGATCCAAATGTTCCTGTAAATCGGGGTATCGCAGCAGCAAGGCTTGCATCAGCTCTGCCACCGACTCTGCGCCCACTTCAATACTTTCCGGGCCGTCGCCGACCCGGATCATACTGCTGAAGCTAACCCGCATCCTGTGCGTCGAGTGCGGCTAACACCCGCGGCGGCGACATCGGCGCATGGGTCATACGCACGCCGGTGGCGTTAGCGATGGCGTTACCCACTGCACCCAGAGGCGGCACAATGGAGGTTTCGCCTACGCCGCGAATACCGTAGGGGTGGTTAGGGTTAGGCACTTCAAGGATTTTGGTATCAATGAAGGGCATGTCCGAACACACGGGAATGCGGTAGTCCAGGAACCCGGGGTTCTGCAAACGCCCGTCATCTCCGTAGATGTACTCTTCATTTAGCGCCCAGCCAATACCCTGAGCCGCAGCCCCTTGGAACTGGCCCTCAACATAATCTGGATGAATGGCCTTACCTGCATCCTGAACAACGGTATAACGCACAATTTGCGAACGCCCGGTTTCTGGATCTACCTCGACATCACAAATGTGGCTGGCGAAACCCATACCCGCTCCGTCGGCAACCACCTCGTTATGCCCCGCGATTGGCCCACCCGTGCGACCAGCTTTTGCGGCAATCTCTTTTAGCGACAAGGCCGGTAAATTATCGTGCATCTTGCCAATGGCTACGGCTTCGCCGTCCTGCCACTCGACATCTTCCACTGGAATGCCCCACATCTTGGCCGCTCGTTGCTTCAGCACCTGGATGGCATCTCGGGCCGCGAAAATAGTCGCCATGCCCGATGAGAAGGTACCGCGACTACCCTCGGTTGTGTCGTTATGACCTAGCGAAGCGGTGTCGCCGATGTTGGTCTTTACGTCCTCGTACGATATGCCCAGCTCTTCTGCCGCAATCATTGCCATAGACGAGCGTGCACCACCGACATCTACAGTACCGACGCTGAGGTTCACAGTACCGTCGGCGCCAATGTTCAGATCCACACAAGTTTGACCGCCGATGTTGAACCAGAAACCACAGGCAATACCTCGGCCTTGGTTTTTCTTCAGCTTGGCACGCATGTGTGGATGGGCTTTCACCGCTTCCAAGGTATTCTCGATACCAATCGGCCCATAGGTGGGCCCATAAGGTGCCTGGGTGCCCTCACGGGCGACGTTCTTCAATCGCACATCAATCGGGCTCTTGCCAATTTCCTTGGCCACTAAATCGATGGTGCTTTCAACCGCAAAGGCGGCCATTGGCGCAGATGGGGCACGATAAGCCGCAACTTTGGGACGGTTCACCACCACATCCCAGCCGATGGTTTTATTGTTTTTGATGTCGTAACACGCGAACGCGGTCATGCAACCAAGCATGGCCCAGGTACCTGGAAAGGCGCCGCCCTGATAGCGCATCTCGGCTACCGCTGCGGTGATGGTGCCGTCTTTTTTAGCCCCCATCTTCACATCAATGGACGTCGAAGAGGTTGGGCCACTGGCGCGGAAAACCTCTTCACGACTCATCACCAATTTCACCGGTCGGTTTGCCTTACGCGACAACGCCAACGCCACTGGCTCGGCCCACACATGGGTCTTACCGCCAAATCCACCGCCGATTTCCGACGACGTGACCTTGAGCTTGGCAATGTCCAGACCTAACAAGGTCGAGCAGACATTGCGAAAGGTGAAATGCCCTTGGGTCGTTACCCACAGCTCAGCGGTTCCATCTGGATTCACCGACGCCAAACAAGCGTGCGGCTCAATGTAGCCTTGGTGGGTTTGTTCAGTCTTGTAGGTGCGCTCCACAATGACGTCAGCTTCGGCAAAACCCGCGTCGACATCGCCGTAACCCATTTGGGTTCGTGCGCTGATGTTCGATGCCTTGGTCGGTGCCGGATCAACGCCTCGTGTGAACATTTTGGCGTGCAGTACCGGCGCATCGGGTTTCATCGCCTCATCAACATCTGTGACGTGAGGTAACTTTTTGTACTTCACATCAATCAGCTTCAGCGCCTTCGCCGCGGTCTGCTCGTCAATAGCAGCCACCGCCGCAACCGCATGACCATCGTACAATGCACGGCCACGCGCCATGCAATTTTCCAGAATATGCGCCATACCCTGGTCGCCGTTAGTCAAATCCGGTAAGTCCGCGCTGGTAATGACGGCTTTAACACCCTTCAGCTTTTCAGCCTTAGCGGTGTTGATCTTGACGATCTGCGCATGAGGATGTGGTGATCGCAATACCCTGCCAACCAGCCCACCCGGCGCGCTGGCATCTGCCCCATAACGCGCTTTACCAGTAACCTTATCAACGCCGTCAGGTCGCTTAACCCGCGACCCCACCACTTTGTAATCTTTTTCTACGTAACGATTATCGTGTGCCATGATTCTTCCTATCTTGCTTGATGCGGCCTAACGGCGGCCTTTATTACGCATGTCTTTTGCAGCGGCTTGAACCGCCCTGACGATTTTGTCGTAACCTGTACAACGACATAGATTGCCCGCCAAGGCATAACGGATTTCCGTCTCGTTTGGGTTCGGGTTGCGCTTTAACAGCGCTTTCGCTGCGACCAAGAAACCAGGGGTGCAAATACCGCATTGCAGCGCTGCATGCTCAATAAACTTTTCTTGCAGCGGGTGCAGTTGATCACCATTGGCCAAGCCCTCAACGGTCTCGACTTCTTTGCCCTCGGCCTCTACTCCCAAGACCAAACAAGAACACACTAACTGGCCATCTAAGGTGACGCTGCAAGCGCCGCAGTCGCCAGTACCACAACCCTCTTTTACGCCGGTAAGTCCAACACGATCACGCAGCGCAGACATCAGACTTTCGTCTGTAGGGCATGCGAACTGAACCGCGTCGCCATTAACTACTGTGGATACTAAAGTGGCATTGCTCATGACTGTCCTCCCGCTCTGTTAAAGGCGATCTTTGCCGCCCGCTTCGCCAAAACCCCAGCCAACCGCACGCGGTACTCAATGGTGCCGCGCTTATCATCAATTGGATTACATGCTGCACTGCAGGCCTTCGCCAACTTATCCAGAGCAGCGTCATCTAACTTGCTACCAACGAGCGCACGTGCCGCCGCCGGTACTAATACAGCGGTTGGTGCCACAGCACCCAAAGCCACTCGCGCCTTCTTAATTACGCCCCGCTCTAGGGTCACGCTTATGGCAACGCCAACCACGGCGATATCCATTTCAGTACGCGGAATAAAACGCAGATAAGCATCGCCTGTACGCGGCGCTGGTTTCGGCAAGCTGATGGACTCAATCAGTTCACCCTTGGTCAAACACGTTTGGCCCGGCCCGGTAGGGATTTTCTCTACCGCAACAGTGCGACGGCCCTTAGGTCCAACAATAACTGCTTTCGCGCCTGCTGCGATCATGGCCGGTACGCTGTCCGCTGCCGGTGAGGCATTACACAAATTGCCCGCCAGTGTGCAGCGGCCCTGAATCTGGTCTGAACCAATAAGATTCGCGGCCTCAACAACTCCAGGCCAGGCTTTGCTGAGCGCTTTGTGCTCACCTAATCGAGCGCCCGGCACGCCAGCACCTATGCTGAAACCTTTCGCAGTTGATTGAATTTCGTTGGCTTTGGCCATGTGCTTGATGTCGACCACAAGATCCGGTTCGACCATACCCATTTTCAGTTTTACGAGTAAATCTGTGCCGCCAGCGAGTAAAAAGGCTTGGCCTTTTTCCTCGGCTAACAACCCCGCCGCTTCTTTAGCGGTTCCCGGTCTTTCATACCTCATTACTGATGCACCCTCCCTAGCGTATGTGAAAATAGCGTGGACTTAATCTGCACGTATTGCGTGTTGCTAACAAGCCCTTTGTTGCAACTTTCTTACACCCGCAGGGCAAGGGCACAAAATGGCAAGTCTGTACCTTGGTCAGTAAAAAGTGCTCTACTATGCTGACGTCAACGAGCACTGGGAGGGATCGTGGCTATGAAGATTACTTTGGGAGAGCGCGCCACTGGCCCATTGGCTGGGGTGAAAGTAGCAGACTTCTCTGCGGTTTTTTCCGGCCCTATTTGCGCAGCCATGCTTGGCGATCAGGGCGCTGATGTCATCAAAGTCGAAGCCTTCACGGGGGATATGATGCGTCGCGGGTTGCCCCAAAGTAATGGCATGGGCAGCGCCTTCACGAGCATGAATCGCAATAAGCGTTCGTTATGTCTGGATCTACAAAAACCTGAAGGTAAAGAGGTCGCTAAACGCTTGATTCAGAGCAGCGATGTGGTGGTTGAAAATTTCCGCCCTGGTGTGATGGATCGACTCGGATTGGGTTACGACCAGTTCGTCGAAACCCAGCCAAAACTGGTTTATGCCTCCATCAATGGAGTGGGTGCCCACGGCCCCTACGCCAACCGCCGAGTTTACGATGCAGTCATTCAAGCCATCTCGGGCTTTGCCTCACTGAAAGGCGATGACGCTCCGGAAATGGTCAACAATCTGGTATGCGACAAAGTCACCTCACTGACCGCAGCAGAGGCCATTGTAGCGGCTTTGTTTCAAGCAGAACGCAGCGGGCAAGGTCAGAGGGTTGAGATTTCAATGCTCGACGCAGCGTTGTCGTTTCTATGGCCAGACACCATGAATAACTTCACCTTCTTAGAACCTGATGTTGAACAAGTACCCTACTTGGACCATTCGATCTTCCTGCATCAAACAAAAGACGGTTGGATCGCGACCATGCCTGTGCAAAACGTTGAATTCTTCGGGACGTTCCGCGCTCTGGATCAAGGTCAGCTGGCAAATGATCCACGATTTGCCGATCAACCTTCACGAGCACGCCACCGTACCGAGTTGCGAGAACTTATGGATGTGGCCTATCGCCAATTCACGACTGACGAGCTGGCTGCTCGCTTTGACGCCGAAGACGTGCCCTATTCCCTGATCAATGATCGTGCGGATGTCATCAATGACCCTCAGGTGGAAGCGATGCAGGCATTACTCACCTACCAACACCCCCAGGCTGGATTGGTGCGAACACCAAGACCAGCAGCGCAATACTCGAAAACGCCCAGCAACATCCGTACTCATACACCCGGCCTGGGCGAGCACAACGGCGAGATTTTGTCAGAACTGGGTTATAGCGCGGCACAAATCACATCACTGCAAAAGGCTGATGTTATCCAGTCGGACAGTCCAACGAACTGATAGCAGCAAATTACAGCTGCGAACCCGCGCTTGCCCAAACACAACCGCTGCGCCACTGCAGGCTCATTACCGCACAAATTATTTTGCTATGCTCAAGCATCAACGAGCGAGAGGAGAACTACTGTGATCGACTTCACCATACCTGATGAAACACGCGCCGTGCGCGACACCGTGCGCGCTTTTGTAAGAGAAGAATGCCACCCGGCAGAGGAAACCTGCACCGCCGAAAATTTTGACGAGGTTTTAGCTGGCCTGCGCAGTAGAGCCCGCGCTCAAGGTCTGTGGTGCCCATTCGTGCCAAAAGAACACGGCGGTATGGGACTTGGGCCATTGGCCAATGCATTGGTGCAAATGGAGCTCGGTGAAAGCTTTCTTGGCGCACTTTCATTGAACACTCAAGGCCCGGATGACGCCACCATGTTGACCCTGTTAGAGCATGGTACAGATGACCAAAAAGAGCGCTTTTTGAAGCCGCTGCTGAACGGTGAAAAGCGTATTTGCTATAGCATGACCGAAAAAGCCGCCGGTGCGGACGCCACCGGTATGCAAACCAAAGCAGAGCTGGACGGCGATGAGTGGGTATTAAATGGTGAAAAATGGTTCAGCTCGTCCGCCAGCGTTGCCGATATCGCAGTGGTTATGGCAAAAACCGACCCCGATGCTGCACGACACGAACAATACAGCACCTTCATTGTGGAGTTGCCCAATCCGGGTTACCAGATTTTGCGCAACATCGAGACCATGCAACCCCACAGCGAATTGGGCTTGAAACTCGGCGGCAGCCACTCTGAAATCAAAATCGAAAATTTGCGCGTGCCCAGGGACAACATCCTCGGCGGGCGCGGTCAGGGTTTTAATATGGGCCAACACCGTTTGGCCTATGGTCGTCTGCGTCATGGCATGCACAACGTCGCCATGGCACAACGAGCCCTAGACCTGGCCGCTGGCCACGTGAGCCAACGCACCACTTTTGGCAAGCGCCTTGCTGACCGTCAGGGGGTCCGTTGGATGCTTGCGGATTGCGCGTCCGAAATCTATAAAGCCCGGCTGATGTTGCTGCACATCGCCTATAAGGCTGAGCAGGGTATGGATCTGCGCAATGAAAACGGCATCGCCAAGGTTTTTCTAGCGAATATGGTCCATCAGGTGGTCGATACCGCACTGCAGTTGCACGGCGCACTGGGCTACAGTCACGACACCCCACTTGCACGCTGGTATACCGGTATTCGATCCCAACGCCTCGTCGACGGCCCGGATGAAGTGCACCGCTGGCGCACCGGGGCTAATGTGATTAAGGCCTTCGAACGTGACGGGTCTACTGCTGCGGCTTGTGGCGGCGATTTGTTCGAATAATGACCTTTGCGGCTCGTCCTGGGGTGCTAAGCAAACTGGGGCGAGTCTGCCGCGTCATCGCCTGGTGGAAACTAGCATGCGTGTATTAACGATATATGAATTAATTTGCTCGACAAATACAGTATAAATAGTTGAAAAATATAGGGTTTATCTGAAATTTTTAGCCATTAAGTCAACGTTCGGTCTCGGACAAACACTCAGCATCAGACAACCAACCCTAGTTTCTCCATTCTCACCCTAAGTTCACGTAAAGTTGACGGCGCATAAAAGCCATAAACTGATTGTTTTTTGTTGTATTTTCTACTATTTTCGCGCGCGTGATGAAAATCCACCGCCGGTCTTTGCCGACTTTGTATACAAAACTTATATCAAAGGTTGACGCAAATTCTTGGCAAACCTATGAAATTTCGTGGAGAGACGATTGAAAAACTTTACCGTGAAGCCGCTCGCAGCGGCCATTGGGTCCATAGGCCTTGCCACAGCATTGACTGCTGTGCCAATTGCCTGGGCTGAAGAAGAAAACGCTGAGGAAATCGTAGAGGAAGTACTGGTTACCGGTTCGCGCATCAAGCGAACAGAGAACACCACCTCACGACCTGTGATCTCAATCACAGCCGACTCCTTGACCGCTAGCGGAGCCGTCAGTGTTGCTGACGCATTGCGCGAATCAACGCTGAACTCACTCGGTTCATTCCGAGAATCGTCGGGTAACAGTGCGCAATCAAACGCCTACGTTAACCTTCGTGGCGCCGGCGCTGAGCGAACCTTGGTTCTTTTGAACGGTCGGCGAACGACTGGTTCCCCATCCTTGGGCGGTGGCGGTATCGTTAATCTGAACATGCTGCCAAAAGAGACCATTGATCGCATCGAAATCATTCCTGACGGTGCTTCTGCTATCTACGGTTCAGACGCGGTAGCTGGCGTTATTAACGTCATTATGAAAGATGAGTATGAAGGCTTTAAGCTGAAGACTCGTTACGGCACCCGCTCTCGCGACGGTGGCGAAGAGATCGGTGTATCGTTGTTGACTGGTGCAAGCACTGACCGTGGTAGCTTTGTGGCAGGCTTTGAGCACGATAGCCGTGACGCTATTTTTGATGCAGATCGCGCATTTACTGCGGCAAACAAAGAAGACAAGAACGGCGACGGTGTGATCCAGGGTTACCAAGAAACCGTTGGTATCTCTATCTACGGCTACACCCTACTGAACCCCGCCTATGACAGTGATCTGGACTACGATCCGAACAATACCGACAGCTGGCTGTATCACCCAGGAGCAAACTGCTCTACCACCGACGGCTTCCAAGGTGAAATGGAGTACTTCGGTCTTGGTAAATACTGTGGTTACGCATACGCGTTAGTTTCGGCTAACCGGGCAAGCCTCGACCGCAACAACGCATGGATCAGCGCCGACTATGAAATAACCGACAATGTAGAAGTATTCTTCGACATGGTATGGAGTGCTACTGAGTCCTTCGGACGCTACGCACCACCTGCGGCACCTGGTCCTGTTATCCCAGGCGACCCACGCAACGAGATCATTTCGCCCACCCAGGGAACCATTCAGGCTGAGGAAGGCTACTTCCGTTGGACACCGATTGGATTCCGCGACAATGTGGTAAATGACAACTTGCTCGACATTAACGTTGGCGCCAAGGGCACTCTGTCTGACAACGTCAGCTGGGAAGCCTATGCAACAGTATCCGAGTACGTAGCGACTTCAGTAGGCACCTACTACTTGAGCTATGCAGGTCTGGACTACAACATCAATAACGATGTTGACGACTTCGACGAGTTCGTTGCCAACCTCAAGCACACTACGCTCAACGACGACCGCCAGGTAATGAAGAAGTTCTACCTGGGTGCGCAGTGGGATATGTTTGAAATGGCTGGCGGACTGGCTTCTTCATACTTTGCCATTGAGCAGTTCGAAACCAACTACACAGCCCTGGTAGACGCTCAGTCTGAAGCAGGTCTGGTTGGTGGCTCTGCTGGTAACTCTGCCCAAGGTAACCGCTCGGTAACTGCATTCTCTGCAGAAACCATCTTGCCTGTTACCGATTGGATGGAAATTGACTTAGCCGCTCGTTACGACTCTTACTCTGACGTGGGTTCAGCTGTGACGCCTCGTGTTGGTGTGTCTGCGAACATCCCAAGCATGCCTGCAATCACCTTGCGTGCGTCTTACGGTGAAGGCTTCAAGGCGCCTGAACTGTCTGACCTGTTTGGTGCAACAGCATTCTCAGCCAGCAGTGGTATCGACTACTACGGTTGTCAGCTCAACGACGTAGCTCTGGCTGATTGCCCTCAACAGCAGTTCACCACTTATATCGGCTCTAACCCAGATCTGAAGGCCGAGAACTCGTCTAGCTACTCGTTTGGTGTTGAATACGACATCACCGACACATGGCAGGCTGCGTTGACCTACTTCAACCTTGAGTTGGAAGATGCCATCGCAATCACCAGCGCTCAGGATCAGCTCGATGTTGACTTCCAAACTGGTGGTAACAACCCGAACGTTGTGCGAATCGGTGCAGCCGTGCAGGAAATTTCTGCGGGCTACCAAAACGCTGTGGTTCCAGTAGAACGTAATGGTGTTGACTTAACTATTAACGGTTTAGTTGAAACCCAATACGGCAGCTTCATCGTTGGTGCAGACGTTTCTCATTACCTGAACTACGACGAAGAGCTGAGCTACGGTACTGGTGATCTGTACAACGCGGCGGGCACCCTAGGGTTCTCTAAGTGGCGTGCAAACGCATTGGTTCGTTGGTCTATGAACGACTACTTTGCCAGCTTGTCTTGGAACTACATTGGTTCTTCCGAGAGCAACAGCAGTGGCGAAGAATACCCACAGTGGGATGTCTTCAACGGCTCTGTAGGTTACGACTTTGGTGAGCGCGGTACTGTGCGCTTGCAAGTGCGAAACCTGTTCGACCGAGATCCGCTGTTGGATGACGGCGAAATGGTTAATGAGTACATCTACGACCTGTCTGGTCGTGTGGTAACACTTAACTACACAGTTGAGATGTAAAATCACTCATGACCTTTGAAAAAGGCCCGCCCCGCGGGCCTTTTTTTTAACTGGACCCTCTATACACAATGGAACCCTGGACTTCCTTTTGGGAACACGGCCACAGCACCACCTTCGGCGCCTTCTTCAAGGACGGCTACGACGGCGCAATCAAATCTTGGTGGCATAAAATTTTGACCAATGTCCCACAGCCTGCTGACGTGCTGGACATCGGCTGCGGCAACGGCGCCCTGCTTCTAGATTTACTGGAGCAAAAAATTACTGGTAGCTACACCGGCGTTGACCTCGCTGGCGTTAAGCTCAGCGATATAGCCAAACAAAAGTTAAACGCGAGCAACGCCCTAAAAGCACAACTCAAACCAAACACCAATGCCGAGCAACTGCCCATTGAATCTGCGAGCGTAGACCTCGCCGCCTCAGTATTTGGTATTGAGTACTCAGATCTGCAAAAAAGTCTTCCTGAAGCCATTCGGGTATTGAAGCCTAGCGCAGCTTTTCACGCTCTTATGCACGCCGATGAGTCGGTGATCTCAAGCATGAGCGCGCGCGCTTTAAACGAGTTTCAAGACGAAGACATGACCACCATCGTTGCTAATTTGACCACCATAGATCAGCAACTCAACGAACTGCGTATTCCGGCCAAACTGAAAACCAGTCGCGAGGCAGAAGCCGCACGGACTAACCTAAACGCACTTGCACAGAAGTACATGAGTAACCTGAACCCAGAAACAGGTAACGCCATCATGGTGCAATTTGTTGGCGACGCCCTGAAGTACTTTAAGATGATCAAGCAGTCTGACGTCATAAGAAAAAAGTACATCGACGGTTTGAGCGCAGAATTCGCAGCCTCAAGACAGCGTTACTACGCCATGGCCGCCGCTGCGCAAAGCGAGGCTGACGTTCAAAACATTCAAACCCTATTGCAGGCTCTACCCTGCACATCTGTCACGGTCGAAAAGTTTTTTGCTGACCCAGACCAAAAGGAGCTCGCCGGATGGCACATTTCCGCATGCAAATCGTAGGCACTCTTATACTCTGTGCATCAAGCAGCGTTTGGGCCGCCAGTGTTGAAGAATGTCGCAACATTACCAACCCCAGTGAACGCCTCGCCTGCTATGACAACACCGCAACGACCACTGTCATATCGGCCCCAGCTCCGAAGCAAAAGCCCGAGAAACGACCTGCTCAGCCCATTACACCTGCACCCACGCGCAGCGCTAAACCAAAGCAAACGAACAAGCCCGTGGTAGTTAACAACGCACTCGAAGAGCCACTGCCACGCCGCGGTGCAAATAAGCCGCAGGTCGAAACCGCCGCTGTGGAGTACACCATCGCTAAGGTTTTGCGCAGGTATGGTGAAAAAATCGAATACCAAACTAACGACGGTCGGCGCTTTCGTAAGCTCAGTGCGACACAAACTAATTTTTCTATCGGCGACACTGTGGTGGCGAAACTCGGTGTTTTTGGTGCGGTATTTCTGATTAATCAAGATGGCACGCGAATCAAAGTAAAACCTCTAAACTAGGAGCGCTTATATGCGACTTATATTGTCTGTCTCAACGCTGTTACTGGCTCTCTTAAGCGGCATAGCCCAAGCACAACCGCTGGACGAGAAAGTTCTGCGTAAGTTTCTTGACCCTGTTCAGTTCGCTGCTCTGGACATCTCGCCGAGTGGCAAATACATCAGTTTTATTCAGCGCGAGGACGAGATAAACACGCTCATCATCATGGAACTCGCAACCATGAAGCCCACTGCCTCGGTCAAATACGGTGAGAAAGGTAAAACCAAGAAACTCAATATCTGTTGCACCACCTGGATCAATGACGAACTGCTTTCGTACAGCACTACACGCAAACTAGGGACATTAGAGGGCGAAGGCAGAACCGGGCATATGTTCTTCTTGACCCCGGATGGCAAGCGCAATGATCAAATTTGGACCGCTTACGGCAACTACGAAAACAACAGTGCCAAGCGTGGTCGACTGTATAAAGGCTTTGCCGCCCTGGTGTCGGTTTTGGAAGAGGTCGACGATCGCATTATGTTGTTTGTACGTTCCTGGGAGTCGCGTCCGAATCTGGTCACTATGAATGTGTCCAGCGGCGACACTTCGTCTTTTCGGGCGCTGCCGGAAAACACCATGCAGGTTTGGGGGGCACAAAAACTGAAAAAGATGAAGTCGCGAAACGACGTTGATCTGCTGGTCATGACAGCAAGTCGGGAAAACGACGAGACCTACCTAATGTCTGTGAAAGGCGGCGACTGGAAACCGTTCAAATTGACCATGGACGGTTTTACTGGACCCTGGCAGCCGCGCAGCTTAACGGACGACTACCTAATTGCGACCGCGCAACCCGACGACAGCCCCAATGCCCCGACTCATGTGTTGCGTTACGACCGCAAGAAGGGCGTATGGGAAGATGTATTCAAAGTAGGGTTCGCCACTGTAAACAACGTTATCACCAACGATGACGGGGATTTAAGCCGAGTGTACTACGTTAGCGATAAACCACGCATCGCATTTTTCGATGACGCAGACCCATTGAATCGCGCGGGCCAGTACTTTGTCGACAACTACCAAGGTTACGAGGTGTCCATTAGGGGCGCCACCATCGACCGAAGTCAGGCGATTATTTCTGTCAGCTCCTCTTCGGTCTTACCCGAATGGTTTATTTTCGACGCCAACAAAAACAGCGTGCGCTTTTTGCTAGGCGCCTCTTCCGCCATGGACGGCGTGACACTTTCAAAAGCTCAATACTTCGCCTATGAGAACAGCGACGGCGTCACTATTCCCGGGTGGTTCCAACCAGTTCCAGGCGATAAACCTGCGCCACTGGTGGTCGACATTCATGGCGGGCCTCATGGGCCATTCATGCAATACGGTTTTAATCCCGGCTGGCATGTCTTCAACCAAATGGGTTACTCCGTTTACGCGCCGAACTTTCGCGGTTCTGGCGGCTATGGTGAGAATTACGAAAAGTCCGGCTACATGCTTTGGGGCACTGGCATGATTGATGACATGCAGCAAGGTGCCCAAGCTCTAGTAGAGGCGGGACTGGTAGACGATTCGACCATTTGCGCCTACGGCGGCAGCTACGGTGGCTACGGCACGGCTCAAAGCCTGGTGCGTCATGCTGACTTTTACGATTGCGGTGTGGTCATCGCTGGTTTCTTTGACGTTGAAGCACTAAAGCGCGATTCAGACATCGGCGAGCGCTTCTCTGGACGTGCCTACATGAGCGACGTTGTAGGCGACGACAGCAGCACATTGCAGAGCATTTCGCCGATCCGCCATTTGGACAAGATCAAAGCCCCCATATTGTTGCTACACGGCAAAAAAGACGAACGCACCCCGTATAAAGGCGCGAAAGATATGGTGGCTGCGGTTAAAAAGACCGATATTGATTTCGAATACAAGTACTACGACAAAGAAGGCCACGGTAACCGCAAGATCGAAAACCGGGTAGATGAGTGGCAGCGTATTGGCGCTTTCCTACAACGTGTACGCGCTACAGCACCTAAGGCTACGAGCCAAGGGGATTCAGCAGGCCAATAACCCTTATTTGCGGCGGCTTCAGCACTCCGCTAAGTGCTCAGCCGCCCAATCCAGCGGCTGCGCGCTGTGCGTGCAATTCCGCCGACAACGCTTCTCGACCCAACTGAGCTCTTGGATCCTCCGGGTAGTAGGCCAGTTCTGATGGCACATCCCCCGCTACCCTTGTGCCAATGAGCACCCGCGGTTCAGAATAGTCATAAGGCCGCGCTCGGTGCAGCAGTGCGCGGTTATCCCACACTAGGAGGTCACCCTCCCGCCACTGATGTTGATACACCCTGGCCGGTGCGCTAACCACATGTTCGAGCAATTGCGCCAGAAGCTCTCTACTGCGCTGTCGTGACAACCCTGGAATACCAAACGCATGCCGACCGATAAACAGATTCTTAACTCCGGTCTCTGGATGCACTTTAACCAAGGGCCGGAGGTAAGCCTCGCCGTGGTAAATACTGTTCTTGTCCCGTTCAGGGAAATCACCTAGGTCGTTGGCTTGGGAAAACTCGGTCGAGTGATAAGCGCTTAAAGACTCGATCTGCTGTTGTAGCTCTCGGGGCAAGCTGGCATACCCTGCGCGCATGTCCGCTAACTCGGTCTGACCGCCTGCATTGGGTACTTTTAACGCAGACAGCATGGCGCATTTACTGCTTACCGGCCAATACGTCGAATCGGTATGCCAGGCTTCATTGCCAATGTTGGTGCGCATGCGCTGAGAATCTAGTTTAACTAGGGTTGAGAAACTGCCGTCGTCATTGCGGTATTGGTTCGCCAGCGGCAACGCACCAAATTCTAATTCGCCAAAGCGCTTACCGAACTCAATGTTTTGTTGTTCCGACAAAAACTGGCCTGGGAACAGCAAAAACCCATATTCAAGAAAAGCTTGGTAAAGCGTCTTGAACGTAGTGTCGTCAATGTCGGCTAAAGTGACTCCAGTGACTACCGCACCAAACACCTTGTCTGGCATGGGCTCTATTGTTAATGGCATACCCACCTCCCCGCTGTTACTGCCGCTGGTTAGTGATTCCACCAGGGTAAATCTGAAAACGAGCGCATGTCTACTTCGTGGCTCCACGCCGAGCGATGCTGTTGATGCAAGTGATAATAAGTATCTGCGATCTTAGCTGGCAACATCAGTCCATCGTGCTCCATACCTCGGGTCTCGCGCAGTTGCTGGAACTTTTCAGGCCCAAGCATCTTGCCGAGGGTATCTGGTGCGTCCACCGCGCCATCGATAATGACATGGGCTACGTGAATACCTTTGGGGCCGAATTCTGCGTTAAGGCTTTGGCATAACATGCGCCGCCCACCCATGGCTGCCGCGTGGGAGTGCTGACCCTTGTTGCCGCGCACCGCTGCGGTCGCTGATGTGACCAATAAGGTACCGCGTCCACGCTCCTGCATTTTTGGGGTCACCACGCTGGCAGTTCGAAACAAGCCGAAAGTCGCCAGACGCCAACCCATTTCAAAGGCACGGTAACTTGTGGCCTGTAAGTCACGATCGCCAATCTGCGCGCCCAAGTTGTAGATGACCGCCTCAATCGGGCCAATGTCTTTTTCTATCGACATGACTCGTTCTTCAATAGTGCCTTCTTCTACCGCGTTTAGGATGTAGCCCGAAGCACTGCCGCCGTCGGCTTGGATTTCGTCCACTAAGCGCTGCAAACCGTCTTCGTCGCTGCGTCGGCATAAACACACATGAAAACCCTCGCGCGCAAAGCGCTTGCCGACGTTGCCGCCAATGCCCGCACCAGCACCAATAACCAAACATACAGGTTGCATCATTACTCTCCTCTCTCGCGGATAGGGCTAAACATTACCACAACCGCTGCGAGCTCAAACCTACCGCTCTGCCCAGATTTAACGAAAGCTACAAGCCCAGCAAAGACCTTAATTGACCCTCTGGCGTAGCGCCGTTAAGTTACTTCTTTACCTAACGGAGAGCACAAAATGTCAAAGGAGATGGGGGTCTTTGAGACCATGTATAACTGCCGAGCGATGCGTCGACTAGACAGCCGCGAAGTGCCACAGGAATCACTAGAAAAACTTATTGAAGCTGCAAACCAAGCCCCCTCAGGCTCTAATACGCAGAACGCACGCTGGATTGTTGTTCGTGACCCCGCAGTCAAGGCTGAGCTGGCAGAGCTTAATCGTGTGGGCGTCGAGAACTATCTGGCACCGCTAATCGATAATCCAGGCAGCCTACCCCATCAAAGCGCAGATAAACGCAAACGCATGGCCGACGCCGTGGTTTGGCAAAAAGAACATATGCACGAGATCCCAGCATTAATCATTGCCTGCATGCAGTTTCCCCAAGCCCCGACACCCGCCATGATTGCCAGCGGCAATGGTTCGATCTGGCCGGGCATCCAGAATCTTTTGCTCGCTGCACGCGCACTGCAATTAGGTGCTGCGCCCACCACCCTTGCGCTGCTGGATCAGAAAGCTGTGGCGAAAGTCTTAAACCTACCTGAGACCATGGCTACATACTGTTTGATTCCAGTCGGCTATCCTTTGGGCAATTTCGGGCCCGTTACGCGCAAGCCTCTATCCGAGATCATGCGTTACGACCAATGGTCTGATTAAACCAACAGGCGATCTAACAGGAAATTTATGCAAGACCAAATCGAATTCATCGACGGCCTTTTTGCAAAAGCGCCGCACCCAAACGCGCCAGACTTTGTGAAGGCAAAGATCAGCATTAAGCGCGAAGAACTGCTGAGCTGGTTAAGTGGCCGGGGCGATGAGTGGATCAACATCGATGTTAAAGAAGCGCGTTCGGGCAAGTGGTATGCCGCGGTAGATAATTGGCAGCCTAATCCTGGTGCTAATCCAAATGCAGCTGCAATGGCAGAACCCGCGCAGACGGCTGGGACACCACAACCCCCAATGCCCGAGGAAGACTTCGACGACGATATCCCCTTTTGATGAAGGCCCCGACTCAACGGCCCACCATTGCTCGGACGGGTTGAGTCGAATTACTATTCCACAACGAAAAATAAGGACGACCCAATGGCAAAGAACATAGATTGGTATTACTTCCGAGGCGGCTGAACCAGCTGTACCCGAGCATCCAAGTTCTTGGAAGCAAGTAACGTAACGGTAACCGAAACAATCCCGGCCAGCCGCAAATTGCAGCGCGACGACGCTGTCGCTTTGCTCGCGAAAGCAACGTCAATGACGGTAGCTAAGGGCAAAAAAGTCACCACATTCAAGGGCGGCAAAAACGCCAGTGAGGAAGCCATAGTTGCCATGCTTGGCAGTACTGGCAACCTTCGCGCACCCACTGCAGTAGTCGGTAAAACCATACTGGTAGGGTTTAATGAGGACGCCTATAACGAGGTTCTGGGCTGATGACCCTGAACATTTAAATTAGGAATCTGTATGCAGGTTAGCCAGGCAGTAGCGCAGCGAAAATCTATTCGCGCTTTTTTGGATAAACCGGTGTCTGATGAGGTGCTACGGCAACTGCTTGAAAAAGCCAGCCGCGCCCCGTCCGGCGGCAACCTGCAACCTTGGCGGGTGTTTGTGATCAATGGCGACACCATGCCAAGGTTCCTTGAATTCCTAGCTGGGCGTCAGGAACGCGAAACAGCTGAATACGCCATTTATCCCAAAGATCTCAGTTCTCCCTACCGCGACTCGCGTTTTAAAGTCGGCGAAGACATGTATGCCTTATTAGGCATAGGCCGCGACGACAAGCCAGCGCGCTTCGCCCATCTCGCCCGGAATTTTTCCTTCTTTGATGCGCCTGCAGCATTTTTCTGTTTTGTCGACCGACAAATGGGGCCGCCTCAATGGTCCGACTTAGGTATGTTCTTGCAGACCTTTATGCTTTTAGCTGAAGAGGCCGGGCTGTCTACTTGCGCCCAAGAGGCGTGGGCAAACCGACCCGTTTCAGTGGCAGAGTTTGTCGGCGCAGATTCACAGCTTATGCTGTTCTGCGGTATGGCTATTGGCTACAAAGACGACAGCAAACCGGTTAATCAACTGGTTGCCGATCGCGCCCCCTTGGACACTTGGGCCAAATTTATCTAGCCCATTGCTGCGCCGTCCTACGCGAACTGGCGCGCGCCTACCGGACAAATCTGCGGCTCCGAGCGGGTTGTCGTGAATTCATGATCTAAAATCGTGCTGACAAAATGCCACTGCGCGCGCATGGCCTTGGGTGTCAGCTCCACTTCCGCCCATCCTCGATGCTGGGTATCTAACGCCGCTAGCTCGGGACTGCTCTGCCTGAGCGCCTCGGCTAATACATTAGGTTTAACCGGCAAAAAACTTTCCATGCCCGGACTGGTTATACCCGGGGTGCCGATCTCTACCCCAACGGGATTCTGCTGTTCATCCCGCAAATTAAATGCCCAAGCATTGTGAGTATCTCCTGCCAATACGACCGGGTTCGCGGCGAATCGCTTTAGCTCACCCTGTACCCGCGAACGACACGCTGGGTAACCGTCCCAGGCGTCTAGATTGAATGGTAAACCCTGCCCCGCCATGGCTTGCATCGATCTCAAGCGGTTGGCCCGACCCTCCGGAAGGGTATCGAGCCGCATCTCTTCATCGTTCAGCTGGGGCAAAAATAACCGCCCCATTAGGACTTGTTGACCCAGAACTTGCCAAGTGCTGCCCCGCGACTGAGCCCGGCGCAGAGTTTCCGTTAACCACTGCTCTTGGTCGTCACCTAATAAATTGCGCTGAGGCGCGTTCAAAATCTCTGTTTTAAAGCCTTGCAGGTCAGGCAAATACCGCCAATTTGCCGGTAGTGACGACTCATCAAGGTCTTTGATGGTCGCAAAGTCCAGTACCGCCTCGGCGGTGCCGGAACTAAAATCGAAAGGGACATTAACCCGGCGGACGGATTTAGCCGGCAATCGTTGGGCCTCATCATCACTGATTGCTCGCCCCTCGCCGTTTTTCAGCGCCTCAAATGCCTGGCTTTGCAGCGGCACGTCTGAAGCGTATTCAAGGCCTTTGTCGCGACCATGAAGACGTGTATCTAGCATGATTAAATCCGCTAGATCGCCGATCTCAAAAGCGCGATATATGGGTCCCTGATCGCCGCTGGCATGGGTTCTTATGGGCATCCATTCGTCATAGGCCCGCCGCGCCGCCTGCATCCGCTGAAAAAAGTCCCCTTCGCCATCATTATGATTCTGCGCACCGCTGTGCCAGGTGTTATTTGTCAGCTCATGGTCATCCCAGACACAGACAAATGGGTGTTGTTGATGCAACAACTGCAAGTCTGCATCTGTGCGATAGAGCCCGTACCGCATGCGGTAGTCCTCGAGACTCAAAATTTCACCCAGGGGCTCGACATGGCGCCCAAGCTCTTCTAAAGCAATTTGGTTCGCATAACCGCCCTCCGGGTACTCATATATGTAGTCGCCCAAGTGCAAAACCAAATCGATATCGCTCTGCGCCATGTGACGATAGGCATTAAAATAGCCTTGTGGATAGTTTGAACAAGAGGCAACGCCCAAACGGAAAGAGTCCACAGCTCCTACAGGCAGCGTACGAGTCCGCCCGGTCGCACTGTGCCGACCGTCCACGGTAAAGCGATAGAAATATCGGCTGTCTGACTGCAAGCCCGTCGCATCCACTTTCACCGTGTGATCGCGTTCGGCAATACTCTGGGTCGTGCCTTGGGCAACGACTTGTTTGAACTCTCGGTCCTTGGCCACCTGCCAACCCACGTGCAAGGGTTGATTCTGGTTTGCTCCTGGCACCACCCGCGTCCATAGAATGACCCGGTCCGCCAAAGGATCACCGCTGGCTACGCCATGGGTAAAATGCGCCACGCCATCATCGGCCACAACAAAGCCTCTGAGCGCCACCGCGCCTAATGACGCGCCAGCCCCTTGCATCAGTCGACGACGGTTTAATAACAACGACATAAAGCCTCCAGCCCATTCCTCTTGTGGGAGAACACTCTACTGTAAGCGCTGACGGAATACAGTGGGGTTAGTGTGTGTTCTCGCGCTGTAGAAATTCGCTGACGTGCTGAGGTATGGATCCATCGTAGAGCTGCTCACAGAGTGCAATAAACGCCTCCGGCACAAGAGGCTCAAGCAGCGATCCTTGATACACAAGAATTGTGCGTACTACCTGATCGGTTTTCTCTAAATCCGGTTTCGCATAGGCGAAGGCCAGCAATTTTGCACTCAACTCCGGCGCAAACATGTAGTTTGGCAAGGTTGTAAACCACCCACAGGCTTCCTTAAACCGGGCTTGATCCAGATGTTCAATCATTGCGCCAGCTAGCTTTCTGATCCGTCACCCAGTTCCATCGCAGCCAGGAAGTCTGGAATGCGCTTACCCAATTGGAAGAAGCCCTTCTGTGCATGAGGCCAAACCAAGCGGTCGTAGTCGCGCATAAATTCAGTGAGTCGAATACCACGAGCGGCCAATCGATTGGTCAGCTGCGGCATCAATTGCCGCACAGGTCCACTGGGGGCGTACGCGCAAAGTATCTCTCTGAACTGATGTTGCTCCGCCCAACGAACAATATGTTCTAAAGAGACAGCAAGCGCGCCAGGCGTACGCAGCGTTGACTCGAAGGCGTCTTGGGCTCTACTCAGCGCATCTGCAACTGCTGAATCACCAAACTGCTGCACTTGCGTTGACGTAGCCTCCACCGCACTACGAGGTGGTGGCTTTAGCGCTACCACGCCACCGGGAGATAGCGGCAAATCCAATCCTAGATCCTCTTCGGTCAACAACACCGCAACGCTCTGAGGGTCACTCGCGTTGGCGCTATATGGCGCAGGCCATGCCACGTCGTGGACCTGTAATGCCATGGCCGACAGGGTCTCTTCTGGCGACTGCGCAGAAGTCGCCAGGCGCGCAAGTCCAGTGTCGTGATTACATTCCCCAGCTACTCGAGCCGCGCCGCATTTCCTAATGTTCGCAGCAGACGCCAGATAGGTCTTACCCTTGGTATGCAGTCCAGCAACCCAGCGCCAACCTAACGTGTTTGCTGCAGGATCGCCGTCCAAAAGATGCCGTAGAAAGAAATCAGCACCGAGCTGCCACGGCAGCCCTAGGGTGAATACCCAAATACTGGCGAACCACATGCGTGCATGATTGTGTAAATAACCGGTCTCTAAAAGCTCTTGGACCCACGCATTAAACGGTTGGATCTCCGTCTGCCCAGTGATGGCCCGTGAATAGCTGTCCAGACGCCAACTATTGCCCTGCATCAAGTTGTGCACTTCTATCAGATCTTCTTGGTAGCCCTGCCACAACATCGGGCGATGTTCTAACCACCCTTTCCAGTACGTCCGCCAAAATACTTCTTGAACGAACTTAAACGCATCTGAGTTGCTGTGCTGCGACAACACCGCGGCCAGCACCTCTTGCTCTGACACCATACGCCTGCGAAGATAAGGAGACAGCCTAGATACATTGCGATGCTCTCCCGGGCCAAAATCCTCGTTGCGATGGGCTTGATAAAGCCGCCCCGCTCTCGGTAGGAACTGTTGCAACAGTTCGAGCCCGACATCGCGAGATGGTTCCAAGGTTGTCAGGGGTTCTTCTGTGTAATCGAACCCCATTTGCGACGCTTGTTGTGGTGATTGCATGGGTAGCCTCAACGGTTTGTCGAGGCGATATGTTCTTTGACGGCCTGGCTATTGTCTAATTTCTAGCTAAGTATTTCTTAGACATTATTTGTTTTTTGTTGGTTTAATTTATCAGCGTTAGACAAAAAAATTCCCAACTGGAGCAAGGCATGACCCATCAACCTTGGCGTTTGCGCCCCGCAGAGGGCGGTCTGGTCAGCGAACTTACATTGGCGGCGCGGCCAGTAGATCCTGTGGTCTACTCCATGCGCGATGTATGGGGCTTTGACATTGACGAGTTGCCAATCGAACCTTTCGACATTCAGGTGCGCATTCAGGCGCCGAGCATACTGGAGGGCCTACAACTGTTCGAACGTGCTGTTGCAAGCTACATGACAGAACACTTTGATGCTTACAATCGCGAACTCTACTTGGAGCGCTTGCATTGGCACGACGCCACTGCAGCACAACCCCATTGCGAAATTTTTATGGCCGAATGATCTTTGCGAGTGATTCACCGACAACGCGCAAAGGCTAGCTCCCTACCGCTTTCGCTGGCCCAGAAAATTTTATAATCCCGGGCCAAAAGATCCGCAACCCGCTTGCGCGTTTCCGCAACCGGGAAGCGTCCCTTTTTACGCTTGCCGTGGTGAAATTCCACCAGCAACTGGTCCGGCAATATATCGCTTTGCAACATGTCATCAAGCACCGCGTATTCTGCTCCCTCAATGTCCATTTTCAGAACATCCAAGTGGTCATGCCCTAGGTCGCGCATCATAGTTTCGAGCCGAGCCACAGGTATGGATACTGTAGGCTGATCCGCTACCGCTTCGGTCACTACAGTGCCGGAAACTGCCGTTTCCTCGGTGGGCGCTGCAAACGACAGTTCACCATCAATCCAGGCAAGACCTAGGGGATAGAACTTGAAGGCGTCTGGGGGTGGATTGTCCTGTAACCACCCCGCCACCCTTGGGGTCGGATCGAATCCATGGATAGTCAAACCGAAACGCTCAATGAGCGCCCGATCAAATTGCACGTCAAAGCCAATACCAACAGAGTAAACAACGCTTTCACGATGCAAGCGTTCAGCCAAACAAGGCCATGCACCATATCCCCCGTCGCCGAACATGGTGGCACCAAGATCGTCAACTTTTGCTGGCCGGTACGCTCGGCCTAACCAGACTCGCAATTGCTGTTCGATGCGTTTACGCAAACCGAACTTTTTCATCACCTGCTCCCGCTGACCTTGCACTTTTACCGACAAATACCCACCTGCATCGTCATGCACGTCCACACCGGGCGTCATGGTTGAGCAAGGGATTACTTAATTCGTCTACTAAAAGTTTACTTGTACATCGGTTCCGGCTCTATAGCGCATAGATTGCAATTCGCCTCGATAGGCTCAACATGGAAGAAATCAACGACAGTTATCGCGCAGAATGCAGGCGAATAAGCACATGATCTTGGGCCGAGCGGAGCAAATCTTCCTTGACGGGTTCACCCTCGCGATCAAATCCCACGCCGGCAAAATGGGCGCTTATGCGGCTTCGTAAACAAAATAGACGCAAAGCCTCAGCAATGGTTTCAGTGTCATCGGATTCCACCACCACTTCGGTCTCACCCACCTTACCCTTAAGTGTCAGCTGTACCGACGCACCATCCAACAAATTGCGCCACCAGATCCCGTCTGCATGAGTCATGCATAGGATGTCTGCACCGTCGCGCACAAAAGTCACGGGAATTTGATAAGCCCGCCCGCTGCGACGACCCGCAAAGGCCAGCACAACCACCTGATGGCTGACCAAAGAATGGGCAAATGACTGGGCAAGCCACACCACCAGCGGATTAATCAACGCAAATAACTTGTTCATAAATCACCTCTAATAGCCGCATGATAATGCGCCGCCATAAGCTTCACAGTCTCTTCACGGGATCTAACTCAGGGTACGCTCATGAATGCCGTCGAAAACGTTAAAGCCGACCTGTTACCGAAAGTTGGCGATCTGCTGACCCACTTACTGGATACCGAGCAAGCCGAAGCGGCGAGCTTTTTCAGTAGAGTATTCCATGATCTAAGCGCGGTCAGCGGCGAAGAACAACTGCTTGAGGTGTTTATTGAGTTATCCACCACCGCTTTCCTCGGCATTCAATTTGACGCCCCTGCGCTGGCACTCATTGATGATGTATTGATGCACGCAGAACAGGTCGCGGCAACCTTCTCCGCCGACACAGCCCAACCTCAGTAACCCAGCCCGCACACCCAAGACAGCGTGCTGGTGCTGGCGCTGGCTAACTCAACAGCTTTCTCATATCGTATCCAGCTTAAATCAGGAAGCACGATGAGCGCACGACAATTACTGCAATTGGACCACGACTTCGTAATGAAGGGCGGTCTCTTGCAGCAACCGACTTTGGCCTACGAAACCTGGGGCACCTTGAATGCTCAGCGCGACAACTGTGTGCTGCTGTTCACTGGGCTTTCACCCTCGGCTCATGCAGCCTCTCATCCGCTGGATCCGTCTGCAGGCTGGTGGGAGGACATGATCGGTGCAGACAAGCCTATTGATACTCAACGTTACTTCGTCGTGTGCATTAATTCCCTTGGCAGTTGCTTTGGTTCCACGGGTCCAGCCAGCATCAATCCAGCTACTGGCAAGATCTATCGTTTAGACTTTCCGGTGCTTACCGTGGAGGACATCGCCAATTCAGCGATTCCCATTCTGGCTCACCTTGATGTAGAACAAGTGCATACCGTGGTTGGCGCATCTATGGGTGGCATGACTGCATTGTCTTTTGCCCTGATGCATCCTGACCGCTGCCACCGATTGGTGTCCATTTCTTCGGGCAGTCGCAGCCAGCCCTATGCCATCGCGTTACGTTCTCTACAGCGCGAGATCATTCGAACCGACCCACTGTGGAATCAGGGTAACTATGATCTGGAGCAACACGGTCCGGTCAACGGCATGCGATTAGCACGCAAGCTGGGCATGATCAGTTATCGCTCGGCGGAAGAATGGCAGGCGCGCTTTGGCCGCGAGCGCAGTTCAGATACCCCTGACACCGATAACTTATTCGGCATCAACTTTGAGGTGGAGTCTTATCTGCAAAACCATGCCGAGCGTTTTATCGGCGCTTTTGATGCGAATTGTTATCTGTATCTTTCCCGCGCAATGGATCTGTTCGACGCGGCTGATCATGGCGGCAGTCTAGCCGCGAGCTTTGCGCACTTATCACTGAGCTCTGCCCTGGTCATTGGGGTCAGCAGCGATTCATTGTTTCCAGTGCAACAACAACATGAACTGGCTGACGCCATGAAGCCCTACGTTGACGATACGCAAATGCTGGCCCTTGATAGTATTCAAGGCCATGACTCTTTCCTTGTCGACATGGACCAATTTCGACCAGCCATCGCGGGATTTTTCTAACACCAGCGTCCGCAATGAGGCGGTGGAGAAACCTGTCAGTTAGATAACAATCTCTTCGCGACCAGAGGCGCCGAGTTCGCCAATAATCGCAGCTTCGGTAAAACCCGCCTGATGCAGCGCCGCAACACACTGTTGAGCGCCATCCGGCGGCACAGCCGCCAATAACCCGCCGGATGTTTGCGGATCCATCAGTACACCTACGGCAGCATCCATTGTCGCCGGCACGTTTACTTGATAGTCACCTAACGCCAACGCATTAGACTGATGCAACGAACTTTGCACACCCCTTGCAAACGCATCAGCAGCACCTGGCAACAGCGCAACGGCCGAAACGTTTAACGACACACCCAATCCTGAGGCTCGAAGCATTTCACTCAAGTGACCCAAGAGGCCAAATCCGGTGACATCAGTAAGCGCACGCACGCGGTGTTGCAACAAGATATCCAAGGCTTGTTCGTTACTCTGATCCATGGACTGTATACAGGCAGAGAAACCGTTGGCTTCGTCCTCGCCACGCATCGCCGCTGCAAGCAACACACCCGTACCTAGTGCCTTGGTTAAGATCAACGCATCGCCCTGCTGAGCAGAACCTTTCGTCAATGCACGCTCAGAACCATTGCCAGCAATGGTTAGCGCAACACTAAGCTCCGCACCCTCGGCAGAATGTCCGCCGACTAGGGGCACTGCAGATGAGTTGAGCACACTCACGGCACCGCTGAGAACCTGAAAGAGCTCTTCTTCTATCATTCGTGGTGCCATCAGAGGCACCGTCACAAAGGCCAACGCAGCAGTAGGTTCCGCGGCCATGGCGTAAATGTCATTCAAACTGTGATGGGCAGCTATACGGCCAAACATATAGGGGTCATCTATCATGCTGCGAAACCCATCCACACTCAGCAAGGTATGACTACTTTGATTGGAGATTTGCGCAGCGTCGTCGCCGATACCCAGACTGACATAAGCGGCCTCTTGCTTGGGTAGTCGTGTCAATACCCGTCGCAACGGTTCTGCGGCCACCTTCGCCCCACAACCACCACACCGCATAGACTCATCTGGCAGTTCGTCCTTCAGCCCATCGCTGACTTGAAACTGAGTTTCAGGCATCCCAGACAAGTCGTTAAACTTCGCGATAAATGCCTTATCAATGCGATCCTTCAACCACCACCAAAACCTACCGTGACTGGCCCAGGGTCCATAGGAAGCAACCGCGGTGCCGTCGGCACAGTTAATCAGATTTAGATGGGTGGTTTGCGCTTTGTAGCGATGCTTGGAGCTAGATAACGCTAATCCTTGAACGGCATAACTTAGGTTACGCGCCAGCACAGCACCCGCTCGAACAGCGTAAACCCCGGCCTTAGGCCGCTCTTGATCCTGCAAGTGGGCAATGTCCCCAGCGGCAAACACATGGCTGTGAGAGACGCTGCGCAGTTGTCTGTCGACGCGGACAAATCCCTGTTCGTCGACACTCAGACCAGAGTTGGCAACCCAGGTGGGTGCATGTACATCGGTTACCCAAAACACCTGATGATTAGGTTGCACCTCAACACCAGGTGTATAGCGCTGTTTGATGTGCTCAATGCTTTTTTCGACCAAGATCCTTGCCACGCGCCTGCGCGCTGCAGCACTGTGATCCTTCAATAGCTGCGATCCATAAAGCCTAATTTTTGTCGTGCTGGGCAAGGACGCCCGACCTGCCAGAGCAAGTTCGACCCCACCTGCCCCTGCGCCGACAATACTTATGTCTGTTTGCTCGCCTTGCTGAATCTGCCCAAGCACCTGCTGCCACGCAGGCAGGAAATTACTGATTGGTTTTACCGCTACACCTTGCTGGGGTATTGCTATTGGTTGCGCCCCACAGTTCAAAGAAACCACATCAAATGCAAGAGGTGGGCGATCGTCAAATAGAACTCGATTATTGATCAAATCCAGACCGTTGACCTGAGCCTGGATAAAACGAACGCCAGAGTGCACACACAACGGCAGCAGTTTGATGTGCATTTGCGCACTGTCATATTGCCCTGCCAAACAACCTGGGAGCATGCCCGAATAAGCCGCTTGGGGTTGTTCAGACACAAGAGTTACGCGCACGCCCGGTATGGAGTTCATGCCCAAGTATTTAACGACCTGCACATGACTGTGGCCACCGCCTACCAACACGAGATCGCGAAGCGGCGGCGCTGATCTAGTCGTCGAAGTCCAAATAATCGAGATCCTCAGCCATGCGCCGGCGTTCGTTTCGTTCTTCTAATGCCCTGCGGATCGCAAGAGTGCGAGCGGCTGAATGCTGGTCACCTGCCTCAGCGAGAATTTCCTTTTCAGCGTCGGCAATGTGTTCTGGATCATCTTCATCAACGTCGACATCACCGAGGTCTACAGTCACCGACTCATCCGCGTCGGTTTCTTCCAAAGAGTCCTCATCTGTCTCTGCGTCGACGTCAACTTCTGTTGTTACTGCCTCAGACGCATCTGCAATTTGCTTTTTGCGTTTCTTAACACCCTTCTTCAAGTGCTTTCCTCAACAATAAATCGCCCGTGGTGTTCCCCACTACCAAAAGACTGAGATGCGCTCTTGCAGAACAAGGCACTCCAGAGCCTTATTGCTTAGCGACTTTTTACTCGCGCTGATCCATTGCTGTCAACACAAAAGACACGCCTAATTAGACACCGATTTAGGTCGTGAAAAAATCGCCGCTGGCATGCGCTATGGACTGTTCTAGCTCATCAACCCAGATGAAAAATTGGTCGGCATCGCCTTATAGAACTAGTTTGGTCGTTGCACATGCTCTTCTACATATTGCTGAACCGTACCCACTCCGATGTCTTTCGCAGTAAACAAACTCTCTAAGTGTTCTCTGTTGTTAACAATACCGAGAGTGGTGATCGTGCCACCAGGCGCCACCAAGACTGCGTAAGGCAGCTTACCTACCGCATAAGCCATTCCCACGGCTTCGGACAGCACATATCGATACCTTTCTAAGCCATGGCCGTGTGCGAAGCGTCGGTGATCCTCCAGTCGCGCCCCATCACTGATAAAGATCAACTCGACCTGCTCCGCTGCTGCTACAGACTGAACTACCGGCAACAGCGACTTACAGATTGGACAATCCAGAGAAAGAAAAAATAACAGACAATGCTCGGCTCGCGCGCCGCCAATCTGCAACGTATCCCCATTGAGATCATTGATCTCCATGATCGGTGCGTTGTCCCCAGGTTGCAGCAGAGCATTAACGCTGAGCGCGCCAGCGGGTGGCACGCGCTCAAATAATCGAGCCAGTTGTCGACTAAGCGCGTACACAGTCACTGCAAGAAAAATGACAGCAATCCAAAGGATAACTTGGGAAGCGATTAACAAACTTTCAAGCACGGTCGCTGACCACTACCGCGCAGCATTAGCGAACAACTGGTTGACGATTACGTAGGCCAACAAGCAAAACGCAACGGTAATCGTCACTAACGAACCAGTAGCAGTGGTGAGTCCAGCTCCGGGAATAGGCGGAGGCCACGTGAAAGCAAGCAGAACAGCGTTGCGCAGCACCAACCCCCAGCTGATTGGAGTGCCGTCGCCACCGCAACCACAATCGATATGCTGTCGTCCGCGCAATAAATTGATCGTGATGGCCGCTCCATAGAGAGCAAACAACGCCAAGGCAAGCCAACGACTCTGACCTTGGGAAAATAGTATTTCCACCACCGCCAACATTTCCAGCAATGGCACGATCCACCAAATGCCTAAAGCTGCTGGTGGCAACAACCGATAACCGGCTAGAGCACCGATAAATTCGCCAGAAAAACGTAGCTTGTGTAGCGCTGCCAAACCCAGAATAACCACGACACTCCAGCCTGAGGTATAAAAATAGACCCAAGCCAACGTATCCATAGGGGTTAGATCACCCCTTCCTCGCGCATTTGCGCGACCTGCTCCAGCGTATAGCCAAGCTCCTGTAGCACTTCGCTACTGTGCTGACCCTGAGTCGGCGCGGGTATATGCTCCCGCGTTGCCAAACCGTCGATATTCAACGGATGCTTAATCATGCGCGCCATGGCACTGCCATCAGGTGCAGGTATTGCCATATTGTTTTCTCGAACCTGCTGATCATCTGCCAGGTCAGCTACCTGTCCCACCAACGCAGCGGGAACGCCGGCCTCGGCAAATAGATGCATCCATTCTGCACTCGAGCGCTTAGCCACAGCTTCAACGATCAGTGCTTTTAATGCTTCGCCATTTTCCAAACGCGCCTCGGAGGTGGCAAAACGCTCGTCCACCAGAGCATCCGGCCTATCTAGGGCGATAAACATGGCGTCAACTTCATCGTCGGTGCGCACCATGGAAAACTGTAGCCAGCGTCCGTCATTAGCCTCGTATAGCAGCCGCGTAAACTGTCGAGATTGGTTTAGAAAATAGTTATCAAAACTGGCATCGGCAAATACACCCTGAGCAATACACGACGCAGACCACACTCCATTTGCCATCAACGATGTATGCACATGACTGCCTTTCCCTGTGCGTTGCCGTTGCAGTAACGCAGTTACTATAGAGGCATAGAGTGTTACTGCCGTAGGGTGATCTCCCATACCCGGTAGCGCTGGTGCAGGAGAGGAACCTGGCGCTCGCACCAAGTCCATGAGTCCTGATCGAGACCAGTAAGCCACCAGGTCAAAACCCTCGCGATCTCGCTCTGGGCCATTTTCACCGTAGGCGGTAAGCGAAGCGTAGATCATCGATGGATTGACCTCGGCTAAGTCCTCATAGGTCAACTGCCATTGCCGACGCATGGGCTGGGGTAGATTAGTCACGTAGACATCGCACTGCTCTACCAATTCGCGCAGCACCTTACGTCCCGCATCACTTTTTAGGTTCAAGGTGATTGAGCGCTTATTGCGGTTATCCATGTGCCAGGTGTAATTGGTTTGCGCATCCGGCGATCCTGGCATCTCCGCGAAATTGCGATAGCCATCTCCCAGATCTGGCGCCTCAATTTTAATCACTTGGGCGCCATAGTCGGCCAGCATAGTGGTAGCGACCGGTGCCGCTATCCAACTGCCTACATCCAGTACCTTCAGGTCCGCAAACAACAACGGCTCAGCCATCCCCCCTCCTTATGACTCTATGTTTGTCAATCAACCGTCCAGTTGCGCGTTCCATTCTTGAACTTGCGGCACAGATGCCAATAATTCTGCGGCATCCCCTTCTATTGTCACGCTGACAATTTGGTCGCCCTGAGCGATGGCGTTCACCACTTCTTGATCAGCATCGGACTGCACTGCACCGAAGATTGTGTGGGCGTCATCTAACCAGGGGGTCTCAACATGAGTGATGAAGAACTGCGACCCATTCGTGCCTGGACCGGCATTGGCCATGGAAAACTTACCCGGCGCGTTATGGCGCAGCTCACTGGTAAATTCGTCGCCGAATCGGTAGCCAGGACCACCGGTTCCTGTACCCAGGGGGCAACCGCCCTGGATCATGAAGTCAGCGATGACCCGGTGAAAGGACAGCCCATCGTAGAATCCTCGTTGCGCCAAATTAACGAAATTGGCCACGGTCATCGGCGTTTTCTGGTCATATAGATCCAACCGAATAGTGCCTTTGTTCGTTTCCATTACAGCCACAAGCGACATCGCTCACTCCTTAGTTCAGATAAATAAATGGAGGCTACTGCCAATAGCCAAGAATGCCCCCCATGAGCACACTGTATACCACTCTATAGCCGGACTGAATCAGAAACAGCTTTAATCCCCAGCGACAGAACGATGCATCAGACGCCATTGCAGTCGCGATAAAGCCAACACCTACAAACAAGCCCAGTAGTGCGCCATCCAGCCAGCCATCAACCTGTAGCAGCACCAACAGCAACGCCAACACCACAGCGGTCAGCAATGCGGCGAAAAAACTCACAACAAATGGCGTTGCTGACGGCTCTAGATCAGCCTCTGTTTTACCAATCGCGTCAAGCCAGGCGGCACCAAATAAAGGTCCGTACCAAAGCCCTCCGAGTACAAAGGCTAAGGCTGTTGCGGTAAATATCGCCCACCAGTTCACAATTCCGATTTGATTAAGAAGTTCCATACGTTCCTCCAATTGGGTCGAGGAACAATGGCCTAGCGCAGAGTGCGCCTGTTGCTACCTTGCTGTTCCGATAACAACAGCTGTCGAACAGTGATAGGCGTTGCTGCTGGTTCCCAAACACCAGTTAATGTCGTTACTTTTAGCCGGCATATACACCGGCCGGTCGCCTTCATTCGTATTGCAAAAACAACGACCACATCCTGATTTCCCACAACAATCGTTGTAAGAGATGACGTAGTCACGCCCATCTACAGGATTTGTGCAAGTGCCAATCCAACTAACGGGTGAAATTTCACTACCAGGCGGGCATGAATTAACAGAACCACCACAACAACCGCACAAAAAACCATCGATGGCGCAGTGCCGCCAATAATCGCAACTGAGTGGATCACCCTCTTCAGCTGTCTGCGGACCAGCGCCATGACTGCGCCTAACAGGTAATACCGGCAATGCCGTGGCAGCTGCCAAAGCGCCACCCAATCGAGCCAGAAATCGTCGCCGCGATGAACGCCGCGCAATTTTGCGGGTAACTTTGTCTACGATTGCATCGAATCGGTTCATGCGTGTGCTCCCCTCACTGGCATGGGCGTGGTGGCTACGTTAGCTGACGACGGTGCCAACAAGCCAGGCAACTGTTGCGCGCGATCTATTGGTCGCCGCAATAGTAAGCGCCAATTATTGTCAAAATAGCGCAGCCGCACCAGAGTGGGGGTTTTCGTCACCGCACATTGAGACGCCAAGCGGGCATGGGGCAGTAGTTTGCTACTGGGTATCTGGTGAGTTCGCGCATAGTCTTTTATGGATTGCGGGTCATCCATCGGAAACACCCAATATCCATTTTCCACGACGTCGACCGCCATCAGTTCAGCAAAAGAGCAATGCAAAGACCGACACACAGGGCACGCGGTTGATACGAATAGCAACGTAACTTCAACGCCTTGTTCCGCTTGCACAGGTAACTCAAGGCCCTCAAGCGCATCGCCTTCTTGCACTTCCATGGTCTGCAGACGGCTTGCCATGGGTTGTGTGCGTTCATGGAGCACGCCAATTTGCCGCGCGATGGACAACAGCATTATTGCCAGCACTACGACGCAAACCGCCAACACCAGGCTTGATAGGCCCAACCACAGCATCAACGCAGGTCAACAAATTGCAGTACACCGGCCCCCAGAATCGGTGCAGAGAGGCTGTCCTTGGGCGTTCCATCCAAGGCATCAAACAAATAAATCTCAGGGCCTTCACTGGCGGCGGCTAACAACGGCCTATCGTCACTCGAGACCGCCAACTGGGTCACCGGCGTTGGTGGCGTGATCACCTGCTGCCGCTTTTTCGATACGGTGTCTATTATCCAGATTTGTTCGCCCGGCTTTTTATGTGAATCAGGACCACCACGATTCATAGCTACATACAGCAAACCGGAGTCGTGACTCGCTAGAAAATGCGGACCGCCTGGCCGCCAGCCTGCATCCAGTTGTTGCTGGTCTAGTAGCGGCCAGCTTTGTTCGGGGCTAACACCAGCATCCGATGCTGCAACCTTGTGCACCACACCGTGAAAACTTACAAAATGCCAGTCACCACTTAGCCGTGTGGCTTTTTCCGTGAGCGGATCTTGGTTTGGATCAAAAAAGCTGTCCGTGAAGCGCGTGGTCAATACTTCACCGTTGTCACCGAGAACGGTCTGACGGATACGACCATTACCACAGAGGCTTAAAAACGATCGATTGCCACTTGGGTAAACCATGGCGCAACCATCCGTGCTGATTTCTGCAGTGACAATGCGTTGAGCGACATCTACAACGCTGACACTCATGGCCGGTGTCATATTAAACACATACACATACCGACCATCGTCACTGCGTCCGCTATACGCTCGCAGTGTCGCACCGGAACCCCGCTTCGGCGGTATTTTCACCTCATCCAAAAAACTCAGGGTAGCAACATCATAGAAACTCAAAACATCAGTACGCCGCCCACGAGTGCCGCGATCATAGTAAGTTTCTGGCGAATAAATCGTTGAGAAGTCTGGGCTGTATTCCACGGCGTTGCGCCATCCACCCGCAGACAACATACCCAACATATGATTTCGGTCCGCATCAATAAGATAGATTTTTGAATCCATGTTGCCCAAAAAATTTGGGTCATTAAGGATCAACCAATGCGGGGAAGGCGCGCCAAGGCGCTGGACGTAGATCGCTTCTGGTTTTAGTGGCTCGGCAGCACCTGCCAAGGGGGAAACCAACAAACCAAGGGTAGTGATACAAAATGCCAGTATGTGGCGTGCACTCTTTGTTGCTGCATCGTTTGCGCGTGTTGCTTCGGTTATTCGCGTTGCTCGCATTACCCGGCCCTCCCCCTGCCAAGTTGCTGTGATCTAGATTTCCGAATAACCAACCAAGTTCTTCGCTGTACAAAACAGCAGCTCGCCAGGGATTAGCCTGCGCAGACGCCTGCGCCAGGCCGCGGCTCTAACTCACGGTTACAGCGGATGCAGTACCACCGGCATTTTCGTGAACCCGTGCACAAAGTTTGATGGCACACGTTCTACATCTCCGACCACTTCGACCATATGGAAGCGCTGTTGGATTTCTTCCCACAGTATGCGCAGCTGCAATTCTGCAAGCCGGTTTCCCATGCAGCGATGCGGCCCGAATCCAAAGGACAGATGTTGGCGCGCGCGCTTACGGTCAATTATGAACTCGTTAGGGTTTTCAATTGCACGCTCATCACGGTTACCCGAGAGATACCACATGATGACTTTGTCACCTTGCTTAATGGTCTGACCGCCCAACTCATAGTCGCGGTTTGCAATGCGTCGCATATGCGCTAACGGCGTTTGCCAACGAATGATCTCTGACACCATGTTTGGAATCACTCCGGGGTTGTTGCGTAATTTTGCGTACTCCCCAGGGTTTTGATTCAGCGCCAGCACACCGCCGGTCATTGAATTACGAGTTGTGTCGTTGCCGCCTACGATCAGGAGAATTAAATTCCCTAAGTATTCTTCGGGCGACATGTCTTTGGTTGCGTCGCCATGAGCCAGCATTGAGATAAAGTCGTTGGACAACCCTTGCTCTTGGCGCTCTTGCCACAGGCGCGTGAAGTAGGCTAAGCATTCCATTAACTCTTCACGACGCTGCTCCTCGGTTTCCACGACCCCAGTTTCTGGGCCACCGGTGGCGACGTCAGACCAGCGCGTAAGCTTGCGGCGATCTTCAAAAGGGAAGTCAAACAAGGTAGCGAGCATTTGTGTGGTCAGTTCAATAGAGACCCGATCCACCCAGTCGAATTCCTCGCCGACGGGCAAACCGTCCAGAACTGTTTGCACGCGGCCGCGAATGGTGCTCTCAAGATTCTTTAAGTTGGCTGGCGCCACTGACCCCTGTACGGTTTTGCGTTGGTCGTCATGCTTCGGGGGGTCCATTGCGATAAACATCGGCAATGGGAAGTCTTCTTCTGGATCAATAATGGTAATCGCCGGTTCCGAGGAAAAGTCCTGCCAATTTGAGTCGACTTCCATAATGTCCGCATAGCGCGTGACCGACCAATAAGGCCCAAACTCAGAGTCTTTACAGTAATGGACTGGTGCTTCTTCTCGCAGACGCTCGAAGTAGCCCATTTTCAAATCTTCAGACCACAATTCGCGCTGGCTGATGTCAAAGTCTTCCAGGGGAATCTCGTGAGGCTTGAAATCAATCATCCTCGCCTGAATGGCTTCACTCATTAGAACTGGAACTCCGGGAGGTCAACGACCAATCCATCTAAATCTTCGGTCACGGTAATCTGACAAGCTAACCGTGAATTTCCCTGACGCTCAGGATTCAAATCGAGCATTGACTCCTCGCCCTCTTCTGGCGATCCAGCCTTAGCCATCCAATCCTCTTTAACCATCACGTGGCATGTCGCACAAGAGCACTCCCCGCCACAATCCGCGTCGATTCCAGGTACTAAGTTATCGATCGCAGCTTGCATCACTGAGACGCCCAATTCCGCATCAACTTCGTGTTGGGTGCCGTTGTGTTCGATGTACGTAATTTTAGGCATGCGCCATTTCTCCTCTACTAATAGTTAAAATTTACCCAATGGGTACGAGATTATGCAATATCAATTACGGCCATATCTAACTACTTTGAACTTTCGCCATCAATGATTTGATTGATCCCCAGCGCCAACCCGTAGTCTTTCCCGGTTACCGTATTACCAGCATCGTGGGTCGTTAATTGAATGCTTACTTTGTTGTAGATGTTCGCCCAATTGGGATGGTGTTCGGAATGTTCGGCAAGCAAAGCAACCCGCGTCATAAACGCAAAGGCCGCAGAAAAATCGGCGAACTCGAAGTCACGACACAGACAGTCGTCGATAACACGCCAACCAGGCACGACAAACTCAGCCTCATTCATAACCACTCCAACCCACAGAATTGACATCACACAACTACCAGCACCTTACCGTACAAAGCGGTTAGGAGACTAGATCGTGACTGCGGTGGGCGCCATACTTGAGATAGTGTGTGTGCGGAATCGCTTTGGGAAATGGTGGAGCCAGGGAGGATCGAACTCCCGACCTCGTGAATGCCATTCACGCGCTCTCCCAGCTGAGCTATGGCCCCGAAAGAGCGCGCCATGGTAGGGAGCCGCTCTTACGCTGTCAATCCTGGGGTGCAGAATCAATCAGACAACCGCAGTTTATCCAGAGCTTTGTCTAATCGTTTACGTTCTTTGCCAGAAATAGCAAACACCTCGAGCGCATCTCGCAGTCGGCCACGACAAAGATCAGGACCCAGAAAGATCAGTGAATCAAACAACGGCAACGAGACTTCACGACCGCTGATCGCAATAAAAAGCGGAAATAAGAACTCGCGCAACTTCATATCGCACTGTTCTGATAACGCCTTAATTGATTCATAAAGATCATCACGCTGCCAACTGCGCTTTCGGTCAAACATGGCCAGGGTGTGGTGTATTACTTTGACTACTTGTTCACGATCTAATTTTTTATGCGCAAAGTCTTCCGGCACAAGCACACGGCGGGCACCCAACAAGTAGTCGACAAGCGGCAACAGGTCAGACAGTCGCTCTGCCCGTTCCTGAACTAGTGGGATGAGATCGCTGAGGCGATCTTTATTCAACAACCATTCCTGCACTTTTTCTGCGTAAGCTTGGGCATCCAACGAGCGCAGATATTGACCATTCATCCACTTGAGTTTGTCCTGATCAAAGATCGGCCCACCTGTGGAAATGCGATCGATATCAAAGGCCTCAACCATTTGCTGCAAGGTGAACAGTTCCTGTTCATCAGGCATGGACCAACCCATCAAACCTAGGTAATTAAGCAGCGCTTCCGGCAAATAGCCCTGGTCACGATAGTAGGTGACGCTGGTCGGATTCTTGCGTTTCGACAGCTTGCTTTGGTCGGGATTGCGCAGCAAAGGCAGATGAATCAGTTCAGGCATGGGCCAATCGAAGTACTGATACAACAATTGGTGCTTGGGCGCTGAGTTAAGCCATTCTTCGCCCCGCAGAATGTGGGTAATGCCCATCAAATGGTCATCCACCACGACAGCAAAGTGGTAAGTCGGCATGCCGTCAGCTTTTAGCAATACCTGCATATCAACCTGGCTATATGGAATGGTTATATCGCCACGCAACCGATCTTTGAAGGTGCAAGCTCCCGACTCCGGCACGCGCATGCGCACAACACTGGATTCACCCGCGGCCAATCGCTTCGCCACCTCATCGGCAGACAAACCAAGGCAGTGACCGTCATAGCGGGTGGTCTGCTTTGCTGCTTGCTGCTCTGCTCGCACCTCATCAAGACGCTGCTTCGAGCAAAAACAATGAAAGGCATCACCCTGCTCAAGCAACGTATCAATATGCGCTGTATACAGCGCCTTGCGTTCACTCTGTCGGTAAGGGCCATGGGGCCCGCCAGCATTAGGACCTTCGTCCCAATCTAGACCAAGCCATTGCAACGCTGTGAAAATCGCTTGTTCTGATTCCGGGGTACTGCGGGCTTGATCGGTATCTTCAATACGCAGGACAAATTGTCCTTTATGCTGCCGCGCAAACGCCCAGTTAAACAACGCCATATAGGCGGTGCCAACGTGAGGATCGCCCGTTGGGGATGGGGCGATGCGTGTTCTAACCGTCATGAGGTACGACTAAAACCCCATGTCTTCGACATTTTCGGGAATCAGCGGATAGGAGATACCGGCTATCTTCTGCACTACGCGAACCACCTGGCAAGAGTAGCCAAACTCGTTGTCGTACCAGACATAAAGCACAGCACGGTTGTCTTTCACAATAATCGCCTCGCCATCGACAATGCATGCATGTCGATTGCCTACCAGGTCTGAAGACACGATGTCCGGCGAGGTCGTAAAGTCGATTTGTCGCTGTAACTTACCGTGTAGAGCCGAGGTTCGTAAAAACTCCTTAACCTCAGTTTCGTCGGTGGTTTCGTTAAGCGTTAAATTCAAAATAACCAACGATACGTTAGGCGTAGGTACACGAATCGCATTACCTGTGAGCTTGCCATCCAATTCTGGCAGCAACTTGGTCACGGCTGACGATGCGCCGGTTTCAGTGATGACCATATTGAGTGGTGCGCCGCGACCACGACGATTTTTCTTATGAAAATTGTCGATTAGATTCTGGTCATTGGTATAGGCATGGACCGTTTCCATGTGACCGTTAACAATGCCAAAGCGGTCGTTTACTGCTTTGAGCACCGGCACGATGGCGTTCGTCGTACAGCTCGCCGCAGCTAAAATGTTATCGCTCGGTTCAATGTCCCGGTGGTTGATGCCAGCAACGATGTTCTTAATGCCACCCTTGCCCGGCGCTGTGAGAATCACGCGGGATGCGCCCTTGGATTTTAGGTGTTGGGAAAGACCCTCTTCGTCACTCCAGGCGCCGGTATTATCAATCACAATGGCGTTAGTGATACCGAAAGATGTGTAATCCACCTTGTCTGGCCCTTCGGCATAGATCACGCGAATAACATTACCGTTAGCAATGATGCATTCGTTTTCTTCATCTACCCGAATGGTGCCTTGGAAGCTGCCATGAACCGAATCGCGCCGCAGCAACCCAGCCCTTTTCATCAGGTCGTTGGCACCACTTCGACGTACCACAATGGCCCGAAGCCTTAACTGTGTGCCCCCACCCGTTTTCTCAATAAGCAAACGAGCCAGCAAACGACCAATACGCCCAAAGCCATAAAGCACAACATCTTGAGGCTCAGACAGCGGCGGCGTAGTCACGCCAATGACCTTACTGCACTGATCCAGCACAAATTGTTTGATTTCGGCTTCGTCTTTAACGTTGTTGTCGATGAGAGTTGAGGCCAACTTACCCACGTCTACGTGGCAAGGTCCCAAATCCAGTTCGCTCATCGCCACTAAAATTGGATAGGTCTCGAACTCCGACAACTCGTTTTGTGCCAGTTGTCGCACGTAACGATGAGCCTTCATAAGCTGGGTCACACTCTGGTTGTAGAGCGCTCGCCCATAACAGTACACCACCACATTGCTGCGATAGAGCTTGCCAATAAGCGGAATCATTGCTTCAGCAAGCGCCTCGCGCTGTTTCCAATCGGGGAAGTAATCTTCAAGGCTAGGTAGTGCCACTGCGTATCCTCTTATGTGTACTGCCGCCTGGACGGCCGGTTTCGAGTCGCGAGGTTTTTAATGCGGCGCCATTATAGGAATTTCACTACAACGGGCAAGGTCAAATAAGCGAAATCTCACCGCTTTATGGGATCGCCTCTCTAGCTCAAGGGGCTAGAAGTTTGACCAGCTAACGATAACTTTCGTTAATACCCACAAGCGCCTCACTACCGGGGCACAATTGCGACTCGTCGAGCTCATTTAGCGGTTGATCTACTGTCCCCATGATGTCGTGACACTCCACAGGGTCGGGATCTACATAAAGCAACCCAGTCACAACTTCACCCTGCTCTTGCGCGCGCTGCACATAGTTCAATGCGCCTACCCGATCATGAGCGTCGTAGTCTGCATCGACCTTGTACAGCCGCAATGTGCTGCCATCAGGCATGGATACGTCTTCACGCGCACCTTCGGCGTAATCTACGGTCACTTCCGGGTGATTCAAAATAAGGTCCGCGTTCACCAGCTTCTGGGTATGCTCGCGGATAAACTCATAGCTCTTGGTGGATCCATTGTGGTTGTTGAACGCAACACAGGGGGAGATCACATCGATGAAGGCCATGCCCTTATGCTTCAACGCGGCCTTAATCAACGGCACAAGTTGCGCTTTGTCACCCGAAAAGCTGCGTGCCACAAACGTCGCACCAATTTGCAGCGCCATGCTCACCAGATCGATGGGCTCGTAGAGATTAGGGGCGCCCTTCTTGCTGGTTGAACCCTTATCGTTGGTGGCGGAGAACTGGCCCTTGGTGAGCCCATAGGTACCGTTGTTGTCCACCAGATAGAGCATGTTGATGCGGCGGCGCACAATGTGCGCAAACTGACCTAAGCCAATAGAGGCGCTGTCACCATCACCCGACACGCCAATTCCAAGTAAATCTCTATTCGCCAGGTTAGCGCCGGTCATAACACTGGGCATACGACCGTGAACCGAGTTAAAACCATGGCTCTTGTTGAGGAAATAACTGGGGGTTTTCGACGAACAACCAATGCCAGAGACCTTGGCAAACCGATGTGGTGGCAACGACAGTTCGGCACAAGCTTGGACAATGGCGGCACTGACCGAATCGTGGCCACAGCCGGCACACAGCGTGGATACCGAACCTTCGTAATCGCGCCGGGTAAGACCGAGTTCGTTCAGTGGCAGATTGGGATGATGTACTTTCGGCTTTGCCACGAATGTCATGACTGCACCTCCGATAGGCGAGAGAGTTTGTTTTCAGTGAAATAGTCGCTGATCTGCTGATAAATCGTGTCTGCAGAGATCGACAATCCCGCGTAATACAACACCGGCACAAGTTTCGCCGGGTTGGTTTGCAGCTCATTGATCAACAAGGTGCGCATTTGTGCATCTCGGTTTTGCTCCACCACGAACACGATGTCATGGTCTTGCACAAAGGACTCAACTTCCTCACCGAAGGGGAATGCGCGCACCCGGCAGCTGTCTAAAGCAATACCATCGGCCTGCAGCAGATCAACCGCTTCAGGCATGGGCAAAGCCGTGGTGCCGTAAAACAAGACGCCTACGCGCTGGCCCTGAGAAGCAACTTCGGCCTGGGGCACCAAACCGCGGATGGTCTGCCATTTCAGTTCTAGTCGCTGCATGTTGCGCTCGTAGGCTTCTGGCGACTCGGTGTAGGCAGCAAACTCATCTCGCGAGGTACCACGAGTAAAAAATGCACCTTTCTCAGGATGGGTCCCGGGTAAGGTTCGATAACCAATACCATCCCCATCGACATCCAGATAACGCCCAAACACTTCGCGCTGCTCTAGCTGCTCAGCATCAAGGACTTTGCCACGGTCGTAGCGCACCGCGTCATCCCATTCCAGGGGATCGCTTAAATTGTCGTTCATGCCCAGCTCTAGATCACTCATGACCAGCACAGGGGTCTGCACCCGATCTGCCAGATCTAACGCCACAGTAGCAAAGTCAAAACATTCTTTCGGAGTAGCAGGAAATAACAGCGGGTGCTTGGTATCGCCATGAGAGGCATAAGCCGCGCCAATTAAATCACCTTGCTGAGTACGCGTAGGCATACCAGTAGACGGACCGGAGCGTTGAATGTCCCAAACCACCGCAGGGATCTCGGCAAAGTAGGCCAAACCAAGGAATTCCGACATCAATGAGATACCCGGGCCACTGGTCGCGGTAAAGGATCGGGCACCATTCCAAGCCGCGCCGATCACCACACCTATTGCAGCGAGTTCATCTTCGACCTGGATGATGGCAAATTTTTTCTTGCCGCTGTCTTCGTCAACCCGCAGACGGTTAGCATGATTTTCAAAACTTTCCGCTACTGAAGTCGATGGCGTAATGGGATACCAAGCGCATACAGTGGCGCCACCATAGACCGCACCCAATCCGGCAGCATCGTTGCCGTCCATCATAATGCGGTTACCTACGGCATCAGAGCGACGCACCTGCAGCGGTAACGGTGCTTGCAAATAACGTAGCGCGTAGTCTCGGCCTATTTCCAAAGAATGGATATTCGGCGCGATCAGCGCGTCTTTGCCCTTGTACTGCTTCGCGACCATCCCTGTGATCACATCAAACTCGATATTCAGCAAACCGGCTAAGGCGCCCAAGTAGGTGATGTTCTTAAACAGGCTGCGCTGTTTTGGATCCGTAAATTCCGGCAGCATCATATTAGCGATTGGAATGCCGATCTCATGAATGTCGTCACGACGCAACGTCTTCGCTAACGGTTTAGAATTGTCGTAAAGCAAGTAACCGCCCGGCGACACACTGGCCACATCTTCCACCAAGGTCTCGGCGTTCATAGCCACCATGATGTCAACGCCCTCACGGCGCCCCAAATAGCCCTTTTCGCTGACTCGCACTTCGAACCAGGTCGGCAGCCCCTGAATGTTAGAAGGGAAAATGTTCCGCGTCGCCACAGGAATACCCATTCGAAACAGCGCTTTAGCAAACATGCCATTAGCACTGGCCGAACCTGATCCATTTACATTAGCAAAGCGTATAACAAAATCGTTGTACTTAACGGCTGCGGCACTGCTCATGATGCAAAAGACCCCAGTTGCGGTATGTGCACCACGGAACGTTGCATGTCCCAAGCGTTGGTCGGGCAGCGCTCTGCACACAGCCCGCAGTGCAAACATACGTCTTCATCTTTAACCATGACCCGCCCTGTCGGCAGATCCGCTGACACGTACAGATCTTGATCTGTATTAATCGCTGGCGCGGTCAAACTTTGGCGCAGCGGTTCTTCTTCGTCATTGTTCACAAACGAGATGCAGTCCATTGGACAAATGTCGACACAAGCGTCGCACTCGATGCATAAGTTGTCCGTGAATACCGTTTGCACGTCACAGTTAAGGCAACGCTGTGCCTCGCTCGCCGCGAGTGCTTCATCAAAACCCAGTTCTACTTCCACTTTGATGTTGGTTAGCGCAGTAGTTTCCTCAACCAGGGGCACCAAATGGCGCGCCGAGGCGTCGTGCTCAGCATCATAAGCCCACTCGTGCACACCCATTTTTGTCGACAGCAAATTAACGCCTTCAGGAGGTCGATCAGCCTTAAGGTCTTTGCCCTGGCACATCAGGTGAATACTGATTGCCGCCTTGTGCGCGTGTGCTGACGCCCAAATGATGTTTTCTGGGCCAAAAGCACTGTCGCCGCCAAAAAATACTTTGGGATTATCCGACTGCAAGGTGACCTCATCCAATACGGGACAGTCCCATTTATCGAACTCAATCCCTAGATCTCTCTCAATCCACGGACAGTGATTATCTTGACCGATAGCCATGAGCACATGATCAGCCTCAATGAACACATCAGGCTCGCCGCTGGGCTCATATCGCAAACGACCGTCGTCTCCACGTACCGGTGTTACACATTCAAACAACACGCCTTTGAGCTTGCCGTTTTCGTGCACGAACTCTTTGGGTGGGCGATTGTTGATGATCGGGATGCCCTCACGCATGGCGTCTTCTTTTTCCCACTCCGAGGCTTTCATGACCTCGAACGCTGAGCGCACTACCACGCTGACTGATTCGGCCCCTAAACGAAGGGAGGTTCGACAGCAATCCATGGCAGTGTTGCCACCACCCATGACAATTACTTTGCCTTTAATCTCAGTGGTATGCCCGAAGGCCACACTCGACAACCAGTCAATGCCAATATGAATATAGTCGTCGACTTCTGCTCGCCCTAGTAGCTCTAAATCACGACCCCGAGGCGCCCCTGTTCCAACAAAATAGGCGTCGAAATTCTGATCCATCAACGCTTTCATGCTGGTGATTTCTTCACCAAAGTGACAAACCACGCCCATGTCGAGGATGCGCTCTACCTCTTCATCAAGAACCTCTTCGGGCAATCGAAACGCTGGGATTTGTGACCGCATAAAGCCGCCGCCTTTGGCGTCTTTCTCGAACAGATGCACTTCATAGCCCAAGGGTAGTAAATCTCGTGCCACCGCAAGCGATGCAGGGCCGGCACCGATCAGCGCAATTCGTTTGCCATTTTTCTGTGTTGGCACAGCCGGCATGTAAGCGCTGACATCACCTTTATTATCCGCCGCGACTCGTTTGAGGCGGCAAATCGCTACTGGCTTTTCTTCTGTTCGAACACGTCTGCATGCCGGTTCGCAAGGACGGTCACAGGTACGGCCAAGCACACCCGGGAAAACATTAGAGTCCCAGTTAAGCATGTAGGCTTCGGTGTAGCGCTCTTCCGCGATTAAACGGATATATTCCGGAACAGGCGTGTGCGCAGGACAGGCCCATTGGCAATCTACTACTTTGTGGAAGTAATTAGGATCGTCGACTTTAGTGGGTTGCATAATTTAACGAAGCGCCTTGGTTCTTGGGACCTTGGCGCATAATTCCCCTCGTTGAAAAGCGGTGCCCATCACCGCAAGTTGACGCGAACTTTAGCCTAGGGTTTCTGCGAACGCCAGCCTTGTGGATAACTCCTGCACGCGGGATGGTTTTATTGAGGACATGTCTGCTGCAGCCTGCATGTCGAGGACGGTTAGACATAATTTACCCGCCAAGAAATGCCCCACCCGCTATCTGCGTAGAACCCGGTGTGTTCACCCTTAAAGCTACTGCTAAAGCCGTCACTCATAGGTAAACTACCGGCCCTTCGCAGCAACCCCAACATACGAGACACGGTGACATACCTGATCCTTCCCGCCGCACCAAAAGACTTATTACCGAAGCGCACTGGCGACCAGCTTACTTGGCGCGGACTAACCGGCAGCAGCCCACTACTGGCTGTTAGCGAGTTCCGGGCAGAAATCAAAAGTGCTGCCGAGGTAGAGCAGCCAGGGCTGACTGTTATCGTTACTGCAGAACCTGCCACCACGGATCAGTGGGCTTCCGGTCTGCGCTTTTTCCAATCAGCCACATCAACTACCGATGACATAGTGCGCTTTCCGGACTGGGAAACCCTTCCCTACGACGCTTTTTCGCCCCATCAGGACATTACTTCTGAGCGATTAGCTTGTTTACAACAGCTACGTAACGACCCTGGTGGCGTGCTCATCGTGCCAGCCGCTACCCTGGTACAAAAAATCGCCCCCACTACTTTTTTAGACGGCGCTTGTTTTGACTTAAAACGCGGTCAGTTGTTCAAGACAGAGGAGCAGCGCTTACGACTTGAGGCTGCGGGTTACCAAGCCACAGATACCGTGACGGAACGCGGCCAATACGCAATCCGCGGCGCGGTAATGGACATCTTCCCAATGGGCGCAGATCTGCCCGTACGCATTGACTTATTCGATGACGAAATCGATACCTTGCGCACCTTTGATCCAGAAACTCAGTTGAGCGTAGATCAGATTAATGAACTGATTATCCTGCCGGGCAAGGAGTTTCCGTTCGACGACACCGCCGTGGCGAGGTTCCGCGACCAATGGCACAACGCCTTCAATGTCGATGTACGACGCTGCAGCATTTACCAAGACGTCTCGAGCTATATCGCACCCAATGGAGTTGAGTATTACTTACCATTCTTCTTCGACGAAATGGCCACTCTGTTCGACTACCTGCCCACCAGCACATTGTTCATTCTTGAAGAGGGTGTTGTAACGGCAGCTGAGCAATACCTCGACGAAGTCAATCAGCGTTACGAATCCTTGCGTCACGATGTAGAGCGACCGATCTTGCCGCCCAACGAACTGTACCTAAACCTGGAGCAACTGAAACACAAGTTGGCACAGCATCGCCGTATCCTACTGAGTAATGCTGAGCACAAACATCAATGTGACTTCAGCAGCTACAGTTTCCCAGATCTACACGCCAACCCGCGTTTGGCCCAACCCGCCAGTGCTTTAAAGTCGTTCCTCGAGGAGCAATCTCAGTCGGCGCTGTTTGTGGCCGAAACAGCTGGCCGCCGAGAAATTTTTGATGAAATGCTGCGCAAAGCCGGCATCGACGCTAAACCCATAGAGCACTTCGACGATTACCACACCGCGGATCACTCGCAACATTGTATTACCGTTGGACCGCTTAACCACGGTCTGTGGTGTTCCAAAGCGCTGATCATCACTGAAACCGAAGTGCTCGGCGCACGGCAAACTTCTGCGCCAGCGGACAATAAAGCGCTTATAGACACAGATCAGATCGTCCGCAACTTAACCGAACTGAGTATAGGCGCGCCGGTAGTCCATGTAGAACACGGCGTTGGCCGCTACCTTGGTCTGGACACCTTAGACATTGATGGTGCTGCCCATGAGTTCCTTACCTTAAGTTACGCTGGCGGTGCCAAGCTGTATGTACCGGTTACGTCCCTACACTTGATCGGTCGTTACGCCGGCGCTGACGAGGAGCATGCACCCTTACATCGACTCGGATCCGACCAGTGGGAACGTGCCAAGCGCCGCGCTGCCGAAAAAGTTGTTGATGTGGCTGCGGAGCTACTGGACATCTACGCACGCAGAGAGCTGAAACTGTCTCATCGTTTAGCAGCTGAGCTAGATGACTATGAAAAATTCGCCGCAGAGTTTCCATTTGAAGTCACTAACGATCAGCAAAATGCCATTGACGCCACGCTGGAGGATCTTGCGGCTCAACGGGCCATGGACCGCCTGGTTTGCGGCGATGTCGGTTTTGGTAAAACCGAAGTCGCCATGCGCGCAGCCTTTGTTGCAGCACAAAACAATAAACAAGTGGTCATCTTGGTGCCCACCACGCTGTTGGCCCAACAGCACTTCGACACCTTTCGTGATCGCTTCGCACAGTGGCCTGTCAACATAGAAACTGTGAGCCGGTTGCGCAGCAACAGCGAGAACACCGAGGTTGCCAAAGGCTGCGCCAACGGCAAAGTGGACATCGTAATTGGCACCCATAAGGTACTCGGGTCAGACTTCGCTTTTAAAGATCTGGGCTTGGTAATCATCGACGAAGAGCACCGCTTCGGTGTCAGACAAAAGGAACGTCTACGCGCACTGCGCGCCGAAGTTGATGTAATGACATTAACTGCTACGCCAATACCTAGGACTTTGAACATGTCTCTTAGCGGCATTCGCGACTTATCCATCATCGCAACACCGCCAGCAAAGCGTCTATCGATCAAAACCTTCGTACAACAGCGCCGCGAACCTAATGTTCGGGAAGCCATCAGCCGAGAACTAATGCGCGGCGGCCAAGTGTTCTTCTTGCACAACGAAGTCCGCAGCATTGAGCAGGCCGCTCAAACCCTGCAAGACCTGGTGCCCGAAGCACGCATCGGCATCGGCCACGGGCAAATGAAAAAACTGGAACTCGAACAGGTGATGAATGACTTTTATCATCGTCGGCTAAATGTCCTTGTCTGCACCACCATCATCGAAACAGGATTAGACATACCCAACGCCAACACCATTATTATTGAACGGGCAGACAAGTTTGGACTGGCCCAACTGCACCAACTGCGCGGTCGCGTGGGCCGCAGTCACAGACAGGCTTACGCTTACTTGCTTACACCGGAACCGCGGAGTCTCAGCGCTGACGCAGTGAAGCGCCTAGAGGCCATTGAAGCCGCTGGTGATCTGGGCGTCGGCTTTACCCTCGCCACCCACGACATGGAAATTCGTGGCGCGGGCGAGTTACTTGGCGATGACCAATCCGGACAAATCGAATCGATAGGATTTTCCCTGTATATGGAGATGCTCAACCAAGCGGTCAGCGCCTTACAATCCGGGCAAATCCCTGATCTCGACAGCCCTCTGGAACCGGTAAGCCAAGAAGTGAACCTGCATGCTCCCACGTTGATTCCAGACGACTACTTGCCAGATGTACAAGCACGGCTGATCTTGTACAAGCGCATCGCAAGCGCCAAGGACAACAACGCACTCGACACACTACAAGTAGAAATCATTGATCGCTTCGGTTTACTACCCGCACAGTTAAAGCAGTTGTTTAGCGTTACCGAACTGAAGTTGTTGGCACAAGACCTGGGCATCGTGAAACTTGACCTCGGCCAAGAGCGCGGTAAGTTGGAGTTCAGCAAAACTACCCGGGTCGATCCACTCATGATCGTCAATCTGGTGCAGCAAGAAAGCCAAACTTATCGACTGGAGGGGTCTTCAACCTTACGCATTGTTTGCGATCTTGAACACTTCGATCAACGTCTAGCTTTCGCACATGAACTGTTGACACGATTAACACCTCAACAAGAGGCCGCAGCCTAGTGCTCAAACCACCTGAAAATTTAAGATCAGGTGGTTTGCACACCATGTTCACAAGGCTCTTACTCGCCACTGCACTTGTCTGGACGAGCCTACCTTTACAGGCGACACGCCCTAGCGAGTTAGACCGCCTGGAAGACGCGCTGCAACCCAACTTTTATGCGATAGAAGTCATCATATTCATGCGTGACCCGGCAAGCGTGGTGTCTACGGAGCCACTCATCAACGAACCACCCAGGACATGGCCCGATGCCCTTATGGCATTGGTGAGTCAACGCGAACAACAACGCTTGCTGGAACAGCCTTCCCCTTGGACCAAAGAGATCAATGGACAACACTGTCTTCAACACGCGAAAGCCGAGCTTCCTGAATTTATGCGCATCGTGCTCAGCGAGGGATTTGAGCCAGAATTGCTTAATGATTTCAGCGCGGCCGGCAGCCAAGTAACCCTCGATCCAGTCCTGACAGCAGACGAGCAGAATCCGTTTTTTTCTACTGACTCTCCCTTATTTGAGGCAATAGCGTCTGATCCGAACTATCTTCAGGAACAGACCATGACCGTAGCCCCAGATCCGCTCGCCCAGGCCGAGACTGAGTTCCAACTGATACTCGCCGAGTTTAATGAATCCTTCCACCAGGACAGTTGGCAATGGCTTGAAGACGATCGATTGGCGCTGCGCCCGCAACGCCAGAGCATTGCTAAAGCACCGGAGCTAGCAGTCGTATTTCACGGTCGCTGGCAACAGCCCGTACCGGCCCGAGACGCACCCCAATACATTCAATTACCCATTCATCATGCCGGCCTACTAAGTCAACATGTCGGGGTTTCTGGGCACATCGGCGTAACCTTAGGCCGCTACCTGCATGTGAACACTCATCTTTGGTTACAGCCCGATCTTAGCCGCGATGATTACGCACTGTTGAGCGAGAGCCGCCGCATGCGTAGTAACGAGATGCACTATGTCGATCATCCGCTAATGGGTGTGGTGATCAACATCACGCCTTTCGAGCCCGACGCTACCCTGAAACAAAGCTGGCAGACCCTACAAGACGCAAAGCAAGCAGCTACGCCTTGAGCGCGTAAAGACCAGGCAAGTTACGGCCATAGCCATGAAAGTCCATTCCACAGCCGAATAGGAATCGGTCAGGACAGATGAGCCCAACAAAGTCTGGTTCGGGTCGCCCTGATGGCAACAAGTCACCCTCCTTTTCGACAACTACCGCACTGTAAGCTTGAGCCACTTCTTGCTCGGCAAGCCAATCCAGCAGTCTTCGCAGGGTCACACCATGATCCAATACGTCGTCCACCAGCAGCACATTACGACCCCGCAGATCCGGGTGAGCACTGCCGTGCCAGTGCAGTTCGCCGCCCTCTTGCGCATCAGCGTAGCGGCCCACGTGCACATAGCCTTGTTGCAACGGCATAACCAATCGCGCCATTAACTGTCCGGTCAGATACAAACCGCCCTGCAGCACACTCAACACCACCGGGTTTTGATCTTGCAACGTGGCGGTAATCGCTACCGCCATTCTGTCTATGGCTCGACTGACCTCATCTGCGCTGTGCAGGAGTTCGGCCTGAGAAAACCCACGGCTAACCTCATTCGGCACGCTATCGGCAAATGGCAGCGAAACAAGATTCACTAGCTGCCCGATCCCGCGGGTTCAGGTTGCACATGCAGTGTTTGTGTGGGGAACGCTATTTGTGCGCCGTGTTGCTCAATGATCTCGGCAATTTTCAACAACACATCTTGCTTCACCTGATGATAGGTCTGCCAATCTACTGTTTTGGTAAAGGTATATATGAAAAAGTCCACGGAAGAAGGCCCGAAGGTCACAAAATTAACCATCAGCACTTGTTGCTGATCAATGTCTTCATGATTATCCAACATGCCGCGCACAGCTGTAACAATAGGATCCATTACAGCAATATCGTCGTAGCGCAGGCCAATTGTTTCGTAAATTCTACGATTGTGCATACGCGATGGATTTTCTACTGCCAAGCTAGAGAAAATGGAATTCGGCAAGTACAGCGGTCGCTTGTCGAAGGTGCGGATACGAGTCAAACGCCAACCAATGTCTTCAACGGTGCCTTCAATGTCACGATCAGGCGAGCGCACCCAATCCCCCACTGAAAAAGGCCGATCCAGAAAAATCATCAGAGCGCCAAAGAAATTGGCCAATAAATCTCTGGCCGCAAAACCGATGGCAATACCCCCAATACCGCCAAAGGCCAAAACCCCTGATACCGATACCCCAAAAGCTTGAAGCACCAACAATGTACCGGTGATCGCAACCGTCGCACGTAACAATTTACCTACGGCGGACGCTGTAGTTTGGTCAACTGAACGTTCTTCCGAGTGAGTCGCGATGTAATGTTCTTCAATCAGGCGAATGAAACGCAATGCGAACCAGACCATCAGCCAAACAATCGCAACATCGCGCATGCTGTCTATGTACTGGAAAATCTCCGCCTGGGCATCACCACCGATCACTTCCGCAGCCAGACTGATGCCTAGCGCCCAGACCGCAATGCCCGCGGGCCGACGGCCAGCCTCCACCAAGGCATCATCCCAGTAGTTATTGCTGCGTTGCGCTTGTCGCGCGAGCCGGTCTAATGAGAACTTCAGTACCAATCGCAGAATCGCCGTAAGCAATATAATCAAGAACGCTTCCACGACCCAGCCGTGAGCGGCGACATAGTCAAATAGTGTTTGCATGCATAAACCCGTCGTTTCGAGATTTAAGGCGCTTAAACAAGCGCGCCATCGCTGCATAGTATCGCGTAATCCACGCAATTCCTGCATCCAAGCGACGCTGGGGCCAGCAAAACTTTGTTGCGATCGGACTATGCAACCGCATTAGCATCTGTATATACTCCCAGCACTGTATATTTAGACAGGAATACTCATGGTACATACCAGCGCTGCTATCGCACCTGTTCCACTCACTGCGCGCCAAGGCCAGGTACTGGAACTGATTCGCCAGTACATCGCGGATACTGGTTATCCGCCAACTCGTGCAGACATCGCGAAAGAGCTTGGCTTTAAGTCAGCCAATGCCGCCGAGGAACATTTAAAAGCCTTGGCTCGCAAAGGCGCGATAGAAATGATTCCTGGTACCTCCCGGGGCATCCGCCTGCCAGAATCCTCGGCAGAGGGACTACCTATCGTCGGCCGCGTTGCTGCGGGCAATCCAATACTTGCAGAAGAAAATATAGAAGACCGTATCGATCTTCCTGCGAGTTTCTTCCAACCCCATGCCGACTATCTACTGCGGGTACGCGGCGACAGCATGATGAACGCTGGCATTTTCGATGGCGACCTGTTGGCTGTGCACAAAACCCAAGTAGCCACTCACGGTCAAATTGTCGTAGCCAGAATAGAGGAAGAAGTCACTGTAAAACGCTTTCAACGCACTAAGCGGCGTAATCAGGTGATGTTGTTACCAGAAAACGACGACTATCAACCCATAGAGGTCGACTTAGCAACGCAAAATTTTGCTATCGAAGGACTTTCTGTCGGTGTTATCCGCCAACACCTTTAGCTTCTAAACCTGGGAATCCGCGAAGTCTTCGCTGTTACGCCGAAGACTTCGCTTTCTTAGACACCTTTTGTTCTTCCACCCAACGGCCGTCCTGGTAGAACGCCTTCCAACCAGTGGCCTTGCCCTCTACCTCGGTCTGCACGTACTGCTCTTTGGTTTTGCGGCTGTAGCGAATGATCGCAGGATTACCCTCGGGATCGCGTTCTGGAGCTTCCACCAGATACTGAAACTTAGGATCCAGTTCGTTGGCATGGGGTTTAATCTCGATCACTTTCGGCGCGCGGGTTTCCCGATGCTTGGGGAACTGGCTCGCCGCTAAGAAAATGCCAGACGCACCGTCACGAAGCAGATAGTGATCGGGTACTTTCTCACATTCGAGTTCCGGCATCGGTACGGGATCAGCTTTTGGCGGCGCAGGCTCACCGCTGCGCAACAACTTGCGAGTGTTCTTGCACTCTGTGCAACCAAAGTACTTGCCAAAGCGCCCGGACTTAAGCTGCATCTGCGCACCGCACTTATCGCAATCCAATACCGGCCCGTCGTAACCCTTGATCTTGAACTGACCGTGTTCAATCAAATAACCGTCACAATCTGGGTTATTGCCGCAGATATGTATCTTGCGCTGTTCATCAAGCAAATGACTGAGCATTGGCGTTTGACACTTTTCGCACTTCTTCATGCGCCTTAACAGTTTCGATTCGCCTTCTTCATCCTGATCAACGTCGACCGCTTCTTCACCGGGAATCAGATTCATCGTAGTTGTGCAGCGTTCTTTCGGCTTCAACCCGTAACCTGAACAACCCAAAAAGACCCCGGTGGAACCGTTGCGAACTTGCATGTGCCGACCACAGGTAGGGCATTCAATGTCGGTATCCGTGGGCGCATTAGGGCGCATGCCGCCTTCTAGCGCCTGGGCCTGATCTAACTTGGAGCTGAAGTCTGAGTAAAAATTGTCCAGCACTTGATTCCACATCGCTTCGCCATGGGCAACTTTGTCTAGCTGCTCCTCCATACCCGCCGTGAAACCATAGTCCATAAGGTTATCGAAATTTTCTGACAGCCTGTCCGTCACCAACTCGCCGATTTTTTCGGCATAAAAGCGCCGGTTATTAAGGCTCACATAACCACGATCCTGAATGGTCGAGATAATGCTGGCATAGGTGGAAGGCCGCCCAATGCCCAACTTTTCTAACTCCTTAACCAAGCTCGCTTCACCAAAGCGCGGTGTTGGTTTAGTAAAGTGCTGCACTGGCTCCAATTGCTGCAGTGTCAGTGCCTCGCCCGGCTGCAAGTCTGGCAAAGGCGTCTCTTCTTCTTTGCGCGACATCGGCGGTAATACGCGGGTAAATCCATCGAACTGCAAAATACGTCCGCGAATGCGCAGTTCAAAATCCCCTGCACTCGCTTTTATCGAAGTACTTAAGTATTCCGCATCGGTCATTTGGCAGGCGATAAACTGATTGCGTATCAAGTCATAAAGTCGCACGGCATCAGCGTCTACACCATTTAACTGCTCTGGCCGTGTACCCACATCCGAGGGCCGAATGGCTTCGTGCGCTTCCTGGGCATCATCTTTCGCCGTATACGTGCGCGTTTGCTCAGGCAAGTAACGATCGCCGTACTCACTCTGAATATGGTCTCGACAAGCGACGACCGCTTCAGCGCTTAAGTTAGTGGAATCCGTTCGCATATAAGTAATGTAGCCCGCCTCGTAAAGACGCTGAGCCATGGTCATGGTTTTCTTTACCGAAAAACTCAACCGCGTGCTCGCAGACTGCTGCAAGGTCGACGTTATAAAGGGCGCATTGGGTTTGGTGCGAGTGGGTCGGTCTTCTCGTTGCGCCACAGCAAACTTAGCCTCACGCAGCAACGCCATCGCAGCTTCCGTGGTCTCTTGGTTGTGCGGACGAAACGCGGCACCACCCTCGCGGCTGACCTGGAAACGTACAGGTGTGGTTTCACCCTCGCGACTCAGGTCGGCGAACAAGTCCCAGTACTCTTCGGGAATAAAAGCGCGGATTTCACGTTCGCGTTCAACAACAAGCTTCACTGCGACACTTTGTACCCGGCCAGCGGAAAGCCCTCTGGCAACTTTCGACCACAACAAGGGCGATAACTCAAAGCCCACTACCCGATCTAGAAAGCGCCTGGCCTGCTGGGCATGCACTCGATCCATATCCAGCTCACCTGGATCAACAAAGGCTTCCTGAATGGCTTTGCGGGTAATTTCATTGAACACCACCCGGCGATAACGACTTTCATCACCGCCAATAGCTTCCCGAAGATGCCAAGCAATGGCCTCGCCCTCTCGATCTAAGTCAGTAGCCAGATACACCGTTGGCGCATTCTTTGCCAAACGTTTTAACTCATCGACGACTTTTTCTTTACCCGGCAGGATTTCATATTCAGCCGACCACGCTTGATCGGGGTTAACACCCATGCGTCGCACCAATTGCTCACGCGACCGTTTCTTTTTATATGCCGCGCGTTCTTCTGGCGGCAGCGCCTTAGTTTTTTGAGCTTCTTTTGCCCGAGCTTTCGGATCGGCTGCACGTGCGCCCGTCGGCAAATCTCGAATATGACCCACACTGGACTTCACAACGTAATCGCTGCCCAGATACTTGTTAATCGTTTTCGCCTTGGCCGGAGATTCAACAATGACCAATGATCTAGCCATAAAGCCTCAACAGAGTTAGTAAATTGTAGTGACCGATCGCAGCCTGCTGATCAATTGGTGACGATGATTTCACGCCGCGATGTTACGAACGCGCGATTTATAGGCCCAGGTGATCCTCGCTGTCAAGAAATCCAACACTTTGCGACAGAAATAACTACTCATGATCAACACAGTGGTACACCTGACACCCAGGCGAGGCATTCCAAACAAATGTCAGTCGTCCGCACCTTCACTACGGTTTCCAAAGCTGGCGACCAATTCAGTGCAAAGCTCTGCAACCTGATCGCGCAGTCCGTGCAATTGCCCAGACGCCACCTGCACGCGCGCCTTTGCATCCAGTTGGCGATCTGCTGCCTCATTTTCTTTCCAGAACAGACTGATCGCCGTCGCATTCAACCCCACGGCCACAACAGAACTGGGTAAAGTTTCAGCCCAAGCAATCAAACGGCTTTGAAATAACGGCCTTTGTGTCAGCGTTACCAGACCGACTTGATCTACTTCACTACGTTCACCTAGCTTGGCAAAGCCCCAACCAACAGCCACTTCTTGTACCGGTACAGTGGTTTGCTGCGGCAATCGTTGCAGCACTACATTTGGTGGATCAAGCAACGGCTTACGAATAAACCAATCGTAGCTTATACAATCGAACGTGGGGTCTAGCTGTTGACCAGATGTGCTCACTCGCTCCTCTGCTGCTGGATTCAGCTTGTCCAAGCGACGCAACTGTATAGTAAAACCCAATTGCCGAGCGTGTTGCCGCAGCGCCGCTAAGTAACGATCCTGGGCACTGGGCAACATGTAAGAAATAGGCCCAATGGCCAGCGCCAAAACTCCAATGATAATCAGCCAGACCATGCCTTCTCCATGCGTTATCCCTACACTCTTTCGTACTTGTTCACGCTATGCGGACATTGTATCTTCCGCCCAACAGCGATGAGCAAGCAAGGTTTGCGCTATGTCTGACTACAAAACAGTTATGCTCGCAGTCGATCTCACCGAAGAATCACTACAGGTCGCTAAAAGGGCCACGCAACTTGTCCAAGCATTTGCGGCAGAGCTCCACATCGTTCACGTTATAGAGCCACTGAGCCTAGCCTACGGCGGTGATGTACCGATGGATCTGTCCACAGTACAAGAGCAAATCCAGGAACAAGCGACCTCACATTTGCGCGAATTCTCAGCCACACTCAACGTCCCAGAGTCCCGCCAACACCTTATATTTGGCCGCCCCGAAAGCGAGATTCAACGAACTGCAGACGAACATGGCGCTGACGTTATCGTCGTCGGTAGTCACGGCCGCCATGGCCTAGCATTGCTACTGGGTTCGACCGCCAATGGCGTGTTGCACGGCGCCAGCTGCGACGTTTTGGCAGTTCGCGTGGGCAATAACGAAAACCAACCAGAATAGTTTCTTAAGTTAGTGTTAATGATTCCTCGGACCAACCGAGCAGACGCCCTTTGTTCTAATCCTCACGCGAACACGAGCCTACCCGTCAATCGCTTGCTGGTGCTGTTGAGCCTGCTACTCGCTACCAACACACCACTGTGGGCACAGCAGTCCACAACGAGCGAACCCAGCCTGTTTCATCAACGCGCTCTTTATCTGCAAGCTCTGGATAACCTGCGCAGCGGTGCCATAAGTAAATTTAACGCAAAGGCGAAGCTACTCGAGCAGTATCCTTTGCGACCTTATCTCGACTATCACCGAGTCAATGGTCGACTCAACAATGCGTCCGCGAAAGAGATCAATGGGTTTATGAGTGAACACGGCGACCTGGCGCCGAGTGACCTTCTTTACCGTCGCTGGCTGAAAAAACTCGGGAGGAAGCGCCATTGGACAACATTGTTGAAAAATTTTTCCGACGCCGATTACCAACAAAGTAGCGACGCCGAACTACGCTGTTACTACGTCCGTGCACTCTACGGGCGCGGTCAACGCGACAAAGCATTGGACTGGACTACCGACTTGTGGCTAACCCCAAAGTCTCAACCCAAAGCCTGCGATCCGATTTTTGACGTTTGGCGAACCACCCCTCGTTTTAATCAAGACATTGCTTGGCAACGACTGGACGGCGCAATACAAGGCAATCAGAGAACCCTGGCCCGCTATCTGCTGCGTTTCTTTACAGGGAGTAATAAACGCGCAGCTGATGCCTATTACCAAGTTCATACTCAACCCAAGCGCATACGACGTTACAGTCGCTTCGCAGACGACACCGAAAAGAATCGCACCCTTATCCGTCACGGGCTTATGCGTTTGAGCAGGTCAGCGCCGCAAGAGGCAGCAGATGCTTGGCAACGTTACGCCAACACCCACAGCTTCAGCGCTGTGCAACGTTCAGTGATCAATGACCATATTCAGGTAGGTTTGGCACGCGAGGGTGTGTTCCCCGAGGACTTGGAACGCGACAACTCATCTTCTTCTTTCGCAGCTCAAGGCATGGCCCAAGCCGCATTGAGCCAACAAAACTGGCAGCAATTACGATACTGGATCAAACGCCTTCCCGAGGGCGAGCAACAAACTCAACGCTGGCAATACTGGTGGGCACGGGCTGTGATGCAGACTGCAGACGCAGTTGATGCATTACCCGATACGACTAACCCGCAAGACATACTCAGCGCTTTAGCCAGCCAGCGACATTATTACGGTTTTATGGCCGCACTGTTATTACAACAAACGCCACCCTTACAACCCAGCTTGCCAGAGCCAGAATCGATAGACCTTAAAAGCAATCCGCATATTCGACGCGCCATCGAATTGTTTGCTGTGGGAGAAAACTTGAATGGCCGCCGAGAGTGGTACCGCGCATTGGATGTCTCAAACAATGAGGAGAAGCGTCAACTGGGCCACTTGGCACAAAGCATCGGTGATTTATCTCTGGCGATTCGCAGCGCTAATCTTGCCGAAGCCATGGATGACCTGTTGTTGCGTTTTCCCCTCGCTTTCAATTCAGATTTCAACGCGGCCGCACACAAACAAGATGTTGCTCCTGCACTGCTACGCGCCGTCGCAAGACAAGAGTCGGCCTACCAACCCGATGCCCGTTCACCTGTCGGTGCGCGCGGCCTAATGCAATTGATGCCAGCGACCGCAAAACTGGTTACCAAACGCGCACGGCTGCCCGCCTCCTATGCCGGCCAACTGAATGACCCTAAAATCAATATCCGACTTGGCAGCTATCACTTAGCCTGGTTGATTGAGCGCTTTAATGGCCAACGCCCTCTTGCCATTGCGGCATATAACGCCGGTGAGCACCGAGTAGACCGTTGGATAAAGAATAAAGCGCAAATGCCAACGGATGTCTGGATAGAGACTATTCCTTTTCGCGAAACGCGCAATTACGTTAAGAATGTGTTGGCCTTCACCTATGTTTACAACCAACTGTTAAACACTCCAACACGCATTCTCACGCCCCTAGAGCTAAGCATCACTGAGCGCTGATCGTGATCGACATCTGCGTCAATCTGCAAAACGGCCAATTTTCCGAACATTTATCGACGGTGCTGGCGCGCGCCCACGAAGCGGGGGTTAGCGGAGTTTTGGGTTGTGCTACAGATCTGACCCTTGCCCAGCGCAATATCGCCCTCTGTGAGGAAAGTCTGGCACGGCCCAATTGGCCTAAGTTGCTGACTACCGCAGGCGTACATCCCCATGACGCAGAAACCTGGCAAGACAGTGATGATCTTCATCTTGCAACGCTGTGTCAGAGTCCATGGGTACGTGCCGTGGGAGAATGTGGCCTCGACTTCAATCGCAACTATTCTGCACCAACAGCCCAGCGCAAGGCTTTTCAGGCGCAAATCGCCATCGCATGCCAAGTACAAAAACCTTTATTTGTCCACGATCGTGACAGTGACGGCGAAGTGCTCGGTCTATTAAAGGACCAAGACAACCTTCCACCGGTAGTTATTCACTGTTTTACCGGTAGCGCGGCAGAATTAGACGGCTATCTAGAGGCCGGTTTTTTCATCGGCATTACCGGCTGGCTGTGTGATGCCAAACGCGGGCAGACCTTGCGCGAATTGGTCGCACGGATTCCTAACGATCGAATACTGGTCGAAACGGATGCGCCATTCTTGCGACCCCACAACGCTCCGCCCAACGATCAGCTGTTTGCCAACACCGAAGCGGCGTTGGGTAAATACCGCCGCCGCAATGAACCGGCGCTGTTGAACTACGTATTATCAGCCCTAGCCGAACAACGAAAGCAAAGTCCAACCGAACTCGCGGAGTTCTGCGCCGCTAATGCCAATACCTTGTTTGGTTTCAACCACAGGCCCGCTGATCCTGAACTTTTAGGTGGTTAGAGCACTAGGGAACCTCTGATTAACTCAGAATTTTTCAAATATGCTGCAGCGCTGCCAAGGGCTAGTATCTTCAAATAATTGATTTACTGCGAAAATTAAAAATAGTCTTGTTGTCTTTCTCGCATTGAAAAATTCATGACCCGTTTATTCAGAGCTTCCCTAGATAGACAGATCTTGTAAGTTGTAATCGCGAATAACTTTGTCCCAAGTTGCATCTGAGAACTGCAGCTCGTTCTCTCTGCCGATCATGGGTTGATATGTGTAGCGCCCTTCGTCCGGATAAAACTTTTGCCGCGCATCAATCGCCACAGCAATCACTTGGGATCGCTGATCAATGCGCTCGGCGTCATAAACCTCGTCATTCGTTTGGCTCAGCGCACCGCGAGCACCGAGCACTGAACCGCGCCGATGGAACCCAAAGGTCAATGAGATACGCGTATCCTCAGAAGTATTAGCAAATGAGCCGTGTAGCGCCTGGCGATTAACAATGGTGACATCCCCAGCTTTAGCAAAGAGAGGCACAGCATCTGGCAAAAATTCAGAACCCTGGTTTTGCGCAACCAATTCTTTGATGTCGAGCTTGCCGTCTTTATGCGTCCCAGGCACCACCCATAAGCAACTGCGCGCCGAGGTGTCATATAACTGCACTTGGAAGTTGAATCCATGAATCCCCTGATCCCAGGTTGGCGAATCCCAATGGGTGACCCCATCTTGATGCCAAGAAACAGAACCACCTAAGCCTGGCAGCTTCACAAAGATCGCGTCGTTATAGGGCACAAAGTCCTCACCGTTAATAGAGCTCGCAATGCTTAGCAACTGCGGATGACCGTATAGACGCAATCCAGAATCCATAATCTGGCACATGCCCGACATCAAAAAGACAACTTTCCGGGGTGCGTCTTGGGCCGACTCCGGCTGCGTCATTTGGGTGGGATGCCGGCCATTGAGTTTATCGGTACCCCCCCAAGGGTCGCTCAGCGGCCGAATAAGCGAATAAGTCGGCCGCGCAAATTGCTGCCCGAATGCCGGCCGGCCGTGAGCATCTTCAGTAGCCCCATTGTCAATTGGAGCACGTTGCAGCAAGTCGTCTATTTCATTCCGTAGCAGTTGAATTTCAGCCTGATCAACAAGGTTTTCGAAAACATAAAAACCTGTGCGCCAGTAGGCTTCGAGAATGTCTGGGTGCAAATTACCAGCAGCATCAAATCTGACCGGGCCGCGATTACCCAGTTCCTGGGCTCGCTGAACGCCCTCATTTACATAATCCGTTTGAGTGCTTGTGTACTCGCTGGCTTTCATTGTGCTCTCCTATCCCAAATGCTCGTGGCTGTAGCGCCAGATCATGCCGCTAAGCTATATCCTGCAGCCACTTTTGCAGTGCTTTCTGATCAAAGGGCGCTTGCAGTTCTGATTCGCCCACGGCGATCACAGGAATACGTGTTCCATATTGCGCCATTAAATCATCGTCCAGTGCAATGTCCACGGTACGTAGTTGACTGCCTTGGGCTTCTGGTAGCGCTAACAAGGCATCCATCGCAGCCTCACAGAGGCCGCAATGTTGTGTCGTATAAAACACAATTTCCTTCATAAACTTAACTCAGTTTTTGTCGCAACCACCCAGGCTTTTACAGGCGGCAATTTCAGTTGCTTGAGCACCGCGCTATGATCTGCAAATGGAATTTACCCGACGCCTCGGACAAACCCAAGCCACCAGACACTTCCCGCTGCCTATTGACGGTTTGGCAGACTGGAAAGAGATCGACCCCGGCGTTTGGCAGACCGAGCTGGCTCTGCCCGATCTACCGCCCAAGCACATCATCGTTCCAAGCTTTGCTTTGGTGGGTGTAGACTTTCGCTTCCAGTTTCAACTACAACACCTAGAAGGCTCTAACATACTGCGGTCAATACCCGCTGACTCAGAGCTAAACTTATTCTCCCCACCAACGGATAACAGCTCAAACTTGAGCGATCATATCGATTGCTGGCATTCGCAAAGCGAGGTCACCACAGCGATTTTGGTGTTACGCGTGCAATGCGCCGAGCAACCGCAGCAATATGTGCTTGCCACCAGCGTTCGTCCGCTTGAAATTGAACCTCATAACATCCGCAGCAGTTCTCACTCGCCCATAAACCGAATGGTGCAACCACCGGCGATCAGCCAGATGGCAGCTTCGGCTAACATTCGCAATCGCATCTGTTCACCGACGGCATTAGCGATGGCTTTAAGCCACTTGCTGAACGTTGTTGAGCACACGCAAATCGAAGACTTTTGGACTCAGCTTGTTGAAGATTGTTACGACCCCGTCACAAAGGCGTACGGCATGTGGCCCCAGGCCATCTTTCAAGCCAGTCGCCTTGGTGTATTGGCAACCGTGGAATGCAACGCAGATTGGCAAAAAGTAGAACAGGCACTGACCTCAAAGACACCTGTGGTTTGCAGCGTGCGTTTCGCCAAAGACGAATTGCAGCACGCACCGTTGACCCAGACCGCCGGCCACTTAGTACTACTCTATGGCTTTACAGGTAACAGCGTATTGGTTTTGGATCCGGCGGCAGAAAATCCAGCCGAAGTGCCGCGCATCTATGACCGCGCTCAGTTCACAGCAGCCTGGTTGCGCCAACGCGGCGCCGCCTACTTTTTCAGTATCGAGGACAGATCTTTCTCAGTATTGGAATCCCAGCAGCGATCCAACTAGTATCTTGCTAATTCAACCTCGGCAATGTCTGCATGCGCCAGATACTTCGCTACGCACTGCTCATCTTGAGTTTTGCGCTCATAACTTATGGCTTACTCGCTTGGCAGCGCCTGGGTTTTTCCTTGGCGTCGCTCACCGAGTTCAGCATCAATGGATTACACCCAGTGATGGCGCTTATTTTAGGCTTGGGTCTTTTGCCACCCACCCTGTCCGAACTGCTCACCACACAGCGCGACACCCAGGAGCGGCATGAATAACCGCGACATCTATTTACGACGAGTAACCCATAATGATCAGTCGGAATTCACGACACTCATGCAAGCAAGTAAAAGTTTGCACGAACCCTGGATTCAGGCGCCGACCAGCTCTGCATTATTCAAATACTATTTGCAACGCATTCGCCGCAATGATCACGAGGGTTTCGCTATTTGTCGCAGCACGGACGATGTCATCGTCGGAGTGATCAATGTAAACAACATCGTGCGCGGATCTTTTCTCAGTGCCTCGTTAGGCTACTATGTGGGCGCAGAATTTCACGGTCAGGGCTACATGCAAGCGGGTTTACAACGACTGATCCAGTACGCTTTTAGCACCATGGGTTTGCATCGCCTAGAAGCCAATATCCAACCCGAAAACACGCGTTCGCAAGAACTGGTGCGGCGCTGCGGCTTTGAGTACGAGGGGCTTTCACGGGACTTTTTGTTTCTAGACGGCCAGTGGCGCGACCACCAACGCTGGTGCATTGTCGACCCCAGAGAACATTTGCGACGCCATAACACTCATGACTGATCCCACTGCTACACCAAAAATGCTCAACGTGACCGTGCTCGCTGGCGGCCCTTCTCCAGAAGCTGAAGTCTCGCGCCGCTCGGCCGCCCAGGTTCATGCGGCCTTAGAGAGCCTTGGACATGTCAGTCAAATTGTCGAACTGGATGGCAACTGTGCAAGCACACTGTTGGCGTTACAACCCGACGTGGTTTTTCCGGCATTGCATGGCCCTCCCGGTGAGGATGGAACAGTACAGGGGCTACTAGAAATACTCGGCGTAAACTATGTTGGCAGCGACGTACGGGGAAGCGCCCTGGCCATGGACAAAGCAGTTGCCAAGTCGATATTTCGGCGTCACGGTCTGCCTGTAAGCGATGAACGCGTGGTCAATCAAGACTCGGATCTTCATGCCGCGGTTATTGATATTGAACAAAACCTAGGCCGTCAGGTTGCGATAAAACCCTTGAACGCAGGCTCCGCGATTGGTGTGCAACTGCTGCCGAATGGCGGCGATTTAGCCAATGCACTGAGCGAAAGTCTGCACCACGGCGACTGTCTAGTAGAACCCTTTGTTGTTGGCAAAGAAATTACCGTTGGTGTGCTGCACACTGATGAATCGGTACAAGCCCATCCGGTAATCGAAATCCGCACCGCAAAAGACCAATGGTACGACTATGAGAATCGCTACACCCCAGGGAGCAGCGAGCACATCATTCCAGCGGGTTTAGCACCCGATGTAACAGCAGATCTGCAACGTATTGCGGTACAAGCTCACATGGCATTGGGCTTGCGCGACCTGTCCCGTGCCGACTTTATCGTGACAGCGGACGGCAATATCACCCTGCTGGAGGTCAATACCTTGCCGGGCATGACGCCCACTAGCTTGTACCCGGATGGGGCCTCTGCCATGGGCTATGACTTCGAGGCCCTGATTGATTTATTGGTGCGCACCGCATTTACACGCGGCGCGAACTAACTTCAATTGGTTAAAGGTCGTAACCACGCTCGTTATGGGAAACCAGATCTAGGCCTTCTTGCTCTTGATCTTCGTCGACACGATTACCCACCAGAACATCGGTTAATTTCAGGATCAACCAAGTCACTACGCCGGTATAAACAATCGTCGAGACAACGCCAATTGCCTGCACCCCAAGTTGTGAGGAAATTACGATGTCTTCCTGGCCGCTGAAAACACCCAGCGCATTGCTGGCAAACACCGCGGTCAAAAGCGTGCCAAGTATGCCGCCCACACCGTGCACCGGGAAAACATCCAAGGAATCATCAATTTTCAAACGCTGCTTGATGTAGATCGTGGCGTAGAAACAGACGACACCTGCACTGATACCAATGATCAATGCTCCACCAGGGCCAACAAAGCCTGAGGCTGGGGTAATGGTGCCAAGTCCGGCGACCATACCAGTAACAATTCCCAGTGCTGAAGGTTTACCGAACCGAATCTTTTCCGCCAACATCCAGGTAAAGGCACCAGCAGCAGCCGAGATGTGCGTCGCAAGCATAGCCATGCCAGCATCACCATTCGCTGCTAATGCACTACCACCGTTGAAGCCAAACCAGCCTACCCAGAGCATGCCCGCGCCCATAACGGTCAGCGTCATGTTGTGAGGCGGCATGGCCTGTTGAGGAAACCCACGTCGATTACCCAAAACCAGGGCCGCAACCAGAGCCGCAACCCCGGCCGTAATGTGTACAACTGTGCCGCCCGCAAAGTCCATAACACCCAGATCGGATAACCAACCGCCGCCCCAAACCCAGTGACAGATAGGCGCATAAACCAAAATCAGCCATGCAGCGCTAAACAACACAACAGCGGAAAAACGCATGCGCTCTGCAAAACCGCCGACAATCAACGCTGGCGTGATAACCGCAAAGGTCATTTGAAACAACGCGAATACACTTTCTGGGATCGACCCAGATGCCGTGCCCTCAGCAATACCCCCCAATAGCAGGTTATCCAAACCGCCAATGTACGGGTTCATAGCACCGCCATCACCAAACGCTAATGAGTAGCCAACGAACATCCACAGAATTGACATCAAGCAGGTAATGGCAAAGCACTGCATCAGCACACTAAGTACATTTTTGCTGCGTACCAGACCACCGTAAAACAGCGACAGTCCCGGAATTGTCATGAACAGCACAAGCGCTGTCGCAGTCATAATCCAAGCGGTATCCGCGCCACTAATAGCAGCGTCATCCGCAAACGCCGTATTCGCACACAATAACAGTGCGATGCTCAACAGTCCTTTCATTACATTCCCTCGGCTTAATGATGGGGCACATTTAACCCGATAGACCGACTTTTCGCTACATTAGAGTGCAAAAATAGGAAATTATCCGTCAATCAAACCGCTATACCACCGAACTCGTCAAATCACGCACTAATTTAGGGCCTTTATAGATGAATGATGAGTATATTTGTAACAAATCTGCACCAGCATCTAACATGCTTCGAGCACTTTCGACCGAACTGATGCCGCCTACACCAATAATCGGCAATCCCTGGGGCAAACGCGCTCGGAACTTTCGCACAACATCGCGGCTGACCTCAGTCAGAGGAGCGCCGCTCAAGCCACCGGCCTGCTCGCTTAAAGGATGACCCTGCACCGCACATCTATCTAGCGTTGTATTAGTGGCGATCAAACCTTCCAACTCATGCTTTGCGACCTGCTGCGCAATCTGATCAATGTCTTCATCTTCCAGGTCTGGTGCCACTTTCAGCAGCAACGGCGTACTCGCACCCCCAACTGCCAACTGCTGCTGAGTCTCCTTGACCCGGCTGAGCAACAAAGACAACTCGTCACCATGCTGCAGCTGTCTAAGCCCTGGCGTATTCGGAGACGATAGATTCAAAGTGAAGTAATCCGCCAAAGTGTGTAGTTGCCGCATACCCTTGATGTAGTCTTCGCCAGCCTCAGACAGCGGCGTATCTTTGTTCTTACCAAGATTCACCCCAATCATCGTGCCTTCTAACCGGTTCTGACTGCGCAACTTATCAAGTCGCCGCACCATGACAGCCACGCCTTGATTGTTAAAACCCATACGATTAATCAGCGCTTGATGTTGCGGCAACCGAAACAACCGCGGTTTGGGGTTGCCGGGCTGAGGCCGCGGCGTCACGGTGCCGACCTCAACAAAGCCAAAGCCCAACCGCGCAAGTCCGGCCACGGCTTTTGCGTCCTTGTCCAAGCCCGCAGCAAGACCTATCGGATTGACAAAGTCGCAGCCGAATAGTCTGCGGCCGACCGACTGATTTGGAGTAATCGCACCCGGCAGCGCACCGAGCAGTTGCAACCCTGCGATTGCCACGTCATGAGCAAGTTCCGGCGGCAGCGTATGCAGTAACTTTTGTGTGGTCGTAAACATAGCGCCAGTGTATTACGAGTTCAGAGTGCACGCAGCAGCAAGCGCGTGATTAAGTACAAGCTAACTCAACCTATGCGCCAGAATAGATCCCGAGCGAGCTTCCTTCGCCCAAGGTGCTCTCTGATCCTGAATTTTCAGGTGGTTGGAGCACTAGTCCACGTCTACAATGCAGCCCTTGCGCTCAATACAAGCAGCTTTAACGATGAACACCATGGACACCCACACACCTCACGCAGCCATTACCGCTGCCAGCCAATGGCTCAGCGAAAAAGTTATTGGCCAAGAAGCGCTGATCGATCGACTGATCATGGCCTTACTATGCGGTGGCCATTTGTTGGTCGAGGGCGCCCCAGGGCTGGCTAAAACGCGGGCGGTTAAGGAACTGTCAGAACTCATTGAAGGCGATTTTCATCGCATACAGTTCACGCCAGATCTGTTGCCGAGCGACGTCACTGGCACCGAAATCTATCGCCCCGAAGATGGCAGCTTTAATTTTCAAAAAGGCCCTATCTTTCACAATATGATTCTCGCCGACGAGATCAACCGCGCCCCAGCAAAAGTGCAATCCGCACTGCTGGAGGCCATGGCCGAGCATCAAGTCAGCGTGGGCCGAGAAACTTTCGCACTACCAAAACTTTTTTTGGTGATGGCGACGCAAAATCCTATCGAGCAAGAAGGCACCTACCCGTTACCAGAGGCACAGTTGGATCGTTTCTTGATGCATGTACAGGTGGATTACCCCGACAGCGAGTCTGAACAAAAAATACTGCATTTGGTTCGAGATGAGAGCAAAAGCCACTCCTCCACATCACCCAGAAAACTGAGCCAACAAGATATCTTTAACGCGCGCCAAGATCTTCTTAATCTGCACATGGCGGAACCCGTAGAGCGCTATCTGATCGAACTGATCATGGCCAGCCGGCACCCTCAAGGAGAACTCCAGCAGTGGCTGGACTACGGCAGCAGCCCCCGCGGCACGATTGGCATTGATATCTGCGCCCGGGCCAGAGCCTGGCTGGATGGCAGAGACTTCGTAACACCCCAGGACATTCAAAGCGTCGCCCACGACGTTTTGCGCCACCGCCTCATTCTGACTTTCGAAGCGGATGCTCAGGGCATCAGCACCGATCAAGTGATCGACTTACTTTTGCACAATGTTCCTGTGCCCTGATTCTTGCGCCCATAGCTTTGCGTACACCAGCCAAAAACTCCGCCCTGGCCGGACAAGAGCCCAACCCTCTTGTTGGTGCCTACGTGAACCTCCAGCAATTACTGGCCTTGAGACATACCGCCCTCAAGGGACTGACCATCAACAGTAGCGCAGTTGGCCATCAATCCGGACTAAAACTGTCTAAAACCAAAGGGCGCGGTGTTGATTTCACAGAGGTACGCCAGTACCAAGCAGGAGACGACGTCCGGTCCATCGATTGGCGCGTGACCGCGCGAAAAAACAAGCCGCACACAAAAGTGTTTCGCGAGGAGCGTGAGCGGCCAGTTCTGTTGTTTATAGATCAAAGTCAACAAATGTTCTTTGGCTCGCAGTTACGCCTGAAGTCCGTCGCCGCGGCTGATATTGCGGCGCGCATCGCTTGGCAAACATTAAGTGCTGGCGATCGGGTCGGCGCAGTGATCGTAGATAATCATGGTCAGCACCTCTTTCGACCCCATCGCTCCAGCCGCTCAGTTGGACGCCTGCTCAAACAATTAGCTGACTCCAACCAAGCGCTAAACCGTAATCCAGACTCAGCTAACGCCAACCCCCAAAAAGCCGGTCTGCAACAATTGCAACGGCTAAAAAACAACCGCTTCCGCATCTTTGTTATCAGCGACTTTGCGGGCGACCTGGATATGTGGCAAGACCAGTTACAGCAACTGGCCAGACGTAACCAAGTGGATTTAGTCCATGTCCACGATCCACTAGACGCAAAACTGCCGCCTGCCGGTCACTACGCCGTGACTGACGGCATCCAACGATTACAGTTTTTCTCTGGTAATCGCCGACTACGTAATAATTACGCTGAACAATTCGCTCATCGGTGTCAGGTATTGCAGGAAATAAGTCGGCACCCCGCTATGAGCTATCGCGCCGTTGCAACCCACGACCCATCACCAACTCAACGCCTTTGGAATTGATGCAAGAGAACCCGTTACAACAACTTCGTGACGTGCACCTACCGTTAGAGCCCGGTTGGTGGCCTCCAGCGCCTGGCTGGTGGATTCTTGCCTTAGTTTGTGCAGCGGCAATTCTTTATCTTGGGACAAACATGTGGCGCGCCCATCAGCGCAAACGTCCGATTCGCAGCGCCCGAGCACTACTTGAAGAGAGGCTTAGCGACTATCGCTTGGGCCAAATTGGCGCCCTGGAATACGTAAACCATGCTAATGAGATATTGAAACGCTTGCTGGTCATCGCCTTCGACATCAAATCATTGGCGGCGACCTCAAATGAAGACTGGTTGGGCGCTCTTGATCGCATCAGCAACAGCACAGATTTCAGCCAAAATTACGGTTACGTCTTAGGCCACGCACGATTCGCTCCGGCAGTAACGACGGACATCGAAGCTTTACACCAATGCATTAGCAATGTGCTGAATCGGGCCCACCCAACAAAAACACCATTACTCTTCATGGAAGACACCTATGATTGAGTGGTTATGGCCATGGGCATTTGCAGCACTGCCCCTGCCGTTGTTGATTCGACTGTTGCTACCGCCAAGCCAGCGCGCCGAGTCCGCACTGACAGTCCCCGACATGAATACCTTTGCCACTGCAGAAGTCACTCATAGCAACGATTGGCAACAACAACTGACCAAGCTGATTCTCATCTCACTTTGTTGGGTATTCTTAGTCACTGCGAGTGCTCGACCACAATGGACCGGAGAGGCCATTACCCTGCCTACTTCTGGTCGCGACCTTATGCTCGCAGTGGATATATCTGGCAGCATGGCCACTCAAGATATGGAGGTGAACGGCGAATTTCTTGATCGTCTCACGATTGTTAAAGCCGTGGTTGGGCAGTTTGCCCAAGCCAGAGTTGGCGACCGCGTTGGGCTTATTTTGTTTGGCACCAACGCTTATCTGCAAGCTCCGCTAACTTTCGACCTGAAAAGCGTCAACCGACTGCTGGTGGAAGCGCCGGTGGGCATCGCTGGTGGCAAAACCGCAATCGGCGACGCCATTGGCTTAGCAGTAAAACGGCTACGCAAGCGACCCCAGGAAGATAAAGTACTTATTTTGCTGACCGACGGTGCCAACAACGTTGGCGAAGTGGAGCCCGCTAAAGCCGCAGAGCTTGCGGCACGCGATGGCATTACGATCTACACCATCGGCGTAGGTGCGGACGAAATGAGGCTACCGAGTATCTTCCGTGCGCTGGGCAACCGCGTGACGAATCCATCTGCGGATTTGGACGAGAGCACCTTAAAGAACATTGCACAAGTTACCTCAGGACAGTACTTTCGCGCCCGAGACCCGCAAACGTTGATGCAAATTTACGACATAATCGACGAATTGGAACCGGTCGACCAGGAAGCGGAGACCTATCGGCCGATACAGGCCCTTTATTACTGGCCCCTAGGTTTGGGCCTCCTTTGTTTGTTGCTGTTTCTGCTGGTCGACTTATTACGTCGCAAGCAAAGTAGCTAATATGTTAGAAGAATTTCACTTTTTACGCCCCCATTGGTTCATCGCCCTTGCAGCGCTGCTACCCCTGAGTTGGTATTGGTTCAAGCGCACTCGCAGCGGGACCGGTTGGCACAGTGCAATCAGCAAAGAATTATTAGTTGTCCTGCTGGATGCCCAGCAGCCTCGATCGAACCGATGGCTACGGGGCTTAATGCTGACGGCAATCATATTGAGCATCACTGGCCTGGCAGGGCCAACTTGGGAAAAACTGCCACAAAACGTGCAACAGAAAAATGATTCTCTGATCATATTGCTGGATCTATCACTGTCTATGTGGGCAGAAGACATTAAGCCATCTCGCATCGTCAGAGCGCGGCAAAAGGTCACCGACATACTACGTCAGCGCGAAGAGGGCATGACCGCACTAATCGCCTACGCTGGGGATGCACACGCTGTTGTGCCACTCACGGATGATGTGGCGACTATCGAAAATCTACTCGGTGCCCTCGATCCGGGCATGATGCCTGTCCTTGGCAGCAACCCTGGTCACGCCTTGGAATTGGCAGCTGAACTGTTCAGCAACGCCAACATGAGTGAGGGCCGCGTACTCATGATCACGGACGGCATAGACCGAATCAGTTCTGTATCCAGCCACCGCAACCCTGCGTACCCTATTTCGATTATCGGCGTCGGCAGTTATGACGGCGGTCCTATTCCCCTTGAGCCGCCCACCGAATCTCGTCGCTTTCTACTGAGTCAGGAAGGCAATCAGATCGTCGCGCTGTTGGACGAGCAAAGACTGGCCGAAGTCGCCAGCCTGAGTTTCGGCGAGTACTCGAAGCTAAGCATAGGTGATGACGATATAGCCAAAACCCTGTCGACCCCCTTGCCCACAGAGGATGCCTCTATTGAAGTCGAGCGAGAGTTCGACACCTGGTTCGATCAAGGACACTGGCTTGCATTGGCACTGTTACCCCTGTGCTTGTTCGCGTTTCGCCGGGGCTTATTGGTGTTAGTCGTATTTTCTGTCAGCCTGCCGGCCACAGAAACCATTGCCAGCAATGCGCCCGACACACCTGCTGTTAATACCTCTAGCCCTAGCAGTTTGTGGCAAAGACTCTGGCTTAGAGACGATCAACGCGCCCACAAGGCACTGACTGAGGGGGAACCAGAGCGAGCAGCCATTTTATTTGAAGACCCACAATGGCGGGCAGTGGCGCGCTATCGAACCGGCGATTGGGCAGATGCTCTGCGAGGTTTCAACCAAGATCAGAGCATTGTGGGAACCTATAACCGCGCCAATGCCCTGGCTCGTCTTGGCGAATACGAAAGCGCTATAAATCTCTACGCTGGGGTACTGGATCAGCAACCAACACACGAAGACGCTGCCTTTAACAAAGCGCTGGTCGAACGTCTGTTAGAACAACAACAGCAACAACAGTCAGAGGAGCAACAAAACGAAAGCGAAAATCAGCAACAACAGCAAGACAGCGAGTCCCAACAGAGCCAGTCCAACGACCAAGAGCAACAATCAGACCAGCAAACTAACGAAGCTGACGCCGATCCTTCCGAGCAGCAACAACAAGAACAAGACCTTGAGAGCGACAACCAAGACCAGCAGCGCCAAGAACTGGTGAACCGCGACGAAAAACAAGAAGCGTTAGAGCAATGGCTGCGGCGTGTTCCTGACGAACCAGGCGGCTTGCTGCGAAGAAAATTTCAGCACGAAACCAAACAACGCCTGCGCAATGGCGACTACGAAAATCGACAGGGTGAAAAAGTATGGTAAAGCCCCTGGGTTATTGCACGTTACTGCTGCTACTGGGCGCAACGTTCGTCGCTAATGCTGAACTCAGCACTCGGCTATCGAGTAACAGCATTGAAGAACTGGAGTCTCTGAGATTAGTAATCCGTGATCACGGCTCGCAGCAAACTGAAACTCTAGATCTGAGCGAACTGCAAAACGACTTTCACATCATGGGGAACAACACCAGTAAACAGTATCAGTACATTAATGGGCGCTCACAGAGTTGGGTCGATTACCAAATTACCTTACAACCCAAACGCACAGGCACCCTTGCAATACCGCCTATTAAGGTAGGCACCCAAAGTACTAAGCCACTGTCGGTTAGTGTGGTGCCCCTGGCCCCAGCGACGCGCCAAAAGATCGACGAATTGGTGTTCTACGAGCAGACCTTTTCAACCTTAGATGCGTACGTGCAAGGCCAAATTTTAATGCGACGTCAGTTGTTTTATTCCAACGGCGTGCAGCTGTACGGCGGACAGCCCGCTGCACCACAAATAGAGGATGCCGTGGTTATTACACTGGGTGAAAACAGCGCCACCACCGTTCAGCGTAACGGCAAAGTCTACGGTGTCGTCACCCAGAATTACGCGATATTTCCAGAATCTAGCGGCACGCTGACAGTACCCCCTGTGGAGATGACCGCCAGTGTTAGAGTCCTTAACAATGATCGGGTATCTCGCAAAGGCGTTCGTGTGAGCACCGAGCCGCAAACAATCAACATACGTCCAGTACCAAGCAGTTATCCGAAAAATGCACCCTGGCTACCGGCTACAGATGTCACCATAACGCAAGCCTTTGACCGCGATTTGACTCAAGGCACGGTCGAAGTGGGCGAGACATTCACTCAGACAA
>JAYQAJ010000004.1:0-12720 GCA_038136775.1 Gammaproteobacteria bacterium
TCTGACGAAGCAACTATGAGATCGCTAAGCGCTCAGCGCAGCGATTACTTCATCAATAATCGCATCCGCCTTTTCGGTCATCTGTTGATCGTCAGCATCCTGAATAGGATGAGCAACAAAAACCCGTTTTGCGTCTTTCATACCCAGCGCCTCGGCCTGGGTCTGGGCGGCTTCTATAAACTCAGATGAAGCAATTGAAACCGCAGGCGTTCCCTGAATCTCAAACCATACCGTGTCATGCAAACTGCACGTGGTACAGGAGCCTCAGTCAGCCAGCGCCTCGACTACAAAATCGTTTGCAGCGTTGATTTCCGCGCGCAACGCATCCGGTGCAGGCTTAGAAAATGTCGGTTTGGCGTAGCGCGTAATTTCCACCTGAGGCAGACGCTGCTCGAATGCTTCTTGCAAACGGTCCAACAACACACTGCCGCGCGGCTTGGATATATCCAAGAACGCTACTTTGCCCTTTACCACCTCGGGTCGAGGGGTGATTTGCCGCTCTACCGGCACCGCCTCGTTGGTGGGATCAAGAATCGTTACAGCCATGAACTGATCTCCTTTGTGTTCGTTGAGTGTACAAAAACCTGAATTTTATGTGCCGATTTTTCGCGACACCGGAATAGAACCACGGCTGCCTGTCAACCAACCGTGAAAGCTGCCGGTAAACTTACCGGCCTCACTACCTGCAACCACCATGTAGATGTCTTGGTCGTCTTTGAATTTTTCCACCACCGCGTCGAGTTTATCTTCGCCCATAAGCGAAGCTTGCGCCGGCTTCAAACCGACACCTGATGAATCATCAACAATGAGATCTCGATAGGTCTTAGCGCTGACTTCTTGCATACGTCTGCGCACATCGGCCTTGCTGTAATCCCCGCGTTGAAATGTATCCACGTGTTCTGGCGAAACCACCAACAAACAATTGGTAAAACTGTAGGCCCGCGCATTCAAAATGGTCTGGGTGGCTTGGCCCAACGTTCCGGCCAGCGCCCTGCCATCCAACGACCCTTCATCGACGGTTAAAACTGGGCCACTGGTCATACCAAATACTGTAACCACCGAATCTTCAGGGTCGAAGCCACGTTCCACATGCAAGGGCTCCCAGGACGAACGCTCTTCCCACTCAGCAAAACACATGGTGAACTTCATGGGATTAGACAAAGTAGAGCGCTCAGTACCACCGGGCACGGCACCGCCGACATTACGCACAGTTAAGCGCAACGCTCGACCGATTGTGGCGTTGGCTCGATTACCCTGGCCTAACGCACCAATACCCATACCCATGCCAATACGATGTCGAATGGGTCCGTTGACCACCATGACAGGACTCGCCCCCATGGTTGTCGCCATAACGCCGTGGATGTTGAAGTCGTCTGTGCAAACCGCTTCTATAGCCGCAATTACCACAGGCAAATACTCTGGCTTACAACCAGCCATGACCGCGTTGATTGCGGCCTTCTCTACTGTGACCTCACCCATATTGGGTGGCATAACGGCAATGACTTCTTGAGCGTCTCGCGTGGTGCCACTCAACATGCGCAGTACCCGTTCTGGCGTTGGCGGAATAACCGGCAGGCCATCTGAGAAGCCCTGATCGAACATAAATTCAAACTCGTCATCCAAGCCGCCGACGTCTATGCGGCGAGCGCGAATCGGGCTGTTGTCCGCTTCCGCCTGTAAACGATCCGCATGGGCTGGATCTACAGAAAGCGAGCCGCAACCTGGCCGCCATTCAGGCAGCGTTGACCAATCTAAGCCAAGATCAGCGTCCTCGCCTCGTTCAACCAATTCACTGATCAAACCTTGCCAGTCGTCTCGCACAAACCCAACTTGCTCGGAAACAACAGCACCTGAGGCGTCGGTGACCAACAGCGTGGGTACCGTTTCAACGTCAGTGGCAAAAGAAACTTTCAACGCACTGTCATCAAGTAGAGAGAACGGCAAGTCAAAGTCTTGTTGCAAAGTCGCATTGCCCTGGGCAGTTTGACCCACCACTAAAAAATCCATCGTTGCGGCCAGGGCGCCATACATAGCTACCAGCACCGGCATAACCTCGCGACAGGTCGGACAGTCCTCTTTAACAAAGCACACAACACTGGGGCGCTGGCCAGTAAAGTCCTGAGACGCGCCAGACATATCGGTCAATTGAAACGGCGACAGTGAAAGCATGCTCCCCCCTCAAGGTGCAAACGGCTATTGACGATTCCCAAGTCTATACCGAGTATTAGCGAACGTTGGGAAAAATTGAGGGGAATCTATATGGCTGCGAGCATGGCTGAGTTACGCGAGTTTCGACAGGACGTACGTGGCTGGTTGAACGAAAACTGTCCAGACGGCGCCAAAGGACCAGGACAGCAATCTAACGGCAGTACCAAAATCACCCTGGAATCCGACGTCGCACTGTGGCTCGAACGCTGTGCAGAAAAAGGGTTTACCGCACCGACCTGGCCTACAGAGTACGGCGGCGGTGGCCTCAGTGATCAGCAAGCAAGAATCCTTTATGAGGAAATGGGCGCGGCTAACGCACGCACCCCACTGGTGGGTATGGGCATGTCGATGATTGGCCCAACGCTATTGGAGTACGGTAATGACGCTCAAAAAGCAGAACACTTACCAAAAATAATTCGCGGCGAGGTGCAATGGTGCCAGGGCTATTCAGAACCCAATGCGGGATCTGACCTGGCGGCACTGAGCTCGCGCGCAGAAGATCAAGGCGATCATTTTGTTATTAATGGGCAAAAAATATGGACCTCTGGCGCGGCAACTGCGGACTGGATGTTTGCATTGGTGCGCACCGATTTCGACGCACCGAAACACGAGGGCATAAGTTTTGTATTGTTGACCATGGACCAACCGGGCGTCACCGTAAAACCGATTCGCTTGATTTCGGGTTCTTCGCCCTTTTGCGAAACATTCTTTGATAACGCCATCGCCAGTAAAGACAACCTGGTCGGTGACCTGAACAAGGGCTGGACTGTCGGCAAACGGCTGTTGCAGTTCGAACGCTCAGGTATCGGCGGCTTAAGCGGCGGTGCTCGACCCGCGCAGAACGGCCCGAGCCTGGCAGATATCGCCAAACAATACATTGGCGAAGACGACGGCCGCATAAGCGATGCGGCGGTTCGTGAGAAAGTCACCACCCTAAACATGAACCGGGCAGCATTTCGGCTCACCGCCTTGCGCGCCAACGCCGAGAACAAATCTGGTACGCCAGGTGCCGCGACTTCAATCTTTAAACTGTTCGGTGCGGCATTGCAGCAGGACGGCGCGGAGTTAAAACGCGAATTAATGGGGTTCCGAGGTCTAGGGGCAGACGACGCCAATGGCTTTAGCGAGTCCGAGCTAACCGCCGCTGAGGAGTGGCTGCATACCAAGGCCACGACGATTTACGGCGGCAGCAACGAGATTCAAGCGAACATCATTGCCAAGCGCGTGCTAGGTTTACCTGAGTAAGGGCGAGTTACAACTGGGGGGAGACAGTTATGGCAGCAGTAGAGGGTTATCAATCTATCGAGGTGTCGAGCTTAACGCCGCACATCGGTGCAGAAGTCAGTGGTGTGGATTTACGCCAACCTTTGAGCAACGAACAATTCAGCGAGATCTATCAAGCGTGGTTGGACTGGCAAGTGTTGGTGTTCCGCGAGCAGGACATTGACCGTGAACAGCACAAAGCCTTTGCGCGCAAATTCGGCACCTTGCACGTCCACCCAATGCAGCACAGTTATGGCGGCGATCCAGAGATTCTCACCGTTAAGACCACCAAAGACTCGGCTTATACCGCAGGCAATGCCTGGCATACCGATGTGACCTGTGACCCAATACCGCCGATGGCGTCTATGTTGCTCATTAAAGAGCCGCCCGTTAACGGCGGAGGCGACACCCTTTTTGCGAACATGTACTTGGCCTACGACCTTTTAAGCGATGTCATGAAAGAGTTACTGGATGGACTGGTGGCGGTACATGACGGAGCTATTCCATATCTGGGTAACTATCGTGTGGCACCACCTGGAGGCCAAGAATATCCGCGCAATGAACATCCGGTGGTCGTGACCCATCCAGAGACCGGCAAAAAGGTGTTGTACGTCAACAGCGGCTTCACTTCCCACATTAAGGGTATGCGCAATTGGGAGAGTCGAGCGCTGTTAGACGCCCTGATATCGCACATTGCGACCACAGCGCGCCTGACATGTCGCGTCGAATGGCAGCCTAATACCCTTACGTTGTGGGACAACCGTTGCACCCAACATCATGCGGTATGGGACTATTGGCCAGAGAGCCGCTACGGCGAAAGAGTCAGTATTTTAGGCAACGAACGCCCACGCGCTTAAGCATTAAGCGTTGGGATTTATGCCTTATTTCGTGGCGGCTCTGAGTCCTCGGCGGATTCCTCTAGAGGACTAATAGTGGCTGGCTCGGCAGTGGCTTCTGTCAGATCTGCCGTAGCCACTTCAATAGCTTTATCTGCTGACAACGTCTCATCCACGTCGTGGACAGGGGTTTCTATGGGCGCTTGCTCAAGCACATCAGCGCGCGGCTCCAATAGTATCGGCGCGCCCGCCTCACCACACAGGACATTGGCACTCTTTGCCAATTGTCTGTGTAGATCTTCATAACTGCGATTTAACGAGCGAAATTTCTCTGCCGTATCGGTGAATTCATCGGTGACCCTCTGCTTGTAATCGGCAAGTTCTGTCTCGCTGGCCGCTAACGCTTGCTCTAACTCGACAATACGCGCATGGCCAAGAATGCCGGTTCGCAACAGAAAGTAACCCAACATCGCACCCGCCACGAAAGCCGCCAGCGCGATGAAAATAGTACCTAAACTCTCCAAGCACTTACTCCCAATGTATGTATTTACTTAACGCAATAGTTGGTAACTCGGTACGCCACAAAGTTTATCACCATCGCTACAAAAGCGATGCAAAGTTGCGGCGAAACTGCCAGAATCGCGCACCTTTTTTTTGACCAATTGATCGAAAGAACCATGAACCAGGCGAACAACACATCTTTTTATGCGTTGCTAAAACCCGTCGCAGTGCTGGGCTGGCCAATGGTGCTGACTCAGCTGTTTATCATGGGCACCGGTTTTATCGATACCGCTATGGCGGGGCACTACAGCGCAGTCGATCTCGCTGGCGTATCTTTGGGCGGCAATTTGATGTGGCCTTTGTTCTTTTTGGCAACGGGCATCAGCATGGCCCTGGTCCCGATCACATCGCAGTTACACGGCGCCAACCGGGTTGGCCATATTGGGCATCAGCTGCGCCAAAGTCTTTGGTTGTGTCTTATCAACAGTGTGGTGCTGATTATGGTCTTGCGCCAAGCATCGTATCTATTCCTGTGGGCCGGCATTGATGCCCATACGGCACAAATCGCTGGTGACTACCTACTCGGCCTGTCTTGGGGCATACCACCGGTAATTTTCTATATTTCCTTACGCTATGTGTTGGAAGGCTTGGGGCAAACGCGACCGCCGATGATCATCGCCGCCAGCATCCTGCCGCTCAATGCCCTACTTAACTATGCGCTGATATACGGCAAGTTTGGATTGCCCGAACTCGGCGGCGTAGGCTGCGGCTACGCTACCGCAATTGTGTTTTGGCTAGAGCTTGGCTTTATGTCGCTGTTTTTGCGTAAGCCGTACTTCCGCGCAACGCGCTTCTTTGCAGTGTTTGAATGGCCCCAGTGGCACACCATTGGCAAAATTTTCAAATTGGGTTTTCCCATTGCGCTAACGGTATTCCTGGAGATGGCTTTATTCGGCGCCATCGGTTTCTTTGTGGCAAAGATCAGCATTACTGAAATGGCAGCACACTCAATCGCCAGCAACCTGAACTGGATGACTTATGTCATACCCATGGGAATTGGCAGCGCAGCAAGCATTCGTATTGGTTTTCTAATTGGTGCAGGCAATCTTGACCTAGCACGGGCCACCGCTTGGGCGATTCTGAAATTTGCTATTGGCTATGCCTTAACCGTCAGCGTGTTGTTGGTGGCGTTTCGATATCAATTGGTCAGCGTTTACACCACAGACCTAGCAGTGACCTCGGTAGCCGTGGTGCTGTTATTGTTCATTGCGGTGTATCAGATCGTGGACGATACCCAAGCTGTGTTAGTCAGCGCTCTGCGGGGCTACAAAGACACAACGGTGCCCATGCTGATCAGCCTGGTGAGTTATTGGGTGCTCGCACTGCCGTTGGGTTATACGTTAGCTGAAGGTCTGCTGGGTAATTCACCGCTGGGCGTTTATGGGTACTGGACCGGGCTGACCGTAGCCCTATCTGTAGTAGCCATCGGTGCAGGCTTACGGCTGCGTTACATCAGTTCGGACTACGACAGAATTCGCAAGCTGACAGCAACGGAGACTAATGCCGCTCCACAACTTTAATACCCTCACTTCTTGGTAGATGGACAACTAAGACCCGCAAATACTATTCTCAGTCGAAATAGAGAACGCAGCGGAGAGGACTTATGAGGACATCGCCACTTCTTGGCTTTACCGTTACCACAGCAATGGCTCTGACTTTGAGTACGGCGTTGGCTAGCGCAGACATCAAGCGCACCGCCAGCGGCCATCCGGATCTTTCCGGTACTTATAACGTCGCCACACTTACCCCGCTGCAACGCCCCAAGCGCTATGGCGACAAACTAACGATTACCCCCAAAGAGGCGCAGGAAATTTCTGAATACTGGGCTAATAACCTGGCAAAAGACTCCACACCGTCTGACCCAAACCGCGAGGCACCACCTGAGGGTGGAGCGGAAATCTATGTACCGGAGTTCAGCGGCGCTGCGGGTAAAGTCGGCGGCTACAACGCTTTCTATGTCGACATTGGTGAGAGCAACTTTAAGTTAGACGGCGAGTACCGCACCTCGATCATTACCCAACCTGCCAATGGTCGAATGCCCAGCCTGTCACCTCGCGGCATGAAAGCCGCTCAAGCGTTACAAGCGTTCTACCATGAGAACACCGGTACCGCCTGGTGGATTGATCTTCCCCAGGGGCCCTACGATGATCCCGAACTGCGACCGATAGCTGAACGTTGCCTGCTGGGTTTTGGTTCAACTTCTGGACCACCTGCTCTACCCGTTATGTACAACAATTTTAAGCGCCTGGTGCAGACCGACGACCATGTCGTGATCATTAACGAGATGAATCATGACGCTCGGGTGATTCCTTTAAAGGGCGCAGCCGGTACCACACCAAATTGGCTGGGTAACTCTGTAGGTCGCTGGGAGGGGGACACCTTGGTGATTGAAACGCAGAATTTTCGCGAGGAGCCGGGGCTAACGCTAGCAAGCCAGGCGCTGAAGGTCACCGAGCGTATATCTCGAATCGACGACAACACCCTGCGATATGGCTTTACGGTGGAAGATCCAAATTGGAGCGAGCCATGGAGCGGCGAGTACCCTTGGCCAGCCACCAGTGAAAAGATGTACGAATACGCCTGCCATGAGGGCAACTATTCCTTGGGTGGGATTCTACGCGGTGCACGCTTGTTAGAGCGCGAGGCACTGGCTCAGGACAGTACTGAAGAACCAGGGCCTGCAGAATAAGCTACTGAAAAATTTTGAGGATGCTGGAGAAATCTTTGCCTTCAGCGTCCTCGGTTGAGTCCGCTAATTGCTGAAACAAGCTATGAGCTCTCTCACCCATAGGCGTTTTGGAGTTTGATGCCGCACTGGCATTAGCCGCAAGCCCAAGATCTTTGAGCATCAGCTTGACCAAGAAACCACCAGCGTAGTCATTACTGGCCGGCACCTCAGGCATAACGCCAGGGTATGGGTTGTACTTTTCTAACGACCAGTTACCACCGGAACTTTTACGCATAATCTCAGACAACACCGCAGGATCGAGGCCGTTATTAACGCCCATCTGCAAAGCTTCGGCGGTGCCTGCCATGTGCACTGCTAATAACATGTTGTTGCAGATCTTCGCGGTTTGCCCTGCCCCGGCGTCACCGGCACGAAATATATTGGCCCCCATGGCGCCCAACACCGTTTGGGCCGCCGCAAAGGCTTGTTCGGTGCCACCGCACATAAAAGCCAAGGTTCCCGCCTTGGCAGCCCCAACACCTCCGGATACTGGCGCGTCCAAGCACAGCACTCCGAGACGGTCGGCACGCTCATGCACGCGCAAACTAGAACTGGCTGCCACCGTTGAGCAGTCGATTAGCAGCGCACCTTTTTGCATAGATTCTAGTATGCGTTGTTCATCAATCAGTAAACCCTCAACAATGTCGCCGTTCGGCAGCATGGTTACCACCACATCTGCACCAGTCACCGCCGCTACGGCACTGTCCGTCGCCAAACAGCCTGCTGCTACAGCTTTTTGCAGCGCCTCAGCAGATACATCGTAAGCTCTAACAGCAAACCCCTTTGAACATAAGTTAGCAACCATGGGAGCACCCATATTTCCTAGGCCAATAAAGGCAACGATCTGTTCACTGTTACTCACTGCACTTACCCCTTTGTCTTGTCGTGCCACTGGGCGGGACGTTTTTCTAAGAACGCACTCACCCCTTCGAACTGATTGTCGTCTTGCCACAGCTCGATAAAACGCTGCCGCTCCAAGGCATAGCCTTCACTCAAAGACTGCTCCCGGGCGCTCATAATTAATTCCTTACAAAAGTTCACCGCCGAAGGGCTTTGCTTTTGTATCGGTTGAGCAAGCGCTAAACAGTGCTGCAACGCCTCACCGGATGCCACGACCTCGGACACTAACCCTATACTCAAGGCTTGCTCCGCTGATACCCGCTCGCCCAGTAACACCATGCGCTTAGCCCACTGTTCGCCCACAAGCCAGGCGAGTTGCTGAGTGCCAAGGCCACAGGGTAAGAGCCCAACGGTGCATTCGGGTAAGGCCATTTGTGCGTGCTGTTCAGCAACACGAACGTCACAAGCCAGAGCAACTTCAAGACCGCCCCCCATGGCGTAACCATTGATCGCCGCAATACTCACACCTTGATAAGCCGTTAATGCCTGAAACGCCTCACCAAAAGCCGTGGAAAAGTCCGTAGCTTGAGCAGCATCGCGATGGTGAAAACGCTGTAAGTCGGCACCAGCAGAAAAGAATTTATCTCCGGAGCCGGTAACAACCAGAGCACGATTGCGAGTGTTGGAATTCAGCTCATCAACAATATGCTGCAACTGTTGCAAACTCTCTGGCGTCCAGGTGTGAGCCGGTGGGTTATTAAACGTCAGCACGCTGACAAACTCATGATGTTCTAAAAGTAGCGTGTCGCTCATTTCAACTTCTCCGTGCCGTCAGGCTGCAACAATCGGCGCGCAATAATCACACGCATCACCTCATTAGTGCCTTCTAAAATCTGGTGAACCCGGGCATCACGAAAAAATCGTTCGATCGGGAAGTCACGCAGATAACCATAACCACCATGTAACTGCATTGCTTCATTACACACAGTAAAGCCAACGTCTGTCGCAAAACGCTTGGCCATAGCGCAGTAGGCGGTTTTTTCAGCATGATCTGTATCCAACGCCCAGGCTGCTTTGTGAACCATTTGGCGAGCTGCCACCAAATTTGTTGCCATATCTGCCAGCCGGAATTGCAGCGCCTGAAAGTCGGCTAAGGCTTGGCCAAATTGCTCGCGTTCACCTAGGTAGCGCTGGCTCATATCCAATGTGACTTGCGCTGCGCCCAAAGAACACGCCGCAATGTTTATACGGCCACCTTCGAGTCCGCGCATGGCGATGGCAAAGCCCTCGCCTTCCTCACCCAGCCTGTTAACTGCAGGAATACGCACATCTTCAAACGTGATGGCGCGAGTGGCCTGACTGTTCCAGCCCATCTTTGTTTCGTTCTTACCAAAACTCACCCCAGGCGTATCTGAAGGCACGACGAACGCACTGATTCCACCAGGACCCGGTCCACCGGTGCGCGCCATAACCACGAGTACATTGGTGTCACCTGCACCACTGATAAAGGCTTTAGCACCGTTGATTACATAATGCTCTGCGTCGCGTTGAGCGGAGGTCTTGATAGAGGCGGCATCAGAACCCGCATTGGCCTCGGTTAAGCAGTAGGAGGCGAGCTTCGCGCCCGCCGCCAAGTCGCCTAACCACAGGTCTCGCACAACAGCTGATCCCCAAGTGGCTACCATCCAGGCCGCCATGTTGTGAATAGACAAATAAGCCGCGGTGGAAGTGCACCCCTGCGCCAACTCCTCTAGCACCAGTGCGGCATCCAAACGCGATAAACCAGTACCGCCCAGCTCGGCCGGACAATACATTCCGCAGAAGCCCAACATTCCCGCTGCACGTAATGTTTCTGCAGGAAAGATCTTTTGCTCATCCCACTCCGCCGCGTAGGGAGCCAACTGCTCCTTGGCAAACTCGCGCGCGACATCTAAAAAAGCGAGCTGATCTTCGCTTAAAGAAAAGTCCATAACCCTCCAAAACCTATTGACCAAAGTCGTGCACCAAGCTTACCGATAACTACTCGCAAAGCTGATATTGACTTTATTCTGTAGACAGCATTTAACCCAAACCCGTTGCAAAGGTAAGGTATGAACCGTTGAATAATGCTGGAAGTTTAACCGACGCTAAAAAGCAGCAGAGCGCTTAACCTAGCGCCGTCAAATTAGGATGCGCGGCCTACCGAAGACCGACCGCGCTAATACTCAGCTAGGCGGCGTCGCTGACGTCAATAGATCCGGAACCCAACAGGCAGCCCGTGTCTAACATGCGATTAGAAAAGCCCCACTCGTTGTCATACCAAGCCAGTACTTTCACCAACCGCCCGCTGACACGGGTGTGGTTCGCATCGAAATTGCTTGAGTACGCATTGTGATTGAAATCTGTAGAAACCAATGGCTGCTCATTACAGGACAACACACCCAGTGTGTCTCGCTCAGCCGCGCGACGCATAATGCTGTTTACTTCTGCGATCGAGGTCTCTCGTGGAGCAGTAAATGTCAGATCCACCAAGGAAACGTTTATGGTAGGCACACGCACCGCCAAACCATCAAGCCGCCCCGCCAATTCAGGCATGACTAGACCAATAGCCGCCGCCGCTCCCGTCTGGGTTGGAATCATGCTTTGCGTTGCTGAGCGCGCTCGGTATAGGTCCGAGTGATAGACATCACTCAAGTTCTGGTCATTGGTAAACGCGTGAATCGTTGTCATCAATCCTTGCTCAACACCTAACGTCTCGTGCAGTGGCGCGACTAACGGCGCTAGGCAGTTGGTCGTGCACGAAGCATTGGAAACAATTTGTGCGTCCGCGGTTAGCGCATCATGGTTAACACCATAGACTACGGTTTGATCCACATCTTTCGCTGGCGCTGAGATCAGCACCTTGCTCGCGCCGGCGCGAACATGGGAGGACGCCGCGAGATGCGACGTAAATAACCCAGTGCACTCAAAGACTACATCTATCTTCAATTCCGCCCAGGGCAGCTGCTCTGGATCTCGCTCGGCAAATACGCGGATCGCGTCTCCATTGACGGCCAAACCGCTCTGGGTCACTTGAACCTCTGCGTTAAACCGACCGTGGGTGCTGTCGTATTGCAGCAAGTGCGCATTGATCTCTGCCGTGCCAAGGTCATTTATCGCGACTATGCGTAGACGATTGCGTAACTCAGGACGTTCATAAAACGCACGTAGTACATTTCGTCCAATACGCCCAAAACCATTAATCGCAACGTTGATCATGAATTCTCCTTGCCGGAACCAAATTACGTAATAAAATTACAAAATGTACATAAATGTGCACAAAATCGCAATTATGTATGGTTTATTACAGTTTTATTGGTCAATTAAGTCGATGAGTGCCCTACAATCCGTTTTGGGGCACAATTTGTAGCATTATTACGTCAGGACCCAGGCAGCATGACTTCAGAAACCAACCTACTCGGCCAGCTTGAGCGCCAGCTGCCAGACCTCAATAAGTCTGAAACCAAGGTGGCACAGGCAATTTTGCAAAACCCGGAGGAAGCCACCCGATCCAGCATTGCCAGCCTTGCAAGTCTCGCCGGAGTCAGCGAACCCAGCGTGAACCGCTTTTGCAAAAAATTCGACGCCACCGGTTTTCCCGACTTCAAGCTAAAACTGGCGCGATCCCTCGCATCTGGTGTGCGCTATGTCAGCCGAGCAGTAGAATTTTCTGACGACATCAATACGTTTCCAAGAAAACTCTTCGATAACGCGATCAGTGCACTAATGACCGCTCGGGAGGACTTACCTCTGGCGGCAATCGAACGGGCTGTTGATCACATCGCCCAAGCCAGAAGAGTGTTTTTTTTCGGCCTGGGCACATCCGCGGCTGTTGCCCGGGATGCGGAGCACAAATTTTTTCGCTTCAACGTGCCCGTGAGTACCCACGAGGATCCTATGATGTTGCGCATGCTCTCAGCCTCAGGTGGCGTTGGCGATGTGTTCTTTTTCATCTCCCATACCGGCCGTACGCGAGTACTGGTAGAAGCCGCTGAACTGGCTCGGCAAACCGAAGCCACCGTAGTGTCCCTAACCTACGGAGAATCGCCTTTAGCCGCCCAGAGCCATTGCTGCATCAACGTTGATGTAGAAGAAGATACCGACCAATACATGCCCATGACCTCTCGCTTAGTGCAATTGGTGATTCTGGACGTACTGGCATCCGGAGTGACGCTGCGCCGTGGCGAGAGCTTTACCCCCTATTTGGCGCGCATTAAAGACAGCCTCAAAGACACCCGTTTTCCAACCAACTGAATGACCATGACC
>JAYQAJ010000004.1:12730-37952 GCA_038136775.1 Gammaproteobacteria bacterium
ACCATGACCCCTTCAATCACACCCCTAGACACCTCAACCCTTAAACAAAACGTGCGTCTATTGGGCGACACTTTGGGCGATGTCATACGACACTCCGCCGGTGAGGATGTGTTTCAAAACATTGAGCGCATTCGCCAAGCATCTAAGTCCGCCAAAGACGCGAAACTTACAGAGGCTCTGTTTAAGCAACTGCGCGCCTTGGACTCCGAACAGCTGCATCTGATTGCCCGCGGCTTTGCGCAATTTCTCAATCTAGCCAACATTGCTGACCAACAATTTACAACCTCCGCGACAATGAGCGAGCGCGTCGGCGCCAAAAGTGTCGTTTCTCGCACCATTGAAGAACTCAAAACCACCGTGGCGGATGCAGACATTGAACACGCGTTGGCCAACTTGCATATCGACCTGGTGTTAACCGCGCATCCTACCGAAATCACTCGCCGAACCCTGATTCATAAACATGGCGAAATCCATCAGTGCCTGGCGGATTTAGAGCACAATGACGGCGACACCGGGCGCACCCACGATCGGCTAGCAGATCTGATCGCACAAATCTGGCATACAGAAGAATTTCTAGAACAACGTCCAACGCCACTGGACGAGGCACGTTGGAGTTTTGCGGTCATTGAAAATTCCTTGTGGGACGCGGTACCCGCTTTTTTGCGCGACATTGATCAAGTGGCGGCCGCCAGTGGGCTAACACTGGCAGATACCACCCGCACGCCAATACGCCTGTCCAGCTGGATCGGTGGCGACCGCGATGGCAATCCTAATGTCACCGCTGCCGTGACCAAACACGCCATGCTATTGAGTCGTTGGCAGGCAGCAGATCTGATTGATCGGGATCTGGCACAGATCTACGAAGAGCTCTCTGTCACAGTCGCGACCGACGAGATAAAGGCGGTTGTTGGCGAGGCACGGGAACCTTATCGAGCGCTGTTACGGCCTATTCGTGATGCAGTTCGCGCACAACGCGAACAACTGGGTCTGCACATACGAGACGCTTCCCAGCCGCAACCAAACCCGATCAATACGGCGGACATTCAAGAACCACTACAACAGTGCCGGGCATCACTCAACGCCGTTGGCCTGGCCACCATTGCCGATAGCAAACTGCTGGATCTCATACGCAAACTCGGGACCTTTGGTGCGCACCTGGTGACCCTGGATATACGCCAAGAAAGCACCCGGCATAGCGATGTAGTCAGCGAGATCACCCAGGCTTTGGGCTTAGGCGACTACCGAGAATGGGACGAGGAGGCCAAACGGGCGTTTTTACAGCAAGAGCTTCAACACGCGCGTCCATTGATTCCTATCGGTTTTGAATGCTCTGCACCCTGCCAGGAAGTACTCGATACATTTGCGGTAATCGCTAACGCACCGCGCGAAGCACTGGGTTGCTATGTCATTTCAATGGCCTCGGAAGCATCGGACATCCTCGCTGTACAACTATTACTCAAAGCCACCGGTGGCCCTGTGGATTTGCCCGTATCGCCTTTGTTCGAGACATTGGACGACCTTGATGGCGCACCGCAAACTGTTGCCGCGCTACTCAATGACGATGCATACCTCCAGCGCATCGATCACTCTTTGGTGGTGATGATCGGCTACTCCGACAGCGCTAAAGACGCCGGTATGTTGACAGCGGGTTGGGCCCAGTACCGCGCCCAGGAGCAACTGCTAGCCGTGTGCGCAAACCATGGCGTGAAACTGCAACTATTCCATGGCCGCGGCGGCACTATAGGTCGCGGCGGTGCACCAGCCCACCAAGCGCTGCTGTCCCAACCACCAGGCTCTCTGCAACAAGGTTTGCGAGTAACTGAACAAGGCGAGATGATCCGCGTAAAACTAGGACTTGAACCCTTAGCGGTTAACACACTGGGCCAATACACCAGCGCAATCCTGCGCGCCAACCTCACACCACCCCCAGTACCTAACGCACAATGGCGCAGTCTGATGGACGACCTCGCAGTGAAAGCATGTGACGGTTATCGAGACTGGGTCCGCGAACACCCGCACTTTGTGACCTATTTCAGACAAGCCACGCCGGAACCCGAACTGGCCAGCTTGCCGCTGGGTTCAAGACCAGCAAGACGCCGACAAAACGGCGGCATCGAAACATTACGCGCTATTCCGTGGATATTTGCCTGGAGCCAGAATCGTCTCGTGTTACCAGCATGGCTCGGCGCTGGTGCGGCGCTTAAAGACCTTGCCAGCAGCCCAGAGGGACAAGCGCAAATTCGTGAAATGCGCGCGCAATGGCCATTTTTTGCGTCACGCCTATCCATGCTGGATATGGTGTACGCCAAGTCGAGTACGGTGATTAACGAACTGTATGACAGCACCCTAGTGGAGCCCGAGTTGCAGCCCCTTGGCGAAGACTTACGCGCCCAATTGGCTACGGACATCAATACCCTGCAGCAGATCCTTAACGTCGACACGTTATTAGCAGACGACCCCTGGGGCTTGGAGTCAATCGGGCTGCGAAACATTTACACAGCGCCCCTTAACCTCCTGCAGATTGAATTACTGCGGCGCATCCGCACTGAGGAAGATGAAAGCGTCAAGCGCGCCCTAATGGTATCCATAGCTGGCGTGGCGGCAGGCATGCGCAATACGGGCTGACCACGAGGCGCGTACTAGCGCCGAGGATCAAGCAATCAGGCTCGGTTTCCGCGTTCAAATAATAGGGATAGATTGGAGCGGGAAACGAGACTCGAACTCGCGACTTCCACCTTGGCAAGGTGGTGCTCTACCAACTGAGCTATTCCCGCTAAGAGACTCAGAGCATTAACTCTGGGACGCGGAATAATATAGAAGTGCCGGTGGGTGTCAAACGCTATACCGATTTCCACCGCAAAAGAGCCGCACTAACCGCAAAAACACCCACGCTAAAGCACTCAGGGGCTTGATTTATGCGGCCTCTGGCACATAATCAGGGTCCCATTAGCCGTTATTAAAAGGAGGTGATCAGTGTTATCTATTGCAAGTTTTAGGGGTCATCTCGCGTAGTTGATCCTTAACTACGAGCTGCTCTTAATTGAGCGAAAGGGCCGGTTTTCCGGCCCTTTTTAGTTCTGGCTTCGAGGGTATCGGGTATAGAGCCAGCGCGTGCCACCTGTCCGTCATTACTCTTCCCAACACCTGGCGTTGTTGCATAAACGGCCCAGCTAACACCTGGGGTTTGGCATTAATCGCCAATGTGAACTGCAGCTTGCTGTCGTACTGTGGCCACTCAAATTCGTCATTACTCGGTGAACCTGCGCGAGCAAAGTTGCACCAAGTTTTACGCATGAAGTCGCCCACTGCTGCAATTTCTTCCATAGCCTCTTTTGTTTGACCTTGTGGCACTTGATTTCCAAACACGATAAGGTCTTGGTCTTGGCCATGGCCTGAAACTTGTTGTTCCGAAGCACCGGTAAAGTAATAACAATAAGTACTGCCAGTGCTACGCAACGCATGCCCCTGAGCGACTCGTAACGTCGGTACTCGATAGGCAATGTCCCCTATCATGGCCATTTCGGTCTGACTCTGATTCAGCTCCGGGCGTTGCTGTTGATAAAGCTCCAACAACGCTTGCCGATCCACCGCGCCTGCACCGAGCACCCGTTCGACCCGCTGTTCTAGCCACGCGCCGTTCGTTTCAGTAAGGCCCCCAGTAACTTCATCGTTACTGCTTCCCGTCAGGTAATCTAACGCCAAACCGAAGCCTGCATGGGCGGCATCCGCAGGATGTACTGGCATGGCCTCACAAATAACCGGCCGATAAGGACGCCCTGAAGCGACGGCCTGCAGCTTAGGGTACAGCGCGGCCAGTTGCCCGCTTGATACCCGGCCCAGCGCATTGAGGTCACCTACGTTTAGGCCCAGTTGCTCTAATACAACATCCGTTACTGCCTGCGCGGTCTCTGCAGAATGTGCTGAATAACTGCCGCTTTGAGTGATAACTCTGCGCAACAAACCGTCAGATGCTGGTGTTGCCACCACCGCTTGAGCAAGTTCAGCCCCTTCTCTATGACCAAACAAGGTGACGTTTTCCGGATCGCCACCAAACCCGCGAATGTGCTCTTGCACCCAGCGCAACACTTCGATTTGATCAAGCACCGCTAAGTTGGCAGCAACATCAGAGCTCCTAAATGTTTGCAGATGCAGAAAACCTTCTGCACCCAGGCGGCGATTACACGTAACCAAGACCACACCTTGTGCGGCAAAATTGGCACCGTTGTATATGGGTAGCGCACCACTACCGGAATCCCCTTCACCACCATGCACCCACACCATTACCGGCAAATTGGCCGCACCTGGATCAAGTGTCCAAATGTTGAGATTCAAACAGTCTTCACCAACCGGCAGCGGACTCGGTTGTAAATCGCTGCCCGGCGGACTCGCAAGGCCGTATCGATCAGCTAGAAAAACACCTTGCCAGGCTGCTCGCGCTTGGGGCGGCATAAAACGATGTTCACCGTAGGGCGCTTCGGCATAGGGAATGCCCAAAAACTGATGAATGCCATTGACCACCTGGCCCTGGATTTGACCGGACCGCGTTTCCAATATGGGACCTGGCCTCGGGCCTCCACAAGCTGCGAGCAGACCGCTCGTCAATAGCCAGCCACTGGTTGCTAAAAAGTCTCGACGCCGCACCTTGGTTCTCTTTTTTATCTAATGTTGCAGAGTGGTTTTGTTAGAGCGCATGCGAGCACTCCGTCTACTAGAAAATGACTGGGTACTAGGCAGATTGGGTCTGCTCTAACTCACTGCGCCACAGGGGGCTGGACAGGCTTATGATGGCCAAAACCAACAACATGCACCCAGCGCTGATGACAATGGCCTGTTGTGGCCCAAAAAGATCAGCCAAGTAACCACAGAACAGTGTACCCAGCGGCCCTGCGCCCATAAAAGAGAACGCATAAAAGCTCATCACTCGGGCGCGCTGGTCAGGTGGCGCCAACTGCTGCATTAAGGTGCGGGACATAGGCATAGCGATGCCACCGCAGACACCCCACAAAAACACCAAAAACATGAACAGCGGCAGGTTATCGACCAAACCTGTAGATAACAGTACGACCGAGCCAAGGGCTTGCGCAGATACCAATGCCCGGCCCGCGCGAGCGACAAATCCCAGCCGCAACAACGCCACAATACTCACAACAAGACCCAAGGAGTTCAGCGCATTCAATACCGCCAAGTCGCCGGAGCTACCGGCAAAGACCTCACGCATCACCAGAGGGAATCCGACAATAAATGCCCCCATGAAAAAGCAACCCATAGCGACGTTTTGCAACACCACCGTACGCATTAAAGGATTCGAGATCACCGTTCGGGCGCCATCACGAAGGCTTGTAAAGACACTTTCGGCGTTGTCATCAGCACCGGATGGCTTAGCCACCTCACGCAATTGCATGTATGCCCATACGCCCAACAGCAGCACCAGACTTTGTGCCGCTAAAATGTATTCAGCGCCTAACATGTCAGCAAAGCCAGCTAGGGAATAGCCTAAAATTTGAAAACCAAACTGGCACAAGCTGGCTTGCATTACTGTGCGTTGAACGTCTTCGCCTGCCACATGATTAAGCAAACCGTCCCGTGCGGGGGTTAAAAATGCCGACGCACAACCCATCAGCAAAGCAAAAATAATCATGACGCTGAAGCTGAGCGCCTGCATGTACACCGCCACCGCTAACAACAATGGCATTAGGCCAGCAAAGAGTTGCGACCAAGCTGCCTGACGTCGTAAACCAATGCGATCGGCCAATACACCTGCAATCAATATCAGCAACATTCCCGGCAACAACAGCGTCATTTGCGCAATGCCCACCCGTTCAGCCGGTTCGCGCAAAACCATAGTGACCAGCCAGGCGAACACCACAGACTGCATGCCGAAGGCACCGTACCAAGCGGAAATGGCGGTTAAGTAGGCTGTTTTAGGCTGCAACATAACTATATCGGGACAAGGCGACGACGCAGTCTAAAAGAACTGCTCTGGCGCCGCGAGATGTATTTGGCGGGGCGATTAACCGCCTCAACGCGTTTCTCCGAGATAGAGTCAGGCTGAGAGCACAAAGCCCTCATAGTCATTAGCAACGACTTCGTCACACTTCTGACGATACGCGCCGACCCCACCGACATAGGGCATGAAAATTCTCGGTTTACCGGGAATGTTGGCGCCCAAATACCACGAGTTACACGAAGGTGCGGTAAACATGGTGCCTTCAGCCACCTCGTTTACATGGGCAACCCACGCCTCTTCTGCAGCCAAAGTCGGCTCAATGCATTGCAGTTGGCGGTCCTGCATATGCTTCATACAGTCACAAATCCAGTCCACATGCTGTTCTATGGATACCAACATGTTGCTTAGTACCGAGGGCGAACCTGGGCCTGTAATGGTGAACAGATTAGGGAAGCCATTTACTTGCAAGCCCAAATAGGTACGCGGGCCTGCTTCCCAGTGATCGCGCAGTTGTTCGCCGCCGCGACCGCGGATGTCTATTTTCTGCAAGGCGCCGGTCATGGCATCGAATCCTGTCGCGTAAACCAAAGTATCGAATTCGAAATGCCCCTGAGCAGTCTGCACTCCGGTTGCGGTAATCGTTTCTATTCCACCACGGCGCAAGTCCACTAAGGTGACGTTGTCGCGATTGAACGTCTCGTAGTAATTGGTGTCGATGACCGGTCGCTTGCAGCCCATGGGGTAATCTCTGGGCATTAGACCCTCTGCGGTTTGCGGATTCTTAACCACGCGCTCGATCTGCTGACGATACATGTCGCAGGCCAGTTCATTGGCTTCAGGATCAAGGGCCACATCGGCAAATCTGCGAATCGCAACAAAGCCCTCTTCTTCTACCAGCGCTGCGCGTTGAGCCTCGGTGGTTTGGAGTATCGCTTCTGTCGGTTCCACATTGTCGGCCCCGCCAAAACCAAAACCATAGCCAACGATGCCAGTCATAGATTCCCGTTGCTGCTGGCGAATCTCGTCGTAGTTATCTATGGCTTGTTGGCGAAATTCATTACTCAGCGGTTTGTTGTGAGCTGGCATGGTGTAGTTCGGAGTGCGCTGAAAAACCGTCAAATGTTGGGCTTGCTCAGCAATTACCGGAATAGCCTGAATAGCCGAAGAACCGGTTCCAATAATGCCGACTCGACGCTTGGAAAAGTCTACGCCTTCAGCGGGCCAGTTACCGGTATGAAAAACATCACCAGCAAACTGCTGGGCACCTTCAATCTTTGGCGTATTCGGCACGGACAGGCAGCCTGTAGCCATAACGCAGAAGCGCGCTTCATAGCGGCGGCCGGTATCCGTTTCGATCTGCCAACTCTGGTTGGTGTCGTTAAAGTGCGCAGACTCAACACGAGTAGAAAATTCAATGTCACTGCGCAGATCAAAACGTTCAGCAATGTGGTTTGCGTAGTCAAGAATTTCTGGCTGCGCTGCCATGACTTCAGTCCACTGCCACTCTTGTTGCAGTTCCGGCGAAAAACTAAACGAGTACTCCATACTTGGCACGTCGCAACGCGCACCGGGGTAACGGTTCCAGTACCATGTGCCACCTACGTCATTACCCGCTTCTAGCACTCTCGCCGACAGCCCAAGCTGACGCAGCTTGTGCAGTAAATACATGCCGGAGAACCCAGCACCCACCACCACAACATCGAATTCTGACTGAGATGGATTCATGTTCTTGCCTTTTTTGTTTACTTTGCTCGATGCGAAAGGTTTGGCCACTGATGCGTTAGCAATGCCCTTGTGTGGTCTCTCTTCGACTTCACCCCGGCCTGCGCAACAATCGCTTCTTCACGCGCCCCTCTTTGTTCTGATTCTGCCAAAAGCCTCCAGCTTTGCCCAGATCACTGTGCGCAGTAGAAAGTTGCGATTCAAGGTTGCCGAACTGGGTTGGCTCAGACTAACCTCATGTCCGATCCCAGCCCAGAATGTGATGATTCGCCCATGACCGATTCAGCGACACCCACGCCGCCCAGCAAACCGCGGTCCGCCTTGTCAGGCCTGCTGCGCTTTCTGCGTTTGAAAACGCACCCAAAATCGTTTTTGAACACAACAGGATTGGGCCGCTCGTTTCGCGAAAACCGTCCGGTTGATCTGGCTGGTGAGCCACTACCCTGGCTCAATTACAGCCTGATTCGCCTGCTCGATGAACGCTTACACGACGGCCTACGAGTATTTGAGTACGGCAGCGGCTATTCGACCCTGTACTTTGCCGCCCGAACAGAATCTGTCACCAGCGTTGAACACGTTGCCGAATGGGTGCAGGAATTGCGTCCATTCTTACCCGCCAACGCCCATCTTGCCGCCGTTGCCCCGGGTACCGAATACATTCAAGCGCCTTGCGCCCACCCACCATTTGATGTGGTGTTGGTAGATGGTTTGGATCGCGTTGACTGTGTTAACACCGCACTGTCTGCACTGACCCCGGCAGGAGTGATGATTCTAGACGACACCCATCGCACCGATTACCAGGTGTTATTGAAAGAGCTGCGCCAGCAGGGTTACAAAACGCTGACTCTGTTCGGCCCAAAGCCAACCTCGATAATTGAAGCGCAATCTACGATTATCTACCGCAGCGATAACGTCCTAGGCCTTTAAGCGTAAAAAAACAGGTTGCACCCATTCCAGGTTGCCGCGGCTTATTCCTGGCTGCCACGAATCGCAGCAATGCGGTCTTCAGTCACCGGATGCGAGGCGAGGAACTCCAAAATAGAACGCTGCACCTTCAGCGACTTATCCGTCAGGCTCTCGTCATTGGACTCATCGGGCTCGCCACTATGACTGCGTTCCAGTTCCTCTAAGGCTTGGGCGAATACGTCGGGGTCAATGCCGAGCCGTTGCAATTCGGCCACCGCAAACGCATCTGCCTCGCGCTCAAATTCTCGAGAATAAGCTGCTTGCCCAACGGTCAGCGGCAGGGTCAGTACTAGCTCACCTACACCACCAATATCCCCAGTAATAAATGTCAGCAAAACTGCCCACCCAACACTTTGTAACAGCGTTTGTTCCACGTGGCGCAGGCGCGCATGTCCCAACTCATGCAGAAACACCGCTAACAGCTGCTCGTCTTTCTTCATTAACTCTACAATGGCGTCGGTAAACACCACTGTTGTGCCACTCAAGGTCAGGGCGTTTGCGCCAACAAAGCGTTCCTCGCGACGAAAAAACACCTCTACGTCGTCACCGCCATGGTTTTCGAAGTAGGTTCTTAGCTGTTGTTTGCGCGCACTTTCAAGCTGAGAGGGGTCTAAGAATTGATCCAGGTTCGCCAGGGTCGTATCAGCCATCTGCTGACTCACCGAAACGGGCAATTGCTCGGCAATGGACGAGGTCGCCGCAGGCACTGCGTAAACCGCCATCAAAACCAAAAAAGCCACACACGATACCGCCGCTATCGCAACGCTGGTAAAGCTGGCTTCCAAACGGCCGATCCATCCCGCCGCGCTCACCTCGCCACCGGCTGCAGTCAACTGCTTCAATGCTGCGTGATCGTCGGTCACAAAGTGTGCGGGCGTACCCCAGCTGACCTTGCGCGGCAATGAACCTAGGGCTGCGTCAACAGACAAACCACCGACATCAACCGTATGACGGCCACCGGCCCAGACCAATGTAACGGTATGACCGACTAAGCTCAGTTGCGCGTCGTGTCCACTACTGGTCACGCCGTCATAGTATTGTCCGTTTAATTGCATGAAGCTTTAAATACCAATGCCAAAATCAAAGGCTTCGCCAATTTCGTCGCCCAAGGCGTTTTCATGCTCGCGCTCTTGAGCTACGAATGAATCCAGATCCACCGCCTCTACCCACAAATGATCTTGCATATAACGCGCTACCCGAACCGCCGCCCAAGGGTAGTACAAGCCCAGGGTGAGCAAGGTAAATACAGTGTTCGGCAACACCACCATAAACAGACCCTTAACCGATACGTCTGTTTGCAGGCGATTACCTTGCAGCTCCGCATTATTAAATACCGCAGAAAAATACGTCGCCTGGTAGCCTGCATAAATCAGCACGTACATCGCCAAATAACCAAGACCTATGGCAATCGCGAATAACGCTATCTCCGCAACCGCAGCAGCCAGAAGAGCCAGCACCAATCCGCCAATAAAGCCTATACCTAGCACTACCAACAGCACCACATAGAAGTCACGAGGGGTAGCAACAGTTGAGGCGGTGGAGCGGCCATAGGAGTAATTGTTATAGAGGTATTGATTTTGTTTGTACCAGGCGTAAGGCATGCCTAGACCGAGAGTCACCAGACCAAACAATGGCCAGAGTAACGCCGCTTTGTAGGCGCCAAACAAGTCGCCACCGAAACCAAATCGCACCCCACGCCAACTGCTCATGACAGCGTTGAAACGAATCGAGCGCATGACCACAAAGGGCATCACCAACAGCAGTAGCGTCAACATAAGATAAGAAGCAGGAACAAAAAAGACGCTAAGCACGGTATAAATCACCAACAACACCAAAGCAATGATACGCCCCTTGAGAATGGCAATAGGGCTCGCTAAGTAGTCAAAACGATCGCCAGCCAGTTCTGTGTTGCCATAAAAGTAGCGTTTGGTTCGCACTTTTGCCCAGGCAGAGTAGATGCCCAAAGTCACAATGCTCAACACCAGATTAACGATCCAAATGCGGAAGAATTCACCGCCCTCACCGTGAAAGCGGAACCGCTCCTCTGTAGTGACCGTGCTCGTCGACTCCTGAGGCATTTCCGTTGACTCAGCCATGATCGTCCTCCCGTCGAATTGATTAGGATTTTGATACTAGCCAACATCTTAGAAGCAAGAAAGGCGCATCATTGTTGGATGCGATTGAAGATCAGGTAATGAGGCCGCTGTTAACTCCAGCGCTAGAAACAAAAAAGCCCTTCAAGAGCATGCTCTTAAAGGGCTTTTTGATGTGGCGTCCCCTAGGGGTTTCGAACCCCTGTTGCCGGGATGAAAACCCGGAGTCCTAGGCCTCTAGACGAAGGGGACATAGGTTTTTCTTAACTATCGGCTTATGCGCTAAAGCCAGCGCTAGGTGATACTCAAGAAGGCGCGCATTCTATGAACGGTCCCTCTTCCAGTCAACCCCAGAGCGCATTAAACCAACATGACGCCGCCCCTACACTAAAACTTCAACCCAACACCCAAGGTGTAGGTGCTATCCGCCTTTTTACTTCCCTCCGGTGGATCAGTTTCGTAGTTAAGATCCGTGCGCAGCGCTGTGTCGATTCGATCACTTAGGGCGAAACGAATTCCGGTACTTGAGGTGAGTACCTGGCCCCGCTCTTCCGCCGCAATGGAGAGTATGGATTGACGATGAAACACCTCTAGCCGTCGGTTAAAGAAGTACCTCTGGAAATCTATCGCCCAACGAGCCGCCGGATTAGTTCGATCCAAACCGTCCAATCGCTCTTGTACAGCGCTGACACCCAGCTCAGTAGAGAGCACGCCACGGCTACTATTGAGGACTTGAAAACCCAAACCCGCGCCCAGGGTCAGTCGTTGGTCGATGTCTTTAAGCTCATCACGAAAATAATTGCTGTTGGCTGATCCGAACCAACGCGGCGATATAAAGCGCTTGTATCCATACGACAGATCCACCTGATCTTTGCTGGTTGTTCCTTCGGACTTTTCGGTATTACGCAATAACGTAGCCAGATGCTGGGCGTTGGGCCGCTTCAGACGCGACTCCGCCAAGGTGTTAAAGCTCTCAGTACTGGAGTTGCCAGAAGAAAATACTGCTGAAAGATCAACCCGCGTCGCCCAATCCAAGGGCAATACCGCGATAACGCGCTGCACTCGATCTGCAGTTTCAATCGAAGCGATATCGAGAGGTGAAAACCCTGCTTCAGACTCAACCCCTTGCTGATCGTCAATCACTGCGAACACACCCTGTCGCTCAAACGCGGCACCGCGCAGAGTGTAGGCACGGGTCGTTTGCAAACGTCGTATTGCCCTCTGCTCGACGCTAATCGCGCCAGCATAGGTCGTTTCGAATACCACTTTTTGTTCGCCAATGGATACTAGAGTGCCGCTGAGTTGATCACCATTAAATAGAGATAACGTATCCGCTTTGGCGCACCCAGCAAATGCGAAACCACAAAAAAGCAGTAACACACACAGCACACGCGACGGCATAGCCCGTGGGGCCAAATCATTCATAGCAACACCTAACTTATTTCTTTGCGGCAACGCCGGCTTGCATTAATTTTTGCCCTACCCAGTGTCGGGCAAAGTGTTGGGCGGTACGACCACTGCGCACCCCACGCGCTAGCGCCCAACGCAGCGCCGGTGCACGAAATTCCTCGCGGCTCGCTAGCGTTTCTTGGGCTTGGGCGCCAAATTCTTTAGCCAGTTCAGCAACCCAGTGCGCCACCATGTCCAAATAGGCATCTTGTTTGAAGGGATAGAACGACAGCCACAAACCGAAGCGGTCCGATAGAGAAATTTTCTCTTCGGTGGCCTCACCCTGATGCAGTTCTTCGCCCACCATACGTGCCTGCTGATTGTCGCTCATGTGCTCGGGAAGCAAATGGCGTCGATTAGAGGTGGCGTAAATCACCACGTTATTGGCCGCAGCAAATACCGATCCTTCTAACGCACTCTTCAGCGCTTTGTACGAGGGATCCGAGGCCTCAAAGGACAGGTCATCACAAAATATGATGAATTTGTAGGGCGCCTCGGCCAACTGTTGCATGACTAAATTCAGGTCACTCAATGCGTCTTTGCCAATCTCGACTACGCGCAGACCCTGTCCCGCCAGTTCGTGCACCAAGGCAGCGACTAAGGACGATTTACCCGCCCCCCGCGCACCCCATAACAACGCATTATTTGCTGGAAACCCGTTAACAAACTGCAAGGTATTGTCCAGCAGCTGCTGTTTTTGGCGGTCAATGTGCAATAAGTCGTTGAGCCGCGTATCAGCCACATAGTCGACTCGCTGTAAGTAGCTATGCCAGCGGCCTTGGAACCATACCGCGGCATAGTCTTGTGACCAGTCTATCTGTGGGTTGTTCGGCAACAACGACAAAGCACGTTGCGCGAGTTCTGTAAGCAGCGATTCCCTCGTGTTATCCATGTGCCTACTCAAGTGTCCTTACCGGACGGTTGTAAACTGACCACGTTGTCGGCCTGCTTGTGAAAAAGTCGGGCGTTACCATCGACGTCCTGCAAACTGATTTCTCCGAGCTTAAATAGTCGCAGTCTTAAGGTCTGTGAATCTCCCTGGCGAGGCGACAACACCAATTCGTCGCCGCGAAACTGCCAATGCCCACGTTGTTCTTGGCTGCCCCGCAACAGCAAATAATCGCCTGAAGCTATCCCACCCAATAATCGCAACTCACTTGCAACAGCACCCTCCGTTTTGGCTTGTTCACGCCACAGGCCAGGTAAATCAATCTGCCGCAGCCAGCGCAAGCGCGCCTGACGATTCATCCGCAAATAGATGAATACCAGAACGACAACTGCGACGGTGACAACAACAGACATGACGGGTGAGATCAATAAATCAGATAACGCTTAGGACGGCGCAGTTTGCCATAGCAACGTACATAAGCGAACATCCAACGCTTATGCATGCGGCCAAGCATGCTAAATGGGGGATACAGGGAGAGCACAATGCGATTCAGCTTTTGGCCAAATCCAAGCCAGTCTTACGCCGATGTACTGACGCTCGCTCGGCATGTCGAACAAACTGGCTGGGACGGCTTTTGGTATGCGGATCACTTTATGCCAAATGCCGAGGATACTCATGTGGCTTGGCCAGAAGCCTGGACAACTTTGGCTGCCATCGGCGCTCAGGTACCAAGACTGCGGATTGGCACCTTGGTCAGCGGCAATACTTACCGACACCCCGCCGTGCTGGCAAAAATGGCAGCCACCCTGGACCACATAACTGAAGGCAGAGTGGTTTTGGGTTTGGGCAGCGGCTGGCAAGAAAACGAACACCTGCAATACGGTATCGAGTTCGGCTCCGTCGGCGAGCGATTGCGCAAACTGGACGAGGCCTGCCAGGTCATAGCAGCGTTATTCAGCCAACATCAAGCCAACTTCAGCGGCGAGTTTTATCAACTGCAAAACGCAACCCTGGAACCCAAACCAGTTCAGAGCCCCATGCCGTTTATGATCGGGGGTGGCGGCGAGAAAGTTACACTGAAAATTACTGCCAAATACGCCACAGAATGGAATGTTTGGGGCACCGTGGAAACGCTAAAACACAAAATGCAGATTCTCGACCAGCACTGTGCCGAGCTTGGCCGCGACCCAAAGGAAATTCAGCGCTCAGCGGTGGCACTGCTGTTTATGAGCGAAGACGAAACTGTACTAGCTAGCGGCAAGGCCGCCGCGGCTCAACGCCCAGCCATTGTCGGCACTCCAGATGAGGTGCGGGATATCGTCCAAGCCTATGCCGATGCAGGCGTCGACGAATTGATCGTGCCAGATTTCACCCTTGGCCCGACTGCGGCAAAACTCGCCACTCTGGACACCTTTATGCAACACGTGGCCGGACGCTGATTACTTGAACAACCCCATTGGAAACGATCTATGAACGATAAAACTCAAACGCCTGCGCCCAAACCCGCAGCCACCATTTTACTGCTGCGCGACGGCAAACCTAATCTCGAAGAGTTTATGGTGGTACGGCATCATCAAATCGATTTCGCATCGGGGGCGCTGGTTTTCCCCGGCGGCAAAGCAGATCCACAGGATTTCGAAGATGCTTTGATTCCCTTTCTATACGGCCATAGCGACGATAGCGACCAACGCGCAGCTCAAGTCAGCGCGATCCGCGAGGCATTCGAGGAATGTGGCATCTTATTGGCACGAGAGCTGGGTTCGAAAGACATCATCAGCGGCGAACGACTGGCGACGCTGCAAACGTTTCGCGAACCCATGAATAAAGGCGAAATCAGTCTGTTGGATTTTTTGCAACAGCAGCAGCTGCAATTGGCCTGCGACGAGCTGACTCACTTCGCCCATTGGATTACCCCGCCCATGATGCCAAAGCGTTTCGACACTCACTTTTATTTGGCGACCGCTCCGGCAGATCACATTGCATTACATGACGGCTATGAGTCAGTGGACTCTGTTTGGATTGAACCCATGGAAGCTGTGAACGAAGCGAATTCAGGGAAACGAACGATTATTTTCCCGACCCTACGCAACCTAGAGAAACTCGCCGAGGCGAAGACCGTCAGTGAGGCCTTAAGTAACGCTAACAACTCGAACATCGTGCCGGTACTGCCATGGACAGAGAAACGCGATGACGGCAACTATCTGTGCATTCCAGTTGAAGCCGGTTACGCCATCAGCGAAGAAAAGATGCCAGACCGAGGCGCGTAGCGATCGTTAAGCAACCAAACAGCAGCCTCGAAGGAGAACCCATGACAGATAACCAGATGCTCTACGCCGTAGATCACAATGTTGCAACGATTACCTTCAATCGCCCAGATCAACAAAACACCATCTCAGGAAGCATGCTCAAGCGACTGAGCGAGCTGCTCCTAGAGGCTGATGCCGATACCGACGTACGCGCCATCATCATCACTGGCAGCGGCAAATTCTTTTGCGCAGGTCTGGATCTGCGCGGTAGCGACATTACCGACAACATCACCTCGGACAAACCCAAAGCCACTACCCTGGATTTGAAAAACACCCCACCAACGGTATTGCATAATTTAGATACCCCAACCATAGCTGCCCTGAACGGCTCCGCCGCAGGTTATGGCATGGATCTGGCTCTCGGTTGCGACATTAGAATTATGGCGGACAACGCAAAACTGGCAGCCGCTTTTACTGCGCGAGGTATCGTGCCTGAGTCCGGCGGCACCTGGATTTTGCCAAGGCTTATTGGGTGGTCGCGAGCCAGCGAAATCATCTTCACAGGTAAAACCTTGAATGCCGCAGAGTGCAAAGAGATGGGGCTGGTCTCCCATGTGACGAATAATAACGAGGTGGGCGAACAGGCCATTGCCATTGCAAAAGAAATTGCCAGCCGCGCACCACTGGCTGTGCAGGCTTCTAAACGCATGATGCGTATGGGCATGAATGAGACCTTTAATGACCATGTACATCACGTATTCTTACAGCTCTTGCCGCTGTTCCAATCTCAAGACTTTGCCGAAGGCATGGCTTCGTTTATGGAAAAGCGCGAAGCCGAATTTAAGGGCCGCTAACGGACACATTCACCACTATTCAACTTTTAGGGAATTGCTATGACTGACGCTTACATTATTGACGCCGCTCGAACACCTCGCGGCATTGGCAAACTTGGTAAAGGTTCACTGTCGGAATTTCACCCCAGCAGACTGCTGGCTAAAGTGTTTGAGGGCATTGAACAACGCAACAATTTGAATACCGCCGAAATCGACGACGTTGTCGTAGGCTGTAGTTCCCAGGTCGGCAAGCAAGGTTCATGCATCGGCCGCATGGCCGCACTGGATGCTGGTTGGGACACCTCAGCCTCGGCCGTTACATTGGATCGCTTCTGCGGTTCGGGCATTACATCAGTAAATCTAGCCGCCGCAAACATCATGAGCGGGATGGATGATCTATGTGTTGCCGGCGGCGTAGAGATGATGTCGTATACCGCCACACTAATGCCAGAGAATGGTAATCGCACCGTAGACGGCGGCAATCTGCACCTTCGGGACTTGCATCCGCAACCCCACCAAGGCGTATGTGCAGACATTATTGCTACGCTGGAAGGCTTCAGCCGCGAAGAACTGGATGCGCTAGCAGTAGAGAGCCAAAATCGCGCACAACACGCTGTCGCCAATGGTCATTTTGATCGCAGCTTAATTGCCGTGAATAATGATGACGGCACCGTAGCACTGGATCGCGAGGAGTTCCCTCGCCCTGGCACCACCATGGAAAGTCTCGCCAGCCTGCCGACTGTATTTTCGCAATTTATGGACGCACCTATCGATGACGGTGGCGAAACCTTTGCGCAACTGGTGGCCCGACGCTATCCGGATCTCGCCATAAATCACGTCCACCATGCGGGCAACAGCTCCGGCGTGGTAGACGGTGCAGCGGCATTGATTCTTAGCAACAAAGCTTATGCAGACAAAGCAGGCTGGAAACCCCGGGCGCGCATCGTGTCCATGGCGACCGTCGGCGGCGATCCAACCTTGATGCTCAACGAGCCCGTGCCCGCCGCGAAGAAAGCGTTAGAACGCGCAGGTATGACCACTGACGACATCGACTTATTTGAAATCAATGAGGCGTTTTCAGTGGTTGCGGCGAAATTTATCCGCGACCTGGCACTGGACCCAGCCAAAGTGAACGTCAACGGTGGCGCTATGGCACTGGGACACCCCATTGCCGCAACCGGCTCGATCTTGATTGGCACCGTGCTCGACGAACTGGAACGTCGAGACCTCAACACAGGTTTAGTGACTATGTGTACAGGCGGCGGCATGGCCCCTGCAATCATCATTGAGCGCGTTTAAACGCTTGTTCATCGTCGCAGCCGCCCTGTTACTGGGCGGTTGCACTGGGGGCGAACAACGAACGCTCAACGAAGCTCAGGTTTTTCTCGACCAATGGCTAAAGCAAGCAAGCGCTGAACTGAATGGAACAAACCAACCCAGTTGCCATGGCTACGGCGAACTGATGTTCCCCGCTGCAAGCTGCGCGGACATGTATGAACACGCCAAGCGCATTAACCCAGCCAGCCGAGTATTAGATCGAGTCAACTCCCTGGACTGTTTTGGCAGTGGCCCGCAACGAGTGTGCGGCGAGTTTGTGGAAATCTGGCACCGCAGCAAAGATGCCAGCGGACGCGACATCAAAGAGGGTGCCGTGGTTAAACGAGACGACGGAGAATTTCGGCTGTATTGGTACCGCTCGGATCTATTGTTTACCACCCTCGCAAAGCGCGCAGAGCAAGCGGAAAGAAGCCTCGACGAAGCCAATCCCAATCAAGATGTATTAACAAGCAGCTACAACCAACTGGTGGCCCTGCACCCCGAACTCTACCAATACCCACCCTGCTTGGAGGACATTCGGGTATCCAGCTCCACTATGATTGGCGCACCTATGAAACTGCAAAACCTCCAACCAACTGACGTCCATCAGCGCGCCGCGCAATGTTCTATCGACATTTGTTTTGCTGCCGTTGGGCAAAAACTCACCACACTGTGTCCAAAGGAATACCATGACTGACTCAACTGCAGCGGCCGAATTTCGCAGCGAACTGCGCACTTGGCTTGCCGAAAATTGCCCAGAAGGTGTGCGCGACGGCGCTGAACCCAATGTTGAAACCACCCCATGGGGCAGTTCCACAATTACCTTAGATACTGACAGCCGCCTGTGGTTAGAACGCATGGCTGAGCGGGGCTTCACAGTACCGACTTGGCCAGTGGAATACGGCGGTGCCGGATTAGACCGCGAGCTCTACCCGGTGCTGATTGAGGAACTGAAGCGCATCAATGCCAGAACGCCATTGACGGGACGCGGCGTTAACTACATCGGGCCAACGATCTTAGAGCTGGGCACCGACGAACAAAAAGCCAAGTGGCTACCGGGCATTGCCCGCGGCGAAGGCGGCTGGGCTATGGGCTATTCTGAACCTGGCGCCGGTTCTGATTTGGCGAGTCTGTCATGCCGGGCCGAACTCGACGGCGATCACTACGTAATCAATGGACGTAAAGTGTGGACTTCTGACGCTATGGACTGCGATTACATTTTCATCCTCGCTCGTACTGACCCTGACGCACCTCGGCACGAAGGCATCAGTCTTATTCTGGTGGACATGCATCAACCTGGCGTACAGGTTAGCCCAATCCGGTTACTTAGCGGCGCATCACCTTTCAACGAAACCGTGTTTGAAAATGCCATTGCACCAGCGGCGGATGTCATCGGCGGCATTAACAACGGCTGGGCCGTGGGCAAAAGACTGTTGCAGTTTGAGCGCTCGACTCACGCTGGTATCAATACGTCCGGCTCCCAAGGCGGTCGCACCAAAGACAGCGAACTGCCTGCCATGTTGCAGCCCTACCTGAACAATCAACCGACATTGCGCCGGGCATTAACAGCGCATCAAATGGCATTTGCAGCCCAACGATTGACGCAAAAACGTGTGATTGAAGAAACCGCTGCCAACGCACCAGGTTTTGCGTCTTCGGCAGTAAAACTATCTAACGCGTTGATTACCCAAGCCGGGGATGAATTGCGCATTGCTGCACTTGGGACTCAAGGCATCGGTTGGGATGGCGACTTTAAAGCCCAGGAACTGGCGGCCACGCGCACCTGGCTGAAGCAGAAGTCGTTGACCATCGCTGGCGGCACCATGGAGGTACAAAAGAACATCATTGCCAAGCGGGTGTTAGGCCTACCTGACTAAGCCGCGGGTTAGAGTGTTAGGGCTGCAGCCGCTCGATAAGCCAGCTGTCAGTATCAATAGACTCTCGACGATAGCGAAAGCGGTCATGCAGACGGCTTTCGCGCCCCTGCCAGAATTCATAGCCTTCGGGTGCCAAACAATAACCACCCCACGCTTCGGGACGAGCGACCGCGTCCTGACTCTGCTGCTCGAGCGCGCTAAACCGATCTTCAAGTTGCGCGCGAGATTCTATGGTTTGGCTTTGTACAGAGGTGGCCGCGGCTAACTGACTGGCCCGGGGCCGCGAATGAAAGTAGGCCTCAGCTGCTTCTTCAGATACCGCGCTGACCACGCCACGAATACGTACCTGACGCTCCAATTCACGCCAGTAAAATAGCAGCTCTGCTTTAGGGTTAGCCGCTAAAGCCTGACCTTTCTCGCTGCGCGAATCGCTAAACCAAACAAAGCCGTGCTGATCAAATTCTTTCAGCAAAACGATACGTGCAGTGGGCTGTCCTGACCCATCTACTGTGGCCAGGGTCATGGCTGTAGCGTCTTTAACCGACTCATCGAGGGCCTGTTGCAGCCAAACTTTGAATTGCGCTAACGGCTGCTCGGCTAGATCTGCGCGTCTAAGCTGGGTGTATGTGTATTCCCGGCGAATGTCGCGGGTATGCTCCATGGTTCTTGTATCCTTTGTCGCTAACTAAGCCTAAGCCTTCACAGCCGCGGAGACCAGCCAGCGCGTATGGCCTTATCGCTTAGCTCACAGCAACGCTCCGATAGGCCCAGACCTTGGAAAAGTAAACGCCATACAAGAACAGCAGCAATGAAACGAACATGGCCGGCACCAAGGCATTGAGGGTGCCAAAGGTTTCGATAATCCAGCCCAGAATGATCGCACCGATCGGTGCGCTACCGACCATGCCTACGCTGAACACCGACAAAACTCGCCCGCGGTATTGGGCCTCGGCGGATTCTTGCACAATAGTGCGCGCCAAAGTGGTGGTTACACCCATATTCAGACCCCAGCCGATGGTCGCCACTACCAATAACCACAATTCAGGCTCAATCCACATCAGCAGCAACACCACAATTCGGCTGAGTTGCATGATCAAAAATACCTTGCCTGGAAACTTCAGCGGCATGTAGCGCAGAAGCAACATGTTAGACAGTGCAGCTGCGGCAAAAAATACCGCCATCAACCACGCTAACATCCAAGCGTCGCCGTCATAGATTCGCTTAACAATGAAAGGAAAGGCCGTTACAAAAGATCCCGCGTTGAAGATGCTTGAAACAAAGTTAATTAACAGCGCGTCGAAAATGACTGGACTTCGATAGGTCGCTCGCAAACCTTCGGCAATACCTTTCAGCGGCGACACAGCGGCACCAGCACTTTGCCCTGCCTGCATAGGAGCGATACGCAGCATCATTACGCCGGCCAGCAACAGTGTGAGCGCTTGCATAATCAACACTGGAGAAACGCCCAGCCGATCAATCTGGCCGGCAAGCCCCAAACCGATCACCTGCACGAGATAACCAATGGCGGTGGCCACCGTAACCCCCTGCTGCACAGAGCTTCCACTGACACGATTAAGAATAGCTTGTTGGCCTGGCATGGAATAAGACTGCACCACGCTCATGCCTAGCCCCCATAAGGTGACAGTAGCCACACCCAACCATTGCCACTGTTCCATCAGCAGTAAAAACAAAGGCAAAACTGGTGCAATAAAGTAGATTCGAACCAACAATTGGCGGGCGTCTGTCTGATCCGCGCTGGCACCCCCCATGAGCATAAGAACAATGCCAGGGAGACCGATCAGAGCTTGAACGACACCCACTTGGTCCGCTGGCAAATCGAGAATGCCAATTAAAATCCAGCTTAATAGCAGTTGTTGCATGGCCAGAGCCATGCCAGAAAATCCTGTGGATCCAAGGTACGCGCCAAAACCAGGCTCGCGCCATACTGATTGGGTCGCTGTCAAAACTCGCCCCTTCCCCTGCGAGCCAACAGAATCTACGCTAATTCATACTGATGCAATGACTAAAATTGCTACAAGACGCCTACGCAAGGCCATTACATAGAAGCCAACAGCGGCGGCAACTCAGCAAGGGTATTCAATCGATACTGGGCCTGACTGAAGTCATGGCCACGAGTGAAGTGATTGTCGACAATCGCGCAATCAATAGACGCAGCACGAGCGGCCTGCAAACCGCGCTCAGAATCCTCAATTACCAGGGCCTGTTCCGCAGCGGCTGAAAATTTATTCAACGCTAGTAAGTAGGGTTCAGGGTTTGGCTTTGACTGCACATAGTCCTCTCGCGCTAGCACGAACTGCATAAATTGCAGAATGTTGTCATTAGGGTGGATTACCGCGAAATCCCGCCGCTTACACGTCGTTACAATGGCCATGTCATAGTGCTCGGCAAGCTCTGCCAACACCTCAACCACGCCGTTAATGCTGATGTCTTGCGTGCGCAAATAGTCTTGGTAGTAGCTGTCTCTACGGGCTTGTGCCGCATCGATCTGCGCGTCATCGATGCCTGCCTGTAATGCCAGATCCCAACTGGACTGGCCTTTGATCATAATCTGCTGATAGACCTCAGGCCCCAGTTCAATACCCAGTTCCCCTAGAGCACGCCGTGTGGCGGTGTAATACCATTGCTCGGTATCTACCAGCACGCCGTCGTTATCCCAGAGAATGTATTTGCGGCTTGACGCGCTCACCAGCTTTTCATTCGGCGCGCATGGCGCGGCTGTAGGTATTGGCATCGAAGTAGTCACGCCATTCGTGAATTTTTCCATCTCGCATCACAAATACTCCCACGCAAGGCAAGTCGACATCACCTAAGCGGCTCTTGGTGCGATCAAGTCGTTCGCAAAATACCACGTCAGCCGAACTGCTGATTTGAATGATGTCCCAAGTGGTCTGAGTCCAGGTTTTCGAAAACTCCGCAATAAATTGCTCAATGGCTTTGCGACCACGCACCGGCTGAAACGGCATGTTGTAGTAACAGCCGTCCTCGGTGAAGTAACTCGCCAACCGCACAGGATCCAATTGGCTCCAGGCGGCCACGAACTCAACGATAATGCCCTCATTGTCATGCATAGTACTGCTCCTCTCGGTCTGCGGTTCAAATCCCGCATGCTTTAGCCAGTCGCTCTACATCCAAACCTTGCTGCAACTGTGGGAAGTACCGCGTGAAGGCCTCACGCTCTAATTTACTGGCATAAACATCCTGAAAGAAATAACGCCCGTACTTTATGACGTAGTTCAAAATGAAAAATCGATAGGCTTCTGGGAGAAACTCCAGCTCTTCGCGAGTGATTGGATACACCTCATGATAGGCCGCCAAAAAACGCGCAAAGCCATCTTCCAGCAAGGTGTCCAGGTCATAACTAAACACCGAGCGGTCTCCCGCCCGAGAGCACACGCGACTGAAGAAATAAAAATCAAAGACCCGCGAACTCATGCGAAACCAATCGTAGTCCCAGCGAGAGAAAAACTGCAGATCCTGAGTTACCGAAAAGTTACCAATGTTCCAGTCAATGAACACTGGGATGGGTTGCCAGGCGTGGGCACCCAAAGCTTCAGTGTTTTGCTCGAACAACGCCATTTGCTCTTGAATGGCGGCGATGTGCCCACGGTGATGGAACTGCCCTTCTGGTTCTTCTAGCCAGCGTGCAAGGTCCGCCATATCCCGGCGCAAGGTTTTCGACCAATCTGGCAGGATATTCGTCAGGCTGGTGCAGGCACGATGAAACTCTGCTAACTGCCTGCCCAATGCTTCGATCTGCATCGGCTGCAGTCGTTTGGGCAGCATTTGATCCACACCAATGGGGTTGTAAAAAACCACCCAAACGTCGACCAGTTCGGTTTGGTGGCGATAGGTGTAGAGCTGATTCTTTTTCAGCAGCGAACGTGAAAGGAACTTATCAAAGGGCGCTGGCAAGTTGTTTGCCAGCGCATTGATCAGCGAATGGTCTTCAACGAAGTGTTCGTAACGACCAAAATACGACAGCTTGGCCACCACCAGGTCGTCGTTTTGCAACCGCACCCGAAACACATGATTGGTCGACACCAGTACACTGATGTCATCCACGCTGTGTACCGCTCTGGTGCTGTCATAGTCTTGCCAGGCCTGGGCAACGATGTCTAAAAAGTCGATCTGCATGCTTACTGTCCAACACTACAGAGATTACCCGTGCCAGGTTTAACAAACATGGCGAAGCCAGAGCAACCTATTTGACCGAGCGGTCTAGGTCTAGACAGACCACCCAACGGCACATTGCTCCCCTGGGCATTACCACGGGGAGCAGACACGGTGCTTTTAGTCGACGATATCAAGCAGTTCCACTTCAAATACCAGAGTGGCTTGAGGCGGAATAACGCCACCGGTACCTCGCTCGCCGTATGCCAGCTCTGGCGGAATGACTAATCGCCACTTAGAGCCAACACCCATCAACTGTAGCGCTTCAGTCCAACCCGCTATAACGCCGTTAACTGGAAATTGAGCAGGCACGCCGCGATCAACAGAACTGTCAAACACCGTGCCGTCGATCAAACTACCGTGATAATGGGTCGATACGGTATCGGTAAGCCCCGGTTTTGGCCCATCACCTGCAACGATTACCTCGTACTGCAGGCCAGATGGCAGCGTGGTTACTTCGGCACGTTTGGCATTTTCCGCGCGGTAAACGTTACCTGGCTCGCTCTTACTGGCTGTGATGGCGTCGCGCAATGCTGTGAGCACAACCTCTTGTCTGTCTAATGCGACCTGAGACTCTGTGCCAGCGATTGCGTCAGTGGTGCCGAGCAGGAAGGCATCAGGATTAACATGAGTGCCTGCTTGCTCTATTACTGAACGCATTTGTTGGTATCCGATCAAATAGCTTGCGCTATCGAGGTCCGAACTTTGGTCGAGAGTCTTAGGCGCTTCCTCTTTGACTTGGCACCCAAAGGTGGACAGCAACAGCGTTGCCAGAAGCAATCGGAGAGAGAGTCTTACAGTCATAAGGGGTCCTTTCTTTACTTAAAACAAATAAAATCACAGCATTTAGTCAAATAAGTCGGTTAATGGTCAAAGCATTGGCCAAAAAATGGCCTTTGACATTTACCCCCGCCGAGTTATCTTTACACCAGAAGTATACAGCGACGCGCACCAACAGTTTGGTTGCGCCTCTTAAACGTTATGCTTGAGTTGCTGAGCGACTATAACAGAGATGCATGCGCATTAATCACTGCCTTGAAGCATTACACCAAGGATCTGCATCCCGGCCTTTGCAATGCAAGCGCGCTATTACCAGCGGTTCTGACAGCAGTACGCGCGGCAGCAGTTACGTCGCCAATCGTCACCATCCCACTGGTTGAGCGCTGATCACTACAGGTAGAATTGGCCGATGACTAGCTCCATACATGATCGCTTCAGCAATCTCCTGCTATTAACTCGTACCGGCTTGGCGATGATACTGGCCGCCCAAGCTTCTGCGACCTACGCGGCTGACAGCACCGACTCTGCGCCGAAGCTAGAACCGGTTTTGACAATAGCGCCGCTGCAGCCGCTCGCTGAACACCCTAGAACCAGCGTTAATGTTGTTGAGCAGTTACGCCGCAACCATTACCTGAGCAAACCCATTGACGATGCACTGTCCAGCGCCATGCTCGATAAGTACTTAAACATTCTGGATGGCAGTAAGTCATATTTTCTAGCCAGCGACATTCAGGACTTCGAGCCCTTACGCTATCGTTTGGATGACGCCCTCAAGGACAGCGACTTAGATCCTGCCTTTCACATTTTCAATCGCTATCAAGATCGTTTACTTGACCGCCTGAACTTCTCTTTGGAGTTGTTAGGTCAAGGACTTGAGCCTTTCGACTTTGGGCTCGACGAAACCATTGAGAC
>JAYQAJ010000004.1:37962-130348 GCA_038136775.1 Gammaproteobacteria bacterium
ATCGCGAGCAAGCGCAATGGCCAGCAGACAAAGAAGCGTTAGATGACCTGTGGCGCCGACGACTGAAATCCCAAATTTTGTCGTTACGGCTCAGCGACAAAACGCCAGAAGAAACTGCCGAAACACTTACCAAGCGCATACGCAACCAGATAAAAATGCTCAAACGCAACAAAAGTGAGGATGCATTTCAGGTTTATATGAATGCCTTCGCTAGCACCTACGACCCGCATACCCAGTATTTTTCGCCTCGAACCTCCGAAAACTTCAACATCAACATGTCATTGTCTCTTGAAGGCATTGGTGCCGTGCTGAAAACCGAAGATGACGTGACGTCGATCGTACGATTGGTGCCTGCAGGCCCCGCAGCGAAATCTGGCGCTGTGAAACCCACAGACAAAATTACCGCCGTAGGCCAAGGTAAAGACGGACCGATGATCGATATCGTTGGTTGGCGTTTGGACGACGTGGTCGAACTGATTCGTGGCCCCAAAGGTTCCACGGTACAACTGCAAGTGGTCGGCGCTGATGCAGACAAAGAATCCAGCAAGCGCGTAACCATAGTGCGCAATACCATCAAGCTCGAAGAACAAGCGGCACAAGCGAAAGTCATTGAGGTCAGCACACAGGCCATGGGGCTCACGCCGGTTAGCGCCCATTCCCATGCCAATAAGATGCGTATCGGCGTTATAGAAATTCCAACTTTTTACATCGACTTTCGGGCCCAACAGCAGGGCGTTAAAGACTTTCGCAGCACCACCAGAGATGTGCGTCGTTTGATTGACGAATTACGCAACGAAGATATTGAAGGACTCGTCATCGATTTGCGCAGCAATGGTGGCGGATCCCTGCAAGAGGCGGATTCGCTGACGGGCTTGTTCGTGGGTGCTGGTCCAACCGTACAAGTGAAAGCAGCGCGACGGCGACCCAATATCTATAGCAGCAGTGTCGATCAAGTCGCCTGGGATGGCCCGCTCGCGGTAATGGTCAATCGCTTATCAGCGTCAGCATCTGAAATTTTTGCTGGGGCCATTCAAGATTATGGCCGCGGCATCGTTATCGGCAGTCAGACCTTTGGCAAAGGCACAGTGCAAACGCTGATTCCACTGAATCGTGGGCAGCTAAAGCTAACCGCTGCCAAGTTCTACCGCGTATCTGGAGAGAGCACCCAGCACCAGGGCGTAACGCCTGACATTGTGTTCCCGACCCTGGTCGACGACGAGCAGATCGGCGAGAGCACCTTGGACGATGCCATGCCTTGGGACATGATCAAGCCAGCGTCGTTTACACCATTGAGCCGTTTGTCATCGAGCATACAGACCCTGCAACTGCGCCATGAGCAGCGCGCCGCTAACGACCCCCATTTCGACTACTACCGATCACTAATGGCGCGCAGCGAACTCAAGTCTCAAAAAACCACTTTGTCGTTGAACGAAGAAACCCGACGGGCTGAAAAGTCAGCAGATGATGAGTGGCGTCTAGCACTGGAAAATCAGTTGCGAATTGCAACCAACAAAGCCCCTGCAAAAGATCTCGACGAATTAGAAGATTTGCTCGAAGCCGAGTCCACTGGCGAATCAACGGAGGGTAACGTACCCAGCAGTGAGACAGCGAGCAGTGAGTCTGAGCAAACTCAACCAGCGCAAACAAAAAAGGCTATCGCAATTGTCGAGGACGACCCGCTGCTACAAGAAGCCGGCAATATCGTGGCTGACCTGGCGCGCCTGGGCCTGCTGAATCGCAATGGTTCAGACTTTGCCGAGGGTGACTACTCCGAGCTGCCCAGCGGTGTAGCCCGCGCACCCGCAGGCACCTAAAGGCGTAACCTCAAACCCACGGATTCTTGCGAGCGTGTGAGCGCGCATCAAAATCCTCTCTATATCAGGTGAATTGAAAGCACAGCAGCGATGGTTCATGGTGCGCGGTAAACTAGAGGCCCACTATGCACGCACTACCTGGATTGCCTGACGCCCACGCTCTCGCCATGTTGGCGTTGACCGTTGTAGCATTGGTGCTGTTCAGTATCGAGCGATTGCAACTTGCCCTCACATCTCTGGGCCTGTTGACGCTCATCGCACTAATTTTTGCTCTCTCACCCTACCCTGGGGTAGCGCCAATGATGTTTTTCGAGGGCTTTGCCCACGAGGCATTGATTGCCGTCTGTGCGTTAATGACCCTGGGCCAGGGCCTGGTTCGGACCGGCGCACTAGAACCCGTGGGCCGAATTCTCGGGGGTCTATGGGCAAAGGTGCCTGGACTGTCATTACTGTTGACGCTCTTGGTCGGGGCAGTGCTGTCCGCTTTCGTCAACAACACCCCGATCGTAGTGCTGCTGCTACCCATTCTAATTTCGGTTTGTCTGCGCACGCGAAAATCCCCGAGCAAAATACTCATCCCCATGGGCTTCGCCACCTTGGTTGGCGGCATGGCAACGACCATTGGCACCTCGACTAACTTGTTGGTGGTCGGTATCGCCAAAGATCTTGGCGTTGTCGAGTTCAGCATGTTCGATTTTGTCTTACCCGCTGCTGCGGCCGGCGCGGTGGCCCTACTGTATCTGTGGTTAATTGCCCCACGACTGCTGCCTGATCGAGCAACCGAACTGGATAACGCCAGCCCACGCTTATTCTCCGCACGGTTGGTACTGTCCGAAACCAGCGCTGCGACTGGGTTGACCGTAGCTGAAGCACGCACGCTGGCTGATACTGAAGTAACTATTCGACGAATCTTGCGCGACGACGCGACGCTGATTCCTCTTCCGGATGTGCGTTTGTACGCTGGCGATCGCTTACGCCTGTTTGATACACCAACCAACCTCCACGCTATCGCCACAGCGCTTGGCGGTGAGTTGTATTCCGGAAGCACATCGGAGCAACCAGTGTCCGAGGACAACCCCTTACGCGCAGGAGAGCAACGTTTGGCAGAACTTGCTGTAGTACAAGGCTCTGATCTGGACGGCGCGAGCCTGGCAAAAAACAACTTTATTCAACGTTATCGACTCGTTGTACTGGCGCTGCATCGCCAGGGCCGTGACCTTTGGCACGCAAGCGAGAATCTACAAGATCTGACCCTGCAACCGGGTGATGTGCTGCTGGTCCAAGGCCACAACCAAGCCTTAGAGACCATTAAGCAATCCACAGAACTGTTGCTACTGGACCAAACTATTGCTCTGCCACGCACAGACAAAGCCCTTCCGGCCTTGGCCATTGCCACCGGCACCATCGCTTTAGCCGCCACCGGCGTGCTGCCCATCGCTATCGCAGCTTTGGCGGGAACCGGCTTAATGCTCATGACTCGGTGTTTAACCCTTGGTTCAGCGATCCGCGCCATTAGCCCGGCCATCTACTTTGTGGTCGCGGCCAGTCTGGCTCTGGGGATGGCGCTGCAGCTGACCGGTGCTACCCAATACTTGACCGAGCTGTTTCTGTACCTGACCCAGGGCGCAACGCCCGCTGTTATTCTGTCTGCGTTGATGCTGTTATTGGCCATTCTGACCAACGTAGTGTCTAACAACGCAGCCGCTGTCATCGGCACACCCATCGCCGTTGGTATAGCTCAACAACTGCAGTTGCCCGCGGAAGCCTTCATACTGGCTGTGTTATTCGGCGCCAATATGAGCTACGCAACGCCCATGGCGTACAAAACCAACTTGCTGGTGATGAACGCAGGCAATTATCGCTTCGCCGACTTCGTTAAAGTCGGCGTGCCGCTCACTTTGCTCATGTGGGCGAGCCTGAGCTGGCTGTTGGCCGCCTTATATATATGGTGATTTTATGTTGAACCGTTTAAGTAGAGGTCTTTTGCGCACGCTGATGATTATGACTTTGGCGATTAGCGGCTTCGCCCACAGCGCTACCGATAAACCGCCGAACATACTGCTGTTGGTGGCAGAAGATCTGGGACCACGCCTTGGCAGCTTCGGCGACAATCTAGCCAACACACCAAACATCGATGCCTTAGCACAGCGCAGCACCCGCTTCACCCAAGCCTTTACCACTGCCGGAGTGTGCGCGCCTAGTCGAGCCGCACTGATTACTGGTCAGCATCAGATCAGCTTCGGTGGACAACATATGCGCAGTTCCACGTCACCGCTGGGTGGCTATCTAGCACAGCCAGCAACAGAACTGCGCGCGCTGCCCGAGTTACTGCGCCAACTCGGCTATTACACTTACACCGATAACAAACTGGATTATCAATTCAGTGGCATTCGCGCCGGTACTGGCCCCTTTACGCTGTGGGATAAAGACGGCGCTAGAGCAGAGGACTGGCGACAACGCAGCCCTGATCAGCCGTTTTTCGGCCTCATTAATTTTATGCAAACCCATGAAAGTGGCGTGATGCGCCCCGATGGGCTTAGCCACAGCCAGAGTCACACCCAAAGCCAGCAAATGCGCAAGGCACTGGGGCTGGTGGCCAAGCCAGTAACCGATCCAGCACGGGTGCAGCTCCCGCCCTACTACCCTGATCTGCCGGAAGTGCGTGCTGATATGGCACGGCACTACGACAACATCCACGCCATGGATCAGCGCGTCGGCGAAATACTTGCAGCGCTGCGCGACGACGGCCTGGCTGACTCCACCATCGTCATTTGGACCGCTGACCACGGTGACGGTCTACCCCGAGCAAAACGTGAACTTTTCGACTCTGGAATCCATGTGCCTATGCTGTTGCATCGTCCAGGTCAAACTGTGGCCAACGATGACGCGCAGCTCATCAGTTTTGTTGACTTAGCGCCCACTCTGTATGCCCTAGCTGGCGGCACTGCACCGCCAAGTTACTGGCATGGGCAAAATTTTTTAGATCCGAACAACGCCAAGCGCAACTTTGTATACGCCAGCCGCGACCGCATAGACGAGGTAAACGATCGTCAGCGCGCTGTGCGCACCACGCACTTCAAATACATCCGCAGCTATCGCCCAGAAATCCCTGGCGGCCACACATTAACCTATCGGGACAATCTAGACATGATGCGTGCTTGGCGCGCCGCTTATGCGACAAACGAATTACCACCGGTGCAAGCCGCTTGGTTTCAGCCGCCCGGGCAAGAACAACTTTATGATCTGCGCGATGACCCTCATGAAATAAACAATTTGGCAGCTGACCCTAAGTTCGCTGACGTATTAGCTCACTTGAGACAGCAACTTGATGACTTCTTATCACGAGTGGGCGATACCAGCGAGGTGGCCGAGCAAACCCTAAGGCAACAATTTCTCGAAAATGGAACATTGCGGCAAACCCCTCCGCCCACGGTGATCTGGCAAAACGGCAAAGCGCAACTTAGCAGCCCGATTGACGCCAGCATTGGCTATCGCCTAGAACCTGACGCGCCCTGGCAGCTCTATACCGAGCCGTTGCAGGCCCAATCGCTGCAAGCGAAATCAATACGTTATGGATGGGCTGAAAGTCTGACAAAGAATTTCAGCGCGCCCAAAATAAGTCCAGAAGAAAAGCCTTGAGCATAGCCGCTGGCTGACTACACTGACCCCATGAAAAAACCGGCAAAGAATCATCCATGGAAGCTCGGCCTGTCTGGCCCGGTTTCCTACGCCAGCCGCAACTCCGGTAACTGGCGCGGTTTTTACCGCCAACAGGAAGACGCCAGTCCGGTAAAAACCTTGAGCCCTGCAGAAATAGAGGAACTCGGCCTCGAACTGGTCATCCCCGTGGCAGAAATCCTTGAAGCCAGGCGCATGTGCCAGCAACTGCACCCTGACCGCGGTGGCGACCCCGAAGAATTCCAATACTGGAAAGAAAAGCTCGATCGGTTAAAGCGCAAAGTTCGCCGCTAGCATCTACCCTACAGCACATACCAATGGTACGGTTTGGGTTTTCTTGGGAGAGGAAAACTCATGGGCTACCGCTCACTACTGAAGTTGTTCGCGTTGTTGTCACTGGCAACACCCATGGCTGTTGCGGCTGACGACCACACCACCCTCGCACAAGAGGTAAGTCACCATTACGCCGACAACAACGGCGTCAAAATACACTACGTTAAAGCTGGCAGCGGCCCGTTGGTCGTCATGATTCATGGCTTCCCAGATTACTGGTACAGCTGGCGGCATCAAATGAACGGCCTGAAGAAAGACTTTACCGTGGTCGCCATGGATCAGCGCGGCTACAACCGTAGTGACCAACCCGAAGGAGTCGATGCCTACGATATGCAAAATCTGGTCAGCGACGTGGTGGCCGTGATCCGCGATACCGGCGCGCAGCGTGCCACCGTGGTTGGCCACGATTGGGGGGGTGCGGTGGCCTGGCAAGTCGCATTCAACGCACCAGAGGTGGTGAAAAACCTGGTGATTCTTAACCTCCCCCACCCAAATGGATTTGCCCGAGAATTGGCCAACAATCCAGAGCAGCAGCGTAATAGCGGTTACGCCCGCAGATTTATCGAAGGCTCTGCGACCGATCCGGACATCGTTTTTGGCGGGCCAATGACCCCACAATCACTGGCAGGCTGGGTATCCGACGCAAAAGTCAGAGCTATGTACGAAGCCGCTTTTGCGCGATCAAGCTTTCCAGCCATGTTGAACTTCTATAAAGCAAATTACCCCAGACCTGGTAAGCCAAGTCCGGTAGCAAGCACCGGACCAACCCCCAACCTGCCTATGCCGTTACTGATTTTTCATGGACTACAGGACACGGCACTGCATTCGGACGGATTGAACAATACTTGGGACTGGATCGATAACGATGTCACGTTGGTGACCACACCCGAGGCTAACCACTTTGTGCAACAGGACGCTGCCGACTTGGTCACGCGCACCATGCGTTGGTGGTTATTGGATCGCAGCTAACAGAGAAGAACATTGGGCAACAATACAAATTTCAGTAACGGCTATCGATATTACGCTCTCACCGTTCTGGTGATTGGCTATGTTGTAAATTTCGTTGACCGACAAATTCTCGCGGTACTTTTAGAGCCAATTCGCAAAGATCTATTTTTCAACGACTTTCAGTTGGGATTATTAGGCGGTCTGGCCTTTGCGGTCTTCTATGCCACCCTTGGCATTCCTATCGCAATGCTGGCAGATCGTAAGAGTCGGGTAAAAATACTCGCCGCAGCTATGGCTGTCTGGAGCATCATGACGGCGCTATGCGGCATGGCCACCAACTTTTTCTGGTTACTGTTGGCCAGAATCGGCGTGGGCGTTGGCGAGGCCGGTGCCAGCCCACCCAGCCATTCGTTAATTTCCGACTACTTTCCAGTCTCGACTCGAGCCACAGCGCTGTCCATTTATTCTCTCGGCATTCCCATTGGGTCGTGGATTGGCACCACCATTGGGGGTTGGGGAGCGGACAATTTAGGTTGGCGCATGACTTTTTTCCTGGTGGGTATTCCAGGCCTGCTGGTCGCAGCATTGGTGGTTCTCACCCTGCGCGAACCGCCACGGGGTATGTCCGACCTTGAAGAGCAACCCAAGGCCGACCCAACACCTAAACCTGTTGAGGAGGTGCAAACTGAGGCTGTGGATACCCCTAGCGATGCACCGAGTTGGCAAGAGGTGTTCGCTTATTTGTGGGCCAAACGATCATTTAGACACTTATCTATCGCGGCGGGCTTACACGCCTTTGTCAGCTATGGTGCAACCAACTGGAACCCGTCATTTCTCAATCGCATCCACGATATGTCGTATACCGAGACAGGCTACTGGCTGGGATTGGTCTACTTCATCGGTGCTATTGGCACCTTCTTGGGTGGCTTTCTCGGCGATCAACTCTCTGACAGAACCGGCGAAAAACGTTGGTACTTTTGGATTCCTGCGGCTTCACTAATCGCCATGGTGCCATTGCAGTTATGGGCGTATCTGGACAACGACGCCATGACAGCCATCGCCGTGCTGTTCCCGATTTCGATTCTCTCAGGGATGTACTTAGGGCCAGCATTCGCAATGACCCAGGGCCTGGTGACGCTGCGTATGCGCGCCGTTGCCGCAGCTATTTTATTGTTTGTACTCAACCTGATCGGCATGGGATTAGGGCCCACCCTGGTTGGTGTGCTCAGTGACGTCTTGATGCCAACAACTGGCGAGGACTCAATCCGCTATGCGCTGTGTGCTTCTGTCGCACTCAACGCTTGGTCTGCCGTGCATTTTCTGATTGGTGCACGCACGTTACGCCAAGACCTGGCTGACTCAGAGGAATTGAATAGAAAACTGACCGCTCAACGCGGTGCGGCTTAGAACTTAGCAAAAGGGGATTTGAATATGAAATTAGGATTATTAGCGGGCAATTTCGGCCCACGAGTACGCGTCAATTTAGACGTCGTTAAACACGCAGAGAGCTTGGGCTTCGACTCAGTTTGGACCGCAGAGGCCTGGGGTGGCGATGCGGTAACACCGGCAACCTGGATGCTCGCCCATACCAGCAAAATCAAAGTAGGCACCGCGATTATGCAAATGCCCGCACGCTCGCCAGCCATGACCGCCATGACCGCTATGAGCTTGGCGGCACTGTCTGACGGCCGCTTCATTGTGGGTTTGGGCGCATCTGGCCCACAGGTCGTTGAAGGCTGGCACGGTGTGCCTTATGGCAAGCCTGTGACCCGGCTGAAAGAGTACGTACAGATCATGAAGCAGATCTTCCGCCGCGAAGCGCCGCTGAGTTTTGAGGGCGAGCTTTATCAATTGCCCTATACCGGCGCTGGTGCCACCGGTCTGGGCAAACCCCTCAAGAGCATTTTGCATTGCGAAGAAGACATCCCAATTTTCTCTGCCAGCATCACACCTAAAGGCGTCGCCGCGGCAGCGGAAGTGTGTGATGGTTTTTTTCCAATTTGGATGGATCCAGAAAAGCACCAGGTTTTTGATCAACCAATCAGCGAGGGCTTTGCCGCTGCTGGGGACAAGAACAAAACCCAATTCGAGGTCTCGCCCTTTGTGACTGTTTCTATGGGTGATGATGTTGAACAGTGCATGATGCCCATTCGAGCCAATATGGCACTGTATATCGGTGGTATGGGTGCGCGGGATAAGAATTTCTATAACAACTACGCCAAAGCTTTGGGTTTTGCAGACGCTGCAGTAGAAATTCAGGATCTGTTTTTGGCCGGACGCAAAGATGAGGCGGCAGCCGCAGTACCAGCAGAACTGATCGATGCGTGTCATCTTGTCGGCCCTGCCGAACGCATCAAAGAACGACTGCAACGGTGGAAAAACGCAGGCAATAACGGCCATGTTGCCTCCATGCTGCTAGGTTGCCAGCAACCTGAAGCGCTGGAGCTTATCGCCAGCGAAGTCTTGTAATGGGCCGCGCCATGCGATTGCTTTTGAGCATTGGGCTGGTAGCTCTTAGTACAGCAGGATTGCCCAGTCTAGCCGTAGCAGAATTGCAGGTCGGAGATGCCGCACCTGCATTCGCGCTGCCAGGCACCGATGGCAAAACTCATCAGCTGACCGCCGCAGATGAATCTTGGGTGGTCGTGGCCTGGTTCCCCAAAGCCTACACCAGCGGTTGCACCATCGAATGCAAATCTTTGGCTGAAAACGGCCATTTGCTGCGTCAATTCAAGGTTCGTTACTACATGGCCAGCGTTGACCCCCTTGCTGACAACAAGGGTTTTGCGGCACAACAACAGGCAGACTTTCCATTGCTTAGCGACGTCAGCAAAGAGGTCGCGCGAGCCTTCGGCGTACTCAGCAGCAGTGGTTTCGCAAAGCGCCATACGTTCTATATGAACGGTGAGGGTAAGATCATGGCCATCGACCGCCAGGTAAAACCCAGCACTTCGGCCGAAGATATGGCCGCAACACTCGCGCGCTTGGGAACTCCAAAGAGCGACTCGCTATAGCGTCACTAACAACAGCAGTAAGTAGTTATGTATCCAGGACATTGGGCGGAACTTAAGCCAACCACTCTCGCCGTGATTGATGCGGCCTCAGGTACAGGAATAACCTGGCAAGAGTTAGATCAACGTTCGAATCAGGTTGCGCAATTGCTCTATGCACGTGGCTTGCGGCCCGGGGATCACATAAGCCTGCTGATGGAAAATGACCTTAGGTATTTTGAAATCGCCTGGGGTGCCTATCGGTCAGGCTTGTACATTACCTGCATTAACCGCTATCTCACGGCCGACGAAGCAGCCTACATCGTGAACGACTCGAACAGCCAGGCACTGTTCACCTCCAGCGCTCTGGACGTTGCAGTGGAGCTGCCAGAGTTACTGCCAAACTGCCCTCACCGATTTATCAAAGGGGCGGCGACAGCGAGTTTCGAGGACTACAGTGCAGTGCTGGCACAGCAGCCTACCACGCCCTTGGCAGAGCAACCTGTGGGCGACTCTATGCTCTACAGTTCTGGCACTACCGGGCAGCCCAAAGGCATTAAACGCCCTTTGAGCGGTCAGCATGTTAGCGCCGGCATACCTGGTGTTGAGCCTGATAACCCCTATGGCATTAACGCCGAGAGCATCTACCTGTCACCTGCACCGCTTTACCACGCAGCGCCCTTCGGCTACTGCATGCGCACCCTGGCGCTGGGCGGACAGGTTGTCATGATGCAACGCTTTGATCCGGAGTTGTCACTCAAATACATCGAGCAATATCGAATCACTCATTCTCAATGGGTACCCACTATGTTTGTGCGCATGCTGAAACTGGACTCGGCAGAGCGCGAGCGCTACGACTTGAGCAGCCACCAATGTGCCATTCATGCTGCAGCACCCTGCCCGGTGGAAATCAAACAGCAAATGATGAGCTGGTGGGGACCAATCCTGTGGGAGTATTACGCTGGTACCGAACGCAATGGCACCACCATCATCAGCCCACAAGAATGGCTGCAGCGCCCGGGTTCAGTCGGCCAAGCCCACAGCGGCATTCTGCACATTTGCGACGAGGACGGAGTGGAGCAAGCCCAAGGCGACGAAGGATTAATTTATTTCGAGCAGCCAGCCATGGCTTTTGAGTATCACAACGCACCAGAGAAAACCTCTGGCGCCACCCACCCTATTCACCCTAATTGGAGTTCCTTAGGCGATGTTGGCTATGTAGATAGTGAGGGCTATTTGTATCTGACCGATCGCAAGGCGTACATGATCATCTCTGGTGGCGTGAACATCTATCCGCGAGAGATAGAGGACGCACTCATTCTGCATCCGAGCGTTGAGGACGTCGCGGTATTTGGCGTACCTAACGCAGACTTCGGCGAGGAAGTAAAAGCGGTAGTGCAGCCTGTGGCTTCGGTCCACCAAGACGATGAATTGGTCGATGAGCTCATGGCCTTCGCCAAAGCCAACCTCGCAGCCTATAAAATTCCGCGCTCTATCGATTTTATTGACGAACTGCCAAGACTACCCACTGGCAAGCTTTACAAGCGATTGCTCAAAGACCAGTACTGGCCAGCGAAAACCTAAAAGCGCAGCACTTGTTTGGCTGCGGGGCGCTCACGATAACGCGCGTCCCACTGCTGCAGGCTATCGTAGCCATCGATTACCTCGACTTTGGCAAAACGCGCAAACTGCAGTGCTGACTGTAACGTTATGTCTGCTAACGAAACCTGATCACCACCCAACCAGTCGCGCCCGTCTGCCAATAGGTTTTGCAAATAATCAAGGGCTTGGGTCATGCCACCACGTAATTCCGCAGCGAGCTGCGGGTCCGCCGGCAAGCCAAGGGGTGAATTGGTCGCGTGCACATAACGCCCGACATGATTAGCGAAACGCAACTCTACGGTGCGCTCCAAATCAAAAGCCAAGGCTTGTTGCGCTGCGTCGCCCTGCACTAACGCCGAATCAGCTTGCACGGTTTCCAGAAATCGAATGATTGATAACGATTCCAGCAAAAACTGACCATCGTCTAGCTCTAGAACCGGCAGCGTGCCGAAAGGGTTGCGTGCCAAGTGCTCGGGTTCGCGATGCCGTCCCTTGAGGGTATTCACAACCACTTGCTCTATCGGCAGGGTGCAACCCAACGCTTCGCGCTCTGCAATGTACAACATGACCTTGGTCGGATTCGGTGCCGCAGGCACCATATAGAGTTTCATACGCCTTACCCTCCTGCTGTGTGATACCAGCATAACCGGCCAAAGCAGGTTCTGAATAGCCATACCCTCCGCAACTATGACGAATTGACATTCGCTCACATCGCCCTAGCATCTTGCCCACCCATCAGTGGTTCATCCACCTAATGGAAAAACCCGCAATGAGAACGCCATGACACAGACTACTCCCCAGCGCTTTGACTACATCATCATTGGCGCCGGAACCGCCGGTTGCGTGCTGGCCAACCGCTTGTCTAAAGATCCGCAAAAGACAGTTTTGCTGCTCGAAGCGGGTAAAAAAGATAACTATTTTTGGATCGATATCCCGGTCGGTTATTTGTACACCATTGGTAATCCACGCACTGACTGGTGTTTTGAAACCGAGTCAGAGCCGGGGTTGAACGGCCGCCGTATTGGCTATGCCCGAGGCAAGGTCTTGGGTGGCTGCTCCTCAATCAACGCGATGATTTATATGCGCGGTCAACAATCCGATTACGATCACTGGGCCAGCCTGGGCAATCGTGGCTGGGGCTGGCAAGACGTACTGCCGGTATTTCGGCGCTCAGAAGACTATCAGCATGGCGCGGACGACTTTCACGGCAGCGGCGGCGAACTGCGCGTAGAAGAACGACGCGTTAACTGGGAGATTCTGGACGTTTGGCGCGATGCGGCAGCACAGTGCGGCATTCCGAAAATAGATGAATTCAACCGTGGCGATAACTTTGGTAACGCTTATTTCCAGATGAATCAGCGTAAAGGCAAGCGCTGGAGTGCGGTGCGGGCCTTTTTAGACCCGATCAAAGAGCGAACGAATCTAACCATTATGACCGAGGCCAGTGTGCGCGAACTGTGTTTCGATCAAGACAACGCTGAAGTCACGGCTACCGGCGTTCGGGTCTTGCACAAAGGCCACGAACACTTGTTCCAGGCCAATGCTGAAGTCATTTTAGCCGCCGGAGCCATTGCTTCACCGCAGTTGTTGCAACTGTCCGGCATTGGTTCTTCAGAAGCCTTGCAAACCCACGGCATAACGCCCCGGCTGGAATTGCCCGGGGTCGGCGAGAACTTGCAGGACCATTTACAGATTCGCACCATTTATGAAGTAAACAACACGGTAACGTTGAATCAACGTGCACGTACCCCCTGGGGCATGGCGTTGATGGGCCTGGAATACTTTCTGCGAAAAACCGGTCCGCTGACCATGCCGCCTTCTCAGTTAGGTGCTTTCGCCAAGAGCGACCCTACTCAACCATCAGCTAACATTGAGTGGCATGTGCAACCACTCTCATTGGATAAATTCGGTTCGCCCCTGCACCGCTACAACGCCATTACCCCGTCGGTATGCAACCTCAGACCCAGCAGCCGTGGCCACGTTGCATTACGCGACGCCAACCCAGACAGCGCACCGCTCATACAACCAAACTATCTCTCTACCGAGGCTGACCAAGCGGTGGCCGTGGCTGGACTCAAACTGACCCGCGAGATTATGGCCGCACCGGCCTTGCAGCCCTTTACGCCACACGAACTCAAACCGGGGGCGCATGTAAAGAACGATGATGAACTGACTCAGGCCGCTGGGGACTTGGGTACCACCATTTTCCATCCGGTCGGCACCTGCAAGATGGGTAATGACCCTATGGCTGTGGTAGACGACGAATTACGCGTCAAGGGTATTCAAAATCTACGCGTCATTGATGCGTCGATCATGCCCACTATTACTTCCGGTAATACCAATGCACCGACAGTGATGATTGCAGAAAAAGGGGCGGAGTTTCTTAAACGCAAGCACCAACACCGCTTCTAGCCGTCGTTCCCAGTATTGTTCAGCCGGTTAGGCTTACGCAGCGCCAAAATTTTCTGCACCATCAGTCGCAATAGTGCCAGCGCAACAATTGCAACGGTCAAATACAGCATTGATAACTTGCTTGAAGTGGCGACACCCTTTAACCAGGCTAGAGCAGCCAGGCTTGCGTTATCAAATTGCAGCAGCACCATCGCTAACAAAGCAATCTGACTTAGATTCTCCACCAGATCAGCAATAAGCAAGATCACCAGCGATAAAAGTAACGCTGGGCTATATTGGTTAAACCCACGGATGATCAACCCAGCAAATAACGCGGCGTATGCTAGCGGGTACAAAAAATCTAAGCCCACCGTGACGGCAATGTGCCCTACCAGCTGCTCTGTGGACATTCCCGACAACATCGACAGCACCGTTGCGCCGTCAGAAACTTCATCAAGCAGTACCCCACCCACCAAGGGGCGCGCCAATTGGAAACCCACAGACAATATGACCACACTGCCAAAAGCCACCCAAAGGGTGCGAGGTCGTTTAACGAATTCAGCAAAACTAACAAGCATCGTCGCCTCCACCTAAAGCCTGATTAGCACATTTGCTTGATGCTGCAGTTAGGCAAAAATTTTTCGCTCAATGTTGCAGATAGGCAAGAATTTACCGACAAACCGTATAAAGAACATGCTAAACGGTAGCAAAACAATGTTCGGTTATAGAATAACGACCTATGAGATCCATAACTTCTGGTTGCGCTGCTGGGTTTGCTCCTGCTCTGGGCATTACGGCGTTTATTCTTATGAGCCTTTTGACCTGTCCAGGCGCAGTCGCTGATGATCAGCGCAGCAGCGCTGATCTGGCGCGAGACCGCTACAGCAGACCCTTTGAGGTTATGGAGTTTATTGGCGTACGAAGTGGTTGGGTCGCACTGGATTTATTCGGTGGCGATGGTTACTACAGCGAGGTTCTAGCACAACAGGTAGAGCAAAGTGGCCTGGTCTACTTACACAACAGCCAAGCAACCAAAGTCACACCAAGCCAATTGCGGAGGCGTTTTGGAAGCATCTCGCGCACGACTGGGCGCAGCCAAATCTGGCCGAACATTGCGCTACTAGATGGCGCCATTGCCGATCTAGCAATAGCTAGCAACAGCGTTGACTTGGTAATGCTGGTGAAGACCTACCACGACGTCTATTACCAAGGACACGGCTGGCAACTGCAATCAAAGACCTTGTTTGAGTTGATTCACCGAGTGTTAAAACCTGGCGGCATATTGGCGGTTATTGACCATACTGCAGTTGCAGGCTCCGGAGCCAGTCACGCCCAGTCGTTACATCGCATTGACCGCGAATTTGCGATCAACGACATCAGCCAACATGGCTTTGTCTTAAACGCCCAAAGTGATTTACTGATTAACTCGGCAGATGACCTCCAGCGTTCTGTATTTCACCCATCCATTCGCGGCCGAAGCTCACGTTTTTTGCTCACTTTTCGCAAAGACTCGCCAACAAAAAAGGGGCCTTAAGGCCCCTTTTTTGTTCCATTTATAACTACCTATTCCTAACTTTTCCTAACTATTCCTAACTATTCCTAGGCGAGGTTATTCAACCAGTGCTTGATAGGTTAGCACTTTGAAGTCGCCTGCCAATCGGGTGCGATGCGGAATGCTTTGTACCATAAACAAACCAATCAACTGCTCTTGTGGGTCGATCCAAAAGCGCGTGCCTGCGGCCCCACCCCAGTTGTACTCACCGGCAGAGCTGACTTCGCCAACATCACCTGGGTTCAAAACCAAACCAAAACCAAGGCCAAAACCCGCACCGCTGCGACCAAAGCCCATCGGCAAGTCGCCCAAGTGATTAGTAGTCATTAGCTCGATGGTTTTTGGCGACAATATGCGCACACCGTCCAGTTCGCCGCCGTTAAGCAACATTTGGCAAAAGCGCAGGTAGTCACGTGCAGTAGACACTAAACCGCCGCCGCCACTCTGGAACTTGCCACCGTTGATGTAACGAGCGCTCACAAAGGCGTCAGCGACTTCTAGGCCGTTCCCCGTGGCGGGTGAGAAAAAGTTGTTGGCTTGCACACCTTCCGGCTTGTAGAGCTGTGCTAGGCGGTCTTTGTTGCTGTCGTTTACCTGAAAATCTGTATCCGGCATATCCAATGGTTCAAAGATGCGCTGCTTTAAGAACTCGCCGAAGCTCATTCCAGACAACACCTCTACTAGGCGGCCCTGAACATCTACTGACACACTGTAGTGCCATTGCGAACCCGGGTCATATTGCAGCGGCAGTTGACCCAGTGCCTTAGTGAATTCGGCCAACGTCGTGTCACCCAGAAGCCCTGCTTTTCGGTACAACTGATCGACTTCAGTGTTGCCAAATACACCGTAGGTCATACCTGCTGTATGGAGCAGCAAGTCGCGGATAGTAGGTTGGCGCGTGGGCTTGCGCCACTCGCCTACTAGGCTCTCGTCGCCAGCACCTACTGTGCGACTGGTGGTGCCATCGGACACGATGTTGGTTCCCGCGGTAGAAGTCGCGACCTGCAGGTTCGCAAACTCTGGCATGTACATGGCAATGGGGTCGTTAAGACGGAACTTTCCGTCTTCGTACAACATCATCAGTGCCACTCCGGTAATCGGCTTGCTCATCGAGTAAATTCGGTAAATAGCATCATCTTCCATAACTCGACCTGCTTCACGGTCTGCCATACCGTAACTCTGCTGGTAGATGATTTTGCCGTTACGCGCAATAACACCCATACCGCCGACCATGGTGCCGTCAGCTACCTTAGCATTCATGAATTCAGTGATTTTTTCTAAGCGATCAGACGAATAACCCTGTCGCTCTGGCTTTGACGTGCCAATTTCTTTTGCTGTAACAGACCCAGCCAATCCAACGGCTAACACTAATGCGAGGCACTTTTGTAAACGCACTTTCATACCTTCCCCTTTTGTCGTTTGCTTAACCTAAAACGTTTAATTTCCGAAGCGATAACGCAGCTTAGCTACAAATGTGTCGATCACAGGCTCGTTAAAGCTGTCGGACAATAGATCGTTCAACTCAATTTCGTCCGCGGTCGATTCTAGGGCATTGCGGAACGAATTACCGCGATTGTAGACCAGGAAGAAATCTGTCAGCGGTGCTATCTCCCAGCGGTATCGGAGCTGGGTGGTCAACAGTCCCACATTAAAGTCGTAACTGTCTTCAAGCCGTTGTGCAGCGACCAGTTTGCCATCACCCATGGGTACTGCATAAAACCCAGTATCGGTGGCACGAACGCCAGCCCACTGCAGATTCCAGCGCAACTGGTGCCCTGGCGCTATGAACCAATTGATGTCAAAGCTCGGCTGCCATTCATTCGCTTCAAAACGCCCGAAATTGCGCCCTCCTTGATACACCAGCCAACCGTTGCGGTTTCGATACTTCAAATCTAAATCTATGCTCACGGCATCGAGCGGACGAATGGTGACACCAGCACCCAAACTTTGGCTCCAATCGCCAATGTGCTCGCTGATCGCCGAAGCAGAGAAGGAGTAACTGAACATTCGGTTAGCATCAGTCGACAATGCCACTTCCCACCAGCCACCGCCTTCTACTCGGTAGGCTCCATTACCGCGGCTGTCTAAATCTTCGTAGCGCTGCGGCAAATAACCCACGCCTGCGCGCAGGGTATTACGGCCAGGCAGAACCATCGAGGATCGCCACAAAATTGCGCTGTCATTCACTTGGCCTCGGTCAACATTGTATTGCTGCACCACACTGACCGTGGTTCGGTAGTTACTTATAAAGTCATTAAGACGCTGCTGGTTGTACAACAACACGTAACGTAAACGGCCATAGTTGTTGCGTCGCAGAAAGCCGAGGTCATTGAAGTTGACGTCTTCATCCATGTAGTCGAATTCAATTTTGTGTCGTAGGTTACTCGCGCTGGCATACAACACATCAATCATGCCGCCATAACCCAGCACGCTGTCGCGATCACTGTTTATCAACTGAAGGTCAGCTTTGAAATTACCAGAGCCAGAACCGTAGTGCGCATCCACACTGTGTACCATCGCATCGTATTGCGAGCCGCCAACAAAAGTACCCATATAGCCTAGGGATTTTCGCGAATCCCCCACGTCTTCGTACACCAAACGAGCAACGGCAAAGTCGCGTCCGGGCGCTTCAATATCTACCGCAAGGTCATCGCCATCGCGACCACGCCAACTGATGTCATCTTCTACCGCAGCCAATACACCATAGCGCACGTTACCCACAGCCCCGGTTACCTTTGCAGCACCTAATAAATCCGTTGGGGTGTCACGCTGACCAGGCTCCGGGGTCACCCCCTGAGGCAAGGTCAACTGATTCGCCGTACCACCGATACGTCTGGTATTGAGCAATGAAACGGGCACCGGTACGAAGTCACGCAAATACACTTGGCGTGACGTCGTGGCATAGTCTTCGTTCAGCGCCATACGATAGATGCTGCTGAAGTCATCTCTAGGCATGACGCTGAACACCTCATTGCCCTCCAAGAAAAACAGGCGTTTTTCCGGAAAAAATGTTTCGCTCGCAGTCAAATTAAGCACTACGTCATCAGCTTCTACCGCCCCAAAGTCTGGGTTCGCAGTTGCAGCGATCTCAAGTTTTGGCGACGGCTTCCAGGAAAAATCGACACCTACTTTCACATCCGCTTCTTCGTATGCCTGATCGTAGGTCGTGGCGGCAAAAGGAATGACGGATACCTGGGCTCGTGGCTGCACTCCGACCACTTCAAGTTCGTTCATGGCCGACACGAACCGCGCAGAGGACTGCGGATAACCCGGCCAACCATAACTTTGATCTGTTGAGGAGATATTTCGCTTTGCAGCAAAGCCTATGGTGCGCGGCCCTTCAACCTCTGGCATGTTCATCATCGACCAAGGCAAGAAGAACTCGACGCTCCAGCCATTACTTGTCTCTGCCGACTTACCTAGCCAAGGACCATCCCAATCACGCTGGAATCGACGTTCAGGTAGTACTTTGCCATCTGACAGGCTGTCGCCAAGCGCAATAAAAAACCAATACGCCACCAGAGATTCACCAGAGGCGTCAATGGTGACCCCAAATGTGTCGCGATTGATAAAGTCATCGCGGCGCGAGTATCTCTTTACTAAGGACTCCGGCGGCTGTTCCATATCTGAGCTGACATACAAACCCTTCTCGGTCGCAAATATGCGCATCTGCGTTGCGTATTCCGCAGGGGTGACCAGAGCTGGAATTGACACCAACATGTTGTCGTAGTGAGGTAACTTCTGCCACAGCGCTTCGTCAATCTTGCCATCGATAACGATATCGATATCTGCTTCAGCAAAGGTCTGAATGCTAAGACGATGCAAATCCACGCCAGCTTCTTGGCCCACTACTGTTTGCGCCCCGGCACCCGCTTTTGGCGTTATCGGCTGCACCGGCGTGCTGATCGTCTCGGCCTTTTGCGGTGGTTTCTCGACGGCAACCGCTGCCCTTTGAACCGGTCGGCGCGTAGCCACGGCTGCAGGAGTTGCGGTAGATACCCCCGTTTCTGCTAAGTACCAAGCATCAGCAAAACCCAGGTTACGTATTCGTCCTAGCAGCGATCGAGCGTTCCCTGTAACTGTCGGCAAAACCACGACTCGGGCTCCGGCTCCCCGAGACACCACATGGACTTCTACTTCACTGCCGATGCCGCGCAACGTACGTCGAGCGCTTTCCGCTGCTGCTTGGGCATTATCGCGATCACTGTAGCTACCCACCACCACTCCGGGTGCTGCACCGGCCAGCGGAATAACCAACCAACTCAAGCCAACATAAAAGAAGACCTTCGTTACCTGCACGTATGTTTGCGCAGCGCTCTGCAATCTACCCAGAAGAGTTTGGACCACCGTAATTCTTTCCCCAGCAAAACGGGACATTTTGCTGCACTTCTCTTTGGATGGAAAGGTGCCTAACATCAAGACTCTAAAAAGAGGGGAAATCATCATGGCTATATCCGCATCCACCACCGAACAACTATTAGTCGAGCAACACGACCAAGTGTTACTCATCACCCTGAATCGACCCGACCGACTGAATGCCATCAGTCGAGCCATGTTGAATGAACTGTCAGCAAAGGTCGTAGAAGCCGACAAAGACCCAGATATTCGCTGCATCGTATTAACCGGCAACGGTAAAGGCTTCTGCTCTGGCCTCGACCTGATAGACACCAACGAGCGGCGCCAACAAGACAGTCCAAATAAAGAATCAAAATCCGGCGACAATCGTCCTAGCCGACGCTTGTTTGATCTTCGAGATGCGCCAATCAATGTTATGTGGCATTGCGATACGCCGATTATTTGTGCCATTAATGGCGCGGCGGCCGGCTACGGTATGGACATGACCTTGTTGTGTGACATTCGCATCATGTCGGAGAACGCCAAGCTCGCAGCGGTCACGGCGAAACGCAATGTGGTTCCAGAGAGCGGCGGCACATGGCTGTTGCCACGCTTGGTTGGCTGGGCCAAGGCTGCGGAATTGTACTACCGGGCGCGCACAGTCGACGCCGCTGAAAGTCTGTCACTTGGCCTAGTGAATGAGGTTGTGGCACCAGAGGATCTGCTACCCACGGCAATGAGTTGGGCTAAGGAAATAGCAGACAATGCGCCCATGGCAGTGCAAACCACCAAGCGCATGATGCGTATGGGCTTGGAGGAGTCTTACGACACCGCGGTGGACCATCTTATGGTGCACCTGAACGGTCTGTTCCAAAGTGAGGACTTTGCAGAGGGCTTGAGCGCTTTCCTAGAAAAACGCAAACCTAACTTTACCGGTCGTTAAACCGTTTAGCGTAAACCAGTATTAAAACCACCTAAGAATTTAGGTGGTTTTAGCCCGCGCCTCGCGTTTTATGACCTCGGCCCCAGCAGGGTCTACCGCTCGACCATGCACGATTTCGTTGTTTGCATGCCCCAACTGCTGCAACGACATAGCGGCTTGAAGGGCACTGTAAAAGCCCTGGGCATCTAAGGCCTGGTTCACACTCTGTTTCGCCAAACGCAATCCCATACTTGGCCGCTGGGCAATACGCGCGGCCAGATCATCGGTAAACGTTGTCAAATCAGCAGGTGCCACGACATGATTGACCATGCCGCAAGACAACGCTTCTTGTGCAGTCATGCGACCGCCGGTAAACAGTAGCTCTTTTGCTTTCCGTGGCCCGAACTCCCACGGGTGAGCAAAATACTCCACACCGTTGACACCGAAAGCCACCACGGGATCTGAAAAAGTCGCGTCCTCGGTCGCCACAATAAGATCGCAAACCCACACCAACATCAGGCCACCGGCGATAACCTTGCCCTGGACCTCGGCTATGGTCGGCTTGGGCAAATTGCGCCAACGCCAGCACAATCCCAGATAAATTTCTTCCTCCAATGCCTGCCGCCCTTCAGCCCCAGGCTTGTCATAGCCACCCCAATTACTGACCTGGGGAAATTCAGTGACATCTGTTCGATCAGCTAAATCATGGCCTGAGGAAAAGTGTGGGCCATTAGCGGCCAGCACAATGACTTTTACCGCATCGTCTCGAGAAGCCAGATCAAAGGCGTCATTCAACTCGTAAAGCATTGCTTTGTCTTGCGCATTGCGCACATCCACGCGGTCTAAGGTGATGCGCGCAACGCCCTTGTCTACCCCATATGTGATTCTTGAAAATTCCGTCATAACCTCCCCCTATTCGATATCTTCTTTAACCACTACCAACCACATTGACGGCCTTGATTTTGTTCCTCTAACCAAGCCATCAGCGGTGCAAAATAATCAATGATCGCAGAGGCATCCATTTCCCGCTGACCCGTTAACGCCTGCATCGCTTCGGGCCATGGTTTGCTTGTTCCCAGCGCTAACATTTGTCCTAACTTGTCACCGGCTTGCTTGTTGCCATAAATGGAACATCTATGCAGCGGCCCCGTATAGCCCGCGGCATCGCACAACGCCTTATGAAATTGAAACTGCATGATGTGAGACAAAAAGTAGCGGGTATAGGGCGTATTGCCTGGAATGTGGTACTTAGCACCTGGATCGAAGTCGGCTTCGGTGCGCTCTACAGGTGCGACAATGCCTTGATACTGTTCTCTTAGTGTCCACCAGCCCTGGTTGTACTGCTCTGGTGGAATCTCTCCCGCAAACACTTTCCAACGCCACTGGTCGATCAGCTTGCCGAAGGGCAAAAAGGCAATTTTGTCTAATGCCAGTTTCATTTGCTCGTTGATGGTCGCTTGTTCGCTAACAGCTACGCTGTCAACCAGTCCTTTATCTCGCAGGTATTCTGGCGTCATAGACAACACAATGGTGTCGCCAATCGCTTCATGAAAGCCATCATGCGCACCGCCCTTAAACAGCGGACGTTGGTTTTTGTACATGATGTAGTAATAAATGTGCCCGAGTTCATGATGCAACGTGGCCAACTGTTCTTCGTTGACTTCAACACACTGTTTGATGCGCGGATCATTACCGTTATCTAGATCCCAAGCGCTGGCATGGCACACAACATCACGATCGGCGGGCTTGGTGAGCATGGAATTACGCCAAAAACTGTCTGGCAATTCTGGTAGACCCAACGAGGTAAAGAAGGCCTCTGCGGTCTCGGTCATACGCACGGCATCGTAGTTTTGTTCGTTCAGCGCCGCGGTCACATCCAGCGAGGCCACACCAGGGTGCGGCTCCAGCAGCGGATATATGTTCGACCAGCTTTGCGACCACATATTACCCAGCAGATGAGCTGGAATAGGTCCTTGGTTTGGCACCTTGTCTGCTCCATAAACCTCGCTCAGGGTTGATCGCACATGACAATGTAAAGCTTCGTAAAGGGGTTCGACCTGACCCCATAAGCGCTCCGCCTCGACCTCGAACTCAGCAACGCCCATGTCGTAGCCGCCTTTCCACAGCTCGCCGAGGTTATCGGCACCAAATTCCTTAGCACCGGCATTGGCCAACTCAACAAACCGCTGGTACTTGTCGCGCATAGGCGGCGATACCGTGCGCCAGCCTAGCCAGGCTTCTAGCTGCTCATCGTAATTTCTAGATGCCGCCAGTACGTTTTCCAACTCCGGCAAGCTCTTGCAGACGCCTTGTGTATCACAGTACTTCCCAGCGCCATACATGCCTTCAAGATCCGTCGCGATTTGGGAAAGTTCTGCGCGTAGTGCTTCATCGTCGGGAGCCGGCATCGACGAACCACGTAAAATCAGTTCAATGCCTCGAGCAGTTTCCGCATCCATCGGTGTATCTCGATAAGTCTTAGCCTGCTCCACCATTTTGCTTAAAAAAGCCAACTGCCGCTCACCTGCTTTCGCCGCCAATACGCCAGTATCAGGTGTTATGTGCGTGGCCCGCACCCAGTAGGCCGCGCCGGTTTCTTTTTGCAATTCAAGCATTTCCTGCTCAATGCGCTGGAGAAACTCGGCAGGACTTTCTTCTACCTCTACCTCGACATTGACCTCACAACCAACGCTGCCCAGCAGCAACGCAGAGCCCAGAAAGACTTTCCAAGTGTTAGCGCACACCCGTCGGATACTCAACATGATGAATCCCTCTGACAATTTACCCGCGAGTTTTACCACAATTATCCTTACACTGAACCCAGCACAGGCAGGAGGGGTTATGCCGGTTTTATCAGTACTCGATTTGTCACCTATCGCCGCAGGCGCAGACGCCGCGCAAGCATTGCAAAACAGCTTAAGCCTGGCGCAGCACACCGAGGCCTTGGGCTACCATCGCTACTGGGTAGCTGAGCACCACAACATGGCGGGAATCGCCAGTGCCGCTACCGCAGTAGTAATTGGCCATATCGCTGCAGGCACATCCAGCATACGGGTTGGCTCTGGCGGCATCATGCTGCCCAACCACGCACCCTTAATGGTGGCTGAACAATTTGGCACCCTAGCGGCCTTGTTTCCTGATCGCATCGACCTGGGTCTGGGGCGTGCGCCAGGCACCGATGGCGTCACCGCCCACGCCCTGCGCCGCACCCTGCACAGTGATCCAAATCAATTTCCCAACGATGTGCTGGAGTTGAAAGGTTATCTGGGCGAGGTACAGCAAAATCAAAAGGTCATGGCTGTACCCGGCCAAGGATCGAACGTGCCGCTGTATATTTTGGGTTCGAGCTTATTCGGTGCCCAATTAGCCGCCATTATGGGGCTGCCTTTTGCCTTTGCTTCGCACTTTGCCCCTGCCGCAATGATGCGGGCGATTGCTCTTTACCGAGAGGAATTCACCCCGTCAGAACAACTCAGCCAACCTTATGTGATGCTTGGCTACAACATTTGTGCGGCAGATACCGAGGCAGAGGCCTGGCATTTGCGTACTTCCGGTCTGCGAGCGTTATTGAATCTACGCATGGGTAAGCCAGGTCCACTACCCGCACCTATCGATAATTTTGAAGCAACCTTAAGCACAGCTGAGCAAACTATGCTCGCCCAATCTGATGCGGCAGCGGCGGTTGGAAACGCTGCGCAGATCAGAGAGCAAGTGGGTGCTTTTGTGGCGCAAACCCAAGCAGACGAACTGATCATTACCGCTCAAATTTACGATCACGAGGCGCGCTGCAGAAGCTACAGCATCGCCCACGAAGCCTGTAGCAACCTCGATACTGTGGCTATTGCGCTAGCCAAATAGGCGACGACCAGGCGCGGTCCTGAATGACTGCTTGCATGTCCGGTCGCGGCGGCACACCAGCGCGAATCGCATCATAGGTAGACCATCGGCAGGTTGGATTTTCCAGCACCCGCACGTAGTAGAAAGCAGACTGTTGCGCATCAAAATTTGGGTCGCGCCATACCGTCGCCAATTCGCTGTCGCCTTTATTCGGAGTTACCGAGCAATCCGACAAATCCACCTTGGCACCGTTATCTGGGCAACGCTGGGTGGTCGGATCTACCGCTAAGCCATCAGAGCAGGCCACATCGATCACCTGCTCTTTAGTCTGACCTTCCTCAATCCAACCTTTAATGATTTGCAGTCGTTGTAACGGCTGAGTGTCCGGATCTTGGCTGGCCCAAATATAAAAACTTGGCGCAATATCGTCTTTGGGCGTCAACTCGCTGCCCATGGGTACGCCGTTGGCATAGGCCTTAGCGATGCTGTCCGGTGCAGTAACCATGTTGTCGGCAAAATCGTATCCGGCAAAGAACCGTAATTTTATGTGCGGCCCGCTGGTAGAAAACGTTTCCTTGCGTCGCATGGCATCAAAAATTGCCTCACGGGTATTGGATTCGGCCCACACCCCAGCAAGCCCTGAAGCGCCCCAATATCGTGAGGCGTTGTCTGAGTATTTCGGATTATCCGGCGTAGAATCATCTCGTGGCACACTGCCTCGATCTTGCGGATCGATGTCAGTTAAACCAGTTTTACTCCAATAGTTGTCCTCTTCAAATGAACCCGCAGCGTTGTGGGTATCCGAGGCACCAATAACCCCAAACTGATAAGGGTTAACCCCAATCTGCTGTTCCAGCAACAGGCCATTCAAATAGGCGTCACGCACATAGCTGCCCGGAGCCTGAGAACTCAGCACCGAGGCGATTCGCAGCGGCATGATCTCGAAATTTGCCCACTCGTCGTTAGGCGACAATAACGGATGCGTATCCGACGTGCCTTTTACCTGAGTATTCTCAACCAGTGGCTCATTGCGCATGCGTTGTTCTGCCCAATCAGCATCAATCGCTTCCCCAGACCACTGATTACTGGCAAACATCCAACCATCTGAACCATTAGAATTATGCGGAATGGCCAGGGATTCAATACCTTGAGCACGATGTTTATCCATCCACGACCAAAGATCTTCGGGGTTTACTGAATCGAACCGGCTGTAGGGCACTTTCGGCACATTCTCGTCGCGAAAAATGACGTTACGGTGCAGATTTTGCGATTGCCCGCCAGAGGCGGTGTATTCATAACCTACGAAGGTCGTGAACTTACCCGGCTCATAGTGCCGCTGTGCAGCCTCAATAATCTCTTGCCAGGCCGACCGCAAAACGCGCTGATCTTGATCCAAGTCATTGGGGTTATCTGCGTCTCGCGTACGCATAAAGCCCAACACCGCTTGGAACGCAGCACCTGAGCCCGCCGCATCGATCGCGCCCTTGACCGCCGGGGCGAGTTCGTGGTCTTTGTAATCGCTATTTGGGTCCGCCAACTCACGCATCATCCCGAGGAAAAAGGCGTGATCTGAAACCGCTAGAAAATCCAGCGGCTTACGCATCTGCATTTGCAACCCGGAGGCGTGCTCTATGGCATTGCCTTTAGCAAAGAGGTACGCGTCGTCTGGGGTTCTTCGAGTGCCAAATAGGTAGGCGTCGAAAGACAACGTGGTATGGATGTGGGTATCGCCAAAATAGACATTTTTTAGCGGGTTAGTTTCTATAACTCCAGCTACAGGCGCCGCCTGTTCTGAAGTTTGCTGCGGCGTTACTTGTGTCTCGCCACAACCTGTTAATCCCAGAGCAATACCAAGAACGGCCAGGCTCTTCGTCTTAAGTTTCAGCATTTCCCACCTCCATCCAACTCCCCGTTGGTTTCTGATTTATAGCGTTGGGTTGATCAAAAATTTCTTACCCGTCGCCTGCAGGGCATAGGTTTGTAAGACCTCTACTTGAAGCGCCTGGGCAAGCGAAATTTCCTCGGTATAGCCGCTTGCGAAGGTCGTTTTAATCTCATCTGCTACTCGCTGCCGCAGCTCTTCTGCACGAGCCGACCCGACCTTTTGCAAGAACGGTGTTAGCAACCACCCACCTACGCTCCACTGCATACCGTATCCACGAGTTAACGTGGTTGGCCGTCTTTCCAGCCCCCCGTATATGTAGACTTGCTTGTCCTGGGTCGAACCGTAGCGACTGTACTCTGTCGCGGTCTGATTCGCGGCAGCCTCCATTGCGGTCAAAATTTGGTTTGCCAGCTCACCACCTCCGGTTGCATCAAACGCCAAATAAGCACCGGTTTCTGCGATTGCCGCAATAAGATCTGCCATGAACGTGTCCTGGCTCGAATCACAAACGTGTGTAGCACCAATGCTGCGTAATAGTTCTGCTTGCTCAGGCTTACGCACAATGTTCACCAGAGCAACGCCGTCATTAAGACAAATCTTCTGCAACATCTGACCCAGATTAGAGGCCGCTGCGGTGTGAATCAGCGCGTTAAAACCTTCTAAGTTCATGGTCTCAACCATGCCCAATGCCGTTAACGGATTAACGAAACAGGACGCACTCTCGCGCGGCGTAACCCCATCATGCATGGCCAAACATTGGCTAACATGCAACGTGCGGTACTCTCCGTACATGGCACCACCCAACACTCCAACGGTTTTTCCTAACAGGGCTTGAGCGGCTTCGCTTTCTCCGGCTGCCACGACTACACCACCGCCCTCGTTACCTACGGGCATAGACTCATCCCAGCGCGCTTTCAAGCTGGGCAAAATCTTTTGCGGCACCTGGGCGCTGATGGCTGGGCTGTCATCACTGCCCACCTGTTTGGCGGTAGTTACGTCCGCCATACCCAAGAGCAGGCCGAGATCAGAGGGATTAATAGGCGACGCTTCGACGCGAACAATCACTTGTTCAGGTTTAGGTGGCGCAATGTCCACATCCACCAAATTGAGTTTAAGTTCGCCTGCCGAGGTTACTTCAGTGCGCAGTTGGCGTCCTGAACTGGGTAAGTCGCTCATGTTTTCCCCTATCTAAAAGTTGATTTGCAATGAGAGCATACAACAACAAGGACACCGGCACTGAAAAGTCTGTGGGTTAGCCGCAAACGCTACTTCGCCGCTATACTGATGCGCTGATCTTCTGGAGTAACGTGACCTTTGCAGGCTTTAAACCGGGCAGAAATTAGACAGCTGTTTCCTGACTGCTCAGCTGCAGAGCTGGCTCTACCTGATCTGAGCAACGTCGATTGGGCGGTTTTGGACTATTTCGGTTGGCTACACACCTCAGGGCACCTAGGCTACGTCGTAGTGGCATCAGATCAGGGCTTACAAGGCATGCAATTGCGCCGCAGCCTCAATCACTCTGCACGGCCTCGCACCCACATGTGTTCTTGGTGTCATCACGTGTACCGCAGTCGTGGCACTGCTCTGTTCAGTACCACGGTAGTCGGCAGCGACGGACGACGCTTTATCGGCAACCATATTTGCCGCAATTTGGATTGCAGCCTACGCATTCGTAACTTGGCATCGGATCCGCCGACCTACCTTCCCGAAACAATCCATATTGAGCATAAAATTCAGCGGCTTAAAAATGCGCTCAAAGCTTTTATGGCCAGAGCCAACGTGTCCGCATAAACTAGACACGGATTCGACGTAGCACCAAATCCTTTGCACCCATTCGCTATTAGTGTTGGCATCGCTGCAATCAGCGAAGCCAAACCGCATAATTCGGCTGCTACTGCATGCGAATAAAAGAACAACAGATTTAACAACGAGGTCGACAGATGGACTTACAAGCTTTTCGCGAAGAGACCAGAGATTGGTTAGAGAGCAACTGCCCCCAAGGCATGCGCCTTGGTGCCGTGCACTTTGAGGACGCTTACGAGTTGTATCAGACCGACGAAGCTTTGGAGTGGCGCGATCGAGCAGCTACCCGAGGTTGGACAGCCCCCGCCTGGCCCACGCAGTACGGTGGCGGCGGCTTGAGCCGCGAGCAACACCAGGTTCTCGCAGAGGAAATGGCTCGTATTAAGGCCCTGCCACCCGCTACCGGCATGGGCCTGGCCATGATCGGGCCTACCATTCTGGAACTGGGCACTGAAGAGCAACGCCAACGACACATCCCCCGGATCATTACCGGCGAAGCCCAGTGGTGCCAAGGTTATTCCGAGCCAGGTGCGGGCTCTGATTTAGCCGGGCTACAAACCAAGGCAGTTCTTGAGGGTGACGAGTTCATTATCAATGGTCAGAAAATTTGGACCAGTGGTGCGCAGTACGCCAATTGGATGTTCGCCCTAGTTCGCACGGATCCCGAAGCACCGAAACACGAAGGCATCAGCTTTGTACTGCTGCCGATGGATCAACCCGGCGTCACCGTGAAGCCGATCAAGCTGATCTCTGGCTCCTCACCCTTTTGTGAGACATTCTTCGATAACGCCGTGGCCAAACGTGAAGACTTAATTGGAGAATTGAACAAAGGCTGGAGTGTTGGCAAGCGTCTCCTGCAATACGAACGCAACGCCACCACCCGCAGCAAGCCAAAAAATGGCGACAAGAAAAAAGCGGCTGCGAAGCCAAAGGCCAATCCATATGCAGAGATCGCCAAAAAATATGCAGGCACTGATGCTCAGGGGCGCATCGCTGATGATGCCAGCCGCGAAGAAGTACTGGATCAGGTTATGGCAGAACAGGCCTTAGCCTTGACCACTCGCCGCGTGGTTGAGGAGAGCAAATCGACAGGCGCTCCTGGCGCCGCGACTTCGATTTTCAAGTTGGTGGGTTCTTCCCTGTCACGTTCTGGATCGGAACTGAAATCTCGCCTGCGCGGTACCGCTGGCTTGGTTTGGGAGAGTAATGAGTTCAGCGAGGACGAGTTGGAGTCGACCCGCAGCTGGTTGCGCGACCGCGCGGTAACGATCTACGGTGGCACCAATGAGGTGCAACAAAATATCATCGCAAAGCGCGTGTTAGGACTTCCTGATTAGCTGACAAAAAGCACTGATAGACCGCATTCATAGACTACTGCCCTGTTAAGGTAAACGGTGGGTCACTGCTCCGGACCGGATCGTGGCCTGCACCTTGACGTTGGCAACTTGTTTTTTCGCCTCACACCACGGCAACTGCAAAAGACAAAGGTCTGCCTTGGCGCCCACTCTGATCTCCCGCGCTGGCTCTTTAAGCCCATGAGCATTCAGCAGATAACCGCGTAAGGAGTAGTCAGGGCTAACTCTTTCTTGGCCACCAATAGTCGTGCCAGATTGAGTTGTGCGTTGACTGGCGGCGTCCATGACCTTCCAAGGATTTACTGGCCCATAGGGACCGTCACTACTTACAACGGTATTAACGCCTGCTTCCAGCAGAGCGCGATGCCGGTACAGCACTTCGATCTCTCGCGGTTCCAGATCCTTTAAATACTGATCTCCGCGTTGCCACAAAAAACCTGGCTGGGTGACCACTGAGATTCCCCGCTGTTTAAGACGCGGCAACATCTCGTCATAGACAATAGCGGCATGCTCAATGCGATCTCGCGAATCCGCTGGCACTTGCTCCAGCGCAGTTAACGCAAAGAGAAGTTCTAGGTGACTTACGCAGTGAAAAGCAATCGAGCGCCCTCGATTACGAGCACGTTGCAAACGAACAACCAAATTTTCTAAGTCTGGGAGAGAGTCCTCATCTAGGATCACCTTCAACGGCCCTGAATGCAGACTGTCGTCACCCATTAACAAGACATCTTGCTGAAGCACACCATCGCTTTGCCATTGCGCGAAGAGCTGTGCAGTTTGTTGCGAGTTAGTTGCGGAGGTATCAGTAAAACCGGTAACGCCATAGCTCGACAACTGTCGCGACAGAGAGCTTATGTCATACGTTAAGTCAGCAGATAGACGCTCTCTTAACCAGCCATCCAAACGAAACAGTCGACCTGTGACTGCACCGCTAGAGTCAACTTCCACTCCATCAATGTCGGCATACTGCTGTAGCTGGAGTAATTCAATTGCAGCCGAATTCAGCATCCACGCCTTGCCACTACGATGTTGTATACGCACTGGTCGATGATCCGCCAGCTCATCAAGAGCCCTTACTTGCAGTTCTCCAGCTATGCTTTCGTGATAGTTAACGCCCCGCAACCACCCAGAGCCCGTCTGCTGCCTCAACAACCGACCTAATTCATCCGGACCGGTAATATCAACAGCGCCGCAATCCACTGAGTTCGCCCAAGCCGCTGTAGCTAGAAAGTGCATATGGTGATCATGAAGGCCGGGCAATAATGCACCACCTTGTGCATCAATGACCGACTCGCGCGACGCAGGTTGAATGCTCGAACTGAGTTCCAAAATTTTGTCTTGGAAACGCACATCCAACCGCAAACCATCAACTTCGGCGTTAATAATTAACATCGCAAAGCGGGCCTTCTTAGCGCAGCGGTGGCTTGACCATTGTGCTTTTGCAGCCATTCGACACAAAAGCGAGCCGCACGGAACAGCGAAAAATCTACCAACCCCGCTCTTTGTTTTTGCTCTAAGTGCAGCACGACTGCAGCAGCCAAGAGACCCGTTAACGGGTCAGCGACGGCATCACCTGTAAATTGGGGCTGGTTACGATCCGACCAATCAACAGCGCCCGCCGCTATAGCCACGTCGTCGCCAAAGCCTACCCAGTGACCAAAAGGTAACCCTCGCCCGTAAGCGGTCAGCGAAAGCCACAATTTATTCGACAGCCCTTGCTCTTTCGACAGTTGAGCCATGCGCACGTATTCAAGCCCTAGGGCTTCGAGCGCCCTCGGTCGCGATCCCTCAATGACAACATCCGCGCTGATCAACAAGTCACGCAACCGCGCCAGGTCCTTTGAATCTGAGAAGTCGTATTGCCGGCATTCCTTATCTTTATGTAACGCTGCAAATAGGTGGGGACTACCTTGGCGAGCACCATCTGGGCGGCTAATGGATTCCACTTTAATCACTTCAAAACCACATTGAGCCAGCACGTGCGAGCACAACGGCCCGGCCCACAGCGCTGACAGGTCCACTACTCGTGGCGCTGTCGCCCGGTCAGCGGATGCCTGTTGCAAACTATCTCGCCAATTGTCTTGTAGAGGTTCTGCAGGGAAAGAGAGCGCAAGCCCCATAAGACGACCACGCTCTACTAACGCCTCAGTTGACTGTTGCGCAACGGCCTCTGCCACCTGTTCCCAATTTTCAGCCGGTGTTTGTAACCACGCTGGCAGCAACGACCAGTCCTCAATTCGAGCCATGTTCAACGCTATATGGCCGCTCAAGGTAGGCAGCAATCGGCAGGCTTTATTTGCTGAAAAGTGTTCCTTGGGTGCAATACCCAATTCAGCAGCACGTTCCCACAGCGTGTCAGAGCCCGCGACCCCAGCAAGCAGTCCAGGGTTAAATCTGCGTAAACTTTGCAGCACCACATCAGCACAATCGTTGAGATTACTAACCGGTATACTCCCAGCATCCAGCAAGCTGTCTGTTATGAGCTCATCACCCAAAATACACACTCCCGATGAACTACGACGTATCGTGAGTTCTTCTTTGCTCATGGAAGAATACAACGTCGCACATGGTTGTAACTACATCGTAGTAGATGCCAGCCAACTCGAACCCTCGTCGTCTGTGTCGCCACTGCCAAATTGTCCGATTATTGCTTTGTACCCAGACCCAGCAGAGGTTCCGCTCACCTCTGAATTGGCAGACTTTGATTGCTGGGTTACACCTACTGAACTGGAGCAGCTACTCCTCGCCATCACTGCGCAGCCCGTTGCGGCCACGGTGCTATGCCAAATACTGCGTCAAACCTTGTCGTTAAGTGCAGAACGGGCGTTGGTGAATGAATCCCTTGCCTACAGCGTATTGCAGTCCAGCAAAGGATTTCGGCAGTGGCTAAAGACAAGATCCAAGCCCAAACTAAACCAAGCTGAAGAGCCTACGGTCCTGACCAAGCGAGAAGATGGTGCATTGGCAATTACCCTCAACAGACCCTCACAACACAACGCCTATAACGCCCAAATGCGCGATGAACTTTGGGCGGCACTGCAACTCGCCAGCGCCGACACCAGCATCAGTCGAGTTACTCTACGTGGCAACGGTCCATCTTTTTGTTCCGGCGGCGATCTTTCCGAATTTGGCTCCGTTAACGATTCCGGGTTAGCCCACATTGTGCGCAACAGCCGCAATCCAGGGCTTTTACTAAGTCAAATTGCTGATCAAACACATGTTGAGGTGCACGGCGCCTGTATCGGCGCAGGCATCGAATTACCGGCCTTTTGCGGCCACATCAAGGCAAAGCCAGATGCGTACTTTAAGCTACCGGAAGTCGCTCTAGGACTTATCCCAGGGGCCGGTGGGACCGTCAGCATCAGTCGCCGCATTGGGCGGCATGCTACCGCCAAACTCGCGTTAAGCGGCGAATCCATTAATGCTCAAGAAGCCCTAAGCCTTGGCTTGGTTGACTCCATCGATTCAGTCGATTAACTCTGGGCAGCCTCACCCAGCTCAGAGCGAACCACTCGACGCAGTAACTTACCGGTTTCGTTGTAGGGCAATTCTGCCCAGACCTGAATTAACTCCGGTACCCGAGAACTGCGCAGTCGCTCTTTGATAAAGTCCTGCAACTCCGCAACTTCGATCTCTGCCCCAGACTTTGCGACCACCGCCGCTGCCACCGCCTCACCCCATTGTTCACTGGGCACGCCAACCACGGCGGCGTCGGCAATTGCCGGATGAGTGAGCATGACGTCCTCAATCTCGCCAGGCGATAGGTTTTCGCCACCGCGTACAATCACATCATCAGCGCGACCTTCTAAAAACAGATAGCCTTCTTCATCTAAGCTTCCAGCATCCCGGGTTGGGAACCATCCGTCGCTATCGGTCACCGATCCGCGACCCTCGTACTCGCCAGATACCTGTTCTCCACGGACATAGATCTCACCTCGCTCACCCGCGGGAACTTGATGACCGTCTTCATCACGGATTTCTATCTCAACACCAGGCAGTGGCCGACCCACAGAAACTAAACGGCGACGTTCGGCCTCGGTGGTGGCTGCTACAGCTTGTCTGTGTTCTTCTGGCCCAAGCACGCAAATGGTCGAGCTGGTCTCGGTAAGACCGTAGGCATTCGAAAAGTCCGTGTTAGGGAACAATGCCATTGCTTTTTCGATAACACTTAACGGCATTTTGCCGCCACCGTAAGACAGGCTATTTAGGTGCGGCATTTGCGCGTCTGACACACCCTCGCCTTCAAGACACTCGACAATCCGCGCTAACATCGTTGGCACCACAAAGGCGGTGCTGATGCTGTGTTTGCGTGCCAATTCAATCCAGGCTTCGGCGGAGAAGTTTGGCAACTGCACAACATGGCGGCCGGAATAGACCGAACTCATAATCGCCGCGATACCAGCGATATGGTAGGGCGGCACGCAGACTAGAGCCGCGTCACTGTCGTCAGCACCGGCAAATTCTACGGACCCTAAAATATACGAGACCAGGTGCTTATGCCTGAGCACAGCAGCCTTCGGCTCACCGGTAGTGCCGCTGGTAAACAACAACACTGCAATATCTTCTGGATCCATAGCCCAAGGATCTTCCATGCCCTGGTCATGCTGAGTATCGTCAAGAAAACTTTGGGTGCTCGCCGCTTTGACGTCGTCCGTTGCACCCAGTTCAGCAACTCGCTCAGCGTCGGTGACCAGATACGCTGGTGTAACACGTGCCAGCAGGCTCTGAATTTCTGCATCTGTTAGTCGATAATTCAGAGGCACATACGGCACGCCAGCCCAAGCGCTGGCAAACAAGCTCAGTGGTGTACCCAGATTACTGACATCTAATTTCACCAAGCGGTTAGCACCACTGGCTTGGATTGTGCCAGCACGCAGACGCGCTGCGTCAAATAACTGTTGATAGGTATAACTGGCGCCACTGCTACCATCAGTAAATGCCAGGCGTTCAGGAAAGGCTGCACTGGCCATTTCCAGCAACATCATTACATTCATGAGCAGCCCTAGTCGGTTTTAGGAAGTTTTTTCGTATCCTTCTGCAACAACAGCGCGCCGTTTGCCGCCAAACTACCCTCTCCTGCCTTAACGCAAAGCACTTCTAAGGTTTCAGCTTCGTCAATGTAACGCTTACCCATCACCACACCCACTGCGTGATCAGGATGCACCTCACCACTGGGTGTAACCGATTCGCCAGCGTCTACCATGGCTGCGCCGCCGCAGGTCATTTCAACCTCTGTATCCGGCGCCATCACCACCATAATCTCGCCTGCGCAAACCGTACTTCTCAATCGCGCGCCCATTTTCAGTGCTGCCACTTGATCCCCTCCTAATTAAATGTCCGACACATCAGTAGATGATTCTAGGCACTCTCGCAACCGTTGACAAAGTGCGCGGCTCACGGGATCTTGACCAGCTTGCTAAAGCTAAAGGAGAGCATCTTGCGTATTTCCATATCCATCGGTTCCGCCTACTACAACGGTGAGGAATGGGATCAACTGGTCGAGTACACCCAAGCCGCAGACCGCATGGGTGTGCACGAAGCTTGGTCAGCAGAGGCCTGGGGCATGGACGCGATCGTCCCGCTGGCATATCTGGCCGCAAAAACAGAGCGCATTCGGCTGGGAACAGGGATCATGCAAATTAGTTCCCGCGTACCTTCTATGATCGCTATGACCGCGCAAAGTTTAGACACTGTCTCTAACGGTCGCTTTAATCTGGGTCTAGGCGTGAGCGGCCCGCAAGTGGTCGAGGGATTACATGGCGCGAAATTCGCCAAGCCTTTGTCACGTTTACGTGAGTGCGTTGACATTTTACGTATGGGTTTGGGCGGCGAGAAACTCCAGTACGATGGCGAGCATTACACGCTGCCTCGACCTGGTGGCGAGGGCAAACCCATTCGACTATCCCAACCGCCCCGCCCCAATCTGCCCATCTACCTAGCAACGCTGGGACCAAAGTCCTTACAAATGACAGGCGAAGTTGCGGACGGCTGGCTTGGCACCTGCTTTATGCCTGAGGCGGGTCATGTGTTTCTAGATGACCTCGAAGCCGGCGCAAAAAAAGCCGGTCGCAGCTTGCAGGACATCGATATTCAAACCGGTGGCTACTTTGAGATCAGTGACGATGTGGATCGTTTGGTAGCCGAGCGCAAGCCCGCCATGGCGTTCACTCTGGGTGCGATGGGGTCAGCTAAAACGAACTTCTACAACGACGCCTATTGTCGTGCCGGCTACGAGGACGACGCTAAAGCGGTGCAAAGTTTGTGGATCGAAGGTAAGCGAGACCAAGCCATTGCTCGGGTGCCCGATGAAATGGTTTTGTTAACCAACTTCATTGGTACCGAAACCATGGTGCGGGAACGCCTGAGAGCTTTCCGAGATGCTGGGGTTAACACCATTCGATTAGGTACCGGTGGCGGCAACTGGAGCGAGCGTACTGCCGCTTTGGACGAAGCCGCTGACCTGGTATTGAATGAAACCGCCAGCTGGTCCTGAATCGAATCGATAGAAGCAAAGACCAGCCGTCTCGGTGGGCGGCTGGCCAACTACCCTCAACTTGTGCTGTCACCCATCCCAATCGACGCCATAAACTCTGCCCCGGTTAATCGCGAATGCTCACCGGCAAAGTCATAACCTGCGGGTTTTTCGTCAATATAAATCTCACCGCAAAGCTCGAAGTCTGGCGAGTCATCGAATGCGCCTACGCACATGATCTAATTGCCACCGTCTTTTAGCTGGTAAAACAAGTTGCTCCCGCAGTTTCGGCAGAAGCCACGCTGCGCCCACTCAGACGAGTCGTAACGGGCGATGTTCGATGCGCCAGTGAAATCCACCGCCGCTGTACCCATGGCGAGCATTGACACTCCGCTCCACTTACGACAGGTCGCACAATGGCAAGCATGCACCTCACCGTTAACGCCTTCTGCCGTAAACGACACCGCGCCACACAAACACCGCCCTGAATAAGTCTTTGCTTCACTCATAACGTTCGCTCTTTCAACCTGCTGACCTCGCAAACATGCGCCAACGGATGAAGAGATCGCAGAGAATCCAGACGTCTTGTGGTTTTTTCCCGACAAAAGGCCTTATTTAGGCCACTCGCTTACTGCTGAATCAGCCGCGTCCCAAAGTCTGTAAATTTTCTTCATGCACGGCCCGATCTACCTGGTACATGGAGATGCACAAAATCATCAATGACCACAGCAACACCACCGCTGGCACATAAATTGTTGCCAAGTCGTGCACCACCGATACCGGCACCTGATCCGGTGTGGCACCCTCTGGGAACTGAGTAAAAGTAAGTAACAAACCTGCTGCCACCACTCCAATACCCTGAGTCGTTTTGCGAATAAAAGTAACTGAGGCAAAAAACACACCTTCGCTGCGTTTATTGGTTCGGACCTCGGCATCTTCGACCAGATCAGCGATCATCGAGGAACCCAAGGTCTGGTAAACGATAATTAGGGCCACATCGATAACGATAATAGTGAGGTAAAGAGGGAATAAGATCGGGTCGCCGTTTTCCGGCATCAAATCTAAGAGCCGCAGCACGATAGGCGCCGGATTGACCGTGAAGGCCAAGACACCCACCGCGATAGCCCCGCGCTTTTTACCCAAGGTTTTTGAAATGAAGGGTGAAGTGAATAAAGCTAGCACCGCGGAGATCACTACGCTGGCAGAAATAAAGCCGATTTGCTGAGCCGTAAAGCCCCACAAAAAGGTATAGAGCAGGTAGGCTAAGGACGCGACTAAGCCTGTAGCGACGGCACCAAACATCGCTGACATAAATAACGCCGCAAACGAGCGGGTTGCCAGCGTTTCAAAAATCTCTTTATAGATGGTTGTGATGGAGAGGGATCTTTTCGGCGGCGGCGCCTTAAGGTTTGGAATAAGGGAGTGAGTGCCAAGAGCCGACACGGTGATCGCAGTAAATATGAAACCCGCAGCCACCAACCCCATGAGCTCATAGCCTGCCACGTTAAACATGCCATCGCTGACTTCAGCGGTAGGTACCAATAATACTAACGTCGCCACGGTAGCCATTACCGTGCCACCTGACCAACCGAAAAAATAGCGGTAGCTCAGCAGCGACGTACGCTCATCGTAATCGTCAGTTATCTCCGCCACCAGAGCGGAGCTTGGAATTTCGTACACTGTGATCAGGGTGCGTACCAGAATGGATACTGCGACAAGGAAAGGAAAGAGCTCATCTCCGGAGAGCTGACCAGGCGGGTTCCACAACAGAAAATAACAGAGTGTGACCGGCACTGCCGCGCCATACATGTAGGGATGGCGACGCCCCCAGCGCGTACGGGTGTTATCGGAAAAAAAACCAATCAGCGGATCACTGATGGCGTCGAAGACGAGAGCAATGGCTAACGCGGCACTCACCAGAGAAGCGCTAACACCCATAACTTGGCTGTAAAAAAACAACAAAAAGTAATCGAAACCGTTGTTTTTGACACCAAAAGCCACGGATCCAAATCCATAGGCTAACTTGTTACCTAAACTCACTCTGTTTTTGTTCAACTGACCTCCCCGGCCAATACAAGTTGGCATGTTTTAACTGCAGTAGATGGGCTTTTGCCTCTGATTACTGATCGTTCAAAGCCCAGAGGTTGCACGTCAATCTGTGATTCAGCAATACCCTATCGGTCTCGGCGGCATCCACAACTTTTGGCTACGTCTAGAGAACGTATACCTAATGCGAGAGCACCAGAGCCTAGATCCCCAGGACAGCTCGTGTATTGTTGCGGTCTTCACAGCATCTCTGGCGTCTAGGTTGCTTACAGCATCGGGGATCTTTAACAAAAATTCGATCAAGGAGGGAGACAACATGTCTGATCGCTTAGCAGGAAAAGTTGCGCTTATTACCGGAGGCACCAGCGGCATTGGCGCAGCAACCGCACAGTTATTTGCGGCAGAGGGAGCAAAAGTTGTCATCAGCGGTCGCTCAGTGGAAAAAGGTAGCGCCCTTGCGGAAAGCTTGGGCTCCTCGGTGAGCTTTTGCGAATCGGATGTTACCCAGGAGCAAGATATCGCCAAGGCAATTGACTTTACTGTGAAGCAACACAGCAAGCTCGATATTTTATTCAACAACGCCGGTGGCCCTGTGGGTGCACCATTGGACGAGATTTCCCAGGCGCATATCGACTACGGCGTTCACTTATTGCTGTCTAGCGTTATTCTTGGCACACGCTATGCGATCGCGCCTATGAAGGCCGCGGGTGGCGGTTGCATCATCAACAATTCCAGCATCGCAGGCTTGCGCTATCGGCAGGGTGACCCGCTCTACTCAGCATTAAAGGCTGCCGTTACACACTTTACAAAAATGTCTGGCATCGAATTAGGACCTCACAATATCCGTGTAAATGCTATTTCCCCTGGCGCCATCGCAACACCCATTTTCTGGGGAGGCTCGGGTCGGGCAAATAAGCTCAGTGATGAAGATAACGCTCGCAAAATGGAAAAACTGCAAACCAACCTGGCGCGCTCTGTACCCTTGGGCAAAACCGGGCTGGCAGAAGACATTGCAGAGGCAGCTTTGTATTTGGCCAGCGAAGCTGGGCGCTTCGTTAACTGTCACGATCTGGTTGTGGACGCAGGCCGGACCTCTATGTTCAACGAACCGGCGAGCTAACGCAGTGTATGGCTAGAGGTCAGCTCGAACGACCACCAATGCTCAGCTCTCGGTTGGTTCGACCCTCGGCCAGTTTTTGCCGCTCTGGCCTGCCATGCTTGATCAAGCTCTGCTGGGTCAGTAACCCGACGTAAGTTCACTGGGTAGGCCTTTTGTCCGATGGCAATCCGTCCGCGCGGATCACGCAGTGCCGTGGTGGACCAATACTTACCCTCACAGCGCGCGCAGCTGACATACAGTTTGCCCTCGGTGGACATGCAATTCAGGTTGATTGACCAAGGTACGGCCCCTCGGACTTCGAGTTGACACAGGCCAACGTCATTAGCGAACCGCCAATTCGTTACCGGCTGTGCTTCTTCGACATAGCGCAGGGGCCCTCCCGGTGTTCGCTCACACGGGCAGACGTACCAAAACGTCAGAACAACCGCTGCGATCAACGTCAATGCGGTGAGCGCAAGGATTGTCCTGATATGTTTTGTCATAGCGTTTTAGGAAACTCGGGCCTCAGGCCAGAGGCGCAAAAAGTTCTCGCTGTAAAACGCTTGTTTAACCGATTCATCCACATCCACTAAAGAGCGCTCAAAACGGCCGATGGGGTCTTTAGTGCCTTCAAGGTGCGGATAGTCACTGCTAAACAAATACAGATCAGGGGCCGAGTCAGCAGCCAGATCACCAACATGCTCATGAGAAAACGGCGTAAAACCCATTTGCTCTCTTAGCTGCTCTGAGGGTGGTCGTTCAAAGCGCACCGACGTATCAGAGCGGCCATAAATGCGGCATACCCAGTCTAAGCGACGACACAATTCCGGTACCCAACCCGCGCCCAGTTCTACTGCAGCACCGCGCAAACCTGGATGCCGATCGAATACACCATCCAATAGCATCATGCTGATGAACATTTCTGGAGTTTGGTGTAGAACCGCCGCATCTTTGGTGCGGACATTTTCGCCTCCACCTAACCAGTCTTTAACCGCCCCACGGCCGTTATTCCCCCAATCTTTGGCTACTTGCAGCGGTGCACCACCAACGTGTAACACAAAGGGCACTCCGGCTTCTGCAAGGCGCGCCCAAAAACCTTCAAGGTCCACATGCCCAGGCGAATGCCCTATCGGTGCCCGATGCGGTATCCAAATTGACTCCAAACCATTATCAATCGCCCACTCAAGCTCAGTGATGGCAGCAGCGGGATCGTCCAGCGGCACGATTCCAACACCCATCAGTCGGTCGTCGGCGGAACAAAACTCAGCCATGTGGCGGTTGTGCGCTCGCGTAGCACCGTATCGCAGATCCACCGGTTTTTTCGAGCTGGGATGGAATGGGAAAGCCACCGAATGCGTGGCAAAAACCAGCTGTTTTTTGAAGCCGAGTAGATCCATTGCAACAGTGCGGTCTGCACTGTTAAAAGCACCAAGCGCTTGAATCTCTTTCGAGTCTTCAATGAGCGCATCACCCATGGCGATTTGAGCTGCCACATGCTCTTCGGAGTGCTTGCCCCCTTGGTTCATAATTTGCGCCACTTCTTCGTCGGTAACCACCGAAGCGCTGTAGCTGACTTCTGGAATGTCATCGCGCAGTTTCGGGTCAGCGTAGGCCTTCAAAAAGTCCGGTAATTCCATAATGTGGCTGTCGGCGTCGTAAAACGCTCTGTCAGCTGGTGCGTAGGCCATAATAATCTCCTGTCCCGTGAATCTAACTGAGCGCTAAAGGTAACGGGTTTTGTGGCGCTATGACAATGTTTTGCGCTGGCCACCAAGCTCGTTACTATCCCTGCATGGAATAACTGAAGTACCCCGTCAAGATGCACAGCAAACTCCTGGATACCCTTTGGCAACTGCAACAAAACCCAAACTACGAGGCCACAGACATTGTGCTCAACAGTGAATTATCTGCTGACGAGGGCCAGGCTTTACAACTGCAATTGCTTGAGCGCTGGCTAAATGAAGGCGAAACCCTGGGCGGCTGGAAGATCGGCATGACCTCCGGGGAATCACGCGACGCCCTGGGGCCAGGTATCCGACCCTTTGGCTTCGTACTCAAAAGCCGCTTATTACCCAGTGGTGCAACAATTCCACGACCCAATTTGTACCGCGGCGGCGTAGAAAACGAATTATGTTTTGTGATGAAAGACGCCTTGGGCGCTGGGGCTACAGCGACCAGCGCATTGGCTGCAACAACAGGTGCCGCGCCGGGCTTTGAAATCAACCAAAAACGCTTACCGCCAGGCTGTAATGCAGGCGTCCGAGTGGCGGATAACTTATCAAACTGGGGCATTGTGGCCGGCGCAACGGTAACTGCTCCTTCTGATTTAGATGATTTGGCCGTGACCTTGTACCGCGACCCGGCAGAGGCATCGCCACGCGAAGAACAGGTTGTTGGCTGTGTTGAAAGCCAAGGTCACATCGACGATCACTATGAATCTTTAGCCATTCTCGCGCGCCGCCTGCACGACTTTGGTCATGAACTGCAACCAGGCCAATGGGTAATTACTGGGGCTTATGAGAAATACCCCTTCGAGGTAGGGGAATTTCGAGGTCAATTCAGTTCAGGTATTGGCGACGTTCACGTCAGTCTTAGCGCTGAATAAGAGGCGTCCAAACGCATACCCAAAGTCGAAAGCTTGGGCTAGTATCCAAGGCTAACTTACTGGGGAGTATGTTCATGGCGGAAGCCCAATCAAACGAAAACCAAGAGCCGAGCCTATTCAGCTTGCTCAGCCGGGACGCAATGATCGTGCTCGCAGCCCTAACAATTTGGGCCGCGTCAGATGCTTGGTTTCAGGTCACTGGATTATTTGCAGCTGAGTTACTCAGCGCTGCAGATGCAATTTTCGTTGGTTATATTGTCGCCGCGATCTTTCACGAATGGGGGCACTACCTGGGCGCACGCATTAGCGGCGCGCAAACCACGCGCACACTGCCAAAAAACATCACTAACTTGTTTCGCTTTAGCTTCGACTTCAACAGCAATTCATCTTTGCAGTTTCACAGCATGAGCTTTGGTGGCTGGGTCGGACATTGGACCATTCTGTTGCTGGTATTTGCGATCCTGCCGTTAGACACACTGGGCCGAGCCGCATTGGTCAGTTCGCTCTTCGGCTTCGCCATATTCGCAACCTTCATCGAGACCGGTATCTTACGTAAGACCCTCGGCGGTGCAGAACCCGCTATCGCTTTGGGTGAGTTATCAAAACAAAACTTCCGCCAAGCCGGTGCCTTGGGCACCCTAAGTGGCGCGTTTATGTTGGCCAGTCTGGCCTAACGGCTATGCCAAGGAGGGTTGGATGCAACGACAAACCCAACTCGAAATTCTTAGAGAACTGCTGCGGCAACTCGACAATAGGGTAAATATCGATGCGGGCGTGCAATATCGAAATCCAGCACAGAGCTATACCTGCCCTGACCTAGCACGCAAGGAGTGGGATGCGTTCTTTCGTAACCATCCACAGGTGATAGGCCTTAGCGGTGACCTGCCGGAACCTGGCAGCTTTATGGTTGCTGATGAATTTGGCCAACCTGTGCTGGCGACCCGCGACCGGGACGGTGAGTTTCATGCCTTTCTAAATAGTTGCAGACACCGCGGCGTACGGGTCGCGAATGAACCCCGCGGTCGTTCCAATACGTTCATGTGCCCCTTCCATCATTGGAACTATGCGAATACTGGTGAGCTATTAAACATACCGCGCGAATCAGATTTCGGCGTCATCGACAAAAGCTGTCATGGCTTGATTGAGTTGCCAGCGGAAGAAAAGCACGGCTTGTTGATTGTGCACCCACAACCTAACGGCGTACTGGATGTGGATACCTTACTCGGCGACCTCGGCCCCGAGCTTGAGGGTTGGAATTTTGATTCGCTGGTGTATACCGGCGAGACCGTGATGTGCCGCGATCTAAATTGGAAACTGGCAAACGATACCTTTGGTGAAACCTACCACTTTGGTCGCTTGCACAAAGACACCTTGGGTAAGTTATTCCACGGCGATGCCCTGGCTTACCAGGAATTTGGCCGCAATCACCGCTTCGTCTGGGCGAACAAAAACATCGACAAGTTGCGCGAGCAACCCGAGCCGCAGTGGGACTACAACCAAAGCGCCGGCTGGATCTATTATTTGTTCCCGAATATCCAGCTTACCGGCGGCGCGCAAGACGCTAATTTGATTAAAATTTACCCTGACGCCGAAAACCCCGGCCGCTCCATCACCCGCGTACACCATTACTTTAGTGCCGAGATTATCGAGATAGCCGCCGCTCAAGACACCGGACCACAACAAGACGTGTACGATCCCGAGCGAGCGCCATCCATTACTGCCGTGAACGAAATTTTTGACAGCACCATCGAGCAAGAAGATTACTTAATGGGTGAAACCACCCAAAAGACCGCCGAGGCGGGACTGGTCAAAGAGTTTATTTTTGGCCGCAATGAACCTGCCCTGCATCACTACCACAACACCTATCGAGAGGCGTTAAATCTACCGCCCCTCGAAGCGATAAAGTGACCTGTGGTTACGAGAAACCAATAGACAGCAGGTTATCTACTGGCCGGTAAAGTTCCTCTAGATATGCGATATCCTCTTCGGCCAGTTGAATGTCTACTGCGGCAACCAACTGATCTAATTGGGACACCTTGGAAACGCCAACCACGGGGGATGCAACCCCCGGCTTGTGTAATAACCAGGCCACAGCGATTTGCGCCGCGGTTTTTTCGTACTTTGCTGCCACTTCAATAACACGTTCTGCAATTGGGAAAACATGCTCGCCATGATAGAGCCCTTCGGTACGCTGCCGATCCTGGCCTTTAGAACGATCAGTGCTGCCGCCACTAAAGCCACCCTGATAAGAACCCGCCAAAATACCCCGCGCCAAGGGCGACCAGGGCGTTAAATCAACACCAGTGCTCAAACAATAAGGATTCATCTCGCGTTCTTCTTCGCGATAGACCAGGTTGTAGTGGTTCTGCATGGAAATGAATTTGGCCCAACCATTAGCTTCCGCGGTCATTTGCAACTGGGCAAATTGCCACGCAAACATAGACGAGCCGCCCAAATACAACACCTTGCCCGCCTTCACCGCATCATTGAGCGCTTCCATAGTTTCTTCAATGGGCGTATCTACATGACTCGGAACCCCATGGGGGTGCCGATGAATAACCAATTGGTCTATGTAGTCGTGCCCTAACCGTTGCAAACAGGCGTCAATTCCCTCGCGTACATGTTTGCGCGACAGCCCGGCCTGGTTCGCACCATGCCCCATGGGCATGGCAATTTTTGTGGTCAGCACATACTCGTCACGAGGCAATAGCTCTTTGAGCAGTGCGCCAACCACCTCTTCAGAGGCACCCAGACCGTAGACGTCGGCACAGTCGAAGTAGAACAGGCCATGATCAATCGCGGCTTTGAGAATAGGGCGCGCTTCATCCATAGTGAGGGTCCAGTCGCCCTGGTGACCACGACCAGGAATACCAAAATTCATCGTACCCAAACACAGTTGCGACACTCGCAAACCGCTATTACCCAACTGCACTGACTGCAACATGCACCCCTCCAAGACTGCTAAGAAATTCAAGCTAGAGAGGTTAGCGAAAAAGTGGGGTCAGATACTACATTTCTCGACATCGAATTAGCGCAAAACAATCTGCTCAAGCAATTCCTCAAGCCGAAAAGTTACGAAGATTTAGATCGATGCAGCGCCACCAAATTACCCTCGGTATCTGTGAACTGAGCACAATAGCCATGCGGACCGATATCAGTTTCTTCCTGCACCACGGTGCCGCCGTTGGCGGTGACCTGGTGCAACGCGCCTTGGATATTTTCGCAACTCAAATACACCAATACGCCCCCGGCCATAGGGCTGGAGTCCTGAGTGGTAAGGCACCCGGATGGGCCATCGTTACCCACAAATGCAAACATCTCTGTAGTCCCATCTGACATTGTCTGCATCTGCGTGCCCAATACTGCTTCATAAAAAGCCTTCGCTCGGGCCTCGTCTTTTACCGGTATCTCGAACCAATTCACTGCAATACTCATCGACTTTCTCTATCAAATTCAGACGCCAACACCATGACTGACTGAACTGCACGTGTGCAGCGATAAGAGCGGAACTAGTTCTCATTTTGAAACGATTTTTGCTACCTTTCGTGCGCTGTATTTCGAGTAGTACCCATGACATCAAGCACCAATACGGATTCTTCAGCATCATCTCGCACGGAAACCATTGCCGTTGTGGGTGCGGGTATTTGCGGGCTGTTCACCAGCCTTGCCCTGTCACGGCAGGGCTTTGCTGTCACCTTGTTCGAACGCGACACGCCGCCGCCTGAAGGCGATGCTGACCAAGCATTCTTCACCTGGCAGCGCCGCGGTGCTGCGCAGTTTCGCCACCCTCATGCTTTTCTTGGCCTAATGTGTAGCGTGCTTGAGCAACATTACCCTGACCTATTAGAGGACTTTTTTAGCGCCGGTGCACGCAAGGTAGCCTTCGCCGACACCATCCCCGATGCCCTTAAAGATCAATATCAGCCGGAACCCGGTGACGAAAAAATGTGGGTGCTGATGTGTCGTCGTGCCACGATGGAAACCGTCGTCAGACGCTACGTCGAGCGCAATTCCAATGTTCAGATCGAAAACGCCAAATACGTCACGCAGGTGGTTACCGAGGCTGACCCGAAAAGACCGCAGAATGTCATCGCCACCGGAATCGAACTAACCGATCGAACTTGCGCTAACAATAAGTCGATACACAAAGCCGACATCATCGTCGACGCCACAGGACGCGCGAGCAAGTTCGACCGCTGGCTAAAAGATCAAGGCGTGCAGGTGACGGAACAGCGGGATGATGCCGAAATCGTTTATTACACCCGTCACTACCAGTTACGACCTGGTGTTTCAGAGCCACCGCGAGACAGTAAAAACCCTTCAGCAGGCGATCTCGGGTACATGAAATACGGTGTATTTCCCGGCGACAACGGTCACTTCGCGCTGATAATTTGCTTGCCGAATGGTGAACACGAGTTGCGCGAGGCCATAAAAGACGGCGATCAGTTCGACAGTATCTGCATGACGATTCCAGGGTTACGGCCCTGGATCTCGGCATCTCAGGCCACACCGACCACCGCACCTTTTGGCATTGGTCAGATTCACGCCGTTTGGCGAGACTACGTGCACGACCAAGGGCCGCAATTACTCAACTTCTTTGCCGTTGGCGACAGCGCCATCCGCACCAATCCGCTGTACGGTCGAGGCTGCAGCACGGGTACCCTGCATGCGCACATTTTGGCTGACGTACTCGCCAACCACAGCGATCCCGCCCACCGAGCACAAACCTTTCGAGCACGCTCCGAAGAGGAAATTCGCCCTATATTTGATGCCAGTCTCAACGAGGACAAACGCGGCATTAAACGTGCCGCAGCGATTTTGCAGGGTGTCGACCTAGATCGAGCGACCTCTTTGAAAAAATGGTTTGGGCTGGCTTTTGGCGATGCGCTTACCGCTGCTGCACGAGATAAGCTGCATGTTCACCGGGGCATCATGCGTACGATAAACTTAGTAGAAAAACCTGGCGACTTTCTGAAAGACCAGAAAATTCGTTGGACGGTGCTTGGCTACATGCTGCGCGGACGCAAACGCAATGCCCGCGCACGCATACAACCGGGTCCTAAACGCGCCGCCATGCTGCAACATGTCGCCGCGTTCGAGACCTCACCTCATGCTGATAAGTCTTTGCCCAAAGCCGCCGCGTCGGCTTCGTAATTGGCGTAGGAATCTTTCAACGTTGCCGAGTTCAATATGGCTTCGACGACCAGTTCTTTTGTATCTGCGTGATAAACACGGCTCAAGATCCAATTCGATTCCGTGCGCCGACTTTCGCTCAACGCAATTATCTCGCGCTCTAAAAGATAGTCCTCGCCGACCAACAACGGCCCATTAATCATCTTGATTTGTTGCCCAGCGAACAACCCAATCGCAGGGCCGCGGCTACGAAAACCCGACTGGCCACTGGTGTACTGAGTCAGTACGCTGATCATCTCCAGCGGCACAACAGGCTTACCCCAGGGTGACTCATCACCATAATAGGGATGGTTTTCGGTGATCTTTTGCAGCTTCTGGGCATTGGAAAATGGATACATATCACCCATATGTTGATCCATATCCATACGAATCTGCTCTGGATTGCCCGCGCCTTTTTGGCCCACATGCAAATCCGCCAAAATGACTAATTGATCTGCTGGACGCAGTCGCGCCATACGCTGTTCTAATTCGGTTTCGCCATAGTCCGGCCCTAAACTGGCCGTACCCATCAATACCGGAGTGCCGTCACGCTTTTGTGCGGCAATGCGCACAACACCATCCGTGGGTGTTTTCTCTACCATGGCCTGCACTTCTTCGCCCTCGACCACCATATTTTGATAGTGCGAACTAATGCAGCCGCGTACGAACCAGTCATCACCAAACACTTGGTGCAGTAACGGTACAAACTGGCTGAAGTGAGTCGGTCCCTCAATGGGCGCACCCGCAAAGCCCAAGTCTTCAGCCATCTGATCGTCATGAATTGACAGATGACCATCATATTCCTGGTCGCCTAACATCTGCCGAGGCGTTCTAAACTCGCCACTCAACCAATCGCTGTGCATATCCATCCCTCCTGAAACTTCCATCGCATGGTAAACCTATCCCCCGCAATTTTGGATACTATGCGTACCGATTTACCCCATCGATAACCGGTGGCGGGCATTAAGCGAGAAGCAAAGGGAGCATTATGAAGGATTTATTTTCAGTCGCAGGTAAGGTCGCCGTCGTAACAGGAGGTTCCAGAGGTATTGGCGAAATGATCGCAGCGGGATACCTGGCAAACGGCGCCAAGGTCTACATCACTTCTCGCAAGGCTGAAGTATGCGATGCCACCGCCAAACGCTTAAGCGAGCAGTTCGGTGGCGAGTGCATATCTTTACCGGCTGACATGTCGAACCTAGCCGGTATCGAAGCCTTCGCCGCCGCATTGAGCGCCAAAGAGGACCACCTGGACATTCTCGTCAACAACGCTGGCGTGGCCTGGGGCGCGCCATTGGAAGACTTTCCTGAGGTGGGTTGGGACAAAGTCATGGATACCAACGTTAAGGGGGTATTTTTTCTGACTCAGAAACTGCTGCCGTTGTTAGAAAAAACGGCCAACAGTGACACCCCTACCCATGTCATTAACGTCGGTTCCATCGACGGTATCAAGACACCTATCTTCGATAACTTCTCTTATGGCCCGTCCAAAGCCGCGGTACACCATTTGACCCGAGTGCTGGCAGCCCACCTAATTAAACGCAACATTATCGTCAACGGCATCGCTCCTGGACCGTTCCCCACCTACATGCTCAGTGCAGGCGTAGGCGGCGGTGGCGATACTGAGAACACAGATTGGGATGCCGTAGGCCAGGGCAACCCTCGCGGTCGCGTAGGGACTCCAGAAGACATTGCAGGACTCGCAATTTTCCTAAGCTCAAGAGCTTGTGGCTTTACTGTGGGTGACGTCATTACCTGTGATGGTGGCTCAGTCGTGTCTTAAACCTTCAGGTCTGGCGTTGTTGAATACCTGGTGAGTACATACTGATCAAACGCTGATCTTTATCCCAACGTTCGTTATCAGCCGCGGCAACGGGGCTGATATCGCGCAGAATCTTCTGCACGTATGTATCGATTGCTTTAACTTCTGCCACCGGCAAAGTAGCCTCTGCCAGCGCCTGACTTAAACGCCGAATTAGACCCAAACAATCCTCCGGGGACACCGCTTGGGACCAACGCTGCCCTGCATAACCCAAGAACGCTAAGTAAATGTACAACGCTTCGCGAACACCAAACTGGGCGACTTCGCTGGTATCCAGGGCTGCATCTTTTGGCAAACGCACTGCATTCAGGTGTGCACTGCCCTGGCTCATCTCGCCCAAAAAACTCGCGGCACGAGCTGAAAACTCTAGACCTTGGGACTTTCGCGGTAAGTTAAAGTACAAGGCGCGCTCGCCCTTGGCCGCCTTAATAATTAGATGCTCCACCGAGTCCACTGCGGCTACCCAGGTTTTGTGTCCTGAAACTACGAACTCGCCATTGCTTTGCTGATAGTCCACACCAGGTAGAGGTGGATCATTACGTCGGTCTTCTGACACCGCAAAGGCCGCCCACCCAGGAAGCACTTGATCAGCAAAGGTACGGCGCAAGGCCGCTTGATAACCTGCGACAAAAACCCAAGCCATACGATCTGCCAACATGCCGCCCTTTACCGCCATCAAGGCAGGGTCTTGTTGTTGCGCGACATTTTGCATCCAGCACTGCAAATAGGCCGCTTCATCAGAACACACTGTCAGTTCTGGATTACCACATTGCTGTTGCAGATCCTTCCAATTCTGTAATTCACCGATAGCACTCATAGCGTCGATTTACCCTGAACCTGCAAACGATGCAGCAGTCGCGCATCATCACCGTGATCGTGCACTGCGTAATGCAACAGGCAGCGGTTATCCCACATGACTAAATCATTGGGCCGCCATTGATGGCGCGCTTGAAACTCTGGTCGCACACTGTGCTCGTACAAGTATTCGAGCAACACCTTGCTTTCTGGCCGCGACCAATCCTTAAATCGCCGCGTAAAGGCTCGGCAAACGTATAACGCTGGCGCGCCAGATTCTTCATGAACCCGCACCACCGGATGCTCAGCCCGCGAAGCCTCTGTAGCATCCGCACCGTACAGCCGGGCAAGATCCTCAGCGGAATGTTCGGCTACCAACTCATCAAGCAAACGTTTCATCCCAGTAGACAATTCTTGGTAAGCCAAAATTTGGTTAGCAAACGCGGTTTCCCCACCCAACACCGGGGTCTCCAAGGCGTACAACATGGTGAGTTTTGGCGGCGCTTGGGCATAGCTCATATCCGTATGCCAATGCTGGTTCACATCGCCTTTTTTGCCGCGATTACGCAGTTCAATAATGTTTGGGTAATCGGGCAAGCCACCATAGGGAAATGGCACGAGTTCACCCCAGTGCTCCGCAAAACGCTGATGCTCTGCAGGCGTTAACGTTTGGTTAGGGAACACCAGCACATGGTGTTTGCAGAACAGATCGTTAAGTTCCTGCCAGGTTGTACGGTCTACCGAGCGTACATCTAGGTCTTCGACGATTAGCCCTAAAGGTGCGGACATCGGCCGTGTTTGCATGGTAATTCTCCCCAGTGACCACCCTTAGTTTAGCTTTATTGGCTATTGATACCACTCACGTGCAATTCGTTAACCGTAAAGGTAATGCCGAGTGATGGGGATCTGCGCATCAGGCCGCTGGAGCTGCCAATGGTGAACAACCAAACCACCGATCTCGAAGGCGGTCTGACAGATCAGCAAATAAAACTCCCACATACGACAAAATTCTTCGCCGGACCTGTCAACAAATCGATTGCGCTGCGTGTTAAATCGGCGGTGCCACTCCGCAAGGGTTAAGGCGTAGTGAGTCCGCAAACACTCAAGGTCCGCCACCACCAAACCTGCCGCCTCAATAGAGGGAATAACCTGACCAATAGAGGGAATGTGACCACCAGGGAAAATATACCGACGAATCCACGGATTTACCGCTTTGGCAGCATACTGGTTGGCGATGGTATGAATCAGCGCAACCCCGCCCTCACCCAGCACCCGATCAACAACGCTAAAGAAGTCGCCGTAGGCAGCTCGCCCCACATGTTCAAACATACCCACAGAAACAACGCGATCGTAGCGACCTTTTAGCTGCCGGTAGTCTTGCAACTGAAAGTCGACTTGATCTTGCAAACCAAGATCTACAGCGCGCTGCTTGGCCAACCGCAATTGCTCGACAGATAAAGTCAGACCCGTCACAGAAACCTGATAATGCTGAGCTAGGTATAGGGCCAAGCCACCCCAACCGCTGCCAATATCCAGCACTCGTTGGCCTGGCCGCAGACAGAGCTTCCGCGCAATATGCTCACATTTCGCACTTTGCGCCGCCTCTAATTGTTGATTACGACTGTTGAAATAAGCGCAGGAGTAATGCAGATCGCTGTCCAAACAAGCGCGAAACAGCTCTTCATCCAGGTCATAGTGATGGATCACGTTACGTCGACTGGCAGCAATTGAATTCCATGAACGCATGAACGCAGCAGCAGCACGCAAAGGCCAGGATATCGCACCCGGAGCCAATGGCTGTTCAAAGTTCAGCCGGAGTACCCGCAAGACTGCGTAGAGATCACTGTCCTCAGCAGGGCGCCAGCCCCCCTGCATATAAGTTTCTCCCAGATTCAGTTGCGGATTACGTAGGATGCGCGGTAAGCAATCCGCCGATGTGAACTGAATAGTGGCCTGAGGCTCCCCCCAGCCAAATGTTCGTCGTTCACCGTTCGCTGCGATAACGGTCAGTTGTCCAACACAGATGTACTTTTCAAACATCGACCAACGCATAAACTAATCTCCCCGCAAATGCGTAGATCAGTCCAATGGCATGGATAAATTTCAACATCTTTCCGACCAACGGCTAAACTAGCTGCTTGAGTGGAGGAGATCAGCTGTGCCGTTAAACACCGCAAACATTGGACGCGCAACGGACTATTTTGCACACGACGTTGATGCACGGTGGCTTATGGCATACGCGGCCAGCCTGAATGACCTTAATCCCGAGTATATGGACACCACAGCGGGCTGCGTGCGCGCCCATCCGCTGTTCCCTGTGTGCCTGGAGTGGCCAACCATCTTGGCAACGCGCGCACTTCTGGGTGAAGACTTAAGTGATGATGAAAGCGCTAGGGGTGTACATGCCGCTCACGACCTACATATTTATAAACCCATACGATCGAATAGCACTCTGCGCACTAGGGCTACGCTGGTCGGCGTTGACAGCATCAAACCCGGTGCGGGCTATACGCTGAGACTAGACACCATTGACGAAACCGAAGACCTCGTGTGTCAGACTTTTCAGTTCGGCATTTATCGGGGTGTTGCAGTAACCGGCACAGAGACAACCACCATCACAGCACCTGAACTACCGGCCCCACAACCACTAAATAAAGCCTCCACAGACATACCCGTAGTGGCAGGTACTGCCCACACCTATACCGAGTGCGCGCGCATCTGGAATCCTATCCATACCGATCGACAGTTTGCTCAGAACGCAGGCCTTCCTGACATTATTTTACATGGCACCGCCACCATGGCCCTGGCGGTCAGCCAGTTAGTAGAGCAATTCACCCAAGGCCAGCCTCATCGAGTCACAAGGATAGGCGGGCGCTTCGCCGCCATGGTGTTCATGCCTTCGACCTTGAAACTGCAAACCAGCGACATCAGCGCGCAGCCAGATGGCTCACAGCTTGTCAGTTACAACGTGATCACTGCTGAGAATACATCAGCAATAAGTCACGGTTTTTTTGTTTATAAATGACACTACGTCACTGCAACTTAGTTTGTCTGCTAGTCCTACTTAACGGCTGCGGGGGCGGCTCTGGCAACGGCCAAGCAGCGGCCAACGTCTCCACCAATACCGGATCCGCTGTCAATCAGGCATTGCCGTTAAGCTGGAACCTCGAACGCAAACGCGCCAACGAATTGGATACCACAAGCGCAAATGTGGACGCTGTCTTAGATCACATATTTACCGATACGGCGACTCAAGCAGTGGTTATCAGCAAACGGGGCTATGTCATCGGTGAGCGCTATGCAGATGGCTACGACAACACCTCATTAGGCACCAGCTGGTCCGTCGCCAAGAGCTTTTACAGTGCATTGATGGGAATAGCTGTGGAAGAGGGTTGGATTCAGTCAACTCAACAGCGCGCAAGCGAATTCCTAACCGAATGGTCAGATAGTGACAAAGCCGATATCACCATCGCGCAGATTCTCAGTATGCGTTCTGGTTACGATGGCAACGACCAAGTGTTCTTTCAGAACGATCAAACAGCATACGCTATCAACTTACCCCTCACATCAACACCAGGAACCGGCTTTGCTTATTCCAATGCCAACTCACAGCTTATGGAGCCATTGCTGCGCCGCGCAACCGGCGTATCGGCCCATGACTATCTGCAAAGCAAGCTATTGCAACCTTTGGGCATAGAGAATGCTGGGCTTTGGCTCGATGCCACCGCGCAACAACCCATGACTTATTGCTGCATCGACCTCAAACCAGACGACTTCTTAAAATTTGGTTTACTGTATGCGCGGGATGGTGAATGGGATGGCACACAAATTGTGCCTGCCTCTTATGTGCAAAAGAGTTTCGACGCGCATTCCCCTTCGTACGGCTACCAATGGTGGTTGCTCAACGAGGCTTATTTCGGTTCCCAGGTGCCGATTACTATCTATGCCGCCCTTGGTCTCAACGGCCAAAAAATCTATCTGTGGCCTGCTGCTGACATTGTTGTCGTGGTGTTGACCCAGTATCAACACTCTGCCAACCAGGGTTACGTGTTGGACTTATCTGATGAAGGCACGAACTTTCCAAACACCTGCAGTGCTAGAAACAGCTGCCCAGGCTCAACCGGCAGCCCGGTGCCCACCTTTGATCAACTGCAACTCGTTAAACTCATCGACAACTTAAATTAGTAGCGCAAATGCCATAGTCGCTTAGGCTTCGGGGTTTACCTGATGGCTTTGGGCGTCGCGCAGCGCATGAACAGATATCCACGTCAACGCGCAAGCAAAGGCAATGTAGACACTGATCCAAACCGCATTACCGAAGGTCGCTAAAAGTGCGGTTGCCGCCATCGGCGCCAATGCACCACCAAGAATAGCACCAAGCTGATATCCCAAAGACGCACCCGAATAACGCACTTCCGCGCTAAACAATTCGGTGAGCATGGCCGCCTGGGGACCATACATCATGGCTAGGAAAACTTGCGCCAAACAAAGTGCTGCGGTGATAAGCACCAAGGAGCCCGTATTCATAATCGGGAACACAGCAAAAGCCCACAGCCCCATTAAGATGGCGCCGAGCTTATACACACCGATGCGACCATTACGGTCTGAGTAAGCGGCAAAATAAAACAGCGCAGGAATTTGCGCTGACGATGAGACCAACACCGCTAACAGCATGTCTGAGCGGCTCATGGCCAAACCTTCTGGATCGGTACCATAAGAAACGACAAAAACAATGAAGATATAGAAGGAAACTTGCACCGCCAGAAATGCCCCTGCACCCAAAAAGATCTGCTTGGGAAAGCGTTTCAGCGCTTGCACTACTGGCGAACTTTTCTGCGCCACCTCTGGTTCTTGGGTCTTCGCTTCCTGCAAGGCTTTAAAAGCAGGCGTGTCTTCCAATCGAAACTGCACATACAAAGCTAAAGCGACTAAAACAATGCTCACCAGGAACGGCACTCGCCAACCCCAGCTCATAAAGGCTTCATCAGAAACAGTGGCACTGACCAGTAAGAACGCTAGATTGGCCAAAATTACGCCCATCGGTGCGCCGGCTTGGGCAAAAGCCCCATAAAAACCACGCTTGTTGGACGGCGCGTTTTCCGTAACCAACAACATAGCTCCACCCCACTGGCCACCAATGGCTAGGCCCTGGGCGAAACGACAAAAAATCAGTCCCAGCGGAGCCACCACGCCGATTTCAGCATAGGTCGGCAATAAACCGATTACTGTAGTGGCCACACCCATGATGGACAGCGCTACAACAAGAGCAATTTTGCGCCCTACCCTGTCGCCGAAGTGACCGAATACCACACCGCCGATTGGGCGCGCCAAAAAACCAACGGCAAACGTACTGAAAGAAGCGATCAGCGCGACATAGCGCGGCATATCGTCTGGGAAAAATAACGTTGGAAAAACCAGGGCGGCGGCGGTGCCGTAAATAAAGAAGTCATACCATTCAATGCTGGTTCCGCCCAAGGCGGTACTCGCCAAGCGACGCATAGAAGTCTCTGATGACTTCATACAACTCTCCCTACAGGTGTCTTAGTGTCCACACTATGCCACAGAATTTGTCTTATTAAGTTCATTTAGTAGACGAAAGATATGCGGGCATAGCTTCAATAGCAAAGCCGTTGATGTTCCAGCAACTAGCTAAAACGATACGGCGCGTTAGGGTCGGCGGCCTTGCTAATAAAATCCTTGATTAACTCAGCAAGCTCTTGCTGTTTGTGCTCTGGAAGGGCTTCGATTTGCGGTAGCAAAGCGGCTATCACCGATAGGTTTTCTGCTATCAGCAAATGTATAGGCGTATCAAACAGATCAGCCAGCTTTATAAGGTGATCAAGGGTTGGGTTATTTTCGTCACGCTCCCATTTTGCCACCGAGCCATGCCCGACACCCAATGCCTTGCCTACCTGCGCTAAGGTTAGTCGATTGGACAGTCTTGCGCTTCGTAGCTTGTCGCCAATTTGTAACTCCCCAGTCACAGTGCGCCCTAATATGTCAGCCAAAAACGCGGGAAACTTTACCGTTTCTAGTACCGGGTTAGAATACTTTTTGATAACAAAAACTATCCTTTTGGCCCGGTAAGACAAAGTGTATGCTTGTCGCACCTTGAAAGGGGATAGAGTGGCCACGATTAAAACTAAAACGAGCCTTCTGGGCGTTGTTACTGAAACCTACCTTAGGTTTAGTCAACTCAATACGCATCTACAACAGCAGAACCAACATTTACATTTCGGCGCGAATTTTCCGGAAGATGTCGCTGCTGAAATAAACGATTCTGTATTTGAACCCACTGCCCATCTAAACACCAAGGTACTGCAAAACCTTGATGAACAGTCGGTCCAACCCAGTTGGTGCCTAATCCGCATTGCTCAGGGTTACGTTTTTGTGATGCAAAGCACTACCGAGCAGCGCACCCTGTTGGAATGGATAACGACGAGCGTTGGCAACCTGCTAAAGCCAGAGGCCCAACAACAAGATCGCTTTATCGAAGTGAGTGAATTGTTCGTCGGCCCCTAACCAATACTTCAAATTGACACTTCGCCTCTCCATGCACTCTGTTGGGGCACATACTGTTACCCTATAGACCCCGCTCTGTGCAGTCGCTGCAGGTTTTTATGATTTCGCGCTTATTCGGTTTCGTAACATCAATTTTGTTCACGCTGATTCCCGCTCATACAGTGCTGGCAGCCGAGACAAATGCCGTAATTGCGGTGGCAACAAACTTCCTTTCGACCGCCGATTCCCTAAAGTCAGACTTCCACCAACGTTCAAACTATAGAATCTCGTTAGTCTCCGGCTCAAGCGGCAAATTGTATGCACAAATCCGCTACGGCGCGCCATTTGATGTGTTTCTATCAGCTGATCAAGCTCGTCCTCAACAATTGGTCAACAACGCCTTAGCGAGCAAAGATGCCCAGTTTACGTATGCAATAGGCCGCTTAGTTTTATGGTCGCCGAATCCGCCTGACACTGAACTGGCGCGCTCTCAAGCTTTACGACTACTGTTCGACAGCAATCGTATTGCCCATGCAAACGAAGCCCTTGCCCCCTACGGCTCTGCAACGGTGGAAACGTTAAAAGTGCTGAATCTTTATGAGGATTTACAGGAACGCTTAGTACGCGGCGAAAATGTCGGCCAAGCCTACAGCTTAGTCAGCAGTGGCAATGCTGACATTGGCTTTATCGCCTTGGCACAACATTTACAGCAGCACAACAAAGGCAGCTCTTGGTTGGTAGACGAAACACTACACACACCGATCCGGCAGGATGCCGTTCTACTTAACCGTGGTGCAGATAACGCCGCTGCGCAGGCGTTTGTTGCTTACCTACGCAGCGACAGTGCACAAGAAATCATCCGCACCGCCGGCTACCGCAGCGAAAACTAACGACCCTGGAATACCGGTTCGCGTTTTTCAACAAAGGCTTTTGTAGCGTTGCGGTGGTCTTCTGTCTGGCCACAGTGAACATGGTGTGTCGCTTCCAGGTCCAAGCAGTCATCTACATCGCCAGACGACAACGCGCGAGCAAAATTCTCTTTCATATAGCGAAAAGCCACTGTCGGCCCTGCAGCCAATTGACCAGCGATTTCCTTAGTCTTGGCCGCCAGCTCATCGGCATCGCATACCCAGTTCGTCAAACCTAAGTCCAGCGCCTGTTCTGCGCTGACGCGTTCAGACAAGAAATACAGTTGCCGCGCCTTGGCTGCACCCACAAGTTGGGACATAAAAAAAGTGCCGCCGTAGTCACCGGAAAAACCGACCCGCGCAAAGGCTGTCGTCATAATTGCATTACTGGACATGATGCGTAGGTCACAAGCTAGAGCCAGCGACAAACCGGCACCCGCCGCAGCGCCAGGTAAAACGGCTACAGTAGGTTTTGGCATACTGTAAAGCTTGCCGGCGGTGTTGCGTTGATTCACGCGTTGTCGATGAATTGCACCGTCAATCGTATTGTCCCCAACAGTGCCATCGCCTTTAGCGGCCATACCTTTTACGTCACCGCCCGCACAAAAACCCTTGCCCGCACCTGTTAGAACAATAACTTTGATCTCAGGATTTAGCTCAGCATCCGCCAACTGTGCCGCCAAGGCTGAAGTCATGTCTCCCGTCATCGCATTGCGCGCTTCTGGTCGATTTAGCGTCAGCGTAAGCACACCCTCATCCAAGGTGGCCAACAAGTCATTTGTTCCAGTATCGATCTGCGTGCTCATGATATTCCCCCATATTTCAGTTAAAAGAGCGCATTCCCTCTAGGATATTTGGCCAACGATCAATCGCCAAGCGCCTATTTGATAGAGCAATGACGCAAGGTTACCGGCCATCTCTTAAACGCCACCACTGGTCAACGCATACCAACAAAAAAACACCTCGCGAGTTAAAACACACTAGAAGAACCAAATACACAACCAGTTGCCGAAAAACTCGGTTTCCCGTAACGCTAAGCACTGTTAAAGCCTAGAGTGATTCGCCTTGACTCAGTGACGCGTTGCTCGCACACCGCAGCCTTGGCAGCATTTAACTCAGGAATTAGGAGCAACCTATGAACTATCAAGACCTCATGTACTGGCACCTAAGCACCGTGCTACCTGCGGCACTGTTAGGCGGCTTGTTGTTGGCATTCGCAAAAGGCACACCATCGCATCGGTTAATGGGCAAAATTTACATGGTGTTAATGTTGCTAACAGCGATCATCACATTATTTATGAGCGCTGAGGTTGGACCAACCCTGCTTAATCACTTTGGTTTTATTCATCTATTCAGCTTATTGGTTCTGGCATCGGTACCGCGGGCCTACATCGCCGCACGCAACCACAATGTGCAAAGTCATAAATACAGTATGTTGTCGATGTATATCGGTGCCGTGCTGATCGCAGGTTCATTTACGCTGATGCGAGGGCGTTACCTGCATGGAGTCTTGTTTGGTTGACCCCCGCCACCTATACAGGGCGAACATGATCTGCGGGGCAGGCCACCACCAACGATTGAGGCTCAAGGACAGGCCCCGCGATAGGTAGCGGCAAGGCACGTTGGATGGATATACTCTTCCGCTTTGGTATGCCATGGGGAATTTGCATGTCCGTAGAAAAATTCGCGTGTTTTGACGTTTCTATAGATAACAACATTGCGCATATTTGTCTGAATCGACCTGAGAAACGTAACAGTATGGTCCCTGAATTCTGGGATCAGTTACCCAAAGTTATCGCTGATATTGATGACAACGCCCGAGCTCGCGTGATCGTGATTTCTTCCACCGGCCCGGTATTTACTGCCGGTATGGACCTGGCCGCATTCGCTCCAAGACAATCTAACGACGAGGACGAAGCGCGTCGTAACAGCATTCGTCACGGTGCGGCTTTTTACGATACGGCTCTGAAAACCCAAGCATCGTTTAATGCGCTGGAGGCTTGCCGACTGCCTATTCTTGCGGCCATTCAGGGTGGCTGTGTCGGCGGCGGCGTGGATATGGTCACAGCTTGCGACATGCGTTACGCCACTGCAGATGCCTTCTTTACGATTTTTGAAACCAACATTGGTATGACTGCAGATGTCGGTACATTTCCTCGTCTGGTACAGCAAATGCCCGAGGGCTTGGTGCGCGAATTAGCCTATACCGGTCGCCGTATGCACGCTGACGAGGCTAAATCTGTTGGTTTAGTGAATCAGGTGTTTGCTGACCAAGCGGCCATGCTGGACGGTGTGATGGCGATTGCCGCAGAGATTGCCGAGAAAGCACCCCTGGCCGTGTACGGTTGTAAACGTATGATCAACTATTCCAAGGATCACAGCACTGCCGATACTTTGGATTACATTGCCATCTGGAATGCTTCGATGTTGCAGGGCTTGGAAATGCAAGAAGCCATGCAATCCCGGGCTGAAAAGCGCCCAGGTGACTTCGTTGATTTACCCAAGCGAAAGAGCACTTTTGGAGCGCACTAACGCTTACCTATGCATTTGATGGGGAGATCATATGAGCATTCAACTTAGACAAATCTGCCTGGTGGCCGAGCAACTGGCACCCGTTATCGACGACCTCACGGCAATACTTGGCATCAACAGCTGTTATGTCGACCCTGGGGTCGCCAAATTTGGCCTCGAAAATAATCTAATGCCCGTGGGTCGAAATTTTTTAGAGGTGGTCGCCCCTACCCAAGACAACACTGCCGCTGGCCGCTACTTGCAACGCCGTGGTGGCGACGGTGGTTATATGGTGATCACGCAAATAGATACCCTGAATGAACACCAACGACTGCGTCAGCGGGCATTGGATCAAGGCGTGCGCATTGCCCATGAGCACAGCAGCGATCAGTGGTATCTAAGCCAACTCCACCCTAGAGACATGCAGGCCGCTTTCTTAGAACTTGAATGGAATCGCGAAGAGAACTTCACGGGTTACTGGAACCCTGTGGGCGGACTCGGCTGGGAAGACAAAGTACAGCAGCAGACCACCGCCGATTTCATTGGCGTTGAGTTACAAAGCGATGACCCAGTCGCCTTGGCTAATCATTGGGCCAGTGTTACCGACTTAAGCGTGGACACCGAAACAGATGATCCCACCATTGAGTTCAATAATGCGACTCTGCGTTTTGTCACCGCCACAGACGATCGCGGCCCAGGCTTAGGCGGCTTAGACATTCGCGTCAATGATCGTCAAAGCATTTTGCAAGAAGCAAAAAAACGCAATTGTTATGTGAACGATCACCAGGTCGACATCTGCGGTACGCGCTGGTACCTGCACGACAGCTAACTAAAACTAGGAACATCTATGACTGAAATGAGTTTGGAGGCGGCCGTTAGAGCACGCCGATCAGTGCGCGGCTTTTTACCTGACCCGGTGCCTCAAGAGACCTTAGACAAAGTCTTTGATCTGGCCCGATGGTCTCCGTCTGGCACCAACATTCAGCCATGGCAGGTCTACGTAGCCTCAGGTGCCACGCGGGATCACCTGCGCGAGCAGTTCATGCAAAGAACCAAGGATAAACATCCGCCCAGTGTGGACCACCGAGACTCGCGCGGCCCTATTGGCGAGGTCTGGAAGACCCGCCGGCGGGAGTGTGCGGCCGTGTTGTACGACGCGATGGGTGTGGCTTGGGAAGATAAGCCCGCGCGCGCCGAAGTGGCTTTTCGTAATTTCGAGCTATTCGATGCACCCCATGTGGCTTTTTTGTGCATGAACGAGGTATTCGGTATCGGCAGCGCCTGGGATGTGGGTATGTACGCCCAAACCCTGATGCTCGCCATGACCGCCAACGGACTCGCTTCATGTGCCCAGGGCACAATGGCCCACCATCCGGACCTGGTGCGCGAAGCCTTTGGTTTAGGTAACGAAGTCAAAGTGTTATTTGGTCTCAGCTTCGGCTTTGAGGACACCAGCATGGCTGTGAACAACGCTCATACGACCCGGGCAACACTCGCGGAAACAGTAACGTTTAAGAGCTAAACGCCGACCACGCCGTTATCAATAAAACCTTGCACTTGGGCACCGTCATAACCCAGATGGGTAAGCACCGCTACCGAATGCTCACCTATCTTGGGCGCCCTGGTCGATTCCGCTGCTGCATCGCCGCGAACACGAAAAGGCGACGCCAACGACTGATAGTCGCCTAGTTCCGGATCGCTGTGGTTTTGCAGCCATTGGCTAGACTGCAACTGCGGGTCATCAACGAGGTCTTTAAGTTCATTAACCTGAGCGCAGGGAATATCGTGCTGACCTAATAGCGTTAACCAATGCTCAGTGCTGTGGGTAACAATTACCTCATCCAGCAGACTGTACAACTCGTCAATGCGTTCAGAGCGTTGCGCCGCATCTACCACCCATGCCGCATGGCTTAGATCGTCTCGCTCAATCAACTGTAAAAAACTGACCCACTGTTTGCTGGTATAAGGCATTACTGCAATGAAGCCATCTGTGGTTTTGAAGGGTTTACGGTTGGCCGAAAACAACCGTTCGTAACCCAACTCCCCTTCTGCCGGAATCAACGTATGTCCCGCCAGGTGCTCGGACATCAAAAACGCGGCCATACTTTCGAGCATTGGCACTTCAATCGCGCTGCCTTGGTTTTGCCGCTGTTGCTTAATCACGCCTGCGCTGATCGCCAACGCTAAATGCAGGCCCACGACTTTGTCACAGGCTACCGTGCGGACGAACTGGGGCGCACCGTCGGCGTCTTTGTTTAATGCCGCCAAGCCAGACCGCGCCTGAATAATGTCGTCATAGGCAGGCGCATTTGCATCTGGACCATCACTGGCAAAACCAACACCCGAGCAGTACACCAAGCGCGGATTAACCGCTGCCAATGTTTCGTAATCTAGGCCCAGTTGGGCCGCCGCCTTACCACGCATGTTGTGCACAAAAACATCGGCGTCGGCTATCAGTCGATCCAGTATTTCCTTGCCTTGAGGCTTCTTGAGATCCAGCGCCAAGGCGCGCTTGTTGCGATTAAAGTTCATAAACCCCACGCCCAGCTCAGCGTGACGCCCAGGGCGTACGGCACGAAAACCATCACCGGCCAGTGGCTCTACCTTAACCACATCAGCACCAAAATCCGCCAACAGCTGGGTCGCGTAAGGGCCTAAAACTACCGTGGTGAGATCCACCACTTTCAGCCCCTGCAATAGATCAAACACTTATGTGCTGACCTCTTCGACTTTCTCACCCAAGGCGCGAGCACGGTCTAACCTTGTCGCTTCGTCTCTGGGCAAATTTTTCCACGCCAATGTGAGCAGCACCACGGTCGCCACAAAAATCAGCAGCGTGCACGCGATGGCTGCACGTAATGACTCCGCAGAATCCATACCCGTACTGGCAAAGCTGTCAGATAGCTGGCCCATTACATAAGGCCCTAAAGCGAGGCCCAGCATGGTATTGATCAAAATATAGTAAGCGCCGGCTACTGCGCGCATTCTGGGTAAAACCAGATCTGCCGCGGTACTCGGAGGAATCCCGACCCATGCCGCACTAAACAGGTGATGTGCGAAATTCAGCGCAAAGGCCATGTACAGGCTTTCGGTGTATACCATCCACAACACTAACGGTGCGGTACCAAACACTGCAATGTAGCCGATCAAAAGCCGGCCTGCTGGATGGCGCTGCTTGAATTTGTCGCCAAATATGCCGCCCAAGGTAACGCCCAACAAACCACCCAAGGCATTACCCAGACCAATGTACATACCAACTTCAGTTGCCGACACATCGTGCAACCGCATAAGCAGCGGCGCCGTCCAATAACCTACGCCGTAGGACACAAACGAAATGGTGGGAAACGCCAACATCGTGTAAATCATGGCCTTGGACTGAAAGATCATGTGGTAGGTGACCGGGTCGCGCGCTTTAAGCGACTGTACCCAGGAATAAACCACGTAAACCCCTATACCCAGCGCTACCCACTGCGGAACATTACCCGTAAGTTCAATCAACCCCCATGCGACAACGGTAATGAACAGGCCCGCTAACAAATTGTCGCGAATCGAAGCGCCTTCGCGGGCCAAACCATACAGGTTCAAAATCGGCGTCATAGCCGCGAGTTCCGTGCGCAACACACCCAGTGGGTTGGGATGCTCAGCGCTAACCAGACCCTCGGAAGCACCACGCTTTGGTTCACGCAGTGAGCGTACCCATAGCGCCATGAAGATACCGGGAATACCCACAGCCAAGAATGCTGCGTGCCAGCCTTTGAGGTTTAACGGAGCGGTGGCGGGATCCGGAAAAGAGGTATTCCAAGTCTCCATGATAAAGCCGCCCAGAAACAGTCCTATGCCACCACCGATGTATACACCGGATGAATAGATGGCGAGCACTGTGGCGCGCAAACGCTGGGGATAATAATCCGAGAGCATGGAATACGCGGCTGGCGACGCACTGGCCTCACCAATACCTACGCCGATCCGGAACGCTGCGAGCACTGGGAACGACCGAGCAAAGCCAGACAGTGCGGTCATAGCACTCCAAAACACCAACCCTAAAGAGATGAGGCTGCGTCGCACCCAAACATCTGCAAAGCGAGCCAGCGGTATGCCGAATACTGCGTAAAACACGGCGAACACCGTGCCATAGAGGAAACCCATCTCTGCATCGGTAACACCCAGATCCGCCTGAATGTCTTGGGACAAGATCGACAGAATGTTACGGTCGATAAAGTTAAAGACATAGACAATGACTAAAACGAATAACACATAGTGTGCGTATGCTCCGCCTACCTTTGGCGTCTTTTCCGCCTGGCTGTCTTCTGTCGTATTTTTATCCTGCATGCCTTCCCCTCTTTTTAGATCGAACCCTCAGCTTTTTAGAGCAACATCCAACTTAGTCAAACTGTTTCTCACCCGAGGCGAATAACAAGTAAAACACCATACCGAACAAGGTCACCCCAGCGGTGGTAATGAATACAAAGTCCCATGACTCGGTGACCTGTAAAATGTAACCCGTGACATACACCGCAATAATGCCCGGCAGCGTCGCAAAGGTATTGGTAATGCCCATTAACGTTCCAGCGTACTTAGGGCCAATATCCATATGATTAACGCTATGACCACCAATGCCCGCAGCACCAAACAACTTACCCAAACACAACAAACCTATGGCCGACCACACGTCGTCGACTGTGGTGATCAAGAGTAAGCACACCGCTAATCCGCCAAAACCAATGGTCTGCATTAACTTCCGTACAAAGGTTACCGAGTGGCCGTTAGCGATCAGTCTATCCGCCACATTGCCGGCAATATTCAGACAGAAAAACGAAGTAACGTGCGGCAACATCGCGATCAATCCCACCGAGGCAAAAGCCACACCCAGCCCGTCATTCACATATTTCGGCAACCACGACAAGATCACATACAACGTCCAATTGTTGCAAAAGTGCGCAACGATGATGGCCCAAAGTGCTTTGTTGCGCAGAAACTCGCGCATCGGTGGGGCTGCTATCGCACCTGCCGCGGGTGCATTGGCGGCAATATAATTCAGTTCAGCAGCATTGATCCGCGGATGCTCTTGGGGTTTGTCCGTGACCACCCAATGCCAGGCGACGTACCAAACCACACCCACCAGGCCAAAAAGATAGAACGCCCACTCCCACCCTAATTCGGTGACAATAATCGGCGTAACCACCAGAGCAAAAACCGTCCCAATTGGTATGCCGCTGGCGTTCAAGGCCACCGCTTTGGCCTTTTCATGCACTGGAAACCATCGCGTAACCAGACTGTAAACAGAAGGGAAAGTAACCGCCTCACCTAGGCCCATACCGATGCGCGCTATCAGCAAACCGAGCATCCCAGAGAAAGCCGCCCAGGGCGTGACAATGGTGAAAAACGACCAAATCAACACCCCCAGTCCCAGTACGATTTTGCCGCCAAACCGATCGGCCAGAAATCCACCCAGGACCTGCATGATCATGTAGCCAACATAAAACGACGACAGAATGATGCCCTGAGTTTCCAGATCCCATTTGAATTCTTCGGCCATTGGAATAATGGCTACGGATATGTTGACGCGGTCGATATAGCACACAAACGTGGCTGCAAAGCACATCAAGATGATGCTGTAGCGCGTTTTCCATAGCCCGCCGCTGTTTGAAGCTTGTTCTGCCATGCCCCCTCCTCTATTAGCACTGAAAAAATCTACCAGCGCTACAGGCTGAACCCCTCCTGCCTGTGCTTTAACCTTAGCCGAAAAACCTACCACCGCAACCGTCAAACTGCGCTTTCGGCCTTTCAACAAATACTCACATGGGCTTACACTGACAGCCGCATTACTGGGGAATAGGCATGGAACAAGCGATCAACATGGCAGAATTACTGGGCGACTTGGACTTTGATCCAGTCGCGCTCAAGGCCAAATATCTGCAAGAGCGAGACAAGCGCATACGCGAAGACGGCAACGAGCAATATGTCGAGGTCTCCGCTGAATTCTCTCACTATATTGATGATCCTTACGTTGATCCCGGATTCACCCGCGAGCCACTGCATGATCAAGTGGAGGTAGCCATTATTGGCGGCGGTTTTGGTGGCCTGCTGATGGCGGCGAGACTGCGCGAGGCTGGGTTCGAGGATATTCGCATGATCGAAAGAGCAGGCGACTTCGGCGGCACCTGGTATTGGAACCGCTATCCAGGGGCTATGTGCGATGTGGAATCCTACTGTTACTTGCCACTACTCGAAGAGCTCGATTACATGCCGAAGCACAAGTACTCCTTCGCACCAGAGATCCTCGAACACAGCAAACGCATTGCACGTCACTACAACCTTTACGAGAACGCTTGTCTACAAACGTCCATCACCCAACTAAGCTGGGATGCACAAGAAAATTGTTGGATTATCGAAACTGATCGCAACGACCGCATGCGCGCACGCTATGTGGCCATGGCTAACGGTCCGCTAAGCCGACCAAAACTGCCCGGCATACAGGGCATTAATGACTACAAAGGACATACTTTCCATACCAGTCGTTGGGACTACAACTACACTGGCGGCGACTCCTTTGGCAATTTGAGCGGCTTAAAAGATAAGCGTGTGGGCATCATTGGCACTGGCGCAACGGCGGTGCAATGCATTCCTCACTTAGGCGAGTGGGCTAGACAGCTGTATGTTTTTCAGCGCACACCTTCGTCAATTGATGAACGCAACAATCACGAGACCGATCAAGACTGGGCCAAGAATTTAGAACCCGGCTGGCAACAAAAACGCATGGACAACTTTAATGTTCTGGTGAGCGGCGGCGATCAGCCAGAGGACTTAGTGGCCGACGGCTGGACGGACATCATGCGCAACTTGACCGGCATTGCCGCCAAGTTGGCAAGCCGCAAACTGGGTAGACGCCTGACCAAGGGCGAACGCGCAGAGCTTATGGAGCTGGCCGACTATAAGAAAATGAACACTGTGCGGGCGCGCGCCAAGGACATCGTCGACGATGAAAAAACCGCAGAACTTTTGCAGCCCTGGTATCGCCAATTCTGTAAGCGCCCCTGCTTTCATGACGAATACCTAGACACCTACAATCGCGACAATGTCACCTTAGTAGATACCAATGGCCAAGGGGTAGAACGCTTGACCGAAACCGGCGTAGTGGCCAACGGTGAGCACTTCGAAGTGGACTGCTTGATTTTTGCTACTGGTTTCGAGGTCGGCACGTCTTATACCCGCCGAGCGGGTTATGACATCGTCGGACGCGGCGGACAAACCCTAAGCGACCATTGGCAAGACGGATTGCGCACATTTCAAGGGTTGACCAGCCATGGTTTTCCTAACTGTTTCTTTCTTGGCTTCACCCAAACCGCCGTCACCGTCAACGTACCTCATGCACTGAACGAACAGGCGAAACACGTTGCGCATATTTTGCAAACAGCACGCGACCTTGGCACTCCTACGGTCGAGCCGACAGCCCAGGCTGAAGAAGATTACGTTCAAGAGATCGCAAAATCTGCCAATGTGGGTGCGCGTTTTTACGCGGAATGTACACCTGGCTATTACAACAGCGAGGGCAAGCGCGAAAACCGCAGCGGCTTCTTTTCAGACATGCACAGCGCGGGGGCGATTAAGTTCTTCAAGATACTTAAGGATTGGCGTGACGAGGGCAGTCTTGAGGGCCTGGACTTACGCTAAAACCGCGCTATTGGGGTCATTTAAAGTCGCTAGGCTGCAGCCGAATATGTAGAGGCTGGTCAGCAACGACATCTACTGCCCGTTCGTACATAAGACTGCGCTCTAAACTGTAGCGTCCGCTGGCGTCGTAATTAGGCTGCTGGCTGACCCAATGGACTTGCAAAGTGTGCCGCCCAACTATGGGACCGTTTTCCTTGGCAATGAGAAATTCTCCACCGTCGCGTTGATGGAGAAACGTGCGCGCTATTGGGTGCTGAGAATGCTCGGGGATTAACGTCAACCAACCCAAACCCAAGGGCTGATCTGCGCACAATACTGAACCGCTAACCGCACACCGACTTTGATCGGACAACAACCCTCTGCGCCTTAACCAGCGCAGCAGTAACTTTGGCCATTCGGCTACATCAGGGTCGCCGGTCGCCATTCCAACCCCATGTTCTCCATCATTGAAAATATGCAATTCCGCCTTAACACCCGCTCGCAACAATGCCTCATAAAACAGCGTTGCCTGAGAAGCCGGCACAATAGCGTCTTCGTGGGTGTGGACGATGAAACAGGGAGCGGTCTGCGGGTTCACCGATTCATCCGTCGGGGTGTACTCATCGGCCTTACGACCTCGTTTGGCGCCATTACTCACCGCATAGACAGGCACAGCAAAATTCACCTGACTACTTTGCTGCTCTACAGGGTCATCGGCTTGCGCATCACCTTGATCGCCTTTGGTGGCTGCTGCCAGGGCTAAGTGACCACCCGCCGAGAACCCCAACATACCAATACGATGAACATCTAACGCAAACTCAACTGCACGACTGCGCACCAGGCGCACAGCGCGCTGAGCATCCAAGAGCGACACCGATGTTGGGTACGTTGGACCCACGCGATAACGCAGAACAAAGGCGGCAATGCCGTATTGATTCAACCAGCGAGCCACCTGTAACCCCTCATGATCTGAGGCCAAGATACGGTAGCCGCCACCCGGATTAACAATGATGCCGCAACCATTTGACAGCGCAGGCGGTGGCAAATGCACCGTCAACTGCGGTTCATGCAGTACACCAGTGCCTTGAGCTTGGGGTGCCGTGGTGGGCCAAAGCGCCAGCACGTGGTCAGGCTGCCAAGTTTGATCCGATGTATTGGAATTACTCATAAACACTCATTTTCTGTCTAGGTTAACTGCTTGCCTACTTATCTATTTACCTGTCTACCTACTTACCTACTTACCTACTTACCTACTTACCTATCCCAACTCAGTTACAGCACTGTTGCAACAAAACCGCATCCACGTCAGTGAGGTGTGGCACACTCAGATTTTGAGTAAGCAGTAACCCTAATCTATGCAATACAACAACGTGATTTTGCGCGTCATTGACCCCGCCAATACCCAAACCGTCAGCGAGTTGCTGCTACAGCAGGCAGAAGTATCCCTAACCGAGCCTGGCTGCGAACGTTTTGAGGTGTATCACTCACAATCCGATCCACAAACATTTCTACTGATTGAATGGTGGGCAACCCCAGAAGATCTGGAAACACACCGTACCAATAAAAATTTCGTTGAAGAGTATCTGCCTAAGGTTATGCCCCTTGTCGAGCGCCTACCCCACCCCTCGGACCGACTGATTTAGAGTAAACCTTGTATGGGTATTACGCATAAATAAAGAACAGAGGGTGCGAGCAGACAACCCACACCGGTATAAAAAGTCGCGGTCATCGCACCATAAGGAACAAGTTTTGGATCTGTGGCTGCCAAGCCCGCCGCCACACCGCTAGTGGTCCCCATAAGACCTCCGTAAATTAACGCCGACTGGGGATTAGTTAAGCCAATACGTTTGGCCACCAATGGGGTCGCAACCATAACTAAAATTGCTTTCACCAAGCCCGCCGCCACGCTCAATGCGATCACCGCAGAGTCCGCCCCCAACGCTGTGCCCGTTACGGGCCCAACGATATAAGTCGCCGCTCCAGCACCAATCGTGCTTATCGACACAGCGTCAGTAAAGCCAAAAGCAATGGCCACCACCGCACCTGTCACGAAGGACAACACGACACCCAAGACGACGGACAACGCACCTACCCAGCCGGCACGCTTCAAGGCATCCAACTCAGCACCGAAGGCGGTGGCCACAATGGCAAAGTCACGAAACATCGCGCCACCCAACACCCCAAGCCCAGAAAACAAGCTGACGTCAGCTAAGCCTTTGCTTCCCTCAGCGACCAAACCACCCCAATAAGCGAGCATGAGGCCTAAGGTAATGGCAACTGCGGAGCCATGAATTTGACCGCGGAATAGTCGTGTCGCGAGCCAATTCGAAAACGCCAAGATCAACGCCACCACCACAAAGGCGGTGATCAGCGCATTTTTTTCCAGTAGCGCCACAATCGTCGTCACGGTGTGTCCTCTGACCTACCCGCCAAGCGAGACAACAGTGGAATCATGGCAAAGCTGATTGCCACAGCAGCCACTCCGGCAATAATCGCCAACCAACCGCTAGACACCGCAGCCACGACATTCTGTTTAGCAGCCATGGCGATGACGATGGGAATGTACATGGCACTCCAGAAATTAATGCCTGCCGCGGTAGGTGGCTCGAGCAATTTATTCAAGCCGCTTGCGTTCACCGCCCAGATTAGCAGTAGCATGGCGATCCCCACGCCACCGACATTGGCCTGAACCCCAATCAGTTGGCCCAATAAATCGCCTAGAATCACGCCGGCCAACATGCACGCGGCTAATAAGCCAACACCGTATATCACCATGGTTATAGCACCTTCGATTGAACCCCAACCAAAACGCCCTGTTGTTTGGGCGCTTTTGGCGGGACGTCGGGTTTCGGCCACAACAACGGCATACCCTCCCCGACAATGAAGTCACCCACCTCGACCTGATCTCGATCAAGAGGAAAGGTCGGCCAGGCTTTCAGACGCTTAGCCCCGTCGGCAATGAACACCACGGTAAATACTCTACGAGTTGCAGCGCTGTTGTTGGCTGCGGCCTGATGAATGCTAAAACCGTGATGCCAAATCATGGTACCTGCATCCACCTCCATCCAATGTGGGGTGCGCTGGTTGAGCTTTGGATCATTTAAGATGTCGTAGGGCTCTGTAGTGTGGGTTATATCGACTGGCCGCAGGCCACCGGCCAAATGCGAGCCCGGCACGTAGGCCATAGCGCCGTTGTTGCGGGTGACCGCATCAAAGGGAATCCAAACGCTGACCAAAGGCGCATCACCGATCGGCCAAAAGGTCTGGTCCTGGTGCGGATCGGTTTCCCGGCCGCCGGACTCTTTGTACAACGCTTGGTCCTGCCATAGTCTGACCGACGGCACCCGCAACAGTTGCGCGGCCATCCCAGCAAGACGGCCATCACAAACAAAATCGCGCACTACCGTATTGGTCTCCCACAAGCGCATACATTGCACAAAGGACTGTTCGTAAGTGCTCTTTTGCGCCACTTCGCGCAGGTCATGAGCCGTGCGCATACTGACTTCCTCGTCTACTGCGCTGGCCAAAGTGGTGAGTTCGTCGGCGGAAAACACATCCGGCGTGGCCACAAAACCCTCATCAGCGAATTGCTCTATTACCCGCTGATCCAGTGCGTGGGGATAGGTTTCAAGAACAGTCAAATTCTGTATACCTTCGCTGCGGTGCCGTAAAACATAGCGTCCTGCTCGCTCTCAGAATACTGGGCTGCAATTTTTTTCAGGCCGTTCCACAACACCGGATATGAAATAGACAATCTATCTACCGGGAAATTACTTTCGAACATACAACGCTCAGGGCCAAAACACTCAATGGTGTGCTCGTAATAACGGCGTTGAGCATCAACAAACTCATCCGAGGTTGGCGGTCGATCTTGGCTGTCCCAACCAAAACCGTTGTCTATCATGGCCAAGCCACCAAGCTTTGCGTATACATTTGGGCATTGAGCAATGGCGGCGATGTCCTTACTCCATTGCGCAAAAATTTCTTCCCGTTGGTCCGCGTACGCACCAACTCCCAGGGGTGTACCAAAGTGATCGAGCACCATGGTGGTTTCCGGAACCGCTTTGGCCAGCGCTAGGAACGACGAGTTCTGCATGTGAAAGTGCCAGGTATCGTAGCTGTAGCCCATCGCTGTAAGCTTTCTTAACCCGGTCTGAAAGTCGGGTTCTTGGTAAGGACAGGGTCGACCACTGCCCGCATTAACCAAACTGCCGCTGTCATCAAAGGGGCCCGCATGGCGAATACCGCGAAATAAGCCCTGGCCTGCGTCCTCATGGGCTTGCAAAACGTCTTCTACCGCATCACCGAGTAGTAGATTCACATGACTGACAATAGCTGCAATTGTAGCTTGCTGTGGATTCTCGCGGCTGGCAGCCGCTACTTCCGCCACATACTCCGTCTCACCAATAGGCTTCATGCGACCAGGACCATCAGCGCGATAATTGGCATGGCAATCGATAAATACGGTTTTTTCGATGTTATGACCCGACCCTGTGTCGGCCCACAAGTCTTCTAACTCATAGCGACCAAACGCCAGCGGTTTGGACCAGAGGTGATGATGAGGATCAATAATCCGCCGCTCGGGGTCGATAATTTCTTCCTGTACCTGATCCAGCCAAGCCGCAGACTTGGGTTGTAACCTATTACTCATCTCCCACTCCTCTGTGCTGTATTCCGCTTTTATAAGGTTGCATATCCATATCAGGAAAGCGCGCAGCAACCCCTGCAAGGGTTTCTTCACTCCAGTAGTTGTCGCCAGGCGCAGGAAAGCCCAAAAGCTCCCGCTCTTCCAATGTCGCTTGCGCCATCCAGGCCGAATATGACTTGTACACGCCCTGCTCTGGCCAACCGACAATACCCAACCACTTAGGACGCTTGGGCGCGTAGCTTATGAAGTGGCCAACCCGCGCGCCCTCGGCTTGAAATGCCGTGCCCCTATGGAAAGTGCGCATGCTGTAAGCGAGGACTGAACCCGCAGGCACAGTCACTTTTACTTCATTGTCGTATAGCTCTGAGCGCTGCGACCGCTCGTATACCGCAGGCCACAAAATCTCGTTCCGATAATGCTGCCAAGAACAGACCGCTGTAGGCGCTTGGTGGGTCTCTACGTCAGTGTAATAGAGCAGAAAAGCAGTCTGCCAATACCTTGGTACATCGGGCGGATACGCTAACGTATGGTTGACGTAGTCGAGGTGAAGCGGCTGATCAACGTCACCGTAGTGGCCTGAACATTTATAAGTGAGATCCGATTGCTCACAAAACAACGGTTCGCCGTCACTCATGAGCGAGGCAAAACGCCTCAATTCAGGATGCAGCGTATTGGCATTTAATTGTTCTCCACGGAATGGAAACCGCACGCCTCGACGAGATCGCTGGGGTTCATCCCAACCCACAGGTCGATCTCCAGTTGGGTTTGCTGCGTAATCTAGCCAACCGGGAATAAAGGCCTCTACGTCGGCACGACTACGACTGAGTTCGTCCGGTGATAAAAAATTTTCGACGATCGCGTAACCATGTTCGCGATAGTGTTGAATATGGTGTTCAGTAAAGCCCATGACTCCCCCCAGTTTAAGCCGCTCACGAACGCTGAGCATCCCCCATGCCCGATCTCGATCATAGCAACAGTTTTTAGCAATTGAGAGCCACAGTTAAGTATTGATCCGTGCCAATGCAGCTGGGTAATCTTGGAGCAACGTTTGGGGGGACATACGTATGAACACTGAAGATTTCCAGCAAATAAGCTTTGAGATACAAGATCGAGTCGCGTTAGTTACATTAAATCGGCCAGAGCAAATGAACACTTGGACACCGATCATGAGTCGCGAACTCAGCGACGCTATGTACGAATGCGATGAAAACGACGACATTCGCGCAGTTGTGGTCACCGGTGCAGGTCGAGCGTTTTGCGCAGGCGCAGATCTTTCTGGCGGCGAAGAGGGCTTTACCAGCAAAACCACGATAACCCGACCGCCAATGTGGCCTTATCAAGTGCGCAAACCCGTGATCGCCGCGATTAATGGTGCTGCAGTGGGTGTCGGCATTACGTATGCAATGCTCGCCGATATGCGTCTGGCTACAGCAACTGCAAAAATCGGCTTTGCCATGGTGCGACGTGGCATCCTGCCGGAGTTGGCTTCTCACGTTACCGTCAGTCAAGTGGTTGGATTCTCTCGCGCAGCAGACTTACTAATGACCGGGCGACTCATTTCTGGTCAAGAAGCGGCCACTATGGGGTTAGTAGGCGAAGCCTTAGAACAAGACAGCTTATTAGCGCGAGCGCTGGATATTGCCCAGGACATCGCCACCAATACAGCACCGGTTTCAGTAGCTCTAACTAAGGCTCTGATGTGGCAGAACTTAGGCGCCAATATCCCGCAACTGATGGAAACAGAAGGCAAACTAATCAACTGGTTGGGAAGCACCGCTGATGTTAAGGAGGGTGTGCAAGCGTTCATGCAAAAACGCGACCCACAGTGGCAAATGAGCCCAACCGACGACATCCCAGAGGAATTGGCAAAATTGACTCGACGTTCTGCAGAATAGTGTCATCGCACCGTCACAAGCTGCCAGACTTTTACTTACATAACGAACAGTCAGTTGCCTGCATATTTCTCGCGCCTTAACGCTTAGATTAGTGAACAGATCGCGCAAGATGATACTTGTCGGCACATAACATTCTGTTCAAGCTAGGGGGGTTCACGTGAGTAATGCAGCTATGCCCCTGAGCAATCAAGACCTTGAACAAATTAAGCAGCATTTAACCGACTGGATGGATAACAAACTCCTACAAAGCCAATGGGTCGTAGGGCCTGAACTGTTAGAGCGCGCCGTCCGGGTCGAGGAAGAACTTAAGCATCAGCGACTGCTTATGCGAGAAAGCTTCGAGCAGTTTGAAAAACGCTTTGAGCTGATTGAGAAACGTTTCGAACAGGTGGACAAGCGTTTTGAACAAGTCGAGAAACGCTTCGAACAGGTCGACAAACGCTTTGAACAAATCGACAAACGCTTCGAGCAAGTCGACAAACAATTTGCTCAAGTAGACAAGCGCTTCGAGCAGATCGATAAACGTCTTGACTTGCAGCAACAAGAAATCCGCCTAATCGCGCGCAAACAAGACCATATCTTGTGGAGTATCGTGGCAGGCATGGCTGGCTTGTTTACCAGCCAATTTGTGCTTTTTACCTAATCGGGAACCTACTCTTAGTGACCGTATTGGCCTGGGTTGCGAAGCATATACGCCGGTCCATGTTCACCATTAATTGCAGCATTTTCGCCGTAAAGTGTTTCTTTTTGGCCACCGTAGTTTTCTCTGTTCGCCGCCAAAGGCGCCAGTTCTTGGGCTTTTGCTTTAGCCGCTGCTAATAACTCATCCATGTCAGCAATCTGCTGCACAATACCCGCCTCTAGAGCCGCCGGCGCAGCCCAGCGCTTAGCCAACTGCACAGTTTCAAAAAATGCGCTACGAGACATCTTATGTCGAAACAAAGCCAGCTCTGGTTGCGGAATACGCATACCCAATTGCATTTCATTGGCACACAAAAATCCACGATCCGCTCGCATGATACGCACGTCATGACACAGCGCCGACATAAACCCTGCACCAAAGGCATGTCCGTTCACAGCGCAAACGGTGGGTACTGGGAAGGTAATGATACGACCCATCAATGCCATAAATTCACCACCAAAGGCTTTGCGGTCTCCAGCCTCGGGATATGCCTCAGGATCTTGTACCCAAGCCAGATCCAGACCGTTAGAATAAAATTTCTCGCTGGCTGACGCGGTGACTAAGGCCACCGGACCTTCGGACGCTTCTACCTCGTTCAGCGCTTCAGCGTAGGCGCGCACGAACGTTGTGTTCCAACGATTCTCTCCCGCGTTCATTGTCAGGGTAAAAACGTCATCCTGGCGTTCTAGTTTAATTATTTCGCCGCTCATAGCTCAGTTCCTTTTTTTCTACATAAATTAATGGGAGAACTTTAACCGTCCACTACTCAATAAAAAGGTCGACGATATTTGACAGCATCCGGTAAATCCCAGTCTCCAGCCGGGACCTGGTAGCCTTCTGGAAACGGCGCTCCCGCTTCACGACACAGCGCGCCAGACGCACCCGCACCGGTAATCAGTACATCTACAGGTTGTTGCGACACACACCCTCCCTTCGTGCCTTGGACAAGCACCTAGTGCTTTATCGCCCTGAACGCTAGATTATGCCCATTGGATCAATAACCCACCACTCATGGAGCACACTATGATCGAGATCTATCATGTACCTAACACCCGCGGCATTAGACCGATCTGGTTATGCGCCGAATTGGAAATAGCGTACACGGTAATCGACGTGGATTTCAGCGCTAGCTATCGCAGCAGTCCAGAATGGCGGCAAATGAACCCGGTGGGAAAAGTCCCTGTCTTGGTCGACACCGATGCGGAAAACCTAACATTTTTTGAATCCGGTGCCATGGTTCAGTACCTATTAGATCGTTATGGCCAAGGCTTACTTCAGCCCGAACCCGGCACCCCGGAGCATGCGCTGTATCTCCAATGGAGTTGGTTCGCCGAAGCCACCTTTGCCCGGCCCCTAGGAGAGATCGTTAACCATTTACGCGAATTTCCTGGTGAGCTGACGAACGAGGCAGCACTGGAAGAAATGCGCAACAGAGGGCGGTTATGTATAAAAGCTCTGGTTCCGGGACTCAGCCAGCGCGACTACATAGCTGGCGAAAATTTTAGCGCCGCCGACATCATGCTGGGTTACAGCGTCATGCTAGCAACGAAATTCATACCAGAGCCGTTACCAGCACCGGTGAATGGATATTGGCAACGCTTAAGCGAACGCCCCGCATTTAAAGAGGCGGTTAGCGCGGCTACCTAACCGACGGTAACAGGTCTAAGATCCATAGCATTATTGGGGAACAACATAATGTCCGGCGAAAACCTGTACTCAAGCAAAGCACATTGGCTGCCCTTCACTGCGAACCGCCAATTCCATAAAGATCCTCGGGTCATCGTTGGGGCACGGGATTGCCATTACATTAGTCACGACAACCGTGAAGTGTTCGACTCTCTGTCTGGTCTTTGGTGCTGTGGTTACGGCCACAACCGCCAAGAAATCACAGACGCCGTTAGCCAACAACTGGCAACACTGGATTATGCCCCAGCATTTCAGTACACCCATCCGAGCGCCACTACGTTAGCCGAACGGCTACGCGAACTGGCACCGGGAGACTTAAACCATGTGCTCTTTACTAATTCGGGATCCGAGTGCGCTGACACCGCGTTAAAGCTAGCTCGAGCCTACTGGCGTATCCAAGGACAGCCCAGCAAGACCCGCTTTATCGGACGCATCAAGGGCTACCACGGCGTGAACTTCGCAGGAACAAGTCTGGGTGGTATTGGCGCGAATAGAAAACTGTTCGGACAACTAGGCGATGCCGATCACCTGCCTCATACCTTACAACCTGAATACGCCTTTACTCGGGGGCAACCAAAACACGGCGAGGAGTTAGCTGATCATCTAGAGCAACTTATTTTGCTGCACGACGCCTCAAACATCGCGGCAGTGATCGTGGAGCCTGTATCCGGTTCAGCCGGTGTCATCGTGCCGCCCAAGAACTATCTACAGCGCTTGCGGCAAATATGTGATCAACACAACATTCTGCTGATCTTTGACGAGGTGATCACCGGTTTTGCGCGTATGGGCAATATCTTTGCTGCCCAAACCTTTGGTGTTATACCAGACCTGATGAACATCGCCAAAGGCCTGACCAATGGCGCTATTCCGATGGGTGCGGTCATAAGCTCAAGCAAGCTGTACGACGCATTTATGGAGGTAGAGCAAGCAGAACATATGATCGAACTGCCCCATGGCTACACCTATTCAGCCCATCCTGTAGCATGTGCAGCGGCTCTTGCGGCATTAGATATTTTGCAAGATGACAACATGGTGGCTAAATCTCAGGCTTTGGCGCCGGTTTTAGAGGATTCGCTACACGACTTAAAAGGCAGCAAACACATCACTGACATCCGCAATTTCGGCCTGGCCGGCGCCCTGCAATTGGCACCGCGCGATGGCGACCCGGTTGTTCGCCCCTTTGAAGCGGGCATTCGGTGTTGGGAAAAGGGTGTGTACGTGCGCTGGGGCGGTGACACGCTACAATTTGCACCGCCATTCATCGCGCAACCCGAGCAAATTCAAGCCATGGCTGACACCGTGGCTGAAGCCATCGCCCAGACGCCTTAGTGCGAATCAGCACTAACAGGTGTAGATTCCTAACAAGCAGTATCATTTTTAACAATTAGAAGGTGTTAACAACCACCGAACTTAAACTTAGAGGTGACCTTATGAATAAGTCCGTAACCTTCCTACTGACCAGCCTTCTGGTGACGCTGGGCTTGACCGGTTGTGACAGCAACCTACAAACAAGCGGTGCCGAATCAACAGCTAATGCGCCTGAACAGTCGATGACCAATCAGTCAGAAGCCGCAACCTCGATGGCTGCAACGCCAACCCCACTAGCAGGCATTCTTGCGGCACAACCCGAAGAAGTTGTCGCCCGCTATGCATACCGCAACCCAGAACAAACGCTGAACTTTTTTGGTATTCAACCCGGCATGACCGTGGTTGAAGCATTACCCGGAGGCGGTTGGTACAGCAAACTCTTGCTCCCATACCTCGGTAGCGAGGGCGAGCTCATTGGCGCTAACTATCCCGTAGGCATGTATGAATTGTTTGGCTGGAGCGAAGAACGGTTAGCAAAGGCTGCAACCTGGAAAACCGATTGGCCGGCCACCGCCCAAGGTTGGGTCGAAGGCGATGCAGCAAAAGTTTCCGCCTTTGTATTAGGTGACCTCGCTGAAGAACAAAAAGGTACGGCAGACGCCGTGCTACTCATACGTGCGCTGCACAACCTGGCACGCTTTGAGGCAGATCACGGTCATTTAAGCGCAGCGTTAAGTAATGTCTTCGACGTCCTAAAACCAGGCGGCACTGTTGGCGTGGTTCAGCACGCCGCACCAGATGCGGCTGATGATGCTTGGGCGAATGGCTCAAGAGGCTACTTAAAACAGAGCTTTGTAATTGAGCAAATGCAGGCAGCCGGTTTTGAATACGTCAGTGCCAGCGACATAAACGCCAACCCGCAGGACCTACCCGGTGCCGAGGATTCTGTCTGGCGCTTACCCCCAACTCTAGCGGGCAGTAAGGACGATGCAGAGCGCGCCGCTGCAATGCGAGCGATCGGCGAGTCCAATCGAATGACCCTTAAATTCGTAAAACCAGCCGCCTAACTTCAACTTTACAACAGGAGCAGCAGCGTCTGCTCCTGTTCACCCTTGACGTTATTAAAGCAACCGTCAGACTCTATTTATCTTGATTAAGACGTAACCAATTGACTGAGATCAATGCCGTCTGGCTCACCCTGCAACTGGCAGGCACCACCACCCTACTGCTGCTTCTAGTCGGCACTCCTCTGGCTTGGTGGTTAGCTCACAGCACTAATCCAATAAGACCGGTGATCGAGGCCATCACCGCCATGCCGCTGGTGATGCCACCCACGGTCATTGGTTTTTATCTACTGTTATTGTTCAGCCCAAACAGCGCCTTGGGCGAATTTTGGTTCACTGTAAGCGGCTCGACTTTGGCGTTTTCATTCTCCGGCTTAGTAATCGCTTCTATGCTGTATTCGCTGCCATTTATGGTGCAACCTCTGGTAAACGCCTTCGCCTCCATCGATGTCCGCTTACGCGAAGCCGCAGCGACCTTAGGAGCTACACCCACAGACATCTTTCGTAATCTCATACTACCGTTGAGCAAACGCGGCTTCTTGAGCGCTTGCGTGCTCACTTTCGCCCACACCGTGGGTGAATTCGGCATTGTGCTGATGGTCGGAGGCAATATCCCAGGTGAGACCCGGGTCATTTCAATCGCCATTTACGAGCAAGTCGAAACCCTCAATTACGCCGAAGCCCACATTTTATCTGCCGGCCTGATTGCGCTGTCATTCATTGCATTATGCGCGGTCTATCTGAGTAACCGCAGATCTGCGCTGCGACTGAACTGATGCTTACAGCAACCCTCAATCACAGTATTAGCGACTTCAGTTTAGAGGTAGACATATGCCTGGAAAGCTCGGGCGTGTGTGCAATTTTTGGACCCAGCGGTTGCGGAAAAACCACACTCCTCAAAGCATTAGCAGGCCTACTGCCGACCCAAGGACAAATCCATTTCAACGGTCAATGTTGGCAAGATCAAAACACTCACCTGCCTGCATGCCAGCGCGCAGCGGGATTTGTATTTCAAGACAATCGCTTGTTTCCACATTTAAATGTCGCTGGCAACTTGCACTTTGCTCGTCAAAGGGCAGCCCAGGGCAGTATCGACTACCAAGATGTCATCGATACATTAGGCGTCCAACCGCTCTTGTCCAGAACGATCACCGGCCTGTCTGGAGGCGAGGCAAAGCGCGTAGCAATAGCCCGTGCACTTATAAGTCAACCGCAACTTTTACTTATGGACGAGCCACTGAATGGCTTGGATCAAAGCAGCAAACGAGAAATTCTCGGCTACCTGCGGCGCTTAAACCGACACTTTAGTTTGCCAACTTTGTACGTCAGCCACGACATTGAGGAAGTCGCGCGACTATGCGATCACATGTTGGTCATGAACGCTGGGCGTGTGATTGACCAAGGTCGCACAGCCCCTATCATTGAAAAATTGAATCAAAACTCAGATCAAGCAGTTAGCCCTGTCGGTTCTGTGATTCACGCAAAAGTGAGTGGCCATCTAACCGATTATTCGCTGACTGAACTCGATTTAGCCGGCCATAAATTATTCGCGCCCATACAAAGCGAGCTCTCGATCGGCCAGAACATGCAGCTATTTTTACCCGCACGGGATGTCGCATTAGCGACACAAAACCCTCAGGGGCTGAGCATTCGTAACAATCTGCCTGGCATCATAGATTCACTGCATGCAGAAGCGAATGATCGGGTTCGCGTCGCGATCAAAGTGGCGGATCAGATGTTGTTTGCTCAAATCACGCGACAGGCCAGCGAGGCGTTAGCCTTGCACCGCGGCCTGCCGGTGTTCGCGCTGATTAAGAGCGTCGCATTAGACTGAGCTGAGGGAGCTAGTGCGCATTGCGCCAATTGCCGTGAAACCCAAACGGAATACGATGATCAAGGTAAGCCGTAGCTAAAGGACCGGCACTCAGATTTTGCCCATCAAGAATGATGAGGTGACTGGCCTTGCGGTTAGCATCATAAACGTACGCTAGAACGTAACCCTCCCCTTCCGCAGCGCATTCAGATTTCGGTACGAAAATGGGCTCGCTGACCGCACAACCGGGGCCAACATCGAACACTTCGATTTCACCGCTCTGATGATCCACGCGCGCTACCTGATTAAAGCCGCCCACTTTGGTGTCCGGTTGAGAATCTGCCGAAAAGTAGCCATACCGATAACTCAAACCCGTACGACGCTCGTCCAACCTAGGAAACTCACACACCACATCATGTAGCTGCTCGCGGCCGTAATCATTAGTATCGCCGCTCAAATCAAATGTCCAACGAACCAATGTGGCGAGGGCCTTTTTCGGATCGCCAGGGCTACCATCCACCATGGGGAACAACGGTGCCTGAGGGTATTCACACACATCGCAAATAATTTTTGCGCCGTCGTTATAAGCGTTCATTGGGTGAAACACATAGCTCGGATCCCCCACAAACCAACGCATGTCTTCAACGCTACCGTTACGGGGCATGATGCCTATGTGTGTACCTTTCTCAGGCTCCCATGCATACACAGGGCCACCAGCAAAGGCCCTGTCCATAGAACCCGTCAACGGCATGATCGGAAACAGCACATAGTCCTTGGTTACCATAAAGTCATGCACCATGGCGGCATAAGGTGCTGTGAAGGCTTCGCTGCGTATAAGGTGGCCATCACGATCCACCACGTTGAATGTCATTTGAGGCGAAATACCGCCATCCGCGTTGTAACCAAAAAACAACATTTCGCCGGTTTTCTGATCAATTTTCGGATGCGCCGTCATCGGTCCCTGTAACTTGCCGGCGTAGTCGTATGCGCCACGGGATTCCAGTGAAATAGGATCCAACTCGAAAGGTGCATGACCCTCTTCCAGAGCCAATAGTTTGCCGCCGTGCCAAATGATATTGGTATTGGCAACACCATCGGTCTCTAACCCGGCAACACTCGGATCCTGCTCCATAGGATTAAATACGCTAAACAGCGCTCGCCCCGCGTCGCGCTCTAGTAACCATTGCTTGGTTTGCACCCAGCGATTGCGATAGCTGACTCGACCGTTTTCGATATGGAAGGCATGCACCATGCCGTCACCAGCAAACCAGTGATAAAAGCCACGGGGCGCAAATTGTGGGTTCGGACCGTTACGATAAAAGCTGCCATTGAGATCGCTAGGCACCTCACCAACGACCACCACGTCGCGGATATCGCACTCCATTTGTATAGGCGCAAAGCCACCTGTTAAGTTCGGATGCTGGGGAAAGGGCTGGGCCATAACGCGGCTCCTCGTTGTTGTTCGCGTATATCTGGGAGCCGCTATTGCCGGCTTACAAGAAGTCTACGCCCACCGGACAGTGATCTGAACCCATAACCTTTGGCCAAATGAAAGCATTTTTGACCCGATGATTGGCCGTTTTTGAGGCAAAGACATAGTCAATACGCCAACCCACATTGTCTTTACGCGCACCGCCGAACTGCCGCCACCAGGTGTAGTGATCAGGTTCTTCGGGATGTCTATGCCGGAAAGTATCCACCCACCCAGCGTCTTCCCAGCGAGTCAGTTCGTCTCTTTCTTCGGGCAAAAAACCACTCGCTTTCAAATTTGATTTGGGTCGAGCGATATCAATGGTGTGGTGGGCCGTATTGTAGTCACCCACCACAAACACAGGGCCAACCTTGCGCTGCAATTGGATCCGCTCAAACACCGCACGGTAAAAATCCATCTTGTAGGGAACCCGGCTGTTATCTCTGTCTTTACCACTGCCTTTAGGAAAATAAACACTGGCGACGGACAGTCGCCCAAATTGAGCCAGCAAAAAACGCCCCTCATCATCGAATCGAGCTTCGCCCAGGCTGGTTTCTACCCGAGTCGGTTGAACACGGCTGTAAATAGCAACACCACTGTAACCCGGCCGCTTTGCCGGAGAAAAAACAGCATGCCAACCTCGAGGGTTTAGCACGTTGTCCGGTAATTGCTCAGGAAAGGCCCGCACCTCTTGCAGCGCCATAATGTCGATCTTTTGTCTTTGTAAGACCTGCAAAAAGCCTTTTTTCGCGCAAGCGCGCAGACCATTGACATTCCAACCAACTATTCTCATCCGAGCCTTCACCACTTGCTACGAACCTTTGTTAACAATTTAGTGCAGCTTTTTCTCGTCTGCGGTATTCCCAGATAAACGGTAGTATTTTCTATACAAACGGTAGGCATAAGCGTTTTCAACGTCTCAACAAAATCGCCCAACGCGCCAAATTCAAAACATCAGCCAATGCAGCAGCGACATAAGTAAACGCGGCTGCTCTAAGAATTCTGGCAATAGGCACTTGCTGCGCTTTGGGCAAATAGTTTCCCGCGCTTAAAATGGGCAACGCCTTACCGAAGCTTGCATCCCATTCCAACGGCAGCGTTACCAAGTGCAGTAACATACGCCCAAGTAAACCCGCTAGACCTACCGTAACCATCAACGAGAAAGGCACCGGATGGCGAGTGACCAGACCGATAATCGGTGCCAACCAAATGGCCGCTGCACTTATTCGCGCGATGCGGTCAGCGAACGTGACTAGCCTGGTTCGCGCAGTCATACGTTTATCGCCCTGGTGATGCTGTATCGCGTGGCCCACCTCGTGAGCAGCTATCGCTACGGCAGTCAGCGAACGACCCGTAAAGTTCTGCTCACTTAAGCGAACCTTGCGCTCTGTGGGATCGTAGTGATCACCGATCTCGGTCACTTCCACCGCCACGCCATCTAGATCCAGTTCCTTAATCAGGTGCTTAGCCAGCTCGCCTCCTGTTCCAGGCATCCCATCAATGTCCTGGGCATAGCGATTCATGACCCAGCGGACCCACAGATTCGGGCCAAACACGAGTACCAGTAATAACGCTATAAGCCAGATCAATTCGTTACGCCTTTAGGGTTCAAGAAGCTCCGTTTTAATAACCGGTGCTTTCCCGCTGCTTTTCTTGACTGCCACGAGCCGCCGCGAGCTCTTTGGCGGCGCTTTTCATCATGTGCCCAGAGTCGCTGCCCAAGGTGACGAAATTACAACCCAACTCCAAATACTTCTGCGTGTATTCAATACCCCCGGTATGGATACCCACCGCGACGCTATGTTTCTTGCACAGTGCAATCAGCCGTTTAACTTCTTCCAGATGTTCTGGTTGCGGCTGGTCACCCATAGCCGGCAAGCCCATAGACAAGGCGAGATCTGCAGGTCCGATGTAAATGCCATCGAGCCCAGGTGTTGTGATGATCTCTTCAGCTTTTTCGCGACCTTCGGCCGTTTCGATCATTGCAATACAGGCTATTTGCGTATTCGCCTCCACAGCATAACCACGGCCACCATACAGAGCGCCACGAATGGGTCCGAAGGAACGAAATCCGTCCGGCGGGTAGCGACACGCCATAACAGCCTGTTGCGCTTCTTCGCGGTTGTTGACCATAGGGACAATGACGCCGTAGGCACCGGCGTCCAGCACTTTCATAATTTCATAGGGTTCGTTCCAGGGCACCCGGACTATCGGCGTCGCTTGGGATGTAGATATCGCCGGCAACATAGTGACCAAATCGGTGTAGTCAATCAGACCGTGCTGCATGTCCACACACACCCAATCAAAACCTAAATTGGCTACAGCCTCTGCTGAGTAGGCATTGGCTAGACTCAACCAACAACCAATGGTTTGCTGATCCGCCCGCCAAGCGCTCAGCGCCTTGTTCTCCCTCATATCAGTCCTTACTATTTGTCTCTTCAGAGCGTAACTGTACGCCAAATTGATAGAGCTAAGCAGCACTTCTACACGGCTAAAGCGCTTCTACTTCTGATTAGGACATCTGATTAATACGTTAAGTGAACAATTCGGCGAACTCGAACAAGCCAGCCGAGAACTGATTGGCTTACTCGACGAAGCAGACGAAAAGTACTGGAAGTTCATGCTTGAACGAGCGTTGCCCAAGGTCAACGCTCACAAGCTTGCTGGGGCAACCCTGATACTTGGCTGTTACGGCGGCATGGACACCTTCTCTGACCTGATCATTGGCAAGCGCTTTGAGTCAGAAGAGCCTCTAAAGTATCAAAACCTAAATGCCAGACTGATGCACTTGCGCACACGGACCTTTGAAGCTGCTAGGCGCATAGCCGCTAGACAGGTGTGGTAGAGCTCTTTTCTTTTGTTTTTTCTTTTGTCTTATATTTTGTCTTTTTCGGCTTGTACCGCTTTCTGATGATCTATCAGGCTTTGTGGTGCTGTTCGTTTCTCAATCTGGCCTTGTTGTGCTTCCAATCCTCTAAACAGGCCGTGCCAAACAAAAAAGGAGCCCGCATAAGATCAAGTGGTGGCAATCAAATACGGGCCCATTGCTAGTACAGATCACATCGCACCTGAACTAACACCTTTTGCCGAGGAGAACCCATGACAAAAGGCTGCACTAAGATAGTTTTACTATCTTATATACAGATCCTCAAAATATCATATTCATACCCTCTCACCAAGGCTAACCTTTGGTATATGCCTAGCCATGTACCAGCCATATCCGCGCGCATACAACGCGCCCGCAAGACCAGGGGCCTAACCCAGGAAGTACTCGCTGAGCGTGTACAGGTCACACGCGGTGCGATTGGTCACTGGGAACAAGGCGCCACGCTACCAAGTACAGCTCACTTAAGTACTTTGGCAAAGGTGCTTGGGGTACCCATGGAATGGCTAGTCAACGGCGGTACCAACCCTTTCCAGAACCCCCAAAAGGGCAAAAAAGGCCTTAATTTCAAGGGTATAGCAGAACCCAAAGGACTTTATACGGTGAACCAGGAGATCTTTGACAAAGAAACTCTAGTCACCGCCCGACAGTTTTATCGGCTACCTAAAAAGCAGCGCAAAATCATTCGCGATTTGTTGGATCAACTGCTGCCAAACTAGACTATTTGCAGCCATCCCACAGACCCACCAACACAGCGAAACGAACCTCTTCGACCTCGGCAAAGGCGCAAATTAAAGACTAAAAACGTGCACCAATAGTTGATAGATTAACTATCTCTGGTCAACCACCTAAGAGTATCGGCGAATAACGCGCCGCCCTGGCGCAAATTGTGCCCCCCGGTGCCAAATTCAAAACGATAGGCGTAGCCTGCAAAATCCAAGGCGGCTGCCATCTGCTGATTAGCCAAAGCCCAACTTCCGGTCACAATATCGGCGTCTAACTCACCGCTTTGTAAAAACACCTTTATTGCTTTGCGTGGGGTGCTGCGAATCAGATACGGATAATTGTGCGCGCCGCGTATGTTAGTAAAAGAGCCACAGTGACTGATCACTCGGCCGAAGCACTCTGGCCCGTGCCAGGCCGCGTTGAACGCACAGATACCACCACTAGAAATGCCGCATATGGTGCGATGAGCCGGATCGTTTGTGAGCTGCACATCCAGTTCGCCCGCCACAAAGGGCACTATTTCATCTTGCAAGAAGCGCAAGTAATGATCATGGCAGCTATCGTACTCAATGCTGCGCTGCTGCATGGCCAGGGGGTCCGGGCGCTGGCCAGGAGCAGGCAATTCCACACCTGGTGGCAAACCGGGATTTATGAACACAGCTAAAGTGGGCGGCAGCTCACCGGCATGAATTAAATTGTCTAACACCGTGGTGGCTCGCACCGCCCCACCTCGCGCCAGGTAGCCGGGACCGTCGTTGAATACCATTAAATTTAGTGGCTGATCGGCGCTAGCACCCTTGGACTTATACACCCACAGATCACGACGGGTACCAGCATAAACTGCGCTTTGATCCCAACTCTTAAAGCGTGCCACCTCACCCTGAGGCACGTCGTCCTTGGGATAGGCCTCAGCGCAGGGGTGATACTGGGCATCGCCCAAGGTGTCCAAGACCTCCAGTATTTCTGCATTAGAGCGCCCGTTTACCGCATAGTTCTGGGGATGCAAGTCTCCCCAGGCTTGATCGAGTCCATGCTGCTTGAAAGTTTCAATATCCATAACACACTTACTCCACAATGGCCTGATACACCCGAGCGCGTAATTCGCGACGAATCGGGTAGGTAGATGACGGCATCAATTGTGTAAAAAAGACCACGAATAGATCTTCCGTCGGATCAATCCAAAAGAAGGTGCTGGCAGCGCCGCCCCAATGATGCTCTCCCTTCGAGGTAATCACCGACGCCTTCGGCGGATCAATAACCACCGCAAATCCCAAACCAAAACCTATGCCGTCGTAACTGGTCTCACTCCAAACAGGTTGCCCCATGGCCGCCATATCTTGGCCATCGGGCAACTGATTCAAGCGCATAAAGTTCACAGTAGTAGGGCTCAACAAGCGCGCACCATTTAGCTGGCCACCGTTTAATAACATCTGACAGAATTTGGCGTAGTCGCCTATGCTGCCGGTTAAGCCGCCACCCCCGGAACAAAGTTTGGGCTGTTTGAAGTAACTACTCTTTAGCGACGACTCCATAAGCTTCAAGCCGCCCCGAGGCGCATCGGCCGTTGGCGAACTTTTACTGCCCACCGAACTCATATCGCCGCCACTTAGAGGTGCGTACAACGCGGCAAATCGCTGCTGCTGGCCTGGGGCAACCGCAAAACCAGTCTCGGTCATACCTAACGGCGTAAAAATTCGTTCACTGAAGAAGTCTGCCAATTCTTGCCCCGACCAAACCTCAACAAGCCGACCCAATACGTCTGTTGCAACACTGTAATTCCACTGGCTACCGGGCTGACAAATCAGTGGCACGTTAGCGAGTTGCTCGACCCATTGGGCTAGGGTATCCGCCTTACCAGGGAACTCCAAACCCATGGCTCGATATTGCGCATCGACCACATTAGTGTTCATAAATCCGTAGGTCAGTCCGGCTGTGTGGGTGAATAAGTGCTTCACCAGCATAGGCGAGGTTTGCGCTTCAACTTCTTGGAGAGCGTGTTTGCCGCCTTTCCATACCGGCGTTTGTGCAAATTCCGGCAAGTACTTCGCCACTGGATCATCCAGCTGGAAGCAACCTTGTTCGTACAACATCATGGCCGCAACGGACGTGATGGGTTTGGTCATTGAAAAAATGCGTACCAAGGTGTCTTCGTTGAACGGCTTGGCTTGCTCTACATCCGCCTGTCCTGCTGAGCGTAGGTAAGCAATGTCGCCGTGTCTTGCAATAAGCACACTGGCACCGGCAAGACGCTGACTGTCTATCTGCTGCTCGAGCCACTCACTGACTCCCTCTAAACGCTCTTCGCACAGCCCGACTCTGGACGGATTAACACGGTCAAGCATCAGATGATCTCCTTTGGTTGATGCATATAAATCAGTTGTTGATTGCATTGAGCCAACGGCAGCCGACGTCAATCGGGTGGTCGTTCGGCAATAATCTCGGCTTCCAGTAGCTGCTGAGTTTCTTCGGCTGACAACCCCAGCCACTGCTGCAACACCGATTGGCTGTGGGCACCAAGGGGCGGACAAGGCGTCCAATGTTCTTGCGACAAACCTTGCATGCCAATCGGATTACCCGGTATCGGGGTCTCATAGCGTTCGTAGGTCGCAAAAAACTGCCGCGCTTGGGCATGGGGTTCGGCCAGCATATCTGGCGCTGTTGCCACTGGCCCGGCAGCAACACCCTGTTGCTGCAATCGATCTGCCGCCGCATCTTTATCGAATTGTCGAGTCCATTGACTAATCGCCGCATCAATATCCCCAGAGTGCTCAATACGCTGACCAAGGTCCCAATCTGAGCTCAAATCTGCGCCCAACAGCGACACCAGACCTACCCATGCCTTCTGATCCTGACACGCCACTGCCACCCAATCTGCGTCGTCGTCAGTTCCACGAGTAAGACAGGGATAGACACCATGGGGTGACATCTCAGGATGCGCGTTTCCCAACGGCTTTAATTCGCCGCCAAGCTGCTGTTCTAGCAACCATGGCCCGTTAAATGACACTCCGCACTCATGTAACGACAGTTCGACCAAGCTTCCATGTCCGGTTGCTTGCCGCTTGCGCAATGCAGTAACTAAAGCCGTGGTTGCAGTGGTTCCAGCAATGGGATCCATCAGCGCGATAGCACTGTTGCGCGGCTCTTCCGGGCTGTATCCAAGCATTTGGCTCAAACCGGTCATCGGCTCAACCGTGGGCCCAAAAGCCACCCAATCTTTATACGGTCCATGCGTCCCGTAGCCTGGCATGGTGACGTAGATCAACCGCGAATTGCGGGCTTTTAACACGTCATAACCTAAGCCCATTGAGGGCATCGCCCGGGCGCTGAAATTTTCAATAACCACATCGGCTACCGAGACCAAGCGTAAGAATAACTCCCGGCCTGCCTGTTGTTTCAAATCCAAACTGACACTTTTGGCGTTTCTAGCGAGCTTGACGAAGGCCGCATTGTTGTTCCAAGGCTCATCCCCGGGTTCACCGCCAATCCAACCCGCTATGGGCTCTATAGCCGCGACACTAGGACCGCGCCCCAATGCGCGCTCAACCTTAACCACCTCGGCACCTAAATCACTCAGTATGCGAGTAGCCAAAGGCCCGGCCCAAACATGGGTCAAATCCAAGATGCGAATACCGTTTAATGGCCCGCGCACACCACTCCAATCGTTCATAACGACCCTTCGCTATTAACGACATGCAGTTGGGACTGTGGTTTACGCTGTGCGTCTATACAAAACCCCAAGCCAGGCGACTGATAAGAATGGCCCGCAACATCGGTTACAGACTGCCAAAAATCCCGGTACGCCAGATGTTCGTCTTCCAACACCTCGTCAAAGGTCAACACCACCCCTGCTGGGACGCGCGCCTGGGTAGCACGGACACGTACCTCGTCCTTACTCAGCGTTGCCATGGCTTGAGCAATCAACTCATGCAATTCATCGCGATGTTGCATACGCAGATCGTTATCCATAAAACGCGGATCTATGGTCAGCTCGGGCAAACCTATAAACGTCGTCATGGCGTCCCAAAAGGTGGGCACGGTATTCAGGTATACCCAACCGTCTGCGCAAGGAAAAAGGTTACTCGGCACCACCCAATAGAAATCAGAACCATGGCGGGAGCGCACGCGCTTTGCACAACTCCACATAACAGTGGTGAATTGGCTCAGCGCCAGCAGTGACTCGTACAAACTGATGTCGATAACATTCGACTCACCAGCGAAGCGACAGCCATTCGCCGCGGTATACGCAAATTGCCCGCCCTGGAATTCCACATAGTGCCCAGGCAACGACAACGGCGCCCTGCCTTCATCGCCAATAAGCTGACTATAGCCACCCATGGCGAGCAGTGTACTTGGCGTAGCACGCCAATTACGTTTGGGGCCGGTTAAACCAAAAGGTGTAATAACAACTTTGACCGGTGTCGACCAATCGTTAAAACCCAACGCATTGGCTGCATCGGCGGTCTCCGCTTCGACAATCACCACGTCCACCTGGGACGCAAGCTCAGTCAATTGCTCTGGCTTCGCCTGCACTCGGCGCTTGTCGCCATGCAAAAACAACAACATCGCCTGCTGACTCGCCCAAGCAGGTGCTGGCGCACTTTCTACCCGAATGACCTCGTGACCATTTTGCGCAAACAGCCGACCACAGAAACCCGCACTGTAGCCGCCGATTTCTAATATCCGATCAGTCATTTACCGCAACATGATGGCTAATAGTGATCAGGGCAATGAGGGGCATAGCGTGTGCGCATCATCTGATCGAGATGTGCAAGTTCAGCATCGCCGGCAACGACTAACCCAGCATTGGCTAAGTGACGAGCATTACTGTGACCACTGTAAAGACTGCTAAGGGCGCGCACGTTTAGATCCACATCTGCTGACGCACGGGTACTCGTGACCGCAGCACCTTCTTGGCCAAATTCAATGCGCCAGTTACCGACGTTCCATGGAGCCAAATCATCCTCTGCAATTCCCAACACCAAAGCACCCTCAGTGCTGTAACCGCGCTGCGCCAATGCGGCAGGCACATCTACCAGTCGCCACCAGGTGCCTTCTAAATTTTGGGTATGCAACAAGCGCGGCTCAATAAATACGTCAGGAGCCGGATCATCCATAGGGGCGGTACTCCAAATCACCCGACCCACCAGATCATGCCTTGCAAGGTACTGCCATAACGCAGCGTAAGCTGATGGGTCTAACCACGCGAGGTCGCGTATACGGATCTCTTGAGCACGCGCACGATGTTGAACCCGATGTGCTCGCAAGGTGTAAATCACATAACCCATGGGCGCGGAAACCGGCCCCACTAAGGCTACATAAACTGGGCCATCTTCCGGCGGCGGCGCAAAGACATTGTTCAGCCATAGGCTTTTACTGCGATGCAAATAGCCCGTGCGCTGGGCAATAAACGTTTTATAAAGCATCCTTACTGCCTCAAACGCCTCAAAACCTTCAAAACGTTGCACGGGCAAATTTTCACTGTCTGTCAGCAAACGGATGTCTATCGTATCCACCTGGTATTCACGCAAAGCACCGGCTGGTGCAAACCCATAACGTTGATAGATAGCCGCTTGCGACGCCCATAGCCCAGCAACACTCTGACCGCGTTCACGTTGCTCGGCAAAGGCGCGCGTCATGATTTTGCGCACCAGACCTTGACGCCGATATTCCGGCCGAGTGCCCACGGTAGAAATTCCCGCCATGGCCACCCCACGACCATTTACGCGGGTAGTAAAGGGAAAAGCACTAAAGGATGTCGCCATGGTGGGCTGGCCATCCGCCAAGGGTCGACTGTTATCAAAAGCGCAAAGCGTCCACTCCGGGCGGGTGCCTGTAGCGACTTGATTGTCTGGTCCGTCACCGAAGGCACCGCCGTAAGAATAGGCGCCCATGAGTCCAAGCTGCCCCATTTCCTGAGCGGTCGCTGGCCGAATATCAAAGGTCATCGTATACCTCTAATACTTTAAGTCGCTAAGACTGGTCAGTTTTTCGCTTGAGCAGCACGGGCCTCGCGCTCCAGCAGTCGCGCACCGCGCAAGATATTACCCATGGCGTAGTTGCCTTCATGACATGCGTATTCGTAAACCTTGTCGGTACTGGATTTCCAGACGTATTCGCCGCTCCAAGGCTTTGTCCACGCAGTCGGATCATTGACCGTAAAGTTGTAAAGCAAATTGCCGTCATCCAGCCGAGTGAAGCGTTCGGTCAATTGCAGATTTTCATCCCCTCCATAAAGACCGGTTTTTTCCTTAAAGTTCTTCGTCTCTACCACCAAGGTGTCGCCTTCCCAACGACCGATAGAGTCGCCCAACCACTTTCTATTGGAGTCCGGGCCATGTTCGCTGTTGAGTCGGATAATCCGCGCATCGTGCACCATTTCTAACAGTATCATTACGTGATCGTCAGTTTGCACAATACGCTTAAAGTTGTTGTACAAACCCGGCATGCTCGGCGGACCGGCACTAAAACCTAACAAACAGCGTTCTGCTAAAGCGACATCTTCAGGCCCGTCAAAAGGACCTGGTTTATCTGACTCTAACCACGATGCGGTACCGTCATTTTGATACGCAAAAGAGCTGAATTCGTCGGCCATCCGACGCATTCCGGCAGGCGTCATAGGCGGACGGCGACCATTAGGTGGATCGTAAACAATAGAGGTTCTGATCTTGCCATTGACCTCAGAGACCCCACTGCCAGGATCGACCCAAAACGAGTTGTAGCCACCAACGCCACCAGCCCCATAGGCTTGTTGACCATCGCCACCCGCTTGCGGCGCACCTCGGTTAGGGTCGCTAATTTCGTTCGCGTCGGTTTGCGTGAATGGATGCGCCTTGAGCAGCCGGTCGGCTTCTTCTCGACTCATAAACTGTTTGTCGCCAAACACCTCCGGACGCTCTTGCGGCGTGAGAGTGCCACTGTCATAAGTGCCTGTTAAGTCTGGATGTCCTGCCGCGGTGCGCTTAAGCTCTGCCGTAGCTAAAGACGCAACCATCAATAGACTTGTGCCGACGAAAAAACGGCTTAACCCAATTAGGTGCATAGATCCTCCCAAATCGAACTTCCAATTGTTAACGCGCCTTAGCTTCGCGCAAAACATCCACAATGCCAACTTTACGTAGGTCCTGATTTGCTGTTGTCAGCACACCCACACTAATATCGCAACATTAACTTTGGGGAGTACACC
>JAYQAJ010000004.1:130358-229656 GCA_038136775.1 Gammaproteobacteria bacterium
GAGTACACCTATGCTGAATAGACACCGTCTGGCTTGTTATCTGTTGTTATTGCTGGCACCTGCGATGACCAATGCAAATGTTGACCAGCAAACCGATGCGCAAAAACCTGCACAACTACTGTACGAGCTGCGTACCTATACCAGCCATCCTGGCAAACTTGAGGCCTTAGAGAATCGTTTTCGCAACCACACCATGGCGCTGTTCGAAAAGCACGGCATCAAAAACGTGAGTTATTGGAAGCCAGTAGAACAACCCAATACGTTGATCTATCTGGTGGCCCATTCAAGCGAGCTAGAAGCCGCGAATAACTGGCAGGCATTTGGAGCGGATCCTGAGTGGCAGGCGGTTTATGCAGAATCCATCGCAGAGGGTCGGCTGGTGGCAAACATCCAACGCATCTTTATGACCACTACAGACTATTCGCCGCAGTAGTCACAGTAGTTACAGTAGTAATAAAAGTTAAACCTTTGCTGCTGGGCCAAAGGCCCAGCAGCGTAGTCGCCAAAAGCGCTGCTATAGGACTTCAAACAAGCCCGCAGCACCCATACCGCCGCCAATGCACATAGTCGAGACAACGTACTTGGCGCCACGGCGCTTACCTTCGATCAGCGCATGGGCCACCATGCGTGAACCTGACATACCGTAGGGATGACCAATGGAAATGGCGCCGCCGTTCACATTGAGCAGCTCATCAGGAATACCTAACTTGTCCCGGCAGTAAACAACCTGAACAGCAAATGCTTCGTTAAGCTCCCACAAACCAATGTCGTCCATGGTTAGACCGTTCTTTTCCAGTAATTTCGGAATAGCGAACACAGGTCCAATGCCCATCTCGTCAGCCTGAGTACCCGCAACGGCCATACCGCGATAAGCGCCCAAGGGTTGCACACCGCGTTGCTCAGCCAACTTGGCCTCCATCAACACACAAGCAGACGCGCCATCGGACAACTGGGACGCATTCCCTGCGGTCACATGTTTGCCTTCTTTAATCACTTGGCCGCCGCTGAATACCGGTTGCAGACCCGCGAGACTTTCATAGGTAGTACCCGGCCGGTTGCCCTCGTCTTTATCCAGGGTCATTTCGATCTCATTGACCTCACCGGTCTCTTTATTCATGAGCTTCATAACCGAGGGCAGAGGCACGATTTCATCATCAAAGGCTCCAGCTTGCTGAGCCGCCGCCGTGCGCGCCTGAGATTGCGCCGCGTACTGATCTTGATCATCACGACTCACGCCATAGCGCTCGCCCACCACCTCTGCGGTTTCCAACATCGCCATGTACAGACCCGGCTGATTTTGCAGCAGCCAAGGACTCGGCGTGGTGAACATGTCGCCGGTTTGATTGGTAGAAATCGACTCAACACCACCACCAATGGCCACATCCATGCCGTCAGAGATAATTTGTTTAGCCGCAATGCTAATAGCCATCATGCCAGAGGAGCATTGGCGGTCGATGCTCTGGCCGGGCACTGTGTCCGGCAGACCCGCTTCCAACAAACACTGCCGAGCGGTGTTAAAGGCGCTGCTGCCCATCTGCAAAGCCGCACCCATAATGACGTCTTCTACCTCACCGGCCTCTACGCCCGCACGCTCAACAGCATGCTTAATGGCATGAGCGCCCAGGCTCTGACCAAGAGTGTTATTGAATGCACCACGATAGGCTTTACCAATGGGTGTACGAGCGGTGGAAACAATGACTGCTTCGCGCATAGGATTCTCCAAATAATGATTAGTTTTTTAGGCCGCAGAAAATAGCGCTAAGCGTTGAGTAATCAGCGCATCCGCTTCACTCATGATGCGGTCAACAAGTTCCTGCACGGTTGGAATGTCATACACCAACCCAGCAACCATTCCGCAAGACCACGCCCCCGCTTCCATGGTGCCGTTCTGCATAATTTTCGGATATACGCCGGCAACCTCGCCCGCAATGTCCTCAAACTTAAGTTCAGCGCCCAGGGCTTTTTCTTTCTCCAACAAGCGTTCTACCGCTTCGTTCGTCAGCACTCTTTCGGTGTTGCGCAACGGCCGCATGACCAAGCGAGTATCCAGTTCCGATGCAGCCAAGATCGCCTGCTTAACGTTATCGTGCACGGGGGCTTCTTTGGTCGCTATAAAGCGTGTGCCCATATTCATGCCTTCCCCGCCCATAGCCAGCGAGGCTACCAAAGAGCGCGCGTCAGCCATGCCCCCAGACGCCACAAAGGGAATCTCCAGTTCATCAGCCGCCCGCGGCAGCAAAATAAAATTAGGAATGTCGTCCTCGCCGGGATGGCCTCCACACTCAAAGCCATCAACGGATACGGCATCACAGCCGATATCCTGGGCTTTCAATGAATGCCGCACGCTGGTGCATTTATGAATCACTTTGACGCCAGCATCTTGCAACTGAGGCAGCCATTTCGCCGGATTGTTACCGGCGGTCTCAACCACCTTGACACCACTGTCGACGATGGTCTGCACCAAACCCGGGTAGTCTGGTGGCGTAACCGACGGCAAAAACGTCAGATTCACACCGAAAGGTTTGTCGGTCATGTCGCGGCAACGAGCAATTTCGTTCGCTAGTTTTTCCGGCGTGCCTTGGGTTAAACCTGTAATGATGCCTAGCCCGCCAGCATTCGAGACCGCGGCGGCCATTTCAGCCAAGCCAACGTAGTGCATACCACCCTGGATAATTGGGTGTTCAATACCAAAAAGTTCGGTAATCCGAGTTTTCATCATGACCTCTTGTGTCGGAGTGTTATCTAGTTCTTCGTGTGATGCGCTACAGAAAAGGATGCCTGATTTTAATGTCGATCATTAATAACTAATGGCTGGTTTCAGTCAAACCTTGGCGGCGCGGCGCACACGTTAACCGAATTAACCCACAACTTCATCGTTCTGGGTCTGCACTGCATAGATCAGAGAGAATTATGCGGATTGACCTAGTCGAGTAACCGTCGCAGTTCCACATCTGTCATGGTCACGCCACCGCATACGATGACCAATACCGAGCCCGCGCTTTGCAAATGTTCTGAAGATTCGGTTATCGCAGCAAGTGCGGCCCCACAGGCGGGTTCAACCAGAAGACGATAGTCGTGCAGCAGGCACTCACAAGCGCGTAGCGCGGCGGCGTCGCTGACCACCTGACTGATCACCGGATGTTCATCTGCCCAAACCAGTGCTTGATCGCAGACCTGACGTGCACCTAGGGATGACGCAATGCTGGTAATGGCTGGCAAGCGCACCGCCTTACCCGCGGCTCGAGCAGCGGCAAAGGAATCGGCGCCTTCGGTCTCCATGGCCAAGACTGGCACATCGGGCCAACCCACTCGCTGCATGCCCTCAACCGCCCCACACAATAATCCACCGCCACCAACCGACAACACCACCGCACCGGGTTTAATACCAAGCTGAGCCACTTCGTCAATCAGGCTGCTATGTCCCTGCCACAGTAACGGATGATCAAATGGATGAATAAACGCCTCATCGGCCGCACGGGATTCCTGCACATAGGCATTAGCTTCGAACCAGGATTCGCCGTGCACAATTAGCTCGGCACCTTCGGCACGTATAAGTTGCCGCGCCACTTCTGATGTTTTCTCCGGCACCACCACGCGCACATGAACACCCAACTTGCGGCCGACATAAGCCACAGCAATACCCGCATTGCCACCGGAGGAAGATACAAAACCGCGCGCACCCTTGGCTAATTCTTGTTGGCACAGTAATGAAACGCCGCGCAACTTAAATGAGCCTGACGGCTGCAAAGCCTCCAACTTCAGCCACACGGGTTTACCTGCCATTAACGATAACGGCTCGGAAAGCAGGGTCGGCGTTTCGATATACAAGTTCGACATATACCTATTCAAATAAGTTGTAAACAATAAGCATCCGTTACAGCAAACCCCATTGTCTTGCTTGTATTCGGGTATTCCCAGAACTATTTCGTTTTTTTAACCCAGACCAGTCGGCCCTTAGCAAATTGTAGCGCTGGACAAGGACGGCCATTAATGCGGATTATTGCTCGCCTAATTCGACTCAACAAAGCGAGGAATCATCATGGCCGAGCAAGACAGCTACACCCCCCCTAAAGTTTGGAAGTGGAACAAAGACAGCGGTGGGCGCTTTGCCAACATTAATCGCCCCATTGCCGGCCCCACCCACGATCAAGAACTTCCGGCTGGTGAACATGATCTACAGCTGCATTCGCTGGCCACACCAAATGGCGTAAAAGTGACTGTCTTGCTCGAAGAACTTTTAGAGCTGGGTATTGAAGCTGCGGAATACGACGCTTATACGATCAACATTGGCGAAGGTCAGCAGTTCGGCAGCGGCTTTGTTGAGATCAACCCCAACTCAAAAATCCCAGCGCTTTTGGACCGCGGCACCACACCACCCACACGAGTGTTTGAATCTGGCGCCATTCTGGTTTACCTGGCTGAAAAGTTTGGTCACTTCTTGCCAACCGAGCCCAGCGCCCGGGCCGAGTGCATGTCTTGGTTGTTCTGGCAGATGGGCAGCGCGCCTTATTTAGGCGGCGGGTTCGGCCACTTTTATGCTTATGCACCCATGAAAATCGAATACTGTATCGACCGATATGCCATGGAAGTAAAACGCCAGTTAGATGTATTGGATCGGTGCTTAAGCGAACGCCGCTACCTATGCGGGGACGAGTACACCATAGCCGACATGGCGAACTACGCTTGGTACGGCGCATTAGCTCAAGGCAAGCTGTACGGCTCGGGGGAGTTCTTGGACGTCGCCAGCTATACCCACGTCATTCGTTGGGCCAATGAGATTGAAGCACGGCCTGCTGTTGAACGCGGCCGTCGAGTAAACCGACCTTGGGGACCTGAAGAAACTCGCGTCGTTGAACGCCACAGCGCCAAGGACTTTGAAATAAAAGGCGAGTCCTAGCGCCGCGAAATCAGGTGGCCGAGCCAGGCCACCGCTAACCCAAACACAACCAGTGTCATGGTGCCGTTGTACAGCATCGGCACCGTAGCGCGAATTATCGTACCCACGTACAAATCTACGATCGCGCTAACCTTGTCTGAAAGATAAACCGCAGGCACAAACAATAGCGCGCAAACCATCACCAGGCGTCGCCAAAGACGCGCCCGCTCCTGTTGCCCGTTGATCTTGGCCTGCAAATAAAACGCGAACAACGCTTCATTACGCATGACGTATGTCTTCTGCTGTTCATGGCGAATAATGTCATCGAATTTATTCATGGCTTGCTCCTGGCCCACCCTCTTCAATCACCGGCAATACGAGTTCGCAGTCGTTGTGTACTGCGCGTAGCTCCGACATGGCGCGACTCAGCTTGGACTTTACCGTGCCACTTTTTATTTCCAGCAGTGCAGCGATTTCCTCAACCTTATATTCATACACGAAGCGCAAAATGAACAAAATGCGCTGTTCCGCAGATAATGGGGTAATAAGCTCGACAAATGCTCGGTCTTCGTCAACAGGCTCTAGCGTGGCAGGGGCGGCATCCTCTAACTCATCAAACGGGGGACTCTTGCGCAGCATATCGCGGTAACAGTTCACGCTGATGCCGGTCAGCCAACCGCGAAAATCGCGTTTATGATCAAAACTCTTGAGTCGACTAAAGACATTCAAAAACGATTGCTGAACCACATCCTCTGCCAATGCATGCTGGCCCTTGGTCATACGCATGGCCAAGGCAAACAAATAGTTTGAATGACGCTGAATCAATACACCAAAGTGATGGCTGCCATGACTCAAGCTACGCCGCACGAGCTCCGCATCAGGAATCACTAGTCGGCTGCTTGATCGTCGTTCCCTCGCACTCTGGCGAACACCAAGTACCCAAGACCTATACACATAATCAACAAGCCAATGCCCACCACGGCTAAAGAATTCATGCCGATCCAACCAAACAAACCAACACCTATACCAAGGCTGGTCATCATCACACCGCGGCGCAACGAGTGATGCGGATCGTCTTTGCTCGCACCCATCATGCGATCCAGCAGATCTACAGGAATCTCCTGATTGCCGTTGATTATGCTCTGTAGCGTATCCGCCAGACGCTGCTCACGGAGGTTCAAATACCGAAAGTAGAGTACGGCAACTATTAAGGGAGTGCCAAAAGCTCCAAGTATGGCCACTATAGGTACTAACGCATCGACAAAATCTGTAAACCACTCCAACATAACTATTCTCCTACCGTTCTAACACCTAGCCCGCAATCGCCCACCAGAACTCAGCTCAAGCCCCTGGGTTTGTGCATCGCTACCGACATCTAGGTCACCGCCACTGGAAACTTCACCAGAAACCGATCCGTTGGCTCCACATACATCGGCAGAACCACCAGATGAAATGTCCACAGACAACACGTCAACTAACGCATCAGATTCCAACACCGCAGATGCGCCAGACGAAATATCCAGCATCGCGGCCTCAACCGTGATCTGCGAGTCCAACTCAAACTGAGCACCAGAGGACACGTCGACCGAAAGGCGATCAAGATCACCGGTCAGATCCAGCATCCGAACATTGCTACCAGAACTGATGTCTACACGCACATCGCCGCCTTGCACGTCACAACGTTCAATACGCGCCTGCACCCCGGACGAAAATTCATACGATTCGGGCAACGACTTCAGCACCACTGACGCAGTCACCGGCCCTTTTTCGCCGAGCCAGGAAAACAGCGAACCGCCATCGCGACTCAGTGATAAGCGCCTATTGTTGTTACGAAAACGGAAATCCTCCTCGTCCTCGGCATCAATGCGGATGATGTTTTCATCGCCGCAGCGCAATTCCAGTTCAATGCCCGCACTGATGTCGAGATCTGTTACGTCGTCTAACTCGTAGACAAAAGTCTTAGCTTGGGCAGATGCAGACCAAATCAATCCAAACATCAACGCTAAGGTTGTGTATATCACCAGCAAATTCATCGAAAAATTCTTACGCATTACTCAGCTCTTTTTTGCTCTCTTAGTCATACTACTCAGCAACAGAGCAAAACGTTGCGTATCCCGAACAACTTTTTTAGTACGCTTAAACCATCGAAAATGAGGGGCGGAATTTTTGAGTTCTCGGCACTGTCCAAATTGTAATAACCTCACACAGGGCAACTTCTGCCCCCACTGCGGTCAAAGGGCTAACAACCCACAAAAGGCCCTCTGGCCACTGCTCCGCGAGGTAGCAGAAGAAACCTTCGAGGTAGACGGTCGTCTAATCCGGACTATCAAACTGTTATTCAGCAGACCGGGATTTCTGGCAGCGGAGTTTTCCGCTAACCGGCGCGCTATGTATCTGTCGCCTTTTCGCCTGTATCTGTTCAGCAGTCTGCTGTTCTTCTTCCTAGCCCAAGTATTTACAGATGGCTTCAGCCAAGAAATTCGCATTTCACAAGACGGGGACCCACCAGCTCAAGCAATTGTGATCAGTGACCCGATGACGAACCAGTTTAAGAACATGGTCAGTCCACAACTGCATTATCAAATAGACACAGTGCTCAACCGCGACACTACCGCATCCAATGTACTCAAAGAGGTGGTCGTCATCACGACTGAGGGACAGGGGTTTCTGAGCGAACCGAGCGCGACCGCACAATTCATCCGAGATCAGATCGTCATCATTCTGTATGACCCCAATGAACTAGCTCAGGGCTTCTTACAAAATGTTCCTTTAGCAATGGTCTTTCTACTCCCTGCCTTTGCGCTGCTTGTTAAACTGATTTTCCGCCGTCCTCGCCGATACTTTGTCGAGCACTTGGTGTTTGCACTGCACTTACACAGCACTGCCTTTTTAATGTTCATGCTCCTCACACCTCTACCCCGGAGCATGGATCAGACAGCTGCAGGCGATCTTGTAGAGAGCGGTTTTTACCTGGCTTTTACAGTTCATGGCTATTTGGCTTTGCGCCGGTACTATGACTACAGCCCCGGCCATACCCTATTCCGCTATGCGCTGCTACTGCTCGCTTATTGGGCCGCGATGATCCCAACGCTGCTGAGTATCGGATTGATCACGTTTATAACGTTGTAAGCGTCAGGCTGACTTCTTAGTCTGTGCCAGCCTCCACCAGGCGGTAATGCTCTACCGTTGGGAACGGGTCGTAAAAATGATGTAGGGCTTTGCGCCAATGCTGGTATTGGGGTGAATTGCGAAAGCCCTCGGTATGATCTTCCAGTTTGCGCCATTGCACCAACAAGATGTAGCGATTGGACACCTCTACGCAATGACGAAGCTCATGGCTCAAGTAACCGTCAATGCTACGCAGGTAACGCTGAGCGTCTGCAAACGCCGCTTCAAATTCGGATTCTTGCCCAGCACGTACATTCAGTATGGCCACTTCTAAAATCATTTCAGCTTGCTTAGTCCTGCCGAGCCGCCTCAAGACGAGCGCGCAACAATGGTAAATGCTGACGACCCTGAAAGGGTTCGTCGCCCAGCAAATAGGTTGGACTGGTAATCACCCCCTTTGCCCGGAGTTCTTCGCGGTTTGCTGCAGCGCCGTCTGCGCCGTCAACAGCTGCGAAATCCTTGAAACCAACCACACTCAGGTTCAACGCTTTTAGTACCGCCTCAATATCGTCCAGATCATCGATACCTTGTTGCTGCTGCCAGTAGCGTGCGAATACCGCCTGTACATACGCATCACTGTCTGCCTGGTGTTGCCTAACCCACAGCAGGCCAATGGCAGCCGCATCGCTGCGCTGGGTATCGAACAAGTCTTGCAACGGATGCGGCGCATAGCGCTGCAGATCATCCGCCACATAGCGACCCCGAATATACTTATGCAACGCACCTCGGTCAGCTTGCGCACCCGGATCTTTGGGTTCACGCAGTGCTGGGACCTGCACAATCTGCCAATCCACATGAATACTGAGTTCCTGGGCCATCTCTATAGTTGGTGCTAACGCCAAATAGGCACCTGGGCTCTTAAAGTCCACGCACACCGTCAACCCACTGTCACCCGCATCTGCTTGCACGGCACCACTTTCGTATTCCACATCTGGTGCTGGGCCTCGCTCGCCGGATAGATGCCAGGCAATACGCGGCAAGTGTTCACGACCAAAATAGCGGTGGGTCGACTGACCTTCTGGGGCTTGTACTAAATAAGTTGGCACCCCATATACCCCAGCAGCAAAGGTCGCTTGTTGGAATTCAGTATTGAATGTTTGGCCCGGCCCAGTTGCATATTCGCGAAAGCCGGTCACATCAGCGCCGATGTCTTCGAGGATCGCTTCCACCGCGTCCAACTGTTCAACATCCAACTCACGCTTCCAAAACGGCACATAAACGGCATCGATATAGCGCGCCAACAGACTGTCCGGCTGGCATTGCTCGACCAAACTTTCTTGTTGCTTCAGCCAAAACATACCAATGGCCGGCAAATCAGTGTTCCAAATTTTCACCGTGCCGCGCACGGTCAACGCGCGCAGATTGGCGTAACGGCGACAATCAAAATAGGCGTACTTGACCCCAGACCATTGCTCGGCAGTGCGCTTTTGCTCTTTGACCTCACCTGTCTTAGCGAGTTTGGCAGTACCCAAATAACTGCCAATGTTCAGAACGAACGGGCGCCAATCTGCAACAACGCCCAACTCGGCCAGCAATTTACGCGTGGGCTCGATCGCAAGGTAAGCGTAGGGACTTTTGAAATCGATATAGATGATAAGCGGTGCTGCAGATTCCAGTGGCTGCACTATTCTTCTCCTGGTTTGTATTCTCGAGCTAAGTTCGCCAACAACGCGTCTTCGGCGAACAGCGGATCGTGCAAAATTTCTTTGGCGTAGTCGTCGGCCTGATCAGCGTAGTGGGGTGAGGTCTCGTCCAACGTGGCACTGCCAAACTGATGAATGCCCTGTACCTTTTGCGTGCCATCTGCCTCCCAAGAAACCAGATAGTACAGACCATCACCGGCCACATTGGTCAGATACCCATTGTCCTCAAGTCCCCGGCCATAAATCGCACGCAAAATGTCTGGGCCGCCAGCAACCGGCAAGTTCAGGTCACCGCGCACATGGCGATTCACCTCACCCCAGGGTGGATCAATACGATCAAAAGCCACCATGAGCTTTTCAACACAACTGGCGAGCAAATCGGCGATTTGCTGAACATTGTGGTCGGCTCGATCATCCTCTCGTTCCGCCGCCAGCAGCACACAGGTACCTAAGGCCGCGCCGTCGTTCTCCAGGTCTGTACCCAAATCCCAACGCGCCAGCAATTGTTGCGCTTGAGTGAGCTGCGGCTCACTAAATTGCGCATCAGCAATCTGCTGCAGATAACCCACATAGGGAGTATTCGGCGAATAGTACTTATCGTGTTTAATCGCTGAAAATTCGGCCTCGGAAATTGGCCCTAGCTCAGCGAACAATTCTAATCCGCGCTGGGCACGGTTGGTCATATCCATTTGGAAACCATGCCCGGGTTTGTAATTCTCCAGCTTCGGGTTATCCGCTTCCGCAGTGACATTAAAGGGCGTTTGATTAGCACTGTGCACATAACCAGACGCCGGGTTAACAACTTGCGGCAGTTGCGAAAAACCCAGGGTTTCCTTCCAGATCAGTGACGAATCATCACCAGGGATATATTGGCTCCAGTCATAGCGTGGATCGCGACGCGGGGTCAAAGAGTTGTGCAGGAACATAATGTTCCCTTCTTTATCTGCATAAGCGAAGTTAAAGCTGGCAAAGGATTTCATCGCCATCGCTTCCCGCCACTGCGCAAAGTTGGTCGCTTGATTCATGCGATACCACTGCTCTATTTGTCGCAGCTCACCCATGCCTGCATAACGAATCGCATAGGTGCCGTGCTCGGTACGCAACACCGGACCATGCTCCGACGCCAGCACCTCACGGCTTACCGTCCAGGGTAAGAACCCCCACAAGGTCAGCTTTATGTCGACTTCGTCGCGCTCCAGATCACGCCATTCGCCGTCCAGCCGGTACTGGTACTCGTTGTCCGGATTAATCTCCAATACATAAACATCTACCAGGTCAGGGCGATTTACCGTAGCCCCCCAAGCAATGTTTTCGGTAAAGCCAACACTCACCGACGGACTGCCGGGGAACAGCCCGCCCATGACATTCAGACCGGTCTTGCTTTGGATGTGTGCCTCATACCAAGCCACTGGCCCAGTGGTCGGTTGATGAGAATTGATCGCCAAACGAGTCGCACCCTCTTCAGAAAAATGCGGCGCAATGGCAAACGCGTTAGATCCAATTGGCAAGCCGCCAATGGTGATTTCCTTACGATCAGCCGGCACAGCCATCACATCGTTCGGCGTCGCGATATCACGCTGCCGCTCGGCTTTATTGACTTCACGCACCACGCCATCAAAACCGTAAAAGAGCAAATGTCGCAGCATATGCCCAGCCACCACATCTTTCGCCGTGACCGGTAATTTGCGCTCATCCACCTCGTCCGGATGCATTGCCGCGTAAAAGTTAAGGCCGTCTGCATAAGCCTCAACGTAGGCACGCGTGTCTGGGCTCAAATCCCATTTATAGTTTTCGTGCAGGGTTTCCCAAAGGCCTAACCATTTCACAAGATAGTCGGTCACCGCACCGTCCATACCCGAATACACCGCACTGTTGCCACGATAAAAAGGCATGGCGTCTTCAATCAGCTGCCAGTTATCTTCGGCCTGAGCGTAGGCAAAACCAAAAGCAGTATCCGGATCCGTTGCGCCTAGAATATGCGGTACACCGCGCACATCACGACGGATCACCACGTCGTAACGCTGGTTCAACTCGGCGTATTTTTCTGCATCGAAGTCATTCGTTTGACAACCACTCAGCACGAAAACCGCAAACAAAGCCAGCCCGGACCGAATCACAATAGCCATACATCACTCCACAGCAAGAAACCAATAAGCGGACTAGCCTGCCATACCTGGGTCTTGCTGGGAATGCGGCCCCCGCCTTAGCGGGGGATCTTGGCGGGCTTGCCCCGCAGGTCCTCTCACGAATCACTTGGTGGCGGGGGACAAGCTATAAACCAACACATAATCACCACGCGGCATACCTAACTGATCATGCCCTCCTGCTACTACAGAGATGTACTGCTTGCCGTCTATTTGGTAACTCATGGGTGTGGACATAGCCGCTGCGGGCAACTTGGTCGACCAAATCATCTCGCCGGTTTCTGTTTGAAAAATACGTAAGACATGCTCAGCAGCCGCTCCAATGACCACCAGTCCAGAACCCGTCATTAAGGCCCCGCCTAAATTCGGCACTCCCCAATTTAGATTCGGCACCACTGCCGGGGCCAAATTTTTGATTGACCCCAACGGCTGCTGCCAAATTATCTCCCCTGCGCTCAAATCCACTGCCACCAACTTACCCCAGGGCGGCTTGGTGCACGGCAGACCAATGGGCGAAAGAAAAAATCTTCGCGCCATGTAATAAGGTGTGCCTTTTTGCTCGGCTATGTCCCACCCTTTGAGCGCACCGGATTGCCGTAACGTTGCGAGTTGATCGCGCGGAATCAAACGCACCAGCGCCGGGGTCTGAATCACATTAGTAACGGCAATTTGCCTACCCGCATCTACCGCCACACCGCCCCAATTAGATCCCCCTGCATACCCGGGGTTCATCAGCGTGCCCCGCAAACTGGGCGGGGTGAAAATACCCTCAGAACGCGCGGCTTTAATCTGCTTCTTACAACTGCGCTTATCAAAAAACACCACACCAAAAGCATCTTCTGGCGTAATAGCCGACTGATTTGCTAAGGCTGGAATAGTGGAAAATGGTTGGGTGGGTGCTGTGACCTCACCGGGCACATCGGTTCGTGGCACAGGTCTTTCTTCAATTGGATAAATAGCCTCGCCAGTTGCCCGATCAAAGCCAAACAACATACCGGTCTTGGTGACCACCACCACTGCCTCATAGCTCTTCCCCTGATAACTAATTGTGGTCAGGGTCGGTTGCGCTGGAATGTCGTAATCCCAAACATCGTGATGCACCAATTGCCGAAACCACACCACCTTGCCGGTCTGGCCGTCTAACGCCACCAAGGAATTAGCGTAGTGGTTATCACCCAACCGCTCGCCACCGTAAAAGTCAGGACTGGGCGACGACGTGGAAACAAACACTAAATCGCGCTCGGCATCTGCCGACAGCGGCGCCCAGACATTGGCAGCACCGGTGTCTTTATAGCTGTCACCACGCCAGGTAGCCGTTGCGGGGTCGCTTGACGATCTGGGAACAGGGTCCCACAACCACAGCACCGCACCGGTGCGCGCATCCAGGGCGCGCACAATACCCTTCTCCAGATTAACCCCACGATTATCTCCAATAGCAGAGCCAACAATGATCCGATCGTTTAGCACCGCCGGTGGCGAGGTGACGCTGTAATCCCCCAGCTCGACCTCACCGACTCCCTTACTCAAATCTACTCGACCATCAACACCAAAACTGCTGCAAGGCTCGCCGGTTCGTGCATCCAGAGCAATCAACTCACCAGTCAAGGTGCCCAATAACACCCGGTCCGGACACTCTGAAGCCTCACCATGCCATAGGCTCACACCCCGCGAGCCACTTTCCGCATAACCAATGTCTTTGGGCAGTTCCGCATCAAAGCGCCATTTCTCTGCACCGGTTACCGCATCCACGGCTACCACCCAATTCGCGCTGGTTGAAATGTATAAGGTGCGGTACCAAAGCACCGGGTTGGCTTGCATAGAGTGCCCCTTGCGCTTGAAACCCTGGCCAAGATCTCCGGTGCGGAAGCGCCATAGTTCACTCAGCTGCTCAACGTTCTCGGCATTAACTTGAGTCAAAGGGGTAAATTGTTGGCCACCCTCGCCGCCGTATTGAGACCACTCTGCAGCCCAACTTGAGTACGCACACAAAACCAATAACAACCCAAGCCCCACTGTCAGAGTGTGGCGTGGGCTTATATCGTGATACGTCCATTGGCTAATTTGTGCGGCCATAACTCATCTCCGTAACCAAACAGTACACAAAACATAGCGGGACCCTGGCCTCATTGGCCGTTCGCCACGACCAGCGGCATCAATCACACGATCAGCGTTACCCCAAACCTTGACATCTATGCGGCTAAGTCCCACTGTGCGCGCCTTGGGCGCTGCCCACCTTATCTGACCCGCATACATTGCGGGTAAGCAACGTAAACCAAGCCAACCCCACCGTCGCTGTTGTCCGTTATTCAACCCGGTGTGTGCGTTCGCTTACCTGGACAATTTAATGTCAGATGATCAATTTGCCGACCTTGGTCTGCATTCGAGTTTTTGTCGTACCGTGGCCAAGTTGGGCTTCAAACAACCCACCGAAATTCAGGCCGCCGCCATTCCTGAAGTATTGGACGGCAAGGACTTACTCGCCATCGCCCAAACCGGCACCGGTAAGACCGCCGCTTTCGGTCTGCCCTTATTACAGCACCTAACGGCCATCAAGAAAGGCCGTGCAAAACCCCGATGTCCGCGTTCTCTGATCCTCGCACCAACGCGAGAACTGGCGCTACAAATTCACGAGGAACTGAGCAAACTGTGTGCTGGGTCCAACCTTTATCTAGCCTGTGTCATCGGCGGAGTTAATCAAAACCCTCAAGTTAAAAAGCTGCGCGCAGGCGTTGATGTATTGATAGCAGCTCCGGGCCGCTTGCTGGATCTGATGAATCAAGGGCACCTCACGTTAGACGAAACCTCTTTTCTGGTGTTAGACGAGTGCGACCGACTCTTGGATATGGGCTTCATTCCAGATGTGCGCCGAATTGTCAGTGCAATGCCGAAACAACGGCAGTCGTTATTGTTCTCTGCCACCATGCCCAAGGAAATCGTACGCTTTGCTAACGAAATTCTTGATCAGCCCACACGTATTGATGTGTCGCCGAAAGAGATGACCGTCGCGAAAATTGAGCAGTACGCCATTATGGTGCGCAACGCGCAAAAACGCGCAGCATTGGAAACGTTGCTAAGAGGTCCGCAAATGCAACGGGCTATTGTCTTTACCCGCACTAAGCACGGTGCTAACAAGGTCTGTCGGCAACTGAATAGTTCAGGTTTCGTTGCCGAGGTTATCCACGGCAACAAAACCCAAGCCGCAAGACAACGCGCGTTACACAACTTTAAGCACGGCGACGCATGGATTTTAGTGGCTACCGACATTGCCGCCAGAGGTATCGATGTTGACCAAGTTTCTCATGTGATCAACTACGAGTTGCCACACGAACCAGAAAGTTATGTACACCGCATTGGCCGCACCGGGCGCGCAGGTGCCACCGGCGTTGCTTGGGCGCTGATCGACCCCTCTGAAAAGCCTCGCTTAAGAGGTATTGAACGACTGATCAAGCGCAATCTAGAGCCGTTGCACCTTGATCTGCCCAAAAACTTGCCAACACCTGACGCACAACAATCTAGCGATAACAAATCAGATAAAGCGCAACAGCGAACGCGCTCGAACAAAAAAGCCAATGGTCATAGTCGCAACCAGCGCACAGAAAAATTTCGCAGCAACAAGCAGTCCAGCAAACCCCGCAAGCCCAGCAAAGAACAGCGCGGTAACGAACATAACGACAACAGCGGCCCCACCACCTCAATGCGCGCTGAGCCTGCACAGCACAGCCAGAACACGCCGAGCAAAAAACGCCGCAGCCGACCCAATAAACGTCGTGATAACCCAAACAATAAGCACCAACAAAATGGCCGCAGGTCTGATCAAGGCAACAGCCAGGGCGCCGACCAAGGTGGCCAACGAACGCCTCGGCGACGGCGCCGAGACGCCGCTTAGAATTTGGCTATCTAGACCTTAGTTGACGCGGCGCGCGCGGACAGCGCGGCCTTTAATTTTGTGTTGGTTTAACTGCTTCAGCGCCTCCGCAGCCACAGCAGTGTGCACTGCGACATAGGTTGATTGGTCTAACAAATCGATCTTGCCAACCACCGATCCGGCAATGTCTTTATGGGCCGTTAGCGCGCCGAGAATGTCTCCCGGTCGCAACTTATGTCGGCGTCCGCCATTGATTTCCAGGGTCACGTGTTGCGGTTCGGGTAGCGGCCCATCTGGCGAGTGATCCGGCAACTGCAACATTGGCATAGGGCCCTGGTTACTAAAAGCCTCTATCGCATGCAGACGATTCATTTCACGGTCTGCAACTAGGCTTACAGCGCTGCCTGCTTGGCCACCGCGTCCGGTACGACCAATACGGTGGGTATAAACCTCGGGTTGCGCCGGCAGGCTATGGTTAAACACCACGTCTACCGCTTCAATGTCCAGTCCCCGAGCCGCCACATCGGAAGCCACCAACACATTCGCACTGCCATTCGCAAATCGAATAAGGGTTTGGTTACGCTGCAGCTGTTCCAAGTCGCCATGCAGGGCTACAGCCACCATACCCTCGCGACACAGTTGAGCCGCCACCTCGGCACATTCTATTTTGGTATTACAAAATACCAAATTACGCTCGCCGCCAAAGTGCGCCATAACACGAACAAGCATCGCGAGGCGCTCTTTCGCATCAATGCCAAGCCAACGCTGACTGATCCGCGGGGCATGCTCAGTGCGGGTGACATCCACCTGTATAGCACCCTCTCGCAAGTCTTGAGCAAGATTGCGCACCCCTTCGGGAAACGTTGCAGAAAACAACAATGTCTGCCGAGGCTGAGGTAAAAAGCTGCTAATGGCGTCTATCTCGTCAGCAAAACCCATATCCAACATACGATCGGCTTCGTCGAACACCATCACATCAAGACCGTGTAAGTGCAGTGTGCCCTTCTGTAGGTGTTTCAGGACCCGACCCGGAGTGCCAACGACAATGTGTGCACTGTGCTGCAGCGAGCCAATTTGCGGCCCCAAGGGGACGCCGCCACAAAGCGTCAGTATTTTTGTGTTGGCTATATTCTTTGCCAAATCCCGCACACTTTGAGCAACCTGTTCTGCCAACTCACGAGTTGGACACAACACTAGGCTTTGTACATGAAAGGACTTGGGCTGTAGGCGCTGCAAACAGGCCAAGGCAAAGGCTGCGGTTTTGCCACTACCGGTGCTGGCCTGAGCAATGACATCTTTGCCATCAATTAATGGCGGTAGAGTCTCCGCCTGAACCGGCGTCATCGCAGCAAAACCCATGGCCTGCAATCGCGTCAATAACTCAGGCTTTAACGGAAGAAGACTAAAAGCGTTAGCAGACATTACAGCAACTTTGATTGGGTGCCGCAGTATGCAGCACTGGCGGACTGACTACGAGGCTCGTGTATGCTTTTGGAGAAATTCCTCGGCAGCGGCAAAAATAATTTTGCGCCGTTCAGGCTTGAGTCGATCCAGCGCTTTTGGCATCAGCGCCAGGCGTGGATTACCTTGAAAAAAGTCGCGATGCCGTTCAATGAACCGCCAATACAGGCCATCCACTACATCGCACCACTCACCACGTTTGTAGTCACTCATCTTCAATAGGTAGTTGGACCCACAGATATACGGCTTGGTGGCAAAAATGCCGCCATCACTGAACAGCCCCATGCCATAGACGTTCGGCCCCATGACCCAAGGACTGGCATCCACGTACATTTCCATAAACCAGCGATGCGCGACCTTTGGTTGAATCTCGCAGAGAGTCATCAAATTCGCCACTACCATCAGGCGCGGAATGTGATGATTCCAGCCAAGTTTGAGCGCGGTTTGGATGGCATGATCCAGGGGTGGAATGCCGGTGTTACCTTGATACCAGCTGTCCGCTAACTGGCGCTCATGCTGCCAAAAATTGGTCTGTTGCTGACGCTCGGAAAAATTCTGATAGACGCCACGGATAAACTCCCGCCAACCGATAATTTGCCGCACAAAACCCTCTAAGCTGGCAAGCGGCACTTCTTGGGTTCGAGCTTTTTCCAAGGCGGAGGCAACAACTTCTTTCGGGGTAAGCAAGCCTATGTTCATGAGCGGACTTAAAGCGCTGTGGAACAGCGTATCCGAACGCTGGCTCATGGCGTCCTCATAGGGACCAAACTGTGCCAGACGCTGGTGTAAAAAATCATCAAGCCAGGCCAATGCACCGGCCCTTGTAGTCGGCCACCAAAAATCTGCGGCCTGACCCGGATGATCGGTAAAAACCGTCTCCACCAATCTTATAACCTCTGGCAGATGATCATTCCCAAAAGCCTCGGGCAACTCCGGTGGCTGCACATCCCGAGGCAATTTTTTGCGGTTTTCCGCATCAAAACTCCATTGCCCACCCTGAGGCTGGCCGTCCGGCGTCAGCAAAATATCCAGCTTCAGTCGCTGTTGCTTGTAGAACCGCGCCATTTGCAGAGTTTTGCCCTCGGCAACAAACCGCGCAAACTCTTGGCGGTCACACAGGAACATTGGCGAGGATATCTCGTTCAGCGTCACGTTGAGTTCTGCGCTGTGACTGCGCAGTTGCGATTGAAGGGGCTTACTCTCAATCTCGAAGTGCCACAACTCAGTGATGGCCTGTTGCTGCAACCAATTTTGGAGCTGGTCCTGGAACCCAACTGCAGCGGCATCGAGCCGGTGATAGTGCACAGTAAAACCAGCATCGCGCAGTTCATCCGCGTAGTGTCGCATCGCCGCAAGAATCAACACCAACTTTTGCTGGTGGTACTGATAGTGGCTACAAAATTGCAAATCTTCGGCCATGAACACAGCAACGCCTTTACCGCCGTCAGGTAATGCCTTGGCCAACTCTGGTAACGGCACCAACTGATTGGCAAAAATCACCAGACCCTTGTGTTCTTTGCTCATACTCGTTCTTTAAGTTTGTTCGCTTCACGCAATGCCGGTTGGCATAGCCGACACAGATAAATGCGCCGTCCACTGACATCGGTACGTTCCACCGGTTCCTGGCAGCTGTAACAGGCTTCACCCTGACGATCAAAAATGGCGAAACGGTAATGCCGCCGGCTAAGCCCGCGACGTTTCGCCTTGGCAACGCGAGCCGGTTTGTTGGTAATCCCCGCAGTGGCCAGCGATTGCCGCGTCAACTCCAGAGTCGCCCGAGCAAGACTGCCCAATTGCCTGCGCGACAGGTCACAGGGTCGGTCAAACGGATTGACCCTGGCTTCATATAAAATTTCCGAACGCAGGTAATTGCCAATGCCCGCAACGAAACCTTGATCCAGGTACAGCGCTGCCAAGGTGCGCCGATGAAATTGCGGCGCATTCAGCAATTCCAACACATCGCGCCAATGCACACTTTCGTCTAAGGCATCCGGACCGAGCCTGGCCAGATACTTTTGCATAGGCAGTTGCTCCGGCGTCAGCACTTCTATATCCGACGCACTGTAGAGCAATGCACTATGAGTTTTAGTGTGAATCGCGACTCGCAAGGTCCGGTGGGTACGCGGCAGTTGATTGCGCCGAACCACATACCAGCGGCCATAGAGTTGGTTGTGGCTGTATAGAGTCAATCCATTCGCAAATCGAGTCAGCATCGCTTTACCCCGACTGCTGACCCATTCAATCTGTTCACCACTCAGGTGTTGGCCAAAGTGCTGTAAGTGCGGCTGTCCAAAACTGACGATCTCAGCTTGTCGACCGCTCAACACCTTATCGATGCGCAGTGCTGCGCGCCGGATTTCAGGCCCTTCCGGCATGTTCTTGCACAGGTTTGTTGCGTCGACACCGCTCGGAGCAGTACTTCACTTCCGGCCAGTCTCGTCGCCATTTCTTCCGCCAGGTAAAGGTCAACCCGCAGCTTTCGCAGGTTTTTTCAGGCAAATGCTGTTTTCTCAAGAATGTTGCTGTCCGATCTACGCAAGCGCGCAGACGGCGCACTTAGAATGAAAGTAGACGCACCTTCATGAGCATCACCAAGAGGCCGCGCAAAGGCACGCGTTTCGATTCAAGTGAATCACGGAAAATGTCTATTATCTGTGAACGCTCTATGGGAATTTCCTTACAGTGGCGAAGCAGCGCATCAGACACCAAACACGCTTCCCAAACCCAAGGACGACCATACGAGAACCGTGAGTCACGCACACCGATGGGCCATACACCAATAAATACCAGTGGCCCTTGTAGCAACTCAAACAAGCAAAACCATTCATACCCAGGGGCAACGGTGAGCTGACCGTCTGCGATTTGAATCTCGTCGCTTTGGTAATTTAGCTCTTGGAGATGGTGGTGCCGAGTCTGGAACGTCGCATCCAGGCGGCATCGTGCAAGCAACATCGACTCGATCACCATGTTAATTTTTAGTGGACAAACTCTAACGATTGCGAGTCCCAGGTCAACGCCAACGACTTTTGTTATCCCCAGGAAAAATTGTCTTAAAAAGCTAATTTAAGGGGTTTTACTTAGTGATAGCCCTGCTTTTTAAGCGCGACCACGTCGCTCCAAGACCAGTAACCAAATCGTTGGCAGTAGGCCTAGGGCCACGATAATAAGAGCAGCCGTAGACGCCTCTGCTAGTCGCTCATCGGATGCCAAACGATAGACCCGAGTTGCCAACGTCTCGAAGTTAAAAGGGCGAAGGATCAGAGTAGCCGGCAATTCTTTCACCACATCAATAAACACCAGCAACAGACCGCTCAACACCGCGGGCCGCAGCAGCGGCACATGAATACGCCGTAATAATCGCCCTGGCCCAGAGCCAAGCGTTCGTGCCACTGCATCCAGTTGAGGGTGCAACTGCGCCATACCTGTCTGAGTACTGTTGTAAGCCACGGTCAAAAAACGTGCGACATAAACAAAGACCAGAGCGAAAACCGAGCCCGTAAGTAACAGCCCAACAGGCTCACCAACAAGATCGGTCAAAAAATCCGCCAAGCTACGGTCCACTAGGGTCATGGGTAACAACACCCCAACCGCCAGCACCATACCCGGCAAGGCATAACCCAGCGTTGCCAAACGCACACCGATTTTGAGCCAACGACCTCGACGCAATCGCTCCGCATAACTCAAGATCACCGCCACCAAGGCGCATACCCCCGCAGCAACAACCCCCACAAAGAAGCTGTTTAAGCCGTAAGTATAAAAACCACGTCCAAAAGTTGGATCGCCCTGACTTAAGGCCAACAACAACAGGCTACCCACAGGAATTAGAAATCCACCTAACACGGGCAAGAAACACAAAGTCGACGCTGCAAAGCCAGACAATCCCGACAGTTGAACCTTCTGTGCCGGCACATTACGCGACAGCGGATTAAATCCCTCGCCACGCCGCGCGGACTGTTCCAGCAACACCAACAGCGCCACCAACATAAACAGACAGCCCGCCAACTTCAGCGCCGCATCATGTTCGCCCATGGCGTACCAGGTGCGAAAAATTCCGGTAGTAAAGGTCGGTACGCCAAAGTGCTCTACCACACCATAGTCAGCTATGGTTTCCATCAGCACTAAGGCCAAACCGCCTACAGCAGCCGGCCGCGCCACAGGCAGCGCGACACGCCAAAACAATCCCTGCCGCCCAGCCCCTAAAACACGAGCACTTTCATAAAGAGCGCCAGATTGGTTTTCAAAACTGGTTTTCGCCAACAAGTAAATGTACGGATACAGCACCAGGGCAATAACCAAACTTGCTCCGGGTAAGGATCGCACCGCTGGAAAATAGTAGTCACCCAGCCGCAAACCGGCCCAATCACGCAGTAAGGTTTGTACTGGGCCCGTGACATCCAGCAAGTCCGCGTAGACATAACCCACCACGTAGGCTGGCGCCGCCAACGGCAACATAAGTCCCACACTGAGCCAGTCAGAACCAATAAAGCGATAGTGTGCCGTCAACCAAGCCGCGCCTATGCCCATCGAGGTAGCAAGAAGTCCCACCAACAGCATCAAGCCAAGAGTATTTAGTGCATAGGTCAACAGTACGGTGTCCGCCAAATGCGACCAAACCTCTGTAGTGGGATAGAACAAAGCCCCCACCACGACCAACAGGGGCAAAGCGACCGGTGCTGCAATAAGCACCGCCAGCAATGTCCACAGTCGCGACCCCGATGTCGCGAACGAGTGTTTAGTAATTGACGGAGAATCCACTGCCGACACTATGCGCGGTCCTTTCTTTGCCTTTTTGGTTTGTTTTGTTTAGTTCTTTACTTCGCTTCGCACTGCCTGTGGAAAGCGTTGCTGTTTGGGCAATGTGCCTGCCATTGCCGAGACGGGTTATCGTAACTTGTCCCAAGCACAGTTACACTGCGCCCCCCATGAGCATCCGATTTAACGACCTGAGTCATCGTTTTGATGAGCACCCGGTATTGCGCCAAATCAACTTGGAAATCGCTACCGGTGAGATCGTTTGTGTACTCGGTCCATCTGGCAGCGGCAAGAGTACCCTATTACGCCTTATTGCTGGCCTCGAGTCAGTGCAGCAAGGCAATTTAATGGTCGATGACGTCGTGCTTGCAGATGCGCAAAACAATCCGCCGCCAGAACAGCGCTCTATCGGCTTGGTGTTTCAAGACCACGTGTTGTTTCCGCATCAAACCGTGGCAGAAAATGTCGCGTTTGGCCTGAACGGCATACCAAGCAAGCAGCGTGAGCACACCGTCGCTTTGCAGTTGGCTAATGTGGGCATCAGCACCCTGGCAGACCGCTACCCACACACGTTGTCCGGAGGCCAGCAGCAACGTGTGGCTTTAGCACGCGCTTTGGCGACAGATCCTGATGTACTGCTGCTGGACGAACCCTTTGCCAGCGCCGATGCACCGTTGCGCAAAAGTCTGCGCGACGACGCACGGCGACGCTTGAAAGCCGCCAACACCACCACGCTCATGGTGACCCATGATCCCGCTGAGGCCATGGCCATGGCCGATCGCATTGCCGTGCTGGTTGACGGCGAATTGGTGCAGTTCGGCACGCCAGAAGAACTGTGGCAACGCCCAGATCACCCATTCGTGGCGGCCACTATTGCGGATCTACAGCCACTCAAAGGCCGCATAGAAGGCACCCAGTGCATTACTGCCTTTGGCGCGTTACCGTTGCGACTACTGGCTCTGCAAACTGACCTTGCAGAGGGTAGCGCAGTGCAAATTGGCGTACGCCCAAGCAGTTTAGCCGTTAGTCTGGGTGGCCCATGTGTTGTTGACGACATCCGCTTTCTGGGTGACCGCTATACCCTTTTGGTCAGCGCCGACAATCAAAGCTTGGAACTCTCCACCGGCCTGAAGCCGACGATCAAAGTGGGCGATGCCGTGAACATCAGCTTTGCCTCGGCCCAAGTCGCGATGCTGCAGCAATAAGTTACTTATTTTTTAATAGTAATAATTCTCATTTAGATTAGACTGACGCTTCTAACCTAGAGCTAACCAAGGCGGCACTCATGACCCTGTATCGACTCATCTGCACAGCAGCACTATTTACCTGGGCGCAATTCAGCGTTGCCGAAGAAGTAGTGAACGTCTACTCGGCACGACACTACGACACCGACATGGCGCTGTACGAGCGCTTTACTGAAGAAACCGGCATTACTGTGAACCTTATTGAAGGCGGCAGTGACGCACTCATCGAACGCATCATCAACGAGGGTAAATTCAGCCCGGCAGATATGATGATTACCGTAGACGCCGGCCGATTGTGGCGCGCGGCTCAAAAAGACATCTTTCAGCCCGTCGAGTCATCAACACTGAGTCAACGCATCCCTGAACATTTGCGTCATCCATCAGGACTTTGGTTCGGCCTGTCCAAACGCGCACGGGTTATTGTGTACAACAAGGATCGAGACCTAGCGAAAACGGTTAGCGACTACGAAGACTTAACCCAACCCGCCTTGAAGGGTCAGGTGTGCATGCGCAGTTCTGGCAACATTTACAACCTGTCATTGTTAGCTTCGATAATCGAAGCTAACGGCACCGAGGCCGCGCAGACATGGGCAAATGGCCTGGTTGCGAACTTCGCTCGCAAACCACAGAGCAACGACACAGGGCAGCTACGCGCCGTTGCAGCCGGCGAATGCGGTATCACCGTAGCCAACACCTACTATCTGGGGCGAATTTTAGGCTCCGCTAAAGCCGCAGACCGTGCGGTGGCAGAAAACCTCAGCGTACTATTTCCCAACCAAAGCGGGCGCGGCAGCCACGTCAACATAAGCGGCGCAGGTATTACCAAATACGCACCCAACAAAGCCAATGCGATTCGTTTCCTTGAATACCTCACCAGTGACTACGCACAAAAACTATTCGCTGAGGGTAACAACGAGTACCCTGTGGTCGGCGACGCAACCGGACCGGTGGCGACGATGGGAACATTCAAAGAAGATCAAGTATCGGCATCCGTATTGGGAGAACGCCAAGCTGAGGCGGTAAAGATCTTTGACCGCGCAGGCTGGTTATAACGAGGGGAAAAACATGCAGAATCTTGAAAACACACTGGCTGTCATTGGACGGGTCTTGTTGGGTCTGTATTTCTTGATACCAGGAATTAGAAAGATCACCGGCTTTGATGGGCTTGCAGCCTACATGGAGCAACACGGCATGATCCTAGTGCCGTTCTTTCTGGTGGTGACCTTGATTCTGCAAATTGGTGGCGGGTTATTTTTGATCGCCGGCTACAAAGTGCGCTACACCGCATTCATGTTTGCCGCGATGACACTGGCTATCAACGTTGTTATGCATGATTTCTGGAATGTCTACGAAGGTTTGAGTCAGGCCCACGAAACTCAGAACTTCATAAAAAATCTGGCCATCATGGCGGGCCTGTTGGTACTGGGTTCAAGCCGAGCACTGTCGCCATTCAGCCTGGACAGCAAAAACGCGGCCAATTCGGCTTAGTTACCGCCATAGGGCAATAGATCGACGTAGCCAAAGGCACCGTTCATCTGCTGAATACCGCGATTGAAACACGCATAAGTATGAAAAATGCCTTTGTCTGTGCGCACAAAAGCATTAATCCCCGCTGTTTCACCGCGCTCGAAGAACACTGTTTCGGTGCCTATTTGCTGTGATGCCCGATCACGATCAGTGCTCATCCCGAAGTCTGTGTTAAACGTGCTGCCCTGGGCAGACAACCAAGTAAAACTCCACCCACGCTCTGCTCTCACTCGCTGAATGTCTGCAATAGGCGCCGACGACACCACCACTAAGTTCGCATCATGCTTGTGAATCTGATCTAAGGTTCCGTTCAGAGCGCCAGCCCAAGCGCTGCAACCATCAAACGGCTCGGACCATTCTGGACCCAAAATAAAGTGGTAAATCAGTAACTGACTGCAGCTACCGAACAAACTCGCAAAATTCACCGAACCCATTTCAGACTGGAAGCTATAGCCCGCCCCTACCGCTACCCAAGGCATGTCTTGGCGCGCTTTCGCCAAGGCGTCTAGCTCGCGAGTAGCGCCTTTTCTTTTACTAACAGCGCCTCACGCTCCGCCAGCCACACCTCTCTACTGACAACCCTCATACGCAAACCTCCCAGCGATATGCCTTACGTCAGATATTTATCGTTATCCTGACCATTTTTACGTGGGGCGCGCGTCGGTTGCAAGCTATCACCGTTCAAACGGAAGCCAATGGCGGGCAGGCTAACCGCAGTATCCGCTGAACCCACTGCCACTTTTTCCAACAACTGACGCGCCTGGGGCTGGCCTTCTGCGAGCAGTTCGGACATTGTGCGCACTCTGCTGGCAGGCACTCCAGCTGAATCCAACAGCGCCTCCCATTCCGCAGCAGTACGCAACAAAAAAGTCGCAGCAAAGTGTTCACGTAGCTCATCGGCATGACTGGCGCGCTGACGCGGTTGCTGCCAGCGGGGGTCGGTGGACCACTCGGGGTGGCCCAGAGCAGCACATAGGTCGACAAATTGCCGCTCATTATTTGCCGCCAACATAATCAGTACGCCATCTTTAGCAGCAAAACAGCCTGAGGATGGCGCGCCACTGGCGGCCTCATTACCGAGCTTTGGTATGTCCCTGCCGGTAGTCGCAGCCGCCACCAAATTGTTCGCCATCAGATTGAGGGCGGTATCAAGCATGGCCACATCAACGGTTTGCCCCTCGCCAGTCCGGTCACGCTCGCGCAAAGCCGCCATAAGGGCAAAGGCAGCATTCAGTCCGGTGGCGTAGTCCACATAGGGCGCACCTACTTTTACCGGCCCCGTCTCATCAGTACCTGTCGTTTGCATGATGCCGCTCATGGCCTGCACCACATGATCATAAGCCGGTCGATGACCCACGGGACCCTCACCACCGTAGGCGGAAATCGAACAATAGATCACAGCTGGGTTAGCACTGCGCACCATTGCTTCACCTAGCCCCAGCCGCTCTGCCACACCAGGCCGGTAATTTTGCACAAAGATGTCCGCTTCACTCACCAGTTGCAGCACCTTGGCTACGCCTTGGGGCTGCTTTAGATCAATCTCGATACATTCTTTGTCCGCATTTTGGGTGCAGTAGGCAAGCCCTAGCCCCTCCGCAGCCAACTCTGGCACAGCGCCGCCCAACCGGGTCATTTCACCGCCTGGCGGCTCAACTTTTATGACCTTGGCGCCCAACAATGCCAACTGATAGGTGCAATACGGCCCGGCGAATACTTGGGTTAGGTCGATCACAGTAATGTCCTGCAAGGGTGCTGGGCGCTTCATAACTGTCCTTCGTGGTGTTTTACTAAAACCAGATGATAGCCGAGAGTGAAATCACCCAGCCATGGCAGTGGGCAGGGCTTTCATGCTTGAATGCGCGGCGTTATTTCTTCGCACAAGGCGGCGTCATGTCTGCACAAGTTCTTAACAACAAACTCGCTTTGGTCACCGGCGGCTCTGGCGACATAGGCGGTGCCATTGCTCGACGACTGGCTACAGCGGGTTGTGAAGTAATCATTACCTATGTAGGCGCACAGGACAGCGCCGTTGCTGTGGTGAACGATATCGAGGCAGCCGGCGGCAAAGCCCACTGCCGACAACTCGACCAGCGGGAACCCAGCGCGATCGAAGCGCTGATGACAGAAATCGCTGATCAGTGGCAGCGCCTGGATATTCTGGTAAACAACGCCGCTTGGAATATAGGCATTCCGTTTCCAAACCTCGACGACTTAACCGCGGACATCTGGGATCGCGTGCTAGAGACCAATCTGCGCGGTCCCTTTTTGCTAGCGCGCGCTGGCGCCAACCTGCTGAAGGCCGCAGAGGGCGGCCACATCGTCAACATCTCTTCCGCCGGCGGCATAAGTCCAGGCAGCAGCAGCATCGCCTATTCTTCAAGCAAGGCCGGACTGAACCACCTAACCCGATGCTTGGCGGTGGCTATGGCACCAGAAGTTGCAGTGAATTGCATAGCACCCGGACTGGTAGAAAACACGCGTATGGCCCAGCGATTGCCAGACAATGTTGCCGCTGGGGCACGACGCCAAGCGGTACTTGGGTTAGTAGGCCAGGCCGATGACATTGCAGAACAAACCTTAGCCTTCGTCACTAGCCGTTCAGTCTCAGGCCAGACCGTTGTCATTGATGGCGGCATGCCAGGAGCCATGCGTTAATTATGAGCAATAACTCTTCGGCGTCCTCGCAGCGCTTAGAACAAGCCCCCAGCAGCCAGACTGGCGTATCTTTAATTGAACTCATGCAGGTAACGGCCACAGATACCCAGGATGTGTTTACAGCACGGACAGAAACCTATGGCCCAGTGGGTTTATACGGCGGCCACTTTCTGGGCCAAGCCATGGCTGCAGGCCTGGCGACGGTGGACGAAAGCAAACTGGCGCACTCGTACCACGCCTACTTCTTGCGCGCCGGCGATCCCACATTGCCGTTACATTATCAAGTGACGCGGCTACGCGAAGGGCGCAACGGCGACACCCGCGCTATTACCGCGATCCAAGGCGAACACAAAGCCTTTCACATGATCGTCTCTTTTAAGACCGCTGAAAGTGGCGACCAGCACCAACCCACAGCACCAGTTTTAGAGCCACCAGAGAGCATTGTCGCGGCACGAGAAGCAAGAGGCGAACCACCTTGGCCTTTCCCCGTTGTCCAAGGCGGTCGCGTGCAAATGGAATGGGCGTCCCCTAACTTTTTTGACTTCGATCCCAAAGCAACACCGGCCTTGCAGTTGTGGATGCGCCTGGCTCCCGCTAGCGAGAAACTCACGCCCCGACAGCGGCAAATTGTTATGGCCTATTTGTCCGACGGGCCACTGATGTTCAATTCGGCATTACCCCATGGCATTCCATTTCAAACCCACCGTCTTACCAGCCTTGATCAAAGCGCTTGGTTTCATCACGACGCCGACCCCCACGAATGGATGATCTTTGACCAGCGCAGCACGGCTGCCATGGGTGGTCGTGGCATGAACGAGGGGCAAATCTACAGCCAAGATGGGCGCTTGCTTATGACCTGCGCCCAAGAGTCGATGTTGCGCAACATCGACCCCGATTAGTGGTTCGGTGTTGAACAACTTTGTATCATTCAAAGGCTTATTTTGCGCGGGAGATTTCCATGTTGAATGAATTGCTGCTTAACCTGGCACGTTGGCTAGACAGCCAGAGCTGGAGCACAGCCATTCATGAATCAATTTATTTGTACGCTTGGATAGAGACCACCCACGTGCTCACCCTCATGGTCTTTTTGGGCATGCTGTTTGTGATCGACCTGCGCATGCTCGGCGCGATCTTTCCAAAAATACCCGCCTCGGTGATCGCCCAGCGATTGGACAAGCCTATGATGATTGGCTTTGTCCTAATGTTGATCACCGGGTTTCTGCTCTACTACGCCATACCCGTGCGCACCACCCAAAGCCTATGGTTTCGCATCAAGGTCGTTCTACTGATTGCCGCAGGCATTAACGCCTTTTTATTTCGCGCGAAAATGCAGGCTTCGAGTGGCAGTTGGGACCTCGACCCTATTCCACCCAAGCGCATACGAGTAGGCGCAATGCTGTCGCTGGCGTTGTGGGCCGGGGTCGTCATCACAGGCCGCACGATTGCCTACGACTGGTTTGATTGCCATAAACAACTGTCCTACGCCATGTATTGGGCCGCAGGTTGTGTTGATGAAATGGCTGCCTTGCAATAAGACTGGGCTCACGGAGTAGAACATGGACCTTTACCCCTTTTTTGATTGGTTAGATACATCGCTGCTCGCCGACATATCAAAAGCCTACGGCGGTGTTTTTGCAGTGGTGCAGATGTTCCATCTACTGGGCATCTCTTTGCTCGGCGGCATGGTGTTGTTGGGCGATCTGCGCCTTTTGAATTTGGTCATGAAAGACATCCCCTCAGAGGTCGTCATCGAAAACACCTACAAATGGTTCAACGTTGCCCTGGTGATGGTGGTTGTGAGTGGCGTATTTATGAGTTCCGCCGTAGCCCTAAAGCTGTATTACAACAGCATGTTCTGGGCGAAAATGGCCAGCCTCGCCGCTGGGGTATTTTTTGTCTACGCCATTCGCCGACCGTTATTAAAATTCGATCACGCAACAATTAAGCCACTGACCCTGCGTTTAATCGCCATCACTTCTATCTTGCTCTGGTTCACTGTAGCCGCCTCTGGCCGCTGGATCGGATTTTCTTAGCAGGTTGCCCAATGAAAAACCAAGACACTCTCGAAAAAGTCGCCATCGGATTTGCAGCAATCGCCCTGATCAGCCTGGCCTGGTTCTGGGCAGTACAAGTCGGCTGGGTAATCGAAACCCTCGAAATGGCTTACGGCTAACTGCCGACACCGCATCTAACGCATAACAGCCGCTTGGATCGTTAAAGCTGTATACTGCCCGCTGCATTTGCAGGAGGGGAGTCTTGCACTCATTAGATCTGGTAGTCATCGTTGGCTACGTTTTACTTATTATTGTTGTTGGGCTACGTGTCGCCAGCCGTGTAAAAGACGCAAAAGATTTTTTCTTGGCCGGCCGCTCTCTTACCTGGTGGGTCATTGGCCTGTCCATTATCGGCTCCAACATTGATACCAACAGCTACGTCGGTGCTTCTGGCAACGCCTATACCATCGGCATCGCCCAAGCCAACTTCGAGTGGATAGGCGCCATACCCGCTATGATCATCGCGTCATTGATCTTTATTCCGCTGTATTGGCGCGCCGGCGTGTACTCAATTCCAGAGTACTTAGGCTTGCGTTATAACCAAGCCGTGCGGGTAGTTACCGCGTTGATTACCAGCCTTTTTGCTGTCTTCGCCATGGGTGTTGCCATGTGGGCGCTGGCACTGGTACTGGAAACCTATCTCGGTTGGCCGATATGGATGAGCATTTTGATCTCTGGCGCCGTGGTGGGTTTGTACTCCATTACCGGCGGTTTGGCTGCGGTGGCATTCACCGATGCCTTGCAGGTCAGCATCATGTTTTTCTGCGGCATCATTATTGTTGGCCTGGGCATTTCGGAACTGGGCGGCTTCACCGAATTCAGCTCTGCGTTGACCAAGGACAACCCTGATCACCTTTCAGTGTACTTACCCGCGGACCACCCTCAGTCACCCTGGCCAGGAGTCATCCTCGGATTGGGTATTGTATTGTCACCAGCGTATTGGATTGCCAGCCAAGCCATCTTGCAGCGCAGTCTGGGTGCTAAGAGCCAGTGGGACGCCAGCGCGTCTATGATGTTTGCAGCCTTTGCTAAGACTTTTGTGCCACTGCTGATTATCTTTCCCGGCTTGCTGGCGCTGGTTTTGAATGCCCCTATCGATGACAGCGACAAGGCCCTGCCGTGGATCATTAAAAACGTGCTGCCGCCAGGCTTATCCGGACTCATGTTTGTCGCGGTCATTGCGGCACTACAATCGAGCCTGGACTCCAGCATTAACGCCACTTCGTTGATGGTGACTCGAGACATTCGCCATGTATTGTTCAAACAACACGATCCGGCGCGTGACTTAGTTGTCGGTCGCTGGATTTCCCTCGCGCTGCTGCTTTCGGCCATGGTCATTGCACCCTTCATCAGCGATCTAGGGGGCATATTTGTGTTCTTACAAACAGGCTTGTCGCTATTCCAAGGGCCTATGCTTGCGCTGTTATTACAGGGGGCGCTGAGTCAACGCGCCACACCAACCGCGGGTTTGTGGACTCTAATCAGTGGTGTAGCGCTGGCAGGATTACTGCAATTCACCGACATTAATTTTTATTACATCGCGTTTATTAGTTTTTGTTATTCGATGCTGGCCATGTGGCTGTTGAGTTTTTTCACCACCGGACTACCCGCTGACCAATTGGCAAAACTCACCTATCGCCCATTCTTACGCGGGAGCAACTCATGATTCAGTGGCTTCAAAGCATGCCCGCCGAGTGGGGCAACTACGTGTCTATGTTGCTGTTTTGCGGCTTGGGCGTACTGGTTTGGCTGATTCCCTTCAGTAAGATCACCGCGGGTCTTGCCGACCCCAAAAAGTGGCAAGACATCCGTCTTTGGGCGATGGTGTTAATCGCTTTGCAGTTGGGCATCTATACCCTCTTCTAAGTACGCCTAAATTCACACCCGAAACTCACGCACTTAGGCGTGAACACGCCTAAGCGTACCCCGACCTAAGCGTTCGCGTAGCCAGGGCGTGTGGTCACGCGTTGATGCCAAGCCCATAGGTTGGTCAACTGCGCGTCAGGCTTGAGACCGACCATGGCACTGGCAAAATCCACCGCAATGGCAGCCGTAATATCAGCCATGGTGTAACGATCACCAGCAATGTAGTCACGCTGACCCAACTCGTTATCCATCCGCCGATAGAACGCATTGGTCAGCGAATCACTGCGCTGCTTGGCGGCCTCAATCGGCTCAATCAAACCCATTTTCGCGACAATGGGACCATTGACCCAGGAGGTACCAATCTGCGACATCAACTCCAATTCAATCTGCCGATGGGCCATTTCGATTTGGGCAATTTCCAACGCACCATGACCAAATAAATTTGGTGTGGGATGAATGGATTCCAGGTAGCGGCAAATCGCAATGGACTCGCTGATGCAGGTGCCGTCAGCCAACTCCAACACTGGAATTTTGCCGCTGGGATTTTTCTGCATAAATTCCGCCGACTTATGCTCCCGCTTGGTCATGTCCACCGTGACGTAGTCCAGCTCAATGCCTTTTTCCGCCGCCACAACCCTCACTCGAAGTGGATTTGGCGCATTCGGAAAGTCGTAAAGTTTCATTTCGCTGGTCATTTTGTCGTTGCTCTTTATTAAGGGCCGCAGACTATAGCCTTATTAACGCTGCCCTTGCTAAGTTCAAAGCATCAAAACACACTGAAACGAACACAATGTGAAACTGTTATGACTTGTGTCTCTCTAATTGGCATGCCCGGCGCGGGCAAAAGCACCCTAGGCGTACTGTTGGCGAAAACCTTAGGCTATGACTTTGTAGATACTGACCTACTGATCCAAGTTAAAGCTCAGCGTACTCTGCCGGAGATTATTGCCAATCAGGGTTTTATGGCGATGCGCGCACTCGAAGCCGAGGTTATTGCATCACTCGACCGGACACATACTGTCATCGCTACCGGGGGCAGCGCCGTTTATTCTGAAAACAGCATGCGGCATTTACAGCAATTGGGAACGATTGTTTATCTGCGAGGCGCTACAGACACCCTGCGTCAGCGCGTTGGCAATCTGCAACAGCGTGGTGTCGCCGTGGCAGCCACAGAAACGCTGGAATCCACAGTCGCCGAGCGCACCCCGTTATACGAGCGCTATGGCAATGTCTGCGTTGACACCGATCAAGGCAGCGCAATCACCGTAGCAAAGCTCAATGAGGTTTTATCCCCACACCTAGAGCCAATCCCGCACTAAAACCCGTTGTATTTTCCTGTACTATGCCAACAACTTCGATAAACGCAGGAGGGGAGCCATGTCGAATCGTTACCGCGCACCTTTTTTCATCGCACTGTTTAGCAGCGCGCTAATTTTACTCAGCGGTTGTACACCAGAGTCTGCAACCAGCACGAGCACCACCTCAGCCCAGGCTGAAAACACCGAACCTACCGTTGCGCCTCGCTTCGGTGCTGTCACGTTAGACATGCCATCAGACATCATTATTGGCGACCCCATTGCCAACGCTAATCGCAACGCTTATTTCGGTGATTTGCACGTCCATACAGACTATTCCTTCGACGCTTACGCATTCGGCACCGTAGCCACTCCCTACGACGCTTATCGCTACGCCCAAGGCGAGGCGCTGCAACATGCCAGTGGGTTTACAGTGCAGTTGAATCAACCCTTGGATTTTTACGCAGTCACCGACCACGCGATGTTTTTGGGCGCGGTCAAGGCCGCTGCTGACACCCGTACAGACTTTTCGCGCCAACCCCACGTACAAGGTCTGCACGACATCAACAATCCAGCCAATGCCAACATCGAAAGCCTACCGAGGAGAGCTAATGCCTTCACAACGTTCTTACCAGACACCCTGGCAAAGATCGGCGATGGCAGCATTGAACAGAGCGACTTGGACGAAATCGCGCAAAGCGCGTGGGCAGACATCGTTCGCGCGGCACAGAAGCACAACAAACCCGGTGAGTTCACAACCTTTGTCGCCTACGAATACACCTCGTCTACAAATGCGCGAGGTAACTTGCACCGCAACGTCATTTTCCGCGACGCCGACAAACTACCGTCTATGCCGTTCTCGCGTTTCCACAGCCAGAACCCAGAGGGACTGTGGAATTGGATGGACGGATTGCGCGAGCAAGGCATTGAAAGCATGGCGATTCCACACAACTCAAATGGCTCCAATGGCGCAATGTTTGAGCTGGTGGACTGGGCTGATAACCCAATTGACGACGCTTATGCGGAACAGCGTATGCGTAACGAGCCTTTGATTGAACTGACTCAGGTGAAAGGCACATCGGAAACCCATCCAACCCTGTCAGATAATGATGAGTGGGCAGATTTTGAAATCATGCCCTACCGCGTTGCGACCACCCTCTACAGCGAACCCAAGGGTTCTTATGCCCGCGACGCCCTGTTAAACGGTCTTAAATTTGAAGACGCGGGTATATCCAACCCATACAAATTCGGCTTTGTTGGGGCCAGTGATACTCACAATGCAGCAGCGTCACTGGACGAAGAAACCTACTTTTCGAAAGTCGGCATCCTTGACGCCAACGGTTCCCGTCGGGGGTCGACGCCCCTTTCCCAAGGAGATGCAGAGATCATCGATTCAACCGGGCGTGCGAACATTCAAATGATCGATGGGCAGCCGTACTCTACTGGCGCCTATGAGACATGGGGCGCGTCGGGTCTTACCGGCGTGTGGGCAGAAGAAAACAGCCGCGAAGCCATTTACAAAGCCTTTCGCCGCAAAGAGACCTTTGCCACGTCCGGACCGCGCATGAAAGTACGCTTGTTCGCGGGCTATGGCTTGGACGCAGACATGCTTGATGACGCTGACGGTTTAAGCCGCGCCTATCAACAAGGTGTGAGCATGGGCTCTGATCTGCTGCCAGGCGCTGGCGCACCAAGCTTATTGGCTTGGGCAACACGCGACCCTAATTCCGCACCGCTGCAACGGCTCCAAATCATCAAGGGTTGGACGGTTAACGGCGAACACAACGAGCAGGTTTACGATGTAGCGTGTTCCGACGGCGGCCAGGTGGACCCAACTACGCATCGTTGCCCAGACAACGGTGCCAAAGTGGATATCAGTAACTGCGACATAAGTCAGGGCGTAGGCTCAGCTGAACTGAAGGCGGCCTGGACCGACCCAGACTTTAACCCACAGCATCGCGCTTTCTATTATGTGCGCGCGCTGGAAAACCCAACCTGTCGCTGGTCTACTTGGGATGCAGTACGTGCCGGGGTAGCACCACGGCCAGATCTTAAAACCACCATCCAAGAGCGGGTTTGGTCGTCGCCTATCTGGTATGTACCCCAAAGCTAAAGTGCTTTGCACAATGGGTTACTTGCCATAAAGACAGCAGTGCCACCATGAAAGCACCCCCTAAAGCAGAATACCCAAGACCCATTCTGCAGCGCCCACACTGGCTCAACTTAAATGGCCATTGGGACTTTGCCGCAGATCCGGACAACTTGGGGGTTCGCCAACAATGGTGGCAGCGCAAGGATTGGCCCGAAACCATCACCGTGCCGTTTTGCCCAAACAGTCCGGCATCAGGGGTACACATTGACCCTAGTACCACCACCGTGTGGTATCACCGAACCTTCGAGCTGCCGGATTGGCCCAGCGAAGATGTGGTACTGAACATTGGTGCCTGCGATTACCACAGTCAGATTTACATCAATTCCCAGCAAGCAGGTGAGCACTACGGTGGTTATACCCCCATACACCTGTCTATTGGCGACTATCTAAAACCAGGCACTAATCACATCGTGGTGCGCGCAACCGATTCTGATTCCTGGCAACAACCCCGCGGCAAACAGGAAGGCACAACCCGCTGGCCTATTGATTACGATGCGGTCATCGGCATCTGGCAAAGCGTATGGTTAGAGCCAACTAATCGAATTCACATCACCCATCTTGGCAGCTATTACGATCGTAGCGCCCAGCAATTGCACCTCACCTGCACCCTGTCGGATCAGTTCACCGGCCGACTTACCGCGCAGTTGATGACCGGAGATACTCAAGTAGCGACGGCACAGGTAAATGGTGAGGCGCGCAGTGAATTACGCCTTGCTCTGCATGTTGACGATCCGCAACTGTGGTCACCGCAACAGCCTTTTCTCTACGACCTTGCTTTGTCTTTAATCGATGACAACGACCAGGAACTGGATCGTGTCGCCAGTTATGCCGGTTTACGTGAAGTCACTGTTATAGGCGGCCAACAATGTCTTAACGGCGCGCCAATCTATCTGCGCGGCATTCTTGATCAGGGATATTTCCCAGAAGGTTGGTACTGCGCAAAAGACGACGCAACACTGCGTCAGGATGTAGAGCTGACTAAGGCCATGGGCTTCAACTTTGCGCGCAAGCATCAAAAAGCCGAAGAGCCCAGGTATCTATATTGGGCCGACAAGCTCGGACTGTTGGTTTGGGCAGAAATGCCCTCAGGCCGCATCTTTTCCAGCGAACTGATCACGTCTTTGACCGAACAATGGTTGGATTTAGTGCGCAGGGATCGAGGCCACCCCAGTGTCGTAGGTTGGGTACCTTTTAACGAGTCCTGGGGGGTGTGGCATATTCAACAGCGTCCAGAGCAACGTGCCTTTGTGGATGGCTTGGTGGCACTGACCAAGGCTCTTGACCCCTCTAGACCGGTTATTGGCAATGACGGCTGGGAATACAGTAGCGGTGATCTGTGGACCTTACATCTGTACCACGACGCCGAGCGCAGCCTCGATCAACGACTTACCGCCTTAGCTGCAGATCCTAGCCAACCGGTTACTCAGGGCGAGCGCCCAAGAAACGGTGCACTGCCTGGCACTGACCCGAGTCATCTGCCAATGCTGCTGACCGAGTGCGGTGGCGTTGGTTTTGAATCTGACACACAACACGACAACGCCTTTGCCTATGGTGATCTGCCCACCGATGTCGATGCATTGGAGCAAGAAATCCGCCAGATTATGGCCAGCATCAACGCCAGTGAAAAACTCCAGGGCTTTGTCTGGACCCAACTGACCGATGTGCAGCAAGAGGTAAATGGATTGTTGTACTTCGATCGCAAGCCAAAGCTGCCCCTCGCCACACTCAAAGAAATTTTTGCAGACCAAACACCACCGTTAGTCGGGTAAATCAATCCGTTTGTAAGCTAATTAGGGCCAATCGCGCCAACCAGGCATAAACCCACCGTTGCATACAACGAGAAGGCATCGCCTTTGGGAGTAACCATGTTTCTGGTAACCACGTTTGCAAAATTGAGACGCGCAGCTAATTACTTACTGCAAACCCAGCCTTGTATCGCCGCTCACGAGCTGCAACTAAGCCCAAAAAGCTTCCAGAGCGGAACAACCGTATTGCAGGATCTGGTAAGGCGTTTTTTGCCCCCAGTCGCCATCGCTCTGGCCATTACCGCCCTGTTGTTCTTACTTATGAAAGGCCTCATCAGTAACGAACAACCACGGCTGGATGAACGGCCAATGGGTGCCAACTTAACGTTTGTACCGCTGATCGAAGATCAACCGGTTAAAAGGACAGATCGCCAAAAGCCTGAAAGGACGATCATTGAATCACCACCTGAGAACCAACCTATTATTCCCGAACTAGGCGGTAATCCTGTCGAATTCACAGAGCCTGTTACGCCTCAGCCACCGACAACTGGCGGTGAGCTAAGCATTGCCGATGGCAACTTTCTGCCCATCGTTACTGTGGCACCAGAATACCCGCGACGCATGGCCTCACGAGGCATTGAGGGATGGGTACTCTTAGCCTTTAAAGTGGACGAGTTAGGACGAGTCGTTGACCCAAGAGTGGTGGAAGCCCAACCCCAATCAGGATTTAACAAAGCCGCTTTAGACGCGATCACACGGTTTAAGTTCAAGCCCCAGGTTGTGAACGGCACAGCCATCGCGGTGCCTGGAGTACAGCAGCGGATCGTGTTTCAGCTAGGGGAATCGTAGAGAGGCCTGACGCCCCTGGAGGCGAGGCTAAACAAACAAGGGCGCGAGCAAATAGGCCACAAACACCCCAAGGGCGAGAAAGCTACCGCGGTCAAAATAGGTACGTAAAACAGTCATGGCGGTACCCTACTGCCATCGCTGTCCAATGAAAAAGATCAAATCGCACTATAGTTATGCACCTTGTGCACATCACCTGCAATTTTGCGTGTTTAAAGTGGTGACACGCGCCGCCACGACTAAATCCACAGCACCAGCGCTAAGGCTATTGGTGCCACCAGCGCCCACAGCCCAACACCAAGAGCGACACTGCGCCACGACACCTGGCTTAAAGTGCCACGGTCAATCTCCAGCCCAATCATACCCAGTGCCACCACCAACAAGATCTTACTCACAACACTGATGCCGTTTAACAGACCGTCTCCCATCGGCACCACCGAGCCCAGGCCAGCGGCCAAAATAAACAACAAAATAAAGCCGGGGATGCGCAACCGCGCTTCGCTGGAGCGATAAATCAGGCTCACGGCAAAGGCTAAGGGGATCAGCCACAAGGTGCGCCCCAATTTGACGGTAGTGGCTACAACCGCCGCTTCGTCGCCATAGATAGCTGCAGTGGCAACCACCGAACTGGTGTCATGTATCGCCAGAGCTACCCAGGCGCCAAAATGTTGCTGACTTAAATCCAAGGCGTGGCCAATGTATGGAAACGTCAGTAAAGCCACCGCATTGAGAAGAAATACCAGTGCCATGGCGACCCCAACGTTGTGGGGTTTAGCTTGAATAATGGGTGCCAAGGTAGCGATCGCGGTGCCACCGCAGATCGCGGTGCCGCTGCTCAACAGCGTAGCCTCGCCGGTTTCGCTAGCCAACGCCTTGGCAAGGACAAAACCAAGCGCCAAAGTGCCCAGCACAAACAGAGCAACCACTAGGCCGTAGTCTGCTGAGACTTGCAGCATACGATCGAATCCCAGGGTAAACCCCAACAAGACTATAGCCGCCTGCAAACTCAACTTGCCCCATTTGGCCACGCTGTGCAGCGGGTTTACCCCGGTAAGAAGTCGTGTTGCCAGCCCCAGCAATAAAGCATAGGCCGGGTTACGAAAATAAATGCCCACAGCCAGCGCTAGAGCGGCCCCAAGCCAGGCTTGTTGTGTCTTCGACATCACAGCTCCCCCTGCCCTTGATCAGTCGGCTCACCATTGCGGTATTGGCGCCCCATCGTCGAGGCTTGTCGTTGCTCGCCAGACGCATCCACTAAATCCGGATACTTTGGCGCAGTCATAAAGCGCGCCAGCCAATCCGCAATCAGCGGCTCGTTGTCCAGTAACGCCAACAGTTGTTGCTTTGCATGAGCAACAAAGACCGGATCGATCTCGTCGGAACCCATTGCCGCTGTCAACACCGGGTCTCGATAATGTTGATCCAACCCCTGAGCCGACAACTCTACCGCTAAGTCAGACAACATATCCAACAGCAGTGGCGAACGAAACCCTAATGAAAAAGTCATGCAGGCGTCTTGCGCAACACCCCAGTGCGCAACCCCAGGAGGCAGGTACAACATGTCCCCAGGACCTAGGACCCATTCGTCGACGGCTTCGAATTTATCAATGATTTGCAGTTCTGTGCCCTCGACTAAGGGCGTTTTGTCATCGCAGACAGTACCGATTTGCCAGCGCCGGTGACCAGCGATCTGTATTAAAAACACATCGTACTGGTCAAAGTGTGGACCCACGCTGCCACCCGGGGCGGCGAAACTGGCCATAATGTCATCGGTTCGCCAGCGTGGCAGAAAGTCAAAGTGCGCACAAAGTTCGGCCACCTCTGGACACCAAAGATCCACTGCCTGAACAAGCAACGTCCAATCCGTTTTAGGCAAGCGGGCAAAGTCTTGCTCGCTAAAAGGCCCAAACCGCACGGGCCAGGGCGCTGTCGCATCGCCGTTACTGACCAGACGCGACTCCACCTCTTCTTCCAAGGCGAGCCCTGCCAGCTCGTCAGCGCTCAATGGTGATACGTAATCTTTTAATGCTGCACGCACTAGCAGCGGCTTACGCTGCCAATGCTCGCTTAAAAATTGGTCCGGGGTTAGATTTCCCAGCACCTTCATCGTTATTGATTCCCCCTGCTCACCCCGCCAGCCTAGCGCAAAAACCCGGTCTTGGCGTTACTCCCTACCCGTATTTGTACTCACAGCAAACTTGACGCCGAAGCCATATCAGGACAAATTTCTGGGTTGGTAATTTCAGTCAAATGTCTTGGGGAGAGAAGATGGACTACGATCTGATTATTTCTGGCGGTCGAGTTATTGACGGCACCGGTGCGGACGCAATCCGTGCTGACGTTGCGATCAGCAATGGGCGTATCGCGCGTATCGGCGACCTGGGCAATGCCAGCGCCAAAGAAACCATAGACGCTACCGGCAAAGTGGTCACACCTGGCTTTGTTGACCTGCACACCCACCTGGACGCCCAGATTGGTTGGGATCCCTTGATGAGCTCAAGCTCCTATCATGGTGTCACCACCGCTTTAATTGGCAACTGCGGCGTAACCTTTGCACCCTGTAGTCCAGACAATCGCGAGTATCTAGCAAAACTGATGGAGTCAGTGGAGGACATCGCAGCCGAGGCCATCATGGATGGCCTACCCTGGGACTGGAATAGCTACGGCGAGTACTTGGACTCGGTACAAGCCCTGCAGCCTGCTCTGAACATTGTTGGCCTGGCGGGTCATTCCGCGATTCGTTACGAAGCCATGGGTGACCGCAGCATGGATGAGGGCGCACAAGCCTCTGATAAGGAACTGGCACACATCGCTAAGATGGTGCAGCAGTCCGTAGAAGAAGGTGCCGTGGGTTTTTCCACCTCGCGCTTTTTGCTGCACACGGTACCCGACGGACGCTGTACTCCGGGCACCTGGGCGGATCTACGCGAAACTAAGGCGATTCAAGAGGCCGTCATAGCAGGCGGCGGGATCGGTGCGGTTTTCCAATCTGCCAACGACATGCAGACCCGCTACGAAACCGAACTGCAAATGTTCCGCGACGGCACCGAGTTGGGCTGTCAGATTTTGTTCTCTGGCGGCACCGGCGCTGAAGGCGACGGCGGCGTAGCGCGTTGGGGCGAATTCTTCGAACAGCAAAACGAGGGCGGCAAGCGCTTAGCCAGCATCTGTCATACCCGGCCGTCGGGTGCATTTTTTGGTCTTGCCCAATTGTCGCCGTTTACCCGCAGCTCGAAAGCCTGGAAAGACTTAATGGCACTGCCCAGCATAGAGGATCGGGTCAATGCACTGCGCAACGAAACCACCCGCGCCAAGCTCATTGCCGAAGGCATTGAAGCCGGCGACATGAAAAACCTCGCCCATATGCTTCATCCGTTCGGTATGGACGCCACGCCAAATTTGGATTTTGCGCGACAACAGAGCTTACTGCAGTTGGCCGAAGCTGAAGGCAAGGATCCGGTGGAGGTCTATGTCGAACGACTGTTGGCCTCAGAGGGCCGTGAGTTCTTCAACTTCTGGATGTTTGGCGGCAACCTAGAAAATCAGTGGAAATACATGCAACTACCCCACGTGGTGCCAATGCTCGGCGACGCCGGTGCCCATGTTGGCTTCTTCACCGACACCGATTCACCCACGGTACTGCTCAGCGAGCTGACCCGCGAACAGGGTGTGTACTCCTTGCCGGAAGCGGTACATCGCATTACCGGCAAGTCTGCAGCCATTATCGGCCTGAAAGAACGCGGTGAGTTGCGCGAAGGTTGGCATGCTGACATCAATGTCATCGACTACGAAAATCTGTCTACTTGTCACCCAGAGTATGTCAACGACTTCCCACATGGCGGCGGTCGCTTTGTTGTTAAAGGCAAAGGCTATGACGCCACCATCGTCGGAGGCCAGGTGATTATCAAAGACGGTGAACATACCGGTCACAGACCAGGGCGAGTGATTCGCGAATTTGTTCGCGGCTAACCAGTGCTGCCTATCAAAATCCAATCAAGTGACTCATGGGACAAGCTAATCAGCAACAAATCGACTACTGGAACGACCGCGCCGGAAATACTTGGGCAGAGTTACAAGATCGCCTTGATCAGCTCCTAGCACCACTTTCCGCTGCGGCATTAACGGCGGCCAATGTGCAAGCTGGCGAACATGTGTTGGATGTTGGATGCGGCTGTGGCGACACCAGTATCGCCCTCGCTAACCGCGGTGGCCTGGTGCAAGGCGTCGATGTATCTGAGCCCATGCTGGAGCGCGCCCGGAGTCGCTCCAGCGAGGTTGAGTTCACTACAGCCGACGCCGCCAGCTACACAGGCAGTCAGCCCTACGACCTAGTGTTTTCGCGCTTCGGTGTGATGTTCTTCAACGACCCCGTGGCAGCGTTTCGCAATCTGCACAGCAATACCGCAGCCAGCGGACGACTGTCTTTTGTGTGTTGGCAGCCCCCGAGCAAAAACCCCTGGATGTCCGTTACCGGCCGCGCGGTAGCACCGTTTTTACCCGAACCAGACAGCCCGCCGGACCCCAGAGCACCAGGCCCCTTTGCCTTTGCCGAGGGTGACTATGTGACCAACATTCTGGAAAACAGCGGCTTCAAAAATATCCAACTGCAAAGCTTTGAAAGCGCACTCAACGTCGGCAATGACGCCGACCAAGCCATTCAACTGCAAACCCGCGTCGGCCCTGCCGCTAGAGTAATGGCAGAACTCGACGGCGAGACACGCACGCAAGCCCTTGCCGCAGGACGCGAGGCCCTGGCAGAGCATCAAGGCGATAACGGTATTGAACTGGGTGCCGCCGTATGGATCGTCAGCGCCACAGCGTCATAGGCTGGTTTACGGGCTAACGAAGCTCCAAACCTTCTAGGGTACCGTCTGCGCGCCAGTCCTCGATGACCTTAAAAAACTTCACCGGTCCGGCGCCATATGAACCGTTTTGCACGCTTTTCGGGTTCGGCTTACCTTCATTGTTGTAATAGCCGGGTGTGCATTCCGCCTGAAAACTCTCACTGAGCCGAGACATTTTAATAATCTCTTGCACCCATTCCTGCTCGGCTTGCGCCGTTACTTCCACAACGTTGGTGTTGGACTGGCGCACCTGGCTAATAATGTAAGCAATGTGTTTGGCCTGTTCGTTCATGGCGTGGGGAAAGCTCACAGTAAAACCAGATTGGGCCTGAGAAATAATGAAGCAGTTTGGGAACCCCGCCGTCTGCATACCGTGCAGGGTGGCAATGCCGTCGGCCCACTTGTCTTTCAGGCTTAAGCCATCGCGCCCAATTAGATCGTAGCCAGAGCGACGGGTGTAGTCTGTGCCCACCTCAAAACCCGTCGCAAAGATCACGCAGTCCAGCTCAAATTCTTGGCCGTTCGCTACCAACCCTGTTTCGGTAAAGCGCTCAACCCCTCGACCATCGGTGTCGATAAGGTGAACTCCCGGCAGATTAAAGCTCGGCAGGTATTCATCGTTGAAACAAGGTCGCTTACAAAACTGCCGGTAATAAGGCTTTAACGATTCCGCTGTGTCTTTATCGTTAACCAATTGTTCGGCCCGAGCGCGGATCTGTTCCATTTTCTGGAAGTCCGCCAGCTCCATTTTTTCAGCAATTTCTGCAGGTGACAGACGCCCCATACCCTTGAAGTTCACCATAGAGGCGAGATTACGAATGATCTCGGTCCAGCCGTCATTGACCAGATCCTCGTCAGCAAATCCGCCAGACACCAGAGTCATAAAGTTGTCCATACGGGCTTGCTGCCAGCCGGGCTCTAAGCTCGCCGCCCACTCGGGGTCCGTCGGCCGGTTGGCACGTACATCCACCGAACTGGGCGTACGTTGAAAAACATAAAGCTCGTCTGCGCCACGCGCCAGGTGCGGCACGCATTGAATGGCTGTGGCACCCGTTCCAATAATGCCTACCCGTTTACCCTTCAAACCACTTAAATTGCCTTCGGGGCCGCCGCCGGTGTAGGCGTAGTCCCAGCGGCTGGTGTGAAAGGTATGACCTTTATACGTATCTATACCCGAGATGCCCGGCAGCTTTGGTCGATTTAACGGACCGTTCGCCATGCACACATACTGCGCACGCATTTGATCACCGCGATTGGTGAATACCGTCCAACGTTGGCTGTCTTCATCCCATTGCATGCCTTCCACTTCTGTCTGAAAGCAGGCGTAATCGTAGAGGTTGAACTTTTCACCAATGGCACGGCTGTGAGCGAGAATCTCTGGTGCATGGGTGTACTTTTCTTTGGGTACAAAGTTCAGCTCTTCGCATAACGGTAAATAGACGTAAGACTCGACATCACAGGCCGCACCTGGGTAGCGGTTCCAATACCAGGTGCCACCAAAATCGCCGCCCTTTTCTATAATGCGAACCCGTTGCATACCAGATTCGGTCAATCGTGCACCGGTTAACAAGCCTCCGAACCCACCGCCAACAACAATGCAGTCCACCTCGTCGTGCAGGGGTTCGCGACTGAATCCTTGTTCTACATAGGGGTCATCTATGTAGTGAGAAAAGTCTCCAGTAACCTCTTGGTATTGCTCATTGCCGTCTTCACGAAGGCGCTTGTCGCGTTCTGCTCGATATTTGGCACGCAAGGCATCTGGATCAAAGTTCAACGATTGGTCTGTTGAGGTTTGTTGAAGTGTCATAGCGGTCTCCAGTAAAGCTCATACCTGGTCTACATTTATACAGGGCTGCTGCCCATACGCATATTTAAACCCCGATGTTAGCACTTTCTGCTGGTAGGTTAATGTGGGCCGGTTTGGTTGAACGGATCATTCCATAACGCAGAAAATACCTTGGTGCCGTTAATGAAATACACCGCGTCATCGGCCAATACACCACGACTGAGGCTGGCAGGATAATCATCAGAACTTAGTCCCTGCACAGACAGGTAGCCCACATCCACCAATTCAGCGGTACCGGCTTGGGTCTTGCCCTGCACTTCAATCATTTGCAGACGTTCGACCCAACTATTTTGTTCTGCGGATTTATAACCTGAGAGCGGCACCGTGATTCGATCTATTGCATCGCCCATCAGATAACTAAAGGCATGGCGATCGTATTCAGCCGCACTGTAGGCCCAACCCAAATCAGCCCCCAGGATCAGGGCACCACGACTCACCGGCGCAGCAAAATCACTGATATCAAAAAGCTCCAACTTGACCTGGTTGTCTTCTGATTGACCTAACCCCAACAGCAAGTCATCACTGACCGGATGCAAGAAGTTACTGAAGCCGGTCGCCTCAAGTTCACCCACAATATAAGGATCGGTAGGATCACTTAAATCAATCGTATACAGGGGATCGGTGCGCTCGAATGTCACCAGATAGGCCCGGCTGCCAACAAATCGAACACCGTATAAATCCTCGTTGGGTTTACCAATTTCATCTGGCCGCGCAGAGTTGGGCAGTTGGCCTACGGTATTAAGCTTTTTGTCCGTTGCATCCAACTGTAATACGTAAAGGCTGTGATCTAACGAATCGTTGCTGTCGTTGGTTCGCTGGGTAGTCACCAAACGCAAATTGTTCCCTGCCGCACTGATACGAAAGTCGTTTTGCCCGCCCAGAAACAAAGCGCCATCAACACGCCCTGAACCGGCATAGGCCAACCCACCACTTAGGTCAAAGCGATGCACATAGGTGCGGTAACGCCGGCTGTCTTGATCGTAATCAACTTGGGTTAAATGCAAAGCGTCGGCGGAAAAATACGCCCCATCGGAGTATTCCAGGTAACACAGCCCATCGGTGACCGCGCCAGTATCAGGGCTTATGGTCACCACCGTAGTAACCGTTGGATAGCCCAGCTGCTCAGGGGCCAAGGGATGATCGGCATCAATAGAAAAGCAATTGCCCGCATTAAACAGCGCTAACGCCACGCCATCCTCCAGCACTTTTGGCAGCAGATCGTCCCAACTAAGGTTTTGTAACAGCGTTTCGTTCTTAGCTTTGTCTTCTTCGTTAGAGGGGTAATAGACGAAGCCATCAATACTCGGCGAATGCCTAGAGACAATGTGCACACCGGCTGCAGTTTTGCGGCTGGTAATCAGCGCGCCTTCAATACTGACCTGTGCAAGGTCTGCGGGATTCGCCGGATCACTCAGATCGTATAACTGTAATCCAGTAGATTCCCCCACCCAGGCTTGCAACGACTGATCACCAAAAGCACCCCACCAATTCGACGCCGTAAGGGCAAGCAGCCGATCCTGCTGCTGGTATAACCCCTCCACACTAAAACCATCCGCTAATGGAATTGCCGACACACTGCTAACACCCGCATCAGCCGGCGTAGTGCGCAAAATCCTAATGGCACGTAAGGCTGAGGCGCTGTTCGAAGACATTGCTTGGTCGGCGCGTGCAATCTCCCCTGCATCCAAGGCCACACAACAATCCATACTGCGGGAGGGTGCTATATATAAATACTCGCCGTCATATTTCACCGCATCGTATTCATCCACTGAATTTTCGGCGGTATAGGTCACGGAAAAATTACCGACATTGGAATCACTCGCGGGAGCAGCGGCAGCAACGCCTGCATCTTCCACTTGGCCTTGGCCGCTCATAGCCGAATCATAGGCTGCACGGAAAGTCGTCAACAGCTGACTCTGGCTTTTCGCATTAGTCAGCAGCTGTGTAGGCGCGCTACCAGAGGGTGGCTGCGGAGCGGGCACGGTTGCGGAGCCACTACCACCGCCACCGCATGCAGCTAATGCAAGTAATCCCAGGAGACAAATAAGACAATGGGGGTTCAAAATTTTTAACCACTACAGAAAACGGCTGCATTTTATTCAGCCAAACAACCCTCATCAATCAGGCAAACAACCTAGAAAAACGGCCTTGAGGACTGTGCTCGTTAAGGGGGGAGAGACGACACTCGGGCGTCCTCAAGGCAGAGTACTTATCGGCGGGCAATTCAAAACCTTTAGCAGCTTGTGACGGTACCTGACAGGTCGGCGGTATTTCTGCTATACCCTTTGACACAACATCATTCTGGGGTTGGCTATGACCGTATTCTCACAGGAGCGCGGCGACCTAAACGTTGAGGGCCAAGACATCACTGTGGAGTTTGTCGCCACGGAATCTGCGACCGCACCACGTAACGGCGCAGGTTTCCACCCCTGCCAGGGCTTGTATTTCAGCCCAAAGGACCAAGCTGTGCGCACCGCATTTATTGCCGCCCACTACAATGTCGACTTCAGCGAACACTATCTGGCCCCACTTATGGCCGCGCGGGGTTTCGGATTCCTAGGTTGGAATACCCGGTTTCGTGGTAACGAGGGATTCTTTTTGTTGGAGCATGCGCTGATTGACCTCGGCGCTGGTGTGCGCTGGTTACGCGAACATGCGGGTATTGAACAGGTGGTAATTCTCGGCAATTCCGGCGGCGGGTCGCTTATGGCGGCTTATCAATCACAGTCCCATGGCGTCACCATGCATGCCACTCCGGGGCTAAACCTACCGTCGGCGTTAGACGATTTACCCAGCGCCGATTTCTACATTTCACTGTGCGCCCATCAAGGTCGTCCTGAAGTGCTGACCGATTGGTTTGATCCGGCAGTTACTGACGAAACCGACCCCATCAGCGTGGATGCGCAGTTGGATATGTACAACCCAGCCAACGGCCCGCCCTACAGTGCTGAGTTTATTCAGCGCTACCGCCAAGCTCAGGTAGATCGTAATCATCGCATTACTGATTGGTGCCACAGCGAACTACAGCGACTGGACAGCCAAGGCTATCGAGATCGGGCTTTTAACCTCTACCGCACTTGGGCCGACCTAAGACTACTGGACGGCAGTATTGACCCATCCAAACGCATTATTGGTCGCTGTTACGCCGGCGACCCCAAAACCGCCAACTACAGCCCGCGCGGTATCGGTCTGACGAATACCCTGCGCACTTGGTTGTCTATGTGGAGTTTGCGCGACTCTTGTTGCCGCGGCGCTGAGCATCTGTCTCGCATTCATGAACCCGCCTTAGTCATACAAAGCGATGCCGACACCGGGGTTTTTCCAAGTGATGCGCAAACGATATTCGACGGCATTGCCGCCACGGACAAAACTCTGCATATGATCAGCGGCGACCACTATCTACAAGATCCAGGGGATGCTCGAACCTTTGCTGCCGATTTAATCAGTGAATGGTTAGGAAAACGGCTATAAGCCCGTCACCGATTGTCCGTTGGATTTAATGCCGTGCTCATTCACCGGTAGATCTGCGTGTTCTATACCCGGCTGCAACGTCGCGCAGAATTCCAACATGATGCCGTCGGGATCTAGGAAGTAGAACGACCGAATCCAGGTCTTTTCTGATGCCTCCTGTCCTACTCTAGATTCTTCGCCGGTTACTACATCGTTGTGATTTACCACCGGCGTACAATCGACCCCTCTAGTCACCAATTGTTCGCGGTACTCGTCAATCTGTTCAGGGGCGACATTAAACGCCACATGATTCATAGATCCGTGGGCTGAACTGATATTTCCCGCGCGACTGCCGACGATATTCTTTACCGCAGCAACCCCCGGTTGGGCCGGTTCAGCATCGTTAAACCAAAAGAATGCCAACTCACTACCATTACCCATATCGAAGAAGAAGTGTTGGCCGTAGCCTTCCAAATCAAACCCCTTGGTTAACCGCAGGCCCAATTTGTTGGTATAGAAATCTACAGTGCGCTCCATGTCTTTGCACACCAGAGCCAAATGATGCACACCGTTAATTTGAATCGGTGCAGATGCCGTTGCCATATCAACCTCCCGCAGATGCAAATGGCTTTGTCACAGTTGTGGCAGAACTTCCAAGCAATAGCAACCGCCCCTTAAAAGCGTTAGGCAAACGCAACTGCCCACCAAACCACAGCGATGGTCAGCAACGCTAATCCGCGAGTTAACGCCACGCTGGCACCCAGCGCCCGCTGCAACAACACCCCAGCAAAGCACCAGCCGCTATGAAAAACCAACTGCGCCAAGGCAAAACTCAGGGGAATCAAAACATATTGCTCTGCAGGGGTCGGTGTTGGGGGTAAGAATTCTGAGAATGCCAACACCACCATGACCCAGGTCTTGGGGCTCAGTGGATGCACGATCAATCCTTGGCGAAAACTCAAGCTACTACTTTGCTGCGCTGGTTTCAGATGGGCGTTCCAACCTTGCAGCGCCAGCCAACTCATATACACCGCACTCACCAGTGCAAAAACCTTGGCCACGGTTGGGTACTGCTGCACCAACACTGTTAAACCCAGAGCCATCGCCAAATTCAGCAGTAATTTGCCAACAATGAGCCCCATATTGAACGGTACACAACGCCAAAATCCTTGTTGCGCACCGGCGGTCATAATCAACAAATTGGCCGGCCCTGGGGTGCTGACCATCAGCACAATAAAAATCCACAGCGCCCCATAGGCCTCAAGCACAGTGATGCCGCCCTGAGTCGGTGACGTGACCCATGCACAGCATGGAAGAGCCGCAGTCAAATGAGTTAATGATGGCCATTATTAATCGCTTATGTTATCTAACTGGACATAGCTATACAGAGAGGAAGCCATGCAGATTCAAGAGCCCGTTCAATTTAAAGGCGTGCCCGGTTCACCTTATACGCGAAAAATGCTCGCCTATTTGCGCTTTCGGCATATTCGCTATCGGTTGCTCATTGGCAGCCAAACCACCGAGAGCGATTTGCCAGAACCAAAAGTGCACTTACTGCCGACTTTCTTCCTTCCCGACGAGAACAACGAACTGCAAGCGGTTGTCGACTCCACACCACTGATTCGCCGCTTCGAAGAAAGCTTCAGCCAACGTCAAACCATCCCCCATGACCCGGTGTTGGCTTTTTTGAACTACCTCATTGAAGACTACGCGGACGAATGGCTGACCAAGGCGATGTTCCACTACCGCTGGTACTACCAGGCCGACATCGACATGGCGGGCACTATTTTGCCGCGCTGGACCGCCATTCAGTCACCAGAAGACGAGCTGCAACAAATGCGCAGCTTCATTGCCGACCGACAAATCTCGCGACTTTATGTGGTGGGTTCAAATGACCTCACCGCACCGGTTATAGAGGCCAGTTACACGCGCTTTCTGCATATATTCGACGCCATGGTACAACGCCACCCCTTTGTATTTGGCGCCCGGCCTTCTTCAGCGGACTTTGGTATTTATGCCCAGCTGACCCAACTCGCAAAATTTGACCCCACTCCAGCGGCAATCTGTATGCAAGAAACACCGCGCATTCACGCCTGGACCGATCTGGTGGACGACCTCAGCGGCAATTCCGCCGAGGACCAGGACTGGATCAGCCTCCAAGACAGCACCGACCATCTGCGTGAGTTACTCAGCGAGATTGGCCGCGTATACGCGCCAGCTTTGCTGGCTAACGCCAAGGCCTTACAAGCGGGCTCAGACACCATGACCACAACCATCGACGGTCAGCCCTGGGAGCAACCCACATTCCCTTATCAAGCTAAGTGTTTACAATGGATTAACGAGGAGTACCAACAACTGGGCAGCAACGGCCAGGGCCAAGTAGACGCACTGTTTGCTGACACCGGTTGTGAGCAAATGATATTCAAATAGGCCCGCCATGTATGGCGGCGCTGATCAGGGGGTCGCCATCATGCCAAAATTGCACATCACACCTAGCGGTCAGGCTTGCGGAGCTACCGTTGAAGGCGTTGACCTGGCCCAGCCACTGGATGCGCCGACCATTGAAGCCATCCGCGAGGCTTGGTTACAGCACCACGTACTGGCTTTTCCACAACAGCAACTCAGCGACCCGGACCTTGTGCGCATTACCCGCTACTTTGGCGAGTTGGGCGATGACCCTTATTTCGTACCGATCAGTGACGACAACCCCGTAGTGGCGCTGACCCGCCGCGCCGACGAACAAGCGCCGGTATTCGCCGAAAGTTGGCACAGCGATTGGAGCTTCAAAACTCATCCGCCCATCGGCACCTGCCTATATAGCTTGGTGGTGCCACCCGTAGGTGGCGACACCAGCTTTGCCAACCAACAACTCGCCGTCGCCCGTATGCCCGCAGAGTTGCGCGCACGCCTGGACGGCAAAATCGCCCTGCACTCCGCAGCGGCCGCCTATGGCCCAGACGGCACCTACGGCACCAAGGATCAAGGTTCGGATCGCAGCATGCAGATCTTGTACTCGGAAGCGGCGTTAGAGACCGAGCGCCATGCCATCATCAACGCACACCCAGAGAGCGGTGCCGAAACACTGTTCAGCACCGTAGGCTATATCTGCGCCATTGAGGGCATGGAGCAAGACCAGGCACAGCAACTGATCCTGGATCTCTACGCCTGGCAAATACGAGAAGAATTTCAATACACCCACAAGTGGCAACCCAACATGTTTGTTATGTGGGACAACCGCTCGGTACTGCACAGAGCAAACGGTGGCTATGATGGCTACGCTCGGGAACTGCATCGCACCACTATCGCTGGCAGTGCACAGCTGAGCTTATAACCACGCCATGAAAATCTGGACGCTGTATCTGGTTTTACCTGGCCGTTACGGCCCGTTGCTATCGGGTATCAGCGCTTTTGTTCTATTCGTGCTTATTCAGCTTTGGTTGGTGGGAGAAATTTTTTGGGTCTCTACCGGCTTATTTTTCGCCGCCATGCTCGCCTACCTACCCGCCGTTCATGCCTACATTTTGGGCATCACCCGCACCGCGGTAGCAGAACTGGCTCCCAATTTATCGGTCTCTACAGAGCAACAGTCCGCGACATTAGAACGCATGGAGCGACCGGGCTGGCGTCTACAAGTGATTTGCCTGGTAGCGGGTAGCAGCGCCGCCATCGCGCACATCCAATATATGGGGTTTATTCCGCTGTACCCCGACGGGACGTTGGACTTTTCAACCATGATGGTCAAAGTCAGCGTCGCCGGTACGCTGCTGACCTGGATTACCATGACCACGGTGATCAGTGGGCTTATACAGAACAACTATTTACTCAGCGACTTGTCTCTTCATCTCAAACAGGTAGATCTGTTTCGCAAGCAACCTTGGCAGCCTTTGGCGCGAGTGGCGACAGCCTCGTCTCTGGCACTGATTGGCAGCAATGCGCTGTTTCCCTTGTTGTTTATCGACTCAGACTCGCCGCCAGCGATGAAAATACTGCCCGGCATGATGCTGACCCTGCCCACTGTGGTAGCGATGGTACTGGTGCCGCTGCGCTCCGCACGACACCTTATTGCCGAACAAAAAAACCAGCGCCTAAAAGCCATTGACGAGGCCATTGGCAAACTGACCAATCCCCAGTCGATTACGGACATGCAGACCCTCAACACCCTGCTAACCCAGCGCGGACATTTGCAGAAAGTCTCCAGTTGGCCGTTGAACCTGGGCAACCTCGGACGCCTGTCGTTTTATCTGATCATTCCACCTCTGACCTGGGTTGGCGCTGCGCTGATAGAGCGTTTGGTCGACGGCGTGTTATAGCCGATCGTTCGCCCGCCCGTCGAACTCAACAGCAAGCGCGAGCGGGTATTGCACTGACCAATACCCCCGCGACGACAGCAGAAACCGTGGCATACTAACTAATGATTGTCATTATTACTTGGCAGACACAGGAACAACGCCATGCAACTAGTCACCCGAATTCGCTCCACCGCTGCCAGCTACCTAAGCTCAGCTCGCTTTGCTCGCTTGCTACAGCGCACTGCCCGGGGCAAACGTAAACTCGCTCGCCAAGCCCCCTGTGTGCACTACTTCCATCAAGTCGATGATCCTTATAGCCATTTGGCGGTACAAAAACTCGACCAGCTACGCGCCCAGTACGCCCTGCCCTTTATGGTTCATCTGGTCAGCGAATCCGCAGACGACTACAAAGGCAGTGCTAACGACTTTGCAATCTGGGCGCAGCGCGATGCCGTCGCGATCGCCGCGGGTTACGCTACGACCTTGAGCATTAGCCATAGTCCGACACCAAGCCAGGTATTGCAGGCCAACCGAACACTCAGCCCCCATTTAACCTCCGACACATTCGCCCGCATCGCCCAACAAGTGGGCAACGACTTGTGGACGAACAACTTAGATCCAGAGCCCAGCAACGAAGAAAATACCACCCAGACCAATAACGCCCTGGCAGCGGGTAACGCGCTGCGGGAAAAACTCGGCCATTACGCCGGAGCCATGTTCTATTTTGATGGTGAGTGGTTTTGGGGCTTGGATCGGCTGCATCTATTGGAAAGCCGGCTCACAGCGGAAGGCTTCGCGCCAGCCGGTACTACACCCAGCGTGCCCCTTCCCAAGGCAACCGATACCACCGGGCTGAACGCGCATGCCGTAACCTTGGAATACTTCCCGTCATTGCGCAGCCCTTATACCGCCATTGGTCACAGTCGGGTGTTGGCACTGATCGAGCGCAGCGGCGTTAGTATACATTTGCGACCCGTCATGCCGATGTTAATGCGCGGGGTAACGGCACCCCAGGCAAAGCAGCGATACATCATTACCGATGCAGGCCGCGAAGGACGATTTTATAAGGATCCGTTAGCTCAGGTTGTTGATCCATTTGGCGAGCCGGTCAAAACCGCGTTTAACTTATACGCAGGCGCGGTAGAACTAGGGCAAGGCATGGACTTTGTGACCGCCTATCTACGAGCAGCCTGGCAAAACGGCGTAGACATTACCACAACCCAGGGCCTGCAACAGGTCGCCCAAGATGCCGGCATAGATTGGCAGCACATGGTAGCTGCCGCTGACAAGGTGAGTTGGGAAGCGCTATTGGATGACAACCTGCAAGCCCTGACCGAAGCGAATTTATGGGGAGTACCCAGCTTCCGCGTCAGCGGCGGTAATAGTCCTGAGCCTTTCGTTTGCTGGGGCCAAGACCGGATCTGGCGGGTGGAGCAGGAGATCGCGCAGCGCGCCGGCTGATTGCGCCAACCTACTGGCGCAACAACCGCTTACTTCATCCGATAGCGTATCGGCAGACTCTTTAAACCACCCACAAAGGTAGATTGGGTGTATTTGGGTTCGCCAGCCAATTCAATATGTTCTACTCGATCCAGCAACGCGCGATACAGCGACGCCATTTCCATACGTGCTAAATGCTGGCCTAAACAAACGTGGGCACCGAAACCGAAGGCAATTTGCTTTGCGTCACTGCGATCAACTCGGAATTCAAAAGGCGCGTCAAATACGCTTTCATCTCTATTCGCTGACGGATACCACAATATCGCCGACTCGCCCTCGCGTATGGTTTGTCCTGCCACTTCACAGTCTTGTGTTGCGGTACGCATAAAGTGACGCACCGGTGATACCCAACGAATCATTTCATCGATAGCCGTTGGCAACAGACCGTCAACATCCGCCCGCAATTTCGCCATTTCTTCCGGCCTTTCAAGTAACGCCAACAGACCTCCGGCAGTTGAGGCGCTGGTGGTGTCATGCCCTGCTGTGGCAATGATCATGTAGTAGCCGTTGGTCTCGTGTTGCGGTAAATGCTCGCCATCAATCTCGGAGTTTGCGATCAGCGAGGCTAGATCGTCAGTTGGGTTCTTCCTGCGTGCCTCGGTTAACTCGACAAAGTACTTTTCAAAATCCAGCACCACATTCATGAAGTCCATCATTTCGAAGGATCGCGCAACATCCGGGTCGGTGCTGCCAAAGAGCTCTTGTGTCAGCTTCAGCATCAGCGGCTCGTCTTCTTCAGGCACACCAAAGATCGACATGATCACTCGCAGTGGAAACCAGATCGCCACATCTTTTACGAAGTCGCATTCGCCACCCATGGCGGCCATACGATCAACATAATGGGCCGCCAGCTCATCTATACGCTGTTGTAACTTGCGCAGATTGCTGCCCATAAACCAACCCTGGGTTAGCCTTCGATAGCGCATATGATCTGGGTCATCCATTTGCACCAGCGAGCGCACCAGATGTTTGCGCCCTGTCATCTGCTGCATCATCTCGGTGATCATTTTGTGCCCCAGAGTCGGGCGCGGATCATTTATAAACAGCGCCTTATTGCCTTCTATGGCCTTGATGTCTTCGTAGCGGGTGACGTTCCAAAACGGATCGAAACCTTCCGGACTTAAGTACTTCAGCGGCTCGTTTGCGCGCATCCAAGTGAACTGTTCATGCACCCAGTTTTCGTCCCCCCAATTCGCAGGGTTGACCAAGGCATTGTCTAAATCGGGGGACTGGGTGAAAACGGCCATACGAGTTCCTACTGACTACTGCTTTTTACGAGCACCAGAGTATACTCGCCGACCTGCCTGGTTCGACAACTCATAACGCGCTCAGTAATAGGCATAAAGTGGTTTTTCAGGAATACATTTTCTCCCTTGGACGCTGGCCATTTGGCTGGACCCACGACTTAGTCTTCGATAACGAAGAGGCTTACCTGGAGCGCTGGATTGTGTGGTGTGGCTTTACCTTGCGCCTGCATAAGTTCCACAAAGGCGATGATGACCGTGCCTTTCACGACCATCCGTGGTGGTTCATTACTCTGCCTTTGCGCAGCTACACCGAATTGACGCCGCTTGGGCAACGCCGAGTCACCGCTTGGCGGCCGCATTTCCGTTCATCTCGGCATCAGCACATTGTGCAGCTTGAAAAACAACAACCGATTTGGACCTTTATCATCACCGGGCCCAAGAGCCACGAATGGGGGTTTTGGGAAAATGGTGAGTTTATTCACCACGAACAGTGGCTGGCCGAACGTCAATAACGCTCATCCAGCAGCATCAATTCTCCCGCCTGGCGTGCAGCCGATTCACAACAAACAACAACAACGCCAGCGCCACGCCAACCAGGCGTACCGATGTGGTAGGCCATACCAATAACCCAGCGCAAATGAGCGCGGCAGCGCGCAAGTAAGTGGGCACCGTTGTCCACAAAAACCCTTCCAGCGCCATCGCCAACACCACAATAAGCAATAGAGTAACGGCCCCAGCCAGCAACACCACCGGCCAACCCTGATCTGGTGTTAACAACAACGGCGAGTACGCCATCATCAATGGAATAACAAACAAACCATTCGCAAGCTTTAATGCAGACACCGCCGAAGCCATAGGTTGAGCGCCGGCTATACCCGCGCCAGCGAAAGCCGCGAGTGCAATGGGCGGCGTGACGTTGGAACTTTGCGCCAACCAAAAAATGATCATGTGGGCAGTGATCAACGCCAACCCCAGTTCCTGTAACGCAGGGCCGGTCATCACCGCCAACACTATGTAAGCCGCGGTGGCCGGCAAACCCATACCCAGAATCAGCGCCGCTACGGCTACTAAAATTAACGCAAGCCACAGCCGACCATCACTCAAGGACACCACCGACTCGGTAAATTGCAGACCGATACCAGTTTGCCCAATGGTGCCGACAACAAGCCCGGCAACCGCACAGGCCACAGAAATGGGCACCGCTAACATGGCCCCTTGTCGCAACCCAACAACAATTTCCGTCAAGCCAATACGAGTATGAGAACGCAACATGCTCGCGGCCACGACCGCCGCACAACCGGCAGCACCTACTAGTAACGGCGAATAGTTCTGCAACAGCAGCACGGTAATCAGCGCCAACGGCAAAAAGAAATGCAGCCCATTCAAAAAGATCGGCAGCACCCGCGGACGCTCACTGGCGCCAACAAAACCCGCCTTGGTGGCCATTAGGTGCACGTACAGCAGCACCGAGGTGAAGTACAACAGCGCCGGCACCAGAGCCATCCAAACAATGTCGCCGTAGGGGGTTTTGGTGAACTCCGCCATAACGAAAGCACCGGCGCCCATAATCGGCGGCATGATCTGCCCTCCTGTAGAGGCCGCTGCCTCTATGCCTGCAGCCTGGTGCGGTTTGTAACCGAGCTTTTTCATCATCGGAATGGTCAGGGAACCGGTGGTCACCGTATTGGCAATAGCACTGCCAGAAATCGACCCCATGGCCGCAGACGCCATTACCGAGGCCTTGGCTGGGCCACCACGAGACTTGCCAGCTGCAGCAAACGACAAGTCAATAAGCATCTTGCCCGCCCCGGTGACCTGTAAAAACGCGCCGAATAGTACAAAGCTGAATACCGCACCGGCGGCGATGCCAATGGGTGCGCCGTACAAACCGGCCCCGGTATACACCTGAAAGCGCACAATACGTTCAAAGCTAAAACCACGGGTGGCAAGCACATCTGGCAGCACATTGCCGAAGGCGGCGTAGAGGATAAACACCACACCAATGGCGCACATAACCATGCCAACAGAGCGCCGCGCCAATTCCAAAGTGGCTAAGACGATGATGATCCCGGCAACAAAATCGACTGCCTCCAGGCCATGTAACAAATGATCAATGCTCGAATAGTCAAACTGCACGATGCGCCAGCTGGCCCACAACACCAGCAGTGTTGTTAATCCATCAAGCCACTTTAGCGGCACACCACGAACCCGCAGTGGGTAAACCCAAAAGCCCAGGCACAAAATCCAGCACAAATGCACCGGACGAAAATACACCGCCGGTTGCATACCCAATATCGACTCGAAAGGCAGTGCTCCCGGCGGCACAAAACCCGCCACCGGCTGCCACAGTTGAAAGACCGACAACAAAGCGGCCACCACGGTAATCAGCAGTGGCCAACGCCCCAAGGCAAAGTCTGGGTTGTCCTCGATGTGTGCGTTATTCACATCAGTACTCGGTCACAAGGCCGGGTGGGATCCTGCAAATACAATTGCGTGCCAGGATGCAGAGGAACCGCCGGTAACTGATGGATGTTTTCCAAGGTCATGGCCTGCACCACTGGCGAAATTTGCAACAACGACTGACGCTGCTGGTACACCGTGCAAGTCAGCCGATACGCAAGGTCCGTTGGCATGTCTTTATGCACTACCACCGCACTCCAAATGCCCAGCGCGCTCGTGTTCGTTGCAACACCATTGTAGGTGGCGGCGGGAATACTGTAGTCGCTGTACGCCGGAAACTGCTCCACTAGCGTTTGCAACTCATCCTCGGTCAGATTGATCAGGCGCAAAGAACGGGTGACCGCCAGTTCCGTGACCGCCGCAATCCCCAAGCCACCAACAATGAAACCGGCGTCTATGGTGCCGTCTTTGAGCGCGGCGGTGGTTGCAGCAAAGTTCAAGTAACGCGGAGCGATCTGATCAAGCGACAGACCCAGACCATTTAGCACATTGGTCGCGGCCACTGCTGTACCAGAGCCCTGGGCACCCAAAGCCACGCGCTTACCCGCCAAGTCAGCAACGCGGCTAATGCCGCTCTCTTCTAACGTTAAGATATGCACGATATTAGGATATGCGGTAAACAACACCCGCAGCGGCAAGGCTTGTTCAAACAAGCCTTGGCCAAGAAAGGCATCGGTGGTGACATCGGCCATAGCGATACCAAGATCGCTTTCCAGCCGTGCTACTTGAGTGACATTGGTAATAGAGCCGCCAGTGACTTCGGCTTTGACGTTAACGTCTGGGAGTTGCTTCGACCAAACCGAGGCCATGCCACCGCCGAAGGGATAATACAGACCTGCGGTGCCGCCAGTAGCAACCGACAGGGTTCGATCAGCTTGGGCGCAGCCACCTGCTGCCGCTATCCATATGCACAGCCACACAATACCCCGAACAAATTTTGTTGGCATTTGGCTTGCGCTGATTTTTGCAGACTTCCTCATGCGCGTAACGTACACGCCCCGTTGCTCCCGATAGCGGAGAACATTACCCGCTACGCGGCCTTGGGCCAACCACTATGAGGACACAGTCAGTCCAGCAGCTCAAGAATGCGCGCTACGCTGTCATCGACACTGAGCACATCGGTCTCAAGTGTTAGCTCAGCTGCCTGGGGTGGTTCGTAGGGGGAATCAATGCCGGTAAAGTGCGGCAACTCACCGCTACGGACCTTTTGGTACAAGCCCTTGGGGTCACGCTGCTCGACCACAGATAGCGGTACATCTAAGAACACTTCAATGAATTCGCCGGGTTCGAACAATTCCCGCGCCATATCGCGCTCCGAACGAAAGGGCGAGATAAATGCGGTGATCACCACCGCACCAGCGTCCAGCATCAGTTTGGCCACCTCTGCGGTGCGACGAATGTTCTCTACGCGGTCGGCGTCGGTAAAACCCAAGTCTCGATTTAACCCCTGACGCACATTATCGCCGTCTAAAATGTAAGTCAGTACACCGCGCTCATGCAGACGTTGTTCCAGCGCGTTGGCAATGGTGGACTTGCCCGAACCACTCAACCCAGTGAACCACACCACCTTGCCCTGATGCCCAAGCAACCGCCAACGCGCCTGCCGGTCCACCACACTATGCTGAGTGTGAATGTTGTCAGCACGGCGCAGCGCAAAGTTGATCATGCCCGCGGCTACCGTTGCGTTGGTATACCGATCAACTAAGACAAAGGATCCAAGATTGCGATTATTCTGATACGCATCAAAGGCCACGGCCCGATCCAGACTGACTTCAACCCGGGCAATGTCATTTAAGTTCAAGGCTTGAGCAGGCAAATGCTCAAGGTTATTGACGTTAAACGTGTACTTAATTTCCGTCAGCGCGCCGTTGGCACGATTGCCGTTCAGCAGTAGCCAATAGGAGCGTCCTACCAACCCCTGAGCTGCATCCATCCAAACCATGGTGGCGTCAAATTGATCCGCTACGGCGCATGGCTCGTCTGCCGCCACAATTAGATCGCCCCGGGAGACATCAACCTCTCGATCCAGGGTCAGTGTCGCGGCTTGGCCCGTTGCAAGCTCGGCCAGCTCTTGTCGCCCTAGAATTATCGATTCGATCTGCGCGGTCTGACCCGACGGTAAAATCTGCACAGCATCACCGGGCGCTGCCTGCCCCGCTGCCAGCGTACCCGCAAACCCACGAAAGTCTGGATGGGGCCGATTCACCCATTGCACTGGAAAACGCATTGCACCGCTTTCTTGGCGGGCTCGAACATCAACAGTCTGCAGGTGACCAAGCAACGTCGGCCCGGTGTACCAGGAAGTTTGCTCTGACAACTCAGTTATGTTTTCACCTTTTAAGGCAGACAACGCAATGGGTGTAATATCTGTGAAATCCAGTTGCTCCGCAAAAACGTGATAGTCGTTAACAATGTTCTGATACACGCTTTCGTCGTAGTCCACGCGGTCCATCTTGTTCACCGCCAAAACAATGTGGCGAATGCCCAACAATGACGCAATAAACGAGTGCCGCCGAGTCTGATCCAGCAAACCCTGAGAGGCGTCCACTAGAATCACAGCAAGATCGGCCGTCGACGCTCCAGTGGCCATATTTCGGGTGTATTGCTCGTGCCCCGGCGTATCAGCGACGATAAATTGGCGCTGATCTGTCGCGAAAAACCGATACGCCACATCAATGGTAATACCCTGCTCGCGCTCCGCCGCCAAACCGTCTACCAGCAGAGCAAAGTCAATTTCCCCTCCTTGGGTGCCTTGACGCTTTGACTCTTCTTGCAGCGCTGCAACTTGATCGGTAAACAACACCTGAGCCTCAAATAACAGCCTGCCTATGAGGGTGCTCTTACCGTCGTCCACCGAGCCGCAGGTCATAAAGCGCAATAGATCCAAGTTACTCTGGGCATCAATGTAGTTGCGCACCTCAGAGCTTGACGGATGGCTTAAGGAGCCGGTCATCTAAAAGTAGCCTTCTTGCTTTTTCTTCTCCATTGACGAGGCCTCGTCGCTGTCAATGGCCCGTCCCTGGCGCTCACTGGTATGGCTGCGCAACAGTTCCAGCAGAATGTCGTCCAGTGTTGCAGCGTCCGACGCGACTGCACCCGTAAGTGGATAACAACCTAACGTGCGAAAGCGCACCCGCTGCATACGCACCTGCTCGTGCGGCTGCAATCGAAAACGATCATCGTCCACCATCAGTAGCAGACCATCTCGCTCTACTACCGGCCGCTCTGCGGCAAAGTACAACGGCACAATGGCTATATTCTCGCGGCGGATGTATTGCCAAATGTCCAGCTCGGTCCAATTCGACAACGGAAATACGCGGATGCTTTCATCTGCACGCTTGTAACCGTTGTATATGTTCCACAGCTCTGGACGCTGATTTTTTGGATCCCAGCGATGGCTCGCCGTACGAAACGAAAAGACCCGCTCCTTGGCGCGGCTTTTTTCTTCGTCGCGCCGAGCGCCACCAAAAGCCACATCAAAGCCATGCTGATCTAGAGCCTGCCGCAAGCCTTGCGTCTTCATTATGTCGGTATGTAAGGCACTGCCGTGATCGAAGGGGTTAATGTCTCGAGCAACACCCTCTGGGTTGATATGCACAATCAAAGGCATCCCGCTGGCTTTCGCCATTTGGTCACGAAAATCGTACATCTGCTGAAATTTCCAGCGCGTATCAACATGCAACAACGGAAACGGCGGTGGGCTGGGATAAAAGGCTTTGCGCGCCAGATGCAACATCACTGCGCTGTCTTTGCCAACGCTGTAAAGCATTACCGGATTATCCGCTTGAGCCATAACCTCGCGCATTATGTGAATGCTCTCGGCTTCCAGACGCCCAAAATGATCAAGGGTCGCTGGCTGCGTGTCGCGCTCCGCCGCCAGTTCGACAACCACCTGACGCGGCTGTCGGTAAGCGCCCAAGGCCACTTCCACAGACACTCCAGTGCGGGTTTTAATCTGATGACTGCCTTCGCTGAGCACCCATTGCCGAGCCAAGGGTAGTGCCGCACCCTGAGGCCAAAGCATGGCGTCACGCCCATCCAGCAAGACCTCTAGCGTCTGGCGCCAAAGCGCGTCACTCAGTGGTTCGTTAATCCAGCGCCAGCGACGGCTGTTGCGGCCATCGTTCAAGGTCACCAAGGTGGCCTGACCAAGGGTTGTGGTCTGCACCACCCATTGGGCCAGCCGTTGGCGCTTTGCTTTTTCTTGCATGCTATCTGCCACCAGCGCCACCAAGGCACGACCGTCCTCGTCTTGGAGATCCGCCACATTCAGGGGTTGCGGCAGCCAACTTAGGTCCGCCAAGAAACGCTCGGTAGAACGCTTGGATTGCTCTCGGTCGGCAGTAAGCAACCCGTGAACCGTGGCTACATCCCAATAGTCACCACGCGGCGACTCGGTGAGTAATTGTTGATAAACAGATTCTGGTATTGCGGTGGCGCGCTCAGACATAGGCCCTATTCTTTTCCGACGGTTATTGTCGCGATTTGCAGAATATAGGGAATTTTAGCCTTTACCAGAAAAAACTTAGATTAAATTCGTCTTTGTTAATGTTTTATGCAAACTGCGACAACTTAATACCCAGCCACCAGCCCCTCTTTGCGGTGGTCCGAACCGCCCGCATAACCATCTGCCAGGCGCTGAATCAGCTGCGCGCCTCCAAAGGTGCTGACATGCTTGTCTACTCGAACCTGATGGCCCCGCGCGCGCAAGTCTTCAACAACCGCCGAGTCAAAAGATGCTTCCACCCCGACGCTGAAGTCTTCGTACACATGCCAACGCGGTGCATCGCTAGCAGCCTGCGGATTTTGACCGTGATTGCATATGCGATTGATCATCTGCACGTGGCCCTGGTGCTGCATGTGTCCGCCCATCACCCCAAACGCCATTTCAGGACGACCATCAGCGGTCACGAATCCTGGAATGATGGTATGGAAAGGGCGCTTATTCGGGCCAACGCAATTGGCATGCTTAGGGTCCAGAACAAATCCACTGCCGCGATTTTGCATGGCGATACCGGTGCCAGGGATCACCACCCCAGAACCAAAGGCGCGAAAGTTCGATTGGATAAAAGACACCATCATGCCGTCTGCGTCTGCGGTAGTGAGGTATACGGTATCGTGGCCCACCGGTAACGCTGCCGGAGGCAAGACCATGGCACGAGCGCCAATGGTTGCTGCGGCTCGACGTAAACTTTCATCATCTAACAATTCTTCAATGCTGACAGTCATCGCCGCTGGATCAGCAAACCGAGCCGCTGCGGTGGCAGTAGCAATTTTCATAGCCTCAATAAGCTGATGTACTTCTTCCGCGGAATCCAACGGCTGGTCCGGCAAGTGCTGCAAAATGCCCAGGGCTATTTGCGCCGCTAAACCTTGGCCGTTGGGTGGTATTTCGTGCAGCTCTATCTGTTTATACCGTTGGCGGATTGGCGTGACCCAATCGGCCCTGTGGTTATCCAAGTCTTGCAGGGTTAGGCAGCCACCCTCAGCGTTACTGCTGGCCACCATCGCTTCAGCCAACTCACCTTGATAGAACGCCCCACCCTTAGTTTGCGCAATCAACGCCAGTGAACGCGCCAGATCCGGTCGCTTAAATAACTGCCCAGCCTTGGGGGGCGGCAAAAAGTGCTGCTTAAAGGCATCGAAGCCCGCGTAGTGTTGTTCCAACAATTGCCAATAAAAAGCCGTTTGCGGGCCGACTAAAAATCCAGCCTCAGCGTAGTCAATAGCCGCTGCAAACAGATCCGCGAAGGGCAAACGCCCATAACGCTCACTCAAAGTTACCCAACTGCTCACCGCACCGGGCACTGTCACGCTGTCCCAACCCAGTTCGGGCATCTTGCTTAGACCTTGAAAGCGATCTGCAGTCCAGGCTGCTGGCGAGCGACCCGAGGCATTCAAACCCACCACCTCTGAGCCGTCCCAGAGCAAACAAAAGGCGTCGCTGCCCAAACCATTATTATTCGGCTCTACTACCGTCAGTGTGATTGCCGCAGCTAATGCAGCGTCTACCGCATTACCGCCTTGCTGCAACGCAGCCAAACCCGCCTGCACAGCCAAAGGCTGAGAAGTCGCGACTAAGTTTGCTGCGGCAACCGGTGCGCGGGCAGAAGGATAAGGTAGGGTTGGGTCGTACATGGATAAAACACTGTGTTGAACACGCTACAAAAAGCTTGGTAGCTCACTATTTCTACAGCAAACCACGCTCACAGCGACGGCGCAACACCGCGGCGATAACGATCCATACGGGTGCTATCGCCGAGCGCTTGAGCGATACCAATACCCAGCTCTAGCATCTGCTCATAGCGCCGACCCGAGGCCATGACCGCATCTACCACCTCAAGGGCCTGGGCGCTGCGATCAGTAGAATGCAATGCCGCCGCATAAAGATACGCCACACTCTGATCAGGCTGACTGGCATAAGCACGCTCCAGCATTTGCGCACCAGCCTGACGCTGACCCTGGCGAACCAGCCACAATGCCCTGGCCACCAACACCTCGGCATTTTCTGGCACTCGCTCTAAAGCAGCGGCCAACAAAGAGCCGGCCAGCTCATCCCGACCCGTTGCACGATACAAGTCCGCTAAGTTAACGAGGCCGGGTACCCAATCGGGATTTAACACCAGTGCCTGTTGCAACTGTTGCTCCGCCGCATTCACTTCACCCATTTGTAAGTGCACGCCTGCCAAATTGGTGCGCGCGCTGGGTCGATCTAAATGCAGCGTCTGGGTTGCCATGTACTCATCAACAGCGCCACGCAGTAGGTCTTGCTGAGTCCTGGGTAACTGGTTTAAGCCAGCCATAAGCGCCAGGGTAGCTTCCGTGCGCACCGCCAATACCTCGTCTGCAAGCAAGCGTCGCAAGCGTCGCCAACGTTCTGCAAAAGACCAGCGAGCGGCCCCGCGAATGGCTCCAATACGTTGCAACGCAGACTCCGAATTCAAGCCTTGAACCAGGGCTGCAGCGCTGTTTTGCCGCTGGTAACCCGCCATCAGCGACAGCGCCGTAGCGCGCACAATGGCAGCCTGAGAAGGATCTGATGCGATGGCCACCAACCCCGGCTCCGCTGCCAGTTGGCCATCTCGCGCCAGCGCAAACACCACCCCATAGTGCGGTGTAGAGTCAAGATCCGGCCCCTTGGCCTTGCCCACATGAGCAGCTATCGCTGCAGCCGCCCATTGCGGGGTCTGTATGCTATGACAGCTCGTGCAGGCATCCGGTGCGCCTGTTGACCGGGACAAATCTGGGCGCGGCACACGGAAACTATGGTCCCTGCGGCCATCAATACCCATGTAGACCTTTTCCGGCATGTGACACGACACACACTGAGCACCTTGGCTTGTGGGTGGGTGAAAGTGATGATCACGGCTGTCGTAATGCGCCGCCACTAGCGACGGAAACTCTGGCCGACCCGCTGGGTTATGGCACTGGGTGCAAAGCGCGTTGTCACGGGCTTTCAACTTTGCCGAATGAGGTTCATGGCAGTTCGTACAGGTCACCCCAGCGCCGTGCATTTTGCTCTGAAGGAATGATCCGTAAACAAAGACTTCATCATTGATCTGCCCGTCCGGATGATACAAACCCTCGTCCAACAGCGCGGGCAGGTAGTAGTCCAGATAGTTATGCGCTGGGCTAAACCCTTCAGCTAACTGGCTGCGCCGACTGTGACAGCGCGCACAGGCATTCAGCTGATCCTTTGGCGCGGCCAATGTGGGCAATGAAACCTGCTGAGGAGCCCCTGCGTGGGCACTGCCGGGCCCATGACAGGCCTCACAACCAACACTGATTTCGGCAAACTCGGTGGCAAATGCGTCGTCAGCGGGCTGATAGTTTTTACGCACCGCGGTGGAGTGGCAGTCCGCGCACATATGGTTCCAGTTTTGTCCGCCACGACTCCAATGCTCTGGATCCTCTGGTGATTGAACATGCGGATTCAAATGAAACCAGCCACCTTGATGGGGCACCTGACCTGCGGCAACTGGTTGGTCGCGACTGTCCCAGACCACGGGCAGCGCCTGCAGACGGCCACTACCCATGTCCACCAGATACTGCTGTAGGGGTTCCACACCAAAGGTGTAGCGCACGGTAACTTCTTTCAAACCGGCCTGACCCTCGGGCATGGTCACCACATAGTTCGTGCCTTGGGTTTGAAAGCGGCTGCTGTGAGCCCCGTAACGCAACTGCGCATCGGCAAAGTCACCAAGCACAGTGGATGCATCAGCTTGCGCCATCGCCAATTGATGATGAGACTGTTGCCAATGTTGCCAAGCCTGTTGATGGCAACCCGCACAGGCGGCTGAGCCTATGTAGTCGGTCGCCGCAGCTTCGGTAACTGGTGCCGAGCCTTGCGCACTTGTTGCTGCGGTATCGTCGCAACCCGCTAGCCAAAAGGAGAGTAGCAGAACGGCGGCAAGGGCATGCAGCAAGTCTTTAGCCATGCCCGAACCGCCCGCTCAACGCGGGAAATTATTTCCCGTAGTGTGCTGCAAGAATGCGAATTTCTTCGTCAGTAAGGTCTTTAGCCATGGGGTACATCACAGCGTTTTCGCGCTTTTGCGACCGGTAAGCTTGCAACTGTACGCGTAGGTAGCGCTCCCACTGGCCATTAAGGTTGGGGTAAATGTCGGCGATGCCTTTACCGTCTTGACCGTGGCAAGCAACGCAGCCTTTCTCGGCCGCAAGCGCCGCACCGTCTACTGGCGCTTCTGAACACGCACCCAAGGTCAGAGCGCCAAAAAGAAGAAGCGCAGATTGAATCAGAGTTTTAGATGTATTCACGGCCGACCTCAGTTCGCTTGGCGGCTAAAGTATTCAGCCAGCCTTTGTATTTCTTCGTCACTCAACAACACAGCTTGAGCATTCATTTGGTTACCAGCTTCCAGGCCGTCGCGGAAGTAGTTCAAGCGGCTTACCAAGTAACCCACATTTTGTCCCGCCAGGTTAGGGTAACGATCGGACTTCGCGATACCGGTATCGCCATGGCAAGTCACGCAGTGGTATTTCCACGCCAACTCTGCATCGTCCTCTGCTAATGCAGCGGGCGCCCAGCCCAGCAGCAAGCTTGCAGCCACAGCCAGTGCAGCAAACAAACGTCTTATTAGCCCGATATGGCCACTCTTTGTCATTTGTGTATTCCTTCGAGTTACGAGTTACAAATTTTGCACCAACGCCGATGAACTCATCTAAGCGCTTATGACTCCGCTACCGCCGACATTAAAAATCTATGCGGATAAGCCTGCCCACCGGCCTCTGGACCTTCGTGAGCAGCCAGCTGACGGCAACCAACACGACTAAAGAAACCCACCGCGAAGCGTTCAGCCCGCACATATAGAGTGTCTTGTTTTCGCATCAGAGCACGCCTTGCAAGCTCTTCAAGCAACCCCCGCCCAACGCCTTGGCCTTGAGCATCTGGAGCGACGTACAAGCCATGCAACAAAATTGCCTGGTTTGAACCGCTCACTTGCAACGGCGTATCCGGTTGCCAAACGGCAACGCCAATTTCAGCGGCGGCTTTATAACATAAGACCATTTCAAAATCTTGGAAATCGACCCAGTTATAGCGCAATGGCAGCGCAGCCAAACGCTTCAATCGATCGCTGATTGGCCAAGTATCGATCGCCGCCGCAATCAGCCCGTTAATTTTGTCTAGATCTGCTGCATCAGCATTCGCGAATCGCAACATGACCACACTTCCTGCAATGCCATGAGCACAATTGTAGCAACGCGCGCGTCCACCCCCATCAGCGAAAACAAGACGCAGCCTCGACAGCACCACCCTCACAAACCTTTGACCCGGACAGTTTTACGCTAGAGTTTTGCCAACCCAGGGTGGCTCATGCAACGTATCGCGATCATCGGCGCAGGACTGTGCGGCTTACGCTGCGCCGAGGTACTACAGACCGGTGGCATTGAGGTGCAACTGTTCGATAAGGGCCGCGGCTTGGGAGGGCGCTTGGCAACCCGCCGCCATCAGCATTGGAGGTTTGACCATGGTTGTCCGAGCTTGCACGGCGAACAGGGCGAATGGCAGCAGCTGATAAATCGATATTCAGCTTGGTATACCGAAGGCTCCGTCGGCACACGACGTTTGCCACCTTTAGGCATAAACCAACTGGCCAAAGATCTAGGCGCATCCATGCATGTGCATCGGGATTGCTTGATCGAATCCGTCGAGCAGACCAGCGACGGTTGGCTGCTGCGTGACCAGCACGGTACTGAATTTGCAAACTATCACCGAGTAGTGATGACCCTCCCTCCGCCCCAGGCCATAACGTTGCTGGCAAGCTTGGACACCCCCCTAAGCAGCCGCCTTGAAACGGTCAGCATGGCCCCGAGTTGGGTGATGATGTGCGTAGCGTCCAGCGCCCTGATCGAAAATCCGGAGCTTTACCCAGAAAACAGTTTTATTCAGCGTATCACCGCAGAACACAGCAAACCTGAGCGCACTCTGCCAGAGCACGAGTACGCCTATGTTGTAGAGGCGACACCCCAATGGAGTGCGCAGCAAGAGGAACTGGATGCCGATACTGCGGCGGATCATCTGACCCAAGAACTGCAACGCCTAACGCCACATTCACTGCAACTAACCCACCGCGCCGCGCATCGCTGGCGTTACGCCCACACTAAACAGGCATTGGGTGAACCCTGGTTATTCGATAGCGAACTGGATCTGGCGCTGGCTGGCGACTGGTGTTTGGGCAACGGTGCCGAGAGCGCCTATTACAGCGGCACTGCGTTGGCGCAAATACTGCTGCATGAGCGTGGCTAGCAGCTGCAATTTACTCCGCAGCCAGCGCTCTTTCTGCGTCTACTACGGCTTTTTCTAGGGATATATTGCAAACAATTTGACGTTCGAGCTGACTCACGTCGTCGGCTATCCAACCCAAAACGTCGACACATAGCTCGTAGGTTGGTTCAAAGTATTGGTTTCCCAGCATCACAACAATCCGATTACTGCTCATCCACAACAGCAACACAGATAGCAGCACAACTCCGAGGGCGCGAAACCAGCGCGCGGACAACAGATTCATCACAATTTACTCCCCAGTAACCACGACAGCCTGCATAGCGAGATCCCACGGTTGAACCTATACTAAGCCGCGTGACTGTGCCACCGAGTTGACCGCACTATGAAGCTACTGAAGATTCTGTTTTCACCGCTGGTTTTTGGATTAGCGTTTTTAACACCGCTCACTGCCCAGGCTCTTATCTATTTGGGTTGGCCAAATGCAGGCGTCGACCCCTTGTGGGTTGGTCTGCTAGTTGGCGGCGGACTTGGCCTAATGGCGCAACTGCGCGGCAGCTGGTTTTGGCTGCGATGAGTACTAACGTCACCCCACAAAATACTACCGATCTTGATGCAGCTGAGCGTCAGATCGCCGCAAAATATATGCGCATCGTGCCCTGGGGAGCGGTGATCTGGGCCTTTTCCAATCTGGCGGTATGGCTGGCACTGTGGCCTTTGGTGCTAATGGACATCATGCCGTTGTGGCTCGGTTTTATCATCGCATCGATTAACGTCAGTCTGTGCTATTTACCTTCCCATGAGGCCCAACACAACATCATCGCACGGCGCGGCCAACCCCTACGTTGGCTTAATGAACTGGTAGGACACCTTTCAGTCATTCCTCTTGTGCAACCTTATCGGGTACTGCGCGACACCCACATGGAACACCACGCCAACACCAACAATCCGGAGTTGGATCCAGATTATCCCGTGCACGCACCTGGAGACTTCGCGTTTTTACGGCAGGCGATAAAAAACCGCCAACCCTATACCAACGCGGATGAGGCCTACGCCGAAGCACTAAAGCGGGTCGGTAAAGAAAACGTGCTCATCGACGCGGTAGTCTACGAAGTCCTATACCTGGCCTTTTTAGTTGGCATGGCTTGGAGCGGTTATGCACTCGAGGCGGCGCTATTGTGGTGGCTGCCTCGCCACGTAGGCCTTATCTACATCCAATACTATTTGAGTTGGGCGCCCCACCACCCAGGCAAGCAACAAGGTCGCTATCGCGATACCCGCGCGTTCAAAAGCCGCTTGGGTAACTTGTTGTCTTTGGGCATGCAGTACCACATCGTGCATCACCTGTACCCGCATATCCCGCTAAGTAAAACCCCAGCCGCCTACCGCGAGCTGAAACCGATCCTGCAACAGCGCGGCTGTGATCTGGGCGATCTTTAATTCATAAGTCACCCTAAGGCGGTCTAAAGCACCCTGGGATCACCTAATACCGACCCTGGCATTAGCCACCATATCCCCTCAATATGTGCTTCGAACATCGTTGGGAGGCGAGCATGGAACAACAACAAACACCCTGGTTTTTGCGCGGCAACTGGGCGCCCACACAGCAACAGCACACCAGTAGCGAACTCAAGGTCGAAGGCAGCATTCCACCAGAACTAAACGGCCTCTACGTGCGTACCGGTCCTAATCCAGCGTCAGGCACCGGCGACCACTGGTTCCTAGGTGACGGCATGGTGCACGGTATCCGACTACAAAACGGCAAGGCAGAGTGGTACCGCAACCGGTTCGTGCAAACCCCAGACATTACCGATCCACTGACCGACCCCATGGGCGGTATCGGCGACTTACGGCGAGGCAAGGGCAATACCCATGTGATGGCCCACAACAAAAAAATCTTGTGCCTTGAAGAAGCCCATTGGCCCTGGGCCATTGACGGTGAACTCAACACCATCGGCTGCGAAAACTTTGATGATGCACTGCCCTGCTCCATGACCGCGCACCCCAAGGTATGCCCGGTAACAGGCGAGCTATTGGCGTTTAGCTACTTTTCTTTTGAACAACCGTTTTTGCAGTACATTCGCGTGGGTGCAGACGGCAAGTTGAAGCAACTGGAAGGCATTGAACTGCCAGAAATGGTGATGATGCACGACTTCAACATTACCGAGAATTACGTCATTTTTATGGATCTACCCCTGGCCTTCGATCTGGACTTGCTGGCCAGCGGCATCCCTTTTCGCTTCAAGCGCGAAAACCAAGCACGCTTGGGAGTCATGCCGCGCACGGGCAGCGCGAAAGACATTCGTTGGTTCGAGATCAACCCGTGTTATGTCTTTCACCAGGTTAACGCCTGGGAACAGGATGATGTCATCACCCTATTTGTCTCTAAACAAGACTCGGCCTTCGGCGCCGATTCTGGTGATTTCTCTGAAGTATCACGGCTACACCGCTGGCAGATTAATCTGGCCACCGGCCAGGTGAGCGAAGAAAAAGTCGACGACCGCCCCGGCGACTTCGGTCGAGTCAACGACAACCTAGTAGGCAAGCCGAGCCAATTTGGTTATCTCATGGCGTTAGAGGGCGAAGGCAACAGCGAAGAACCCGTTTACGGCCCAAAGCTGTATCAGTACGACCTATACAACGGCCAATGCAAGGAACACTTTCTAGGCGACGGCACCCGCGGCGCGGAGCCTGTGTATGCACCGGTTCCGGGCTCAGATGCGGAAAACGACGGCTGGGTGATGTGTTTGGTACACAATGAGACCAGTAATAAATCAAGACTGGTCATCATTGATGCTGACGATTTTTCCGCCGCACCCGTGGCCAGCATAGAGCTACCCTATGCAGTGCCCTACGGTGCCCATGGCAACTGGATTGCAGATCAGCAAATAAACTGATCCCCAGGATTAATGCTGTAAAACCCCCACCGCGTAGTAGGAATCCACCGTGTCACGCACGGTGGTTTCTAAATCGATGGTTTCCAGGCCCAGTTCTTGTTTCGCGAGCAAACAATAAGCGCGAGGCGCGTCGTAGGTAGGTTGGGCTGGCTCGTCGCCATCCATAGGTTCGCCGCCGATATCGCCTACTGCTGGAAATAAAGACTCCAGTAGGGCCTGCAATTGCCAGGTAAATAACTCACCGCTGCGATCTGCTGCGGACAAAATATAGCGACTGCCGTTACTGCCTACGGTGGTTTCCATACACAAACGATGCGCGCGAGCAACGTCACGCACATCCACACAATTCCACAACATGCGGCCTTCGCGACCACCCTTATACGGCTTACCCTGCATCATGCGGCGGATGTGGTTTTGCCAACTCCAGGGCTGGTCATTATTGCTAGCAATCAGCGGCCCGATAACGTGCAAGGGCAGAATCGCCAACGCCTCAAAACTGCCATCGGCTTCGGCTTCGGCGTACACAAGCTTCTCGGTATTGGCCTTGGCCATGGCGTAAGCAATGTCCCGATCCTTGGCAATGTACTCCTCACCCCACCGACCTTTGTAGCCTTCAATGTTGTCGCCACACCAATCTTTTTCGGTGAACACATAACCTGCTGGACGGGGGTGCCCCACCGCTGCAAAAGATGAGGTGAAAACAAATCGCTTCACGCTACCCGAGCGCTTAACCGACTCAATCACATGGGCGTTCTCTTTGAAGCAACCGTCATACACCTCTTGCGGCGATTCGCGATTAAAGCCCACCGTAGCGCCAGCATGAATCACCGCCGCACAGCCCTTAAAGGCTTCGTCGTAACTGCCGGGCTTAAACAAGTCCGCCTCATAAAGCGACACGTGACCGCGCATGCCCAAGGCGTTTAAGTCGAGTAAATGCTCGGTTTTTGCTGGATTACTGGCGTCGCGCACACAGGCTCGAACCTCATAACCTTGCTCCATACAATCTTGAACGATCCAAGAACCGATATAGCCACTGGCACCGGTCACCGCAATGGGTCCATCCGCTGGTGATACCGCAAATTCATGTGCAGACATTGTTATCCCCTAATTAAAACTGTGAGAGCGAAACGGTTAGGCGCGCCAAATGTTCCAGGCGCGCCGCGCAGCATCCAAATAACGACCATTCAATAACGCCAGCAAACAATCAATCTGTGCATAGCTCATCTTGCCGCGCTGAAACAGCACAATCGCACGCAACGGCATGTTGTCCGCCATCTCGGTAAACATCTTGCGCGTGGTCTCGTCGGCTTTATCCAAGCCCATGCCACCCAAAAACTTTTCGGTCATCTTGGCCCTAAACTTAGCACCCAACCAAGACTGCCCAAGTTCACCAACGGACGAGTTACGATGAAAGGGTCGAACCCCTTCGCCTTGGGGTACCGGCCTATTCAACATTTGTCCGAACAACTCGTTAGACACCGCAATGCCAGGATTAACATCTGCGGGCAAAAACTCCGGCCCGGTCACTTGTGTTGCCAACTCGCTGGGCACATCCACCGAGGCTATGTTGAGCATTTTGCGCAACCGAATATCACGACTTGAAACCCCAATGCGCAACTCCACACCACCCGCCTCAAGCACCCAGCGTTGTTGCCCGTGATCAAATACCTGAAAGCTTTCTGGAGCTAAATCAATTTCCACCGAAGCACTGGCTCCGGCGGCGAGATGCACCTTGGCAAAACCGCACAACTCTTGCTCTGGCCGGTGCAGCGCACTGTGCTTCATATGACGATACACCTGCACCACCTCGGCCCCGGCCACTGCGCCGGTATTTTGCACCTCGACGGTCAACTTTACCGAACCCTGTCCAGTCAGCGTGTCGTTCGACAGAATCGCCTGGGGAAGCGCAAACTCGGTGTAGCTCAGACCATGGCCAAAAGGAAACAGCACCGGACGCTGGGCACTGTCGAAATACCGATAGCCAATGTACAAGCCCTCGCGGTAGTGCATCTGTCGGTTTGCACCAGGAAACCAGGGCTGCGAAGGGATGTCTGCCAATTGCAGCGCAAAGGTTTCTGCCAGTTTGCCACTTGGGTTGTGTTTACCCATAAGCACATCGGCAATACCACCGCCGGCAGCCTGGCCACCGAGGTACGCCTCTAATACTGCGTCGACGTCGCTGATCCAGGGCATTTCTACCGGCGCACCATTAGCCAATACCACCACCGTGCGCGGATTCGCAGCCGCTACCGCACGAATCAATGCATCGTGCTGAGCTGGCAACTCCATGTGCTCGCGATCAAAGCCCTCAGATTCGTAAATACCCGGCAATCCGGCAAATACCACGGCGACTTCCGCCACCTTGGCAATGGCCACGGCTTCGTCGATGAGGGCCTGATCCGGCTCACTGTACTTTGGATCGTAACCCGCAGCGTAAGTGATGGAGTCGGTGTACTCGCCCAGCGCAGCACGCAGGGTGTCTATTTGTGTTGGCCGCACTTGCGAACTGCCCGCGCCTTGAAAACGGGGTTTCTCTGCAAAAGCACCAATCAGCGCAATGGATTGTTGAGACGCGAGGGGCAACACCTGGTTGGCATTCTTTAGCAATACACAACATTGGGCTGCGGCGTCACGGGCCAGCGCATGCTGGGCATCTAGATCAGCGGCCATGCTCGGCGTTTGCCGATCCTTGGCTGACAAGCTCAAGGCCACATTGCGCGCAACAATCGTATCTAAAGTGGCCTCGTCCAGTTCGCCGCTTTCTACCGCAGTCTTTACTAACGAATCGTTAATGCCGCCACTACTGGGCATCTCTAGATCTAGACCACCCTTGACACCTAATACGCGATCGTTTGCCGCACCCCAGTCCGTCATGACCAAGCCAGTAAAACCCCATTCATCACGCAGCACCTTATTGAGCAACCAATCGTGTTCGCTGCAATAAACGCCATTGAGTCGGTTGTACGCGCACATCACCGTCCAGGGTTGCGAGGCCTTAACGGCTATTTCAAACCCTTTGAGGTAAATCTCGCGCAGGGTTCGGTCATCAACAATAGCGTCCATAAACATACGGCCACGCTCTTGGTTGTTCACCGCAAAGTGCTTGAGGCAAGCTCCCACACCCTGAGACTGAATACCGTTAACCAAGCTGGCAGCGATATGACCGTTTAAGAAGGGGTCTTCCGAAAAGTACTCAAAGTTGCGCCCGCATAGCGGACTCCGCTTGATGTTCAGACCGGGGCCCAGCAACACACTGACGTCTTCATCCACACAGGTCTGACCCAGGGCTTCGCCAACCCGGTGAATCAGCGCCGTATCCCAGGAACTGGCAAGCGCAGAGGCTGTAGGAAAGCAGGTCGCAGGGACACTGCGATGCGCGCCCAAGTGGTCCATGTCTTTGGCTTGTTTGCGTAACCCATGCGGCCCATCGGTGACCATGATCTTGTCTATGCCAAGGCGCGACAGGTCTGCCAAGTGCCAAAAATCCTGGCCGGAACAAAAGTCCGCTTTTTCCGCCAAGGTCATTTGCGATACCAGTGCTTGGGCCTGGACAAGCGACTCTGCTGAAAAGGGGTGATTCATAATCCAAGCACCAATTTAGCCATGATGTTTCTCTGCACTTCGTCACTGCCCCCAGCTATAGAGATCGCACGAAAATTAAAATAGTTAGTGAAGGCCATAGCACCGGCTTCTGGACCAATCGTGGCTACATTACTGCCCACAGTGCGCGCCTGAGGTTGATGCACACTGGCGTAGTGGCCTACAGCCAACACTGCAAGCTCACTGATTCTCTTTTGTATCTGCGCTGACAACGCCTTCATCACCGAGGATTCAGGGCCTGGGTTTTGCCCTTTGGACAACGACGCCATCAGCCTGAACTCTGTGTACTGAATCGCTTCTAACTGCACTTCGGTCTCTTGCAGTTGGCGCTTAAAATCCGCTTGTTGCGCCACCGTGCCACCGTCCAAGGTAATGGACTCGGCCAGTTTACGTACTCGCTGCAACGCCACTTTGCGCGCCGCGTTGCCGCCGGTCGAGCCTCCACGCTCAAACTCCAACAAGTATTTGGCAACCTGCCAGCCTTTGTTTTCTTCCCCCACGATGTTGCGCTTAGGCACACGCACATCATCGAAAAACACTTGGTTGACCTCGTGACTGCCCGAAGCAAACAAAATGGGTTCTACCCGAACCCCAGGGCTGTCCATATCCATTAACAAAAAGGTGATGCCTTCTTGGGGTTTGCCGCTGTCGTCACTGCGAACCAGCAAAAACATTTTGTTAGCGTAGTGCGCATGGGAGGTCCAAATTTTGCTGCCATTCAAAATAAAGTCGTCGCCATCCGAAGTGGCGCGCAACTTCAAGCTCGCCAGATCTGACCCAGAACCCGGCTCCGAGTAGCCCTGACACCAATAGTCTTCACCCGACAAAATACGCGGCAGGTAGTAGTCTTTTTGCTCCTGAGTGCCACAGCCAATCAACATTGGCCCGCACATGCCCAACCCCATAGGGGCAGTATCTGGCGCATGGGCCTGGGCTTTTTCAATGGACCAGATGTAGCGCTGAATCAGATCCCAACCAGTACCACCGTATTCCTGGGGCCAACTGGGAGCGATCCAGCCTTGTTTATGCAGAATACGGTGCCAAACGATATTGTGTTCGTAGTCCAAAAAAATTCCCGGACATAACCGCTGCGCATCACGCAATTCGTCCGTTAAGTTTTCGTCTAAAAATCGCCGCACTTCATCACGGAAGGTTTCGTAATGTGCTGCAAAGCTAATGTTCATTGTGCTCCCCCAAGCTCAGATCCAAGCGACCGCAAAAGATACCGCATTCCGCTGCGGTCTACAGTGTTTAACCCTTGCGTTGTTGGCCCTGCAAAATCAACTCCACCAACTCAGGGCCATGGGTATTTTGCGGAAAGTGCCCAGCGTCAGGAATGCCATCAAAGCGCGCGTTCATTTGCTGCGCCCATTCCCGCCCCCAACCCTCTGTAAACACATCATCCATACAGCCCCAAATGAACTGACAGCCCTTATCCCAATTGCGCAAAGTCCGGTAGTGGAGGGTTTGCGCGGCGGCATTACCGTTGTGGTAGTTGGTCACAGGAATAGATAACGGAAATCGCCGGAAGCCGTTATAGCCTTCATCCGGCAAACCGCGATAAGGCGCAGAAAAACCTCTATACATAGTCGCCGCCTCGCCGCTCAAGCCAGGATCCTGGCCATGCATGAAAGCAGGCACATATTGCTCTCGCGACATCAATCCCGCAGACATCACCATCATTAGACCCAGATCGGGTTCAGGACGACAAAAATTACCGCCTTCATGCCATCCGGCAATCCACCGCTTAATGCCTTCGGAATACTCATACTCAGGGTGGTGCAACCAAGTGTTCATAATCACCAAATGCTCGAAACGCTCGGGCATAGCCGCGGCCTGGGCAAGGCCTGTGGGGCCACCCCAGTCCTGACATACCAAAGTGACGTGTTGTAAATCCAAATCCACAATAAGCGAGGTCAGCACTTCGGTATGCCGAGCAACGGTATACCAATGCAAATCTGTGGGTTTGTCAGACCGGCCAAATCCTAGGTGGTCTGGAGCAATGCAACGATAGCCCGCAGCCACCAAGCCAGGAATCATATTGCGATAAAGGTAAGACCAGGTCGGCATGCCGTGCATCAAAAGCATCACCGGCGCGTCTTTCGGTCCCTCGTCTATGTAGTGCACGCGCAGGTCTTGCCATAGGTGGTAATTCGGCGCGTAGTTGAAGTCTGCTAAGCCCTGGAAATTTGCTTCTGCAGTTCGCACGAAATCTGTCATTTTCGCCCCCATGTTGCTCGTTCAGAACGTCTTGCGGCCCAGCTAGGCCTTTACCAGTTTACTCCGCTTAGCGCGCACATCTATAACTGCCGACTGTGCGCTAGCACTACCGTAACTCGGCTATGGCAATTGCTCGAACCTTACACTGTTCGCTATATTTGATTCATAGTCCGCAGCGCACAAACAGCGGCAAACCTGGGGGAACATATGAGCAACTCAAGCATTCGACACGAGGTCAACAACGATGTGCTTGATGCTATTGACTATTGCTATGACCAAGGGTGGACCGACGGCCTGCCTGTTGTTCCACCCGAGGCAAGCAGGGTTGAGGCGTTCTTGCAAATGGAGGGACGCCCACCGGAAACCGTAATCGCCCATCACCCCGCGACAAAAATTGATTTGACTCTACAAGGCGCAGCGGTCAACGCAGTCATGGCTGGATGCTTACCGGAATACTTCCCCGTCGTCGTTGCGGCTTTTGAAGCGATGGCCAAAAAACCTTTTAACTTCCACGGCAGCACAGCAAGCACGGGAGGCTCTGCACCCCTACTGGTAGTGAGTGGCCCCATTATTGATGAGATAGGTATGAACGCCGGGGTAAACCTGTTTGGGCCTGGGAACCGGGCGAATGCAACGATCGGCAGAGCGGTGCGGTTGATCATTCTTAACATATTTCGCATGACCCCCGGCATAGCGGACAAATCGACTCAAGGCAATCCAGGCAAATACAGCTTCTGTATCGCGGAACGCGCTGACAAGACACCATGGCAATGTCTCAACGAGGAACTGGGATATCCAACCGAAGTAAGCTCGGTGACGGTGTTTGCGGGTGGTGGATTCGTCAATGTCGAAAACCATGGTGGACGATCGGCCGAGGCTGTTCTCGAAACAATCGCCGATGCGATGGCCAATTGCGGTTGTATCAGCATCGGTCAAAGTGCAGTGATTCTGTCACCAGAACACGCTGAAATTATCGCCAACAGCAGCTTCAGCAAATCTGCAGTAAAAGAGTTCCTATTTGAACATGCGTCGCGCAGCGAAGACATGTTGCGAAGACTAGGCAAATTCAGTGCGCGCGAATACGCCTTACAAGAGCGAGAGGCTTGTCATAGAGGCCTCAGCGCGGACGACATCTTACTGGTAGTCGGCGGCGGTGACGCCGGCGGCCATTCGTCTTTTATTCCATCATGGAGCCGCACCCGCGCCTCGATGATGCAAAGCGAAGCCATTGGGGTGTGCATCGACTGTTGATCAGACAGCACTCAGTAACACCGAGCTAAGGAGCATACAATGCAATTGATAGATCCCACCGCAACCAGCCCAACTCAACATCACCAGTTAGCACCGCGCTTGACCGAACTCCGCGCACTGCGTATCGGCTTGCTGTGCAACGGCAAAGCAAACGCTCGCTCACTATTATTGAAGACAGCAGAGTTGTTCCGTTTGCACGACCAATGTGAAATCGACCCTGACATCGTGTTCAAGAACAATGCCAGCGCACCCGCCGAAGACGGGGTTATCGCTGAATTGGCAACACGCAGCGACTTCATGATTACAGCCAACGGCGACTGAGGATCCTGTTCGACGTGCAGTTTGCATGACGGCATTACCTACGAGCAATTTGGCAAACCCGCAGTAGTCTTGTGTACGACACCCTTTGAGGTCACGGCGCGAAACATTGCACGGGTCCTCGGTCTACCAGATTACCCCTTCGCATTATTGCAGCATCCCTTGGGCAGCTGCAGCGAGGAACAGATCGACACACGCGCGGCAGATGCTTATCGACAGGCGAAAGACATTTTGTTGGCAAAAACTTAATTTGTGGGCCGCTATCAACCCTACAAACCATTAGCCGCCCAGTTGCTCTGAATCAGTGGCTCTAGCATCGGAAACTGTTGCCGGTAAGACTCTCTTAATAACGAGGGTTTCTGATCAATGCTCAGGGTGATCTGCCGCTCATCGTAGGGCGGCCATCCCTGCCCGCCGATTTGCGGACTTCCCGATGCCGCAAACGCTACCCAAGCTTTTCGCATAAACGTTGCGGTTTGCTCGTAATCCTTCCAGGCGCCAAGGAAAGGCAATGCCAAACCATTGCCAAAGACCATCAAATCCAAGGCGTGGGCTGCGCCAATGAAGGGAGACGACCACTCGAAAAGGTAGACGTAAGTGCTTCGCTTTGAATAGCGTTGATGGCCTTGTGCAATCCGCAAACCCGGTAGTCGGAACCACATATCACCAACCGTGGCGTTAAAACATTCTTCAGCATCCAATTCTGGCCGCAGCTGCCGATAGCGCGCTAACACATCGTTCCAATTCGCCCCTGCTGCAGCTATAACTTGGCGCGCGCGACGTTCAAACTGACTGTCCTCTAGGTCCAATAGGGCTGAGAAAAAGTTAGCCTCATCGCGACAACTGCCAATCAGATAATCAACATCCAAGCCTATCCCAGCATGGGGCGCGTCAACCGGATGAACAGGCATATGGGCATTAATGACCGGCAAATAGACCTGCGGTCGGGCCCAATCGGTACGAGATTCGAGATCAGGGTAAATGTCTATAAATCGCTGCCAAGGAACCTGTCGCAAAGCGTCTAGGTCACCGGCGCGAACATTCACCTGTTTCGTCACATAATCAGCCACTGCAGTGGCAGTGACTGGTCGTTGAACTGCATGCCCTCCGCTTTGCAAAATAGCTTTTGTGACTAAGCCCTCAGAGCCCGGAGTTGCAATAACCGCTTGGGTCGCCGCTGCGCCGCCAGATTCACCAAACAAGGTAACATTGCTGGGGTCCCCTCCAAAGGCCGAGATGTTGTCTGCGACCCATTGCAAAACCAAAACCAGATCCTGGATACCCAAATTGCCAGGTCCTACTCCCTCACCAAATAATTCTTCTAAATAGAGAAAGCCCTCGGCACCTAGGCGCCGATTGCAGGTGACCAAGACCACGCCCTCTTTTGCAAAATGACCACCATCGTATAGGGCGTTGGCACCAGTACCGGAAATCTGACCTCCTCCGTGCGCCCAAACCATGACCGGAAGATCCCGCGCTCCAGGATCCGGCGTCCAGATATTCAGATTAAGGCAATCCTCTCCCTCAAGCAGGTCTTGGGAGACCAACCCACCAGTTTGCGGACAAATCGGCCCGTACCTTGTCGCCGGTAGCACACCAGACCAAGGCGGGCGCCGCACTGGCGACAGCCAACGCCGCTCACCAAATGGCGGCTGGGCGTAGGGGATGCCTAAAAATCGGTAAATACCATCCACGCTATGGCCCTGCATTTTGCCAGCGGGAGCATTGATTACAGGCGACATCGGATACGACGGAGCGCTGCAGCCAGCACTCGCAAGTAGGGCTGAGGCAGCGCCGGTAAAGATGAACTGTCGTCTATTCATGTCCCGACCTCACTGTGTACCGCAGAGGCATATCCAATCTTCAAGCTTGAGGTGCTGCTGCCTCTGGGGATCTGGGAGTGTTCAAAAAGGTAGCAAGGAAGTGCACGAGTATCACCAACATCAAGTCACCTGAACTTTCCAACAGGCGGCTAAGACCAATACCACCTAGAGCAGCAAAGACACAATGGCCAAGCTTCCAACGCAGAGTGAAGTAATGAATCGCACCGAATAGAGCGTTACTCACAATGATGGCAGCCGAGGCCCCCATAAGCGGATTCAAGAAGTCCGGTAGGTACAGCCGAAAAGCGATTTCCTCCACCACCGAGATATACAACAAGTAAACAATCCACCAAGACTGGTAGCGTCCTGTGGCCAACCCGCGAACACGCAAATACCCAAAGAACGCTGCAACCATGACCACTATCGCCAGCACATAGTGGCCTGGCTGGTGTACTAGCGACGCCAGGGACTGCAGTAACGTCGACGCCCCCATCGTCAAGATCAATACCAGCACTACCGATCCCATAAACGCGCCGTGCCGGGTCAACACCTGCACAAAGGTCGTTAACCGTGAGGCCTGGTCATCATGATCTCGCTGTAGTCGACCCATCGTTGTTGTTCCCGTACAACAGTTATTCATTCTTTAGTGCCCACATGCTTGCGAGCACTAAAGAACGGCTTGCTTGTATTAGCGCGCAGCTATTTTTGGCGCGGGATTTAACCACGAAAGTCGATTTAGGTCGCCTAACTTGGACTAACTTGGCAGATGCCTTGACCCTTTCTCTGGCAGCACCTACATTGCCCAAGGCTGCACTCGGTGCGCTGTCTAATATCGGTCTAGGGGGGTTAATGACTTCAGGGATGTTCTATCGTTTGTTCGGCGCCATGTTTCTGTGCATCAGTACTTTGGCCTACAGCGAAACTGCCGACTTCCAACCGAAATTTCCCCGCACTATGTCATGGAGCGCCTATAACCTGGGTACCACCGGCTATAACCAGGCAGTAGGTATCGGCAAGGCACTGAAAGATCACTACAACGTGAACCTGCGGATTCTGCCCGGTAAGAATGACGTGTCTCGGCTGCTGCCCTTACAACGCGGCCGCGTACAATTTTCTGCAAATGGCGTCGCCACTTACTTCGCCCAAGAAGGCGTATTTCAATTTGCGGGTAAGACCTGGGGGCCCATGCCACTGCGACTGGTTATTGCCTCTCACGGCGACAGCAACCAGGCCCTAGGTGTCGCAAACGATCTAGGCATCAAAACCTATGCCGACCTGCGTGGTAAGCGCGTGCCCTACGTCCGCGGCGCCCCGGCTCTCAACGTTACCACCGAAGCCTTTTTAGCCTGTGGCGGCCTAACCTGGGATGACGTAGAGCGGGTCGATTTTCCCGGCTATAACGCCATGTGGACGGGTATTGTTAATGATCAGGTAGACGCCGCCTACGCCACCACAGTATCTGGGCCAACGCGTAAACTAGAGGCTTCGCCACGGGGCATATTCTGGCCTCCAGCTCCCCATGACGACGACGGTTGCTGGCAGCGCATGGACAAGGTTGTGCCATTTATGCAAAAGCATGTCGCTACACGCGGCGCCGCTATCTCCGAAGCACAGCCCCATGAGGGAGCCACCTATCCCTACCCCATGCTTATCACCCTGGCCAAACAAGACGATCAGGTGGTGCATGATCTGGCTAAAGCCATTCACATTCACTACGACGATTATAAGAATGCCGACCCCGGCAGTATCGGTTGGGCTATGGATCGACAGAACTTCCAATGGGTGGTGCCTTTCCATGCGGGCGCTATTCGTTATTTCAAATCTATCGGGGTTTGGAGTGAAGCTGCAGACGCACACAACGCGCGACTCATCGAGAGACAAGATGTCTTAGCCCAGGCTTGGCAAGATCATAAAACGCAAGATCATGATGATTTTGCCAACGCATGGCTAATTCGCCGTGCCGCCGCGCTTGAGCAGGCCGGCTTCGATCCAATATGGCGCTGACAACAACGCCCAATAACAACCAGCGCCAGCGGTAAGTAATGCAAACAACACCTCATCCCGCCATCCGTGGCTTAGTGGCTCTGTTGGCCAGCCTGGCGTTATTACTCGCCATGGACACCTTGCGGCTTTTTGGTAATCAACAATGGCTCCAGGGCTTGATAGGTATTGAGACTCAGTACTTTTATGCCTTATTAGGGTTGTTAGCGCCTTGGGCATTTATCACCTACCCAACCAAGCCGTGGATCGATTGGCCCTTGGTGGTTTTGAGCATCGTCATTCTCGGCGGCTTTTTTGTCACCGCTGAACAAGCCTTGGACGAGGCTTGGGAGTTCGCTGCACCAGATCAGGCCGTTTACGGTGCCATTGCGCTGTGGCTCATCCTGTTGGAGGCCTTGCGGCGGGCGGCGGGCTGGCCCCTGTGCATTATCGCCGGTGTATTTTCAGTGCTGCCCGTTATTACCGAGTACATGCCCGGTCCATTGAACGGCCTGCCTTCAACCTGGGCAGAAACAGCGTCTTATCACTTTTTATCTATTGAGAGTGTTTTCGGACTACCCTTCCGCGCCTTCGCCGAACTGGTCATCGGCTTCGTCGTCTTCGGCGTGGTTTTACAACATACCGGCGGCGGTCAGTTTTTTCTCGATTTAGCTTTTGCCCTGCTGGGCAAGCAGCGCGGCGGTCCGGCGAAAGTAGCCATCGTGTCCAGCGGCCTCATGGGTTCTATGAGTGGCAGCGTGGTGACGAACGTTCTAACCACTGGTCAGTTAACGATCCCAGCCATGCGCAAATCTGGCATGGCGCCGCATGTGGCTGGTGGCGTCGAGGCCTGCGCCTCGACCGGCGGCGTACTACTGCCGCCCATCATGGGTTCTACCGCATTCGTTATGGCGACATTATTAGACATCGCCTACATTGACGTGGCCGCTGCCGCGGCACTACCCGCGGCTCTGTACTTTGCGAGTTTGTACTTACAAATTGACGCTTATGCAGGTCGTGAAGGCGTCACTGGTTTAGCCGATGCCGACATTCCGAGTCTGAAGAACACTTTAGCGGAAGGCTGGTTTTATCTTGGTGCTTTTGCGCTACTGATCTTCTTGCTCATTTTCTTGCAGCGCGAATCCATCGCACCCTACTACGCGACCGCAGCCCTGTTAGTGCTGAACCAATTTTCCAAAACCCATCGCTTCGATTTCACTGGTTTGGTGACCTTACTTTATGGCGTTGGCAAACTGCTTATTGAGTTAGTGGTCGTTCTGGCGGGCGTCGGCCTCATTGTCGGCTCTTTATCCCTGACAGGCCTCAGTGGCACCTTGGTCAACGATCTATTGAGCCTTGCCGGAGACGACATCGGCTTACTGTTATTTATGGGAGCGGCCACCAGTTTTGTATTGGGCATCGGTATGACGGTTACTGCGGCGTATATTTTTCTCGCAGTGGTGCTGGCGCCGGCACTGGTGAGTCAAAATCTGGACCCGTTGAGCGTGCATCTATTCATCCTGTATTGGGCCATGCTGTCCTATATCACCCCACCGGTGGCACTTGGAGCCTATGCAGCGGCCTCCATTGCCCAGTCCAATCCTTTGAAAACTGGCTTTGCAGCCATGCGGCTGGGCAGCGTGATCTATGTGATCCCCTTCATTTTTGTACTGGATGTGGCTTTTATTCTGCAAGGCCCTTGGCATCAATCACTGCAAGCGTTTGCAGAAGCCATTGTCGGTGCCTGGTTTATCTGTGCTGGACTCCAAGGCTACTTGGCCGGCGTGGGCAGTTTGGCTTCCGCGTTGAGCCGCACACTGATAGCTATCGGCGGCCTGGCCATCGCATTGCCGCAACTGAATTGGGTGCTAGACAACCCTCCCTCGAATGTTGTTGGCCTGGTGCTAGGCCTCGTTTTGGTTGGTGCTGGGCTGCTGGCTCACCGATTCACACCCAACACCCCAACCCCAGTGTAAATTGCTATGAAGCTCTTTACCGGCCAGGACGGCACACCGCTATTCTCTTCTAAGCGTGTGTTGCTGAACTTTCTGGTATTAGTGCTGTGTTCACAGTTCGCTTTTTCAGTACTGGCCATGAAAGGCGCGTTGCTGCCGCAAATGTTGGAACTGTGGCAAATCTCGAAAACCCAATTCGGGCTACTGATGTCGATCTACGGCATTGTGCACAACATCTTTTATCTGGCTCTGGCTTGGGCACAGGACCGTTTCTCGCCACGCATTCTGATTCCGGTGAATATGGTGTTGGGTGGCATCACGACGTTTTTTCTCGGCCAAACCAACGACTTTGCCACGCTGTGCTTTCTATTCGTCATGCTGTCACTTTGGTGCGAAGGCGCATTCTGGCCCGCCATTTTGTCCAGCGTACGTAAATCCACCTCAGACAGTAACCAAGGAAAAATTTTCGGCTTACTAGAGGGCGGACGCGGCGGCATTGAGCTATTGCAAAATGCTCTCACCGTGGGCCTTTACGCTTGGCTGGGCTACAGCTTGCTGGGGCTGGAGATCGCGTTCATGGTGAACGCCGTCATTATGATCGTGCTGGGGATCGTCTCTTGGTTCATGTTACCCACTGAAACCTTGCTTAAATCCGGTAACGATCAAAAAGCCGCTAACCGCGAGGTGCTCGCGGGCATGTCGGTAACACTGCGTTTGCCCGAAGTCTGGTTGGCAGGCATTGCAGGTTTTGGGGTGTATTTGGCCTACACCTCAATGCCGTTCTTTCTGACCTACTTACAAGATCTGCATGCCTTGCCGGTATTGGCCATTTCGATCTTCGGTATTGTCTCGACCTCAGGCGGCCGTATCGGCATCGCCCTACCCTCTGGTTTTATTGCTGACCGCTATCTGGGCGGCGCCAGCGGTGGTCTGCGCGCAGGGTTATTTGGCGTTGCCGTATTCGCAGGATTAGCGGTCGCATTGACCTTAAGCGGCGGTGGCGCTTGGCTGGCCATGGGCGTGATGATCCTGTTGTCGGTGTTGTTCTTTTTTATGCGCGCATTGTATTTCGCGCCGTTTGGCGAAATGGGTTTGCCACCACGGTTTTCTGGCTCGATCATCGCCGTGGCCGCCTTCATGATCTATTTGCCCTCGTCTTTCGCTTACCTGTTGTGGGGGTTCATTCTCAACAGCTACCCCGGCACCCTTGGTTATGCGCTGATGTTCGGCATCTTGGGTGTTATGGCATTACTATGCGCTGCGGTTGCTCATCGTCTACACCGCCGCATCGTCAGCGGCACCGCCCAACGCATCAGCGCGCGCATCAGTGCACTGGATACTGAGCTTGGTTTAAGTGACGAGGAAAAAACGCTGAGCGAACTGGTAGACGCTAAGGGGCGCTAGCACTTCTGACCCGTTCGCCCAGCGCGGTCAAACTAGGCTTCGAGCTTGAACTTGCCCCGCATAACAAATGAGTGTCCGGGAAATGTGCAAAAGAAGGTGTAGTCACCACCCACTGTTAATTCTGCTACCGAGAATTCAACGCTTGTGGATTCGCCGCCACCAATGATTGCCGTGGCTGCAATCACGCGCTCGTCGCCACTCTTTACATAACCCGCAGCAACACCCGCGCTCATGCCGTCAGCGGCGACAGCCTGTACGTCCGCGGTTTTCGACAGTACCCAGTTGTGGCCCATGACGTTGGCATTGAGATTACCGGCATGGTTGAGTGTGACTTTGACCGTGTCGCAAGAGGCCGACGCGGTCATCTCTGTCACGTCAAATTTGAGCATATCGCCTGTGCCCACCGTGAGTTCGCAATTCGCTGCCATGACTGGCTGTGCCACGGCTGCGGCAAAGCACAGCGCGATGATTTTCATAAACTTAGACATTTATTGATTCCTAAATTACTACTCCGAAGCCCAGTGATGGGCTTCATGAAGCGCTACAATAATGTCTCTCGCTAAAAACCGAAGTGTTCGCCATCCACACCTAGCTGAGCGTCAAAGCCCCGTCTAGGTTGTGCGGATCAGTGTCTAATTAATAGATGCATCTACAAGACACGTTGCTAGGGATTGAGTTGCCAGGTCTCGACGGTATCGATGCGTTCTTTTGCCAACTCCAAGGTGAAGTAGTCTCCAGCCAGCCATGCCAGATAGTGATTGATGGCGAAAGGCGAACCCGCACGCCCACCATTGCCGCCAGCGATTACAAATCGCGCCTGGCTGGTATCACCAAGGTCTACCACCAGACGGTAGGCTGGACCATGGTACACCCGGCATGGGATCTCTCCGGCGTCAGCTTGGCCTGGCCCCTTACCCATATGCATCGCCATGCCCAGAGTAGTAGGACTACCACCTATTTCATCAGGACCCACGCTCATATCTGCCCAGGTCGCTTCTTTATGTAACCGATGCGCAAAGGCCACTTGATGCAGATCGCCCCAACGCCAGCGACCGGGGTCCTCTCCTAGGGAGCTTTGCAGCGCTTTCACCACCGCCGCCATTTCCGTGCAAATGACCTGCGCTAATAATTCCTGATAGGGTGCCCAAGGCGAGTCTTGGCGCGTAAATGTTCGGATATCAAAGCGGTTCAAACCCGGCGCTGCGGCTGGCAACAAGTTTATCAAGTCATCTTGCAACGCCGCGGCCATGAATCGCCGCGGCCAAAAGCGATCTAAGAACGGGTAGTAAACACAGGCCGCCGACGAATCTATGCTGGCCTGGCAGTCCCAGTCGTCCAACAGCCGCACCGCCAATTGCACCGCCTCGTCATCACTGGTGCGCAGTATTGCCAATAAATCTGGCAGCATGGTTTGCGCTCTTAAATCCAACAGATCCAGCTGCATCTGACAAAAGTCATCAACGCTGTGTTGCTGTTTCTGCGCCAGCAATGCTTCGATTCGGTCTGCCCGAGCACTGTGAATTGGGAAATTATGAATATAGAAGTCGCCGGTCTCGCCCATGGTGTCGTTATTGGCGGTAAACGAAACACCGTTGGCGGGGTTACGTTCAACCACCAATTGTTCGGCAGTCGATAGCTTAAAGTCGTGGGCTGAATCCCATCCCGCTAACGGCACTGATCCGGTAACACCAACGCGCGCTGGTGTGGTGGTTGCTATGAAGCGTTGCAGATTACTGTTTTTGTCAACACAAATGATGTTATTCACCAGCGGACACACATCATGCTCGAACAAGAATTCACCAAATTCTTCGGACCCGTGAGCTGTAGGCAGCAACGCCAACGCCCCTGCCGACGTGGGTACATCCCGCAGCGACCAATACAGACTGGTCTGATAATCCGTCGGCACAGCATCGACCATGCCCAACTGCTGCAGTAACGGCTCCAACAACACCCCATGCTGAGTGCTGTGGATATCCACTGTCTTATCTGCCGCCCCTTTGACCGCTATGGATTCACGACGCTGCTCTACCTCGCGCCAGCCATCATGCGCGCGGTAGTTGTTTTGTTGCATCTGCTCAACAAACAAGTCGTAGCTGTCGACGAAGCCCGTGGTCAATCCCCAGGCAATTTCATTGGTGAAACCCATCATGAAGTACGGCACACCCGGAAATGCGGCACCAAAGGCATCCCAGTCACCGGCGTGCAAATGCACATAAAAGAAGGTGTTGGGAATGGTAAACGGCTGATGGGGATCAGTAGCCAGTAACGGTGCGCCGCTGACAGAGCGTTGCGCCGTTACCGCCCAGTTATTGCTGCCCGAAAAACTCGGCACGCTGACTTCGGGATAGGCCAGTTCAACAATTTTCGGCTCGATGTTTTGCAACGGGCCACGCAGCAACTCGATCTGCGCTATGTCTTGCTTTGACAAATGCAATGCGTGGTCACGAAAATAGTCCACGCCATGAGTAGCCATGAGCCGGCCGAGCATGAGTTTCTCGGTCCAACTCTTATGCTGAAACCACGACGTAAAGCGGTAGCGCGCAGCAATGTCATCCATGGTGAAGTGGCGCGGCTGCGCCCCCGCATGGGCAAATTCCGGTGGCACCTCGTCTAGCGAATCGACATAGGCGTTCAACCCATCTAGGTAGGCGCTGGCTATCCAATCACCTGGGCTTGCCGGTCTGGGGGTCTGAGCGCCGTCTACATTGAACGCTTTGTGCAGGGCATCTTGGGCCACAAAACGCTGCCCCAATAGGGCCGCTGCCTCACCATTCGCGTAAGCACAACTCAAATGAATCTGCCACAGCCGTTCGTAACCCGCGGCATAGCCCATGCCGCGATAGGCGTCAGCTACCGTTTGCGCCCAGACATGGGCGACCCCAAGTCGATCCCAGGTGATCTCAAAAGCGGCGTCTGCGTTTGCAATTTTTCTCTGCATGGCTGTGGCACTCCTGAGTGAACGTGGGTGTCGTCTATTGCTGCAACCTTAAGCTGCGTAGTTGTGGATCGCTGGCAATGGCTTGTTCTGTAAAGGGCAAGTCAATCCATTTGCCAGCGGCATACAGCTCGGTTAAATCTTTGTAGTGCGGCGAATCCGGCTCGGGTGATTGGCTGTAGGTCAGCATGCCTTGCGCGTCGATACTGCCATCTTCATTCCAACCAATGGTTTGTATGTAGCTGTTGCCATGGAAAATCGGTGCATAGCCTTTATCCGCCTGCAGATTTGTGCGAATCATGCTGAACATGCCAGCCCAACCCTCACCACCGGGTACAGGAATTTTGGCGTCATTGCGCTGGGCGTACTGGATCTCCCCCAACGTTGCATCTAGAGCAATGTTGGCATCATCAAGGCGTTGTTCCGCCGCCAACAATGCTTGGCGCAGTTGTGGTCGCACCGCAGGATCCTCGATGTTTAAGCCCGCCGGCGTGGCGACAGCGTTAGCCGCATCAAAGTCCTGGGCAAATAGCTTGTCGATCTTCCGCGCGTCGCGCCAGAATTCGCGCCACACATGTCCACCCCGAGAACCCACGTTCATGGTTCGATCCCAATTCTTCAAAGCACTACAAGGCTTTTGCAGCTCATCATCGTCAGCGCACAACAACAGCACATCGTCGAGCAATAACTCAGCACCGTAATTGCGCTGGTTGTAAAGCATGTCGCGCAAATCCTGGGGACTGACCTTACCCCCGCCCTGTTGCAGTTCTGCCAACTGACTCAGACCTGCACGAGTGCGCAAGCTTCGCGCCGTGCCTTCATCACCGATGACCGGCGAATAACCTTCTAGGGGTGCTGCAGGATTACTCAACCAATAGCTGTCATTGGAGTTACTGACGTAGTCGCCACGAGTCAATCGCGGCATGTTATCCGGCGCCAAGGTTCCAGGCACCCGGCTCGCGGGATCTTCGTACCACTCACACTTAGAATCATCACCCCGCAACAGGATCAGGTAGCTCATAGAATCTGGTAGATCAATCTGACAACGCTCCAGCAACGCCTGGTCGATATTCGGTGTACCACTGATGTCGGCATAAAACGCATTACCCTGACGATCGGCAGCTACGGTGTTGGTCCAATACACCCCTTGCTGGCTGATGGCTGCTTCCACGTCCGCGGTAGAAGTTGCCTTAGCCAAGGCATCATAAGTTTCGGCCGTTAAGTAGTTATCCACTACAGCATCGCGCAGGGTAAACGCCACCTGACCGTTCCAGGGCAATGCTTTCGATTCCACCACAGGACCAAAGTGCGTGAAGTAGGTGGTATGGGATTGTTCGCTGGTGCCTGTCTTGTCGTCCGGCACCGACACCTTCACCGTGCGTTTCTGCATGGCACGGTATTCACCGTCGTATAGGTATTCGTAGGGGTTTTGCGGATTCAGGGTTAATTGATAAAGCGTAAAGCGCTTGGCGGTGGAAACGGTATGGGTCCAAGCCATATCTTTGTTGAAACCGATCGCGACTCGATTGGTGGTTAACAGACTGGCACCCATGACATCGAGTTCACCGGGTAGCGTCAGATGAATCATGTGAAACCGCGACGCGCCGTGCCAAGGATAATGCGGATTACCAAACAAGATGCCGCGACCGCTGGCGCTCAGATCTCGCCCAATGGCTATGGCATTACTGCCAATACCGGCCGGCAACTTCCACTCCGCTTGGGCCCGTTCTGTCTGCTGCGGTTCAGGTGACGCTTGCGCAATTTGCTCTTGAAAGCGGCCAAGACCGTAGCGAATACCCACACCGATACCTAAGCGAATAAGATCAGTTTCCGTAATGGGACGCACCCAATCGGCTCCAGCACAGCTCTTAGGCATGGAGTCTTTGTGGTCTTGGAGAAAGCGGTTGTAGCCTGCGGCATAACCCGCATTCATTGCCTTAGCGCGTTCACTTTGCTGCTGATCGTAGTCTGCCAGCTTTGCGTCGGTAAGAATGGCTTTATGAAAAATATCGCTCTGTAGGTTACCGCCGTCTGGGCCAAAGTGAGTGGATAAATTGCCATTTACCATTTGTACATCTTTGGCGATTACACATACCGCATCCGCGGCGGTGGCGTAGGCAAAGCCATATCCGAGGCTCCCCCAGTCGTTGGCTTTGACATGCGGAATGCCGTAACTGGTCCAGCGCAAATCAACATCATATTGGTAGTCGGCCTTTTCGGTATCCGCACAACCCAATAAACCCAACAACGCAAGCACCCTCACACTTCTCAGCCACATAAGTTTCCCCAGTTAATACGGTGCTACGAATTTGCAGCACTTATTGTTAAGCAACGACACCCTGTTCCGTCATTTGCTGAATTCTCTCTTGCGTAATGGCGAACTCGCGCAGCACTTCTTCGGTGTGTTCACCATGATCCGGACTTGGTCGCGACGGCTCTAAACGCTCGCCACCAAACCGCGCCGGCGATTTCACCACCCGCATCTGCCCCATAATGGGGTGATTGATCTCGGTCACTGTATCGTTCGCCGCGAGTTGTTCCTGCGCCAACACCTCGTCGCAGTCCAAACACCGCGCACAGGGTACGTCGGCGGCCTTGAGCTTTTCGATGATTTCATCGGTGGTGAACTGCAAGTACGCCTCGGCCACTAGTTCTTTAAATACCTCTAAATTGGCAACCAACTTTTCAAAAGAGTTAAAGCGTTCGTCAGCCAGTAAATGCTCCATACCCACCGCGATCAGCGAGCGCATTTGCATTTCATCAGTGCCGGCAGAAATAGTTACCGCGCCGTCCTTGGTGGCCGTCAACTCGTACAACAGATCAATCAACAACGGTCCGGGCTCGTGATCGGCATCCAGCAACGTATGATTCTGAAAGCCGTCAGGGAAAATAAAGAACAACCCCGCATCCAGCATCGAAAGATCAATGTGTTGACCCACCGCGGTTTTTTCGCGCACGTACAATGCACAAGTAACAGCCTGACAAGCGGTATACGCGGTAATTTTGTCGCAGATTAACGTCCGAAAAAACGCAGCCTCAGGCCCCTTCCCCTGAGTGGCGGTAAACCCAGCATGAGCCTGAATTATGGGGTCGTAGGCCGGTGCCTTGCCCAAAGGTCCTTCTTTGCCAAATCCTGATATGGCGGCGTATATCAGCCGCGGATTTAGCGCCCGCAAGGCTTCACTGCCGAGATTGAGTTTATCCATTACGCCAGGCCGGAAGTTGTGAATAAATACATCCACCTCGGGCACCAACTCGCGGATCAGTGCCTGACCAGCTTCTTCTTTTAAGTTCACCCGGATAGATTGTTTGCCGCGATTGCAATTCGCAAACAGTGACGAGATACCGCCTTTATTAGCGCCAATGTAGCGCATTGGATCGCCCACATTCATGGGCTCTACCTTGATAACCCTGGCGCCTTGTTCCGCCATCATCATGGCCGCAAAGGACGCGGTAATCATGGTAGAAAATTCCAGTACTGTGATTCCCTCTAATGGCTTCATCTTCCCCTCCCTATGATGCGCAATTAAAGTACTGCTTCGACTTTACCCCTATTTAGCCCATTTCACACACCACCACTCTGGCATGCGCTATACAAAGCATTCTGGATTGCCAAAATCAAAAGCCGTCACCAGCCGGTTTTCTGCTCCGGCGAAGGACCGTGTGCCGTGCCAGAAGTAACTTGGAAACAACACCAGTTTGCCCACTTCAGGCAAAACGTCGCCATCTGCCTCTAACTTATCTTTGGTAACAAAGGGCGGCTCGCCAAACACTAATTTGCCCGCCGAACTGTCTTCGGTAAGAACCGTTGGCACCTCAATGTAACAGGTGCCGCTGTACCAACCTTTCGAGTGCACATGAGATTCATGGTAAGTCTCGGCCTGGGCTTGAATAGACCAACTGGCGTGCAACATCGGTGTTTTCGGACGGAATAGATTTAGCGGGTGTTCCTGGGGCAGCCCCATGTTGGCAACACTGGCAAAGTGCAGTTGCGCCGCCGTATTAATGCGCTGGGCCAGTTGCTTAAGCGCCGGTTGTTGCGCTGCGGTAAACAAGTTACCCGGCGTTTGGGTTCCCGCCCGAACCGATTGCAGTGGTGGCGACTCGTGCATGACATGCATCGCCCCCAGCTGCTGCGCCAACGCTTGCCAGTCAATGTCTGCACCCTGTTCGGACTGCGGCTCAGTCAAGTCAACGGTGCAAACCATGCTCGAATAGTTTACGAGTTGTTGGTAACGCGGATCGGCCAAACAGCGCAGTGCAGTCACCAGCATGGCAATAAAGTACTGATTTGCCGGAAATTGATTATTCAACGCCATAGCTTGGGCCAACGCGCGGTCGTATTGACCCAGCGCAAAATGCGCCAGACACATCGCCTCGGCGTGTTCGCCCTGGGCATTAGAGGCGGCGGCCAGATCCAATATGTGCTGGTACTCGCCATTGTGTCGCAACCAACTCATTTGACCCCATTCCCACATGCCATCCTGCCGGTAGCGCGCGGCATATTCATCCAGCAGCTTGCGGGCAGCATCAGAGTTATTTGCGACCAGCAACCTCGTGAGGTAGGCACGAAACACTCCAGGATTGTGGCTTTGGGCCCAGGCGCGTTGCCAGAATTCAAATACGTCACCCAGCTGCATCTCGTGCAGATAGTCTGCCGCAATAGTTATGGTCTCGGCATCACTATTGCGCTCTAGTAACCCCTGAATCAACCCGTTAGCTCCGTCAGCCTGTCCTGCGTAGATATGGCATAACAGTAAGGCCTGCCGAGCAGCTGCAACCTCTGGGTGTTTACGCAAGTAGGCCTGCAGTAACGTCTGCGCCTTTGGCAGATCACCACAGTGCAGGGCCAAGCGGGCCAGCCGGTATTGGGCGGCATCATCAAGATCTTTATTTTTGAGCAATTTTTCTAGTTGCGAGCGCGCCTGGACATGCTGACCGAGTGCTGCATCGCAACGGGCTTTCAGTAATTTGGCCTGAGAACGAATTTGTGCCGCCTTTACTCGCAAAGCGGGCTCCAGTGCAGACAACGCCGCGTTCACAGCACCCGCTTTGAACAGGCTGTGTGCGTACTTGTAGTGCAAGGCTTCGTCAGCATGACCACGCTTTAACAACTCGCCGTAAATCGCCGCGGCATCGCGATCGCGACCCATTTGGGCACAAATGTCAGCACGCAAGTTCAAAGACTCAGCCAACGGCTCGCCTCCGGCATCTAGACGCTGCAACATTCCCAGGGCCTCAGCAAAGCGCGCACCTGACGCAAAGGCCACCGCCGCTGCGAACAACGACTTGGGATCACGTATGTGCGGCGCTGCCTGGGCAAACAATCCACAGGCATCAGCAATGCGTCCTTGTTCTAAGGCTTGCACCGCTTGTCTTTCTATCGGGCTGCTCATGGGCAAAAACCAACTGTCTTGTAATCCAAAAGTTTACGCTTTTATTGCCGACGGCGGCAGCGCCCAAAGCGCACAACTCTGCCACGGGGCGAATGCTTATTTACCCCTGATCCTGGCTATACTGCTGTTACACATTGCAATTATTCATTGAGGGGGAGTGATATGGCGCCTATACCAAGAGGCAGCACGGTGGCGGTAACCGGCAGCGCCGGCTTTATTGGCAGCTGGATCGTGCGTGGGTTACTAGACAAAGGTTATCGAGTGCGTGCCTGCGTACGCGACGTCAACGACGCTGCAAAGACCGACTTCCTGCGGGCTATGCCTGGTTATGCCTCAGGCCGCCTTACCTTGCATTCAGCAGACCTAGACCAAGCTGGCTGCTTTGACGAAGTTTTTGCCGGCTGCCAAGGGGTGTGCCACGTTTCTCATGTCAGCGACTACGATGACGACGACTATATGCGCGGAGTTTGTGCCCATGTAATCAACAGCATCAACCAGTCCGGTTCGGTGAATAGAGTAGTGGTCACATCCAGTATCGCGGCCATTTTGTCCGAAGCAGATTTACAAGAGCTGGTCCGCCGACCGGTATTTTACGAAGACCGTTACCCAGACGAAGCCAGCCCCAAACGCACACCCGAGCGAGGCCAGGGTTATTCCATCGGCAAGGTAACGCTAGAGCGAATGTTCACTGAAGCGGCAGAGGCTAGCGGCAGTTGGGACTGCATTCGCGTCTGTCCCGCAGACAATGTGGGTCCCATTTTGTCCGCGCACCAAAAAGACAAAGGACCATGGCAGCACAACATCGAAATGATGTTGTTGGGCAAGTATTTTCAAAATTCAGCTTATCGTCCCTGGATGACCGTAGATGTGCGCGACGATGCCGAGTGCCATATTCGCTTATTGGAAAACGTCAGCGTGCAAAACGGTGATCGCTACATTGCCTGGTCAACAGACACCCGCAACGTCGAGGACATTTGTGCCTCAATCGATAGGCTGTTACCTGAATTAGGTCATGCCACCCCCGAGGTCACAGATCCGTTTCCTGAGCGTATTCAAGCCCGCGAACAAGAGATGCGCGACATCTGGGCACAATGCGAACTGCGCAATGACCGTATCCGCGAGGTCACAGGAATGACTTTTAGACCCTTGGACGAATCGATCCGAGATTGCGTTGAGTCGCTGTTGCAGGTGGCGAAAGTCGAACCGGTGCTGCGCGAAGGCTTTAGCAAGCGCATCTGACCAGCCGCATGGGCGGTTACTCCGTCTTGGGTAACCGCAGCGCTGCTGCCAGGCCTATCAAACTGGCGGCCGCCGAGAGCAAAAACACAAAGAGAAATGTGCCGCTTTGATCTGCTATGGCGCCACCAATAGGCGGCGCTATGGTTTGGGCAATACCAAATGCCAGCGTAGCGGCAGCAAAGCTGGGGCCGTAGTCTGCAGCCGTAGTATTTTCTACTACGTACACGGTGATTAAGATCGGTAGCGCAGAAAACAAAAATCCCAACACCACACAGGCGGGTAACACGAGAGTTGACGTCCCGCTGAGCACGACTGCTACCAACAACGGCCACAACCCAAACGCGAACGCCAAAGTTTTACGTACCCCAAGTCGTTGGGCGATGGTGGTGAAAATCGGACCACCAAAGATCATGGCGAACCCCATAATAGAAAAAGCAAAGGACGCATCTGCTGAACTCCAGCCACTGTCGTCTTCTAGGCGTGTGGTTAAAAACCCCATCACCAATAAGTACATAAAACCAAAGGCCGAATAAGCTACTAACAGCGGCAACCAGCCGCTCATGCGCTGCAACGCGCCGAAACCACCAAAGCCGCCACCACCCGACGGCGAATTTTGTCGATGCCGTACAACCAGCAGGGTCAGAATCAGTACCACCAGGGCAGCCACAAACTGAACCAGATAAACACTAGACCAAGCGCTGTCGCCTTGGCTTGAGCGCAACCCACCGCTCACAACACTGGCAAACATTACCCCTAGGCCAATGCCGGAACTCATCATGCCCACAGCGAGGGAGCGCCGGTTGGCTGGCATAGCATCAGCGGCAATGACCGGGGCCGGAATCCATAGGAACGCACCACCAATACCGGTAACAAACAGGCTGAACGCCAACATCCATGGAGAACTAGCAACAGCAGCCACCAGCAGCCCAGATGTTGCGAGCACCACACCCAAGCGCATCACTTGTATCAAGCGATAGCGACTGGTGGCCCAGGCAACCACCAAAGTACCCAACAAATAGGCCCCCACATTAGAAGCCCCCACCAGCCCCACCACGGTGTTACTGATGTTCAGATCGTCACGGATGGCTGGCAACAAAATACCAAAGCTAAAGCGCCCGAAGGATTGTCCAATGGCTGCGGCCAAAGCAACCACAAGCACAACGATCCAGCCACTACGCAGCTTTACAGAACCATTGCCATCACCCGCTTGTTTGTTCATTAGCCGCTGCATCCACCAAAAGTTGTCGATTAGAACGTTTGCATGACGCGGCATCATACGGCACCAAGCGGTCTTTGAGTGCGTCGTGCGCGTTCATTTTGCTGATCTATTAGGCTAAATTTGCTCAGGATTTATTGCTTGGGGAGCCCCATGAGAGTCGCTAAATGGTTGGGTGTGGTATTCGGCGTCTATGTTGGGCTGGTGATTATTTTTGAAACGCTCTACCTCGGGCTTTACCAACCGTCTTTCGAGGAATCTGGCATACCGATGCTGTTACTCACCACCACCGACGCAGACGGCGAAACCAATGACCGCATGCTGGCGCGCTTCGAAACCGACGGCAAGATCTACCTGTCTGCGCATCATTGGCCACGGGGTTGGTATCACCGTGCACGCAACAACCCGGCAGTGCAGGCAGAGATCGACGGCATTACCTCAAGCTACACAGCGGTACCTATAAGCGGCGCTGAATTCGCGCGGGTCGCTGCCGATCATCCACTGCCACTGCCGGTGCGGTTCCTAATGGGCTTTCCACCCCCTAGAGACATCCTGCGGTTAGACCCAACGTCCCAATAGGCAGAACAGCACACCGCCACACAACGACCTTCAGGTGTCTACCGTTTGTTGACGCTTACGTGCTAACTTAGCCCACACAACAACGGCAAACGCGAGACCACTATGCAGCCGGAGATGGAAACACAGGCCACCCAGGCCGAACATGGCTGGAAAGATCAAGACGGTTTTATAGGACCCGCGAAACCAGGAAACGGTCCCCGCAGCGATCCGCGCGGCGCGTTTCCAACTGGGCCCGAAGTCGGCGAATTGATGCCGAACATTCGCTGCAATAATGCAGACCAAACACCCTTTGACCTGCACCAAAACCGAGGACAACAGCCCGCCATTTTTATCTTCTACCGCTCTGCGGTTTGGTGACCCCCGTGTCGTTCGCAGCTGGTCGAGCTGCAAAAGTTTATGCCCCATTTCGAGGCGGCCGGAATTGCCGTGTATGCATTGAGCTACGACGAACCCGACGCACTGCGCGACTTTCGCAAGGCGCACCAAATAACGTATCCGTTATTGTCTGATCCAGACTCGAAGGTGATATCGGACTTTGGCATTCTCAACACCCTGATCGATCCAGACGATCATCCTTGGTATGGCATTCCGTACCCGGGAACCTACGTGATCAATGCCGACGGCATCATTACCCACAAATTTTTCGACAACAACTTAGCGGTTCGCGTGGGGCCTGAGCAGTTGTTACGAGCTGCAAACGGCGAAATCATATCCGCCGTGCAAACGACCTCAGCCAATTCCAACGACAGCACTTTTGCAGTGAGCTTTGCTGGTGAAAGCCTAGTACCCACAGTGCAAAGAGATCTGATAGTGCGCTTCGAGGTACCTGATGGACGTCACGTTTACGCCGACCCTGCGCCGGCAGGTTCAGTAGCCGTCACCGTTCAGCTGGATGCGAACGAACACCTAGTTCAACGCCCTTTGGTTCGGCCTAAGCATTCACCACACACCCTTGGCAGCAGCGGTGAACGTTTTAACGTCCATACCGGCCACTTTGAGCTACGACTACCCATTACTGTAAACGTCGCAAACATCCGCGAGGTGCCAGAGGTTACCATAACTGGCGAAGTGCAGTGGCAAACCTGCGATGACGACGTCTGCGATTTGCCTCAGCGTGAACGGTTCTCGCTTACCTTACCCATTGAACAACCGCCAGCACCGGCACTAGGTGGCCCAGGTGCCGAGTTAGAGCCGAATGCCATGCAGCACTTTCAGCAGATGACGGCTCGGCGTAAGGTCAAAGACTGAGCCTGAATTGGCAAAACGCTAAGGACGCTCTTGTTGGTAAATAGACTCGAACAGCTCGTAGCTGTCTTGCATGAGTCCCACGCCAGGTTTTGCGCCCTCGGCGGCAAATTCCAAATAGCCTTTTGTCAGGTCCGAATAGCGCGGCCATGCACCGGGTGATTCACCATTGGGATCACCATAGGTCGCAAAGTTCACCCAGTAATTAGAAATTTCGTTAGCAAGTGCTATATTTTGCGCCGAGCCAAAGTTCGGCGAGTGTCGAACGTTATTGAAGGCATAAACAATTTCAGCCGCATGAAACGCCCCCAGCTCCGGCCCTAACGGCTGATGCGTAAAGTAGTAGAGGTAGGCGTCTACGGCATGTTGGGCAGACTTACTGGCCCAATAGTGCATGTTCCAACCAAATCCCGTATCCGCCGACAGCGCCAGCACCGAAGCGCGGATGTCCGTGCTGGGATACAGGGCTAAAACGTCTTTTGCACTTTCACCAAAACGTTGCGCCAACATGCCTTTGTAATCCGCAACGTTGTCAGGCATCGCCCGCAGCGCACCCAAAGTCGTGCCCTCCTCTGCGTTATAACCCAACATCACAGGCACCTGATTAAAGTTTCCGTCTTCGAATAACTCGTACAGCTGAGCTGGAATGATCTTGCCGTCTACAATGGCGCGATACGAACGGCCATCATCCGCAGCCAACAACTCCTGTACGTTGAGCTGCCGCATCGCTGCGATAGAGGCCACACCTAACTTTTGTTGCAACGCACTGCCCCTGGACTCGGCAGAGTCTTTACCACCGCGCAGCGACGGAAGCTTGCGAAAGTTGCCACCGCTCTGGCCAATGGCGCGGTGGAATAAACCCTTAGCCTGGGGAGAGCCCACCAAATGGTTGACGCTCCAAGACCCTGCGGATTCACCGAATATAGTCACATTGTTAGGATCACCACCAAACGCGGCTATGTTGGCTTGTACCCAACGCAAGGCCTGAATCTGATCCGAGGTGCCATAATTGCCTGAGTTGTTGGCGGTAGTTTCCGCACTCAACTGAGGATGCGCCATATAACCCAAAACACCCAAACGATAATTAATCGTGACCAATACCACCCCCTTCTTTGCCAACTCGGTACCGTCATAGGTGGCTATTGAACCCGCACCGCGTGTTAACGCACCTCCATGGATCCACACCATCACCGGCAGCGGTTTAGTCTTTGACATAGGCGACCAAACGTTGAGATACAAGCAATCTTCGCTGGTAGGCTCAGAAGATCTGGCGAAAAACGAGCCCTCTGGATAAGGGTGCTGGACACAGGCCGGACTGAAGCGTGTGGCGTTGCGCACACCTTGCCAACCTGGGTGCGCTTCCGCGTATGTCCAGCGCCGCGCACCAGTGGGAGCCAAGGCATATGGAATACCTTTGAACACCGATATCGAATCCGCGTGTTCTGACACACTGCCGACCAGTTTGCCGCTGGGTGTTTCCACCTGCTGGGCAAAAGCAGAATGAGCCAAGCCCAAAATTAAAACCAACAGTACTCGCATAAACCCCATTCTCCTCTCTGGCCAACTC
>JAYQAJ010000005.1:0-71675 GCA_038136775.1 Gammaproteobacteria bacterium
GCGCCAATAATGGAGTTGTCGCCGATCGAAACGCCCTTGCAAACAATGGCACCGTGAAAATAAAGAACAAGTCTCCGGTCAGATCCCAGCTCGGTGGCAGGTACTCCACCAGCACCTTGATGAACATAAGATCCTCAAGAATGCCATGAGCAAGACCCAGCACTAGAATGCCTACCCAACTAAGCACGGCTTTGAGTCTGCTCACGCTTCAACCTTTATGACTATCGCCATCAGCAAGCCCCTTACTCAGCGCCCACCATGGCCGTAACATCCTGCAAAACCTTAGACCAATCTGCACGAGACCGATAACCCGGCTCCGCCCATTTCGCCAAAATTTGCCCATCAGGCGAGATGAATACTACCCCTGGATAAGGAATGCCATAACCAAATGTACCTGGGCCGTACTCTTGATTGCGCACACCCCAAGCATCCACGTGCTGGCGGTCAACGTCCTTTAAGATGGGAAACTCAATATCCCACTTTTCGTCAAAAGCCTGGATTAACTCGCGCGTGTCGTAAGTTATACCTGCAACACCAACGCCAATGTCTGCAAATTGCGCTTTAAGATCATTCAGTTTCACGAACTGACGAATGCAAAATGGTCACCAGTCAACCGATCGATTAAAGACAAAAAGCAAGCCATTGCTGCCACTCATGCTTTTTAGATTTTGTTGGTTGCCATCTTGATCAACGGCAGACAGCACAGGTGCCTTTGCACCAACGCTTGGCCCCCAGGCTTCGGCATACTCAGACTCGGCATAAGCAAACGAAGCCGAGAACAACAAGGCCATTGTGAGTAATGAACGACCAAGTGGATCCAATCGGTTAAAAATCCCTAGCTTCATACGACTCTCCTAACTAACCAATAACCTAACGTTAGCAGGAAGCGGGAGTGTTACAAGCGTTAGGGTTAAAAGGAATTACTCAACAAAACCTCTAGGCGGCGCGCGGCAATTCGTGCTCGTTTGAATTCAAACCGGAGAGTTCTCATCTAAGTCCTCATCCCTACGCCACACGAAAAAGGGACCTAAAGGTTTTTTACCAAATAAAGTAGCGCTTGCTCGGGAGTTTAGGAGGGATTACTCAACAACGCCTTTGGGCGTTGTCTCACCCTTCGGGCTGCGCGCGGCGCTGCGCTTCGCGCTCGTTTGTCGCGTCGTTTAATCAACGACGCTCGGATCGAACCGGAGGGTTCTCATCTAAGTCCTCATCCCTTCGCCATATAAAAAAGGGACCTAAAGGTCCCTTTTTTATATGGCGGAGAGAGAGGGATTCGAACCCTCGAAGGCTTTTACACCTTACACGCTTTCCAAGCGTGCGCGATCGACCACTCTGCCACCTCTCCGAATTTTTTGTTAGATGGCGGCAACCCACCCAGCCGCACCTCGGCGCCCGAATCCACTGTTACCGTTGCTCCCTTCCGGGCCTGGCGGGGTTCACAATTTATCGCCGCGAGGGGACCAAAGTGGGTCACCATAGCGGCGCGTATGCTAGCGGAATCAATGGGGGAATGCGAACCAATCCGGTCTTTTGCTCTCGTGTTCCTGATCCCTCTTTGCAGCTCTCCTACCGCGTCTTGCGTTCCTTTTATTCAAGGGGTACAACGCGGTTTTCTCCGAGTGCCCCGTATGCGTGATGACCACCGCCCCTATCGCTTAAAAGTTGCTCTGGCGCGGCTTGAGGCTTTTTGGGTCAATCGCTTTATCCGCCCGCAGTTAGACGCCCTGGGCCGTCACTCTATGATCATGAAACCCTGGTTTCTAAAGATCTACGGCAAGGGTATTCGCTTTGGTGAGAGCGTTCATGTGATCACCGCCAGAGACCGGACGGTACGACTGACCACCTGGGCCATGAACGACCACCAAGGCAACATTAATGTGGGTGATTTCGTGTTGCTGTGTCCCGGTGTGCGTATTGATTCAGCTTCGTTAGTTACGATTGGCGAGAGTTCTATGCTCGCTGCAGGGGCTTACATTACTGATGCCGATTGGCATGACATCTATGACCGCACCCAAGCCATAGGTCGCACCGCACCCGTCACCCTGGGCGCCAACGTCTGGATTGGCGACGGTGCCATTGTTTGCAAGGGCGTTTCGATCGGCGACAACTCCATTATTGGCGCTGGTTCTGTCGTCACTCAGGACATTCCAAGTAACGTTATCGCTGCGGGCAATCCGGCTAAGGTAATTAGAGAGTTAGACCCTGAAAAAGTGCTGACCACACGGCGCTCCATGCTGGAGAACGGCGAGGATCTAGCGCGACGAATGGATGCTTTAGAGCGCTGGGTTCGGGCAGACAATACCTGGGGTTCTTGGCTGCGCTCTTTGTTCGCGCCCACCAACAAACACTGAACTACTGTCGGGGTATTCTGATGCGCGGCGCGGCCCCAACCTGACTGCTGCGAAATGGGTTTATGTCAATGCCACCGCGGCGCAAAAACCGTCCGTAAACGCTTAAACGTTGCGGCTTGCAGCGCTGCCAAATGTCAGCGTAAATGCGCTCTATTGTGCTTTCATGAAAAGCTTGATGGTTACGGTAAGACACCAAATAGCGCAGCAAACCCTCTGGCTCTAGCGCCTGGCCTTCACACTCAATAACCACAGTGGCCCAATCTGGCTGACTGGTTACCGGGCATAAACTACGAAACAAATGACTGTAAAACCGTTGGGTATCCGCCGGTTTCGTATCCGTACAGCTTAAGAAATCTGGCCGATAATCATAAACGTCGATGTCTATATCCAACTCATCCAAACACAACCCAGCCAGTGCACTAAAGTCAGCCGCCTGATCAACTGGGCGCAACGCCAACGCCACTTCCGCGCCAAATCCCGCACTAAGATCTTTTGCCAGGGTGCTCTGGAGTGCTTGCTCACTAACAAATTGCGTTTGACTAAAGCCGTTCAAGTACAGCTTCATTGATTTACTTTCTACAATTTTTGGCGAGTCGGCGGGCACGGTGATGTCGAGTTCCGCCACTCGGGGCTTACCTTTTTGGTCTAACCAAGAAAACTCATACGCCGTCCACTGATCCTCGCCGCCAAACACCATTGCATCAGTCAGCCCAACAGCCGCCCGCCCTTCTGCCCTAACCATTGGATGCAGATGGGTTGCATCGTAGCCGTCCTGGTATTGGGTGGACTCGCCCAAGGGGCCAGCATGGATGTTCGAGGGTGTCGCCATAGGAGTTCTCTTTTGTCACTCAAGCATTCAAGCGGGCTAGAATAACAGAAGCTTTTGGCGACAACGGATCGCTGCAACGCAACCGCTAATCCATACCCGCGTAGCAACCTGTAGAGCAAAGGTTTACTCTGCGTCCACCAATCACAGTGATGTCCATGCTTAATTCAATTCAGTCATTCACCACGGCCTTCGCCGATCTTGCTTGGGGCCCCTGGTTGTTGTGGCTGTTGCTCGGCGGCGGCTTCTATTTCTTAGTGCGCTCACGCTTTACGCCGTTTCGCTATCTTGGCCATGCCATTGACCTAATCCGCGGCAAGTACGACAACCCAGATCACCCCGGCCACATTAATCACTTCAGCGCTCTGTCTGCCGCACTTGCTGGCACTATCGGCATGGGCAACATTGCCGGTGTAGCTCTGGCGATAAAAATTGGCGGCCCTGGCGCGATCTTTTGGATGTGGATGACAGCGATTCTTGGTATCGCCACCAAGTTTTTTACCTGCACCTTGGCGGTCATGTATCGCGGCAAAGACGATGCAGGAGAACTTCAAGGCGGACCCATGTACGTCATCCGCGAAGGCCTGCCCAAACGTTTTCACTTTCTTGCTTTTTTCTTCGCCATTGTTGGCATGGTGGGTTGTTTGCCAGCGCTCCAGGCAAACCAGCTGATCCAGATTTTTCGCGACCTCGTTTTTATTGAACAAGGGCTCATTGCTCCAGGCGCAGATCCGTTTTACTACAACTTAAGCAGCGGCATTATTTTAGCCGCGCTTACCGCTATGGTGATTTTTGGCGGACTGCAACGTATCGCACGCACAGCCACGATCCTTGTGCCATTTATGGCGGTTCTGTATTTAGCAACTATCGTATTTGCACTGCTGTTAAACGCCGACCAAGTACCGGCAGCATTTGGTTTTATTCTTAAAGATGCTTTCACCGGTGAAGCCGCAGCTGGCGGCAGCTTGCTGGCGATGATGATCTACGGTGTGCAACGCGGGGCGTACAGTAATGAAGCCGGCATGGGTACCGAGTCTCTAGTACACGGTGCGGCTCGAACCAATCAGCCGGTCCGCGAGGGCCTTGTCGCCATGGTGGGACCGATAATCGACACTCTCATCATCTGTACCGCCACGGCTTTACTGATTCTGGTCTCTGGCACCTGGCAAGGCGATACCGCCGAAGGTGTGACGCTTACCGCCAACGCCTTCACTAACCTTCTGGGTACCGCGGGCACCGTCATTATCTTCATCTGTGTACTGAGCTTTGCCACCACCACCATCTTCACGTATTCCTTTTACGGCTCTCAATGCGCAAGTTTTGTCTTTGGCACACGACACCGTTCTAGCTACCGTATTGTGTTCGTGGCTTCTATTATTCTTGTTTCCGTTATGTCCATTGATGCAGCGGTGGGATTGATCGATGGTTCATTTGCATTAATGGCAATTCCCACCATGATCTCAGCAATCTGGCTAGCCCCTAAAGTACTCGCCGAGGCAAAGAAGTACTGGAAGCAACTGCCCGAAATGAACTAGTACCCATACACAGGCCCGGAACGACTGTTATGTCATACAAACCACTGCCTGAGCACTTACGCTCGGCAAAACCTGCATCAGACCACACTATAGCCGCGCAAAAACGCATACGTGCGCACCTCGACTTTAGCGACCGACAAAGTTTCGAGGACGCCAAAAAGGGCTTTATAGCAACCCTCGACCCACTGACCATCAAGCGCGATGACGGCCACATCACCTTTGACCTTGCACACATGTCCTTCCTTGATGAGGAAGCGCCGGATACGGTCAACCCTAGTCTCTGGCGCCAAGCCCAACTGAATGCACAGCATCACGGTTTGTACGAGATTTGCGACGGCCTGTATCAGGTGCGTTCGTTCGACATTGCCAATATGACCCTAATCCGCGGCGACAGCGGCTGGATTGTTATTGATCCGCTTACATCCAGCGAGTCCTCTGCTGCGGCTTTAGCCCTGGCGAATCAAGAACTGGGAGAACGCCCAGTCGTCGCGGTTATTCACACCCACAGCCATGCCGATCACTTCGCTGGGGTCTTAGGGGTCACCAATCACGAGGATGCCGCTTCCGGCAAAGTAGCAGTGATCGCGCCGAAAGACTTCGTCAACGAATCTCTAAACGAGAACGTGCTTGCGGGCAACGCCATGGCGCGGCGGTCTACTTATATGTACGGCAACCTGCTCAAGCCATCCGCCACGGGTTACATCACAACGGGGCTGGGCGCGGCGCTGTCCTTGGGCACTACTGGCTTCATCGTACCCAACGACCTGGTTCACGAGACCGGCGAAACACGGCTCATCGACGGCATTGAATTTGAATTTCAAATGACCATGGGCACCGAGGCGCCTTCTGAATTCGTCTTCTACCTACCCCAGTTCAAAGCGCTGTGCATGTCCGAGATTACCTCGCATCACCTCCACAACGTGTATACGCCGCGCGGAGCACAAGTGCGTGACGCCCTGGCTTGGGCCGCGCAAATCAATGAGTCCATAGAACTCTTTGGTGATCGATTGGACATCCAATTTGCCTCTCACCATTGGCCAATCTGGGGCCGCGACGCGGCAGTCGAGTATCTGGAGAAACAGCGCGACTTATACAAGTTCATTCATGATCAAACTCTACGACTGGCCAACAAAGGCTATAACAAAGAGGAAATCGCCGAGCGCGTAGCCCTGCCCGACTCACTGAGCAAGGAATTCTACAACCGCGACTATTACGGCACGGTCCATCACAACAGTCGCGCTGTTTACGTTAAGTACTTAGGGTTCTTCGATGGCAATCCCGCCAACTTGTATCAGCTCCCACCTACTGAACAAGCTGCTCGTTATTTAGATTACATGGGTGGCGCAGATGCAGTCGTCACCAAGGCAGAAGGCTCTTTTGCCGCAGGAGATTATCGTTGGGTAGCAGAAGTATTGAACCACGTAGTGATGGCAGATCCAGAACACATTAGCGCTCGCGCATTGCTAGCAGACACCTACGAGCAGCTGGGTTATCAATCCGAGTCTGCACCTTGGCGCAACTTTTATCTTTGCGGCGCACTAGAGCTGCGAGAAGGCTTACCCGAATCCCGCAGCTATGCCGCAAGTGCAGGGATGGCCGCTGGAATACCTATTGAAAACCTGTTTCAAATTATGGCTGTGCGCTTGCTTCCTGAAGCCGCCACCGAAGATATGCGTTTGTATTTGCAGTTCAGCGACCTTGAACACGATTACCTATTGCAGATTAAACACTCTGTGCTGAATTACTTTACCTGCACGTCAGAGGTACAAGCAGATGCGCAACTGGTGCTTCAAAGTCTGCACTTCAAACAATTAATCATGGGGCAAGTCACAGCCGCCGAGTTGATCGAACAACAGCAACTAACCGTAGATGGCGACGTCAATGCCTTGTTACGTTTAGGATCAATGTTCGATCAGTTCCCAAGGCGCTATCCATTGGTCACACCAAGGGAGCAATGACACCGATAACATAAGCAAACTGCTTTTTAGGAGGGGAAAAATGCAGACCGTTTCAGTTATTTGTTCAGCAGGAGAAATTCAAGGCCGAGTAAAAGAGGAGGCGCTGTTGTTTGCAGGGATTCCTTACGCTCAACCACCTGTGGGCAACCTGCGCTTTAAGGCACCACAGGCATTGCGTGCATTTTCAGAGCCCTATCAGGCTTTTAAGTTTGGACCTGCCGCACCCCAAGTACCCAGCGGCGGAATGACCGACAGCGCGCCGGTACGCTGGGACGAGGATTGCTTAACCCTGAATATCTCTGCACCGGTGAACATCTCTGACACCCCAGCATCGCGCCCGGTGCTGGTATGGATTCACGGCGGCGGCTACCGCACCGGCCAGGGCGCCATTCCCTGGTACAACGGTACGCGCTTTGCCAAAGATCAAGACATCGTGGTGGTGTCGATTAATTATCGCCTGGGCGCATTGGGGTTTGCCGACCTGACTCATCTGGGTGAAGAATTCAAAACCTCTAACGTCAACGGCATGCTTGATCAAATTGCTGCCTTGCAGTGGGTACAGCGCAATATCGAGGCCTTTGGTGGCGACCCGAAGCGGGTCACCATTGCCGGGGAAAGCGCAGGCGCTTTCAGTGTGGGCGCGTTAATGGGTTGCCCAGCAGCCAAGGGTTTGTTCAGTCAGGCCATTGCCCAAAGCGGTGCGGCTCATCATACGTTGCCGCCCGAGGCAGCCCAGACCGTGGGGCAAACCTTTTGTGAGCATTTAGGCCAGAACAACGCAGTAGGCGTTATGGCGGCATCGGTAGAAGACATATTGTCTGCCCAAACCACCACTGCCGCGGAATTTGAATCTGGTGCCGGCATTAACAATCGCCTGGCGACCGCGGTATCGCCCTTCTACCCGGTACACAATACCGAGCTGCTGCCGACCGACCCATTACAGACCATTAAAAACGGCAATGCGCCAACCGTCGCTGTATTAGTGGGCAGCAACACGGATGAAACCACACTGTGGGGATACGGCCGGGTTGATGAAAGCAAGCTCCAGCGTGTTGCCGAAGAGTATGGCGTCACTGAACAACTCGAAATCTATCGCAACAATCGTCCGGAGGCAGATGCAGCACAAATGTTGGTGGCGCTGACCAGCGATCACATGTTCAGAATTCCCTGCATTCGCCTAGCCGAGGCACAACTGCAGCATACGGCGAACGTTTGGATGTATCTGTTCAACTGGAAGTCACGCGCCTTTGAAGGCCGCCTGGGGGCCACCCACGCGCTAGAGATACCCTTTGCTTTTAATAACCTTGATCGCGCCGGAGTGGACGCCTTTCTTGGTGCAGGACCAACACCACAAGCGCTTGCAGACACCATGCACGAGGCTTGGAGCGCTTTCATCAAAACCGGGCAACCTGGCTGGTCGAATTACAATCTTGATGATCGTTCTACGATGGTTTTCGACGACCAAAGCGCGATCGAGAACGATCCAATGGCCGACGAACGCAGGGTTTGGGAGGGTTTGCGCTAACGTATCAATAAAGATCAGGCGCGCAGGAATTCGTCTGCGCGCAGATCTAGCGCGTGCCGTGCGTGGCGTTGTGCCATGGTGGTAAACATTTGGTCACCTCTGGGCGTGCGCTCAACAATCATTGACGCTACTACGGTCACCGCAAACCCAGCAAATGCCCCATAACGATAGGCCTGCCAACAGTCATCCCAAGCAAAGCCGCTGACTCCGCTCGCGCACAATGCGTCATAATAACCGCGCACCAATCGCTCCTCGACGGGTCGACGATCTGCGGGCAGTAATCCGGCGCCAATAAAGTAAGCCACATCGTTCAAAGGCGACCCAAGCGTAATGCTCTGCCAATCTACAGCGGTAACCTGGGTTTCGCCTGCCTGTGAGTGGAACAACAAGTTGTCGAGTCGATAGTCCACATGAATCAGCGAAAACACTTCGGGCAGTCCGTTGGCCACCAAAGGCGAATGATCAACCTCGCCTAATTGTTGAATAATGCGACATTCATCATCGGCCAAAGCGGGCCCGTAACGATCCACAAAACCCGGCAGTTGCGCTCGATATAAATCCAAGGTTGCCGTCGCCGGTCGGCTGGCGTTGTTGTACAACCAAGGCAGCTGTGCCAACGACGGGTCACACCAACTCGGCGCATGTAAGCCCACCAACTGTGCCAAAGCAGCTTCTGCGGCGTGAGCGTCACAGCCTTGCAATTGGTCACCCTGCTGCGCCGGAGCCAGGTCCTCTAACAACAAAAAAAACTCTGGCCCCTCGCCAGTTATCTCAGCGTAGTAACAACGCGGAGTGCGAATGCTTAAGCGTGATTGCAGTTGTTGGTAAAACCGCACCTCTTTCAAAAAGTTTTGCAACGCAACGCCAGTAGCCCTACTGCTCTCATCATCTGACGGGAATTTACCAACCAAACTGACCGGTGCATCTTCGCCTGCGGATTCGTATTGCAAGGTGTAGCGAATACACTTACCAATTTGCCCAGTGCCGACACGCTCGGCATCAAAACCGCTTACCGTGGCGTCAATACCGCAACGCTCAAAGCACTGGTTAAACCACTCTGGACTGATCGTTTGTTCGTTAGGAATCGCTAATGTCATTGCTAACCACCCGGTGTTAACCGTGCATCAAATAACGGTGCGGCTGGCACCATACGTTGCTTATGTCGCGTCACCGCTGCTTGAATTTTCGCGACGATTTCTGGGTTTGCAGCAGCCACATCAAAACGCTCCGAGGGGTCTCGATGCAGATTGAATAACAAAGGTTCTTCGTGCTCGGTGCGTACCGGCGGCAATCCATAAGCGCCCTCAGTAATGAAGTGCAACTTCCAGGGGCCGTAGCGATAGGCATACAGCACACCTGCTCGATAGTAGGCCAGTTCGTTGCGCGGGCTGGGTGCTTTACCGAATAACGCATCTGATAAATCCAAACCGTCTACCCCGGTTCGCACCTCACTCCCTGACAACGCCATCACCGTTGGAAACAAATCCAAAGCTGAGCCGATTTCGCTCACAACACCCGCGGGCAACTTACCCGGCCACGAGAAAACCGTCGGCACACGCATGCCACCTTCAAAAGTGGTGCCTTTACCGTCGCGCAGCAATCCGGCGCGCCCGCCCTCCTCGTTCATGGTCAGCCACGGGCCGTTATCGCTACTGAATATGACCAAGGTATTGTTTTCTACACCCACTGCGCGCAAAGCCTGGCGGATCTGGCCAACGCTCCAGTCAATTTCTTCAACCACATCGCCGTAGCGACCACCAATACTTTTGCCAGCAAACTCGGAGCTACGAAACAGCGGCGTATGGGGCATGGTATAGGGCAAATACAACAAGAACGGCTGGTCTCGATTACGTTGAATGAAGTCCACTGCCGCTTCGGTATAGCGTTTGGTCAGATTCGCTTGCACGGTAGGTTGTTCTACCGAATCCTCGTAACCGTCCCGTTGCCGACGGCTACTGATCAGCGGCGTCGCATAGTCATCTTCGTGTGGGTCAGCATATTTAGCTGCGCGCCGCGCAAGGGCTTGTGCTCGACCCTCGGTATCGCCACGCATAGACATGGCAACCAGTTCCTCAAACCCAGGTTCCCCGACCCAATCCATGTCATTGGAATAAGGCACACCTAACCATTCGTCAAAGCCGTGGCGTGTCGGCAACGCATGGGGCGCATCACCAAGATGCCACTTACCAAAGATCCCGGTGCGGTATCCGCGCTGCTGCAGCGCTTCGGCCATAGTCACCTCTGTATCTGGCAAGCCACCCGGTTCGTTAGGAAAATAAACCCTTATAGTGCGACCGTAGAGGCCGCTACGGAGGGGTAAACGACCCGTAAGCAGAGCACCTCGACTTGGCGAACACACCGGTGCCGCCACATAAAAGTCTGTCCAGCGCTGACCGTCTCTGGCCAGCTCGTCGATATGCGGTGTACGTATATAAGGGTGCCCATAACTCTGCACATCGCCATAGCCAAGGTCGTCGGCAAATAATATGACGATATTCGGCGGCGCCAGCAGTTTGGCTTGAGGCGCAATTTGGTCATCTGCCAAGGCACAGCCCGAGCTGCCCAGCCAAAGCGCGAGCAATACGATTAACGGCTTTTTCATCACTCCCCTCACAGTGTTGCTGATGCTTACCCTACTGGGAAAATCTGCCCCTAGCGACCCCCTAGTACTCCACCCATCTAAAAATTTGGGATCAGATGATTGGAGTACTAATCAGGATAACCACCCAGGCTTTTTTCCAACCCTTGCATCAATTGATTTACGCAAGCACTGAGCATGACAAAGTCGGCATCGTGCTTAGCCAATGGGTCATCCATGGGCTCGTCAGGCATGGACTCCTGGTCCGCAAGCCGCAGTTTTCGAACCACAAGGTCAGCATCGAGCACCAATCGAAACACCTGATCGAAATTCAAACCTAAACGATCTACCGCCAAGCCCTCGGTAACATGGCGTCGAACTGAAGGATCGGCCAAGTCGATATCCAGCCAATTCACCGTCGCTGCAGTATCACTGGGGTCGCGCATGCGGCATTCCCTGCCCAATGAAAAAGAATCTACCCGAGTCTGTAGAAATACCCGGGTAAGCAGATCTAGGGCTGGCTGCTTAAATGCCAAGGGTGAATAGCGCAAACTAATCAGTGCACGACCAAGATTGTCTAGGAAGTACTCCGCCACACTCTGGGACGGCGTACCCACCACCAGCAGCTTCTTGTCACGCAAGTAAAAGGCCTGCACGCGATCTGACCGAGTCAACGCCTGGGGCAGCAGTTGAGAGTAGATTTCTTCCTTCAATTCGCGCTTTTCTGCGCGATTCGGTTCGCTGTGCATACGTTGTTTGAATTCTTCTATGCGTTCAGCGAGCGCCTCTTTCACAGCCGCGACAGGCAAGACTCGGCTTTGCACCCGTAGCTGTAAAAGATCATTGCCCGCTAACCGCCGACATAATAAATCTCCGGCATTGTCGACAGGCGCTTCAAAGCCGCCGCTGCGCTCGGCAAAAGCACCACAGGGTTTGAACTCCGCTGCCGCCAACAAATCCGACAACGCCTCCTCGGTGTCAGGCCATTCAGTGTGGATACGGTAGACGCGCAAATTGCGAAAATTCGAGTTCACAGCAACTCCATTTGATACTGGGTCAAACCATCGAAGGTATAACGATGGCGCAAGGGCCACAGTGTACCCTTTGCGTTGTGGCTTTTTCGCTGTCCATGCGCAATTGATTACCTATTGAGGCGCGGTATGATCCAAACACAGCTTTAGAGGGGAAACCGATGGCTCAAGAAACCCATGACTCAACTGGCCCACTGCTCACAACCCGCCGCAAGCTCATGCAGTACGCAACCCTGGCCGGCGTTGGTGCAACCAGCTTGTTGCAATCAAGAGACCTAAAAGCCGCGATTTTTGACGGTAAAGAGGCCGCAGGTCTAAATGCTGCGTGGCCCAAGATGCAGTACCGCAAACTGGGTCGTACCGGTCATAACAGCAGCCGCCTGATTTTTGGTTGCGGGGCCACCTTGTCGCGGAGCCGCCACGACGATTTGTTAGAGCGGGCCTTCGATGCGGGAGTGAACACCTTTGATGTGGGCTATAAACACTACTACAGCGACGCTGAACGCAATTTAGCGCCGTTTCTGAAAAAACATCGCGACGACATTTTTCTGATTTCCAAGGCCCAAGCGCCTGCGGGCATTGATTGGGACGAGACCATTACAGCAGCTCAAGCACAAAAAGCAGCTAAAGGCTGGCTGGCGTTTTTGGACGAAAGCCTGGTGGAAATGGGCATTGAACATGTAGACGCCTACTATCAAATGGGCCAAAACAACGTCTCCATCATGCGCAGTGAAGAAATGCACCGCGCTTTTGAAGAAGCAAAGGCAGCAGGAAAAGTCGACTACCTCGGCGTTTCAACCCACGAAAACGCTGAGAACGTGCTAAAAGCAGCAATCGACACTGGCGTATTCGACCTCGCCATGATCGCCATCACTCCTGGCGGTTGGTACGACTGGAATGACCGTTCTATTTTGCCTGGGTCGCCACCAATGAAGGATTTGCAGCCGCTGCTACAACAGGCCAAGGACCGCGGCATCGGCATCATCGGTATGAAAGCCGGACGTTATCTCGCAGGCCGAGCCTGGCTAGGCTGGGGCAACCCGAAAGCGTTTGACGACTACTACGACGACAAACTACTGCAGGCCAAGCTGTCTGAATTTCAACGCAGCTATGCGTTCGTGCTCGAGCACGGCATCGACGCAGTAAACGCCGACATGCAGAGCATGTTGCACCTGCAAGAGAACTTTGTAGCTGCGGCCACGTCCGCCGACTATTTCGAGCAAACCGCCTGATATGGCGACAGCGCTGTTTTATCAGCCCCATTGCGGTATCGCTGGGGACATGCATTTAGCGGCGCTGATCGACCTCGGCGTACCCGTCGAGCACGTAGAGTCGCAGTTAGCGCGGCTCAATCTGGGAGACAAGTACTCCCTTGAACTAAAACCCGCCGAGAAAATGGGCATTAATGGCTTAAATGCCCAGGTACACGCTGAAGACGAACACGACCATAGACACCACGACACCATTCAAAACATGATCCGTGCAGCCGCCTTTGCCCCAGGCATAGAGCAACGCGCACTGGATATTTTTCAAGCCATCGCCGATGCCGAAGGCAAAATTCATAACGTGCCACCGGAAAAGGTGCATTTTCACGAAGTCGGTGCTTTGGACTCCATTGTCGACATTGTGGCTGCAGCGATATGCATCGAATATCTGCAACCGGATAAAGTGCTGTGCGGTCCAATCGAAGTAGGCAGCGGTTTTGTGGACTGCGCACATGGGCGTTTTCCGGTGCCGGCACCCGCCACTCAAGAACTGTTACAAACGGCTCCCTGCACCTACGGCGGCGTGGACGGTGAATGCACAACACCCACAGGGGCCGCCATTCTGGCCGCTTGCGTCGACGAATACGCACCCAAGCGCGCTTTCCGTCCGATCAAAATTGGATACGGTATTGGATACAAAGACTTTGCTGTGCCAAACGTGCTACGGGTCGCCCTTGGCGAGTACGACCTGGAAAGCGAGAGCACCAGCCACATTAAGCTCGAAGCCAACATTGATGATATGAGTCCCGAAGCTTTCGAGCCGTTAATGAACGCGCTATTTGCGGCAGGCGCCGACGATGTCTACTTAACGCCGATTGTGATGAAAAAAAGTCGCTCTGCGCAGTGCATTAGCGTTCTTTGCAGTAACGACAAAGCCCAACAATTAGGTGACCTGCTACTGAATCAATCTACCACCATTGGGTTGCGCCAATTGCCGTTCAACAAGCGCGTGTTACCCCGTGAAATTCGCCACATCGCCACCCAATTCGGCGAGGTCAGAGTCAAAGAAGTCATTCAACCCAACGGTCAGCTACGCTGGAAGCTGGAGCACCAGGATGTACTAGACATCGCCGCCCGAAATTCGGACGGCGACTACCAATCAATACGCAAAGCCATCTATAAAGAAGTTGAGGATTTTTATTTAAGTAATTGATTAAATTCAATTATTCAATAAAACCCAAAGCGACCTAAGCCAACCTAGGCCAACCTAGGCCAACCTTATCCAACCTAGGCCACTGCCCCACTTTCTTTCAGATCCGCGATGGCGGCAGCATCCAGGCCGATACTCGCCAGAATTTCATCGGTATGTTGCCCAGGAGCTACAGGCGGCTGCGGCAGTTCTGGTTCTGTGCGCGAAAAGCGTGGCGCTGGTGCGGCTTGGGTGATGTCCGCAGACTTTACAAAAGTCTGACGAGCCTGATTGTGAGGGTGATCCACAGCCTCTTCGAAATTCAGAATCGGCGCATAGCAAATGTCGGTACCCAACATAATGCCGTCCCATTCATCACGGGTTTTAGTGACCATTACTGCGGCAATTTTTTCCCGCAACATTGGCCAATCATCACGGCTCATTTGTTTGGCAAGATCTGGGTCCTGATCCAGGCCAGTTTTTTCTAACAACAGCGCATAAAACTGCGGTTCGATAGAACCAATAGAGACATGCTTACCGTCCTTGGTCTCATAAGTGCCGTAAAAGTGTGCTCCACCGTCCAGCAAGTTACTGCCGCGATTCTGATTCCATACCCCCTGGCTCATAAGCCCAAAGATAGAGTTCATTAACAACGCCGAACCATCCGTCATCGCAGCATCAATGACCTGCCCCTGACCGGATGACCCACGCTCGTATAGCGCAGCGACAATACCGAAAGCCAACAACATGCCACCGCCACCAAAATCTCCAACCAGGTTCAACGGCGGCGTCGGCCGAGAGTCAACTTCGCCAATGGCATGCAGTACACCAGACAGTGAGATGTAGTTGATGTCATGGCCCGCAGCATGCGCCATGGTGCCGGTTTGACCCCAACCGGTCATACGTCCGTAGACCAGCTTTGGATTGCGTGCCAAACAAACATCGGGGCCTAAACCAAGACGCTCCGTGACACCGGGACGAAAGCCCTCTAACAGCACATCGGCACTTTCAACCAGTTTCAGCACCGTCTCTACGCCTTCGGGATTTTTCAAATCTACCGCGACACTCTTGCGACCCCGTGCCAAAACGTCAGCACTACGCGCACCGCTGCCCACCGCTCCAGAGCGATCGACTCGAATGATCTCTGCGCCCATGTCTGCCAGCATCATGCCGCAAAATGGCCCCGGCCCTATGCCTTGAAGCTCTACCACCCTTAATCCTGCTAATGGTCCCATTGATTTCCCCTATGTCATGGTTGGCAAAGGCCATTGCCTTGCCGTAAGTTCGCCGCTCATTGTAGGGAGCATTGTGTCCGCAATAAAGCCACCCAAGCCAGAGTGCATTGCAATCCGCTAGCACCGCCTTAGACTGGCTGCTTGGTTAGAGGGAGCATTTTTTACATGGTCAACATTGACGACTTAAAAGCCGATTTTTTGAATACTGAGTTTGATCGCAAAGACTTTGTTCTGAGCCGCGACAAACTTGTGACCGCCGCCACCAGTTCTGGCGAAACCCGACCCGAATTCACTGACCCAGAACATCCAGACTTCCAAGCCACGCCGGCTTTTTTATGCAGCCTTGCCTCGGGGCGTCATCTTCCCATCGATTTTCCTTCGCTGGGCGGAGTTCCCATGGACGGCGGCAAAGCTGTGGAATGTTTTGCGCCAGTGCGCCCAGATACCACTCTGACCGGACGCACCCATCTGCACGACATCTACGACAAGAAAGGCCGCTCCGGCCGCATGATTTTTATTGTGGTGCGCATGGAGGTATACAACGACGCCGATGAGCACTTGGCTACCACAGATTCGCGCATGGTCATTAGGGAGAAATAAGCATGAGCGTTGCAACCATTCACGACGTGGAATTCGGCGAAGAGCTGCCTGTATTTGAGCCAGACACCCGAATTGAAAACACCACCGCCTTTGCGCGCTCAGTAGGCTGGGGCGGTCCGCGCTTCGAAGATCACGAGGGCGCTCGCAAAGAGGGCTTTCCTGGCGCTCTGGTGCCCGGAATTATGGGTATGGGTTTTCTAACCAGCGCCATCCACAGTTGGGCACCTCAAGGTCATGTAGAACATATCGACACGGTGTTTCGCGCACCCATGCTTGCTGACAGTCCTGCCATCATCAGCGCGGTGGTCACCGACATTGATGAAGACGAAGGCATCGTCGAATTGGATATGACAGTCAAAAATACCAAGGACGAGACCCGGGTTTTTGGCACAGCCAGAGTACGCCTACCGCTGGAATAGCATCTAGATATCTAGGTACCTAGGTTGGTAGCAGATCGTGCAAAGCGATTTCGGTACCCACCTTATTCACCTCGCCTACTTTCAGCAGCGCCAGGCCGCGCCAGGTGCCAGCATCCTCTAGAACACCTACGGTTATAGACTCGTCCCAAAAGATCGGCCGCCGGAAGTACACATCGGCGTTGAAAGCTTGAGGTGTGCAGCGCCGCCATAACTCAGCGGTCAAGTAATGCACGCCCATACCGCCACCAATAAGCGGCGCCCGAAAGCCCGCGCGCTCCGCCGCTTCTTGTTCGTAATGAATGCTGTTACCTTCCATGCTGTACGCCTTCACACACTCTGGGGTTAGCGAGTAAGTGCTTGCCAATTGCAGTTCGGCGATGTCCGCCACCACCGGTTGCGGACGCTCCCCGGCTCCACCTTTGTCCGTCGCGGCCTGATCTGGTTTAAGTGACGTGCGACGCGCACTGATGACTCGCTGACCTTGCTGATCCTCAAACCAAACGTCGGTATCTACTCGCCGTCCACGCGGTACCGTACGCACATCCAAAATCTCGCCACGGACATTAAGCGGCTCGTCAAGTAACGCAGGCCGAAGCATCTGCAAACCTTGCAGCATATTGATGTTGCCCTCGGCGCTAATCCCACTGCGGATACCTGCATGAATGGCAATACCAATAAAAAACGCCGGATCAACCTGCTCACCAAATACCCCGGCATCAATGCCACAGGCATCCAGTTTCTCACCCTGATGTTCGGCACTAACAGAGACCGTATCCGGCAGATATTGAAACCCCGCCTCTGGCTCGACCCACGCGGCTGGCTGATCCGTCATAGCATTTCTCCCTAGTTTTTCGAGTTACCCCTGGGCTCCTTAGCGGAACATATGGGTGCCACCACAAACCGTGAGCGCCTGCCCGGTGACGTAAGCACTGGCATCCGATGCAACAAATACCGCAATGCCCTTAAAGTCATCGGCTTCGCCAAAGCGACGCAGTGGCGTTTGTTCAGTGACACGCTGCGCGGCTTCAGGGTTGTCCCATAGTGCCTTAGCAAAATCGGTGCGAATAAGACCTGGGCACAAGGCGTTTACACGAATCCCCTTAGGACCCCATTCCATAGCCAAGTTACGCACCAGCGCAATGTCAGCCATTTTCGAGATGTTATAGGTGCCCAAAGTGTCGGACGGCCCGAAGGCACCCACACTGGCAGTAATCATGATGGCTCCGCGACCCTTAGCCAGCATGTCTGGCGCCACCATCTGGCACAGCCAGTGATTAGAGCGCAGATTTGAATTCATGGTCTTATCAAAGGCTTCGTCCGGAATCTCGGACATAGGCCCATAGAACGGATTGACTCCGGCATTCGCAATTAGGGTGTCGATTGGCCCCAATCGTTCGCGGGTTTCATCAACTAATGACTGGAGCTGTTCTTTGTAGCCAATGTTGCACGCAATGGCGATCGCGCGCTCTTCTCCACAGGCCTCATTAATCTCAGCCACGGTCGCTTCGCATTGATCCAGCTTACGACTTGAGACCACCACTTTGCTGCCGTGCTCTGCCAAGGCCATGGCCATGGACTTGCCCATGCCTTTGGAAGCGCCGGTAATCAAAGCCACCTGGCCAGTTAGATCAAATAGTTGCGTGCTTACGCTCATCGCGAATCCCCCTGTGAGTAAAACCCAAGAGCATACCGCGACTAAGCCACAGGGTCTTCTAGGACTTCGTTGGTAAGTTCACCACATCACTGGGCATGATCCCCCGCCACTTTTGCCTTGGCGACTTATAACCTATGACACCAAATTCCAACCGCCATTGTGAGAATCTTGGTGGCGTTCTAAGTGTTGGACGAGTGCTCGCGGACGATAGTCTGAATCCGCATCCCAGCGCGCTTTTACAGATTTGTGAATCTGCGTCGGCACCATAATCTCTTCGGTCTTATGCTTAACTATGGGTTCGATGGGGCGAGAATAGCGCTCACGCAGTCGGTAAAAGGTTCTGCGTGATTCATGAATCGACGCCATAGGGTCGGCTTTAACGCCCTTCGCCACATGGTTTTCGACGGCCAAACCAAACTGACTGGCTTGTTTAACCATCCACTGTAACGGGATGGCCGACAAGACATTACCAGCGGGTTCATCCGGCCCATGACTGCCACCCACATCACTGTGGCAACCCACAAACCAAACCTGCTGTAAGTCCACTTCTGCCCGGGGCAACCAAAGGGTCGGCTGGAAATCTACTCGCCGTTCGTTCAACGCCAGTGCATGCCGTGCTACCGCCACATTCGGCCCTAACTTGGTGTCGTAAAACTCATCTTTATTGTCAAACATGCCCAAGAACGAAAGCGGTATACCCATAGCGCCAACGGTATCCCATACGCCCACAAAGCGAACACTTCGAGAGTTCTCATGGGCGTGTTTTTTGCGAAACGCTATCGAAGCCTTACCTTCCGGGGCGTAATCTGGCCAGCCGCGTTTGTAGTGATCAAAGGCCATCTGAATCAAATTGGCTTCAGCACGTATTAACAAGCCACAGTTATTGATCATTCCGCATAACGATCGAACGGTATAAGCGCCGCGACTGAAACCAAAGAAAAGCAATTCATCACCTGGGGTGTAGTTCTGCACGATATAGCGATAGGCATCCATAATGTTCTTTTGCACACCCTGGCCAGTAATACCGGCATACAGTACGTCGCGATAAGAGCCAACCCCCCAATCGTAAAAGACCTGTTGGACCACGCCATCACCGGCCACCGGCTTAATGGCGCGAGCCATGCGCAGCACATTTGTCGGCCACTCTTTTTGTGGGTCTTTCTCAGGCCGATTCCAGATACCGTCAGCACAAATAACAATTCTTTTTGGCATGCTTACCTCTAATAAAACCGTATGCCGCAGCAGTTGCGGTCGATGCTATCGGTTTGTATTAGTGGTTTTTTGTAAATGCAAGGCTATACAGACGAGCGGTCATCTAAGCCCTACGAGCGCGAACACTGACACCATTTACTGCTAGCAGCCCAAGCCGGAAGTCATTGCTCTATCGACGGCCAGATGACCTCTTTGTTCACCTCATCAAGGGCGGTGCGACCACAAAACGCCATGGTTAAATCCAGCTCGTTGGCAATAATTTCTAGGCATTTGTACACGCCCTCTTTACCCATCGCACCCAACCCATTTAGGAAGGCTTTACCAACTAACGTGCCGCAGGCACCCAGCGCTTTGGCTTTGAAGACATCCTGACCGCTGCGAATGCCGCCATCGACCCAGACTTCACAATCACCACCAACCGCCGCAAGAATGTCCGGCAAAACATCCAAAGTCCCAGGTGCACCGTCTAATTGGCGGCCACCGTGATTGGAGACTACGATGGCATCAACACCAAGACCCGCGGCTATTTTCGCGTCCTCGACATCCATAATGCCTTTCAATATCAGTTTGCCGCCCCACTGGGCTTTGACCCAAGCTACATCATCCCAACTGAGCGCTGGATCTAATTGCTCTGCCGACCAAGCAGAAAGGGAACTCAGATCGTCTACCCCCTTGGCGTGACCGATAATGTTGCCGAAGTTTCGCCGCTTAGTAGCTAACATTCCGGCACACCAACGCGGCTTGGTCGCCATGTTCAGCATGTTGGCTAACGTCAATTTAGGCGGCGCGGTCATGCGATTTTTAAGATCGTTGTGACGCTGTCCTAAAATCTGTAGATCCAAGGTCAACATCAACGCACTGCAACCAGCAGCCTTAGCGCGCTGGATCAATGCGCTAATAAAGTCCCGGTCTTTCATGACGTAAAGTTGAAACCAAAAGGGTTTCTGGGTGTGTGCAGCCACATCTTCGATAGAACAGATGCTCATGGTAGATAAGGTAAATGGCACCCCAAATTCTTCAGCCGCCTGGGCTGCCAGAATTTCGCCATCAGCGCGTTGCATGCCCGCCAGACCTGTCGGTGCCAACGCTACAGGCATCGACCATTGAGAACCCAGCATGCTCGCAGTAATGCTGCGTTGACTGATGTCTTTGGCAACCCGCTGACGCAACTTTACCTCTGCAAAAGCCTCGGTATTGCGTCGCAAAGTGGTTTCCGTCCAAGAGCCAGACTCTGCATAGTCGAAGAACATTCTTGGCACCCGGCGCTGGTGCAATACCCGCAGATCGTCAATGCAAGTGATGACTGCTTTCGACATTGTGCTTCTCTGTTCCTGTGCTTGCGGCATGGTACATTAAATCAATATATGCACCTTCGGCACGGATCATGGGGAGAAGCCGTTTATGGAATTTTTGTTTAGCGAAGATCAAGAGCAATTTCGCGAGAACATTGCTCGTTTCTTGGCGGATCGCTCGCCTACTACAGAAGTTCGCAAGCTAATGGAGGACGATAAGGGCTACGATCCTGGGGTTTGGGCATTGCTGTCGAACCAATTGGGTCTATGCGGCATCGCCATAGCAGAACAATACGGCGGCGCCGGTTTTGGGCCACAAGAATTAGCCATCGCCTGCGAGGAGATGGGCCGCGCGTTGTACTGCGGGCCCTTTATGGCCTCTGCGGTGTGTGCAGCCTACGCCCTCTCCCAAACAGCGGACGATGAACACAAACAACGCTGGCTACCAGAAATTGCCAGCGGCGACTTGATTGCCTGTTTGGCGGTGACCGAACACGCACCGATGTGGAGTGAGGATGATGTCCAAACCGTTGCGAGTTCTAGCCCTAATGGGGGCCATGTTCTTAACGGCGAAAAACGCTTTGTTATTGACGCTCAAGTCGCCGGTTTGATACTGGTCGCCGCGCGTGATAGCGAAAATCAAATTGGCCTCTACGCAGTCGAAGCCAACGCCCGCGGCTTAACCAGCAAAGCCATGCCCAGCATGGACCCCACACGAAAATTAAATCAGCTGATCCTGGCCGACACTCCGGCTGAACATCTAGGTCCGGTTGATCTACAAGACCTTATGGACTACACCTTGGTCGCATTGGCCAACGAAATGATTGGCGGCGCGCAAACCCTTTTACAATCTGCGCTGGACTACACTCAATTAAGAGTCCAGTTCGGTCGCAGCATTGCCTCATTCCAAGCCATCAAACATCGTCTGGCAGAACTGTTACTCGAGGTCGAATTGGCTAAGTCCGCTGCTTATCAAGCCGCTTACAGTATGAGCGTTGGTAACGACGCACGAGAACACGCAAGCCTTGCTAAAGCCGCCGCTGCGGAGGCCTATCTGCACACCGCCACCGAGTGCATTCAGCTTCATGGTGGTATCGGCTTTACTTGGGAAAATGATACCCACCTGTGGTTTAAGCGCGCTAAAAGCTCCGAGGTACTGCTGGGTTCGCCAGCAGCTCATCGCGAGCGCATGCTGCAAACCATCACCACTGGCACAACTACAAAAGACAGGATTGGCTAATAATGAATACCGAACAAATTCGCGAGGAGGTTCGTTCCTGGCTGGCCGCAAACTGGGACCCCAACTTAAACCTAATCGAATGGCGCGAGTTGCTTACTGACTCAGGCTGGGGCGCACCAGATTGGCCAAGCGACTATTTTGGCCGGGATTTAGCGCCGCAACTAAGCAGCGTGGTAGACGAAGAACTGGCTCGCATCGGCGCTATCGGTGCCGCCCACAGCGGAGTGCGCATGCTGGCTGCGGTAACACTGCTGGCGCATGGCAACCACGAGCAAAAACAAAACTACTTGCGACCCATTCTTACCGGCGAAGACGCTTGGTGTCAGTTATTTAGCGAGCCTGGCAGCGGTTCCGATTTGGCCGGTGCTACAACCCGTGCCGATCTGGACGGCGACGAATGGATTATTAACGGACAAAAGGTCTGGAATACCAGCGCGCACCATGCCGACTACGGACTGTTGCTGGCACGCAGCGATTGGGATGAACCTAAACATAAGGGTTTGAGTTACTTCATTCTCGATATGCGCCAACCTGGCGTCGAAGTCCGCCAGTTGAAACAAATGAACGGCCATGCCTCCTTTAACGAAGTATTTTTCACCGACGCGCGAGTGCCGAGGGCCAACCTTCTAGGCGCACCCGGCGACGGCTGGCAGATCGCTATGACAACCCTAGCCTACGAGCGCCGCTCCTTTGATCGGCCGCGCAATCCGGCAGGCAAATCCCCTTCCGCAGCGCCCATTTACCAGCAATACCAAGAGGAGCTGGAAGTCGCTAACGAACCTTACAAGTGGTATCCGCAACGCGCAGGCCGGGTAGACTTAGTCTTGCAACGAGCGAAAGAAACCGGCGCCATCAATGATCCGGTTATTCGCCAAGACATTGCTCGACTACACATACTTGCACAGTCTGCTAGTTGGACGGCGCAACGTGCGCGTGCTGCGCAGAAAGCCGGTAAGCCCCAAGGCCCAGAGGGGTCATTAGGGAAACTGGCAGCAAGCCATATTGGCCGTCTGGCATCACGTGTGCATACGGATATCAGCGCCAACGAAGCGCTGCTTACCGGGCCAGAGAGTGCAATGGACGGCACCATTGCAGAAATCCTGGTGTCGACTCCAGCAGGTTCTATTGCCGGTGGCACGGATGAAATACAACGCAATATCATCGCCGAGCGAGTGCTTGGTCTGCCTAAAGAGCCACGCTTCGACACTGGGCCATTCCGCGACGTACCTCGTAACAGTTCAGCCAAGGATCAATAGCAGCCGTGAGTCACCAAGCCCTTAGCGGTATTCGAGTATTAGAAGTTGGACAGCTGCTGGCTGGCCCATTCGCCGGAACCCTCCTGGGTTACTTCGGCGCCGAGGTAATTAAAATCGAACCACCAGGCGAAGGTGATCCAATTCGCCATTGGCGTTTGCTGGACAAAGACGGAACCGGTTACTGGTGGCGCAGCCTGGGCCGAAACAAAAAATCAGTAACCGCGAACCTTCGCAGCGCCGAAGGACGCGCGGTCTTGAAACGGCTGATGCTGGACGCAGACGTTGTGATCGAAAACTTCAAACCCGGCACCATGGAGAAATGGGGACTGGGGCCGGAAGACCTCAAGTCGCTAAATCCTAAACTGATTTACACGCGCATTTCCGGCTATGGCCAAACGGGGCCTTACAGCCGTAAACCCGGTTATGCCTCGGTTACCGAGGCGTTCAGCGGCTTCCGTTACCTAAATGGTTTTCCCAACGAAGTTCCGGTGCGACCAAATTTGAGCCTGGGTGACAGTGTCGCTGGCGTACACGCAGCGCTGGGCATTTTGCTGGCGCTGTTAGCGCGGCAAAACACCCAACAAGGTCAGACCATCGATGTTGCGCTTTATGAGGCCATGTTTAACCTCATGGAGGGCGTGGTACCAGAGTACGACGGAGCCGGTGCTGTTCGTGAACCAGCCGGCTCTACGCTGACCGGCATCGTGCCAACAAATACTTATCTTTGCCGAGACGGTAAACACGTGGTTATCGGTGGTAATGGCGACTCTATTTACAAACGCTTGATGACCGCCATAGAGCGCGAAGACCTGGCTAATGACCCCGCCCTAGCCTCAAACCCAGGGCGAGTGGCTCAACAACAACTGATCGACGCTGCCATTGGCGGCTGGACCAGCGCACATACCAGCACAGAAGTCATCGAAACACTGGAGCAGGTTGATGTACCGGTTGGACCTATCTATTCCATTGAAGACGCCTTTAATGATGCGCACTACCAGGCGCGAGGCATGTTTGAAGAAGTAGATACACCTAATGGCAAGCTAAAAATTCCGGCGATCTTGCCCAAACTGTCGCAGACGCCGGGCCGAACACATTGGGCCGGTGGCGATGTGGGCACCCATACCAATGAAATTCTAGAGGCTGCGGGTTACAGCCCGGAGGAAATTGACACGCTGCAAGAAAACGGCGCGATCTAATTTACAGGTGTAGTTACCTCGTAACCTCGTGCCTGCAAACGCGCCAACAATCCGTCGGGGTGAACAATGTCGCGCATGGGCAAGTCGGCAAAGGTATGCGCATTATTGCGTAACGCTTTTTCTGCGTTCTCTAGCCATAAATCCTCGACCTCGCCTTGCAGTTCTGCAGCTTCCGGTCGTTCAAAAATGACCTGGGTACAATTACCCTCAACGTCTGGGTAATCCAGCGCCCGCAAGGCTACAGCACTCCCATTAGCCCAGGCGTTAGCGCGACGTGCCGCAGCATTCAGATCTTTTTCGATACTTTGCAAGGTTGCGTCCAAACAGTTAATTTCGGCTTGCAGTGACAGTCTTTCTAGAACCGAAAAGAAATCTAATACTGGGGCTTCACCAACGGATTCCATCGTCGGTATGTCGTGCCGCCTCACAAGCTTTTTAAACTTCTGCTTAATACGCTCAGCATTATCGTCTAAGCCCACTGCACCAGTCGCCTCTTGCATGAGCTTTTCTGCCGCAAAAAAAGGCCTTAGCTTTCTGATTGCTGAGTTACGCGGCGCGTACTCAGCGCGCAAACGCTCAAACTCAGCGTTCAACTCACCACTCAACACTTGCTCAAGGGTTTGTTTGTTCGGCAGTTTTTTATTTTGGTATAGCGGCGCAGCAAACCGATCGCTTTGAAGGGATTTGTTATAGAAGTGTGGATTTGCGGTGCCGCCAAATAACTCTGCGCTTGCGAAATAATGTACTCGACGGCAGCACTATCCCACTCCATCCGCTTCGGGATCGGCGTCACAGTGCCGAAAACCCACATCACATGGTCTTTATGTTTAACCTTCCACAGGGGCGGACCCGGCCGGACCCCAGTGACTACGACTTCTTCTATCAAAGCTTCTTCAGGGGCATACGAGAGGTCTGCTAAAGCGAGGTTGCTGATTGACTGGATAACCAACATCAGCAGTAGTGAGACCTTAAGCATCGATTAACAGCCGCAATCTATCTGCATACCTAATTGAGCGGTCTGACCTTCCGTTTGATAGCCATCGCGTTTCCACCAATCTAGACCGCCTATCAGCTCTACCACTTCAAATCCTAGCGTGGCCAAAGCTAAAGCCCCCTTGGTGGAAGCATTACAGCCCACACCGTCGCAGTAACAAACATATAGCTTGTGACTATCGAGATCTCGCACATTGGCATCGGACAAAGACCGATAAGGTAAGCTTATTGAGGTAGGTGTATGTTCTAGGGCATAGGCTGCTGCAGATCGCGCATCCACCACCACTAGGTCTTCGCTATTGGCATTCAATGCGGCAAACAAATCCGCAGAATCGATCTCGAAGTCCAACTTCGCTTGGTAATAATCAATTTGATTCATCTCTACTCCGTCAACATGACATCCTGATTCACTGTTATCTCGGCTGTTTTGCATCTGCTTCCCTACATCTGCTGCATGCATTTGTCTTCGAAGGCAAAACTCTGGCCATGTGATCTAATGCAGAAACTCGTTAAAGTTCTTATCACAGGTAAGGAGTGAAGCATGTCTATCCACCAAATCGATACAGGAACCGACGAACTGTTGTGTAGAGTCGACGAACGTGTTGCCACCATCACGTTGAACCGCCCAGAGAAACGGAATGCGCTGTCTGACAACCTTACTCCGGCGCTGCGTCAAACGTTGTTGGATCTAGAGTCACACAGCGATGTCGGCTGCATTGTCATTACCGGCACAGGTACTGCATTTTGTGCAGGCGGCGATATTGGCGGCATGGGCGGTGCCAAGTCCGACCCGGATGCGCCTAAACCCACCCCCCAACAGCGGGTTAGAGAACTCGTACATAAACAAGAAACCCTAACCCTGCGCTTGGCTGACCACAGCAAACCCACCATTGCAGCGCTGCCAGGTGTCGCTGCCGGTGCAGGCTTGAGCATCGCCTTAGCCTGCGACATTCGTATTGCTGCGGCTTCTGCTTTTATCACTACCGCATTTCGCAACATTGGTTTTTCTGGGGACTACGGTGGTAGCTGGCTGCTAACCCAATTGGTGGGGCCAGCCCGAGCCAAGGACCTTTACTACACTGCCCGTCGCGTGCAATCCGAAGAGGCCCTACAAATGGGCATCTTTAACCAGGTCGTCGCGGATGAGGCTCTTGCCAGTGCAACCCAGGAATTGGCCCGACACATCGCGTCAGGGCCACCTATCGCGCTGGGCTATATGAAAGAAAATATAAATCGCGCAGTCGTGGCAGATTTGCGCTCTTGCCTGACACTAGAGGCTGATCGAATGACGCGATGCGCCGCAACAAGCGATCACAAAGAAGCGGTTAAAGCGTTCCTAGAGAAGCGCCAACCTACCTTCAGCGGGCGCTAAAACAGGACAACACAATGCCAAAATGGTCCAACTGGTCGGGGCGACTCAGCCATAAACCCGACAGCTATCAACAAATCTATTCTGAGCAACAAGCTGCTGCACTGGCGGCATACTGCCAACAGCAGGGCCAAAGCATCCGCGCCGTCGGTGCCGGCCATAGCCACCAAGATCTGGTGGGCAATGACGGCGTCATCGTGGATCTGGTCGGCCTTGCCGGTGTGGTTAGCACTGCCGAGGACACGGCTTGGGTATGGGCCGGCAGTCGCATCCATACACTGGGCCTGGCCTTGCATCAGCACGGCCTGGCACTACCCAACCAGGGCGACATCGACCGCCAAGCCATTGCTGGTGCCACCGCTACCGGCACCCACGGCACGGGTGCCAACCTCGGCAACTTAAGCAGTCGCGTAATCGGTGCTTGCATCGCGCTGGCTGACGGCAGCTTGGTAGAGTGCAGTAGTCACTCTGAGGACCCAGCAACCAAAGAGCTTTGGTTAGCAAGCCGACTGCACCTGGGCGCTTTTGGCATTGTTACCCGACTGCAACTCGAGCTAGTGCCCAGCTATCGACTTCGCGAACAAACCTGGCAAGCACCGCTGCTGGAGACGTTAGACAATCTGCAGCCACTCATTGAAGACAACCGCCACTGCGAATTTTTTTGGTACCCGCATACCGATACCGCCCAAATCAAAATCATTAATCCTACCGATGAGTCTGCCGAATACCCGCTGGCTGGCGAGGGCGAACGTTGTGGTTGGAACTTCGAAGTATTACCTAACCACCGTCCCCACAAACATACCGAGATGGAGTACAGCGTGCCCGCGGAGCACGGACCAGCATGTATGCGTGATATAAAAACACTACTCGACAACACCTTCAGCGAGGTGCGTTGGCCAGTGGAGTACCGCACTTTGGCTGCGGACGATGTTTGGCTGTCTACCGCCTACGAGCAGCCCACGGTAACAATCTCTGTACACCAAGCGGTAGATGAACCAGACGAGCCCTACTACCGCGCCTGCGAAGAAATTTTCCTTAAATATGGCGGCAAGCCGCACTGGGGTAAGGTCAGCTACGTAGACGGCAAACAGTTGGCCGCCATGCATCCGCGCTGGCAAGACTGGTGGCGGGTACGAGACCGCGTTGATCCAAAAGGCGTGTTTCTTAATCCATACCTGCAAAGCATTCGACCGTGACGACAGTCACTTAATTCACCATGAACATTCGTTAAGGCATCGCTATGCACCCCACCTATACCTCTAAATTTCCTGAGCTTGGTTTCTACGGCCTACCAGGGCATAGCCGGTCACCACGGGACATCTTGCGTCAGGCACAAGACGCCGAGGCCTTAGGTATAGGTAATATCATGATCTCAGAGCGCGCGGACTATAAAGAAATCTCCGCCTTATGTGGCACCGTAGCCGCAGTCACAGAGAAACTGTACATCGGCACTTCAGGCACCAACCTAAACACTCGCCATCCAGTAATCACCGCCTCAATGGGCTCCACATTAAACAGCCTTTCCGAAGGACGGTTTGCGTTGGGCCTCGCCAAAGGTGTCGCCCTGCGCTGGAAAGCCATGAATGTAGATTTTCCTAGCTTCGAGCGCGAACGTGAATTTGTAAGCCTTATGCGCAAACTCTGGCGCGGTGAACAAGTGCTCGGCCACAACAGCGTCCTCGGCCAGTACCCTGCTCTACAACTGGCTCCATACGTAAACGAAGACATCCCGTTGCTGTACGTGGGTTTCGGCACTAAGAGTTTGGAACACGCGGGCCAGTTGTATAACGGCGCGCATCTGCACACGTTTATGAGCGACCAAGCGTTGACCCATGCTGTAGAGGCGTTTCGGCGTGGTGAAGCACAGGCCCAGCGCACACATGACGGCAAGCTCTGGTCGGTATTTGCGACAGTATGCAATCCAAGCGAACACGACTACTTAAAAATGATCGTGGCTCGGCTGGCCACCTACTTGCAGATTCCTGGGTATGGCGAGGCACTAGTGCAGGTCAATGATTGGGACATGGACACATTGACCACTTTCCGCAGCAGCAACGTGGTGAAAACAATGGGGGGTGCCATCGACAGCGTTGCCGACATGACGCAACTGCAAGAGATCGACAAGCTGATCCCCGAACACTGGCGCCCTGCAGCGGTAGGCGACGCAAAAACCTGCGCCCAACGCTGGGTGGATCAATTCGCTGCTGGCGCAGACGGCCTTATTATTCACGCCAGCACCCCAGAGCAATTTGCACCGGTGCTGACCGAGTACGAAAAAATTCGGCCCAACCACTTATTCGCTGAACGCACCAACCGACCGGGCTAGAACTGCAGCTATAACAAATCGAGCAGTTCGCTGGGTTGCTGCGCCCAACGATGAAAGCCGTTACCACGAAATTCATCTGCAGAACCAAATCCGTACAAAGCGCCGACAAAATCCATGGAGTTTTCCACCGCACCCAAAGCATCATGATGGCGGTCACCCACCATCACACTGTCACTGCCCACGATACCTTCCCTAGCCAACGCATGGCCGAGCAATTCGCCTTTATCTTGCAGACGCCCATCTAACTCAGAACCGTAAACCCCTGAGAAGTATTGGGTTAACTCAAAATGCTCAAGAATTCGCTCAACAAAAACCCGCGGTTTACTGGACGCTACAAACAGATCGTGGCGCCGGTCGCGCAATTGGCTCAGTAATTCCGGCACACCCTTATAAAGTTGGTTCTCATACAGGCCGATCTTGGCAAATCGCTGGCGATACAGCGCCACGCATTGATCCGCCAACTCAGCCCCTGCAAGCTCGACGAAACTCTGGTGCAATGGCGGCCCAATACACCAGGTTAAAGCTTGAGCATCTGGCACCGGCTGTTGCAATTGCTCCAGGGCGAATTGAATACAACGGGTGATGCCCTGCTGTGGATCGGTAAGGGTGCCATCTAGGTCAAAAAATATCGGTTTACTCAAAGTCAGGGCTCGCTCATTGAACTCACGTATTGCCATACAAAGCCATGATAGCGCGCGTCCAGTCTCGACGGGCTATTGTCTGACTTTCCTAAGCATGGTCTCATGCCCCAAGCAGCGGGAGTTACTATGACCACATCTAATTTGTTCGCAAACATCAGCAACCGCAGGGTTGCCACCAATGGCATTCATCTCAACATTGCTGAGCAGCTGCCCAATGCTGCAAATGGCAAACTGATCGTGCTGCTGCACGGCTTCCCCGAATCCTGGTATTCATGGCGTCATCAGTTCGCACCCTTAGCTGCTGCGGGCTATCACGTGGTGGCGCCTGACATGCGCGGTTACGGTGACAGTGATAAGCCGCAGGATATCGACGCCTACAATCAGGTTGAAGTCACCAACGATATTATTGGTTTGATCAAAGCCTTGGGCTACGCGACGGCTATTGTGGTCGGCCACGACTGGGGGGCACCAACCGCTTGGAGCAGCGCGCTCAACCACCCCACTGTCGTTAGCGCTGTGGGTTCCCTTTCGGTACCGTTTTCGCCTCGAGCAGAAATGCCACCCTTGGACATGCTCAAGATCATCTTCCAAGACAAGTTTTTCTATCAATTGTATTTCCAGGAACCTGGCGTTGCCGAGGCAGAATTCCAAGCCGACGTACGCACTTCGCTGCGCAAGTTCTACCATATGGCCAGCGGTCAAATGGACATCGGCTTAATGCCAGACAAGGCAGCAGATGCCGATTTGTTGTCTGACCTACCCGACCCAGAGCAAATGGGTGCATGGATGAGCGACGCTGACCTAGACTTCTACGTAAACGAATTCAGCCGCAACGGATTTCGTGGTCCCTTAAACTACTATCGCAACCTAAATCTGACTTGGGAGCTTACTGAAGGAGCGCCAACGGAGATTCAACAGCCTGCGCTTTTCGTTGCTGGCGATCGGGACGGGGTCATCGCCATGGCCGCACAAGCGCTGGAGAACATGCCGAAGCACGTAACCGACTTAAGGGTTAATGCCCTGATTCCGGACATTGGGCATTGGACTCAGCAAGAGGCCGCAGAAGCCACCAACGAATACCTGCTGGATTGGCTGGCTGGTTTGGATTAAGGCGCCATATCCAGTAACTCGGTGAAGCCACTAGGGGTGTGGGGGCCAAGAATGAGCTGTTCGAGCACACCCTTGCCCTGGCGCGCACCAAAGTCCCCCTCCATGCTGACGTCACAAATGGCTTGGATATGTAAATTCATCGCGTCGTCGACTTGCGAGAGGGAGTATTCTTCAAACAGTTGAGCAGGCCCGCCGTGATAACGCCCGTGGCCAAACTCAGGGTGGCCATACCCCACCCCTTTCATATACCAATGAAAACGCGGGCGCATGGTGATCTCGGCCACCCCACCAGCAAAACGTTGCAAAGTGATGTGCGCCGATTGGGCGTGGCGAGTACCCGGAATGAAAGTTAACTGACTGCCCACCTCGCGCATGCTCTCAGCGTCACCGGTTAGTGGCACAAAAACCCCAGCGGTATTCCAGGGTTTGCCCTCGGCATCGTCATTTAGATGATACAGGCTAACCGCGTCTGGCCAATTGATTGGCGCCCACAACCAATAAAACTGATTGATTGCTGGAGCGTGAGGATTGGGTTGGGCATCGGCCGCACCCACCGGGCGAATCCCCCAGGAGCGATCGCGGGTACCCAGCCAAAGCTCTGGAGTTACGGTGATTTTTCGGCCTCGAAACTCTATCCAACCTTGCCAGCTGCCGTTTTGCGTCAGACGGGTGTAGTCCATAACCGTTTGGGTGCCAATGCGCCGAGTAAATCGCGGCTCCTCTTGGGCCGGTGCACGGCCGGTGAACAGTAAATCAGCCGTTAGGTCGTTTGCCGGCGAGTCGATGGCGATGCGCAAACACTCAAGGGGTTTTATGACCTCTACGGTGATGTCGCCAACCTGGGTGTCCATACGCTCGTGGTTCAATACCCGCGAGCACAGCAAGTTGTGCTGCACCCCTTCTACGATGAGCGAAAAACCCGCGTCTATGACATCGAGCTGGGGATAAATGCCCATTCCCAGAGCGAAGAAAATGTCTTCCTCAAGGTGATAGCCGTTAAAAAAATAACGGTCGTAAAAATTTCTGCTGACCCCGGCATAGGCGATGGGTTCTGGATTTTGATGAATGGGGAAATCGTCAGCCTTACTTAACATGCCCTCTCCGGATGCGCTCAAACCAGCCCACAGCCTAGCGGCTGGTTGGCGGCCGCACCAGGCGTGATTGCGAAATTTGCAGCGCTCGTTTAGCGTCATGCCTAGGCGAGGATAAAAGCACAGCCCCAATTGCCGGTTGGCTTTCGCATCCTATTGGATACACCACACGAACAAGGATTAACCATGCGTATTTTGTTATTGAGCCTGCTTTTGTCACTAACGGCTGGTGCTTCCGCTAATGGCCACCTGCCCGGGGAAAAAGGCGCGCACCCCCATGTTGCCAGCTTGAGCTGGATGACCGGTGGCTGGAGCGGCCCAATTGGCCCCGATACGGTGCTGGAAGAAAATTGGTTAGAACCCATGGGTGGCAGCATCACTGCACTGGTACGCATAGCCTCACCTGAGAGCACCGCCATGGTGGAAATCGTCCACATTGAGGAAGTGGGAAATACCCTGGAGCTACACATACAGCAATGGGACAAAGGCTATAAATCTCGCGGCCCAGCACAAAAGATGCGCCTGAGCGCGATCGAAGAAAAGTCTGTGACCTTTACCGCTGCGAGCCCAGGCACCTTAAAGAAACTCGGCTATGCGTTGGTCGACGAAGATAAAGAGTTTCAGATCCGCATCACCACAGCAGACGATCAGGACATGGTGCTTAAACTCGCACCTAAGTCTTAACCTTCGACTAGGCGGCAACCATGACAACAATCAACAGCGTAACCGGCCCCATCGACAGTGCTGACTTGGGCTTCACACTGATGCATGAGCACGTATTGGTTGCTGCCAGCGGCCTCACCCACAGCTATCCAGAGCTGTTGGGACCCGACTACGAACAGCGAGCCATTGAATGTCTAAAGAAAGCCAAAGCCCACGGCATAGACACAATGCTCGACGCCACCACTTTTGACCTAGGCCGCGATCCGCGACTGCTGCAACGGGTTGCTGCTGCTTCTGGCGTGAATCTAATCAACGTCACCGGCTGGTGGCTCGATGTGCCGCGATTTCTCCACGGTGTTGGCGCCAACCAAATGGCGGATCAGTTTATTCGCGATTTGACCGAGGGTTTTCACGGCACCGACATTAAGGCGGGCATGCTCAAGTGTGCCGCTGACTTTGAGGGCGTTACCCCTCCACTGGAAACTATGGCGCGCGCAGTCGCCCGAGCCCACCTTCAAACCGGGGTGCCCATCATGGTGCACTCCTACCCTACCGGTCAGTTAGCGCGCCGCCAGATTCAAATCTTCAAAGAGGAAGGTGTAGATCTGAGCCGGGTTAAGATCGACCACAGCAATGACACTACGGACACCGAGTATTTGCAGTGGATCCTCGATCAGGGCTGCTTTTTGGGCCTGGATCGTTATCCAGGAAGACTCGTCAGCCCACATATGCGCACGGTCACTTTGAAGCGTCTAATGGACATGGGTTATGGCGAACGCTTGTGCCCGTCTCACGACTGCATCTGTTTGCATATCCATAACGAACAAGCAGATGGCAGCATTGAGAAAGAGCACGTATTCCAGCGTTCCAATCCAGACCAATTTCTGTATATGCAACGGCACGTAATACCAGACCTACTGGCCATGGGTGCTACCGAACAAGACATTCACATGCTGTTTGTTGATAACCCAAGACGCCTGTTTGAAGGCAACTAGTGCTCCGAGCAGCAGCACGTACGCTTGGGTGTGTCAGCAGCTTCGCTCTACGACCTGTGTTCGGATTGATGGAAGGTATAAAAACCCTCCCATAAAACTCCGTCGGGATCAGCACTCCAGCCTTTTTCTGACTTTGCATAACAGCACGTGGTCACCCCTTCCGGCATGTACGGCGCTTCTGCGGCTTGCATCTGCTCTAATAGTGGTTGCAGTTCCTCCTGCGTATCCACTTGAATACCGGCATGACCAAAGCCAGGAGATTCACCACGAGCTTCGAGCACAAAATTCATCCGCGGATCATCCAATAACCACTTAGCGTAATCGTCTTTAACTACCGTTGGCGCCTGGGCAAATAACTTTTGATAAAAGCCAATAGACTTATCCAGATCTGCAACATTAAAACTGACGTGTAGACGTTTCATAAACTACCTCAACTCTTAGATTGCGTATTTAGATCGCAGTGGCCGGCGCAACAGTCCGCAAGCAGATACGTCACCAACTGCTGCATGGTTTGTAAATTCGCTGCATAGATAATTGAGCGACCGACCCGCCGCGACACCACCCACTTGTTCCAGGTGAGTTCTTTTAAGTGAAACGACAATGCAGACGCACTCACCCCGAGCCGCTGTGCCAACTCACCCGCTGACAGACCGCATTCTTGTGCACAAGGAGAGTGGGCATTAATCAGCTCTCTAAACACAGCAAGACGAGTGTCTTGTGCCAGGGCGCTGAGCGCGCCTACTGCTTCGGCTAGCTGCATAGAACCTCCTGAATTCAATAATTAAAAATTATTTGAAATATAGGATTGTTGAAATACCGCCTGTCGGCTCGTTACTACCGATCGTCAAACAAACCGGCTGGCCCCCACCCAAAGCTCTTGGTTTACCAACACTGAGTAGCAAGAATCAGTGACGCTTGGACTCATGTCATTTCTAACTTAGGGAACTAGCTCACAATGCAAAGCAATAATCACGCCTCCCGCCTTAGTGCCATCGTCAATAAAACCGATACGCGCGCTGGCAAAGCCTTCGATTTAACGGTGCAGGGCTTGGTCATTGTTTCTCTGATTTCCTTTTCCGTCGCGACACTTCCAGATCTGTCAAACTACACTCTGGAACTGCTTAGATGGATAGAGGTCACCGTCGTTGTTTTGTTTACCGCGGAATACCTGCTGCGATTAAAAGCAGCAGACCAGCCCCTTGCCTATGCTCTGAGCTTTTTTGGTGTGGTGGATCTACTGGCCATTTTGCCCTTTTACCTAACAACCGGGATCGATCTACGCGCAGTAAAAGTGCTGCGAGCACTCAGAATCATTAGCCTTCTAAAACTCACGCGCTACAACGCCGCCATGAGTCGCTTCGCGCGTTCTTTCGCTTTGGCAAAAGAGGAATTTACCTTGTTTGTTATTGCGACAATGATGATCTTGTTCTTGGCGGCGGTGGGTATCTACTACTTTGAACGCGACGCCCAACCTGAAGCCTTTGCCAGCGTTTTTCACAGTCTTTGGTGGGCCGTAACCACCCTAACCACAGTCGGTTACGGAGATGTTTACCCCATAACCGTTGGCGGGCGCTTCTTTACCTTCATTGTGGTAATGGTCGGTCTTGGCGTTATCGCCGTACCCGCCAGTGTACTGGCCTCAGCGCTAACACGGGCGCGCGAAGAAGAGGCGCGCGCCCAGCGTGAGCGGATGGAATGATTGACTACCCCGCCGCCGCTTTACCCAGCCGCGCTTCTCGCCGCGCCAGGCGTTCTCGCAGCCGTTCGTGTCGGGCTGGGGTCAGTGGATAATTCCAAATCAGTTTGAGTGCCAACCCATAGAACAACACCGGCCCAAAGCAGTACACCAGACGCAGCGACAGCACACCGATGTCTGAGCTGCCCGCCACACCCAGGGCCGGATCAAAGCCCAGCAGACCAACAACGTTTAACGACATACCGGTACCAAAGGCAATGGCAATTTTTTCCGAAAATCCAAAGATCGCAAAATAGGCCCCCGCGCGTTTACCACCAGTACGGGCGGAATCAACATCCACAACATCCGCCAACATCGCTATCGGCAAAAAGTGCAGGCCACCAAAACAAAAGCCTTTGACAATAAACAACAGGAAAAACGGCAAATAATCGCCATCTTCGAGCATAAAGTTAGCAGCACTTACCGCCGCCACCGTCAACAGCGTGCACATAAACGCCCGGTGCTTGCCAATGCGGCGGCCCAGTGCCAGCCAGAAAGGAATCGCTGCCAATCCCGCGACAAAGTAGAAAAAGTAAGCCGCACCTATGGTTGGGATACCCACGATGTCGCGGATAAAAAACAGCGAAACCGCGTTACGGAACGACTCGCCAAAATGCACCAACAGTACGATGAGTAATACCCGCAGCATTGGGCCGTTCTTCAGCAGATGCTTTATGCCTTCGCGCATGGGTACTTTTGCAGTGGTGGCCGATACCGCCGGTTCTTTCACGGCAAAGAAGCAGATCGCCGCCGCCAGTGGCAGTAGCCATATCAACGTCCACGCCAATCCGTACAGAACCGGCCCGGTAAGCGTGGCGCGGTCTACCGGCGTGGCGTTCATAATGTCGCCAGTAAAAGCGCCGGTGGCGTCGGTCCAGATTTTACCGAGCACATCACCTACACCACTGCCGCCATCGGCCATCACTTCTACCGCCATAGGCACTGCTGCGGCGATCATCAATCCGGCCAAGTAATAGAATTCTCGCGCTGCGGTAATACGCGAACGTTGGTGGTAGTCGGTGGACATTTCCGCACCCCACGCACGATGGGGCAGCATGATCATGGTCGAACCAAGAAAGAATATCGTCAGCCAAAGCAAGAAGTAGTAAATGTCCACATCACCACTGGGCGCAAACAGCTTGTATACCCCCAACAACATAATCGGCGTGCCGATGAGCAGCCAAGGTTTACGTCGTCCCACCGGTGTACGCCAGCGATCTGATAGCTCGCCAATCAACGGGTCGGTTACCACATCGGTTAACCGCGCCAACATCAGAATGATGCCTACAGTAGCTAAGTCCAATCCTAAGCCGCCGGAGTAGTGCGCTGGGATCCAAATGGCCAGTGGATAGCCGTAAACCGCCATGGGCATACCCACGGTGCCGTGGGCGTAGATTGTTTTTCGGGCTAATGGTTGCACCGGTTGATTGGACTGCATAAAACCTCCCCTGTTGTTGTTGCAGCATTACTGTCAAATGCAGCGATGCAAATCGAGCGCGCATTGGCGATCAACGCCTAGCTCACCAACTGCCACTGTGCCTAATACGTTTCTACTGTATTTTCAAAGCGAAAGCCGTCCTTGGCCATTACCAAGCGGTGCCGCGAACCCTCTACGTCCGCATCCCACGAGTCATAGCCGCTGTCGCCATGCCAAAGCGCCACTCGGTCACCGCTCGCCGCTTTCACCACACGGGTGCGATAGGTCTTGTAGCTGTTTTGCTGAAAATGCGTCAACACTTCGGTAGCCGGGTTGTATCGAGACAGATGGTAGAGTGTGATCCAGGTTGGTGGCACCAAATCGATCTCACCGGCGGCATGCTTGGCCAATGCATCCTCAGGGCGAATCCAGGAGTGCTCTTTTATTTCGCCGTCATCAATGGCAATGGCCTGATCACCACTGACATGCGCAGCAAAGAACCAAGTGGCAAAACGTTTTTGTGGCCCCGGAGGCGGCGTCCAATGAGCAATCTGCACAAATTCCTCGGCACTGACTGACAGGCCAGCTTCTTCCTCAGTTTCCCTGGCCGCAGCGACCCTTGCTGCACCGTCGACATCGTCAGCAGTTGGGTAGTCCTCTGCATCAATTTTGCCGCCAGGAAATACCCACATGCCGCCGAAGGTAATTTTCGAATTCTTTTTTAACATCAACACTTCGACGCCATCTAGCGTATCCCGCAGCAGCACCACGGTGGCTGCTGGAATCAGATCGGCTACACCTGCTTCATCTTCACTGCGCGCATCGATATTGCCGTACATATCATTACGATGCTGACCGCTCTGCGTTGAAGCATCACCCTGCTCTGCCATAGTCTATCCTATTTCTAATTTATACCTTTATTTTGTTGTTTTATAAGCAATTTTTGAGACCTTGCAAATTCATCTGAATAACCGCCTTCGGTATTCTGTAGCTCCTCAGACCAATCTCGCCACATGTCCCCTTGTGCATCTGTGGTGCGCAACCGATCCAGGTCTTCCGTCCAAAAGTCTGCCAACACCGCCTGACGCATGACCGAGGTGTAATTGTGCCCCGCCATATGTGCAGTCCGGTGGTGCCAAAAAACAATGTCCCCAGCCTGCCCAGAACACTCTACCGGTGTAACTTGCTCATTCAGTCGAGTGATTTCGGCAAGATACTCCGGGGTATGCACAATGCCCTTAGCCGTGGGCAAATGCTCGTAATACGGTAGCCGCGGTTGGTCATAACGCAAGGTATACGTCGGATAAAGGCTTTGGTGGGAACCAGGCCAAACCTTAAACGCGCCGCCATCCTCAGGGCTGTCATCAATCAACCCCACCACCCCCAATTGAAAGGGGTGACCATCTGTATGACAGGCATCGGGTTCCCGTGGTTTATCGCCATACGGTAAAGTGCAATAAACACCCCGCGCTGCATCTACGCCGTGAGCAGGATCCGTGGGACCACCCGGCCAAGCTGGCCCATGACTGCCCATGGGCTGACCGTCAGTGACAACCTGGCGCAACGTGCCACCAAGCAACTGCTGGGCGATGGCACAAATGGTGTCGCTGTAGATCAGATTCACCACGTCTTCCGTTACCCCAAGATGACGGTTCAGCCAGCGATACCCCATTCGCGTATGCAGACTGTCGTCAGACTGTTGCGCCTGGGCAAATGGCCCGACGTGTGTCGCGGGATCGTCTTGACGCATAGGTGAATCCTTTGGCAGCGACTGCCACATGGCATCACGCACTCGGGCGCAAAGCTCTAAATCCATCACGCCAGGCAGCAACAAATAGCCATTGGCCTTAAAGAAACTGATTTGTTCGCTGGATAACATAACCCCCCTCCTGAGCTTGAGCATACTACAACCATCACAGCAGCAGTGGATGCGTTGGCGCTGAACGAAATATGCATTAACGTTGCTGCTCTTTTGCAGGGAGAGTAAAGATGCCATTGAGCGGTGTTCGGGTCGTCGATTTAACCGACGAGCGAGGAATTTACGGCGCCAAATTACTTGCCGACCTGGGCGCCGACGTTGTACGCCCAGAACCACCAGAAGGTGACCCGCTACGTCAACGCGGCCCAATGCTGCAGGCGACTGATGAAGATCAACAGCAACAGACCACTGCTTCGTTGTGGCACGCATTCTTTGCGTCTAATCGCCGCTTCTTCCAAGTTAACCCTGAAACCACAGCGGGTCGGGATCAGCTTCAACAATTGCTTAAGCGCGCCGACATCGTACTAACCTGCGACAAGGCCTTTGCGTTAGAGCAGGCAGATCTCGCGCAACTACAAGTCCAACGACCTGAACTGGTGGTGGTAGATGTATCGTCTTTTGGTCACGACGGACCTTGGGCGGACTACTTGGCTCCAGACCTGGTGGCAGGCGCACTGGGTGGCGCAGCAGCTACAACTGGCGATGCAGATACGCCGCCATTAAAGGGATTCGGTGAACTGAACTTTATGGTCAGTGGCGCATATGTGGCCATCGCCGCACTAGCGGCGTTAGCCAAAGTCCGCAAAGACGGACAAGGCCAACGCGCCAGTCTGTCGGTGCACGAGTGCATCGCTTCATGCCTAGAGCACGTCTTCATGTTTTATTGGTACGCCGACACCCTGCAACGACCGGAGGGCAAAGTATTACCACGCCGCGGCGCCCTGCACTGGTCTGACGCCTACGCGGTTATGCCTGCGCAAAATGGCAGTGTTATGGTCACACCCGCACCTGACTTCGATACCCAATTAATGTGGCTCATCGAAGAAGGCGCCCAAGAAGACTTGATCGACCCCAAATACCAAGAACCAGAAAACCTGCGCTTGCGTGTGGCGCGTTCCATGGAGGTTTTACGCAGCTGGAGCGCGGGAAAAGACGCCCAAGAGCTGTTTCTACAAGCCCAAGAACGGCATTGCCCGTATGGTTGGGTATTGCCCCTGGAAGCAGTGGCTGAAAACCCGCAACTGGCTGCCAGAGACTGGTACCAAACACTGGCCATTGACGCGAATACGCTAACCGCACCAGGCCCTGCCTTCCATTTCAGCGATGCCAAGGGTCCCGTTGAATTGCCTTTGCGCCCTCACCAAACCACCGCCTCTCAAGCGGCGGACATTCTGGCGGATCTCGGTTGGAGCAACTCATGAGTACAGATCAGCGACCTTTAGCGGGCTTACGGGTGCTGGATTTCACCCACGTGCTGGCCGGCCCTTTTGCTACCCGCATCCTTGCCGACATGGGCGCCGATGTGGTGAAAATAAATTCCAGTCAGCGCGCCGTAGGCACCCAGGACCCACGACACCCCTACTACCTGATGTGGAACCGCAATAAACGCGCCTTGGCACTGAACTTAGCAACCGACGAAGGCAAAGAGGTCGCCCATGCATTGTGCCAACAAGCCGATGTGGTGATTGATAATTTCTCTGCCGGCGTACTGGATCGTTGGGGCATCGGCTATCAAGCCATTCATGCTGTGAATAAGCGCGCTATCTACGTGCAGATGTCGGGCATGGGTGACGGTGGCCCTTGGTCTAAGTTCGTCACCTATGCCCCGACCATCCATGCCTTGGCTGGTCTGACTCATACAACCGGAGTTGCGGGGCGTGAGGACATTGGTATTGGCTTTTCGTATAACGACCATCAAGCGGGCTTGCACGGAGCGGTCGCAGTACTGGCTGCTTTGGAACAACGCAATCGAACTGGCGTAGGTCACCGCGTGGATATTTCTCAGTTCGAAGTGGGCGTCAGTTTTCTTGGTCCTGCATTGCTGGATTATTTCGGCAACGGCAACGCCGCCCGACCGGTAGGCAATGACCTGCCTTATGACACCGCAGCACCTCACGGCTGCTACCCATGTCGTGCTGATAGCGACAACCCGAACAACATACCAGGTCTTGGCGAACGTTGGATTGCGATCGCCTGCATGACTGATCAACAGTGGATAGCCTTGCAGAAGGTTATGGGCAACCCGCAATGGGCCGCCGCAGCCCAACTCGAGCATGCCGAAGGTCGCGTGGCAAATAAAAGCCTCTTCGAAGGGGAATTGAGCGCTTGGACAGCACAACAAGACGCCTACGACTTGATGCAGCGCTGCCAATCAGCGGGCGTGCCCGCTGGGGTCGTGCAAGACGGCGCCGATTTGGTCGAGCGTGATCCACAGTTGGCCCAAGGAAATTTCCTGCAAGCATTGGACGATGTCCATCCAGAATTAGGCCCTACCTGGATTGATAAACTGCCCATTCACTTTGCAGCAACACCTTGCGAGCACTACCACCGTGTCCGCGCCATCGGCGAGGATAACGCAGAGGTTTTAAAGGACTGGCTATCAATGTCATCTGAGCAGGTGGCCGAAAAAGAACAACAAGGCACCCTGCAATGAGCCTGATAAAAGCCAACGTAAAAAGCGGTGCCATCACCCATCGCCAAAGGCGGTAAACTGCCGCTATGCGCATTCTTCAAGTGGACAATTGGCAGTGGCATCGGTTCGGCGACCTGCGAGTAAGTACGTCGCGTAAGCTTTACCACGGCCTGATTCGTGGCAATCACAAAGTGTTGGAGTTCAGTGACCGCGACCTGGCACGCTTCGAGGCACCACTAAAACTAAAACCCTTGGGGAGACGCCGCGCCAACCGTCGTTTGATCGAAACCTGCGAAAACTACCAGCCGCACATGATACTGCTCGGCCATGCCGACCTTATCGATAACCAAACGCTGGTCGACATCAAACAACGACACCCTGACTTGCGCATCGCTTACCGAAACGTTGACCCGTTATTCAATCCCCGCACCGTGGCGAACATCCAGCGCCGTTGCGAGGTTGTCGACAGTATTTTTGTTACCACCGGCGGCGATGCCTTAAAACCATTCTTACGCCCGGGTAATCGCGTTTGTTTTATGCCTAACCCCTGCGACCCTGCGGTAGAAGACCAGGACAATTCGGCAAAAGAGGCATTTCGTTGGGATGTGTTGTTTTGCGGTATTGGCAAGCCCGACGACCCCAGGGTAGCGCAAGTTGCGGGCCTAAAAGCCGGTCTTACCGATCTGCGTTTTGGGGTCTTCGGTATGCACGGCCAACCGCCACTTTGGGGGATGGCTTACGACCAGGCCCTGGCTGACAGCAAAATGGCGTTGAATCTGAACCGCTACGAAGGCGACTACCTGTATTCCTCGGCGCGCATCTCGCAATTAATGGGCAACGGAATTTTAACGTTTATGCACAGTGCAGCGGGTTACCAGCGCTTTTTCAGCGATGCCCAGGCGGTGTTCTTTAACGACGATGCTCAGCTACAACAACAATTGCGCCACTTTCAACACGACGACGCGGCACGCAAACAGGTAGCCGGCGCAGGGCGTCTAATCTACCAACGCGAGTTCAGCGGTCAGCAGGTGGCCCAATTCATGATCGAGACCACCTTTGATCAGCCGTATTCCTGTGCATACCCCTGGCAAGATCAGGTGTTTCGACTCTGATTCAGTGCTCGGTCAAGGTGATATCGGCAAAAAACTGCTGATACTGACTAACAATATGCTTACGACTGAAGCCAGCGGCGTACGCTTGTTGGCCGGCGGCTGCAAGGTCTTGGCGCTGTTGCGAATTGTCCAAGAGTTGCTGAATACTTTTAGCCATTCCCTGGGCGTCTTCTAGATCGCACAACAACCCATTCTCACCATCTTGTATCAGCTCTAGCGGCCCGGCAGCCCGGGCAGCAACCAAGGCACAACTCTGCGACCAAGCCTCAAGGATCACATTACCTAAAGGCTCGATCCGCGAAGAACACACAAAAACATCTGCTCGCTGCATCGCTGGGCGCAAATCATCCTGCCAACCCAAAAACTCTATACGCTCACGCACCCCCAAGGCTTCGGCCTGGCGCGCCAGGTTAACCTGTTCAGGCCCTTCCCCCGCCAACCACAGTGTGGCCTTGGGCAAATAAGCCAGCGCTTCAATGAGCACATCAAAACCTTTGTTACGGTGCAATCGACCAGCGGCCAATAAAATCGCGTCGTCATCACGACTCAATATCGGCAGCGACGCTGACTGATCAGCCACCAAGGGTGTTTCGTCAATAAAATTAGAAATGTAGTGCACGCGCTCCGGTGCGACGCCTTGGTTACGCAAGTACTCACAAATACCTTGAGTATTGCCGATAAACGCCTGACAGTTTTTGTAATACTTTAATGAGTAATAGCCTCCGAGCCGGGCCGCATTGACCCACCGGCCGGTTGGACAGAAACGCGCAGCCCGACTCATCCAGTTCAGCGCAACATCTGCTTCAAACGACTGCAAAATGCGGGTTAATCCAGGCTTAGTGCGCATATCCAAACGCCCACCAAAGCTCAGGGTGTGGACATCCACTTCGCTACCCGCAAGGCTTTCCAGCCAGCGCTCGTGGGGACGCATGATCGCTACCTGATTGATGTCCGTATCTGCGGCCAAGGCGCTGATCAGGCGGGTATAAAACAACTCAGCCCCGCCAGCGTTCTGGCCTGCCATAATTTGCGCTACGCGCATGTCCGCCACTCCTCAATACATGTACTCTTGTGCGCCATGAGGACACCCATCTGAAAGCGTCAATTTTACAGGTGCTGCCCGCGCTCAATATGGGCGGGGTAGAACGCGGCACCCTAGAGATCGGCCGCGCCCTAGTCGCTGCGGGCTACCGTTCGACCGTGGTGTCCAATGGCGGGCCTATGGTTACACAACTGCTGGCGGAAGGCAGCGAACATATCACCCTACCCGTACACCGAAAGTCACTGCTGAGTTTACGACTGGTCGCACCACTACGAGCGTTGATCAGCAACTACGACCTTGTGCATGTGCGATCACGACTGCCCGCCTGGTTGATTTATCTGGCCTGGCGCAAATTGCCCCAGCACTCTCGTCCAAGATTGGTCACCACTGTTCACGGCCGCTATTCCGTCAATCGCTACAGCGAAGTCATGACCAAGGGCGAGCGAGTCATCGCAATATCAGCAAATGTGCGCGAGTACATTTTAGAAAATTACCCCGCAGTGGACGCGGATCGAATTGACTTGATTCACCGCGGTGTCGATCCAAATGCGTTCCCACGAAACTATCAACCCAGCGACGAATGGCTTACGGATTGGCGACAGCACTATCCACACTTAGTCGGAAAAGAACTACTCGCCCTTCCCGCTCGTATTAGCCGCTGGAAAGGGCACGAAAGCTTTATTCGACTCATCGCAGGCTTGCGTACAAATGATCAAGTACATGGTTTGATCGTTGGCGGCGCAGAACGCAAACAACAGGGCTTTCTGCACGAACTGCAACAAAGCTGCCGCAAGCTTGGCATAGAGGATCGCGTTACATTTTTAGGTCCGCGCAGTGACGTTCGTGAGATCATGAGCCAATGCACCGCCATCTATAACCTGTCCACTCAACCAGAGCCCTTTGGTCGTACCATGATCGAAGCGCTCAGCCTTGGGCGACCAGTGATTGCTTGGAACTACGGTGGCGCTGCCGAGAGTGTGGGTGAACTTTTCCCCCAGGGTTTGGTGGCTGCCGGAAACGAGCAAGCCTTGAAAAAGACGACACTGCAACTGCTATCCAAGCAGCTACCACAACCTTTACCTAATACCTTCGTGCTCGAGCGAATGCAGCAACAGACCTTGGATGTTTACGCGCGGTTACTCGGAAACTGACTCATTAGACGCCTGTGCGGAATCCACAGCATCCAGCAGTGGTCGCAACAATTCATCCAGAGCTACACGCCAGTCGGGACGCTGCTTGGACGCCTGAGAAAGCACTGTTACAACGTTTAATTCTGCAAGCTCAGCAATCCCATGACGCTGCACATAACCCTGACCGTCCAATTGCTGGATTTTCTCGTAATAGCGCACCGGCGGCCGAGCTTCTTGCGGCGCCAGACTGACTACCGGAGCATCCGCTGCAAGAGCTTCATGCAGCATCGACATACTGTCCTCACCACAGAGCACAAAGTCAGCAGCGTGCAAGAATACGTCATTGCGATTGCGCGCATCCTGCTGGTACCAAACCGCCTCAGCAATAGCTTCCGGCAAAAGCAGCCGCTTGAGAATGGCCTCTGCATTTGCGCCACTGCGCCGCGAAGTAGTTAGCAACCACACAACGTCATACTGCTGACTTAAAGCATTCATTGCGACGGCCAAGTTCTGCCAATCCGCATTCGTAAAGCGATAACCCGATCCATCACCACCCACCAACACCGCACCGATCTTGCTGTGTGGGTAACGCTCTCGCAGTAATTGGACCTCGGCATTGCTCTGCGCAGGGTCGCTGTCTGGCGGCAGGATCGGCAACACTGCATTGTTTGGTAACGTCTCACCTTGGCGATCAAGCAGCGGTTGCAAACTGAATACCGTATTAAACAATGCGGCATCTAAGCCGCGCAGCGACCCCATAAAAAAATTGTTAACGTCTAAGTCCCTCGCCAGCACAGCACTTGCATAGGACGTATTGCCGCCAGCGGACACGATCAAATCTGGTGGCTCTGAAAATATAGGCAAGCTGACGTATGCATGGCGCACGAGCCTCGACGCCCAGGACTTACGTTGATTCAAAGCCCAGCGCATCAGTGGTCGTAACATACGCCAGCGCAACTGCACCCGATGCTCTTGATGCTCTACGTCGCGCAGCCCCGCGATACGTCGGACCAGCCCGCGCGCTTGATTTACATGTCCAGGCTTGCCATCGCTAAGCACCCAAACCCGTAAGCTTCTGCTCATGCCGGCTATTGCTCTGATTCTGCACGCGGTGAATTCAGCAACTCACTGAACCAGCGCTGCAAAATGAGCAAGGCGCAGCGCCGATGCTCAGCCAATGAAACCGTGCTCAGACTTTGCCGCGACAGCGGCCCATGGGAGGTAAAGCCTACATAACCAAGGGCATGCAAGCGGCGCACACCCTGAGCCAATTTGTTGTGACGGCGCTTAGGCTGTAAGTCAATAATTCCCACCCGACCGGCAAAGGACAGCGCCTCGTAAACCATGGACGCACTGTCGGGCGTAACCCAAGTCGCGCCGCTGCGACTGAGTTGATGGGTCAACCAAGAGGGTTGAGTATCCCGCCAATGCACATATCTTGCATTGTCCGGCAGTTTTAGCTGTTGCCGTAGGCTTTGAGGAGTTCGTCGTGAATCAATGACTTGCCAGTTAATGGCCGAGGCCTCGGACACAATACGCAGCACCTGTTCGCCCACAAGCTTGTCTGACCAGTGAAAGTGCTTGCTCACGCCGCCTAACAACACGACCCCGCGCTGGGGATCCACTGCGCTGGTTTGAGACGGCGACAGCATACCCAAGGTAGGCTCCACATTGCGCTCGAACCACAGTCGGTCATGTTCCGGCACTAAGGCCAAATCGAATAAAAACGTGGGCAACGACGGCTTCATCAATACCACACAACGACCGCCCAAATGCCAGCGCGTTTTTAGCATCGGCCGATGCAAGTGGTGACCTGCACCAATGATCAAATCCGGCGCAGCCGCGTGCAACTGCCAATCTTTATTTAGCGCTTTGGCGTCAGCGGGCCAGTGTACGTCTCGCGCTTCGACCTCAACCAACTCTGCAAGACCCTGCAACAAGCCCTGGGTCTGCTTCTCGTGGCCAGGCTTGCCATCAAGAAATCGCCAAACTTTTAATGTATGTTTGATGCTGCGCTCCCAACGCGAATCAGCAGTTTGTGGGCCGCCATGATAGAGCGCGTGCCTCGGCAAGCCTACCCCCAAATACTCGGTAAAATTCGATGCTGTCACTGCTGATGCAAGGCCAATACGCCGTTTTTCTGCTGCTACTGGTGGCCCTGGTCTTGTCGTTAAGCTTCCATGAATATGGCCATGCTGTAGTCGCCAAATGGTTTGGTGACGACACCGCCCAGCGCGCCGGTCGACTGACCTTAAATCCAATCGCCCATATCGACCCCATTGGCCTAGGCATGGTAGCTCTGCTGGGTATTGGCTACGCCAAACCAGTGCCAACGGATCCACGCAATTACCGGCGCGCTACCGCAGACTTGTGGGTAGCTCTGGCTGGTCCAGGCATGAATTTATTGCTGGCTCTTGTGACTTGGAATATATACGCCTGGTTTTGGCAAAACGGTTGGCAAAATGAGGGCGCGCTGATCTTTTTTACCCTGCTGGCACAGATCAATTTATTGTTGATGCTATTTAACTTGATTCCACTCGGGCCACTGGACGGTCACTATATCTTGCCCCATCTACTGCCCGCGGGATTAGCCCAACGCTACCGGTACCTTAATGCTCGCTACGGTACCGGTGTTTTTCTCGCCCTGGTTGTACTCAGCTTGGCCGGCTTACCGTTGCTGACCGGCCTAGCAGAATTGTCTCGCACAATACTGAACTGGATCACGCTGGTATAGACGTATACCTACCCATACCAACGTGCTCTATGCCAACTTGAGGGGCCTGAGTTTAGCTCGCCAGTGCTTGATCTAAGTCAGCGAGAATGTCGTCGATGTGCTCAATGCCTACCGATAAGCGAATCGCTTCCGGTGCAACACCTACAGCACTTTGCTCTTCTTCACTTAGCTGTCGATGGGTCGTAGAAGCCGGATGACACGCCAGCGACTTAGCGTCGCCAATGTTCACCAAACGCTTAAACAATTTCAGCGCATCGTAAAATTTCACACCGGCGTCGAACCCACCCTTAACACCAAAGGTCAAAATACCAGAGGCCGATCCGCCCATGTACTTTTGCGCAAGATCATGATGCGGATGCCCTGCCAAGCCGGCATAACTCACCCACTCGACTTTGTCGTGGTTTTGCAAATGTTGAGCAACCGCCTGAGTATTCGCGCAGTGCCGCTCCATACGCAGACTCAGGGTTTCAATTCCCTGTAGCAATTGGAAGGCATTAAACGGCGACAGCGCAGCACCAGTGTTGCGCAATGGCACTGTACGTGCCCGGCCAATGTAGGCCGCTGGACCAAATGCCTCGGTGTATACCACGCCGTGATAACTCGGCTCTGGCGTGTTTAGCCCCGGATAACGCTGGGCATGTTCTGCCCATGGAAACTGTCCTGAGTCGACAATAATGCCGCCCAAGGTAGTGCCGTGACCGCCCATGTACTTGGTCAATGAGTGCACAACAATGTCGATGCCATATTGAATCGGCTTGAGCAACGCAGGTGACGCGACGGTGTTGTCAGCAATGGTCGCAACGCCACGCTTGCGCGCCATAGTCGCCACAGCCTCAATATCAACGATATTGCCTGCAGGATTACCAATGGTTTCAAGAAAGATCGCCTTGGTCCGATCATCAATCAGCGCCTCAAGCGCTGCCGCAGAGTCGTCCTCGGCGAAGCGCACCTCAATGCCCTGGCTCGGCAACATATGCGCAAACAACGTATAGGTACCGCCGTACAGTTGCGGAACGGTAACAATGTTATCGCCGGCAGAGGCCAAGTTGAGGATTGCGTAATTAATGGCGGCACTGCCCGCAGACACCGCGAGGGCGCCCACACCACCCTCGAGTGCGGCGACTCTTTGCTCAAGTACGTCACAGGTGGGGTTCATGATACGGCTGTAGATGTTGCCTGGAACCGCCAGATCAAAAAGATCAGCACCATGCTGAGCGTCATCAAACTCGTACGCGACAGTCTGATAAATCGGTGCGGTGACCGCATGAGTGGTGGGGTCAGTAGTATAGCCGCCGTGAATGGCGATGGTTTCGTCTTTCATTATCTACCTGCTGTGAAAAAGAAATCCGCCATTCTGCCTGAATGTCGAGGCACACCCAAGACCGGAAACCATTCCTTCCATACCAATGTTGACTTAGCTAATGCCTTTCAGTGTTGCTCATCAAGCTCGTTAAGCTAGGACAGTGCGCTCGCTATTGTTCGAACAACTGCTGCTGCTTACGTCCGAGCAAATCAGCCAAAGGCAACGCTGGACGCGCCAAGCGCGCCACCGGTAATTCCTTGATACTGGCCACCGACAGCAACCGCTCCTGGCGTAGAGCACTAAACAATTGCCGAGTTTGTATATTGGGCTGGGCCAGTTCAGGCATTAAAGCCATGGCCGGTCGCCCTGAAGCAATGACATCAAATAATATGGGCAGTTGTTCAAAACCGCAGTAAATACGTTGCGTGCGCGCTGCAAGCAATGGCAGTGGATCATCCAATCGCAGACTATAAGAACTGATCGATTCTAAGTAGCGGCTCTTCAAGATCTCCCGAAGCTGACCTTCTACTTGAGTGCTGGTGAGACGCGTAGTCAGTACCAACCACTTAATTTTGTTTTTTCTAGCAAGCTCATTCATACCCGCAGCCAAATGCTGCCAGTCGTCATCGGTGTAGCAACACTCGCCTTTATCGCCACCAACAATCATGCCCCAGTAGTTGTCACGATGATCGCCACCTTCCTCAAGGTATGCGGCGAAAGCCTCGGACACCCTATCTGGGCTCAGGCGTGAAGGCGGTATGTTCATACACACCGCGTTCGGCAAAACTGGCGCATCCAGAGTTAGTACCGCGTTGAACCAACTACTGCGCACACCCTCTTGCCGACCAATGTATATGTTGTCGCATGCATACCGCTTGGCCAGCACCGCATTAAGTAACTTGGTTTCTTCACCGGCTGAAATGATGAGATCAGGCGTGTTGTATTGATCCTCTTGCCAATTAAAACAATGGCTCGCCCAGTCCAGGGTTTGCGGAGAACTCATGGTTAAGGCTTTTCGTAAGTAGCCACGCATCCAACTAGAGTGCATTTGCACAAAAAATTCTTCAGTGTTGACCGAGGTGTGGCGTGCCAGTTCACGCACCAAACCCCAACTTTGATGGCTATGGCTGGACACACCATCAAGCAGCAACAAAGCGTTAATGGCCATAATCAGTCTGTATTAGTTTTGACCAGCCGACGCTACCGGGACTGACAGGCTCTGCTAGATCAATTCGACAAAAGCCACCATATAGCCGACGAAGGGTCTATCTATCCTGACTCTTGGGCAACACAAGCCAACCTACCCCGCCACTGACCAGGGCTGACCCAAGGAGCAACAGATGAGTATTAGCAGCAGCAGCGACGGCTTTATCTGCATCTACCGCAAACGGTAATAACGCCGCCAATATGCCTGCCGCATAGGTGCCGAGACCACCAGGCGCATGCACCGGCAGAACCGCAGTAAGCTCACCACCGGCAACACCCACCGCTGCTGCGACCAATGAGATATCCAATAACATCGCCAACAACCACGCCAGCGTGAGCAACTTCACCAACCAAGTGAGCAACGTCCACAGCCAACTCAACCAGAACTCGCCAAAGGTTTGGGGAGCGCCCTCTAACATTTGCCCAATAACCCGCTGCAATGCATTGGTTTGTTCAATCGGTGACCGTGCTAGGCGCTTTAGCAGAAGAAACAACAACACCGGCAGTATTGCGAAAGCGCCAAGCAAAAGAAATAAAGTTGCTGTTGGAAATCCTTGAACCAAAGCCGCAAACCCCGGCATAGAGTCCAAACTCAAGACCGCAGCGCCGCAAGCGATCAACAACAAAGCATGTAGATCAAGCACGCGAAACCAAACAAGCGCAGCAGTACCGCGCACAAGGCCCACATCCAGATGCTGGCGCAAAAGCACCGGAAAACTGACCTCACCTAGCCGCGCAGGCAACAAATGATTCAATACGTTATGGGTGAGCATTATCGACAACGTAAGCCCGAATCGACCCGTCGTGGCCGGGCGAAAATAACTGTGCAGACGTAAAGCCCGCACAAGGTAGGTGAGAAACAGCAGCAACACCATTTGTGACAACAGCGCTATAGGAAGGTTGATTAACGGTTCCAGCACACTGCCCCACCCTAACCAGTGCTCTATGGCCAGGAGGTACGTTAAGGCCACAGCCATCCCAAACACTTGTCTTAGATTTATTCGAGAAAAAATGTTGGCACCCATGGGCACACTGTACCTGTGTCTAGTGCTCCAGTCGCGGCCGCAAGGCGTGTTAACATCCGCGCCAACCGACATCCGGCCTATTATTAAGGTAGACCCAATGAGCTCTGAGACTTCGCAAAGTTTGTCCATCGTCGTTCCGGTATACAACGAGGAAGACAACGTTCACCCCTTAGTGGATCGTGTACACCATGCTATGCAGAATTACGCCCACCCTTGGGAACTGATCATAGTGGACGACGGCTCTGCCGATGCCACGTGGGAGCGTCTGGTGGCAGCGCGAGAGCAATTTGGTAGCCATGTGCGGGTGTTCGAATTGAATCGTAACTTTGGTCAAACTGCTGCCATGCAGGCAGGCCTGGATCACGCACGCGGAGACTTGGTCGTCACCATGGATGGCGATCTGCAGAATGATCCCCAAGACATCCCCATGCTTCTAGAAGAACTGCTTACCCGAGATTTGGATATGGTGTCTGGCTGGCGTAAAAACCGCCAAGACAAGGCATTGACTCGCTTGCTGCCTTCTTACATCGCCAACCGCATTATTGGCCGTGTCACCGGCATTAATCTCCGCGACTACGGCTGTTCGCTGAAGGCCTACCGCTCTGATGCAATTAAACGGTTGTCGTTGTACGGCGACATGCACCGCTTTATTCCAGCCTGGGTAGCCGTTACGACACGCGCTTCGCGCATTGCAGAGGTGCCTGTGCGTCATCATCCGCGCGTGGCGGGCAAGTCAAAATACAACCTTTCACGGGTCTCGGCCGTCGTAGTCGACTTGATCTCGGTATTCTTTTTCCTTCGTTATGAGTCCAGACCAGGACACTTTTTCGGTGGCATAGGCTTGTCTTTGGGCGGTATTGGCGCATTGATTTTCAGTTATCTGGGTTTCATTAAACTGTTTTTAGGAGAGGACATAGGCAACCGTCCGCTGCTCACGGTAGGCATGATTTTGATCATCGCCGCGGTGCAGTTACTTACGGTGGGTGTACTCGCCGAACTCATGACTCGTACTTATTTCGAGGCCGGCAAACAAAAGTCTTATGTTGTACGTAACGCTCCGGCAAAAGATGACGGCGGATGGCACCCCGCTAAGAGCGAAGACTGATTAATCCTTCAGAACCTATCCACTGACGTGGCAACTTCGACCCCATTAAACCTGCCACCCTGGCTATGGCTGGCGCTACTGGTGTTGTGGGCGTTCTTTATGAACCTTGGCGGCTGGCCGCTGTTCGATGTCGATGAAGGCGCTTTCAGCGGCGCCACCACCGAAATGCTGACCAACGGCAATTACATTTCGACGTTCATTTACGGCGCACCACGCTTCGACAAACCAATTTTGATTTATTGGCTGCAGGGCTTGAGCGTGAGTCTTCTTGGCCATAATGAATGGGCCTTTCGCCTGCCCTCGGCACTGGCCGCAAGCCTGTGGGTGTGGGTCGTCTATGGGTTCGTAAAACCCCGCCTCGATGAGACCAAGGCTGCCTTGGTGGCCGCTCTACTCTGCCTAAATTTCGCCTGCTGGGGTATTGCCCACTTCGCCAGTGCAGACGCCTTACTGAACTTGTTTCTAGCACTAACCTTTGTCGACATGTATCGCTATTGGGAGCAACCCGAGTCGAAAATTTTGCGCCGTGTTTATGTTTGGATTGCTCTGGGCCTACTGACCAAGGGGCCGGTTGCCGTTCTTGTACCCCTGGCCAGCGGTTTGCTGTTCTTTGCCAGCACCAGTCGTTTGAGTGAATTTTTCCGCGCACTGTTCAATCCAGGCGGCTGGGCATTGCTGCTACTCATCGCCGCACCCTGGTACATAGCCATCTATCTGCAACAGGGCCAGGCGTTTATCGACGGCTTTATTCTCAAACACAATGTCGCCCGTTTTACCGATACTTTTGAGGGCCATGGCGGCAACGCCTTTTACTATATTCCGGTGCTACTGCTGATGCTTTTGCCTTTCACCGGGTTATTTCTGCAATTGTTACGCAAACGGCCCTTGGTAACCGTCGAACCCTTAGAACGATATTGCTGGTTGACCTTTGGCTTTGTATTCGTATTCTTCTCCTTGTCTGGCACCCAGTTACCTCACTATTTGCTGTATGGGATCAGCCCGCTGCTGTTGCTTATGGCGAATCAAATAGACCACTTGCGCGCCAAAAGCTTGGTGGTATTGCCCGCTATCTTACTGCCGATCTTTTTTATCACCCTGCCGGAACTATTGGGCTACGCAGCCTCGCAGATGGATGATGCGCAACAAAGGCTCATGCTGGCGTCAGCACCGGACCACACCACCCTGACCTATCGAGTGCTTACGGTCGGCGGGTTATTGGTCATTTTATGGGTCACATTGGCCAAGCGTTTTGAGCTTTGGCAACGCTTAGTTGCCGCTGGCGCGGCGCAAGCACTCATCCTCGCATGGGCCGTATTACCGCTACTTGGGCAGATCCAACAACAACCGATAAAAGACGCCGCGGCCATCGCGAAAGCACTACCCGCACCGTTAGTGCTGTGGAAAGCCCATCTGCCGAGCTTTGTAACGTATACCCAACGTCCAGTGAGCCGGCGCGTACCACAATCTGGCGATGTAGTGCTCACCCGCATTCAACACAAACAGGCCCTTCCGCCTCACCAACTATTATTCAATCGCAACGGTATCGTGCTCGCCCAAATACACGCCGCTAGTCCCGCAACGGCCTCAGACGCAACACCGCATAAGCTGCCAAACCGCCAATAACCGCGCCGGCTAGTACGTCCGACGGCCAATGGGCTCCAACAACGATACGCGAAACCCCACCTAAACTCGCAATACCAAGTAAAGACAGACGCATCCAACGCTTCGGCGCTAGCAGCGCTAACATAACTGCACCGGTAAAGAGATCCGCAGTATGTCCGGATGGCATTGAGTGAAAACTCGCATCCAGGGTCCACGTCCACCCATCACCGGTAAATTGTCCTGGTAGCTCACTGTTGGGACGGCCCCGACCGATCCACATTTTGGCCAGGCGCACCAGTATGACTGATCCCACCAATTGCGCTGACAAATAGCGTAACGCTAGACCACGCACGCTGGCTTGTTTGCGCAAAAAGCCGAACACCAATCCGAGCACAAACAAAATATAAAATGGATACAGCAACAGATCTGTAATGGCGGCAAACAGCGGTTGAATTCGACCTAACCAAGCGCTGTTAAGCCAGGCTGAAACGATGGTGGCTTCGTTATCTGCGACAAACAGCCAGGCCAGCCCAAGGAATATCCAATAGACGCATACTTCTAGCATGCGCTGGTTAATCTGCGCATTTTGCGAATCGAATTGAATGAGCTTGCGCAGCGTTTCCATAGCGGGTGCGTCCAAACTTTCCATAGCACGTCTCAAGCTGTCATTATGCACGTTCGTCATCATTACGGGTCAGCTATGACCAAGTGCATTTCGACCACCAACTTGCTTATCTTTGCCTAATGGTCGCATCCACTTATATCAATCGCTCGGTAATGGCCGTGTTCACCGTCACCCTGGCTGTGATCCTGCTAATCGCTATTGGCGAACGCTTCACCCATTTCTTAGAAAAAGCCGCACTAGGACAAATTCCCAGCACCACTGTACTCACCGTCGTCGCGTTGCGACTGCCAGAAATCCTGCAACTGGTCATTCCTTTTGCTCTGTACTTTGCCTTATTGCTCGGATTGGGTCGCTTACATGCCAGCCAGGAGATGGTGGTGCTGCAAAATGCTGGCATGGCACCGAGCCAAGTTTTACGTTGGCTAAGCCCCACGGTTCTGATCTTAGCCCTAGCGGTGGCGGCGATGTCTTTGTGGTTAACGCCTTATGCGCGCCAATCATTGGAGAATCACTTAGAGCAAAGCAGCCAAAGCATTGGATTTGCGGTGTTCCGGCCGGGAATTTTTCACAGCCAAGACAATGGCCGCCGGGTCACTTACGCCGAGAGCACCAGTAGCGATGGCAACCGCATTAACAATGTCTTTGTCAGCTGGTCCAGTGATACAGGCGAGCACACCACTATTTGGGCAGCCAACGGTGAAAAGAGCCGCAGCGCGAGGGAACAACCCGTGCTGTCGCTATTTAACGGTCATCGCTACATCGGAAGACCAGGACAACATCGACAGCAGGTGGCAAGTTTTGCCGAGTTACACATTCCATTGGAACCCATACTGCTGAGCTCCGACAACCTGCCATTAGAAGCCATTGCCACAGGTCAACTGGGCTCTAATGCGGAACAATTGGCCGAACTGCACTGGCGCTTGGCCCTGCCCTTGTTCTTAGTAATTACCGCGGTTCTAGCGATCGCTAACGCGACGGTACCGCCACGACAAAACCCCTTCGTACGCTTACTGCCGGCCTTGGGCTGGATCATTGCTTACTATTTGGCCCTAGTGGCAAATCGCTGGGCAATCAGCGAAGCCGCAATCCCATTGGCCCTGGGGTTTTGGCCTAGTCATGTCCTATTTGCGAGCGCGGCTGTTATTGGTATACGTCGCTTAAATCGCGTCGCAGCACACTGACTTTAACGTGACTCCATACCTGGCTCTGCCTCAATAGAGAGTTTGTAGCGCCAAGCGAGAAATAACCCGCAGGCGTAAACCATCCAGAACGCAAACACCACGTCCGACAAGTAGTGGTTACCCTGAATGTTGCGCCCAAGCCCAACTACCGCGCCAATAGCTATGCCCAACCACAGGTAACGCCGCCGTCCCAGCACCCAGGCAAAACCAATGAACCAAAAACCCAGAGCAGCATGACCGCTGACAAAAGAACAGTTGGTTTTACAGCTTCCTGAAAAGTCTAAGAAGTCCTGGTGAGTCGAATCACCGGCGAACATCAATGTATCGTCGGGCCGTTCACGCCCAGAATTTTTCTTCACCAGCTCGTTAACCAACAACCCCGGCCCCAACAACAACAGCACTAACAGAAAATACACGCGCCGCCGCGCAACATGCCCTGGTGGTCGGCGTCGTACCGCCCAAAACAGCGCCGTGAGCAAAGCCAAAAGAATTGGCCACTGCAGCCAAGCAAAGCCTCGATACACCCACTGCACCGGTGGCAAATTACGCAAATAGAAGCCTTCTCCAGCGCGGTAAAACTGCCCTGCCCACCAATAATCCAGCTGCGGCCAAACCACGAATATCACAACACACAGCAAAAACAACAGTACGTCCCAACGCATCCATTTAGTTGTTGTCACGGGTACCCCTTAAATCCGTCCAACTGGTAAACATACAGGCGTCGAGAAAGGTCGCTATAAACAGGCACCTCCACAGGCGCCAGTGTTTTGCTGCTTTGAAAACGCTGCAACACCGCATCGGTTAGTGGATTACGCGAAACGAACAAAACATCGGCACCCGCATGATCTGCCAGGTTCGCTTTAAGCTCGTAATGGTTGTCGATCTGTCCATTACTGTCCCAAGCCAGTAGCGGCGGCTGCGGCACTGTTAAGTAGTATTCAAAATTAGCCAAGAGCAGCCTGCTGTTGCTCACAACCAGGCGGGTAGGATCCGCATCCACTGTGGCCTGGAGCGCATATACCCCTTCACGCCAGCCCGTGACCCGCTTATAAGGGTCGTTTTTAGAAGTAGGTGCAACACCAAATACCGAGAGCAGTGGATGATAAAACTGCAAAGTCAGAATCAGCAGCATGTTCAATCCCATGCCGACAACATTAAAGCCAGGTCGAGTTAGGCGCGCCATAGCAACGCCTAGTAGCATCGCCACACCCGCAAAACCCGGGGCAGCCCAATTCGCATTGGCCCGAGACAATAATGCCTGTAGGCCAATAACCATGAAGAACGTCACACTCAAGGACAAAGCAAATTTGTAGCCTGGCTGTAACTGTGTATGCGAGCCATGGGCCTTCGGTCGCAACAGCCATAAAAACCACGGACCTAAGCAAATCAATTGCGCCGCAGCAAACTCGAGCAAACCACTAAAGTTCAGCGCTGATCGGTCTAACTGAGAAATTTCAGCGGTATGTTTGAGGCTGACAAACTCGTTGCTGAAATTCCACAGCACATTTGGCAGAAACAAAAGTCCAGCGAGCAACGCACCCAGGTAAGGCCCGGGGCGCGTGAAGTACTTCTTATATTCAGGCACCCACAGCAGCAACACCACCGCCCCAGGCAGCAAAATTCCCATGGAATACTTGCTCATTAAACCCAAACCGCAAAACAAACCGGTCAACAGCCAGTAACCTAGCCGATCGCTCTGCAACGCATGAGACAGGGCCCACAAGCCAGCGCACCAGAAACACAACAACGGCGCATCTGTGGTAATGAACATGCTGTTAAAACCGACCAAGGGCAATGTTAGAAATATGCCTCCAGCCCAGGCCGCACTCTTCTCATCGAACCACAGTAAACTGGTGCGCCAAACAAAAACCGCCGCGACAGCGTAAAAAATCGGGCTGCTTAAGCGCACCGCCCAACTGCTGTCGGAAATGAGTGTTGTTAGAGCAATGCTCCAGGCCACCATGGGCGGTTTCGAGAAATATCCAAAGGCGAGTTCCTGGGCCCAGCCGAAATAGTAGGCCTCGTCATAGAACAGCGGGATATCTAAGGTCAGCAAAATTCCAATGCGATAGACCACCACCAATAAAACGAAGGCAAGAAAAACATCCCGGGCCTTGCGCGCAGACGCTGCCGGATTGGAATAAATAGGGGTTGGTTCGGTCATGGGCGCTAAGCGTACCCCGAGCGAGCCGCCGAAACGACTGCCATCGCTTCACAAAATCTGTATGCCTGCTGGAGCATCCTATGACCATGAGCAAGAAATTCACGGCTGCCGAGCAAAGTCGCATTGTCGAAATGGCGTGGGAAGACCGAACACCGTTTGAGGCCATCGCGCATCAGTTTGATTTAGCAGAGGCCGATGTCATCAAACTGATGCGAACGCACCTAAAACCTAGCGCTTTCCGGCGCTGGCGCGCTAGGGTCAGCGGTCGCAAAACGAAACATCTGGAACTGCGCTCAACGAGCGTCAATCGCCATCAGGCCAGCACTCACAACAAAGCAAACCGCTAACGCAGTTGTCGACGGGTTATGTCGTGGCCTGTTGGTCCTTATCGTTGGACATCGTTTCCATACTGCCCATAACTGTAGACACCAGTGTCGCTACATCACCCAGTTGGGCTGGCACGATCATGGTGTTATTCGTTTTAGCGAGTTGACCAAACTGAGTTACCCATTGCTCTGCAACACGCAGATTAACCGCATCGCGGCCACCTGGTTCGGACAATGCGGCAGCAACCTCGCGTATACCTGATGCTGTCGCTTCAGCAATAAGGCGAATTTCCTGGGCGCGACCCTCAGCCTCGTTAATCTGCTTGAGTTTTTCAGCCTCGGACAAGTTGATGGCTTCTTGCCGATCGCCCTCTGACACATTGATACGCGCCTGGCGTTCACCCTCGGATTCCGCAACCACGGCCCGTCGCTCTCGTTCCGCACGCATTTGCTTTTCCAAAGCATCTTTAACCGAATCCGGCGGCACAATGTCTTTGATCTCGTAACGCAGTATTTTTACACCCCAAGGTTCGGCGGCACGATCCACAGCATCAACCACCTGGGCATTAATGGTCTCGCGTTCTTCAAAAGTGCGATCGAGCTCGATCTTACCGATCTCCGAACGCAACGTTGTTTGCGCCAATTGCGATACCGCAAACCGATAATCTTCAATGCCGTAACTTGCCGCACGCGCATCAGACACCTGCATATAAATGACACCGTCAATCTCCACCGCAATGTTGTCTTGAGTGATACAACTTTGCGATGCCACATCGAAGGTTTGCTCTTTGAGTGTGTGTCGATAAGCGACTGAGTCCACAAAGGGCACCAGAATGTGGAAACCCGCATCAAGGGTTTTCGAATACTTGCCAAGGCGCTCCACCACAAATTGTTCACGCTGGGGGACCACCCTTGCAGTCTTTATCAGCACCACGATTACAAGAATCGCGACCAACCCGCCAAACAGTAAGCTCATATCCATAATTAATCCTTGGCGTTGCCAATAAATAGTAAATTTGATTCGCGTGAGAGAATGGTCGCAAAACTACCGCTAGGCATATGCGCTTGTTCACTGCGTGCATCCCAAGAAGCACCACGATAGCTGACTCTGCCGCGCCCTGGACTGGCTTCATCAAAGCCGCTCTCAATCTGCACATCACGGCCAACAAAATCTTCATCAATGGAAGATGACGCTACATCACCCACCGCGACGCTGCGCATTTTGGAGCGCAGCCCTATCAACAATGCAATCGACAACGTCGCAAACAAAAGAAATGGCAGTCCATTGTCGGCGGGCATACCAATCCACAACGCAATCCCGGTAATGATGCTGGCAATGCCGATAAAGAACAGAATGAAGTTCCCCATAAGAACTTCTGCTAAAACCAACGCAAAGCCGATGCCAAGCCAAAAATACTGCGCATCTGTCTGAGTAAAAAACTCCACCACCTAGCGTCTCCTGTAGCTATTTGAAAGATCTTTTAACGCGCATGCGCGCCACCTGCAAGGACCATCTGACGGGCGATAGGATTCTTGAAGGTTAACGGTACGTAAATCCGCGGGCCTTACCAGCTGCTAAATCCCGGAAGCGCTGACATAATCAAGCCTGGCGGTTCCTCGCATCTGTTACTCGCTTTCAGCCAATTAAGCCAGCTCCGACCCTTTAGTTACCCAAACGCAAAACACCGTTAATCATCGGCACACAGCGACCACCGACCTGAACCTTGGGGCTTCCGCCATCGCGCTGCTGTACGCGCAATTGCAACACGCTAGGTCGCCCCATATCGCCCCCCTGATATAAGACAAACTCTTTAGATTCTGAGCCTGCCAGCAAGGCGGCAAGCGCTGCAGCCGCACTACCCGTAGCCGGGTCTTCGCTGATACCAATCAACGGTCCAAACATGCGCGCATGCAAAACTCCCGAATCGCCTCGGCAATACACCATGAGAGAGAATCCCTCACCTGGATAGCCGTGGCCTGCATCCGCAAGCTCAAAGGCCGCGAGCTGAGGTTTGCACCGCGCGAGTACTTCGCGGTCTGACACCTCAACGAAGGCGAAGGGTATGCCCACACTGGCCACACAACCGTCGTTGCAAATAGCATCGACCTCTATGCCCACACAGTCTGCCAACACCTGCCTTGGCACTGCATGCAACCGCTCAAAAGGCTTGGGCGCGGTAATCCAACAGGCTGAGGGTTGCTGCGAAGACTGATACTGGATCTCAACCTGCACTAAGCCTGCCCGTTGTTCAAAACACATCTGCCCGTCTTGAGCCTGACCCGGAACCCATTGTGGATGTTGCGCCAACACCCAGGCCGTTCCGACATTGGGATGACCAGCAAACGGTAATTCAGCCTGAGGTGTGAAAATACGCACGTCAGCTGTGTGCTGAGGGTCCCTAGGTGGTAACACGAACGTCGTTTCCGAGTAATTCATTTCCTGGGCGATCTGTTGCATTTGCTCGCTGGTTAACTTTTCAGCATAGGGATAAACCGCCAAAGGGTTACCGCCAAAAGCGCTGTCAGAAAAGACATCTACCGTTGCAAATACCAATTCTTGATCCAATTAGGCTCTCCTTTTTTTACCGCCCGCCGCTACAACAAAGATGGACGCTCGTTCAGTTCAGACGCTAGAGTGTAGCGAATACCCCGAACCTTGAAACGCTCCGAGGCAGAGCACTTTAGTTTGGAGCCATTTTGCGCGCATTGTTTTTTTCTCAACACGGCGACGCCCACGTGCTACAGCACGACACGGTCGCCGATCCTACTTTCAATACAGATGATGTCGTTGTGCGGGTACATGCCAGCGCGCTTAATCGCATTGATGTTGTACAGCGCGCCGGCACCTACACCGTGCCTGGATTTCAATTGCCTCACATTGGCGGTCTGGATATCGCAGGGGAAATTGTTTCGCTCGGTGACGGCGCTAAACAACAAGGCCAGTGGCAACTCGGCGATCGGGTCGTGGTTAATCCATCCCTCAGTGCCGTCAGCGCGGCATCGCGCTTCGCCAATCGAGGCGATGTCTATGGTGAATTGGGCGTGATCGGACTGAACGAATCTGGTGGTCATGCAGAATTCTGCGCTGTACCGGCGAGTCATATCCACGCCATCCCTGATCACATTGATTTCGACAGCGCAGCCACGTTTCCTACCGCTTGGATGACTGCGCAACATGGGCTATTCAGCGTTGGCCATCTGCAACCCAAGGAAACGGTGCTCATTCACGCTGCTGCCAGCGGCGTTTCCAGTGCCGCGATTCAGCTCGCTAAAGCAGCAGGCGCAACAGTACTCGCCACTGCCGGTAGCGCCGAAAAATGCGCTCATGGCATTCGACTCGGCGCCGATGCGGTAATCAACAACCGCGACGCAGACCTCACCGCATGGGTGTTTGAGCACACTCAGGGCAAAGGCGCGAACATGGTATTCGATCATGTTGGCCCAGCCCTTTGGCAAGCCTCAATGTTCGCTATGGCACCCCAGGGACGTCTGGTCAGTTGCGGCAACACCACCGGCGACAGCGCTGTATTACCTTCTCTGGGGCATCTATTCAGTCAGGGCTTACAAATAAGGGGCTGCGATGCCTACCGCTTTGCAGAATTCGCACCCACCTGGACGCAGTTTTGTGCAGGTGGATTCGATCCCTGCATCGATCAGATTTACCCGCTGAGCGAGGGCTCCCAAGCCCATGAAAGACTCGAGCAAGATCAAGCGATCGGTAAAATTATTCTCCGACCCTAGGCAGGGCCCGAATACCTTTCCAAGCACTTATGGCGTAACTGGCCCGCAAACAAAAGCTGTTTAGTCAGTACCGTCACAAACGCCGCGACAAAGACCAGCGCGCAGCGTCACCCAGACGCTGCACTTCAAGTCGTTTGAGCTGCCGCTGCGAGCTGGCGGTGCCCTGCCAAAGCTGCGCCCAACAATCAAACACAAGCCCGGCCTCAGCCTCGGCCAAGCCCCGGATGACCCGCAAACTACGTTGTTCCAACACCACACCGCCATCGCTGCCGGACCATTCCACATCGTCACCCATACCCCGCATCATGGTTGCTAAATAGCCCGCAGCGTCATCCACTCCACCGTCCTGCGCACCGATCATTTCGGCCGTTTCTGCAAAGTACTGCAACCCAATCAGGCGCGCAGCACGGCTGGCCAACTCGCGAGTTCGCGCCTCCCCGATAACATGAGCTAACTCGGCAATACCGTTGCGAATGTAGTCGAGGGCGTAATTGCGGTTCGCCTTTGCCAAACGCAGTTCATCCCACTGGTCGGCTGGCACGCTGGGTTGCGCTTCGGGATCAAAGGGCGGCGGCAGTTCATCTTTAGCAAACTGTAACCGTTCATCATCGCTCAGGTCGTGGTCGAATTCCTTAAAGTAGCCGCACAGGCCAAATTCACCGGTCATGTCCTCAGAGACACAAACATAGGCGAGCCGTGGATTGTTTAGTGATACACCGTTATGCGCATACCAGCCATTTAAGAAACCACGACTGACGCCAATAGGAACCCCACAAATGGTCGGTCCGTGGTACATCCAGCGCGGGTAGCGAAAGCGTACCCAAGCCTTTTGATCGCTCTCGTACATGTATTCCACGCCGACCCCGCCGACGTTATTGGAAAGTACATGATATTTGGCGCAGGCAACGGCATCCGGCAAGCCGGACAGTCCCAGCTTTTCGAAACTGGCTAGGAACTTATCGAGATGCTGACGGCGGAACAGCCGAAACATCCAATCCGCCACATCATCTTGAGATTGGTTAGTGGACACCATCAACTGCAAACCCAGCAGATAAGCATGATGCAAATGCGCCTGAGCTTGAATGGCAGACATGTTTTCTTTGCGCATTGCTGATTCCCGTTCCTTGAGCTGATTCTCTCTACACCGAAAGACGCCTGATCAACCGATCGCGCCTTGATGCGCTAACGCCTGCATCTCTTCCAGACTCAACCCCAACTCGGACAGCACCTCGACCGTATGTTCGCCCAACTCTGCCGACGCCTTAGGTGCTGTGGTAGGCGTTTGCGAAAACTGCGCCGCCGCTCTGGGTTGCACCAGTTCCCCACCCCTGGGGTGTTGGATGTCCAGTAAGGTACCGCTGGCGCGCACTTGAGGGTCAGTAATCACCTGACTGCGTCGATTCACCCGACCCACCGGTATGTCGTTCTCGGCCAACAGTTGCAACAACTGCTCGGTTTCATAGCCACTGCAGTCCGCCCCTAAATAGCTGGAAATGATCGCACCATCCTTGGTTTCGTTGACCTCGCACATGTCTGCCAAGTCTGGTGAGTACTGCACACCCTGCCCTTTGAAGCTGAAGTTCCACATCAAATCCGGCCAGTTGAAGTACAAAGCAGCATCTAACATTGAAAGCTTTACATGTTGACCGCCCGCGCCGCGCTCGCGAGCCAACAACGCGGCGGTAATTCCCTGGGCAGCCGTCAGAGCAGTAACCTTGTCGTAAATGATCGTACGCACCATCTGCAACTGATCTATCCGCTCACTCGACAAATGTGCATTCAACAAACCACTGATGCCCTGAATCACATAGTCATACACTTTTTGCTCAGCCAATGGGCCCACCTCGCCCATACCGTTTATTGAGGTGTAGATGAGATCAGGGTTTACGGTTTTGAGGGAGTCATAGTCCAGGCCGAGGCGCGCCATTTTGCCGGGTCGGTAGTTCTGCAACAGCACGTCCGCGTCTTTAACTAAGCGCAGGACTAAATCGCGTCCAGCGGACACTTTTAGGTTAATGGCAACAGAGCGCTTGTTGCGATTAATCATGGCGTAAATCGCACTTAAACCATTGCGGCTTGCCCCTAAACCGCGAATACCGTCACCCCATCCCGGCGGTTCAATTTTTATAACATCCGCACCCTGATCGGCGAGCACCACCGCGGCCATGGGGCCGGAGACTACCGACGACAGATCAAGTATCCGAAACCCATGCAACGGCCCATTGGAGGTCGCGCTTGTCGTGTCGTTCATAATGCTGCTCCGGCCGACTGACTGACTTTCAAATTAAGTTATTCGTTGTTAGCGTACACGCCACATCTTAACGTGGCGCGGCTTGTTGTTGAGCTTTATCCGCTCCCATCATCACAACCTTAAACCCGCGAAAGTACACCACTATGGCTAATCCGATGAAAAAGACTACAACACTGATGTTGGCGGTGACGGCACTGCTTAGCGCCTGCGACAACAACCCACCACCGCCTACTTCCGAGGCCAACGTCAGCATTAACGAATGGTTTGACGCACGTTATGAGGAAGAATTGCAATTCTCGCCAATAGGTTTGACGTTTCTGGGTCGCAAGGACCGCAATGATGAACTGGGCGAGTTCTCTTACGCTGCATTTGCTAAAGAGCTGGCTTGGAAAAAACAAACTGTCGAAGACATGCAACGCCTCTATGACTACGAGTCACTGACCCCTTCTGAACAGGTGTCTTACGACATATGGCTCTATCAATACCAGCAAGCTGCGGCTTCCGAGCAATTCTTTTACAACGGCCTGACCTTTGATCAGATGAACGGAGTACAAAGCTTTATACCCACCTTCCTAATCAACTTTCACCGGGTCGAAGATGCTGAAGACCTGCGTGCTTACATCGCGCGTATCAAAGACGTGCGGCCGCGTATGCAAGAACTTATGACCATCGCACAGCAAAGCGCCACCGCAGGCGTGGTTTCACCTGGCTTTGCCCTAGACGGCGTAATTAAACAATCCACCGCCATAATCAGTGGCCAGCCCTTTGTAAATAACGCAGAACAAGACAGCGATCTATGGGCAGACATTCAACAAGAAGCGGCGACTCTGGTAGAGAACGCAGCAATGGACCAGCAACAAGCTGACGCCCTGCTCGCCGAAGCAAAAGCCGCTCTGCAACAACACTTCTTGCCCGCCTATCAAGACATCATTGCCTGGGCCGAATCACAAAAAGATCGAGCACCCGAGGTCGTCAGTGGCGTGGGCAGTCAGCCCAATGGCGTGGCTTATTACAACCATCGGCTGTCTACCCAAACCACCACCGACTTAACGGCTGAAGAAATTCACCAAATTGGTCTGGACGAAGTCGCCCGCATCCGCAAAGAGATGCAGGGCATCATGACCGAGGTGAAATTTGATGGTGATCTAGCAGCGTTCTTTAACCACGTGCGCGACGGCGAGTGGAATTACTATCCAGACACAAACCCTGGGCGCGAGGCGTACATAACCGACGCCACCGCCGCCATAGACAACATCAAGTCCAAATTGCCGGATTTCTTCGGCTTATTGCCGAAGGCAGATCTGGTCGTAAAACGGGTGGAGGCGTTCCGCGAACGCGATGGCGCTGCGCAACATTACTATCCGGGCACTCCTGACGGCTCACGACCCGGCATTTACTACGCTCATCTGTCTGATATGACAGCCATGCCGAAAAATCAGTTGGAGGTGATTGCTTATCACGAGGGCCTACCGGGTCATCACATGCAAATTTCCATCGCCCAGGAACTCGAGGACGTACCGCAATTCCGCACCCAAGCAGGATTTACAGCTTACTCAGAAGGCTGGGGGCTGTATTCCGAAGTGCTCGCTCGAGAGATCCCCGGCACTTACGTCGATCCCTACAATCGCTTTGGCCAATTGACCTCGGAAATCTGGCGCGCCATTCGGCTAGTGGTCGATACCGGGCTCCACGCCAAGGGCTGGACCGAACAACAAGCCATCGACTACTTCATGCAAAATTCGCCGGAGCCGTTAGAGAGTGTGACGTCAGAAATTCAGCGTTACATTGTTATGCCGGGCCAAGCCACCAGCTACAAAATTGGTATGTTGAAAATCCAGCAGTTAAGAACTAAGGCCGAAGCGGCCCTGGGTGAGAAATTCGACATCCGCGGCTTTCACGACACCGTTCTGGGTGGCGGAGCAATGCCCCTGCCTATTCTGGAGCGGGTCGTAGATCAATGGATTGAATCCGTTGAGGCAGCCAGCTAGCCTCGGTTACAGCATCAAACAATCATTAGAGGACGCTTATGAAATTACTACGCAACATTGCCTTGGGCATAAGCGCCCTCGTTGTACTGGGTTTGGGTCTGATCTACGCCACTGGCAACAGCGTGCTGTTAACCTCAGGTTGGGCCGTCGCGTTTGGCGGACCTAGCCTACCCTTTGATCCTAGCGATACAGCCGCTCCACCGGACTATGCTGACGCTGCCAACTGGGCCGCTCTGCCCCAGCGTATTGGTGTAGAAGACAGCATTCCTGCTGGAATTGGCGATAGCGATATACAGGCCACAGCGCCCGTGGATGTGTTTTTTATTCACCCAACGGGTTATCTAGCGGGCGATACCTGGACGTTCTCAATGGACCCTAACACTAAGGCCGAAGAGAACACCCAATGGATGATGGCGAACCAAGCCAGCGCCTATAACGGTTGCTGTAAGGTATATGCTCCGCGCTACCGCCAAGCGAACATCTTCGCTTACTTTCGCGGGGACGAAATTCGTAAACAAGCTCTGGGATTTGCGTATCAAGATGTGCTGCGCGCTTTTCAATACTTTCTGCAACATCACAGCCAGGGCCGCCCGTTTGTCATCGCCAGTCACAGCCAAGGCACGCATCACGGCGCGCGCTTACTCGAGGAAGTTATAGACGGCACACCCTTGGCCCAGCGGCTGGTCGCGGCTTATGTGATTGGCGGCGGTATAGCCAGTGCACATTTCGACAACTTAACTGACGTAAAACTGTGTACAAGCGCAACAGATTTAGGCTGCGCTGTGCACTGGGACACCTACAGCGAAGCAGTGATTGACCAACCCATTGAAGCAAACCTCGGCAACGTATGTACCAACCCTTTGAGTTGGCAATTAAATGGCGGGTTGGCCGACAAAAGTCTGCACAAGGGCGCAGTCAAAGCTTCTGGCCGTTTTCAAGTTGAACTAACCGGCTCTATGGCAGCGACCGGCGTAACCTTTGAAGCAATGGACGCACCGCAACCACAAATGCTGCAAGCCCAATGCAAAAACGGCGTGCTGTACATCTCTGATCAGAGCGATACGGTATTTGGGCAACAAGGCGGTTCCTTTGGCGGCGGCAATTACCACGGCTTGGACTATTCGGTGTTTTATATGGACATACGTGAAAACGCCAAGCTCAGAGTGCAAACCTATCTAGCACGATACCGAAGCAACATTGACTAACCGCAAACATCTACTGTTGGTCATTGCATTGTTGTTGCTCTGCCCATTTGCCCAGGCAGCGCCCAAGGCGAATCTTTGGTCACATTGGAGTACTCACCACACCACATCTGACCAAGTACCCAACCACCAGCCTTGGCAGCAGTTACTGGACAAACATGTGGTAAGCAATGCCGATGGTATTAATCGAGTTCGTTACGCGCGCTTCACAAGAGAGGACAAGGCCCTACTGAACGCCTATATCGCTGAGCTGGCGGCCCTGGCCCCAACGCGACTAACTCGCGAGCAGCAGCTGCCCTACTGGATCAATCTTTACAACGCCCTCACCGTACGTGTTGTGTTGCAGTACCCGCACAAAGACAGCATCAGAGACATGAGGGCGCGGTTTTTCAGCCTTGGTCCCTGGAACGAACCTCAATTAACTATTGAGGGTCTGACCCTGACCTTAAACGATATCGAACATCGCATTCTGCGACCTATCTGGCAAGACAAACGACTGCATTACGTACTCAACTGCGCCAGCATTGGCTGCCCTAATCTCAGCACCCAAGCCTATACCACAGAAAATACGGCTCAACAGCTCGATGAGGCCGAACGCACATTTTTAAAGCATAGGCGCGCTATCGCTTTTAATCCCCAGGGCAAGCTCGTGTTGTCGAGCATTTTTGATTGGTACCTTGACGACTTTGGCGGCACCGAGGCAGCGCTATTGTCGTATCTGGCGCAACAATCCAACGAATTATCGAGCCAACTGCAGAACTATTCCGGCTCTATTCGTTATCACTATGACTGGTCACTTAATGGTCAATCCAGCACCAATGACTGAGCTTTCGGCAACAGAACTGTTTTGGCAGCACCCTCCTTGGGCCGGTGCAAAACCAAAATACCGTTTAGGACTTGCGCCCATTGCCAAGGAGCAGTGGTTTACCCAGCCGATCTCCACCGCTGTGCTACAGCACAAACAGAACATGCTGAATGGCCAATACCATGAGGTAGTTGCAGTAATGGACGGCGATGAAAGCCAGGCTGCGCAAAGCCAGCTCAGTGAGTTCCTGCCCGCCCAGCCAATACATGCCGACCCAATCGCTAATATGGCACTCACCGTCGACGACGACTTATGCATTATGCAAACCAACGGCGAACAACGGCTGATCGCCGGCTGCGTTTGCTCGCCTAGCTATTGGAACATCGGTGCAAAAATTGGTCAGCCGCTGCGCCAAATCCACGCCCCGGTCACCACCATGAACGAAAAGATCGGTGATCCGATCGAGCGATTTATTAGTCGCGCGCCGTTGTTGCAACCGTTTGAGCGCGTCAATTGGTTTATTCACGCCGATACCGAGCGTTGGCACCCTGTTCCTGAAGCGCTACCACAAACTCCCGCGGCGTCTTGGCATATTCGCTCAGAACGCGAAACGTTGTGCCGTTTCAGTGATCAATACTTGCTGTTCACTATTCATACGCGATTTGCGCCTTTGGCCGCCATCGCACACTACCCCGAGGCGCAGGCCGACCTGCTGCGCACGATCCAGGATCTAGACGACGAAGAAACAGACTATTTTGGCGGTACCGTTAAGTGCCAAATGATTGAGGATTATCTACGCGCGTTGAGCTAACCGAGGGCGCGTCACACCAACCCACCTTGCACCAACCATCAACACCAAACCAGAAAGCCCCACGTAGGTCATTAGCGGCAGCGTCAAAGCCCGAACCGCGTCATTACCAAGCCACACCACTGGGCCGGTAAGAATCAGCATGAGTAGCACCACCAGCCGCGCCCATTCTAGGGCCAATGCGTGCTTTCTGCCCTCCAGCCAGTAGCCTTGCACAAACACGGCAAGCACCAACAAGGTGAAGGCGCTCAATGCCAGGCTTCGCGGCAACTCAAGGTGCTGAGTCTGCAACTCTAAAGAGGCATAGGTAATGACCCAGAACTGCACAAACGTATAGCCTTTAGCGAACACCGAAACGTTGGGGTCGTATTTGGCTTGGCGCCAATCGGCGTCAGACTTTGGCGGCAAATCGCCAGGCCGCCAAGCCGGGCCTTTGAACCACACTAAAAATTTGTCCTGCCAGCGCCGGGTGCGCAACGACAGCTTCAGCGTGTCCCACCATACATGGGCGTTGGCCCATAGCGGATTCCAACTGGCCAATTGATGCGTTATGCCGTACCGACAAGGCTCTTCGGCGCGCTCATCTTCAAAAGTGCCAAATAACCGGTCCCATAGAACAAATACGCCGCCGTAATTTTTGTCGATGTAACTAGGGTTCTTGGCGTGATGCACGCGATGATTCGAGGGCGTAACAAAAATATAGTCCAGCACCCCTAGTCGACGCACATGTTCTGTGTGCACCCAGAATTGGTACACCAGGTTGAGGCTGCCGACACTGACAATGACCTCCACCGGCGTACCCACCAGATACATAGGCAGATAGAAAACAAAACCAATGTAGTCGGTACCAGTTTGCCGCAACGCGGTGCTGAGGTTGTACTCTTCGCTCTGATGGTGAGCCGCGTGAGACGCCCACATGATGCGCCACTGATGCCCAAAACGGTGTTTCCAGTAGTAGCAAAAGTCATAACCGATAAAGGCCAAGGCCCACTGCCACCAATGATCAGCCGACCACTGGGTAATGCCAAATAACGACACCACCCAGGTAAACACCACCGCAGAGAAGCCTAACCGCAGCACATTCACCAGACCGCTGAGCATGCCCATCTGCAAGCTGTTTACCGTGTCGTTAAGGCGATAGGTTTGGCGTTTGCGCAGCACGCCAAAACTAAATTCCAGCAAGATCGCGAGAATAAAAAACGGGATAGCAATTTGGACGTAATTCATACCCCTATAGTAAACCCGTTGCTGTGTTCAGCGAACCTGGACAATGAGTGGTCAATGCTTCCGCTTTTTTACGTTCTGAACTATCTTGCTACAGCTAACAACGCTACGGACAACGCTATGCCCAGACTCAAACAAGTGCCTCGATCCGAGGCAGACCCCAGCGTCATCCCCTTTTACGATGCCCTGTTCGGCCCGGACCGTGACCCAGTTACACAACCTGGTACGGCTACCGGCACCCCCGGCAATTGGTGGACGGTTTTTGCCCAAGTACCCGATTGCTTACACCATATGGTGGCGGGCTTTCAGTTCTATCGCGACCGCAAGCGCAAAATTTCACCGCGACTGCGCGAACTTGGACAAGCCCGCGCCGGCTTTGCCCGGGGCAGCCAGTTTGTTTTTTCACAACATTGCAAAGCCTTGCGTGCAGCAAAATTCACCGAAGCACAAATCGAAGCGATTCCCCATTGGTCGTCCAGTAATGAGTTTGATGAGGTCGAGCGTGCGGTTCTGGCCTATACCGACGATCTGGTGTTGCAAGGTGGTCGTGTAGCCGACGGTACTTTTACGGCGTTACAGCAGCATCTGAGCGAGGTACAGATTATCGAGCTTACCTACATCGTCTGCACTTACGAGCTGCACGCCACTATGACCCGAGCACTGCGCTTGGAGTTTGATGACGTGGCAGAACGTATTGTTGAAGTGCCGGTCCCCGAAGGCGAGGACCGAGACATCGACTTCTTCAAAGATGTGGACAAATAACGCTACTGCGCCTGCCAGGACTTAATCAGTTCATCGTAAGCCACGGTTTTACCCTGTGGCTTTTCATTTGCCAGCTTGGCTTTTGGCGCCCCAGGCTGGGCGAGCCAGTACTCAGGATCTTGCGGCTCGTTCAGTTGCGGCCCACATTCCCCTTGCACACCGTGCCGCTCTAAGCGCGCCAGTACTTTGTCCTGTTGCTCCGCAAGGCTATCCATGGCTTGTTGAGCCGTACTCTCACCGCTGACCGCGTTTGCGACATTAGCCCACCACAACTGCGCAAGCTTTGGATAATCTGGTACATTGGTGCCTGTCGGCGTCCAAGCGGTGCGCGCTGGACTGCGATAGAACTCAACCAACCCGCCTAAGCGTGGCGCCATCTCTGTCATGGCTTGAGAACGAATATCAGAATCACGGATGGGGGTAAGACCCACGAGTGTCTTCTTCAATGACACCGTCTTGGCGGTGACAAATTGCGCGTACAGCCAGGCCGCCTGGCGTCGCGCCAAAGGTGTGCTCTTTAGCAAGGTCCAAGCGCCGGTATCTTGGTAACCCAACTTCATGCCCTCGCTCCAATAGGGTCCATGGGGCGATGGCGCCATTCGCCACTTCGGCGTGCCGTCTGGGTTCACCACTGCAAGACCTTGTTTGATCATGTCCGCGGTAAACGTTGTGTACCAAAAAATTTGTTGGGCAATTTGGCCTTGGGCAGGAACCGGGCCTGCTTCAGAAAAGGTCATACCTCCTGCTTGAGGCGGCGCGTACTGGGCGAGCCAATCAATATACTTTTGCAGCGCATAAACTGCTGCGGGTCCATTAGCAGCGCCACCGCGACTGACCGATGAACCCACTGGCCGACAGTTCTCAACTCGAATACCCCACTCATCAACAGGCAAACCATTGGGAATACCAACGTCCCCGGCACCAGCCATAGACAACCAAGCATCAGTGAAACGCCAACCCAACGACGGGTCTTTTTTGCCGTAATCCATGTGGCCGTATATCTGCTGACCATCAATTTGTTTAACGTGGTTACTGAAAAATTCCGCGATGTCTTCGTATGCGGACCAATTTACTGGCACCCCAAGCGGGTAACCGTACTTCTCTGCGAATTGCGCTTGCAGATCAGGGTCACTGAACCAGTCGTAGCGAAACCAATATAAATTAGCGAACTGCTGATCCGGCAGCTGATAAATTTTGCCGTCAGGTCCCGTGGTAAAACTGATGCCGATGAAATCTTGCAAATCCAACGTCGGCGACGTCACCCCAGCACCCTCGCCAGCCATAAAATCACTGAGGGCTACTACAT
>JAYQAJ010000005.1:71685-89834 GCA_038136775.1 Gammaproteobacteria bacterium
CTACTACATAGCCATAACGAGAGTGGGTGCCGATTAGATCCGAGTCGTTTACATAAGCGTCGTAAACATTTTCCCCTGACTGCATCTGGGTTTGCAGTTTCTCAATAACATCCCCTTCTTGAATGAGGTCATGATTGACCCGAATCCCCGTGATCTCGTAGAACGCCTGGGCCAGGGTTTCGCTTTCATATTCATGGGTCGTGAGGGTTTCGGACACGACATTAATAGACATACCACGATAAGGTTCTGCTGCTTGAGTAAACCAAGCCATCTCGGCGGCTTGCTCTGCTTGACTCAACGTCGACGGCTGAAACTCATCACCAATCCAACGTTGCGCATTAGCGGCATAATCCAATTGCGGCGCTGCCGGCTTACTGCCGCTATCACCACAAGCCGTTAACAAGGCACACAGTGCCAGAATCAAGCCCTTCTTCATTTTCGCCCCTTTGTTATCTTTCCAATCCCTTCCACAGTATAGGTGCTATCCCCATCGCAGCACTAATACCGCCCACGCCACTGACACAGCAGACGCCCAAAGTACCGCTCCGGGCAACAGCCCCAGAAACAGCAAATGGATGAAGGCCGCACTCAGTAAGCTGATAAAAAACCGATCACCCCGGGTCGTCGACAAGGGCAAAAATCCCTGGCGCTGCAGGGTCGGGTACCGCAACTCCAACAACGTCATCACAACCAAAGCCAACCCAATAGTTACGAAAAACAGCGCCGTCGGTAAGGTCCAAGCCATCCAACTCATGACACCCGCCCCAAAGCAAAACCCTTAACCAAGTGCTTACGCACGAACCACACCACGATAATCCCCGGTATCACCGTCAACACACCGGCGGCGGCCAGCACACCCCAATCTAAACCAGATGCACTGACGGTACGCGTCATGGTCACAACAATGGGTTTGGCTTCGCTACCAGTCAGTGTTCGCGCCAACAACAGCTCAACCCAACTGAACATGAAACAAAAGAACAAAGTCACCCCAATCGCGCCGCGATTAACCGGCACAAATATGCGCAAGAAAAAATAACCAAAACTGTGGCCGTCGATACGCGCCATGTCATCTAGTTCGGTAGACACACCGGACATAAAACCTTCAAGAATCCATACCGATAGCGGCACCGTAAACAAACAGTGCGCCAAGGCTACCGCTAGCGGGGTATCGAATAATCCAACCGCAGAATAAAGCTGGAAAAACGGCAGCAAAAATACCGCAGGTGGCGCCATGCGATTAGTCAGCAGCCAAAAAAACAGTTGCCGATCACCCAAAAACCTATAGCGCGAGAATACATAAGCCGCGGGCACCGCCACCAAAATCGAAATCAATGTATTGAGCAGCACATAGCTTAAGGAGTTAGCAAAAGCTTCAGACCACACTGGATTGCGCCAAATCTCCGCGAAATTGCTCAGGCTCGGATTTTGCGGCAGCACTGAGAATTCGCCGGTGATGTCGGCATTACTTTGCAGGGCAATACTCGCAAGCCAATACAGCGGCAGCAGCAGATACACGCAATACGCCACCAACAACCAGCGGCTGGTGCTCAACCAAGGGCGATGGTTAACGCTAGTCATTATTGCGCATCACAGAGCTGTAGAAGATCCAGCAAAACAGCAAAATAAACAGAAAGTAGATCACCGAAAACGCCGCGGCTGGCCCTAAATCGAATTGCCCTACCGCCATGGTGGCTAGATGCTGGCTTAAGAACGTAGTCGCATTACCCGGACCCCCACCGGTCAGCACAAAGGGCTCGGTATAAATCATAAAACTGTCCATCAGACGCAGCAGCACAGCGATCACTAGCACGCCTTTCAAACGCGGCAACTCAACGTAGCGAAACACCTGCCATTTACTGGCACCGTCCAATTCCGCCGCCTGGTAGTACGCTGGCGGCACCGATGTGAGCCCGGCAAAGGCCAGCAATGTCACCAGTGAGGTCCAATGCCATATATCCATGGCCAGGAGCGTTAACCAAGCGTGAGTTGGGTTTGCCGTATAATTGAAACTAAAGCCCAATGCGTTAAGGCTTACGCCAAGTAAACCGATATCTGAACGAGCGAACAGTTGCCAAATAGTGCCAACCACATTCCAAGGAATAAGCAGCGGAATTGCCAGCAGCACCAGCAACAATGAGGCCGCCAAACCCTGCCGTGGCATGCCGCGCGCCAACATCAATCCCAGCGGGATTTCCAACAATAAAACACTGGCGCTAAAACCTAACTGCCGCAAGAACGCGTCAATAAACCGGGGATCCTGAAGCGTGTCGGTATACCACTGAAAGCCGACAAAAAAACGCGAGTTGAAATCCAGAATGTCCTGCACCGAGTAATTCACTACGGTCATCAGTGGAATGACACCACTAAAAGCCACAATCAGCAGCACCGGTAGCACACCCAGCCAGGCTTTGTTGTTGTAAGGTTTATTCATGCGGCGTCACCAACAACTGGCCCTGTTGCGAAAAGCAAAGGTATTGCTCTAAACGCACACCGACGGTTTGCCCTACTTGGGCTTGTAGGTTGCCGCGCACAGCCAGGTCACCCGCCTCAGTCGCCAATCGTTGCACCCCTACCAAGCCACCGCCGTCAGTGCCCTGCAATTGCTGCGCCGTGACGCGACCATTAATGTGCGCCGAATTCTGTGCATGCAATGTCGCCCATTCAGGACGAAAACCGATTCGCTTGGTACCCGGAACCAAGCTCAGCGAAGAATGCAACTGCTCGCTTGGAACAAAGTTCATGCCAGGACTACCGATAAAATATCCAACAAATTCATGTAGGGGGCGATTGTAGATGCGCTCCGGCGTATCTACTTGCAACACTTTCCCGTCGCCCATTACCGCTACCTGATCAGCAAAAGTCAGCGCTTCCGTTTGATCGTGGGTCACGTAAATCATCGTCACCCCTAGCTCCTCTTGCACACGGCGCAGTGTTCGGCGCAGCCGCCACTTCATTTTCGGCTCAACCGCAGTAAGCGGTTCATCTAATAACACCACCGATACATCGGGGCGCACCAGAGCTCGACCAATGGCGATTAATTGTTTTTGAAACAACGACAACTGCGATGCTTTGTGACCAAGCTGATCGGTTATGTTCAACTCGCTCGCAATCACTTCAACCCGTTGTTTAATCGCAGCTGCCTGGAACTTTCGCGCGCGCAGCGGGAACGCCAGGTTGTCCGCTACATTCATCGACTCGTAGAGCACCGGAAATTGAAATACCTGGGCTACATTGCGTTGCCGCCCCGCCCATGTTGAGACGTCCTCACCATTAAACAGAATGCGTCCAGAGGTCGGCCGCAACAGGCCGGAGAGAAGATTTAGCAAGGTGGTTTTGCCCGCACCAGAGGCGCCAAGTAACGCAAACGCCGCACTATCTGCCACGCTCAAACTCACAGGGGTCAGAGTGTCCGCCGCCGCACCTGGGTAACGAAAGGTTAATTCTTGCAGTTCGATCAACGCCATGGTCAGGCCACACCAAAACGTAGGATGTCGTCCGTGCGAACACTCACTGATAAGCGCTGACCAGGTGTTACGCTGACCATACCTGGCCGTCTGATCACCCATCGATTGCCATCAACCATGCCGTGAATGAACGTTTCGTCACCACTGGTCTCTTGGCCTTGCACCTGCATATCGAAGCTGCTGAACTCGCTGCCCAAAGCCTCCGCACTAAGATGAACATGCTCTGGGCGTACTGCGGCGTGGCGCGCTGCAGCGACCAAAGTAGCCGGCGTAACAAATGCGTTAACCCCAGGATCACTCATAAGATCTGCCGCGATAAAACCAACGGGGCGCTGATACACCTCCAAGGGCGATCCCGCTTGCAACTTGCAATGATCATCAAGCAACAGCACCTGATCGCCCAACGCAAAGGCATCCTTGGGGTCTGTGGTGGTGTAAATAACGGTGGTGTCCGTCTGCTGCAACAAGCCTTGCAGTTCGAGCACTAGGGCCTCGCGCAACTTGTAGTCAAGATTGACCAGCGGCTCGTCCAGTAATAACACCCGCGCTTGTTGCGCCAAGGCGCGAGCGATCGCTAAGCGCTGCTGCTGACCACCAGACAATTCATTGGGTAAGCGCTGTAGCAAATTTTCCAGTCCAAGCACTTCTGCTAGCTGGTTCACCCGAGCCGAACAGTTCTTCCGCGCAACACCTTGAGCTCGCATAGGCGACGCTATATTTTGCGCCACCGTCCAATTTGGGTAATTCACAAAGGCCTGAAAGACCACTGCGACTGATCGTGCTTGGGGGCGCAGGCTGGAAATCATTTCACCGTCCAGATTGATGTCGCCCTTTGCAGAGCAGTTAAGCCCTGCAATCAGCCGACATAAATTGGTTTTGCCTGAACGATTGCGCCCGAGCACCACATTCAGAGTGCCGCTAGCAAATTCATGCTCAAAGGCTTCGGCGTCGGGCGCTAAGCGCGTGTGGTGGAGGTGCAACATGCAGTGAGCAGTAACCGCAAAACGAAGAATGCGATGCTACAGCAAAACCTCCACGAGCCAAGCCGATTTCACGCGCACTTTGGCTTTGGTCACGGGCATCGCGCTATAGCCTGCCCAACCTACCTTTGACGACCTCTACCTACTTCAATTGCGAACGCGCGAATTTAACCAACTTTTCACCATAGGGCGGGCGCATGCCCATCATTTCCGCCAAGTTAAACTTGGTCTGCTTAAACACTGACTTGGCGTGACTGAAACGTCTAAAACCGTCCACCCCATGGTAAGACCCCATACCTGATGGCCCCACCCCACCAAAAGGCAGTTCTTCTTGAGCAATGTGCATGATCACATCGTTCACCGTTACGCCACCAGAGGTTGTGTGATTAACCACATGACTGGCCTCTGCCTGATCCGCACCAAAGTAATACAGACCCAGAGGGCGATCGTGTGCGTTTACATAATCAACAGTATCTTGAACATCGGTATAGGGCTTTACCGGCAACACCGGGCCAAAGATCTCTTCCTGCATTACCGCCAGGTCGTCACTGGGGTCAAGCACCAGGGTGGGCGCAATTTTATGCGCCGGTTGCTGACGAAAATCTTCGCCAGCAGGATTAATCTCAACCACATCAGTACCGGCATTCTTGGCTTGTTCGATGTAACCATTTAGTCGGTCAAAATGCCGCTCGTTTACCACCGATGTGTAATCCGGGTTGTCTACCAGAGTTGGAAACATCTTTTTCACTGAACTCTTGGTGGATTCCACGAACTCATCCATACGCTCCTCTGGCACAAAGACGTAGTCCGGTGACAAACAAATCTGCCCGGCATTGAGCATCTTGCCCGCCATGAGTGCATCTGTGGTCGGCGCCATATCTGCACTGCGACCAATCACAACAGGTGACTTACCGCCCAGTTCCAAAGTTACCGGCACTAGATTTTCCGACGCTGCACGCATGACATGTTTCGCCACAGAAGTCGCGCCAGTAAACAATAAATGATCAAAAGCCAGGCCAGAAAAGTCCGCACCCGTCGCAGGACCACCGGTAACCACGGCAATCTCATCCTGATCAAATTCAGCGGCAATCGCCTCGGCCATGGCAGCGGAGGTTTGCGGCGTGTATTCACTGGGTTTAATCATGCAACGGTTTCCCGCAGACAGAACTCCAGCCAAAGGTGCAAACGTGAGATTGACAGGGAAATTCCAGGGGCTAATGACTCCGACCACACCCAGAGGCTGATAATCAATCCATGCTTTAGCACCAAACAAGCCCAACAACGCCGGCGTCAAACTACGCTTCTCGCGCTTCATCCACTGCTTCATGTGCTTTTGTGCGTGCCGTAACGGCGTAACAGAGGAAGCTATATCCGTGAACAACGATTGGTGTTCGCTGCGGTGCCCAAAGTCCGCAGACATGGCATCAATAAAACGCTGCTCGTTGGCGCGCACCACTTGGATTGCGCGCTCCAGCCGATCGAATCGAGTCGCAAAGCTCACTTCACCCTCAGCAAGGTATGCGCGCTTTTGCCGCTCCAATATCGACTGCATGGTTTCTAAAGATGTTTCTTGCTGTTCAGCAACATCACTCATTGAACTTCTCCGTAATTGTTCTGTGTTAAGTAATTGCAGGCTGCGACGCATCAACGTATTGATCACGCAGCGTGCGCTTTAAAACTTTCCCGGTCGCATTGCGGGGCAATGCATCAATAAACTCCACGCTGGCTGGCACTTTAAACTTGGCTAAATTTTCTAAGCAGTGTGCTACCACGTCATCAGCAGTCAATTGCTGATTGGCTTTGAGCACCACCACCGCTTTACCGGTTTCGCCCCAGCGCTCGTCTGGCACGCCAATAATCGCCGCTTCCGCCACCTCCGGCAACTGATATAAAACGTTTTCCACCTCCGCAGGATAAACGTTCTCGCCACCTGAGATGTACATATCCTTCCAGCGATCAACTATGTAAATAAAGCCCTCGTCATCGAATCGAGCAGCGTCACCAGTACGCAACCAGCCATCGACAAACGATTTTTCTGTGGCCTCAGGATTATTCCAGTAACCCGGCGTTATATTGGGGCCGCGAATTAACAGCTCTCCAACCTCACCCCAAGGCAACTCTGTGCCATTGTCATCTACCACCTTGACCTCGGTATGCAGTAGACACTTACCCGCCGAGCCAATTTTGCGTATGGCATCTTGGGCTTCCAGCATGGTGCCGCCCGGGCTGGTCTCGGTCATACCCCACCCTTGGACCAATGCCACACCACGATCAATCCAACCCCGCAAAATAGCTTCTGCACAGGGCGCACCACCAACACCCGCGGTCTGCAAACGAGACAAATCAGTGTTCGGAAAGTCCGGGTGCTGCAGCATAAATTGATATGGCGCAGGTACACCAAAAAAGTGTGTCACGCCAAGCTGAGGATCACCGAGTACAGCAAGCGCTCGGCCCGGCTCAAAGTCGCGCATCAACAAAATACGCCCACCGGCATGAAGAATCGGGTTGGCATAACAATTCATACCACCGGTATGGAACAGCGGCAGCACTACTAACTGCACAGCATTACTGTTGACTCCAGCAGGCAGGCCAAGATTCACCGCATTATAAAAATTCATACCAAAGGTGATCATCGCGCCCTTTGGATGACCGGTCGTGCCAGAGGTGTACATGATCATGGCGACATCGTCGTGATCACACAGCGCAGCCTCGTAGTCAGTCGACGCGTCGGCTAAGGTAGTCGTATAGGAACAGTTAGCATTCTCTGGATCTAACTGCAGCTCCAACGCCACCTTACACAGCGACACCAACTCGCTGGATTCACGAGCAAACTTAACGTCACTGATGAGCAGCTTTGGCGATGAATCGTTCAGAATGTATTCAAGCTCAGGCACGGTAAGGCGCCAATTCAAAGGCAGGCAAATAGCGCCAATTTTGGCGCAAGCGAATGCGGTCTCAAAAATCTCGGGGCAGTTAGGCGCCAAAATGGCCACCCGATCGCCCTTTGCCATGCCCTTACGTTGCATCCAAGCAGCGAGCTGGCAGGCACGCTTATCTAATTCGGCATAGGTAAGCTCAACGCCAGTATCCAGATCGACAATGGCCACCTTATCCCCACGCATGCCCGCATGATGGGCGGTCCAATCATAGTGCTTAACGCTCATTCCTCTCCCCGGTCGTAGCTAACAAGCCGCAGAACTATACAACAAGCGCCTGTTAGTGCATTAATGGATCAGGGACAAAATTTCAGCGAGGGGCCATGTCGACTAAAACTATCTTCAACCTAATGTGGATTGCATTGGCCACACTAATAGTCGGCTGTAGCAATGAAGAGCGCCACCACGACATAGTCATCAACAACGTAACTGTTATCGACGCAGCCTCAACGCCTCGCCAAGAACGCAGCGTGGTCATTCGCGATGACAAAATTTTCGCGGTGAACCCCGCTTTGAAGGCAGACGCCGCTTTGGCCGACAACGTAATTGACGCCTCTGGCCAATACCTGATTCCAGGACTCTGGGATATGCATGTGCATTTCCTTTATGAACCAAAACTCACCGAGCAGATGGCGGACTTGTTTTTACAGTACGGGGTCACCAGTGTGCGGGATACCGGCGGCAACTTAGAGGAACTGGTCGCATTAAGGGAGCGCCTGAAGCAACGCGCAAAACCTGTACCCCACATATATTTTTCTGGCCCATTGTTAGATGGACAATTCCCAGTTTACGACGGTAGCGATCCGGCGCGACCAGCACTGGGCGTAGATGTTGCGACGCGCAACGCGGCACAAACACGGGTTAAAGCACTTAAAGACGCTGGCGCGGATCTGATTAAGATCTATGAGTTGGTTCAGCCCGATGTCTACCAAGCACTTGTAGACGCGGCGCGCAGCGAAAACTTACCTATCGCTTCTCATGTACCGCTGATGCTTACCGCAGATCAGGCGGGCCCACTCGCTGACTCCATGGAACACTTGCGCAACATCGAACTGGCCTGCGCAAGCAACTGGCAAGAGCTGCTAAAGCAACGGCGCACAACGATTACGGCCTTCACTGAAGGACTCGGCTATAACTTACGCAGCGGTTTGCACAGCGCACAACGCTTGCCTGCCATTGCCGCCTACGATGAAAGCCGCTGCAATGCCGTCCTCGACACTTTACAAAACACCACTCAAGTACCGACCCTGCGGCTGAATACGGTATTCCAGCAGCAGCCATGGCATCGCGGGGATTGGCCCCAAGCCCTAACCGGACTGCCTGAAACTGTTATCCAGCAATGGCAAAGCCAAATTGACTTCCTTAGCAACAGCACGGCAACGCCGGATCATCGATTTGCAGATTGGAGTCTGTTTTTGATTTCACGACTATTGGCGCGACAAGTGCCTATTGCGGCAGGCACAGACACCCCAATCGGCTTAGGCATACCCGGTTACAGCTTGCATACCGAACTCGAGCTATTGGTCGCTGGCGGCATGACCAACCAACAAGCACTGCATGCTGCAACCATTGCACCGACAAAATTCTTCTCTAATGCTGAGGTGATGGGCCGGATCGATCCGGGTATGGCGGCAGACTTGGTATTGCTTAACGCCAATCCCCTGCAAGATATTCGCAATACCCGAGAAATTGATGCAGTAATGGTTGCCGGCGCCTGGGTTGATTAACAACCGGCGTTGCGCACATCGCCTTTTTTTAGTGTCGGCCGGTGCGCCGGTTGATAGGTCAAAATAATTCCACGACGAGAGTGCGCAGACGTATTTGCTGGCGACCCGTGCACGACGAGCGGATCAAAAAACACTAGCGAACCTGCTGGCACCTCAACAGCCACCTGATCGTTTTCGTCAAAAGAATCTGGATCGGTGTAGAAGCCAGCCAGCTGCCGAGTATCATTACAACCCGGCAACATACCTAATTTATGGCTGCCGCGAATCAAATGCAGACAACCGTTAGCTAGAGTACTGTCATCGAAATTCAACATAACGTTAGGCAGACGATTTACTTGGTCATGGTCGTGCACCCAATACGGCGCGTCTTGGTGCCAGCCAAAACCAGAGCCAACCTCCGCGCTTTTGACATTGAGCTTCGCCGTCCACAAAGCCACCCGATCGGCCTTTGTAAGTTGACACATCGGCAACACCAGCCGCGCATCGTCTACTAACGCCTCAAACAATGGGTGCAAGTGGTGCACCGGCTCTATAACGCGGATTTGCTGTGCCTGCTCATGGTGCTCGAACTGCACCGTCACGTGACCAATATCAACGAACCGATTCCCGTCCAACGAGTAGTCTTTGGCAGCAACACTGTCGGCCATCTCCCGAGCCACTGCCACCACGGCATCCGCAGCATCCCTGAGCGCTTCAAGTTGATCAGGACTATATACCTCGGGCCGAATGACAAAACCGTGCTGTTCATATTCAGCCAGTTCTTGGGACGAAAGGTCGCAATTCACTGCTCAGCGCCCACCGCTATGATTTCAAAATCAATGCGACCGCTCTGAGCTTGCTCGCTGGTCGCGGTGAGCACTCGCCAAACGAGTTGGTAACGGCCAGGTGGCGTGGGCTGCTGCACAAAGCCCATAAGATCTTTTTCTCCCATGCTATGCAAGGCGATAACCGGTATTTCTTCCCCCTTATGCACGAGTAACAGCTCCGAACCCTCCGGCAGCGGTTCCTGATCAAACCAGACGCGCACATCTGTTACCGAACGACTCAATTTGGCGCCTTGTTGCGGAAAACTGTCCAATAATTGCACATCGGCAAGCGCTGAGTTTGCCAGAGTGAGAACAATCAACCCAACCGTTAATTTGGATTGCAACACCAGAAAATTAGCCAACATGTCCACCCACCTCGCGCTTCACGCTTTATCAACAAAAAACCTACCTTTTATCGAGAAATTTACACCGTTCGTCTACAACCTGTGCTAGGTTTCGCGCTATGGACGACTCTGAATCTGGGGCAAATCTGATTTGCCGCCAAATTTTGTGAGTCCATTGTCTAAATCGATCGAATTTAGGAGAGGATAATGCGATCAATTTTCAGTGTTGCGAACGTAATACGCAACGGATCAGTAACTCTGCTGGCAAGTTCGTTAGCCTTCAGCGGTTTCGCATCTGCGGAAGACGCGGGAAGCGCTCCGGGACGACAAATTGAAGAAGTTGTTGTAACGGCAGAACGTCAAGAGTCGTCGGTCCAGGATACATCAATCTCTATCACCGCCTTCACTGAAGACATGATGGAAGATTTCGGTATCCGCAATCAGTCAGACTTACAAAACTTGATCCCCGCTACGGTTATTCTGCCGTATGACGCGGCGATTCGTGGTGTAGGTAGAAACTTCAGAAGCTTGGGCGGTGACCCCGGCATTTCTACTTATATGAACGGCGTGTATTCAGAAGACCTTTATACCGCCACCATCGGTTCGTTCTGGGACATCAAGCGTATTGAAATTCTGCGTGGACCACAGGGTACGCTCTATGGTCGTAACGCAATTGGCGGCGCGATGAACTTCATCTACAACGAGCCAACTCAAGAGTTTGAAGGTGCCTTCAAAACAATTTTAGGTACTTTCGACACGGTCGACACCTACGGTGCCCTGTCCGGCGGCATCATTGATGACGTGTTGGCTGGCCGATTGAGCTTTTCTAACAGAACCCACGACGGTTACCTCACAGAGGCCGGCGATGGCCCAGCACTGGACAGCGGTAAAGAACGCAACGTCGCAGCACAGTTGTTGTGGACCCCCCGGGACGACTTCCAAGCGAAAATTCGTTACAACGACGCGCAAATTGATCGAGTAATGGGCGGCGCTGATGGTGGCGGTCTGGTGATCCTGCGTGGTGAATCCCAAGACGGAATGAGCCGCGACTACAGCCGTCAAGTTTTCGGCTATCGCGCTGTTGACGCATCAGTAACCGACCCAATGAATCGTGGGTACATAGATCCAACACAGTCTATCTACACATTTAAGGACCCGAATGGCGGAGCCGATGTTCAGGCACAGTTCATTCGACCTGGTATTGACCGCGTAATGGACGTTTCCGGTGACGGCACCCTAGGCGGTACTGTAGGTTTGCCAAACTACGGTTATGGACTCGATACTGATCCAGATCACTGTGTATTCACTGACCTCAAGAACATCAAGGGATCTGATCTTTGCGCCTATACCAACGGCGTGAATAACGAAAATTACGACCAGCAAGGCATCCAGTTCGAAGCCGAGTGGGACGTATCAGATACCTTGAGCCTAAAGTACATCTTCGGACGTAATCAGTCGCTATATCAGCGCATCACCGATGATGACAACACTTTCTCAAGCAATATGGACCGCCAGTTCTATGTGAATCACGAAGGCGACTACCAGAGCCATGAACTGCAGGCATTCTACGACCTGGGTGACAGCGTCACAGTGACCTCTGGCATCTTCTTCTACGATGCAGAAATCAACCAACGCGGTGACTTCTACAGCGAAGCGAATGATCCACGATTCCTGAACGCAGATCCTTTGTCACAAGCAGCAGTTGGCGCTGGAACGATGGTTAACCTGTACTCAGCACGTGATCTGTCTGCACCTGATGGTGTAACTCAAGTGCGTACCGGCGCATGGGAAGGCGATCCCGGTGGCACCAGCATCGAAAAAGGCCCTGACACAGCGGCAACTGATTTGATGTACCACACCACTACCAAGCGTGACGCTTTCGCGGCCTACACCCAGGGTGTATGGAATATGTCAGAAGAATTCACGTTGACAGCTGGTATTCGCTACGCAACAGACGAAATCTTCGGTGAAGAGAACTTGTTCCGTTACACAGAAGCGTATGTACCACCGGCGGCTTTCGCTGCTCTGGGCATCACGAATCTGGCTCAGCTGAACGTATTCCGTGGCGCACTGGATGCAGAAACACTGCAACCAACGGGCAACACGCACCTCTTGTTCTCTGGCATACCGCTGAGCCTGGCTGTACACCGTCACTTCAATCGTAAAGACACAAAGGTCACTGCTCGAATCAACATCGACTGGGACTTTGCTGACAACATGATGATGTACGCGAACGCCACCAGCGGCTACCGATCAGGTGGTTACAACTTGGTGTTCTTTAGTGCGACGGGTACTTATGACCCTGAAGAGCTAATCGCTTACGAATTGGGCTTCAAAGGCCAGTTCGCAGACAACACCTTGCAGTTCTTTGCATCTGCTTATCTGTATGACTACTCAAACATCCACACCTTTGGAGCTGAGTTGTCTGCAACCGGTGGTACCACCACATCAGTACTTGAAGCTGACGGTGCAAAAATCACTGGCGCAGAAGCTGAGTTAATGTATCTGTTGACCGATAACCTGACCATTGGTGGTAACTTGAGCTTCACACCAAGCGAGTACACTTCAGATACGTTCTTGTCGAACACCAACGACTTCCGTGTACCAAACAGCCTGTTCTCAGCGGTCGACATCAACTACAACCTTAAAGGTAATCAAGTACTGAACGTGCCTGACTACAAGGGTTCTTTGTTTGCGATGTACTTAGCACCAATGGGTGACAAGGGTAATATAGAGCTGCTAGCTAACTACTCTTGGATATCGAAGGTTTATCACACACCATTCCAGGACGAGTATGACTCAACACCTGGTTATGATCGTGTGGATCTGAGAGCGACTTGGACCAGTGCTGATGAAGCATGGGTAGTTGCAGGTTACGTTAACAACGTCATGGACAAAATTGGTATTCGTCAGCTTGAAGCACACGGCGAATCTCAAGGTTTCCGTAGAACTGGACAGTTGACGGAGCCACGCATGGCCGGTATCGAAGTAAGTTACAAGTTTGGTCCAAACTAGACCGTAACTTCACGATGAATAGAAAGCCGCCTTCGGGCGGCTTTTTTTATGCAATGACTTTTGCAAAATATCCACGCTAGACTAAAGATCACTGCATCTGGGGGGAGGCTATGAAGAGTTTATTCTGGGTAACCATCGCGAGCGCTATCGCAGGTACGGTATCTGCATCCGAAGCGGAGCCAGCAAATTCAGAGCCACCAGCGTGGCGCGCGCTCTTTGACGGCACATCTACCACCGGCTGGCGTCGTTATGGTAGCGATAAACCGGTGAAAGGCTGGCAAGTAATCGATGGTGAGTTGGTAAGAGTCAGCAGAGCCGGTGATCTGATCACCGAACAGCAATACTCCGATTTCGAATTGCAGCTTGAATGGAAAGTTGAGCCTGGCGGCAACAGTGGCATCTTTTTTCGCGCGGACGAGTCAGAGCGCTACATCTTTTTAACCGCGCCAGAAATGCAAATTCTTGATGATGCAAAGCACAAAGACGGTAAAGATACCCTCACCTCTGCTGGTGCCAACTACGCACTGCACCCTGCTCCGCGTGGCGTGGTCAATGCCGCCGGCGAATGGAATCATGCACGGCTCAAAGTGGTCGGCAACCAAGTTACCCATTGGTTAAACCATCAAGAAATTGTCAGTTATACCTTAGGTAGCGAGGACTGGCAGCGTCGCGTGGCGAACAGCAAGTTCGCTAAATGGCCTAAGTACGGCACCCTCAAGCGTGGGCATATTGGTCTCCAAGACCATGGCGACCGAGTCGCCTTTCGCAACATTCAAATCCGAGATCTAGCAAATGACTAAAAGCCAACCCGAATACGATGTTGTGATTGTTGGCTCTGGTGCTGCTGGAGGTATGTCTGCCTATGCACTGAGCTGCGCAGGTGTGCGCGTGCTAATGCTGGAGGCCGGTCGAGACTACGACCCCGTAACCGAAACCCCTATGTTTGAAATGCCCGAGGACGCGCCGCTACGAGGCTCAAGCACGCCAGATAAACCCTTTGGCTACTTTGACGCGACCGTAGACGGTGGTTGGCAGGTACCCGGCGAACCTTATAGCAGCGCCGAGGATACCGACTTCTTGTGGTGGCGATCTCGAATGCTAGGCGGGCGTACCAATCATTGGGGCCGCATTTCGCTGCGTATGGGCGAGTATGACTTTAAGCCTTATTCCAGAGACGGCTTGGGCGCAGACTGGCCTATGAGTTATGCCGATATGGCACCCTATTACGATAAGACCGAGGCATTGATTGGTGTTTATGGCTCTAATGAAGGGTTAGAAAATACGCCAAACTCAAGCCCTGGCGTTCTGCTGAAAGCGCCGGCACCCCGAGCCGATGAACTGCTGACAAAAAAATACTGTCGCGACTTAGGCATTCCTGTGGTGCCCTGTCACTTGGCTATTTTGTCGGAAAAACAGAATCATCGACGTTGGCCGCGCGAGCTGCACCCCAACAACGCCCTGGGGCAACGGGTGACCAGAGACATCATGCGCGCCCGGGCTGCGTGCTTTTTTGCCACACCCTGTGGTCGCGGCTGTTCAATTGGCGCGAACTTTCAATCCCCAACGGTGCTACTACCCCCAGCTTTGGCCACAGGTAACCTGACAATTCGCACCGACGCCATGGTCTTTGAAGTGAGCAGTAATGCTAAGGGACAGGCCGATGGCGTGGGCTACATTGATCGTATAACCGGCAAGCAACACCATGTACGTGCCCGCGTGGTTATCCTCGCCGCCAGTGCCTGCGAGTCTGCGCGGATTATGCTGAACTCTAAGAGTAACGCTCATCCGGAAGGCATGGGTAATGCCAGTGGTCTGGTGGGTAAATACATTATGGATACCGTAGGCGCGAGCCTACTAGGGCAATTTCCAATTATGGAAAACATGCCACCCCATAATGCCGATGGCGCATCAGCCATGCACATGTACATGCCTTGGTGGTTATATAAAGAACAGGCCAAAGGACAGTTGGATTTCGCTCGCGGCTACCACATCGAATTCGGAGGCGGCCGCCGTATGCCACAGAGTGGCCACTTCAGCGCTGTCGAGGCCATGAATGGCGGCAATTACGGGCAACAACTTAAGGAGGATTGTCGCCGCTACTACGGATCATTCATTGGCTTTAGTGGCCGCGGTGAGATGATTCCGAACGAAGATTGCTACTGCACGATTGATTCTGAACAGAAAGACAAATGGGGCATCCCTACCCTCAAATTCCATTGGCGTTGGTCAGATCATGAATTGAACCAGGCCCGCCATATGCACGAAACCTTTCGCACCATTATCGAGTCCATGGGCGGCAGAGTCATGGGCGAAGTCGCAACAGACGGCGCTCAAGCTATTAAAAAGCCCGGAGAGATCATTCACGAAGTGGGCGGTGCACGCATGGGCGACAATCCAGCGACTTCGGTACTTAACCAGTATTGCCAATCCTGGCAGGTGCCTAATTTGTTTGTGACCGATGGCGCAGGCTTTGTCTCCAACGCTGATAAAAATCCAACGCTCAGTATCATGGCCAACGCCTGGCGTTCCGCGGATTACCTCGTGCAAGAAATGCGCGCGCGTAACCTATAGTTAGGAGGCAATCATTGCTACCAATAAAGCACGACGCTGGCATGAACCGCTATACATCATCAAAGACGTTGGCCGCCAACGTCCGGCGTTCTACAAACCACCTCGCGCAAGAAATGCGCGCTCGCAACCTATAGTTTGGGGGCAACATGTCTACGATCATTGCTACCGATAAAACACAACGCCCTGGCGTGAATCGCCGCATGGCGTTGAAGGCTTTGGCCGCCATTGCCGCCGCCAGCCAAACTGCGCCGCTGCAAGCCGAAACGTCTGCACCAATGAGCCTAGCGCGCCCTGGTGCAGCTCCCGCCGGCACCCCTACAGATCCGGATCTCCGCGCAGGCTTAGTGCCTTGGTCGCGATCTTTGAACGCACAACAGCTTCAAACATTAGAACAGTTGAGCGCACTGATATTGCCAGCAGACGAGCGTTCTCCCAGTGCTGCCGATCTGGGTTGCCATGACTTCATCGACGAATGGGTCAGTGCACCCTATCCACGTCAGCAGCACGATCGCGAGGTGATTCTCGACGGCTTGAAGTGGTTAGATGAGCAAGCAAAGCTGCAATTTAATTCAGCCAGTTTTGTTGCGATATCAACGCCTCAACGAGGTGAAATTTTAGACACCATTTGCACTCCAGCCACAGCAGTAGACGCCCAGGCAGCGCAGTTTTTTTCGCTGCTTCGATCCTTAATCTGCGGTGCATTCTTTACCACTGCCGCGGGCATGCAAGATCTGCAATATATTGGCAACGCACCACAATCCAGTTGGTCGTTGCCCCCTAAAGAGGTGCTGGCTCACTTGGGCCTTGAGCGCGAATTATCCTAGCGACACCAATCACTAATTTATAAGCTGTTCGAAATAGTAAGGAGCACACCATGAGCGAAGCCATCCTAGAACTGAATGAAATAAAAAATCGCGTTTCCGCTGAAGAATGGGCCATCCGCCAAGATCTCGCTGCCGCCTATCGACTGGTCGCTCATTACGGTTGGGACGACATGGTATTCACCCACCTATCTGCCCGGGTTCCAGGACCACAGGATCACTTTCTACTTAATCCATATGGCTATCAGTTCAGTGAGGTCACCGCATCGAACCTTGTTAAAGTAGACCTCGACGGCAACTTGGTACTAGACAATGGTTTTGAAGTGAATGCTGCCGGATTTACCATTCACAGTGCAGTACACATGGCGCGCCACGACGCATTGGCCGTTATGCATGTCCATACCGACGCCGGGGTCGCGGTGGCCAGCATGCAAGAAGGCTTAATGCCCCTCACCCAGCACGCTATGTTCGTGTATCACGATCTCGCTTATCACGATTGGGAAGGTGTCGCCTTGGACCTAGATGAGCGCGAACGCGTGGTTGCAGATTTGGGCAACAAGAATGTGATGTTGTTGCGAAACCATGGCACCTTGGCCCTTGGCGGCAGCGTTGCGTCATGCTTCTTGCGCCTGTACTACTTGGAACGTGCCTGCAAAATTCAGGTGGGCATCATGAACGGCACACCCAACAAGCCGAATCAGCAAGCCATAGACATGATGCAGCAAACCTTTAACAACAAGGATTCTTGGGAGGGGCTTGGCGGCGTTGCCTGGCCTTCCATGCGCAGGCTCGCAGACCGTCTGGATCCGAGCTACCAACAATAACTATTTGCGATCTGGCAACAAATGCTTAAGCTCGCGCTAATACTTGTTCTTTGGATACCTGCCATGAGCTTGGCCGCTCCTTACTCCATCGTTATTCACGGCGGCGCTGGAACAATTTTGCGCGACAAAATGAGTACAGAGGTCGAAGCGGAGTACCGCCGGGTGCTGACCACGGCCGTTAAAGCCGGGCACCAAGTATTACGCAGTGGCGGTTCCAGTACTCAAGCCGTGACTCACGCGATTTTGGTCATGGAAGATTCGCCACTGTTTAACGCGGGTCGCGGGGCCGTCTTCACACACGACGGCGAGGTAGAACTAGACGCTTCCATAATGCGCGGTGACGATCTCAATGCCGGAGCCGTTACTGGCGTGAAGCGGGTACGCAATCCAATCCTTTTGGCTGAACAAGTCATGCTCAACTCACCTCACGTTATGCTGATGGGTACTGGCGCTGAGGCTTTTGCCGAAACACGCGGGCTAGAAATGGTTAAGAACAACTACTTTTATACCGAGCGTCGGCGTCGCCAACTGCAACGAGTCATCGACAGCGATCAGGATGTTGCAGCTTCAGAGGATGCCACTGATGACTTCGAAATTCGTAAGTTCAGCACTGTAGGCGCTGTGGCGCTGGATCAGCACGGTACGATCACCGCTGGCACCT
>JAYQAJ010000005.1:89934-123228 GCA_038136775.1 Gammaproteobacteria bacterium
GGCACCTACGCTGATAACAGCACTTGCGGCATCAGCGCTACCGGGCACGGTGAGTATTTCATTCGCGCGGCTGTAGCCCACGACATATGCGCCAGGGTCAAATATCAGGGGATCGATTTGTCCAGTGCGGCCCATGCCGTGATTAATCAGCGGCTAGTCAAGATGGGCGGCGATGGCGGTGTCATCGGCATCGACCCTAGAGGCAACGTGGTGTATGCGTTCAACACCCCAGGCATGTACCGCGCCAGCATCGACACAGCCGGACGGCTTGATGTGCAGATTTTTCGTGCGCAGTAGCGCGGTGTTATTACCTAACGTTTGACAACAACACCGTCCTTCATTACGAAGCCCACCTCACCCATGGCTGTAATGTCCTGCAGCGGATTACCAACAACCGCAATGACATCCGCAAATTTTCCCGGCTCTAAACTACCCAATGTCTCCGTGGTGCCACTCAAATCCGCAGCGATAATGGTCGCCGATTGAATCGCTGCCATTGCAGGCATGCCAGCTTCCACCATGTATACGAACTCGCGCCAATTGTCGCCATGGGGCGACACGCCAGAGTCGGTACCAAACGCAATGTTTACACCCGCCTTATAAGCACGGGCAAAGGTGTCTTGAATCTGCGGTCCAATCGCCAAAGCTTTGGGGCGCACTAACTCCGAAAAGAAGCCATCGATCTTTGCTTTTTCTGCGACAAACTTACCGGCAATGATGGTAGGCACGTAATACGTACCCTGCTTTTTCATCAGGCGCATGGTACTTGCGTCCATAAAAGTACCGTGCTCAATAGAGTCAACACCCGCTCGAATCGCTCTTTGCATGCCCTCGGTGCCGTGTGCATGTGCCGCCACCTTAAAGCCGTAATCTTTGGCCGTACTAATAATGGCGGCTAATTCATCTTCGCGGAATTGCGCATTTTGGCCGCTGGATGCTTGGCTAAGAACACCACCAGTGGCGGTGATCTTGATCATATCGGCACCCTCTTTATAGCGCTGACGCACAGCCTTACGCGCGTCGACAATTCCGTTCACAACACCTTCCGCTGGGCCAGGATCGCCGCGTAAGACGGCATTACGCCCATTCGTTGGATCCGCATGACCACCCGTGGTCGCTAAGCTTTTCCCCGCTGCAATAATGCGTGGCCCAACAATGTCGCCGCGTTGAATGGCGTCGCGTAACTTAACCGCTAAATTATCGGAACTGCCTAGGTCGCGCACCAGAGTGAAACCTGCCAACAAAGTGCGTTCAGCAAACTTTACCGAGCCAAAGGCATAGTCGGCGGGATCGAGGCGAAACTGGTTGGCGTAATTCTGTGGACCGGTCTCGCCAAGTAAATGCACATGCATGTCCATCAAACCAGGCATACAGGTCATACCAGCAAGCGCTATGGTCTCAGCACCTTCGGCAGTGTCTGCCGCAGCCGCGACGCTGACAATTCTATTGCCACTTACCGTGACATGTTGATCCGTAAGCAGTTGGCCTGTCGCCACATCAATTAGACGCTCACATTCGAGCACCGTCATAGCCGGTTGGCCAAAGGCCAAGCCGAAGTTACCTAAGAGACAAAGTCCTATCCATATTCGCATCATCTTCCGCTCCTAACGAATCTCAAACTGCGGTTGTTCGTGCCACCACAATGGCTCAAGCGTGCTGTTACCGGTGGTTTGTTCCGCTAAATCCGCTGCACGATAAAGACGCCCATTTAACATCACATAGCTCAATTGATCAGTCGTGCGAATGTCGGCTAACGGGTCACCATTGATCACCTGTAGGTCCGCCAGTTTACCCACCTCAATGGACCCCAAGTCGTCTTGCATCCCTAGGTAATGAGCGGGATTGATGGTTGCGGTAGCCAACGCCTGCATGGGACTCATGCCGCCACGCACAAAGCTCCATATTTCCCAGTGCGTGGCCAAGCCCTCTCTTTGCCCATGGGCGCCGATATTGACCACAACACCTTGCTCCATTAGCTGCAGAGCCCCACGAGCCGCGTCGTCATCACGATAGTCCGCCTCTGGAGCACTGACCCTGCGTACCGCGCGAGGTTGTAACACGGTGGGTGGCACGAATCGGGACAACAACGGATGCTTCCAGACATCGGTGTGTTGATAAAAATAATCTTCCGAGGTTAGGCCACCATAAGTGACCACCAATGTGGGGGTATAACCCACCTTGGTTTGCGACCAAAATTGCTTCACATCGTCGTAGATCTTTAATGTTGGGATATTGTGTTCTATACCGGTGCTGCCATCGGCAATCAAGTTCATATCCATTTGGTAAAGCGAACCGCCTTCTGCGACCACCAATAGGCCCGCTTGGCGCGCTGCTTCAATAACCATTTGGCGTTGGCTTCGGCGTGGTTGATTGTAATTTTTAACGCTGATGGCACCTTGCGCCTGTAACCGGCTCACAACCGCTTTGGCATCTTCTAACGATTCAATAGGATCAAAACCGGTGCTTTTGGCACCGTAGATGATCTCACCAGTGGAGAAGATTCGCGGTCCCAGAATGTTACCAACACGCTGATATTCCGCTGCTGGAAACACCTGATTCGCTCTACTGGAAGGATTGTGCGCAGTCGTCACCCCAAGCGCCAAGTGCGCCAGCAATGACCAATTTTGTTGCGGAATAATTTCGCCCCGTGCGTAGGGACCATGGGCGTGGGCATCAATATAACCGGGCACAATGGTCTGACCCTGTAAGTCCAACACCTCCGATTCCGCCGGAATAGCTACATCATCCCCTACCGCGAGAATGCGATTGTCTTTAATGAGTACTGTTCCCCTATCAATAACTTGCCTTTGAGCATCCATCGTAATGACACGCGCATTAGTCAGCGCCAGCAACCCGCGAGGGACATCTGCCGCCACCTGCATAGACAGGTCTATTGACTGCACCGCAGCTCCGTCAGCCTGACCCAGACGCTGATCTATTGCTTGGGTGTTAAAGGTCGCGCCCACACTCCAGTTCAAAGCATCACTATTGGCACTCCAATGCACATACTCACCCCCTTGAGTACTTATGCGCTGGGTCAGAAAAGCGCTGCTACCCGCCTCGCTGTTGGCTATGGTTGCCAGGGGAATCGGCTTACCTGTTGGCGGAAACGCAGTGACATACAAACGGCCCGTTTCGCTAAAAGCTATGTAGCGACCATCCGGCGATAAGCGAATCATATTTGCCAACTCTGCAGTCGCATGAGTCCGAACATCCAAGCCTTTGGACGTCATGGATATCAGTTCAGTGCGGGCATCATCGCTGCCCCGCCCCACTGCTGTGCTATTGCGCTGTGTGGCATAAATACGCCCATCCGGCCCGAAGTGCGGATTACGTCCACGATCACTGACAAATTCAGCCGCCTCGGCGCCTAACGCATAAACATAAATGCCAGGGTGCGCACCCCAGTTGGGATGGGTTAGATCACTGCCACTGAGTTGTCGGAACAACAACTGATCGCCGGCTTGATTAATCGCCAATTCCACATAATGGGCAGGTGTCGATAACACCACAGAGGACTTGCCACCGCGTGCTTTGACAGAGCGAATTTCCCCAAGTCCTTGGTCACTCCAACGCAAAAAATAAATCCGCTTGCCGTCGACTGACCAGACCGGCGAATACTCGTGGCCAGAGGCTTGATCGCGAGTCAGCCGACGCGGTTCCGCGTTGGGCGACTTAATGTACAAACGCCCCAGAGACTCAAAGACCACATCTTGACCATTAGGTGAGGAGGTGGCGAAGCGCGGCATTTTAGTGGTGACCGTATCAGGTGCCACTTGGGTTTTTACTTGAACGGCTGGGTACACAGCTCGCTGATCTTTTATGCTAAACGGGATAGACGTACGCTGTTTACTCGCAACGTCTACTCGCCATATTTGCCCCTGGGCCCAATACACAATGCTTTGACCATCCGGAGTCCAATCCATTGTTGGATACACCCCTTGAACCGCCCAGGTTTCCTGCATGTCCGGGTCCAGGTCGTCCACCAATAGAGTTTGTTCACCAGACTGTAAATCCATAACGAACAGCCGCGATTGCGCGCGTATACGCTTCACAAACGCCAGTCGCTTACCATCTGGTGATGGCGTGGGCCGCACCGCACCACCTGCTCCACCCACCACGATATGGCTTTGTCCGTTCTCCAAGTCATAACGCTTAATCGCCATCACCTCACCGTTACTGTCCTGGTGATAGATGAAGGTGTTACCTGGTGTCACATTTTGGGTATAGAAAATGGACGCCCCATCGACTGCGAAAACCGGCTCGCCTAATTCTTTTTGAAAATTTTTCGCTGGTCTTTCTACTAACGCCAAGCCTTTGAGATTGTTCCGCTCTACTTGCTGTTGGTAGTCACTGTGATACAACCAAATCTCACCAGTACCCAACGAGCGGGAGGTGGTAAAATGCTTTTTGGCCACTAAATAGTCACCCCGGGGATGCCAGGACGGACTATTCAATAACCGAAAATCTTCGTGGGTAATTTGTTGCAGCGGCGCTGCAGAATCCTGCAAGTCTTTAAGCCATATATTGTCGGCACCAGAACGATCCGACGTGAACGCCAGATACCGGCCGTCTGGGCTGATTTGCGGCTGAATATCCCAGGCATGGCCGCTTAGCAATGGTTCGGCAACACCGCCAGTTATAGGAATACGATAAATATCGCCCAGTAGATCAAAAATAACGCTCGCACCGTCTGGTGCGACATCAACATTCATCCAGGTACCTTCGCGAACATCCAATTCCACGCGCTCTGGAGCAACACTGTAATTCGGCGCCGCGACATCCCAAGCCTGTGATTCGCCCTCTTCGGCACGGATCTGACCCGACGCCAACAATCCCGAGCAAAGCGCCCATACAACGCCGTGAAATCCTAGTGTGTTCATGATCCTGTCCCTATCTAGATGTCATTCCACCTTCTAACTCTAACGACCATACCCGACTGCTCACAACGGTCTGTTTACGTGGCCAAAAGCGATGGTCATCACAACAGCGCTCAACGGTAAGCCGTCATATCCCAATCTGGCCAACGGGCCTGGGTAAGCGCCAGTGTTCTGGGCGTCCAAAACCCATCTCCCGGCAGCGGTATACCAAGGCAGTGCAGCTGTTCGGGTGAAGCGTGATTCAAAATCAGATGCCATGGCCGGTCCGGCGCAAACTGCCAGACATGAAAACCGATTTGGCTATTGCCAGCAGCCTTAAAACTCACCGTCATGGTATAACGATGCGCGTTAGGCTCGGTTAAGTTAGTCCCTCGGTGAAACGTATCAATGCTATAGGCCAACAAAGACCCTGCGGGAGCAGCAGCAGAGCGCTGTCGGGCTTTTAGCTCCACTTGTTGCTCGACCGACGCCAATATCGCGCCCTCTCCAAGCACCGCGGCAGCATCTTGCTTCGTTACATAATGCAGTGCTCCTACGCTGTCGCTGACATCGGAAATATAGATCACAAAATTAACCGTTCGAGCACTCGCCTCATCGCCGGGTACAGTCAGCGTGTGGTTACCAAAATCACAATGAAATGCCTGGTCATAATCCGCCTCACCAGTGAACTTTGCCCAAGTGTGGGACTGGTACAGCTCTACCTGATCTACACCCAATAGCCGCCTTGCTAGCGCGATCAATTGCGGGTCAAGAGAGATTAAATTCATCGCGACCGAGGCCTGATAAGGCAGGATGTCCACATTCAGAAACTGTTTACGGTGAGTGGCACCCACACTGCCCGGCGGCTTCACATCCACCACCTTACCGTCTCCTGCGCCTTGCTCACCGTAGAGCGCCTGATAATCCGCGTGAATGGGCGCGATCTGTTGCGCACTAAAGAAGTCTTCAATGACCACCGCACCATCTGTATGCCAATGCTGAATGTGTTGATCTGTAACCGTATCTCTCACGGTCATAACGGCATCCTCCTCGCGGCTTCAAGCCAAGCCTTGATCTACTTCTAGCCTTTCGCACCTGCGACAGCAACCAACCTATTGTTGGCACTTTTCGCTAGACTCAACAACTTATCAGTAAATAGCACCCTTATGAAAATCACAAAGCTCACCACTTACGTCGTGCCACCCCGCTGGTTGTTCTTAAAAGTTGAAACCGACGAAGGCTTGTTCGGCTGGGGTGAACCGGTGGTTGAGGGACGCGCCCACAGTGTGGCCACTGCCGTCGACGAACTGTCGGACTACTTGATTGGTCAAGACCCGCTGCAAATCGAAAAACACTGGCAAGCCATGTACCGCGGCGCCTTCTATCGTGGCGGCCCAATTTTGATGAGTGCGATAGCCGGCGTAGACCAAGCGCTGTGGGACATCAAAGGCAAGTACCACAACGCGCCCGTTCATCAACTATTAGGCGGACAAGTCCGTGACCGGATCAAGGTCTATGCCTGGGTTGGCGGCGATCGTCCCGCTGACATTGTGCAATCTGCACAAAAGGCCATTAGCGACGGTTTTAGCGCCACCAAGATGAACCTCACAGAAGAGCTTCAAGTGGTAGATCATTTGAGCAAAATCGACGCCGCAGTCGAGCGCATTGCCAGCCTGCGCGAAGCGGTAGGCAACAAGCTAGACATTGCCGTTGATTTTCACGGTCGAGTCCACGCCCCTATGGCTAAAGTGCTGATCAAAGCCATTGAACCTTACGCTCCGCTGTTTATCGAAGAACCGGTGTTGAGCGAGCAACTAGAAACCATGGCGCAATTGCGACGCAATACCCACATTCCCATCGCCACGGGCGAGCGTTTGTACTCCCGCTTCGATTTCAAAAACCTCTTCACTCTGGGTGCTGCAGACATTATTCAACCTGACTTGTCCCATGCTGGCGGCATTACTGAATGCAAAAAGATTGCTGCAATGGCTGAATCATGGGACTTGGCTCTGGCACCGCATTGTCCATTAGGACCTATCGCTTTGGCCGCTTGTTTACAGGTAGATGCGGTTAGCCAAAATGCCTTTATCCAAGAACAAAGTCAGGGCATTCACTACAACCAAAGCAACGATCTCACGAACTACTTAAGCAACCCTGAAGTGCTGCATTTTACCGACGGATATGTTGATATCCCCCAAGGGCCTGGACTGGGTGTCGAGATCAACGAAGACTACGTTATAGAACGCAGCAAAGAGGGACATCGCTGGCACAACCCGTTATGGCAACACCCAGACGGCAGCATTGCCGAGTGGTGACCAAACAAAAACTTAACGGAGGGGATACCCGTGAACTTGAAGAAAATCGCCATCGGCTTAGTCATTGCCTATGCCAGTGTGGTCATCTTGTTTGAATCGCTGCTGGGCTTTTATCAGCCCCAGAACGAGGCGACGTTAACCATAACCACCACTAATGATGCGGGCGAACAAAATGATCGCGTTTTGTCCCGCATTATCGCTAACGAGCGTTTGTATGTTGCCGCCAATCATTGGCCCCGTGCTTGGTATCGTCAAACCCTGGCAAATCCAAAGGTCATGGTGACCCTAGATGGCGAGACCAAGGCGTATACTGCGGTTGCTGTAGAGGGCAACGAACACGAACAGGTCGATAACACCTCACCTTTGCCTTTGGCATTTCGCGCGCTGACCGGGTTCCCACCGCGCTATTTTATTCGCCTAGATCCGCGGTAACCCCAGGCCGGTTTCAGCATCTGTGCCGCTGGCGGATCCAAGTTCCTGCACCCGCCCATCTGCTAGTTGATAGACCCAGGCATGCACCTGCAGTGAGCGACCGCTTTGCCAGGCCTGCTGCACAGGCACACTTTGGCAAACTGATAACGCCTGACGCCTGGCATTAAGCTGGCAATAGTAGTCTTTCTGTTCTTCCTCTTGAGCAGAGCTGTTAGGCTTGTGCTCAGACCAAAACTTTTGCACCGGTGCCAACCACTCACCCACCAGGCCACCAATCGGCTCAGCTTGCATCGCTGTCGCCACACCTGCGCATCCGTAGTGACCGCAAACAATAATGTGTTCTACCCCAACAACATTAATTGCAAACTCAAGTATTGCTTGGCAATTGCCGTCATCAGAACGCACTAAGTTTGCGATATTGCGGTGCACTAGGATTTCGCCCGGGTTTAAGCCCAGAATCTGATCCGGCGAAACACGACTGTCAGCACAGCCAATCCAAAGAAATTTCGGGCTTTGTTGGGTTGCCGAGCGCTGCAAAAAACCGGGGTTATCTCGCTCAAAGGCTTCCGCCCAAGCTTGATTGTTATCCATTAGCTGTTGGATGTCCGCGTTGCGGTCAGGGAGAGATGCGCTCATAGAGTTCTAGTGCTGATTAAAGGTGTCGCTATGTTAACAATGCCGCGCCGAGAGGCCAGACTTTGCGCGCAAAATAGTGCGGTGATCTTGTCTACCGTGCTTGAGGACTAAATCGGTAGCCTACGCCTCTTACAGTTTGCAACGCCTCAGCTTGACCATGGGGCTTGAGCAATCGGCGTAAACGCAAGACATGCACATCCACCGTGCGGTCTTCGATATAACTGTTGCGACCCCATACCCGATCCATAATCTGATTGCGCTCAAACACGCGGTCTGGGTTACGCACAAACAATTCCAGCAATCGATACTCTGTTGGGCCAATCGCTACCGGCGCACCGTCGATGGTTAGCCGACGCCCGTCCATATCCAGGGCAATAGTACCGCTTCGCACTACCCGGTCTACTGGCGAACCGGAACGCCGAAGCAGCGCCTTTACTCGCGCCACCAGTTCGGCCCCGGAGAATGGTTTGGTCAGATAATCATCCACGCCCCCAACGTCAAAACTCTTGAGCTTATCCGCCTCCTCGCTACGGGCCGTGAGCATTAGAATGGGTAGTTCTTGAGTCAACTCGTCACGGCGCAGGCGTTTGGCAAATTCTACGCCGTCCATACCGGGCAACATCCAGTCCAGCACTAATAGTGCAGGCAAGCTTGCATCTATTTGCTCAAACGCCCGCTCGGCGGACAACGCTTCTTTTACCTCAAATCCCGCGCGATTGAGGGTGAAGCGCAACAGCTCAGCTATTTCTGGATCATCCTCTACGACAAGTAGCGTTTCTGGCACGCAAGCTAACTCCTGACAGTAATTTAGCGCACTACTGCGGCCGTGCGCCCTTAACAACGACTCTGTGCATGTGCCGGCGGTGGCCTTGATAGTCGTTCAAGGCGTTGTGAAACATACAACGGTTATCCCACATTGCGAGGCTGCCCCGCTGCCACTTAAAACGCGTCACAAACTGTTCTTGGGTCATATGCTTGGTCAAAAATCGAAATATGGCCAAGCTCTCCTCCCGGGTCCAACCTTTTATATTGACCGTATGAGGCTTGCTGCAGTAAATGCTCTTTTGACCAGTTTCTTCGTGAGTACGAATAAGCGGATGTTCCACTTCTGATTCTGCAAAATCTGCGTCGCCGCCGTAGGCCTGACCCAAATTTTCTTTCGCCGCTACCGACTTATAATCACCACCCTGACCATGCACCAGCTTTGGTGAGTAGATTCCCTGCCAAGCCTCAAGGGACTCGCGCATCGCTGGACTCAATGCTTGGTATGCCGCGGTGGCATCGGCAAACAACGTGTCACCACCCTCTTCTGGTACTTCTAGGGCATAAAGCAGTGTGGCTTTGGGTGGCTGTGTCGTATATGACGTATCCGTGTGCCAGTCACCACCAAAGTTCATAGTCGCATCGGCTTCTTTAATGATCGGAATGACAAAGGCGCTCTCATCAACCGGTTGCATAAACGGATATTGGTCTAGTTCGCCAAAGTAATTGGCAAAGCGCGCCTGAGCCGTCGGCGACAGTGTTTGATCGCGAAAGAACAACACATGGTGCTTTAGCCATGCTGCGTGGATTTCTGCCACCACTTCTGCAGAGAGTTCTTCGGATATATCTACCCCGGACACCACCGCGCCAACCGGCCCAATCTGAGTGTCCACTTCAATATGTGCATAACTCATCGCGTCCCCTCATCGACCCTGAGTATTGGCCATCAACACTAATGAAAAATCACCCGCAACACAAAATAGGCTAAAGTTCTCGACTCAACGCTGTGGGAGGATGATGTTGAGCATTAAGCAAGTCAGTGTATTTTTAGGCGACGACGCTTCACCTGAGGTCATGGAACCGACAATAGAGATTGTTGAATCCATGGATCTGGGCATTGAGTTCAATTACCCGTTGATTGGCGAGGCTGCAGAGCAAGCCACCGGCACCGCGTTACCAGCAGAAACCAAACAAGCCATCGACAACGCTGATGCCACGTTGTTTGGATCCACCAGTGGTAACAGCACCACTGCATTATTTTATCTGCGTTGGGGTAAGCAAACTTTCGCCAATGTCCGCCCCTGTCTTTGGCAACCAGGCTATGCAAGCCCAATGGCTAAGCCAGAAGGTATCGACTTCGTTATCGTGCGCGAAAATCTGGAAGACTTGTATCTCGGTCTGGAGGGCGATATCGAAGACCTAGCGGCACTGAACTATTACTCTCGACATGCGCGAGCCAACTTATCCGACCTAGGACCGGGTAAGTATGCCATCAAGGCCATCACCGAACGCGGCAGTGAACGGGTTATTCGACATAGCTTCGAGCTGGCGAGACAACGCAACAACAAACGCAAAGTCACGGTTACCTGCAAATACAACATGCTCAGTACCGCCGACGGATTGTTTTTGGAAACCGCAAAACGCGTTGCACAAGATTACCCAGATATCGCCTTTGAGCACTTCATCGTTGATGACTTTTTATGCCGCATGATCGCGCGTCCACATGACTTGGACGTCGTGGTAACGCCAAACCTCTACGGCGACATATTGTCCGATGGTGCTGCTGGAATGATTGGCGGCCTGGGCTTGGCCCCATCCGGGTGTTACGGCACGGACTACGCGTATTTTGAATCTGCCCATGGAACAGCACCAGACATTGCAGGCCAAAACATCATCAATCCCACGGCTACGCTGCTATCCGCCGCTATGATGTTGGATTACCTGGATCTGCAAGACGGCGCAACCAGATTACGTAACGCGGTCACCGCGGTGTACGCAACGGCTCGTACCCTACCTCAAGATCAGGGGGGTACGGCAACCACTACGGAGTTCTGTGCTGCCATCAAGGCGCACATATAGCGCCATCAGGTTTTGAACAACTCGCCTTCGATGTCGGCAAAGGCTTTGAATTCTAGCGCGTTGCCACACGGATCGAGCAAAAACATGGTGGCTTGTTCCCCTACTTCACCCGCGAAGCGAACGTAGGGTTCGATGACAAATTTTACCTTCGCCGCCAACAACCGATCGCGCAGTGCCGACCAAGCCGGAATATCCAATACCACCCCAAAGTGTGGAATTGGCACATCATGCCCATCGACAGGATTTGCATCTGTAGGTCGTGCAAGGTCAGGTGTATCGACTTGGTGACAAACCAACTGATGGCCAAATAAATTGAAGTCAATCCACTGGGCGCTACGTCGCCCAATGGCGCAGCCTAGCACCTCGCTGTAGAAGTGCTCGGCCGCGGCCAAATCAGATACTGGAATGGCCAGATGAAAAGGGTTCAAATGCATAATCAAGTGCCGTTTAATGCGCCCAGCTCTGCCTTCCTACATGAGCGGGACGACAAAGCGTAAACCGAACTACGAACCAAGGAAATAACCATGGCTAAAGTGCAACAAAAATTGGCCCTGTTAATCGCCTCGTGTCTGCTAAGTTTTACCGCTGGGAGTGCGACAGCAGCCGATGCTACAACCGCAAAGGCTGAATCCAAGATCATCATAAAAAAATTGGATCGCAACGAACTCAGCAGCGATGAAATCAGTACCAAGATCAAACAAAGCCTCAAAGCACAGGGAATTGATCCCGCGAGCATCGGCATTGATCTGGAGAATCTCTCACCAGGTGAGCGAAAGGTCGTAATAATGCAGACCGACAATGGCGAGCCTATGCATCAAAGCGTTGAGGTTTTCGCCGAAGATCACGAGTTTGTGCCGATGCCAAACAACGAGCCGCTGAGCGAGAAAGCCGCGCGTTGCGTGCTCAACTACCTGCCGAGGCTAAAAGTAGCAGACACCTCGTGGCTACTTCGCGAGGCTTGCAAGACATTGCACCCGAACGGTTAATCACCCTTCTGCGCGGCTACCAGGAATCCTTAAAAATTTTATTGGAGTCGCGCAAGTACTCGACCGTTAAAAAACCAAGTATCAGCGCAAAAGCCAAGATCACAAACCACTCGGACAATGGTTCCGAAAATATAGTCACATACGCGATTCGGAACAGCACTAACCAAAAGTTAAAAACAATCACCGGCAACACCGACGAAAGCGGTCTTTGATGCCGCAAGTAGCTGATAATGAAGTAAACAACGGTCATGAAAGCCGCTGAGCGGATCGTCAACAGACGAAAATTTTCAACCTCAGGGTCAATCTCGACCAGCGAATACGGCACTTCGTAAATGTAGCCGAGCAAGGGCAGCCAAGCTGAGGGCAACAACCACAGCAGCAGCACGATCATAATAATTTTGCCGTGACTCACATCAACTCCCATCAACCACTGCATTTGTTTTCGCAAATACAGCCTTTCCCCACGCCAATTTAACTAAAAGCGCACCAAAAGTGGACAGTCTTGAAATGGCCAGATTCGGCTGTGGCGATGTGCACCTCACATACCTGCGAATAAAAGCACACCACCGTTTGACAGCAAGACACGAGTAGGTACTATACGCGGCCTCGCCAGAGTACTGATTTTTGGGTGTTTAGCTCAGTTGGTAGAGCGGCGCCCTTACAAGGCGTAGGTCGCAGGTTCGACCCCTGCAACACCCACCAAGTCCGAAGCGTTTGCGCACCTGCGTGAATGCTGAAGTCGCTGCGGAGCGGTAGTTCAGCTGGTTAGAATACCGGCCTGTCACGCCGGGGGTCGCGGGTTCGAATCCCGTCCGCTCCGCCATTAATTTCTCATAAACTTATGTAAATCAATAGGTTATGCACGAAATCCGTTTTGTACTCCGAAAAGTACCCGCTCTGGTACCCAAAAAATTTAACGCCTTGCTCTTTACCGCTTGTGCTTACAACTCCGGAGTGGTGTCCATGGGCAACGGCGAGTACCTAGTTGCAAAACAGGCGGCTTCGGGCTTCAACGTAAGCATGAGTGCTTAAATAGTGAATTTTCTAAACTTAACTATGGTTTTGTCGGTTTTGGGAATGTCCTTCGCCGCTAATGGCGCAAGTTTTACCGACAGCGAGCTCTCAGCAACCAAGGAGCGACATTGCTTTAATATGGTAGCAAAGTTCGGTTGGGAGTCCGGAAGGATGAACGATTCCATAACTCCAAAAAGCCGAGCATGGAAAACGCACAGCATTGATGAACCTGGTTGGTTTAGCAGCGACCTGATTATCAGAAAAGAGCAAGAGACCCCCGACGGGCAGTACCACCTAGCGACTTGCCATTGGGATAAGGTAGGCGGGTTTACGCTTTATATCGAGAATTTTCGCTATGGCGAACAAGTTATTGTTTTTTATGACTTTGGGTAAGTGGCCCTACGCCTGCCGCGCTGCCTGCTTCCAAAATAATAGAACCCATGGCCTGATGCGCCTTCCTACTATTCGCTGGCGTGTTCTTGATCGACTTGCCTCAAGACAGGCTATATATTCCGCTTCTGGACGATCGAATCTTTGCGTTGTGACGGTGTGACTTACAAGTCATATCGGCTAAGAGGTGGAAAATGCTTATGAAGTTACCGAGCACTCATGATGATGCATTTCTTTGCGGGGGATTCAGAGTTTTCCTTAGCTTTCTATGCTTAATTCTTCTTACTGGCTGCGCGTCCCACTATGAGGCAGCTACCTTTGTCGACCCGTACGGTTTTTTTTCCGGAATATGGCATGGTTTTATTCTCGGCTTTGCCATTCTGGGCGCAATCTTGTCTTTTCTATTGAGCTTAGTGGGAATTAGCTTTCTGGAGGATGTAACTCTTTGGGGCAGACCTAATACGGGATTTGGATACTGGATAGGCTACATAGTCGGAGTGTTCGTCTTAGGGGGTTCTTTGGGCGATTAGGTTGCTTTTAACGCGGTTAAACTAGGAGTGGATTTGTGAAAAGTATTAGGTCATTGCTAATTGTCTCTGTCTTAGCTTCGTGTATTACCGGACCCGCTAACGCGGGTGATGAAAGCGCAGAGAACGTCCTAAACGCAATAAGAATTCTCAGCCAAGTGGGCTCATCTGATCTAAATGACCGGCAAAGCCTGAGTAAGAAAGAAGCAAAGTTCTTTCGAAATTCTTATTGCTCTGCCTATGATCTAGGTAAAAATTACAGACTCAAAACGCTGAGAACAAAATTAGGAAATGATTTCGGAACTCGCTGGAGGAACACTGTGCCCGCGCTCAAGGTTATCTGCACGCATTGGCGGGCGTTCGCAACTGGTAACTCTTACCGAGCCTCCAGAAATGAGTTAGTTAATGTTGAAAAAGCGATGCGCGAATTAGAAAGATTTCGCGTTTTTTACGTCGCTTGGCTTAACAGTTAAGTTAGCAATGAAACTTTTTCGGGTTTTGGATCGGAGTAACCAACGCCGAAAATCAATGCCTGATCAACGCTGGCGGCAAATGTCAGGAATCTCAGGCAAGCGGACGACGAAAATTTTTGCGCCTTTGCTAGCTTTGCTCTTACTTTCCCTTGCGACAACCGAATTCGTCTTGGGAGAGTCAGACGACCATCAGCTGTCTTGCAATAGTTTAGGCGAGGCATTGAACCTCAAGCTCGTCGACCTGAAGAATGTCAAAACAAAACCCGAGCTCCAAAGAGTTGTAGCCGCAATGGTCGACATACCAGTTGGCAAATACTCTGGAGATTTACTCACTTCAGATCCGTTAAATGCCGTTGTGGCACCGATATCTATGAGACCAAATAAGTCTTGTACAGGTCTCATCAGCATGGCGCACCTCACCGTAAATAGAGACGTCAATAAGGAGAAATTATCTGCCATGGCGCGGCTAATGGGAGGCCCGAGGGGTCTAGACCCTAGTGTAGCTGAGAGTATTTGTAGTGAGCCAAGGTTAACCTGGATGAAAAACCTAAATTACAATCACCGATACATAGTCACTACGCCAGATGGCGTCATTTTGAATGACTTTTTATACGATTACTCGGCGTGTACCAAGTATTTAAGTTTGATGAAGGATTACCCTTGAAAACCAACGCTTGGAGTTACTCTTCCTTTTTGGGCGCGCTGTCCGACCATCTTTGCAGCTCTTCAAAACTAGGGTTGACCCTTCTTGCCGTCCTTTATAGTCATGCCGTTTCTGCGGAAACGTATGCAGACCGAGCCAGTTGGAGCAGATCAGGTGAATTGTTGCTTGAAGAAAGCGGGTGGTTTGGCAATAAAACGCTCACTTGGAACGTCAGAGTCAACCGCCGCTCAATAGAGGTCGGAGAGCGGATCTCTGTATATAAAGACGGGGCAGAAGTAAAAACATTTACTGTTAGAACTATAGTTAAGTGGACGAACGGTAACGGCATTCCCACTTGCGCTTTAAGTTGGCTGGATCAACAGAGGCCCCCATCAGCATTAAAAGTAACGCACTGCAGATAATTTCAGGCTTAGGTACCGTAGAAGAACACAAGACTTAACCAATTGAGCGACTGTAAAGGCAAACCCCGCCTTTCTGTATTATTATTACCCGGGTAATAATCTAATCATGGGTCCCCAGCCACCTATACCCAAAAAATATCCAAGCGAACCACAGGATGGGCACCCCTTAAACGCTCAGGTCCGTGAGGTTCCGCTTATGAGTGAGATTCGCCTCGCTGGATATTGTATGTGGACTAATCGGGTTAACCCCCTCCTGCAGGCGACAAAAAATTATGTATGAACATAACCCTAAGAGAGTACCGATAACTAAACCTCGAGAATGCGGCGCAAAAACGCGCTCAGGCACGCCATGCGCAAAGTATCCCATTGCCGGAAAGCGACGTTGCCGTTTGCACGGCGGCATGAGCACAGGCCCTCTAACTCCTGAGGGGCGAGCGAGAATTGCACAGGCGAACCTGCGGCACGGAAAATATGTCGGCTGGCGCGCTCATCGAGAGAGAGAGAAACACTATTTCACTGAAATCCGACGAATAATGGCTGAGGCGAAGGCTGCGGGGTTGCTGGAGGGCAAGTAATCCGTGCGTAACGCCTGCAGGCTTTCCAACCTTTTCAGGGTGCCATGCGGTATCACAAAGCCAAAAACTTCAAAAACTGGGGCTAACCTGTAGAAAGGAAAAGACCAAGTTAGCTAGAGGCGCCCAGCACACCTTCTTTAACAATTAAGCCGACAGTTCTGCTATCTCGTCTACCCAATACTTCTGGATCACGCGCGCATCCGCATATTTGACTCTGGAAGGGTGATGAATCGGAATGACATTCACTTCTGCGCGTTTAATCGATTGCTCAGACTGGCTGAGGTATTCGAATTCAAAAACCTCTGGCGTCAACCTCCCAACCTGAGCATTAGCCCCGTAGAAAAGTTGTGCCGCGTAATTGCCACAAACGATTACATTCATAGGGTTTAACTCGCCAATAAGCTGCAAGTGAAGCTGGTCCATTTGACGCGAAACCTCTTGGTACCACGCCGATCTTTCGAAGAGGGAGATACCTGAAGGACCAGTCTGAATAGGGCATCGATTGGTTGCGACCCATCGAAAGTTAACGGGATGCCCTGCTCTGGCGCAGAGCTTGCGTGTCATCTTTGAGTATCGGTCCATACCCTCATTCAAGTTATTCCTTTTACCGAAATTGCCATCGCAAAGAGACTCAGCGATCTGACGAGCTTGGCCCTTCCCACCCTCTACAAAGTCTGAGTGATTCGTGCCCATAACGAGCGCTGGTGGTCTGATGATCGCAGGCGTGCAAATCGGAATGAGTCTTCCTTGGTAACTTGCGTCGTTGGCCGCATAGATGCCGTAACTCTCGTTGCTCTTGAATAAATCTTTTACTTCCTTGCACCACCGCTCTATCGAAAACTCTTCTATTTCCATGACAAATCCTCGCACATCAATTGTTTGTTATATGACTTTTTTTTCATATAATGGACTAAAATCTGGCCCGGTCAAGACCATATGAAAAAAAAATCATATAACCCTCCTGCTTCGGTACGTGACCCTGGGTTATCAGGATCTTGGGAAGAGCGCATTCGGGATACGCGGCTCGTTATCGACCTATCCGATGCAGTGAACCAACCATTTAGGGAAGAGGTCATTGAAAGGGTTTCAGGTGTGGTAAATACCATCAACCAACGTTCCGAAAAATCGAGCCATTCGGCGTTTATCGCCGTTCTCGGCTCGGCTGTTCTTAGATCGATAGTAGAGCTGCAAGAAATGGAAGCCGGCTACATCTTGCGCACGATGATCGACCATTGCGACGCTCTTGATCCCGAAAGCCCAGATGCAACAGTAACAATCGCCAAACAATCAAGAGAATGGTTCGAGGATCTTTTGAGGTCATTTAGCATGGACCTACCTACTGAGTTATTTGATGGCGGCGAAATAATTGAGTTCCACCTCCCGAATATGGTCGGATTGATGGAGGCTAGGGACGAAGAGGGAAATAAAATTGACGCTAGCCCAAGATTTTCAGTGGGCGGCAGAATCGACTGGAAAATGATTCAGATAGAGGCTTTCGCCAAGTTCGGCATATTGATGGGCGAAAACCCCATGGCGAAGTCTTTCAGCTACTTGCTCAAAGCAATGGCTGCAATCGACAACCAAGAGCGCCCGACGCTAATGGCATTGCAAGAGCGATTAGACGAGCTGATCGATATGTATGAAGCGAGAATCGCTCTAGATTTGGGAATCAATGTGCATCGAAAAGGACTTAGTAAGCTGGCCGGTGTTAGCGAAAAAGCCGTTATTAATGCAGCGTTGAACGGGGAGATTTCTTGCGCTGAAAATAGCAAAAAGGAGTATACGAACAGCAGTGCCCTAGCATGGCTCCAGAGCCCGAAGCGAAGGCAAAAATATTTTGAGACCTTGTTGTTTCCCGAATCAGGTAAAGATGAATCAGGTAAAAGCGTCGCTGCCTTAGACTATGTTAACGATCAAATTAAATTTGGAAGGATGCTCGATTTGGTGATGGAGACCGAACAAGTTGTAATTGAAAAAATTCCGCTTAACGAGCTCCTTTAGCCATCAGCTCAACTCTTAAAAAAGTCTAATTTGAAATACACTAGAAATGACTATTTTTAAAATTGAAGCGCTACATGAACCGCTGGAGCTCACCGAAAACGATGTCTTTGTCGACGGCGAGACGATTTGCCTCGTCAAAGATGGCAAGCCTGCGACTGGCCGCGTGACAGCTTACTATGAGGACACATCGGTACATTTCCACGTTGATGTCTACAAAGGCAGAAGGCATGGGTTATATGAAGAATTTTTTAAAGACGGCAACTTACGCTACTGGTGCCGTTACTTGCACGGAAAACAAGATCTTTACGACGAGCGATATGACGAACATGGACGATTAATCCAATCAGATTGCTGGGATGACGGTAAAAGACACGGTCGATGTGAACGGTACGAGCTCGGAAAGATTTCGGCGATTCAGCATTACCGATGCGGCAAACTGCATGGCCTGTGGGAGACATACGGTCCAAGGAAAGTCACTTTGTTTCATGGCCACTACGTTGACGGCGAAAGAGATGGCTGGCACGTATGGCGCTACTCAAACAATAATACCGAAGCCGAGTATTTCTACCGGCGAGGCGCCAAAACAGGTCACTGGCGAACCTTCTATGAAAATGGCCAGCTCATGCAGGAGTTTTTCTACGAAAATGACGTGCGCATTGGCGAAGAACGTTGCTATTACGAACACGGTGTTCTGGCCAGAGTGGTGCCTTACAAAGACGGAGAGGTCGACGGTCTTTGTTTGGAGTACCACCCTAATGGCAAGCTTGAAAGAGCCATTCCGTGCACCTCGGGGGTCAGAGATGGATTTGAGAGGTACTTTAACGACTCAGCTAAAATGCATCGAGAAGTCGAATGGCTCGATGGCAGAGTACGTTCCGACCTAAGCATTTTGTTCGAAGATCGAACAAAGTGAGTACAGGCATTAAATTCCGAGGGAGCTATCGAATTCCCATCTTTTCCAGATTTGGCGACGACAAAATCTACGCGAACCAGCAAACGTAATTCTTAAAAGGGTGTAAAGGTCGCAGGGCGTTGGTCCAATGAGACCTTCCAACTATTCAGGGTGCTGTCAGGTCTCACAAACCGAAAAACTGTGAAAACTGACCGATTGTTTCAACCAACTTATCTCGCAAGTTTTGATGCTATTTAGAAATACGGTAGGTTAAACACCACGCGATATCCGAGACAAAGACAAAGTAGGAACAAACACTTGTGACATTGCTCTTTTCACTCATATGGGGGCTAGCAGCAGGCTGGTTGGGCATTAATTTATTGGCGGAGGGCAACACTCTTCTCGCCTACGTCGCTTTGGCCTTCGCATCAGCCTGCGGGTATTACGCACTATCCAACACCGTCGCCATCCTCCGATCCTTGAGGGGACCAGAAGTAAAATGTGCTAAGTGCGGCGCTACTGAGCGGCTGCGGGACCTGAATATAAGAAGAGATTCAAAGTTGTACGCTGTAGAAATAGTTCGAGCAGACGGCAGCGAGTACGGCGCTTTAGTTTGTTTCTTGTGTGAACATTGGACTGAATTATTGCGTGAAGCGGACGGGAGCTATCAACATTCAGGCTTTGCACCAGTCGATAAGGAAATCTATCAATTAGCGATTACGTACGCAGAAGCGAGAAACCACAATAGCGCGTTAAAGAAGATCAAGTCTTCGGCGATTGGGCGTCAGCTTAGGAAGGAGGCTAGAGGGCAATTGCCTATTCGCGAGCTTTCCGTGATCAGCTTGTGCATCGGATTAATCGGGCTGTTAGGCTATTTTGGCTACAAATCTATGCCGCAAACCCAAGAAGCGCCACCAACTCCAGGGCAGACTACTACGGATAGAAGCTCCCCCTCGGGCTATCTCACGCCATTGGCGAAGGCCAATGATGAAACACCTACAATCCTCGGCGCGAACTCATCAAGACCATGCGGCGTTGAGTCTGAAACTTGGCATCACTGCTTTGGGCGCTATGAATGGAATGAGAACCACGTCTTTGAGGGTCTTTGGATAGACGGCAACCCGTTTCGAGGTCTGTCTACCTGGACTTTTGATGGGGGAAGGAGCAATAGCTACGAAGGGCAGTTCGTAGTGGTTAATAATGAACTTAGGTATCACGGTCGAGCAATCTATACTTTCGGGAATGGCCAACAGCGACCAATTCTCTGTGATCACGCGAGCGCTCTAGATGAATGTGATTGGCTGATTGACTGAAAACAGTGTAGACGAAGTCTGATCCTTAGAGGACGGTTTCCGGCCAGTAGCGGTCGCTCGTCGATTGGAATCCAAGTCAAGCTGTATGCTACTTTTTTCCCTGTTCTTATAGGCCAGTAGTTGTTCCACCAATATAAGGAAACTGTCGTGGACGAAGCCAAACCCGATTGGATCTATCCCTACGCTGATACCGAGCATCGGTTTCATCTGCAACACGTCCATTTATTCGCGTCAGATCTGGATGCATCCATCGAATTCTACGAATACTGGTTTGACGCGAAAGTCATCTACGATGGGGAAACAGCAGGTGCCCGCAACGTGTTTGTGAAAATCGGCCTCGGTGCGCTCCACTTCTATGAACAACCACCCAAAGCCTTGAACAAGAATGCCGTGCACCATCTAGGAATGCAGGTTGTAGGTCTAGACGAACTCTACACTCGGATGAAAAAAGAAGGGTTGAACTTACCCAATCCCATTCGTCGCTTCGGTCGCCAAGCGAATAGTGGCGGCTATTTCATGCTCGAAGCTCCGGATGGTGTGTTATTGGAGGTTTTTGAACCGGGAATATCCAAGTTTAAAGCCGTACGAGACTATTACGGCTTTGGTGAAGTGTCGCGCCAGCAATCATAGGTGATTGGCTCTGGTGGGCGAGCAGATCGCCAGGTTGCGGGCGGTTGTTCTTCTTATGCCCAGGCCAGAACACAAACTTAGCGAAATCTATGAATGAAGTCTTAGTTTCGATCGCTCTAGTCTGCGGGTTTATCCCTCAGAGGTTGTCCCGCCGTTAGTTAATGTAACGAATGAACCGCTTTAGACTAGACGTGTTTTATAACTGCGCCCTAAAAGCCACTATCAAGTATCCCCCCAGAACCAATAACACCTAGACAACCCAGACCGCTTCCCCGGGGGTCATGGGGAAAGCCGACCCGCGGAATTGTACTGCGGCTTGCTAGGTGCGTTGTATAAGGCGTTTGGGTATCGTTTAGCCATGCCCCAGCTACAACACATCCTAATTGCAGTCTTAGCCTTCTATTGTTGCTTTATGGTCTTCAAGGTCAGTGCGAACACTGGGTTCTTTTTGCTGCCTTTGTTATTGGTCTTGCCGCCTTTGGTGTTTAAGAGCAGAAAGAAAGAGTCTGGGGAAGGAGAATGAAACAGCTATCTCCGCTTATGCTGACTGCGGCGCTTATCATTATGATTGTAGCAATAGCCGGATGCGCTGAAGAAGCACAACACGAAACGGTGGATGACAACCAACTATGCGTTAAGTCAACTAACGGATACCTCATCTGCATTCGAAATGACAACGTAAGTTGTGAAGTAAGCCGTAACTACATTGACGACACCGAAACATGGACCAATTGCCGGGCAGCTGGAACCGCTACTGACCTTGCGGGGAATGTTTCGCACTGGGAATCAGGATATGAGAAGCCTAGATTTTTAGGAAACACAGACCTTTTGTGCATGACTGATTACGAAGATGGGACAGTGTATTTTACTAACGAGTCAACTTTCACTTGCACGGCGGCCCGACATTTCAACCACTTTTAATTTATGTACACAGCTTGGCACCAATGAAACACCTCTCATTGCTTTTGCTGTTGGCAGCTTCCTTACAAACAGCGGGCTGCTCTAGTACGTCTACAGAGACTGAGAGCGCTGGTCAGAAGGAAACTAAAGTCAACAAGAATTGCGGGCGTAGCATGACCCAAAGGTCAAAATGTAAGGACGCTTGAATAGACGGCTTTGGCCTGAAAAGGACAAGATAACGACCTTGGGGTTTCGTCTGTCTCTAAACGTTGACCCGAATTTGACGGCTTACAGGTTAAGAATGCACAACTAACTGTGGAAGAACTTAGTGAGTAGTCGCAATATAAAAGTGAGAGTTTGGTTCGACAGTGGATGCCCACTATGCACTCGTGAAATATCGATCATGAGAAAGCTGGATTGGTTCAACAGAGTTGATTTTATTGATGTGCTTTCAACCAATGAGTGTCCAATCCAACGCAATGAGCTTCTGGCACGATTCCACTCACAGTCGTCAGACGGCCAGTTGCTGAGTGGGGCCGCTGCTTTTGCGCAGTTATGGCGATCATTGCCACTGCTTCGTCCTCTCGGAGAGCTGGCAAGAATTCCATTCGTTCTTCGGGTGCTTGAGAGCCTATATCTTAAATTCCTGGTGATCAGACCAAAATTGCAGGCAATGTTGTCGATCAAAGAACGACGGGGTTGAGAGGATTCGGACCACAATGAATGGCGCGCCTTTTTCGTCCTAGACTCAACCTTACAGCAAGGCCTAAAGGTCAAGAGCTTCGGCCTACAAAAACGTTCTAACCTTATGGGGCAGGTCCGATCTAACGTCGACAACGGGCCACGTCGAGACATTGGACACCTAGCCTCTGGTGGTCTCCCTTATCGGATTTACAAGAGCAGAGTCGTCACTGTTAACGGCTGTATGATCCCAACGGCCCAAAGTTTCCCACGCGACAAAGTTGAAATGATCGACGGTCAGTTATATAAATAACCATCGGTCAGTTAATACGCCCCTGGACAAGCGGCTTATTCGCATTGCAGTCAGGCAAAAGCTTTTTGGAGGAATTTGTGAGTTCAGTCGTGGTCATTAATCGACGAGCGAGAAGTGAAGAGCAAAAAGCGCAGCGGCGGCAAGCCGTGCTAGAGGCTGCTGAGAAGTACTTTCTTGATGTTGGTTACGAGGCTTTTTCTATGGCTCAACTCGCCAAGCGAGCTGGGTTGGTCAAGGGCACACTCTATCTTTACTTTAGAACACGGGAGGAACTCTTTCTCACTCTCTATGAGAAAAGCCTGAACCGATGGAGAAAAGTATTCATAAGTAACCTATCGGAGCCCATATCAAGCGAGGACTATGCACGGAAGCTACACAACACGGCGATGGCGGATGGCACTTTTGTGCCCCTACTGATCAGGCTTGAACACGTCATCGAGCACAATGTGTCGATTCCGAGGTTAATCGAATCGAAGCGAGCGTTCATTCAAGAAGTGGACCTTATCGCAGAAAGCACCTCGAAAGCCCTCGAGTTGAGTCTGGGTCAAGCGAAAGAAGTAGCAAAAACCATGGGCGTTCTATTGATAGGGGCGACGCGAACTGATCAGGGCCCCTTACTAGATGATGAAGAACTCCCAGCGGATGTTCAGGACCTGATTGCTGGTTTTTCGTCCGAATCTCTTTTTGTAAAGAACGCGGTTCGCATCATTGAGGGCATCCGTTCAGAAGCGACAGCAGACTCCAAACAGAACCAACAGATAAACGAATCACAGCAGTAAAAATTAGCGAACTACTTAGGCGATTTACTATGAGCGAAGCACAAAACCACAACGTCACAGAATTAGAATTTCAAAACCTTAGGGCATTGGTAGACAAACAAAGAAGCGCGTTTCGTGCTGAGGGCGAGGTCACTTATGCCACGCGAATCGACCGACTAAAGCGGCTTAAGGCTTTGATCGTTGAAAACAAAAGCGAGTTTGCGCTGACAACGAAGCGCGAGTTCAACAATGCGCGATCCTATGAATTCAGTTTGTTCTCCGAGTTCGCCTCAAAAGTGGAAGCAATAGACTACTCAATGAAACATCTAAAGGAGTGGATGAAACCAGAGAGAAGAAAAACCAATAAACCAATGAATTTATTGGGAGGTAGGGGCCAGGTGAGGTACTTTCCCAAGGGTGTCGTGGGTATCATTTCGCCTTGGAATCTGCCCTTTGGCCTCACTGTTGCGCCACTGACAAGTACGCTTGCTGCCGGTAACCGAGCCATGTTGAAACCTTCGGAATACGTCCCGGAGACTGCAGCATTGTTTGCCGATGTCGTACCTAAATACTTCTCAGCAGATGAAGTAGCGGTGGTAACGGGAGATGCGCAAACCAGTCAACACTTTGCGGAGCTACCCTTCGATCACCTGCTATTTACTGGGTCTACTCAAGTGGGTGCCAAAGTAATGCAGTCAGCATCAAAAAATTTGGTTCCCGTTACGCTGGAACTTGGTGGCAAGTCTCCCGTTGTCATTGGCCGCAGTGCAAAGCTTGATCTTGCAGGAACGAGGCTGACCTTCGGCAAGCTGTTAAATGGTGGTCAGCTATGCTTGTCGCCAGACTACGTGCTTGTGCCGACGGAGCTGGAAGAGCAACTCATTGCACGGGTAATTGATGAGGCACAGTCGATGTATCCAAACATAACTGAAAATTCGGATTACGCGGGTGTCTTTAATGAGAAGCATTTTGCAAGGTTGCAGCATTACGTTGATGACGCTGTTGCCAAAGGTGCAAAGCTCACCATCGTCGGCGCTGACAGTTCTCGTGCCTCAAAAGATAATCGCCGCATGCCTTTGCACATTCTTCAGAACGTAAATGAAAGCATGCAGGTTATGCACGAAGAGATCTTTGGTCCTGTTCTCCCGATCATGACCTACGCTGATATCACCGAGGTGCCGGATCAGATTGAACCCCGACGAAACCCCCTCGCCATGTATTACTTCGGCAACGATAAAAGCGAACAGGAGTACTTGCTGAGTCACGTGCAAAGCGGTGGTGTCTGCATCAACGACATCACCCTTCATTACGTGCAAGAGGACTTGCCATTTGGCGGTTTCGGTGCGTCTGGCATGGGGGCGTATCATGGCCCTGAAGGGTTTCAAAACATGAGCCATTCGCGCGCGATCTACAGCCAGACCATGATCGATTTGTTGCCCATCATTGGTGCGCGGCCACCCTTTGGCGAAAAGTTCCGCAAGCGAATCAGTAAGGTGCTGGGATCGATCTGATAGGGAGCTTCAAGCCAGGGGCGAATAAAACACACGTTTGCGAGCGGGCTTTGGAAGCCTGCTTGCAAAGATCAATGGTCTCAGCACCTCAAGCTGAGACCTATGGGAAGCCCCTGTAGGCGCTCGCCCCACCATTTTGCTCTTGGCCTTGCAAAGCCGTTATATCGCCTTCCGTTTCGCCCGTTTGCCCCGCCCTTTCACAGCCAGTTACGGCTGTAGCCAATGACTGTATAAGTGGCTTCAAATTGACAGGTTGATAGCGCAGTATTTGCCCGTTCCCGTATTCGAACCAATGATTCTAGGATTCTGAGCATGGCCGAGACCGCCCCTATCAACGAGAGTCAGAGGATAGAGAGCCTAGACGTCCTGCGTGGTTTCGCTCTTCTAGGTATCTTGTTACTAAATATCATTGGCTTTGGTTTCATAGCGTCTGCCTATGTTGCGCCCGGTTTAACCCTTCAATCACCCGCGGATGTAGCCGCCTGGATTTTTGTCGAGCTAACCGCTGAGGGTGCCATGCGCGGACTCTTCTCGATCCTCTTTGGTGCAGGTGTGGTGCTGTTTATCGGCCGTGACGATAAAGGCCGCAGCGGATTACACATGAAGCGCACGTTTTGGCTGCTGATCTTTGGCCTGCTAAACGGCTATCTGTTGTTATGGACTGGCGATATTCTCGTGAGTTATGCCGTCTGTGGATTCATTTTGTTTTTTGCACGAAATGTAAGCGGAAAGCGGCTGTTGATTACCTCATGCATCTTTATCGCTCTTCTCAGCCTGTACAACGCCGGCATGCATTTTGGACTTTTGTATTTGCAGGATTTGGCTGCCGAAGCCGCGACGCTACAGGCTCAAGGCAAATCCGTATCAGCCGAAATGAGCGCTGCCCAGGCGGATTGGCAAGAATTCGCAAGGGAGTTTCGCCCTTCAGAGACAGCCATGGCCGCCGAAATAGCCGCACGTGGCGGTTCCTATTTCAGCGCACTGACCTGGACCATGGGCCACAATACCGAAGTTTTACTTAGCAACCTTTGGTTCATCCTTGTGCCCGACGCATTGGCGTTGATGCTACTGGGTATGGCGCTGTTTAAGTTGGGCGTATTGCAAGGTCAACTTAATCTATCGGTGTATCGCAAAATGGCAATCTACGGATTGTGCGGTGGCTTGATGATCAATGCCTATGAAATTTGGGTCGCCTATGCCAGCAACTTTGACACTGTTGCATCGTTCAGCCAAATCGCGCCGACCTACCACCTCGGTCGCACTGCACTGGCGGTGGGCTGGATCGGTGCAGTTATATTGCTACTACGCGGTCTAAACATTGGCTCGCGCCTTGCTGCTGTGGGCCGTATGGCGCTGACCAACTACCTTATGCACTCACTGATTGGCTTGTTTATTTTCACCGGAGCGGGCTTCGGTTTAGTCAACCAACTGGCGCGCTGGCAGCTGTACGGAATAGTGCTGGCCATCTGGCTTGTGCAACTTTACCTATCGCCTTGGTGGTTGGCTCGTTACCACTACGGGCCAATGGAATGGCTGTGGCGGGGGTTAACCTACGGTCACTTCCCGCCGTTGAAACGTATGGTTACTTAATAGACATCTGAGTCATTGCTGATAGTTTGTGATTTAGTTCTGCCACAGACAAACCCTCCGGCGTGCATCAGCCAATAGCGCGATTGACGCCCCTATCAACGTTAGGCATGTTATGAGTTTTCACCTACGGGAGTTCTTGTGAGCAAGCGATTATCACTCTTAAGCCGACTCAATCTGTCGATGCTTGCTGTGCTGCTACTTAGTTCAGTCAGCCATGCAGAGACCGCTAATAAAACCATTGACGTTGAGAACGATGAAATAGACGTCACCTTATTCCGTGGTGCAGCTAACAATTCCTATTTCCCGGTATATTTCAAAGCACAACCAGAGCCTGGGGCAGAAAGCGTGGAAATGGAGACCCGCGCCGTCGATCTGCGGCCCGAGCGTGATGTTACCCTGCACGTCGAAATCTATAACCCCAACGGCACTATTCCTTTAATCATGACCCCGGGTGGAAATGGCGACACCAATGGTTTCGGGGGCTTTGCGAGAAATGTAGCTGCCGCGTCACCAGAACTGAGAGTGATCATTTACGACCGACGAAACCTGGGTCAGTCAGAAATTAATTTCGGTCGCGAGCCACAAATGGTTGAAGAAGGTGAAGATTTACACATCCTGATAAAACGCCTCGGTGTTGCGCCGACCGCTCTCTATGGTATGTCCTCTGGCGCGCGCTCCAATCTCATTTTGGCCTCACGTTACCCGCAAGATATCGCAGCGCTCGTGATCGCCCCGCTTACCGGCGGCCCTTATGCAGCTGCCCGATTATCAGAAGACTACTTCTTCAAATACTTATCTAACAAAAAGTTAACGACTAGGCAGCACGTTGAGGAAGCTCCACTTACATCGATGCAAGGCCTCGCCAAAACGGAACTATGGAGCGCCTATCTAGCGCGTAATAATGCTGCAAAACGAGCGCGCTTTTTTGCCACCGATATCGATGACTTTCTTGCGGCAATGAAGGCATCCGGAGAACATTTACAAGCAACACGCTACCAAACTGCTTTGGGTATGAATGACAACGATCTGGCCGCGATTAAGGTACCCGCCACACTGATCCTTCACCACGACCAATACAGCGACAATCTACACCCGATCACAAACTCCAGAGCAGCAACCACCCTGATCGACAACTCTTCTTTAAAGTTTGCCCCGCACCTACCAGAGATACTGGATGCGCTTATACCCTTCGTTAAGGAACATACACCGATCCTTCAAGAGTAAACGCTGCTGCAACCGAAACCGGCGAAGCAGCAGAAAACTAGCTGTCTGGTCCCATGACATTCAACGATTGCAAGCGACGAGGCTCGACACCGATCCTGTTAGACACCGCAAATCAAATGCTTTCGCAGACAGCCCGTTGCAATCAGTCTAAAGCAATCCCCATCCGCCATTCCGGCGGCACACCGTGCTGCTCGGGTATGGGTGCACGGGATTCCACGAGCAATGTCAGACCCATGGATTGGTAGAAATTCACTGCCGGGTTATCCGACAGCACATCCAACTGCAACTTACCAAAACCTTGTTGCCGAGCAGACTTCATTGCGTTTGATAACAACTGCATACCCACCCGCTTACCCCGCGCCTGCGGCTTAACCGAAAGAGCATGAACATAATAGGTGCCTTCGCTGATCACCGGATTAAGCCAACTGGCGTGGTCCGAATTCTCTATTACTTCCTGAACGTCAGCGGCGGTGGCTATGCCCGCCGCCATTATTTCCGCCCATGCTGGGTTAAGCGCCGCAATTCGTTCGCGGTATTCGACTCCGTGAAAACCAATCTCAATACCCAACAACTCGCCGTCATTAATGGCAAGGCGCGTGGCTTCTGCAGAGAACAGCGTGTTAGGAGTGCCCCATGAATGGGTTACCAGAGCATCAAAAATTTTACGTTTGGGAAAATGGTAATCATAAGAAACCGGCCCAGTCGCATGCACTAACTCCGGAATATCTGCTGCGTATTGCGCGAGCAACTGCTCATTTGCCTGTAAGAACTCCATAACTCCCCTCCTCTTCTAACCTTTGAAAGTGATCAAGCTTACTGAATCGTCGCTTGTCCTTGCACTTGCTCGCCAACGAACCTTACATCTCTATACAAAACACCCACATCCTGAATGTTACGTTTCATGCTCGTCCCGACTTTTACTCGTCAACTATCATGCACCACCGATTTGCCACAGCACTGCTTTTGTTGCTGCCGAGTTTAGCCCTTGCTAGCAATGAAGTCCGTCCACAACCCAGCTATGCTCAGGGCGCTCCCAGAGACGCCTCTGGGACATTCAGCAATTACGCCGGCGAACTTAGCCACGGCAGTGTATCGGTAAGAGTGCCTTTTATGCTGCGCCGCTTTGGCACCTACTTTCGCAGTGGTGCCGATGCGCCACAACGCGTAGCAAATGCAGTCTCGGTGCTACGCGAACACAAGCGAGATGGGTTTCCAGCGGTTACCTGGGTGGGTCATGCCACCACGCTGGTTCAATCAGACGGTGTCACTTTTTTAACCGACCCTATTTGGTCCAAGCGCCCAAGCCCGGTACCGCTATTTGGGCCGAGCCGCTATGTCGAACCCGGCATAGCTATGGAAGACCTCCCCACAATCGACTTTGTTGTAATTTCGCACAATCACTACGACCACTTAGACCTACCCACACTGAAAGCCCTGGTTAAGATCAATCCGCAAATGAAGCTCTTTGTGCCTTTGGGTAATGGCAATGTGTTGCGAAAAAATGGCATTAACCAAGTTATAGAAATGGATTGGGGGCAACAGGCGACATTCAAAAATGTGACCGTGCATTGCTTACCCAGCCAACATTGGAGCAAACGCTCGCTCACCGACACAAATAAAGCTTTATGGGCCTCATGGGCGATTACCGGACCAGAACGCAAAATTTACTACGCTGGTGATACCGGTTACTTCCCAGGTTTCACCGAGATAGGCGAATACCTCGGCCCTTTCGACTTAGCAATTGTGCCCATCGGCGCCTATGCGCCCCGGGCAATGATGGTCGCCTCGCATATGAACCCGGAAGAAGCCTATAAAGCCGCAGTAGACCTTGGTGCCAGCAAAGCGCTAGGTGTGCATTACGGCACCTTTGATCTCTCTGACGAGCCCCTAGCGGAACCTGCACAGCGATTTTTACACGCCAGCGCCAAAGACCCACAGCCAGGCCCAGATCCTTGGTTGCCGAAAATAGGTGAAACAAGGTCGTTTTAAGCTCGGTACCCTAGAACAAACTTACGCGATGTTCATGTGATAGCCTTCTACGACCTGTAGGAGGGATTATGTTTAACAAGGTGTTTTTCAGCGCGACCCTAATCGCCATGTTGGCGTTACATCCTGGAGCAATGGTCGCCGCCAGCGCTGACCCAAGCGCGCGTGCCATCTTAGTACCCGGCAGCGGCACCTACAGCCGCAAAATTTCAACGAATAATGCCCAAGCCCAAGCGTTCTTCGATCAGGGACTGCGTCTGGCGTGGGGATTCTATTTCCCGGAATCCATAGCGTCCTATCAGGAGGCTTCGCGCCTCGACCCAACCCACCCTATGCCTTATTGGGGCATGGCTCACGCCATGGGACCTAATCCAAATTCCCGTTATGCACGAATGCCTGATGATCCGAAGGGAGAAGGACTTAAAGCGATCAAAAACGCGATGGATCGAATCGATCGCGCCAGCGCCTTCGAAGCCGAACTTATCCGCGCGTTGTTCGTTCTTTACGACAAGGACTCCATTGCAGACCCGGACGAGCGGGATAAGGCCTATCTAGCCGCTATGCGTGCGTTGAATAAAGCCTATCCCGATGACTCAGACATCGCTGCGCTCTATGCCGCAAGTTATATGTCCATTGGCCGCTGGGACTATTGGGACAGCGACGGCAATCCGCGCGCCGAAACTATTCCAGTAGCAGAAGCATTGGAACATATCATGGCTACGGATCTGTCGAATCCCGGCGTACTGCACTTACATATCCATCTAATCGAAGCCTCAATGGAACCCGAACGCGCGCTGGTGTCCGCCGATGCTCTAGAAGCTACAGTGCCCATCGGTGGCCACGTCGTGCATATGCCTGCGCACATTTACGTTCGCGTTGGACAATACGATAAGGCCATCGACAACAATGTACGCTCGCAACAGGTCGATCAGCAATTTGCCGAGATATGGGGCAAGCGTCCTTTACCGAATCTCGGTACTTATCCTTTATCGCACAAAATGCACGCCGGCCATGCACTGGATTTCATCCGCTATGCCGCTACCGTGCAGGGCAATTACAAAACCGCAAGCGAAGCGGCATGGCGCATGGCTAATCGCATCAAGGGTAATGCTGTGATGGTGCGTGGCGGCCAAAAGCGTGTGTCTGCACCCTGGCTGGTGTTGAAAATTTTTGGCAAGTGGGACGAGTTAATCAGCCTAACTCCAGCCCATCAAGGCACACCGTACCTGGATGGCATTTGGTCTTATGCCTTGGGGAGTGCGCACCTTGCAAAGGGCAACTTGAGCGCAGCCACCAGCGAACTGAATAAACTAAAAGCCATCGCCAACGCACCCAACGCAGATGAATATCGAGTTGGCGCCACACCGGCGTCAGCGGTGCTAAAACTCGCTGCTTTGGGACTGGAAGGAGAAGTTTTGATGGCCCAAGGCGATGTGCAAGGAGCGATCCGCGCATTCCGAGCAGGCGTTGCGATAGAGGATCAAAACAACTACACCGAGCCCCCGGATTGGGCCCAGCCCATGCGCCATTACCTGGGTGCAGCACTGCTGAAAGCCGAACAACCAGCAGCTGCCGAGGCGGTTTACCGCCGCGATCTGCGCTGGAATCAGAACAACGGGTGGGCGTTATACGGACTGCATAAAGCGTTAATCGCCCAAGACAAGTTGTCCGAGGCAGAGCAAATCTACCGAGAATGGCAAACCGCTTGGATTCACGCAGATGTTGTATTGACCGCTTCACATCTTTGATCTATCCGCTGCGAAAGCTGATGTCGAGACACCTGTATTAAAAGTTGCAATGCCCTAATAAGCCAAATAATGTGACCGTCTACTTTTGGTTGACAGTTTTTCTTGTGTCATCCAGACACTAATTGCCTAGGCTTATCTCCATAACAACAACAGGCTAGCGTGATAGATACCGGTAAAGGCATCCTTGCTTTGATATTGGCTCTGACCACCTCGGCATGCGGTGGCGGCGGAGGCGGCGGAAGTGGCGCGCCAGCACCACCGGTGAACACGGCACCCTCATTATCCGTGGCAGACTCATTTTCAATCCTAGAAGGGTCTCTTTCAGTAGGCAGCGCCTCCGCTTCAGACGCCCAAGGCAACACACTCACTTACACTCTCTCCGGCACAGATGCCGAACTATTTTCCATCAGCGCATCTGGCACGATCAGTTTCAAGACGGCACCCGACTACGAATCACCCACAGACGGTGACGCGAACAATGATTACGAACTGAGCGTGTCGGTATCTGACGGCTCACTCTCGGCACGCGCAACTACGATCATCAACGTTGCCGATGCTTTTGAGGGTCGAGTCGTCGATGGTCCAGTAGCCGGCGCTAGTGTATTTATCGACCTCAATGGCGATTCTCAGCAAGACGCGGATGAGCCCTCTTCCGCCACGGACAGTGGTGGATATTTCTTTGTCGAGGGATTCACTGCAACCGATGCACGGATCATAGCCAGTGGCGGCACCGACACCGTTACCAACGCAGATTTATCCGATGTAGCCCTGGTTGCGGATGTTCCCAGTGATACCTCTAAAGTTGCGTCGGTGACACCCATTACAACGGTACTCGCAGGAGCAGAGACCGAGGAACAAAAAAACCAGGTGCTCGCAGCGTTAGGCGTGTCCGGCAGCGTTGAAGAACTCCTAACCACCGACCATTGGGCATTAGCCGAGTCCGGCGATACCAGCGCTCAAGCAATTCAGGCAACCAACCAACAAATCGCGATCGTGTTGCAAACCGCAGCGACGATCATTGAATCCGACACCTCGACCGCTCAAGTGGCCGCAACCACGCTAGCCACGTCTGTAGCAGAACAGGTGACGAACCTGGCAACCTCGACTGGCAGTGTCGATCTATCTTCTGCCGAGACCGTGACCACGCTCCTAACTAACGCAGTTGAAACCGCAGACAGCGCTGCGTCTACTGCGGCGGAGGTAATAAGTGCCGTGGCAACCTCGGTAGCTGAGGTCAACACACTGATTGCATCAGACGCTTTAGATCCAACATCCGCCGCCGCAGCCACCATTATCGAGACCGCACAAACCACGCTTCAGACCTCTGTCGCGGAAGTCTCAGCAGGCACAACAGACACAGCTTCTTTTATATCGTCAAACTCCACATCAACGCTCTTCGCCGACAACACAGCGTTAGCCTCGCAACCCGATTTCGATGGCGATGGCATAGCCGACATCGCGGATCTAGATGATGACAACGATGGCACCGACGATAACGCTGATGTGTTTCCGTTGGACGCCACGGAAACTTTAGATACCGATAACGATGGCACTGGTAACAATGCCGACACCGATGATGACGCCGATGGTGTTGCCGACACCGATGATGCCTTTCCATTGGACGCGACAGAAAC
>JAYQAJ010000005.1:123328-149360 GCA_038136775.1 Gammaproteobacteria bacterium
ACGCCGATGGTGTTGCCGACACCGATGATGCCTTTCCATTGGACGCGACAGAAACGGTGGACACCGACAATGACGGCACCGGTAACAACGCCGATACTGATGATGACGCCGATGGTGTTGCCGACACCGAGGATGCATTCCCACTGGACGCCGCAGAAACCTTAGACACCGACAACGACGGCACCGGTAACAATGCTGACACCGACGACGACGCCGATGGTGTTGCCGACAGAAACGATGCCTTTCCACTCGACGCTACGGAGACCTTAGACACCGATATCGATGGTATCGGTAACAATGCCGATGATGACGACGACAACGATGGCACAAAAGACAGTGACGACCTAACGCCTTTTAATGCGTTTCCTTGGGATGAGAAATTCTCAACAGCCAGAACAATGAAAGCCGAGAATTTGCCTGTCGGCATGTACATGGTGGCTGACACGACCCAAGCCGACCCGAACTTTGCTCAGTGGCATTCGGGTGATTTCCTAAGAAGACTGGAAGACGGAACCGCTCTCATTAATACCAACGATGCCAGTAGCCAAGGCTTGAGAGGCACTTGGTCGATAACAGAGAACCAATTACAACTGAGAGACCTTTGGGCGTATAACGACGGCTCGCCGCAAGAGAGTTTTCCAATTATTTGCCAGGAGAGCAAAACGAATTACACCAATATCAATGAAGAAAATTGGGATAACAAATTCGATGATTCCTGCGTCCAAGCAGCTATAAAGTATGTTGAAGACCGAGACTACTGGCTACTTGATGACGCAAACAACAAAAACGTTATGTACGAACGGCGCGTGACCAAAACCTTTTTTAGCGACACCTCACTGCACCAAGATCCCAGCAAACCGGTTCTCACTTCAGATCCTAGCTACAGAATCCGCAGTTGGTATGACGAAGCACCTTCTTCAAATCTCGCCTTCAGCCAGACCGAAATTGTCGGGGTTTGGGCTCTTCAAATCGACATTGACAGCAACAGCTCTCGCCTCGGAATCCATGCGATAAAGCCTGACATTGTGACGTTTGAACCTGACGGCACAGGCAACACAAAATTTGGCAACAAAACGTTTACATGGACGCTTGACGAACAGGGGGGGCTTTCAATTGTTTTCAATGATTCGCAGGATGCCGTAACCATACGCAAGCGCAGAACATTCACTGACTACATCGGCGTATCGGTCTTCGCTACGCACCCAGCAAGAGAGGCGAACTACTCTGAATTTAGCTATGCCTTCAAACAAGACACCAACATCTCCGATCCCACCGACATTATGCAATCCGGTGTCAGCCACGTTACTTCGGACTATCGCCACTTGCCCTTCGACATCACTTCGGATGACCGTAAAGATTCAATGCTTGAGCTCTATACTTTTCGATTGACCGGGGACAACGTCTTTGAACATCGCTCACAATTGGGGCTAGCAAATTCTGACTTTATCAATAAGGGAGACCACCTATACAAGGTTGACTACGATTATAGATTTTCAAATGGCGTAATCAGCGGCAGCAATTGTCGCGGAACGTTGAGTGATATCGACAATGATGGCACACCTGACAACTGCGATGGCTACGCAAGACATCGCGAGATCCATGTGTTCAGAGCAACCAACACCCGTTTATATGTATATATGCGGTATCAAATTGACACAGATGGCGGCGACTATCGGCCGGATTTCGCGTCTGGAATAGGCAACGACTATCTGACTATTTTTGAATCACTCGATCCTAACGACATTGACAGAGATGGGGTAACCAACGCTGAGGATCCATACCCACTCATTCCTGGCGATGTGGCCGACACCGACTCAGATGGACAACCTAACGAGTGCAATGACTTTTGCCGACTCGCAGGACTCGTATCCGACAACGACGACGATAACGACAGGGTTACAGATGCCTTAGACGCCTTTCCCTTGGATAGCAGTGAAACCTTAGACACCGATGGCGACGGGATTGGCAATCGCCAAGATAGTGATGATGACAACGATGGGATCTCAGATTCTACTGATGGTTACCCCTTAATCCCGATCGGTCCTTTAACCGATAGCGATCAAGACGGCTTCCCCGACACCTGTGATGAAGCGTGCCAACAGCAGGGTATGAGCTCGGATACAGACAGCGATAATGACGGCTTTTCCGACGATCTAGAAACCAAGCTAGGCTCCGATCCAAAAAGTCCAATCAGCACCCTCTCTTACGACATGGACAGTGTTGTTAAAATTTCGCATGAGACCCAGCTATCAATGGCCGGTTATGTCGCCCTTAGTGGAGACGGCACCCGGCTGGCGATTGGTGCTCCAGGCGCGAATGCGTCTGGCGAGTCGCACGTTAGAATCTACGACTACGTAGACGAACGCTGGAACAACACCTATACAATTAACAGCCCAACAGACACTTACAATTTTGGCATTCATCTCGCATTTGACGGCAGTGGCAGCACGCTAACTATCCAAGGAAACCGTTCCTCCTTGGAGCAATATACCGGTGTTTTTCGTTACAACGCCGACAACGATAACTGGGTTAACCTAACAAATGGCCTTGCAGCCCAATATACAGGCATGTTGCCGACTTTTAACTACGGCCAAGCAGATATCAGCAAGGACGGTCGTAGACTTGCGATAGGGACGTCCGTCGGTCAGACCCTACCAAGCACCCCCTCAGGCTTTGTGGATGTTTATGAGCTAACGGACGGCGCTGCGCCTACTTGGAGACGTTTTGGGGCAAGGATCCAGGATTCAACGCCAATCTCTACCGGACTATCTAACGCGTTTGGCGCAAATGTAGCGATGAGCAACAATGGCAAAGTAGTCGCTGTCAGTGCTGCTCGCTCGGAACACGGCAGCGCTGAGCAACAAGCTGGTTCTGTTCGAGTTTTTGAATGGGACGGTGGTGATTGGATAGGCCAGGGTTCTCCTGTTGTTGGACAATTCAATGATTTCGCTCTGTACAGTGACTTGAGCGCCGATGGAAAAGTACTGTCCGTAGGATTTCCCGGGTCAAGCGTCAACGGCTTAGATTCAGGGGCAGTGAAAGTCTTCCGGCGTCACCGGTCGAAAAGCCCAACTGAATGCCCAAGTTATACGGCTGAAGAAGACGCGGGGCTTACTTTTTCAACAGACTGCAATGTTTCTTGGCAGCAAATCGGATCCCCAATTTATGGCTTGGCAGCCGCCAACCAAATGGGCAGCCACGACCTAACCGAGGACAGCAACGTCGTTGTAGTGGCTGACGTCTTCGGCGGTAAAAGCTTTAATACCCAAGGAGAAGGCCTAGTTCGATCTTTTAAGTACTCAAACAACGCTTGGAAACCAGTGGGACCAATCATTTCTGTCGATCAAGCCTTAGCCACTACGTGGCAGATAGCCCAAAGCGACGATGGCAGCGTATTGGCTGTCGGTGCACCTTCCTATATTTCGGACGTTATTCTCTCTGGAGTAGTGCAGATTTACCGCTTGGTTCCCACCTTAGACACAGACGCCGACGGCTATGTTGATCCGATTGATGACTTCCCCAGCGATCCTAACCGACATATCGTCGACACCGATTCCGACGGCATTCGCAATGCAGAGGATCCAGACGATGACAACGACCTAACACTGGATGATTCCGACGCCTTTCCGCTTGACGCCACAGAGACTGTAGATACCGATAACGACGGCACCGGCAATAACGCAGACCCTGACGATGACAACGACGGCGTTAATGATGAGTCTGACGCTTACCCACTAACCAGCCTTGACGGCCTGACAGACACTGACAAGGACGGACGCCCTAACGACTGTAATGCCGATTGCCAAACATTGGGCATGGCAGCAGACGATGACGACGACGGTGACGGCATTGCTGATAGCTCTGACGCCTACCCTCTTGTTAGCTTGGGCAACCTAACGGATACCGACAGCGATGGACGCCCTAACGATTGCGACACGGCGTGTCAGGCACTGGGCATGACTGCCGATGCTGACGATGACAACGACGGCGTCGAAGACGCACTAGATGATCTACCCTTGGACAATACCGAAACCGTCGACACAGACTCCGACGGCATTGGCAATAACGCAGACACTGATGACGACAACGACGGCGTTGCAGACATCGACGATGCGTATCCTCTAAATGCAGACATACACACCGCGCCTACTGCAACAAACGCCACAGTGGATCTAAATCTGCTGCCCCAAACCACGAATACGTTGACGGCCTCCCTGACTTCGACATCACAAAATAGTAGAGCGGTCACATACGCCATTGTGTCTACCCCGACAAATGGCACCCTGACACTATCCGACGCGGCTACAGGAGCCTTCACTTATTCCACTACGGCCACAACCGCGGTAGTGGACTCCTTTACCTTCAAAGTGAACGATGGTGTCGTGGATTCTGCGACGGGTACGGTCTACGTCAATCTAAAAACCGATCCTTTGTATAAGTATCAATGGCATTTAGACAACACAGGCCAAACAAATTTTGCAACTAATGGCGGCACGACAGGCGCAGACCTAAATTTAGATACGACCATTGCAGCAGGCAAAACCGGAACAGGCATTGTTATCGCAGTAATAGACGACGGGCTAGACATCGCCCATGAGGATCTAACTGATAACGTAGTTGCGAACGGCTCTTATAACTACCTAAACGCCAGCAATGACCCTACCCCGACATTATCAGCAGACGGTCACGGCACTGCGGTCGCAGGCATCATTGCGGCTAGGGGATGGAACAACATCGGCGTACGCGGTGTTGCTCCTAACGCCTCCCTGCGGGCCTTTAATTTGCTAGCAAATAGCTCGGCTGCTTATTCCTCCAGCAACGAGGCTAATGCTTTGGGCGCAGGTTCCAGCGAGCTATTTGGCGATGTTTCAATATTTAACATGAGCTACGGCGGACCTTCGACATCGCTAACGCCCACATATTCGTCTACCGTAATGGATCAGTTGTACGCTGGTGTGACCAACCTGCGCAGCGGCAAAGGCGCGATCTATATCGCTTCAGCCGGCAACAACTATTACAAGGACGCGACCGGTTCCAACAACTATTCGTATTGCGGCGACGGCACCAATGCTGGCAGCTATAAAATCGGTTGCTACGATGTAATTTTCGATAAAAAGAAGGCATCACCTTACATCATTAATGTCGCCGCTCTGGACGCCGACGGCCTGAAAGCAAAGTATTCAACACCAGGTAGCGCCACTTGGGTCAGCGCGCCTGCAGGGGATTACGGTGCCAACTCAAGCTATACCTCTGGCGTGTATCCGAATACCTCCATCGCCATACCTTACAAACCCGCGATTACCACAACAGACCTGTCTAGCTGCATGATGGGCGGCAATAGCTCAAGCTCTAGCAACATCAATGCCTTTAATGACTCCAGTAATCCGCTGGCAGAGAACGCAAACTGCAACTATCGAAATACCATGAGCGGCACTTCGAGTGCTGCGCCCATGGTGTCAGGCGTAGTCGCTCTAATGCTAGAGGCGAATTCTGCGCTGACTTGGCGCGACGTAAAACACATCTTGGCTACCACGGCGACTCAAGTGGATACAAGCTTTTCCGCCGCGGCGACCAACGGCATTAACTACGTCAACTGGGTAACCAACTCTGCGGGGCTGAAATTTCATCCGTGGTATGGATTTGGCGCGGTAGACGCCACCGCGGCAGTCAATGCTGCAACGTCTTATACCACCGGCAGTTTGGGCAGCCATTCCTTCACCGACTGGCTGCTGTCTAGCTCCGGCTCGACCAGCCTCAACGATGGCGTATTGAATACGCTTTCCCTAACCGAAAGTGGATCTGGGACTGTTGAGCATGTGCGTATCGCGATCAAAATTTCTCACTCAGAGCCTAACCATCTCGGCTTCCGGTTAGAGTCCCCAGCTGGCACCGTGGTGACTCTGCTGCCACCCCTCACCGCCTTGGCCACCGACTTATCCACCGGAACCTGGGCATACCTACCAACGAATGCATTTTATGGGGAATCTAAAACGGGCACTTGGAAACTTTATATTTACGACCACTATGCAGGCTCCACAGGCACGTTTGCCCAATGGGGTATTAGATTCATGTATCGGTGATGACCAATGACTAACTTGCAATCCACTCTCGCCTTAGTGTGCTTTACCGCGCTCACCTCGGGCACTCTTCATCTATGGGCGAATGGCGCCGCCGCACCGATTGATCTAAACGATAACGCCTCGCTCACGATCATCCAGTCATCCACGGTCGTAGCAGACCCGCAAAATCAGATAGCAACCACCAGCACCGTCAGGGCATTGGGTGCCTACAAATACTCACTCGATGGCAGCCTCGTATCGCTACGCACTCAAAACAGCAGCCAACAAACCGTGATGAAGGTAGTGCGAGACGAAGACACCGGGCAGTTGGGCCTCACCAACGGCCAACTGATTGTCAGTTATAACCAGCAAGCTGATCCACAGGATCTTGCTAACGATTACAGCTTGGATGTTATTAGTGAAATGGCGTCATTACGCAAATTCACCGTTCAGATATCTGACTTTGGTGGTTTTACGGCACTCGAACAGCAACTGCGCACAGACCCAAGGGTTTTAAGCACAGAATTAGATGTTTCTTATGCGCCGGTGCGCCCAGAGTAGTCGAGAGAGGCAATCAATGATCTAGATGCAGTTTTGCACTAGCGCTGCGAATGCTCTCCAGGGCCACACGACGCATGTGGTTTTCGCGACTTTTCTCTAATCCCCAGTCATTCATAAAATGCTGAGCCGCCGCCGCAACATACACCTGCCAAAGCGCCAACCGCTGGGGATCCACCGCCGCATGCGCGCTGTATGTGGTGATAAATTTCTGCATGCCCGCTGGTCCAAACAGATAACGCAACTCCACACTGGCCTGGGCCACATCTGATAAGGGATCACCTATCGCCGCGTCTTCCCAGTCTAAAATGCCGCTGATCTGTCCGTGCTGCCAAAGCAGATTCTGCGGCCAGTAGTCCCCGTGCAACAAACATGGACGCCCCTGATAACCAGTGTCTTTGAGTGTGTGTAGTAGCGCATGCAGCTGCGACCATTCTGAGCCTATTGGCAGGTAGTCGAATACTTCCGGCACTGGATTCAACCGCGAGGGCAAGTTCGGTAACACTTCAACAGGTAAACAGTGAATGTTCCAAAGTTGCTTAGCCATGGCCGCAATGCAGTGATCCAGCGACTCGGCAGATATGGTGCTGCTGCCTTCGATGTAGGACATCACAATGAAGTCATAAGCGCTAAGACGATGACTGACATCACATAGCACAGGCTCCGGCACCCTCAACCCTTGCTGATGTAACGCCTTCAGCAACGCAAATTCAGTCTTAGCAGAGTGACCTGAGTGGCTGGCACCATGCTCCCGAAGCACCCAACGAACAGAAGCGCCGTCAGCCTGTGACGTTTCTAACAAATAGGTGTTCGCCGACACACCACCAGTAAGTGGCGTCATCGCAACAAATTGTGCAGTTTCCGCCAAGGCGGCAACCACCTCCGCAGCTCCCTTCTCGTCTATCGTTTTAATCTGTTCTTCCAAACATTAGTTCCTATAGGCGACTCTTACTTGGACATTCCGACCCCATTGCTGGGCCAGCTGCGCTTTTCACATTACATTGCTGGTTGAAACCGTTTCATCACGGTCAAAAGTTCGTTCTAGATAGTCTATGCCAACACCTCAAGTAGTCTGGTTCAAGCGCGATTTACGCACCCAAGATCACACCGCGCTACACACCGCCATCTCCCAAGGGGCTACCTTGGCGCTCTATGTCTTGGAACCCGATTTATGGCGACAACCGTCCGCCAGTGTGCGTCATTGGCAGCTTGTACGCGAGGCACTCGACAGCTTGACCATCGAGCTACAAGGCTTAGGCGGCGAGTTGTGCGTACGTATTGGTTCCATCGAGCAGATACTTAACGAACTGCACTTGGAATTAGGACACTTCCATTTACACGCCCACGAGGAAACAGGCGAAGCCTGGACTTACGCCCGGGATAAACGTGTTACGCAGTGGTGCAGCCAACAGGGTGTGCAATTCAGCGAATACCGCAACTTCGGAGTATTTCGCGGCCTCAAAGATCGGGATGGATGGGCGCGACGCTGGCGTACTCATATGCGCACGCCCATAACTTCAATCATGCAACAAAACTGGCTTACAGCCGCCAGCACAGCGGATTGGCAGGCTTGGCAACCAGAGCTCCCAGGTGAACGCATCACCATCACTCCAGGTCTAAACCCACAACTTATGCTCGATGACTTCTTAACGCACCGCGGCGAACGCTATCACTTAGAGATGTCCAGCCCGAATACCGCACCACTCGCCTGCTCACGCTTAAGCACATTGCTGGCTGCAGGGCGCCTGAGCATGCGCCAAGTAGTGCAACAAACCTGGGCGACACAAGCCGAGGTGAAGTCGCGTGCGCCAGAACAAAAAGGCACTTGGCCAAAAGCACTGGCTGCCTTTCAAAGTCGCTTACATTGGCACTGCCATTTCATTCAAAAGTTCGAGAGCGAACCTGCGATCGAATTGCAAAATATGGCCAGAAGCTGTGATGGTCTGCGCGAGAACGACTTTAACAAAGCCCACTTCGACGCCTGGTGCAAAGGTGAGACAGGCTTCCCTTTCGTCGATGCATGCATGCGCTATCTCAATGCCACCGGCTGGATCAACTTCCGTATGCGCGCCATGCTCGTGTCTTTTGCGTCTTATGACTTGTGGCTGCATTGGCGTCAGCCGGCATTGCATTTGGCTCGTTTATTTGCCGATTACGAGCCGGGTATCCACTTTTCACAGACGCAAATGCAATCCGGCACTACGGGCATTAATACCCTGCGCATTTACAACCCGTTAAAACAGTCGACGGATCAGGATCCCGACGGCCACTTCATTCGCACCTGGGTACCGGAGCTGGCTCGTTTAAGCGGGCCAATGATCCATACCCCGTGGCTTGCGACCCAGCTTGAGCAAATAGCAGCGGGATGCGTCATCGGGCAAGACTACCCAGAACCTATCGTCGATCATGCAGAGGCGAGCCGTAATGCGCGCTCCAGATTCAGTGCAGTACGCGCCTCGGCCGCAGGTAAAACGGACCGTCACAGCATCGTGGCGCGACACGGGAGCCGCAAAGGTGCGTCGAGAAAATGAGCACCTTTGAATCCATTCAAACGGAGCGCCTTGATATCTCAGAATTGGGCGCAGGCGCCATAGCCGAACTACGCTCCGACCACGCCGGTGAAACCGGAGCGGTCTACATTTATCTTGGCTTACTAGCTGTCAGCAAAGACCCGACACTGCGGCAATTCGCCAATGCCCATTTAACCACCGAGCAGAGGCATCTGAAGACATTAGATGATCTATTACCAAAGCACATTCAGTCCAAATGCCTTCCGCTGTGGCGGCTTGCTGGGTGGTCTTTAGGCGCCTTGGCCGCAATGGGCGGACGGCCTTTCGCGTACGCTACCATTCGTGCCGTAGAAACGTTTGTTGTCGAACACTACCAGCAGCAATTCGAGCTATTTCCATCGCCGCTGCGGGCTCTACTCGAGGAGTTTTGTGCGGATGAGGCCCACCATCGGGACGAGGCCCATTGCGCCGCGGGTCCCACTACCCAATACCCCGCTTGGCATTGGGTAGTCGCCACAGGCTCCGCCGCCGCCGTGGCTTTAGCTCGGCGGTTTTAGCCCTTGGCTATACCCGATACCCCGCATCAAGCAGTGGCATTGACCGCACTCGCTTGCCAGTGGCCGCATACATTGCGTTGGCTACCGCAGCAGCAAGGGGCGGTAGGCCAGGCTCGCCCAAGCCCGTTGGATCGTAGTCGCTCTCGATAAAGTGCACGTCGACCTCGGGCGCAGCATCAATTCGCAGTACCGGATACCGGTCTAGATTCGTCTGTTGTATGCGCCCGCCTTCCATGGTGATTTTTTGCCCAGCCATGGCGCTGTAGCCATCAATGATTGAACCTTGGACCTGATTAAGCGCACCACTGCGGTTAATGATCGGCCCTACATCTACTGCTGCCGTCACCTTATGCACAGTTACCTTGCCTTGGTCGTCTACACTGACCTCGGCTAGTTCCGCGACATGCGCGGCATGACAGAAATAAAACGCGATACCCAGACCACGACCGGCAGGCATTGCCCTGCCCCAACCGCCTTTCTCCGCCGCCAGCTTAATAACTCCAATGGCTCGTTCGGTATTCATGGCACGGAACGTTTTCGGCTCTAACCACCTTGGTTCACCCATCATTTCGATCAGCAATTCAACGTGATCGCGCCCGCCAGCTTCTGCCAGTTCGTTGATAAAACATTGGGACACGAACGCGTGAGTATTAGAAAACGGCGCGCGCCAGGGACCAGAGGGTGTGTCCATAGGATAAGTAGTTAACGAACCCCGTGCATGAGCACTGGTCGCAATGGGGAACGTGCTGGGGTGCACGCCCGTCCAACGAGAAGGTTTGCCATCCACAGCTGTACCTATGGTGTGCTCCTCCCAGGCAGCCAACTTACCGTCCTTGGTCATAGCGCCTCGCAAGCGGCAGAACCCACCTTCGCGGAAGTAGTCATGGCGCATACTGTCTTCGCGCGACCAGGTGAGCTTGACTGGCTGGCCGCTGAGTTTCGACAACTCAATGGCTTCGCAAATATATTCTCCAGAGGTTCGGCGACCAAAGCTGCCACCCATACGCTTAACATGAATAGTCAGTTGGTCTTTTTCCAGACCGTAGCGTTGCTTCGCCAAGGTCTGAAAACGCGGACCGCTCTGAGTCGGCAACCAGACTTCTAGATGATCCATAGCGCCGTTTTTGCCCGGTCGATAGTGAGCAGTGCAATTCATGGGCTCCAGACATAGGTGACTTAGGTACGGATATTCATAAAAGCTACTGATGACCGTGTTGTTTGGGTCTTCTAACGCACCATCAACATCGCCTTGCTCGTACAAGACCTCCGCCCCAATATCACCTTGCTGGCTGGCAAATTCGGCGAATCCGGCCCAACTGTCTTTGTTGGCGTTGCGCTCGTCCCACGTCGCTTTCAGCACCTTGCGTGCCTCAAACACTGCCCAGGTGCTGGTACCGACAATGCCAACGCCATCCAGCAGTTCGCGCACATCCCCATTACCCGGGACTTTATAGGCGTCCACGATGCCGGGTAACGCTTTCAATTCTGCAATGTTGGCGTCCACCAGTTTGCCACCCACCGCAGAACACTTGGTGTAGCTGCCATAGAGCATGTTCGGCACTCGGGTATCTATACCAAAGTCCCCTTGGCCCGTGACAATCTGCAACGAATCTACCTGACTCTTTGAGGTACCGAGAATTCGATAGTCTTCGCGGTCACGAAACTGTAGGTCGGCCTTATTGGGCATCGGTTGCTCTTGTGCCAAAGACGCCAACTCAGCAAAACTGCGTGACCGATCACTCAATAAGTGACGCACGCGACTGTCTTGGGCACGCAGTTCTTCTCTGGGGAGTTCCATAACAATGGCTGCTGCACTGATGAGCATTTCCCGGGCCGTAGCACCCATCTCGCGCATCATCTGCCAGTTCAAAAACACCGTATAAGAACCACCAGTCGATTGACGACCATAGCGGTCGGTATCCACTTCAGTGGTCTGTTCAACGATGACATCGTCCCAATCTGCACCCATCTCTTCGGCGACGATCATTGGCAACGAGGTTTTAATGCCCTGGCCCATTTCTGGCGAACCGCTGTAAATCACAATCCGGCCGTCGGGACGAATCTGCACGTAAGCGTTTAAGTCGCCACCACCCACCAGCTTTCTCGTATCTTGCGTCCAACCCGGCGCGGCAGCAGCAAGCGCTAAACCACCACCGACCAAGCCTGTTACTTTCAAAAAATCACGCCGTGAGGTCTGCCCGGAGATTGCACTAGCCAGCTCTGTCTTATTCTTCGGTGTCATGATTGAGCTCCTGTTTTCGCTGTGGCGTCGACACTTAGTGCGGCAGCATGAATAGCTTCGCGAATGCGAATGTAGGTACCACAGCGGCAATAATTGCCCACCATCGCAGCGTCTATGTCTGCATCACTTGGTTTGGCGTTACGGCGCAGCAGCGCTGCGGCCGACATGAGTTGACCAGACTGACAATAGCCACACTGAGCCACGTCTTTGTCTATCCAGGCTTGCTGCAAAGCATGCAGTTCGCTTCCCTGGGCTAGACCTTCAATGGTAGTAATTGTTTGTCCAGCGACCTGGCTCACCGGCAGCAGGCAACTGCGAATGGGCTCACCATTCAAATGCACCGTGCAGGCCCCGCACTGCCCAATACCACAACCGTACTTGCTCCCGGTGAGGCCTATTAAATCCCGTAATACCCACAGCAGCGGCATCTCATCAGGTGCATCTACCTGAGTATCTGCGCCATTTACATTGAATGTGAACCGAGTCATTGCTTATTCCCTGATTGTCGCAAAACCAAACTATGGCACAGCCAGCAGAACAGGGGCAACGCGACAGAAGTGAGCCCAGTGTGTTTATCAATGCGTCGGTGTAACCTACGGTTTTTTAGGAGAACCAAATATGTTTAGTCACATCATGATTGGCGGTAATGACATCGCCACCGCAAAAACCTTTTACGATGCAATTCTTGGCGCGTTAGGAGTAGAACCCGGCGTGATCGATCCCAAGGGACGTTGTTTTTATCAAACCGCAACCGGTGTTTTCGCTATAAGCAAACCCATTGACGGCAACGCCGCTACCCATGGGAATGGCAGCACGGTTGGTTTTCTAGCAGACAGTCCGGAAGCCGCAAATGCGTGGCATGAAGCTGGCTTGGCAAACGGCGGCAGTGTTTGCGAGGAACCACCAGGGCCACGGGGCGACCTTTATCTGGCCTACCTGCGGGATCCCTCTGGCAATAAAATCTGCGCCCTGCATCGCATGAGCTGATCCGGCTCTATAACTACCGTACAAAGAGTAAGACCATGACCTGTAACAAACCACAAACTCTGCTCAAAAGCAGCGCATTGGCGCTGCTGTTTGCCTTTGTTAGCAACGCCTACGCTGCGCCACAATTGCTGTGGGGTGATACCCATCTGCATACGTCCTACTCTTTCGATGCGTTTTTGAACGGCAACCAGACCGCTGACCCGGACACGGCCTATGCCTTTGCCTCGGGCCAGCCGGTCATTCATCCTGGCACCCGCACCCGGGTGCAGTTGAATACGCCACTGGACTTTTTGGTGATATCCGATCACGCAGAATTTTATGGCGGCATTCGCGACATTTACCTTGACGGGGTACAGGCAAGCGATCCCAACATTCTGCAACGCTTGGCCTATTGGTATACCGAAAACGAAATACGTGATGCCATCGACTCGGGCAATGGCCCTGACTATTTCGCCAATTTATTACCCGATGATATGGACCCCATTGCGGCGGCCAAATCCTGGTCGCAGAACACTGCAGCCGCGACGCCACCCGGCGCTATGGTGTCGGCTGTCAATGCTTGGCAGCGCATGTTGGACAGTGCAGAACGCTTCAACAAGCCTGGCGAATTTACCTCACTGATCGGCTGGGAATGGAGTTCGGTACCTGGCGGTGCGAACCTTCACCGCGTTGTCATTACCGACGCAACACCCCAGACCGCACGGCAGTTCATGCCGTTTTCGTCGGCCGACAGCCCATTTCCAGAAGACTTATGGCAATGGATGGACGACACAGCAAAAGACATCAATGCGCGGTTCTTAGCGATCCCCCACAACTCAAACATTTCCAAAGGGCAAATGTTTTCCCAATTGTCATTGCGCGGTGAGCCCATCACAGCAGACTACGCGCGACAGCGGGTGCGCTTGGAACCGATCGTCGAAATCACCCAATACAAGGGCGATTCTGAAACTCATCCAGATCTTTCACCTAACGATGAGTTCGCCGACTTTGGGTTATTCCCCTGGTACATACAGAGAATCCGCTCTAACAACTACCAAGCTCGTCCTGGTGACTACGTGCGCTCAGCGTTGAAAACAGGCCTTGAGTTGGAGGCCGAACTGACTGTTAACCCCTATGCTTTTGGCGTGATCGGCTCCACCGATAGCCATACTGGGCTGGCCACAGCAGAAGAGGCTAACTTTTGGGGCAAGATGGCCAACGGCGCAACACCAGAACGAAAGAGTAGACAGCGCAGTCAAAGCGCCGTTAGCCAGATAGGCCCAACCGGTTGGTCAATGCAAGCGGCTGGACTAGCTGCGGTCTGGGCCGAAGCCAACACCCGCAGTGCCATCGTTGATGCGATGCAGCGTAAAGAGGTTTATGCCAGTACTGGACCACGTATCCGCTTGCGCTTTTTCGCCGGCAGCGATTTATCAGTAGACGACTTAGACGCAGCAGATTGGCACGCCAAGTTGTCGGCTAAGGCAGTGCCCATGGGCGGCGACCTCATGCTTGCAACAGACACCCAACCAAGCTTTTTGGTCTCGGCCAGCAAAGACCCGCTGTCAGCGAACCTTGATCGCATTCAGATTGTTAAAGGTTGGCTCAATGCTGACGGCAAAGCAGAAGAACATGTTTTTGATGTCGCGTGGTCAGGGAATCGCCAACTCGTTGACAGCACGCTTCCGGCTGTCGCTGCACAAATCAATCCAGAGAGCGGCGAATGGGACGACTCACAAGGTGCAGCTACCCTACAAGCGCTTTGGCAAGATCCGGAATTTGACCCTAAGCAAAGCGCTTTTTATTACGTACGTGTATTACAAGTGCCAACCCCAAGACACGCGCTATTAGATGCAATAGCCCTAGGTTTGGACGCACCAAGTGTAGGATCTTCAGTTATTCAGGAACGCGCGTACTCGAGCCCAATCTGGTTCAAACCGCAGTAGCCGGGCGCGACCAGCTGGACAGCATCGAGCGCAGCATCAACAGCGCCAGCAACGCCGCAGCACTGTAGCCTAACCAGCTGTGGGTCATGGCCATGGCAAGTTCAGGTTGCGCCACGAAAGCCAGACCCAAATTGGCGGCGAGTGCGTTAGTGAGATAGCCAAAGGCAAAACCGACACCAACCACACTACCTAAATAGGCGTAGAGCGCCCGGCGACCTAGCTCGCGTTTTACCATGGCTACGGTGGCAATGTTCGTGGCCGGGCCTACCAACATAAAGACCAATACCGCTCCGGGTGAAACACCCGAAAACAATAGCCCCGCTGCAATCGGTGTCGATGCCGTAGCACAGATGTACATCGGCACCCCAATCGCCGCCATCACAATAAAGGCTAATAACCCATCACCCCATTGCAGCAAAAATTCCTGAGGAACAAAGGTTTTGATAAGCGAGGCACAACCAAGACCAATCAGCAGCCACTTACTGATGTCCTGCAGTAAATCAACAAAGGTGAAACGCCAAGCCGCAAAGAGTCGTTGTCGCCATGGTGCTGATTGTGCTGACTCATTGGCACTTTCGCTGCTGCAGCATGCTGTCTCTTCGTCTGCGGCTGGTGCTTGGCTTTCCTGATCGCGCCCAACAAGGACACCGGCCACGATGGCGCTCGCAATGGCCGCAACCGGCCGTATTACCGCCATAAAAGGTCCCAAAAGCGCATAAGACACGGATACTGAGTCCACGCCGGTTTCAGGTGTCGAAATCAAAAACGCCGTCGTTGCATTTTTTGATGCGCCACTGCGACGCAACCCCACTGCTGCCGGGATAACACCACACGAACACAATGGCAGCGGCGCACCGACTAAGGCGGCTTTCACCGTAGAACCTAGCCCCGGTTTACCAAGTTGGCTGGCCAAGAGATCTTCTGGCACCCATGCTTTAATCACTCCCGCCACAGCAAATCCGAGCAACAGCCAAGGTGCCGACTCAATAAACAGTTCCAAGAAATTACCGAATAACGTAAGCATTAGCGCGCTCCCGACTGCTGCAAGCCGTCTTCGCTGTGGGCGTTCAAGGCTTCCAGTATGGTGCAATGGGTCGCCGGCTCAGCACCGCCGCAACAGGCTTCACTAAGGGATTGTAACGACTGTTTGATACGTCGCATCTCACGAATACGCTGCTGCACGGTCACGATCTTGGCGTCGACAAAACACTTAACGTCCTCGCAGGACTTTTCGTCTTTGGTGACTTCCAGCGCCAGTAGTTCGCTAATTTCATTCAACGTAAAACCTACCTGCTTGGCGCTGAGAATAAAGCTTACGCGCTGCACATCGGCCTCGGAGTAGAGTCGATAACCGGCATCCGTACGCAGGTGAGGCATTAACAAGCCATGCTTCTCGTAAAAACGCAGGGTGTCTTGGGAAACCTGTGCAAGCTTCGCCAACTCGCCAATTTTTAGTGTGACCTGATTCATAGGCCTACTATAAACCTTAGAGTTAAGTCTAAAGTCAACGGCAGGTGAAAAACGTCAAAACAACCGGTTCAGCAACACTGCCAGCATCAGCTAGCGCTTCGACTCATAGTCGTCGTGGCGCAGTTCAGGATCGTTATTTTCCGCCGGGCGATCTGCGCCCAAAGTCTTTTTTATGCGGCGCGACAACCAGGTGTCTTGCTGAGTAAACAACGCCCCCGCCATCCATGTTTTGACTTTAGCTTGCAGCTCAGCCCGGGCATGCGCTAATCCACTGCGACGAGTCATAGGGCACTTTGCTCCCCTGCGGGTTCGATCGCATCGGGTTGCGTGGTTTTAACAATACGACCCGGAAAGCCCTTGAAGTGCGGTACGCCTTGTTCGTGGTCGATATATTCGTCTTCGTCCGAACACAAAACCGCATCGCTGGAGATAAAAGCCCCGGCTAAGTTTTCTCGACCACGAGATTCTGGATACCACCAGCCGTGAGGCACCCGAATGTGCCCTTCTTTCATACTGCTTTGAATAGACACCTGGGCTGTAACCTTGCCGGTGGCGGACTCTAAATTCACCCAGTCATCCTCCTGCACGCCTTCGCGCTGGGCGTCGGTTGGATGCAGAAATAACTTCGGTGTCGGGCATCGCGCACGCAATACGTCGATATTGCGTTGACCGGTTTGAAAAAACGGATCTTCGCGCACCCCGGTAAACACCGCGTAGGGGTAATCCGCAGTAGGCGTCGGCCCCTCGCGATAATACGGCAACGGATCGAACCCCATGTCCTCTAACACACTGGAATAGAGTTCGACCTTACCTGAAGGCGTGGCAAAACCACGGCTGCGGTATTTGCGAAACTTCGGCGCTGGCGTCTCCATAAAATTGGCTGCGGCAAAGTCAGCAAAACTACGACCCGAGCGAGACAGCCGGTGGTCCAGAATTTCTTCAATACTGTTCCAGGGGAAGTACTCAGCAAAGCCCATACGACGCGCTAGATCAGTCCAGAATTGGAAGGTGCTGGACGCCTGCTGCGGCGGTTCAACGACTTTTTGCGACAAGGTGAGTCGATTACCCCAACTCCAGGAATCTGCGACGTGGTTGCGCTCGGTAAATACGTCACCTGGCAGCACATAGTCTGCCAACATCGCAGTCGGAGTCATAAAAATCTCGTGGGCAACAATCAATTCTTGATTCATCAGACCTTGCAAGATCTGATGCTGATTGGCGTAGCTCAACAACGTGTTATTACCCAGCGTAATGAAGGCTTTTACCGGATAGGGGTCACCGTTGGCCATGGCGCGAAATACACTGGTTGGGTTTGCCATTTGGCACCCCATGACCAAGTCTGCGTAGGGGAAACCCCAAACTCTCTCCGTAGCCTCTTTTAGTTTCTCTGCGGCACGATAGGTGAAGACCGGATGATCGTCGTAGCCAAGCTGCTTGGCCTTTTGCGCATCTGACAAGTGATCATGCAGGCCCAACTCGCTTTCCGGGATGTAGCCAGGATTAAATCCACCCAGGGTTTCGCCCCCAACAACATCTAAGTTGCCGGTAATTGCCCGCAAAATGGAATGCAACCGAATCGCCGAAGTAGACGACACTTGTTGGTCGGTTATGGGTGTCCACGGAATGACCGCACCGTCTGCATTGGCGTACATGCGCGCAGCATCCGCTATCAAATGCTGGTCTACGCCAGTAATTTCAGCAACCCGATCCAGGGGATACTCGTTTACCCGCTCACGCAGTTGCTCAAACCCCACACACCACTTTTTGACGAAGGCCTCGTTGTACAACCCTTCATCAATAATGACCTTCAACCAGCCTAGGCACATGGCAGCATCAGTGCCGGCGCGCAAGCGCAAATGCAGGTCAGCGCCCTCAGCCTGATCGGACACGCGCGGATCCAACACAATCACTTTGGCACCCCGGGCTTTCGCTGAACGAATGGCGTTATAGATCGGTGTCCAGGAGTGTTTACGCGGATTATGGCCAAACAACACAATACATTGGGTGTTGCCGAAATCTGGTTGCGGGAACCAACCATAGGTCAGACGGTTCACCGCAGCGGTATTGCCCGCGCACAGCGCCACCCCACTAATCCAATTGGGCGAGCCCAACAAGTTCATAAAACGACGATCCATGCTGTGGGTTGTCTGGGTATTCCAACCCGAAGTAGATACCGCCAAAGCCTCTGGGCCGTATCTATCAACAATCCCTTGCAAGCGCTCAGCGATTTCGTCCAGGGCTTGTTCGTAGGAGATTTCTTGCCAGCTATCCTGACCCCGTTCTCCCACTCGTTTGAGTGGTACCCGCAGTCGCTCGGCGTGATTATGAATATGAGGAGCCGCAGTGCCCTTGTAGCAAATGTTCTTCGCAAGCATCGGGCTGTCATGGGCGATTACCCGACTTACTTTGCCATTGGCCGCCTCACTACGTAGCTGACACCCAATGTCACAGATGGTACAGACTGAGTATTTAGTTTCTGTCTTCGCCGCCATAACGCCTCTCCAACCGTTAGCAGCACTAATCGAAGCAAAAGCCGGTACAACGCGCAAGCGTCTTTAGTAGGCGGCAATCCAGTCAACATCAATGGCAAAAGCTCCATCGATGCCATCGTTAATCATCAAGCCCAGTTCCGCCACATCAGCCGCGGTGATTGCCGGTGCATTCAAACGCCGCCCGCGCCAATTGGGCCAGAACGATTCAAAGGGCAAGTCCACCTCCAACCACTCTCCGTCATTGGTCGCAAACTGCGACCAGTAGGAAATGCGCGAATTCCAGGGACGTAAACGAAGCGTATAAGCACGACCGTCACCGCGTACACGCAATCGTACACCGCTGGCCGCAGTAGAAAGCAGGTCATTGGCCGCCACCCGAATCGAAGCAAAGCCACCGCCATTGGTATTGAGCGCGCCACTGAACGACAAAAGCTGATCCGTACGACTGATGTCCCCTAATGAGCGACCACCCATCACGTTGTCATTAATTACCCGCCAATTAAGGTCATGAGCCGTGACTCGGCTGCCGACACTATTTGCCTGTGCGTCTAAAGATCCCAAAGTGGCCATGACAAACAGCACCCCCAGCGCTTGGGTGAAAACACGTTTGATCATTCGTTTTCTCCCGGATTAATTCATCGGCACGACATACGCCCCAGAGGCGGCCGCCGAAATGGTGATAGAGCCACCCATACCCGAGTGATTCAAACAGTAGTAGTACAGTGTTGTCAGCCCTTCCGGCACGGTAAATTGCACATAAGCGCCTGCACTACCCGTACTGCTTACGCGACTGACACCTTCGGTGAACGCAACCCCGCCGCCAAAAGTACCATCTGGTGTGGTAGACAGATAAACCGGATGGGTTGTGTTGGATCCGTCTGATTGCAGCAACCGATAGGTCTTACCTACCTGTAAATTTAAGTTCGGGCTGATGGTGTCGTTTATAGAGTATTTGTTGCCCGAACCAAAACCATTGGTGCCTCGCGCTACTACGATATTGAACTCAACTGGCGCTTCTGCCGCTGCCTCGGCCACATCGACAATCTGCACCGCGACGTCTTGGCGTGTGCTGTCAACACCATCGCTCACCACCACAGTAACTTCATAACTCGCTTGGGTTTCATAGTCAGGCGTATTAACAAAGCTGATGACGCCACTTTCTGAGACCTCAAACGAATCTGCATCAGCACCTTCCAACGTGAAGCTCAAGGCATCGCCATCAGCATCGGTCGCGTCCAAACTCAATAATTGGCTTTGATTTTCGTTGACCTCTACCGTCGCATTCAAACCCGCTATGGTTGGCGCACGATTGGCCTGTTCCTCAGGCAAATCCACAATCTCGATGGACACCATCTGTGCTGCGGTGTCGTTACCGTCAGACACCTCTACCGTGACCGAATAACTGTTTTGGGTTTCAAAATCTGGCGCCGTGACAAACGCCAATACGCCATCGCTGTCGATGGTAAACGCACTGGCATCCTCACCACTGAGGCTGAAGCTCAGTTGATCGCCATCGGCATCCGAAGCACTGACTGTCACTACAAGGGTCTGGTTCTCGTCCACTTGAATGGTAGACGACAAATCTAAGCTAGGTCTGGTGTTACCAGAACCGTAACTCGGCGCGGTGGCACCTGCCGATCCACCGCCACCACCGCAAGCACTAAGGACTGAAACCGCCGCAACAAGGCTCAAAAAACCGGCCTTGGATGTTGAGAAAAATCGTGTCATGTCGTTGTCTGCATGTTGCATAGAGCGCCTACGGTGGCGCTCTGACCATGCAAAAAGCATCAACGTGAGATTAATTTCCCATCAATCGGAGGGTCCACGGCTTACGCAAATGGACACAACATCGACATCCAACAAAGATACCAGACAGAATCAGTTACGGGTTAACACCACCACTGGAATATGACGATCGGTCTTTTGTTGGTATTCGATGTAGGGCGGCCAGATTTCCGCCATGATGTCCCAAAGCTTTTGCCGACGATCGTCAGTTATTGTCGTTGCAGTGGCAGCAAATTTATCGGCCGCAACCTGCACGTGAACCTGAGGCTGGGCTACGAGGTTTGTGTACCAAGCCGGATGGTCCTGATAACCACCCTTAGAAGCAATAATGATGTACTCATCGCCGTCTGTGCCGTAGATCAGCGGCAGCATACGCTCCGCGCCACTCTTGCTGCCGGTGGTTGTCAGCAACAACGTTGGCACACCGCGCCAGATATGCCCGTCGGCACCATCCGTCGCCAAATAGTTGCGCATATGCTCTTGCGCCCAGTCTGGTAGTGTAGATTCCATAGTGATTCCCCTTTTTAGTGATTATCGTTTCGGCACTTAAGCGTTAGCGTCTTGTTTGGTTGTATTAAACCGGTCTTTAGCACGCCACAAAGCCACCATCGGCACAGCAAAAATAGCCCCAGCGACTAAGCCCGAAACAATTCCGCCACCCCTAACGTTGACCAAGTTCCAAACAACCATCGCAATGACAACCTGGGCGGTATACACCGCAGCCCAGGGCCACATCCACGCACGCATACGCCAAAAGCCGTAGGCCCCTGCTGCGTAGATCGCCCAGTGCAGCGGTTCAGTGGCTTTTGCCCACCAACCAGTCAAAGAAAAGCCAAACCAGATTTCGTGATCTTCGGCCACGGGCTTTAAAAATAAGTCGAAGGGCATGTAGATAAACGTCATGTACACACAAAAATAAAACAGCCCGTTCATCCACCAGGGGCGCAAGGCCCAGTCTTCGCGCAATTTGCTCATCAGTGTCATCTGATCCCCCTGTTAATTAATTCACCGCATGCGGCAATGGCTGACCCGCTATATGGGCTTCTATGTTTGCTAGCGCGCACATCCCCATGGCCTCGCGGGTTTCTACCGTACCGCTGCCCATATGCGGGAGCAAGACCACCTGCTCTAAGTCCAATAATTCCTTTGGCACCTTAGGCTCCTGGGCATAAACATCTATACCTGCACCAGCAATAACCCCATCGCGCAGGGCCTGAACCAGATCCGATTCAGCCACTACATCACCTCGAGCGGTGTTAATGAGCATAGCCTGCTCGCCCATAAGTCGAAGTTTCTGCGCATCGATAAGATTGCGAGTTTCAGGTGTCGCCGGGCAATGCAGACTTACAAAGTCGGCAGTGCCCAAAAGCTCATCCAGCGGCAGGTATTGTGCACCCAATTCCATCGCCACCGACTCGGCAACGGCCGAACGGCTGCTATAGACAATACGCATGGCAAAGCCATGATGCGCCATCCGCGCCATAGCAATACCAATACGCCCCATTCCCACAATGCCCAAGGTTTTACCCGATATTTGAGTCGACAACATGTGGGTTGGGTGCCAACCCTGCCATTGCTCAGCACGCACCAAGCGCTCTCCCTCGCCAGTTCGCCGTGCGCACATCAACAACAGCGTCATGGCGATTTCTGCCGTAGCGTCAGTTAACACCCCAGGAGTATTGCTCACCGCCAAGCCATGGGCCGCAGCCGCAGCTAAGTCGATGTGATTAAAGCCGACACCAAAGTTAGCCAGCAGCTTGGCGCGTATGCCCACCTCTGCTGCCGCCGCGAATACTTCAGAGTTAAGCGCATCAGTCACCGTAGGACACACCACATCCGCTGTAGTGAGCGCCTCTGCTAACGCAGCCGCCGACAACCCTACGTTGGATTCATTGCGGATCAATGTGTAGCGCTGCGCTAGCGCATCTTCAACGGCTGCTGGCCAGCGTCGCGTCAGCAACACCACCGGTTTTTCATTCTGCACACCCACTCCTCTGCTGCTCGACCTGTTAAGCGTACCGATACTAATCTTTCTCAGAGCAGAATAAACTGCCGCTCTACGAGGAGCATCAGGGAACCCGCTATGCAGGCAACAGACAAGAACTACCATCACTTTGTTAACGGCAATTCAGTCAACGGCACGTCGGGGAGAACCCAGCCTATTTACAATCCATCTCTGGGCAGTGTCAGCGGCTCAGTCACCTTGGCCACCGCAGCCGAGGTCGACACAGCGGTGCAAAGTGCTGCGAGTGCATTAGGCGAGTGGAGCAGCATGAACCCACAACGCCGAGCGCGCGTATTGTTCAACTTCAAAGCATTGGTAGAAGCCAACGCCGATGAGCTGGCCGTCTTGATCGCTGAAGAACATGGCAAAGTAGTAGCCGACGCCCACGGCGACATTCAGCGCGGCTTGGATGTCATTGAGTTTGCCTGCGGTGTACCGCATTTGAGCAAGGGCGAGTACACCCAAGGTGCTGGGCCCGGCATTGATGTCTTCAGCATGCGCCAGCCTGTTGGCGTAGTAGCAGGCATAACACCCTTTAACTTCCCTGCCATGATTCCCATGTGGATGTTCGGCGTTGCCCTCGCCACCGGTTGCACCTTTATTTTGAAGCCATCCGAGAAAGACCCCGGTGTACCGCTGCGTCTTGCTGAGTTGATGATGGAAGCCGGCGCCCCGGCTGGCGTGCTGAATGTAATCAACGGCGACAAAGTCGCTGTAGACGCCATTCTCGATCACCCAACCATTCAGGCCGTTAGCTTTGTTGGGTCCTCGGACATCGCCCACTACGTTTATCAACGCTGCGCCGAAAGCGGCAAGCGCGTACAAGCCATGGGGGGCGCTAAGAATCACGGCATCATCTTGCCCGACGCCGATATGGCCCAAGCCGTTAAAGACATCAGCGGCGCAGCCTATGGATCAGCGGGTGAACGCTGTATGGCACTGTCTACGGTAGTTACCGTCGGCGAAGACACCGGTGACCGCTTTATCGATGCCATGCGCAGCGAAATCGAACGCCTCAACGTGGGTATATCTACTGACCCCAATGCGGACTATGGCCCAGTGGTTACCGCAGCGCATAAACAACGGGTCAGTGACTACATCCAAATGGGTGTGGATGAAGGCGCAGAACTGGTCGTAGATGGCCGCGGCTTTCAATTACAAGGATACGAGGACGGATTCTTCCTAGGTCCCAGCCTATTTGACCGGGTATCACCTACCGCACAAAGCTACCAAGACGAGATATTTGGCCCAGTCCTGCAAGTGCTGCGCACCGAGGACTTTGAAACCGCCATGGAACTGCCATCCAAACATCAATACGGCAACGGTGTGGCGGTATTCACCCGCAATGGTGGCGCGGCCAGAGAATTTGCCCAACGAGTCAACGTCGGCATGGTGGGCATCAACGTACCTATCCCGGTACCTGTGGCTTATCACTCATTCGGTGGTTGGAAACGCTCGGCCTTTGGCGACATGAACCAACACGGCATGGAAGGTGTACGGTTTTATACCCGAACAAAGACCGTTACCCAACGTTGGCCTGAACAGGTGACCGAAGGATCGTCATTTGTCATCCCAACGATGGAGTAGTGCCCTGTCTGGAGACTTCCAGCGGCGGAGGCTTTACCAAACCGTATTAACGTGAGGGTATCGGTGGATGCGCTCATCGGCGGTGATTAAGCTGACATTGTGCTGCCGAGCAAGCGCGACAATGAATCGATCCGCGGGGTCTGGATGGAATTCTCCCGGCAACGATTGAGACTGAACGGCTAACTTGTGATCAATGGGCACATGCTGGACCCCCTCTATGGATTCCGTTGCAGCAATCCACTCGACAACGTCCATGGTCAACACAAGACGTTGCTTTTTAACCAGCAGAGCAATTTCCCACGCGCTTATCGCAGAAACCAATAAGCGTTCGTTTGCTCGCAAGGTTTTATGAATCGCATTTTTGGCAACCCGCGATAACTCAGGCGAATCACTCACCCACCAAATGAGCGCGTGAGTGTCTAGAACCATCATCCCAGTACTTCCCAGCCGTCTTCGCCAACAGATTCCATGGGATTGATATAACTGACTACCGAACCTTTTAGCCGCGCACGCGCGTCTTCTTGCGTCTCACGGAACGGACGCACCTCTATAGACGGCCTGCCATGGTCAGTTATGACTAGAGATTCGCCGGTCGCCTCTACTGCACGAAGCATTTCAAGCGCCCTCGCTTTGAATTGAGATTTAGATACATGATTTTGCATAGTGGTCAGCAATTGGATCCATAGATGCCTAATTGTAACCATAGTCACATGACCTAGTCATAATTAATTGGCAACTAAAACTTCCTTACAAACCAGTGAAAGTTACTTAATTGACACCGGATCATTTGGCATCAGACGACGACCCCTTATCAATGGGTTAATGCTGAAAGAGTTGTGGGAAAACGCCACTCGACCAAGAAAACATATTGAGCGCAATCGACGGGACGAATAGCCCGCAGGGCGCTCGAACACTTAACTCAACCCCCGCACCGGCACCAACGCCCCATGCACTGCCTTCGCCGCATCAGATCCTAAGAAACAAATCACTTCACCTAAATCCGTTGGGCTGACCCACGCGCCAAAGTCTGCATCAGGCATTGCGCCTCGATTACTAGGTGTGTCTATGACACTGGGCAACACGGCGTTGACGTTAACACCCGCACCCTTTACTTCCTCACTAAGAGATTCTGTTAGCCTCATTACGGTAGCTTTAGAGGCTTGATAGGCGCTCATGTTTGCACTGCCCTGGATCGCGCCGAACGCTCCCACGTTGATGACGCTACCCCGCCCCCGCGCGACTAAAGTTGGCACCGCTGCACCCAACACTCGCCGCAGTGTAGTGACGTTAATGTCGAACATTCGTTGCCAAAAGTCGTCTTCGGTGGCATCCACTGTGGGGCCCATATCAAAACCACCAGCTATGTTTGCCAGCACATCGAAGTCACCTATGGCATCGAACACGCTTTGCACTGCCAGGGCATCGAGCAAATCAACGCTGTGGGTTTGTCCAAGCTCAGACGTAAAGCCCTCGACCACGTCCAGCAACACTACTTCGGCACCCTGCTTGTGGGCCACTTGCGCCACTCCCGCGCCCAATGCGCCCGCGGCTCCAGTGATGACTATTTTCTTCCCTGCTAACGACATGTTGTGCTCTCTGGTGATGGGATCAGCCGATCATCGTACCTGGCTGGAACGAAATTTCATCCTTCGCCAATAGATTCGGCTTATGCCTATACTCTGGCCACATTTATTTATGGGGGAAGGCGATGTTGCCTAGAATTCTAACGGGACTGGTTGGCTTGTTAATGGCGGTTATTACACTGGGTTGGCTGACTGATCCGTCCAGCGCAGCGGCGAATCTTGGAATGCAATTATTAGACGGAGATACAAAAGGATTAGTTGATGCGAGTAAA
>JAYQAJ010000005.1:149370-211943 GCA_038136775.1 Gammaproteobacteria bacterium
ATTATTAGACGGTTTAGGGCGCAGCACTCAGGTTGGTGATTTCACTGCGTTTTTTGCGGCCGTAGCGGGTTTCAGCCTTTACGCTGCTTGGAAAGAAAATGCGCATTGGGCGCGCAGCGCGGCCACAGTGCTGCTGTTGGCGGCGCTATTTCGCACCACATCATGGCTAATGCACGATGCCGTGTTTGCCACAGAGCAAATCATCATTGAAGTGGTTATGGGTGCTGTGCTGTTGTTCGCCGCATCTCGCTGGGCTGCCACCAGCGCCGACTAGCTCTGATGCTATGGCCTCGCTCTTTCAGGGCGAGGCTAACCTTGCTGGGACGGCACTTCGACCACCAGACCGTCCATATGCTCCGCAAGGCGAATCTGACATGCCAAGCGGCTGCGATCAGAGCGGCCCAAAGCGTAGTCAAGCAGTTCCGCCTCATCGCCTGTTGCCGGCCCTAACCGCTCGGTCCAAGGTTCGCGCAGCCAGGTGTGGCAGGTACAGCAAGAACAACCCCCACCACACTGGGCAATGATGCCGTCTACGCCATTGTCTACGGCCACATCCATTAACGTATCGCCAATTTCCGCATCGTAGGTATATTCATCGCCGTTCGGCTGTACAAAGGTGACTGTAATCATGTCGCAATGATAGCCCGTACAGCGCCTGCAACCCACCGCACATATCGCTTTGTGCTGCACACATCGCTACACTGATCGGCTGTCGACTTTCTGGGGAGCTTGGATTGATTATTGGTCTGACGGGTGGCATCGCTTCTGGCAAATCCACTGTGGCGAAAACCCTACAAAGCTGGGGCGCCTATGTAATTGATGCGGACAAACTCGGTCATCGGGCCTATGTCAAAGGCACCGACGCGTTTCATAAAGTGGTCGCACAGTTTGGCGAAGATGTCGTGGGTGCTGATGGCGAAGTCGACCGCCAGGCCCTGGGCGCCAAAGTATTTGGCGAAGGCGGCAGCTTGAAACAGCTCACCGACATCGTCTGGCCTGCCATCTACGACATGGCCGCAGCAGAAATAAAGCAAAGTCTAGACAGCAACCCAAATACAGTCGTAGTGCTTGAGGCGGCAGTGCTGATCGAAGCCGGCTGGCAATCTTTGGTGGATGAAATTTGGGTTACTACCGTAGACCCTAGCATTGCCATCGAACGCGCCAGCGCCCGAGACGGAGTCGACGCCGACGCAGTTCAAGCGCGCATCGACGCACAATTAAGTAACGCCGAGCGCACCGCAGAAGCTGTGGTGGTTATTGATAACTCCGCCGACGAGCCCCAGCTACTGGCGCAACTTGAAAACCATTGGAAAAATTTACAGGAGCGATGTTCGTGATTATTGATCTACATGCCCACTCCATTAAGTCCGACGACGGCCGGGCCAAGGTGCAAAACTACTGCCAGTGGATCAAAGCTAAGGACATTGCCATTGACGGCTTTGTATTGACCGAGCACCGCCAATTTGATGACGAATCGGACTACAGCGAGCTGGGTGAAAAATACGGACTGACCATACTAAAGGGTGCCGAAGTAGAAACTGAATACGGACATGTACTGGTCTTTGGCGTGACCCAGGAACTGCAACAAGCATTCGACTTTAGCAACATCCACTTGGCATTGGCTGATGTGATCGCCGCATGCGAGGCCCACGGCGCAGTGGCCGTGCCCTGCCATCCTGGTCGTAAGCGCGTCGGCATGGCCGCTCACCTGGAAGAGTTTGGTGTGCCAGAAGGTGTGCGCATTGTCGAAGTTTTCAACGGCGGCAGCCGCGATGATGAAGACGGCGTGTCTCAGCGTATGGCGGACGAATTAGGCTATAACGGTACCGGCGGCAGCGATGCCCACATCGTCAGTCATATCGGTCGCTGCGCGACAGAGTTCGAGCAACCCATTCATAACGAACAAGAGCTTGTTGCCGCACTCAAAAGTGGCGCTTTCAAGGCAATTAAGTTACCGGCGCAATAACGCCTGCTACGCCCATTCCAACTTCAGCTCTCTGTTCTGGGATGCGCAATCTCTTAGGTACAGATTGATAAGGCTCTGATAGAGAATGCCTTTTTCCTCAGACATGCTCTTGAAGTAGTTGATCGTGTCTTCATCCAATCGAATCGTGACCTGCTTCTTTTTCTGTTTCGCATGGGGATTTGGCGTCGACTTTGAAAAGCAAAAACCCCAGCGCTTGGCTGGGGTTTTTACTCATCTACGGGAATTTCTATACCGGCGTGACTAACGGTACCGACAATTCCTCGTGTTCTTCCCAATGCAGTTGCACGCGCTGCCCAATGTGCACATCTGCACCCGGATCATCTACGCCCACAACGTTGGTGAGAAACCTTGGCCCTTCATCCAGATCCACATAAGCCACCGCGTAAGGGGCCTTGCTGCGGAAAAAGGGGTGGTAGCTCAACCGCACAATACTGTAGCTGTAAATCGTGCCCTGGCCTGCCGACACATGCCATCGCAGATCGTCGTCTACACAGCCGGTGCAATGGGCGCGAGGATGCCACACGACGGTTCCGCAATTGGCACACTTTTGATACCGAAACTCTTGATCCTTGGTGCCGCGCCAAAACTCTGCTGTATCCAGTTCAGTAAGCTTGGGCAGTGGACGTGTTGGTACTTTTTTCTCTTCACTCATCTGTTAATTCCTCCCCAAAATCACTGTTCCTGCCGAGTGTCGCGCACCCAGCATGCCGCCATTACCATGGGCAATAGCAAGCTTTGCGTCGTCTACCTGAGACGTCGATTCGCCACGCAATTGGCGTGTGGCTTCAAGCAGCAAGAAGATGCCTCGCATACCGGGATGGTTGGACGACAACCCTCCTCCATCGGTATTAAGCGCGGGGCCGTCGTTGGGCCGATCAAAGCGCAAGCGTCCACCTTCGACCCATGCACCGCCTTCTCCCTTGGCACAGAAGCCGAGGTCTTCGAGCAATGTCAGCACGGTAATGCTGAAAGAGTCGTAGATCATGGCGATGTCCATCTCTGCCGGCGTCACTCCAGCTTCGGCAAAGGCGATGGGCGCTGATTGTGCACCTGCAGAGGTAGTGATGTCCGCACCATTTTGCGGATACTTGGTGGCTTCACCAGTACCCAGAATCCATACCGGTGGCTTCTTGCAATTCGCTGCCACGTCTGCGCTGGCGATCACCACAGCACCACCGCCGTCTGACACCATGCAACACTCCAACAAGTGCAATGGATCCGCGATCATGCGTGAGTTCACTACGTCTTCAATGGTGGTTTCCTGAATGCCGACAAACTCCAGATCCGTCATAGCCTGAACCGCTTCGGGATTGCGCATGGCGTGATAGCGAGTCGCCGTAGAGATCTCTGCCAATTGTTCGCTGGTGGTGCCGTATTCGTGCATGTGCCGATGCGCCACCATGGCGTAATTCGCAATCAGAGTCTGACCAGCAAAGGTTTCCATGTTGTCACCGGGGCTGATGCCTCCGCCTCTGCCACCGGCACCAATAGCCATGGCGTTACTGTGAGCAGTGGAGCCGTATGTCAGCAGCGCTACCTTGGCCTTGCCTTCGCGAATAGCTCGCAGCGCGTGGGCGGTATGAAATTCATAAGAACTGCCACCCACACCGGTTGTATCTATTACCGTGGGTTGGATGCCAAAGTATTCCGAAATCATCAACCCACTCATGCCGCCACCGCCATCACCGGCGTCATAAATGGCGTCAACATCACTCCAATTCAGCCCAGCATCTGCCAATGCCTTGGCAGCACTGGCGGCCTTAATTTGTAGCGGATTTACTTTCCCCTCTACGTCACGGGATGGGTATTCATGAATACCAACAATCGCCGCGTCTCGCCTCTGACTCGCCATAACTCCCCCTTATTGCTCTGTTTGATTGTCGTTCTGGGACAAGCTCATATGTCCTCTTGCAGTCAACTTTTCGTAAAACGAAAGTTCGTAGGCCTGCTCTGGATCTTCTCGCACCATGGCGTCTAGCACTTTCGCATCTTCGCCGACCAAAATCCGCCATCGCTGTTCGCGTACGCCATCCAGAATAATTGTTGCAGCTTGGGCTGCCGTAGTCGGCGCCTTGTCACGGAAGTCCTCTTGTTGCTGTCGCACCATTTGGCGAATGTGATCATCGGGCACATTGTCCACCGGCAAACCCAGCGCCAAATAGCGTTCGCGAACATCCGCTACCTCTTGCTCGTCTAACTCCAACGCGCCGTGCTTACCCAAAACCGACGAAGTATTCAAAGCGATGGAAGTGCCAATATGACCGGGCATCACCACCGAACAGTGCACGTGCGGGGCGTTCATGCGCAGGTCTATTATCATCGCCTCGGTAAAACCTTTCACCGCAAACTTTGCAGCCGAATATGACGTATGGGCAGTCATCGGACCGACGCTGGCCCAAAACCCATTCACCGAACTGGTATTAACGATATGCGCTTCTTCACTGGCGACCAACATCGGCATAAAGGCGGTGCAGCCATAGAACACGCCATACCAGCAGACACCAAAGGTGCGCTCCCATTCCCGACGATCGATGTCGATGACACTGCCACCACCAGCAATGCCCGCGTTGTTAAAGAGCAAATTAATGTGTTGGGTACCGTGCTGTTGCGCCACTTCATCGCGGAAGCGCAGCACATCTTGCTCATTCGAGACATCACAACGATGGCTGGTAAGACGCCCCGCACCCAACTTGCTGGCTAGGCTTTGGGTTTCCGCCATGTTGTCTTCAGATACATCACACATGGCCACATGAGCGCCCGCCGCTATCAACTGACACACAAGCTCTCTACCCATGCCGGTACCGCCGCCAGTTACCACAGCAATTTTGTTGGTAAAGTCCTTCATTCTCCCCCCGTTAAACCTAATGTTTAGTTTTGACTCAACTGCCGCGAACCAGCTTCGAGTGCTTTTTTCGTAATCAAACCCTGACGATACAGAGCGCTCAACGACGCCTGAGCCACGGCTTTGGCATCAACCGCAAAATGTTCGCGCAAGCGCGGACGCGATTCCGACAATCCATAGCCATCTGTACCGAGCACCTCAAAGCCGGCTGGCATCCAAGCCGCAATACCTTGGGCTAGAGCCGCCATGTAGTCGGTTACAGCAATAAAAACACCGTCCTGGTCGGCAAACATCTTTTGCAGATTCGAAACTTTCGCTGCCGAGTTTGGATGCTCGCGATTGTACTGCTGGCACTCTAAAGCATTACGCTGCAACTCTACAAAACTGGTGACACTCCAAAGACACACGTCTATTTCGAGGGCTTCTAGGGCAACTCTAGCCAACAGCGCCTGCTGCATGATGCTGCCGCTCGCCAAAATATGTACCGCACTGCTGGACGCGCCTGGACTACGGTAGAAGCAATAACCGCCATCTACAACACCCTGCAGAATCTCATCCTCACTGACCGAAGTTTGTTCCGCGACTTCAGCCAAGCTGGGCATCGAATAATTTTCGTTGTACAGCGTTAGATAATAGAAAACGTCTTTTTGTAGGGCGTACATTTGATGCATACCTTCACGCACTAATGCGGTCACCTCGTAACCAAAGGCAGGATCATAACTGCGCAGATTAGGCACAGTGCTAGCCAGAATATGCGAGTGACCATCTTGGTGTTGCAAGCCCTCGCCATTTAATGTCGTACGCCCAGCAGTGCCTCCTAACAGAAAGCCCTTACACATCATGTCGCCGCAACTCCAGATCATGTCGCCGACGCGTTGGAAACCGAACATGGAATAAAAAATATAAAACGGGATCATTGGCAAACCGTGCACTGCATAGGCGCTGCCTGCGGCCATAAATGACGCCATAGCACCGACTTCACAAATGCCTTCTTGCAAGATCTGACCATCTGCGGCCTCGCGATAAGGCAGCAAACTGTCCGCATCTACTGGTCGATACTTTTGACCTTCAGGGGAATAGATACCCGCGACCTTAAACAGGCCATCCATACCGAATGTACGGGCTTCATCCGGCACAATAGGCACGACATAGCGGCCAAGCTCAGGCTGCTTCAGCAAATTCGACAGCAACCGCACCATGAGCATGGTGGTAGACATTTCGCGGCCAGAAAAATTGCCTAAAAATTCCGTGAATTCATCAATGGGCGGTACCGCCAAAGATGCACAGGCCACCTGGCGATTTGGAATCTGACCGCCAAGGTGCGCACGATGCTCGCGCAAATACGCAAGCTCTGCAGAATCTTCTGGTGGCCGATAAAACTCCGCCTGCTTAGCAGCGTCTTCGCTCAGCGGAATGTTCAACTCGCGAGCCACTTTGACCCGCTCTTCTACCGACATGTTTTTGTATTGGTGGGCGGTATTTTTACCTTGAGCACCCATACCATCGCCCTTTACCGTTTTTACCAAGACCACGGTTGGGCGACCTTGGGTCGCATGGGCTTTGGCAAAAGCTGAATAGAGTTTCTTTTGGTCCTGACCGCCCCGCTTGATGCCGCGAACTTCATCATCGGTGAGGGAGTTCATCATTTGCTCAAGTGCAGGATTTCCTTCTACCCAATGCTCACGCTGCACATCGCCAGGCAATACTGAATACATTTGGTAGTCGCCGTCCAAACACTCGTCCATGCGTTGGCGCAGCACACCATCATGATCTCGAGCCAGTAGACCGTCCCAACCACTGCCCCAAATGACTTTTATGACATTCCAGTCAGCGCCGCGGAATACCCGCTCCAGTTCCTGAATGATTTTCCCGTTGCCTCGAACCGGCCCATCCAAACGCTGCAAGTTGCAATTCACGACCAGGATCAGATTGTCGAGCTTCTCCCGCGCCGCAAGGCTGATGCTACCCAGCACTTCAGGCTCGTCGGATTCGCCGTCGCCAATAAAACACCAAACCTTGCCACTGGCAGCCTGCTTCAAACCCCGATTCTCAAGGTACTTGGCAAACCGCGCTTGATAGATCGCAGATGGTGTCGACAAGCCCATTGAGGCGTTCGGCACTTCCCAAAACTCCGGCATGCTGCGAGGGTGAGGATAAGACGACAGCCCGCCACCCTCGCCCAACTCTTGGCGATAATTTTGCAATTGCTGTAAGGACAACCGGCCTTCCAAAAAGGCCCGGGCATAAACACCCGGTGCGGCATGGGGCTGGGGTAATAACATATCGGCTGCACCCCGATCATTATCCGGCCCGGCACCACGAAAGAAGTGATTAAAGCCAACCTCTAACATAGTGGCACAGGATGCGTAGGTCGCAATGTGACCGCCCACACCAATACCTTTGTCTTGGGCTTGCAACACCATTGCGATCGCGTTCCAGCGCAAAATTTGCTCAATGCGCTCTTCTATCTCAATGTCACCGGGATAAATCGGCTGATCTTCAGGCGCAATAGTGTTGATGTAGGGGGTATTTAAGGTCGCCTCGTCCAACGCCACGTTGCGACTGAGCACATGATCTTGCAAGTTGCGCAAAATCTCGCGCACTCCGGCCTCACCAAACTCGGCATAAATGGCATCAATGGCCTCCAACCATTCGCGCTTATCGTCGGCCAACAGTGCTTGTAAGTCTTCTGCAGACACTTTGTCTCGAATGGATTCAGCCATAACTGTAATCTTTACAACGCTTCGCGTATGCGCTGAGCATGCTGTTCAAGCAGCCCAAAATCGGCCATCTGTCGTGCATGCATGAGCATCTCTAAGCCTTCCCGACGAGGCAAGATATGAAAGTGCAAATGAAAAACCGTCTGACCCGCAGCTTCGCCATTCAATTGAGCGAGCATAATCCCAGGGGCATCGAAGGCTTTTTTTACTGCAGCCGCAACGGTCTGCACCGTTGCCATGGTATGGCCCAAAATCACCGGATCGGCGTTATGCAGATTCTCGGTAGGGTCTTTGGGAATCACCAAAGTATGGCCGTCGACCTGCGGCATAACGTCCATAAAGGCCAGGGAATAATCGTCTTCGTACACTTTGAAGGCCGGTGCTTCGCCTCGCAAAATTTTGGCAAAAATGTTGTCGTTGTCGTAGGCCATGCCCCTTCCTCTGTGAACTTACTAGTTTACGATTCTGCGGCAAAAGCTACCGCGCATTCAAACTCATTCCACTCGATCACTTGGGGTCAACTGGTTTGAGACATCCGTAGCTAAACGCAGCAGTACCGCCTCGGTATCTGCGCCCAGCTTTGGTACCTGGGGCGAAAAACTAGCCGCACGAGGCAGTCCTGGCACTCTGGGCAATTCGACATTCTGGCCCTGCACCTGAATGTTCTCGGTATGGAAATCGCCATGGTCTGTAAGTGCTGCAACCGGGTTAAGCGGCGCGAACGCGACATCCGCCGCAGTCAGTCGCTTGCTGACCTCACAGTAGCTAAGCTCACTGAACACCTCCTGCACGACCCCGTCTACAAACTCACGATGAGCCACACGGCTCTCGTTGTTTGCGCATCTTGAATCGTCCATAAGTTCGTTTTTTTGCAAACCCAAACGACACAACTGCTGCCATTCGCGTTCATTCTGCACTGACAGCACAAAACGCCGCTGGTCTGCGCTGACAAAGACGCCATAGGGACAGATCCCGGGATGGGCTAATCCCACCCGCTGCGGCGCGCTGCCACCGTAGCGCTGCAATAGATATGGCACAGCGAGCATTTCCGCCGCCGCATCGAATAAGGATACGGCTATAGCAGCGCCTTCGCCGCTGTTGCCGCGTTTGATTAACGCACCCAGTACCGCTTCGTAAGCAAACATGCCGGTGGCGATATCGACAATTGAAACCCCCACCCGGCCAGGGGCATGAGGGCTGCCGGTGATGTCAGCCAATCCAGATTCGGCCTGCATGAGCAAGTCATAGGCTTTGCGATCATGGCCTGGCCCATCAGGACTGAAACCCGAGATCGAGACCGAGATAAATTCTGGACGCATCTCATGTACGGCGCTTAAGTCGACGCCCAATTTTGCCAACGCGCCAGGTTTAAGGTTTTGCACCAAAACATCTGCCCGCTCGATCAACTGATTCAATGCGTTGAGACCCTGGTCCGTGCGTAAATCCAGCACGACAGACTTTTTACCTGCGTTGAGCCACACAAAGTAGGCGCTTTCTCCGGCAACCGCAGAATCGTAGTAGCGCGCAAAATCACCTTCTGGACGCTCTATTTTTATGACCTCGGCACCCGCCTGGGCCAATCGCGAGGTACACAGCGGTGCCGCTACAGCTTGCTCTAAGGTCACAACGTTAACGTGTTCTAGCATAGCGTTTGCTCAACCTCTTCGTTTTTACAGACAAAAAAAGAGGGCATGACGCCCTCTTTTTCAACTATCGCTGCGAGTACAACTCGGCGCCTAGGAACGTGGCGAGTAGCCCAAAATTGCCTTGGTTTCGAGGAACTCTTCAAAACCGAAGCGTCCCCACTCGCGACCGTTACCTGACTGCTTGTAGCCACCAAAGGGTGCCTGCTGATCGCCAGGCGCGCCGTTCAAGTGCACATTACCGGTACGAATCTGCCGCGCTATGTTACGCGCCCGCTCTGGGTCCTCTGAGGAAATATAACCACTCAAGCCATACACGGTGTCATTGGCAATACGCACCGCGTCTTCGTCGTTTTCGTAGCCAATCATTGCTAACACCGGTCCAAAAATTTCTTCTTGGGCAATGGTCATGTCGTTGGTGACATGGGAGAACACTGTAGGCTTGATGTAGTAACCCGCGTTGAGCCCCTCCGGACGTCCGGTGCCGCCGGTTTCCAACTTCGCACCCTCGTCGATGCCTTTTTGGATCAGGTCCTGGATCTTGTTGTATTGCACTTCAGAGACTACAGGACCGATGGTGGTGTCTTCAGCATTCGGATCGCCGACTTTAACTTGCTCTGCTGCAGCTTTTGCCACCGCGGCGGCCTCGTCCATGCGCGCCATGGGTACCAGCATGCGTGTTGGAGCGTTACAGCTTTGACCCGAATTGGTCACCAGACCGAATACATCACGAGCAATGGCTTTTTGAAAGTCCGCATCATCAAGAATAATGTTCGCAGACTTACCGCCAAGCTCTTGGGCAACACGCTTAACCGTGGGTGCCGCCGCCTTGGCTACTTCGACGCCGGCACGAGTAGAGCCAGTGAACGACATCATGTCTACGTCTGGGTGGGCAGACAGCGTGGCACCTACGGTCGGGCCGTCGCCATTAACCAAGTTAAAGACGCCCGCGGGCACGCCGGCCTCGTCAAGAATTTCAGCAAACAGAATGGCGTTAAACGGCGCAATCTCTGAAGGCTTGAGAACCATGGTGCAACCCGCAGCCAATGCCGGTGCAACTTTGCAAGCGATCTGGTTAATCGGCCAATTCCATGGCGTGATAAAACCGCATACCCCAGCAGGTTCACGAATCACTCTGGAAGTACCTAAGTCTTCTTCAAATTCGAAGTCTTTCAATACGCCCAGGGTAGTCATCAGGTGACCTAATCCGGCTGGCGCCTGGGCTTTATTAGCGAGGTTCACAGGCGCGCCCATTTCTTCGCTGATGGCGGCCGCCACATCACCCATGCGTTCGCTGTACTTGGCAATTATGGCTTCCAGTAAGCTGATACGTTCTTCGCGTGTGGTCTGAGAAAAAGTTTCAAACGCTGCTTTGGCAGCCGCAACCGCCTTGTCGACGTCTGCTGCACCACCCATAGCAACTTGGCCAATCGGCTGTTCGGTAGCTGGATTGATGACGTCAATGGTGTCGCTGGTAGATGGCGCAACCCATTCGCCATTGATGTAAAACTTCGTTCGATTGCTCACTAGGATTCCTCTCTGTTTAATTTATCTATTTATTTTCAATAGCTTATGTTTATTAATGAAAACTATTTCGAAAACTCGATAGTGCTTAGCGTGTTTAAACGGCCCGCTAGCTTAACCTGCCGCTGGCGGTTCTGAAACTGCCAGAAACTTTGACGACCGTCGCCCTGTGAACATCTTACGCGCGCTATAAATGTTCCGCGCAACAATAGGCCGATGACCAAGCCCACTGGAAGTTAAATCCACCGAGCCAGCCCGTTACATCTAACGCCTCGCCAATGATGTACAAGCCGGGCACCTGTTTTACTTCAAAGGACTTCGAAGACACCTCGTCGGTCGAGACACCACCCAAGGTGACTTCGGCTGTACGATAACCCTCTGTGCCACCAGGTTTGAATGACCACTGCTGAAGTTTATCTGCCAACTCCCGCAGGGACTTGTGGGACGCCTCGCCTACCCGTTCGTCTCTGAACCAAACGCCATTCAGCCTCTGCACCAGGCGTTTCGGCAGTTGCTTTTGCAACAGCGTACTGAGCAGACTTTTAGGTGCAGCGGACTGCATAGTCACTAACCAAGCAAATGCATCTAGGTTCGGTAATAGATTGATCTGCACCACGCCGCCAGCTCGCCAATAAGAAGAGATTTGCAAGATACCAGGGCCACTGAGCCCTCGATGGGTAAACAAGATGTCTTCACTGAATTCCGTGCTGCCACAACTGACTGTGGCAGGTAACGACACACCGCTAAGCTCAGCAAATTGTTCTCGATCGGCATTATTCCAGGTAAAGGGCACCAACGCCGGTACGGTTTCTACCACGTCCAAGCCCAATCCGCGGGCGCAACGTAGGGCCAGGTCACTGGCAATTTTCGGCATAGATAAACCACCCGAAGCCAACACGACCTTGGTCCCAACAACCTCGTCATTCTCGCAAACCACTTTGAAACCGCCGGAACTGAGGGGTTGTACATCATTCACCTGAGTTCGCGTGCTAATTTGCACACCCGCGTCCTGGGCCTCTTGCAACAACATGGCTAACAGGTCTTTGGCACTGTGATCGCAAAACTGCTGGCCCAGCTTCTTTTCGTGATAAGCAATACCGTGCTCCTCGACCATGGCGATAAAGTCCCAAGGTGTGTAGCGGCGCAAGGCAGACTTGCAGAAATGCTCGTTGTCAGAAATGAAGTGTTGTTCCGGGTCCGCCCAAATGTTGGTGAAGTTACAGCGCCCGCCGCCGGACACCAGAATTTTTAGACCGCACTTCGGTCCCTGTTCCAGCACCAGCACACGCCGTCCCCGACGTCCTGCATAAATAGCGCACAGCAAACCACTGGCACCACCACCCACAACGACCACATCCCAGGGTTGACTGCTCACCAGTGCGACCAAACCGGTGAACAGCTTTCGGGTAGAGTCGCCACCTTACCCAGCGCCGCCCAGGGCTGGCCGGGTTGATGAAAGTCCGAACCAACCGACGCGTGCAACTGGAACTGCCCCGCCAAGGCTGCCAGACGCTTGGTTTGATCGGGGGTCTGGGCACCGCTGATCACTTCCAGACCCTGGCCACCGGCTTCTTTGAACGCCACCAGTAGCGCACGCAGTTTGGTTAACGTAATTTTGTACTTCAGCGGGTGGGCTAAAACGGCAACACCACCCGCAGCCCTAATCCAATGGCAAACTTGTTCAATCTCGGCCCATTGAGTGCGCACATAGGCCGGTTTGCCAATGGCCAGATAGCGTTTGAATGCTTGCTGAGTGTTTGTAACCGCACCCAGCTCGACCAGGTAGCGAGCGAAATGGGGCCGCCCCAAACTGCCCCCTGCCGCCAACGCTTTGGCTCCAGCCAATGCCTCAGGAAAACCCTGACGAGCAAGCAATTCGCCAATACGCTCAGCACGGCTACAACGCGCCTGCTGCTGATGTTCGATACCGTCTAACAACGAGGGATTGTGTAAATCCAAGTTCAACCCAACGATATGAATCTCGCGCCCACGCCAGTTCGCAGAAAACTCACAGCCAGGGACAACTTTAACGGGCAAGTTTGGATCGCCTAGTTGCGCATAGGCCGCAATGGAATCGTGATCGGTTATGGCTATTTGTTCGCAGCCGCGGGCAAACGCCAGCTCCACAAGTTGCTGCGGTGTGAGTTGCCCGTCAGAGCAATGACTGTGCATATGAAAGTCGACGATCAAGGTGTTTTCCAAGCCCACATAAATGCCGCGATTGCGCTGCCGCACGGTACTGAATTTTTGTCCCATTGCCCACACCCGCTGGGAAAACGCAGCAACACGAGCGCTCAAACCGACTGAAAATTTAGCATCAGGTGTTAGAGCGCTAGGTTTCGCTGATCCTTTGCGGCAAAATGCGGCTCACTTTTATCAGGGGGAACGCCAAATGAAAGGCACCGTGCACTACGAAACGCGAGACGATATCGCTCTTTTGACCATCGACAATCCACCGGTCAATCCACTGTCTTCTGGCGTGCGTCAGGGACTCAACGACGGCATCAATGCCGCACTGGCAGACGACAACGTCAAAGCTATTGTGCTCACTGGTGCTGGCCGGGCCTTTATCGCCGGTGCAGATATTTCCGAATTTGGCGGCAAAGCAGAAGGACCAAGTTTGCACGACTGCCTAACCACCATGGACGCCAGCAGCAAACCCATTATTGCGGCCATTAATGGCACCGCTTTTGGTGGCGGTCTCGAAGTTGCTTTGTGTTGCCACTACCGTGTTATCGCACCCAGCGCACCGGTCGGTTTACCTGAGGTGAAACTGGGACTGTTGCCCGGTGCAGGCGGCACCCAACGATTACCGCGGCTGATTGGTGCTGCCAAGGCGCTGGACTTTATGATCACCGGCGATCCTATTCCTGGCCCCCAAGCCAAGGCGCTAGGCATTGTCGACGAGGTTGTTGAGGGCGATATCGTCGATGGTGCGATTGCTTACGCCCGCGACCTGATCGCCAAAGGCAGCCCAATTCGACGCATTCGCGACGAAGAAACCGTGGTTGCAGCTGATCGTGGCAACGACGAATTGTTCGACAACGCACGCAAAACAGCAGCGCGTAAAATGCGTAAGCGCTTTGCGCCTGAAATGATCGTGCAATGTGTCGAAGCCGCAGTAAATCTCGGTGACTTCGACGCTGGCATTAAGGTAGAGCAAGAATGCTTCGGCAAATGTCTGAATCACCCCCAGCGGGAATCGTTGATTCACATGTTCTTCGCCGAGCGTGAAGTCGCAAAAATTCCGGACGTCCCTCGTGACACAGCAACACAGGACATCGCCAGTGCCGCCGTGATCGGTTGCGGCACCATGGGTGGAGGAATTGCGATGTGTTTCTTGAACGTGGGCATCCCAGTGACCTCTCTGGAAATGAACCAAGAAGCCCTAGACCGTGGCATTGGTGTTATCAAGCGTAACTACGACATCCAAGTGCAACGCGGCCGTATGACCGCTGAGCAAGTCGACCAGCGCATGGCCTTGCTGACCGGCACCACAGACTTTGCCGACCTAGGTCAGGCCGATGTCATCGTCGAAGCCATTTATGAAAACATTGATGTGAAGGTAGAGACCTTCGGCAAGATGGATGCAGTAGCAAAACCTGGCGCCATTCTCGCCAGTAATACCTCGGCACTGGACATCGACAAGATGGCAGAGGCCACCAAACGACCTGACTCTGTGATTGGTCTGCACTTCTTTAGCCCAGCCAACGTCATGCGCTTACTGGAAATTGTACGTGGTGCTAAGACCAGTAATGAAACCATTGCCAGTTCCATGAAGCTCGGTCGAACCCTTAACAAAATTGCTGTGCTGTCCGGGAACGCTCCTGGCTTTATCGGCAATCGCATGCTGGGCGGTTATACCCGCCAGGCTGGGGAAATCATTTTGCAGGGCGCAACCCCTTATCAGGTGGACAACGCACTGCTGCAATTCGGTATGCCAATGGGCCCCTTCCAAATGAACGACCTGGTCGGTCTGGATTTGGGCTGGCGCGCACGCAAACTCAGCGGCATGAAGCCCGAGGATGTGCCAATTACGGCAAGAGTTGCTGACAAGCTCTGTGAAATGGACCGTTATGGTCAAAAAACCAGCCGTGGTTTTTACATCTATCCAGAAGGTAGCCGCGCTGGGCAACCCGACCCAGAGGTCGTGTCTATCGTCGAGGAAACCTCAGCAGAGCTCGGCATTGCGCGACGCGAAATTGACGACGATGAAGTCCTAAAGCGTTGTCTGTACCCGTTGATCAACGAAGGTGCACGCATTTTGGAGGACGGCATAGCCATCCGACCTTGCGATATCGATATCGTCTACATTAACGGCTACGGTTTTCCGGAAGTCACCGGTGGGCCAATGTTCTGGGCAGACCAACAAGGTCTGGACAACATTCTTGCCGACATTAAGCGTTTTGGCGAAGAGTATGGCGGCCCCAACTGGGAACCGGCGCCACTGCTCGAACGTTTGGTGGCTGAGGGCAAGACCTTCGCAAGCCTGCAAGGCTAATAGATTCGTGGGCTCAGGCAGCAATCGCTGCCTGGGCTAACGATTCTGACGCTCTATGTATACCCTGGGAATCCACCACGTTTCGATTAACGTCAACGACGTTGCCGAGGCCGAACGATTTTACTGTGAGGTCTTGGGCTTAGAAAAATTACCGCGACCTGATCTTGGTTTTGCCGGTGCTTGGCTACAGACGGGTGCACAACAAGTGCATCTGTTAGGTAAGGGCAGCGTCGAGCCACTCCCGGAACAACACTATGCGTTCCTGATAGACGACGCCGATGCGCTGCTTGAGCGCCTGGAGTCACACAACATCACTCCGCGCAGCGTTGGCGAAATTGCTGGCGTTTGTCGACAGATTTTTGTGCATGATCCCAGCGGCAATTTGGTGGAGTTTAATCAACCTTTGAACCTCAATGGCGCTTAACTCGAGCCTGTCACGAGCACTGCTCACTTTCTTTAGCTTTCTCGCTCTGGTGTTGTGCTGCGAGTTGGCCCTTGCTCATGGGGTTGCAGAGGGTGACGCTAACTTTCTGCAAAACCAGCAGGGGTTACAGTTTTGGCCCTATGCTTACCTTGGCGCCAAACATATGGTCACAGGTTACGATCACTTGTTATTCCTCGCTGGGGTCATCTTTTTTGTTTACCGGCTGACTGACGTTGCGGTCTACGTCACCCTCTTTGCTATCGGGCACAGCCTCACACTGATTATTGGGGTGTGGTTGAACATCGGTGCAAATGCACATCTTGTGGATGCGCTTATTGGCTTTTCAGTGGTTTACAAGGCCTTCGACAACCTTGGCGGCTGCCGACACCTAGGCATCAACATTCCAGTACGGCCCATGGTGCTGATTTTTGGCTTGGCCCACGGCTTTGGGCTGGCAACAAAACTGCAAGAATTAGCCTTGGATCCGGACAGCCTGGTAGGAAATTTACTGGCCTTTAACCTTGGCGTTGAGGTCGGTCAGTTCTGCGCACTACTGGCCATGGTGTTGGGTTTGATGATTTGGCGTCGTAGTAGCTATTTCACACCGCAAGCAATTGCTGCCAACATAGCCATCATGGCGGCAGGCTTCCTGCTCATGGGCTACCAATTGAGCGGCTACTTCCTGTCACATTGAGTCTGACCCGGGGTTTCTATGAGCGAAGCATTACTGAATAACGCACAACAACTGTCCAAGGCCTTTAGCCAACGCAGCACTGAGTTTGAACAGGCCCGCCGTTTGCCGACAGATGTTTCTGACGCCATGGCCAAAGCAGGCATCTATCGAATGTTTGTACCGCAGTCCCTGGGCGGTTTGGAAACCTCACCCCAGGTGAGCAGCCAAGTTTTTGAAACCCTTGCACAAGGCGACGCGGCCTGCGGTTGGGTAGCCTTTATCGCAGCTACCAGTGGCTCATCTTTGGCGCGCATCGAAACCTCTGTGGCAAAACAGATGTTCACCTCACCAGAAACAATGCTGGCAGGGGTTTTTGCACCCAATGGCAAAGCCGTTAAAACTGGTGATGACTACATACTCAACGGCCAGTGGCAATGGGGATCCGGCACCCAAAATGCAGACTGGGTTTTAGCCGGCAGTATGGTAATCGACCCACAACAGCCTGCAGATGCAAAACCCAGAGCGCATATGTGTCTCGTGCCAAAAGATGCCATCGAGTTCCTAGATACCTGGCATTCCACAGGTCTACGCGGCACCGGCAGTACCGACTTCAAACTCACCGATCAACGAGTACCCAGCGCCCATATTGTTGGACTGGAAGTGCGCAAAATGCCGGACACACCGCTCTTTCAATTCCCAAATTTCACCCTACTCGCACTGGGTATCGCCGCGGTGAGCATGGGTATCGCACGGGCTGCATTGGACGAATTTGTGGCCCTGGCCCAGGAAAAGAAGCGAGCCAGCAGCAGTACTACCATTGCAGAACGCAGCCATACACAAATGCAGATCGCCACAGCTGAGGCTAAATTACGCAGCGCCCGCGCGTTTTATTACGACAGCCTTGAGCAGGCCTGGTCGCGCGCCACTGCAGGCGACCCTGTCGAAGTCGACCAACGCCGTAACCTGCGCCTAGCCACCACCCATGCTGTGATGGCCAGCGCCGAGGTCGTTGACTGCGCCTACAATCTGGCAGGAGGTGTTTCGGTGTATCAAACGTCGAACTTACAACGGCACTTTCGCGACATCCATGTCGCAACTCAGCACATTATGGTGGCACCAAGCACCCTTGAAACCACAGGCAGACTGTTCCTTGGTCTGCCTACCAACACCGCAACACTTTGAGAGCACTAGGACTAACTGAGAATCCAGCCGCCATCCACTTCTACCGTGGTGCCGGTAACGAACTCATTGCCAGCAACGAAGACAATTGCCTCGGCTACTTCGTCAGCGGTACCCGCGCGCGGGATTAAGTTCTTCGCCGTAGCACCCTGGAGCATTTTTCCACGAGCATCAGCGTCCGGCCCAAACATCGGCGTATCGATCACACCTGGAGAAACGACATTGATACGCCGTGGCGCTAACTCTGGCGCAACCGCACGGGCAAATTGCTCTACCGCGCCGCCTACCGAGGCCAAAGCAGCCTGACCGGGCTTCGCGCGACGCGCGGGCGCGCCACTAACCAGGACAATGGCACCGGTCTCGCTCAAGTGCTCGGTACCGAGTCGAACGATGTTGGTATAACCCCAAAGCTTGTCAAAAGAAGCCTGATACGCGGATAAGTCCATTTGCAGGAACGGTCCAGCGGCGCGGCTGCCACCGGTTGCAGCACTAATCAGAAAGTCAAACGGGGCATGGGCTGCAAACAGTTGGTTCAATGCGTCGACATCGCGGACATCGCAGGCCTCTAGGGTCACGCCAGGGATGTCTCCCGCTTTACTGGGATCGCGACTGATCGCCACCACCTGTGCACCCTGCTCAAGCAGTTGATTAACCGCTGCTAGGCCAATGCCAGAGGTGCCGCCAAAGACCAACGCTTTCTTTCCTGCAAATTTTCCTGACGCCGTCATACCCGCTCCCTGATTCGCTATTTATAAGGAGTGCATTTCAGCAGAACCAACTTGCAGCGACAACCGCTGACGGGTGTATGGAGTTAACAACACCGCTACAATTACGCTTTTGGAAATTTATTCGTGTATCCAACCCCACAATTGTCCGCCCTTGAGCAAATTAGCCAACGCCGTTCGGTTAAAGCCATGGATTTACAAGGGCCTGGACCTTCTGCCGCGCAACTGCAAGCGCTTTTAGACACAGCAGCGCGGGTGCCTGATCATGGCAAGCTCGGCCCTTGGCGATTTTTGTGTTTCCAAGACCAAGCTCGCCAAAACTTTGGCGATCAACTGGCGCAACGCTTTGCGGCATTAAAACCCGAGGCACCAGATGCCGCGGTCGCAGCAGAACGCGCCCGCTTTATGCGCGCACCACTGATTATTGCTGTTATCAGCTGCGTCCAGGAACACCCAAAAATTCCCCAGTGGGAGCAACTCATGTCTGCGGGTGCTGCATGCCAAAATCTGTTGGTCGGCGCCAATCTAATGGGTTTTGCCGCACAATGGCTTACCGAGTGGTATGCCTACGACAGTGTTATTGACCAAGTGCTGGGCTTAAAGGCAGGTGAACGAGTGGCTGGATTCGTTTACATTGGCTCGGCAACGGCGAAGCCCGAAGAACGCCAACGACCAGATTTACAACAACGCATCAGTCACTGGGTTAAACCAGAACTTGAGCAATCGCAAATGAAGGGAGAATAAGCATGGAAGAAGTCGTTATTGTTGACGCCGCCCGCTCACCAGTGGGCCGTAAGAATGGCAGTTTGGGTGGCGCCCACCCCACCGACGTACTGGGTCAAGTCATGATGCAACTATTGGCTCGTAATGACCTTGCTTCCGCCACAGTAGACCAAGTCGTTGGCGGCTGTATTAACAAATTAGCCGCTCAAGGTATGAACGTGACTCGCACCGCATGGCTTGCCCATGGTGGTGCAATTGAAACGCCTTGCATCACCATCGACTCGCAATGCGGCTCGTCACAGCAGTCCACCACATTAGCCCACAGCATGATCGCGTCTGGTCATGCGGATGTCGTCATGGCCTGCGGCGTGGAAAACATGACGCGACTGCCCATCGGCAGCGATGCCGTTGGTCGCGACAAGCGCATGGGTAAGCCAATATCCCGCAGCTATTTCGAGCAGCACGAGTTCACCAGCCAGTTCGAGGGCGCAGAGCGGCTCGCTGAAAAGTACCAACTGACTCGCGAAGATACCGACGGTTTTGGCCTGCATTCTCAGGAACGCGCAAAAGCCGCCATCGAAGCCGGTCACTTTGACAGTCAGATTATTCCTATCGAAGCACCGGTCATGGACGACAACTTCGAGCGCACTGACGAAATCGTCAGCGTCAGCCGTGACGAAGTGCCACGCGACACCAGCATGGCTGCGTTAGCCGAACTAAAGCCTGTGGCTCGCGAGGACGGCTTGCATACCGCAGGCACCTCGTCACAGATCGCCGACGGTGCTGCTGCGGTGTTGATGATGAGCGCAACTAAGGCCAAAGAACTGGGACTCAAGCCCTTAGCGACCATTCGTTCTTCCGCATTAGTCGGCTGCGATCCGGTCATCATGCTTGAGGGGCCGATTCCTGCGACCGAGAAAATGCTCGATCAAACCGGACTGAGCATTGATGACATCGACGTATTCGAGGTCAACGAGGCGTTCGCTTCTGTGGTTTTGTCTTGGGCCAAAGAGGTGGGTGCAGATATGGCCAAGGTCAATCCAAATGGCGGTGCTATTGCGCTGGGCCACCCCCTAGGAGCAACGGGCTGTTTTCTTATTACTAAGGCGGTTTACGAGCTAAAGCGCAGTGGCGGTCGATATGGCTTGATCGCTATGTGTTGCGGTGGCGGATTGGGGACTGGCACCCTGATCGAAAGCGCAGCTTAGTTCAGCACAAGGCTAGGCATGGGTGGCCTCGCCACCTGTCCCGTTCACTTTGTTCTGCCGGGCCTGTCCCAATCGCTCTGATCCGCGGGGTAGACCGTTTGCGGCCCACATCCCCCACACTTTGATCGGCTCTACCCCAGCGGGTCTATTCGTTTGGTGCTCGCTCGACTGCAAAAGGAATCTTTACTTCACCGGCTGCGCTATAAACTTTGCCGTAGGGATAAAAGCCTGAGCTTTTTAGTCGCACGATCACCAGTTGTGTACCGCGATTTTCCCAATACCAGCCATGGATTCCCGGGAACGGTGCAACAAAGTTACCCTGGCCTTGTTTCGAGCGCCCTAGGTCAAAGCTCACGGAATCTTCTGGATCAGTGCCCTCTTCCTCGCTGTGGAAATCGTAGACCACTTCGGTTAACACGCCGTCCACGGTTTGCGCTTGCCAGGCAAAAACCATGCTTTGCCCTGCTGCAAGTCGGTATTTGTATTCAACGGATTCGAACGGTGCCAATTCAAACTCTCGGAGATCTTCTACGTAGGTTTGTGACTGTTTTGATAGGGCTCCTACGGAGTAGCCCGCCATACCTTTGATGCCTAATAACTCGCCGATACCCGTTGGATCGCGATCGAACTCTGCCGGCAATACGAACAACAGCAAAGCGGTAAGTGCTAACAGCAACGTGCTGATCGTTACTTTCACCAATGCTTTGCCTGACAATTCAACCTGGGACGGTGCGCGCGCACTCATACTATTCAGCCGCTTTGATCATGTAGCGATTGTGACAGGCCCGGCAAACGCTGTAGATTTCGCCACCCGCAGCGAACAACGCATCTGCGTCCTGCTGCTCCGCTGCGTCCCGTGCTTTCAAGCCCGCCCGCGTCAGCCCTTGGGCATACTCAGCCCAATCTGCTTGATCTGCCGCATAGCCGTCTAACATGAGCAAGTTACCGCCCTCTGCAACTACAATGGCTGCATGCTCTACCGCAAACCATCCGTCATCAGTGGTGGGCTGTAAGTCGACTTCTCCTTCCTCTGTAATGACAAAACCAGCGGAGTCCCAAATTTTGTCCGCTGCCGGTTCCAGATAATGCGCCATCATGTGATAGACGCTGCCTGTCACCTGTATTTTTGATTTTTGCGCTGCGGTATCGCCGCAGCCACAGAGCACTAGAAGTAGGGTTGTTGCAGTGACTATTGATCGCATGTGCTTCTCCAATGGCTTTAGCCCTTAGGCTGAGTGAACTTGAGCCAACGCGCAAATAATTTGGCAACACTCGGGGTCATGCGGCTGCGGTTGTAAGCATCACCTAGGCGTTTTAAGTATTCGCTGCGTGTCGGGTAACTGAAGATCGTACTTTGCGCCGCCGACAGACCTAACTTCTGGGTCATCATCAAACACAGCGGCGCCAACATCTCGCCGGCGTCATTACCGATTACAGTGGCGCCCAAAATAGTATCTTTGCCCTTGGCGGTTAGAACCGCGACATGTCCTTTCGCTGCTCTGGGTACAAAGTCAGCAAAAGGCATGGCCTTGGTTCGATCTAACTCATCAAAGTAATACTCGTACTCATCGTAGTCCGTACCGGTCGCCCGCAATTGTTCAGCACTCGCGCCGACTGACGCCACTTCCGGTTGGGTGTAAGTGCAATGGGGCACCACCAAACCATCAACTTTTGCCGTCGCTGGAAACAAAGCATTCTGCACCAACACCCGGGCTTGAGCATCGGCATGATGCGTAAATTGCAGCGCTGCAGTGCAGTCGCCTGCGGCAAAAATTTTCTTATTCGTAGTGCGCAACTTACTGTCTGTGACAATAAACCCGCGTTGATCTACCTCAACTTTGGCGTCGGATAACTTCATACCGTCAGTATTCGGTTGACGGCCTAATGCCACCAGCACCCGCGCACATTCAATAGCACCCTGATCAGTAATAACCTGACCTGGGCCTTTGATTTCGCTTACCGCATGGCCCGCATGAATTCTGACTCCTGCTTCTGTGAGCGCTTGGGCCACCGTTGTAGACGCCAACTCGCTTTCATTAGGCAGGATACGCGGCGCCAACTCGAACAGTTCTACCCGCACGCCCAGGCGTGCAAACACTTGAGCCAATTCACAGCCAATAGCACCCGCGCCTAATATGGCCAAGGATTCAGGCTTTTCGCGTAAGTCGAATACGCTCTCATTAGTAAGCGGGTCGCTCTCCTGCAACCCAGGAATCGGCGGCAGCGCCGCTCGGGCACCCGTGCACACAGCCACGCGGCGGCCTTTAAGAACCACATCATCAACACAAACATCACCGTCTTGGTTAAATGCAGCGTTGCCCAAAAACACGTCAACCCCCGCATCGGTATAGCGCTGCACGGAATCATGGGGAGCTATGTCTGCCCGTACCTGGCGTAACCACTGAAAGGCTTTGCTGAAGTCCGGATCTTTGTGGGTTTCGGTATAAGCCAGCAACGACTTCGACGGCATGCAGCCAACATTCAAACAATCGCCGCCCATACGATATCGCTCAACCAACGCCACTTTAGCGCCTAAACCCGCAGCGCCAATCGCGCTGATCAAGCCGGCAGGACCTGCGCCAACTACCACAAGGTGATAACCATTTTGCGGTTCAGGATTTATATAGTCTGCCGGCGACAGCAACTGCCACGCTTCGGCATCGTATTCGACCCCTGGATAACTCATGTGGAATCCCCGACGCTTACGCCATCTAGTTTGCTATTGAGGGCCTTAGTTGCGATGCGTGTAATGGCTATTGTTAGAATCAATGTAGCACCAAGGCCGAGGTAAAACAGCCAGTTGCTGGCAGGCAGTTCAGCTAAATCACCAGCGAAAATACTGGTCAAGTTAGAGGCAATAGACCCTACATATACGTACAACACCGTGCCAGGAATCATACCCATCCAAGACGCCAACACGTAATGGCGGAGCTTGACCTGGGTTAGACCCAAGCCATAGTTCAACAGACTGAAAGGAAAAATCGGTGACAACCGGGTCAGCAATACCACCACGGCGCCTTGTTCACCTACCGCAGCATCCAATGCCGAAAATCGCGGCTGGCTTTGTAACTTGCCTGCAACCCAATCTCGCGCAAGGAAACGTCCTACCAAAAACGCACACGTGGCACCCAAGGTGCTGGCCAACGACACAATGGCAAAACCGTAGCCAAGGCCAAATAGAAATCCTGCCGCCAGCGTGAGCAAACTTCCTGGCAGCACCAGCACTGTGGCCATCACGTAAAAGACAATAAACACCAGCCAGGAAATACTGCGGTTTTCATCCACCCAGGCGAACAGCAGCAGCAGAGTATCCGCCACAGGTAAGAACACTGCACTGATGACCACTGTGAGTAACAGCGCCAGCAGAATAAGCCCTTTTTTTGTTTTCACTTGGCCAAACCCTCGGCGATCTCTCGCAGCGCATACTTCTGCACCTTGCCAGTAGACGTTTTCGGTAACTCCATAAACACCACCGCCTTAGGTAGCTTGAAACGCGCCAAGTTCTCGGCGCAATAGTCAATCACCTGCTGCTCATCTAACGGCTCTTTGCCCGCAACCAAGGTGACAAAGGCGCACGGCGTTTCTCCCCACTTTTCGTCCGAACGAGCCACCACCGCGGCTTCAGCAATGCTGTCGTGTTTAAACAACACATCTTCGATTTCGATACTGGAAATGTTTTCGCCACCGGAAATGATAATGTCTTTAGAGCGATCCATGATCTTGATGTAGCCGTCTTCAAACCAAACCGCTAAGTCTCCGGAATGAAACCAGCCACCGGCGAAGGCTTCGTCGGTGGCAGTTGGGTTTTTCAAGTAGCCTTTCATGACGTTATTGCCACGCATCATGACCTCACCCATAGTTTGGCCGTCTCTGGGCACCGGCTCTAAAGTCTCAGGATCAGCCACCATAAGGCCCTCAAGCATCGGCGCATTAACCCCCTGACGCGCTTTTAATTGCGCCTGGGTTGCCGAATCCAAAGAACCCCATAAGTCATCTCGCCATGCGCACAAGGTTACTGGGCCGTAGGTTTCGGTCAGACCGTATACGTGGGTCACGTCTATACCTTGAGCTTGCATACCTTGAATAATCGCCGCCGGCGGCGGCGCACCTGCCGTCATGACCTTAACCTGATGCTGCACCAAGGCTTTGAGTTCGTCTGACGCGGCTAACAGAGTATTCAGCACCACCGGGGCGCCGCAGAAATGCGTTACTTTGTGTTCGCCCATGGCTTGATAAACCGCATCATCGCGCACCTGACGCAAACACACCGACGCGCCAGCATTGGCCACTAATGTCCAAGGGAAACACCAACCGTTGCAATGGAACATGGGCAGTGTCCACAGATAAACCGGATGATCGCCCATATGCCAACTGAGCGCGTTGGATACCGCATTTAGGTACGCGCCGCGATGATGGTAAACCACACCTTTGGGGTTCCCTGTGGTGCCAGACGTGTAATTCAGGGCTATGGCATCCCATTCGTCGTCAGGCAAATAGGCCATGCTGTCTACACCCACAGGTGCTGCTTCGCCCTCGGCCAACAGGTCGTCGTAACTTTCGTTGCCCACCAAATGCCCTATTTCGCAATGTGTATCGTCTATATGCACAACTGCGGGCGTTGAACTCAGCATTGCAAGCGCAGCTTCAGCCAGCGGTCCAAATTCTTTGTCCACCAGCAATAACTTTGCCTCACCATGCTCAAGAATGAAGGCCACGGTTTTGGCATCCAAACGCATATTGATGGCGTTCAAAACCCCACCCATCATCGGTACTGCAAAGTGCGCCTCGAACATTTCTGCTGTATTGGCGCTGAGAATAGCCACCGTATCGCCCTTGCCCAAACCACGCTTGGTCAATGCAGACGCCACGCGCTGGCAACGCTGAAAGACCTCGCCCCAATTCAGAACCCGCTCGTTTTGTATGACTGCGGCCTTGTCTGGATAAATCCACGCAGCTCGACGCAACAATGAAACCGGCGACAGCGGGGTGTAATTCGCTGAATTCTGCTCCAGCCCTTTCTCGTAAATCGACATGTTTTATTCCGCGAAGCTAAATGGGTTGGACTTGTTTTTTTAATAACGCTGCTAAGTCTGCTGCAGACAGGTCAACGGCTTTACGCGCCTGCAGGTCCATTCGCACCGCCACGGCTTGCGCCGAAGCGCAACACACTCCGGTCTCAGCGTTGAATAGTAAATGGCCAAACCTTTGGATCTTGCCTTTAGCATCCAACAAACCAGACGCCACAACGAAAGGTTGATTCGCCTTCAATGGCTGGTGGTACTGACGCCGAAACTCCACCACCGCCCCACCTTCTTGCTCGCTGACCCGCTCATCCCCGGCCAAGTGCGACCAAAGGTTGGGCATGGAGTCTGAGGTTCGTGCCATGTAGTTGTGAGGCAATAGCTCTCCCAGTGCGGAACATTCGTCGTGCAGAATGACGCCCCGGCCTGTTTCCACAAAACCCTTTGCCAACGCATCGGCAAGATCCAACGTGTGATACCCAAGGTCGCTGGTTACGCCTCGGGGCAGTGCATGAGATACGTCCGGTTGATCCGAGTCGTCACTATGGACGACTTCGATTCCGTCAACATTAGCCAACGCACTGCACAATGGTTCGCCACTTACGGTATGGCGCAGTTGCGCCAAAACATTGAATCCATGAGCGGCAGCCGGCAACACACTAAAGTATCCAGATATAGGCGTGGCGATGCGTGACTCTTGCTGAAAGCGTAGGTGCTGCCCCATCAGGCGTACAGGCAATTCGTCGACCTGCCCTTCTTGGACTAGGCCTGACTGAAGCAAGCCACCTACCAAGGTTTGCCATAGCTTTTGTTCACAAAAGCGCACATTAAGATGATCGTTTTCATCACATTCCCAGCGATTAACGCTGCCGCGATAACTTAATAGCACCGACTATTCTCCCGTAAACACAGGAGCTTGTTTGGCCACAAAGGCCTGGGCTGCTTGTTTGTGGTCTTCAGTGGTAAAGCATCGCGCCATGTGAGCGGCTTCCCGATCCAAAACCTCGCTCAAGGTAGCTGTGGCGGCAGCACTGAGATTTTTCTTCATGTAGCCAATAGCCACGGTGGCACTTTGGCCAAGTTCTTTAGCGTAGCTTTGCACCTCTGCCGCATAGTGTTCTGCGTCTACAACGCGATTCACCAAGCCCAGCTCGAACGCATCGGCACCGGTAATGATCGGCGCTGTAAACAACAAATCCCGGGCCTTGGCTTGGCCTACCAATAACGGCAGAAAATACGACATACCATAGTCACCCGACAGCCCAACCTTGGCAAAAGCCGTGGTCATTTTTGCTGTGTCCAAAGCAATGCGCAGGTCACAAGCCAAGGCCAAGGACAACCCTGCGCCAGCCGCAGCTCCAGGAATCGCCGCAAGGGTTGGCTTGGGTAATTCGTGCAACAAACGCGCAACTTCAAACCCTGGGCGCAGCATTTGCGATCGCTGTTCTAGCGTAGGCGGCTTGCCTCCGCCGCCGCTTCCCTCTGCAAAGCTTTTCACATCACCCCCCGCGCAGAAGGCACCGCCGGCACCAGTCAGCACCACGCAACGCACACTGTTGTCCGCGCCCAATCTAGGCAGCGCTTCAAGTAACGCAGCAATCATTCCACCGCCCATGGCATTACGCGCTTCCGGACGATTCATAGTCAGTGTCGCAACACCGTCTTCAATAGTTTCGAGCAATTCAGACATGTAGCCTCCTTAACTTTTAGCTAAAAAATTCCAATTACCGTGCGGTTTGTAGTTTCTGCGACACTGCGTAGAACAATAGCCCCGCCACAATAAGTCCCAGCGCCATCGCACCTTCCAAAGGGCGCTGATCAATAAGGTGCACAAGCGTCCACAGCGACAACGCCGCAAATACGATCAACGGCAAAGGATAAAGTGGCACTTTAAACGGTCTCGGCAAATCTGGCTCGCGCATTCGCAAAACCCAAACACCCAATACCGTCACCAAAGAATTCAGCGCCAAGATCGCGCCAGAGAAAATAATAATAGAGTCGAAGGTTGACGTCACAATCAGCAGCAACGTAAGCGTGATCTGCAAAACCACGGCATTGGCTGGCACCGAATATCGATTCTCCTGACCGAGCCAGCGAAACGCAGAAAAGTCTCTGCCAATGACATACAGCGCCCGCGGTCCCGCCAACAACATGGCACTGATGGTGGACACCAAGAGCAACGATAATATGACTCCAATCACCTTGGCCGCACTGACACCAAAAGTGTACTCCGCTACCACGTAGCCAATTTCTATACGACCCGCCATAGCCTCCATTGGTGCTGCTGATAAAAACATGACGTGCAACAGCAGATACAACAACATTACCGACGCTGTTGCGGTAATCAGTGCCCTTGGCAATACACGACCTGGATTATCAAATTCGCCGCCAATATAAGTCGCCGCATTCCATCCTGTGTACGCGTAGTTCACGTAGATCAGAGCAATTGCGAACCCGCCACTACCGATTAACGGCACATCCTCAAGAGTGGGCGTCCAGCGCACTGGCTGCCAGCTTGGCAACGTTAACCAAACCGCTGCAACTAACGCCACGATTACCATTACTTTGATGCCCGTGACCGCTTGTTGAAAAAACGCACTGCCGCGTCGGCTGCCTAAATGGATAGCCCCGGTCAGAAGCACTAACACCACTGCAAAAGCTGTTTCAGATAATCCAGGCCAAACTGACTGGGCATACTTAGCCGCTGCGATAGCTACCGCTGCGGTCGGTGCAGAAAAACCCACGGTGATCGAAATCCAGCCGGAAACAAACCCGGCCGCTGGGTGGTAGATCCGACCAACAAAGTTATACTCCCCGCCAGATCGCGGCAGTGCAGCACCCAACTCGGCGTAGCACAACGCTCCACATAGTGCGATGACACCACCCAACGTCCAGAGTAGGAGAATGACCGGGGCAGAGCGGATATCGAGCAGCTGGTAACCGAGGCTGGTAAAGACACCGGTGCCGATCATATTCGCGATCACTAATGTAATCGCGGTGCGAGCTGAAAATGTTGTTGCTGCGTTACTCAATGACCACCCTTACACGTTTTCGAAACAGTTTTAGCCACCGCCTTAAACACTTTCTAACGATTACCCAACTTCACCCACGATAGGTTGACCCTTATGAACAAGACCATTGAGATTACATTCCGCGCGGCCGAGTTGGCAGATGCAGAAACGTTGGGCGCCATGTTGCCGCAACTGGCGGACTTTGACATCCCTAGCAAGCGTCTACCAGAGCAGCTTTGGATGAGTGACTTGGACATGTTGAACGCAATTCTAGCAGGCGAGAAACCAGATTCTTTTATTAAGGTTGCAGTGGACTCTGAACAGCCTCAGCGAATTCTCGGTCTCGCCATGATTACTCTACGAGACGAGTTGTTTAATAAAGAACCCAGCGCTCATCTGGAGGCGCTGGTGGTGAACACCGATGCCCGCGGCTTTGGTGTGGGCCGCAAGCTACTTGCCCATGCAGAAGACTGCGTGCGCGAGCACGGCGCGCGCAGCCTGACCTTGCATGTATTTAGTAATAACCACCGCGCCCGCAGTCTCTACGACAACTTCGACTTTGACAGCGAACTGATTCGCGCGGTCAAGTGGCTATAAAACCGCGTTACGACTTTCTATAGTCGCCGGCACGTTTTTCAAAGAATGCCGCGACGGCTTCGTGGTGGTCGGCCTCGGCGTGGCAGATCGCCTGAAATGCAGCAGATTTGTCGAGCATTTCATTAAGACTACTGGTCTCGCTGCCACGCAACAGTTGTTTGGTTAGGCGCACCGCATGAGGTGGATTGGCGGCAATTCGCGCCGCTATCCCTTGCGCCTTAGCCAGCAATTCTTCTGGTTCCACCACCATCGACACCAAGCCTATACGCAATGCCTCGTCGGCCTTCACCGGATCTCCTGTGAGCGCCATGAGGCTGGCATTGGATAAACCTACCGCACGGGGCAGAAACCATGCACCGCCGTCTCCAGGAATAAGGCCTAATTGCACAAAGCTTTCCGCAAACATAGCCTTCGTGCTGGCTACCCGAATATCGCACATTGTTGCCAAGTCACAGCCAGCACCGACTGCTGGGCCATTAACCGCAGCAATAATGGGCACATTTAGACTTTGTATCGCGCGTGGAATGCGCTGTATGCCCTGGCGATAGGCTTCTGCCTGATCGAAGGGGTCGCCACTGAACATGCCTGCGCGATCGCGCATGTCTTTGACATTACCACCGGCACAAAATGCCGAGCCCTCACCGGTAAGCACCACCGCACGAATGGACACGTCATCATTAACTTCCGCACAGATCTGCACAAAGTCGTCAAATTGCTCGGCACCCGTTAACGCATTGCGCGTGTCTGGGCTAGACATAGTGAGTGTGAGTACGTGGTCTTGTAGCTCCCGCCGCAAAAACGACATGGCGATTCTCCTAGTGGTTATTGTTGAAAACTTGAACGTCGATAACGCAGCATTTGCCCGCTACCCACACCGGTATGTTCGCCGCCACGGTAGGCGACTGCACCGTTAACTACAACCAGTTCGATACCTACAGGCTCGGTTTTCGGTTCGTCATAGGTCGCAAGATCTTTCACCTGCTCTGGTCGAAACACTAATAAGTCCGCCCAAAATCCCGGTTGGATACTACCGCGCTCGTGTAACCCAAAGGTTTGCGCCGACAACGAGGTCATCCTACGAACCGCCTCTGGCAACGACATTAAGCCCCGTTCGCGCACGTAGTAACCAAGCACTCGAGGAAAAGTGCCGAACAGTCGCGGATGCGGACGCCCACGCAGATCCGGAATACCGTCGCTACCCACCATCATGTCTGCATGCCGCAGATTGGTCTCTACGTCGGCCTCGTCAATAATGAATTGAATACACAGAGTGCGATCGCCGCGGGGCGCAGTGAGGATACGCAGGGTTAATTCCTTAAGGTCGGTATTTTCCTCTGCGGCAATGTCTACCAGCATGCGGCCTTCGTATTCACGAAACGCCGGACAACTGGCAATGCGCACCACCGCCGCTAACTGGGTATCAATGTTTTGTAAGTTGAAGTATTCGATCATACGGCCGCTGCCTGCGGTGTAGGGATAAACATCCAACGTGACTCGCTGTCCCTCGGCAATCGCGGCATCTACTTTGGCGAGCGAGGCTTTCACCTTGCCCCAGTTCGCCTTGCCCGCAGACTTATGATGGGAAATATGTAGATGCACGCCACTGTCTTTACCAATAGTCAGACTTTCGTCTACAGCATCCAGCAAGTGATCGCCTTCATTGCGCATATGGGTGGTGTAGAGGGCATCATGCGGCGCTGCCATTTTCGCCAGCTCTGTAACTTCCTCGGTATCGCTCCAGCGGCCAGGTCGGTAAATCAGTCCCGATGAAAATCCGCAAGCGCCTTGCTCTAAAGCCAAGCCCACGTGTTCCCGCATGCGCTGAAGCTCAGTGCTGGTAGGTGCGCGTTTTTCCTGACCCAATACCAATGAACGCACTGTGTTGTGACCGACCAACATCATGTTGTTAATGGCTGGACTGCGCTCGAGCACCGCTGCGAAGTAACCTTCTAGATCAGTAAATTGCCCCTCAACACCCGCAAGAATACCGCCGCTGGCAGCAACCGAATCTGCTTGCGGGTCTGCGGGTACAGCGGAAAAGCCGCAGTTACCACTGACCACCGTGGTCACGCCTTGAGCCAGTTTGAATTCCATTCCGGGATAGCGAAAAAACGCGCCGTCGTCATGGGCATGGGTGTCGATCAACCCTGGGCATAACGTCGCTCCCTGACCGTCTACTTCTACGCCGTTGGCAGCTAGGCCCGCCGTCACCTGACCCACCTCGCTGATTCGACCGCCAGCAACCGCGACATCGCCGCGAAACGCGTCGGCACCGGTGCCATCAAGAATTTCGACGTTACGTACTATTAGATCGTGAGCCATAGGTTTGTATCCTTCGGTTATAAGCCGTATTCACTGGGCTGCGTGCGCAACCATTCGCCAATGCGTTCGCCAATCATAAGGCACGTCAGATTGGTATTTGCCCTAGGAACCGCTGGCATAATCGAGGCATCCGCCAAAACCAATTGCTCCACCTCAAAGCAACGACCACGACCATCAACCACCGCCATCGCATCTTCTGGCGCACCCATTTTTGCGGTACCACAAGGGTGATAACCGGATCCCGAAAAACGTCGGCATAACACTTCGAGATCCTCAATGGTTTGACCCCTATTAGGGTCAGGAAAACGCACTCCGGTAATCATGTCTGCCAGCGCACCGGTGCGGGTAAACGCCAATGTATCGAGCATGCACTCAGCCAACCGTCGGGCGTCACGATCGTCTTCACAAAACTGGTTCGCCACAATCGGTGCGGCGTGCGGGTCTGCGGAAGTCAGAGTTAATTCACCGCGCCCGTACTGATACTCAAGTACCGGCGCAAGCAGAAACTGCGGTGGTCCACCTGGACGACCTGCAAAGCTGATTTGTTCGATTTGTAAATCATTGCGCTTATCTGAGTTCTGCCCGGTATAGCGCAAAATGGTTTGAATGATGGGTTGATCAAAGTCGATCACGGCTGGCGCTTGAACGTCACATAGCACACCCAGGGCGGGATGATCGCTGAGGTTTTTCCCGACACCCGGCCGATCGGCAACACAGTCCACACCGAGCTTGTCTAATTCAGCCCGGGGACCAATACCAGAGCGCAATAAAATACTTGGCGACATCAGTGCACCGGCACACATCACAACCAAACGAGCATTGATTTGGCTGACCGCGCCCGCAGCATTCTCCACTTCAACACCACTGCAGCGCTTACCGCTAAACAGCAACCGTCGCACCAGCGTCTGCCCATGCACATGCAAATTCGAACGCAAGCGCGCTGGCGCCAGATAACCGATGGCGGCAGAGATTCGCAAACGCCCAAGCTTGTTCATGGGGTGCGGTCCTGCGCCGTAGCCATCGGGGTCATTGGCGTCAGCACAATAGGGGTAGCCCAAGGCCAGTGCAGTGTCTAAAAACGCCTGCTGCTGGGGCACAAGTTCACTTGGCGGATAACGTCGGATACTTATCGGCCCGCTGTCACCATGATAAGGCGCATCTGGAAAATCCAGATCGCGCTCTAAGCGCTTAAAGGCAGGCAGAACATTGGACCAAGACCATTCATCGCCTGCGGCTTCAGCCCACTCGTTGTAGTCCTCAGGCATGCCACGCAGCGCGATGGTGGTATTTACCGCGGACGAGCCACCCACCACCCGCCCACGCGGAAAACGATCTAGGCGCTGCTGCGTGGGTTGGTACTGAAAACCCCAGTCGTGGTCGGTATAGGAGTTATTGTGAGAATTAATGAGATCGAAGGGTGTCTGGGCAAGATCAGCGTAGTCTGGGCCCGCCTCGACCAGTGCCACCTGCAGGTTAGGATTCTCAGACAGCCTGGCGGCTATCACACAACCACTGCTGCCGGCACCGATGATGAGAACATCGTAGTCAACCTGATCTATATTCACGCTGTTATCCCTTCCCTTGCGACTTCCATTGAATCAAAACCCGAAGGAGGATGGTAGGCTGCCTAATGATCTGCCGTTACAGCGAGCGCGCTAAAACAATATGAGTCCAAAAACCCCACAATCATTCGACGTAACGTTGGTCGTTCTTTGCGGTGGCCAGGGCTCCAGAATGCAGGGCGTCGATAAGCCGCTGCTGCCAACCACACACAAAGGCAAACGGAAACCGATGATCGACCATGTGGTGGCCGCCGTATCTGATGTGAATGAAATTCTTATCAGCGCCAATCGAAGTCTTGCGGACTATGCGCCACGCGGACAGGTTGTTACTGATGCCGAGTTAAATGTTGCAGCCGAAGGCCCGCTAATGGGTGTATTAGCGGGGCTGCGCAGCGCCAGAACACCTTGGTTGTTGACCTGCCCCGGTGATACGCCCTATTTGGATACTAATTGGCATCATGCCCTCATCGCCCAGGCAGTAGGTGCAAACCCTAGATCACTCGCCTTTACTGTGCATGACGGGGAGCGCCTACAGCCTTTGCACACTCTGGTGCGGATCCAGGCACATGACCATTTGTTGGCGTACTTAGCGGCAGGAAAGCGATCAGCAATAGGTTGGTTGAGCGCCCTGGATACCGTGCCCGTGCATTACGAACCAACAACGGTCTTCGCGAGCGTCAACCATGTAGCAGATCTGCAACCAGCGCCCCGCTAACCAATCTGCGATTGTAAATAGTTTTGTAAGCCCGTCTTTTCGATCAGTCCCAATTGGGTTTCTATCCAATCCACATGCTCTTCTTCGGAACTAAGAATTTCCCGCAACAGTTGACGAGTAGCAAAGTCTTCCTTTTGCTCACACAACTTAATGCCTTCGCGCAAATCCGGAATGGCGATCATTTCTAACCGCAAATCGCATTCGAGCATCTCTTTAACGTCTTCGCCGATCATCAATTTGCCTAACTCCTGCAAATTAGGCAGCCCTTCAAGGAACAAAATGCGCTCAGTGATCTGATCCGCATGTTTCATTTCATCAATGGATTCTTCCATCGAATGCTTGGCTAAATGCTCGAACCCCCAATCTGCCTGCATCTTGGAATGCAGAAAGTATTGATTGATCGCGGTCAGCTCGTTTTTCAGCACTTTGTTTAAACAGTCAATGATCGCTGGATCTAAACTTTTCATGCACATAATTCCCAGTTGAGTTGGAGCGGAAGTGTGCATAGAAACAGCGCCCAAGGCAACAAAAATATCACTTAAGTTATTGATTTATAACGATAATTATTATTATTAGGAAGCCGTTAACAGGCGCCAAAAGAAAACTAATTGCAATCGATAATGATTTTCACTTAGAATCGATTCACCGTTTTTTACCGTTAACGCTATGTACATTTGTTTATGCCAAGCCGTTACAGACCGCGACATTCTAGCCAGCGTCGATGCCGGTGCTGAGTCTTTGGATGATGTACAAGCGACCTTGCCAGTGGCGCTGAATTGCGGCACCTGCCGGGAAAGTGCAGAAGCGCTAATCAACGAAGCCCTACAGAACAAAGCCCACGACCTCTCCTACGCAGCCTAACTGCTCTTGTTGCTGGGCTTGCCTGTCCGCCCGCGTCTCTAATAATCCAACTGATCGTCTATTGCATGACCACGCTTGGGTATGAGCATCGAACGCTCAAAACTAATAACCTGCTGCCCGTCTTGATTTAGCCCTCTGGACTCCACAGTGACGATACCTTGATTCGGGCGAGACGCTGACTCACGGATGGCCAACACGGTGGACTCGGCGTAAAGAGTATCGCCAACAAATACCGGACCAGTGAGTCGAACCTTATCCCAACCAAGATTGGCTATGGTCTTCTGCGAAATGTCCGACACGCTCATGCCGGTAACCAATGAGATCGTTAAACAGGAATTCACCAACACCTGACCGAACTCGGTCTTCGCACCATATTCTCGATCAAAATGCAGTGGATGCTGATTCATAGTCAGCAGCGTGAACCAGGTATTGTCGGTTTCGGTAATGCTGCGACCTGGGCGATGTTCGTACACGTCGCCAACTTGGAAATCTTCAAGATAGCGACCGTAAGATTCACGGTAACGTTGTTGCCCTACTTCTTTTGCCTCTGCGACCATTTGCTTCTCCCGCTTACTCGCGCCATAGTCTGCCGCATTCGCAATCCACGGGGTAGTCGGAACAACACACCATGCTTAGAAGCGCACCTATCGACTACATTCAGCGCACGCGGGAGCAGTATTCAGCGCTGAATTACCCGCCCTATGAATGGGCTCAGAATTCACAAACTCCGCCATGGCATCCACTGCACAAGCCTCTGTCTGCAAGTCGAGTTGCCTTAGTCTGTTCAGGCGGCATTTACGCACGCGGCCAAATCGCCTTTCATCACAAAGACGACAACAGTCTGCGCTTAATCCCTACGGATGTAGCTACCACACAGTTACGCACCAGCCACTTTGCTTATGACCAAAGCGCAGCGCGCAAAGACATTAACTGTGTGTTTCCCATAGAACCCTTACGGCGCGCTGAGGCCGCCGGCAAAATTGGCACGATCGCGCCCTACGCTTTTACATTTATGGGTGGAATTTACTCCCAACGCAAAGTCGTAGAGCAATTAGCACCGGCGATCGTGTCGCACCTGATACAGGATGAGGTCGACGTAGCGATCATGGTGCCCGTTTGACCCGTATGCCATCAGTCCGTGGGACTGATCGCTCGAGCCGTCGAGGCCGCAGGCATCAGCACGGTGAGTATGTCCAGCGCGCGCTCTATTACCGCTACGGCCAACCCACCTCGTGCGGTGTATTTAGATTATCCATTAGGCCAAACCGCTGGGCGTGCTGACGCACCAGATGAACAGGACCACGTTTTGGCTGCTGCCTTCAGCGCCTTAGAGACCATGACTGAACCCGGAAGTATTGAAGACTTGGCCCTGGAATGGGCGGCTGACGCGGGTTGGAAAGATCACGTTATGCGTGTTGATCCGAAGAGTCCTGGAAGCGCCAATGACGACCGCACACCAAGGTTAGACACACCCCAATACCAGGCCGCTGATGACTACAACGCCGTGGACCCAAACTGTCCGAGTTGCGTATTTTTTGAAGATGCTTAAGTTGAAGCCTTGGCTTGAAACAGCCCAACAAAATCGCGCCAGCTGACTTGCGATACCAACATACCCGACAACATTAGAGCACAGCCTATCAGTTCCCGACCGCTCAACTGTTCCTGCAAAAACAGATATCCGCCCAGCGCTCCGAACACCGCTTCCAAACTGAGAATAATGGCTGCGTGAGTGGGATCGGCTCGCTCTTGAGCAATCACTTGCAAGGTATATGCAACCCCTACAGTAATGACACCGGCGTAGATAAGTACGTTCGTAGCCGCGCGCACCTGTTGCCAACTCGTGGTCTCGATGAACACGGAGACGATCATGGCTAGACAGCCACAGACAATGAATTGTCCCAAAGACAGCAACAGCGGCGCTGCACGAGGGGCATAGTGATCGATGGCCAATATGTGCAGCGCCCAGCCCACGGCACCAACAAGTAACAAGGTATCACCATAGCCCATCGTAAAATCAGCCTTAACGCTGAGCAAAAACAAGCCAACCACGGCCAATACACAACCCAACCAGGTGTTAAGCCCCGTACGATGCTTAAGCGCCAGCCCAATAATCGGCACAATGACCATGTATAAACCGGTAATAAAGCCCGCGTTAGATGCATTGGAATACACGATACCGACCTGCTGCAAAGAGCCGGCGGTAAATAAGATAACGCCAAGTACCAACGACCCTGTAATCACGATACGCGTCGATGAGGCTGGCAACCAATTACGGTAGTGAAAGAACATTACCAACGGCACTAGGCTTAGCGCACCTAAAAGAAAGCGGATGCCTATAAAGGCGAAGGGCTCGAGGTAGTTCATGCCCAGCACCTGGGCAACAAAACCTAACCCCCATATCGCAGCAGTAATCAACAATAGGGTGTTGGCGACCATCGAAAAGCCTTCTGTTGCAGTGGACCTACGCTGCCTAGAGATACCAGGCAGCGCAGCGATCAAGTACTAACCGCCAAAGTCGTCGAAGGCGATGTTTTCAGGTTCAACACCAAGGTCTTCAAGCATATTCTGCACGGCTTGAGCCATCATCGGTGGCCCACACATGTAGTACTCACAATCCTCGGGGTTAGGATGATCTTTAAGGTAGTTTTCCAACACCACGAGGTGGATGAAGCCGGTAAGACCTTCCCAATTGTCCTCTTCCTGGGGGTCCGACAACGCAACATGCCAAGAGAAGTTTTCGTATTTCTCAGCTAGACGGTCTAACTCTTCGGTATAGAACATCTCCCGCAATGACCGCGCACCGTACCAGTAGCTCATCTTGGTCTTGCTGTCTTTGCGCAACAGCTCATCAAAGATGTGCGAACGCAATGGCGCCATACCCGCACCACCACCAATCCAGATCTTTTCTGCAGGCGTATCTTTAACAAAGAAGTCGCCGTAGGGGCCGAATACCGTAATCTTGTCGCCCGGCTTGAGGTTTGCAACATAGGAGGTCATTGCACCAGGTGGCAAATGATCCATTCGCGGTGGCGGTGGCGAAACACGAATGTTGAACTTCAAGATACCCTTTTCTTCAGGGTAGTTGGCCATGGAATATGCTCGGATCGTGGGCTCGTCCACTTCCGACTTCAGATCCCAAAAATTGAATTTGTCCCAGTCCTCTCGGTACTCGTCTTGAACATCGATGGTCGACCACTGCATCTTGTACGGCGGGATTTCCAACTGCACATAACCACCGGCACGGAAATCCACGTCGGCGCCCTCAGGAAGCTTCAGGTTCAGCTCTTTAATCATAGAGGCGACGTTATCGTTAGAAATCACTTCGCATTCCCAACGCTGCACACCCAGGGCATCCTCTGGGACTTCAATTTTTAGATCCTGCTTAACTGCGACCTGGCATGAGAGACGCCAGTCGTCACCGATCTCGCCACGCGTAAAGTGCCCTTCTTCAGTGGCTAAGATACTGCCGCCGCCATCGGTAACACGACAACGACATTGAGCGCAGGTACCACCACCACCACAGGCGCTAGCTAGGAAAATTCCTTTGGACGCCAATGTTGGCAGCAACTTGCCACCGGCTGGTACTTCGATAGCTTTGTTCGGATCGTCATTGATCTGAATTGTGACGTTGCCCGAGCTCACTAACCTTGAGCGTGCAAACAAAATCACCAATACCAAAGACAGTACGGTAGCCGTGAACATCCCTACGCCTAGCAATACCGTTGTATCAATCATAATTCACTCCAACTGCGCGCTGCTTTCGAAACATGCGCGTGTTCTTAAATATCAATGCCGCCAAATGACATGAAACACAAGCTAATCAGACCTACCGAGATAAACGTGATGCCTAAGCCACGCAATCCTTCGGGAACGTCGCTGTATTTGAGTTTTTCACGCACGCCGGCCAACGCTGTAATCGCCAGCGCCCAGCCCACACCTGCGCCAAGACCAAAGACCACGCTTTCGGTGAAGGTCTGATCTTGGTCAATAGACATCAGTGATGCACCCAAAATGGCGCAGTTCACGGTGATCAGTGGCAAAAACACACCCAGCGCGTTGTAAAGCACAGGCACGTAGCGGTCGAGAACCATTTCTAAGATCTGCACCATGGCGGCGATCACACCGATGTAGGACAACAATCCCAAGAAGCTCAGATCGACTTCGGGGAAGCCAGCCCAAGCCAATGCGCCCTCGCGCAAAAAGGTATTAAAGATCAGATTATTGACCGGTACGGTAATCGCCAATACCACCACCACTGCCACCCCAAGGCCGATAGCAGTTGAGATTTTTTTCGAGATGGCGATGAACGTGCACATGCCAAGGAAGAACGTAAGCGCCATATTTTCAATAAACACCGCGCGTACAAATATGCCTAGATAATGTTCCATATCTACATGGCCTCCTTGTACTGAACATTGGGCGCGATTTCATATTCGGCTTCTTCTACCTGATCGGTTTTCCATGCACGAATGGCCCAAATAAAGAAGCCAATAATGAAGAACGCACTAGGTGCCAATAGCAGCAAACCGTTGGGCATATACCAACCGCCGTTCGCGACAGTGGGCAAAATTTCATAACCCAATAACGTACCTGAACCCAAGGGTTCTCGAACCAGGGCCACACCAATCAACACCACACTGTAGCCTAATGCATTGCCCAGGCCGTCTAACGCCGAGAGCCAAGGACCGTTCTGCATAGCAAAGGCTTCAGCTCGACCCATAACAATACAGTTGGTAATAATAAGACCAACAAAGACCGACAAGCTTTTGGAAATGTCATAAGCCACGGCTTTGAGCACTTCGTCCACTACGATCACCAGTGACGCAATGATGGTCATCTGAACAATGATGCGAATGTTGGTCGGAATCCTATTACGCAATAAGGAGACCGACAGGTTCGACATGGTGGTTACAAAAATGACCGCCAAGCACATCACCAACGTCGTCGACATGTTGATGGTTACAGCCAAAGCCGAGCAAATTCCCAGCACCTGCAAAGCGATGGGGTTGTTGTTAAAAATGGGGTCTATTAAGACCTCTTTTTGTGAAGCCATCAGTGTTGTCCCCCTACACTCGCCTGCATTTGTTGCGCCTTAAGCTTTTGTAAAAACGGTCCAAAACCCAAATCCCCAGCCCAAAAGTTAACTAGGTTTTTCACGCCGCGGGTTGTGAAGGTTGCTCCTGAGAGCGCATCGACTTCGTAGCGGGCAGCATTGGACTGCGCAGGTGAGCGCAGTTTCACAAGATCCACTGCCGGCTGACCGCCTTCGTTGAACAACTGTACGCCCTGCCAGCCTTGCTTCCATTTAGGGTTGTCCACCTCGCCACCCAGTCCAGGCGTTTCCTTGTGCTGATAAAACCCAAGGCCGGCGATGGTACTTAGGTCGTTTTCTAAGGCGAGATAACCGTACAAAGTGCCCCAGAGCCCGAATCCACGAACAGGGATGACTACTTTGTCTAGACCCGATTCATTGGTCTTAATGAACACTAAAGAAATGTTTTCACGTCGGCCCAAGGTGGCGATGTCCGCGTCTTCATTCAGGTCTATAGACAAGCTTGCGTCTGCTGCGGCACGAATGGGGTCGTAGGCGTCAACGTTCACAGCATCAGTGTATTCACCGGTATCAAGGTTGACCGCGCGAACGCTGAAGTCGGCAAACATCTCTTCTACCGAGCGACCATCTGCACCCACTTCGCTGCCAGCAGCTAAAAGCCCCGCCGCTCGCAGAATGTTTTTCTTCTGATCCAGCTCTTTATTCAGCTGTTGCATCGGCTTCAGCGAAACCGACAAACCTGATACAACGACGGAACACACCAAACACAGAAAGATCGCAATAACAAAGGTATTGCCCAGACTGTCCTTGTTGGAACTATTTTCGTTTTCTTCAGCCACGTGCCAACCTCCGCTTAATGTTCGACTGCACGACAAAGTGATCCATTAACGGCGCGAATAAGTTGCCGAATAAGATCGCGAGCATCATGCCTTCCGGGAAAGCAGGATTAACTACACGTATAAGTACGCACATAAATCCGATCAACATGCCGTAATACCAGCGCCCTTTATCCGTCATCGCAGCCGACACAGGGTCCGTGGCCATAAAGATCGCACCGAAGGCGAAGCCGCCTAAGACCAAATGCCACCAAAACGGCATATCAAACATTGGGTTCGATGAAGGAATTACATTAAAGATAGACGCTGTAACCGCCATGCCTACAAATACACCGGCCATAACGCGCCAGGACGCAATGCGGCTGGCGCACAACAAGACCCCTGCAATAAGAATCGCCAGTGTGGACGTTTCGCCCAGCGAGCCCGGCATAATGCCTAGAAAGGCCTGCATCCAGTCAACACCATAGGGCTCACCGAGAGCTGCATTACCCAGCGGTGTTGCCTTGGTGTAACCGTCCACAGCAACCCAAACCGCGTCGCCAGACATCTGCGCAGGATATGCAAAGTACAAGAATGCCCGACCTGTCAGTGCGGGATTAAGGAAGTTCTTGCCGGTGCCACCAAAGACTTCTTTAGCGATGACCACGCCAAACGCCACGCCAACCGCTGCCATCCACAAAGGAATGGATGGCGGCAGGGTCAAGGTGAACAAAATTGAAGTAACGAAGTAACCTTCGTTTACTTCATGCCCACGCTTTGAGGCAAACCAGATTTCAAAGAAAATACCCGCCAAGAAGACTGTTATGTATAGCGGAATAAAGTACGCCAGACCGTGAACCAAGCAATCCCAAATACTGTTTGGATCATAGCTAACTAGGCCATTAATCAGCACTCCGCGCCAATTATCCAGGCTCGACAGACCCATGGACTGCATCGCCTCGTTGGCATTAAAGCCGACAAAATAGCTGCCTACGAATACCGGAATGAAAGCACACAACCAAACCGTTATCATTATTCGCTTAAGGTTGAGGTTGTCACGAACATGAGAACCACCCGCCGTTGTCTTGCCAGGTGTGTACAGTGCTGTATCGATCGCCTCGTAGGCGGGATACAGCCATTCGTATTTGCCGCCCTTTTCGAACTGGGGCGCCAGATCATCTAATACCGATCGCAATCCCATAAGCTTAAACCTTCCCTTAACCTTCTTTCTCGATTTGCGTGAGTACCTCGCGCAAAACTGGACCAAATTCATATTTACCCGGACAGGCGTACGTACAAAGCGCTATGTCGTCTTCGTCCAGTTCCAGGCAACCTAGTTCAATCGCCTTCTCCAGATCGCCAACCAACAAACTGCGCATGAGCTGTGTTGCCAAAATGTCCATTGGCATCACTGCGTCATAAGTTCCAATTGGCACCATTCCACGAGGACTGCCGTTTGTGTTGGTAGTGAAATCTACCGACTTCTCACCAATCCATTTTGATAAAAACGCTGGAAAAACCGAGTGCATCTTCGCACCAGGTAACAAATAGCCAATCAGCTTACGCTCTCGATCTTCAGGCAGCACCGAGACCTGAACGTGATAACGCCCAAGATAGCTAAGGCCTTCGTTGGCACCGCGCCCAGCCAATACAGAGCCAGAAATAATGCGTTGCTCACCCTCAGCCAATTCACCTGCAGTGAGTTCTGTAAGGTTGGCACCGACAACGGTCTCCACCAATCGCGGGTCCGTTGCACCGGGACCACCAATAGCAACCGTGCGCCGACTGTCTAGTTCGCCCGTCAAAAACAGATGGCCAATGGCAATCACATCTTGATAGCCAATAAACCAGACTGTCTTATTGGCGCTCACGGGGTCGATGAAATGGATGTGTGTGCCGGGCAGTCCTGCCGGATGAATGCCGCCAAACGAGTGGCTCTGCACCGAGGCTGCAGCACCTGTGTAGTCCCCCAGATCTGAATCAGCGTTCTGGCAAACGTGCACGCTCCCCTCTGTGAGGGCAGACAACGCCGCAAGACCAGCAGTGAACGCTTCCATGCGCGGTTTGATAACCACCTCAGGATCCGCAGCCAACGGATTGGTGTCCATGGCAGTCACAAATATAGAGTTTGGAGCGGTTTGAGGATTAGGAATCCGCGAAAAAGGCCGAGTGCGCAGGGCCGGCCAGCTGCCGCTCTGCAACAACTGGTCAATCACTACTTGCCGATCTAGGCCACTGATCTGGTCAGCGGTGAAGCTTTGGAACTTACGCTCTTCCCCTTCCGCAATCTCGATGACCACGCCTTTAAGTGCGCGCTTGGCACCACGGTTGATGTCCACTACCCGACCAGCCGCTGGCGCAGTAAAGTTCACTCCTGGGGTTTTTTTGTCACTAAAGAGAATTTGCCCTTTCGCTACAACATCCCCTTCCTTGACCTCCATCGTCGGCTTCATGCCGGGATAGTCAGGCCCTAATACCGCAACACTGCGTACGGTATTTCCTTGTTCAACCGACTGCCGCGGCGCACCGCTGATCGGTAGATCCAGCCCCTTCTTAATTTTGATCATGAATACCCATCTGTGATCTAAGTATTTTTTGAGCGATCTGCGGCCAATGATTTAGCCATTACCTGTGCCGTCGCCCCCCATCCTTGTTCCTGCCCCTGTCAAAACCTTGCCAAAATCTCCACTTGCGTTAACGCCATAGATCCCAGCGTTTTGCCAATGTATGTCAGGCCGCCAAGACAACTTGGCGAGTCAGCATGGAGCGGTGTTCTTGTATTGCTAGCTTGGTGGCGTTTACTGCGACAACGTCGTTACAGACAATCGCACCATCGCAACGGCGGTCACAAATTGACCACTTGGTAAGAACTTGCGAATTATAGAGGGGTAACTATTAGTTGCCAATCGTCTTGTCTAGGAGAATACAAAAAACTATGCGGGGGGGAGGGAAAAAACTGCGACTTTGGTTCGCCTAAACGCCTGTCGACGCTGCTCGAAATCTAGTTCGGTCTAACTAGATATAATTCAGTCTAACCGGCGCTAAAGGCTTCTGGATGAAGGATGGGTTTACTACGACCTGGCTCTGCAACGCTGTAACCCACGGTTTCCCAGGCATCATCACAGCGCAATACTGCCCGGGCGAGCTTGTTATTCAGGGCATGGCCCGACATATGACCGACGAATTCTCCGAGTATCGGGCGACCCAGTAAAAACAGATCGCCAATCACGTCCAGCAATTTGTGTTTTACGAACTCGTCTTGGTAGCGCAGGCCGTCCTCATTGATAACACCGGCTTCATCAATGCCCACTGCATTATCAAGGCTCGAACCTAGACATTTATTTATCGCTTGCGCTTGAGGCAGCTCGTCAATTAAACCAAAAGAACGTGCAGCACTCACATCGTCCACGTATGAGGTGGTCGCAAAATCGATGCTCGCTTGCTTGGGGTATTGGTCATATACGTGGTGGTCGGCTACAAAGGTGTAACCTGCTTTGAACCCTGCATGAGGTCGCAACAGCGCGAAGGCATCTCCCTGAGTCACCTTGATCTCACGAGTAATGCGCAAAAATTGTTTGGCTGCCGCTTGCTCAACTATACCTGCGCTGTTGATCATCTTGATGAATGGCGCCGCACTACCATCCATAATTGGCACCTCTTCGGCAGATAATTCGATGAGCAAATTGTCTATACCTAGGCCCCATAAAGCTGACATCAGGTGTTCCACTGTAGCAACCTGAACGGCGCCATCAGCTATGCTTGTAGATAGGGTCGTGTCCGCGACATAGTCCGCTAACGCCCGCACCCGGTTGTTCGAGCCTGCTACGTCTGAACGAATAAAATTGATTCCGGAATTTGCCTCAGCAGGGCGCAAGGTCATACGAACTTTCTCGCCAGAATGAACGCCAATGCCAATGGCGTGAACTGGCTCTCTGATGGTTCGCTGTTTAAGCATGACTGCTCCGACTGTTACCTGCACTTACTTAACCGAGAAACGAAAAAAAATGGAGGTTTCTCACATTGCGCGGCGCAGTCTAGCGCGGCAAAACACAAAAATGAAGGAAAAGTGGAGGTAAAAATGGATAAAAATGAAACCAAGTGCAACAAGTTGTTTCAAACCTCCTACGAATCGAAAGGTAGAAGAGCTGCCTTGAGCAAATTTTGGTAGATTAGCGCCATGCTAAACCCCCAAATCTCGGACAAATTGATCGCCGTAGCCCCCATGATGGCTTGGACAGATCGCCACTGCCGTTTTTTACACCGGCTCTACAGCCCGAGCGCCCTACTGTTTACAGAAATGATTACCACCGGTGCTCTGATTCATGGCAAACAAACCCATCAACTGAACTTCGACCCATCACAACATCCGGTTGCTGTTCAATTCGGTGGCAACAACCCGGCGGATTTGGCGGTCTGCGCAAAACTGGCACAACAATGGGGTTATGACGAAATCAATCTGAATGTGGGCTGCCCATCAGACCGCGTACAAAGAGGCACCTTTGGTGCTTGTCTGATGCAACAACCTGAACTGGTCGCCGCGTGCGTGGCTGCGATGATCGATGCTGTTGACATACCCGTCACTGTAAAGTGTCGTACCGGCATCAAGTTCAAGGGCGCCGATGAACACTACGCCAATGCGGAGTTCTTATTAGAGTTTGTCAATGCTGTTCACGCCGCAGGATGCGAACGCGTTTATTTACACGCACGCAACGCAATAATTGGCGGGCTAACACCTGCGCAAAATAGAGACATCCCACCCTTGCAGCCTGAACGCGGGCAATTGTTAAAAGCCGAATTTCCAGAATTGGAGCTGATAATTAACGGTGGCATTACCACCAGCCAACAAGCATTAGATTATCTCCAGTGGGCTGACGGCGTGATGATCGGGCGAGCGGCCTACCACAACCCTTTATTGATGAGCGAGTTACATCAAAGTCTTATAGACACCGAATTCCGCGTTGACGAAGAACGCTTCTTGCTTGAATACAAAGACTATATGCTGACTCAACTCGCGGCAGGCGAACGTTTACAAACTCTAGTAAAACACCTACTACACAGCTTTAACGGTCGGCCAGGGGCGCGCCGTTTTCGCCAAACGCTAAGCGATCATCAACGGCTAAAGAGCGGCGATAGCAGCATTATTGATGACGCGCTGTCCCAAGTATTTGGAGCCGCTGCCTGATGCTGAGCAAACTCACGGAACTGTTTCGTCGCCAAAAGACTGCAACAACCGAAGACGCCGTCATCGATGCGCCGGTAGCAGCGGCCGCGCTCATGCTCGAGGTTACTTGGGCCGACCACACTATCGACGACCAAGAGATCGCTACCAGCACAGAGCTGCTGCAACAACTGTTCGAGCTGCCTGCCGCAACAGCACGACAACTGGTTGAAGACGCGCAGGAACGCTTGCAGGACAGCACTGGCGTCCAGCACTACACGCGTTTTTTGAACGAAACTTTGAGCGAACCAGAAAAATTCGCTGTGGTTACCGCACTGTGGCGAGTTGCTTTGGCAAGCGATGGCCTTGATCGTTTTGAAGAGCACACTATTCGTCGAGTAGCTGATTTATTGTATTTGTCACACAACCGCTTTATCGAGGCGAAGTTGATCGCTAAAGCAAATTAGCAGTAACGATCACTCTTGTTCTAAAGCCTCAACCAGACTCTTAAACGTTTCGCGGTTACTCGCATTCAGTGACATCAAAACTTTGTGCGCCTCAATCACGCGCTCGCGAGTCTGAGATTCATCTACGTTCGGGATGTCCACCAAATCAACATCTTGCACGGCGCTGTCTGGGACGATGGCGAAAACATCATCGAAACCCATATTCAATAACACCCGCCGAACATCTTGAGAACGGCAGATCAGCGTTGGAATTTTGTCCTTTAAGCCCTGCACCGATAAAGACAACCTGGCCAAACAACCCAGGGCAGTGCTATCAATCGCGATGGTGTCCGCAAGGTCCACGATAACCCCGCGAAAATCAGCCGCCGCCAGCATTCTGTCGCAGAATGCTTCCAGCGCACCACACAAACCAACACGGATATCTCCATTGAACTTCAGCACATAGGTGCCTTCACTGGCACCTACAGAAATACTCCCGTTCATCTATTTAACTCTCTCCACCATCAGCAGACTGACGTCATCTTTACCACTAATTCCATCTGTTAGATCAGCCCACAACGCATCAATACCCGGCGAACTTATTGCTCGTTCTTGTAATTTTTGTTCCTTCGCCGCCAAGTCCGATTCTGGCATCAACTCTAAGACACCATCGGAAAAAACCACAATGCGCTCGCCCGGGGCGATATCCACAGCAGCAGATTCGTATTCGGCATCGGCGAACAGCCCAAGAGGTTTACCGCGCTGCTCCAAGCTTTTCGTTTGCCCATTATCTGCCACCACTAAACTTGGTGGAAAGTGTGCAGCAGATGCGTAATGAAGTATGTGTTTACGCAAATCTATAACACCCAAGAACATGGCAACATGCATACCCGCGGATTGTTCAATCAATTGCTGGTTGATCCAACCCAACACCTCTCCAGGTGCGCGAAAGCGAGGTCGCCCATAACGTTGCTGCAATCGCCAGGAGATATTTTTTAACACCACCGTAAGCAGCGCTGACGAAGTACCATGCCCGGCCACGTCAGCGACAAAAAAAGTCAAATAGCGCACACCGATTGGGAAGTAATCGACAAAGTCACCCGTTAGCGTAGCCGCAGGAAGAAGACGCCGTGAAAATCGATAGTCGGAAAGTACCGTCGCATCAGCCGGCCACATACCCTGCTGAATTTTGCCTGCGGTCTGGGCATCGCGCTGGGCCTCATCCACCCATGAAGCGCCGCTCGCGCTCGCATTCTGCAAACGCTCTATGCTCGCACTCCAATCCGAGGGTGCATCTGCGGCACACCAAATATCGCGCGCGCCGTCACGCATGACTTGTAACAAAGCCTCTGCCGCGAGGCTTTCTTGCACCCAGCACACCAGAGGAATGCGTACAGTCAAAGCAGAGCACTGCGACAAATGTTGCTGGTTTGCGCACAGGACGATTAGGGATTGAGTAACACAGGTTTGCAACTGAGCACCCAGCGCATCGACATCCGTTACAACAGTAACGTTGACTTGCGGCAGCGCGGCCGTAAGTACTGGGCCGACTGCGCCCTTCGCATCTAGGACGATGAGATCCATGATTCTATTACGCTGCGGTTGCCACGTTAGTATTGTTGACCACCAAATAGATGTGGAGAGCGAAAGTACTCCTGTTCAAACGCCATCACAAGTACAACTGATCGTCTGTTCACGCCAAGCCCACCTGCCGTTCTTCGCTTAGTAATCGTGCCTCTAAACGTTTACTGCTGACCTTCCATTGCCGAGGGTCTGGGCCTGAGCCCTGTGGTCGTTGCCTAGACAACGCCTCGGTAAATGTTTTTAGGCGCAACTCTTCTAGTAAGAAACGCACTTCTTCTATCACTTGAACATTGGCCAATTCACTTTTCTGCAATGCGGCTAGCCGCTGTTGCAAGGGCTGTAGTTGTTGCAACAGGCCAATATCTTTGGGTACATGACCGGCCAGATTCTCCACCCGGCCGACAACCCCCCCCAAATAACGCGGCAACAGTGGCAGCCAGTGAAAAGCCGTTTGTTCAAGAACAGTACTTGGAATCAATCGTTGCAGGTGGTCGAGAATATCCTGCTTACTTTGCGAATAGGCGGGCGAGTCATAGCGGTCGAGCTGAGTTACTACCTGAAAACGCAACTGCAAACTCTTTCCCAAGGTATCTACCGTAGTCGCAAAAACCTCAGCTAAGTCGCCTCGGCACGTCTGCGCGCGCTCAGCAAATTGCTCTGCATCCTGGGGCAATGCTCGATTCTCGAAATAGCAGTACCAAATCACGTTAAGCAACAATTGGTCTTGCAGCTCTTGGGCGCTACCCAAGGCCGAAAAATACAGACCTAGCTGCTTTTCTTTTGCCAACTCTCGGCGGAAAAACTTACCCGCCTTACCTAAGTGCTGAAGCATTAGCCGAGCATAACCACGACGATTGGCGCGATCCCGCTCGCTGGGCGAGTTGAATACCTGCATATCAACGTCAGCACCATCATCCAGCAAACCGGGGTAAACAATAATCGGTGCTTGGCGGGTGCCTGCAACGATCTGCTCTGGAATCGCCTCGGTGGGCAACGTCTTTATTCGACGCCGCTTAAATTCATCTGCCTGTGCGTGTGTATCGGCGGATGTGATCGTAGATTGTTGTTGCCGCAGGTTTTGCTGCAATAGAGCAAAGTCACGCCCGCTGGCAAGCACCTCGCCTTGCTCCCCCACTACTCGGCAAAAGAAAGACAAGTGTTCGGGGAGTCTTTGGGCGTCCCAATCCGCAGCATCGACGCGCAACCGATACATGTCTTCCAATAATCCGCTGAGTACGGCTAAGAATCGTCCTTGCCGATACACTTCAGAGCGCAACAGCCGCTCACACAGATCGCCAATTTTATCCGGCAACGGCACCAATGAGCGGCGCTTGTTCTTTGGCAGTGTGCGTAGCCAATGCTCAACCAAAGCAGGCAACATGCCTGGTACCGACCAATTGAGTTGCTCAACGCTAATGCTTGGCACCATGCCAACCGGCACATCAATGTTTATGCCGTCATCTTCAGCACCCGGAGCAAAACGGTAATGCAACGGCAATTCCACTCCAGCTACCAGCATATGGTTGGGGAAATCACTTTCGTGTAACTGTGGCTGCTCGCTCTTCAATAACCATTGTCTGCTAAACCGCAGACCCTCAACGGTTTCTGAGGAGGCGCTGCGCAGCCAATGTTTTAAGTCCGCAGCACGGCAAATATGTTCTGGTAGGCGCTCTGCGTAGAACTGATAAAGGGCGTCTTCGTGAACCAGCAAATCTCGCCGTCGCCCTTTAGCTTCTTGATCTTGGACCCAAGCCACCAACTTGAGGTTGTGATTGAGAAACTCTGGTGGGTGCTGAATCGCGCCGTGGACTAGTCCCTCGCGAATAAACAAGTCTCGACAAAGCGCAGGATCAATGGGCGCATAACTTAACGCCCTGCGCTCAACTAGAGTCAACCCGTACAGTGTGACCTTTTCATAAGCCACCACCTCGCCGCGCTTTAGGCTCCAAAGCGGATCTGAATAGCTGCGCTTCACCAGGTGCTGAGCATGCGACTCAACCCATTTCGCTTCGATACCAGCAACGCAACGAGCAAAAACTCGCCGTGTTTCCACCACTTCAGCTGCAACCATCCATTTGGGGTTGGCCTTCTTTAAGCCCGACCCCGGAAAAATACTCAGCTGTAAATTACGCGGTCCCTGATAGCGGCCTCGCTCTTGATGCTGAGCGATCTGGCTCAATGATCCCGCGACTACCGCCTCGTGAATTTGTCGATAGTTACCGGGCTTTGTGTTTATAGAAAAATTTAACTGTCTGCTCAGTGTTCGCAGCTGACGGTATATCTCACGCCATTCGCGCACGCGCATGGGATTTACGAAATTCTTGCGCAATTGATTTTGCCAAGCCTTGTTCGACAAATCCTCGCGCTGCTCTTCAAGCCAGGACCATAATTTTAGGTAACCAAGGAAGTCAGATCGTTCATCGATGAACTTTTCATGCGCGGCATCTGCTGCTCCAGCCTTTTCCGCCGGTCGCTCTCGCACATCTTGCACGGCCAAAGCCGCAACAATAATCAACATTTCTTGCAAGCAGCCCAGCGGACCCGCAGCCACCAGCATTGCCGCCAACCTTGGGTCTACTGGCAAACGGGCCATGACCTTGCCCAAGGGGGTGATTTTACTGCCACGCAAGGCCCGAAGTTCTACGAGCAGCAATAAAGCATCCTTGATCGCGCGCGGATCTGGTGGATCGATAAAGGGGAACTTCGCAATATCGCCTAGACCGTAGGCGTGCATCTGCAACACCACTGAAGCCAGGTTAACCCTTCGAATTTCAGCATCTGTATAAGCTGGGCGACTATTAAAATCTTGTTCGGAATACAGCCGGTAACATGTTCCCGGGGCTATTCGCCCACACCGACCTTGGCGCTGATTGGCGCTGGCCTGACTGATGGGTTCTATAGGTAAGCGCTGCAGTTTCGAGCGATAGCTGTAGCGACTGATGCGCGCAAAACCAGGATCAATGACAAATCCTATGTTTGGCACCGTCAAAGACGTCTCCGCTACATTAGTGGCCAGTACAACACGCCGCTTGGCGCCCTTAGGATTAAACACGCGACGTTGGTCCGCCAACGACAGCCGCGCATACAACGGTAGGATTTCGAAACGCTCGCCAAAAGCCATCCGCAAGGTTTTTGCAGCGTCGAATATCTCCCGCTCTGCGGCAAAAAATGCCAACACATCTGGCGCGGGCCCTGGCGGTGCCGCATCAATGGACTGCAAGACATCTACCAGCTTACCTAGATTGTCCGTTTCGGCGTCTAAGTAGCGCGTTGTAACGGGAAACGAACGACCACCCACCTCAATCACCGGGGCGCCATCGAAGTAATCTGCAAAACGTTGCACATCAATCGTGGCACTGGTGACGATGACCTTGAGGTCTTGCCTCTTAGTCAATAACCGGCGTAAGTAACCTAACAAGAAGTCGATATTCAGCGAGCGCTCATGGGCCTCATCAACAATGATTGCATCGTAGGCATTGAGAAATCGATCCTTACGTATCTCGGTGAGCAGCAGACCATCGGTCATAACCCGCAGTAACGACTGCGGGTTAGTTTGATCTGAGAAGCGCACCGAATAACCCACTGCTTCGCCTAATTCACAACCCACTTCCTGAGCGATACGCTGGGCCACCGTGCGCGCAGCGATGCGTCGCGGCTGGGTATGGGCAATGGTGCCGGATAGGCCCAAGCCATTTTGCAAACAAAACTTTGGTAGCTGAGTGGTTTTACCTGAACCGGTCTCACCAGCAACTATAATCACTTGGTGATCTGCTAAAGCTGCACGAATCTGATCTGACTCGGTGCTTACCGGCAGTCCCGGCACTGGGGTTAGATTCAGTTGTTGCAGAGCAAGGCGGCGTTGCTCAAGTAATGCGGCCGAGGCGGCTATCTTTGCGTCTTTTGACGTTCCAGGCTTGGCTCGCCGTAACGCAAAGTAGTCGCGCCTCATCATTGTCTTGCGATCAAGGCTGCTCATATTGTCCGTTCGTTGTAGCTGGCTGCCGTAGCTACCTCTAAAGCTATTTCGAGAGTTGGCTCATACCCTCTTCAAGGCCCTTGATTGTCAACGGATACATGTTTCCGCCCACCAATTCCTGGGTCATCATTACTGATGATGAATACTCCCAGGTTTCTTGAGGCGTTGGATTGAGCCAAATAACCTTGTCATATATTTCGCTGAATCGGCCCATCCACGCAGCACCAGGTTCTTCGTTCCAATGCTCGACACTGCCACCTGCGTGAGTAATTTCGTAAGGTGCCATCGTGGCATCGCCAACGAATACTACTTTGTAGTCCTGGGAATACTTGTTAAGGATTTCCAGCGTCGGCAGCCGCTCCGCCATGCGCCTTTTATTGTCTTTCCACACCGATTCGTAGATGAAATTGTGAAAGTAAAAACTTTCCAGATGCTTGAATTCCGTTCGTGAAGCCGAGAACAACTCCTCGCAAATTTTCACGTGGGCGTCCATAGACCCACCGATATCGAGGAACAACAGCACTTTCACCGTGTTACGCCGTTCTGGACGCATTTTAATGTCCAGCATCCCACCATTGTGCGCTGTAGAACGAATGGTATCGTCGATGTCCAACTCGTCCTCAACACCAGTTCGAGCGAACTTGCGCAAGCGTCTGAGCGCCATCTTTATGTTACGAGTACCCAACTCTACCGAGTCATCAAGGTTCTTATATTGGCGCTCGTCCCAAACTTTCTTGGCCTTTTTCTTCTTACCCTTACCGAGTCCGCCAGGGCCATCTTTGCCCTGTTTATCGGCGTTGCCTTTATCACCGTCTTCGCCTTCTTCACCGTCTTTGGCTTCGGCTTTTTCGGCTTCTTCCTTAGCCTTCTTAAAGGCTTCGATCAGTTTCTCTAGACCGCCCAAGGACTCAATCTGCTTGAGGTCTTCTGGGGTTAAAGACTTTTCGAATTCATGGCGCAGCCATTCATCGGGAATCAGGCTTTCGAGTAATCCGCTTAGATCTTCCAGGCCCTTAAAGTAGGCACTGAAGGCTCGATCAAATTTGTCGTAATTCTTCTCGTCTTTTACTAACGCGGTGCGGCTCAGCAAATAGAAGTCATCGACATTGGCGTAGACCAAGCGATGTTGCAGCGCCGCGATCAAATCCATCAGCTCCCGGATGGTTACCGGCAGCTTGTACTTTCTAAGCGTTAGAAAAAAATTTATAAGCACGACTTAACCTCTGCTGTCACGACGATTCATAAACGCCAATCTTTCCAATAAGTGCACATCTTGTTCGTTCTTAACCAAGGCGCCATAAAGCGGTGGTATCGCTTTGCTGGCATCGCGATTGGTCAGGATCTCATCTGGAATGTCATCTGCCATCAGCAGCTTCAGCCAGTCGATAAGTTCTGAGGTAGAAGGCTTCTTCTTCAAACCTGGCACCTTGCGCACGTCGAAGAAAATTTCCATCGCTTCTTTAACCATCTCTTGCTTAACGCCCGGGAAGTGCACGTCAACAATTTGTTGCATGGTTTCTCGATCAGGGAAGTTAATGAAGTGGAAGAAGCAACGTCGCAAGAACGCATCGGGCAGTTCTTTTTCGTTATTCGAGGTGATGATTACGATAGGCCGCTGTTTCGCTTTAATGGTCTGGCCTAACTCGTAGACAAAGAACTCCATGCGATCGATTTCCTGCAATAAATCATTGGGGAATTCGATGTCTGCTTTATCAATCTCGTCGATCAACAGCACTACTCGCTCTTCGGATTCGAAGGCTTCCCACAACTTACCTTTCTTGATGTAGTTGCGAATATCGTTCACCCGATCATCGCCCAACTGAGAGTCTCGCAAGCGCGACACCGCGTCGTATTCGTACAGGCCGTTTACTGCCTTGGTCGTGGACTTGATGTGCCATTCCAGCAGGGGCATCCCTAGCGACTTGGCCACTTCCACCGCCAGCATGGTCTTACCGGTTCCGGGTTCGCCCTTGATTAACAGCGGGCGTTCCAGACGGACTGCGGCATCTACAGCCATACTCAGTTCATCGGTCGAAATGTAGGAGTCTGTACTATCAAAAATCATTCAACGGCTCTCTTATTATGGATTGTTGTGAGTCTTTCCCTACGAAGTAGAACTTAATAGGCCAAATACCATGCCGGACGTTCCAAGAAAATCCCAAGCATAAAGCCATCTACTTTAATTGAGCATAACTGCCCCATGCAACAATGACATTTGCATCACCGTGACTCACCCGATAACGCAGCAACGACAATTGATCAGCGCCCGCGCAACAGGCGGCGAGCAATCAGCCCAACCAAGGCCAATGCGATAACGATCAACCCACCCACCAGCAAACGCCGCATACTTTCCTCTGGTGCACCAGAGGTTTGGAACAGCGCTTCAAACAGCATTACTACAAAAGCCGGAGCATCAACTCCGGCATAGTTAGGCACCGGTGCCGGAATAACGAAGAACATCAACACCAGTGCAACCAATGACCAACGCCATATGCCGCCAAATCGGGTGCGCGCCGGCAGCAACCACCAGAGCGTGCCCCATAGCGCCACAGCGCCCACAGCGGCAGCCACGACGATCACTTGCCAAGCAAGTTCTGTGTTCACAGCGCTTTGGGCTCCTTTGATACGAACACTGTTAACGACCTCACATTTCTACCCATTGTACGATCATATCTTGTTCCTGGTCGGGCATGACCTCTGCTTCTGCAACGACCTTGCCTCGTACTGCAATACCCGCGGTAAAGACCGTTTCGGGATCGCCACTTACTAAGGGGTGCCACCAGGCCAAATCCCTACCCTCGGCGACGGTGCGATACGCACAGGATTTCGGCAACCAATGAAATTCGCCAACCTTTGCCGAGGACAACTCAACACAATCTGCCACCAACTCATGGCGTTCAGGATATCGAGTACAACGACAGCGCTCCTGATCCAAAAGATCACAGACGATCGAGGTATAAACTACCTCGTCTGTGTCTTCATCCTGCAGCTTCACCATGCAACAGCGCGCACAGCCGTCGCACAAGCTCTCCCACTCAGCATCGCTGAGTTCCGCTAAACTTTTATCTTTCCAAAACTCACTCATTGCAAAAATTGTTCAGGTAATTCCGGCGTGGTCTTTAGAGTTGGTGGTGGGAATTGCAGAAAAAAACCTACCTCAACCATCGCCTGCATGACTTGCAGTACATCCACTTGGGCCAGCTTGCGCTCTGGCGTCAGGATTAGGTCCATTACATAAGTGGGAGTGCCAAACTGCTGTCGCAAAGGCTCTGGTAAGTCTTCAAATTCTGCTGTGGCTGGCATGTACAAGTAGGTATCTGCCTTACGGCCGCTGCGAAAAACAATTACCGGACACTCCGTCGTAGCAGACATCTCTCCGCCTGTATCTTCACTCATCCCGCGGTCTCCAAAATTTGCAAAAATGACGCCCCTACCACATCGCCTCGCCAACCGTTGTAAGTCGCGCTAAGTTCGTCCGCGAACATAAAGTGTCGTAAGCACGCTTCTACATCTTTTTTCCGAGCCAATAATTCTGGTGCCATTCCCAAAGACATCGCGGTCTCTTTGGCAACGTCGCGCAACGCCTTGAGACGAGCGCCCTGGGATGGGCTTAAGGGGCGATCAAGTAACTCAACTGTGGTTTCAGATTCGCGCCCGCGCTGATGTGCTTCTATAAGATTCCGTCCATATCGGCGCACCACCGCAGCAGGCAAAAATTTGTTCAGCGTCGATTCGTTCAAAGCATGCACTTGCGCAAAAGCAAATAGGTGTTCATCCCAGATAACTCGATTGCGCGGCGTATCCAGTTTACGTGCGGTTTGTTCGCGCCATTCACAAAGCTTTTGCAATGTTGTCAGTTGCTCTAGGTTGAGCTGCCAGGCGCGCTTAACCTGCCGGTAATAAAACTGCGGTTGCGGCTCTTCATAACTCGCCCGCTGCTGCATGTCTTCTTGAAACCAAGACCATCGCTGCTTGTCATGTAATAGCTCTTGCAGTTGCTGAAAAATAGCCACTAGATGCACAACATCTGCCACTGCGTAATGCAATTGGTCGTCGGACAAGGGTCTTTGCAACCAATCTGAGCGTGTTTGTTGCTTATCTAGTTGCACGCCTAGATTTTGCTCCACCAATCTTGCATAACTAAGGCTGTAATTTTCACTGACATAGGCATTTGCCAGCTGAGTGTCGACTACGTTCTGGGGCACGATTTGCAGGTGCGCATAAATCAGTTCCAAATCTTCTTGGCAGGCATGCAGCACTTTTACCGTCTCAGGATTAAGCAAATAATGTTTGAACGGTTGCCATTCCTCGATCACCAAAGGATCAATGAGGAATATGTCACTGCCAGAGGCTACCTGGTAAAGCCCTGGAATCGGATAAAACGTATTTGTTCGAATGAACTCTGTATCCAGTGCGATGATCGCACCCCAAGATTCTACCGCTCGAGCGAGCTCGGTATCGTCGTCAATCCAATAAATTGATATGTCTTCTTCCCTGTAGGGCATGAGACAGGGTGCCTCCATCGGTATATTCAATTTCACCCCCTAGCGGCACGCCATGGGCTATACGACTGATCTGCTGCACACGCTCTCCAACCAAACGACCAATGTAGTGAGCTGTCGCTTCGCCCTCTACTGTAGGGTTAGTGGCGAGAATCAACTCTTCGGGTTGAAGTTCACTGATGCGCTCTTGCAAGCGCTCTAACCCCAGTTCCTCTGGACCAATGCCATCGATCGGCGACAGTTTGCCATGCAGTACAAAATAGTAACCTCGATAGCCACCCGCTTGTTCGAGCGCCAGCACATCTGCGGGAGACTCAACAACACACAGCAAACGTTTTTCGCGCTGGGGGTCGTCACATAGTCGGCACACTTCCGCTTCTGTGAGGTTACGGCAAATCCGACACTGGCGAACATCGCGCATGGCGCGCTCGAGTACCGTACTCAAGCGTGAACCACCGCTTCGATCGCGCTGCAACAAATGCAAGGCCATACGCTGAGCGCTTTTTGGTCCAACGCCTGGCAACACCGTGAGTGCAGTGACTAGGTCGTCAATCAATGCCATTAGAAAGGCATCTTTCCAAACGGTAGATTCAAGCCACCCAGCAATCCGCCACCAACCTCTTGCATCTTTTCGCTCTGGGCTTTCTCGACTTTGCGCACCGTGTCATTGCAAGCGGCAGCCAGCAGATCTTCCAACACTTCTTTATCCTCTTGCAGCAGCGTTGGATCTAACTCGACTTTTTTAACTTCGTAACGACCGTTCATAATCACCTTGACCATGCCCGCACCGCTCTCACCCTGCACTTCCAACTGAGCAATTTCCGCCTGAGCATCCTGCAAGGACGACTGCATTTGCTGAGCTTGCTTCATCAGATCACCAAAATCTTTCACGGCATTACCTACTCATGGTCCAATTAATTTAGTGTTATCACGGCGCAACCAGCAGCAATCTCGTCATCACCTGAGATCAGCGTGGTCGTACAGCCTCTATTTTACCGCCGAATTCAGACAGAAGATTTTGTACGGTTGCATCCTGTTGCAAGGTAGCTTCTGCGTCCGCTTGAAGCTCTTGCGCCAAGCGATCTTTACGCTGACTCGGTGTTTCGCTGCTAATTGCTGCTATAGATACCGCCAATTCAACAGTCTGGCCCAGCTGCTCTTGCAACGCACGACCTAGACCTTGACGCTGAGCGTCCGTCAACAGCGTGTCGTGTTTATCACTCAACACCAACTCAATCCCAGGCAACTGCATCGTCCGCAATACCGAATGTTCTGCAATCATTTTTGCCACGCCAGTGATACTGAGCTGGTCAACAATCTCGTACCAACGGGCCAGTAACTGTTCATCTGCAACAAAGCCTTCCACCGGCTCTGCTCCTGGCGATGGCACCTGCTCACGTTGTTCGGTTGCAGCCGGTGCTTGCTCGCTTGTGGGTTTGGCCGGTGTTTCTAAAGTCACTGAGTCCACCGCAGAAACTTCCGCCTGCACCTCTTGAGTGAGCTTTGACGGCTTGCTGTCATCATCGCCTGGTGTTCGCGGCGGCACACTGCTATCAGGCTTTGGCGCAAACGCCAACATACGCAGCAGGGTCATCTCAAAACCATTGCGTGGGTCTGGCGCGATGTCCAGGTCACGCAAACCAACCAAGGCGATCTGGTAATACAATTGCAGCTCATCCGCGGCAAACGTCGAATCCGATGCGCTCAAGGCTTCAGTTACCGCCATGCTGTGCAATGCCTCAAGAACGCTGCGAAGGACATCGGCAAAATCGCTATTGCGCTCGGCCAATTGCTCGCTAATGTCCATTACTTTTGCCGCTGAGCCATCAGCTATTGCACCAAGTAGGGCAGTTACTTCATCGCGGCCCACTACGCCGAGCATAGAAACAACATCGTTGTGAGTGAGCTTGCCTTGACCATAGGCAATTGTCTGATCAGTAAGGCTCAAAGCATCACGCATGCTGCCTTGGGCATTCTTGGCAATGATTTCTAAACCGGCGCGCTCGAATTCGACCTGCTCTGAGGTCAGCACCTCGGATAAATAGTCCGCGATCATCTGCGCCGATAAATTCTTTAATTGGAATTGCAAACATCGCGACAACACCGTAACCGGAACTTTTTTCGGATCGGTGGTTGCAAGCAGAAATTTCACATGCTCAGGGGGTTCCTCTAGGGTCTTTAACAAGGCATTAAAGCTAGCCATCGAGAGCATGTGGACTTCATCAATCAAGTAGACCTTGTAGCGGCCACGAGTCGGCATGTACTGGGCGTTTTCCAATAGGTCACGAGTATCATCTACACCCGTACGCGAGGCGGCATCCACCTCAATGAGATCAATAAATCGGTTTTCTCTTACTTCCAGACAAATTGAACATTGTTCACAGGGTGTAGAGCTGACGCCCTGCTCACAATTCAAGCTTTTGGCAAGAATTCTGGCAATGGTGGTTTTGCCCACACCGCGGGTACCGGTGAACAAATAAGCATGATGTAAACGCCCACTGTCTAAGGCATGGCTCAACGCTTTGACCACGTGTTCCTGACCCACCAGGGCTGAAAAATCACTGGGCCGTAATTTTCGCGCTAAGACTTCATAACTCATGCGCGGTATCCTACCAGCCTTTCGGCTAATGGCCTCAACTCGTTGCAAAAGATGTCAGCTTTCCAAGCCCTGTTAAGTTCAGCAAATTTTCTAATCATTGGTCATCGCGGTGCTGCGGGTCTGGAAGCCGAAAACACCCTGCCGAGTTTTCAACGTGCGTTGGATCTGGGTTGCGACGCCATTGAACTGGATGTGCAGTGCAGTAAGGACAACGACCACCAGTCGCCGCTGTGGGTCATACATGACGATACAGTGAACCGCACAACCGACAACAAGGGCCGGGTAGATCAACTCACCGACGCAGAATTAGCGACCATGCACTGCAGCAATGGCGCAAGCATCCCAACCTTGCCTGCGGTATTGGATATGGTTGCCGAGCATAACCGCAAGGCGGGCGTTAGTACCGCCATAAATATCGAATTAAAAGGCCGAGCAACCGCCCAACCAACCGCTAGGTTGCTAGCCCACTACCCACAGCTGACCTTTTTAGTGTCGTCATTTAATCACGAAGAACTGCGCCACTTTCGCAAGCTAGATTCACAGACCCCGGTGGCTCCGTTGTTCCACAAATGGCATGACCAAGCCACCACCATCGCAACAGAGCTGTCTGCCTGCTGTATTAACTTAGCGGCTCGATTAGTAACACCAGAGCGCTGCGCAACCATCCGAGCGCACAATCTGGAGGTACTCGCCTATACCGTAAATTCGCAATCCACCGCGAAACGCCTTAAAACCATGGGTGTTAGAGGGATTTTTACCGATCGACCTGATCTGTTTGGGGAAAACTGAACACCCTGCCGCGAACCGCTCCATTGCCGACCTCTGAGTCCAGAGCTACAACCGATCTAGTTCACGCTCGAGTTGGTACTTTTTGTCTGTGACAATTTTCTCTAGCACCTCTACACGGTGCCGAAGTTCTGCTAACTCTTTATCTTTTGCATTGTCATTGGATCGCGCTGAGTCCGTATGACGTTTGCTCTTAAAATAAGATTCCGCAATACCGGCACCGCAGCCAATCGCTACCACCAGTACGATCATCGTCCATAAATCCATCGCGCCTATTGCTCCATCTTTTTCAGTTCTTTTTGTAATTCATAGGTATCCGACGTCACGAAGGATTCTATCCGGCGCAAACGTAACTCCGCCTGCGCAAGGTCAGCTCTATTATGGGTCAACAGGCGGCGCGGTGGCCATGATGCTGTCGCATCTGTGTATTGAAAATCCGCCGGTTCGCGTCCCGAGTCTTGAGAATGTTGGCGCCTCGCGGTCGCAAACCGACGCTTTGCTCTAAATCGTTTGGTCTTGCCCAGTCCACCTTGGTTTTCATGGCGTCGCCGTTTGGCACGATGCCCGGGTGTTGTGTCCATTACGAAATACGCCACGAAGTAAGCAGGCAGCACCAAGGTGGGAACAAAAATTAAACCGGTCACCGCAGCCAACCTAACGGCCCAAGTTTCGACACCCAGGTAACGCGCAAAACCAGAACAGACACCACCGATTTTGCTGTTTGGTCCTCGATACAGATGGTCACTACCGGGTTGCAGCCTAAACATCCGCCGTCTCGAACGGCGACGTCGCCGTCTTCTTGAAGGGGGTAAAGGTTCCTCGTCTTCACGCCCACTGATCTGATCATTCAAGCGCGCGCTGGCGTCTTTTATGAAAGCCGTTGCCTGGCGCAAAGTTTCTTCTTTCTTCTGCCCTACCAGATCTTGTAAGGACTCTTCTAGCTGCGCAACTGCGCCGTAAAAATCGTGAGTAGACGAACCTTTCCTATCTTGCTCAGCGTCTGGAGAAGAAAACCCAGCGCTGTCACGACCATCGGTATGTTTGGATGATTTATCGGTCATGTTTACGCCACTCTGGGGTTTGGGTATCTAGGATGGATTCAAGGGTATCAATACGCTCAAGCATCGCTTCCGCTTTGTGCATAAGTGCTTCGAGGTCGGCCCGCTCAGTTTCCGATAGAGCCCCCTGGGCTTTGCGCTTGCTGCGGTAATGCAGCCATACCCATGCCGGTGCTACGAACACCATAAACACAATGGAGGGCACCATGATTGCAATGGCTAGACTGTCCATGAATAGCTCCTAACGAGAACCGCGACTCGATTCTCTAACGTTACTGCTTATCCGATCCTTGATCCACCGAGTTCGTCAGGCCTTGCTCGTCACCAGGATCAGCCGCTGAACTCATCCGTTGTTTTAGGTCACTGAGCATGGCGTCTAAGTCTTCATCGCCTTCAAGTTCAGTGATTTCGTCGGCTAAGGTCTTCTGACCCAGATCATAAGCTTCAACCTGGCCTTCTAGATCGTCCATCTTGCGCTCGTATTGTTCGAAGCGAATGATGGCGTCATCGATATTGTGTTCACTCAAGGTTCGCCGCACACCCAGGCGCGAATTCGCCGCTTTGCCACGCATAATGATGGCGTTCTGCCGTGCTTTGGCGTCTTTAATTTTCTCTTGCAAGGCACTGACATCATCACCGAGCTTGGTAAGTGTCGCAGCCAATAGCTCTAGCTCGCCGTTGAGCACCTCAGCTTGGTCAGTGCACTTTCTAGCTTCAGCTAGTGCACCTTTGGCAAGATCATCGCGACCCTTGGTCACTGCAATTTCTGCCTTGCGCTGCCATTCGCCAGCCTCTTCTTGTTGCCATTGCGCACGACGCTGCAAATCTTTGCGATCAGCAATGGCTCGCGCGGAGGTACTGCGTACCTCGACCAGTGTTTCTTCCATTTCCTGAATAATCAGTCGAACCATTTTTTCTGGGTCCTCTGCTTTATCCAACAGCGCATTGAGATTTGAATTCACAATATCTGTCATTCGCGAAAAAATACTCATATCTGCCACGCCTCCGTGCTTAGTACTCTGTTCCCGGCAAGTTGGTTTCGCCGTATTTGGTGCAAATTATGTTGCGTTGGTCCCTACGATTCAGATTCCGTGCCAACTTTTTGCCAGGCATAAATCCATGAAAACTATAGATTTTATGTAACCCAGCGGCTTATGATGCGCGACACTTGGTATTTTTAGCCATTAACTGGTCATTTTCGTCATGGCAAATGAGAACGAGCGCCTAATCGGCGAGTCTCCAGAATTCTCTTCATTACTCGAGCAGGCCTCGACCATTGCCCCTCTGAACAAGCCCGTACTCATCGTCGGTGAACGCGGTACCGGCAAGGAAGGCATCGCCGGACGATTGCACTATTTGTCAAACCGGTGGGAAGGCCAATTCATAAAACTCAATTGCGCAGCCATTTCCGAATCGTTGATGGAGAGCGAACTGTTCGGTCACGAAGCTGGCGCTTTCACCGGCGCCACCAAGGTTCATCATGGCCGTTTTGAACGCGCCCACGGCGGCACGTTATTTCTCGACGAACTGGGCAACACCTCGATGCTGGTGCAGGAAAAAATTCTGCGGGTTATCGAATACGGGGAATTTGAGCGATTAGGCGGTAACAAGACCATTCGTTGTGATGTGCGATTGGTCGCAGCCACTAACGAAGATCTTCCGAGCATGGCGCAAAATGGCAAGTTCCGAGCGGACCTATTGGACCGGCTAGCCTTTGATGTTTTAACCATTCCGCCTTTAAGGCATCGCACAGACGACATATTAGTATTGGCGGAACACTTTGCAGTCGCCATGGCGAAGGAAATGGGGCGAACCATGTTTGCTGGCTTCACACAAAGCGCAAAAACAACGCTACAGAGTTATGACTGGCCCGGTAATGTGCGTGAGTTAAAAAACACCGTGGAAAGAGCGGTGTATCGCATCGCAGAGGAAGACGAGGTAGATGAAATAGTTCTGGATCCGTTCGAATCGCCCTACCGACTGAAAAACCAAACCATAAACACCGCACCTACGGCCAACCAGACGCCCGATGAGTTTCCCCTCGATCTGAAGGAACAAACAAAAGAGCGAGAGATTGCGCTGATTGAAGCGGCCTTTGAGGCCGCCAAGTTCAACCAGAACTCCGCAGCTGACATTGTGCAGCTCACCTACCACCAGCTACGCGGTTATTTAAAGAAATACAATTTGGTTGGGGAGCGCAGCACCGAGGACGGCTAACAGACCGTATAAAAATGCAGTTCTTTTCCGCGGAATCGCACCGATTCGGATGACAATCACCAGTACTTTCACGTTACAATGCGCGGCCCGGAGAGGTGGCCGAGTGGCTGAAGGCGCTCCCCTGCTAAGGGAGTATAGGTT
>JAYQAJ010000006.1:0-4901 GCA_038136775.1 Gammaproteobacteria bacterium
TCCGGTTCGATCCGAGCGTCGTTGATTAAACGACGCGACAAACGAGCGCGAAGCGTCGCGCGCAGCCCGAAGGGCGAGACAACGCCCAAAGGCGTTGTTGAGTAATCCCTCCGAAACTCCCGAGCAAGCGTTACTTCGTTAGGTAAAACCCTTTAGGTCCCTTTTTTGTATGGCGAAGGGATGAGGCCTTAGATGAGAACCCTCCGGTTCCATCCGAGCATCGTTGATTAAACGACGCGACATACGAGCGCGAAGCGCAGCGTCGCGCGAAGCCCGAAGGGCGAGACAACGCCCAAAGGCGTTGTTGAATAATCCCTCCGAAACTCCCGAGCAACCGTTACTTCGTTAGGTAAAGTCCTTTAGGTCCCTTTTTTGTTTGGTGCAGGGATAAGGGCTCAATTCCGCTCCCCATTCGATTTGCCTCAGACACTCGCGCCGCGAGCATTACTATGTCGAGCAATCGTCTCTAATTTTCACCTTCCTCGTCTTTCGGCGGGTTAAGCCATGGGAGAAACAAACGACCTTCATCTAACGCCTTTTTCTTTGCCGGCACATCAGGAATTAAACCCATCAACTTGTCAGGACGATTGGGTTCGACCTGCCAGGATTTAGGAAACGACGCGGCTTTCGGCCCATTTTTGTCGCGTAAGTTAATGCCCTGCGCCAGCCGCGGAGTATAAGGAATAGCATTCTCCCCCCTAGGATTAGCCGCTTGGGCGAATAGGGCTTTACGCAATGCTTGCCGAACAAAATAGTACTCCGGGTCATTGATTCGATTGACCCGTTCTTCTGGGTCTAAAGCCAGATCGTAGAGTTCTTCAAGATCCCAGATGCCGTGATACTGAATGTATTTAATGTCACCGCGCGTAATTGCTAAGGTTGTGGGCGTCATCGGGAAGCTCCACTCCCAATAATACTGATATAAAAAGTCTGGCTCCCCCCAAGACTCCCGATCTTGCGCGCCAGTAATAAGTGGCCAAGCGCTCTTACCCTCAAAATGCCCTGGTTTCTCTATACCCGCTATATCCAAGAAGGTGGGTGCCAAATCCAGATTGCGGATGCGTGTAGTGTTTGTGCTTCCGGCTTTGGCGTCTTTCGGGGCATAAACGATCATTGGCACTTTCACGGAAGCCTCATAGGCATTGCGCTTATCGATTAGGCCATGATCACCTGTTAAGAATCCGTTGTCGCTGTAAAAAACGATCACCGTGTCTTCAGCCAAATCTAACGCTTCAAGCAAAGCGCGCAGACGCCCTAAGCTGTCATCCACCGAGGATAGCGCCCCATAATAATCCCGCAGGTAGTCTGTCATTTTGCGGTCACTAGCATAGAAAAAGTCAATACCATGCCAACTGTTGCGCTGGTTTTTGACCCACATTGGCTTGCCCTCGATGTAGTCATCTGTGACTGCCACCGTTTCCGGCAATTTGAACTGCGTGTTTCGATACTGCCCCCTATGACGCGGCGCAGGGACCGCATCCGAATGCACCGCCTTATGACTCAAATATAGGAAAAACGGTTTATCTGGGTCTCGCCGATTCTCCAGCCAGTCAATGGCATAGTCCGTAAGCTCATCCGTTATGTAACCCTGTTGCTCGGTATGAATACCGTCAACATTAATGACGTTGTTGCTACCATCGCTTCTTTTGACAGGGTAGTAGTGCCCCTGACCGGCAAAACTGACCCATCGGTCAAATCCTTCCCGCGGCGCATCCTTCCCCTCTCCCATGTGCCACTTGCCGAAAAACCCGGTCTCGTAACCCGCCTCTTGTAAGTAACGTGGAAAAAACACCAGGCCTTCTTCGGACGTATTGTTGTTATCGACTATTTTGTGATTTTGCGTCGTTAGTCCGGTGAGAATGGTCGCCCTGCTAGGAGAACAAAGTGATGTGGTGACTACAGCATTCGGAAAATAGACACCTTCAGCCGCGAGTTGATCGATATTAGGCGTTTGCACCTGGGGCGTTAAAAAGCCAAGGCCGTCGAATCGCAGGTCATCTAAGATGACAAATACGATATTTCTAGCAGTCGTTTCATCGTCATTCGCGAGCACTGCGCCAGCGTAAGGTGTGAGCATCAAAGCCAGAGCGGCAACGAGATTTCTAATCATACGAGTCCCCCACATTTTCCATTGATGAACTACCGGGCGGCAGTGACGTTAGCAACGACGGCCGCTTCGGGACACATACCCAATTCTTAGCTGCAATGCCCTAAGTGACGGACAGCCCGCCGTCTACTGGTAAAACAGCGCCGGTAATATATTGCGCCTGATCAGAGGCTAAAAATAACGCGGCATTGGCAACATCCCAGGCAGAACCCATCTTCTTCCCAAGTGGCACTTGCGCGTCACGTTCAGCAACAATCTCTTCCCTAGTCTTCCGGCCGACCTGGCCCTCCACTGCCATGGGTGTCTCCATAAGTCCGGGCAAGATGACGTTCGCTCGAATACCGTGGCGCGCATAATTGGCGGCAACTTGCTGTGTGAACGCGATCACGCCCGCTTTTGTCGTTTTGTAGCCAACCAGCGGATAAGGCTTCAAGGCTGCTAGGCTTGATATATTAAGAACCACGCCCCGACCGGCTGCACGCATGACAGGAAGTGCGTGTTTACATGTGAGCACCATGCCTCGGAGATTGACGTCGACCAAAAAGGAAAAGTCTTCCGCCTCTATTTGCTCGATACGCGCATCACGATGGCCTGCGCCTGCGGCCACGCCTACATTGTTGTGCAAGACATCAATACCACCAAAAGCAGTGCAGGTGGCGGCCACTGCCTGTTTGACTTCATCCTCGTTGCGAACATCCAGCGCTATGGCAATCGCTTCACCACCCGCAGCAATGATTTGCTGTGCTGTTTCTTCAGCGGATTCTAGTTTGCGGTCAGCAACGGCAACCTTTGCGCCGGCTTTGGCGAAAGTAAGCGCTACAGCGCGGCCATTACCTATGGTCGCGCCAGGCGTTTGCCCTCCGCCGACGACAAGTGCGGTGTGTTGGTCCAGTTGCATAATTGAGTCCGTGCAGTGGATGTAATGCTTTTTTTAGAGTGTTTGCCCTAACTCCAGTATAGATGTTCGCTTCACCTTCTCAACGATGAAGCTGATAGTCAGGACACCACATAGCGGACTTGGTTTATCTCGTGGTTCGCAAGAACCTCAATGATGCTCGCAATCGCAGGCTCGGCAAGCGCGAAAGTTCAGCCAATGAGCCAACGCAACAACGCAGGCACCAAGCACCGTGAGCGCCGTTTCTCCGAATTCACCGAGACGTTGACCGCCTGCCGCTGCGGCCGCAACCAACAACAAGATGCCGCCTAATCCAAATACAGGAATACGTCGGCTTCTATGCAGCCGGCAGCCCAAACCGAGAGCCACGATACTGGTGGGTACTACGAGCACCACCAACGCTAAATGGAACCGTTCATCAGCAAACGCAAAGGTTGCAAAAACAGGTAACACACTCACCAACACAGGAACCGCCAAGCAGTGCAGCAAACACAGCGTAGAAAAACCGATGGAGAAACGGTCCAAAACTGCGATACGACTCATTGCGCGACTCCCTGCTGTAATGCGCAGTCCGCGCATAAACATTCAAGTTCAAGCTGATTATTCACCAGATGAAACCCTACTTTTTCTACGGCCTGAGAAATTCCCTTGATCAGCGATTTAGTAATGCCTACCTCTCTTACGCTGCCGCATACCTTGCAGATCAAAAACTGCGGAATTTCATGAGCATGATCACAGGTGATGTGCGCGCATGCGACGTACTTATTTGCTGTATTGAGGCGATGCACCAACCCAATGGACTGAAGAAATTCCAATATGCGATAGACCGACATGGGTAAAAGTGATGTGCCCAGTTTTTCGCGACAATAGTCGGCTAGGTCGTAGGCCGAAAGCGCCTTTTCTGATTTAACTAAGCCAGCCAACACCTGACGGCGCTTAGCGGTCAGTTTGCGGCCATGGCTTTCGCAATGCAGCGCAGCCTGATCGAGTATGGCTTCAGTTTTCATTGTTTGATCTCCACCCCGGAAGTGTATGAACGCGCTACAGCATAAGCGCGCCAAGCAGGTACCAGGCTTAAAACCAGGGTTGTTAGGTAAATCAGCGCTAAGGCTATGAAACTTGAGGAATATAAAATCTGTAGCGACAGCATGACGCCTAATTCGCTAGCCAGCAGATTATTCGCAAACAGAATCGCCCCTACGAGCCCCGCCAGCGCAAGCGCGATCCCGAGCGTAACCACCAATAGAGATTCAATGACCAGCAGCGCTACGATAAAGAGTGACGGCGCGCCAATGCTGCGAAGAATCTCAATTTCTCGCTTTCGCTCTCTCATTGAGGCCAGCATCATCGCATTGAGTCCAAAGAGCGCTGAAATAAATACCAACACTGAAATACCGCGCAGGACGTTCTCGACCCCGCCAACCAAACTCCACAGCTGTGCCAAGGTAAACCCAGGCAGAATGGCCAGCAAAGCCTCGTCAGCGTATTCATTAATCCAGCGCTGAATCTGCAGTGTAAATGCGGGGGAATCTAGGCCAACCAAGATGGCCGTGACAGTACCCAAAGGCGGATGCTCATGGTCGTGGCCGCTGTGTTCTTGGTGTTCTTCATGATCAGCATGGTGTTCATGCTCGTCGGACTGCTCGTGCTCGTCATGATGCTGATGCTCATCATGGTGCTCATCTTCGTCATGATGCTCATGCTCATCATCGTGCTGTGCATCTTCGTCATGATGCTCATGCTCATCATGGTGCCCATCTTCGTCATGGTGCTCGTGCTCATCATGGTGCTCTTCTTCATCATGGTGCTCATCTTCGTCATGAGACTTAGCTTGCTTAGACTCTTGATCTCCGGCCACATCTTCGTCGGCATGAATTGCTTCGATGGCCTCCAAACTGA
>JAYQAJ010000006.1:4911-189869 GCA_038136775.1 Gammaproteobacteria bacterium
GTCTATTGGTGTACCGGTCGGAGCCAGCACCCCAGTTACCGCGAAGGCCACCTGGTCATGATGGGTAAAACTGGTATCTGCCATGCCATGGCTCAGTATCAGTTCGTCGCCTAATCGGTACGCCAACTCCATGGCGACGCGCGAGCCAACAACCACATCAGAGGTTTCATCGAAGCGCTGCCCGTCTTTGAAGGTCAAAGGTTCACTTTGGCCGTACTTGTATCGATCAAAGAACTCTGCGGTCGTTCCCACCACACGGAAGTTTTTGTGCGAATCGCCAAGCGAAATGGGCACAACCCAATCCACATTAGGCTGCTCGCTGATTTCCTCTACAGATTCCCAAGTAACGTTTGCTGTTGGCGTGCCAATACGAAAAATAGATAGCAGCAACAGATTAATCTCGCCAGTTCTGGCTCCAACGATCAGATCGACATTCGAAACCGTGCTGGCAAAACTCGAACGAGCCTCGTGACGCACATGCTCTACGCTAAGCAACACGAATACGCTGATGGCTACAGCCACTATGGCAAGCACGACGCCGCCGATGCGATATCTCAAGCTTTGATAGGCGACACTGAATAATGCTCCCAAAGTACCCATCAGTGCGCACCTCCAGAACGATTCAGTTCATCAAGCGCGACTCGATCTTCAAACATCTCGCCAATAGCTGGATCATGGCTGACAAAAACCATGGCGCAGTTGGTGTCATCAAGCACTTCGTTTAACAGCCGCAAAAATGATTCCTTGTTGGCGTGGTCGAGGGCCGATGTGGGTTCGTCTACCAACAGCAAGGCGGGCGAGTTAATCAACGCGCGCACAATGGCAACACGCTGCTGTTGACCAATGCTCAACTGTTCGGCTTTTCGATTAGCTAAACTGGGTTCCAGGTTGACTCGCTCGATCAGTTCAAGCGCGCGCTCTTTGTTGGCCTTGGGTGAACGACCAGCAAATTGTGCCGCCAACAACACGTTGTCTAAGACCGACAAAAAGGGAATCAGATTGAACTGCTGAAAAACCACGCCGATGTGTTGTGCCCGAAACGCATCACGTTTGCGGCCGCTAAGGGCCGAAATCTGCGTATCTAAGACGTTCACAGTTCCTGACGAGGGTATGCGCAAGCCTGCCAGCAGACCCAGCAGCGTGGATTTCCCGCTACCCGAATTACCCTGCAAGAAAACTCTCTGATTCGCCTCAACACGCCAAGCTGGTATGGTCAAAACCGGTTCCAAACCAGGGCCAAAGCGAAAAACCAGTTCCTTGATATCTATGGCTGCTGTTATATTTTCTTGCGGGTCCAAAGCACGGCCTGTTCGCGTTATTGCTAATGATACAATGTAACATTTTTTTGGAAGCTCACAATGCAGAAGCTCTTGAACTTAGCTAAGACTCTATTCGTCTGCGGCCTAATGCTGTCGCCATCCTGGGCTTTTGGCGACGCCAAGACTTTGTCGTGGCAAGACTTATTGCCCGAGCTTGATGATACTTTGGACTTAAACGACGGGATCAGTTGGGGCGAACGCGTGCGCCTGGATCTAAATGAAGAAGACGTTCGAATTCCTGGCTTCATCGTGCCGCTGGAATATAAGGAACAAGAAATTGTGACCCGGTTTCTTTTGGTTCCGTACTTCGGTGCCTGTTATCACGAACCACCACCGCCACCAAATCAAACCATATATGCAGTGTTCGAACCCGGATACGAGCTGGAGGAAATTTGGCAGCCTGTTTGGATCGAAGGCACGATTTCCGCCAGCCGGGTTGAGGAAGACCTCGCCACCGCATCGTACTCAGTCAGCGCTACCGCCATCGAGCCTTACTAATACAACAACGACTAACCCCCGCTTGTAATGATATCCGGGCGACGCATTGCACCAATGCTTGACCTGGGCAACACTTAAGCCTTATGTATCAGAGGGCTCCTGCGCTTACGGTTTTCCGGGTGTGGGCACCTTAATCAAATGCTTACTTTGTTGAGAGTCTTGTCGTGCAATCATCTGCGAACAACCAAACACACGAATCTAGTGTCCAGCGCATAACCACTGCTCTATGCCTGATGGCAGCTTTTTTTGCAGCGCCTTACACAAGCGCCGACGAACTACTGGTTCGGGCACAAGAAATCCATGCCAGGGTCATCACCCTGGATACCCATGTCGACATTTCTACCGACAACTTTACCGAAGAGGTGAATTACCTAACCGCACCGAGTACCCAGGTCGATCTCCCACGAATGGAAGCCGGTGGCCTAGACGCAGCCTTTTTCATTGTCTATGTCGGGCAAGGGCCGTTGACTGAAGAAGGCTACGCATCGGCTTATGACAGCGCGATAGCTAAGTTTGATGCGATTCATTGGATGACAAAGGAACTTGCACCCGACCGCATTGGTTTAGCGCTGACGCCAAAAGATGTCAGAGAAATCGCCAAGAGCGGACGCAAGGTCGCCTTAATTGGTGTAGAAAATGCTTATCCTATTGGCCTGGACATAGGAAACATTGCGCGTTTTGCAGAGCGCGGGGCGCGCTATATGTCTCTAGCGCACAATGGACACAGCCAATTTTCCGACTCAAATACCGGCGAGATCCGCGAAGGCGGCATGCGTTATGGCGGCCTTTCTGAACTGGGGCGCGAGGCCATAGCTGAGATGAATCGCTTGGGCATCATGATTGATTTATCTCACCCATCCAAAGCCGCAACACTACAGACCATCGCGCTGAGCCGTGCACCTGTTATCGCATCACATTCCTCCGCCAGAGGATTGGAAGACAATCCTCGCAATATGGATGACGAACAATTACTGGCGTTAAAAGCAAATGGCGGCGTCATTCAAACGGTAGCCTTTCGCAGTTACCTCAACGGTAAGAAACATGCTACCTGGCGCAACGAATACGATGCGCTCATGCGCAAAGTTGGCAAAGACATGGGCATTGATGTCGTCACAGATCGTCGACAGGTTTTCATGATGGCGCCATCTGCCAGAGCTGAATACTTGGCCAGTATCAGACCTGTCATGGACCGCGTTGCAAACATGACAGATAACATTGCGGCACCACCCGTTGATGTGGCGGACTTTGTTGACCACATCGACTACCTTGTCGCAAAGATCGGCATCGACCACGTCGGTATCTCTTCCGACTTTGATGGCGGCGGCGGCGTGCAGGGTTGGAACGACGCTGACGAGACGTTTAATGTGACACTTGAATTGGTCAAGCGCGGCTATACCGAAGCCGAGATCGACAAACTTTGGAGCGGCAATTTGTTACGCGTCTTAGGCCAAGTGCAAGCCATTGCTGCCATCATGCAACAACAGCAGGCCACCACAGTAGCGCAGACTAGCCCGTAGGATTCAGACGGTACGACTCATCAATGCAAAGGGCTTTGGTCTTCTATAGCCGACGCCAGCTTGCGCAGATGGGTAGAGATTTCGCTCCCGACCTGACTGTCTCGGGCTACTTTGAGTAGCTCCATCATCAGTGCATCTGCAATCACCGGGGCTTCTATCCAACGCTTCTGAGCCGCTTGCACACCATCGGCTATCACCGTTCTTGCATATTTCAGATCGGCTGTGAGCAGCTCATCCAACATGCGATGAGCGCTCTTACCAGCAGCTTTGGACTTAACCACTATCCAAGCGCCTTTTCGAATAACTCTTCGTACTCCGCCGCCGTGCAAGGTCTTGGGTTTGTAAACGTACAAACGTCCTTGGCTGCGTGGGCTGCCAACGCCGGAATAGCATCTTTTTCCACACCCATTTCAGACAAGTTGGCGGGTAATCCCAATTCCGCATTTAATGACCTGATGAATTCCGCCGGATCCGAGGAGCTTTCGACCCCCATTGCTGCATTCAGACGAGCGTACTTGTCGCCAACGTGGTCACGATTGAAGTCGAGGATGGTCGGCAGAATCACAGCATTGAGTGTACCGTGATGCAAACGCAATGTTTGATCAGCACCACAGGCATGGCTCATAGAGTGCACGCTACCCAGACCCTTACTGAATGCCATCGCGCCTTCGGTTGCAGCCATCATCATATGCCAGCGGGCATCTTCGTCACTGCCATCCTGCACAGCTTTGAGCAAGTTCCCTTCTCGTATGCCCCGTTCGATTCCGTCGCAAGCTACAGCCTCAGCTGGCGGGTTAACCTGGGGAGACAATAGCGCTTCGATACAGTGCGTCATCGCATCCATTCCAGTCGCCGCGGTGAGATGTGGCGGCAACCCAAGTGTCAAAGACGGATCGCAGATCGCGGTACGGGGCACAAGTTCGCGACTGGCGAGAATAAGTTTTTCGCCGTTGTTCATAATGATCACCGCACCACTGGAGACTTCACTGCCGGTCCCAGATGTAGTGGGTATAGCGATCAGGGGTGCAACCTGACCAATTTTCCCGGCGCCGCCCAGACCGGCTGTGTAATCAATTAGATCACCTTCATGAGTTACTGCCAGAGCCACCGCTTTTGCCAAGTCCATTGAGGAACCACCACCAAGAGCAACCACCCCATCGCAATCCGCTTCACGATACTTGGCTACTGCTTCTTCTACTGCCATTTGCGTAGGATTTTCTGGCGTACCGTCAAATACCGAGAGTGCAGCATCATTACCCAATCCAGCGACCAGGTCGTCGACCATACCCAGTCCGACGAGACCACGGTCGGTGCACAGTAGCGGTCGTCGAATACCATGCAAAGCCAATACCTGCCCTAGTTGTCCACTGGCACCGTGGTCAAAAATCGTTTGGGTCATAAAAGTCAGTGTGGCCATGTAGTTTCCTTATGTTTTGCTTGGCAAAATCCGTTGCGTGTTTTTGAGTCGCGTGGCGGAAGGATCGTTCCGCTCTTGTCAAAATGTTATAACATAACAAAATTAACAAAGGCAGTAATCGTCTCGCCCGTGGTCTATGGTATTCGAGTCGTATTTGAAAACCGACCCCTTGATTGAAATTCCAAATTGCAATCCAGCGGGCATTCGCCTTTTGGCACGCAAACTGGCCGCTCTATTCAAACATTGCCATGAGCCAGTACCAACCAAGAGGTGTTGAAGACTGATACGTTCACTCAACGTCAGGTTACTTAATACAAAATAACGACATGGCAACATCACCCATACCCATTACTGTGCTTACAGGCTTTCTAGGCAGCGGCAAAACCACGGTTCTGCGTCACTTAGGCAGCCTTGGGGTGCTTGATAGAACACTCGTTCTGGTTAACGAATTTGGTGAGGTAGGTCTCGACCACGAACTGCTCGCGCCTTTAGATGATGACACGTTGGTAGCGGTCGAAAGTGGCTGCATTTGCTGCACTATCCGAGCGGATCTGGTGCAAACCTTAAGCGAAGCCCCTTGGCGCTACGCGCGGGATGGTAGCCGATGGTTTGATCGCGTAATCATAGAAACTACTGGAATCGCCGACCCCGCGCCTATTTTGCAAACCATACTAGGTAACGACAAAGTCTCGGAACAGTATTCATTAGCCTCGGTATTGACCGCTGTTGACGCGGTAAATGGCGAGCAAACACTGAGCCAACACTTCGAGGCGGTAAAACAAGTAGCCGTTGCAGATCGTATCTTGCTGACTAAGGCAGATTTACTCGACAGTGCAAATACGCCGCTAATGAGGTCCCTCAATAAGCTCGCTCCATCCGCACCGATCAGCTCCATCGTCAATGGTGCGGCCAACGCCGACTGGTTTTTCGCCAACAGCATTTATTCAGCAGACGGCAAAACTTCTGATGTTGAAACTTGGCTAACAGGCGAATTAGAACAGCCTATTGCTGATTCACACGCCCACGACCACGAACATGACCACAACCACGAACATGACCTGAATCGGCATGGCAACATAGCAGCCAGCTGCCTTACCTTTGAACAACCGGTAGACGCTGCACTATTTGAGACCTGCTTGACCATGTTGATGGATTTCAGAGGCGCAGATCTGCTTCGGGTGAAGGGTATTATCAACGTTGCTGGCATGGATCGACCGATCGTCATTCACGGTGTTCAACATGTCTTTCATCCTCCCGAAGTACTCGACCAATGGCCCAGCCCCGACCGGCGATCTAAAATTGTCATCATCGCTCGAGAACTTGAAATTGATGCAATCCGCAGCTGTTTTGCCAGCGCCGGATTGGAAGCGTCGGGCTATTGAATCTGAGTCGTCTTTTATTATCGGTCGGCCTGGTATTGAGCGCACTGATTTTGGACAAATTCTCGCGTGTTCCAGGCTCTTGGTATTAAGGCTTTTCCCACGCCTGAGGCGCTTGGGTACAACTCACCGTGACGCGGCGGGCATATCGACTATGAGGATAGTAGTCCCAAACGGCATGATGCTGAGTACAGCGGTTGTCCCAAATAACCAATGTATTAGGTGTCCAGCGTACTCGACATTGCCAACGCGGGTTGCTCTCTATGTGCGCGCAAAGCATTTCCAGCATGGCATCGCTTTCGGCCTTAGCCAGATCGATAATTTTGCTGGTGAAGCTACCATTTACGAACAGTATCGGCTGTCCGGTTTCGGGGTGCCTAGTCACTATAGGGTGCTGCGCCCGCGGATACGTCTGACCCGGTTTCAGACGCACATTGTAAGCAGCTAAATCTTTGCGGCCGTCGTGCTCAGCGCACCGCCCAAGTAGCCACTCTTTGAGTGGCTTAGAGAGCGCGTCGTAGGCTTCACACATGTCTGCAAACAACGTATCGCCGCCACCATCTGGCGGTGGTTGTTCGATATATAAAAGAGAGGCCAGGGGCGGCAGTGGTTCGCAAGACACATCGGAATGCCACGCCTCACCGTTGCTGTATTTGGAATCTGCGTGGGTATCGATAATAAACAGTTCGGGGTCACCTTGAGCACCAAGGTGACTGAACCGAGGGTGGATATGCAAAGGGCCAAAGTGGCGAGCAAACGCCTTGTGATGTTCCACGGCCAACGTCTGGTCCCGAAAAACCAAAACCTTATGCTGCCAAAAAGCTTCTTTAATCGTGTCGATTTGCTCCGGTGTCGCGCTCGCCAACTGCACGCCCCCGATTTCTGCACCCATCACAGGCGTCAACGGCGTTACCTTGACTTCGTTTGCAGATTTCACTTTGCACATAACCTTTGCACTACTCGATAGCCCTGCATCCTAGCCTAGCCGCGGCATCTATGTATTTCCTAAAGTTTCTTACCTTAACAACAGCAGTAGCGCCCAAAAAAGTAGCGCGAAGTAAACTCATGGCCGGCACAGTTAACATTGTTTGATAGCGTCGGCTAATTTTTCCGCCAACATAATGGTAGGCGCATTCAAATTGCCATTTGTGATATGCGGAAACACTGAGGAGTCAATAACCCGTAATCTGTCTACTCCATGGACGCGCCCCGCAGGATCTACGACCGCCTCGGCGTCTGTTCCCATTCTGCAAGTACCGCAAGGATGATAAGCGCTTTCTGCGTGGTTACGGATAAACTCATCTAATTGCGCATCGCTCTGTTCGGTTGCACCAGGACTCAACTCTTTACCTGCTACCGCCGCCAAAGCAGGCTGCGAAAAAATATCTCTTGCCGCGCGAATGGCTGCACGAAATACCTGCCAGTCCTCAGCCTCACTCATATAGTTGAAAAAAATTCTGGGGGCTTGCAACGGGTTATTGCTAAACAACGTTACCGCTCCGCGACTGCGCGGCAACATAGGGCCCACATGAGCCTGAAAGCCATGTTGCTGAACCTTGCTGGTGCCGTCATAAGACATCGCTGCCGGCAGGAAATGAAATTGTATATCGGGATAAGGTTGGCTTGAGTCACTACGCATAAAACCACCTGCTTCAAAGTGATTGGTCGCTCCCAAACCAGTTTGGTTGTAAAGCCAACGAAGACCGATTTTTGTTCGACCCCAAAGCCCCAGGTCTTTGTACAAAGACAACGGCTCGGTGCAAGCCTGTTGAACATAGACCTCTAAGTGATCCATCAAATTCTGCCCGACACCAACAGCATCAACGATTGGCGCGACACCTACATCGCGCAAATGTTCGGCATTGCCGATCCCAGACAACATTAATAACTGCGGCGAGTTAATTGCTCCTGCCGATAGAATGACCTCTTCGTTAGCTTGAACTCTTACTTGTCGCCGCCCGATCAAGGCCTCCACACCAATGGCTCGGCCACGATCCATCGTCACCTGGGTCACAGTTGTATTACGCAGAATTTGCAAATTCTTTCGCGGTTTAGCTAGATATGCTCGGGCAGTTGACTGCCGAATGCCATCGCCAACCGTCATCGGTAACGGCCCGAAACCTTCTTGTTCTCCGTCGTTCAGATCCTCCCGATAAGGAAAACCCGCCTGCTGAGCAGCCTCCAAAAAATAGTTATACAGCGGATTTTGCAGGGTGCCATTGGTGGTGATGACGGGGCCATCAAAACCACGTGTAACGTCTTCCGGCTGCCCGGCGCGCGAACTCTGAGCCTTTTTAAAGTAGGGTAAAACGTCTTCATAACCCCAACCCTGGGCGCCCAATGACTGCCAACGCTCATAATCCTGAGCGTGTCCGCGCACGTAGACCATGCCATTGATGGACGAAGAGCCACCCAACCCGCGACCACGTGGGCAATCTAGACGTCGTCCGTTCATATGCGGCTCAGGTTCACTGCGGTAACCCCAGTTCAAGGTTTTGCTCTGCATGGGCAAGTAGAACGCGGACGGCATTTTGACGATCAAGCGCTGATCGGAACCACCTGCTTCTAGCAGAATGACCGAGCAATTTTCGTTTTCAGATAGGCGGCTGGCCAATACACAACCTGCCGAACCGGCACCCACAATCACATAATCAGCAGTTAGGGTTTGAGTTTTCACAAGCGCTGCACCCGGTTATTGTGTCAACGCAGAACGATACGGCTTCATGTCTATACCGAAGGCTTGGTAACGAGCCTCCACCGCCGCCACCGTTTGCGCCGTCCAATACTCGTGCCCCGGTAGCGGGAAACCCAGCACAGCACGTTGTTCTACTGTTGCCTGGGCAACGATTTTCTCCATCAACTTATCTTTGCGATACATCGACCAACTCCATCCCGGATGCAGCACATTCAACCAATCGCGGCCCAACTTAGTAAACGTTAAATTTTGCACCAATCGCCGTGCACCACTTTTGACTGGCCGCCCTCTATGCCAGGTGTCGTGGCGATAAAAGAGCACACTTCCAAATTGGTATTTCGCAACCGCTTCCCTTGGGTAAAGGTGTTGCTCACGAAATTTTGCCGCCTGAGGGTTTTGCTGATGCAAATAGGCTTCGGCCTTAGCGCGATCATTGACATAATCCAGCCCGGCAACTCCTGGCGTGTGGATTATTGGCCAGGGATAGGCCGGATCATTTACACCCTGTCGAGGCACGACAGCGGTTGCACCGTCGCACTCCTCAAAGTCGTTGAGGTAAATGATTATTTCTACTGCCTCTGGGGAATCCCATTGTGGGGGATGGAGTAATGAGTGATTAGGATAATCACAATGAATACGTTGATCTGTGTTATCCAAAGCGTTGGCCGATTCACCAAGACCATATTTCGGCCATAAATCGGATTGAGTGAGACGCAATTGGGCTATCTGAACACCCAGCAAGTCCGCAACTGCCTGCAAAAGTAATGGATGCAAAGTGACCGCATTACACGCACTGGATTCCGCCGGAAAGACAAACTTTTGCCCGCTACCAAAGTCATGAAAATGGGTTGCCGCATCAGAATCGGGTTCTGGATAAAAATCCGTTGCATCGGTTTTTAGCTCTTGCAGTAGCGCTGCTGGCAACAAATCGTGCACCAGAGCAAAACCCCGCTCACGCCAACTGTCGATCTGGGCGCCGCTCAGGCGATTATTTACAACGACCTCAGAGTTGACGTACTTCATAGAAACCTCGTTCATACCCTCGTCCAATCAACCAGACATCAAAACCGCCCTAGCGGACTCGTGGTTCAATCATCAGCCAATAAGATATGAATGCTGTGCAAAGTGAAAGATGTTTCGCATCAGCAGTAATCTCCAAAAACCATAGGAATCTTGCCAGTGTATATCCGGCGAGCTTTCTTAACCGATTGATTTGAACCAATGCAGCCGCCACTACTTATCGTAGAACGGTACATCCGGATGGTTGTAATAGATATTCATCAGTGAAAAACGGCTACCCAAGCCTTCTGGTACGGGCTCTCGTCCATGCCAGCTTTTCTTACCGACAATGAAGGCGTAGCCGGAATTCGGCAAGAACGGAAATGTTTTGACCTGCTCGAATTCACGCCGCTTGGTGCTAGACACCTTGTTCAACTCACGAATGATCCGCCCTTTAAACGAACGCTTATAAAGGGTTGTTCCGAATTCACGCTGACTTTCATCCGCAGGCAAATACAGCTGGGTGGTCACAATTTTCGTATTGATGTCTTTGTGAGGTTGGATCTTGTATCCCGAAGCGTCGCGAAAGAGTCCTGATTTCGGAAATGCCTCTACCTGATCTGGAATGCTCGCAGACGTTCGCTTAGCCAAATCTGGAGCCAACAACTCAAAGTACTTTTCGCCCACCCGACGATCGTCCAATACCGACTTCAACAACTCTAGAAATTCGCTTTGCTCCTCTGGTAATGGCCCCAGATAAGCGTCGTTAAACGGCAATACTTCGCGGGTGCTGGTACCGTCGTCGCGCATGGCGTCACGGTGATTCAGAGGTTTGTAACCATTGATCACTGGCAGCAATGTCATGAGATGCTGATACACATCTTGGGGAAAAAGATTCTGCGCAAAAAGATGAGAAAACGGCGAATGGGTTACTTCAGCCTGATCCAAGGCCTCTACAAAGTGGTGAACTAGATCATCTTTTTGCCAGTGCATGTTCCCTCCTGCTCAATAACGCCAAATTATGGGTTAGCGCTTTGTTCTTGGTCATGCAACTCAAACTCCGAGTGCAATGCCCGCACCGCCAGTTCCATGTAACGTTCAGCAACGACAACAGAAATTTTTATCTCCGAGGTGGAGATCATCTGTATATTTATGTTTTCCTCGGCCAGCGCATCAAACATGCGGGTCGCCACGCCGGCATGAGAGCGCATACCAACGCCGACGATAGAGACTTTAGCAATCGCATCATCGCCACTCACTTCCCGAGCATTAAATTCTTTAGATACAGTCTCAAGGGTCGCCAAGGCCTCGGCAAAGTCCTGACGCTTCACTGTAAAAGTGAAATCCGTTAGACCATCCGCACCGGTGTTTTGCAGGATCATGTCCACTTCGATATTTTTGCGGCCAATTGGCCCTAGGATTTTAGACGCCACCCCTGGGATATCAGGCACACCGGCTACCGTGATTTTTGCTTCGTCCAGCGCATGCGCAATACCTGAAACAATGGCTTGTTCCATGTTATCCATCTCCATAGTAATCAATGTGCCGGGACCCTCTTGAAAAGTAGAGAGGACTCTTAGAGGCACCTTGTAGCGACCAGCGAACTCAACTGACCGCGGATGCAATACCTTTGAGCCAAGACTGGCTAGTTCGAGCATTTCTTCAAAGGTGACCTGACCCAACCGCCGCGCGTCTTTGATGATGCGCGGATCAGCGGTGTATACACCATCTACATCTGTACAAATTTCACACTCATCGGCTTGTAGGGCTGCCGCAAGAGCGACCGCAGACGTATCGGAGCCGCCGCGACCTAGGGTCGTAATGTCGCCACCCGTGTTGACGCCTTGAAAACCCGCCACAACCGGCACCATCCCCTGATCAAGATCGGCTTTGAGCGTTTGCGTATCAATGTGCTCTATACGGGCTTTGCCATGCGCAGAATCGGTACGCACCGCAACCTGATCACCCAAGAAAGACCTGGCCGCCACACCGAGTTGTGAAAGCGCCATGCTCAACAGAGCGATCGTTACCTGCTCTCCAGATGACAACAGCACATCTAATTCTCTCGGCAGAGGCTTGTCACCGCCGATTTGTTTCCCCATGGCCATCAGACGGTTGGTTTCACCAGACATCGCTGACACCACCACCACCACATCATGTCCCGCCTTCTTATAACTGGCGACGCGTTCGGCTACCCCTTGAATGCGCTCAACATCGCCAACGCTGGTGCCACCATATTTTTGTACGATAAGCGCCATATCAGTTCAGCTGCTCCGTCACCCAGTTTTTACTTGCCGCAATCAATTGCTCAATACCTGCCGGATTATCGCCTCCACCAGCCCTAGCCAGATCTGGGCGACCGCCGCCTTTAGCACCTACGAGAGGCCCTATCGCATTAAGCAATTCAGGAGCGGATAGGCGCTCGCTGAGCGCCTTACTTACAGCAACCACCAAACCAACTTTGCCACCTTGAACATTGGCCAGCACAAAGACACTGTCTTTCGCTGCTTGAGAGCGCAACGTGTCTAGGGTTTGCATAACCGTTTTGCTATCGGCTTCAATTTTTGCTGCTAAGAAAGCCACGCCGTTGATATCTAGAATCGATTCACCAAGGTCACTGCTCTGGGCGGCTGCCATTTTTTGACTTAGAGACTCAATCTCCTTGGCGAGCGCCTTGTTGTCGTTCACGACCTGGAGAATGCGTTCAGTAAGCTCAGAGGGGTTGGTTTTAAGGTGCTCGCTGGCGCTGAGCAAACGGTCTTCTAATGCTCGATTATGTGCTACCGCGGCCTGTCCAGTGACCGCTTCAATACGTCGAACCCCAGAGGCTATGCCTGTTTCTAACTGGATTTTAAACGCCCCGATATCACCCGTGCGTTGCACATGAGTGCCCCCACAAAGTTCTACGGAGTAACCACCACCCATACTCAACACACGAACTTCATCCGCGTATTTTTCACCAAATAAGGCCATAGCACCCTTGGCTACGGCATCATCGTAAGACATCAACTGTGTATCAACTGACGAATTGAGCCGAACCTGCTCGCAAACTAAATCCTCAATCTGTGCCAACTGATCTCGACTGACAGCACCTTCATGAGAAAAATCAAATCGCAGCTTTTCCGCATTAACCAAAGAACCTTTTTGCTGAACGTGATCTCCGAGCACCTCACGCAGCGCCGCGTGCAACAAATGTGTAGCTGAGTGATTTGCCCGAGTCTGGTCGCGGTTAACCCCCTCAACCTCCGCAACACCGGTTGCACCGGCACTGATTGTCCCAGTGGTTACAGTGCCTATGTGTAAGTGCTGAGCGGCGCTTACCTGAGTGTCGGTAACCTGAAATTCAAAGCTGTCGCCGACAATTCGCCCGATGTCCCCTACCTGGCCACCAGACTCTGCATAAAAAGACGTTCTATCAGCAACCAAAACGCCTGCGTCGCCCGCGTTTAGCTGAGTAACGCTGTCACCTTCTGCATCAAAAACCGCGATCACACTGGACGACGTATCCAAGTGCTCGTAACCAACAAACTCCACTGGATCACTGACATGCACCTTCTGACCCAAGGTGGTACTAAAGCTGGTCGCTGCACGACCTCTTTGCCGCTGGGCTTCCATCGCCTCGTCAAAGCCCTGCTGGTCTACCTTCAGATCCAACTCTCGAGCCACATCAGCGGTTAAATCCACTGGAAATCCATACGTGTCGTAGAGCTTGAACGCCGTCTCGCCTGGCAACGTGTCACCACTCATCTGGCCTAATTCACGCTTCAGCAATTCCATACCCTGGTTCAACGTTTCACTGAAACGCGCTTCTTCATCAGCCAACGCTGCAGTGATGGATGCTTCCTGTTCTACCAGCAGTGGATACGCCTCGCCCATCTCCGCAACCAAAACAGGCACTAACTTGTGAAAAAACGGCTCACGGATGTTGAGCTTGTAACCATGTCGAAGAGCACGACGAATGATTCTACGTAGAACATAAGCACGATCTTCGTTGCCTGGCTTGATACCGTCGGCAATCAGGAACGCACTGCTTCGAATATGGTCTGCAATAACCCTTAACGACGCAGTGTTGAGAACCTCCTGGACATCTCGAATGCCAGCAAACTCGCCCGCTGCCAGCATGATTTTGCGAAACAAGTCGATTTCATAATTACTGTGCACACCTTGCAAGATGGCCGCCATACGCTCTAAGCCCATACCCGTATCAACACCAGCCTGAGGCAACGGTGCCAGTTCACCGTTTGCAGAGCGGTCAAATTGCGGAAATACTAAATTCCAGAATTCGATGAACCGGTCGCCATCTTCTTCTGGCGAGCCGGGTGGTCCACCGGCAACGTCTGGACCATGGTCATAAAATAATTCGGTACACGGGCCGCAAGGCCCGGTATCGCCCATGGTCCAAAAGTTCTCCTCCAAATCGATAATGCGTTCCTCAGGAACACCGATTTTGTCGCGCCATATCGCTCTAGAGTCGTCATCTGTGGGGTGCACAGTAACGGTGATTTTGTCTTTGTCTAAGCCCAGTACTTCGGTACTGAATTCCCAAGCCCAGCTGATGGTTTCTTCTTTGAAGTAGTCACCGAAACTAAAATTGCCCATCATTTCGAAGAAAGTATGGTGACGTGCCGTATAACCGACGTTTTCAAGATCGTTGTGCTTACCACCAGCACGCACGCAACGTTGTGCTGAAGTCGCCCGCTGGTATCCAGGGTCCACTTTCCCGAGCAACGGGTCTTTAAACTGATTCATTCCCGCATTGGTGAACAGCAAGGTTGGATCGTTGTGAGGTACAAGCGAACTTGAAGGCACTATTTTGTGGCCCTTGGATTCGAAGAAGGACAAGTAAGCAGCGCGCAACTCGGCGGTATTCATAACAAGGATACTTAGGTCGAAGAAAAATCAGCGCGAATTATAGAGGAGAATCCCCGCAAGCGCTGCTTTCCCCGGCTCTTTTAACCCATAAGTCCAGCCGGGGCAGGCTCCCGGTGCTTTTGACCTATCAATGCCCGGGGACTCCTTTGACCTCTCAATAACCGGGGGATCTTTTGACCTAACAATCCAACCGGCGCTTGCCCTGCGAACTCCACTCAAGTGTCGTATCGTTTCTGGGCTTGCCCCGCGAACTCCACTCAAGTGTCACTTGGTGGCGGGGCCTGATCCGCAAAAAGTTTCAAGACTCGATAGGTGGCGGAGCCTACTCCACAACGTCATCTCACGGTTCACTGGATGGCGGAGGTAACCCCTCCATCGCTGTTCGCACCATCTCAGTGGAATAACCCCGCCGACTCAAGAACGATGACAGCTTCTGTTTAGCTTGGAAGCGTTGCTGTTGTCGCGCGCGTGCGTCATCCAAGCTGGCATCTTCATCGTGAGGTTGACGAAATGCTTCAGCAAGACGCGGCGTTGTGCGCAACTTTTTCAGCGCTACTTCGGCGGCTCGCGCTATCCATTGTGGATCTCTTTCATCAAGGAGTTCACGGCTCAGCTCTTTTGCTATGCCTTTTTGTGCAAGCTCTTGAGCAATGTAGCGAGGTCCATAACCTTTGCCACTTCGCGCATGTATGAGGGCTTCCGCAAAACGTTCATCGCTCAGCAAACCGTTGCTTCTAAGATCACTGATCGCTTGTTGGACAAGCGCTGGCGAAAAGCGCTTTCCCAGTTTTTGCTCTAATTCTTTGCTGCTGTGTTCTCGCCGCGCTAAGAGATTCAATCCGGCGTTGTATACCCGAGCCAATTGATTCTGCTGACCGCCGCGCCCGCTCGCCGGCTCTGTCGCGCCCTCTTCCATTGGCTCTGTCACTTTTCAGTTACTCAAAACACAATGTCTGCGTTAACTCAGTCCTTCTTGTGAAGCCTCAGGAATCAAAACTTCAGCGGAATCGTCTTCTGTGTTGAGATGCGGCATTAACTGCTGGCGAATAGTTGCCTCGATTTCTTCTTTCATCTCTGGGTTATCATCAAGAAAATCCGCCGCATTTTTACGACCCTGACCAATTCGATCACCGTTGTATGCATACCATGCACCTGACTTCTCGACGATACCTTGCTGGACCCCAAGTTCGAGTATTTCACCGGTCCGGTGAATACCTGCGCCATAAAGAATTTGAAATTCGGTCTGACGAAACGGTGGTGCAACCTTGTTTTTTACGACCTTTACCCGAGTTTCGTTACCCACTACTTCGTCACCATTTTTAACCGCTCCGATGCGTCGAATGTCTAATCGAACTGATGAATAGAACTTCAGCGCGTTGCCGCCGGTTGTGGTTTCTGGCGAGCCAAACATAACGCCAATCTTCATACGGATCTGGTTAATAAAGATCACCATCGTATTGGCTTGTTTGATGTTACCGGTCATTTTACGCAGCGCCTGGCTCATCAATCGTGCTTGCAATCCTACATGGGTGTCGCCCATTTCCCCTTCGATTTCCGCTTTGGGGGTAAGCGCGGCTACCGAATCAACCACGACGACATCTACCGCCGCCGAACGCACCAACATGTCGCATATCTCCAATGCCTGTTCACCGGTATCGGGCTGCGAAACCAGTAGGTTATCGGTGTCGACACCTAGGGCTTGCGCGTACTGCGGGTCAAGAGCGTGCTCAGCATCGATGAATGCGCAGGTACCACCGACTTTCTGCGCTTCTGCAATAACTTGCAGGGTCAGCGTCGTTTTACCTGAGGACTCTGGCCCATAAATCTCTACCACTCGACCCCGCGGCAATCCGCCAATGCCCAGAGCGACATCTAAGCCCAATGAACCCGTAGACACCGAAGGTATCGCCAACTGCTCTTGATCACCCAAACGCATCATCGAGCCTTTGCCGAACTGGCGTTCGATTTGCGCTAATGCTGCTGATAACGCGCGTTCTTTTTCTGGGTTGTTGTCTGTGCCTTTAGCCGAATCTTGTGGTTTCTGTGCCATGGTCGTTGCCTCGCTTGCAATGGAATCGTTCTGGGAACCGCCTTTGATTTTGCTTGAATCTGAGCAATCGACTCAGGGTTTTCTATCTTTGCTCTGAGCACTCGGCTCAGGCTCTTCTAGCTTTCGTCTGAACACTCGGCTCAGACGGGCTCCCCAACATTCAGTTCAAATACTGTATATGCATTCAGTAGTCTTGTGCAACGGTTTTTATTCAGTTTTCCATACAAAGATCGTTTTTCTTACAACCACACCGGCTAATCTCCGCAATTCTAAGCACCTACGATGCTGCGGTTGACGAATCTGGTTGGCCTGTGTTCACTAGCGTCTTACCACAACCCCGTTTAGGTCATGGCCACAAACCAAACCAGCACTGATCAAGCCATCGCCACGCTTCACAACCATACCCCGATGATGCAGCAGTACTTGACTATGAAGGCAGATTACCCTTCAGATTTGCTGTTCTACCGCATGGGTGACTTCTACGAACTGTTTTTCGAAGATGCGAAAACCGCCGCGGAATTGCTCGACATCACACTGACCGCTAGAGGCCAAAGCGATGGCCAACCTATCCCAATGTGCGGCGTGCCCTATCACTCGGCAGAGGGTTATTTGGCGAAGCTCGTTGGCCTTGGTCGTTCAGTGGCGGTGTGCGAACAAGTGGGTGACCCCGCTACAACTAAAGGCCCTGTGGCGCGCGAGGTACAACGAGTAATTACACCGGGAACGTTGACCGATGAGGGCTTAATGTCCAGCCACCGGCGAAGCGCTACTCTTGCAATTAATCCAACAGCCGATGGATTCGGCTTGGCGCTACTGGACCTTTCCAATAGCCAGGTTGAATTATCAGAGGTCGTACATACCCAGGCTCTGATAGACAGCATTCAGCAACTCCAGCCCAGCGAACTGTTACTGCCAGAAGCTATCTCGGAACAACTGCAGTCTGTGTTGCCGGAAATGGGTATTCGATTGCTTGATGACGCGCGCTTTGCCCAGCGACCAGCTTTGGCTGACCTGCAACAGCACTTTGGCAATAACGTACTGACTCGAACGGGCGTTTCCGCCAACGCGCCTTGTCTTGGCGCGGCAGCTGCTGCATTGCATTACGCGAAGTCCACCCAGTGCCAAGAACTCGCCTTTTTGCAGCACATCGTGTTCTGCGAGTCCCAACAAGTCATAGGCATGGATGCCCACTCGCGGCGTAATTTGGAAATTGATGTTCGCAGCAATGGCACTACCGACCACACCTTGCTGAGCCTAATGGACACGACGGTGACCACCATGGGCGGTCGCCTACTGCAACGCTGGCTGCACGAGCCCTGCCGGAATCTAGACACCGTAACCCAGCGCCAACACTGGGTAACAAGGGCTTTAGAAGAGAACCTGTATTTACAAGTTAGGACGTCATTGCAACCTATTGGTGATCTGCAACGCATACTGACACGCATTGATTTGGGCTCAGCCCTGCCTCGCGACTTAGCGCGACTGCGCGACACCCTTAAACAACTGCCTATTGTGAAAGCGGCCTTGAGTGCGGTGGATCATCCAACCAGCCAACATTTGGCTTCGCAACTACAAGACTTTGCAGGACTAGAAACCTTGCTGACCGCAGCGGTAGTCGAAAATCCCCCGGTAACCCTGCGCGAAGGCGGCGTCATTGCAAGCGGCTATAACGGCGAATTAGATCGACTGCGGGAACTGACCAACCACTCTGCAGATTGGCTGGCGAACATGGAGTTACAAGAGCGCGAGCGAACCGGCATCAGTTCACTGAAAGTGGGCTATAACCGCGTTCACGGTTACTACATTGAAACTTCGAAAGCCGCTAAGGGCGACGTTCCAGAGGAATACGTGCGCCGGCAAACCTTAAAGAATGCTGAGCGCTACATAACTCCAGAGCTGAAAGCTTTTGAAGAAGAAGCATTAAGCAGTCAAAGCAAGTCCATGCAGCTTGAACGCACCCTGTTCGGCGATCTGCTGATCGAGCTGGCTCAACATTCGCACCGCTTACGCAACGCTGCAAATGCGCTGGCGCAGAGTGATGTATTGGCCTGTTTTGCCGAGCGTGCCAAAACCTTGAACTTTTGTTGCCCTGAGTTTTCCAATGAGACAGGCATAAACATTCAACAGGGCTGGCATCCAGTGGTTCGTGCAGCCTCCACAGAAGCCTTCATCGCCAATGATCTGCAACTGAGCAGCGCCTCCAGCATGGCCATCATCACGGGCCCCAACATGGGTGGTAAGTCAACCTTCATGCGCCAAACCGCACTAATTTGCCTGCTTGCCTACTGCGGAAGTTATACCCCAGCCGCTGCAGTTACTTTGGGGCCTATAGATCGAATTTTTACGCGCATTGGTGCAGCGGACGACTTAACCAGTGGCCGCTCAACCTTTATGGTTGAGATGACCGAAACCGCACAAATTTTGCATCAAGCGACCGCGAACAGTCTAGTTCTCCTGGATGAGATCGGTCGCGGCACCAGTACTTATGACGGCCTGGCCTTAGCCTGGGCTTGCGCACAACACTTGGCACAAGACGCGAACGCCCTGACTCTTTTTGCCACCCATTATTTTGAACTGACCACCTTGCCCGCAATGTGCAGTAACGTGGTGAATCTGCACTTAAACGCCAAAGAGCACGGCGGCGACATCGTGTTTTTGTATCAGGTCAAAGAAGGGCCAGCGAGCCAAAGCTACGGTATCGAGGTGGCTAAACTGGCGGGACTACCCGACGCTGTATTGACCATTGCTCGGCAACGCCTTTCGAGTTTTGAACAAGCCAATCTCCAACCGCGACAAGACGATCTATTTGCTGCGGTACCCCTCGTCGTTGAACCAACCACGGACCCGGTTGTTGAGGGCGTAATAGAGCAACTTCAGAGTGCTAACCCGAACGATATGACTCCGATGCAAGCACTGGCTCTGGTGGAAGCCCTGCAATCCGCTCTGCTTACAGACGCCGACAAATAGCACCGAGCGTTATGGCTCTGCAATTTTGAATCAAGCGCCGCTCTAGACAGCCTCACCGCTTTGGTTAAACTACGCCGCTTCTTAATTCCAGGAGCCATTAGTGACTTTCATCGTCGGCGAAAATTGCATCAAGTGTAAACACACCGACTGCGTTGAGGTTTGCCCAGTAGACTGTTTTTACGAAGGCCCCAACATGCTCGTCATTCACCCCGACGAGTGCATTGATTGCGCACTATGCGAACCTGAGTGCCCCGTCGACGCTATCTTTTCAGAAGATGAGGTACCAGAAGACCAGCAGCAGTTCTTCGAGCTAAATGCCGAACTGGCAGAAATCTGGCCCAACATCACAGAGATCAAAGACTCACCTGCCGATGCTGAAGAATGGGACGGCAAACCGGGCAAGTTGGCGCTGCTGGAACGCTGATTACTTTGCGTTAAGGTGGCTTGATCAACCCCGTCGGATTTATCGGCTTACCGTCACGACGCAACTCAAAGTGCACCTTTTGGCTGTTGCCATTGCGTGGTTTCAACTCCGCTAAGGACTGACCGGTTCGAACCCGTTGTTGTTCGCTGACTAAAATTCGTCCATTAAAACTGTAAGCACTTAGCAAGTTGCCTGAGTGTTTCACGATCACTAGACGCTCATAACCTGCAATGCCATTGCCGGCATAGACGATCTCTCCTGCCGAGGCTGAGCGCATTCTGGTATTCCCAAGCACACGATAGTCCCAACCCTTACTGCCATTCCCGAAGGCCACACTGGGGTTCTGTTTAATCGGTCTAACCCAGGTCAAAGTTCCCGATGGGCGCGCAGGTGGCCGCTTCTTGGGCATTGGTTGGCGCGTCTGTTTCTTTTCCGAAGAACGACTTGCTACTTTTGCTTTTGGTTGGGTCTTTGGTTTCGGTATTGGAACTGCAATTTTGGCCTTGGGTTTAGGCGTTGCCGAGACCTTTACCGGCGGGCTGGTTTTTTTCGTCGACGTTTTGCTGGGAGTGACTGGAGCTTTAGACACCGCAGCCGCGACTAAGCGTAATCGCTGGCCCGGGTAAATAGTAAAGGGCGCACTAATGCCGTTAATTTGAGCCAGAGTTTTATAGTCTTTGCCCGCACGCCAAGCGATGGAATAGAGAGTGTCACCCGGGCGCACAATGAAAGTTGTGCCTGATATGGGGGGTTGTTGGGAACGCTCGCTGACTACCGGTTTACCCAGCGGCACACAGCCACTCAAGCAAACACAGATTGCCAATACTAGGCTTGCCGGGTAACGCGCTGTAATAACCATAACGCTAAAAAGCCCAATACAACGGCAGGCCCTACCCAAATGACAAAGTCCGACTGGCCTGTTAACGCTGCGTACTGCCCAGGCCAAAGTAAACCTTCAGCAAAACCCGTAGCGTCGGCATTCTGCCAAGGCCACAACTTGGCCAATGCAACCGCCATAAAGCCTGTAAGTAAGGACAACAAACGATCCTCATGATGTTGCAACAACCAGGATAGCGCACGTACAAACAGCGCCAGTCCCGTCGCACAACCTAACGCCACGGCTGACAAAGACATCAGATCAAGCTCGGAAATTGCGATGATGACGTCGTCATACAACCCCAGGAGCAACAATACAAAACTGCCGGATACCGCTGGCAAGATCCATGCACATACCGCGATCGCTCCACCAACAAAGAGCGTAAGCCAAGTACTCTCTATTTGCCCCATTGGCAGAAGCAAAAAGCCAAAGCCCAGCAACAGCCCCAAACTTCCATACCTGCGCAACGCCTGACGACTACGAGCGCGACCAATGAAGATTACCGAGGCCCATATCAAGCCGAAAAAAAACGCCCACAGCAGTGGCGCTGCATTAGCCAACAGAAATCGCACGCCTGGCGCCAACATAATGATGCCCAAACCCATACCGACACCAAGGCTAAGCAAAAAACCTAGGTTATGTTGCTGCCAAAATGCCTTAGGTTGAGCCAACTGCACAATTGAGGCTGGCCCAAAGCGTGCCAATGTACCTACCAATTCCGCATAAATTCCCGTAACGAACGCAATCGTGCCGCCGGATATACCCGGCACCAATTCGGCTAGCCCCATACACGCACCGCGAAACATGACTCCTAAAGTGCTCTTAGGCTGCTTGGCATTATCCAACTCGTTGACGGATGATTGTTTCATGACAACTCAACGACTACTGGTACCAGAAACCAGCGGCACGAATTTAACGCGATCATGCACCCGCTCTAGGAATCCATCCTTGGTCCTATCTATAACGATTAACTCCTGGACCGCATCATCGCCAACTGGAACGATGAGGCGCCCACCTACGGCTAACTGATCGAGCAGCGCCTCTGGTACAGCTGGCGGCGCAGCGGTGACCATGATCGCGTCGAAAGGCGCATGAACCTCCCAGCCTCCGTAACCGTCGCCGTGTTTGAGGACCGTATTCTTCACGGACATTGCTGCGAGGCGTTTTTGCGCGCGCTTGGTCAGAGCTGATATGCGCTCAATGCTGTAAAGCCGATGGCAAAAATATGACAACACAGCAGTTTGATAGCCTGAACCAGTGCCCACTTCCAGCACCTGACGCGGCTTCACCTCACAAAGCAGTTGCGTCATGAGCGCCACAATAAAGGGCTGGGAGATGGTTTGGTTATGTCCGATAGGCAGCGCTGTGTCTTCGTAGGATCGATGGGCCATGGCTTCGTCAACAAAGATATGTCGCGGCACAGCCCCCATACATGCCAGCACTTCGTTGTTATCAATCCCTTGTTCACGCAACCGCGCAACTAAGCGGTCGCGAGTCCGCTGAGACGTCATGCCAATACCCTGCAGGTCGAAATCTGTCACCGACTTTGATCCTTGAGTTCGAAGTTTCGCTGCAACATTACCGTTGCGTAGGCGCCTGGAGGCAAGCCAAAACTGATCTCCAGAATAGCCTCGCCTTGGGGTTGTGCAAAGCTAAAGTTAGATGGCGTGACCCCCAGAGGCCGCAGCCCTCTGCTGACACCGGCCATCTCTAATCCGTGACACAGCGCCTGTTCATCTGCCACAGCAGCATTTTCAATTGCTAAAGCTCTATCCGAAAAGGGCGAACGGCCACGCCCCCATAACGACCCGGCAGGCTCATCAAGCGCATCTCCGGGCATACAACACTGCCAAAGACCCTGACGTTCGCGCTCCGCCAAAATCAAATTGAATAGATGACTGCGCGCGACCGACAAATATAAACCGCGGCGCGTACTGTTCACCCTTCGGGGTTTACGTTCCACCAACCAACGTCTCGCAGCAGCCAGGTTATTACCACCAAAACGTTGCGGCCCAAAATAATTTGCAAACGGCTCTGCCAGTTGATCGACTGTTTGCAATAATCGAGGGGAGTCACCACGCAAAGTGATCACAAAGTCGTTGCGTACATGACTACCACGCCGAAGCTTGTGGGTATGACGTGCCGCTTGCAGACAAACAATGTATTCGTCCGAGACCCGACACGCCGTTGATCGGAGAACTTCATCGATGCTGTCGCTGGGTGTTGTGATACTAAACCACTGACGCGTGATGCCGTGCTTGTCTTTTAAACCTGCAAAGCCAATATCCTGGGGTCGCACGCCGTAACGCTTTATGAGTTCGCCAGCCACTGCCGCAGTATTTAGGTTACGTTTCTCTATATAGAGATACAGATGCTCGCCATACCCCGCGAATGGCCAGCCTAGGTGTTCGTGAACCCGCCAATCTTCAGGTTGGGTCTTGATCGCCGCCAGCGGTCGCAAATCGGCAGCCGCCGACGCTTCACTAGGGGTTGCTCTCATCAGCAATCAAATAGAAGACTTCGCCCTTTTTCACCAAACCAAGCTCACTACGGGCACGGGCTTCAAAGGCTTTATTACCCGCTTGCAGCGCTAAAACCTCGGCAGTCATCTTACGATTGCGCACCGCCAGTTGCTCCATGCGAGCGCGTTGCTCCGCTACTTGACCGGCCAACCTTTGCTGGGCCATGGCGCCAGACTGACCAAACCAAATTTGGTACTGCAGCCCAGCCAAGATGAACAATAATACTGCGGACAATATCTTCATAGGCGGCCTCTGGTTCTAACCGCCCTGACCGTAAATCGCTTCGCGACCGGGGTAAATCGCTTGGGCGCCGAGCGCAGATTCGATACGCAGTAGCTGGTTATATTTCGCTACCCGATCTGAGCGGCACAGCGAACCTGTTTTTATCTGGCCTGCACCAGTACCCACAGCTAAGTCGGCTATGGTGGTGTCTTCGGTTTCACCTGAACGATGGGAGATCACGCTGGTGAAGCCCGCAGCATTGGCCATTTGGATTGCCTGCAAGGTTTCGCTGAGCGTACCGATTTGATTAAACTTTATGAGTATAGAATTGGCAATGCTCTGGTCGATGCCCCGCTGCAAAATGCTGGTATTGGTAACGAATAGATCATCGCCCACCAACTGGACGCTCTGGCCTAATTTGTCAGTGAGGGCTTTCCAGCCATCCCAGTCACTCTCATCCATACCGTCTTCAATGGACACTATGGGGTGTTGTTTGCATAAGTTGGCTAGGTAGTCGACAAACCCCGGAGCGTCGAAGGTTTGGCCTTCACCACTTAGGCGATACTCTCCGTCAACATAGAATTCTGATGCGGCACAGTCCAAGGCTAAGGTGACATTCTGACCAATTTCATAACCTGCAGCAGAGACAGCTTGGCTGATAACCTCCAAGGCTTGAGCATTTGATTCCAAGTTAGGCGCAAAACCACCCTCGTCGCCCACAGCTGTTGATAAACCCAAGCCCTGTAGTTGTTTCTTTAAGTGATGAAAAATTTCCGTGCCACACCGCAGCGCTTCCGAAAATGAACTGAAACCAACGGGCTGCACCATGAATTCTTGAATGTCGACATTATTGTCGGCGTGCTCACCACCGTTAAGGATATTCATCATTGGCACAGGCATACGCATCTGCGGTTTACCTGCCAGCGTATTAATGTGTTGGAACAATGGTTGTTGCTGGCTCGCGGCTGCCGCCTTGCAAGCCGCCAGGGACACAGCCAATGTGGCATTAGCGCCCAAGCGACCTTTGTTATCAGTGCCGTCTAGAGTAACTAATGCCTGATCAAGGGTTTGCTGATCCAAACAGTCGGAACCGGCTAGCGCAGTATTGATCTCGCCATTAACAAAGGCTACTGCCTTCGCGACTCCCTTACCCATATAGCGTGCGGCGTCACCGTCACGCAATTCCAGCGCCTCGCAGCTACCGGTAGACGCACCAGAGGGTGCCGCAGCAAGGCCTCTGTGACCATCCGCGGTGATCACCTCCGCCTCAACGGTTGGGTTGCCCCGAGAATCCAAAATTTCGCGTGCTGTGATGGACGCAATCGTGCTCATATTTAACTCCGAGGGATTATTTTGCTATGCCGACTCGCTGATGAGGAGTGTGCTTGAAAACCATGTTAGAGGCTCAGCAAACGCCTAATTCGTCTTCAAGTCGCGGTTGACTTTTAACCACCCCATCAATCTCCATCAATTGTTTTATCAACGCCGAAACCTTATGCAACGGCCAAGAATTCGGGCCGTCGGACATGGCTTTTGCTGGGTCTGGGTGACATTCCATAAAGATACCGGCAACGCCGGCGGCGGCGGCGGCTCGCGCAAGCACCGGCACCATTTCACGCTGGCCACCTGATGTACTTCCAAGCCCTCCGGGCATTTGTACCGAGTGCGTTGCATCATAGACCACCGGGCAGCCAGTTTGCCGCATCAGCGACAGCGAGCGCATATCTGATACCAAATTGTTGTAACCAAAGCTGGCACCTCGCTCGCACACCATAATCTGTTGATTACCCGTGGACTTGGCCTTATTCGCCACCTGCAACATATCCAAGGGTGCCAAAAACTGGCCTTTCTTGATGTTTACAGGAATACCCTGGGCACAAACATTCACAATAAAATTAGTCTGCCGAGACAAAAAAGCCGGGGTCTGCATAACATCAACCACACTGGCCACTTCGTCTAGCGGCGTGTCCTCGTGCACGTCAGTCAGTACTGGCATGTTTAATTCGTCTTTGACGCGCTGCAAAATGCGCAGCCCTTCCTCGATACCCGGGCCACGATAGCTGTCGATAGATGACCGATTGGCTTTATCGAACGAGCTTTTGAAAATAATGGGTACATCCAGTTCATCACTGACCGCTTTAAGCTGACTTGCGGTATCCAGAATGAGCTCTTCGCTCTCGATGACACATGGGCCAGCAATAAAGAACAGCGGCTTATCTTCTCCCACTGCAAAGTCACACAGCTGCATACTCATACCCTCTTATTACTTACGCGTCAGCCGCCGCGGCAGGGGTTACTTCTGCATGGGCCAATCCCGCTTGCACAAAGCCCGAAAACAGTGGGTGTCCATCTCTCGGTGACGAGGTGAATTCAGGGTGGAATTGGCAAGCGATAAACCAAGGGTGATCCGCCAGCTCAACCATTTCGACCAATTCGCCGTCTTCAGATTTTCCGGCAATCACCAGGCCGCTCTCTACCAACTGTTCAACGTACCGGTTATTCACTTCGTAGCGATGCCGATGGCGCTCGCGCACCATAGATTGCCCATAAACACGCTCTGCGAGGCAGCCCTGGTTCAGCACACAAACCTGTTCACCCAGGCGCATTGTGCCGCCTAAGTCGCTGTCTTCATCACGTTGTTCAACGCTACCGCTGTCATCAGTCCATTCAGTGATTAAGCCGATAACTGGATGCGGGGTATCTAGAGTTATTTCGGTGCTGTGGGCCCCTGTTAAATCAGCGCAATTACGCGCAACGTCAATCACCACCGCATGCATGCCGTAACAAATGCCCAAATAGGGAATCTTGTGTTGGCGGGCGTATCCCGCCGCAAGAATTTTGCCCTCAAATCCACGCTCGCCAAATCCGCCGGGCACCAAAATGGCGTCTGCGCCTTCCAACAACTCAACGCCTTCGCGCTCCAAAGTTTCGGCATCTATGTACTGGATATCAATTTTAGTCAGGGTCTGAATGCCCGCGTGGGTCAGCGCTTCGATCAACGACTTATAAGCATCCAACAGCTCTAAATACTTTCCAACAAAGGTGATCTTCAACTCGTTTTGGGGATTCAACTGAGCATCAACCACGCGCTGCCAACTACTCAAATCTGCCGGCGGACACTCTAATTGCAACTGCTCGGTAACGTACTCGTCAAGTCCCTGCTTATGCAACTCGATCGGTCCTTGATAGATCGTATCGATGTCGACTAGTGGAATCACAGCGCGCTCTTCAACATTGGTAAATAGACCAATTTTATTGCGTTGCGACTGGGGTATCTGCGCCTCAGAGCGGCACACCAAAATGTCTGGTTGCAAACCAATGGACCGAAGTTCTTTCACCGAATGTTGTGTCGGCTTGGTCTTGATTTCGCCTGCTGTGCGTAGGTAAGGCACTAAGGTCAGGTGAATCAACAGCGCGCGATTGCGTCCCACTTCCATGCGCAACTGTCGGATCGCCTCCAAAAATGGTTGCGACTCGATATCACCCACGGTTCCACCGGTTTCAACAATTAGCACGTCAACACCTTCGGCCACCAACTTGATTCGACGCTTTATCTCATCAGTGATGTGCGGGATGACCTGTACGGTACCACCAAGGTAATCGCCTCTGCGTTCCCGACGAATAACTTCGGCGTAAATACTGCCCGTCGTAATGTTGTTGTTGCGCGTCATGCGCGCATGAGAAAAACGTTCGTAATGTCCCAAATCCAGATCGGTCTCGGCGCCATCGGTGGTCACAAAGACCTCGCCATGTTGCACGGGACTCATGGTTCCTGGATCCACGTTGATATAGGGATCCATTTTCAGCACGTTTACGCGCAGATCTCTGGCTTCAAGTTGGGCGGCAAGAGAGGCGGTTAATATGCCCTTCCCCAGCGAGGAAACCACACCACCAGTCACAAAAATAAAACGTGTCATAGGACTCCATCTGGGCTCCAAGCATCACAAAAGTGGTCGGGGATCGATCACCAAGGTGCCTAGGAAGATGGAGTTGCAAGATAGCAAAACGTCCCTTCGACCACAATCATTACCATGGGTTGAGAGGTTTTTTTACACGCCCTGAATTCCCCGGCCACAGGTCTATCGTCGTGGCTTATTGCGAATTAACAAGTCGCCACAGTGCTTGCCCAGACGCAGCGTTACGATACTTCTCACTCACAGCAAGATCTGCCACCGCTATAATCTCCGAACCGCGCACCACAAGCGGCGTGGCAGAGCGACGCCACGGCGGCACGCGCAAGTCACGCAGAAGATCTTCAATACTGACTGCACGACCGCGCCACTGCATGACCAGACCGTTGCGTTTGGCACTTAGACAAACCGGATCAGGGCAATAGAAGCCATCTACAGCCTGCGCATCCGCCTTCTTCAAAGACCATTGCTGGCCTGCAAAGAACGTTTGCTTACCTGGTTCCAAGGGCACTTCATCCCTGACGGTGTTCTCTGCGTATTGTGCCATCGCTGGCTCGTAATACAGATGATCGCGCCAAGCCAACAAAGCGCTGTCTGAGCCAAGCGCGAGCCTACTCACCTCTGCCTGATTAAGCTGACGACAAAACTCGACTAACGCTTTATCAGTTACCGAAAAATGACCGCGCAGTTCTAAATAAACGCGCAACCAGGCAAGACGGCTATCCACAGAATTTGGCAGCGCTTCAACACCGATCTGATCTTCCACATCCGCTAACAACTCCTGCAGCAGCGCATATTGCGCCTGTTGTCTGTCGACAACTCGCTGCACCGCACCATTAACCTTGGGCCAGCGGCTTAACAGTGGTCGAATAATGCTATGGCGTAAGAAATTCCTGGTCAGACTTTGATCCTGGTTACTTGGATCTTCCAACCACAACACATCAAGACGCTCAAGGTATTCAACTAGTTCCTGGCGTTCCAGAGCCAACATAGGCCGGAAGAAATACGCCTGGCCGAGCTGACCCTGACGTCGCATCGGCAGCAAACTGCGGCCTTGACAAAGCCGCATAAACACCGTTTCCAACTGATCTTGACTGTGATGGCCTAACAGCAGGAGGTCGCCAGCTTTCAACTGTCGCCGAAAAAACTCGTAGCGGGCCTCACGCGCTGCTGCTTCGAGATTACCTTTACCTACTTTGAGCTCTGCAACCGCTATTTCGACCTGTAGCGACGCACAAAGATCTTGGCAGTGAACCGCCCATTCATCGGATTGTTTGTGTAATTGGTGGTTAGCATGCAACGCCCGAACCGATGCCGCTCCAAACACACGAGTCGCTGCAACTAAGAGCGCGGTGGAGTCGGCACCACCACTTAGCGCGACATGCAGTTTTCCTGCTACCGGCTCGGTGGGCCATTGCTCCTGTAGTTGGGCCAACAAGTGCTGTTCGACAGAGTGGCCCAGGGATGTGCTAAGCGTCATGCCGAACCATCAGAGCCTGATGCATAGCGCACACGCACATAGTCATCACCAAACGCGCCGCGAAGGGCGTATAGCAATTCATCACTGACGCTGACTTTCCAGTCAGCACCCAGGCTAATTCGACCTACCGCGGTCTCGCCTTGATAAAGTACATGCACCGGACAGGCTTGGCTGCTTTGGCGGTATGGGCTGAGAAGTTGTTTTAATTGGTTGGGAAGATCCGCTGGTGTTTGCACCTGACTGAAATCGATTTCTAAACCTTTACTGAACCGCTGGCGTGCTTCGTCTATGTTCAATACACGGCTACCGCGTACCGCTAAGCCACCACTGAATTCGTTAAACTGAACTTCGCCCTCGATCACCAACAGCTCATCTTTATTCACCTTGGCGGCATAATTGTCGAAGGTTTCGCCCATTAGAGACACCTCAATGCGCGCACTGCGATCATCGAGTTGCACAAAACACATTGGCACCCCGCGACGACTTTTAGTGGTTCGAACAGCCACCACCATGCCGGCAATCCATTGTGCGTCTTTCGATGCTTTCAAGTCATTGATGCGACGCCGACAGAACTGCCGGAGTTCCTGCTCGTATTCCTGAATGGGATGACCGGTTAAAAACAGGCCTAGGGTTTCTTTTTCACCCTGTAATCGTTCTATGGCGGCCATATTTGCCGCACTGGTTTGCGGCGCACAACTTTGCGGCGAACTTTCCTGCATGCCGCCAAAGAGATCAGACATACCCGCTTCCTGGTCTCGAGCCGTCTGCTCTGCTCCCTGTACCGCCTTGGGAACTTGTTCAAGCAAGCGTGCACGGGTCTGGTTTAGATCTTCATCAGGCAGTGCGAAATCATCCATCGCACCGGCGCTCACCAAAGCCTCAAGTACTCGCTTATTGGCTTTTTTGCTGTCAACGCGATGACAGAAATCATTCAGATCCATAAACGGTTGCTGTTTGCGCGCTTCCATAATCGCCGCTACGGGGCCTTCGCCCACCCCTCGCACCGCACCTAAGCCATACACCACGGCACCGTCTTTGACTGTAAAACGATGGTCGCTGTCATTGACACTGGGTGGCCGCAATGGCAATTCCATGCGCCTAACTTCTTCAATCAGCACCACCACCCGATCAATGTTTTGCATATCTGCAGACAGGTTTGCCGCCATGAACTGAGCAGGATAACGAGCTTTGAGCCAAGCCGTGTGCACGCTGACAAGTGCATAGGTCGCGGAATGAGATTTATTAAAGGCGTAACCCGCGAACTTCTCCATGAGATCGAAAATCTCATTGGCAAGTTTCGCCTCAACTCCGTGCTCACCGGTGCCTTGCAAAAATTGCTCACGCACCTTGGCCATTTCTTCAGCCTTTTTCTTACCCATGGCGCGACGCAACAGGTCTGCTTGCCCTAGGGAGAAACCAGCCAGCACCTGGGCAATCTGCATCACCTGTTCTTGATACAGCACTACGCCATAAGTGGAATCCAGCACCGGCTGTAAGCTTGGATGAGGATACGCCACCGCTGCTTTGCCATGTTTGCGATCAATGTAATCGTCTACCGCACCAGATTGCAGCGGACCTGGCCGAAACAATGCCACCAAGGCAATCACATCATTGATACCGTCAGGCAAAAGACGCCGAATGAGATCTTTCATTCCCCGTGATTCAAGCTGGAACACCCCGGTAGTTTCTGCTGCGCGCAACAACTTAAACGCAGCAGGGTCATCAATAGGAATGTCCTCAACGCGCATTTCCGACTCGCCTAGGCTTTGTCGGTGCTGATTCACCAGTTCCAAAGTCCAGTCAACAATGGTCAGAGTTTTTAGACCCAGAAAGTCGAACTTCACTAAGCCAGCGCGTTCGACATCATCCTTGTCGTATTGCGATACCAAACCACTGCCTGAATCTTCCGTGTACAGCGGTACAAAATCCGTCAACGCTGAAGGCGCAATCACCACACCACCGGCGTGACGGCCAACATTGCGCACAATGCCTTCGAGCTTGTATGCCATGTCCATGATTTCACTGGCTTCGTCGTTTTGCGCAACGAAATCCGCCATTTCTTGGCTTTCTTCCATCGCTTTAGACAACGTCATACCCACTTCAAAGGGAATCAACTTGGACAACTTATCGGCCAAACCATAGGGTTTGCCCTGTACCCGTGCTACATCTCGAACCACAGCCTTTGCCGCCATGGTGCCAAAGGTGATGATTTGGCTAACCGCTTCTGCACCGTAGAGATCACTCACGTGTTGAATCACCCGGTCGCGACCTTCCATACAGAAGTCCACATCAAAGTCCGGCATGGACACCCGTTCTGGGTTTAGAAAACGCTCAAACAGCAGGTCATATTGCAACGGATCAAGATCAGTAATACCCAACGCGTAGGCCACAAGCGAGCCGCCACCCGAACCACGACCTGGCCCTACGGGAATGCTGTTTTGTTTCGCCCACGCAATGAATTCCATAACGATCAAAAAGTAACCGGCAAAACCCATCTGGTTAATAACGTCCAGCTCGAATTGCAGCCGCTGACGGTAATCGCCTTCACTCCAACCTTCGGCAATACCCGTTGTGGCCAAACGATCATCTAGGCCCTGGGTAGATACCTGCAACAAGTACTGCTCAGGGGTTTGCTGATCGGGGATCGGATAATCCGGCAGGTAATAAGTACCTAAGGCCACTTCAACGTTGCAGCGCTTGGCAATTTCTACCGCATTGGTCAGCGCCACCGGTAAATCTTGAAACAGCTCTGACATCTCTTGGGGTGAACGCAAGTACTGCCATTCACTGTAGCGGCGCTCGCGGCGGCCGTCGTTTAAGGTACGACCTTCGTGAATACACACCCTTGTTTCATGGGCCTCAAAATCTTCAGCGTCCGCAAAACAAACGTCATTGGTGGCCACCACACCGATACCGCAAGCGCTGGCAATCTCTAAGGTACAGCGCAACACCTCTTCTTCGTCCTGGCGCCCACAACGCGTTAACTCCAGATAATAGGCATCACCAAATTGCGCCTGCCAGCGCAGGGCACGGGCCTTGGCTTGATCCAGATCGACATTTTTTAGCAGCGACCACAAATGGCCTCTCACACCACCGGATAGAACGATAAGACCTTCTTTGGCAGCAAACACATCTTCTTCTTCTAAAACCCCGCGCAGTGCGGTGCCGGTATAGCTGGCAGAAATCAGAGTCAACAGATTGCGATAACCTTGTAGATTCCGCGCCAGCAACAGCAACCGCTCAGCGCTGCCTTCCGGCCCCTCTCGGACCCATACTTCGGCACCTAGAATGGGCTTAACACCCTCGGCCATACAGGCTTCAAAGAACTTAACCAGGGCAAAAAGGTTATTGCGATCAGTCAGCGCAACAGCGGGCATGCCCGCTGCCGCAGCACGTTTCACCAGATCTTTAACCTTAAACAGGCCATCAGCGAGAGAGTATTCACTGTGAACATGCAAATGAACGAACTCAGTGTCCTGCAACGTCATAGGGCGGCACCCTGTTCCGCTAGAACCCTTTGTACCGGGGCAAAACTGCGACGATGGGCTAAACAGGGCCCCAATTCTTGCAGAGCCTGTAAATGCTGCTTAGTGGGATAACCTTTATGGCGTTCAAAGCCATAGCCGGGAAAACGTTCAGACAGTTCATATAACTGCTGATCTCGAGTCACCTTGGCCACAATAGACGCTGCACTGATAGCCGCGACGCGGCGATCGCCCTTTACAATAGCCATAGTCGGTAGGCCAAACTCTGGCGTTTTATTGCCATCTACTAGCACAGTGTCTGGGGTTGTCGTCAAACCGGCCACCGCTCTTTGCATGGCCAGATGGCTTGCTGCCAGAACATTAAGTTGATCGATTTCTGCCACGCTGGCGCTGCCAAGAGACCAAGATAAGGCTTGCTTACAAATCTCCTCAGCCAACTTTGGCCGAGCTTTTTCAGACACCAGCTTAGAATCTTTGAGGTCCTGGATGGGTTGATTCGGATCAAGGATAACCGCGCACGCTACAACAGAACCGGCCAATGGACCGATGCCCACTTCGTCGACCCCGGCCACCACGCCATGTGGCGACACATCAATCGGCTCTAAATTTTGCTGCTGCTGCGGCAACACAACTCCGCTAAAAACCTCTATTGAGCTGACTAGCTTAGCGCACCCGCCACATTTATTTGTAGAGAAAATTAGACTTTGCGTGGGGCCAGCAGATCTAGAATTTCGCCCGCAGCGGTAGCACTGGCGCCCTGGCCAGACTCCCCTCGACGCAACTGCTGATGCAGCTGCTCAAAGGTGAGCATGGCATTAGTCTGCTGTGACGAGTCAGCGAAGGCTTCGAGCTGCTCAGTGAGCGCTTGGGCTATTGCTTCTGGGGTCGCTGCGTCTTGAATAAGTTCGGGTACTAAAGACTGTCCCGCCAAAATGTTCGGCAACGCTATAAACGGTGTATTAACCAAACGACTGGCAATGCGATAACTGAGATTCCCCAAACGATAGCTGACCACCATCGGTCGGCGCAGCAACATTGCTTCTAAGGTACTGGTGCCAGATTTAATCATCGCCGCGTCTGCTGCAACAAGCGCTAAACGGGCGTCATTATTGACCAGCGTCACCTGCAGTTGCGGAAACGGCTGCAATCCCTGCTCGATTTGCTGGCGCCGACTTTCGTTAACACAAGGGATCACAAGGCTGATGCGCCGATGGGACGTCTTATCTACCAGAATCTGTGCGGCTTGCAGAAAAGGTTCCAACATCAGCGCAACCTCACTGCCGCGACTTCCCGGCAAGACCGCAACAACCAGGTCGTCTGCTGAGATTTGTAACTGCGCCCGTGCCTGCTGACGCGCCTCGTGACCACCCGAGTCCATGTCGATAGATTCAGCTAGCGGGTGTCCAACGAATATCGCTCGCAACGGCAACCCGGCATAGAATTGTGGCTCAAATGGATACAAACAAAATAACAGGTCAGCACAACGTGCGACCTTCTTAGTGCGACCTCGGCGCCAAGCGTATACCGACGGACTTACGTAGTGGGCGGTGGCGATACCAGCCTTGCGCAAGCGCCCTTCGAGCAGAAAATTAAAAACATTAAAATCCACGCCGACAAACAAATCGACATTTTCCGCCTGCATCACTTCAGCCAAGTGGCGGTATAAACGCCAAAGCTGAGGCAAACGTAGTAACGGTTCTTTAAAACCATTGACGGCTAAAGATTCAAAAGGGGCAAGAGTTCTTAGGCCTTGAGCAATCATGGCTGGCCCACCCACGCCGATAAACTCAATCGTTTCGGTGTGCGCTTGATCACGTAGCGCCGCCATGAGACCAGCAGCTAAGTTATCCCCGGAAGGTTCTCCCGCGAGCAGGCCTATTTTTATGCTCATTAGTCGACTTAGTTTGCGCTCCGCGCGCGAATGATGCCTTTTGCCGAAACCTCTACCGAGGCCGCAAACAACTCGACTTCTGCAGATTGGCTGCGCATTGGCGCTAAAGCTTCCAAGGCTTCCTGCACTCTTAAACCTTTTCGATAAACAGTGCGGTAGGCTTGTTTAAGCTGTTCGATCGTTTCGTTGTCATAACCCCGACGCTTCATCCCTTCGGTGTTCATACCGAAGGCGTAGGCAGGGTTTCCGGAAACGGTCATGTAGGCTGGCACATCTTTCGTCACCATGCTCATAGCAGCAATGTGTGTATAAGCGCCGATCTTGCGAAATTGCGGCACGCCCACGTAACCGCCAAAGTTCGCGTAGTCCCCGACCTCCACATGACCGGCGAGGGATGCATTGTTGGCCATAATGACATGATCACCAACAATGCAATCGTGACCCACATGGACATACGCCATTAACAGGCAATGACTGCCGACTTCAGTACGTCCGATACCACCTTTGTCCATGCCGCGGTGGATGGTTACGCCTTCACGAATTACCGTGTATTCTCCAATTTCCAAAATCGATGACTCGCCCGCATAGGCAAGTGCGGGAGTATCCTCACCTACCGTTGCAAACTGATAGATCTTTACCCCGCTACCGATTCGACTAGGGCCTTTAACAATGACATGGGATGCGATCTCGACGTTGTCACCGAGCTCGACATTGGGTCCAATGATGGACCAAGGTCCAACGCTTACGCCATTTCCTAATTTAGCGCTGGGATCAATGATGGCGCTGTCATGGATCATGATCCATTTGCCTCTTCAGCAATCTGCTCAACAACAGACAATTGCGCGGAACAGGCGAGGTCACCATCGACCAGGGCCTCGCATTCAAATTTCACCATCATGGCGCGTTTCGCTATCAAACGACTGTGCAGCTCTAATTTATCGCCAGGCACCACGGGCCTGCGAAAACGCGCTTTGTCCACGCCACCAAATAAATAGTTGCGTCCATCCGCAGGCCGTGTGCCCATGGTTTCGAACGCCAGCACCCCTGAAATCTGCGCCATGGCTTCAAGAATCAACACCCCAGGCATTATTGGCTGACCCGGAAAATGCCCGCTGAACATTTCTTCGTTGAACGTTATGTTTTTATAACCGCGAATAAACTCGCCTTTGACCACTTCGGTTACTCGATCAAGTAACAAAAACGGATAACGGTGCGGTAGGTAGTCGAACAGTTCAGTTATTGTTTTGACTTGAGACATCCGTTTTCTCCCGAAGCTCCAACGCTTTAACTCTTTTGAATAAATCACTCAAAGCGCCGAAACGCAATGCGTTACGCAACCACAATCCATGCTCGCTGGCCACTACACCACTGGAATAAGTGCCCGGTTTATCAATGGACTGGGTGATCGTGGTCATGACGCTGATGGTGACTCCGTCGCAGAGGGTAATAGGGTTTTTGCCGCCAATACCGACGCCTCCGGCAATCACACAATGCTTACCAATAACCGTGCTGCCTGCCATACCGGCACAACCACAAATAATACTGTGAGCCCCCACCCGGCAGTTATGACCAATATGCACTTGGTCATCCATTTTTACGCCGTCTTCTATCACCGTATTGTCTATCGCACCACGGTCGATAGTAGTGCCCGCACCCACACGAACATCGGCACCAATGCTTACCCCACCTAACTGCGCGATAGTCTGCAAATGCCCATTTTGATCTGGAGTGAAGCCAAAGCCTGGCGAACCGATAACAGCGCCACTGTGAATGCTTGAGCGCGGGCCAATGTCCACATCAGCATAAATGCTGACATTGCTCATCACTTCGGCCCCGCGCTGCAACCGCACTCGATCACTGATGCTGACATTAGCGTGCACAGTAACATCGTCTTCGATCACCACATCGGCGCCGATAACCACATAAGCACCAAGCCTTGCCGTTGCGGCAATCTGCGCCGAAGCATGCACAACCGCAGTGGGATGCACCCCTGGTGGGGTAGATACAGGCACTACGAATAACCCAGAGGCTTTTGCGAAGGCTAAATACGGCCGCTCGACAACCAGCCCAATACCTGGGCATTCCGGCAGATCTTCCGCCTGCAAAATGATTGCGGTGGCAGAACATCCGGCTAGCAGAGGTTTATATGTGGGACTCGAGAGGTGACTCAGCTGACCAGGCTTTGCGCTGGCCAATGAGCCGAGACCATCAATCGGGATTGCCGCCAGCTCCGCAGTGCTGGCGGCCTGTAGTGAAGATCCACCACCAACCGCGATTTGCGCATCAAGGTGTTCAGCAATCTCCCCGAGGGTGAGGGTACGTGTCACCATGAGCACATCAACCGCGGTTGCTGCAATGTTGTTTAGTCTCGGGCTTCGTTAAGCTTCTCGACCACACGACGTGTAATGTCATGCTTATCGTTAGCGTACTGCAACGCACTTGGCGCAAGAATCATATCGATCTGATCAATTTGGATAAGGTCTTTAAGCACCTTGTCGTACTTTGGCGCTAACGTCTGCAGAATTTCCTGACGCTTGTCTTGAGCGGTCTTTTGCAGCTTTTGCGAACCAAACTGCAAGTCCGCTTGCATGCTCTCAATGTCCTTGATGATTTTGCGCTTGTCGGCATCACTTAATATTTCGCCGTCTTTTTGCAACTTTGTTTGTTGCGCTTGCATCTGCTCTGCCTTGGCGCGCAATTCTTCTTGCTCAGGCTCCATTTCTTTATTGGCTGCTTCCACGAGGGTCTGACCTTCGTCGCTTTCGAGGATCGCACGAACGGGATCTAGTACCACAATTTTCATTTCGGCATAAGCGGCCGGAACAATCGCCATGGACGCCAGCACAAGTATTCCCATTACATTCTTGATCATCGTTCACTCCTAAATTTTAAATGTCGGTCAAGAAGCGGCGCATTCTATACTAGAAAGTGCGCCCAAGTTCGAATTGAAACATCTCTTTTTCGTCATAGGGCTGGGTTTGGAAAGGTTTCGCAAAGCTGAAGGTCAATGGCCCCATACCGCTCAACCAGCTTACACCCACACCAACCGAATAACGGAAGTTATCTGCATCAAAACCAAAGCAATTGACGCTAACTTTTGGACAATTGGTGTTGAATACGTTACCCGCATCGACAAAAAACGCTGGGCGAAACTGCCGGTTGTCGTCGACAAATGGCATAGGAAATATCAACTCCGCCGTAGCTTCCACCAGTAGGTTGCCACCGAATGGATCACCATCTCTGTCGCGGAAATATACCGGATTACCCTCTGAATCTAACGGTGGGGTACTGCGCGGCCCAAGGGTCGAGTTTTCAAAACCACGGATCGAACCAAAACCACCCCCATAAAAATGCTCATAGAACGGCAAGCTCGGCGTGTCGCCATAACCGCCGCCGAAACCTAATTCAGTGCGTAAACGCAGGGTCCAATTGCTGGTAATTGGAAAATAGCGCTCGCCGTTGTATATGAATTTGTAGAATTGCAGGTCACTCCCTGGCACCGAGACTTCCGCCGCCATCGACTGCGAGGCACCCCGATCCGCAAAGATGCCGCGATTCAGCGTTGAACGACTCCAAGAAATGTTCGCCTTGAGGTTAGCTGATCTAGGACCGTTGACCTCGATAAACTCGGAAATCTCCTGTGCCGCGTAGTAGCCCTCGGTAATTTCTGTGTATTCCGCCATCAAACCAAAATTGATTCTCTGAGTTTCGCTGATCGGCAGCCCAAAATTCACACCCAGCCCAGCTGAGTCGGTGCTATAGCGTGCGATGTTACGTGCGTCGTAATCCAGTCGGCGCAAAAATACGTTAAAGCCGCGGCTAATGCCGTCCATAGTGAAATATGGGTCAAAGTAGTTGAAGTTGAGAGACTTCTGGAAATTCGACAGGCTCAAACCAACGTTAAGACTGTTGCCGGACCCTTGCAGATTTGTTTGCTGATAATTACCGCCAATAATCAAGCCGTAGCCCTGAGAATACGCAAGCGTTCCAGAGATCGAGCCTGACGGTTGCTCCTCCACTGTAAAGTTGACATCAATTTGATCGTCTTTACCTGGCACCTGGGGCGTCTCAACCTCAACGCCTTTGAAATAACCCAAACGTTCTAAGCGCAACTTAGTGAGGTCAATTTGTGCAGTAGACGCCCAGCCGCCCTCCATTTGCCGGGACTCCCGGCGCATGACCTCATCTTGGGTCATGGCATTACCCGTAAATGCGATACGCCTTACGTAAGCACGCTTGCCGGAATCCACAAAGAATTCCACATCAACCGTTTGATCCTCATTGAGCTTGGGTACGCCACTGGCGGTAGCAAAGGTAAAACCACCGTTACCCAGAGCATTAGTAAGACGCTCTTCAGTGGCGGTGATCAGGGCTTGGGAAAAGGTCTGTCCCTCTTGCACGATAATCAAGCTGCGCAGATCCTCGGCTTTGACATCTCCCAACTCGCCAACCAAGTTGACCTTGTTTACCTGATAGATTTGCCCCTCATCAACAGCAATGCTGATGTAGACCTGCCGACGGTCCGGAGTGATGCTGACTTGCGTGGATTCGATTTCGAAATCAGCGTAGCCGCGGTCTTTGTAAAAAGCCTCTAGTGACTCAAGGTCTCCAGACAACTTTTCCCGCGAATACTTATCGTCATTTTTATAAAAAGACAACAAGCTGGGGTGTTTTAACTCTAATGCGTCCAGCAGCTCCTCTTGCGGGAACAAGCTAGCCCCCACCACATTGATATGCCGTATGCCCGAGCTCTTACCTTCTTCAATGGTGATTTTTACGTTCACGCGGTTACGCGGCAGATCTTCTATGTCTGTTTCGATGCTTGCGCCATAACGACCCTGAGCAACGTATTGCCGTTCAAGCTCCAAGCCCATGCGCTCTAGTGTGACCTGCTTAAAAATTTCGCCTTCTTTTAGGCCCTGCTCTGCCAAGCCTTGTAACAGCGCTTCTGACTCAATGGCTTTATTACCTTCCAACTCAATCGTTTCAATGGCCGGTCGTTCAACCAGCGTCACGATCAACACGCCACCATCGCGAGCCAACTGAATGTCTTTGAAATAACCCGAGCGAAACAATGCCCGCATGGTTGAACGAACAGCAACGCTGTCTAACGGATCACCCACACTGACAGGGATTAGGTTAAAAACCGTACCTGCCGAGACCCGCTGCAATCCTTGTAAGCGCACGTCTTCAATGACGAAACGGCCCTCTACCTGGAAATTACCGGACTGGGCAGCTTGCGCCAGACTCTGCTGACTGCCTAACACCAGGGTCAACATAACGAGCAGTCGAGCCAATTGATTACTCCAAAACAGACGAGTATGTGTGCGCAAAATAGTTTTCCAATTAGGTTCGCAAAAGCGAACGATTAGCCAAATAGCCGAGTTAGATCGTTAAAGGTGACCAGCACGAACATAATACCAACCAACAACAAGCCTAATTGCACAGCCCCCTGCTGGATGCGCTCTGAAACCGGCGATCCTTTAATGGCTTCAATACTCACAAGCACGATCTGACCACCGTCTAATAATGGCACGGGGAGCAAATTCAAAACACCCAAAGAAATGCTCATAAGTGCCATAACACCAAAAAACATCTGCCAACTGGTTTTGGCGGTATCTCCAGCAATCTGCGCAATACCCACTGGCCCGACAAGATTCTGCACCGACAACAGACCTACTATCATTTTCTTCAGCATACTCAGCGTCATTGCCGTCTTGTCTATCGTTTCGGTCCAACCCATCAAAAACGCCTGCATGGGTGGGAACCTTACCTCTACGAGATCAGGACTTACGCCAAGGAATCCGATTGCTTGACCCTCGGCGTCATTTCGCGCGCCAGGGGTCGCTGACAACTGCAAGGTTTGCCCTGCTCGCACGACGGTAAGTGACATCGGCGTATTCGGGTGTTGCACAATCTCATCCACCCATTCGCGCCATAACGCGATGTCACGCTCATTTACACCAGTGACCCAATCTCCGGGTTTCAGACCCGCCACACTGGCCGGCGAATCCGCCACTACTTCACCAACCACACTCAGCAATACCGGCTGCAACCCTAACGCGCCCAACACATCGGGCTGAGCCTGGTCTTGTAGCCATGTCGAGATCGGCAGCTGTAACGTTTGTTCTTTACCCTGGCGCAGGTTGTACACATCCAACTCAATGCGTCCGCTTTCACCCAACCGATCGCTCAGGGCCATCAACACGTTTTGCCACCCGTTCACGTCGCGGCCATCAACACGCAAGATGCGCGCCGGCCCTTGCAGACCGGACTCTGCCAAAACGCTGTTGTCCTTTGGCGCTTGCGTGGTGGGCGCGTATTCAGTGCTGCCCAGCATAAATAACGCCCCGTAAATCAGTGCTGCAAGAATAAAATTAGCCAGTGGGCCGGCGGCGGCTATGGCGATTTTCCAAGCCGCGGAGAGTTGGGAATGAGATAGCGCATCCGCAGGAACCGCCGCCAAGTCTTGTAGACTCGCTGTGTCATCGCGCTCATCGTACATGCGCACATAGCCGCCTAAAGGAATCAAAGACAACTTGAATGTGGTGCCGCGCTTATCGACCCAGCTCATAAGAGCACGACCAAAACCCACAGAAAAACTTAGAACATGCACGCCAGACCGACGCGCCACGATGAAATGGCCGAACTCATGCACAACCACCAACACGCCAAGCAAACCGGCAAAAGCTAACGGGTAGAGTAACCAATCCATCATAATGTAAGTATCCACGCGAGCACCGGGGCGACGGCAATAATAGAGTCAATACGATCCAAGACACCACCATGCCCCGGTAGCAAACCCCCAGAATCTTTAAGTCCAGTTGTGCGTTTGAGCAAGCTTTCGAACAAATCACCAAATATCGCCACCACCACAAGACCTGCGGTAAGCAACAACGCAAGTCCAAAAGACCAACTGCTCAACATCAACAGCGCCGTAAGACAAATCCCCAGTGCCAGGACCATGCCGCCAGCCGCACCCTCCCAAGTCTTTCCGGGGCTTAATGCTGGTGCCAGTTTGCGCCTACCCAAAGCTCGGCCGCTGAAAAATCCGCCCACATCAGTGGCTGTGGTGAGCAACAGCATCCACAGCAGCCAATAGTCACCGTAGGGCATCTCTCGGATCATCACCAAGCTCGCCCAAGCGCCAACCATAAGCAACTGTCCTACAACAGCAACCAGCCATGAGCGCGTGTATAGAGTTCGGCCTCGTGGATAAACCAGCACAAGCAGAATCAGGCCAGACCATGCGATCACCGCAGCTGCCACCACATAAGAGTACACCCAGGCGTTTTGATAAATCAGCGCAATAAGAACGGCATACAACAGCACATAGCCTGGGCGCCGTGCTGCAGTGGCATTTTGCAAAAAGCCCGACCATTCATAGACGCCAGCCCCAGCGGCTAAGCCGAATAACAATGCAAAACCCCAGGTGGGCAGCAGAAAGATTCCCGCCAAAGCTGCAGCGGCCAAGCACAACGCAGTAATGACGCGACGCAACAGCATCAGCGCACCTACGGACGACGCCCAAAGCGGCGCAAACGCGCAGAAAACGTTTGCACGGCTTGTCGAAGATGATTGCTATCAAACTCCGGCCAAAATGCGTCAGTAAAGTACAACTCGGTATAAGCGATATCCCAAAGCAGGAAATTACTCACCCGAAAGTCCCCACCAGTGCGAATCAGCAAGTCCGGTTCCGGCAGATCGCCCAAGGACATCTGTTGTTGCAGTGTCTGCTCGCTGATGTCGTCAGGTGTGAGCTCGCCACTTTGCACCTTACGCGCAAGAGCTTTGCTGGCCTCTACAATGTCCCAGCGGCCACCGTAGTTCACTGCCACATTTAGGTTTAATCGTGTGTTGTTGCGCGTGAGTTGCTCGCACTCATCCATCATGGCGTGGATATCTGCGGCAAAACGGCTGCGATCACCGATAATACGCAGCTTCACGCCTTGAGCATGCAAGTCTTCCAGGTCTGTGCGCATGACATAACGCATCAAATCCATGAGCATGCTTACCTCACCCTCTGGGCGATACCAATTTTCGGTACTGAACGCGAACAACGTCAGGCTTTCGATACCTTGCTCAACACAAGCTTCGCTGATCTTGCGTACCCCTTTGGCACCCGCGCGGTGACCAGCGGCTCCGGGCAGATGGCGCTTCTGCGCCCAACGATGATTACCGTCCATAATGATGCCCACATGTTTGGGCACTAAACCAACGTCACCTTCGACGCCGGCGTCTGATTCTGCATATAGGGTGGTTTTGGACATCGTGACCAAGCTTCGCGGCGTCTAAATTTCCATCAACTCGGCTTCTTTGGTCGCCAGGAGCTTTTCCACCTCGGCGACATGCTGATCGGTCAACGCTTGAGCTCTGTCTTCTCCACGACGAGCATCGTCTTCAGCAGCCATTTTCTCTTTAACCAGATCGCGGATGTCAGCGATCGCATCACGTCTCACATTGCGAATAGACACACGACTCGTTTCTGCTTCAGCGCGAGCCTGTTTGGCTAAATCCCGACGATTTTCTTCAGTTAAGGGCGGTAGTGGTACGCGCACCACATCGCCGCTGCCGATCGGCGTAATGCCAATATCGCTACGCAATATGGCTTTCTCGATTTCCGGTAGCAATGGTTTTTCCCAAGGTGATAAAACCAGGGTTCGAGCGTCTTCAACAGAGATGGAAGCGACCTGATTGAGCGGCGTCGGTGCACCGTAATAATCAATGCTTATGCCGTCTAGTAAGGCTGGGTTCGCACGACCGGTACGTATCTTTCCAAAAGCCCCATGCAACGCATCCAGGGTTTTGCCCATTCGCTCGTTGGCATCATCAAGAATTTCGTCAATCATGGTTTTCTTTCCAGAATGTTGTGCACGTATCCACTAGGTTTGCTGCGCATTATGCGCTAAAACCCCAACAGCGACAGCAGCCTTAACTAACCGGCTATCAGAGTGTAAAACCGCTTATTTCGCGCCGACCCGGGTACCCACATGATCACCGGCCGCTATGCGCGTCAGAGTTTGGGATTCTGAGGAATCAAAGACCACCAACGGAAGATCATTCTCTTTACACAGAACAATCGCCGTTAGATCCATCACCGCCAGTTCCTGCTCCAAAACCTCGTTATAGGTGATGTGTTCAAAGCGAAATGCCGACGGATCTTTTTTCGGATCCGCCGTATAAACGCCGTCAACATTGGTAGCTTTGAGGATGGCATCGACCCCCAATTCAACAGCACGAAGACAAGCTGCGGTATCAGTGGTGAAAAACGGGTTGCCCGTACCACCGGTCAGAATAACGACTTCGCCGTTTTGCATGGCCGCTTTCGCAGTGTCACGGTTATACCCATCCACCATTCCCGGCATGGCCACCGCACTGAAAAGTCGGCTGGCAATACCGCGACGCCGTAGGAAGTCATTTAGCGCTAAGCCGTTCATGACGGTCGCCAACATGCCCATACGGTCACCGATCACACGATCCATGCCCGCTTCTGCCAAGTGCGCTCCACGGAAGAGGTTGCCGCCGCCAAGCACAACGGCCAGCTTAATACCCTCGCGATGAGCGGCCTCAATCTCGTCACAATAATGCTTGAGAACCTCAGGTTCGATGCCGACCCCAGCTTCCCCACCCAGCGCTTCGCCGCTGAGTTTTAGCAAAAAAGTAGTCAACTAATCATTACCTGCTACTTGAGCGGCAACTTCGGCTGCAAAGTCCATTTCTTCGACTTCGATACCCTCACCCACTTCATATCGAACGAACGAGGCGACTTCGGTACCGGCATTAGCGAGCAACTTGCCTACTTTGATATCGCCGTCTTTAACAAAGGGCTGATCCAAAAGACTCACTTCAGCCAAGAACTTTTTAACTCGGCCCTCTACCATCTTGACCACGATTTCTTCAGGTTTGCCGCTGTCTGCAGCCTGAGAAGCAAAAATCTCACGTTCTTTTTCTAGCACTTCAGGTGCTACATCTTCGCTACGTACTACCATCGGATTGATCGCGACCACATGCATGGCCACATCGCGCCCCAACTCCGCATTTGCTGCTGTCAGATTGACTAAAGCGCCACGGCGCTGATCACCGTGCATGTATTGGCTGATGCCGCCTGCGTCAGAAGTCAGAACTTCGCCGCGGCGAATGGTGATGTTTTCACCAATTTCCTGCACCAGAGTTTCCCGCTCTGCGTTTAGCTCACCGGCAGACAAGACCGCCAGATCGCCATCAGCGGAGTCGAACAGTTGCTCCGTTACCTTAGCCACAAAGGCAATGAACTTCTCGTTCTTGGCCGCGAAGTCTGTTTCGATGTTGATTTCAACGATCGCACCGCGGGAACCATCTTCCGCTACCTTTATGCCCAGCAAACCATTAGCGGTAGTTCGGCCAGCTTTCTTCGCCGCCTTTAAAGCACTCTTCTTGCGTAACTCTTCGATGGCTTTTTCCATATCGCCGCCCGCCTCGGTCAGCGCGCGTTTGCAATCCATCATGCCCAGACCAGTGCGCTCTCTGAGCTCCTTAACCATTGCTGCAGAAATCGCCATGTCTACTCCTTGTCTGCCTCTGCGTCCGCTGCTGCGGCCTGCGCGGCCTCCTGAGCCGCTTTTTCTTCGTCCTCGGCTGCGAATGTTTGATTCACGCTCGCCGCGACTGCTTCTGAAATTTCTGCTACCGGTGGCGCGATCTCCGCTTCGTCTACCTCGACGAATTCATCTTCGCTCACCGTAACCTGGCTATTGGCCTTGCCTTCCGCAACGCTGTCGGCAACCGCAGTGACATACAATCGGATCGCACGAATCGCGTCGTCATTACCCGGTATCACATAGTCCACGCCAGCAGGATCGCTGTTGGTATCCACGATACCAAAGACCGGAATGCCTAATTTATTCGCTTCAGTGACAGCGATGCGTTCATGCTGAACGTCCACCACAAACAGCGCATCGGGCAAGCCACCCATATCTTTGATCCCACCCAAGCTGCTGTGCAACTTGTTCATCATGCGAGTACGCTGCAGCGCCTCTTTCTTAGACAACAAGTCAAAAGTACCGTCAGAGGATTGGGTTTCTAAATCTTGCAATCGGCGGATAGATTGCCGAATGGTTTTATAGTTGGTGAGCATTCCGCCTAACCAACGCTGATCCACAAAGGGCATACCCACACGACTGGCTTGCTCCTGGATAACCTTGGCAGCGGCACGCTTGGTACCCACGAAGAGTATTTTTTGTCCACGCGAGGACATGTTACGAATTTCGACTAAAGCGTCATTAAACGCCGGGAGGGTTTTCTCAAGATTGACGATGTGAATCTTGTTACGGGCACCAAAAATAAAGGGTGCCATCTTGGGGTTCCAAAACCGGGTCTGATGGCCAAAATGCACACCAGCAGCCAGCATATCGCGCATGCTTACACTCATTTTTCTCTCTCCGGGTTGATTTATTACTCGGTTTCCCAACCCCAAACCTGCAACCTAAGCCCCAGGCACCCGCGGGATTGTGACGAAACCGGCAACGTTATTTACGTTCTACAAATGTTTTGTCGTGAACGCATGTTTACCGCGAACCTAACGATGCTTTCGCCTCTGTGAGTTCGTCTTTTTTTGCCCAGAATTCGTGGCCCCGCTACACAATGAGCGGATTACGTAGACTCTGAACGGCGCGCTTTATACCATAACCCTTCAGCTATAGAAATGAGTTTTATTATGGTCGCACGGATCGAAAACGAGACCGATCTGGCAGGGATGCGCAGTGCCGGCAAAAAAGCTGCATCGGTTCTGGATATGATCGGCCCCCACGTCCAACCTGGGGTAACAACCGACGACCTGAACCAAATCTGCCACGACTACATTGTTAATGAACTGCAATGCATACCTGCACCCTTAAACTATGGCGGAGGTGGCGGCCAAGAGCCTTTTCCAAAGTCGATCTGCACATCGGTGAATCACGTGGTCTGTCATGGCATACCGACACCCAGCAAGAAACTTAAAAACGGCGATGTACTGAACATTGACATTACCGTGATTGACGACGGCTACCATGGTGACACCAGTAAAATGTTTTTCGTCGGCGAAGCCAGTGTGTTGGCAAAACGACTTTCTAAAGTTACCCAAGAGTGTATGTATCGGGGCATTGACGTGGTGCGACCTGGCGCTCGCCTTGGCGACATTGGTCATGCAATTCAAAGCCATGCCGAAGCCCAGCGGTTTAGCGTGGTGCGCGAGTTTTGTGGTCATGGCATCGCCAAGGTATTCCATGATGACCCACAGATCCTGCACTACGGCCGCCCAGGCACCGGTCAGGTTCTTGAAGAAGGCATGTGTTTTACCATCGAGCCAATGATCAATGCGGGTAAGCGCAACATCAAAATACTCCCAGATCAGTGGACTGCTGTGACCAAGGACCACAAGTTGTCAGCCCAATGGGAGCATACGCTTATGGTTACTGCCGACGGCAGTGAGATTTTTACCCTCCGCGAAGAAGAGCAACGGTAACCTTTCGATGGTTGGAGCACTAACATCAGCCACCACGGCCCGTCGGCAGCGGTTAACCGCCGGCTTAGAATCCCTGGGCGAACGCTATTGGCAAAATTCCGCGGTCGAAGACCTAATGCGAGACTTAACCGCACTCATCGACGACTTAGTGCTGGACGTTTGGCAACAACACCTGGGCAACCACAGCAATGTGGCCCTGTATGCCGTAGGCGGTTACGGACGCTGCGAAATGCATCCTGGATCGGACATCGACCTACTGGTACTAGCAGCGCGCCCAGAAAAATTACGCGGACCCATTGAGGACTTCTTGCGCGACGTTTTTGATCTGAATGTCGAAGTCGGCCATAGCGTACGTGACGTCAAAAGTTGTCTACAGCAAGCAAAAGATGACGTTACCGTGGCAACCGCTTTGCTCGAGCGACGCTTTATGGCCGGGGATCAGCGACTGGTAAAAAAACTGGATAACAAGCTTCGGCCTGATCGAATAGGTTCTGCTGATGACTTTTTCCGCGCCAAGTATTCTGAGCAGAGAGCCCGACACGCCAATTATCTAGATACCGATTACAACCTCGAACCCAATGTGAAAACTTCGCCGGGTGGTTTGCGCGACATTCATACCGCTTTGTGGGTGTGCTTGCGACAGTTCGCAACAGCAGATACCGAGCAGCTCGTTCAATTGGGTGTACTCACTGAACTAGAACGCCGGTGGCTTGTAGAAGGTCGCCGTTTTTTGTGGTGGGTGCGATTCGGCTTACACCTGATTGCTGAGCGCAAAGAAGACCAACTGCGATTTGCCCATCAACGAGAACTCGCACAACGACTCGGCTTTGTGGACACCGATGCAAAATCAGGCGTCGAACTGTTTATGTATCACTACTACCGCCACGTCTTAGCGTTGACTGAGGTCAACGACATCATCATCCAATTCTTTCGCGAACGCAGTGACAAGCCCAGACGCGACAAGGTCGAAGCGGTAAACGAAGACTTCGTGCTGCGTAATAAACATATCGAATGCCAAAGCCCAACGGTCTTCCGCGACAATCCCGCGGCGTTATTAGAAATGTTTGTTCTGATCGCCCATCGTCAGGACGTGATCGGCGTCAGTGCATCGACGATTCGACTCATGCGTGAGTCGCTGCATCTGATTGACGACAATTTTCGCCAAAACCCAAAACATACTCAGCTGTTCATGCGGCTGCTTAAAGCTCCCTACACAGTCGTGACGCAACTGACACGCATGCGCCGCTACGGAGTGCTTGCGCGCTATATCCCAGAATTCGGACAAATCGTTGGGCAAATGCAACACGATCTATTCCATATTTATACGGTGGACGCGCACACCATGATGGTGATCGGCAATATGCGCCGCTTTCGCTATCCCGAAGCCATGGCGCAAACACCCGTCGCACATCACTGCGTCAACACCATTCCAAAACCCGAATTGTTGTACATCGCCGGCTTGTATCACGACATTGGCAAAGGCCGAGGCGGCGACCATTCAGAGTTAGGTGCCGTGGACGCTCGGGCGTTCTGCCTGCGCCACGAACTCAATGCATCAGACACCGACACTGTTTGCTGGCTGGTAGAAAAGCACTTGTATATGTCTACGGTATCCCAACACCAGGACATCTACGATCCCGAAGTCGTACATGATTTCGCCAAAGAAGTTCGCTCAGAGATGCGCCTGAACTACCTCTATGCTCTGACTGTGGCTGACATAAACGCTACTAATCCAACATTATGGAACAGTTGGCGCGCGAGTCTGTTACGCCATTTGTACAACGAAACAAAAAAAGCCTTACAGAGTGGCCTAGCATCTCTACCTGATCGCGCAGATGCGGTTCGAGCCTGCCAAGAACGTGCCTTGGAACAACTTACCGACGGCAACGCCGACTACAGCGAAGCAACCGTGCTACGCCTGTGGAACAATCTCGGGGAGGACTTTTTCTTACGCCATCCTCCGGGTCAAATCGCCGAGTTAAGTTCACGTTTACTCGCCCACGATCCTGAATCTGGTGTATTCGTGCACATTGAGGATACTCCTACGCAGTCAGCCGGCGAGGGAGCCACACTCATCTACCTCATGTTGCAGGATCGCCCAGGCGTCTTTGCCGCAATTGCGGCGACTTTAAGCCGACTGAACTTATCTATTGTTGATGCCAGCATTCATACCAGCGACAGCGGACAGTGTTTTAACGCATTGACCGTACTCAACCAAGAGGGCGAGGTCCTTGCCGGCCAAAGCGATCTGAGACAGCGCATTTGCAATGAGCTGAGCCGTGTACTCAGCAATTCTACTTTAAACACTGATGGCCAAGAGCGACGTATATCACGCCAGTTGAAGGAGTTGCCTTGGCCAACGGAAGTAACAGTCACAACACACGACAACGCCACAACGATCAGCATCCTGGCCGCAGACCGCCCGGGGCTGCTTGCACATCTTGGATTGCTGTTTATGGAGATGAACCTGACCTTGCAGTCGGCCCGCATCACCACATTGGGGGAACGCGTCGAGGACATATTTGTCGTGCAAACAGCGGCGGGTGAAGCACTCAGCGACACCGAAGAAATCTACACCCTGCAACACACTTTACGCCAAAGACTAGACAGCGAGTTGGGCAAAACCATTGGAACGTAATCGCAATGAGCAAAAACAGCAGACTTAGCCTGTTACAGCCCTACCCGTTCGAAAAACTACGCGGCGCGCTGGCAGACCACAGACACACCGGTGATCTGCAACATATCGCCCTGTCGATAGGTGAACCAAAGCACGCACCACCCGCCTTGGTTATCAATGCTTTAAGCGATCCAACCGCTTTGTCACAGCAGCTTTCGATCTACCCAGCGACTCGCGGCAGTGATGCATTACGCGAAGCCATAAGCCAATGGTTAGGTCGGCGTTTTGACGTCAAGGTTAATCCTGCTAGTCAAATTTTGCCCGTGAATGGCACTAGAGAGGCATTGTTCTCGTTTGCCCAAGCGCTACTAAGTGGCGAGTCGTCGAGCCTGGTGGGTATGCCCAATCCGTTCTACCAGATTTACGAAGGAGCGGCTTTACTCGGCGGAGCTCAGCCCTATTACATTGCGAACACTCTCGACAACAACTATCAGGCAGATTTCGATGGCATCAGCGCGGCGACCTGGGATGCAATGGATCTGCTGTACATCTGTTCGCCGGGCAACCCTACTGGCCACCTCATCAGCGATGCCCAGATGCGTAAATTGATAGAGCTGGCGCATCGTCACGACTTCATCATCGCAGCAGATGAATGTTACTCAGAGATTTACTTTTCTGACCAACCAAAGCCCAGCAGCCTGCTAGCCAGCAGCGATGCTATGGGCAACAAAAACTTCGAACGCTGTGTGGTCTTTCATAGCTTATCTAAACGTTCAAATCTGCCGGGGTTACGCAGTGGTTTTGTCGCCGGTGACGAGACCATCATTGAACAATTTTTACGTTACCGCACCTATCATGGCTGCGCCTTGGGTATGCACCAGCAACATGCCAGCGCCTTAGCTTGGCAGGACGAGACCCACGTACAGGAAAACAGATCGCTGTATGAGAAGAAGTTCCAAGCGGTGACAGAAATCCTCTCGCCCTTCTATGAACTCCACCAGCCCGCCGGTGGTTTTTATCACTGGTTGCCAACCCCCATAGACGACATTGAGTTCTGCCAGACTGTTTTTGCCCGACAGCACATCACCGTCATGCCAGGGACCTTTCTCGGACGCGACCAGGACCAAGGCTTCAACCCCGGTCAAAATCATGTACGTGTCGCATGGGTAGCCCCGATCCAAGAATGCATTGAGGCCGCGCAACGGCTAGTCGATTTCGCCAAATCCTAAGAGTGTTTTTCGTTCAGCACCAGAACACCAGCCCGTGCTGTAGTATCATCGCGCTTTGACCGGTCTGCAGCGCTTATGCCGAGCAGATTGTTAACTCACACGTTCTGGTGAAACAAACAATGACCACTACCTTTGCATTCGGCTTGGGCTTATCGCGCCATAGTGCTTCAGGCACGATGTTGGACTGCTATTTTCCACAGCCCATTTTGAACCCTCAAGGCAAGCTACTGGACGCTTTATCTGAATTATCCCTTGGCGCACAACCCGTGACCAGCGACCAGGCTTTAGCTCTCGATAGCGCCCATGGCGGAGGCTTACTGCCAGCCAACCCAGAACAAGCGAGCCGCAACTTGGTCGCAGTGAAGTTGGCTAAAGACGAACCCATCAATAGCACCGCCGAGGCATACCTCAAGTTGCACTTGCTGTCGCACCGATTGTGCTTACCCAACAGCCTGAATTTGGACGGCATATTTGCACACTTACCCAATGTGGCCTGGACTTCGGCAGGCCCAGTTGCCATCGATGAATTAACCGACGCAATTTCCCAAGCGCACCTCAACGGTACCCAGCTTGAAGTATTCGCGGTAGACAAGTTCCCAAAAATGGTTAACTACGTTGTGCCTACCGGTGTGCGCATTGCCGACGCCAGTCGCATTCGCTTGGGCGCCTATCTAGGCGATGGCACTACGGTGATGCACGAAGGTTTTATTAACTTCAATGCCGGTGCCTTGGGACCTAATATGGTCGAAGGACGCATCTCTCAGGGCGTAACCCTCGGTGCAGGTACCGACTTAGGCGGCAGCGCCAGCACCATGGGTACCTTATCCGGTGGTGGTAACATCACCATCAGCATTGGCGAAAACTGTCTCATCGGCGCGAACGCAGGCACCGGTATACCGCTGGGCGACCGCTGTACTATAGAAGCTGGGTTGTACATTACCGCTGGCATGAACATTCAGTTATTGGATGAAAACGGTGAATCCTTGGGCAAAGTGAAGGCCAGAGAGCTCGCGGGCAAATCCGATATGTTGTTCATACGCGACAGCCAAGCGGGCAACATCATTTGTCGCACCAACCGCCAAGCCATTGAACTCAACGAACAATTACACCAGCACAACTAATGCTAAAACCAAGCACTGCCGTATTTGACCTAACCTGCGAACTCATCCGCCGAGTCTCTGTCACCCCAGAAGATGCAGGTTGCCAAGAGATCATCGGTCAACGTTTGGCCGAACTGGGCTTTTCACTGCGACAGCTCAATGCCCATGGCGTACACAACTTATGGGCAAGCCGCGGTCATGGTTCGCCGCACTTGCTGTTTGCCGGCCATACCGACGTCGTACCCTCTGGCCCAGAGGCAGAATGGCAAAGTCCGCCATTTGAGCCGACAGTACATGAGGGTCACTTAGTCGGTCGCGGTGCTGCCGACATGAAGTCGAGCCTGGCGGCCATGCTGGTGGCGGTCGAAGAACACCTACAGGCACATCCTGACCAACCTGGAACGTTGAGTTTTTTGATCACCAGTGACGAGGAAGGCGAAGCCATTCACGGCACGGCTCACGCCATTCGAGAGTTGAACAAAGACGGCATCAAACCCGACTATTGTATCGTTGGCGAACCAAGCTCCAGCGACCAGCTGGGTGACGTGGTGCGATGTGGTCGGCGCGGCTCGTTAAATGCTCGACTGGTTGTTCACGGAATTCAAGGGCATGTCGCTTATCCCACTGCGGCGCGCAATCCAATCCATCAAGCCATGCCAGTGCTGGCAAAACTGGCCGACACAGTTTGGGATGAGGGCAACGAATTTTACCCTCCTACGTCACTACAAATTTCTAACATCCAATCGGGTACCGGTGCCAGTAACGTCATACCCGGCAGCCTCAGCGCAGACTTCAATCTGCGCTTTAATACCGAGCAGACCGCTGAGGGTCTACAAACACAAATCGAACAAATGTTTGAGGAAGCCGGGTTGCAATACGACTTGCACTGGTCGTTATCTGGGGCACCCTTTTTAACCCAACCAGGGAACCTTAGCGACGCTGTAGACAAAGCCATAAAGTCAGAGACTGGCATCACCACCGAGATGAGCACCTCGGGAGGCACTTCCGATGGGCGTTTTATAGCGCCCTGGGAAAACCACCCTAACGGGCCTGTAGAAGTCATAGAACTTGGGCCGATTAATGCGACCATCCACAAAATTAATGAATCAGTATTGATCAGCGATCTTGTCCCATTGACTAATGTGTATCGCAAAATCATCGAGAACTTATCCGCTCAAAGCTGAAATCGCGTCTTGTGAAAAAAACCGCAACCATAACGCTGATACTATTTGTTACTATTGCAGTCAGCCTGCTTTTTTTGCCTGCCAGCCTTGCTAAATACTTTGTAAACCAAACACCGGGATTAGATGCCATACGCTTTGGCGGCACGATCTGGAACGGGCAAACAACACTGATAATAAGCAACGGCCCAACCGCGAAAATTAGCTGGCAACTGCAGCAGTTGACACATTCTCAAAGCACCGAACTTTTTGGTCTACAACCGATATTTACCTGGGCCCTTAACAATGCCGATCTTGATGTTCAGGGCACCCTAGAACTGCGCCGCACGACCGCGCACCTGCGCGCCAGAGGTCACATCAGCAGCAACGCACTTGCACCGTTACTGAATCGATTTGACATCTTTCTCAGCGGGAACTTCTCGCTCGCGCAAACCCTGGTTACCGCCCCTTATAGAACCGAATCACTGAGCCAGATCTCATTGGTCAACCCAATCACATTAACTTGGAGCGGCGGGCAGATCAGTTACATCCTGGGCAGCCAATACAATCAGATCGAATTACCAAGTTTGATTGCTCGAGTGGATAACGGCCCAAATCAGGCTTTGCTGGCTGACATTAGCCAAGCATCGAATAGCGCCAAATTGCTGGATTTAGACCTGAGCTTAGATGGCATGATCCGTATCCGTTTGAATCGCAGGTTTATCGACTTGCTCGCCTACCCATGGCCAGGTGAACAGAACCCCAACGACATCGTCATAGAAGTTGAACGCCCTATTTTGTAACCCTAAGTACTCGTGAGCGAAAGTAATTTAGCTGGTAATTTGCTCCGGATTTCGCACAATGCATTGACACCTAAGGTTGTCGCAACCGCCGCGACACTGCGGATAAGAAAACAACAGAGCAATGATCGATTACGCCAGAAAATTAGCCACACCGGCAAGCTGGGTTTTAATCCTGGGAATCGTTGCGACTGTGATTTACCAAATACATGGCTTGGTTTACTTGCCAACCAGCAATCCAGTAACCAGCAACCAGATCCAAACGATCAAAACCGCAAAAAAGATACCGCCCACAGACGTTGAAGCGCTGGTTAAACTGAACCTATTCGGTGAGCCCGTTGAAAAAACTGTGGCTCGACCAGAGAGCGTGACCAACGCGAAAGCCACACGCCTGCCACTGGAATTAAAAGCCGTGTTTGCTGCTTCAGAGAATTCAGCTTCCGCCGCAATCATAGGCCAACGAGGACAACGTGCACGCCTATACGCTGTGGGTGAAGGTGTACCGGGTAATGCCATATTGGCTGAAGTCTATTCTGACCAAGTGCTGTTGCGACGAGCAGGCAAACTGGAATCTCTGTCTTTTCCCAAAAGTTCGTTCACAGCCACCAGCACCGAGATTGAACCCTCTCGCAGCCGCAATACCCAATCAGGCGCGAAACCCACACCGTCAACCGTAGCCAAAGCGCGAGAGGTCGCACGACAGCTAGTTCAGGACCGAGACAAAGCCGCCTCACAGTTAGGCTTGGCGCGCAGCTCTGAGGGTGGGTATCGAATTTCTAACGTCTCTGATTCACCATACTTTCAAAGCGCAGGACTACAATCAGGCGATGTGATCCTTTCCATCAACGGCAAAGCCATGAGCGATACACAACCGACTCAAGCGATGCTCGACGAATTGATGGCCAGCGGCACAGCCCGAGTGGTGCTGTTGCGCAATAATGATCGTCTGACTATCACAGCCGCGATTCCAAATCTGAGATAACTCATGAGCAACCGTCCAATGCATTACCGCACCGCAATTCAGTCATTTGCCTTGCTCTTTTGCCTAATAGCCTGGCCAGCAGCAGTTTCGACCGCTGAAGACAACGAGCAGCAGACCTGGCAGATGGCAACTAAACGGGCTGACATTCAAGAGTTCGTCGCTCAAGTAGCAAAAATTACCGGCAAGACTTTTATTGTCGACCCCAAATTGAAAGGACAAGTAACCGTTATATCTGACACACCGCTAGGCAAAGACGGAGTGTATGCGCTGTTTTTGAGCGTACTGCGGCTGCAAAATTACACCGCTGTACCGTCAGGCGATGTGGTTCGTATTCAACAAAGCGCCACCGGCAAACAAACGCCGGGGGTGCTAGGTCGGCCTGAATCTGCGGCACCCGAAGAGCTGATGACAGAGGTTATTGCCGTGCAAAATACCGCCTCATCAGAACTACTCAAATTATTGCGCCCACTGATTCCACAATATGGGCACATCGGCAGCGTCACCACACCTAACGTGGTCATCATCTCAGACCACGCGGATAACATTCTGCGTCTGAAAAAACTAATTCGTGAAATAGACGTCGCAGATGAAGACGAAGTCGTTATGGTGCCACTGCAAGAAGCCTGGGTAGGCAGCGTCGCTGCAATCCTGGAAAAAGTTGCACCAGATCAAATAGGCGGCAATGCTAAAGGCCCGAACAGAGTCCAGGTCATCGCAAACGAGCGCAATAACTCCTTGGTACTGCGCGGCAAACCAAGACCCATTGCTGATGTAATCAAAATCATCGACAAGCTCGATCGCCCAGCCACCACCACTGACGCTACCCAAGTGGTACTGCTCAGTCATGCAGACGCCGAGAACATCAGCAAAATTCTCACCAGCGTTGTAGCCAAGGGCGGCGGCGGTAAAAACGACTCCCAACAAGAAGTGACTATTGCGGCGGACACAACCTTAAACGCCATTGTCGTTAAAGCTGATCCCGGCACCATGGGCGAAATCCTGACCCTTCTCGAAAAGCTCGATACGCCAAGAGCTCAGGTTATGATCGAGGCCGCCATCGTTGAAGTCACTATGGGCGCAAGCAGTTCACTAGGTGTTGAAATGGCTGCTGGTGATCAGCAGGGCGCCAGCGCACCCCTAGTCAGCACCAGCCTTAACGGCGTAATCAGCGGATTACTGGCAGGTGCAATCGCTGATGGCGAAGACAAAATTACCGTTTTAGAAGGTTTAGCCTCATTGACTTCGCCGACCCTCGCTGGCGCAAAAATTAATACCGAGGGCGTATCTTTTGGTGCTGTCGTTAACGCCATAGCGAATAACTCAGATGCGAATTTATTGTCTACACCCAGCATTTTGACCCTAGACAATCAGGAGGCAAAAATTCTGGTAGGTAGGGAAGTGCCATTTCGTACGGGATCGTTCTCGACCACCGGCGATGGCACGAGTAATCCATTCACGACAGTCAATCGTCAGGATGTTGGCGTAGAGCTGGTCGTGACCCCTCACGTATTCGAGAACAACGACGTGCGCATGGAAATTTCTCAGAACATCACCAATGTACTGAATACGACCGTTGGCGGCACTGCCTTCGCCGACGTAGTTACCTCTAAGCGCACAATAGAAACCACCGTGCTCGCGGCTGACGGACAAACCATTGTGCTAGGCGGCTTGATTCAAGATGACATCAACAACACCAACAATCGGGTCCCAGTGCTGGGTAAAATTCCACTGCTGGGCGCTTTGTTTCGCTCTACAAGTAAAGAACGAACCAAAACGAACCTGCTGGTGTTTCTACGCCCGACCATTCTGCAAAGCACCGAGAACTCTACCCAGCTGAGCCTTGACCGCTACCAGCAGATTTGGGAGCTTGATCAGCGAAAGAGCTCACAACCAGCCTCTGTCGACAATTTGGACGACTTATACAGCGGCAAAAGGCCAGAATAAGGCTCGAGTTTTGCAGCCAAGCCAGGCGCGGTTATGAAGCTATTTTATCGTTTCTACTATCGGCTCATCCGCTGGTTAACCCAACCTACTCTTAGCGGACATGAAAACCTAGACCAGGACTGCCATGTCGTTTACGTGCAGGCGCAACGCGCGCTAACAGATCTTTTCATTCTTGATCTGGCCATTGCCAACAGCGACTACCCATCACCGCTTGACGCTCTAGAATTTGACGACTGGCAACTGACACGCCGCGCCTTCGCACTGCACCGCCCAGTCGCTGGCCGCATGACTATGCAAACCTATTCCCAACGCATGCTGCGCCTAATCGACGCGCCAGACACCATTAAGCAGAAAATAGTCATTATTCCATTCACTGTATTTTGGGGCCGATCGCTTGCACCCAAGGGCAGTTGGCTACATACGCTGACAAGTGAAAACCGCGAGTTCACCGGACGCATCAAACGCACCTTGTCATTGTCAGTTAATCGTCGTGACATACACGTCCGCTGCGGCAAACCCGTGGCTCTAGCAGAATTGGCAAACCTCGGCAGAGGTCGCGACATAGCCATACGAAGGACTGCCCGTTATCTCCGCGTTCGCCACCGCCAACAACGCGAAGCGACTCTAGGTCCAGAATTCACGAACCGCACCGCGCTGATCAATACGCTCGTCAACAGCGCGCAAGTCCGGCGAACGATGGCAGAGCTCGAAAACCAGGGCCAATCCGCTAAGAGGCTCCAGCGATTGGCTTTACGTCACGCCAGGTCGATCGCCGCAGATATGTCGTATACGAAAATTCGTGTGTTCTTATCGTTACTCACCTGGTTCTGGAATCGCTTGTACGACGGTGTTCACGTCAGGGGCTTGGAAGCACTCGCTGAAACCAGCGATACCCACACTTTGGTCTACGTGCCATCGCATAGAAGTCATGTTGATTACTTGGTCCTCAGTTATGCCCTGTACATGCAAGGGCTGATGATTCCGCATATCGCAGCGGGAGATAACTTGAACATGCCACTAGTTGGCCGCTTCCTACGTGGCGGCGGCGCCTTTTTTATGCGTCGAAGCTTCCGCGAAGATCCTCTGTACGCCACCGTATTCACGGAATATATGTATCAAATGGCCCGTCGCGGCCATTGCCTGGAATTTTTCCCGGAAGGCGGTCGATCCCGTACTGGTCGTCTACTGCCTGCTAAATTTGGTCTGCTGAAAATGTGCGTCGACAGCCAACGCCGTGGGCTACCCAAACCACTGGCCTTCGTACCAGTCTATTTTGGTTATGAAATTGTTTTAGAAGGCAGCAGCTATTTGTCAGAGCTAAGAGGCGCAGACAAAAAGAAGGAAAGCATCCTCGACATCCTGCGTAGTCTGAAACTGATTCGTAAAAACTTCGGCGAGATGCACGTGAATTTCGGCACGCCGATAAAACTCGACGACTGGCTAGTCGCAAACCCGCTGGCCGCTGAAGACGAAACAAAGACACTGCAACAGTTGGGCAGCGATTTAATGCTGGCGATTAACCAACAAGCCAGTGCCAACCCCATTAATTTGGCAGCCAGCGTGATATTAACCACTGACAATCAAGTGATGCCCGAACAACAAATGATCGAGCAACTGCAGTGCCATCAACAGCTGATCAACGATCTCAATGGCGCAGCACATCTGACCGATCCACAGGCACATGCATCACAAATCATCGAGAGCGCAGAACTACTGGGCTGGTTAGATCGTGAATCACAATCCTATGGCGACATGCTGGCGCTAAAACCAGTCAACGCCGTGATGCTGACGTGGTATAGAAACAATATCCTGCACTTGCTCGCATTGCCGTCGCTGATCGCTTGTTTGCTCGCAAACCGGCGGCGCGGCATCAAGACCGAGCAATTACAGCAAAGCATTAATGTCATTTATCCCTACATTGCACAAGAGCTCAGTGCCTGCGTACCTGCAGCAATTAATAAAGCGCTGGATTCGATGAGCAGGCTGAAACTTATACGCTGCGAGGGTGACATGGTCTTACCAGCCACTCAGCAAAGCGAACAACGCATGCAATTAGTACTGTTGTCAAAGTTGGTGAATGAGACTCTGGAGCGGATGTACATCGTGCTGAGTCTTGCCCACCACGGTCGCTTCAGCCGCGACGCTTTATGCCAAAGCAGCCAACTCGCAGCGCAACAAATGGCGCGTTTGCACGGTCTAAATGCTCCAGAGTTTTTCGATCAGGGACTATTTGATCAGTTTATTGACCGGCTATTGGCGAACCAGCATCTGGAAACAGATGCCAATGGCGTCTTACTGACTAACGCGACCATTGCAGAAACCCTGCACTTTGCCCGAACAGTGATCAACGACAACGTCAGATTCAGTCTGAATCCTCTGCTACAAAATCAAAGCAAAAACTAAATTTGCCTGAGTTAGTTGGGCAAATACACATCAAAGCGAATGCTCTTACCTTTAATTTGAAAAGCCGATTGCGGCTCTTGGGGATCCTTCAAACGGCGCTTTACGACTACTCTACTCAGCGCACAGCCGCGGGCTAGATCAATCAGCTCCGGCAACGCCAGGGTGTTTTGCGCCCCTTCAGCGGACGTTAGCTCTCGCAGATGCTGCAATCCTCTACCCGGCAAAGCATTCTTTCGCCGCGGAGCAAACATTGGATCTAAGTAGACGACGTCCCAGCGACGTTCATTCTGCATCACTTGCTTACAGTTGCCTTGCTCCGCTGTCACCCCATCCACGCCGCGAGCTAGGTCATTGAGCAATAACCATACAATAGGGTTCTGCTCTACCATGGTCACCGCACATCCATGTGCCGCCAGAGTTAGACCATCGGTACCGAAACCAGCGAACGCGTCCAGTACCGTGGGCTTTGCCTGAGGCAAGCCACACGCGCGAGCCAACTCACCCAACCGCTTGGCTTGCGAGCGTCTATTTATCTGTTGTTGTGGTAATCGATAAGGCTCCTTATAACCGGGCATAAATAACGCCAGCCCCAATTCATCCAGCATCAATCGGGGTTGTGCTTGGTCATCTAGCGGAATTTGTTTGAGTTCGTCATGGGTAACCTCTATTAGCTCACACCAATGCGACAGATCGCTGGCGCGTTGTCGCTGAGATGCGACATACAACAGAGGGATCATGCTGTTAACAGTGCTAACGGCGTTTGCGCCAGGGCGAATCACCCTGCACATATATTGGCAGAGCCAGCTCAGCAGCCACGCTGTCGCCACGCTTATCGGCTTGACGAGCAAAACCAACCATATGTTGCGCATCTGGTGTCACCGCCCCAACACAGCAATTATTCAGTTGTTTGGGCAACCAGTCCGGCGTTACACCAAGCACCACCAGCCGTGCAGCGTCATTTGCGTAATGTTGCGCTAGATCATCTAACCACTGCGGTGCTTGTTCGTGTAGCTCATCCGGACGCTGAAGCTTCCATTGGGATGACTCCTTCGCGTATTCAGATACGTAAAACGACTGCCCACGACTGGCTACCAAGCAAAGCGCCCGGTCTTTCTCGCCAGAGTCATCTGACCAAGAATTCACAACGACACTGGATCCACGCTGAGGCACCACCTTACAGTTACAGGCCATGGCCACTCCTTGGGCTATGGAAGCCGCAATTCTTACTCCAGTGAATCCCCCTGGCCCCGCGGCAAAGCTAACCAGTTGGGTACTGCCAACAGCTAACCCGGCACGCTGGTAGAGGCCATCTAGCATCGGCAGCACTTCTTGATTGTGTCGCCGTTCCAGTTTTTGCGTGTCAGCAAAAACATCGTCGCCAACCGCCAGTGCCACGCTACAATGGGTCGTGGAAGTATCTATACAGAGAGTTACCGTCATTGGCCCAGCATAGCCAAGCATTAGATCTGGAGGAAGCGCTGAAGGCGATTCGCGAGCGCTTATTGTCACCTACCGCCCAAGAAACCTGCCTAATTGCCGAAAGCCTTGGGCGAGTAGTGGCTGCGCCAGTTACTGCGGCAATCTCGCTGCCACCCTTTGCAGCCTCTGCGATGGACGGTTATGCGGTCAGACGCGCCGACCTAGACAGCGATGCCGGGTTTTCGCTACAACAAATTGGCACCAGTTTCGCAGGTCATCCCTTTAGCGGCTCTGTGAGCGAGGGACAATGCGTGCGCATCTTTACCGGTGCTCCTATGCCTGAAGGCGCTGATCTGGTCATCGTGCAAGAAAACGTTACCCAAGAAGACGCTGGAACGGTGAGCTTTGTCCCACATTCCAGCAAGGACACTAATGTTCGCGCCATTGGCAACGACATTGCGGCGGGACAAGTGCTTGTTAGTGCAGGGGAAACCATCAGTCCATTTCTGCTGGGATATCTGGCCGCAGCCGGTGTGACCGAACTGTCAGTGTTTGCAAAGGTGCGGGTGGGTATTTTTTCTAGCGGTGACGAGTTGCGTGACCCCGGCACACCAATCGATCAGCTGAGCTACGGCGAGATCTACGATGCCAACCGCATCACCTTGTTGCAGTTGTTAGCGGGTCTGCCAGTGGACTGCGTTGACCTCGGTTGTTTACCAGACAACCCAGAGGCGGTAAGCAACGCGCTAAGCAGTGCTGCGCAAACCTGCGATCTTCTAATCACCAGCGGGGGTGTTTCTGTTGGCGATGCAGACTTCATCGTGGAGCAAATTCAGCGTCAGGGCGAATTGCAATTCTGGCGCTTAAACCTAAAACCCGGTAAACCCTTGGCGTTTGGGCGAATCAATAATTGTTGGATTTTTGGTCTACCGGGTAACCCGGTTTCTACTATTGTTACTGCTCTGCTCGTAGCTCGCCCCGCCATAGCATACTTGGCGGGCATGGACTTCCCGGAACCATTGAGATTAACCGCAACCTTAGCCACCCCAATTCAACACTCTCCAGGTCGTACAGAATTCCAGCGTGGTCAGTTCCAACAAGATGGCGGCGGTTTCAGGGTGTCTCATACCGGTGAGCAAGGATCGAATCGATTCAGCAGTTTTCGTCATGCCAATTGCCTGATTGAAATCGATAAAGACCAGGGTAATCTGCAGGTCGGCGACTTGGTGAGCATCCTGCCCTTGGTTAATCTGCTGCATTGAGCAGGGCTTACGTCGTCAAGTAACGCTTTAACTCTTCATCTATGTTTTTGTAGTAACCGCACAACCGTTGTTGTTTTACTACCCCGAAACCTCGCACATCATCTACGCGGTCAATTAACGCTGCCGCCAGGTCTTCGTTGATGCTCGGTTGGAATACCACATCGTGCTGCTGCAGCAACTCCGTCTCGCGCCAGGCTTCCAGATCCAGCCCCCCAACGGGCGAACCACGGTAACCGGTTATCAAGCCACCACTATCTATGCCTGCTTGTTGGTCTATTTGACGTTGCGCAATCGCCATACGTAAAAACGTTTGCACACCGTTGATGTAAACGCGTTGTTTGGAAAGATCGTAGCGATCTAAAAGTTGGTAGGCACTCAGAAAATCAGTATTCACAGGCGACCTCCAATGTCATAGAAACGAGGAGGTTCAGCTCATAAGACAACCAAACTTTATTCGCCCGATACCACTTCTACTTAGCGCCAACGATAGCACGCTGCCGCCAAGTAGCAAGATAGTCGCTCAATCCTAACTCAGGCAAATTTAGTTTTAGCGGAACTGATAAATCAGGCGTTTAAGCTCTCAGCGATGGCGCTTTGAATCGCCGCCACATCGCCCAATCCATCTATTTCGATGTACCGAATATCGTCCTGACTGCTGTAGTAAGCGATCAATGGTTGAGTCTGTTCAGCATAAACATGCAAGCGCTCGCGGACCGTAGCTTCAGTGTCATCTTCACGTTGCTGTAGTGGTTCGCCAGTAACGTCATCTAAACCCTCTTTTTGCGGCGGGTTATATTCCACGTGGTATACCCGACCAGACCCAGGGTGAACTCGTCTACCGGTAATTCGAGTGACCAGCTCCTCGTCATCAACCTGAATTTCCAGCACGACATCAATGGGCACACCAGCATCTTTCATCGCTTCTGCTTGGGGTATGGTCCGAGGGAAGCCGTCGAAGAGGAAACCATTCGCGCAGTCCGGCTGGGCAATACGATCTTTTACCAGATCAATAATGATGTCGTCTGACACTAACGCACCGGAGTCCATGACCGCCTTAACTCGATTACCCAATTCGCTGCCGGAGCTGACAGCAGCACGCAACATATCGCCAGTAGAAATTTGTGGGACGTTTAAACGTTCCTGAATGAATTGCGCCTGAGTACCCTTGCCCGCTCCCGGCGGCCCCAACAGAATTATTTTCATTATTTTTCTCCAGTTTGTTCAGTGTGACCGGGTGATCGGCGTTTCTATTCAGTAGGTACTAAGCGGCAGACATCTGTCACACCGTTCAGTAATAGAATGAGATTGATGATCTGCAGCATTTGCTGCCAACCCTGCAACTCCACCTCGACTGTGATGATAGCTTGGCCAGTCGAATTACTCACCCGCCCAGCAGCGCCAATCAATGACAAATGCTCGGCAGCCAGTAGTTGGGTGACGTCGCTGAGCAGACCCTCGCGATTCTCTCCGCTAACCTGAATGGTAGTAACCGCGACAACAGGCTCGCTTTCTACCCCAGGAATGCCCACCTGTGGCAACACCGTCTGCGTCCATTCCGGCGCAGCAAGCACCTTCCCTACTAAATCGATATAGCTTACCTCTCCTGATGCTACGGCTTGCAACAAAGCGTCTTCACGACTGTGTGGGGAAGCCGCTATACAGGCATCAATAAATGCCTGCTCGTCACCGGGAATAGCTAATTGGCGCTTTTGCTGGGACAACAGCTGCCTGCCGAGCACGCCCGGATCGTCGCTGTTATTTACGCGAAAATACTCTGCAACTTTAGCTCGAGCGCGATGGGTGAACAGTATCTTCAGCGGCGGTTCCAGCCATTGGCGTTGCGGGCGTTGCTGAGGATCGGACAGTACTTCTACTTGCTGGCCATTCTGCAACTGGGCTTGAATCGGCATAAACACGCCGTTAACCAAACCACCAACACAGTGCTGACCAAGATCGGTATGAATTCTGTAGGCAAAGTCCAACACGGTAGCGCCGCTAGCCAAATCCAAAACATGACCTTTCGGAGTTGTGATAAACACACGTTGCTGCGTTGTCTGCTGATACAACAGCGAGCTTAAATCAGCGGCGCCACGCAATTCGTCATGCCACTCCATTACCTGCCGCAACCAATCCATCTTTGCCGCAAAATTAGCGTCTTCATCAGCAGGATGGCCATTGCCGGACTTGTAGGCCCAATGCGCGCATACGCCTAATTCTGCATCTTCATGCATCTGATGAGTACGGATTTGCACTTCTAACGTATTACCATCGTCAGCGGTTAAGGCGGTATGAATACTTTGATAACCATTCTCTTTGGGCATAGCAATATAGTCGTCAAACTCACCGGGTAAGTGTTGCCAAGTGGTATGAATAATGCCCAAAGCCGCATAACAATCCGCCAAGGAGCCGACAACAATACGCACGGCGCGCACATCATGAACTTCTTCGATAGGAATGTTCTTAGCTTGCATTTTGCGCCAAATACTAAAGATGTTTTTAGCTCGACCCGCCACAGTCGCCTCAATACCGTGGCCCGACAGCAAATCGCTGACGCGCTGGGTCATTGCGGTGACTTGCTGTTCACGCTGCTGGCGTTTTTGACTCAGCTGCTTGGCAATGCCCAAATAGATGTCTTCGCGCAGATAACGCAGGGATAGGTCCTCAAGTTCCCACTTTAGCTGCCAAACTCCCAGCCTATTAGCCAACGGCGCGAATACCGAGGCCGCCTCCTGGGCGATACGCTGTCGCCGATTTGGCTCGTAGGTTTTGGCCTGGCGCAATGCCAACACACGTTCCGCGAGCTTTATCACCGCGACACGCACATCATCAATCATTGAGGCGAGCATGCGTTTGACGTTTTCAACCTGGCTCTGCTGCTCTTTTGCAAGCATTGGCGAGTCAGACATTTCTAACAAACTGGTGGTTGCCATGGCCGCCACGCTGAACACCAGTTCCGTCGCTTCGTCGCCAATCTGCGCGACTAGTTCGGTCTTGCTCACGCGTTCCGTACGCACCAACCGATAAACCAGAGCTGCCACCACAGATGCGGTGTCCAAACGCAACTGCGCTACCAACTCGCCTAGCTCCAATGCAACCGCCAATAGCTCTTGGTGCTGCTCATTAATCCAGGCACAACACTCGACTAACGGTTGCTCTGACAATTGAGGATGCTCAGCCAGCATACGCGCAACCCAGGCTGCCCAGTCCAAAGAACCGTCAGCCGCTACAGGGACTTGCTTACGTACGTTAACCAAGGTCAATCACCAATCTATTGCATTTATTCGTCTATGTGCTTCGTACAAAGTTGCCCACCGTCTCAATATGCGCTGTTTGCGGGAACATATCGTAAACACCAACCTCACGAAGTCGAAATCCCGCCTGCGCCAGGCGCAGGGCATCATCCGCAAAACTCTGAGGATTGCAAGAAACGTAGACCACCTGTTTTATCGACGACGGCTTCGTCCAAGCATCCAGATTAACCCCTGCACCGCTGCGCGGTGGGTCCAGCAGCAGTGCATCGGGGGCCTGACCCTGCACACCCAATTCCGACATAAACTCAGCCTGACCTGTAGCGCTGTACAAATCCTCAACAACGAACCGACACTGGCGCTCCAGACCATTAAGGCGTGCATTGCGCTGCGCCATAGCTATAGCCTCGCTGCTGGCCTCTGCACCCACTACCCGCGCCCCCTGCCGGGCAAGGGGCAAACTGAAATTCCCAATGCCGCAAAAAAGATCTGCCACTACCCGACCACGCAGATCACCTAGATACCCGGTCGCCACTCGGATCAGCTCACGGTTCATAAGCGCGTTGACCTGGGTGAATTGATGCGCATAAAACTGCAAATTCAATCCGTGCTCAGGAATCTTGAACGACAGCGGATAGATGCCCCCACTCTCTGGCAGCGGTTGTAAATTGTCGTAGCCCGAGGGTTGTAAAACAACCTGCACATGATGGGCAACGGCAAAGTCCTGTAACTGTTGAAGATCTGTCTGCGACAGCGCCTCTAAGTGCCGAAGCAGCAGGGCACTACTTTCGTCACCTTCCGCTAGTTCGATCTGCGCTATGGTGCGTGGCTGACTCAGTGTCCCAACCAGCCCCTTGAGCGGTTGCAACAGTGCTGAAAGCCTTGGCGCCAGTGTCATGCAGGCATCCATGCGGGCCACTCGGTTACTGAAGGATTCGCGAAACCCAAGCAGCACTTGCTCCCCCACCACCCGCACACCTAATCGCGCCTTACGCCGATACCCGAGACGCGTTAGCCCAGTCGGTTGCCGCCAACGTTCTGGCACCACATCAACTCGCTGCAGTGCCTTAGCCAAGATGCCCTGCTTCAGCTGCAATTGTTCCGGGTAGGCCAAATGGTGCAAGTTGCAACCGCCACAGCGCGGAAAGTACTGACATGCCGATGCGCTGCGCTGTGGGTTCAAATCCGCAAGAGGCGCGCCGTCCGCAAATCGCTGACCGCGTCGACGCTTAAGGATGCGTGCTTGAACGCGCTCTCCGGGTAATGCATTACGCACCCATAGCGGCTTGTCATTCAAAGTAGTGCCGCCTAATCCCTCATCGGACAGGGCATCTATCACGACCTCATGTTCTACGGGTGCTTTTTTCACTGATTTCCTTACTACCTGCTTACCGGGGTGCCAACATTTTGCGACTGACTAACGGCTTATCACCCAACAACGGCTGTAATGCCTGTCTGACGATGTGTTTCGCCAAACGTCGGGATTCAAGCTGTCTAAAATCCCTGGCATGAACTTTTAGCAGCCAGTCTCCACTCAGAACGTCACCTTTTGGATTCAACTGCTCATCATCAACCACCGCAACAAAACCTTGTTGTGGCGTAAAGACGTAATACTTTTGCGGATCGATGGCCGCGCCTGTTTGAATCTCACGATCGAACACCACGCCATAACCAAGCTGCTCTAACAGGTCTAATTCGAAATTTCTTAAACAACCCTGTAAATCGTGACCGGCCTCCATGGACGTCAACGTTGAAACAGCGTCTGCGAATACCACCGGCTCTTTTTGCCGCTCCGCCACCAGGCGAGTCAATAGCTCTAACAGATACAGACCACCAAACAGCGCATCACCCTGGAGCGAGAAGAAATGCGCACAATCAAAGCTGCTGACATTCACTAAATTGCTGCGTCCGAAGTAACTCAAAGTTCCAAGGCTGAAGGGTTGCATGGCATTACGGCGCTTTGAGGCGCCACGAATACCCCGCACTACACCAGCAATCCTGCCTTGCTCCTTGGTCATGAACTGCACAATGGCGCTGGACTCTCGATAGGGCCGAACATGCAAAACCAATGCAGATTGCTGTTGCATCATGGATCTACTCAGACCTGACTCTAGTCATACCCTAAACGCCGCATATCGCCTGCACTGTTGGTCCAGCCTTTGCGTACCTTCACCCACAAATGCAACATCACTTTATGCTCTAGCAAATGCTCAATGTCTTTCCGCGCTTCAGTGCCAATCAATTTTAAGCGTGCGCCCTGCTTGCCGATGACAATACGTTTCTGCCCCTCTCGCTCGACATAAATATCGGCATGTATTCGAATGATGCGCTCCTCAGGCTTAAAGGATTCAATTACCACCGTGGCCGCATGAGGAATCTCATCGCCCAATTGGCGCATCAATTTCTCGCGCACTATCTCGGCAACCAAAAACCGCTCTGGCTTATCGGTCACTTCGTCATCAGCAAATAGATGCGGTGCTTGTGGCAGCGCTGCGAAAATATGCTGGCGGAAGTCTTCTAAGCCATCTTGCTTTAGTGCGCTTAAGGGTAAAATTTGTTGGAACAGGCCAGTGTCATGTAGCCGCTGAATCTGCGGCAACAGCTCGGTTTTATCTTTAATCAGATCCACTTTAGACAACACCGCAAAACAGGGCACCTGGGTATTTTTGAGCAGCTTGAGAATGTGCTCATCTTCCTCGACCAGCTTTCCGCCTTCTACCAACAACACCAATACATCGACCCCGGTAAGCGTCGAGGTCGCATGATTGACCATGTAGCGGTTAAGCGCTCGTTCGGTGTTTTGATGGATACCTGGGGTATCAACAAAAATCGCTTGGTATTCACCCTCGGTATCAACACCAATCAAATTACGCCGGGTAGTTTGCGGTTTGCGCGAAGTGATGCTGATCTTTTGCCCCAGTACATGGTTTAGCAGCGTCGACTTACCCACATTAGGACGACCAATAAGCGCAATGTATCCGCAACGCATCATCTCAGCCGGGGTTACCACGTCATGCGTCCTGTGCAAGATCTGCCAACAGCAATTGTGCGGCTGCTTTTTCAGCGCCACGACGCGAACTCGCGGAGGCGACAAAAGACTTATTCAATTTCAGCACCGAGCAACGCACAGAGTATTGCCGTTGATGATCTGCGCCGCTGATGGTCTCTACCTCGTAGGTAGGCAGATCCATGCCCTTTGATTGCATCAATTCTTGCAGTTGCGTCTTCGCGTCTTTAAGGGTTCGAGCATCAAGGCTACTGGCCCGCTCCGTGTAAAGACTGTCCACCAGCGCAGCACAGGCCTGGATACCGCCATCCTCGTGTACAGCACCGATCACCGCTTCAACTGCATTGGCAAGAATTGAATCGCGCTGGCGTCCGCCGCTTTTCAACTCACCGCTACCCAGGTGCAATAGCGGTGCTAGATCCAGTTCTTTTGCCAAAACCGCCAATGTGCGCCCGCGCACCAACTCGGCACGCATAAGCGACAGTGAATCTTCCTGCACATTGCTGTACATGCGATACAACAGACTACCCACTAGATAGCCCAGTACCGCATCGCCGACGAATTCAAGGCGTTCGTTGTTTTCCTTGGCATAACTCTTGTGGGTCAAAGCTTGCTGCAACAACTTGGGGTTCTGAAACTGATAGCCCAGGCGTTGTTGCAACCCTTGAAGCTGGCCTTGTGTCGACGCGCTCATGAAGCCTCAGCAGGTGCCGACGCAGGTTCGCTCAACCATCTGTTGCGGTCAAAACTCGGCCAATGCCAGCCCGGCGGCTTGTGCGCCCAGATCGCCACCGCTTTACCCACAATGTTGTCCGCAGAAGCTAAGCCCCAGGTTCGCGAATCCGCTGAACGATCGCGATTATCACCAATCATCAAGTATTGGCCCTCGCTTATCGTCCACTCTTGAGCGCGCTCAAATCCTGCTGTTTTATAGATAGGGTACCGACGTCCATCTGTTTCTTCGATGTATTCTCTGATCTTGGTGCGTAACCCAGGATCTGCAAATTCACGCACGAATTCATAATTCAATCGCTTGCCGTTAATGAACAACGTCTTGTTGGCGTAGCGCACCCGATCACCTGGAATGCCGACCACCCGCTTAATAAAGTAACGCGGATCATGGGGTGGCACGAACACCATCACATCACCGCGGGCCGGGTCATCTATGTCCATGAACTTTCCGCCCAATACCGGAAACCGCAGTCCATAGGCGTATTTGTTCACCAAGATAAAGTCACCCACCTCTAACGTGGGCAACATCGACTCCGACGGAATTTGGTAAGGCTCTGCAACAAAGCCGCGCAACACAAAGACTAAAAGAAGCACCGGAAAAAACGAGCGCGCGTACTCTACAAGTACAGGCTGGGTGGGTTCGTCTTCAGCAGCTTTAGCTGCGGCCGTCGATTCGTGCGCAGCAACCCTGGCAGGACGCAGAAAGAATTGGTCTACCAGAATGATGGCGCCGCTCACCAGCACCGCCCAAAACAGAATGTACGGCAGATCGATGTCCATTAACGTTCGACTTTCAAGGCTGCCAAAAACGCTTCTTGTGGAATTTCTACCGAGCCAAGTTGCTTCATGCGCTTCTTGCCCTCTTTCTGCTTTTCTAACAGCTTTTTCTTGCGCGTGATGTCGCCGCCATAACACTTAGCGGTAACGTTTTTACGCAGTGCTTTAACCGTTTGCCGGGCAATTACTTGACCACCGATGGCTGCTTGCAGAGCAACATCGAACATCTGCCGGGGAATCAACTCTTTCATCTTCTCGGCCAGACTGCGTCCACGAGTTTGCGCCTGATCCCGGTGCACAATGCTGGCTAACGCATCCACTCGATCACCGTTAATCAAAATATCCAGTTTCACTAGGTTCGCCGCATCAAAACGTGCAAAGGAATAGTCCAGCGATGCAAAGCCTCGACTTACGGACTTGAGCCGATCAAAAAAATCCATCACCACTTCATTCATGGGCATTTCCCAATGCATGGACACTTGGCCTTGTGAGAAGTGCATGTTTTTTTGCACCCCACGACGCTCAACACAAAGCGACATGATGCCGCCAACATAGTCTTGAGGCGTAAGAATGTTCACATCAGCAATAGGCTCGCGCATCTGCCGATAGTTAGTTGGCAGCCGTGATGGGTTATCTACCTGTTGAATAGAGCCATCGTTAAGCTCTACTTCATAAACTACGGTTGGCGCTGAAGTAATCAGATCTAATCCGTATTCCCGCTCCAAGCGCTCTTGCACAATTTCCATATGCAACATGCCTAAGAAACCGCAACGAAAACCAAATCCGAGTGCATCTGATGATTCGGGTTCGTAGAACAGTGACGCATCGTTTAGTACAAGCTTTTCTAACGCTTCGCGGAACGACTCGAAATCGTCTGACGTGACTGGGAACAAGCCAGCGTATACCTGAGGCTTAACTTTGCTGAACCCTGGCAATTGCGGCACATCTGGGGACTTCGCAGACACCAGCGTGTCGCCTACCGGAGCACCCGTTATGTCTTTGATCCCCGCAACCACATAACCCACCTCACCGGCGCCAAGACTCTTATCTGGCTGACGTTTCGGCGTGAATCGACCGAGCTGATCCACCGAGTGGGTCTTGCCCGTGGACTTAACAATAATCTTGTCGCCCTTATTCAAACGCCCCTCGACGACTCTGACCAACGACACGATGCCCAGATAGTTATCAAACCAGGAATCGATAATCAGAGCCTGCAACTGACCACTGTCATCGCCTTCAGGCGGCGGCACCTGCTCCACCAATAACCCGAGTACACCTTCAACCCCAAGCCCAGTTTTAGCGCTCACTTGGTGTATATCCGTCACATCAAGACCAATAATGTCTTCAATCTCACCGGCAACGCGCTCGGGCTCTGCTTGGGGCAGATCAATCTTGTTCAACACAGGAATAACTTCCAGGCCTTGCTCGATAGCGGTGTAGCAATTAGCTACCGACTGAGCCTCGACTCCCTGAGCTGCGTCCACCACCAGTAGCGCGCCCTCACAGGCCGCTAAAGATCGGGACACTTCGTAGCTGAAATCCACATGTCCAGGTGTGTCGATAAAATTAAGCTGGTACGTCTCACCGTCGGAGTGCTGATACTCTAGAGTCACGCACTGGGCCTTGATGGTGATGCCCCGCTCCCGCTCCAGATCCATGGAATCAAGCACCTGCTCGGCCATCTCTCGATCACTCAAACCACCGCATAGCTGGATAAACCGATCAGCCAGGGTCGACTTGCCGTGGTCGATGTGGGCGATGATGGAAAAGTTACGGATGCGCTGATTTATTGGCACGGGTCGCTGCACTATGAAAGGGGGCGCAGTTTAGCTTATACATGAGACGCGATGAAGCGCGGCAAACTCATCACGCGTCGCCTTTTGTGTTGCCTAGATCTGTTTCTTTTGGCAACAACAGCAGCGCCAACACTGCCAGTGGGCCAAAGAGCGCGGCTAAGGCAATCCAAATCGCGCTGCGGCGGCGCCGGTCTTTGGCCAACTTATGGCAAAGTCCAGCGCTGAGCAGCGTTAGGATCACAATAGCCGCAGCCATCGAATCAATCCTCTGCTGGAACCTTTAAGGTGATAAAAATACGCCGTTGCTGACGCATTACTAGAATCGGCACAATGCTACCGGGTTCAACATTCTCGATAATCTCGTTTAGAGCCTGAGCATCTGCTACCGCCCGCGTTTGCATACGCAGAATGATATCTCTGGGCCTTAAACCTGCCTCTGCCGCCAGCCCCTTGGCCGCAGTGACTTCAACACCTGCGTCGATTCCTAACTGATCCTTGGTCTGTTCAGACAGATCACGGAAGGTAAGTCCAATTTTGTTGTCTTCAGAACTCGGAGCTGTGCGACCGGGCAGTCCAGCTTGCTCTGGCAATTCGCCAATGATCACCGACAGCTGTTTCTCTTTGCCACCACGAATTACCGTAAAGCGTGACTTTTTGCCAACCGGCGCGCGTCCGACGTAATGCGGGAGCTCGCCAGAACGCTCGATGTCTTGCCCATTAAATTCAACAATGATGTCTTCTTCTTGAATGCCCGCTTCGGCCGCAGGACTGTCTTCCATTACCCGAGCAACCAGCGCCCCCTGGGGTTTATCTAAGCCATAACTAAGCGCCAAATCCCGACTCACATCTAAAATTTCAACACCCAACCAACCTCTTGATACGCGGCCGTTCTCTTTTAGTTGCTTGACCACATCCATGGCCATTTCTATGGGAATCGCAAAACTTACACCCATGAAACCACCGGAATTCGAGTAGATCTGTGAGTTTATTCCGACCACTTCACCCTTGAGGTTAAATAAGGGGCCGCCCGAGTTGCCGGGATTGATGGCCACATCGGTCTGAATAAACGGAACATAATTCCCAGTCTGCGGGTTCGACAAACTACGACCTTTGGCGCTGACTATGCCTGCGGTCACGGAGTAGTCGAATCCAAACGGCGAGCCTATGGCGAGTACCCACTCGCCCACTTCGAGCTTGTCCGAATCACCGATATCCAAAGACGGCAGTTTTTTATCCGCTGCAACTTTTAACAGTGCCAAATCCGATCGTGGGTCCGTGCCGATAAGCTCGGCCTCGTACTCTTCGCGGTTACTCAAGCGCACCATGATTTGCTCTGCGCCTTCCACGACGTGGTTATTGGTCAGAATGTATCCATCTGCTTCGATAATAAATCCGCTGCCCAACGAGCGAGGTCGCAGACGAGGTTGGTTTTCTCGTTCACGCGGCGGTCCGAAACGTCGAAAAAACTCTTCCAGCTGATCGTTACGCGGCCCGCCTCGGTTCATACGACTTGGCGCTTCGCCAACCGTGCTTATGTTTACCACTGCTGACTCATTAGCCTTAACTAAGTCAGTGAAGTCCGGCAATTGCGCTGCCTGAGCAGACGCCGTATAGCCCAACACCAACGCTAAGCCAAAAAACCAGCGAAGAATATAAGATCGAGTACTTAGCAAGGGGGAAGAATGTACGGTCATATTCAGTCTCTTTGATGTCTTTCTAACTCTGTCGAACCCGGCCAACAAGGCACCTGGGCTTAATATAGATGTGCAAATTAAAGGAGATTTATTGTGTTTCGGGGCAGGAACCAGGTGATGTACGCCATCTAACTCCCCGTGGTATTCCCCGGGTCCTTTTTGACAGTCATCTCCATCCACTCCATTACATTTTGCTCCGCCATAGTGGGTACGTCAGTTGACTGTTTCAAGCCTTGTTCAGACACGAGCAAATTGCTTTTTGCAGTTTTTGTTAACCCCGTTATCAACTTTTTTATCGCCTGGCTGCGCCACGTCATGAGCGCGCCAACCAGCGCTAATATACTCAACTGTAGGGGCAATACTTGTAACAGTGGGTAAGCATTGGTTACAGCCTCTAAGCCCAAGACCAGCAAAATCAAGGCCAATAGAGGCAGTCCGAACAGATTTAACACCAAGCGATTTAAGGCGGATGCACTGATCGCGACGTCGATGGATGTGGCATCTGACGCAAGATCTTTAATCGCGGCTCCTGCACCCAGGCAGGCTCCAGGGCATTTCGCACAACCTGGATCGGCTAAGACAAATCTTCGACCAGTGGCTGTTTCTTGCAGCAAGATGCGGCGTTTTATCATGAGTACGTTTACCAATCGGTAGTGGTCACGGGTCGTGGTTAAATCGTTATACTGCGTTCATTACGCCAGACTGACAAGATCATGTCCCAACGATTCGCAACTGATGTACTTATCATTGGCGGTGGTGCCGCAGGCCTCGCTACCGCCTTACAACTTGCCGACTCCGCTCGGGTCACTGTGTTATGTAAAGGTGATATCACAACCGGTTCATCTCACTGGGCCCAGGGTGGTGTTGCTGCGGTTATGGATCCGGAAGACAGCTACTCAGCCCATGTTGCCGATACATTAGAGGCAGGGGCCGGTTTGTGTGACCCCGCTGTAGTTGAGGCTACGGTAGCCGACGCACCTGAAATCATTGCCCAGTTGTCTTCTTGGGGTGTCAACTTTGATGTCGAAGACAATATCCTGCACCTGACGCGGGAGGGTGGCCATTCCCACCGCCGTGTTGTGCATGTTGCAGACGCCACTGGCAAAGCCATCACTCAAACCCTGACCGAACAAGTTTTAGATCATCCGAACATCGAACTGTTCAACGACCGTATTGCTATCGACTTAATTAATCTGTCTAAGCTTGGCCGACATCCAAGCCGTTGCGCCGGAGCCCATGTGCTAAACAGAAGCACCGGACGTGTCGAAGTCTTTCAATCTAAGTTCGTAGTTCTGGCCACTGGAGGCGCGAGCAAGGTCTACCTGTACACCAGCAACCCCGATGGCTCCACCGGCGACGGCATCGCTATGGCTTGGCGCGCCGGTTGCCGAGTCGCCAACATGGAATTCAACCAATTTCACCCAACTTGTTTGTATCACCCCCATGCAGGATCGTTTCTGATCTCCGAGGCTGTGCGCGGCGAGGGAGGCATTCTGCGGTTACCAAATGGTGAGCGGTTTATGCAGCGCTTCGACGAGCGTGCGGAGCTGGCCCCAAGAGACATCGTGGCACGCGCCATAGACCACGAAATGAAGCGCATTGGCGCGGATTGCGTCTATCTCGACATCAGTCACCGCTCTGCGGACTTTATTCACGGCCATTTTCCAAACATTGCTGAAAAATGTAACAGCCTGGGTATCGACATTACCAAAGACGCCATTCCCGTGGTTCCCGCTGCGCATTATTCCTGCGGTGGCGTAGTCGTGGACATGCACGGTCGCTCTGATCTGGCGCATCTTTACGTTATTGGTGAGGCCAGTTGTACTGGCTTACACGGTGCCAATCGACTGGCCAGCAACTCGCTGTTGGAGTGCTTGGTATTTGCACGACGCGCCGCGAACAAAATCAAGACCCAACTCGAACGCCCTTCAAGTGTGCCGTACATACCAAAATGGGACGAATCCCGGGTGCGAGATTCTGACGAAAGCGTAATCATTGCCCACAACTGGGACGAGCTACGGCGCTTTATGTGGGACTTCGTCGGCATCGTTCGCACCGACAAACGTTTACAACGCGCACAACACCGGATCGACTTGTTGAAGCAGGAGGTCGCGGATTACTACGCCAACTACACAATAACCAGCGACTTGATTGAACTGCGCAATCTACTACACGTTGCCGATCTTATTGTGCGTTCCGCTTTGCAACGGCGAGAAAGCCGGGGCCTGCACTTTACCCTAGACCACCCCGAGCAAGAGCACCCTGCTCAAGACACCATCTTATTTCCGGGCAGCTTGGACGATCTGAATGTCATGCAACCATCTGGTGCGTCTTCTTAACACTAAGTCGATGTCTTAGTGCTGTTAGCCTGCAGTGCAAGGTGCGCTTCACGACAACACTGTGCGAACACACCGCGATCCACTTCATCACAGAACAGCCACTGGGGCGAACTGCCGCTAACGCAAAAACAAATTGCCCAGGGCATTTGCCAGAACTGCTGTAACTTTTTGCCGTCTATGCGCCAATGCGGGCCATCGGACTCGGCCTGGGGCAGACGCAATTCGCTATATTGGCCCAACCACGCGGCCGACAACAAGCGCTGACAAACTGGTACAACAAGCCCACAACCACTGGCCCCTAATAATCGCCAACCGCTGTATTCCAACAGCGCGACTACAATCAGCACAGTAGCGAAACGCAGCCTGCCGTAACGCAGGGGCACTATGATGTGGTGGACAAAACCGGATCGGTCTTGAACCATGTTTAGAACACGCTGGAGGGTGCCGCAGGTGTTGCGATGATCTTATCTACCACTTGTTTGACCAAGGGATCGGTGGGCGTTTCTCGGCCCTGTACCCAGTCGAATAATTGCCAATCTTCCAGATCCAGCATCTGCTCGTAACAACGCTGTTCCTGTTCGGTAAGGTCCGAGAAATGATCGCGCACGAAAGGGATCAACTGTAATTCCAGCTCCAGCATACCTCTGCGACTGCGCCAATAGATGTGTTTCAAGTCCGTTACTACCATAGAATTTGATGACCTCAGGTTATTGCAATCGACGCTGTCGATCAGGCAGTCTATTTCCTCTTTCGTTGTACGAGAACACCCCGTGAACACCTGGCAAGACGCCTGCATGCTCAAACTCACTGGCTTCGGCGTAAAAGAGTTCCTACAGGGCTACGTCACCTCAAACACCGAACGCATCAATACCAACGCATGCACCGCTTTTGCTGCGTGCTCTTTACAGGGTCGCGTTGTTGCCAATGGCTGGGCCATTGAACTGGTCGACGGCATTGGCCTCATCGTACACCGGTCAGTTAACCAAGTACTTCGAGACTATCTACAACCTTACCTGCAGTTTTCTCAGTGTAAGCTGGAAGCGGGTGAAGATACTGTCTATGTGACGCAGGCTCAGGATGAGCAAGGCATACCTCTACTAACAGATTGGAACCTTGTTATTGAACCTGTTGAGTCCGCCAGCGCCCTCGATGCTTCAGCGAAAATTAATGAATACCTCATTGATCAAAAGATCGTGCTGTTACAACAACCTTGTTCAACACAGCATCTGCCACAAATGTTAGCTCTGGACAAACAAGGGGCCGTAGATTTCGACAAAGGCTGCTACCTCGGCCAGGAAGTTGTGGCCCGAGCGCAATTCCGCGGCGCCGTAAAACGCGGCCTAGGTGTTTTTACGTTACCTACTGACACAGCAATACAGGTCACCCTGGGTGAATCGTTAACCCTTGAAGACACCAAGGGCGAAGTTGTAATGGTCGGCGCGCAACAGGGCCTTTGGGTTACACGGCTTTAGCCGCACGACTTTAGTCGTACGACTTTAGCCGTACTGCTACCCACTGCCAAAATGGCTAAGCACATGGTCTCTGGGTACAGCGTTGACATCCCGGTATTGCCAGTTGGGTGCGCCGTCTTTGTCGATCAATAACGCCCGCACACCCTCTGGGAAGTCGGCCAACTGCGCGCACCGAGTCGCGATGTTTAACTCCATAGCAAAACTCTCAGCCAGAGTTATATCTGCTACCCGACGTAACTGTTCAAGCACAATCGCGGCAGTGGTTGGACAACCCTGGGCAAAGTTAGCCAAGCCTTTATCTACCCAAGGCGAAACCCCTGCTAGTGCGCTAAGTGCTTTAGCAGTGGCCTGAAGATCATCAACAGCGACCTGCCAATCTGGCAAAGCGGCTAACTCGTTAGTTAACTCTACAGGCTCTTTATGAACGCCTGCCAAAGTCTGCTCTATGAGCTGTGAGTTGCCTTGTTCTGCACCCACCGCCCACGGCAAAGCCAATAAACCCTCCACCAATTCATGCCGAGACTCATGATCGATCACGTGTGTGCCGATACCGAGTTGCAATGCATCTCGCGCATTCAGTTGACTGCCTGTGAGTCCAAGAAAGGCTGCCACTGGCAGTGCTAGATTCTTTAATACCCAACTGCCCCCGGCGTCTGGGAACAAACCAATGGTTATTTCTGGGAACGCCAACCTGGACCGTTCGGTGAGCACGCGAAAGCGCGATGCCGACAGCAAACCGAAGCCGCCACCCATCACCACACCATGACCCAAGGTCAGTACCGGTTTTGGGTACTCATGTAAAAGTAGGTCAAGCTGATACTCCTCGGTAAAAAAACGTTGAGCATAGTCATCGACTTCAGCCCCGGCTTGTTGGTTTGCTATGCAAGAGCGATATAGCGCCTGAATATCTCCACCCGCACAAAATGCTTTAGAACCGCTACCAGCGAGCACAACCGCCACAACCTCATCACGCTGCCGCCAGCGCTGTAAGGCTGAGTCGATACCGCGAATCATATCCAGAGTTAACGAATTCAAACTGGCTTCGGCATTGAGGGTCAACGAGCCCAACACACAGCCATTGTTCGTCGCCAATTCCGTCACTAACACTTGCTGATCACTCATGACCTGTCCTTAACCTAATCGGGTCCAATCAATAGGGTTACTGCCCTGCGCTTCAAGGTAGGCATTTGCTTGGGAGAAATGTCGGCAGCCTAGGAAACCTCGGTGCGCTGAAAGCGGTGATGGATGCGGCGCTTTGAGTAATTGATGTCGACTCCCGTCCACTATCGCGGCTTTCTTCTGGGCATAACTGCCCCACAACAGAAAGACCAACCCCGAGCGCTGTGCCGCCAACCGCTGCACAAGCACATCGGTAAATTGCTCCCAACCCTTCCCCTGATGCGACGCCGCAGCACTGGCCTGGACACTGAGCACCGCGTTCAGCAGCAGCACCCCTTGCTCCGCCCACAAAGACAGATCGCCACTGCCTTGGGCAGCCAATGGCGCGCACCCTAGGTCGCTTTCGACCTCGGCAAATATATTGCGCAACGACGGCGGTAGCGCTACACCACGGGGTACAGAAAAACTCATCCCATGGGCTTGGCCGGGGCCGTGGTATGGATCCTGCCCGATAATCACCACTTTAACTTGCTCTACCGGCACCTTGTTCAGTGCCGCAAACATGTCCGCACCCGGGGGATAAATGGTCTTGCCCGCGCGCTTTTCCGCCACCAGAAACTCTCGCAGTTGATGCATATAGGGCTGATCAAATTGATCTGCCAATAACTTAAGCCACGAGGCTTCTAGTTGCACCGAACGCATAAATTACTCGTTAGCTATTTCTCATCAACGGAAACAACAAAACGTCGCGAATAGATGGTTGGTCAGTAAGCAGCATTACCAAACGGTCAATACCTACACCTTCGCCAGCGGTCGGCGGCAAGCCATATTCCAACGCAGTAATGTAATCCTGATCAAAGTGCATGGCTTCATCATCCCCGGCTGACTTCAGATCAGCTTGAGCTTGAAAACGCGCCGCCTGATCAATGGGATCATTTAACTCGGAAAATCCGTTGGCGTATTCACGGCCACAAATAAACAACTCAAATCGATCCGTGATCTGCGGGTTGTCGTCATTGCGACGTGCAAGGGGCGAAACTTCGGCAGGGTATTCTGTGATGTACGTTGGCTGCTCCAACTTTGCCTCAACCCGCGCCTCGAACAGTTCCATCTGCAACTTACCCAGACCCCATTCGTCTTTCACCTCAACGCCTTGTTGCTGTAGAAGTTCACGCAAATCTGTTGCGTTATCGACCGCGGCTTCTTTGACACCACCAAAACGCACTAACGATTCGGCCATGCTGATCCGCAACCCAGGCTTTGCTAAATCCAAGGCGACCCCCTGATAAGAAAACTGCGTTGAGTCCAGAACATTGGTCGCCAGCATCGCCAACAACTCATCTGTAAGTGTCATTAAGTCCTGGTAGTCCGCATAGGCCTGATAAAACTCCAACATCGTGAATTCAGGATTATGTCGAGTCGACAAGCCTTCATTACGAAAATTTCGGTTCACCTCAAAAACCCGCTCAAAACCACCCACGACCAGTCGCTTTAGAAACAATTCCGGTGCCACCCGCAAGTAAAGTGGCATATCCAAAGCATTGTGATGGGTGGTAAAAGGTCGCGCCGTCGCCCCACCCGGGATGCTGTGCATCATAGGTGTTTCCACCTCTAGATAGTCGCGCTCAACAAAGTACTGGCGCAAGTTGTGGACGATTTTCGAGCGGGTTTGAAACACCCGACGACTTTCGGGATTACTGATTAAGTCCACATAACGCTGCCGATAGCGAATCTCTTGATCTGTTAGCCCGTGAAACTTTTCCGGCAACGGCTGCAGGGTTTTATTCAATAACACAATCTCGTCTGCCTGCACTGACAGCTCGCCCTTGTTCGTACGCATCAATACACCGCGCACACCGACGATGTCGCCCATCTCCCAATGCTGGGTAAAGCCTTCATAGGCCTCGTCGCCAAGATTATTTTTCGCCAAATAACACTGGATCTGCCCAGACACGTCTTGCAGGGTAATAAAGCTGGCCTTGCCCATGACCCGGCGCAGCATAATGCGTCCTGTCACCGCGGTCGCTACCTGAGCTTCCGCCAAAGCCGCTTTATCGTCAGCCTCATGGCGCGCGAGCAAGTCTGCAGCCAAATCCTGCCGCCGAAACTCGTTCGGATAGGTGCCTACCGATGCCTGCCAACTTTGCATCTTGGCTTTGCGTGCCGCTAAAACATCGCGCTCTTCACTCATACTCTGTCTCTTCGTTGCGTTTACTGCGTCGTTTTCTACAAACCCGCTTTCAGATTCGCTTCAATAAATCCATCAATGTCGCCATCGAGCACTGTGCCGGGGTCGGTTCGCTCTACCTGGGTGCGCAAATCTTTTACTCTGGATTGATCCAGCACATAAGAGCGGATCTGGCTGCCCCATCCAATATCCGCTTTCGAGTCCTCTATCGCTTGTTGCTCAGCGCGGCGCTCCTGTAACTCTAACTCATACAATTTAGCCCGCAGTTGTTTGTAGGCATTGTCTTTGTTTTGGTGTTGGGAACGTTCACTTTGGCACTGCACAACGGTATTCGTAGGGAGGTGCGTGAGCCTCACTGCGGAATCAGTTCTATTAACGTGCTGTCCACCAGCGCCGCTGGCGCGATAAGTGTCTACACGCACATCGGCTGGGTTAATGTCGATTTCGATGTCGTCGTCAATTTCTGGAGAGATAAAGACCGAGGCAAAAGACGTGTGCCGACGATTACCAGAGTCAAAAGGCGACTTGCGAACCAAGCGATGCACCCCGGTTTCGGTACGCAACCAGCCATAGGCATATTCACCGGAAATCTCTACCGTCGCACTCTTAATGCCTGCAACATCGCCAGGCGACAGCTCGGTAACGCGAGCCGTAAATTGACGCTTTTCAGCCCAGCGCAGGTACATACGCAGCAGCATATCTGCCCAATCTTGGGCTTCAGTACCACCAGAGCCCGACTGTATTTCTAAAAAGCAATTCGCACCGTCCATATCCCCCTGGAACATGCGACGAAATTCTAGTCCTGCAAGTCGTGCGTCCAGTCCGTCCAATTCAACCGCGATCTCGTCTAAGGTGTCCTGGTCTTGCTCATCGCTAGCCAGTTCTGCCAGGTCGGCAAGATCACTCAAAGACTCGGTAAAAGAAGCGAGCACACCAACAATGTGCTCCAACTCCGAACGTTCGCGACCAAGCAATTGGGCACGCTGGGGATCATTCCAGACGTCGCCATCCGCCAGTTCGAGTTCTACTTCTTGCAGACGATCGCGTTTTTCAGCGAAGTCAAAGATACCCCCGAAGGGCTAAATCTCGCTCACTTAGGTCCTTAATGCGTTCACGAACAGAAGTAATTTCTGGCATTGGTCTCTATCGGGGTTGGTACTGCTTTGAAAGCTGCGCGGAGTCTAAGCCAAAGGCTCGATGTACTCCACTATCAACTGTAGCGTGGGCGTTTGGCCGTAGTCATTTCGCGATGGTCGATAGACAACACGCAGCTGCCGAACATCCGCATCTAATGGAGCTTGACGAAACGCAATAGCATCCACTAAGCGCTCGCCCATTCGCAGCACCAACTTCAAATGCACCTCACCGACTACTCGCTGGCTGATGACTTCAAACTCGTCGCAAAAAGCCGGTTCCGGAAACCCGTTCCCCCAGGGCCCTGCACTGTTAAGTGCCTGCACCGTTTCGAGAGTAAGCTGCTGTTCCGCCAACGCTCCATCCGTTACGCACTTAGCGCTAAGGGTCTCGTCATCAACCAACTCAGCCACCGCGCGATCGAATACAGTACGAAACCGTTCAAAGTGGACCCGCTTAATGCTCAGCCCTGCAGCCATGGCGTGACCACCAAATTTAATCAGCAGCCCTGGATGCCGGGTGGCAATGGCGTCAAGAACATCACGGATATTGAGACCATCAATACTGCGGGCTGATCCCTTGATTTCTCCGCTAGCGCCATCCGAACCGTCAGCAAAGACAATGGCTGGACGGTGCAATTTCTCGCGCAACCGACCTGCAACGATGCCTACCACGCCTTGGTGAAAGTTCTCGTTATACACAGCAATACCGATTGATTGAGCAAGGCTTGGATCCTGCGCCACCAACATTTCAGCATCGGTCACCATATCTTGTTCGATCTCTCGCCGGTCTCGATTGAGCGCGTCGAGCTGTTGCGCTAGACGCCTAGCGTCTGAGGGATCATCCGCAAGTAGGCAACGAATACCAACACTCATGTCATCCAACCGTCCTGCAGCGTTGAGTCGCGGCCCAACAGCAAAACCTAAATCCTGAGCGCTGAGTTGGGTGAGATCACGCTTACCCAATTCGACCAATGCTCGAATACCGGGGCGAGTATGACCGCGACGCATGCGTAATAACCCCTGGTGCACAAGTATTCGATTGTTGTGATCCAAAGGCACCACATCCGCCACCGTGCCTAAGGCCACCAAGTCCAAAAACTGACCAAGATTGGGTTCTGGTTTTTCGACAGGATCAAACCATTCACGCTCTCGCAAGATATGCCGCAGCCAACTCATCAAATAATAGGCCACGCCGACGCCCGCCATCGACTTACTGGCAAATTCACAATCCTGACGATTCGGGTTCACGATGGCATAGGCCGCAGGCAGCTCTGGGCCAGGTAAGTGGTGATCGGTCACCACCACGTCTATGCCAAGCTCATTAGCCGCAGCAACGCCATCAATACTGGAGATCCCGTTGTCGACAGTGATGATCAAATCTGGTGACTTAGATTGAGCAAGAGCGACAATTTCTACCGACAGACCATAGCCAAATTGAAATCGGTCCGGTACCAAGTAGTCAACGTGCGCTGCTCCCATTGCAGTGAGCGCCAACATGCACAAAGCGACCGATGTCGCTCCATCTGCATCATAATCACCAACAATAAGTATTCGCTGTTGCGAAGTTAAAGCTTCGGCTAGCCGTTCGGCAGCCTTCTCGACATCTGCCAGTCCTGACGGAGATAACAGCGCCCGCAGGCCCTTTTCTGTTTCCTCAATGTGCTGGACACCGCGACTCAGATAAAGGCGCTCAATCAGCGGGTTGTCCACCGCTAATGACCCGTTGCCCACTTCTCGAGTGATGATCTGCATGGTGCGCTAAGGCTTTAATCCTGAGGCGCGACTCGGATTCGCATCACCTCATCCGTTACCGCAGCCAACTGTTGCAGCTGTTGTAATGCCTGATTCATGTGCGCTTCCTGCGTCTCCTGAGTCAGAAGCACAATGTCCACCAAGTCACCTTGTTCGTGACCGTCTTTTTGAATGACCGCATCAATACTGATGCCGTGGTTCGAGAGTATTTGCGCCACCTCGGCAAAGACACCGGGTTCATTGCGGCTGGGAATGCGCAAATAATAAGCACTGGTAATTTGCTCTATGGACAAGACCGGTGCGACTTGGATCCTTTCTTGCTCAACTACCGGGCCGCCGCCGTTTGTGCCGCTGGCGACAATATCCGCAACCACAGCCGAGGCAGTGGCCGCTCCACCAGCACCCGGCCCACTAAACAACGTTTTACCGGCCGCGTCAGAAACCACCTGCACGGCATTCAGTACGCCATTTACATGAGCCACCAATTCGCCATGGGGCACTAATGTAGGATGCACCCTGGCTTCAATACCCGAGTCGGTGTTGCGCAATATGCCTAAGTGTTTAATGCGATAACCCAATTCAGTGGCATAAGCGATGTCTACTGGTGTAACTGCTCGTATGCCTTCGACATGGACTTTGGAAAACTCATAGCCCGTGCCATAGGCTAAGGCCATTAGAATGGTTAGCTTGTGGGCTGCATCAATACCATCAACGTCAAAAGAGGGATCCGCCTCGGCGTAACCCAAAGCCTGAGCACGCTGCAAAATTTCGTCAAAACTAACGCCTTCATCTTCCATCGCCGAAAGCATGTAGTTGCACGTGCCGTTTATGATGCCGCTAAGGCCACTGAAGCGGTTGCCAACTAAGCCTTGTTGCAAAGCTTGAATGATCGGTATGGCACCAGCGACCGCGGCCTCATAGCGCAAATTTTGTTGGGTCAATTCATTGCCGTGCAATGCAATAACGGCTTTGTTAGCGGTAACGACGGATTTACCTTGCGCTGCGGCACCTACAATGAGGTCTTTGGCCAGTTGTTCACCACCCATTAACTCCACGATGACATCAATGCGCGAATCATTGAGCAAATCCATTACATCGGTGGAAAACGCAGCACCTCGCAGGTCAACTTCTGGTTTAGCGCTACGACTGGCAACACGCACCACGTTTACTGTTAGGCCGCTTCGCTGTTCGATCAAATCACGATTTGTCGCCAACAGCTCCAGCACACCTTGCGCCACTGTGCCTAGTCCAGCAATACCCACCGAAATGGTTTTCAACCTCGTACTCCTCGCTTCTACTGCGCTCATTTATTCGCCCAACACTACCTCTGCAAGGCGGTCTGCAGGCAGGTAGCCTGGCAGTAAGCGCCCATCTGAGAGCACGATAGCGGGTGTGCCATTAATGCCGATCTGTTGCCCCAGGCTAAATTGATCAGCAATTGGATTCTGACAACTGGCCTCCCTGATATCTTTGCCAGCCTTTAACTGGGTTAACGACTTCTGCGGTTCTTTCGAACACCAAGCAGAGACCATTTTGTCGTAGGTTTCCGAATCCATCCCTGCTCGCGGATATGCCAAGTATCTGACCTCTATACCCAACTCGTTAATTTGAGCCATCTCATCATGCAACTTGCGGCAGTAACCACAGTCAACATCAGTAAATACTTGCACATAACCTAATTTTTCCGAGGTCGCTGGAAAAACAATCATTTCATCCAGAGGCTGCTGCGCCATCAATAGGTTGCGCTTTTCGTCACGCCGGCGCTCGGTTAGGTTTAACAAATCCTCTCCTACAACAAATAATTCGCCACTGAAAAAGTGTTTGCCATCCGCAGTACCGTACAAAATGGCACCGCCACTCAACTCAATGGCGAACATGCCTGGCACCTCTATGGGTAGAACATTCTCTATGGGAATACCCGGTCTAAGCTGCTGTAAACGCTCAGCTAACTTACGTCCGGTTTCTTCCGCCTTATTGCCTTGTGTAGCAGCAACGCTGGGTGACATGGCCGCCAGCATAAACGACGAGATCCACAACCCCAGACACATAAGGTTTTTGATTTTTGACACGGCTCAAGTTCCTTTTTGTTTCGCCCCGATAATCCCAAGTCAGGCTGGGGTTTAGCCTCGCGGATGGTGCTCTCGCAACAACGACTGCAGGCGCTGTTGCGCCACATGAGTATAAATTTGGGTCGTAGATAAATCGCTGTGTCCGAGCATCATCTGCACCGCACGGAGGTCGGCGCCATTATCCACCAGATGCGTAGCGAATGCATGACGTAACGTATGCGGCGAGATGTCCTTTTGAATACCAGCAGCTAGGGCGTAACGCTTTATTGCATACCAGAAAGTCTGCCGCGTCATGGTTCGACCACGCCGACTGGGAAACAACACACTGCCACCAGCAGGCAGCAGCTCCTTACGCGCCTCGCGCAAATATCGCTGTAACCAATCCAGCGCCGTCTCACCCACCGGCACCAATCGCTCCTTGTTGCCCTTACCCGTTACGCGCACAACACCCTGGCGCAGATTAACGCTTACTAATTGCAACGTAATGAGTTCAGACACGCGTAACCCACTGGCATACAGCAGTTCCAGCATGGCTCGATCTCGCAAACCAATAGCGGTTTCGGTATTCGGGGCAGCAAGCAAATTCTCAACATCACTGGCACCCAAGCTACTGGGTAGTTCTCGAGCCTGCTTTGGGTGTTCTAAGTGTTGTGTGGGGTCTTCTTGTAAGCGCTCTTCGCGCAACAAATAACGATAGAAACCGCGAACGGAACTTAACCAACGCGCTGCCGAACGGCGCGCAACCCCTTGCTCGCTGCGCATGGCATTGTAGGCACCAAGGTCATCAGCACTGGCATCAATCAGTCGATTGGTTCGTTTGTTGTTTATGAGCCACTGTTCAGTCAGCGCTAGATCGCGCCGGTAGGCGGCCAGAGTATTTTCACTCAGACCGCGCTGCAGCCACAAAGCGTCGAGGTATTCGCTGACCTCAACGCTTAACGGATGCTTCGCGGCTTTTTGATCCATGCAATAACCCCAGTGAACACGTCACCACTATAGTTGCATGAGGGGCGGGCGCGGAATTTACTTTTTGATCTTTTCCTTGATCCGAGCAGATCGACCTGAGCGCTCACGCAGATAGTAAAGCTTCGCTTGGCGAACATCACCGCGACGCTTGACCTCGATATTACTGATCAACGGGCTGTGGGTTTGAAAGGTTCGCTCAACGCCGACGCCATGAGAAATTTTGCGCACAACAAAGGCTGAGTTAATACCCCGACTCTTGATACCGATAACAACCCCTTCAAAGGCCTGCAGTCGTTCACGGTTTCCCTCTTTTACGCGCACCTGAATACTCACTGTGTCGCCAGGGCTGAACTCGGGCACTTCCGCTAGCTGGCGGTCTTCAATTTCCTGAATTACTTTATTTCTGCGCATTTTTATCTCCAATGCATCCGTCTAGTCTGTCTGACGGTCGGCAAAAATTTCTAACAACAACTCCCGGTCTTGAGCGCCAAAGGTCGTTGCGGTTAACAACTCTGGGCGACGACTGAGCGTGCGTTTTAACGCCTCACGGCGTCGGTATTTGGCCACCTGCCCATGGTCTCCAGTAAGCAGTTGTGACGGTATCGTTTCCGAACCCAATGTTTCGGGGCGCGTATAGTGAGGGTAATCGAGCGTCGCATCAAGGTAAGATTCATCTATTGCCGACATTTGATTACCTAAAGTGCCTGGTAGGTGCCTTGCAATGGCGTCCATCACCACCATTGCGGGCAATTCACCACCGGTAAGCACGTAATCACCGATCGACCACTCCATATCTATGCAGCGCTGCACAAAGCGCTCATCCACTCCCTCGTAACGACCACACACTAATATCAGTCCAGCGGTATTCTGGATTTGAGCAACATCGGCTTGGGAGAACGTCTTACCCTGGGGGCTCATTAACACCACGGGCGTATTTTCAGGCGCCTGCTGCTTCGCCGCTTCCACAGCTGCCTGTAAGGGCTGCACTTTCATGACCATACCGGCACCGCCACCGTAGGGCCGATCATCCACAGTTCGGTGCCGATCTGTTGTGTAGTCGCGGGGATTAAAAAAGCTCATGGTCACAACACCGGACTCTATTGCGCGACTGAATACGCCCTCGCGACATACCGCATCAAACATGTCCGGAAACAAAGTAATGATACCCAACCACATGTCGCTACTCGCTCCAGTCGGACTGCCACATGACCTTGATGCGACGTTGCGGAATTTGCACATCGACGACATAGGGATCAACAAAGGGAATGAGCAAGGCCTCACCGCTTTGGGCAATCTGCAGCACGTCGTGAGCACCAGTCTCCAACAGGCCGGTGACTTTGCCTAAAATATGGCCCTGCTCGTTGGCGACCTCACAACCAATCAGATCGTGCCAATAAAATTCGTTGTCTTCGGTATCGCCAAGTACCTCAGACGACACCCCGATTAGGCTGCCACTGTAAACTTGGGCCTGTTCGCGTTGTTCGACACCGGCCAATCGCACAATGTATCCGTCTTTGTGATTTTGGATTTCACAGTGTTCCAGCTGGCGCCACTGCCCATCCTTTTGTTCGCGCAGGAACCAAGGTTGGTAGCTTAAAACATTGTCTCGAGGAGAGGTAAAGGACTGTAAATGCTGCCAGCCCTTAACACCAAAGGTACGCCCCAGTCGTCCCACTACAATGTTGTCTTGAGACATACGATGCGACCAGGGATATGCAAAAACGCGCGCAAATTACGCGCTTGGCGGGTTTACTCTGCGGTAGCCGCAGCAGCAATCTGCTGCTTTCGCGCCATTCCGATCAGTTGCTTAACCCGATCGCTTGGCTGTGCGCCCACACCAACCCAATAGTCGATGCGGTCGAGATCAAGACGCAAGGATTCCGCCTGCCCCTTGGCGACTGGATTGTAGAAACCAACTCGCTCCACAAAACGACCGTCGCGCGCGCGCGCCTGGTCTGCAACTGTGACGTGATAAAAAGGGCTCTTCTTTGCTCCGTGACGGGCAAGACGGATCGTTACCATAATGTTCTCTGTGTACCAAAGGTCAGAATTCGAAGGCGGCGTATTCTATAGCAACAAAACGGACATGCAAATGGCCTTGCGTCGTCCCAGGCAAACAATTTAACCCGCTAATCCCTGAACAATTACGCAACGAGATTCCGCAGCTGCGTGGCGGTGTTTGGCTAATTCCTGATATTCAGCACTCAAGAACCAATTTTTAGCGTCTTGAGATGAGGGAAAACCAATTAACACAGTGCGGGTATGCGGCCACTCCCCCTCTAATACCTCAGGCGCTTCGTCCACACTCAAAAGGGTGCCTTGGTATTTGGCAAATATGTCCATAAAGCCAGCTTCGTATTTACCGTAGCGGCTGCGGTCGTGAATGTTGATTTGCGCCATTACGTAAGCGGTCATAGTTACTCCAAATTGTTAGCTTTTCTCACCCAAGCGCAGCACACCCTCTTGCTGATCGATCGAACTGGCAAATTGCTGCAAAAAATTCATACCTAAAAGGCCGTCAAAGGTATCACTGCCCGACAACGGCAGAATACCCACCTGCAAACGTTCCACTCTGGCGTCTCCAACCGCAAACTCCGGAACATCAATTAACGGTGCCGAGACCAATCCGCCGGCTGTGGCTAGGGTAATACTCTGAGCCTGATCGTAACGAATATCCAAGCGTTGGGCAGCGGTTGGGGTCAGAGTGGTTATCGACGCCCCGGTATCCAATAACAGCCGCACTTTGGCATTTTTTACGGTGGCCTCCACCACATGATGGGGGCCTTCTGTGCCCAAGGGTACCGTGATGCCCTGAGCAAAACGCATTCGCCGTTTGATACGCTGTTCTAACGCTTGAGCCTTCGACCCCATAACTGCGTCTTGCAGAATAAAGTACAGCGAATACAGCGCCTGATCATACAATTGCAATTGCGCTTGCACTTGAGCCAATTGGTAGTGGTACTCGGCGGTATTAGGATCAAGGTTTACCAAACGCTGACGAAAGGCCAACAAATCGCTCCATCTTTCTTGGGTGGCCAGATCCTTGGCGTATTGACTGATGAGTTGATGAAGCTGTGCTTTTATCTGCGCCTCAACTTCAACATCAGCATCGAGAAGCGCACCGAAAAGCGCATCAACCTGCTCCAGAGTGTTATTGATGCCTGGTGCGGTGTGAACTACCGGCCGAGGTCTTTCAGCGACCGCGGGTTCGGAGCGCCGGACAGTGCCATCAGGGGCGGAAACGAGTTTGGGAAGCTCGACTTGGCGTTGCTGTGCTACCGAGCCTTTGACCCAGTCATGCAACTGCCAGCCCAACACACCACTGATAACAGCAACAGCAATCACCAGAGGTAGTTTGGTCATGGGCTGTTGCCTTTAAGGTCTGCGCATTCCAGGCGGCATACCAGGTGGCATGCCGCCACCCGGAAACTTCATGCCCTGCATACCGCGCATCATCTTTTGCATGCCACCTTTCTTACCGACCTTTTTCATCATCTTTTGCATCTGCTTGTGTTGCTTCAGCAGTCGATTGATGTCCGCCACTTGCGTACCGCTACCGGCAGCAATGCGTTGTTTGCGCGAGCCATTCAGCAGATCTGGAAAACGTCTTTCACGTACAGTCATAGAGTCGATAATGACGGCCATACGCTTGAATTGGCCGTCGTCTAATTGCGCCTGCGCGCTGGCTGGCAATTGCCCCATGCCGGGCAACTTATCGAGCATGCTGCTCAAACCGCCCATATTCGCCATTTGCTGCAATTGGTCTCTGAAGTCCTCTAAATCAAACTTCTGACCCTGCTGCATCTTCCGCGCAAAGCGCTGAGCTTTCGTTTTGTCGACCTTACGTTCAGCTTCTTCAATCAGCGTCAGTACATCGCCCATACCAAGTATGCGCGAGGCAATTCGGTCGGCATGGAATACTTCAAGGGCATCGGTTTTTTCACCACTGCCCATAAACTTAATCGGTTTACCCGTGATGGTTCGCACACTTAACGCGGCACCGCCACGGGCATCACCATCGGTCTTTGCCAGCACGATACCGGTTAACGGCAAGGCGTCATTGAACGCTTTGGCGGTATTGGCCGCGTCCTGACCGGTCATGGCATCAACAACAAAGAGCGTTTCAATTGGTTTGACGCTCGCGTGGACCTGCTTGATCTCAGCCATCATCGCCTCGTCCACTGCCAATCGGCCCGCGGTATCGACAATTAGTACATCTGCCAAGCTTTGTTTTGCGCTTTGCACTGCGCCAAGCGCTATGTCCACCGGTGTCTGATCGACCGTGGACTCGATAAAGGTCGCACCTACCTCATTTGCCAGGGTCTGCAATTGCTCGATAGCCGCCGGCCTATAAACGTCAGTGCTAACTACCGCAACTCGCTTCTTCTGTTGCTCCTTTAACAGGCGGGCAAGTTTCGCCACCGTTGTGGTCTTACCGGCCCCTTGCAAACCCGCCATAAGAATAATTGCCGGGGGTGCAGCGGCCAGATTCAGGGCGCTGTGTTCAGCCCCCATGACCGCAACCAATTCATCATGAACAATTTTGATAAACGCTTCGCTAGGATTGAGCGCCGCCATCACTGCCTGGCCTAGGGCCTTGGCTCTGACTTGTTCTATAAATTGTTTTACAACGACTAAGGCGACATCTGCCTCTAACAAAGCGACACGCACATCTCGCAACGCATCACTGATGTTATTTTCGTTAAGGCGCGCCTTGCCGCTGATTTGCTTCAGGCTGGCAGACAGTCGTTCCGATAAAGTCTCGAACATAGTATGTGCAATTGAGCGGGGGCGGAGATTATAGCGTGAACCATCAGACCTGCTGCGAATTTTTTCGCGTAATCAGTAAAGCTAATCGAATCCTTATGGATACAACTCATCCAACGCAATGGAACTACCGTCGGCCTGCACAATCCGACAGTGCTGGCGCTGCAGCTGGCGCGGTTCCGCCACGCCGCAGGCATGAGCAATCATCGCCACTTCGGTACGCACAGATCGGGCATAGTTAGCCACGCGCTTGCGTTTATTCGACACCACCAAACCACGCTGTAACTTCTTATCATGAGTGGTGATTCCCGTCGGACAGGTGTTTTTATTGCACTGCATCGCCTGAATACAGCCAAGGGAAAACATGAAACCTCGCGCGCTGGCAGCAAAGTCGGCACCAACACACAGCGCCCATGCTATTTGTGCTGGATTTATCAACTTGCCACTGGCAACCACACGCACTCGCTCGCGCAGTCCAAACTTATTCAATAAGTCCACCACCAAGGGCAAACTCTCGCGCAGCGGCAAACCCATGTAATCGATCAAACTGGCCGGCGCGGCACCCGTACCACCTTCAGCACCATCAACAGAAATGAAGTCCGGTGCACTTTGCGAACCTCGACTGAGAATTGCAGTGAAAAATTCCTCCAGCCAGCGATGATCACCAATGACCGCCTTAATACCCACCGGCTTACCGCTAATGGACCGCACTTGTTCAATCAAATCCAATAGATCTTGGGGCGTCGACACCTCGGGATGACGATTAGGGCTGAAAGAGTCCTCACCTTCAGGAATCGCACGGATTCGGGCGATTTCTGCGTTCACTTTAGAGCCCGGTAATACACCACCCTTGCCCGGTTTTGCGCCTTGGCTCAGTTTGATTTCGAACATTTTGACCTGTTCATGAGCCGCAATTTCAGTCAGGCGCTCTGGTGACAGCCGACCTTGTTCGTCGCGCACACCGTACTTAGCCGTGCCAATTTGAAAAACAATATCAGCGCCGCCCTCTAAGTGCTGTGCACTAAGACCACCTTCACCGGTATTCATCCACACCCCCGATGACTTGGCACCTCTCGACAGTGCCAATACAGCTGGAGCAGATATGGCGCCGTAGCTCATAGCGGACATGTGAAAGACCGACGTCACGCGATAAGGCTTCCTGCAATCAGGGCCTACGACGATTGAGCCGGTATCGGCACCTTCCTCACTGAGTTTCGGAAAAGCACAATTGGCAAATAGAACCGTGCCTGCTGCACGTAAGTCTCGAGTGGAGCCAAAGGCTATGGTCGAATCTACTTTCTTAGCTGCCCGATAAACCCAGGATCGCTCCGCCCGATTAAAGGGCATCTCTTCGCGATCCATAGCAAAAAAGTACTGACGGAAGAACTCGCCCAAGTGTTCGAACAAATATCTGAAGCGAGCCAGTAACGGGTAATTTCTACGCAAAGCGTGGCGTGTTTGGTTGCGGTCTATCAGATATAAAAGCAACAAGGCGATGGGGATACAAAGCAAAAGCGACAGCATCAAAGAAGAGGCCACATCGCCAAGAAACATTAACGATTCCGTTTGCATATTGATTCACTCCGAGTCTCGGATTGGCCGAATAGTGGACTCTCAAACTAGAAGATTAAAGGTCTTAGAACTAATTTTGTTAGCGCTCTAACAAGCCGTTGGTCATCCTCCAATAACCACTAAACTCAAACTTTGGATCGTTACAAGAGATAAGACATTGGGAAATTAGCGCTTAATGTGGCACTCCTAAGGCGACTTCACGCCAAAGCCTCCTTATGCGAAACTCCGCGTTCCAAGGCTTTGATCAACCGCAATAAATACCCAACCCCAACTCAGCGACGCACTATGGCGTCAGATTTCATGAATCAACTGCATCTGTTTGCTGCCCTGGCCGCTATTGGCGTCTACGTTTTAGGCTTAGCCCGGCTTATTGCCGCGCAACGTCAAACGGTCGCAAACAATCAGTCAGCAGCACCTGCGACATCGCGTAATGCCGCGCTAGCCCTGATCGCACTCGGCCTTCACGCCTGGGCCACATTTAGCGCCATGGTTACGGACAGCGGTATCGATCTTGCCCTGGTCTATGTATCCAATTACATCGCAGTGGTCATGGTCGCCGTGGTGGCGCTGGCAAACACCCGCCTGCCGGTCAACAGCATGAACCTGTTGCTGTTTCCAATCGCCACCGTCAATTTGGTCGGATTACTTATCGTCGAGCCTGGCCGCACTACCCAATTGACTATGGACAGCCAACAGAGCGCTCACATTCTGCTGTCTCTAAGCGCTTACGCGGCACTTATGACTGCGGCTCTACAGTCTATTTTGCTGGGTTTTCAAGACAAGCAGCTAAAGCGTTTGGACAGCGGCTTTTACCGCCTGCTACCCCCATTAGAAACGATGGAACGTTTACTGATCGCTATGTTGTGGATCGGTACAGCACTGCTAACACTAGCCATCCTCACAGGCTTATTGTTTCTTGACGATATGTTTGCTCAACGTGTTGCTCATCACACCGTGCTGACAACACTATCTTGGTGCGTTTATGTTGGCTTCTTGCTCGGCCACCATGTTTTTGGCTGGCGCGGAATCAGCGCAGTGCGCTGGAATTTGAGCGCCTTCGGGTTGCTGCTCCTGGGTTATGTCGGCAGCAAATTTGTTTTGGAATATGTATTACAGACATGACCGGCACCGACGTCCCTACTCTGTATTTATTCCTCAGCATCATCGTGCTGATCTTTTTGTCTGCCTATTTCTCTGGCACCGAAACAGCCATGATGGCGCTGAATCGCTACCGTTTACGCCATATGGTGAAGCGCCGACATCGCGGTGCACGCAAAGCAGATCGGATGCTGAAACGACCCGACCGACTGCTTGGGGTCATTTTGGTCGGCAACAATCTGGTTAACTTCAGCGCAGCTACGTTAGCCACCATTATCGGTTACAACCTGTTGGGCGATACAGGGGTGTTGCTCGCTCCATGGGTATTGACCTTAACCTTTTTGATCTTCGCCGAGGTCGCGCCTAAGACTCTAGCCGCAGAACGCCCAGAAGCTTGGGCTTTGAAAGCTGTATTCGCACTGGAGCCGTTGGCGAAAGTCCTGCATCCAGCAGTGCTATTGATTAACAGCTTCAGCAACGCACTGGTGAAGCCGTTTTTGCCGGAACGCAACGAAAGTGACGACCAACTCACCAAGGATGAGTTAATTACCGTAGTCAACGAGGGCGCCCACTCCGTTGGCGAACGCAAACTCATGATGACTCGGCTGCTGGATTTGGAAACCGTTACCGTAAACTACATTATGGTTCACCGAACAGAAATCGTAAGCAATAATATCGACGACGATATGGATGACATTTTAACCAGCGCTGCCACCAGCCAACACACATTACTGCCGATCTACAAAGACAACTTCAACAATATGCTCGGCGTGCTGCACCTGCGACGACTGGCGCGTCTGTTACAAGCAGAAGACTTCACCAAGGCCGACTTACTGCAATTGGCTCGGGATCCATACTATGTGCCTGAGGCAACACCGCTGCATACTCAATTGCTAAATTTCCAAAAAGAAAAACAGCGTTTCGCAATTGTGGTGGACGAATACGGCGATATTCAGGGAATTGTGACGCTCGAGGATATTCTTGAAGAGATCGTTGGCGAATTTACCAGCGACTTCGCGGCCAACATCGAAGACATTTCAGCAGAACCGGACGGTTCATTTCTAATTGACGGCATGGCTGTGTTGCGCGACATCAATCGCGCTTTGCGCTGGAACTTACCAACCAATGGCCCAAAAACGCTAAACGGTTTCGTCTTAGAACATCTGGAAACTATTCCAGAATTCAACCTATGTATTCAAATTGATGAATATCAGATCGAGACCCTGCAAATTAAAGACAACATCATTAAGTCGCTGCGTATTCGCAGAGTGGCTGAAGACGACCCTGTGCCCGATTAGGGTCGCCTACAAACCAACAAGACGCGGTTAGTTTTTCGCCCAGCGTCGATTCAATGCGCTCACCACAGCGTTCAGACTGGCGGTTATGGTGTTGCGACTGATGCCCAAACCGTAGCAACGGTTATTCGTATCCGGATCGTCAATCGACAAAATACAAATTGCCTGGGCATCGGTACCTGTACCTAGCGCGGTTTCTTGATAACCCAACACCGTCAGCGGCTCATTCAATGTGGCGGCCATGGCATTCACAAAGGCTTCAATTGGCCCCGAGCCTTCGCCATCAATTGTCACTACATTGTCCGAGACATCGACTCTGGCCACGCAACGTTGATCCTCTTCCCGGCCAGCCAACAAGTCATAGTCCACCAAACGGTACGGACCGCTGTCGACACCGTAGGTATCCAGTAGCGCCTGATAAATCTCATCCGGCTTCACCTCACGATCCAGTTTTTCAGTTAACTGCTGAACATGGGCGCTAAATTCCACCAGTAAGTCTCTTGGCAGTGCTAGACCATGATGTTCTTCCAACAAAAAGCCGATACCACCTTTGCCGGATTGGCTATTAACACGCACCGTTTCTTTATAGGAGCTGCCTACGTCTTCTGGATCTATCGGCAGATAGGGCACTTCCCAACTGCTTCGGTCCACTTTGGACATACCTTTTTTGATGGCGTCTTGGTGGGAACCCGAAAACGCGGTGAACACCAATTCACCAGCGTAAGGATGCCGTTCGTGGACGCTCAATTTCGTCACCGATTCTGCAACCTCACGAATCTTCGGCATGTGTCGAAGATCCAAAGTTGGGTCAACGCCCTGACTGAACATATTCATAGCCACAGTGACCAAGTCACAGTTACCGGTACGTTCGCCATTACCAAATAGAGTACCCTCCACTCGTTGTGCACCTGCCATCAAACCAAGTTCGGTCGCCGCCACGCCGGTGCCTCGGTCGTTGTGGGTGTGCAGGCTGACGATAGCACTATCGCGGCGTGGAAAATTGCGACAAAACCATTCAATTTGATCTGCGTATATATTCGGTGTGGCCATTTCCACGGTACTTGGCAGATTAATAATCATGGGCGCTTCGGGTGTTGCACCCCAGGTGTCAGCAACCGCTGTGCAAATCTCTGACGCAAAATCCAACTCGGTACCGGTAAAACTTTCCGGCGAGTACTCAAACGTTACATTCGACCCAAAACCATCAAGACCCTGTTTAACTAACTCAGTGCCTTGCACAGCCAGATCAATGATGCCTTGCCGATCCATACCAAAGACCACCCGCCGCTGCAGTTCCGACGTGGAGTTATACAGATGAAAGATAACGTTAGGCGCGCCTTCTAAAGCTTCCACCGAGCGTGTGATCAATTCTTCCCGTGCCTGACACAGAACCTGAATGCTGACATCAGCCGGTATGCGACCTTCATCGATGATGCGTCGAATAAAATCAAAGTCTGGTTGCGAAGCTGCTGGAAAACCCACTTCAATCTCAGCAAAGCCAATTTCCAACAACAGATCCCAAAGGCGCAGCTTCTCATCCACATTCATTGGATCTATCAGCGCCTGATTACCGTCCCGCAGGTCGACACTGCACCAACGCGGCGCTTTATCTAAAACTTTGCTCGGCCATTGGCGATCAGGTAGGTCGATTGGCTGAAAAGCGTTGTACTTTTGAAAAGGCATAGCGCCACGAGCGCGGCCACTAGGCGGTTGATAATTCATACTGATGTCCTTGGACATAACTTGGTTCCCCGTACTCGCTGCGGTTTGTAACACGCAGCCTTTGGAATATACCTTAAGTCCACACGGCTTGTGCGGGACTGCCTGCAGAAATCTGCTTTCTGCGGTTTGTTGAATCTGGGTGCGCGAACGCTAGGGTGTAATTATTGTGCCGGAGTACCCGGCAGTAGGCCTAGCGCGAGCACGCTAAGGCTTGATGCTAGAACAGAATTCGAACCCGCTGACGCGCACAACCCTTCAAGCGCCCAGCGCTTAAAGACGGCGTCTATTGCATGGTTGTCAGGTCTGACCGAATTCATGGCGCGACTATATCCCTGACTTTTCAATTTGTCACTGGTAAAGGTTAGCTGTTCGCTCTACGGGTTGTCGTAATGCACTTGAATACCAGCAGCAACAGCACTTGCCTTGCTGCGCGCTTGTTCAATGCTGTCTGCTAAAGCTAATGCCACGCCAACACGGCGCTCGCCATCTACCCCAGGTTTGCCAAACAACCGTAGCTGCGTATCAGGCTGGGCCAACGCCGCTGCAGCGCCGCTATAACTCAGTGTTTGTGATTGTCCATGGGCCAAGATAACCGCGGATGCCGCCGCTCCACGAGTGCGAATGTTGGGCACCGGTAAACCTAAAATGGCCCGCACGTGTAGAGCGAATTCACTCAAGTCCTGACTGATCATGGTGACCATGCCGGTATCGTGGGGACGCGGACTGACTTCGGAAAAATACACCGCATCGCCTTTGATGAAGAACTCCACACCAAACAAACCCCAACCACCCAAGGCAGTGGTTACCTGTTCGGCAATATGCTGACACTTTTCCAATGCCACCGAAGTCATGGGCTGCGGCTGCCAAGACTCCTGATAGTCCCCGCCCTCTTGGCGGTGGCCAATGGGATCGCAAAAGCTGGTGCCGTCACAATGACGCACAGTGAGCAGCGTAATTTCGTAATCGAAATCAACAAAACCCTCGACGATGACCATACCCGCGTTGCCCCGGGCACCTTCTTGTGCGTATTGCCATGCAGGGTCCACATCGGCCGGGCTGTGCAAGGTTGACTGTCCCTTGCCTGAGCTGGACATCACCGGCTTGACCACGCAGGGCAATCCGACCTCGTCGATGGCCTGCGAGTACTCTTCGCGTGTTGCGGCAAAACGATAAGGCGAGGTCGGCACTTGTAATGTTTCGGCGGCCAGTTCGCGAATGCCCTGTCGGTCCATGGTCAACCGCGCGGCAGTAGCCGTGGGTATAACACGCTGGCCCTGGGCTTCAAGTTCTACTAATACGGGTGTCGCAATCGCTTCAATTTCCGGCACGATTAAGTCTGGCTGCAGCTGCTCTATCAGACCACGCAGCGCCCCTTCATCCAACATGTCGATGACATAACTGCTGTGGGCAACTTGCATCGCGGGCGCATTGGCATAGCGATCAACGGCGATGACTTCCACTCCCAGGCGTTGTAATTCCAAAGCTACTTCTTTGCCCAGTTCTCCACAGCCCAACAACATGACCCGCGTCGCGTTAGCACACAGGGCGGTACCTATTCGATCCTTGTGTTTCTCCATCAATGCAGTCGCTTAGTCTTGCAATGCGGCGTGTTGCGGCACCAACCCGTCACGAAAACGTCGTGCGTTCTCTACATAGTGTTTTGCACCCATGCGAATACCCGCACCTTGTTCCGCGGTTAACGTCTTTACGACTTTGCCAGGAGAACCCATGACCATGGAGTTATCTGGAATTTCTTTGCCCTCAGTGATCAGAGCATTGGCGCCAATGATGCAGTTCTTGCCAATTTTGGCACCATTAAGCACCACAGCATTGATGCCGATCAGCGAACCTTCACCTATGTCGCAGCCGTGCAGCATGACCTTGTGACCAATAGTGACATGGGCACCGATATTGATCGGATAACCTAAATCGGTATGCAATACCGAACCATCTTGCACATTGGACCCTTCGCCCACAGTTATTAGCTCGGTGTCGCCACGCAACACCGCGTTGAACCAAACGCTGGCGTCCTTACACAGCAATACGTTACCAAGCACAACAGCACTATCGGCCACCCAGTAATCGCCTTCGGCGCGGACTTCCAGGTCATCAAGTTGGTACAGCATGGGTCTCTCCTTTTCTTTCATGGTAATCAAGCGGCTGGGCAAGTACCACCGACTCAGACGGTGTCCTTTATCGGTATACTCACGCCATGAATTACTGCAGTAGCTGCGGCGCACGAGCCGAAACAAAAATCCCCGAGGGTGATACGTTCCCTCGCTCCGTGTGTACTGAATGCCACACCATTCATTACCAAAACCCTAGAATCATCACCGGCACCCTTCCCGTCTGGCAGGACCAAGTATTGCTGTGCAAACGCGCAATTGCGCCGCGTCAAGGTTATTGGACCTTGCCTGCGGGCTTTCTGGAAAATTCTGAGACCGTCGCTGCGGGTGCTGCACGTGAAACAATGGAAGAGGCGAATGCACAAGTCAGCAACCTAAGTCTATATACCGTATTTAGCTTGCCGCACATTTCTCAGGTCTATACCTTCTTTCGCGCTGACTTAATCGGCCCCACGTACAGCAGCGGACCTGAGTCTTTAGAGGTGGAGTTGTTCTCAGAGCAAGACATACCGTGGGATGAACTGGCCTTCCCAGTGATTACCCAAACCCTTCAGCACTACTTTAACGATCGCAAAACCGACGTTTTTCCAACTCACTCTGCGGATCTTGAATTCACACGACCGGTCAACCCAACCACCTCATAGCAACTTGCGGGCGTTATCGAACAGCTTCATCCATGGTCCATACTCGCCCCAGCTGGGGTCAGCCACGACATTTTGACAGCTACGGAACACTCTCTCCGGATGCGGCATCATCAGCAATACTCGGCCATCCGCTGCTGTTAAACCAGCCAGCCCTTGGCTCGCCCCGTTGGGATTGTGCGGATAGCGCTCGGTAAGCTGATGCTGCGAATCGACGTAATTTAGCGCGACCTGACCACGTTGGTTAAGTTGCTGCAAATCCTCGGCGGTCGCGAATTCTGCACGCCCCTCGCCATGGGCCACCGCCACTGACATAACACTGCCTTGCATGCCGCTTAACCAGGGTGAGGAATTTTCTGCCACCTTGACCATCACCACCCGACCTTCAAATTGCTCACTACGATTGCGTACAAATCGCGGCCAATGCTCAGCTTGCGGTACCAGCTCGGCCATCTGTGCCAGCATCTGGCATCCATTACAGACCCCGAGCACCAGCGCATTGCTCTTGAAATAGTCAGAGAACTGCTGGCGTACCCCGTCATTAAATAGCGCGCTCTTGGCCCAGCCGCCGCCACCGCCTAAAACATCGCCATACGAAAAACCACCGCAGGCCACCAAACTATCAAATTGGGCCAAGGTGTAACGACCGCTGAGCAAATCTGACATGTGCACATCGACACAGCGAAATCCCGCAGCGTCAAATGCTGCGGCCATTTCAATTTGGCCGTTTACACCCTGCTCGCGTAATACCGCCATAACCGGCTTTGAACCAACATTTATATTGGGTGCTGAACTCGTTCGTAAGTCAGGTTCGAAGGTCAGCCGAGAGTTCAATCCAGGGTCTTGGCTGCGAGATAGGGTTATGTCGGCAAACTCTTCATCAGCGCAATGCTCGTTGTCCCTTAGGCGCTGCATGTGATAACTGGTGTTGGCCCACCATTGCTGTAGGTGTGCGCGTGGATACTCAACCACCGGCGCACCACTCTGACTGATACTAATTACGTCGTCATCGCGTAGTTGGGCTATTGGTGTGCAGACACAGGGCGCGGCGGCTTGCAGCTCGCCCAACCGTGATTCTTCTACCTGGGCCACAAAGCCGACTTCTTCATTAAACAGCGCAGCCAGCAGGTCCTCACCTACTGCCACATCAATGTCTAGACCCTGGCGACTGGCAAAAGCCATCTCCAGCAAACTGGTTAAAACGCCGCCATCAGAGCGATCATGCAAGGCAAGAATCAAACCCTCGCGTTTAGCATCCAATAGCCAGTTGAGTAACGCCTTGAAGGCCTCAGCGTCATCAACGTCTGGGGCTTCATCCCCAAGCTGGGAATACACTTGCGCTAGACAACTGCCACCCAAACGGCGTTGACCAAACTCAAGTAGCACGAGCACGCTGTCCACATTGGTTTGCAGCACTGGTGTTAGGGTCCGACGGACGTCGTCTACCGGCGCAAACCCCGACACAATGAGTGTTAAAGGCGATACCACCCGCTGCTCTGCTCCGGACTGCTGCCAACGGGTCTGCATGGATAAGGAGTCTTTACCCACCGGTATCGCTATCCCTAGAGCCGGGCAAAATTCTTCACCTACTGCCGTCACCGCATCGAATAACGCCTGATCTTCAGCGTCGCTACCTGCCGCGGCCATCCAATTGGCAGACAGTACGACCCGGTCCAAAGCGCTGATATCCGCTGCCACTAAGTTCGTCAGCGTTTCTGCAACTGTCATGCGCGCAGCAGCAGCGGGATTAATAAGCGCCAACGGACTGCGTTCGCCCATTGCGAAAGCTTCACCACAGAAGGTGTGATGACCACTCAGAGTGACCGCAACATCGGCAACGGGTTCCTGCCATGGGCCAACCATGGGCTGGCAGGCCACAAGACCCGTGATACTTCGATCGCCAATGGTGATAAGAAACTTTTTGCTGGCCACGGTTGGGAACTGCAGCACCCGCTCTAGCGCCTTGTCTAAAGTGACATCAGCAAGATCAAGGCGTTGCAAATTCTGTGTGCTGCGCTCAAATTGCCGTTCAGTTTTCGGCACCTTGCCCAGCAAGACATTCAACGGCAATTCTACCGGATGGTTATCAAACCATTCATCTGCCACCACCAACTGCCCGTCACCAGTCGACTCCCCAACGACCACAAAGGGACATCGTTCGCGTTCGCATAACGCTGCAAACTGCTGCAATTGGGTTTGTTCAATACCTAAGACATAGCGCTCCTGAGCCTCGTTGCACCAGATCTCCAGCGGCGACATACCAAGATCTGCGTTAAGCACATTGCGCAATTGAATCCGCCCACCGGCCTGTGCGTCGTCAATAAGTTCCGGCAACGCATTAGATAAACCGCCCGCGCCCACATCATGGATAAGTAAAATCGGATTGGCTTCACCCATGGCGCAACAACGGTCGATGACCTCCTGACAACGCCGCTCCATTTCTGGATTACCGCGCTGCACTGATGCGAAGTCCAGGTCTGAAGAACTCATACCGGACGCCATACTTGATGCGGCTCCGCCACCCAAACCGATCAACATGGCCGGCCCACCCAGCACCACCAGCGCCGTTCCTTCTGGGAACGGCAAGGCGTTGACATGTTCCTCTCGTACGGAGCCAACACCGCCGGCGATCATCACTGGCTTATGGTACCCACGCACCACACTAGGTTGACCTTGCTCAGACGTCTCTAGCATTTCAAAGCTGCGGAAATAACCACTAATGGCAGGCCGCCCATATTCATTATTGAAGCTGGCAGCGCCGATAGGGCCATCAATCATAATGTCCAATGCCGACGCCATATGTGCCGGTTTGCCGGTGCTCAGCTCCCACGGCTGGGGCAGATCCGGGACATTCAAATGCGAGGTGGTAAAACCGCTGAGTCCGGCTTTCGGCTTGGAACCACGACCTACTGCACCCTCGTCACGAATTTCCCCTCCCGAACCCGTCGCGGCTCCGGCAAAGGGTGCTATGGCCGTCGGATGATTATGGGTTTCAACCTTCATCAGTATGTGTGCAGGAGCAGACTCAAAAACATAGTCCCCTGACTGTGCATCTACCAGCAGCCGATCTACCGTGTGGCCCTCAATGACGGCGGCATTGTCGCTGTATGCGCTGAGTATTCCTTGGCCATTAATCTGCTGATAGGTGTTGCGAATCATTGCGAACAACGATTTGGGCTGTGCGGCCCCGTTCACTACCCAGTCGGCATTAAAAATTTTATGCCGGCAGTGTTCTGAATTTGCTTGGGCAAACATCATCAGCTCGACATCAGTTGGGTCTCTTCCCAACTCGTTATAAGCTTTACTAAGGTAGTCAATTTCGTCGTCAGACAGCGCTAGACCCAACGTACTATTAGCGCGTTGCAGCGCCTCCATACCCTGGGACAACAGCTCTACCGATTTCAATTGGGCTGGTTCAGACTGAGCAAACACCTGGCTAAAATTTTCTTCGCGCCAACACTCTTCCGTCATTCGATCAAAAAGCACCGCCGCTTCGTCTGCACTCAGTGCATCATCGTCTTTACTGAACCAACGCACGCCGCGTTCCACTCGGACAACATCCGTTAGACCGGACAAAGCAAATATATCCGTAGCTTTGCTCGACCACGGCGAAATGGTGCCGCGCCTTGGCAATACGGTATGGCTACGGTGCCCTTGGGGCTCGGGCATTTGTTGCTGTGGCCCATATCGCAACAGTCGTTCGGCGCGCCCTAAGGCTTCGCCAGCCAGTGGACTGGCCACCTGCAATAAGTGTACGAACTCCGCATAAACCACATTTGGCGCATGGCGCTGCACACGCTGTAACGCGAATTGGCTCAAAGCAGGCGGGCCAACCAGTACTTGCACCGTTAACCCCTCAGAACCCGACGTATTACTCATTGATCTCCCTTTATGTTTGGCTTCTGAGCACTCGTAGCCACGTTTATTGGCCTACCGGCTGTAGTTTTGCGTTACGTTGATCCAGCCGTCTGCTGGCGAAAAAATCACTCATCAACTGACCACAGGATTGTGCCAGCGGTCCAACCGTGATTTCAGGAAAGTGATTAAGATGGTCGCGCTCGGCCAGCGGACGACTCACTAAGGCACCAGCCTTGGGTTCGGTTGCGCCAAAAATCACCTGGGCAACACGCGCATGAATAATAGCGCCTAAACACATCATGCAGGGTTCCACAGTAACGTAAAGCTGAGTCCCAGGTAGACGATAATTACCGAGCTGCTGTGCCGCGGCGCGCAGCGCGCAGATTTCCGCATGGGCAGTTGGGTCATGGTTGCTGATGCACTGGTTGAAGCCTTCACCCAGCACCTTATTGTCTTTAACCAAAACAGCACCAATAGGCACCTCGCCTAATTCCGCGGCGCGATGGGCGAGCCGCAGCGCGCGCTGCATAAATCGAGTATGCATTTCCTCGGTTCGCAATTCAGACAAAATAACCAGCGCTACAGTTCATCAGCATTAATTCGTCAAAGCTCTTCACAATCGACGTTGATCGTAAACGGTGCCATCAAGTTCAGCCCTGAGGCGCATTAAACCGCGCCCCAATCAACCAATTCTGCGTTGCATAGATAGCAAAATTATACGCTTGTTCAGAGTTACATTGGTCTAACTTTGTGCCTGAAAATCCATCCCGCTAAATCCGTGCATGGCCAGTTGCGCTATTGCCACACCTTAACCCCACGACTCAGGTCATGTCGCACAAAGCTAAACGGAGTCCCCGCTAAGTCAGCCTTCATTATTGAGGACACGCACGGCTAAAACGCTCATAAAAAGCTTCGCGTTCGGCCTTGGACATGCCAGCACTCTCGCGCACAAATTGATCTCGCAGTTGGCTATTGGCAAAAACCCAAATGCATACACTGTCTTTACTGTGATAAATCGCTTTGCGCTCATCATCAATCAGACACAGCTCAGAGGGGATATCGACAGGAATACAGAACATGCCTTAGCACCGCTCGTAGACAAGCGGCGATGCTAGCACCCCACCGCGATCCTGTCGCCCCAGATGATTACTCTCAGTGGTACTAGTTCAGCGACAGAGGCTGATCGAGATAGACAGCGATTGGTGCCCGGCTCTGCTTGAGCACACTCACAATCGGCCAATCGGTATAGCTCTTGGCAGCCCAGGCGCGCAGCAGCAAGTCGCGTTTGGCTGCACCCGTGATGTGCAAGATGATCTGTTGACTGTCGAGCAAGCGCCGCAAGCTCATGGTAATGCGCTGATAAGGTGCGGTAACGGGATCTACCTGGGCACAATTTTGGGCGCAATTTAAAGCCATGAGTTGCGCCAGATTAGTGGCTTGAGGGAATAACGAGGCGGTATGCCCATCATCACCCATACCCAAAACCACCACATCAAATTGGCCCTGGTTGGCCAATTGCTCCTCTAGTCGGAGTACTGCGCTCCCAGGTTCTTGTTCTGCGCCACGCAACGACAAGAACTGCGCGCCGCTCGGCTTTACCAGACACTCCTTCACCATGCGTTCGTTACTGTCCAGGTCATCAATGGATACCCAGCGTTCGTCCGCCAGAGTCACCAGCACCCTAGCCCAAGGTAACGGCTGCTGAGCCAAGCTCCGTAGAAAGCCCCTTGGCGTAGAACCACCAGAAACCACTAGAGTCGCGAGCTCTTTGACCTCCAACGCGCTTTTTAGCAACCCACAAACCCGCACGCATAACGCCTGATCTACGGACTCTGGGTCCGCAAAAGCTTGAACTTCGGGTCGGCTAACTGGGGCTTCAGGACTCATGCCAACTTCGGCCGTCACTTTCGATCAACAAATCCGCACGCGTTGGGCCGTTGGAACCCGCGCGATAACTCTTAGCCGCCATGCCTTGATTACGCCAAGCTTGAATCAACGTGTCACACCAGCGCCAAGATTCCTCTACCTCTTCACGACCAACAAATAGTGATTGATCGCCGCGAATAACATCGAGGAACAACCGTTCATAGGCGTCCGGTATACGCTCCATGCCCGACGAGTTAAGAAAGTCCAACTGCAACGTCTGCCGCGCTAACGTCATGCGGCTTTTTAAACTATGCAGCTTCGAAACCATATGCATTTCAATGCCCTCGTCAGGCTGCAAGCGAATTACCAGCTTGTTCGGAATGTTTTCGCCGTCGGAAAATATATTGTGCGGCAGGCTCTTATAGCTGATGACAATTTCTGTAACCTTGTCTGACATACGCTTGCCTGTACGCAGATAAAACGGCACGCCAGCCCATCGCCAATTATCAATGTGTGCTTTTACTGCAACAAAGGTTTCGGTATCGCTGACACTTTCGTCCGCATCTTCTTCTTCGTTATAGCCAACAATTTTTGAATCCTGGCCCCAACCTGAAGCGTATTGACCACGTACAACCGTCTGCGCCACATTGCTTTCGTCAATGGTCCGCAGAGCGCGAACGATTTTTATTTTTTCGTCGCGGATGTCCTGAGCGGTCATAGTATTCGGCGGCTCCATAGCCACCAAACACAACAACTGCATCAAATGATTTTGTAGCATATCGCGCAGTTGGCCGACTTGATCGTAGTAAGACCAGCGCCCTTCAATACCCACCGTTTCAGCCACGGTGATTTGCACATGGTCAATACAACTAGAGTCCCACTGCGCGTTAATAAATCGGTTAGCAAAACGCATAACCAATAAATTCTGCACCGTCTCTTTACCGAGGTAGTGGTCAATACGGTAGATGTTGCGCTCGGGGAAATAGCCAGCCACGGTATCGTTCACTTCACGGCTGCTGGTCAAATCTCGGCCAATGGGTTTTTCCAAAACAACACGAGGCTGATTGAGCAAACAATCCGCCGAACCGAGGTTTGAACAAATCTCTTCGAACAAACTGGGCGGTGTGGCGAAATAGAAAATTGCCTGGCGTTGGCTGGACAACTGTTGACGCAGACTGCCAAAGGCTTTCGCGTCAGTAAAATCAAGCGCTAAGTATTCACAGCGTTTAGCAAAGCGCTGCCATACATCCTCGCTCCAGCGCTGTGGATCAACATACTTTTGTAGTTCTTGCTTCTGGTACTGCAGGAATTCTTCGCTGGACTGCTCGTCCCGGGAAAGTGCCAGAATGCGCACATCGGCTTCTAACAGGTCGCAAAAATCCAGATGCCAAAGGGCCGGAAACAACTTCCGCGCGGACAGGTCGCCCTGGGCGCCAAAGATCACAAGGTCGATTGCCGTTGTCATTACTATGAATCGTCCTCAACGTTGAGCGCAGCTGCTTGCTCTACCGAAGCCCGGGCCAAGTCTGTAATGCCACTCCAGTTGCCACAACGCATTAGCTGGGGCGATGCCAGCCAAGAACCCCCCACACAAAGCACAGAGTCCAACGTAAGGTAATCCAACATATTACTTTGACTGATACCCCCGGTAGGACAAAACTGTGCATCAGCAAAGGGCGCACTCAAGGCTTTGATTGCGGCCGGGCCACCCGAGGTAGCCGCTGGAAAAAACTTGAATGTTGACAGTCCAGCTTGCAGCGCCGCCATGACTTCGCTGGCGGTAGCAACACCGGGAATCAATGGCACCTCAGCGGCAACACCGGCATCGAGCAGTTGCGGAGTCAAACCCGGGGTGACAATAAACTCGCTACCGGCTTCGACTGCCGCATCCAGCTGATCAGCGTTTAATACAGTGCCTGCACCAACGATCACTTCGGGCACCTGGTCTTTTATAGCGCGGATAGCCTGCAGGCTTACCGGGGTGCGCAAAACCACCTCAAGCACCCCAACACCACCAGCTTTTAGCGCCCGTGCCAAAGGTACCGCCCAATCCACTTGATCTATTCTGACAACGGGCAGCACCGGCGTGATCTGCAATATGTCTTTACTGTTCAACCTCAAACCTCGTGAATTTTGTTAATCGACTTTGTCTAAAAAACGCGCAGCACCATGCAAGCCAAGGTCAGCTCGGGTTACTACGCGCACCGGCACATCTGCTAAATAACTGCGGAATCGTCCTTTTGACTCAAAGCGATAGCGAAACTCACTGCTTTCAAGAAAGCTGATGAGTTGTGGCGCAATGCCACCCGCAATGTAAACACCGCCTAGAGCACCCAGAGTGAGGGTCAGGTTGCCGGAAAAAGAACCCAATACGCGACAAAACATTTGCATGGCGTTGACCGCAAGTGTTTCCACACCTTGAGCCGCCGACTTGTGTACCTGTTCTGGTCGGTCATGTATGACCGGCATATTGGCTAACTGCGCTAGCGCGCGATAAATATGCAGCAGGCCCGCTCCAGACAGCAGCCGCTCGTAGGAAACTCGGCCAAAACGCGCCTTCAGTATTTCGTATACCGCTATCTCTTGGGGGTCTACCGGTGCGAAGTCTGCATGACCGCCCTCGCCCACAACCACTTCGTAGCAATCATTTACCGCCACCAAGCTGCATACACCGAGGCCGGTACCCGGACCAAGAACCGCAATCGGTCGACCACTGACGCCATCACCACCGCCAATTTGATGGAAATCTCGTGCAGCCAACGCGAGCACACCATGCCCGACCGCTGCAAAATCATTAATGATGTGAGTCGCTGCTCCGCTAAAACGCGCAGCGATTTCTGAGCGACGCAAAGACCAAGAGCTGGTGGTAAATTGCAGCAGGTCACTTTCAACTGGCCCAGCCACCGCCAAGCACACGGAATCTGGTTGCGCGCACCATTGTTTCGTTTCATGCAGGGTTTCTAAAAAGTGCTCAAGGGCGTCTGTGAATACTGCGTACTCTGCAACACTGAAGCGCTGACTGTGCACAAGACTGTCCGTTGCGCTATCAAATACTCCGAAGCGCGCATTAGTGCCGCCAATGTCTGCGACCAACTTCCAGTTAGCAGCCATGCACCCCGCCTTGACCTGACGACGGCCACAATACACTGGCACCTTCCTCAGCACTGCTGACCGCTTGGCGGAATACCCCAAAGTACTCACGACCAATCCCAGCGGACGAATCAATCGTCGGTTCAGCACGCTGGCGCTGGGACCATTCCTGCTCGGCAACTTGGCATTCCAAACTGCCAGTCTGGGCATCTATAGAAATCAAATCGCCATCGTGTACAAAGGCCAACGGACCACCGGCAGAAGCTTCAGGGCTGATATGAATCGCCGCAGGGACCTTACCCGAGGCGCCCGACATGCGACCATCAGTTACCAGTGCAACGGCAAAGCCGCGGTCTTGCAGGGTGCCAAGAATCGGCGTGAGCTTATGCAGCTCAGGCATGCCGTTAGCACTCGGTCCTTGAAAACGCACGACGACCACACAATCACGATCCAGCTCACCGGCTTCAAACTTGGCTTTTAACTGACCCTGGTCATCGACGACCACAGCTGGCGCAGATACGCGCTGATGCGCCTTAGCCACCGCAGACACTTTGATGACCCCACGACCCAAATTACCCGTCAACAACCGCAAACCTCCTTCTTGATCAAAAGGCTCGGCAACAGTGGTTAATACGCTTTGATCTAAGCTCGCTGCAGCGCCGGATCGCCACTGCAGTTGCTCGCCATCCAACACCGGTTCCTGGGTGTAGTCAGCAAGAGAATCGCCCCACATGGTTTGCGCATCAGCGTGCATCAAACCATGTTCAAACAGCTCAGCGAACAAGTAGCTGGTACCGCCCGCCGCCTGAAAGTGGTTAATGTCGGCCTGTCCATTCGGATAAATACGACACAACAACGGCACCACAGCAGACAACTCATTAAAGTCATCCCAGTTCATGATGATGCCCGCAGCGCGCGCCATCGCAATTAAGTGAATACTGTGATTAGTAGAACCACCGGAAGCCAGCAAAGCGACCACGGCGTTGACAAAGGAGCGCTCATCCAGAACCTTGCCCAAGGGGCGCAGATTCCCAGCCTGACGAGTCACCCGAGTAATGTGCTCAGCGGCGGCCTGAGTTAACGCCTCACGTAATGGCGTGTCTGGATTTATAAAGGAGCCGCCAGGTAGCTGCAATCCCATCGCTTCCATGAGCATTTGATTGCTGTTTGCCGTGCCGTAAAAGGTGCAAGTTCCAGGTGAGTGATAGGACGCGGACTCGGCTGCCAACAATTCATCGCGACCAATTTCACCCTGGGCAAACAGTTGCCGTACGCGGGCTTTTTCCGCATTAGCGATCCCAGACGGCATGGGACCCGCAGGCACAAACATCATTGGCAGATGACCGAAGCGCAACGCCCCCATAAGCAGGCCGGGCACGATCTTGTCGCAAATGCCCAAGCACACCACGCCGTCGAACATCTGATGCGACAGTGCGATCACCGTGGCTTGGGCAATGGTATCGCGACTGAACAAACTCAGTTCCATACCGGGCAATCCCTGAGTAACGCCATCGCACATGGCTGGCACACCGCCTGCTACCTGTGCAGTACTGCCCATAGCACGGATATAGCTCTTAAGTTTTTCCGGGTATTCAGCGTAAGGCTGATGCGCCGACAACATGTCGTTATAAGCGGTCACGATGCCGATATTGGATGCATTCATTAACCGAATGCTGGTCTTATCATCCTCACTACAGGCAGCAAAACCGTGAGCTAAATTGCCGCAGCTGAGTTGTTCGCGAGCAGGTTGTGCTGCCATCGCTTGGTCAATAAGGCGCAAATAGTCGCCTCTTGGCCCACGGCTGCGTTCAATAATACGTTGCGTAACCTCGGCTACAGTACCGTGGATGCTATTGGTCATTGTGAAGTTGCACTAATGGTTAATGAAAAGATAGTCAAGAGCAGCCCGGTGCATAAACCCGCACGTAGTCCACTAGCAATTCACCAGGCAGTACTTTGTTATCAATCTTGCCCCCCAAGTTACCGCCAAGGGCCACATTAAGGATCAAGTAAAAGGCCTTGTTATCGAAAACCCAGGGATATGGCGCGATATCCGCCGGAGTAGCTATACCGTATTCCTTATCGTCTACGTACCAACGAATTTCGTCCTCTGACCAATGCACGCCATAGACATGAAAGTCATCGCCCCAGTGCTTTGGCATCAATATGGATTCGCTGTAGTGCACGTTATTTGGCCAGGTCTCGCCAAAGTGAATAGCGCCAAGAACCTTTTCCGGTGTATGACCGCTGTTTTCCAATATGTCGATTTCACCATGCAGCGGCCAGGGCTTATCGGAATCTGCTGGCATGGCCCAAAACGCAGGCCAGTAACCGGCTCCCTTAGGCAGCTTCATGCGCGCCTCGATGCGACCGTACTTTTGCGCGAACAACCCTTCCGTGGATAATTTCCCTGATGTGTATTGACGGCCGCCGTGCCGCTGGCGTTTCGCCTCAATACGCAATACACCATCACCTACGGAAACGTTATCGGGTAGATACCATTGTTCTTCACCGTTACCCCAACCACATAAGCCTTGATCGCAGCCATCACCGGGCACGTGCCGCCAACGAGATGCGTCTAATTCGACACCGTTAAATTCATCTTGCCAAACCGGTTGAGCACATTGTTCAGGGGTTTGTGCTGACGCAGCTCCTGCTAACAGGCTCAGAAGTAATGCCGCTGCTCCATTTCGTATCAAAGCCATCTCATTACCACCAAGTAATGTAGAACGCACAAAGGATTAATGTGACCAGTGCGGTAGCCAGGTTAAAACCCGTAGAGGTTTTAAAATTCACAGCGCTCAAGTCTACGGCACCGGCTTGGACCACGGGACGTATATGCGACAGCGCGATCGCCATGGCGCCACACAGCAAGAACACCAAGCCCACCCGATCAATGAAAGGCAGTTCAGGCCACCAGATCGAAAACGCCGCAGACAGGACCGCAGAGCCAATCGCCGCGACCAGCGCAGCTGTTGCAGTAGTCGCTGGATAAAAGATGCCCAGCAAGAAAATCACGACAATGCCTGGTGTAAAGAATCCTGTGAATTCCTGAATATATTGAAACGCCTGATCAAAATTACCCAGCAACGGTTGCGCCGTCAGCATTGCGATCAACATAGCCACCACGGCTACCGAACGCCCTATCATGACTGGATTTTTATCCGCCGCTGATGGCACCACGCGCGGCAAGATATCCATCGTGAAGATAGTGGAGATACTGTTTGTCATAGACGCCAATGACGACACGATGGCGGCCAGCAAGGCTGCGAACACAAGCCCCTTAATCCCTATCGGCAGCATGGTCATCGCATGCGGGTAAGCTTTATCTGGCCCACTGATGTCCGCCCCCAACACGTAAACAGCAATACCGGGCAGTACCACAATTACTGGCATCAACAACTTCAGGAATGCTGCAAAGGCAATGCCTTTTTGCGCCTCATCTACACTCTTGGCCGCCAATGCGCGCTGAATGATGTATTGGTTAAACCCCCAATAAGACACGTTCATTACCCACATACCGCCAAGCAGCACCGACAGGCCGGGCAAACTGGCGTAGTGCGGATTGTCCGGACTAAGAATCATGTCGAACTTGTCTGGCGCACGATCCATCAGCGTGGTGAATCCAGCAATCACCCCTTGGCCACCAGACACCTCGTTCAAAAGTATCCAAGCAATTAACAAACCACCGAGGATCAGCAACACCACCTGAATAATATCGGTCAGCGCCACCGCCTTAAGACCGCCGTAAAGAGAATACGCAGCGGCAAAACTACCCAGCAGCACCAACGCCATGGTCAACTCAACACCCGCCACAGTATTGATGGCCAAAGCGCCCAGCCAAAGAATCGACGTTAAGTTAACGAAGACATAAACACCCAACCAGAAAAACGCCATGACCAAGCGCACACGCTCGTCGTAACGCTGCTGCAAAAATTGCGGCATGGTGTAAATGCCAGCTTTCAAAAATACCGGCAGCAAGAACTTGCCCACCAGCAGCAGTGTTATCGCCGCCATCCACTCATAAGAGGCGATAGCTAAGCCTATGGCATAGCCCGAACCAGACATACCAATGATTTGTTCCGCCGATATATTCGCTGCAATCAACGATGCGCCGATAGCCCACCAAGGCAGCGAAGAGCTGGCTAAAAAGTAGTCGTTAGCGCTCTTTGCATGCCCTTCTTTTTCTCGAGAAACCCAGTGAGCCAAGGCAACAAGTGCGCCGGCATAAACAAGAACAATGGCAATATCCAGTGTTGCGAGCATGGTCCGATCCTCCGCTTAGTCGCCAGCGCCTACTACAGGGCAACTGACTAAGGACTCTGCTGGCGCATCCGCCAACAAAGAGATTTCGCTGATTCGCAAGCTCAAAGACTTGTCCGTGATTAATACAAAGGGTGATGTAACACGTTTGAAATCAGCACCAGCAGTAGCAAAACAGTCAAGGGGGATGGAAACTCTCTGCCACTCGCCAATCGCGCGATCACGTAACAGGGCCGTGACATCAAGCCCCCCAGTGCAGGGGTACTCGCAGTCAACGCGCAGGGTTACGGTACCTGCTGGTGCTTCTTCCATTTGCAAAACCACACTCAATGCAGCACCGGCATCGAGTAAATCTGATAAATCCACCGGCGCATTGGACTGCCAATACACCTGACTGGCTTGATCGCCAGTTCCACTCCAGGTCAATTGCCGCGAATCTTCCTGCACAACACGATCGACGGCTTTCATCACCAACTGACCATTCATAGCAGTGGTGACCGCGCCTTCCGCAAGCACATTCCAATTGCCTGAGTCGCCCACATACTCGCGCCAGGGCTCTTTCGAGCCGCTAGAAAAGACCAATCGGTCAAGGCTCTTGGCCTTGCCTACGGCTTGTTCGTTCAGGCGCCCCAACTGAGTGGGCGGGTTGTCGTAGCTCAGGCCGTAGCCGTATTCAAACAACAGATCCGTAACGGGCAATGCCGCGTCTTCTGCATTCAAGTCTTTGTTCGGCCAGTCGTAAGAAAGGCGACCGCTGAAGTCATGACGCGGACTACCATCCGTGGCAGCAACCAGCACATCAGCAACACCGACGCCCTCACTGCCAGGTAACCAAGCCACAACAAAGGCATCCGCCGCATTAATATGAGCGTTCAACCACAGTGGTCGACCTGTCAGCAACACGGCAACAACTGGAATACCCTGGGCTTTAAGACTTTCCAACAAGGCGAGATCAGCTTGTGTTTCTTCTTGCCAAGCTAACGTTTCAACATCACCCTGACCTTCTGCGTAGGGCGTTTCACCAAAAACCACCACTGCCACATCCGGTTTTTCGGCGAAACTACCGTCTTCGCTCAACGCCACCTGGCCGCCGGCCTCAGTCAACGCTTGATTGAGTCCATCAAAAATCGACGTGGCACCTGGAAAGTCACTGTTGCTGTTACCAGTACCCTGCCAAGAAATCGTCCAACCGCCGGTTTGCATCTCGATGCTGTTGGCACCCGCACCTGCCACAAGCACATTCTGTTTTGGTGACAGCGGCAACAGATTGTTATCGTTCTTCAAAAGCACCAAAGACTTGCGCACAGCCTCGCGAGCAATAGCTCGGTGCTCCGCAGAACCGACGCTGTCGGTATATTGTCCAGCCCGTGAAGAAGGCATCGGCGCATCAAACATTTGCGCCGCCAACTTGGTACGTAAAATGCGCCCCACGGCGTCGTCAATGCGTGCTTGAGATATTTCGCCGGCCTTTACTTGAGCAATCGTGTTGTCTAACAGCTCGCGCCAATCTTCCGGCGCCATGATCATGTCCATGCCCGCATTAATGGCTTGCGCGCAGCTGGCATTGGTGCAGCCATCGACTTGGCCAACACCATTCCAATCACTGATTACAAAACCAGTAAAACCTAACTGGCCTTTTAGCACGCCGGTAAGTAATTCTTTATTGCCGTGAATCTTGTCGCCGTTCCAACTATTGAACGACGCCATTACGCTGTTCACTCCGGCATCCAAGGCACTCAAATAACCCTGGCCATGTACGGCCATAAGTTCCTCAAGATCAACTTCGGTATTCCCTTGGTCAATGCCTTGATACGTACCGCCATCGCCAACAAAGTGTTTTGCCGTAGCCAGCAATCCCTGCTCTTGCAGCGCTTCAACGATCACTCCGGAATATGCTTTGACAATCTCCGGTCGATCGCTGTAACCCTCGTAGGTGCGACCCCACCGATCGTCCAATACCACGGCTACGGTCGGTGCAAAAATCCAATCAATGCCGGTTGCCGCCACTTCTTTTGCGGTAGCGCGGCCAATTCGCCCAATCAACTCCGGATCATTGGCAGCGCCCAAACCGATGTTATGAGGAAACAAGGTCGCGCCAATGACATTGTTATGGCCGTGCACCGCGTCGGTGCCCCAAAGAATAGGAATACCCGCGCTGCCCTGACTGGTATCCAATGACGCTTCACGATAGGCGTCCGCCAGGTTCACCCAATCGTCAATGCTGGAGTGTTTGTTGTTCGCAGGGAAAGATCCGCCGCCATTAAGCACGCTGCCTAGTCCATAGCGGCGTACATCATCAGGCGTCACATGCTTGATTTCGCCCTGGATCATCTGCGCAACTTTTTGCTCCAGGGACATACCGTCCAGCAAACTTTGCGCGCGTTGCGCGATTGCAGAATTGTGGTCAGCCGTCACAGTCTCATTTGTATTAGTCGCCATGCTGGCATCCTCTTGCGATGAACCACAGCCCCAAACAGTCGACAAAACAATTCCTGAAAGAATAAGTTTGCGCCATGCGCCCATGTTTTCTGCTCCGCCGTAGACGATTGACCATCGAGTCGCTCTCGCACAGCTCCCTGTCGCTAACGACAGATCAACGCGCCGCTCAAGCACTTTCCCCAATGTTTACTGTAAGTAATGGCGGGCGTTGGAAAAATCCCTAATGCGACAAAGGGAGATATAGACAAGGCAAAACGGTTAACTGAGCGCTTCTACGCCCATGCAGGCCATGGGTGGTTGGAGCACTAGTGCTTGATCAAGCCATTTGCGGTTCGGGCGCCTTGCAATAGTGGTCAATGAAGCGTTGATGTGGTGGCAACTGACGCACCATATTGTTCACCGAACCTTTAATGCTGGTCAGGAACTCGTTCAGTTCTTTGGCGTCCATCATATTCACGATGGGATGGTATTGCTCAGGCAGTAAGCCTTGTCCCAACATGACCTGAATCCAAGAGTTTTCGCCAAACAACTCCGTTGGCACCTTAAATACTCGGCCTGTTTCTTTGAACAAATCGATCCGATGCTGCAGTGAATCCGGCACCTGTAAATTGCGGCAATGCTGCCAGAAACGCGAGTCATTGCGCTCGGTCACGTGATAATGCAGCACAATAAAGTCTCGAATGTTTTCGATTTCGAACTTCATTTGCGCATTAAATTCGTCAATATCCGGCTGGCGCACACCGTCATACGGGAACATCTGCATTAGGCGAATTACTGCACGTTGCACCAGGTGGATACTGGTGGATTCCAGTGGCTCCATGAAACCGCTGGCTAGTCCCATGGCGACACAGTTTTTATGCCAATGCTTGCGCCGGGTCCCTGTTGTGAATTTAATCACTCGGGGATCGGTCATGGGCTGACCTTCAATGTTACCCATCAACTTATTGGTGGCCTCGTCATCAGACCAAAATTTGCTGCAATAAACCAAGCCGTTGCCCACCCGGTGCTGCAACGGAATGCGCCACTGCCAACCAGACTCATGGGCAATAGAGCGGGTATAGGGTAACGGCGGGCCGACACTCTCGGTTTGCACCGCCACCGCGCTGTCGGCGGGCAGCCAATGACTCCAATCGTCGTAGCCCGCATGCAAAGTTTGCTCAATCAATAATCCACGGAAACCAGAACAGTCGATAAAGAAGTCACCTTCCAGCAACTGCCCTGACTCAAGTTCGACCCCAGTAATAAATCCGTTTTCAGGATTTTGCTCGACCCGACGAATTTTACCTTCTTGGCGCACAGCACCGTTTTCTTCAGCAATACCGCGTAAAAACTTAGCGTATAGGCTGGCATCAAAATGGTAGGCGTAATTCAGTCCGTTATTTGGCAAGACCGCGAACCGCTGGTCTTTAGCCGCCACCAGCTCGGTGCAATAGTCTCCGAACTCTTCACTGATACCCAGCTGCTTGCCTTTGAGCCAGAAGTGTTGGAAGCCGGCAGCCCAGCAGTCCTTGCCGGTGTAACCGAAGGAGTGGATATAGTCCTTGCCCACATCACGCCAGTTCTCAAACGAAATGCCCAATTTGAAGGTGCCCTGCACCGCAGCAACAAAATCCTGTTCTTTGATTTTTAACAGTTCGTGCAGCGTTAGCAGCGTCGGAATGGTGGCTTCACCTACCCCAACGGTACCGATCTCGTCGGACTCAACCAGGGTCACCTGTAAATTTTTGCCCAGCAATTTGGCCAGCGACGCTGCCGCCATCCAGCCGGCCGTGCCACCACCTACGATGACTACCTTATGTACCTTATTGTGTTCCATGCCCTTCTCCTCGCCCACGTACCCGGGTACTTACTGATTCAATTTGTTCAATAACACCGCGCGCAACTGTCGTGCTGCGGCCTCGTCCAATGTTGCTAAACACCCACGAGCATGCTCCGGTATGTGCTCGTGAGCGGCCGGGTCGTTTGCAAACACATAGTGTTGCAACAACGCTTGCCAACCGGCCTTTTGTCGCTCCGGTAAATCTCTAAATGCCCAAATGGCGTGCAACAGCGCCGCAGCTGGTGAACCCAACGACTGGTGCGAGTTAATCCACCAGTAGTTCACTAACAAGTTAAAGTCGCTGAGCGATTCCACGTGATGCCACCACAAACTTGGAATATACAACGCATCACCAGGTTCCAATTCCGCGACCACAGCGTGCTTCAGGGCTTCTGCGAATTTTGGATATTTCTCAAAGTCCGGCTGCGCAAAGTCCACCAAGCTAATGGTCTGGCCAGACGGCGTATGTTCCATCGGCCCGACATACAAGTTCTCCACTTGTTCCGGTGGGAACAGCGTAAAGCGTCGTCGTCCGGCCACCACACACGCTATGTTGTCTGGGTAATCATAGTGTGCGGAAATGCGCGACTGGTTGCCGAGCCAAAAGCTGACCAAAGGCTGGTCACCGGGCAATTGCAGGTCGTTGGCCTGCCGAAATCCCGGCAGCCATTTGTCTACCATACTGGATCCCACATAGATGGTTTGCGCATCGTCTTGACCCAACTGGTTTGTCAGCCGTTCTAAAACCGCCGCTAACGGCGCAGCACCGCTGCGAAAATTGAAGCCGTTAAATTCGTCGTTGTAGAAGAAGCGCCCATCAATTTGTGGGTCCCCTAGGTATGCGGTTACCGGCTCGTCATTGGCAAATTGTTGCAGGTACTGCCAGGCGCTGGCGGCGGTATCGCCGCAGCCTTGGACAGCCGGCCAGGATTGCACCAAACCACTAAAAATAACCGGCTGCTCACCTTCAATCAGGTGACTGGGCAACGAGGCCGGGGTATAGCCCCCGACTCGCACCACCGCTGGCAATTCCGCCACGCTCATTAGTCTTGAGCGCCTAAAGATCTATTCTTGCGGCGCACCAGCTTGCCCATATTCGGCGTCGACGCGACGGCCATAAAGGTGGGCAGCAAGAATCCGTTCTGTTGTAAGCCCTGTAGTTGCTCAGCAGACAATCCAGCCAAACGGTCTTCATTGAGGCTCTGAAAACCAAACAGTTGGTTGGTACTGCCATCCTCTAATTCGATTTCCAGTGTGATGCTTTCCAGTAATTCCAGCCGTTGTAAGGCCGCGACATAGTCCTTGGTGTGCTCATAACCAGCGTGCAGGTGTTCCAGCAAATTCGCCATGCGCTCTAGATATGGCGAAGTTCCGCCCAAGGGCTCGAACAGGCGTTCGCCTTGTTCCGTGCTGACTCTGGGGTGATCAAGGTCAATAGAAATCACTCGAGTCTGCGACGCACCTTGGCCTTGGGCGCCGATCAAAAACGGCTGCCGACGCACACTGGCCGGTATGTAGTCCGCCTGCCACTGGTCACCCTCAAGAAACAAGTTTTCGCCACGCTGAAAACCAAACAACGCCACCGGATAAGTTTCGCCCTGGTCCGCATCAGTAAAAAACAGGATGGGGTATTCACATTGCACGTCACGAAACTCAGCCGGATAAGTCATCGCGTACATAACTTGGTCACCCAGGGCTGCCGAGTGATCGGTAATAACGCGAAGTGCTTGGTGCTCGTTGTTGTTGAGCAAGGCGAAGTTAGTCACGGTTGATTCCTGATCAATTACTTAAAGTGGGGGATTAGTTAGTGGGTGGCACATAGTGCATTGAGCAATTCACGGTTACTTGGCAAACCCTGCCGCAGCTTCGTCGCCCGCTCATAGTTCATGTTGACGACTGCTCGCGCCTTGTATTGGTCACGACTAAAGCTCGATCGAGCAACCGTCGATTGCTCGGGTACAAAACCCATACCGTACAAAACGTATTGGTAGCTTGCGGACGGGAACAACTCATCAATTCGTGGTGCGTCTTCATGCCACGGCGGCTGTTGCTGCCATAGCTGCAATTTTTCTAGCAGTGCATCAGGGCAATTTTCCGCCTGGGTGTTGTCACGCCAATAGCGCTCTTCACGCTGGCTCAACACATAATGCAATTTCAGAAACTCCAAGATAGCCTGCCAGTGATAACGCATTTTCTCGTTAAAGCGCCTGGCGACGATGTCCATCATTTGTCGGTTACGGGGCAGGTGACCGCTGATAATGCCAGCAGATTGCTCGACCAAAGCCAAAGCTGAGGCTTCCAAGGGTTCGACAAAACCAGCAGATAGACCTACCGCGACACAATTGCGCACCCAAAATTGCCGACGATAACCCGGCTCAAAATCAATGCATCGCGGTGTCAATTGGCTGGTGTCGATACCGGGCGAGGTTTCTTCAAGGTAGGCACGTAAGGTCTTCTCAGCCGAATCGATATCCTGATGGGCCGTTGAGTGGACATAGCCCACTCCGCGCCGCGATTGCAACGCGATATCCCAAACCCAGCCAGCTTGTTGCGCGGTCGCGCGTGTAGTCGAAGGAATAGCCGCGTGTTCATCAGCGTAGGGCACCTGCACTGCCAGCGCTCTGTTGTTAAACAGCGTTTGCGCCAACGGCTCCAACCCAACGTTAAAGTGCTGCCCCAGCAGCAAGGAGCGTTGACCCGTGCAGTCTATGAATAAGTCACCTGACAGTTCACGGCCGTCACTGAGCTTGAGGCCACTGATGTCCCCATCCGCAGCACTTTGGATATGCTCCAAGTGTCCGAGCACATGCTCAACACCCAACGATTCGGTAACTTTGCGTTGCAAAAACAGCGCAAACTTACCGGCATCAAAGTGATACCCATAGTTGACGTTGAATCCGAACTCTGGGGTCTGGCATTGCTTCGGCGCCAGGCCAGCGTGCACTACTTGAGCTTGGGGCGTGACGAAGTCAGCAAAATCTTGACTACCAGGATGTGCTAACCAATAGCTTGCCAGATTAAGACTGGCAAACTCGCTAGGCAGGCTGAATGGGTGAATATAACGCTGGGGCCCGGTACCGCCGGTCCAGCCAAGAAACTCTGTGCCCTGCTTAAAGCTGGCGTCACATTCGCGTAGGAACTCGATTTCGCTGAGTCCGAGCTTCTGTAACGTAGCGCGCATAGACGGCCAGGTGCCCTCACCCACTCCGATAATCGGCACGTTGGGTGATTCGAGCAACGTGACCTTCACCCCATCAGGCCCGGCGCTGCCGTGCTCTGCGGCCAACAGACCCGCAGTAATCCAGCCGGCGCTACCACCGCCCACCACGACTATGCGTTTTGTTGCTTTTTCCATCTCAATTGCCTGTCACCTTATGAGTGACTTTATCAGTGCTGACCATTAAAAGTGAGAGCCGAATTCTCCAAGCTTTTGCGCAATTTGCACCCTATGTAATGCAAAAAAAGGCCGCCCATTGGACAGCCTTTTAATTTTTCCTAGAGATGATGTGCGCCGCGGCGAGCCACGGCGCATCGAAACACTAGAACGTGTAACGAACACCTAGGTTGTAGCGAGTGCCTTCTTGTGAGGCAAACAATGTTTGCAATTCGGTACGACCGTAGACGTGCCGAGTCTCGTTAGTGAGGTTAATCACATCTAAGAACACAACTGCGTTGTCGTTGATGTCATAGCTCACGCTCATATCCCACTGGGCGTAATCCGCTACGTAGGTCGGCGGAATCGCGCCTACGTTAGCCTGACCGGTACCCGCCAAGAAGTCATCACGCCAGTTGTACGCCAATCGCGCCTGGAAGCCATTCTTATCGTAGAAGCCGATAAAGTTGGCTGTATCACCAAGGCCGCTTAGGACGAACTGCTGACCCAGGCTCATGTTGTCGTAGCCCACATTAGCTTCAACTAACGTCGCGTTAACAATCACACCAAAGCCGGTAGCACCGAAGTTGTGCTGCACGTTAAGTTCCCAGCCCTTCATGGTCGCCTTGTTGATGTTCACAGGAACGGTCATGTTGAACTGCGCCACAGGATCGCCATCGATACCAGAGATCAAGTTAGCCGCTGCGTCTACACCTGGAGAACCGTCTTTGTTCGCCAAGATCCAATCGCGCAACTCACCTGAAGTTGCAGCAACCCCAAGAGCCGCTTGAGCTTCCGCCACATAGGCACCCTGACCTGGGTGTGGGAGGTTAAACAGCGCTTCGGTTACTGAAGCGTTGCCGATGAAGTTGTCTACTGACTTTCTGAAGTAGCCCGCAGAAACGTAGCTGCCTTCACCGTAGTAGTACTCTACAGACAGGTCATAGTTCGTAGACTCAAAGGGCTTCAACGCTGGGTTACCACGGTTGCCGTCGCCGCCATCAATACGCAGCAATTGCGCGATGGTCTGGCCGCCTTGGATGACCTCGTAGTTTGGTCGCGTCAGCGTCTTACTGAACGATGCACGAGCGACCACGTCCTCAGTCACGTCCAAACGCAGATCCAGGTTTGGCAACAAGTAGTTGTACTCGCCCGACAGTTCGGTGAAGTCTGTGCCATCTTGAACCGCACTGAATTCGTTACCACCAACCCAGTTAATGCCACTGTAGCTTGGTGCCAGTGCTTGAGATTCAATCTCGGTTTGTTCCCACCGCAGACCAAAGCGCACACCCAAAGGCATATCCGCTACTTCGGTAGAAGCATTCGCTTGCAGGTAGACCGCAGTAGACTCTTCCTGGGTCCGACGATCTGAAGAGAATGTGCTTGATGCGCACAATCCAGTGCCACAATCACCCATATCGTTCGCTTGGAAGGTCTGAGCATCGCCCGACGCCATCAACGCTTCGGTACGAGCAATCAATGCTGGCATGTCGAAGGTGAAGTAGTTCGTAACCATGCGCGCGTCGTCACCACCAGAGAACTGGTCGAATCGACCTGCAGAGGATGCAGGTGTCAGCAAGTCAGAGATCGCATCGAGCTCTGTTACGCCGCCCCAAGCATCACGCTGCACTACAGAGCCAGCGGAACGATTGTTGACCTCGGTAAGCTCAACACCAAAGTCAATGCTGTCGACAAAACGATCCGCATCAAATTCGAAGTTACCGCTCAGTTCAGTCTGTTCAATACCCATCTTCGAGTAGTTATTAGTGAACACACTACCGGTGACCTTCATGTCATCTGCACTGAGAGGATCTGACAGGTCCAGTGCCAATACAGGCAGCTCGCCCCCAAAGTAGGTGGTGGTCTTTTGTCGGCTGAACGCTGCGATAGCAAGTTGTGATGCATCACCGTAAACGCTGTCAGGCATCTTGGTGGCAGAAGAATTGTGATGATCCAGCTCCAGAACCAGACGATCGCTCACATCCCAAACCAGGTTGAAACCAACCGACTTGTTTTCAGCAACTGTAGCGTCGGAACCCGCAGCCATCGCGTAGTCACCGGCGCCGCCATTGTCTTCTGCGTACATGAGTGGCGAAGCATTAGGACCATCTGTCCACTCGGACTCTTGGCCACCAAAGTTGTACCAAGCCGAGTAGTTATTGAAGGTGCGAGACAATTCCACTTCTGAATAGGTGTAATCTAGGGTAGAGGTAATGCTTTCTACGGGCCGCCATTGCATGGTGAGTTGACCGTTGGTACGAACACGCTCCCATTCTGCCAATTCGTAACCCGTGTTTTGCGGTACAGAATAAACTTCGTCCGCTGAGGTTGTACGGTTTACCTGAGTAGTGGAGTCATTTGGAATACCGCCCCACTCGGTTGGGCTGTTTGGGTTACCCCAATCGTTGTCAACGTTACCGGCGAAGCTTCTCCAACCCGCAACACTCGCTGTGTTTGCGCCGTTGTTACGATCTTGCTGGATCAAGCTGAGTGAAACGCCCACGGTGTCGTCAGCAAAGGTGTTTGAGAACAATGCAGACACTTCAGGTGTGTAATTGTTGCCCGTTGTGGTGGACTGGTCGTTCATGACCGACGCAGCAATCGTGCCCTTGAAACCAGGGTCTTCTAATGGCCGCGTGGTACGGATGTCCATGGTTGAACCGATACCACCGGTAGGCACATCAGCCTTACCACTCTTGTAAACGCGGACAGAGGCAATGCCTTCAGAAGCCAAGTTGCCGAAGTCGAAAGAACGACTGGTACCACTGGCAGTTGGCATTTGCCGACCATTCAGCAACACCAAGTTGAAGTCTGGGCCAAAACCACGAACGGTGACGCCTTTACCTTCGCCACGCTCACGATCGATGGCAACACCGGTGATCCGCTGTAGAGATTCCGCCAAGTTGCTGTCCGGGAAGTCACCGATGTCTTCGGCTGAGATCGCGTCTACAACACCTGCGCTGTCACGCTTGATGTCCGCAGACTTTTTCAAGCTCTCGCGAATACCGTAAACAATCTGCTCCTCTACTTGGCCCGTCGCGTTGGCTTCTTCTGCCACGGCGAACCCGTAGGGAAACGGCACGCCTACAGCCAGTGCAATGCCTGCTGCCAAGGGTGCTTTCTTAAATTTAGTAACCTGCATACTCCCCCTCCCGGGATGTCGTATTGATTTGGCGAAATATCGCTACCGTTTATAAAAACCCTCAAAGTTCCCACCTTCAGGCGCCGTCTGACACCTTTCGGCCTGCTGCACTACAGCGGTGCAGAATATGAGGACTTTCTCCAAAGTGCACTTTCAGTGTGCGCGCACGCAAGGGCAAGCCCAATTGCGACAAGATGGCACCTGCCCGCGATAAAACGGTTTAAGAATTACTAATGCGGGGGTTGGTTATAGAGCTTCGGTACAATTAGTGTCGATAAATGCGCCCGCTCACTCCGTTCTCGCCCCATCAACCTTTACGGGACAACGTCCGTCGCGATGAGCGACGACTCATTTTGGGGCGGTTTTAGCCATGCAGGGCTTGTACTTCCTGGCGAAAGTTTCGACTTACTTTTAGGCGCACATCGTTAGGCAGCAGCAACAGGCTCTCGCCCCTTGGCAGCGCTTCCATGGCCTGCACTTTATTCAAATTAACCAAAGTTGAGCGATGGATACGCGCGAATGGTCCGGCACTGAGGCGTTGTTGAAGCTCTTTCATCGTGCAGCGCATGACATAAGTCTTACCCACTGCGTGCACGCACATATAGTCCCCTGCAGCGTCAATCCAATCGATGTCTTCAAACGGCACTAAATCGGTACTTACACCGTCTCTGATTGCCAACCGGTCTTGCAGCGCGCTGGGTGAAGCCTCGGTAGCGGAGGGCATAGGCTGGGGCCGATCTTGCTCGGCGGCCACGTCCAACACCTTGGCTTTATCGCTGACCTCGCGGGCGCGCATACGCTCGCGAACCTGTTGCAGGGTCACCACCAATCGCTCTGGGTCTACCGGTTTAAGTAGATAGTCCAAAGCAAATACGTCAAAGGCTTGCAGCGCGTATTGATCGTAAGCGGTCACAAAGACCACAAAAGGCATGACGTCCGATTGAATTTCACGTACCACATCAAAACCGCTATTCGTGGGCATCTGTATGTCCAGAAACACCAAATCTGGTTGCAGCTTTTGAATCTGTTTGATCGCCTCCACACTGCTGCTGCATTCGCCAATTACCTCGATGTCATCGTGGTGACTGAGAATTTCTGCCAACAGACGAATCGCTAAGGGTTCGTCATCGACCAAAACTACAGTGATCTTACTCATCCGCTTGCACCCTGAGCCGGTAACTTGAGTGCGACCTCAAGTCCACCAATATCTGCAGTACCTAGGCTAAGTTCCGCAGCATCGCCATAGCGCATCTGTAAACGATCTCGGATGTTCTGCAATCCCACGCCGGCACCTTCATCAGCCGTTTTCTGCTGGCCCGGTCCAGGGCCTGAATCCGCTACTCGTACATCAATGAAGTCGCCGTGCAATGTTGCGCTGACTCGGATGACTCCACCTTTTTCAGCGTGGGCAATGGCGTGCTTAATGGCGTTCTCAACCAAGGGCTGCAGCAATAGGCTTGGCACCCGAAATTCATCCACCTGGGCATCCACATCGATGAATACTTTTAGCCTGTCTGCAAAGCGCGCCTGCTCGATCTTAAAGTACAACTGCAGCGCTTCGATTTCTTGCTTCAGCGGCACATCGACATTACCGCCGTTGTCTAGGGAATAGCGTAGGAACCGGCTCAGTTGCACTAACATTGCATTAGCCTTTTCTGGCTCATTCAAGGTGACCAACGAGGAAACAGCATTGAGGGTATTGAACAGAAAATGCGGATTCAGCTGGTAACGCAGCAATTTCAACTGTGCTTCCTGGGCCTTTGACTCCGCCTGAACCCGGCGCAAGCTCTCTTCTTTTTGCGCCGTCGACATCTCCATTAAGCTGCTGTGTTCCTGCTGCAGCAACTGGTAGTACTTCACGCCGTAGTACAACGCCATCCAACACACAAAGATAAAAATTGAAGAAAACAGCCAGCCGCCGAAGTCTGGCCAACGAGTAGGCTCACCGGTCATGAGTTCAAATAGCCAAAACCGCAGCGCCGCCCAAATAGCAGCAAAAACAAGTGCGGATAAGATGGATATGCTCAGCCGCAGAACTAAATCCACTTCCCACACTCGGCGAAATACCCAGCGCATCGGCCAACTGATAAAGATACCCAGCACCGACTGGGCAATCGTGTGCAAGATGTAAAGTAACTCGGGTTGGTTGTACCAGAGGGTTAAGCTGACAAAGCTGACCAGGGACAAACCCATCCAGCCAACGACTTGGGCAGTCCAAAATTGGTGATCGCGGCTGCGCTGCAAAAATTCCAGCGCCTTTGCCGGCAAATTGGCGCCAGCGACAGGCGCTTCAACCTGCGCCGCTACTGCTATTCCTGGCTTATCTTGCATAAAGACCTCTCGCGACAAAGCATACCTCAGCGGCGCAGATCAACACCAATAGAGGTTCGCAGAAAGCCCTAGCCAGCGCTCGGTCGCGCGTACTTCTCCATCCAGCGATCAAAACGCATCAATAACGGTGGTAAGAACAGCAAATCTAAAAACAGCGCTACAACGATGATCGGCGTGATTAGCAGTGCGACGTTCTGAAAAATCTCGGTGTTCGAGAACACCAGCATAAACGTGCCGAGGGCCAGGCTGGCGGTAGTGATGGTAATCGCTGAACCGGCTTTATCCATAGAGTAGCGAATAGATTCTTGCACCGATTGACCCTGTTGCTTGGCCGCAATGTACTTGCTAAGAACGTGCACAGAATCATCCACCACCAAGCCAATGCTGATGGAAAAGAGCATCAAGTTGTAGGGACTCAGCTCGCCCACAAACAGGCCCCAAAAACCAAAGACAATGGTTGCAGGAAACAAATTGGGCAGCAGGCTTAACAAGCCGTAGCGAACACTCCTAAGACCTACCAGCATGGTTAACGTGATGAGCAAAAAGCTCATAGCAAACCCCTGCATAAGTTCGGAACTGAGCACACTCTGGACCCGCGCTCTGAGAATGGTGTCGTCACCGCGGGTGATTTGAAACTCTGGCGACACATTGGCCGCTGCCCATTCGTCAATGCGCTTGGCAAAGGCAAGTATCTCGTTATTCGACAAATTAGACGTACCCACAACCAGCCGCACACCGGAATAGTCGGTGTTGAACATCGGCTGCAAACTCGGCTCGATTTCTTGCACCAGTTGGTAACCAACCAGGTAGTCAATAATTGTCAGCTGGTCTGTCGGCAGTCGGTCCCAAGCCTCGTCATCGTCATGATCGGCTTTATTGCGAGCCCGCAAGTAGTCGGTATAAGTCGCAACAAAGCTAGCCTCGGGCTGGGTTTCTAACCATTCTGTAAAGCCGTTTACATCTTGCAGGAACTCTGGCTTGGTGATGCCGTAGTATTCATTACTGCGAATCACGTATACCAGGGCCTGATCGTTACCAATGCGCTCGCGCAACGCCTTTAGCACGTAGTGCACATCAGAGCCTTCGTCGACAAACGAGTATTGATTAAAGTCGAGCTTATTCAGGGGCAACAACGCCAGCGTGCCGATAATAAGCACCCAACCACCCCAATAGAGTTTGCTATGACGCGCCTCTACCAAGCGCGTGATCCAGCCAATAAACCCGCCCACTGCTAAAGGCTTAGGCACCTTGTGCATGGGCAGCAACAAGATCAATCCCGGCAAAAGGGTAAAGGTCAGCACAAAGGCCCAAATCACGCCAATGGCGATGATGTTGCCGAAACCGTAGATCGCTGGCGATGAACAGTAGTTCAGGCTCAAAAACCCCATGGTAGTTGTCACCGTTGCCAGGCTTACTGGTCGCAAATTGATCTTAAGACTTTGCGCCATGGCCGCGGTCTTACTCAGCCCTTTGTTCAACTCCTGGGCATATACCGACACGACGTGTATGCCATCCGCCAACGCAATAACAAAAACCACCAAAGGGCCAAGTCGAGAAATCTGATTCAGCGCAATACCTAACCAAGCGTGAGTACCCAGGGTCATGACCAGCGTTGCCGCCGTAAGGACGAATAAACAAATGGAAGCGGTCAGCGACTTCAAACAAAACCACAACAACAACACGCCAATGATCGTAACCAGAGGAAACAAGACCTGATTATCTCGCTCTGCCGCCAAGTGGCTGTCGAGCATGAACAGCGGCCGACCGATTACATACACCCGCACCTCGGGAAAGTTTTCGCGCAGCGAGTCGCGCAACTGAATAGCAGATTCAGCAAGGGCTAAGTTCGCCGCTTGAGTGTCTTCATCCAGCTTGTATTTGACCGTCGCCAGAGTCATTGATCCGTCTGCGGAGAGAATGCGTTTGGTCAGGTCTTCGTCTGCCAAAGCTACCCTGCGCACTACGGCTAACGCCTCGCGGTTAAGACCCCGCAATTCCGGTATTAAGTAGCGACGCCCCTGCTCTGCGCTATCTGCATCGTTCAAGGGGTAGTTCAACAGCGAACCCACAGCGATCGCAGAATCCACCTCCATGTAGCGTTCATTCAACGACTCGATCGCAGCCAAGGTGTCCACCGTGAACACATCAGGATCGCCCTCGAAGGCGAATAAGATGGAAGGACTGGAAGGAAAGTCCAACTTTGCCTGATCGATTTCGGGTTTGTACGGATCGTTTTGCGCCAAAATGGCATTAGTTGAGTTGTCCATCTCGGTGCGCGAGATACCCATAGCAATAAACACACCTACCGCAATGGTAAGAGCAGTTAGCAACAGGCGCTGACGCACCAATAGATTTGGAAGATCGTTAGTCATAGTTTGGCGACATTATTTTTATGAAGATTAGAGTTTTTTTTGGTATACAACTGCTCGAAATTGCATCTGGATCCGTTATGAGAACTATTCGGTTATTTTGTGCTCTATTGCTTTCACCGTTCATTGTGACGCAACCCGCTGTAGCGACCAGCGTGGGCGACTTTGCCCTCCTCGATCACAACGGTACATTCCATCAGGCCAGCTATTACAGCGATCATGATGCCATAGTTATTCTCGTTGAGAGTAGCGCGACCTTGGCAAGCGAACGCGCCAGGACGGCTGTGTCTAACATCGAAAGCGTTGCGCAAAGCGGCAAAGTCAAAGCCTTCGTGCTCAGCCCCAATTCCGGTGTCGAGCGCGACGCCCTGCAAGACGTTGTCGATAAGCTAGGTAGTAGCCTGCCCGTACTCATTGACGAGACCCAACTTGTCACCCAATCCCTAGATTTAAGCCGCTACGGCGAGGCCGTCGTTATCGACCCTAAATCTATGAACGTAGTCTACCGCGGTGCTAGCGACTCGCTGAAGGGCGTGACGGATTTCTCTGCTCTCGGAGCATCTACCACGGCAAACGCCGGGGATTTGGGTGAGGCCGTGGACTTCCGATCAAGCAAGGCCGTCTCTTACGTCAACGATATTGCGCCTATCCTTGAACGCAACTGTGTGTCCTGTCACCGCGACGGCGGCATAGGCCCCTGGTCTATGTCGTCTCATGCCATGGTACAGGGATGGTCACCCATGATGCGCGAAGTGGTGATGACCCAGCGCATGCCACCAGGCCGCATCGACACCCATGTCGGTAAAGAGATCAGTAACGCCAATGGCCTGACTATTGCCGAGCAACAAACCTTAATCGACTGGATCGACCAAGGCGCCAAACGCAGCAGCGACCAAGACCCATTGACGCAGCTGACCTTCGACACTGCGGAGTTCACTATTGGCGAACCAGACATAGTGCTAGACGTGCCCCCTCAGAGCATTCCAGCTACAGGTGTTGTGGACTACCGGTACGTTCCAGTGCAGCTAAATCTCAAAGAAGACAAGTGGCTGCGCGCCATCGAATTTGTGCCTGGTGATCACGAAGTGCTACACCATGTCATTACTTATCTATCCAGCCCCGCCGACAAAAGCGAAACCGCTGAAGATGGCGGCGCTGGCCAGGGTGAAAATCTCGGCGGCTTTGCCCCTGGTCGTCAACCCGATGAATTTGCAGACAATAGCGGCCGACTCATCCCCAAGGGATCTAATCTGCTTCTACAGATGCACTACACAACCTCAGGCCGGGAAACCGTCGACGCCACCAAGGTCGGCTTGTATTTCCATGACGAGCCGCCTGCTCATGTCATGTCTGGCGGTGTGGCCGGCCAGCGCCGATTCATGATTCCGCCCGGAGCAAAAGAACACAAACTCACCGGTGTCCAAGAAATCGAGCGCGATGCTTACCTGTACGAGTTGAACCCACACATGCACTTTCGCGGCAAGTACATGAGCTATTCGTTGCAGTATCCAGATGGCAAAGAAGAACTGCTGTTATCGGTACCGAAATACGACTTCAACTGGCAGTTCAATTATCGCCTGCAAGAACCGGTATTTTTACCCGCAGGTAGCAAGGTCATCGCCCGGGGCGCTATGGACAACTCAGCTCAGAACAAGGGTAATCCTGATCCATCGCGACCGGTGTTTTTCGGTTTGCAAACCATGCACGAAATGTTTTTCGGCTTTATGACATTGCGTTACATCGGCGATACCCCCGGGGACATCGCTGCGGCACCCGCAAGCACCACGAGCACTGATTCAGCGGGTCGCTAACAAGCCCAGAACGTGGGGCGACCCGAACGCCCCACGTCAATCCACCAGCGCTTGGTAAATCAGGGCGCGGATCTTGCCATGGTCGTCGATCTCTTTGGCTGGAATCAGCTGAGTCACATACGACACCACCAATTCCTCTTCGGGATCAATCCAGTAAGTGGAGTGATAAGCGCCACCCCAGCCATAACTCCCGACACTGCCGATTTGACCGCTTTGCCCTAGGTCAGTAACAACGTTAAAACCCAACCCAAAGCCAGAGCCCGGGCGCGAGTAGTCGATGTTAGTCGGCAGGTGATTCACCGACATGAGTTCGACAGATTTGCGCCCAAGAATACGCACGCCATCTAGCTGACCACCACGCCGCAGCATTTCTAAGAAGCGCCCATAATCAGCGGCTGTGGACACTGCTCCGGCGCCACCAGAATAACTGCGCGGCCCACTCACCTGCCCTTGCAGATAATGCCCTTGGCCAAAATAGTAATTTTCTGAGCTAGCAGCAGAAGCATCCGGCTGTCGCTGCAAACCCTGGTCACCGCTGGCATAGACCACACTCAAACGCGATTGCTCACTGACCGGTACAAAGAAATAGGTGTCGCGCATTTGCAGTGGCGCAAAAATATGTTGCTGTAAAAATTCGCCTAGACTTTGGCCACTAAGATGCTCAACTAACGCGCCTAAAATGTCGGTGTTATAACCATAAACAAAGGCGCTGCCAGGTTGCGCCGCCTGAGGCAGCGCGGCCATACGTCGCACTTTGTCCCGCATGGACTCTTGGTCACCGGCAAAATACCAACCAACAATGCCCGCCTCTTGCCACGCGGCTAGCGCTGTACCCCAGCCGTAGTTAATACCTGCTGTGTGAGTTAACAGATCACGCACGGTGATTGGACGCTGCGCTGGTTCAATCCGGTAGCCTAACGGCTCCTCGTCATCTGCAACCGCAACTGTGGTTTGCGCCCATTCTGGAAAATACTTACTCAGCGGATCGCTGAGCAACAGCGCCCCCTGTTCCTGCAACAACATAATGGCCACACTGGTAAAAGCCTTAGTTTGCGAAGCAATGCGATGCAGGCTATTGGTCTGCATAGGCACACTCTGCTCTTTGTCCTGCCAACCAAACGCCTTGTGCAGAACCGTTTCGCCGTGCCGAGACACAAACAATACGCCGCCTGCCAGTTGGTCATTTTGCACATAGCCCTGCAATGCATCTTCTAGCGTTGCCAAGCGCTGGCGATCCACACCGTTATCTGCGACAACACCGGCTGTCACGCAGATAAGGCCAATAACCAACAGCGATTTTATTCCCTGCATCACGGTTCCTCTCTTGTCTAAACCCATTTGAACCGAGCCTATACCAAAAACAATCGCTAAACCTGAGGCAGATCTCGTCAGCTTTCAGCCAACAAGCCATGGAAAAAGGTTTTGACTCAGCACATTGAAAAAGCTTAAAAAAAGACCAGAGGAGGCGACTATGAGCAAAAACATTCCTTCCGCAATGAGCGATGTGACCGATCAATGGCTAATTGAAAAAATTAGCGCCCACCCAGACTTTGCCAATACCCCCATTAAAAGTATCCAAAGGGAAACCGTTGGCGAAGGCATAGGTCAGGTCGGCGAATTCAACCAAGTGTTGGTAGAAACCGAGACCGGCCAGAGCACCAAGTTATTTTTGAAACTGCGCGCGCCCATAGAGGGTATGCACGCCGTAGCTCTGCGCTACAAAATGTACGAGAAGGAAGTGCGGTTTTATAACGAACTGGCCGCCCAAACCAACGTGCGCACACCCAGAGTCATTTACGCCGACTACGATCCTGAAACCGAGAACGTCGCGTTACTGATGGAGTATATGGAGGGGTGGACATCGCCTGATCAACTCACCGGCGCTTCACATAATCAGACGGTCGCCGCCATCAAACAACTGACCGCAATCAACGCGCCATTTTGGGACCGCACAGCTGAATTACCTTGGCTGCCAACCATGCAGACAGACTATATGCAGTTGATGATTCCCGATATGCAAGCTTGTCGGGATATATTTTGGGAGCGGTTCGGCGACGCGCTACCTATAAGCGAGCAGGACTACGCCCTGATCATTGATCAATGGCCGGCTATATTGGATGGGTTGTGCGAGGGTACTCTGACGTTCACCCACTACGACTATCGGGTGGAGAATATGTTCTTTTCCGCAGACGAAAGCGAAGTGGCCGTCATCGACTGGCAGCTTATTGGCGCGCTGCGCGCCGGCTGGGACCTGGCTTATCTATTGAGCACCAACATTTTGACCGAACAACGTCGTGCCAACGAGCAGCAGTACATTGATCTATATCTACAGCAAATGGCGGAACAAGGCGTTCAATATAGCGAGACAGAGTTACGTCACGACATGAAATGGTCACTTTTGGGTTTGTGCAGCATCGCGGTTATCGGTGGATCAAATTTCGACGCTGCAAATGAGCGCAGTTTTCAATTGTTTAAGCAGATTTCCATTCGTCTGTTTGAGGCCATTGCGGACCATGACGCGATCAGTGTAATCCGCTGAACCGATAACAGACTGCTAAACTGGCGTTCTTTTATGTAATTAGGAGTCAGCCATGTTGGCAATCATCGGCGGTTCGGGGCTGTATCAATTAGATGGCCTGGTGGTGACCGAACAACATACTGTCACTACCCCCTTTGGTTTGCCATCTGGCCCAATCACCCAGGGCCAGTACCAAGATCAGCAGGTGTTGTTTCTCGCGCGGCATGGCGAAGGACATCAATTCCTGCCCCATGAGGTGAACTACCGCGCCAACATTTTTGCCCTTAAGTCTTTGGGCGCTCAACGTGTTCTTGGTTTCTCCGCAGCCGGCAGCCTACGTCAGGAAATACGCCCTGGTGAACTGGCGTTGACCGCTCAGTATTTTGATCACACCCGAGGCCAACGCGCTTACAGCTTCTTTGGTGACGGCGTGTCAGCGCACGTTTCTACTGCCTATCCAACCTGCCCGGCACTGGGCGCTGACATCGCAGATGCCGCGGCACGCATCGGACAAGAACTGCATCAGCAAAAAACTTACGCCTGCGTGGAGGGACCGCGCCTTGGTAGCCGAGCCGAAAGTTTCTTTTTACGCGACAGCGCGCAATGTGATCTGGTTGGCATGACCAATGTGCCAGAGGTATTCCTTGCCCGCGAAGCCCAAATGGCTTATTGCTGCCTGTGCTTGGTCACAGACTATGATTGTTGGATGGATGACCCGGCAGAACACGTTAGTGTGGATAAATTTTTTGCTACTTATCAAGGCACACTGGAGAAAGCCCAGAGCGTACTGACAGCACTGCTGCAAAGCCCACTGCGCCCAATACCGGATGATATTCGCAACGCTTTGGCCGGCGCTGTACTGACCCCGGACGACGCTCTGACCCAAGAACAGCAAATTTGGCTAGGCGTCTTACGCCGGTAACACCAGCATTCCCACTAGGCACTGCAGGCGCCGCCACCAAGTACGCAAAATTTAGCGCAATGTGGATGATTCAGCGGCACCGATGTTTCGGCGTCCGCAAGGGTTGTACCCAAGTTAAACCGCTCATCGTAGGCAAGCAGCGTACACGCCATAACAGAGGGTGCCGCTTCGCCTTTGTGCTTCACGATCATTCGTGCACTGGCACACATCAGGTCATCAGGCCTGGCATCCAGAATGTCCCAACACCCGATAGTAATCTCCGGCACTTCAGCGCTGGCGTCCATTTCCGGGAACAACATAAGCTGCTTTTCGTCGTATGCGTCCACGGCAATACCATAGTGCGAAAAGAGCTCAGAAAAACCGTCCCTCAACTTGGCCTCAACCTCACCCCAACGAGTTCTTCCAGCGATATCAATATGCAGCCCATTCAGCGCCAACCACTTTAAGCCCTTTAACATAGGCTGCCAGGTATTCGCTCCGCGCTCTTGCTCATGCAGCTTCGGATCAAAATGATCTACCGATACCCGCAGGGTTAATTGCGCCCCGTAGCGTTTGTGTAAGTCCAACAGAGCACCTTGTATGCGCGGCCGCATCATAGGTCGCATGGCATTGGTCAGAACCAGCAAGCGAAAACCGCGACTCAAACAAGCCTGCATGATGGGAACTATATCCGGGTTCATAAACGGCTCACCGCCGGTAATGCCAATCTCTTCGGTGGCGAAATCTTGAGTTTGGATTTCATCCAGATAGCTCGTTACCTCATCTAAGGTGAGATAACTCAGACGGTCGTTGGTAGGCGTCGACTCGATATAACAATTGCTACAAGCAATGTTGCATAAGGTGCCCGTGTTAAACCATAGGGTTTTCAGTTGCCCTAACGCCACAGAAGCCCGAGGTTGGCCGTCTAACGTGGTCAGCGGGTTCACAAACTTGTCGCGGAGCTCCACGTCTTGCGCCGCCGCGTCCAAACTCGTGCCTGCTTCAAAATGTGCTGTCGTTTTTTGCATGTCCCAACTTAACGTTATTTATGTCACGACGGTGTAGAAATGCTGCCTATGAACATGTCGCGTTAACGAATTGGCACTTCAGTCTTTTTAATCACGGTACGCAGCGCAAACGATGAGTGCACCCGCGCTACTCCGGGCAGGCGAGTCAGAAATTGGCTATGTAAACGTTCGTAATCTCTGGCATCAGCGACAATCACACGCAATAGGTAATCGGCATCGCCACTCATTAGGTGACACTCCATGACCTCTGGTAGCTTTGCAACCTCGGCTTCAAAAACAGCAAGGTCATCTTGCTGCTGACTGCGCAAAGTGATCTGCGCAAACACGTTGTCCGGATAACCCGCCAAAACCTGATCTACCAACCCTACGTAGTTGCATAAGTATCCGCTTTGTTCGAGCGCTTTAACCCGCCGCAAGCACGCAGATTCTGACAGATTCACATGCCCCGCCAAGGCCGCGTTACTGAGCCGACCGTCCTGTTGCAGCCAATGAAGAATTGATCGATCAATTCGATCCAAATTAGCAGAATCATGCATTTTAAAATTATTTAGTAATTGTTAATTCTAATTATAGGCGTTTGTTGAGCATATTACGCAAGGTCTGATCACACAAAAGCGAGCACAATGCCCCCAGGCAACTTGCCCAGGATGCAGTCATGCAAATCGGCGTACCAAAAGAAAGCATGAATCATGAATACCGGGTCGGTATGACCCCCGCCAGCGTGCAACACCTCACACGTCTAGGACACGAGGTTTGGGTGCAGGCATCAGCAGGCAGCGCGATCGGTTTCAGCGATGCTCAGTATCAACACGCTGGAGCAGTTATCGTCAACGCTGACCAAGCCTTCGCAGCACCCCTGGTCATCAAAGTGAAAGAACCGAGCGTACAAGAGTGCAGTCGCCTGCACGCGGGCCAAGTACTTTTCTGCTACTTACATTTGGCAACAGCCCCCGCCCAGGCGGGCCTGTTGGCTGATCAAGGCGTCACTGCCATCGCTTATGAAACCGTGACAGATCACGCTGGGCGCTTGCCGTTGCTGTCTCCTATGAGCGAGGTAGCAGGACGTTTGTCTATCCAGGTCGGCGCGAACGCACTGCACGCCACCAACGGCGGACGCGGTACATTGCTAGGCGGCGTCCCGGGCGTCGCACCAGCTAAGGTGGTCATTCTCGGTGGCGGTATGGCCGGTGCAAATGCCGCGCATATGGCAACGGGCTTGCAAGCCGATGTGACGGTGATCGATCAGTCAGTAAACCGTTTACGAGCGCTATCCGGCGAGTTCGCGGGCCGCATCAAAGTGCTTATGGCTACTCAAGACAACATCGCCAATGCCGTAGGCGACGCCGATCTGGTAATCGGTGCGGTATTGGTGCCCGGAGCGAGTACCCCAAAGCTAATTAGCCGCTGTCAGCTCAAAGATATGCTGCCCGGCGCGGTACTCGTGGATATCGCTATCGACCAGGGCGGCGCGTTTGAGTCTAGCCGCCCCACCACTCACGACGCGCCAACCTATGTTGAACAGGGCATTGTTCATTACTGCGTTACCAACATGCCCGGCGCTGTGGCACGCACGGCAACCCAAGCACTGGATAACGTCACCCTCCCCTACATCGTGGAACTGGCCGATAAAGGCTGGCAGCGGGCGCTAGAGGACAAACCAGGGTTTGCGGACGGACTCAATATCAGCGACGGCAAAATTTGCCATGCCGCAGTCGCCGAGGCATTGGCTCAAACCATCTAAAGCCGTCGCGTTTAACTGTCCAACGCATCGAAACCGACAAGGTCAATGCCGCCATCGACTAATTCGCCCTGCGCTACATAGACATCCGTCACCGTGCCATCTACTAGGGCCTTAACGGCGTGCTCCATTTTCATGGCTTCCATGATGACCAAGGTATCGCCAGCGGCCACTTGATCACCCGCGTTCACAAGCACATCCACCACAGTGCCGTTCATAGGCGCCTTATAGTGAGTACCGTCGTCATGAGTCTGTTCTTGCCCTAAATCCGTTTGGACCCTACCCACGTATGTGCTCTGGTTACTACCGAATACTGTCCAACCGAGTGCGTCGGCAACCACCGTTGCGTGCTGACGGTGTCCGTCGACCACCGCTACGAGCCTGTTGCCGCGCAGCTCGCCAGTCACCCAATAGTCTTTGTCATTGAAGCTCATACGGAACCCGCTAGCTGATTCCGCTACCGTTGTGATGTGCTGCTCCACACCATCTATCAGTAACGCCGTGGTCTGTGCAGGTTCTGCGTTCATACGCCAATTATCTCGACCCTGCCAAGGACAGCCAGACTCTACATGGCCCGCACGCAGCGCCTCGTATAGGCACACCAACAAACCATGGCGCTGCACTTCTTCTTCATCTAGCGCCAGTAAATCGCCTGCAAATTGTTCGATAAAATCAGTGCTGAGCTGAGCACTACGAAAGGCTGAATGACCGCTCAGCCGCGTAAGAAAGTTAATGTTAGTCGTCAAACCCGCTATGCAGTAATCGCCAAGAGCCTGCTGCAAACGTTGAATCGCTGTTGCGCGGTCCTCGCCCCAGACGATCAACTTAGCGATCATCGGGTCGTAAAAGACACCAACCTCATCGTTCGCCACCACCGCGCTGTCTACTCGCACATTGGCAGAAGACTGCGGCTGTGACAGCCAACTTACCTTGCCAGCCGTGGGTAAAAATTCATTTTGTGGGTCTTCAGCATAAATACGTGCCTCGATACTGTGACCAGAAATCGCTAGCTGCTGCTGACTCAAAGGCAGCGCCTGCCCTGCCGCCACTTTGAGTTGCCACGCGACCAAATCTTGGCCGGTAATCATTTCGGTAACCGGGTGCTCAACCTGCAAGCGAGTATTCATCTCCATAAAATAAAAGTTGTTTTCCTGATCCAACAAGAATTCTACGGTCCCAGCGCCTACATAACTCACTGCCTGCGCTGCTTGGAGCGCAGCCTCACCCATGCGCATACGTAGCTCAGCAGAAACACTAGGTGCCGGTGCTTCTTCAATGACTTTTTGATGACGTCGTTGCACCGAACAATCACGCTCGAACAGATACACGCCGCTGCCTTGAGTGTCACAAAAGACCTGAACTTCTACATGCCGGGGCTGCTGCAGCAACTTCTCTACCAACATATCGCTGTTACCAAAACCCGCTAACGCCTCGCGCTGTGCAGATTCCAACGCCGCAAAAAACTTATCCGGCCCGTGTACCTGGCGCATGCCCTTACCGCCACCCCCAGCCACAGCCTTGAGTAATACCGGATAACCTATAGCATCGGCGGCAGCGCGCAGCCGCTCGGGATCTTGATCAGCTTCGTGATAACCAGGCAGCAGCGGCACCCCAGCAGAATGCATCGCCTGCTTCGCCGCCGACTTGGAACCCATCACTTGAATGGCGTGTACCGGTGGCCCAATAAACGTTAACCCGCGCTGCTCACACAGCTCTGCAAAGTCTGCGTTTTCAGACAAGAAACCATAACCGGGATGCACAGCTTGCGCTCCTGTAAGCAACGCCGCCTCAATAATCTTGTGCCCATTTAGGTAAGACTCCGCTGGCGGACTAGCCCCCAAGTACACCGCTTCATCTGCCATACCCACATGTTGCGCTTGCGCATCTGCATCGGAGTAGACCGCAACGGTGCTTATTCCAAGGGCCTTGGCGGTGCGCATTACTCGACAGGCAATTTCGCCTCGATTAGCAATCAGAATTTTTCTAAACATGACGCACCTTACATTCTGAACACGCCAAAGCGCGTCTCTTCGATGGGTTTATTCAATGTTGCTGACAAAGCCAGGCCCAGTACCCGGCGCGTTTGCGTTGGATCGATGATGCCGTCATCCCAGAGCCGCGCACTAGCGTAGTACGGATGGCTCTGAGCCTCAAAGTCATCAAGGATTGGCTGTTTAAAGACTTGCTCGTCTTGTTCTGACCAAGTTTCTCCTGCGCCCTCAATTTGACCGCGCCGCACCTGGGCCAACACCCCAGCAGCTTGCTCCCCGCCCATCACCGAAATTCGCGCGTTAGGCCACATAAATAGGAAGTTCGGCTCATAAGCTCGGCCGCACATTCCATAGTTACCAGCGCCGTATGAATTACCAACAATTAAGGTCAGTTTAGGGACCTTGGCGCACGCGACCGCGGTCACCAACTTAGCTCCATGTTTGGCAATACCACTGGCTTCGTATTGTTGGCCGACCATGAAACCGGTGATGTTTTGCAAGAACAACAAGGACACCTTGCGCTGGGCACACAGCTCAATAAAGTGCGCTCCCTTCTGGGCTGACTCACCAAACAACACACCATTATTTGCCACAATGCCTAGCGGCATGCCGTAGAGCCGCGCAAACCCACACACTAAAGTAGTGCCAAACAACGCTTTGAATTCGTCGAATTCAGAGCCATCGACTACCCGCGCAATGATTTCCCGAACGTCATAGGGCTTGCGCACATTTTTCGGCACGATGCCAAGCAAGTCGCTGGCGGCGTACAACGGCTCTTTTACATCGGCAAGATCGGTCCCTGTGGGCTTGGTTCGATTCAAACGGCTGACCGCCTGCCGCGCCAACTGCAGCGCATGATGATCATTTCGCGCATAGTGGTCTGCGACACCGGATGTCCGGGTATGGACGTCCGCGCCACCCAGGTCTTCGGCACTTACTTCTTCGCCCGTGGCCATTTTTACCAAGGGCGGGCCGCCAAGAAATATGGTGCCTTGGTTACGCACAATAATGGCTTCATCTGCCATGGCCGGCACATAGGCACCGCCGGCGGTACACGACCCCATGACTACAGCGATTTGTGGAATGTTTTGCGCAGACATATTGGCTTGGTTGAAAAAAATCCGACCAAAATGCTCTTTATCTGGAAACACCTCGTCCTGGTTCGGCAAGTTCGCACCGCCAGAGTCCACCAAGTAGATGCAAGGAAGATGATTTTGTTGCGCAATATCTTGGGCACGCAGGTGCTTTTTAACCGACACAGGGTAATAAGTGCCGCCTTTCACCGTTGCGTCATTAGCCACAATTACACATTCCTGACCGGACACCCGACCGATACCAGTGACCAACCCCGCAGCGGGCACATCGTCCTCACCGTACATATCAAAAGCGGCCAATTGCGAGAACTCTAGGAAAGGTGCGCCGGGATCCAACAAGGCATCAATGCGTTCTCGCACTAATAGCTTACCGCGGGACTTATGTCGTTGCTGATAACGTTCGCCGCCTCCCTGAGCAACACGAGCAACGTGTTGCCGCAAATCATCCACCAACGCCTGCATATGCTCCGCGTTTTCTGCGAACTCTTCAGACCGTGGATTCACAGCACTGTCAATTTGATTCATAAGTCTCCCTCTCGCACTTTTATCTGCGCTTACTAATCCTATTTGTTGCCTCGACTGAGCTCTCGTAATGCCTTGCGGGAACGCTGCTCCCACTCTTTAAGATCGCTTAGCATCAGTTCTATCTCGCTTTTTTGCGCAACGATACGCTGATGCTTTTCCTGAATTTTATTGATCAACGCTCGCAACTGGCCTTCGTTGTTACCACTTGGGTCGTACATAGCAATCAGCTCGGCACTTTCATCCAAAGTGAAACCAAGACGTTTACCACGCAGGACTAACGTAAGGCGTACCCTATCTGCGGCGCTGTAGACTCTGCTTTGGCCTTTGCGTTGGGGACGCAACAGCCCCCGCTCCTCATAGAATCGCAACGCACGAGTGGTCACAGCAAAGTCTTCGGCTAGATCGCGAATGGTGTACCGCTCAACCACTGCCTGTGGGTCATCAGGTGTACTCCGCGCTTTGCCCGTAATTTTTTTCAATCTACATGTATTCGCTAAGTTGGCTTCTGCCTTACGTTAACGTAAACGTAACTTTTAGCAACCTCTTCGAAACAGCCCATCAATTTGCGAATCTAGATTGAAATCTATGGCCAGAAACGACTAGGGTAGCCGCCTAAGTTTTAACCCCTATCAGAGATTTACCATGGATAAGAAGTTTGACGTCGCTATTGTGGGCTGCGGTTTCTCCGGCATGCTGTGCGGACATTTTTTACGTGAATCCGGCATCGATAACTTCTGCATACTGGAGATGGGTTCGGGCTTGGGCGGTGTATGGAGCCACGGCGGTGTGGGCGGCTATCCCGGCGCCGCCTGTGATGTACCGTCCTATACCTACCTACCGTTCTTAGACCAGACCGGTTTTATTCCGTCTAAAAAATACGTCAATCAAAGCGAAATCGCAGATTACGCAGAACGGCTGGCTGACCACTGCAAGATCCGCGACAACATCCGCTTTTCGCGCAAAGTCTTGGACGTCACTTATCTCGATACAGCCACTTGGCAATTGACTACATGGGACACCGCCAACGACTGCGCCGCTGAAACTGTTACCGCTGCCCACGTAGTTTGCGCAAACGGTCCGCTATCGAGCCCACGTATGCCAGAAATCCCAGGGGTAGACGGTTTCAAGGGCCAAAGCTTTCACACCGCCCGCTGGGATCACAGTGTGGACTTACGCGGCAAGCGTGTCGGCGTTATTGGTACCGGTGCATCAGCTGCCCAGGTCATTACCTCTATTGTTGATGATGTTGAGACCCTCACCGTCTTTCAACGCACACCCACTTGGGCAATGCCCAGAGATGACGAACCTACTCCACCCGAGATTGTTAATGCGTTCAAAGCCGGCGGCTATAGCCAAAAGTTGCGTCATGTAGATTGGCAAGGCAACTCACCACCGGATCCGGAGGCACTGTTCACCTTCGATATGCTGCACGACGAAGAGCAAAATGCAGCCATTTGCGCAGGCATCGCCAAACGCATTCGCAAGGAAGTTGCAGACCCCGGCTTGGCTGATCTATTAACCCCGGACTATCCATTCTTTTGCAAGCGGGTGCTGTTTATCGACGACTACTACAGCACTTTCAACAAACCTCATGTAACGCTGGTTAACGATCCCGGTGGAGTTGTTTCGGTGAGCGAAACCGGCGTGGTTATGGCTAATGGCGATCAACACGATGTTGAAGTGCTCATTTTCGCCACAGGATTTGATAGCAACCACATTCCGTTCCCAGTGACCGGTCGCGAAGGTAAAACTCTGGCCGATGAGTTTGGTGCCAATGAGGCCAATAATTTTCAGATGACGAGACCAAAATCTCTGTGGGGATTGCACGTAGGCAACATGCCAAACTTTTATATGATGATTGGTCCTCAGAGTTTGAATCCGGTCACTAATGTCACGCTGCTGTGCGAGGAACAAGCCAAGTACATAGCTGGCCTGGTTTCCTCAATGCACACCCAAGGTCATAGCGAAGTCGAGCCTACCGCCGACGCAATCAGCGACTGGACCGAACGCTGCAAGGTCAGCTCCGATGGCAAGGTGTGGTTGCGCTGCAACAATTGGTATATGAAGAGCACTAAAACCGATCAACAAGCTGGCCGCGAGCGCAGTCAGGGTATGTGGATGGAGTCGTACGAGGACTATCTGAAACACCTTCTAGGCGCAGAGGGCGGCGGTGCCGAGCGGCTGCTAACGTTTTCTTAAACCAACGCCCGATCAAGTCGGGCGTTTTTTATTTACGCAACGCGCGACGCTGCTTAACCGCTTGGGCCAGATTTTCTAACAACGGTTCGGTATCGGCCCAAGCCACACACGCATCGGTGATGCTCTGTCCATAGGTCAGAGGTTGACCCTCCAACACATCTTGGCGTCCTTCCACCAGATTACTTTCGATCATCACACCAAAAATATCTTCATTACCACGGCCTACCTGAGCCGCAATGTCGTTGACTACATCAATCTGGCGCGCCGGTACTTTGCGACTGTTGGCATGACTGGCGTCGATCATAATACGCGCTGGCAAACCTGCTCCTGTGAGCATCGCTGCAGTATCCTGCACCGAGAACATGTCGTAGTTCGCGTGTTTACCGCCGCGCAAAATGACATGGCAGTCTTCATTGCCCGCTGTCTGGAAAATCGCCGAACGACCTTGCTTGGTTACTGACAGAAAGTGATGAGACTGGGAAGCCGAACGAATGGCGTCCACAGCAACCTGAATGTCACCGTCGGTGGCGTTCTTAAAACCCACAGGACAAGACAATCCCGATGCCAGTTCACGATGAGTCTGGCTTTCGGTAGTGCGCGCACCAATAGCACCCCAAGACACTAAATCGGCAAGATATTGCGGACTGATGAGATCGAGATATTCGGTACCCGCGGCCAAACCCTGTTCAGCTAGCTGGGCCAGCAAACCCCGAGCGCGTTTCAGCCCCTTATTAATTTGAAAGGTATTGTTCAGATCCGGGTCGTTTATCAGGCCTTTCCAGCCAACCGTTGTACGCGGTTTTTCAAAATACACCCGCATCACCACGCACAGATCATCCGCCAACGCATCAGCGGTCTTTTTCAGTAACGCTGCGTATTCCAACGCGGCATCCGTATCATGAATCGAACAGGGCCCAACCACCGCCACCAAACGGTCATCGTCGCCGCACAAAATACTATGTATGGCTCGGCGAGCGTCGCTCACTGTTGCCACTGCCGCTGCAGAAGGCGGCATTTCTTCGATCAATGCCTGAGGCTCCATCAACTCGGTGATCGAGCCGATTCTCAAGTCATCGGTACCAACTGACATACTTGTCCCCTTATCCCAACTCGGTACAAAACGCGCGCGAAGATTACCACGCCCGCGCCCGTCGTATCAGGGTAGTTTAGTTTTGTTGAAAATTTTCTACGGTTCGATAAGCCACGCGCTGCAAGGCCGCGGCTAACTGGGCATCCAGTCCAGCAACGTAGATCAGTCCCTCAGGGCTTTGACCCGTCAAAGACGCAAAAACTGTGCACGCCGCCAAATAAGTCCCTGCAAGACTGGGGTGTTTCACCGTTTTCTCATAGACCGGCTGACCGTTATCGAATGTTTTGATATCAGGCGAGTATAAATCTACCGCCAGGTCCGCAAGCTCCCGGTTTGCTGCGGCAAACGCCAAACCCACAGGAATCACTCGTGCCCCAAGTTCCTCGCCCCGACGGACGTAGGCTGTTGCCAGCGCTGGAGTCATTTCTGGTTGGTCGGCATAGGCCCATGTCATGAGCAATATGGGTTCCGCACTGTGTTTACGAGCAATGCTACTCAACGCATCCGAAGCCGCTACGAACCGATCCCACCGAGCAATCGGGCCATTACTGTAATCGTGCATAACGACCGCTTGCCAGGGGTCATTGGTCACAGCGCTCTGCAATGCCGCCTCGTGCTCCCAAAGACCAGAACCAGAAAACGTCATCATGCGCAGGTTACTGCTTTGCGGCTGGTACAACCCAGCAGCGCGCAGCAAATTGCCATAATGCATATGCAGGCCGTCGTTGTAGTAGGTAAAACTATTGCCTACGAACAGTACTTTTTCTGGAAATTTTGCCCCAGCGGCGCTGGCTATACTCGAGCTCAACAGCAACGACAAAAGCACCATCAAGCGCACAGACTGCCCTAAACGCGCCATGTACTTATCTCCCAAGTCATGTGGATTGAAAAGTTAAGACCCAAAGAGATCTCGTTGCGCGCGCCGCCAGAACAACAAGCCGATCGCTGCGTTAAACAAAATAAAGAAATTGTGTTGCACGAACCCAAACGCCGCCATCTGGCCCTCATTTTCTGGAAACAAAACAACCCAAAACGTAATTGCTGCGGCACGCATCGGAGTGGGCACAGCAGCAGCGAAAAAAATCACCGGCAACAGCGGCAATAAATTCAGCATGCTGGCTTCAACGCCAAAAAGATTGAGTGCTGCGGTATAAACCGCCACCGCGGCCAATAACGCCGGTGACCGCAATAAGAAAAAGGCGAAGTAATGCCAGGGCCGGGCCGCACGAAAAGCATGAAAAATCGGTTTATTCCGCAGGGTATTGTTGGGCAGCAACTTGCCGCGGAAAAACGCGATCCACACAACCAGAACACCCGCACCAGCCAGGCCAAGCCAAGGAATCAGGCTGAATGCCGCTGGCAGTTCGTCACTGCTAAACGCATAACCCACGCTAGCCCAGACCAGCAGATAGAACACCTCACAGAACATGATGAACAACATCACAGAACCTACTTCCCAACCCGGCACTTGATGACGCCGATGCAGGTACCAAGCCATGCCACCCTTACCGACTTGCTCGTTGAACAGAGAAACAATGTAAGCACTGGCACGTACCGGCAAGATGTCTCGATAACGAATGTCGGTAATGAACCAGTTTAAGGCCCGGCTCACCACCAACGTATCAATGCCAAAGTAGAATAACGAGTAGCCCACCATAATGAGCAACCAAGTCCCCCACTGCACTGTCGCAAAAACTTGAGTCATGTACGCCATTAGCGTCAGGCCTTCACGCATGGCAGCGCCATTCAGGCGATAGTAGAGGTAAGCAAAACAAAGCAAGGTAATGAGCGCAAAGATAATGCGACCCAAAGTGCCGGATTTTTTATTGGCAGGTTGCTCGGACTGCGGGTTTGCTGTGGTCAAGGGACACCTATTGCTTTGGGCGAGGCGTCACTTTACCTAAATCAGCCGGTTTTGCAGCGCCTGTTTCATCTGTTTTCAGCTATTTTCAGTACCTTGCCGACGGATTAATCTGTGACCCGAAAAATTAGAGAGAAAGAGATGAACCTTTACGACAACAATGCACTGCGCTGGAAACATTACACCGGTAGCGACAAATTCGACTATCCCATCGACTATTGGTCGGCGCTACTCAATGCCAGAACAGACGGCCACGTCGACTTACTCTATCGCTGGGAACCCAACAGCTATTGCCACTTTCATCGACACAGCGCGCACACCACCTCATTGGTGCTAGAAGGTGAACTACATGTGATTGACGTCGACCCAGAAACCGGCGAGGAACTAAGCAGCCGCGTTCGCACAGCCGGTGACTATGCACACAAAACGCCCGGCGACGTGCACATGGAACGCGGCGGCCCTGAGGGTGCGCTGGTGCTATTCAGCTTGTACGCGCCAGATGGACTCTTGGCAGAATCTCTAGCTTGGGACGGCAGCGTACTAAGCCAATCTACAATGGAACCCATACTGGCAAAGATCAAAGCCTGAACTAACGTCAATATGATCTGTTAGGACTTGATACAAATCTCAAACGAGAGCATGAAGACTAACGCACAATCTATGCTGCGGAGCTATTCAACATGATGTTATTCCGAATCTTCCTTGGCGCATTTCTGCTCACACTGCTTGCTTACACCGTGGTTGTAATAAACAACCACGGCATGCAGTTATTTCCGGCTTTTTTCGGCGCTATTTTCTCAATGAACTGGTTTGGTCAATTCAACCTCGATTTCTTAGGCTTCCTAGCGTTGAGCGCCATTTGGGTTGCTTGGCGAAATCAGTTCAGTACCGCCGGTCTAGGGTTGAGCGTTTTGGCGTTTTTTGGCGGCATGACATTCCTTCCGGTCTATTTGTTGTACCTGATCGCCAAGAGCCAGGGTTGCATCGCCACTGTGCTATTAGGCAATGAACGTATAACAACTCTGCGCCAGGGCTAAGCAATAATCTTCAGTACAAGCGCGTTTCTTGGCCGCGTTTATAGAGAGCTGACAGCCCTAGTGCTGTGAAAGCAGCCGCGACTGCGCATTCTGCGCAAACACGACTTACCCAGAGCGCCGTCCATGGTTAATATGGCGCACTGGGTTGCATCCTTTATTGGCATGAGCTCAACCCAAATAAAACAATAAAACCAAACAAAGGAGAGCGCCGTGGAATTCGAACAGGTTGTGATGGGCAGACAAAGCGTACGTGGGTACAAAAAAGACCCAGTACCCAAAGAAGTCATTGCCGACATCATTAACGTCGCCAAACGCGCGCCCTCTTCTATGAACACTCAACCCTGGCACATTCACGCTTTGACAGGAGCGGCTCTAGACGAAGTGCGCTCACGCAACATGACCGAAATGAGCGCAGGCGCCAAACCCAAGCGTGACATTCCCTCCCATGGAGCTTACGAGGGCAAACATCGTTTTCGCCAAGTAGAAATTGCGAAAAAGCTTTTTGCCGCCATGGGCATCGCTCGCGAGGATGCCGAGCGCCGTCAGGATTGGGTGCTACGCGGCTTTCGGCAGTTTGATGCGCCTGTTTCTTTGGTGCTGACTTATGACCGTGACATCGACGGCGCGGGTGAGACTCGCTTTGACCTGGGCGCACTGTGTTATGGCATCGTCCTGGCAGCCTGGGATCGCGGCCTTGGTACTGTCATCAATGGTCAAGGCATTATGCGTTCGGACATCGTGCGCGAAGTGGCTAACATCCCTGAAGAAGAAATGATTATGACCTGTGTCGCTATGGGCTATCCGGACGACAGCTTTGCTGCGAACGCGGTACGTGCCGACCGAGAAGAAAACAACGACATCGTCAACTATGTAGGGTTCTGATCGCCAGCGTTTGCGGCGGCTTAGTACCGTCGCACCCTAGCATCCAATAGAACAAGAGCTTATAGAGAGGAGAGCTTATGTACCCTGGAAAATACGCAACCACACACCCCGACCGCGCCGCGTTCATCATGGCCAGCACCGGCGAGGCTGTCAGCTATGCCGAATTCGAAGGACGCAGTAATCGGCTCGCGCAACTACTTAGAGCCCAAGGTTTGGTCCACGAAGACCACTACTCGGTATTCATGGAGAATAACAATCGTTACCTTGAGGCCTGTGCCGCAGGCGAACGAGCCGGGTTGTACTACACCTGCATCAACTCATTCCTTACCGCTGAAGAAGTCGCCTACATCATTCAAAATTCAGAGTCGCAAGTACTCATCACCAGTGTTGCCAAGCAAGAGGTTGCCCTGGCCGCGGCTGCAAGTTGTCCGCAACTGAAACTGATTTTGGTGGTCGATGGCGACCCTAATAACCTAAGCGGCATCTGCCAGGATTACGCAAAAGCTTGTGCGGAGCACAGCGATGCACCAATCGCCGACGAACAATTGGGTACGTCAATGCTGTACTCGTCGGGAACAACCGGTCGTCCGAAGGGCATCATTCGCCCCTTGCCGATGCAGTCACCGGTAGAGCCTTTACCAATTTTCCAGTTTCTAGGCCAACTATGGGGCTACCAAGAGGACATGGTGTATTTGTCACCAGCTCCTCTGTATCACTCAGCACCCCAGGCCGCGGTGAACCTAGCGCTGCGTATTGGCGGCACCGTAATTATCATGGAACGCTTCGATGCGATGGACTATTTGGCGTTGGTTGAACGCTATCAGGTCAGCCACTCGCAACTGGTGCCCACTATGTTCAGCCGCATGTTGAAGTTGCCGGAGCAAGACCGAACTCGCCACGACCTATCATCACTGCGCGTTGCAGTACACGCTGCAGCACCCTGCCCGGTAATGGTGAAAGAACAAATGATCGATTGGTGGGGACCCATCATTCACGAATACTACGGCGCCACCGAAGGCTTGGGCTTTGCCGCCTGTAATACCGAAGAATGGCTCGAGCACAAAGGAACCGTTGGTAAAGTTGTGCTTGGCGAATTAGCCGTGCTTGATGACGAAATGCAGCCACTGCCCATGGGCGAGCCCGGGACCCTCTGGTTCAAAACAGCTACCGAGTTCAGTTATCACAACGACCCAGAGAAAACCGCAGAGTCCACCTCCAGCGACGGCAGTATGACCACGGTAGGTGATGTTGGCTATGTGGACGCCGACGGCTTCTTATACTTAACCGATCGCAAGACCTTCATGATCATTTCTGGTGGGGTGAACATTTACCCTCAGGAATGCGAAGACCTACTGATTTCTCATCCCAAGATAGAAGACGCGGCGGTTTTTGGTGTACCCAATACCGACCTGGGGGAAGAGGTCAAAGCCGTGGTGCAACCTATCACTGGCGTTACCGGCGATGACAAACTCACAGACGAGATTCTGGGTTACCTAAGCGAACACCTGTCACGGCAAAAGATCCCGCGCTCCGTAGACTACATTGATGAAATGCCACGCCTGCCTACTGGCAAGTTGTACAAGCGCTTGTTGCGAGATAAGTATTGGGGGGATGGACAGTCGCGCATCGTCTAAACGTTAAGGGGAAGCCAGCGAGCATTTGCTTAGATAGATTTATCTTTTCCTACATTTGGCGCGTGCGCATTGTTTAAGCGTTCAAGAAAAACCTACAGCTGTAAAACTTAATTGGGGAGGGAGCAGCAATGACCGATAAATTACCTGGAAGACTGGGCAATCCAGAAGAAACCTTAGTTAGCGATCCACGCACCGAACCGCGTATTGCTAAAGCCATGGCGATGCTGGGCGAATTAGCACCCGGCGTTACCCAAATCGACACTAATGCCAGTTACGAAGAGGCGCTTAAGTACTGTGCTGCCTTTGAAAAGGCAGCGGCGCTGTCGCACCCAATGGATTGGCAGGTCATGCCTGACTTCCCAAGTGTTGTCAGTAGCGAAACCGTGATCAAAGGTGTCGACGATAACGACATTACTCTGTACATCCATCAGCCCGCAGATCGCACTGGCCCACTGCCCTGCCTAGTGCACACTCACGGTGGGGGCATGGTGCTGATGACCGCAGCGGATCCCGGATTTGTTCGGTGGCGCAACACTATGGCGGCCATGGGCATGGTTGTCGTCGGTGTTGAATTCCGCAACGGCGGCGGCAAGCTCGGCGACCATCCCTTTCCAGCAGGCTTGAACGACTGTGCCAGTGCGGTGCAGTGGACCCATGCCAACCGCAGTGAGCTGGATATTTCGACCCTTACTATCTCCGGCGAATCAGGTGGTGGCAATCTATCCATTGCCACCACTTTGAAAGCTAAACAAGAGGGTTGGCTCGAGCAAATAGATGGGGTTTATGCATTCTGCCCGTATATCTCCGGCGCGTATCGCGAGCAGCCACCTGAGTTGCCATCTTTGCAAGAGAACGACGGCTACTTACTCAGCAGTAGCAGTATGCAGATCATGGTTAAAGTCTATGACCCAGAGTTAACCAATGCCAACAATCCCCTGGCCTGGCCTTTGCAGGCAAACATTGAGGAACTAAAAGGTCTGCCCCCGCATATTTTATCCATGAACGAACTTGATCCACTGCGTGACGAAGGCATCGCGTTTTTGCGCAAACTCCAGGCGGCAGAGGTTTCAGTGGTTGGTCGAGTGGTGTTAGGTACCAGTCATGCCGGGGATCTATCCATGCCTGATATCGTACCGGACATCTATCAAGACAGTGTACGCTCGCTGTACAGTTTTGCTACCTCCCTGAAAAACAGCTGATGGACGTTACATCATGACCCAAGAAATCGTCGAAGTTCGCGACTATACCGTGGACACGGAATGGCTCGAAGCCTATCGCCAATGGGCCACAGAACTGGCGGTTCCGTGGTTACGAGAACACCTTGATTTGGTGGACTTTTGGATGGATGACGGATTTGATGCCGAAGTGGCGGGCAGCAATGCGGTGCCGCCTGCGAACGGTCAGCCCAACGTCTGCTGGATTATCCGCTGGCCCAGTAAGGCCGTACGCGACGAACAATTTGGCACCATCATGGCGCAACAAGATTGGCGGGACATCTGGGCAAAGCACCCCAATAGCAAAGCCTATCTGCAGATGAATGTGCGCTTTATGCGCAGGGTCGGCTAACCACCACCATGCCCGGCTATGATGTTTCGTTGCCCGTTAGCAACAACATGTGGCGTTACCAGCCGGGATGGGAAAATGACATCCAAGCCCTAAGCGACACCAATCAGGGCGACAGCGACAGCGTCTATCGCTTCAACCTGTGTTCCCATACGGGTACCTATATTGAAACCGCAGGCCACAAACTCAGCGGCCAATCGAACCTCAGCGACCTGGGCATAAGCGCATTCATTCAACAACCCTGCGACCTCTTGTGGGTGCAACCAGACACCCAAGGCTGCATTACATTGGCTGCCTTCGAAGCAGCCTTTGACAAGCATGCACAACCCCGCGCCGCGCTTAGAAACTTGATCCTCGCGACAGGCTGGGGCGAACACCACAATGAAGTACATTACCTGACACAAGCGCCCTGGTTTCAGGCCCAGCTAACCGATCATCTCACGACACTGCCGCTACATATTCTTGGTGTCGATACGCCGATCATCGAAAACCAACAACAACCCTATGACCCCGTGAGAGAGTTGTTCGGAGCCAACCACCAGCTGCTGTTATTAGCACCGTTAAAGCTGCCACAAGACCTGCCAACTGGTCGCTACCAACTGGATTGCGTCCCATTAAACATAACCAATGTCAGCGCTGCGCCCTGCCGGCCCGTGATTACCACTGACTAGACTTCAATAAGCCATATCACTAAAGAGCGATACGTCGCCCAGGGCAGCAGACTTGTTGACACAAAACCAATCTATTGTCACTCTATGCGACATTAGTTTTGATCATTCAACATCATAACAAGTAGTCGAAGGTTTAGTGCCGTCCAAGGGCCTAACTCGATAGCGGAGCCAACCTAACCAAACGGGGAGGAACCAATCTATGGTGCGCCTTAGCGACCTACCAGAATATGAGCGTGAGCATCTGCTTGCGAAGAACATGCCGCCACTGGGCCCGCCGGCATGGGTCAATCACAGCAAATCAATAGCACAGCTGCGCATCGCCTTGATTACCACTGCGGGGCTGCATTTTCGCGATGACCCAGCATTTAAGTTTAGCGACGCCACCTATCGACCTATCGGCAACAACGAAAACGCCAATGACCTGATCATGTCCCATAGCTCGGTGAACTTTGATCGCTCAGGCTTCGCCGAGGACGTCAATCTGGTTTACCCCATCGACCGCTTTAAGGAGCTGGAAACCAAGGGCGTGATTGGCAGCCTGGCCAGCGTGCACTACAGCTTTATGGGTGCTGGGCTACTTCCCGAACAGTACCAACACAACACCGCACAATTGGCCGGCATGCTTAAACAGGACCGAGTCGACGCGGTATTTCTTACCCCAGTCTGACCCAACTGCACCCGCGCCGTGTGCGCGATCAGTTATTACCTGGAACGCGAAGGCATCATGACCACTGGCATCAGCTTGGTACGTGAAAATGCCCTCGCCCTATCGCCTCCCAGATCTCTGTGGGTTCCGTTTCCATTGGGGCGTCCGTTAGGTGCCGCTAACAACCCTGACTTTCAGCACCGGGTGATCGCAGCAGGCCTGGATTTATTGAACCGCTCTAGCGGACCGGTGCTTGAAGACTTTGCAGAAGAAGCACCTGACCAGGATCACGCAACTGCAATGGCCTGCCCAGTCAGTTTTATAAGAGCTACCAGCGAAACCACATCATGGAGCGACCGTCTGAGTCAGGAGCTCTCTATCCTCAAACCCTGGTACGACCTCGGCAAACGGCGTCGCAACGGGCGCACCCTTGCAGGCGTATCGGGCACATCGATGGATGAGATCATTGAACGATTGGCCGAACACCTAGACACCGCAACCTTACCGACAGACGATTTGGTCTGGTTCAAACACGCCAGCGAAGACGCCAAGACCTACTACTTAGAAGCCATGACCGCGCAACCAGGCGACCAGAACCCAGCAAGCCTACATAAACTGCTGTGGACTCAAACGGTATTAGCAGACGGCTTAGTGCTGTTGGCTGAACGGCTCAGCCGTACCCCAGGTCTTGAGCAATTCGCGCGTATTCTTGTGCCCCGCAGCGCTGTGGAATTGCGCGCCGAAACAGCAATCGACGCTTAACCTCTAAAGGACTTCAACCATGCGTATCAGCCCCATAGGAAATACACAGTTTGTCGCAGACATCGAAGACGTTGATCTAAAAGCTATTAACAGCGGCGACTTTGAGCAAATCTACGACGCCTGGCTGCAGTTTGGCGTATTGCGCTTTCGCAATCAGTCTTTAGACGATAACGCTCTGCAACGGTTCAGCGCACGTTTCGGACCGCTGGAGGAAATGCCCTTGGGTCGCATGTCGAAACAAGATCGAGCAAAAATTACGAACATTTACGTGACGGTTTTGTCCAACATTCGCATTAACGGCAAAGCTATTGGCGGATTGGGTAACGCAGAGGCGTCTTGGCATTCCGACATGACCTACGTCGATACACCGCCCCCAGCGAGCGTGCTGCTGGGTATTGAAATTCCACCGGTCGGCGGCGATACCTATTTTGCCGATCAAGCAGCAGCCTACGCCGCACTTCCTGAATCGCTGAGGCAACGCATCAGCGATCTAAGCATCAAGCACGACGCCGCCCATACAAGCATCGGCAGCCTGCGCCCAGGATACGAGCCATTTGATGACCCTAGAGACGCTCCTGGAAGCATTCACCCGATCATCCGAACCCACGAAGAAACTGGCAAGCAAGCACTCTATCTCGGACGCCGCGAGTGGGCGTACATTCCGGGTTTATCCCTAAGCGACAGCGAAGCACTATTGGACGAGCTGTGGTCCTATGCCGCACTACCACAGAACGTATGGCAACAAACCTGGCAACCTGACGACCTAATCGTTTGGGACAACCGACGAGTACTGCACCGCAGAGACGACTTTGACAACAATACCCGGCGACTGATGAAGCGCTGCCAAGTGCTTGCTCGTGCGACCGATGGCTGATTCCACCACAGCTAAAAAATTAGACGGGCGCCGCGAGCGCACCGAACAAACACGACAGCGCATATTGGCTGCCGCTCGCGACCTTATGCTTGCCGGCAATCTACAACCCACCACTACGGATATCGCCAGACACGCTGGTATCACAACCCGGACTTTGTTTCGGCACTTTGCAGAGGCGGAATCACTGCACCAGCAAATGATTCAGGCTGCCGAGAGCAGCGTCGAGGCCATCATGGATGAGCCTTTTCCAGAATCCATAGCCATACCCCAACAATGGCGTTTACAACTCAATCACATCATCGACCGGCGATCGCGCATCTATGAGCACTTACTACCAATCTACATTTCGCCGCTTTTTTACCAGCAACGATCAATTCAAGATCAAAGCAGCACCCCAAGTAAACCTGCGGCAAGACGACGAAAACGACTAAATCAGGTACTGCCAAAGGCGCTGCGCCAGGACAAAGCCTTATTCGAAGCTATAGACGCAACCTTGGGTATCGAGTTCTGGATCAGTCTAAGACAAAGCCAAAAACTCAGTGCAAAACAGGCGCGCAAGACAGTCGAAATCGCCATAGATCGATTGACTGGATACGGCGTCAAATAACCCAAAAGCGCTAAAGTAAACGGCCTTCATTCCGATATGAGTTGTGTAAAGAGCAGTCGCTGATCGCTCATTGCTAAGGACCACACCAATACGGGTTTTCGAGCGCCTCATGTCCACCCTCACTACAGCCGAAAAAGAAGCACTAGCCGCCTTTTACGAAGACGCTAGCAAAAATGACCTGCGGACCCGCCGATGGATCTGGATTCGCTTTTCTACAGTGGTGTTTCTACTGAGTGTGCGCAGCTTAATGGCGATATTTTTTCCTGAACAATTCGCCTATTTGTTCGCGAATTCCGAGGTTTACTTTGAAACGGTACTGTATCGACTGTGGTTGTTTCTGCCCTTGGCGATCGTATACGCCCTATCCTTTTGGTTACGCATGTACCTGCGTGAAGCGTCCCTTGCAGCAGCGGTGATTCTCGCCACTCTACTGTGGGCCGATGTGGAACTGCATTTGGTCCAGCACGCAACGTTGACCGAGTTTTGGAGCAGCCAAATTGCCCTGCGCGTGACTTGTGTGATTCTCGCAATAATGAATTTCTTCGCCGCGAGGCGGTTAGATAAGCTCAGCTAGCACATTCGCAAAATTGTAAGCACCAAGCGCTTAGCGCTATTGCTTTGGTCGCAACATGGGATGCACTGGCGGAGAACTCTCGGTTTGAATCCGGCCCATGATCTCAAATCCAAACCGTTCGTATAACGATATGTTGGCTGGATTGGACGATTCCAAATAAGCCGGCAACCCGGCTTCATCACATCTAGCAAGTGCATGCTTCATCAACTGCGCACCCAATCCACGGCCTTGATGACCAGGGTCAACGCCAATTAGCGGCAAATACCAGCAATCGTCATCAGGATGATAACTTTGCATTCCCGCCAACACCGTGGCCACTTCCTCCAAGCGTTCGGGCGCCACCAGCGTGGCTAATAGTTCGGAAAGTTCTGAATCTTCTGCATCATCATGGGTGGCATGAGAAGGCGGCACCCACAATGCGACCCCGGCAAAGTCCGCAATTTGATACGCCGTGCCGGCATCAAATGCAGCCCCGCCAAAGCCATCAAACATAGCTGCTGCGTAGTTCAAATAATTGTCAGCCCTGGGCAAGATCCAACGCACTAGTGGATCTGCTGCGAAGGAAGTCACAATCGTATTCAACCCCACGGAGCGCTGCTCGGGACTAACGACATGTACCTGTTCTGGGGATTGCGACACGATAACTCTCCTAATTTGAAAACTTTAGAGCGCGCGATATGACACGCAGCAGCCTAGGACTGGGCGGCAAGGTACTTATTTGCGTAGATCGCCACAGGAATCAGTAATAACAACCAGGGCAAACTGAACGCCAAAACACCGTTCCAACCCAATGTAGCCAGCAGCACTCCGGCGCCAAGTGAGCCGACCGCCTGTAGCCCGAAGATCATAAAGTCATTAGCCGCTTGCACTTTAAACCGTTCTGAAACGCGGTAAGACTGGGTCAACAGCGTAGTACCACCAAGAAATAAAAAATTCCAACCCACTCCCAGCAGCACCATGGTGCCAAAATAGTGCATCAGATCGGGTCGCCCCCACCCCACCACGACACAAACCAGCATCAACAAAAAGCCGCTTTGAATAATGCGCATTACTCCAAAGCGGGCGACGAGAAAACCGCTAAAAAAAGACGGGATGTACATGGCGAGAATATGGCTTTGCACCACCCAGGTTGTTTCATCTAAAGAGTAGTGATCCATTTCGTGCATGCTGACCGGTGTGGCAGTCATGATCAGACTCATAATCGAATACCCCACCCCCGCCGAAGCTATGGCCAGAATGACCACAGGTTGACGCAAAATGACCCCTAATGGCCGCTCCTCACCTTGCGCGCTGTCAGCGCGCACCGGCGTGTCGCGAAAAAACACCAATAGCACTGCAAACGCCACAGCCATCAGCACAGCAAGCCCAATGAACGACCCTACATAGTCAGACAAACCGTCAACGCTGCTATATCGCAACGCCACTTCCGGACCAAGCAGCGCAGCTACGATGCCGGCAAGCATTAAAATGGACAGGCATTTAGGCACTTCTTCGATTGCCACCGACTCTGCCACCGCAAAACGATATTGCTGCAAAAAAGCAATGTAGCTACCAATAAGAAAAGCCGCTGTGCAAAACAAACTAAAAGACTGTTGATGCACCGCCAAAGCTGCCAATAGCGAAGCAAAAATTGACAGCAATGACGCGAACAAAAACCCCAGTTTGCGGCCAATCCGAGCCATCAGCATAGACGCAGGCGCAGTCGTACAGGCGGTGCCGATAATCATAAAGGCCAGGGGCAAGGTGGCGAGATTTGCTGATGGCGCGATCTGGGTGCCGACAAGACCACCAAGCAAGACCAACACTGGGGCCGCTGTCTGGCCAAAGCACTGAGCCGCTAACAGCACGATCAACGTCCGATAAGATTCAACGCGCATACCGATCCCCCCAAAAACACCACGCTACGCGATATTACGGTAGCTGCCTAGCCTCGAGTCTCGATTGCTGGGCTAAAGGCATGGGTAAGGCGTCTTCGCTAAACCGAGCTTTGTGTGTTTTCACAATAGCGCAGTTCGTGCCATGCTTTAGCGCAACCTGCACAACTAAGGGAGTTATCTAATGAGTGAAGAACAAGCCGTCATCGTGGAACGCCAGGGCCGTGTCATGGTGATTACACTGAATCGACCCGATGCCATGAACGCTATTAACGGTGCGCTTTCTAATGGCCTGTGGAACGCTATTCAAGAGCTCGACGCAGACGACGGCCTGGTCGCTGGCGTTATTACCGGTAGCGGTCGCGCATTTTGCGCCGGCATGGATTTAAAGGCTTTCGCTCGCGGCGAAGATATCGGCCCTCTGAACACCTTTGTACGCTCCGGCGCCAACAAACCGCTCATTGCTGCGGTAAACGGCTTTGCATTAGCTGGCGGTTGCGAGGTCATGCTCACTTGCGACCTCATCGTCGCAGCCAAGGGCGCGAAGATTGGCATCCGCGAAGTTAAGGTTGGCCTATTTGCCGCCGCTGGTGGTGTCTTCCGGTTACCCGCCCGGGTGGGATACGCCAAGGCCATGGAGATGGCATTAACCGGTGAACCCATCAGCGCAGAAGAAGCCATGGATGCGGGCCTGCTCAGCGCACTAACCGAACCCGGCGAGGCTCTTGGTGCTGCCATTTCTCTAGCCGAGCGCATTGCCGAAAACGCACCATTAGCGGTTAAAGCGTCAAAGACCTTAGTGCGCGCAGCGTCTATGGGCATCGAAGAGGACAAGCTTTGGGAAATGCAAATCCCGCTGCAAAAAGAAGTCTTTTCTTCCAACGACGCCAAAGAAGGCCCTGTGGCCTTCGCTGAAAAGCGCGCACCCAACTGGACTGGCACCTAGGGTTGTACCAAAGCCAATACAAAGGGGCGCTTGCGCCCCTTTGTATTGGCCCAATCCTGCTAACCAGATCCTGTTAGTGGGATAGCTCGTAACGGTAAAACAAGGTGGGAACGTGAGCTTGTCTCGACAAACTGAATACTGAGTCCTCGCCAACCAGAACAAAACCAAGTTTCTCTAGCACCCGAGCAGAGCTTGGGTTGTAGGCAAATACATTTGCAGCAACATAATCGGGTTGTGCGCGGGGCAAAGCCCAATCCAATAATCCACGGGCTGCCTCGGTAGCAATACCCCGCCCCCAATACGGCTTGCCGATCCAGTATCCAAGTTCGCAGCTGCCATCGTTCTTTTCACTCAAACCCACCGCACCAATGAGCGCATCATCGAGAAAGATACTCAGATTAAATTCTTCGCTTTCTACAACGCTTAGCCAATCATCGGCAACCGCCAGTGAGTAGGGGTATGGGACACGACTTAGATTTTTCGCCACGTCAAAATCGCCGATCAGCGCCACCAACCGTGCCTTATCTCGGTCCTGCAACGGTTTTAAAGTCAATCTGTCCGTTTTGACGTAACGCATGTTTGTCTTCGCTCAATTCCGCCACACCAATTAATCCGCTGGGACATCGACATAGCGATCATAGAACTCTGCGAAACTGTCGTAGGTAAACGCCTGAGCTTGTCTGCCGATTGCAGTGCCCCCAGCGATGGCATCGAAGGCGTGGAAACACTGTTCGAATTCTTTATAACGTAGCGGAATGCCAGCCTCACCCAACGCTTTCACGTAGGCTTGGGTCTCCCAATAAAACGGTTCTAACGTGCCCACAAAGGTAATGGTGGGCGGGAAATCCTGGTAGTCACGATTTCTGGCTGGTGCTGCATAGGCTGGAATGTCAGCGCCGCCTTTATGCAGTTCTGCTAGGTAAGCGCCCCAACCCACTTTATTGGTCAACGAACTCCACACCGGCACCTGCATCTCTCTGGACGCATCCGTAGGTTGCTGATCGTCAATCATTGGATAAATCGGCATTTGAAACGCAATGTCCACCGCCCCACTGTCTCTGGCCTTCAAGGTCACTGCCGCGGTAAGGCCGCCACCAGCACTGTGGCCAGCCACCATCACACGGTCAGGCAAAGCACCTAACTGCTCTGCGTTGTTCGTTGCCCACAATAACGTTTCGTAACAGTCATTGAAGCCCGCCGGAAAAGGTTCGGTGTAGGCCTTGCGATAGTCAGGTGCCACTACAACGCAAGGTCTGGTGTTGATGAAGCGCTCCAGCACATCTGCTGACATTTCGGGTGTCCCCAAAACATAGCCACCACCATGAAAGTAAATGAGTAGCGGCAATGGGCCGTCTTGTTGCAGCGGTTTATACACTCGAACACGGATCTGCCAACGCCCATCGCTGCTGGGGATATAAACCTCATCGCAATTCAGGGTATCGCGATTTTTCCCTGCAACAGCACGATTCAACAAGCGATTCGCCACCTTGGTCAGCCAACGGTATTTGATCACCGTTTGAAAACCACGCAGGCGGTTATAGAACGGTCGCAGATCCCTATGCACCATATCGCGGGTTACTTTCATCTCTTGCCCCTCATGCTATTGTTTCCGTCTTCCCGCATTCCCTAGGTCCTTATGGCTGCAATGTCCTGCAGCAAACCACGTTATGCGCTTGCGGTTCTACCAGCCTAGCGTTCCTGGGTCGCCTTTGAACGGTCCTACAATCTCCGAGGTGATCCAACCACCGTAAAAATCACCCTGTTGCGCCTGAACTCGTGCTCCGTCTACATAACAGTCTGCCAACGAGGCATAAAATGAATACCAACCGTCAATGGCAGTAAACCGTTCTGAGGGTTTGTCGTAACGCCAGGCTAACTTTGCATCGGCATAAGCAAAGTAAGACGCCTGCCCCTTCCACTCACAAAAGCTTGCACCAGGCACGTCGATCAATGAAACCAATAAAGACTCCGGGGACAGATAGAAGGTCGGTGGGCTAGCGGTTTCCAGCACCCGAATGCTTGCCTTTGCACGCGCAATCACGGTGCCATCCTTGGCCACCACCTCTACCGAGCGGCTGTCAGGCATAAGTACCGGCGGTCTTGGGTAATCCCATACCGACTCCTGCCCTGCCTTGGGTTGTACTGCAAAATCCGGTCGATCAGCGCCCTTATACTTCCACATTCGTCGTGTTCTCTTACTAACCTGCAAAGCATAACCAGTGACCGTCCGTGAATACTACCTTCACATCCGGAGTGCTACGGTTGCATCGTAATTACCGCTGCTGGCTCTTTAGCGGCTCAGCTTAAGACTCACAACGAGGTGCGCTATCGCTGGATTTGGAAAATTGCTGCTGGGCTTTTCAGCCTTTGTTTTTATCGGCTACGGTGCCGTGGGCTTTTTCGCGCCGACTGTCCCGGCTAACTTTGCCGGTTTGGTAATGACCAATGGCGATGCCTACGCCGAAGTGGGCGGGATGTACGGTGGTCTGCAAAGCGCCGTAGGCCTGTTTTGCCTACTCGCACTGCTGCGGCAAGACTATTATCGTCCGGGCCTAGCGCTGCTTGGGCTTACCATGGGCTGTCTCGCGATTGCGCGGCTGTTTTCGGTATTGATGACCGTGGAACCTATAACGACGTACACACAAGGCGCATTGGCTTATGAATTTGTCACCGCGATCCTAGCAATGTGGGTGTTTTCGAGAACCTCAAATGACTCAGCATGAATACATCTTCATAGCGGTATCCATCATCTTGGGTCTGGCTATGACCCGAATGCTGCGCACCATAGCAGGCTTAGTACGCACCAAAGATCGCGTGGCATTCCATTGGTCTTCAGGGCTGTGGGCGTTTTGCGTGATGTTGTACATCTTGCAACTTTGGTGGGTAGGCTGGGGATTACGGGTAATTGAAGCCTGGTCTTTCCTCGACTTCATACTGCTCGTTTTCGGATCTTCCTGCCTGTACGGCGCTGCAGAAATGGCTCTCACTCTGCCAGAGCAAGACCAATTAGACATGCTACAAGAGAGCCAAAACCTCGGGCGGCTCTCAGCCCTGTCTATGCTGCTGTACTTTTTTGTTGGCCCTTACGTAAACATCATTATGTACAACAGCGCCGTGTTACCGGCCTTGATCGTCCCGAGCATTGGCGTCGCCCTTATGGCATTGGTCATCAGCGTACCCCACCGGTTTCCGCTGTGGTCCGCTCTGTTCGCGACTTATTCCGTCGGTGTTATTTTCCTCACGGTTTAACTCAGCGGCCTATCGCGGCAGTCCCGGAAAAAATCGATTCGTGCGCGCCTGATAGTCCGCGTAGCCAGGACGCTTACGCTGAGAATAGTACTCCGAGGGCACCGCACCTGTGGTGTAGACCAGGGTTTTGTACATCGACCAAGAAGTAAATACCAAACCAATACCCAATATCCCCCAGATCACAGCGTTTTCATTACTTTGCATGGCCAACCAAGACGGCAGCGCTGCAATGGCCAACCCATTCCACACCATCCACTCGTAGAAGTAGTTAGGGTGCCTACAATAACGCCATAAACCCACATCACATACCTGATCGCGTTTGCCTTGTTTTTTCATTGCGCGCAAGAAATTCACTTTCTGCAAATCCGCCACCGACTCCAACACCAGCGCGGCAAGACTGGTACCAAGTCCGGTTATTTCCAGCAACGAAAATTCCGCTCGGGCATTTGCCGACAACATAAAAATCGGCAGCGCTAAAAAAGATGCATTGGCCAAACCTTGGGAAATGGCATCTACCTGTAATGCCAGACCAACATTGCTTTTACCTTCTTCTGCCCACCGCACACGCTGATACTGATAGCGTGGAAATTCTTTTTGCAGCAAACCCAGTCGCCACAAGTTCAGCGCACCAATTCCCATCCGCAAACCCACGGCCGCAAGCAGCAGGTTAACCAGCAGAGACCGAAGCCAGTAACCGTCACTCATGACGAAGCTAATAGCAGCGATCAACACCAAACCCCAGGGCCAGCCGATGTCGACGTAACTCATACGACCAGTGCGCCATATGGGTAAACACACCACCAGAGCAAACAGCAGTAGTTGGCTGAAGCCATTCACTAAACCAATATGGCTAAAGGAGTTCGACGCGAGCAGCAACGCCCAGCCTACTAAGTACGAATACAACGGCCTGAAGTAATTCAATTCAATCTCCAAAAAAATAACAGCCCCTGCCTATGGCCGGATCATGGCGGATAAAAGCGCAGGGGACTGCGCCAAAGCTTTAGTTGACGCTTAGGCTTGGGCCTCTTGAACTGGCGCAAAACGACGCAACTGCTCGATCACTTCAGCACCCAAGGCCACTTCTTCCTCTGGGTGTTCTGCACAGATTTTCAAATTAAACAGTCGACAGCCTGATTCAACATAGGGTGCTAATTGTTCCGCAACCTCAGCAGGTGTGCCCGACGGGGTATAGCGTTCGAATTTTTCAAAGGGAATGTGATAGAACCCTTCCATGCCCTTTTTCACCGCATTGAAGGCTTTCTTTGAGCTTTTACGGTCAACGCCAACCCATGGTTGATAGCCATGACACCAATCCACTTGGTTACGCCCTAGGGCAACCGCTTCATCGCGCACAATATCAACGGCATCCGCGAACCGCTGTGCGGAACACCAAACGCCAATCCAACCTTCACTAAACTTTGCAGCACGAGTCAGCGCAGCATCTGAACGCCCACCCACAAGTACTGGAATCGGGATACGCGGTGTCGGCTTAATCACGGCATCGGCAACGGAAAATTCGCGACCCGAAAAGCTTACCGACTCACCACTCAAGAGCCCTTTGATGATTTCCAGCGACTCGTTGGCACGCACACCGCGGCGTCTTGGATCAACGCCACAAACCTCGGACTCGTGTCGGTCTTCACCCCCAATACCCACACCAAAGATCATCCGCCCCGGTGCAATCCTCGCCATGCTCGCTAATTGCCGCGCTACCGGTAATGGATGGCGTAAAGGCAGCAGGTAAATACTGATCATGACACCAATGTCCGGGTTTAATTGCGACAGTGAAGCCACTTCAACAAACCCGTCGGTACCTGAACCATCGCGGAAGGACACATGGTCTGCCATGAAAATGTGATCAAAGCCAGATGCCACAATGCCACTGAGTGTTTGCTGGCGCTGTTGCCAGTCCAATAACCAAAAATTACTTGGCGTTGCGAGACCAAATTTAAGTTGCATAGCGTCCCTTGTTACAGCTTGTAAATCGAGAATTCGGCAGAAGCTACAGCCTTACTCGAAAATTCGATTCAGCAGAATGCCAGAACCGAACTAAACATCAATTCAACCAGTAATGCCGTGTTTCGACCTACGGCGAAAGATGCTGAGCGAAAAAGCCAACCACATGGTCCGCAACTTTGCCGCGCAGCTGCGCACGGTCAACGTTGAACTCGCTACCGTTTGTAACTTCGCTTGTAAAAAAGCCCCAAAAACGGGGCTCTTTGTAACTTCTTTGCAACTCGCAAACCTATATAAATCAATAGTTTAGCGTCACCCTATTACTCCCACTCAATCGTCGCGGGCGGCTTGCTGGATACGTCGTATACCACTCTGGACACTGCAGCGATTTCATTAATGATGCGATTGGAGACATGCTCGATAAATTCATAGGGTAAATGGGCCCAACGCGCGGTCATAAAGTCTATGGTTTCTACTGCGCGCAGAGCGATCACATGTTCATAACGCCGCGCATCACCGACCACCCCAACTGATTTAACTGGAAGATAGACCGCAAAGGCCTGGGACACCTGACTGTAAAGATCTGCTCGGCGTAGCTCTTCGATAAAGATCGCATCGGCCTCGCGCAGCACATCGGCGTAGTCTTTTTTGATCTCTCCGAGAATTCGCACACCCAGACCTGGACCAGGGAATGGGTGCCGCATAATCAATGATTCCGGCAAACCAAGATGCAGCCCTATTTTGCGTACCTCGTCCTTAAACAATTCCCGCAGTGGCTCCACCAACTGCATAGCCATGCGTTCTGGCAAACCGCCGACGTTGTGGTGGGATTTTATGACATGAGCCTTGCCATACTTTGAAGCCGCAGATTCTATGACGTCGGGATAGATTGTGCCCTGCGCCAACCACTTAACACCTTCAAGCCGGTGTGCCTCGCGGTCAAAGACATCAATAAACGTACTGCCGATAACCTTGCGCTTGGCTTCTGGATCGACCAAGCCTTGCAGATTACCCAAAAACTCCGCTTCTGCATCAATGGTCAAAATGTCTAACGGCGGCATATCGCCGTCGTTAATTGCATTATTAAACGCAGACTCGACTTCACCCTTTTCGTCTTTACGCAGCAGCCCGTTATCAACAAATATACAGGTCAGCTGTGGACCGATAGCGCGCGCAAGCAAAGCCGCGACTACCGAAGAATCCACACCGCCAGACAAACCCAAAACCACTTTGTCTTCGCCCACTTGTTCGCGCACTCGCGCTATGGCGTCTTCAACTATATTTGCCGCCGTCCAGGTACCGTCGCAGCCACAGATGTTGTGAGCAAACTCACTAAGCAATTCATAGCCTGCTTTCGTATGCGTAACTTCAGGATGGAACTGCACTCCGAACAAACGCCTTTCAGCGTTTTCCATAGCAGCAATAGGTGCACTACCGGAACTGGCCGTACAAACGAAGCCCGGGGGTAACTCCGTGACTTTATCGCCGTGGCTCATCCACACATCATTGCCCTCGCTTACTTTAAGCAAGGTCTCTATAAACGAGCTGCCAGATTCCGCCTGAATACGGGCGTGGCCGAACTCGCGTTTATCCGACCCGCTTACCTGGCCACCAAACTGCTGCGCCATAGCCTGCATGCCATAACAGATACCCAGTACCGGTACGCTTAAATCAAAAATACTCTGGTCAATTCGAGGAGTTTCCTCGCCTGTTACGCTTTCCGGACCGCCAGACAATATGACCCCTTGAGGTGCGAATTCATTGACTGCCGCTGCACTTACATCAAACGGATAAATTTCGCAGTAAACCCCGCATTCGCGCACCCGTCTCGCGATAAGCTGGGTGTACTGGGAACCAAAATCTACGATAAGTAATCGTTGGGCGTGAATGTCGTTTTGTTGTGCCATCTCTTAATAGCTGTCAACTACGACAGCCTTGTCTCCGTAACCATCTATTTCAGGAGCTACCCAGGGGGCCAGTGTTGCGCTGACCCTATCGCGGACTAGGGTAGTTCGGGGCTTCTTTCGTGATCGCCACATCATGCACATGGGACTCGGCCATGCTCGCTGCGCTGACCTGCACAAACTCTGGCACGGTGCGCATGGTTTGGATATCGGCACTGCCGGTATAACCCATGGACGCTCTTAATCCCCCCATTAGCTGATGCACAATTGGACTGACCGGCCCGCGATAAGCGACCCGGCCTTCAACACCCTCGGGTACCAGCTTGCGAGAGTCGCCATCCATTTCTTGGAAGTAACGATCGCTGGAACCGTGGGACTGAGCCATTGCACCCATCGACCCCATACCTCGGTAAGACTTATAGGTTCGGCCCTGATACAACTCCACTTCGCCAGGTGCTTCATCGGTACCTGCAAGCAAACTTCCAATCATCACGGCACTCGCGCCTGCAGCAATGGCCTTGGCAATATCCCCTGAGTAGCGGATACCCCCGTCAGCAATAATCGGCACCCGTGCTTCTGCACCGACCTCTGCAGCGGCAGCTACGGCAGTGATTTGTGGCACGCCAATGCCCGCCACAATGCGTGTTGTGCAAATGGAACCAGGGCCAATCCCCACTTTAACGCTGTCCGCCCCGGCATCAATTAATGCCCGCGCACCATCGGCGGTCGCGATATTGCCGCCCATCACATCAAGGTTTGGATACTTTTGCTTTATCCAGCTGACCCGATCCAAAACACCCTTGGTATGCCCATGAGCGGTGTCTACCACAACTAGATCAACTCCGGCTTCTACCAAAGCCGCCACTCGGTCATCGGTGTCAGCGCTGATGCCAACGCTGGCGGCTACCCGCAATTGACCCTGCTGATCTTTACAGGCCATAGGGAACGCTTCGGCTTTGGCAATATCTTTTACTGTGACCATTCCTGTGAGCTTGCCTTCGCCATCTACAAGCAACACTTTTTCGATTCGATGTTCATGTAGCAGCCGACGGATCTCGGAAAAGTCTGTGCCTTCTTGTGCTGTAACTAAGCGATCCCGTGGAGTCATAATGTCGCGTACCGATACACCGGTACGCTGTTCAAAGCGCACATCGCGACTGGTGATAATCCCTACCAGATCCTCGCCATCGACAACCGGCACACCAGAAATACCGTGGTCGCGAGTGAGATTAAATAACGTCTCCATAGACGCCGTTGGCGCAATAGTGACGGGATCACGAATAATGCCCGATTCAAACTTCTTTACCGCTCGAACCTCTTTGGCTTGCTGTTCCAAATGCATATTTTTATGCACCACACCAATACCACCCTCTTGGGCTATGGCTATGGCAAGCCGTGCTTCTGTCACGGTATCCATGGCCGACGAAACCATTGGTATATTGACCTTTATATTGCGCGACACGTGAGAACTGAGTGTCACTTCAGATGGCAAAATTTGGGAGTAAGCAGGCAGGAGGAGAACGTCGTCGAAGGTGAGCGCGTCAGTAGCAATACGCAACATTGAGAACCCCGCAAAAGCGTGAGTTTAGCGATGCCGTGACGATAAGTAAATGTCGCCACACCAACAACGCCGCACCACTCCAGTTTTCGGCTTTTGTTTGGCGTTATCGTGGGCTTTGGCGTCAGTTACGCCTACACTCTAGCAAGCCTTGGCGCGAAACAGACATGCAAGAAAGATCTCAGCTCGAACAACGCAGTGTGGTCACGGTGAGCCAACTCAACCGCCAGGCCAGAGTGACCATTGAACAGCGCTTCAGCCAAATTTGGGTCAGCGGCGAACTGTCGAACTTTGCCCGGCCCCGCTCAGGCCATTGGTATTTCACCCTGAAAGACGACAAGGCCCAAGTGCGTTGCGCCATGTTCGCTAACCGCAACCGTGCTGTGCAAATGCAACCCGGCGATGGTCAACAGGTGTTAATTCGCGGCAAAGTCAGTCTGTATGAGGGACGCGGCGACTTTCAGATTATTGTTGAGCAAATGGAACCCGCCGGCGAAGGGGCTTTACGCCAGGCCTTTGACGCGCTGAAGCTGAAGCTTGCTGCTGAAGGGCTATTCGCCACTGAACATAAACAACCGCTGCCGCAACAACCAACATCCGCTGTGGTGGTGTCTTCTGCATCCGGTGCCGCACTGCACGATGTGTTGGCGGTTTGGCGGCGGCGTTATCCACGACTGCGAGTCACGCTTATTCCCACCGCTGTTCAAGGCGCGGAGGCTGAAGCGCAGATCTTGCACGCCCTCGCTCAGGCCGAAAAATTGGCACCCGACGTTATTTTACTTACCCGAGGCGGCGGCTCTTTAGAAGATTTGTGGTGCTTTAACTTAGAATCTGTGGCTCGAGCTATCTACGCGCTGCAAACCCCAGTAGTCTCGGCCATTGGCCACGAGATTGATGTGACCATTACCGACTTTGTTGCCGATGTTCGCGCACCGACGCCGTCGGCAGCAGCTGAAATCATGGTGCCTGACGCCAATGATCTGCAAGACTCTGTCGAATCAACATACCGTCAGCTACGTAACCTGATGCAATACTACCTGCGCCAACAGCATTTACAGTTGCGGAACACGACGCTGCAGCTGGTCAGCCCGAAAACCCACATTCAACAAAACTGGCAACGCCTGGACGAGCATCGACGTCGTCTAGGCACCGCCGCACAACAATTACTGGCAGACAAGCGCCGTCGCGTAAGCAACAACCACACACGCTTACGCGCTGTGGGTCCAGGTCAACGACTAAACCTCGCCCAGCAACAATTGCATAGGTTGCAGCGCATCCTTGGGTTACGGTGGGCGCAGACACTGGATCAACAGCGAGCGAAACTTGCCAATCTCGCGCGTATGCTTGAGGGCGTAAGTCCACTCCCCACCTTGGCACGCGGTTATGCCATTGTCAGTAATGCCGACGGCGAGGTTATCGAAAGCGCCGACAACGTGGCAGTTGGCGACGAGGTGACCGCTCAGTTGGCCAAGGGTGCGATTACTGCCAATGTGACCCGAATAGCGCCAGATGACTCACTGCAACCTCCTAACCCGAACTCTGACCATGATACGAATCGTTAGTATTAAAGCGTTTACAGTTGCCTTGCTTGGTTTCGCCCTGGCGGCGGCATTGACGCTTCCAGGGACAGTCACCCATGCCAACGCGAACAGCGTTCCGGGTGGGGTTTATGCGTGGAACGTGCCAGAGGGCGCTAGCGAGATTCGTTTTCAAAACAAACCGGTATTGGTGGTTGGTCAAACCGCCCTAATCGGCATACCCATTACGCAAGATCTAGGAGCCGCACAACTTAGTTTCGTTAAAGAAGGGCAAGACCAAACTCATGCCTTCGAGATTGTCGATAAGCGCTACACCGAACAACGCATCACGTTAAAAAATAAAGAAATGGTATCGCCCAATCCAAAACAACTGGAGAGGATACGCGCCGAGAGCAAACGCCAGCGCGCAATCTACGCCACGGTGTCTGCGCCAATGGATCTAAGCAAAGGTTTTAGTATGCCCCTCGAAGGCATTACAACCAGCCTGTACGGTCATCGCCGATTTTTTAATGACCAACCCCGTAGTCCACACAGCGGATTAGACATTGCAGCGCCTACCGGCACACCCATCGTTGCACCTGCAGGAGCAAAAGTAGCCCTAGTGGATGATCTTTATTACAACGGTAAGAGCGTGTTTCTAGATCACGGCCAGGGTTTGATTACGATGTACTGTCACTTAAGCGAGCAAACGGTTCGAACAGGTGAACTCATAGAACAGAATCAAGTCATCGGATTGGTTGGCGCTACAGGAAGAGTAACCGGCCCTCACCTGCATTGGTCAGTGAGCCTCAATGGTTATCGCATCGATCCCTTAGCATTTCGTCAGGCCTTGGCTGCGGCTATCGCGACAAATCCTTAACGTTTTGACTTGCGATGTTTGATGACCCGCTTACGCCGGTCGAGTTGCCGTTGGGTCAGCTGATTCTTGCGTCCAGCGTATGGGTTTTCGGAATCACGCAGCTCTATCTTGACCGGATTGCCTAGGAGATTCAGCGCTTCGCGAAAACCGTTTTCCAAAAAACGCCGATAACTTGCCGGTAGCGCACTGAGCTGATTACCGTGCACTACTATTTTTGGCGGATGGGCACCGCCGCGAGTTGCCACCTTCAACTTAATAGGACGACCACGAACGGCCGGTGCCGGATGCGAAGAGACTAAATTCTGCAACAGCCTGGTGAGCAGCGAGGTAGAAACATCGAAGGCGCCGATGTCATGGATCTTTTCAACTTGGTCTAACAAATGACCCACGCCAGTGCCATGCAGGGCAGAGATCATCTGCAAAGGCACCCAAGGTATAAAAGCCAGCCGACGGTCTAGAGTCTTCTTCACCAAAGCACGGTGATCAGCTTCGAGGCCATCCCACTTATTCACCGCCACAACCATGCCAGCGCCGGCTTCCAGCGCGTAATTGAGAACATGCAGATCCTGCTCAACCACGCCTTCCTGGGCATCCAACACCAGTATCACCACATGGGCTCGTTCCATTGCTTGCAGGGCTTTAACCACTGAAAACTTTTCTGTGATTTCCGACACCCGTCCCTTGCGCCGTACCCCTGCGGTATCAATCAACACAAAGTCCACGCCATCTTTAGAAAATGGAATATCTATAGCGTCTTTGGTTGTGCCAGGCATATCGAATACCACTTGGCGCTCCTCGCCCAACAAGCGATTAACCAAAGTTGACTTACCTACGTTCGGCCGCCCCACCACCGCAACGCGAATACCGTTTTCAACGTCTCCGTCGTCAAGCATCGAGCCGTCTTGGGTCTGCATCGCTTCGAGGCGATCTATAAGTTGAGCGCGCAATTGCTTAAGCCCACGACTGTGACTTGCAGAGATCAGCAAAAAATCAGCAAACCCAAAACGACCAAATTCTGCCGTGATTTCGTGCTCTGGCAGGCCATCGATCTTGTTAATTACCGGAATGAACGCCACATTGGACTTACGCAGATAGTCCACTACGTCTTCATCTGCCGCGGTAACGCCGTCTCGGCCGTCGAACATAAGCAAGACAATATCTGCTTCATTAACGGCTAAACGAGTTTGCTGAGTCAGAGCATCAGACAGTACGTCATCACCAAACAACCCTCCGGTGTCGATGAGTGTCGCGGTGCCGCCTTCAAACTCCATACGGCCATAGCGGCGGTCACGGGTAAGGCCGGGCACATCTGCCACCAAGGCATCGCGACTGCGTGTGAGTTTGTTAAAGAGGGTCGACTTTCCCACATTGGGCCGACCCACCAGCGCGATGCTCGGCAGCATGGCTTAGTTCAGCGCGACCTTGAGTGCGGTCAGCGTTCCAGAATTCGTCAGCGTATAGAGCAAATCGTCGGCAATTACGGTTTGCGTGCGCACACCCTTACCACCAAGTTTACGTCGTCCTACTACGCGCCCGTCACGCTGGGCCAAGACATGCAGATAACCCTCGTCGTCTCCAGCTATTACATAATTGGAAAACGCCATGGGAGCCGACAGCTTGCGGCGCGCAAAAACGTCTTGCCGCCAGTTAATCTCGCCATTGCTTTTGTCCACTGCGGAGATCGTGTCGTCTGCATCAACCACATAAACTTGGCCATAGCCCTGGGCCATGTCCAGATAACCAGACAATTCCTGCTCCCACATGGGTCGACCCTCGCGACGGCTAATCGCTGCCACCCTACCTTGGTACGCAAAGGCATACATGGCGCCACCATCGAGCAAAACCCGCGCGTCTACGTCAACAATACGATCCAGCTCAGATCGGCCTTCAGGCAGCATCACTCGCTGTTCCCATATTGGCTCACCGTTTTCACCGCGCAAAGCAACCACCTTGCCGTTGGCAAACCCTGTATACAGCACACCCTGATCGAAGACTGGCGCGCTGGTGCCACGCAATGTAAGCAGGGGCATTTGACTGTCATAGGTCCATACCACTTCGCCGGTATCCGCATCTAATGCACTGACACGATCATCAATGGTCTGCACAAACACCTTGCCCGTACCCGCGGTAGGTGCTGCGCCCACTTCCGTGCCAACTCTCGAGCGCCAACGCTCAGAACCGTCAGCAGCGTCTAACGCAATCACTTCGCCATGAGTCGTACCAACAAGCACCATCCCCGCACCGACCCCGACACCCCCGCTGACAAAGGCTGGATCTCGGCGGTCTAATAATCCAGAAATGCTAAAGCCCGAATTTTCAACGGCATCGAATTGCTGTTGCCAGACCGGTTTGCCCGTAAAGCGGTCATATGCCACTACTAGGCCATAACCGTCCGCTGCAATGATTCGATCCGCCACGATACCAGGTATTAGCCGGATATATTTTTTGCCTAAGCCCTCTCCGACCTGGCGTTTCCATTGCACAGATACATTCACTTCAGCATTGAAGGGCTGCAGCTTCGCCGGCTTGGTCGTATCTTCGGTCGTATCTTCATCTACCCACGGCAGCCAACTAAACCAACTGCAACCACCAAGGGTCAGAATAATCAGCGCAGCTAAAAACCGATTAATGAGGCCACGCGCAAAACCGATATCATTCATTATCGGCTTCCTGGTCTTCATTCAGAGTTTGTTCCGCTTTGCGTAAGGCATCGTCCAAAGTGTCTTGAAAAGCCACGTACTCGCCATTTGATGGAGCCGTATTGTCGCGCTTCACTTCAAGGATTGGCCGACGCTCGCCTTCTCTAAGGGCTTCAAACGCTGCGCTGTATGCCTCATGAGCCGCCTTAATTTGGTCGGTAGCAAGATAAACATCACCCTGAACCTCTAACGCCCAGGAGCGGTAGCCAGTGTTTTTCACTTGAGCTAATTGAGCCAGTGCGTCGTCGCTGCGGTTTAGCTCTTGCAGCACCCTGGCTAGACGAATGCGTGCCAAGTCTGCCAACAAAGCATCACTAGCTATGCTAATGGCTTCACTTAGATACTTTTCGGCATCACCCATGCGAGCTTCTTCTGTTGCTAATGCCCCACGGCGTAATAACACCAATGCGTGCTGAGCTGTGCCGGGAAACTGTTCAATAAGCTGATCGCCAAGCGCCTCTTGTTCATCGCCTTCGGCTTCACGATAGGCTATGAATGCCGCCGTACTTGCCTCGGCGCTTTGCTGGGCGGATGAGGTAACGTATTGGTAGGCAAAAAATCCACCAAAAGCCACCACCGCAGCGATCAATACACTAATACCGTTGGCTGCCCACCAAGAGCGCAGTCGCGCCGCTTGTTCTTCATCGCTGAGATAATCTGACACTCGTCACGTCTCCACTAATGTTCAGTATTTTTTGCCAAACGCCTCAACCAGCGCTGACTTAAGCCCGCGCATTTTGTCATATCTCGCGCTCGGCGTGTCTGTTAAATCTGGCCCTAGTACTCTGTCAAGGTGATCATGCCTAATCGCCTTGGCAAAGTTGGGTAATGGCCTGCTCCAGCGGCAACTGCCGCTGACCGATATTGGCATCGCGTAGATGCTTGATAACCAATTCGTTCTCTGTGGTTTGCGCACCGTAAAGTACCGCCCAGGTGGCTCCGCTCGCATCCGCTCGCTTAAACTGTTTCTTTAACTGGCCACCGCCCATGTGCACCCGCACGCCAATGCCTGGCATTGCTTGACGAAGGCGCTGCGCCACTTTCATAGCACCGCCCAGCACTTCAGGCGCGGTCACACAGACGTAGATCTGTGCTGCATTATCAATTTGCTGGGGCTGGGCTAACTCATGCAATAACACAACACGGTCGACACCAATAGCGAAACCAACAGCGGGGGTTGCGCGACCGCCAAGTCGCTCGACCAATCCGTCATAACGACCACCGGCACAAATCGCTCCTTGGGAACCTAAGTCCGTTGTCACCCATTCAAAAACCGTGTGGGTGTAATAATCAAGGCCACGCACCAAGTTTGGGTTCAGCTCAAACGGAATCTGTAACTGACTCAGCAAGTCTTGCAACTGCTGAAAATGCGCTAAACCTTCCGCGTCGACAAAATCCAACAGCTGCGGTGCGTCTTTTAGCAGTGCCTGAGTTTCCGCCACTTTGCTGTCCAAAATACGCAATGGGTTCGTTTCCAAGCGTCGTTGGCTGTCGGCATCTAGCTTGTCCGCAAGGGGTTGCAAATAGTCCAACAAAGCTGCTCTGAACGCGCTTCGTGCCGCACCAGAACCTAGGGTATTCAGTTGCAATTGCACCCGATCTTGGATGCCTAGCTGCTGCCAGCATTCGTACCCCAATTGAATCAACTCAGCATCAAGATCCGGGCCAGCAAAACCGTAGGCCTCGGCACCAATTTGGCTGAACTGGCGATACCGACCTTTCTGCGGCTTTTCATACCGAAACATTGGGCCGTTATAGAAAACCCGCTGAGTCTGGTTATACAGCAGACCATGTTCTTCCAACGCGCGGACACAACTTGCGGTCCCCTCCGGTCGCAGGCTCAATGAATCGCCATCACGATCCGCCAGGGAATACATCTCTTTTTCAACAATATCTGTTGCTTCGCCGACGCCGCGGGCAAACAGATCCGTATATTCCATTAACGGTAATCTGATTTCGGCGTAACTGTAGGTTCGCAAAACCTGGGTAATCGACGCCTCAACAGAATGCCAACGACCGCTGTCTGCGGGCAAAATATCGCGCATACCTCGCACAGCTTTAACCATTGCCAGCAACTCTCACTATTATTGGCCTAATTCTAGGCGCGCCATCTGGTTGCGCGTGAAGGGTGCCAAGTCGACTTCTTCGGCATCAAAGAAGACTTGCACGCCATCAGCAAAACCCAGCTTTAACGCAAAAGGACCTGTGCCAACGAACCGGCGCACATCACCGGCACGACCAAGATCGGCATACACTAAGTTGTCAGCAGAGTCCCTGATTTCAACCCAGCAATCTGCTGCAAATTCAAAACGCAGTCTTTGGTCGCCCTCAAGCGACAATTTCCGAGCGCCTGTCTCGTCTTCGCCAAAATACGGCACCTGATATTCGTTCACGACCTCGCTGTCTGCTGCGTCTTCGGTACTTGCATTAACTACAGTGGTTACAGCTAGCTCTTCCTCTTCGGGCACTAACAACGTCTCTGTGTCTTCGTCTTGCTGAGCTAACTCCGTCGCTACCATGAGCGGCGCCTCTTCATCAGCCCCGCCTACTGGCAGCGATTCAATCTCAGTGCTTTCTGACGTCTCTGTCGCAGCGACGTCATCAATTACCTCTGGCGTTGCCTCTGCGGCTACCTCTGCAACTACCGGACTGTCATTGACCGGTTCTGATACATCGTCGTCTTCCAACAAGACCAATTCAGATGCGGTTGCCGGTGTTTCAATAACTGGTTGCTGTTGCGCAACCGGCGGTTTCTGTTCCGGCCGCGGGATATCGTCAAAGACACTTATAAATAGAACCAAGCCCAACAACACAAGAGCCGCGTAACCCCATTGCCTGAGAGTAAGCTGGATTGGCATTTTATTGACATGGTGCCGGGATGCGGGTGTTGCCTCCTCTCCCTGAAACAACGTCTCTGCGGATTCCTGTCGCGAAGCAGCTGAGCGTTTAACCAAGTCATCAGCATCGAGACCTAGCATTCGAGCATACGCTCGAATATAGCCGCTGGCGTAAACCCAACCAGGCAAATTTTCGAAGTCGTCTGTTTCCAGGGCTGCAATGGTGCGCTGGGTCAAATTGAGCACGTCCGCCGCCTCGATCTGAGTAATGCCCAACGCCTCGCGACCTGCGGCTAGACTCGCACCAACAGTGGTTTGTTCTTTGTCGTCTGCTTGCACTTAACTGACTCTCATCGCTTTGGCTAACGCTAAGTTTGCTGCTGCTGTAATCCCTGGTTTGGCCATATGCTTGTCTGCTAACTTTTGATGACGCCACCGGCTGTTAGCTGCGGAATTATTGCACAACCACGGGTTGCGGCGTTGCTACTTCTAAACGCGCTTTGTATCTGCTCTGGCGGCGCGTGCGATCTTGCACCTGACCTACCAATTGGCCGCAGGCAGCATCAATGTCCTCTCCACGAGTCGTTCGCAACATGGTAGTAAAACCATTGCGAATCATTACGGTTTGAAAATACTCGATGTCCTTGCTGCGGGGCCGCTCGTAACCTGAACCGGGAAATGGGTTAAACGGGATAAGGTTGACTTTGCAACGCAAGGATTTCAGCAAAGCTGCCAAAGCTTTAGCGTGCTGCGGCTGGTCGTTTACACCGCGCATCAAGGTGTATTCGATCACCAGTTTGCGCGCTGGCCCTAATGCGTCCACGTAGGCCTTACAGGCCCGCATCAACTCTGCAATGGGGTATTTGCGATTAATCGGCACCAGTTCATTGCGCAACTCGTCAAAGGGCGCATGCAGCGATATCGCCAACGCCACATCAGTCGCCTCTCGAAGCTTATCGATGGCCGGCACCACGCCTGCGGTACTGATGGTGACCCGGCGCTTGCTCAGACCAAAGGCATGGTCGTCCTTCATAACATTCGTCGCAGCGATAACCGCATCGAAGTTCAGTAGCGGCTCACCCATGCCCATAAGCACCACATTGGTGACGCTTTGCCCTCGGTCCGCGAGCATCTGATTCGCCAATACCATTTGCCCAACAATATCTGCCGAGGTCAGATTGCCATTGAAGCCCTGCTTGCCCGTTGAACAAAAGCTGCAGTCCAATACACAGCCAATTTGCGATGACACACACAGGGTATTGCGACCCTTTTCAGGGATCAGCACCATCTCTACCAGATCACCGTTACCGACCCGCAACAACCACTTCACAGTGCCATCTACTGACGTCAGCTGGCGTTCGATCTCTGGCAAGGCAAAGTGGCAATTGGCCGCTAACCATTCACGCATGGTCAGAGGTAAATCCGTCATGCTGGCGAAGTCCGTTTTACCCTGATGGTAAACCCACTTCATTAACTGTCGGCCGCGAAATGCCTGCAGGCCCTGCTCAACAAACAACTGTTCGAGCTGGGCGCGATCAAAACCGTAAAGGTTCTGCAGGCTTGCCATCTTGGTTATGCGTCGCGGTCGTGCAGTTCGTCGGGGCTAAAGAAAAAAGCGATTTCCCGAGCGGCAGATTCAGGAGCGTCCGAGCCATGCACCGCGTTGGCGTCGATCGACTCGGCAAAGTCCGCTCGAATAGTGCCAGGTGCGGCTTCAGCAGGATTCGTTGCGCCCATCAAGCGGCGATTCGTGGCAATAGCGTCCTCGCCTTCAAGGACTTGCACCATCACTGGGCCAGAGCGCATGTAGCTGCACAGGTCGTTAAAAAATGGTTTGCCGTCGTGTTCTGCATAAAACCCGGCCGCTTGCTCTTCGCTCAAGCGCAACATCTTCGATGCAACGATACGCAACCCGCCTTTTTCGAAGCGCGAATAGATTTCACCAATAAGATTACGCGCAACCGCATCCGGTTTTACGATTGAAAAGGTACGTTCAACAGCCATAGAAGTCTCCAGCGAGCCTTGACCACGTGCTCGAGGAGCGAGCTATGTGGTTAATTTTTAAGAAAAAAACTGACGAAAATCGGCCTTTCGGCAGCCTCAGAGGGCGCACATTATACGCATGCTTAAGAGTCGCGCAATCGACTGACAGTAGCAGCGAGTTGCTGCGCTGCGGCGTCCACATCCCCTGGCTCAGTAAAACGCCCGAAGCTGAATCGTAACGAAGCGTGGGCCAGTTCATCGGCCACTCCAATGCCACGCAAAACAAAAGACGGCTCAACACTGGCCGAGGTACAAGCCGAGCCGCTGGATACCGCCAAACCCGGCAAAGCCAACAACAAGGTTTCGCCGTCTACCCCGGCAAATCCAACGTTCACGATGCCAGGCACATGATCTTCAGGGTGGGTATGTACCACCGTATCCGGAATTTGTCGCACGTGGCTCAAGAAACGCTCGCGCAACCCACTAAGATGCGCGCGTTCAGCGTCCATGTTGTCTACCATCAATTGCGCGGCAGTACCCAAGCCAACAATCTGTTGTGCAGGCAGAGTACCCGAGCGCATCCCCATTTCATGCCCACCACCGTGCATTTGCGGCGCTAACCGCAGCCCATTGGCTCGTCGCACGTACAGCGCACCAATGCCCTTGGGGCCGTATATTTTGTGTGCGGAAATAGACAACAAATCGACTTGCAGCGCCTCAACGTCGATCGGCAATTTACCGAAGCTTTGGGCCGCGTCCGTATGAAACAACACACCCCGAGAACGGCACAAAGCACCAATAGGCGCCAGTTCATTCACCGTGCCCAGCTCGTTGTTCACCTGCATGATCGACACCATCAACGTGTCTTCGCGCAGCGCCTCGCGTACCTGCTCAACCGACGTTCTACCCCAGGCATCCGGGGCAAGGTAAGTTACTTCCAGACCTTGCTGCTCAAGAAAGCCACAGCAATCCAATACTGCTTTGTGCTCGATGGAACTGGTAATAATGTGCCGACGCGCCGAACCAAAGGCCGCGCCTTTAAGGGCTAAGTTGTCAGACTCGGTGGCTCCAGAAGTCCAAATGATCTCACGAGGATCAGCATTAATGGCTTCAGCCACCTGAACCCGCGCAGCCTCGACGGATTCTTCCGCCTGCCAGCCATAAGCGTGGGAGCGCGAAGCGGGATTGCCAAAATCGGCGTCTGCCGACATGTGTGCCACCATGCGCTCGATGACCCGTTGATCCACAGGCGTTGTGGCGGCGTAATCTAAATATATGGGTGCGGGCATTTGTAACGCCTAGTTGCAGAACGGCACAGTATATAAACCTTGAGCAGTCGCGCGATAGAAATATGTACGCCGCCGGTTCAGTGCTTCGACAGGCCTAGGACTTGGACACGCGGGTGCCTAACTTCGCAGTAAATGTATGGCCGCGGGATGGTTGCGATTCTGCTCGCGTAGCTGTTGCAGCCAGGCGGTTATGTCTTCCCAGGCATCAATATCTTTCTTCACCTGGGAATAAGGCATTTCATGAATGCCCATGCCAAATTCAAAAGCCCGAATGTAGTTTTGAGAATCTCGCAGCGTTGCAATGAGCGGTATATCTAAGCTTGCCAAGAACTTCTGTAACTTGGCATAGACTCGCGTGTTGGTACGCACGCGGTTGGCAACGATGCCGATTTTTCGGTCCGGTCGCCGAATCTTCGCCACCAGCAATAAATCTGAGATGCACTTCATAGCCGCGTGGATGTCGATATCCGAAGGCATCACGGGTATTAAAATCGCGTCTGCTCCCCGTGTGGCGCTGATTAAATCTGAACGTGACAATGCTGCCGGTGTATCAATTACCGCTAGATCACAATTTTCTGGGGTTCTTAACAACCAGGTCTTGGTGACTTGCAACGATTGCGCATAACCCTCAATTCCAGAGATCCCAGGCAAGCTCGCAGGTCGGTTAGCAAGCCAACGAGTACTGGATCCTTGAGGGTCCAAATCGATCAACGCCGGCTTAGTGCCACTGCATACAAGGGACGACACTAAGTTCGTTGTGAGGGTCGTTTTTCCTGACCCTCCTTTAGAATTGAGCACGACAATTTTTTGCATGTCCTGATGTTTACCTAAAATTGACACTCAAACAAGGGCAAGCGGCCTCGCTTGAATGCCAACATTTGGGTCAGGATTGGCATTATTTCTCGCCATCCAGCCCTACATTGAGGTGTTTCAGTACCCCCCGCAATATCTGCACCTCGGTCTCGTCAAGTTGGTGCCTCGCCAATAGTCGTCGCAATCGCGTCAGGGTATGACCGGGTGCATCAGGATCGACAAAGCCGCTGTTTAACAAGGTTTCTTGTAGATGACCCATCAGTGATTCGAATTGCTGTTGGGTCGCTGGCGGCCGATCCCAAATTCGTCGGGAACCGTCGGTAGATGGCGGAGGAATTGATTCCTCGTCTTGCTGCTGTTGCGTTTCGATGAACTGATACAACTCATAGCAAACCACCTGTACCGCCATAGCCAGATTTAGTGAGCCATAAATCGGCGAAGAGGGAATCTGTAAATGGCATTGGCACATTTGCAATTCTTCGTTGGTTAAGCCGCTGTCTTCGCGACCGAACAAAATTGCAATCGACGCCTCGGGCGGTTGTTCTGCCAGACAACTGGCAATGTCTTTGGCCAGTACCACCGGCCAGGGAATATGCCGTGAGCGGGTGCTGGTGCCCACTACGAAATGACATTCTGCAATGGCTTCGGCAACACTGCCCACCACTGCCGCGCTGTCCAGCACATCGGCAGCACCCGCTGCACGCCAATCTGCCTGAGGGTCTGGAAAACGCGCTGGGTTCACCAGCACCAATTGCTCAATACCCATTGTTTTCATCGCCCGCGCAGCACTGCCAATGTTGCCTGGATGCTTGGGTTCAACCAACACAATACGAATTCGATCTAGCATATAAAGCGTTTCCAACCTGCTCTTTGTTTTCGGCGCGTTTTATCTTGAACTGATGACGCGGCCATTGGATCAGGGCACCGCCCTGTGAATAAAAGCGACTATTCTACATTTCTCGTTTGGTTTAAGTGGCCCTAGGCATTAGCATTAGCGCGCCTTCACTTCTGAGCCGGATAAATCTATGCAACCCATGGCAAATATTGCCCTTCGCGCCGCTCGCAAGGCCGGCGACTTTATGCTGCGCGCGATGGATCGACCAGAAGAATTCGATATTGAAACCAAGGCACACAACGACTTTGTGTCAAACATCGATAAAACCGCTGAAGCGATTATTATCGATCAAATTCGCGAAACCTTCCCTGATCACGCCATTATTGGCGAAGAATCAGGCGCGCAGTCTGGGAGCAGCGAGTACACCTGGATCATCGACCCCTTGGACGGCACCCTTAACTTCTTACAAGGCATTCCTCATTTCGCCGTTTCCATAGGCATTATGAAAGGCCGACATTACGAGCACGGTGTTGTTTACGACCCCGTACGCGGCGAAGAATTTGTCGCTAGTCGAGGCTCCGGTGCCCAGCTTAACGGTAAGCGCATTCGCGTAAGCACACGCAGCAAACTGGAGGATTGTGTTCTTGCCACAGGGTTACCGCCTGGCAAGGTAGACAGCCATCTGGATGAGTTTATGGAAGGTTTGAAAACTTTGACCGGCACCTGCCGCGGCATCCGCCGAGCTGGCAGCGCGGCATTGGATTTAGCTTACGTGGCTGCGGGTCGTACCGATGGTTTCTGGCAAATGGGTTTACGCCAGTGGGATATCGCTGCTGGCATTGTGCTGGTACGCGAGGCCGGCGGATTTGTCAGCGACTTGCAAGGCGGCGAGTCGTTTTCCACGACCGGCGACATCATTGCAGCCAACCCAAAATCCTGGCGCGCCCTAGTTCAGACGCTTAATCGCTGAACCTGTTTTTACGGATAACTGCCGTCAGGGTTGGCGTCATCATCTGGCTCTGGCACCAATAAGTCTTCTCGACTGATGTTCATCGCCAACAGCGTTGTCGCTGCAACATAGATTGATGAGTAGGTACCTACCAACACGCCGATGGACAGCGCCAGCGAGAAGCCACGAATCACCTCACCACCAGCAAACAACAGCGCCAGCAAGACAAATAATGTGGTCAATGAGGTTACCAACGTGCGGCCTAGGGTCTGATTCAAAGACTGGTTGATGGTTTCTACCGGTGACGACTTGCGCAGCTTACGAAAGTTCTCTCGGATACGATCACTCACCACAATAGTATCGTTTAGGGAATATCCGATAACCGCCAACAATGCTGCAAGCACGGTTAGATCAAAGGTCCACTGAAAGATCGAAAACAGCCCCAAGACCACCAGCACGTCGTGAGTCAGCGCCACCACCGCGCCCACTGAAAACTGCTTGGTAAAGCGAAACAGAATATAGATCATGACCACAATTAACGCGGTCAGCAGTGCCAAACCGCCATCTTCGGTCAATTCATCACCTACCGCTGGGCCTACATAATTGGATTGGCGCAATACACCGTCTGGATACTGGCTCTTTAACGCAGCAAAAATTTCATCACCCAGGCTCGACTGATTGGCGCCAGGCTGAGGAGGCATGCGGATCAGCAAATCACGGTTGGTACCAAAATACTGCACTGTGCCGTTATTGAACCCGGTCCCTTCAAGAAAATTGCGTACTTCTTCGGGATCCACTTCTTCCGTAAAGCCGACTTCTAAAAGGGAACCGCCGGTAAAATCCAGGCCCATATTTAGACCCTTAAAACCTAGCGACAACAACGCCATCAGCAGCAAGCTAGCCGACAGCACCAGCGCATATTTGCGCTTGCCCATAAAATCGATTTGCAGATCCTTCATATCTTTAAGGACTCCAACTTGCGGCCACCGAACATCAAATTCACTAAAGCGCGGGTCACCAAAATCGCGGTAAACATCGACGTAACAATGCCGACAGCTAGGGTCACCGCAAAGCCTCGCACTGGCCCACTACCGATAGAGAGCAGAATGATTGCGACAAAGAATGTCGTGACATTGGCGTCGGTAATGGTCAGCAAAGCGCGGTCAAAACCGGCTTGAATCGCCCGTTGCGGTGGATGATTCTTCAGCTCTTCACGAATCCTGGAAAAAATCAGCACGTTGGCGTCCACCGCCATGCCCACAGTCAAAACGATTCCAGCAATGCCCGGGAGGGTTAGCGTAGCGCCTAAGACCGACATAATGGCAACCAGCAACACCAGGTTCGTGGTCAATGCCACATTTGCCGCAAGCCCGAACCATCGGTAATACACCAACATAAAAAGCAGTACCAACACAAAGCCGATACCAACCGATTGCCAGCCTCGCTGAATGTTTTCATCACCCAATTGCGCGCCGACTGTACGTTCTTCAACAATGTACATGGGTGCTGCTAATGCACCCGCTCTGAGCAACAGCGCTAAGTCTTGCGCTTCGCGCAAACTCAAACCGGTTATACGAAAGCTAAAACCTAATGCCGACTGTATGGTCGCTACACTAATAAGACGCCGATCTTCCTCGGTAAAAAACTCTTCTACGGTTTCGCCATCCACCTCGGTTTTGCGCACCCGCGGCTTTTGCTCAATGAACAAAATAGCCATGGCACGACCAACATTGTCCTTGGTGATGGCGTTCATGCGTCGGCCGCCATCGTTATCTAGCTCGATGTTGACCTGTGGTTGGCCGGTCTCTGGGTCATAGGACTGTTTGGCGTCCTGCACATTGTTTCCGGTCACAATGTTGCGGCGCATGATGTCTTGGTTACGGCCGTTATAGGGATACGTCTCTATCTGCGAGCGGCGGGCGTTAGGCAGTGCCTCTAAGCGGAATTCTAGATTAGCAAACTTGTTTAAGATCTCTTTGGCCCGAGCGCTGTCTTGAATACCTGGCAAGTCCACCACGATGCGCGCTCTACCCAAGCGCTGCACCTGGGGTTCTGAAACACCGAGTTCGTTCACCCGGTTGCGCAAGCTGGTCAAGTTTTGACTGATCGCCCGATCCTCAAGTGCGCGAATTTTTTCATCGGTAGCAACGAACCTTAATCCAGGTCCGTCATCGACATCGCTGCGAAATACCTGAAAGTCCTGAAAATCTGTCAACGCATCCTCAGCTTCATCACGACTGGCTTCATCGCGAAAGGCAATTTCGATCGCATTACCGGCTACCCAGTCGCGACCAGGCGAAAATCGGATACGTTCATCTATGAGGGTGTCGCGCATGCTCTCCGCGGTGTTTTTAATCACCCGTTCGAGGTATTCATCCATATTCACTTGCAGCAGAAAATGCGACCCACCAAATAAGTCCAAACCTAAATTCATCGGTTCGCCACCGATGTTTTGCAACCATTCCGGTGTGGTACTGGCGCTTGCCAACGCCACTACGTAATTCAACCCATTGGCATTAAGCGCGGCATTTGCCAACTGCTGAGCCCGCAGCTGCGCTTCGTCAGAATCCACGCGCAGGACCAGTGAATCATCCTCGTAGTCAGCGCCTTTGATCGCAACACCCGCTTCACTCAACACCGTTTGCATTCGCGCCAGCAGCGCTTGGTTAGCGGCATCAGATTGAGTCTCGAAGTCCGAGCGCTGATCCAAGCTGCGGATTTGTATGGCAGGATCTGGCTGAAAGACATTGGGTGCGGCGTATAACGTACCGATCAGCACTGCTGTGAATATCAACACATACTGCCAGAGCGCAAACGAGTTCAGCGGTGCGCTACTGCGACGAGGCACTCCGAGTAACGGAGTACCATCTGGGGGGAGTTCAGCCATTTGCTATTCGCCGATATTCACAGGGGAAAAGAGAGACGCATTGCCCCAGGACAGGGTTTCACCCCGTCCCGTAGCAGGCGACTTAATCCAAAGATTTAAGGGTGCCCTTGGGCAGAGTCGCGCCAACCGCGGACTTTTGAATACGCATTTCCACAGCCTCGCTGACCTGGACTTTCACGAAGTCGTCTTCGACCTTGGTGATAGTGCCGACCACACCACCTGCAGTAACCACTTCATCCCCCTTGCTGAGAGAAGACACCAACTCCTGATGCTCTTTACGCCGCTTGTTTTGCGGCCGAATTAACAAGAAGTAAAAGATCAATACAAATCCGCCGAGCATGATCAAGTTAATCATTCCGGCGTCGCCTCCAGGGGCACCAGCATTAGCCGCGAAAGCGGTAGTTTCAAACAGACTCATCGTTATTGTTCCAATCATTAAACAGGGAGCGCGCGAGCGTGCGGAATGTACCCGTTTCGATAGCCCCACGCAATTGGGCCATCAAATTGTGGTAGTAGTGCAAATTATGGTGGGTCATCAACATAGCGCCTAACATTTCTCCGCAGCGGTCGAGGTGATGCAGATAAGCGCGGGTGAAATTTTTGCAGGTATAGCATGCACAGCGATCATCGATCGGTTGCTCAGAGCTTTTGTGCTTAGCGTTACGAATTTTCACCACGCCAGAATGAGTGAACAGGTAGCCATTGCGTCCATTGCGGGTTGGCATGACGCAATCGAACATATCGACACCCAAGGCTACGCCGCGCACCAGGTCCTGGGGCGTACCCACACCCATTAGATAACGCGGGCTTTGCTCAGGCATATGGGGTAACAAAGCCGAGAGCACCCGGTCCATGTCTTCCTTGCTCTCACCTACCGACAAACCACCTATGGCGTAGCCGTCAAAACCAATCTCTAGCAGACCCTCCAAGCTTACTTGGCGCAGGTTTTCGTACATTCCCCCCTGCACGATGCCAAACAGCTTAGCGCCAGGGTTCACGCTGTGTTCTCGACCTTTGTCAAAAGCATCGCGGCATCGTTGCGCCCAGCGCAAAGACAACTGCATAGAATCCTCCGCTTGCTTGGGCGTAGCGGGGTGCGCCGTGCATTCATCCAGCACCATCACCACATCTGAGCCTATGTTCGCTTGCACCCGAACCGAGGACTCTGGTGTGAGTTCGACTTTGTCGCCATTCACTGGCGATCTGAATACAACACCTTGTTCGTTAAGTTTGCGTAAGTCACCCAAACTGAACACTTGAAAACCACCGCTGTCGGTCAGAATGGGGCCAGACCAACCCATGAATTCATGCAAACCGCCCAGTTCTCGGATCTGCTTATCACCTGGTCTCAGCATTAAGTGGAAGGTATTCCCAAGTAACATTTGGGTACCGCAGTTTGTTAGGTCAACTGGCGTCATTCCTTTCACCGAACCATATGTTCCGCAGGGTTGGAATACCGGTGTTTCGACACTGCCGTGGGGCAACTGCAGTTGTCCGCGTCGCGCCTGACCATCGGTTTTTAATACTTCGAACACATCAGCCCCCTAAAAGTTATATGTAGCGCCACTTAAGACACCTGTTTTTCAAGAAACATGGCATCCCCAAAACTAAAAAAACGATATTCATGATCAATGGCGGCGGCGTATGCGTCGCGAATCGTTTGCACACCGGCAAAAGCACTGACCAACATCAACAAGGTCGAACGTGGCAAATGGAAATTCGTAATCAGCCCCTGCACCACTTTGAATTCAAAACCAGGCGTAATGAATAATCGCGACTCTCCGGCCCCTGGCTGTACTTGACCGGTTGCCAAAGCCGCACTTTCAAGGGCGCGCACGACCGTAGTGCCAACGGCAATGACTCGCCCACCCTGTTGTTGCGTGTGCTTTACACCAGCAATGGTCTGGTCAGGAATTTGATAATGCTCCAAATGCATCTGGTGCTGACTGACGTCGTCTACACGCACCGGTTGAAAAGTGCCTGCGCCTACATGCAAGGTAATGTGCGTTGACGCCACCCCCTGCTCTTGCAACTGTGCAAGCAGCTCTGCGGTAAAGTGCAGGCCTGCCGTCGGTGCTGCCACAGCGCCCGGCACTGAGGCAAACACCGTTTGGTAGCGCTTCAGATCCTGGTCGTTGTCGGCAGATTCATCATCGCGTTCTATATAAGGTGGCAGCGGCAACTCGCCAAAGCGATCGAGAAACTCAAAGACCGGCTGCGGGAACTGTAAAATATAAAACTCGCCCTCTCGTCCTAAGCAAAGCACTGAAGCATCTGCAAAGTTCAAGCACCGCCCAGGCTGCAAGGGCTTGCTTACCCTAACCTGACATAACGCTCGATGCTCGGCGCCAGGCTCATCGGCAAGAACCCGCTCCAACAAGACCTCCGCGGCGCCACCCGAATCTTTGGTACCACGCAAACGCGCCTTCACAACCTTTGTGTTGTTAAGCACCAGCAAATCTCCCGGGCGCAATAACTGCTGCAGCTGGGAAAACATAAGGTGCTCGCGCCCCTGGGCATGCACATGCAGTAACCGCGAGGCTTCACGCTCATTGGAGGGATGCTGAGCAATGAGCCGCTGGGGCAGCTCATAATCAAAATCTGACAACAACATTGGCTTTACTGACCAAAGGTAACAAGCGGCCTATTGTAACTGGTCAAGGGCTTGGGCAGAATGCTCGCCTTCGCGAAAGCAAACCCTGCCCGGGTGGCGAAATTGGTAGACGCAGGGGATTCAAAATCCCCCGGTGGAAACACTGTGTCGGTTCGAGTCCGACCCCGGGTACCA
>JAYQAJ010000007.1:0-16673 GCA_038136775.1 Gammaproteobacteria bacterium
TACCCAAGGTATCAAAAGGCCACCGAGACCCCTATTCGACGTAGTCACGCGCTTAACTTCTTCATCTACCGCGGTAACGGATTCCTGCGCCATTCGCCGTACATCAGCTCTTCAACAAATTCTACGCAGCGGAATTCCATCAGCTGTGCGTTGTCTTCCATACGACGGTAAAGCGGCATGCTGATCGTCCAAGGTTCAGTGAAAGTGAGCGGGTCTTCAATGGTCGCTTCGTAGTGCAGATGATAGGGACTCATCGGTGTATACCGTTCTGTCACCTTCATTTGATCACTATGGTGATTTCCAGCGCGATCGAACCAAGTAGAATCATACTGGCCGGTCACCTCAACCACCAATGTATCGCCTTCCCAGCGGCCTGCTGACCAACCCATCCAACTGTCCACTGGCGCTTCGCCAGGATCTTCCATATACACCTCTCGAACCGCGCCAGCGTATTGGTAGGCCATAAATACAGAATCTGCGCTTTGGAAAATCTGGAATGGCTGAGGCATATAAGTTGCCCGGGGAATTCCTGGCAGAAAACATTTCACTTCCGGATCGCGATCAATCCAGTTGGCCTTGTTTTCTTGCTTTTTAGCTAAGGCTTCTGGGCGATAGGGAATTTTGCCACCCTCGACCACACCCAAACCTGGTGGTACGGCGCCTACCGCACCTAGATAAAGCGTTTTCACTGCGGGCAAAGGACCGTGAGGGCCTTCTCGAAGCTGCAAGGAATGACTCGCAGTATGCATTTCAATGTCGTAATTCGCAGTGTTTAATGCCTGCCAAATACCATTGAGGTCAGGATGCTTACCGCCCGGACCACGAGGTGCCTTGTAATCAGCCGCCTGCGCTCCGAAGCTTGCGCACAACAATAAAGCAACACTGATCTTGAAAATCCTCATCTAAATCTCCTGCCCAGAAAACTCAAGATCGTCCCATTAGCTTCCGAATCGGTCAAGACTAGAGCCCACAATTGATCACTTGCTGCAATAGACAGCAAATGGGCTTTTAAGCATGCTTGGTCAAGCCTTAATTCTGTATGCGAGCCAGCATGGGGGGAAGTTATGACAGGCGAGCAAACCACGACCGCAGATGAGTTAACAAATATAAGAACATCCGTGCGCCAACTATGCGACACATTTGGCGAAGAGTATTGGCTACAGATGGATCGTGATCATGGCTATCCGACCGATTTTGTAGATGCCCTCACCGCTTCAGGGTTTCTCGGAGTGCTGATTCCAGAGCAGTATGGTGGGTCTGGCTTGGGTGTTCTAGAAGCAGCGGCAGTGATGGAGGAGATTTGCCGATCTGGGGCCCACGCTGGCGTCTGCCACGCACAGATGTACGTCATGGGTTCAGTGCTGCGTCACGGCAGCGACGAACAAAAGGCCCGCTATTTGCCAAAAATCGCTAGCGGTGAACTGCGCCTGCAAAGCTTTGGTGTAACAGAACCTACTACTGGGACCGACACCACCAGCCTCAAGACTACAGCTGTTAGAGACGGCGACCACTACCGAATCAACGGTCAAAAAGTTTGGATCAGCCGCATTGAGCACTCGGACCTTATGGTGTTACTTGCGCGCACAGCAGAGAAGACAGCGGGAGCAAAAAAAACCGCAGGCCTGTCCGCATTTATCGTTGACGTTAAAGCGTCCGAAGGCAATGGGCTAACCATCAGGCCCATTGAATCGATGATCAACCATCACTCGTGTGAACTATTCTTTGATGACTTATTGGTACCAGCAAGCAATCTACTGGGTACCGAAGGGCAAGGATTCAAGGTGATCCTTGATGGCATGAACGCCGAGCGCATTTTAATTGCGGCAGAGTGCGTTGGTGATGGCCGTTATTTTATCGACAAAGCGTCTGCCTATGCCTCTGAGCGGGTAGTTTTTGATCGGCAGATCGGCGCCAATCAGGGCGTGCAATTTCCTATTGCTCGCGCCTATACCCAAGTGGAAGCTGCCGCGTTAATGGTAGAAAAAGCAGCGAATATGTTTGATGCTGGGGTACCCTGCGGAGCAGAAGCCAACATGGCAAAAATGTTAGCTTCCGAGGCCTCGTGGAATGCGGGCGATGTATGCATGCAAACCCATGGGGGTTTTGCATTTGCAAAGGAATATCATATTGAGCGCAAATTTAGAGAGACGAGGCTCTATCAAATCGCGCCAATTTCGACCAACCTAATTTTAAGTTATGTAGCTGAGCACGTGCTCGACATGCCGCGTTCGTATTAGTTCATTAGTAAAACCAAGGAGAAAAGCAGTGGGAAGTTTGGACAATAAAGTAGCCATCGTAACGGGTGCAGGTGGCGGGCTGGGGCGCGCCCACGCACTATTATTGGCCCGTGAAGGCGCGTCGGTAGTCGTTAATGATCTTGGTGGCGCACGAGATGGTACCGGTAGCGGCCAAAGTATGGCAGACAGCGTGGTCGATGAAATCGTTGCTGCTGGCGGCAAGGCTATTGCCAACTACGGTTCAGTGACTGATGACGCTGCAGCTGAGTCTATGGTGACAACCGCGAAGGAAGCATTCGGTCGCGTCGACATTCTCGTCAACAATGCGGGCATCCTACGAGATCGATCGTTCAAGAATATGACCGACGCCGAGTGGGATGCGGTCATTGATGTGCATTTGCGTGGCGCCTATCTGGCGACCAAACATGTATGGGCTGCATTACTGGAGCAAGGCGAAGGTGGCCGCATCGTTATGACCAGCTCTACTTCAGGACTGATTGGAAATTTCGGTCAAGCCAACTACGGCGCAGCTAAAGCGGGACTGGCAGGATTTATGCGCGTGCTCGCTTTAGAAGGCATGAAGTACGGCATTACTGTAAATGTGCTTGCGCCTGCTGCTCTGTCTCGAATGACAGAAGATCTGATGCCCGACACACCAGAACTGGCCGAACGCATGGCGCCGGACAAAGTGTCGCCTACTGTGGTTTGGTTATGCACCGATGACGCTGCTTCTGTCACCGGCCGACAGTTTTGCGTGAGCGGTAATCGAACAACGTTATTGTCTTGGCAAACCGATGTGATCGCGGAGAAAGACGCCATGGGAGCCCCTTGGGAGGTCGATGAAATTGGCGAGCAAATTTTACAGTCGATGCCGCAATGGCCTCGTTTGCTTAAACCTAACGAGGTCTAACCAGATCTGACTAGATCTGGCTAGATCTAAGCGCACATGCAGAAGGTCTGCAAACCTCAGGTTAGCAGGCCTTCTGTAGAACTTTTTCATAAAAATTCCGCTAGTTGTCACAATGTCATATTAATGTCACATAGCGCATTCACAGTTCGCTCCAAGTTTACCACCAGAGCGATACGTAGAAATGCAACCACGGTTCTACCAAAGCTTCTTAATTGTTCTTTCGATGTTGCTGAGCTTGCCAGGCGCAGCAGTGTTAGCCTCTGACGCGACAAGCTACTCATCTACTTCTATTACGGCGGCAGCCGATACCTCCATCGCCGAGCTGCGTATGCAGTTAAAGGCCTTGCAAGCCCGACTGGATGTTCTGGAGCAACAAGCCGAGCCGACTCGCAATACCGTTAAGGCACTGGTTACGAGTGCCGACACAAAAGCTAACTTCAAAGGCGATCTGCGCTACCGGCATGAAGCATTTTCTATTGATGAAAAACCGACACGACACCGTCACCGGATTCGTGCACGACTGTCGACAACCAAAGCGATCGAAGAGAACCTAGATGTGTCTTTTGGTGTAGCGACTGGCAGCAGCGATCCGGTTTCCACCAACCAGACCCTTGGGCAAGGCAACTCGTCGAAAAATTTGGTGCTTGATCTGGCGTATGTGCAATGGCAAACCCCCATTTCTGGCCTCAAACTACGCGCCGGCAAATTCTCTAATCCAATTATGCGAGCCGGTGGCAGCGGTTTGGTATGGGACGGCGACCTGCGACCTGAGGGCTTGGGACTGACTTACAAGCAAGGCAGTGTATTTTTCAACGCAATGGGTTCGTGGTTGCGTGAATCGTCTTCACAAGAGGATTCACTGCTGTATGCCGCACAGTTTGGTTCGCAACAAAACCTTAACGACGATCAAAAGATACGCTTTGGCGTTGGCTACTACACGATCACCTCGCCACAGCCGTTGTTCGGCGAGCCTTCAGGTAACCGCGTTTACCCCGAAAACGACTTTGTCAGCGACTTTAACAGTGCTGAAATATTCACTCAGTATGATCGGCCCGTAGACGGCCTGTTGAGCGGTGACCTGACGGTATATGCCAGCTACATCAACAACTTTGGCGCTGATGATGCTAATACAGGGTATGCATTGGGCGCCAAAATTAAATCGTCGCAGTTCCGTCTTGGTTGGAATTATCAACGTCTAGAAGCTGACGCTGTATTTGGTGGATTGAGCGATTCAGACTTCATTGGTGGCGGCACTGACGGTACCGGCCATATTTTCGAGGTTGGCTACCCGCTCACCAAGCGTGTGTCGTTGCGAGGCACGCTCTTTGTGAATGAAACAGGGTTACAATCTGACCAGCGAGATGACTATAACCGCCTAATGCTCGACATCAGCTATAAGTATTAACACTACCAGGCGATTTGAAGGATCTGCACCTTGAACTACGGAATGATCAAAGCACCCTGTGTGCGCATATGCGCGATCATTCCCTGGTTGCTAATTTTCATTCCGACTACTAACTACCGGAATAGATAAGCCGCCGTGGTATCAGCAAAAGAGATCATTTTAATTCTCGGTCTGCTGTTTACAGCTTGGATAGGCAGCCTTGTGTTCGACAATCTTGGATGGTGGCTTTTTGCTGCCACAATTATCTGGATTGCGATACAGGCGCGGGCTTTTCGGCGTCTACATCGATGGAGCGCCCACCCTTTGGGCCGACCGGGTAATGCGCCGGACGCATGGTTTGGTCTGGCCTATCGACCCTACCGCGCGCTGCTAAGACAACGTGGACGGACCCATACCGTACTGGCCCAACTGCGTGAGGTTTTGGGTCTCACCGAAGTCATTCCCGATGCGGTCATCACGCTAAATGCCAATGGTGAAATAGAGAGCCTTAATAACGCGGCTCGTCAGCTTCTAAACCTTACCGACAAGGACGTCGGCTTGAGCTTGGCCGCGGTGGTTCGCGACCCCGAATTTGTCGCGTTTCTGCGCGCGAATACTTTTGATGAGCCACTAGAGATCACTTCACCCTTCCGCCAGCAGCAAACCCTAGAGGCACGCCGTTTCGATGCAGGTACGGGTAGAACGGTGCTGTTCGTACGCGACATCACGGCACTTAATCGGCTGCTGACTATGCGCCAAGACTTTATAGCCAACGTATCCCACGAGTTGCGCACACCGTTGACCGTTATAAATGGCTATCTAGAACCCTTAATGGATCCCGAAACACCTCAAGAGCAGCGATTAGAGCTGGCTGGCAAGTTGAAGTCGCCTGTCGATCGTATGCAATCGCTTATACGGGATTTGCTGGTTCTAACCCAATTAGAATCTGGCGATAACCAACAGACACCTCAACCCGTCGCCATGAGTACCGTGATCGCTCAGGTGGCCTCAGAGCTAAAGGATCTGCGCTCATCAAACAGCGGTATTGAGCTCGAATTACTGTCGAATGAAAAAGTCTTGGGCATAGAAAAAGAACTGCATTCTGTGTGCACGAATTTAGTCACCAATGCTTTGCGCTACAGCCCAGACAGCGAGTCTGTGAAAGTATCTTGGATCGATACAGACAACGGCCAGGTACGCCTGAAGGTAGACGACAAAGGCTTGGGCATACCCCAGGAACATCTCAATCGCATAACCGAACGTTTTTATCGTGTCGATATGGCCGATGCGACTAAGCGTGGCGGCACCGGTCTTGGTCTCGCCATCGTCAAGCATGTTTTACGTCGCCACAATTCAAAATTGAACGTCACCAGCAAACTGGGACGCGGCAGCACCTTTTACTGCGATTTCACGCCTTACAGCGTCGACACTCAAACACCCTCTAAACCCACGAACTAAATTACTGATGAAGGAAACAACATGAATTTCAAACCCAAATTTCAACCCAGTAGCCGAAAGCTATTGATGGCCTCTGTGCTGGCTTTCGCATTAACCGCTTGCGGCGGCAGCGAGGGAGCTAAAGAGCAACAGCCTGTTGCTACAGCCAACCAAGCTCCGGTAGCGGTAACGCCTATCGCAGTAGTCTCAAGCGAGGCAGCATCTGACGAAGCTCGAGCTGCAACAGAAACCAATGCAACCCTCCGCGACTACGAACGGGTAAGCGGAATTTCAGGCAACCTGTCCAGCATTGGCTCTGATACCTTGGCCAACTTAATGACCCTGTGGACTGAGGGCTTTAAGCGCAATTACCCCAGTGTCAACATTCAGGTGCAGGCCGCCGGTTCCTCTACCGCACCGCCAGCTTTGACCGAAGGTACCGCCAACTTCGGCCCAATGAGCCGCGCCATGAAGGATAAAGAAATCGAAGCTTTCGAATCGCGCCATGGGTACAAGCCAACACCGATTCGTGTGGCAATCGATGCCCTCGCCGTTTATGTGCATAAAGACAACCCATTGAATGCCATGAGCATCTCTCAAGTTGATGCCGTGTTTTCAACTACACGCCGTTGCGGAGCCGCAGCGACGATGGACAAATGGGGCAGCCTGGATCTAACCGGCGGCTGGAATGACCGACCTATTCAACTGTACGGACGTAACTCAGTATCTGGCACCTACGGGTATTTCAAAAAAGTAGCTCTGTGCTCTGGGGACTTCAAAAACAGCGTGAATGAACAACCTGGATCAGCGTCCGTTGTTCAAGCGGTCGCCTCTTCCTTGAACGGTATCGGTTACTCGGGCATTGGCTACATCACCTCTGGTGTGAAAGCCTTGGATATATCCATGGATGGAGGCCCAAGCATCGCAGCAACAGCCGAAAACGCCCTCAGAGGTGACTACCCACTGGCACGATACCTATATGTTTATGTGAACAAGAAACCAGGCGAGCCGTTACAACCAATCGCACGTGAGTTTTTAACTTTAGTTTTATCGAAAGAAGGCCAGGAAATTGTGCAAAAGGATGGGTATATTCCCGTATCCCCAGAGGTGGCTGAGCGCGAACTAGCCAAGCTCCTCTGATCGAGTCACTTTAACTAGGCATTGTCCTTAATCATGCAGAACCAAATCCATGTTGGCCGCCTCTCACCGAGGCGGCATTGGACTAATGTACTCACTCGATACACGGTAGGTGTAGGCGGCGCTGCCGTTATTGGCGCAATCACGCTGATTTTCGCCTACCTACTTTGGGTGGTTGCTCCGATCTTACTGCCCGCGGAAATAGAAACGCCAACAGACTATCGAATCGTAGAACGTCCCACTGCACTGGTTGATGTCAGTGAAAACGGTGAAGCCATGGTTCGCATCAGTGAAACAGGCATCGTAGAGTTTTTCTCTGTGGCAGATGGTTCGGGTATTGCTGCGTTTGATCTGGGTAGAACCATCGTCAAAGCAAAACGTCTTTCACCGCTGGTAGACACCTATGCCCTATTAGACGACAACAACAATCTGCTTTTTGTAAAAACCGATTACATTATCGATTTTGACAACGGTCAGCGTCGCCTGTCACCAAAACTAAGTTTTCCATTTTCGAACCGTTCTATTCCCCTTGGCCCCTTAGATAACTTTGATGCGCAATTGGCGGATGATGACCTCGTTATCGCCACTGTCAGTGGTACACAGGTGTCTCTGACCCGTTTCAAGAATGTCGAAATCGGTTATCGCCTGGGTGGCTCAGCCCAGGTCACACTGGCAAGTACGGTACAAGCCCAAGAGGTTTTTCTAGGCCCCCGCAACCAATGGATCTATCTGCTCAGCAAAAGTGGCGAGATCGATGTGCTGGGCATCAAGTCCTTGCAGCGAGTAAGCAGGATCTACCAAGGTTCTTTAGCGCCTGCAGGCTCCACCATTACCGCCGTTACCCCACTGTTGGGTCGGTACTCTTTACTCACAGCGAACGACCAGGGTGACATTGTTCAATGGGGCGCTCTGGTTACTGCGAATGAAACCCGCTTTGTCGCGTTACGCACTTTCGACGTCGGACAGCCTGTAGCACAACTCATCACCGAGCCTCGACGTAAGGGTTTTTTGAGCGTTGCCAACGATGGCGAACTGTCACTTTTGTATCCGACTTCTGGGCGACTATTAGACCAACGCCCAAGTAGCCTGCCCGCTTCGGCACCTATGGCAATTTCGCCACGTTCAAATCTGCTTATAGCAGCCCCCCAAGACGGCCTAATAACGGCTCACGGCCTGGACAATAAACATCCGGAGATTTCCTGGAGCGCCCTTTGGGCCGAAGTTTGGTACGAGGGTTATGAAGAGCCTATCTTCAGTTGGCAATCTTCTTCTGCGGACAACGATTTCGAGCCGAAGTTTTCGCTAACCCCATTGGCTTTCGGCACCATGAAGGCGGCTTTCTACGCACTGCTATTCGCTGTGCCAATTGCGTTAATGGGCGCAATCTATACCGCTTATTTTATGGCGCCAGCAATGCGCGCTCTGGTCAAGCCCGGCATCGAAATTATGGCTGCGCTACCCACGGTTATTTTGGGTTTTCTCGGCGGCTTGTGGCTGGCCCCCATCATCGAAGCCAACCTGTCCAGTGTGTTGAGTGTTTTCGTATTTTTGCCTGTGTTGCTGTTCGCTTTTGCCCTCGCCTGGTCGCTGTTACCCGAAAAAATCGTGCACTCAACATCCGGGTGGTACGGATTGATCGTAACCCCGCTGATCATCGGTAGCGTATATCTAGCGTTTCAATTCGGACCGTTTTTTGAAAACACATTCTTCGGCGGTAACAGTCGCGCATGGTTTCTTGAGGTGCTGGGGCTGAGCTACGACCAAAGAAATGCACTAGTGGTCGGCATCATTATGGGCCTCGCGGTCATACCAACCATTTTTTCCATCGCTGAAGACGCGGTTTATGCCGTGCCCACGCATCTAGTGCGTGGATCGCTAGCATTGGGGGCCACGCCCTGGCAGACACTGGTTAAGGTCGTATTACTGACCGCAAGTCCGGGTATATTTTCTGCGGTGATGATTGGTATGGGCCGCGCGGTTGGTGAAACCATGATCGTGCTTATGGCCACCGGCAATACGCCATTGATGGACTTCAATATATTTGAAGGTATGCGCACTTTCGCGGCCAACATCGCTGTGGAACTGCCTGAGTCCGAAGTAGACAGCAGCCACTATCGAATTCTTTTCTTAGCGGCGTTAGTGCTGTTCTTATTTACCTTTGTTCTTAATACCGTTGCAGAAGTAGTGCGTCAGCGCCTGCGACGCCGCTACGGGAGCCTATGATGTCGGCAAATAAATCAACAGGCTTCTTTCGCGGCTGGTTTGCATCAGGCGAACCTTGGATCTGGATGAATGCTGCTGCAGTGGGTGTCAGCGTTTCAGCAGTGGTAGGGATTGTGCTGTTAATCGCGGTGAAAGGTCTGGCGCACTTCTGGCCAGCTGATGTTGCAAAAATTTCATTCGAAGATAAGAACGGACAACAACAACTTGTATTCGGCGAACTTATTGAACTGGATGACCTACCCGTCAAACAATTCCTTGAGTCTGGGGGTAATCCAAACTGGGTGACCGAAGGCGATCCAAGGATGCAACGTTGGTTGGTAAAAACCGGCAATCGCAAAACCAACCCACCTGACTTTCGATGGATTTACGTTAATCAAATTAACAACACCGAAACCCCGGGAGGCGTCATCGTGCTGGAACGGGTGGAATGGGGTAACGCCTATGGGGTCCCCAAGACTCTGACGGTCGGCAGAGAAAATCCCCAAACCATTACTGGCGAAGCCCTGATGCCAACGCTACTCGAGCGTTTGGCACGTGGCGACACAATCCGCGAAGAAATTCATAGCCTCGAAGGCGGGGCAATGAATGCCATCAACGTTGGGTTGGAGCGACTGCGCTTGCAGATGCGCCAGATCAACCGAACACTGCCCGTGGACGAAGCGGCGCTTGCAGAAGCGTTGACCGAGCGAAGCCAGCTTAATGCACAATACAACGACTTAGAAAAACAACTGCGCGAGTTTTATCGGCAACTCGACCAAGACCAACTGATAATTTTGGACGCTCAAGGCTCTGAGATAAGCCTACGCTTGGCCGATGTGTTACGTATTTGGCAGCCAAATAATATGAACGCCTTGGAAAAAATTGCCGAATATGTCGGTAATTTATGGCTGTTCCTCTCAGAGGATCCCCGCGAAGCAAACACCGAAGGTGGTGTCTTCCCAGCAATCTTCGGCACCGTGCTCATGGTGTTACTCATGTCGGTAATGGTTACACCGTTTGGTGTCATCGCCGCGGTTTATTTGCGCGAATACGCAAAGCAAGGCCCATTAGTCCGCTCAATCAGAATTGCGGTCAATAATCTCGCCGGAGTGCCGTCAATCGTCTACGGCGTATTTGGCTTAGGCTTCTTCGTCTACTTCCTAGGCGGCAACATAGACCAGTTGTTCTTCACCGATGCACTACCCTCGCCTACCTTCGGTACACCGGGCCTGATATGGGCGTCGCTGACCCTGGCACTTTTGACGGTTCCTGTGGTGATAGTTTCGACTGAAGAGGGACTGACTCGCATTCCGCGCAATCTGCGCGAAGGCAGCATGGCTTTGGGGGCTACTCAGGCCGAGACTTTGTTTAAAGTGATCTTACCTATGGCGAGTCCAGCGATTTTGACTGGCGTAATTTTGGCAGTGGCCCGTGCCGCTGGCGAGGTCGCACCATTGATGCTTGTAGGGGTTGTTAAGCTGGCGCCTACCCTTCCGGTGGATGGGACCTTCCCTTACCTACATTTAGATCGAAAGTTTATGCACCTTGGATTCCATATTTACGATGTCGGATTCCAGAGCCCTAACGTAGAAGCGGCTAGACCCCTCGTGTACGCTACTTCTCTTTTGCTGGTCATCCTAATTGTTGGCCTTAACCTCACCGCGATTAGGTTGCGCGGTCGTTTGGAGCGCCTCTACCGCGGCGTTGAAAGTTAAAACTATGTCAGAAACAGTTGCTGTGGCCACGCCAGAAACCAACCAGTCCCAAGACAGCGTCGAAAGCTGCCTGAATGTTAATGATCTATCGCTCTACTATGGCGACAGCCAAGCGCTGGCAGACATTAATCTGGGCATTGCCACTAAAAAGGTCACTGCGTTCATCGGGCCGTCCGGTTGTGGTAAATCTACGTTATTGCGCTGCTTTAATCGGATGAATGATCTGATTGATGATGTTCGGATCACCGGCAGCATCGAGTTCGAAGGCTCTGACATTTACGAAAGTCGAGTCGACGTCGCTGAACTGCGCCGCAGCATAGGTATGGTGTTTCAGCGTCCAAACCCATTCCCCAAGAGCATTTACGAAAACGTGGCCTATGGGTTGCGCATACAGGGCGAGCGGTCTACTGCCGTGATCGACGAGCGTGTGGAGTGGGCCTTAAAAAGTGCCGCTCTTTGGGAAGAAGTTAAAGACCGCCTTAAAGACAGCGCCCTGGGGTTATCTGGTGGTCAACAACAGCGCCTGGTCATTGCTAGGGCCATTGCCATTAAGCCGTCTGTGCTGCTTTTAGACGAGCCCGCGTCGGCTCTTGATCCGATTTCGACTCTTAAGATCGAGGAGCTTATCCACCAGCTAAAAGATGATTACACCATCGCCATTGTTACCCACAACATGCAACAAGCCGCGCGGGTTTCTGACTACACAGCCTTTTTATATTTGGGCGAAATGGTCGAGTACGGACAAACCGACGATATCTTTCGCAATCCGCGAGAAAAACGCACCGAGGACTACATCACAGGACGTTACGGATAAACATATGGCTAAGCATATTTCTGAACAGTACGACCTAGAGCTTGCACAGATACGCGAGCGACTCATGGAGATGGGCGGCATCGTAGAGTCACAGGTTAATAATTCATGTACCGCCTTGGTCACTCATGACCTGGATATGGCTGAAGAGGTTCGGGATGTTGAAGCGAATCTTAACCAGTTTGAAGTAGAACTAGACGACCTGTGCGTTTCTATCATCGCTAAGCGACAACCAACTGCTCGCGATCTGCGCACGGTTGTAAGCGTAATGAAGGTTATTACGGATCTTGAGCGCATTGGTGACGAAGCGGATCGAATCGCGCGTATGGCTCTTGATCTCGCCAACTCAGAAATACCCGGTGATCAATACGCAGATTTTCGCAGTCTGCACACTAATGCTGTGAAGATGCTGAAACGCGCACTGGACGCTTTTGCTCGACTGGATATAGAAATGGCTCTGCGTGTCATCGAAGACGATGAACTGATCGATAACGGTTATGACCGCATATTACGGCAGTGTAGTGAGCAGATGCAGAGTAACCCTACAGAGGTTGAGCGTTTGTTGCGCCTAATGTGGTCTGCGCGGGCTGTAGAGCGCATCGGTGATCATGCAAAGAACATTGGTGAATACGTGATCTATCTGGTGAAAGGACGGGATGTTAGACATACACCTTTGTCCGATGCAGATATTTTAGAGTAGAAATACCACAACAATCGCTAAACACAGTTGCCGCAACGTCGGTGCGGTCGTACTATGCGCCCCCTGCCCAGGTGATGGAATTGGTAGACATGCTAGATTTAGGTTCTAGTGCCTTCGTGGCGTGAGAGTTCGAGTCTCTCTCTGGGCACCATCCGACCTTTCAACTTATCTTGACTGCCGTAAGATAAGACAACCCCAAACTTGATCGCCTCTTGCTTGATCGTTAAAACATTGCGCATCATTACTGTGCGTTGTTCAGATTCTTTAAGAGATGGTCATGGCTCCAGTGCTAGCGCGCGTCAAAGCATCCGTTAAATCCACGCAATTATGCGAATTGCTAGAACAGCATGGTGCTGTGGTTGTTGAGAACCTCATTTCACCTAAGCAATTGACCGAGCTCAATGCCGAACTCGATCAACATCTTCAAGAACGTTCACCGGGAATACGCCACCCTACTCACCCCAGCATGGTCGAGTTTTATGGCGACAAGACTATTCGGTTCGATGGTCTGCCGGGTAAGTCATCCACCTTTGTTGACCTTATGTTATTGCCCCAATTGCTAAACACAGCTGACCACTTCTTGTTACCCAGCTGCGGTGACTATCTGCTCAATACCGGGCAACTCATTCAAATCAACCCCGGTGAGTCAGATCAATTACTCCACCGAGATGAAGACGCTTGGTCAGAACTTCCCACCCCAAAACCAACACTGCAGATAGAGGCAATGTTTGCCTTGACGGACTTTACCGTTGCCAACGGCGCGACCCGGGTTGTTCCCGGCAGTCATAAATGGCCACTCGACAGAAAGCCTGAACCTAACGAAATTACTCACGCGGAGATGCCAGCGGGGTCAGCGCTTATCTATCTTGGATCTGCAATACATGGAGGCAGCGCTAATACCACGACCAATGAAGACCGCCGCGGTATGTTTTTAGGTTACGTGGTTGGCTGGCTACGCACAGAGGAGAATAGCTTTTTAACCGTACCCATTGAAAAGGTGCGAGCTATGCCACGGCGGGTACAAGAATTATTGGGCTACAAAGCCCACCGAAGCATCGGTGTTGTCGATGTCGGAGATCCCATGCAGCTGTTGAAATAGCCTCACTACAACACGTCTCTCCTAACTCATCACATTACCCCCCTGTGACACCGAGTGACCTAGTGGTCAAAAAGCCAACGCAGTTAGCAAACAAAACATTGATGTGCTAAGCGTTAACGTCACGATTTTCTACCCAGACAATCATGTACCACCTAACCGAAGCTTACTTAATGATGTTACTGCTTACGCTGCTCAGTGCTTACCTTGGCGCACTGGTCTTTGCCGCAGCGGTCGTAGCCCCTGCAGCAATAAGGTTGCTCTCTGTAGAAAATGCAGCGGGTTTACTTAGAGCCTTTTGGGCGACATATCACCGTTTTGCTGTAATTGGCGCACTCACTCTGACCGCAATAGGCACATTGGCCGCTCCATTCTCAGCACTACCCGCAATATATGCGGTATTACTGACCTCACTTGGAGCGCTAATGACCCTCTGCTTTTTTACCGGGTTGCAGTTGATCCCACGAATCAACCAGGCATCAGATGATCAAGACCTTGCGCGTTTTCAAACATTGCATCGACTGGACATCATTTTGGTGGCAACGGGCATGGTGATCGGTTTACTCCTGATCATAGCGCTGGGCTATGTCTTGCCTGGGCACTTCACCTTCTGGCAACACTGATCGAGAGCGGCAAAACCTTCAAAGGAGCTAGTGCCGGCTCGGAAACTTGCTATACTCGCGCCCGCTGATTACAGCGACCAATGCAAGCTGGTTCCAGCTTCCGAATCCGCCCGGGTGGTGAAATTGGTAGACACAAGGGACTTAAAATCCCTCGGCAGCAATGCCGTGCCGGTTCGAGTCCGGCTCCGGGCACCAAAAATATCCAATTAAAACAGCAACTTAAGGAAATATCGCCCTCGCCGCCCTAAAACCCAGCCCCGCCATTAGCCCTTTGGGAAAGGATTGGGAAAGGGCCAGCGGAAAGCCCCATCGGAGGTTTTAATAATGAGACACCTAACGTTAATTTTATTGCTGGCCCTCGCCCCGCTGAGTTGGGGGGAGGATGTTTACTATTGCGTGTCGGAGCACGACGTAGAGCTTGCGCCTACCGAATCGGGTGACGCGTATGAAGTGAAACGGTATAAACCAGAAAAGTTTACCCTCAAATACGAGGCAGACTCAGACAGGCTAGCTATTAAGGGTCGCTCTTGGGCGGGAGACAAGCCTTATTATCTTGATTGCAAAACCTGCCGCGCGTCTATTGGCATGTTCAAAGCTGGGAACGATTATATCTTGTTCTCATTAAACGATAGCCGGTTTAATTACGCGGCTTCATACTTTGAATCCGTAGACGCGAAGACCGGCACCTGCACCAAGTTCTAAATATGAGATACCTAATAACCACGATCCTGCTGGCCCTCGCCCCGCTGAGTTGGGGGGAAATTAAATTCGAGTGCACGGGCTCTGTGGACATCATGTACCGCGGAGGCGCGGAGCCGAGCCGGACTCATGAGGAGACGGCTAGAGTATATCTACAGAACGAGCGGCGACCGTTCACGCTTAGGTATGGTGGCACAACATTGGTAGTAGATTATTACGGCAAAGAAGACGAGTACTATAGTGGACAGCTTGGGGAGGAATTCTCTATTCCGAGCACCAGTATATGGATACATAGAATGACATTGGAATTTGGTTGGCAAAAGTATACTGAAACCGCAATTTACTCTTTCCGCGGTACCTGTGAAAAAGCAAAGTCATTCAAACCGAAAATCTAAAAAGCCCCCGCACCTGGAACGGTAGGATTGGGGGCTACCTGTAATCACCGACAAGGGTGAAATGTCAGAGCGTGGGCGAAACGCATAACCCGCGCACCAACCCGGTTACGCCGTTACGGCGTCATTCATTGCTGCAAAGCTCTCGACGTGGCGTAGACCAAGGTCAACTTCCATAAACGTCGCGATGCGAAGCAGGTTCTCGTTCAGCTTCGTATGCGGGTCGACCACAATCTCGAGGTCGCCAAACATTCCGACAACCACTTCACGCAAGTCACCAAACAGAATGGCTGACAGGTTTGAACCGGTACCCTTCGTGAGGTTGCTTGGCATTGCGTTGCTGATAATGAAGTCACGCCCTGCGACCTGGCCGTTCTCTAAGACCATCACAGAGTCAGTGCTGTTGACCTTCGAGGTTTTGCGTAGCTTGGCTTCAACCTTGCTGTTCGAGATAAACACGCTGTTATCGCTGCGCGCATTGTCCTCAGCTACGGCTGCAATCAAGTCCACCATATTGTCGTAAGTCGGCGCTGCACCGTTTGTGCCGCCTGCTACGGCACCAATGCCGCTGGTGTTTAAGATGCCGGTCGGCTCCGCGCCTGATCCGCTGCCGTTCAATATGGCAGTGTCTAACGCAATAGCCATTGTTCGCGTCATGTCTCGACGTAGAATCTGCTCGACGTCAGATTGGCGGAGTAGTTTTCGGCTGTACTCGACCATTGATGCCAGGGTGTTTGCCGACAGCGTGAGCTGGTCGAATGCTGGTGTAGATTCGCTGATCGTGCCGCCTTCCGCGTACCACGCTGAGCTGCTGGATGACGTCATGCGCGGGATTGCCACGTCTTGGGTCAGACCAGACAGCAACGTGCAGCGGTTCAAGACGTCTGACTCGGTGTACAGCGCGTCGATGAATCGGTCACCCAGGAACTGAACACCTACCAACTCGCCGCCGGTGCCTGACTTCAGCACGTCGCGGCGCATCAATTCAGCCGGTAGAACAAAAGAGTTCTGACGTGTGCGGTACTTCTCCGTGGTCTTGAGCACTTCGCGCTCTAAACCTGCGCGCTGCCAATCGTTATCGGCCATGGCTCGGATCGCGCGAGCGATTGAGAACTTCTCAACCTCGCGGCCGTTCATGCCAATAGGCTGCGACTCAAAAGCTCTGTCGCTCGACACTTTGTTAAGCACTTTGTGGCGCAGTTCGTCGATACCAAGACCAGCTCGCTTGGTCTCTTCGTACTCGTCCCATGCCGAATGCCGCTTGGCTATTTGAATCATGTCGAGGTCTTCGCTGTCTGCGTAAGGGGATGCATTTTCCATAACTCTCACC
>JAYQAJ010000007.1:16683-89424 GCA_038136775.1 Gammaproteobacteria bacterium
CTTGGGGGTCAGCAGGAACGCTGACGAGTTAAACTTCGTGAGGAGTAAATCGCGTTACCCTTTTGCCGGTCGCTGTCTCTTGCTGCTTGTGGATTTTGTAGCCAATAGACAGGTTGTTAAGAATCCCGTCTTTTATGCGCTGGTAGATATCGTCGGCCTCGTCGTTATCTGCCAGGAGCAGGTCTGCAACGAGCTTTCGGTCCTCAAAACGCGGGTTGGTGGCTACGCCAATCGGCAGTTGCTGCGTATCGTGGGACACCAGCAGCGGCAGCGGAAAACGCTCCAGATTTACGGCCTCAGGACTGATGACCAGCACCTCGTTCTCGCCGTATCGGTCGACCGGGTATTCAGTTGCCAGAACCGCTTCAATTTGTCGCGGCTGGAGCTTCCGAATCACCAATTTTTCGGTGTGCGTAGTACTCATAACAGCCGCAATTTTACCGCACAATAGTGTCGTAACCTATTGTTTTTATTGATTAATCTGGGTTTTGGAAATGCTGTCGCTAGGCAAACTTCGCGGCTCGCGACATCCCGTGAAGTCTGGCCTGGGGAGTACCTTTTTGGCTCAAACAACGCCTTTGCCGTATATTGCTCGCAAACATAAAGAGCCAGTGCAATGAGCGAGATTGTCTACGTCCTAACGAACCCAACCATGCCGGGCTTAATCAAAATTGGGCGAACGACCAATCTTGAGCAACGAGTTAAATCGCTTTCGAGTGACACTGGCGTACCGCTACCCTTTGAAGTCTTCTATGCCTGCTGAGTTCGCGATGCCAATGAGGTTGAACGCGCCCTTCACAACGCCTTCGGCGACCATAGGATTAACCCGAAACGAGAGTTCTTTGAGTTAGACCCTGAGCGGGTTTACCCGGTGTTAAAACTCGTCGGTATTGAAGATGTAACGCCCCGCGACAGCTATATAGACGACCCAGAGGAGCGCGCAGCGTTAGAAAAGGAAAAGACAAAAAAACGTCCCCCCTTTAAGTTTTCTTATGCATATGTACCGATCGGAGCGGAGCTGCGTTTTATCAGGGACGAATCCATAACTGCATCAGTTGTCGACGATAGGAAGATAGATTTCAGAGGTTCGACAACCTCTACTTCCGGCGCTGCGTTAACTGTCCTGCAGGAGTTAGACAACATTCACTGGACACAAGTTGCAGGTCCCACGTATTGGCTTTATGAGGGTGAGACTCTGACGAAGACTAAACAATGCCGCTTGTGAGGCTCTCTGGCCGCGTCTGCGCGCAGTTTGAAGTCGAGCAGGACGTCTGTGGCGTATCCCCAACCGACCGGCTGCAGGCCTTCAAAAAGCGCCTGCGGCGCACTATCAATCAACGCCAATTGGATGCGCTGGAACTCGCTCCACTCGTCGGCATTTATCAGGCTCCAGGCAGTGCTCGCGCGCGACACTCGGCTCAACTCTGGTTGATACGCAAAACCCTCTCTCAAGCGTCCTCCCAAAACCAATAGCAACTAGACACGCCTATCTAGTCCCCAGGTGTCTGAAAGGCGCTATCCCTGTTTTTGTCTTGACCTAAATGGGTAGGTATTACGGCAAATTCCTATCTTCGCCTTTAGACTTTATCTCATATTTGCTTTTAAGAAATCTGCGTTCTTTTCGGCCACCATTATCGTTGCTGCATTGGTATTACCAGACACTACGTAGGGCATTACCGAAGCATCCACGACAGAGAGCCCTGTGAGCCCTTTTACTAACAAATTTTCGTCTACGACTTTGCCAATGCTACAAGTACTCGTTGGGTGATACACAGTGCTTGCCTCTGCGCGTATGTATTCAAGCAGAGCATCATCGTCCATATTGCCCAGCTCTTCCGCAGGAGAGAGCCGCGAAGTGACGCTCCCTACTAGCGCCTCGCTTTCGAAAACTCGCAGCAGTAATTTCATACCATCAACCATAGTGCGACGATCCAGTTCCGTACTAAGGTAGTTTGCCCTTATTTCTGGATGGTCGCGAAAGTTTGCGCTGGTGATGTGAATTGAACCCCGAGATTCGGGGCGGCTTTGATTCACGACTGCGCTCATTGCTGGCGCAGGCAGTGCACGGATCTTTCCCTCATTATTGTATAGCGTTGCACCAGATGCGAAGTGGACTTGAATGTCTGGTGCTTCGAGACCCTCTCTCGTATACCAAAACGCACCGATTGGAGCCGAACCGGTGGTGAGTGGTCCTTTGCGTGCAAAAAACCACTTTAGCGCCGCCGGTACTAGTCGAACACCGCTGACTTCTCGGTTGATCGACAGATCAGCATGCGTGCCATATACGACCTTACACAACAGATGATCTTGTAGATGCTCGCCCACATCAGGTAGGTGATGATGTACAGCAATACCCAAAGCACCCAATCGTGCAGCGTCGCCGACACCGGAAAGCTCTAATAACTGCGGTGATCCAATCGCGCCGCAACTCAGAATGACATGGCGTGCTCTTATAATCTCTGATCGACCAGATCTTTCTGTTTCGACCCCAACAGCTTTTTTCTGCTCGAAAACAATTCGCTTAGTCTGAACCTTAGTTCTTACTTCAAGATTTTTGCGTCCACGAGCAGGACTTAGATAGGCGCTAGAGGTACTCCACCTGCGACCATTTTTTTGTGTGAACTGATAGTAGCCACAGCCAGCCTGATCGATACCATTAAAGTCGTCGCTGCGGGGAACACCTTGCTCCTCCATTGCATCAAGAAAAGTTTCCTGAATCGGTCGTTTATCGACAACATCCTGTACATGTAACGGCCCATCGGCACCGTGCAGTTCGTTATCCAAAACTTGCTGCCGCTCAGCTTTAATAAAATAAGGTAGAACATCTTCCCACGACCAGCCCTTTGCGCCCGCTTGTTCCCATGCTGCAAAATCAAGCGGCACCCCGCGGATATAGATCATACCGTTTATCGCACTGGAGCCTCCTAGACCCTTACCACGCGGCCAATAAATTCTGCGACCATTGAGTTCGGCTTCAGGCTCAGTCTCGTATGACCAATCAAATTTCTTATTCTTAAACGTCGCGGCCCAACCTGCAGGCACATGCAATAACGGAGATTTATCGCCCCCACCTGCCTCCAAAAGACAAACCCGTGTTTGCGGATCGGCACTAAGGCGATTTGCTAATACGCAACCCGCAGAGCCTGCGCCAACAATGATGTAATCGTATTCTTGCATGACCCTTCCCTGTCAGTGAGCAACTCAATTTCCGGTGCTGACGTCCGTTTCAAACATTCACAGCACCGCCCAGCACATTATTCACAACGGCCACTGACGGCAACATTCCACTCAAACGGATTGAACGCTCAACACAGCATTGCTGTGAATTCTATTCTTAAATCGCGGGCCATCAGCCACTTTCGGCCAGAGTAGCTTTACTCATGAAGCGCGAGCAGTTAAGCCTGCACCCTTGGCCAGCGGCTAAGGTCCACTTGTAAGAGTTCAATCAAGGTACCATCAGGATCTTTACAAACAGCGATGTCAGCCATTCTTTCAGTGCAGGCACATGGAGGCGTTAAAAATTCTACACCCTGATCCAGCAACTGTTGGTAATCCGACTGTAAGTGCTGTGTTGCCAGACAGATCCTTACAAGCCCAAGGTCTTGATTACTTAATGGTGCACACCGATCGATATCACCCCACTCTGTTAGATCTAACTTAGGCAAGCCTTTGCCCAATTGCATAATGCAAGAGCGCCCTTCGACACCTGAAGGAATACCTAACGCCTCCGCGTTGACTTCCGATAGCGCTTTAAGGGTATGCGCTTCAAGGCCCAAGTACGGGATGCTGGGCATAAAAACTTCAAACCCAAGCAATTCGTAAAAAGCGATCGAAGTATCAAGATCCGTGACATTTATGTTGATGTGTCCCCATATAAATCGTTGGCCCACACTCTCCCTCCTTTAAGAGCTATCAGACATTTTTACTCATCGGCAGGCTGATCGCGGTAAAGCATCATCGAAATCCCTTGCTGGTAATTAACCTCAAACCTCACATTGGGCCATTCCGACCGAATAAAGCTTGATTACGCTATTGAAAATGCCCACTGGTAGCGAGATGCCGTGAGCAAATACTCAGGCTTCGCACTCGGCGTCCAGGAATCATCTCCCCCTAGACCCATATGGAACCCGTCGACATTAACGTGAAGCCCGGCTTCCTTAACCAAGTCATATGTGTGCTGTGCGGCATTAAGCTGTTCTTGACTGTATTGGCCGACACTGAAATTAAAACGACCCGTGAGCTGCACATCACTCAGCATCAGCGCTGTGACGTCACAGCGCAGACCATTTTCGCTGGGGAAGATGTAATCGGTATGCATCGCCTTGACCGGCTGTGTCCAACGCCCGACATCGGCACTCGTCAATCGATCAGGATAGTTCTCGTGAGGTCCACGACCGAACCATGTCACCTCTTCAGGCTCGTGCATCAGTTGAAACTGCACACCCACTCTGGGTAACGGCGGCATTGCAGGCGCTACTTCTACTACGATTTGAATAGATAATTCGCCAGTCGCTCCAAACTCATGCCGCCAATAGCTGGTTAAACACAAAGAATCACCGTGGTAATAACCATGTTCTACTTCAACAACCGATGCGCTTTCATCCAGCACTATATTTTGGCAGCGATGCTCCAAATCAAATAAACCGCTGAGCTGCCATCGCGCCATCCATGAATTCGGATCTAACCAACCGGCTTCGCTGGTACCAATGTCGTTGTCGATCAGTGCCCGAGTAAAGTTATCGCGCAAAGGACTCGCGAGTCGTTGCTCGCCATTCTTTTGCCATGAGTACACAAAGCCGTTTTTGCGGTCTATATACCACTGGCTTGAGCCAGCGTTGACCTCATAGCACTGCGATGTTTTACGAGTTGTGACGCCGCTTGAGTCAATAATTTTTTCGCTCGGAGCAACTTCTGTGTTTAAGGCAAATTGCCAGCGAGCAACTTCATGCCCCGCTTCAGACCAAGGGGTCTCATCAATTTGTGTTACCCATACGTTTAGCCAACACGGTTTTTCTCCTACCAGATCACTGTTGCCCAACGTTAGGTTCTGTGCCTGGAGCGGCGCTAACGTAATGGCCACTCGTCCACTGTCGAGAACCCCGTCTTCGTTTATTAACTGCCAATCAAGACACTCTCCATCACAGTGCTTAAACAGGTATTCACTGGTTAGTGTCAGCTCCAACGCTTCGGCTTGCCGCAAAGCTGCTGTGAACGGCTGCTGACAGCGTTTGGCCTCGAATAACGAAGGGTGGCTGCTACGATCTGGAAACACTAAACCGTTTATACAGAACTGGCGGTCATTTATTTGGTCGCCAAAATCACCACCGTAAGCCCAATATGGTTGCCCTTCAGCAGTTTCTTTGTTTAACCCTTGGTCGACCCAGTCCCATATAAATCCGCCTTGCAAGCGGGGCTGATCACGAAAAACCTGCCAGTAGTCTGCAAAGTTGCCCAAGCTGTTACCCATCGCATGTGCGTATTCACAAAGGATAACTGGGCGTAGCTCATCATCGACATCCAGCCAGTTCATCAGAGACCGTTTGGGTCCAAGATCATCGCCTTGGGGCAGGTCCTCGTGGGTTCGTGCATACATTGGGCAGATGATGTCGGTAGCAGCAGTTGCAGAACCACCGCCTTCGTACTGAATTGGACGACTAGGATCCACTCGCTTGACCCAGTGATACATCGCATCATGGGCTGCGCCATACCCAGACTCGTTTCCTAGTGACCATAAAATAATGCTGGGGTGATTAAAGTCCCGACACACCATGCGGGTCATTCGCTCTAAAAATGCGTTTGCCCAAGCAGGATCGTCCGCCAACCTACCCATAGGTGTAACGCCGTGGGTTTCGATGTTCGCCTCATCCACAACATAAAACCCTAGTCGGTCACATAAGCGATAGAACCCCGGCTGATGGGGATAATGTGAACAACGCACCGCATTAAAGTTATGCTGCTTCATCAATTTCAAATCGCGCTCTACACGCCCGAGACTTTCTGTGTGGCCAGTGTCAGGATCATGCTCATGCTTATTGACCCCGCGAATAAGTAACGGCTGACCGTTAATGCATAATTGGCCTTGCAGCACTTCGATACTGCGAAAACCAACATCACTGGCTTCGCACTCAATTACGCGGCCTTCGGCATCCAGCAAGCATACGGTTAAACGATATAGGTTTGGACACTCAGCGCTCCAAGGCAGCGGCGTTGGTACTTCAATCGACAGTTCACAACGATCTTTATAGGCGCCCTTCTCGTCGATTTGTCGCGTACCCAAGGCGTAAGACTCATCAACTATGGCAGACCCCTTGTCTGTAGTTGCAGAGTAAAGCGCAACCCCAATACGGCAGTGTTTTGCATTTTCAACATCCACCTGTAGGCGTAACTGGCCGTGTTGGTAGTGCTCATCCAGCTCTGCGGTAACACGCAGATCAAGGATTTTTGCTGCAGGTTTCGCCAGCAAGTAGACAGAGCGGTAGATTCCGCTCAAATTCCACATGTCTTGGTCCTCTAGATAGCTGCCATCGCTGTAGCGCATGACCAACACGCTTAGCGTATTTTCTCCCTCGGTTAGAAAACCACTTAGGTCAAATTCTGCGGGCAATCGACTGTCTTGGGAGTACCCCACCCATTTGGTGTTGCACCAAAGGTGGAAAGCATTATCCACACCTTCAAAAACAACCCGAATCTGTTCCTCGCCGAGTTTCCAATCAGCAGGCAGTGTGAACGTTCGCTCGTAACACCCTACTGGATTGGCTTCCGGAACCACGGGGGGTTCGCTAGGAAATGGATACTTTATATTGGTGTAAATCGGTCGATCGTAACCTTGCAGTTGCCAATGACCCGGCACAGCTATATCGCTCATTTCTATGGACATCGCAGGCCAAGATTCTGGCACCGCATCAACACTTGGAAAGTAACTGAAGCGCCAACTGCTGTTTTGCGTGCCGTCTAGTGACAGCAATGATGAGCTGGCGTGATCTGCTCGCGCATCAACCTCATTACGCCAGCTGCGCAGTGGAGTATGGCTTGGCATTCTGTGTTGCGAAGTAATTTCTGGGGTTTGCCAAGCTCTTTGAATTTTGTAGTCCATCGGGCGCGCTTTTTCTCACTCAAATCAGGCATTGGTAAGGTACCCTAGATCGCTGACGCGAGTCGCCAATTAATAACCACGAGAGGACCTTGAAATGGGTGTTTCGGCGCATTACCCAAGTTTAGCTGAGCGGTGTGTATTCATTACTGGCGGCGCCACCGGCATCGGCGCTGCACTGGTGGAAGCCTTCACAAGACAGAGCGCTCGAGTCGCCTTTGTCGATGTGGATGAGCAGGCCGGTCACGACCTGGTAAACGGTCTCAGTGGCGAGGGGTTTAACCCACCTTGGTTTCGATCTGTGGATGTGACCAGAGTGGAAGATTTGCAACAAGCTATTGGCGATGCTGCCGACGAACTTGGTGCCCTTGATACGCTGGTAAATAACGCCGCCAATGATCAACGTCATTCCCCTGAAGATGTAACCCCCGAATCGTGGCGTCAATGCATGGCCATTAACTTAGATGCTGCCTTCTTTGCCTCTCAAGCTGCAGCCGCAGTTATGGTGCCCAACAAACGCGGCTCGATCATTAACTTCGGTTCCATAAATGCCTTGCTCGGCCCCTCCAACATGCCTGGTTATGTTGCTGCGAAGGCAGGAATCATGGGACTGACCAAGTCTCTCGCCAAAGATTACGGCGAACATAATCTCCGCGTGAACGCCATATTGCCAGGTTGGGTGGCGACAGAGCGTCAACTAAAAACATGGCTGACTCCTGAGGAAGAGCACAAGTGGATGCAGCAGGTTGCACTGCAATCAAGATTGATGCCTCAAGATGTCGCCAATCTTGCGCTTTTCTTGGCCGCTGACGACAGCAACATGATCAGTGGCCAGAACTTTGTCATTGATGGCGGTCGGACCTAGCCCTGAGCGGTTAACTCAATTCGATGGCGTACTTAAACGCTGGGCGTCCTTCAATGTTTGCAACGTAGCGTTTCAAGTTTGCCATGTCGTCGGTAACACAACCGAGCCTATTGCTCATGAAACACGCATGACCGAGCATGATATCGGCGGCTGAAAACTCGCCGATCAAATAGTCCTTACCCGCCAATGCCTCGTTGACCGGCTCTAAAGCCTTCGACAACAACCTTTGGGCTTGAGCCAGTGCGGTTTCATCGCGTCGATCCGGCGGCAACAATACCGTCTGTACCACAATAGTATTCACCGGCGGCATAACCATGCCCTCGCAGTAATGGAACCACTGCAGGTAGTCAGGATATAGCGGTGACTCAGAACCGGGTTTCAAACCACCATTTTTGTGCCGCTCAAGTACGTATTCGCATATAGCACCTGATTCGAAAATGCTGATTTCACCGTCTTCAAGTACAGGCACTCTGCCCAACGGGTGCCGCGCCCTGTGTTCATCCGATTTTAGGTCTTTTGGATGAAAAGCCATCTTATTGATCTCGTACTCGAGTCCCAATTCCTCTAGCAACCAAACAATACGTCCTGCTCTGGAGTTCGGTGCAAAATGTAGCTTCAACATAAATCCCCTCTCAGCATTTTCTGTGATCATAAAACTAGCGACGCGCATCAGAGTTTTCAACTCCCCAGCTTGTAGCGTTTTGGTTGACAGCGCAGGCCGGAAACACGATAACTTTGCCATGCGAGTGGTTTCTTGGAATATGCAAAAGAACGCGGCAGCCTGGCCCTATCTAGCCGGCTTTCTGCGTGCCGACTTCGCATTCGTGCAAAATCCTGCACCCTTACCGGACAGTGTAAATGGGTTACTCATACACTCTGCCCAGCACGCGGGAAAGCAAAGTGTCTTGTACGCGAGCGGCTCGAATGGTTATCGTTTGCGCTCAACCATGTCGCTGACTTCTGGTGGCGTGGTCGCAAGCTTTTGCAAGCCAGGACAAGAGGATTTACATCTTTTGGATGTAAACCCGTGGACTTCTGTCACCCTCGAGTCGGCGACACAGATGGTTCAAGAGCTAGGTCGAGCCAATAGTTTTTTTGCCAAAAAACTACCCAAACGGGTGATCTTTGCCGGCCACTTAGTAGACAACACCCCTGTCGCACAAAAACGCCAACGCGGCTTTATTCGAAGTTGGAGCAGACCCTCGGAGGATACCTTTAAGCCATTGGCCAAGGCGGGGTTGCGAGATTGTGCAACAAAGTTTGCGACGCCATTACTTGCTACAGTGCGAGACAACTCCGGTGACACACCCGACAACAAGCCCTTCTTTTGGGCCAGTAAAGATGCCTACGAAAACCTGCGTCAGCTGAACGTTTTTCTCGACGACCAGATTCTTGCCTTTGGTCAATGCAACCCAATCGTGGCGGACTACAACTTTTGACTACTGCTTACGCAAGAGGCCCATGGGTTGCTTCTAACAACACTTATCGCCCGGGGCGTTGCCGCCTGTTCTTTTGCGACAACATCCATCTGATTACTCGGGCAACGCCGTAAAGATACGCTAGAAACAACGGCCAAAATAGATAAGGGTCACGGCTGGGCGGAAGCGCCCAACTAAATAATAAAAAGCCGCCAACAAACCCTATGACGCTACCAAAGAAAATTGCCAGGTCTACTAACAGAGCGGAAAATGTATTCTTTTTCACGCCATCAGCTTAAATGAAAACAAATCAAAACGGCGTATACATAACGTGGGGTAAATTTTGGCAATTTGGGTAGACGCTGACGCTTGTCCGAAGGCAATTAAAACGATCATCTGCAAAGCAGCTGAGCGTAAGAAAATAGCAACAGTATTTGTCGCCAATCACTTTATAAAAACGCCACCGTCAAAAGTTATTTCGAGCCTACAGGTAGCCCAGGGTTTTGATGTAGCAGACAGCACCATTGTTGAGCGCATGCAGGCAGGTGACTTAGTGATTACTGGCGACGTCCCATTGGCAGCTGATGTCATTGCCAAGGAAGGTACGGCTTTGAACCCCCGCGGTACCTTATACACCCCTGAGAACATTAAGAGCTTACTGCGACGGCGAGATAACGCAGAGCAAATGCGTGAGATGGGGCAGCTACAGGGCGGTCCATCCGCATTGGATAAGCGCAGCATTCAAGAGTTTGCCAACGCCCTCGACCGCTTTTTAGCAAAAATTTAGAAACAGCCTCTTGTCACGCGCTGCGCATCGCATAAAGCACCCGTCCGCGTGCACACAGCACATCCTCATCATTTATCACGCTGACCTCTACACTACACAACTGCCGACCGCGCTTAATAACAACGGCTTCAGCGTCTACCCAAGCACCATGGGCTTGTCGCAGGTAGGTAACTGCTAAATCCGCGGTTCCAGCAGGAATAGCTGTTTCCGCCAAATCACTGAACACCGCAACGATAGTCGCCATGTCAATCATAGTGGCAATAACACCACCGTTAATGCTACCGCCTATGCCTGTGGGGGTTGATTCGGTTCGTTGCAAGCGCAGCCGCCCATAGTCTTTACGCTGTTCAGCTACCGTGAGACCGAGGTAGCGATGAAATGGGTTGCTATCAAAGTCCTCTATAAATGCCTGTGGATTAGCCTTTGCGTCTGTTCGCAACATATCCGATGTCCCCCAAATTTTGTTACTGCCGTGAAGAAATCACCATTAGGCGATAGCAATCATACTGGGCCGTCGTTAGAATGCGCCCTCGCGAGGGCTGGGTGGCAGAGTGGCTATGCAGCGGACTGCAACTCCGTTAACGCCGGTTCGATTCCGGCCTCAGCCTCCAAACGCTCCCACCAATGCCGCTATCTATCCTTTGCCGACTCCAAACCCTGCTTAAGTGTTGGCCAAGCTGCCTGCAAATAAACGCTCATTGACCACAGCGTCATCAGCGCCGCCACATACAACAGGGCATAAGCGCCGAACATGAATGACGACTCTGAGCTCGGCGGCATCGCCAACAAAATCGTAATCGCGATCATCTGCAAGGAAGTTTTAACTTTACCCAAATAGCTCACCGCTACGGTGACGGAGCTATTCATTTCTGCCATCCATTCGCGTAGCGCACTGATCATCACTTCTCGACCGACGATAACCAAACCCGGCAACGTGAGCCAGACGCTAGAGTGCTCAGCTAGAAGAACCACTAAAGCACTCACCACGATCAGTTTGTCAGCAACCGGGTCCAGGAAGGCACCAAATGGGGTTGTTTGATTGAGGCGTCTAGCAAGGTAACCGTCCAACCAATCTGTTGCAGCGGCTAGAGCGAAGAGAGTGGCGGCCACAATGTAGGTATAGCTGCCTGGCGATAGATACACAATTACGAAAACCGGAACTAACAAAATACGGGCAACAGTAATGATGTTCGGTAGATTCACTGTGTCGTTGTCTCAATGGAAGTGTTTGTAGATGTCTGTAGCGATAGCTTTGCTGATGCCAGGGACTTTGCTCAACTCTTCAATACTGGCCCCTTTAATGGCGTTAATACTGCCAAAGTGCAATAGCAATTGGCGACGTTTTTTTGCACCAACGCCGGCAATGCCCTCAAGTAGCGACTGGTTTCTAGCCTTAGCACGCCGTTGCCGGTGTCCAGTGATCGCAAAACGATGAGCTTCATCGCGAATATGTTGCAACAAATGCGCCGCAGGAGAATGGCCGTCAATGTGTACCGCGACGGACCCTAAAAAGAAACGCTCTAAGCCAGCTTTACGATCAGGCCCTTTAGCAATACCAAGAACCCCTACTTCATGGTCCAGTTCTAATGCACCTAAAACCTGCGTCGCTCGATTGACCTGTCCCAACCCGCCATCGATGACCAATAAATCGGGTAACTGCCCTTCTCCGTTCTTTAGCCTTTTGTATCGGCGAGTCAGCGCCTGCTCCATAGCAGCATAATCATCACCACCCACAATATCCGTCACGTTGAAGCGGCGATAATCCGAACTTAAAGGACCGTTTTCATCGAAAACCACGCACGACGCTACAGTGGCTTCACCCATAGTGTGGCTTATGTCAAAGCACTCAAGCCGCCTTGGCGGCGTTGGCAGAGACAGAGCATTTTGTAAATCCGCAAAGCGAGCATTGGTTTGACTACGCGCTGCGCTACGGGCCTGCAAATTCACCGCGGCGTTATCTGCTGCCAGGCCGACCCACCGCGCTCGCTGTCCTCGAAACGCCTTCGATAAATGTATTTTTCGATCTGCACGTTCTTCTAGCGCGCTTTGCAATATGGCGAAGTCATCGTTGTAGTCGGATACCAGAACGGTATTGGGCGGGTCAAAGTGATCTCCAGCTAAGTAGTACTGGGACAAAAAAGCATGCAGCAAGGCTGCACGATCGATGCCTAGCTCATTATTTACGAAGTGGCTCTTCTGCCCTAAGACTTGCCCATTGCGAACAAAAAGCGCCTGCACGCAGCAGCGCCCAGAATCCTCCGCTAACGCAAAGACATCAACATCACCCTTAGCCCCATGCACATATTGACGTTCTTGAATACGCCGTAGGTGGCTGATTTGGTCCCGATAACGTGCAGCCTTCTCAAACTCTAGGGCCTCGGCCGCCTGTTCCATCTTGTCTTGGAAGATCTTTAGCACATTAGCGCTCTTGCCTTGCAAAAACAGCGTTGCGAGCTCTACATCCTGCTTGTAGTCCTCCGCAGAGATATGTCCAACGCATGGAGCACTGCATCGCTGAATTTGATATTGCAGGCAGGGACGCGAGCGATTACGGAAAAAGTTGTCATCGCACTGCCTTACAAGAAACAACTTCTGCAATAGATTAAGGCTGTCGCGAACCGAGGCAGCCGATGGATAAGGGCCAAAGTACTCCCCACCCTTTCCTTTACTGCCCCGATGAAAGCGTAACTGGGGAAATTGTGAATGCCCGGTAATGTGCACGAATGGGTACGACTTATCGTCGCGCAACGAAATGTTGTAGGGAGGGCGCTGTGCCTTTATCAGGTTCTGCTCAAGCAGCAATGCTTCCATTTCACTCGCGGTTACAGTGATCTCAATACCCGCGATCTTTGCGACCATGGCCATCGTTTTGGTCTGTAGGCCTTTAGCCCTGAAGTAACTGGTTACTCGGTTACGTAGGTTCTTCGCCTTGCCGACATAGAGGGTATTACCATCGTTATCGAACATGCGATATACACCTGACTTGGTAGTCAGGTTTTTAAGAAAATCCTCTGAATCGAATGCCATGTCGTAGACGTCTAGCTAACAGCCTACAAGGTTATCCCAACCAACTAGGGATTTCTTCGCGGGCAACTCTTTTTCAATTACTGTGCAGCTTTTGTGGAACTCTCGTATCACTCTCTGCGGGGGTAACGCAGTGCCAATGACGAACAAGGCAGTCAGCCAAACATGTGTCTTCTAAAGTACAGAATTTTTCAATTCGACTTATCTTTCGAAAAAAAGGCGCCATCTTCTGCAACCATATTGGAATAACCCGCATCTTCTGCCGTCGCGCCCAAAACTTCTGGACTCAAACTGCGTGTTGGAATCCCATTTTTAATAGCGAACAGCACCATCTCCACATTACCGCTTACATCCAGTTTGTCGAAAATGCGGTATCGGTAGCTGTTTACGGTTTTCGGTGACAGATGTAAGGCCTTGGCTATTTGATTCACTTTCAAACAGTCCAGCAACATCAGCATAATTTGGAACTCACGCCGTGTGAGTCTAGCAATGCGATTTTGCTCATTGTATCCAAGGGATGCGTTGAGTAATCGCTGGGCAATGAACTCAGAAACATAACGTCGACCCGCAAAGACTTTGCGAATAGCGTGGTTAAGTTCATCTGCGGATACCCCCTTGGTCAAGAAGGCGTGAGCGCCTGCCTGCAACATCTGCGTAGGCATAACAGCTTTCGAGACATTCCCCAAAATGATGACTCGGGTTTTGAGATGCCCAGATTCAATACGTTGTAAAACCTCTAGACCACCAAAACCGGGAATCAACATATCCATCAAGAGCACATTGGGTTCAAGCTCTTTGATTTTCTGCACAGTTTCTTCGCCGGAGGCACACAACCCCACGACTTCACAGTCGGGAAAGCCAGCCACTAATTTGGCCAGACATTCACGAACAAGCCGTTATCCTTCTGCAATTAGTACTTTTTTCATGTCCTTGCCTTGTTGTATCAACAAGACAAACGGTAGGCCCATTTACCCACTAGAGCAACCCGTTGGGACAAAGTCCTACACGAATTTCCGAACTTTCTTTCGGAAATGTAGACTAGTTCCGTTTTTTAGCCGGAAAAAGCCTGTATTCCGGTTTGCGCTCTGCCCAATATCAATGCGTGTACATCATGAGTACCCTCGTAGGTATTCACCGTTTCAAGGTTCATTAGGTGACGCATCACCGGATATTCGTCGGAAATTCCGTTTCCGCCGTGCATATCTCTTGCTACTCGGGCGATGTCTAACGCTTTTCCGCAGTTATTTCGCTTCATCAACGAAATGTTTTCTATGGGCAAGGTGCCCTCATCGAACATCCTGCCCATGCGGATACATCCCTGTAGGCCTAATGAGATCTCTGTTTGCATATCGGCAAGCTTTTTCTGCACCAGCTGATTTGCTGCAAGAGGACGTCCAAATTGCAAACGATCTAATGTGTAACTGCGTGCTGCATGCCAGCACGCTTCAGCAGCCCCCATTGCGCCCCAGGCAATGCCATAACGTGCCCGATTGAGGCAACCAAATGGTCCTGCCAAGCCACGCACATTGGGCAATAAATTTTCCGCGGGCACGAAAACATCTTCTAAAACAATTTGGCCGGTTATAGAGGCTCTCAGACTCAACTTACCTTCGATCTTCGGCGTACTGAAACCCGCAAAAGAACGTTCAACAATGAAACCTCGAATGTCGCCTTCGAGCTTGGCCCAAACCACCGCTAGATCTGCGATTGGGGAGTTTGTGATCCACATTTTTGCGCCGTTGAGTATGTAACCACCATCGACTGGCTTCGCATTGGTCACCATACTGCTTGGATCGGAGCCATGATCTGGCTCGGTAAGGCCAAAACAGCCGACCCACTCACCGGTAGCCAGTTTAGGTAAATAACGCTCTCGCTGAGCCTCGTCACCAAATGCATGTATAGGATGCATAACCAGGGAGGACTGCACACTCATAGCAGAGCGGTATCCAGAGTCGACTCGTTCAACTTCGCGGGCCATGATGCCGTAGGCAACGTAGTTCGTATTGGCACAGCCATACTTCTCTGGCAACGTGGCACCCAACATACCTAATGCGCCAAACTCATTCATGATCTCACGATCAAAACTCTCCTCTCGAAACGCCATTTGCACACGTGGTAGCAACTTGTCTTGGGCGTAATCGCGCGCACTGTCGAGAATCAAACGCTCCTCCTCCGACAACTGCGCTCGCAGTAGAAACGGGTCTTCCCAGGAAAAAGGCGCTTTATCGTTGCTCATCGCTACTTCTCAATTATCAAAGCGCGACAGGCTAAATGAGCCAGGGTCTAACTGCAATGCAAGAACAAACTAAGGCCAGTCAGGTCGCGCTTACGTATAATACGACGATCAGCGATCTGGACAGACAAAATGACTTTAGCAGCCGCCTCAACAGCCGTGCCCTCCCTGGACGAGGACACACTGAACCAACTCATATTCACCATTCGTAAATTCGTCGACGAACGTTTAATCCCCCTTGAGGCCCAGGTTTCAGAGAACGACGAAATTCCTGCCGAGGTCATACAAGAAATGCGCGAGCTTGGCTTATTTGGCCTGACCATTCCTCAGGAATACGGTGGTATTGGTTTGAATACCTATGAGGAATGTAAGGTCGTTATGGAACTGGGTCGAACTTCGCCAGCTTTTCGTTCGATATTTGGCACCAATAATGGCATCGGCAGCCAAGGCATAGTTATGGATGGCACCGAGGAGCAACGCGCTTACTACCTGCCTAAGCTTGCTAGCGGCGAAATTATCGGCTCGTTTGCTCTTACAGAGCCCAATGCCGGCTCAGATGCTGGCGCATTACAAACCAAGGCGGTTAAAGACGGCGATGACTATCTCATCAGCGGTACAAAACGTTATATAACGAATGCTCCCAGCGCCCAGCTGTTTACCGTTTTCGCGCGCACCGACCCTGATCAGGCGGGCGCTAAGGGCGTCAGCGCATTCTTGGTGGACGCAAGTACACCAGGAATTACTCTAAGCCAGCCCTACCGCAAGATGGGACAACAAGGCGCGCATGTATGTGATGTTATTTTCGAAGACTGCCGAGTACCGGCGTCGCAAATGGTGGGTGGTATGGACAACTTGCACAAAGGCTTCCAGACCGCAATGAAGACCCTTGATAGAGGCCGCATTCATATCAGCGCCCTATCCGTCGGATGCGCGAGCCGGTTAATTGACCTGTGCTTGAGTTATGGACAAGAGCGCAGCCAATTCGGTCAGCCCATTGGTGAATTTCAACTTTTGCAGGGCATGATTGCGGACAGCAAGGCCGAGAGTTATGCAGCACAATGCATGGTGCTGGACACCGCACAGCGTCGCGACAGCGGCGAGAATGTGAACACCCTGGCCTCCTGCTGCAAATTATTTGCAACTGAAATGGTAGGCCGAGTAGCCGATCGTGCCGTTCAATATCACGGCGGCGCCGGCTATATCGAAGAGTATGCCGTAGCACGCTTTTATCGCGATGTGCGGCTATTTCGAATCTATGAAGGCACGAGTCAAATTCAACAAGGTATTATTGCGCGAAATTTGATGAAGGCGGCAAAGAGCTAACTTAATATATTCAACATTGCCGTAAGCTATTGATTATAAGAACTTATTGATCTCTTGCATTGTATTTCGAGCCGCGGCACCGGCGGCCTCGCCAAAACCCAATCCAGGGTCAGCAAAAATGATTGCTCGCGAGCTCGAAATTACCAGGCCCAGCCCTTGGTCGTCACGACCATGGCGCAACACCTCTTGAATGCTGCCGCCTTGGGCTCCTACGCCTGGGACCAAGAGCGGCATGGCGCCCACCACATCGCGCACTCGGGACAACTCCTCTGGATATGTGGCACCAGTCACCAACATACACTGTTCCTGGGTATCCCATTGCTTGATCTGCTCAGCAACTTTCAGATAGATCGGTGTACTGTCATCAGAGCTATTCTGCAGCCAATCACTGCCGGGGTTACTGGTACGACACAAGACGATGATCCCACGCTCTTTGTACTCAAAATAGGCTTCTAGGCTGTCTTTCCCAAGGTAGGGACTAACAGTGACTGCGTCTGCGTTATAGCGCTCAAAAGCCTCCTGGGCATAAAGCTTTGCCGTACTGCCGACGTCACCTCGTTTTGCGTCCAGTATGACCTGAACGTCTGGGTAGCGTTCCTTTGCGTACGCAATGAGCTGCTCCAATTCCTCTTCACGTGCGGCAGCTGCAAAGTGTGCTGCCTGGGGTTTAAAGGCACAAACATAGTCAGCCGTCGCATCTACAATCGCTTTGCCAAACTCAAGAAATGGCTTGTCGTAATCAAGTAGGTGCTTAGGTAAGCGTTTCATATCCGGATCGATACCGACGCACAATAAAGAGTTGTTCTTACGCCAGCTGGATGCCAGTTTTTGATGGAAAGTCTGCATGCTTACCGCCCGGAGTTGGGCTGCTGTTCACGCTCAGCCAAAACGCGTTCGACCGTGTCCACAATGGCTTGAGTTTGACTGTCGATTTCGAGATTTACCAACCCACCGGCCTTGATCGACCCGAGTGTAGTTCGATCAATGGTCTCCGGAATTAGGCTTACACTAAAGGTACTGGCTAGACGATCAACGCTCGAAACCGTAAGGCTCGCACCGTCCAAGGCCACATAACCTTTGTGGAAGATATAGTTTTGCCACCTTGGTGAAACCGAGAACGTCAGCACCCTATCGTTACCTTCTTGACGAAGTTCAATTAACTCTGCGGTTGTAGACACGTGACCAGAGACCACATGGCCGCCGACTTCATCGCCCACTTTAAATGAACGTTCTACATTAACGCGTGTTGCAGCAGAAAGGTGTTTTAGGTTTGTTGTGACTAAGGTTTCTTTGATGATGTCGAAGTGCGTTTGCCCACTTTCGTGGGCCGTGACAGTCAAACAAGTGCCGTTAACCGCCACAGAAGCGCCGAGTTGTAACCCATCGCCAAGGTCACCGAGTTCAAGAGTGAGCCGACTTAGATCAGCACCAAGATCAATAGCCTTAACATTGATGAGCGCCTGCACTATTCCCGTGAACATGCTCTTAAAGAAATCCCCTATTAGTTTAGGTTATCCTCCAGACGCCGCAGCTAACTGTGCCTGTCGCTTGCTTTCACGATCAATGTACGTGATCCACTGCCCGCAAATACGCTGGTTTGCAGTGTCTTTATCCTGGCGCGCCACACGACGACAGGAAACAAAAGCTGTTCTGGCCGTCGTTAGCTTGTTCTGATTAAACAGACACATGCCTTTAACGATGTAAACGCTTTGATCCTTTCTTAAACCGCCCTTATCTAATGCCCCAGTGGCAGAGTCCACACACTTGTCGTACTGATCAGATTCTAAGTAAAGATACGAAAGGCGTTCATAGATTTTTCCATCGTCCGCCATGCCTGCCGCTTCTTCAAAGATCGGTATTGCTTTGTCGACCTCTTTAGCAAGCTGCCATGCCTGACCAAGGGATTGTAGATTCTTGGCGTCTCGCTCTACCGCTTTGCGCTTTAGACCGTCTTCAAGCACTTTAGCTGCCCGGTATGGCACCTCTTCCTGCATGAGAAGACCAGCTAGGTTAGTAAAATCTGTTTGCTTCTCAAGCAGATCAGCAGTGTAAGCCGCTTCCAGGGTATGAAGTTGCTCTGTTTCGAAGCCTTCCTGACCATAAACCCCAGCTAGTCGCACCCAGTGTTCGCGCTTTGGAAACTCTTCAACCAAAATTTTCAGTACCCGAATGACGTTGGTCCAGTCCTCTTTTTCAAAGTATAGGAAGGTCAACAGACTCCAGTTTTGTTCAGTAATCGTGGTGTTGCGCTCTTGCGCAATCTGCACCCCAAGTTCCATTTGCTCGACGGCCTTGTCGTAGTCCTTCATTTGATAGTAAACCGTCGCCAAAAAGAAGCGTGGCGCTGACGAAGGATTGGTCGCCTTGGTGATCCAAACTTCCATGTAATACAACGCATCGTCATAGTTCTCTTGAACATAACTGAGCTGCGCAAGGGTATAGAGCGTGGTGACCTCCAAACCTTCTGGGATTTTTTCCCCTTGGTTTACTACGATCTTGTACTCGCGGATCGCACCGTCGTAATCGTCTTTCAGGTAATAGATGTAGCCCAGCATATTGTGCAGGTTGGCTATCTCGTTCTCGTTGTAGCGACGCGATCGATCCAAGGCACCCTGAATGATTTCCTGTGCCAAGTTGTAGTCTTTGGCGTCGATAGCTTCTTGACCCTCGCCAAGCTTTTTATATACCGATTCGCTAAGAGACGGCACTCTTCGGGTCTTTTGCTTCTTCTCAGGCTTGTCGTCAGCCGCATGAACAGGCGAGAAGCCGAATTGTCCTGCTCCATCCATTGGAGCCGCTAGAGCAAACACCAAGGCCAGTAGGATCAGACCACCGGATTTGACTGCAAAATTACTCACTGCTATTCCTCGTTAGTCCGCCATTTCAAATGTAATGCGTGTTTTTACGCCTGCAACGTCTATAGGTTCGCCGTTAACAACCTTTGGCTTGTACTTGTATTTCAATGCAGCGTTTATCGCCGCACGATTGAATATGCCTGGTGGCTTCGCTTCGATAACCACTGGATCCCTAACCGCTCCAGTCTTAGTCACGATGTATTCCAATAGCACGTAACCCTCGATCCCCCGAGTTTGGGCGCGTCGTGGATACTGCGGATTTACTTTCACAATCGGCAAATACTCACCGTCAGAACTAAATCCGCCGCCTTCAACGTTAAGATTGACGTTAACATCAACTGCACCAACATCTACGCCTTGTGAGATGTCCGAGGATTCGAACTCAGGCTTTGGCATATCCGGTGGCGGCTCATCGGGTGGCGGTGGCGGCTTCGGCTTTCGTTGCTTTGTTTGCAGCTCTTGGTCGTCTTCTAAACGGACAAAGTCTAATAGCTTGCCTTTTGCACCTTCATCTAGACGCGCTTCATCTGTAGCGATCACCGCCTGCATCAAGAAGAACAACAAAAATGTAACGACTGATCCCAGTCCTACACCAATTAAATAACGTGTCGCCATTGTCCCTCTCGTCTATTGTTCCGTGGATATCGCGACTTCGCGCATACCTGCAGCACGCGCGGCGTTTAACACAGCCATCAATTTCTCATTAGTCGACTTGCGGTCAGCCTGCACAACCAGTCCGCCCTTTGGGTTTTCCGCATGCAATCTTTCGATGTGTGCGCGTACCGAGTTCGGATCGACACGCTTTTTGTCTATCCAAATCTCACCGGTTGGTCCAACCGCAATCAGAATAGCTACTGTTGGCTTCTGCTCAGCAGTTAAGGCATCTGGGCGCAGCACTTCTATGCCCGCTTGCTTAATAAAGGTTGCCGTAACGATAAAGAAAATCAGCATGATAAAAACTACGTCCAACATGGGCGTAAGTGAATCATTGATGTTCACATCGTCGTTACTTCTAACGACCCCTTGTCCGCGTCTAGCCATTTATCCCACCTCTAAGTGATAGCTTCAGCTTGATTTTAATGTTCTAGATCAGTGATCTAGCAACAAACTGTCTTCAAAACGTCTGGTCTCAAACTCGACCTTACGTTTCAGATAGGTTGTACCGACCATTCCAGATAATGATGCGATCATCCCCGACATGGTTGGTATGGTTGCCATCGATACGCCAGCAGCCATTGAGCGAGCATTACCGCCCTGCACCGCCATAGCATTGAAGACCTCAATCATCCCGGTAACTGTGCCGAGCAATCCAAATAGCGGACATAATGCAACACAGGTTTCAATAATGGAGAGGCTGCCAGCAATTTTGCCTGCACCCTCGGAGATAATCCCTTCGCGAATTTGATGTGCGCTCCAAGAACTCCGCTCTGGTCGGTTTTCCCACTTGCTCGTCGCTTCAAACAGCAATTTCTTGTGTTCGGCACGAAAGTACCAAATTCGCTCGAAGATCAGTGTCCACATGAAACACGTCAATGCCGCGATGTACCACAAGACGTTCCCGCCCATTTCCATGTAGCGGATAATGTCGAGGTAAGCTTCACTAAACATAGATGACTTCCCGTGTTTCCGATCAGCCTAATGACTGACCGGATTTTTCTGCGTGATCAGCAATGATGCCGGCGCTTTGTTCTTCGATAATATGCAGCAGATCTTTCGACGCTGATTGCACGAATTGGTGCAATAGCGTGGTCGGAATAGCTACAGTAATACCCAATACTGTGGTCATTAACGCGGTAGAGATACCGCCTGCCATAGTCTTTGGATCACCGGTACCGAACAAGGTAATCGCCTGGAAGGTCTCGATCATACCGATTACCGTACCCAGCAGTCCTGCCAACGGAGCTACCACCGAGATTACCTGGATTAAGCTAATGCGCTTCGTAAGATCGGGCGTTTCTCCCAAGATCGCTTCACCCATCTTCAATTCTAGGGTTTCCACATCGACGTCTTTGTTCTCTTCGTAGACGCTTAACACACGACCAAGCGGGTTGTCACGGTTCGGCGTCGCGCTGCTGCGTTGAGCTTTAACTTTACCGCCTACTACGAAGGTCAACGTGATCAAGCGTTCGATTGCAATGATCAGCGCTGCAATACCCACCAGGATGATGATCGCTCCAATCACACCGCCCTGACCGTCACAGAACGGCAGGTAACATTCGCTCAGGCCTCCCAGCGGTGAACCAATACGCTCGCCAAGGGTTGCCGCTTGAATAAGCAGAGCCAATAGCGAACCGCGAGTTGGATCCACTGAAAATTCTACGATCTCACCAGGCTGTGCGCTTTGCAGCTCTTCAGCTGTACTGGTGTGACGGCCTGATGGCTGGCGCGCGATTTCAGTAATGGTCTGTGTATCTACATTCCATTGTAGGTACTCACCGCCACCAAGCAGGGCAAATGAACCAACACGCACGATGTCCGTATTGTCTTTGTCACCAGAGAGGCGCGTAATGGTTCCAGGGTATCGTGAGATCTTGCCTGATTCGGTCATTTCCCGCTGTAGCTCAAACCACAGCGACTCCATCTCATCGATGCTGGCAAGCTGGCTAGATGTGCCCATCTTTTTGGCAAGATCGCCTAGAAACTCACCGCGATTTGGGTACTGACTGGAAATCAATGAACCCTCAAACAAACCGCGAGTATCGCCCGCGACTTGCTGCAGAACACCGAACAACTCGCGCAAACTACCCAAGCGCTTGTCTAATTGTTCCTGCAGATCGCCAATGCGAATTTCGTTTTCTTCAAAAGTCGTTTCCAACCGATCTGAACGGCGCTGTTCACGAGTGCGCTCGTTCTTCGCGTCTTGCAGCATTTTCGCTTGGTTTGCCTTTTCTTGCGCGAACCGGCGCTCACGAGCAGAGTGTTCTTGTGACTCTACAACCCGTCGCTGCTCAACGTTATCAAGAAGTTCGTCAAGGCTGCTCGCTTTCACAACTTCAAGGTCACTCGCGGCAGGTGCAGCTTCTTCGGCCACGCTTACGTGGGCCATCATCATTAACGCAGTCAGTGCTGCGCCAACGGCAAATTTAAATTTCATAAGATGTGTTCTCATTGTGCTGCCTCCGCGCCTCGAATAGGAAGGCTAAGCATGTCGATAGACGCTTGCTGACGCGCCATACGAATACCCTGCCGAACTGATCCCTCATAGCTGTTATCAACAGCCTGATACTCGGCTGCGTCGACATTCCACATGCCGGTTTCTTCACCATCAGGAGTCTGATACACCAGTGCGATGCGGCCCACTTTGAGCATGTCTACTTGACGTTCTACGCCGTCCAACATGATTGTCGTGCCATAGGTTTCCATGGTACGACCGTATTCATTCTCTATCTGGAACGCTCTAAGAACTTGTGAAAACTTTTCTGAAACGGCTACATCCGCTCGATCCATGATTTCACGTAGACGCTCTATGCGATCGCGGCGCTCCTCCAGAAGAAACGGCACATCGAGCTCTACAAACTGCTCAAGACCATCAATCATTCGCAACATCAAGGGTGTGATCTGGCGCTCAATAACAGTCACTTCATCAATTGACGAAGACAACTGCGCCATTTCTTTTTCTTGGTTGGAAATTTGCTTTTCCAATTGGCGGTTGTAGACCCTAAGCCCCTCAATCTCTTTCAATACGATTTTGTAATCGCTCAGCAACTTACGAGTATCCTCGTTAAGCGTATCAATTTTGGCTTGAGATTTTTTGGCATTCACATTCATGCGTTCCGCCACCTGAAAAATATCATTCAGGGTCGTTGCATAAACTGAGGCACCCAACAAGGTCGCCGCTGCGGCCAGCACCATCGTTGATAGCCTTCGTATATGTTTTTTCATCACAACTTCCTAATGGAAAATCTATGGAATTGTTACAGCGATTAAAAGTGGCTTGCAAGAACCACGGATCGGAGATTTATTTTCCGATCATTAACCACTTGAACAAATAGTTTTAAGCAGTCTCTGCACAACAGAGCCGTCTGTCACTTCGAAACTGTTTGGGAGCATTCTCTCTCAGCACATTACCTCTCGGTTTAGCACTTCCCTCGACGCTGGCAGCCCCCCGCACCGATGCGTGAGCCGAAGCATCAACAAACGCCCAAAGGATGTCAATAGTACGTCCCAAGCATATTTGCTGAAGCTGCAATTTAAGCCTCGAAATCAGTCTAGGAGCGCCCACGAGGAGCATTTCTGATGGGCATATCCCTGCTCAAAGCGCTGTTCTTTCATGATTGATCAATGAGGCTCTTCGACTACTCTGTAGTGAGATGGCTCGCAAAGAACTCTAATGTTCTGGTTTGTGCCAAACTCGCCGCATCAGCATCATAACTACCACGCTGATCACAGTTAAAACCATGATCTGCTGCATAAACATGAATCGGTAGTTGAGGGTTCGCAGCAATTATGTTGTCGACGTCACTCATTGGTATGTGCGCATCCAACTCGCCAAAGTGAAGCATCGTCGGACATTGGGGTTTTTTGTCTAGTTGACCCGCGATGCCACCCCCGTAATACCCTACTACGGCCGCTAAACCAGAGACCTGTGCTGCACTCAGCCACGACACCAGCCCGCCAAAACAAAAACCCACCAGGCCTACTTTACCGTCGCTTGCCGCGTGTTTGACCGTCGCCTGCACATCCTCGAGCACCGAGGCGAGATTGAGTTGGTTGAAAGCAAGGTCAATGCCCTTGCCCATGTCGGCTTCTTCATATCCCAGCTCAATGCCACTATCTATGCGATCAAACAGCATCGGCGCATACGCCATATAGCCGTTCTGCGCATAACGATCTGCAACATCCCGAATGTGCGAGTTCACGCCAAAAATTTCCTGAATGACAACCACAGCACCTTTTGCCGCACCGTCAGGGGCTGCGCAGTAACAACCCAACTCAAAGCCATCAGAAGACTTAATAGAAATAGTATTCGCCATAGTCCGTACCCATTAGATTCACTGTTCGATACAACACGATATAAGTCGGTCGAAAAGGTTACAAACAAATTCTGCGCTCACATACCACATTGTCTAATGGCCAATTGGGCCTATCATCTATGCTGCAAATTCATCAGTAAGGATTTTCTGTGCCAACCTCTAATAACAATGAAATCAAAGCCATCCTCTGGGACTTTGGTGGTGTATTCACTAGCAGTCCATTTGATGCGTTCAACACTTTGGAGCAGCAACTGGGAGCCCCCACAGACTTTATAAGGGGCGTAAACGCCGTTAATCCCACAGAAAACGCTTGGGCGAAATTCGAATCCAGTGCCGTATCACTGGATGAATTTGATCAGCTGTTCGCTGACGAAAGTGAAAAAATGGGGCATCGAATTAGTGGTAAAGACGTCGTTGCTGTACTCAGCGGCAGCCTGCGTCCACGCATGGTGGAAACCCTCAAGCGTTGCAAAAAACACTACAAAGTTGCCTGCATCACCAACAACGTTAAGGCAGGACATGGTCCCAGCATGACTCGGGATCAAGCTAAGGCTGATGCTGTCGCTGACGTAATGCAGTTGTTTGACCATGTCATCGAATCCAGCAAAGAAGGCATTCGCAAGCCAAACCCGCAGATTTACCTCACTGCTTGCGAGCGTTTGGGTGTGCCACCGCAAAGCGCAATTTTTCTTGATGACTTGGGAATTAATTTGAAACCCGCCCGTGAACTGGGTATGCAGACAATCAAAGTATTATCTGAGGCCCAAGCGATAGAAGATCTCGGCAAATTAACCGGCCTGGAGTTCGACTGACGTTAGCTTAAGAGGCGCGGATTCAACTGTTCTTTTTCCAGCATCGCCTCGACCTGATCGCGCAGCGGTATGGCCGCCGAGGCGCCAGGTTGGGTTACCGTGAGCGCGCCTGCAGCGCTGGCCTCGGCTAGGGCTAGAGGCAGCGCTTTATCCGCCAGCAAGCCCGCCATTAAATAACCAATGAAAGCGTCGCCAGCCGCGGTTTCATCCACGGCCGTCACCTCATGAGCGCCTAGGGCGATGGATTCTTTAGTCTCTGCTTGAACGCACCAAAGACCTTGACGCCCTAAGGTCAAAACAAGGTCCGTACCAGGAAAGCGGTCTCGTAAAGCTGCCCATGCTTGGGAAAGATCAGAGCACTTGGCCAACGCCATGGCTTCAACCTCATTTACGATAAGGAGTTTGGCCAGCTGCAACGGATATTCGTGAATGCGATCGTCCGCTGGTGCCAGGTTGATTGCGACACTAGCCTCTTTTGCGACCGCCTGTGTAAGCATTGCTGCAATGTCGTTAGTTTCATTTTGCAGTAACAACCAATCCCCAGGTCGCAACACACTTATGGCTCGCTCTTGTTGTTGCGCTGGAATCTGCCGATTGGCTCCGGGAAAAATTACGATGGCATTTTGCCCCGATGAGTCCACTTGAATCACCGCATGCCCAGATGCGATATCAACCCGCGTTACTCCATCGCTGCTTACACCCGCCTCTTCTAAGACAGCGACCAACATCTGACCATCATCACCCACGGCGCCGAAATGTAAGACCTCAGCACCTGCTCGTGACGCAGCGATTGATTGGTTTAATCCCTTGCCTCCCGCATGTACCGCTCTGGCAGTACTGGTGATGGTCTCTCCCGCCGCTACAAGATTAGGTACCTGATAAACCCAGTCGATACACAAAGAGCCAAAGTTGACCAGCTTGGGCACTGCTTCTTCCTTATAGGATTAAGCGTGTATCACGCCGGGTGCGACATCTCTGCTGCGGCGTCTTGCACCGCGCGGACGATCTTGTCGTATCCGGTACAACGACAGAGGTTGCCAGCCAGCCAATAGCGAATGGTCGATTCATCGGGATTCGGATGTTTTTCTAGCAATGCCTTGGAGGCCATAATGAAACCGGGAGTACAAATGCCACATTGCAAGGCAGCGTGTTCAAGGAACTTACTCTGCAAGGGGTGCAACCCAGCATCGCCCGCCACCCCTTCGATGGTTTCTATACTGGCATCTTGGGCTTCCGCACCGAGCATCAGACACGCACAGACCAATCTGCCATTTACAAGAATAGAGCAAGCGCCGCAATCTCCGGTGCCGCAGCCTTCTTTCGTGCCGGTCAAACCCAGCTCGTCGCGCAGAACATCCAACATGGACTGATTTGGCTCGCACAGGTATTCACGTGCCTCGTCATTAATTTTCGTAGTGATGTGTAGTTTGCTCATGCTACTGCTCCAATGCCCTCTTACCTGCGACCTGGACTGCGCGGCGGCACAACACCGCGACAATTTTCTTTCGATATGCTGCCGAACCCCGCTTATCTGAGATCGGCTGTGCTGCTGCTTGACATGCTTCACCTGCTGTCTGCAACGCAGCGTCATCTAGGGCACCGCCGATAAGAGCCTTTGCGGCATCAGGCACCAATAACGCAGTGGTTGCTACTGCACCAATGGCAACTCTCGCCGCACTGCACACGCCGTCTTGTAGCGTTATAGAAACGCCCACCCCAGCAACCGCAATGTCCATCTCCGTCCGCGGCGTAAAACGCAAATAAGCATCCTTAGTTCCAGCGCCCGGTCGCGGCAGCTTAACGCCCAACAAAAACTCTCCATCGGACAGAGCGTTGCGTCCAACCCCAACAACAAAGTCTTCAACCGCCATCTCTCGGGAGCCATTTTGGGTCGCGATATCACAAACCGCACCCGCCGCGATTAACGCCGGAATACTGTCACCCGCAGGGGATGCGTTGCACAAATTGCCACACACCGTCGCGCGCCCCTGGACCTGGGTGGAACCAATCAGATCAGCGGCTTCGAGCAATCCAGGAAGCAGCGCCTTGAGTTCAGCGTTTTCCTGCATGCGTGCACTCGGCACAGCGGAACCTATATAAATCTGATCTGCATTGACTTCGAGACGATTGGTTTCTTCCAAACGCTTGATATCGACAATGGTACGCGGCGCTCGCCGCGTGCTGCGCATCTGCACCAAGACATCGGTGCCTCCAGCTAATATCTGCGCAGAGCGTCCGTCATTTGCATGTTCATGAAGCAGAGCGGTCACCTCAGCAATAGAGGTAGGTGCCGCATAGGCATAGGCTTCCATAAATTCTCCAAACCGTTTTAGCCCTGAATCTAACATGAGTCGCGCATAACGCGCAGTACCTTGCGGCCGATTAAGCATAATTGGGTCGGCTTGGACGCACGCTGACTGCTATGATCGTGCTTCCCATCAGTACAATTAGATAGACGCTCAACTTGGACGGCACCATGAGTTATTCGTATTCACCCATCGATACCCATGATCTTTTGCGCGATCACTACGCCAAAATTCAACAAAATTGGTGGCAAGCAATGGCGGCTACCAATTTCGACCTCGTCATCGTACACGCAGGGCAAAATCAACTGTTCTTCGAGGATGATCACGGTCCCGCCTTCAAGGCCAATCCTCACCTGCTGCAATGGGTGCCGCCTCAATATGCAGTTGCCGAGAGTTGCTTACTGATAAGTCCGGGGGCCAAAACCCAGCTGCTATTTTTTCAACCAAGCGACTATTGGCACGCGGTACCGATGCCACCGGACAATTTAAACGAGCATTTGGACATAAAGACCTTTGCAACACTCACGGAGCTGCATAAGCACTGCACAGAACAAACTGAACCAAAAATTACTGCCCCAGAGCGTGCAGCATTTATTGGCGAGCCGAATTGCAAAACCCTGCTGGGCAAAGACTGGCAACATAATCCCCCGAATCTGGTTCATAGATTGAATTTCGCCCGCGCGGCTAAAACCGATTATGAACTCGCCGCAATGCGCAATGCATCTATAATGGGCGCACTTGGTCATACAGCCGCTGCCAAATGCTTTAACGACGGCGGCAGCGAGTTCGATGTGCATATGGCTTATTTGAATGCCAGCGCCCAGAACGAACCCGAACTTCCTTACGGCAACATCGTTGCCGAGAATGAGCACGCTGCTTTTTTGCACTATCAATTCCAAGACCGGCACACGCCAACAGAACTAAACAGTCTGCTGATTGATGCCGGCGGGAATTATCGTGGTTATGCCAGTGACATCACGCGAACCTATGTAGCGACAGGGTCGAACTACGCCAAGGAAGCCCGCGGGGTTTTCACTCACCTTCTTGATGATATGCAGAACCATCAAGACCAATTGGTGAATGCAGTTACACCGGGCTGCAGCTATGTGGAACTGCAGCAGCTTATGCACGAGCAACTCGCGGAAATTCTGACCGCGCATAACGTTCTAAAGTGCTCAGCTCACGAGGCTTTCGCAGAAGGTCTTACGGAACTCTTCTGCCCTCATGGCCTTGGCCATCTGCTTGGATTGCAGGTGCATGATGTGGGCGGACAGCAAGTCACCGAATCAGGCGAACTGCGCCCGCCACCGGACAACTATCCAGCACTGCGCTTCACCCGGCCGATAACGGAGAATATGGTCCTCACGGTAGAACCTGGGTTGTACTTCATACCTGCGCTGATAGAACCCTACCGAGACAGCCATTCAGCGTTTAACTGGAGCCTAATCGACGCTCTTTACCCCTTCGGCGGAATACGCATCGAGGACAATGTACGTGTATTGCCAACAGGTACAGAAAACCTGACGCGCGACGCCTTCACCGCTATTGCTTAATCGGACGCTTAACTATGAATAACAAGCTCACTCCAGAGCGCCTTTTTTCCGAGCCCGCTTTACGGCTTGAGCAACCTTTCCAGTATAAAATTTCACCCTGCGCTAACTACGTCAGCTATTTACAGGCAAATGCGCAGCGCAGTCGCCAGCTAGATCTGTGGATACTTGATAGAGCAACACAGGAAAAGGGTTGCTTGCTAAATGCTGCTGAAGTGGCCAATGAGCTCGACGAAGATATAACCAAATTATCCTCCGCTGAACGTGCGGAAAGAGAGCGCCGTCGCCAGTTCACTCAAGGCGTTACCGAATACTTCTGGTGCCCCAATGCTCTTGCCCTGGTTGCCTGCATTGACGGTCAGGCATTTCTTGTACCGTTAGGCCAAAGCGCCCCAACACGCTTAACAGATGCTGATCATCGTCAAAGCGCGTTTAGCATAAGCCCGAAAGGTTCTTACCTAAGTTATGTGCGAGATGGCGAACTGTATTTTAGGCCCTTAGGCCCTGAACGGGCTAAAGAAAACCGCGTGAGCTTTGACGCGAATGCCACATTGACGAATGGTCTGGCAGACTTTCTGGCTGCTGAAGAAATGCATCGATTCAAAGGCCATTGGTGGTCGCCAGATGAATCGCTGTTACTTTTTTGCAAGGTCGACGAGGCATCTGTCGAAATAAGCAACCGCATAGAAGTAGATGCAAACGGCAGCCGCAACATTGAGCAGCGTTACCCATTCGCTGGCGCAGCAAACCCATCAGTAGAACTTTGGCAATACAACGTTGACTCTGGAGAGCAACAGAAAATTTGGCAAGACAGCACAGACCACGCTTACCTCGCCCGAGTCAATGCATTCAGCGATGGCGTCTATATCCAATGCCAGGATCGACTGCAGCAAACTCTAACCATCCTTCGCAAAGGCTACACCCAGCAAGCCTGGAGCAGCATCTTCGTTGAAAGCTCAACCACTTGGGTCAATTTGACCGATGATCTACTGGAAACCACTGACGGCACGATAGTTTTCAGCACAGAATCTAATGGTCCTCGTCAGGCTATTGTGTTGAGCAATAATAACAATCAGCCAAGAACTCTAAGCGGTCCAATGCACATCAACCAAGTGTTAGGCGCGGATCAGTTTAATGTTTATGCATGCGGCTGGGACGAGACCCCCATTGAAAATCATCTTTATGCAATACCCTTAGCGGGCGACGGATATATAAAGCTGACCGAAGCCAGCGGCTGGCATGACGCCATTATCAACGTGAAGGAATCGGTGCTCTTAGATCGATTCACCAGCGATTCCACGCCACTAAAAGTCACTTTGCAACCACTGCTGGGCAGCACTACAGACAATTCAATCGAGTTATTTGAAGAGCAAATCGATACCGCGCACCCCTACCATCCGTTCATCACTAGCCATACGTCTAGTCAGTTTGGCGAATTGCCTGGCAGCAGCGGTCAATCTTTATATTACCGACTCACGCCACCCCTTAACCCAAGCGGCCAGCATCCAGTAATCGTCTACGTTTATGGCGGCCCGGGCGCGCAAAAGGTCCGCCGCGAATGGAGTCCGTTATTACTGCAATTGTTCGCTCACCATGGATTCGGCGTGTTAGAGCTGGACAATCGCGGCTCAACAAATAGAGGGCGCGACTTCGAGGCACCAATCTACAGAGCGATGGGCAGCATTGAGGTAAATGACCAATTATTGGGCGTAGAAATGCTCAAGGAAGTTGCATGGGCCGATCTCGAAAACCTGGGAATTTTTGGCCACAGCTATGGCGGCTACATGACGCTGATGTCGTTATGCAAAGCACCTAACGTTTATAAAGCCGGCGTTGCTGTGGCGCCAGTGAGCGACTGGCAACTCTACGACAGCCATTACACAGAGCGGTACATGGGTTTACCTCAAGACAATCCTGACGCTTACGAACAAAGCGGCGTTATTGCACATCTAGAGAATTTATCTAGCCCGCTGCTGCTGATGCACGGAATGGCCGATGACAACGTACTGTTCACCCACAGCACCTTGATCATGTCTGAACTGCAGAAGCTTGGAAAACCTTTTGATCTAATGACTTACCCAGGGGCTAAACACTCCATGCAAGAGCAGCACGTTTCGATACATAGGTTCACAACGATTTTGAATTTTTTTGCTCAACATCTGCAGATAGGAACAAACGCCTAAAGTTCTCACTTGTGTAAGCGGCTAATTCTTCAAGACTCTCATCACGGAGTTGCGCAATAAGCTTCGCCGTCTCAGCCACAAAAGCCGGTTCGTTCTCTTTGCCTCGGTAAGGAACAGGAGCCAACCAGGGGGCATCGGTTTCGATCAGCAACCGATCTTCAGGCACTTGACGAGCGACAATCCGAACATTTTCAGCATTCGCAAAGGTCACAATGCCAGAGATGGAAATGTAGTACCCCATAGCGAGGGCTTTTTCTGCCATACCCCATGACTCAGTGAAGCAATGCAAAACTCCCTGGACGTCAGGATACCGTTCGAGCATCGCCAAGGTGTCTTGCTCTGCGTCGCGGGTGTGAATAACAACCGGCAATCCATACTGTTGAGCCAGCTGCATTTGATGCTCGAAGGCAGCAAGCTGTCGGTGTTGCTCACTAACCTCTACAGTAGTCTTATAATCCAGACCCGTCTCGCCTACTGCCACAACATCATCACAGGCACACAGTTTCCCTTCTATCCAACTGAGGTCTTGTTCGGCGCTTTGTGGATGCAACCCCACGCTCGCCCAGACATCGTCATTGGCCTTCGCGATCGCTAGAACCTCATCGATTCCAGCCTCGTCCACACCAATACAGAGCATACCGCCCACCCCACCTGAACGCGCCCGCGCTAACGCATCTGGCGAGGACTTGAGATAATTTAAGTGACAATGAGAATCAACAAACATAGCTCTTAGGGCCCTCATTGCTGTGCAGGGTTGCGACGTTTGTAGGCCAAAATCGCTTGCCATTGAGCAAGCAATCTTTCGACTAGCAATTGCGGATTAGCGGAGTTAGAGCTCTGCAAAGCAACGCGCACTTGATTTACCTCATCTATAAACGCCAAGGTCTGCCTGTCAACCGACTGCCATTGGTGGGACATCAACAGGCGCGACCAACGCGCCAACACTTCGACAACGTCGGCTTTCAACAATCGTGCAGCACAGGCGCTTGGTTCAGTAGCTCGCTCAAGATCAGCTAACCATCCACGCAAATCAAATTCTTGGGCGCCCAACAGAGCCAAGGGTGCGCCATTTGTCTCCAGCAAATCCTCTGTCTGGGGCACAACACCTTGCTCATCCAGCCACCTAGCTGACAACTCGACATCTTGACCAAGTGAAAACTGCTGGCAACGACTCCTAATGGTCGCCATAAGCCTCCCCCAATAGGGAGTTACGAGAATAATGTGGGTATTTGCGGGCGGCTCTTCTAAAACTTTTAACAAAGCATTAGCAGCGTTTTTATTCATTAGGTGCGCATCCACAATGCCTGCCACTTTGCGCACGCTTATCTGCGGCGTTTGCACTGCAAATTGGTTCAAGCGCCGAATTGCGTCAATTTTAATCATTGCACCTTCCGGCTGTACCCAGCAAAAGTCTGGATGCGCCACCTGATCTACTGGCAAATCGCTCTTAATGTTAAGTAACTCTGCCGCACACCGCGCCAGCAAATGTTCACCGCCCCAACCCTCTGCGCAGGTCAGCGCAATCGCAGACGGCAGACTTTGTTTCTGCGCCAGTTCAACAAGACGCTGGACTAACCAAGTGTGCCAAGGGAAGGACTGAAACATAGACTACGTCTGCCAGTCGGCTATACAAGCATTGAGTTGCTCTTCAATCGCAATGGCAACAGCGCTCATTGTTTGACTAGCGTCAATCACCTTATACCGATCAGAGGACGCTGCACGAGCCAGGTAACCCGAGCGCACGCGCTGATAGAACTCTAGCTTTTCAGACTCCATGCGGTCCTTGATTCTCTCCTGCATGCGCTGCTCTGCAATGTTGGGGTCTAAATCCAAAATCATGGTCAAATCTGGCTGCAAACCATCTTGAACCCAACTTTCAAGAACCGAAATGCGCTCGAGCTCCAAACCCCGACCGTATCCTTGGTAGGCATAGGAAGCATCGGTGAAACGATCGCAAACAACCCATTCACCGCGATTTAAAGCCGGTCTGATCACGTTTTCTAGGTGCTGCATACGAGCCGCGAAGACGATTAATAGTTCAGTTAAACCATCCACCTGCTCTTCTCGCGGCGTTAGCATCGCTTCGCGCAATGCCTCAGCAAGAGCAGTACCACCCGGTTCTCGGGTGCGAACGAGGGGTATGTTGCGAGACTCAAGAAGCTCACAGATTACATCCATATTCGTAGTCTTGCCGACGCCTTCAGAACCCTCTAACGTAATAAACTTTCCTGTCCTTTGAGGCATTTGAGTAACCTACTTGGCCCGCTTTAATTGAAATTTTCGCACTGCCGCGTTGTGCTCCTCTAAGGTTCGCGAGAATTGCGAAGTGCCATCGCCCCGCGCAACAAAGTAAAGATAATCGCCTTCGGAAGGCTGCGCCGCTGCAAGCATAGAATTCAAAGACGGTAGCGCGATTGGCGTGGGTGGTAGACCTCTCACCCGATAGGTATTAAAGGGCGACTCTACACGTAAATCTCGAGATCGGATGTCGCCATCAAAGTTATCACCTAGCGCGTAAATCACCGTTGGATCTGTTTGCAGCCGCATATTTAGACGCAACCGGTTATGAAATACTTGGCTTATTGTGCGACGGTCAGTTTCCTCAGCGCTCTCCTTCTCTATGATCGAAGCAAGAATGAGCAACTCTTCTGGAGTGGCCAGCTCTGCGAGGGAGCTCTTTTGTTGCCAAGCGTAGGCTAATTTCTCTGCCATAATTCGCTGGGACAACAACAACACATCACTGACCTTGGTGCCCTTAACAACATGGTAGGTGTCTGGAAAAAAATACCCCTCTGCAAAAGGCAAATCCAAATTCAAACGCGTAAGCAGTCGCTGCAGCTCGTTGTTGGCTAATCCAATACCTAAGTCATCTATCAGCACTTTGTCAGTGCGCAACTTCGCTACAACGTCCTGTAATCTAAAACCTTCGGCAAGCTGCACAGAGTGCAGCAGAACTTTGCCAGTGGACATCAATGTCAGCAGCGCCTGGGGTGAGACATGCCGCGGAATCTCATATTCTCCCGCTTGTAAAATGCCATCCAAAGCATGCAAGCGCGCGTAAATAGAGAAAAGCGTAGTATTCGAAATGGCCTGGTGTTGTTGTAATTGTTCGGCAATCTCAGCAAACGACTGCCCCGTTCGCACTTCGTAGCGGATAGGATCCTGTAAATCCCCAGGGCGTTCTGCCCAACCCAACAGACCAAAGTAGCCACCTAAAACAATCAAAGCGACGCCGACCACGCCAGCACTTACAGAGAGCAGAGTGGGTTTGCGAGAAGAATCTTTTGCTAGTAGCGAATCATTCAAGTGCTTCAGACACGACTAAAAATCAAAGTACCGTTGGTGCCACCGAATCCAAAGGAATTGGTCGCAGCATGCTCTAGGCTAATCTGCCGTGCTTCATTGGGAACATAATCTAAATCGCAGCCTTCACCTGGATTATCAAGATTAATAGTCGGAGGCAGTACTTGATCGGTAACCGCTTTGATCGTGAATATCGCTTCAACAGACCCCGCGGCCCCCAAAAGGTGGCCAATCATGGACTTCGTAGAGCTGACACAAAGTGATGTGTCCGCACCGAAAACTGATTTGATTCCCTGGGTTTCCGCGACATCGCCCAGGGGCGTTGAGGTTCCATGGGCATTCAAGTAACCGACATCTTGAGGGTTTAGCTGCGCATCATTAAGCGCGTTAAGCATGGCCGCAGCGCCACCCTCTCCAGATTCCGCCGGGCCTGTTATGTGATAGGCATCCGCACTCATGCCAAAACCAGTGACTTCAGCATAGATCGTCGCACCCCGTGCTTTAGCTCGCTCGTATTCTTCAATTACCAGTACACCGGCACCTTCCCCAAGTACAAAGCCGTCACGATCTGCATCCCAAGGCCTACTTGCGCCCTGGGGGTCGTCATTACGAGTGGAAAGCGCCTTCATTGAATTGAAGCCGGCCACTGTAATTGGTGAGGTAGCAGATTCCGCTCCACCTACGACCATGACATCCGCTTCACCGTATTGAATCATACGAGCGCCAAAACCAATGTTGTGTGTACCGGTCGTACAAGCGGTCACGACGGCGAAGTTAGGACCCTTAAAGCCCCATTCAATCGAAACGTTGCCTGAGATCATGTTGATGACAACGCCTGGAATAAAGAACGGTGACACTCTCCTTGGACCACTGTTCACAAGCGTTGAGTGAGTATTTTCAATGGTCTCGATGCCGCCTATGCCTGAACCTATCGCCACGCCGATGCGATCGGCATCGTCTGGATTGGCGCTTAGTCCAGCATCCTTGATCGCTTGAGTGGCGGCCGCTATACCGAGCTGAATAAACGAATCCATCCGCCGAGCTTCTTTAGGATTCATATATGCGCTGATGTCGAAATCGACTACGCTGCCGCAAATCTTGACGCCAAAGGCTTCAGTGTCAAAACCTTCGTTCTGGCGAATGCCACTCTTTCCAGCGAGCGCTGCCTGCCATGACTCATCAACGCTGTGTCCTATGGGAGACACCATGCCCATGCCAGTAACGACAACCCTACGTCTGCTCATACATCCGCTCCAAGACCGCAAATTGAGTGAAGAAAGCACATCATAATGAATGCTCTGCCACTTGTACCGTTTATTGTCCTACACCGACCTTATTTCGGGCAATAAGCCGCCTACAACGACCCACGTGTCCGCTGGAACAAGTAACTAATGAGGATGTGATCGGGCGTCGCGCCCTAACGAAAAAGAGGCGCTCGTACCACAAGCGCCTCATGTCGTTTACTGATGGGCCAAGATGTAATCTATGGCTTCTTTGACGGTAGTAATTTTTTCGGCTTCTTCGTCAGGAATTTCCGTTTCAAATTCCTCTTCAAGCGCCATAACCAGTTCAACTGTATCCAATGAATCAGCGCCCAGGTCTTCTACAAAGGAGGCATCGTTGCCTACTTCTTCTTCCTTTACGCCGAGTTGTTCGCAGATAAGCTTTTTTACTCTTTCCTCAACATTACTCATGCTAAAGACATCTCCTGATGGTTCCTAGGTTCGAGGCGCGGGATTCTATAGAGGCGGTTTTGGCAATTCAATAAACAATTTCACTGAAATTTGTGCATGGGCTGTCAACTTCTTGGCAACTAACTTAGGAACATTCCGCCGTTAATATGGAGTGTTTGGCCGGTTATGTACGCACCATCATCGCTACTCAAAAACACCGCAGAGGCGGCTATATCGTTTGCTTCGCCCATACGACCTAGTGGAATTCTGGTTAACATCGCGTCCCGCTGATCGCTATTGAGCTCAGCAGTCATATCGGTTTCGATAAATCCTGGAGCCAACAAATTTACCGTTATACCTCTAGAAGCCACCTCTAGAGCGAGGGATCGGGTAAAGCCCTCCAATCCAGCTTTGCTCGCAACGTAATTCGCTTGACCTGGATTACCTAACCGACCAACTACTGAGCCTACATTGATAATGCGCCCCCATCGCGCCTTCACCATGTTTCGCAGCAGTGCCTTGGTCACACGGAATGTTCCGCTTAAATTAGTGTCAACTACGTCTTGCCATTCCTCAATGGACATACGCAGCATCAAATTATCTCGAGTTACTCCGGCATTGTTGACCAAGACCAAGGGTGCCGCGACTTCCAGTGCCGCCAGCTCTTTAATCATTTCATCAACAGACTGCTGATCTTGAATTTGCAATTTAAGTCCACGACCACGCTCACCCAAGTGCTGTGAAATCTGCTCGGCTCCAGCCGCTGAGGTTGCCGTGCCGACAACAAAAAAACCCTGGGCCGCGAGCTTCTCTGCGATTGCCAATCCAATACCTCGACTGGCGCCTGTAACCAATGCCGTTTTAGCTTCCATAGTTTCCCCCGGAAATATCGCGTTATAACTCTATGGCGTTGGTTAGGCCATCTGCCGTGGACAGCGCGATCGTTGGTGTGCCCCGGGCAATACGTTTCACCAAGCCGCTCAAAACGTTCCCCGGGCCCGCTTCAATAAATTGATCTATGCCCTGGGCAAGCAGCTTTTCTATTGTTTCAGTCCAGCGCACTGGCGCTGATAGCTGGGCAACTAAATTGTTCCGAATTTCCTGCACATCGGCCGCAGGAAGCGCATCAACATTTTGAATCACAGTTACTTTGGGCATGGCGACGTCAATGGCATACAGAGCTGCAGAGAACTCATCGGCAGCTGCCACCATGAGGGGGGAATGAAAAGGACCACTAACATCAAGGGCCACAGCACGTTTAGCACCCGCTTCTTTACAGGCCGCAATTGCCGAGTCAACCGCTGCACTCTCTCCCGCGATAACCACCTGTCCAGGCGCATTGTAGTTGGCAGCCGTCACAACACCCTGGACTGAGTCACAACACTCACGCACCGTGGCATCGTCAAGACCCAGGACGGCAGCCATACCACCTTGACCATTGGGCACAGCCTGTTGCATGAGCTCACCGCGCTTACGCACCAATCGTACGGCGTCGACAAAGGTAATCGCGCCTGCGCAAACAAGGGCCGAATACTCACCCAGGCTATGGCCGGCCATGGCCTCAGCTTGAATCTCGTCAGTGCGTTCGCTTTGCAATACTTCCCAAAGCGCCACACTCGCTGTCAGCAGAGCCGGCTGGGTGTTTTCCGTCTGCCCAAGCACTTCCGCGGGCCCTTCTTGGGTCAGTTGCCACAAATCAAATGACAACGCTTCTGAGGCCTCTGCGAATCGCTGTTCAACAATCGGGCTTCGTTCCGAGGCTTCGGCTAACATGCCGACAGATTGAGCACCTTGCCCAGGAAAAATCGTTGCGATCCGCATAATTACTGTCCTTCTATTATTACAACCTACCGATACAACATAGGGCCACAGGCAGCCCACTTTGGCACGCACCCCCCAACGTTGGCGAGGCAGCCTTCGTGCCGACATCTGCAGATTTTATTTCACACGCAGAGAATACTACCCCTATCTTTTTGATGGCGGGAGAACTCTGTTCAAAGGGTCTTAGCGTTGAGCCCAACAACTGTCGGGCAATTGAAGAGCAGCATCGACGCTACTCTCCTGGGGAATGGTGCAACAAGCTACTTCTTGTCTGGCATAACCTGACGGCCACGATAAAAGCCATCTGAGCTAACGTGGTGACGACGATGGGTTTCACCGGACGTCGGCTCTACTGACAATGTCGGTGCAGACAACGCATCGTGAGAGCGTCTTTGGCCTCTGCGCGAGCGAGTGACCTTACTTTTTTGAACTGCCATAGCTGTTTCCTTTGATCCAGGCCAATAACGGCCGCAATTAATTAACTTTTACCTATTTTGGATCCCTTTTTGGGAACCCTATTCTTTGGAACCGTCTCCTTGCGCGAGCCCATTCCTTTCTACTAATTCTTTCAACCCTTGGAACGGCAGTTGCCGATCAGCAGGCAAATCACTTTGCGACTCAACTCCCGCCTCGTAAAACTGCATCACCGGTCTGTGTATGCACGATTCATCGAAGCAAACTTGCCTAGGCAACTGAAGAATTAATTCGTCTTCAATCAACTCGGCAACATCAAGCTCATGTCCCGACGCCACAATTATATTTTCGGCACCGGCGCTACTCTCCGCGGCAACAACCGACCATTCCTCGGCCTCTTCTTCGCTCGCAGCCACAATGGCGTCGAAATCCACTTGCATCGGCCAAGCAACCTGTTCACTGCACAAGTGACACTCAAGATGAACCAGAGTTTCAGTCTTAGCGTTAACGCAAATTCTATCGTGATCGTCAAAACGAAATTCCATTTCAACGTTCACTGGTTCTACGTTTTCACACACCCTACTCAAGCGCGGTAGTTGTGCTGCTATAACCTTGCGGTTTACAACGCTGTTCTTTTGCGCCAAGCCCTTGTAACTTGAGTTTGACACTGCCATTCCTCGAGCCAGCTCAAAGCGGCGGCAATCATAGGTATCTGAAAACGTTGTGTAAAGTAACTTGAACATTATGAGCGCGAATATCGTTCTTGCATCCTCATCAAAATATCGAGCGGCATCACTACAGCGCCTAAATCTGGCGTTCGAACAGCGCGCCTCTGATGTCGACGAAACACCGCAACCACAGGAAACAGCACAACAACTGGCGGCACGACTGGCTGCCGATAAAGCTCTAAATCTTGTGTCCGCCTACCCCAACTCAATCATCATCGGTTGCGATCAGACAGGGCTGTGTAATGACCAACTGATGCATAAGCCTGGCAGTAGAACCGCGGCTATCGAACAGCTCTCCAAAATGAGTGGTTGCGCAGCCACTTTCTATACGGCTATGACGGTGATCAAAACAAACCAGGATGGTGTCGCCTCTATTACTCACGATTTAGACACCACAGATCTGAAGCTACGATTACTCAGTGTTCACGAAATAGAAGCCTATGTTGACGCGGATATGCCGCTGGATTGTGCCGGCTCCTTCAAGATCGAGGCCTTGGGCATAACACTGTTTAGCGAGGTTAAAACCGTTGATCCGAGCGCACTACAGGGTATTTCTCTGATCCAGTTGACTCGTCGGCTGAAACAGCTAGGGATCATTTTTGGTTCAACTCAGCCTAAGTGCTAATCTAGCGCATCCCAAAAATTCTGCATATCCAAAGGCAGCGGCGCCTTAACATCCAACCGGTCTGACCCAAATGGGACCACCAATCGTGACGCATGCAAACATAGTCGTGGTGGCTCGAGGCGGCTTTCCTGACCGTACTTGCTGTCGCCCAGTATCGGATGCTGCTGAGATTGCGTATGCACTCTGATCTGATGTGTGCGGCCCGTATGCAGTGCTGCCGCAAGGTGCGTTGCGCAATCTTTGCGCCCAATCACCGAAAAGTCCGTACGCGCTATTTGTCCCGAGGATGAGACTCGAACACGCCGCTCACCCCAGGGCGTTTCATAGCGTTGCAGCCGCAGCGACACAGTACGCGCCGATTTCGGCCATTCGCCGTTGACGAATAGGTCGTATTTCTTTTTTACCGAACGCTGCCTAAATGCTTCTTGCACTGCCACAAGCACTGAACGACGTTTACAAATCAACAAGCAACCCGATGTATCGCGATCTATGCGATGGGCCAGTTCAAGTCTTGGAATACCTCGCATTTCCCGCATCAGTTCAATCACTCCACTGGCAATTGAACTACCGCCGTGAACAGCGAACCCTGAAGGTTTGTTGAGCACCATCAAGTCAGCATCTTCGTAAATTACCGCCGACTCCAAAATTTCCTGGGTCGATTCAGCGAACTGAACGGGCGCTTCCGCCTTAGTCGTTACGGGGGGAATTCGAATCCGATCATCAAGCTGCAATCGATAGCTGGGTTTTATCCGACCGCCATTAACCCGCACCTCACCGGAGCGCAGAATTTTATATATTCGTTGCCGCGGCAGCCCCTTTAGACTGCGCAACAAGTAGTTATCAATGCGTTGACCCACGTCTTCGGAGTCTTGAATGTCTACATACGCAACTGGCATCAGCTCTCTATTTCGGCAAAAAATTTAATCGTTTGAAGGAGTTAGCAATCGCTGGTAAGCTCTCCGCGTTTTTATGAGCACGGCCTCTAAGCGCACTCAATGACTTGCACTTGGGCAGGCGCAGCGACTTGCTAGACTTATAGTAGCAGTTACAACGTCAATTCTAACGCGCTCAGACTTAACACAGATAATAGAAACCGCTGGCTACCTTAACCAACGGTCTCAATTGCAAAAACGATGCGCCATTTGCGCATCTATAATTAACGACGAAATAGATTTTTAGTAGTTACACGCTGGCCTATAAGGGCAAACGTGTGAGAGACGGCTTAAGAGCAATCAGGGTCAATATCCGGGGTAATTTGTCATTCAGATACGCCGGCCGATGTGGTTAATAGCATCTTTCAACCCACAAGCCTGCCCTCTTTCTGGTAGCGGAAATTGGTCCGCAGTGGCAACAGATTTTTAACGACAGAAGCCAAGGGTTTAATGCGATAGCGAAACCTCGCTCCTGTCAGCGGTATGGGCATAGGCTCATTAGATTGAGCTTTTGTCGCCAGGCAAAAGCACTTGTCGGTCGTGGTCGCAGAACCACGAATTGATAAGTAACCACGACCAGATTGGCCTTTATATCTATTTCGTCCACAACATGGATGCGCTGTAGCGCAGCCTGGACGGAGAGAGATATGAAAAGAATGCTTATTAATGCGCGGCAGCCTGAAGAGGTGCGCATCGCCCTGGTAGATGGTCAAAAACTTTACGATTTAGACATCGAAAATCGCTCTAGAGAGCAAAAAAAGTCCAGTATTTACAAAGCGAAAATAACTCGAGTTGAGAAAAGCCTTGAAGCGGCTTTCGTCGATTTCGGTGCCGAGCGTCACGGTTTTTTACCCCTCAAAGAGATTGCTCGTGAGTATCAACAAAAAGGCGGTTCTGGCAGCGATTCGGTACGCGAAGGTACTGAAATTATTGTCCAAGTAGAGAAAGAAGAGCGCGGTAACAAGGGCGCAGCCTTAACTTCCTATTTGAGTCTCGCTGGGCGATATATGGTTTTGATGCCAAACAACCCCAGAGCCGGTGGCATTTCGCGTCGCATCGAAGGTGACGACCGAGATGAATTACGTGCCGCTATGTCGGATCTCGACATTCCTGACGGTATGGGCGTAATCGTTCGCACAGCAGGAGTGGGTCGCAGTAGCGAAGAACTTAATTGGGACCTGTCTTACCTGCTGCAACTTTGGGAGGCCATCAAAACCGCCGGAGCCAGCGAAGCCACGCCGTCGCTGTTGTATCAAGAAAACAGCGCCGTACTGCGCGCCATTCGCGACAACTTGCGCCCTGACATTGGCGAGGTTCTTATTGAGGGCGAATCGGCGTTCGAAGAGGCTTCGGCTTTTATCTCCCAGGTCATGCCGAATTATCGTGACAAGGTTAAGGCCTACGATGACCCTATTCCCTTGTTCAGCCGCTATCAAATAGAGAGCCAGATCGAAACAGCCTTTGAACACACGGTTAAGTTACCGTCGGGTGGCAGTATTGTGATCGACCCGACCGAGGCTTTGGTTTCCATCGATATTAACTCTGCTCGCGCAACTAAGGGCTCAGACATCGAGGAAACCGCTCTTAATACCAATTTAGAAGCCGCAGACGAGATCGCCCGCCAACTCAGAATTAGAGACATCGGCGGCCTGGTAGTAATCGATTTCATCGACATGATGAACACTAAGAACCAACGCGCTGTAGAAAATCGCATGCGCAATGCGTTGGAAGCAGATCGCGCACGGATTCAAACCGGTCGCATTTCACGTTTCGGCTTAATGGAGATGAGCCGCCAAAGATTGCGTCCTTCATTGGAAGAAATTTCCACCGAGCTTTGTCCACGCTGTAATGGCCAAGGTCGCATCCGGGATACACGCTCGTTGGCGCTAGCCATACTGCGCGTGATGGAAGAAGAGTCCTTAAAGGAGCGTAGCGCTGTTATCCGAGTGCAGGTGCCGTTAGCGATTGGCGCATTTTTGCTGAATGAAAAACGCAGTGATTTAGCAGAAATAGAAAAACACACCCAGACCCACATTGTCATTATTCCCAACTCGAATCTGCAAACGCCACATTATCTGGTAGAACGACTGCGCGACGATCACGTAGAAGATGAAGGCGAAATCCCTAGCTATGTGCTCTCAGAGTTGGCAAATCAGGCAGCCGCACAGGAAATGCCTGAAGAAACCGCCCTACCTCAGCATCCTCAAGCCGCGGTCAAAACACAAATCCAAAATCGAGCGCCCGCACCAGCGGCTGCCCCAAAAGCTAAGGCCGATGAGGAGCCAGGCTTTCTTAAAAGGTTCTTTAAGAGCTTATTCTCTGACGAGGTGACTAGCCGCGACGAGGAAAACAAGAACACTGGCAAACGCGGAGCAAAGTCCGCTAATGGTCGCAATCAGCGTAAGCGTCGCGATGACAACAACGGCCGCAAACGCGAGCGTAATGGCAATCGCACCGAGCAAAAGCGCAGTGACAATGGCGAGCGGGATGACAAGCGCCGCTCACGCAACGCCAATAACGAAGAAAAGCGCCCAAATAAGAGAACCAACGCCGCAAACACAGAAGCACGGGGCGAATCGAAACCTCGCGGCAAGGCTAAACCGAACCGTACTGAAAAACAGGAAGACTTCGTGCCGGTACCCCAAGAGGAGCGCCAGCCGAGCGCCGAGGACCTGGCTAAAAGTAAGCGCCAGCCTAAGCGCGACCGCAGCGCACCGCCGCGCAGTAGCGAAAGCTTTGCAAAGAAACCCGAGGCCGTGCCCAAAACCCCAGAACCGGAGACTGCGGCAGCACCGGAGGTAACCGATACCCCAGCGGAAACCGTCAAAGATACGACTGATACAGTAGCTGCGGCTCCTGTTCGAGCTGGAAATGACCCAAGAAATAGGAATGCGGCTTCTGCCGAATCGGCAGAAGCACAATCCAGCGCGGTGCCGTCAGCCGAAGAGCCTGCTGACGCTATAGCACCGGCGGCCGTCAGTGGGCCCGGGGAAGAAGAAAAAGCTCCCAGTGTAGTAGCTAGCGAAACCCAGGCAACCACAGCAGACACGGAAGAGATCTCCGCAGTTCCAGAGGCTGTTGAGGCTGAACAAACTAAAGCTGAGAACGCAGAGGAAGATGTAGCCCAAAACGATGTATCTGCTGAGGACACGCCGGTGGTGGCAGCTACCGAGACACCCGTGGCATCAGAACAATCAGAATCTGACCCAGTAGAAGAAGCGCCCTCACCCGCTGCTGATGTACCCCAAGAAAAACCAGCCAGAGCTTCTAACGACCCGCGAGAAGTGCGCCGCCGCGAACGCGAGGCTGCGCTGCGATCTCAGGGTGTAAAAGTTCCTGATACAGACAACGAAAGTCAGGACAAAACTGACGGCTCTCTTTCGAGCTGAACCGCAAACGTCTCGGCAACACTGGCTCGCACATCGTCGGCAAACTCCAAGATGTGCGAAGCCTCAGCGTTGTCATAGTTAACAAGAACAAGCGGCTGCTGCGGCCAGCAACGTACTCCTTTTCCGGGCTTGTCCTTCCAACCACAACGATCAATCAACTGCGCTGCTGATAACTTCACACCCACCTCGGTACTGTAAACGGATAAGCCTAACCCCTCGAAGTCTGCTGCCTGTGATTGATCAATGATCGGGTTTTTAAAGAAGCTGCCAACGTTGGGGTTCAGCGACGGGTCCGGCAACTTCGCTGTCCGAATGGCAATCACCGCGTCAGCAACTTGTCGAGCCGTAAGCCCGCTCTGATTTGCCAGATAATTCGCAAGCTCAGGATAGGTCAAACACGGTTTAGATAACTTTGACAGACGCAGTCTGACTGCCGTAATCACTTCTTCTGTTCGCTCCTGAAAGCGGCTCCGACGATAGCCAAAGTCACAGGCATCTCTGCCTAGCCATCGCAACCGGTCTTGTGCGTCAACAATCTGAACCGCCTCTAGGACGTCAGCCAACTCTACCCCGTAAGCGCCAATGTTTTGTACTGGCGCAGCGCCCGTTAAGCCTGGAATCAGTGCAAGGTTTTCAATACCAAACCAATGTTGATCCGCGCAATACATGACCAATTCATGCCAGTTTTGGCCGGCACCAATTTCCAGCAACACCTCAGCGTCATTCTCATCGACACTGTGCGCTCCAGTGATCGCCATAACACCGAGCAAGCCCTTTAGCTCTGGCATGGGCACCACATTAGAACCCGCCCCCAAAACTCTGAATGCTAAGCCCTTAGTCCGGGCAAATCGCTTGGCCTCCACAACATCCTGGCTATCCAGCAATAGACAACCGAACTCGGCCACACTCGCAAGCCCAAGGGTATTAGGTACAGGAAAGTTCTCAACAATATCCACAGTTATTGAATCAGACGAAAAGTGAGGTTGATGCGCTCATCTACAGGCCGCTTTGTTTTGGTTAAGCAATGACGTTGGCGACCGTCAAAAATCATTAAAGAGCCATGATCAAGGTCGATGTTCCGTCTCGTTCTATCAGAGTCTTGTTCGATCCTGAACCGTCTCTGCGCCCCAAGGCTCAATGAGGCGATATCGCCTCGGCACCCAGCTTCGTCGTCTCTATGCCAACCCATATAATCGTGCCCGCTTCGGTATCTGTTGAGCAACAGAAAATTAAACCGCTGCGCGGCTTTTGCCTCAATGCGCGATTTTAAATTTATCAAGGCAACCGGCCACCCTGAGGATCTATGATCTAACCCTGTATAGCGATAATTCAAACCCTCATCGCCAATCCAAGCCAATTGTCTAGGTGCTGTAACCCGCCGTCCGAAGATAGCAAACGACTCTTGTTGCCAATGGATCTCGGTACTGTTTTGCAGCCAGACTAACCATTGGTCCGCCTCTTCTGGAGTTAAAAATTCTTGTTGGTATAACACGCTCGGTGGCCGCATCGGAATGTCGGTAATGTATACTAACGACCGCCACGAAACTAACGGGGAACTCTATTGAACATTGAAGGAAAAGTCGCGGTCATTAGCGGCGGCGCATCTGGCTTGGGCAGAGCCACAGCAGAAATGATCGTCGCTCACGGCGGCAAGGTAGCGATTTTAGATCTAAATGAAGATCTGGCTAAGGCAACCGCTGAAGAAATAGGCAATTCATCAGCGTATCAAGTTAACGTCACCGATGACGCATCAGTTACCGCTGCACTCGAAAAAATCCACGCTGACTTTGGTGCTATTCACATCAACGTAAACTGCGCAGGTATTGGTGCAGCCTCCCGCACGGTAGGTCGAGAAGGCGCATTAGATATCGCGAAATTTAATTTCATTATCCAAGTCAACCTAATCGGTACCTTTTCGGTATTGAGTAAGTGCGCCGCAATCATGCAAGTAAACGAGCCCGAAGGCGAAGCGCTGGAGCGCGGTGTGGTAATCAATACCGCATCCGTTGCCGCTTACGACGGACAAATCGGCCAAGCCGCCTATTCAGCCAGTAAAGCCGGCGTCGCTGGAATGACCTTGCCGATAGCCCGCGATCTCTCTCGCCAGGGTGTGCGTATTTGCACCATCGCTCCGGGTATTTTTAATACGCCAATGATGGCAGGCGCCCCTGATCAGGTGCGCGATCCGCTCATCGAAATGGTGCAGTATCCGAAACGTCTCGGCTTACCACCAGAGTTCGCTTCCTTGAGCAAACAAATCGTCGAGAATCCCTATCTGAATGGGGAAACCATTCGCTTAGATGGTGGTATTCGTATGGCACCTAAGTAATAGGCTCAATCAACAACGTCCGACCAGAGTGCTTGTACGCGCTCTAGGTCGGCCGGAGTATCGACCCCGCCCGGAACCGGCTCTTCCGCCGGCACAATCAGCAGTTTTAATCCCGCCTGCAACCAACGCAATTGTTCCAACATCTCTATTTTTTCAAGAGCGCTCGGTCCGAGTCCGACAAAGGTACGCAAGCCGCTCACACGAAAGCCGTAGATACCGACATGGCGCTGTATTCGACCGAGTTCCCGCAGTTCATTCCATTGGTCATCTGAAATAGTCCCAGCCGCCAGCGTATCTCGAGCAAAAGGAATGCTGGCTCGAGAGAAATACAGCGCATGCCAAGAATCGTCTGTAACGACTTTGACTACGTTAGGATTGGCATAGTCAGCGGGATGCTCTAGCGGTTCAGACACAGTGGCCATCTGCAGCGTCGGTGCAGCCTTAAGCTTGTCGATTAACGCGTTAATCACTTTGATTGGGATAAGCGGCTCATCACCTTGTACATTGATGATATGGTCATCGTCGGACCATCCCATAAGCTCAGCCACCTGCATGGAACGGTCAGATCCTGATGTATGGTCAGGATCAGTTAACACAGCAAGAAAACCGGCTGCTTCCACCGCGGCGGCCACGCGCTGATCATCTACCGCCACCACGACGTCATCTGCTGTGGATTGCGCGGCTCGTTGAGCCACACGCACCACCATTGGTTGACCACCAATATCAATAAGCGGCTTTCCGGGCAAACGAGTTGAGCCGAAGCGTGCAGGTATAACGATATGGACCGTCATAGCACAGCTTCCGTTCGAGTGGCTGCAGAACCAGGGCGCCGCGGAGCAATGCCCTTATCAGCGAGCAAAGAGTCTAACTCTGCACTCATATCGCAAGCGAAACCCAGTTCAATACGCAGTGCCCACACATGAGTTAAGTCCATTTCCAACTCTCGTAGCTTCACCGCATCTTTTTCGGTACATACCACAACAAGATCATCCGCAAACATTACTTCCGCGCCGGAAAAGTCGTGGTGATCAGAGTACTCATGGAGATCCACCGATAAGCCAAGACCCTGTAGGGTCTTTAAGTAACGTGCAGGATTACCAATCCCGCAGATGGCGTGAATCAGTGGGTGTCTTTTTAGAAACGTCGCAAGATCGAGACTCTGACCTGACCCTACATTAAAAAAATCCAAAGCCTGAGCCTGCATTACAAACTCAGATTGTATTAAGCCGCTGGACGCCCCATTACTGACGACCCAGTCCACTTCTGTAAGACGCGACGGCGATTCTCTTAGCGGCCCTGCGGGCAACAATCGCCCGTTACCAAGACCACGCTCACTGTCAACCACAACAATCTCTGCATCCCGAGCCATAGCGTAATGTTGCAACCCATCGTCACTTACAACTACGTCGCACCCTGCTTGCTCAAGCAACCTAACGGCCTTCGGTCGGTCAGCGGCAACGGCTACTGGGTGATGTAATCGCTGGCTTATAAGGAGCGCTTCGTCGCCGTACACTTTGGCGTCGCCGAGCCTCTCCACAAGGGCTCCTGCACGGCTAGCGCTGCCTTTATAACCCCGCATCGCAATACCGGGCCTGAAGCCTCGGCTCTGCAGTTGCTCAACCAACCAGATCACCATCGGTGTCTTCCCAGTTCCACCTACAGTAATGTTTCCTACAACAATTACCGGTACGTTGGCTCGATTCGCCTCTTTGCTACCCTGTTGGTACGAGAGTCGAATACGCCTGCTTACTAAGCCATAGCACCACGACAACGGTGCCAACAGCGCCATCCAATACGAATTCGAATACCACGCTTGAGAAAGGACTGAGGCAGAGCGAGACGCATAATCATGAGTCGTTGGCGTTAAACCCTGAGACGCCGCTCGCGGTGAGCTGGTCGCCGACTCGAATTCCGTGCTTGTCGAGTCTTCTGACTCTGGCAAATCCTGAAATTGCGCGGCATGAAGTTTCGCATATTGAGCACCCGCATCCAGTAGCTGCTGATGCGTGCCTTGTTCGACAATGCACCCGTCTTCTAAAACCACAATTACATCAGCGGACTCAATGGTAGACAGTCGGTGCGCAATAACTAATGTCGTGCGCCCTGCCATGACCTCCACTAAAGCGGCCTGGATATGTTTCTCAGATTCGTTATCCAATGCTGAGGTGGCTTCATCCATAATCAGCACAGGCGCATCTTTGAGAAGTGCCCGGGCAATTGCTATTCGCTGACGCTGCCCACCAGACAACAAAACACCATCGTCACCCACGATGGTGTCAAGACCCTCAGGCATGGCGTTGATGAATTCGTCGGCATGAGCACGTTGGATCGCTAACAAAATCTCAGTGTCGTCCACATCAGCTAGATCGCCGTAGGCAATGTTATTGCGCAGAGTGTCATTGAATAACGTCACCTGCTGGGAAACCAAGGCAATTTGCTGACGCAGAGAAGCAAGCTGAAAGTCAGTGATATCAATACCATCCAACTTGATAACGCCTTGCTTGGCGTCATAAAACCGCGGCAGTAAACTTGCTAGCGTTGACTTACCACTACCAGATCGCCCAACTAGGGCCACTTTCTGACCCGCGGCTATTTGCAGATTAATGTTCTTCAAGACATCCGGGCTATCGACTTGATAGCGAAAACTCACGCCATCGAACTGCAACTCGCCGTTAACACGGTCTAATCGCTCTTCTCCTTGATCGATCTCAACAATGGCGTCTAATTGGCTGAAGACATCCTCAGCAGCCGCAATGCCACGCTGCAACTTTGCGTTTATTTCAGACAACTTACGTATTGGACGGCCCAACATGCCTGCCCAACTTAAGAACATCACCGCTTCACCGCCGCTTAAGGCTCCGCCAACATCGGGTCGGTAAAGCAAAAGTATCAGCCCACACAGCGCAACGGTAATGATGGTTTCATTAAGCTGCGAGCTGAAAACTCGAGTCATAGCCATCTTGAGATTTTGCTGACGATTTACCTTACTTGCACGCTCAAAGCGACCTTGCTCATAGTCCTCGCCGCCAAAGGTCTTGACCACACGAAAACCGCTAACGGCTTCGGACACCACATGAGTAACATCACCCATGGAGTGTTGAATACGTTTTGCAATGCGTCGAAACCGGCTGCTAGCAAATACAACCACCAACGCAAGCAATGGTGCTGCAGCAATAAAGATCAGGGTTAGGCGCCAGTTCAACGCCAGCATAAAACCCAACAAGACGATTACCTTTAAGCCGTCTTGCACAACCGCGCGTATTGCATCAGTGCTGGTATCTCGAAGCTGCGTCACGGTAAAGGTAATACGCGACACGATGTGGCCTTGAGCGTTTGCGTCGAAGTACTCCGTTGGCAGGCGCAATAATTGATCAAATAATTGTTGGCGCAGGTTAAACACCATATTGAAAGACACCCGAGCCATCACGCTCTCACCGACAATAGTACCAATAGCCCGAAGACCCGCGGCGGCAGCCATCATCAGAGGTATAGTCGCTGCAGCTCTGGCTGCTTCGTTGTCCCATTCATCGATAAGATTGCCGAACAAACGCACGAAATAACCTTCTGCTCCGGCAGCCAATAAAAAACCCAGAACAGAGATTGCAAACAGAAACCAGTATGGTGCCAAATAGCTCAGCAGCCGCTTGTAGGTTTGCCAATCGGAAGTGCTTTTTTTCATGGGTCAGTTAACGGACTTGACTGTGCTCAATCGTACGTCGGTAAATCCTGCTTTGCGACACGCATCCATTGCTCGAATCACAAACTTATAATCCACGCTTTCATGACCATCAATCCTTACCGGTACCGATGCGCCCACCCCATTTTGTACTTGTAACAACAAAGCAGCAGTAATTTCATCGGTGCCTGTTGCGGACAATACTGATCCATTCACGGAAAAATTTCCCGAAGCATCGATGCCGATGACCAGCGCCTCCAGCTTCGACTCAGCTGCTGCACCGCTCGACTCTGGTAACTGAATAGGGATTTCCTTAGTCACGACAAAGGAAGTCGACACCATAAAGAAAATGAGCAGCAAAAAAATCACGTCGATTAATGGGGTTAACTCCAGCACAGCCTCATAACGGTGACGCCTGCGTTTGACCAGTACACCATTCACTAGCGACTTTCCGCACTCAAACGCGCCACCCAATATCTACTGATTTCGTCCAACTCAACGAGCAATGTATCTACTTTCCGCAGCAACATTCGATGCGAAATTAAGGTAGGGATGGCGATGGACAGCCCTGCTGCCGTGGTTATTAGAGCAGTAGAGATACCCCCAGCAAGAGCAGCAGTATCGCCAGATGCAGACACAACAGATGTAAAGACATCAATCATGCCAACCACCGTACCCAATATCCCCAGTAGCGGCGTAATCAGCGCAATAATGCCCAGCGCTGTTAAGTAGGTCTCAAGATCGTGCGCTACGCTGGTTAACACGGCTTCGCGAGCAACCTCCAAATCCACCACATCAGCACCGCTTAGTGACGCCAAAATCCGGCCCAACGGCGAGTGCATCGCTAATTGCTTGTTCGACTGTTGATCAGCACCGACCTTCGTTAACTGGGCAACTGTTAGTTCAGCAAGCTCTGGGGGTATGACCATCTCAACTCGCAATGACCAATAACGCTCTATGCAAATAGCCGCCGCAATAACACTACAGCTGAGTATGGGTAGCATCAGCCAGCCCCCAGCCAAGATTACGTCAATCACGTTTAACCCCAGCAAAGGTCATGCAGATCACCAGCTACACCCACGACCAGTAACCGGCCAGCAACTATGAACTAAGCCATCTTCTTCCAATACCCAATAGTAGTCATGCAAGTTCACTGTGGGATCACAATGGGGTACTGCAAACCGGTGTACCTGTCCCAACCGAACTTCTTGCTGACCTTCGTCTAGGATCAATACCCCATGCTCGTCGCCGGCAAAACGAAATTCAACGCCTGGAAGCTCATCACAGACAGGATTCACAGAATCCGACGCGAAGGCTTTGTAGCCACCATCCACCGTAATGGTTTTTGCTTGAGGCTGGCTAATAGTGCTGCAGGCTACGGTTAGCGCTAATGCAAAGTCCTCGAAACGATCGTCACCGGCGCTGGCTAGCACCCGGTATTCTTCGTCCATGAAAATGTAGCTTCCCACCTGAAGATCGGTAATCCGCTCTACCGCCACATCAACATCATAAGTACCAGTGCCGCCGCCGGTAACAATATCGCAGGCAATACCCCGCTGCTCTAGCGCAACAAAGAAGTCATCTAACCGCGACCAAGAGGCTAACGACTTTTCTTGCCTCTTTGCATAATCCGCGATGTGCATGAGATGCCCCGCATAATGCTGAATACCTGCAAAATAGAAGCGCGGGTCTTGTGCCATAGAATCTATCAGCGCCAGCATCGTCTCCACATCACGCGTACCGGTTCGACCCATGGAAAGGTCAATGTCTACCAACAAGCCCAGTTGCTGGTCTGCACCAATTGCTTCACGAAGGACATCCATGCCTTCTATAGAATCAACCACCAAGCGGAGTTCATGATTCGGATGTTGCGCTAGCAGCGCATTCAAAACTTGAGCTTTTTGTAGGGTTGCCAGAGGTGACGTGATCAAAACGGAATTAACACCAGCAGCAAGCATCACTGCGGCTTCGCTCAACTTAGCAGCACATATGCCGACTGCGCCTTGTTCGATCTGCATCTTGGCAATGGTGGGACACTTGTGGGTTTTACTGTGAGGCCTAAAACCTTTGTCGTGATGCTGTACATGAGCTGCCATCTTGTGCATGTTGCTAAGCATCAAAGCACGGTCAAGCACCAAAGCTGGTGTTGCCAACTGCGCAACTTCGACAGGCTTATCCAAAACGATAGGCTCACTGTTGCGGGTATTGAGTTGCTGCAAAAGCAGATCTGCTGACATGGCTAGCTCCCTACATTCGAGCGTTCAAAGCAATAATTGGTCGCCTCAACAAAACCCTCAACCGAACCACAATCAATACGACGCCCTTTGAATTTGTACGCGAGCACCCGACCAGCCTTGGCTTGTTGTAACAGTGCATCAGTAATTTGAATTTCGCCATTACGACCAGGGGGCAGCGTTTCAAGAATCTCGAAAATATCTGGGGTCAAAATATAGCGACCGATGATCGCAAAGTTGCTAGGCGCTTCATCAACCGACGGCTTCTCTACCATGTCGGTGACTCTTAAAAGATCATCTGCTATCGCTTCGCCAGCAATGACCCCATACCGATCAACCTGATCAGCCGGCACCTCTTCGATCGCTACAATACTGCACTTGTACTGGTCATAAAGTGCGGCCATTTGCGACATCACGCCAACTTCATCTTCAGTAAGGCATAAATCGTCCGCCAGAATGACACCAAACGCCTCGTCGCTAACAATCTGTCTGCCAGTAAGTATTGCGTGCCCGAGCCCTAGCATCTCTCTTTGCCGCGTGTATGAGAAAGAGCATTGCGCGATAAGGTTACGGATACCCTGCAACGCTTCTTCTTTACCGGTTCCAGCAATAGAGCTTTCCAATTCAAAGCTGACATCAAAATGGTCTTCAATCGCCCGCTTGCCACGCCCGGTAACAAAACAAATACGATCCAAACCCGCAGCAGCAGCTTCCTCTACACCGTACTGAACAAGTGGCTTATCCAGAATTGGCAGCATCTCTTTCGGCATTGCCTTGGTTGCAGGCAAAAAACGGGTGCCGTAACCGGCAACAGGAAATAAACACTTTTTAAGCAACGGGATTTGGCCTTCTGTTGGAAGGCGCTATGTTAGCCGGAATAGGCTCAGAGGTGTGAATTCAGTAATGCTCAGGGTTGTGCGCCCTTTGACCCCTCGACTTCTAGCTTGAGCGCAGCAACCAAATGTCGGCAGATCAGCACACCGGTAGTTTTTCTTTGACGATAACTCTGTTTGGCTGAGGTTCCATTGCGTTTACCTCCTCTGCCGGCCTTTCGACCTTGCAAGGATTCAGCCAGCGCCATTGCAGAGCTTAAATGCTCGGCAATTCTTTCTTGATCACCAATAAGTGTTTCATCACTGTTTCGATGCAAACGACGAGCAACATGACGCACGGACTCTGGCTTACCGAGTTGTTGCTTTAAGCGTTGTCGGACATCAGTGGCTTGGGGGCGCACTGCCTGTTCTTCTGCGAACAATGGCAGCGTAAATCCGCGCTCGAAAGTCGGCTTTTGTACGGTGTCTGACTGCTCATTGAGCCAGTCTTCCTGGGTTGGCACATGCTTCATGCCGCAGATACTACCACTACTGTATATTTATACAATACTGCGAAGACTCAAGAATCTGCTTCGCTAAAGACCAAGGCATCATCCTGCCAATCGCCAGTAATCTTACTGCCAGGCAAAAACTTCCCAGCAAGGATCTCGTTAGCCAATGGGTTTTCAACCAAACGTTGAATCGCTCTTTTAAGCGGCCGCGCACCGTAGACAGAGTCGAAACCGGCAGCCGTAACCGCCTTCAGAGCCTCATCGCTAAGACTCAACTGTAGGTCTTGCTCTGCTAACCGCCCGCTCAGCGCTTGCAGCTGCAATGCCGCGATCTGCTCGATCTGTTCCTCACCCAAGGGTCTAAACACAACCACATCATCGACTCGATTGATAAATTCGGGGCGGAAATGCTGCGCCACTATGCCCATGACAGCGCTCTCTATGCGCTCCTCATTACCGTCCTCAGTTAACGCTTGAATTGCATCTGAACCAAGGTTTGATGTCATCACCAGCACACAGTTGGTGAAATCCACCGTGCGCCCATGACCATCTGTCAAACGCCCATCGTCTAAAACCTGCAACAAGATATTGAATACATCGGCGTGGGCTTTCTCTATTTCATCAAGCAAGATCAATGAATAAGGTTTACGACGCACCGCCTCAGTTAAATAGCCGCCTTCTTCATAGCCCACATAACCTGGAGGCGCTCCAATCAGGCGAGCTACTGAATGCTTTTCCATGAATTCCGACATATCTATGCGCAACAGCGCATCTGCGCTGTCAAACAGAACCTCAGCCAGAGCTTTACACAGTTCCGTTTTACCGACGCCCGTGGGTCCCAAGAACATAAACGAACCGTTTGGTCGATCTCGCTCAGCAAGCCCTGCTCGCGCTCGACGTACGGCTTGACTAACCGCAACAATCCCCTGTTTTTGTCCGATAACACGCTTGGATAGCTCATCTTCTAAATGCAGCAGTTTTTGCTTCTCGGCAGACATGAGCCGCGCCACCGGTATCCCCGTCCACTTTGCTACAACCTCAGCAATTTCCTCGTCCGTGACGCGGTCACGCAACAACTGGTTACCCTCGGTCGTTTCCGGAGCCTGCTCAATCTGCTTCTCTAAATCCGGAATCACGCCGTACTGCAGTTCCGACATGCGTGTTAAGTCCCCTTCACGCCGCGCTGCCGCGAATTCCAAACGAGCGGACTCAAGAGCCTCTTTAGCGCCTTGAGCACCTTTCAAAGCGGACTTTTCTTGTAGCAGCACCGCATCAAGGTCGTTGTATTCCTGCTCTATCGCCTCAGCCATACCGCGCAGTTCTTCAAGCCGCCTCTGACTGGCCTCGTCTTGCTCTTTTTTTAATGCCTCAATCTCCATGCGTGTCTGCATCAGTCGGCGCTCCAGGGCGTCCATACTTTCCGGCTTGGAATCCATCTCAAGACGGATCCGACTGGCCGCTTCATCAATGAGATCAATGGCTTTATCCGGCAACTGCCGATCCGTAATGTAGCGGTGAGATAGCGTGGCCGCGGCCACAATAGCTGGGTCAGTAATGTTCACCCCGTGATGCACTTCATAGCGTTCTTTCAGTCCGCGCAGTATTGCCACGGTGCTTTGCAAATCTGGCTGATCTACCTGCACCTTCTGGAAGCGTCGTTCTAATGCCGCATCTTTCTCAATGTAGCTTCGATATTCGTCTAGGGTTGTGGCGCCCACACAGTGCAACTCACCCCTGGCCAACGCTGGCTTTAGCATATTGCCAGCATCCATCGCACCATCCGCCTTGCCCGCACCCACCATGGTATGCAGTTCATCGATGAACAGAATGATCTTGCCTTCTTGCTTTGCCAGATCGTTTAATACCGCCTTCAATCGCTCTTCAAACTCCCCGCGGTATTTAGCCCCTGCAATCAGCGCCCCCATATCCAGCGACAGCACCATTTTGTCCTTTAATGACTCTGCGACCTCACCATTAACAATACGTTGGGCGAGGCCTTCAACGATAGCGGTTTTGCCCACTCCGGGTTCACCAATCAAAACAGGGTTATTCTTAGTGCGGCGCTGCAAGACTTGCACGGTTCGTCTGATCTCCTCATCACGCCCGATTACCGGATCTAACTTTCCTTCTAACGCTCTGGCGGTCAAATCTATGGTGTACTTTTCTAACGCCAAACGCTGTTCTTCATCGTGTTTTTCCAACACCTTGTCTCCTTGCCGACGTTTTTCTGCTGTCGTCTCAATTAGCTCAGGGGTAATTCCCAACGGCTTCAATAGCTGCCGAAGCTCGGCATCTTGAAGCAGACCGACGAGTACCCATTCCTCTGGCACAAAACGATCACCGGCTTTTTCCGCTAGAGTTCGAGCCACCGCTAACACCCTGGCTAACTCACCACTCATTCGCAGCTCGCTGGATGCGCTGCCCAGCTTAGGAAGTTTAGTGATCGCTTCAGTCACACATTCCCGCAATTGCTGACGCGCGCCTATGTCGTCACAGATTTCAATGAGTAACGATTCATCTAAACTGCCAAAAGCGCTCAACAAATGCAGGGGCCGCATTTCTGGATGCTGTTCCGCCAAAGCCAAGTTTTGAGCTTCGTGCAGCGCTTTTTCTACTCTATGGGTAAATTGGTCCATGGATACTCCCGATGCCGAGATAACCTCACAACTTTAAGTTCCCTGTTAAAGTGCGGACTTAATGGTTAAATTCAACCTTACGTCCAAGTTGCCTGGTACGGTTTTCACGCCTAACAGACATATCGTCGTTTGCACTTGCCCTCTCAATTTAACATTCGTCTTTTTGCCTAATGATTCAATGCAATGCACTCGATCCTAGTGACAACAATGGCCATGTCGTTGGAACGATCACTATGCAGCCCAACCACTCGCTTAGTTGGAAAGCGCTCAGATACTTTCTGATCTTTATGATGACGGTATCGTTTACTATCGCGTTCGCATTTACCGCTATGGGATTTTGGGTGGTTTTGCCCTTCACTGCGTTGGAAATGGCTGTGCTCAGCTATTGCCTGTGGCTTTGCCTAAGACGCTCGAGTATCCAGGAAGTTTTATCTCTCACTCCGGAAACCATAACCCTCGAAGTCGGCATCAAAAGACCGCAGAAAACCTATCAGTGGCAGCGGTTCTTCACCAAAATTCAGGTACAGCCAGCCTTTCACCCTTGGTACCGCAAGAAAGTATCGCTTGTTCACAAAGGTACCGAGTTGGAAATTGGACGATTTCTTAACGCTGATGAACAAAAGGAGCTGCTGGCATTTCTCCGTACTCTGATTCGTCGAGCAGATGCGGCGCAGGTACAGATGCCCAACTCAGCGACCCCAATCGCTGACTGAATATCTGGTCAGGTTTTTCACTGGTCCAGGTAATTCCTCCCACCACACCGGTGATAAGCTGCTGCGCACACTCCAAGGCGTAACGCCTGCTTACCGATGGGTGCGGGTGCCCGTAACGACTAAAGCGCCCAGCACTGTGGATCACCCAATGTGGTGCAACGTGGCGTATAAATAGAGAGGACGAAGAAGATCGACTGCCATGGTGAGGAGCCACAAGCACGCTCAAACGTGTAGGCAACCGATCTACCAAAGCGCGCTCTGCCTCAATACCTATATCGCCGCTGAGGTAAACGCTTTGGGATGCGCTTTCAATCAACAGCGTGCAAGAACGATCATTACGATTGGCGCCGCCCGCATATTGCAATGTTGTGAAACGCACTCGGTCCCAAACCCAAGAATAGCCATCCTCACAAGGTTGAATAGCACCAATGTCCTTGGCCTCTGGATAACGTTCCACCAAAGCTTGTCGACCACCCGCATGATCATTATCCGAGTGGGTAAGCATCAGCAGCTCGATACGGTCAGCACCGGTGCGACGCAACGCAGGTATGACAATAGATTCTCCGGCGTCGAATCGCGTATCAAATTTGGGGCCTGCATCAACGGCGATACGATGACTGCGCGTATCAATTAATGCGGCACTTCCTTGCCCCACGTCTAGCACCTGCAAACGAAACTCACCAAGGGGTAGATTTGCAGAGTTGGCCAACCACATCGGCAGCAATCCCAACACCGCTGCCAACCGCAAGACCGTATGCACCGGTAGGCAATTTATGAGCGCCGCTAGTCCGGCAACAACGGCGGTAATGGGCGAAAAGTATCCAAAACTTTGCAAACCCAATGGCACCAAAGCCAACAGCCAATCCAATACGGCGAATACCGTTGCCAAACTGAAATCAGCTAAAACGAGCAATGCGTGACTTATGTCATAAGCGAGGGGTGTGAGCAGTAAACCAAGCAACAAACTCGGCAAGGTCACAAGGGTTACTACAGGGACAACGAGCATATTTGCAGGGATGCTGATTGCAGGAACAACACCGACTACAACGCCCAACAGGGGCGCCATACAAATAAACAAAACCACCTGAACGCGCACAAACATGATGACGCGACCTTGCTGCCGCTGATAACTCATCAGACCCCAGCACAGCACGGCAACCGCCATATAAGACAACCAAAAACCCTGTTGCAAGATCGACAAGGGCTGTAACAACATCGTTAGTACAAACGAAGCAAATAGGATTCTTAACGGTATGGCAGGGTGCGACGTCAAAAGCGCCAAAGTAACCAAACCAGCCATAACCACTGCTCGTACTACCGGCGGATTCAACCCACTTACCCACCCATAGCCAAAAACCCCAACAAGAGACAGCAACATGGCGATCTTATGAGCGGGAATTGACTTGGAGGAGAACACTGCAAACAGCCTAAACAGAAAGAGTAATAGCAAATACAGCCAACCTCCGACCAAGGCGACGTGCAGTCCGGATATAACAAACAAATGAATCGTGCCGGTTTTACGTAAGCGCGCCCAGTGAGCCGTCGTTAGACCATCTTGATCACCGACAGCCAGCGCCAACAAACCCGGGGCCTGGCTAAAACCAGATTCCAGCAAGCGTTTACGCACAAAATGGGCGGGGTCTACAGAGACACGCAGCTCTCCTGCACTACCGTGCTGTATATAGCCGGTAGCCCGATACCCTTTGGCCACCAGCCAACGTCGATAATCGAAGCCACCCACATTACGTGTGCCCCAGAGCGGCTTTAACTTAACCCGAGCGTCTATGACTTGACCCACAATCAACGGCTCTGAGTGGCGCCAACTCAAACGCAACTTGCTACCCACTAAAGGCTGACATGACTGCTCGGAGGACCGTAAAACGACGAAGCCACCCACCCAATCGCCTTCGCTGCGACGTTTCAACTCATCAATACGTAGCTGCAGTTGAATCGCTTCATCAAATGCACACGCAGGCAAAGTATCCACCAAGGCCTCATGCAGCACGAAGCCAACCCTAACTAGCCCCGCCAATAGAAAGACTAGAAAAATACAACCTAGTTTGGTTTTATTCCGTAGCACCCGTCGACCCGCACACAAAAACCGCGCGAAAAACTGATCTCTAACAAACTATTTATGCCAAAGAAGACGCTATTAAAGTACCTACCAAATGCGGACAAAATTCGTAGGACTTCGTCCCTAAGACCCGTTGCTCACCTGCTTGAGCACACTGAGCTGTGGCATGTAAATCGGCGTTCGATATCAACGGCAGTTTCTATTGGACTGTTCTGCGCATTCATTCCACTGCCGTCACAAATGCTGCTGGCAGCGCTGATCGCGATATGGTTGAAAGTAAACTTACCTTTAAGCGTTGCTTTGGTTTGGGTTAGCAACCCCATCACCATGGGGCCTATGTTCTACTTCGCGTATAAGCTCGGAGCTTTGTTGATGGGCGAAGAACCCACGGTAGACGAATTCAATTGGAGTTTCGGCTGGTTCATGGATAACACCACGCGCGTGGGTTATCCGTTCTTACTCGGATGCTTGGTGTGCTCTTGGGTCAGCGCAGTCAGCGGCTTCGTAGTCTCGCGATTAGTATGGCGCACCCACATCGTGCGTAAGTGGCAAAAGCGCAGAACTTCGAGCTAAAAGTGGCCACTATAAAACCTCGACGCTAAACGCGCTTAGGTTTGCAGATTGCTAACCGGATCAACCTCACTGGCCCGCCGTGCCGGCAACCACGCCGCCCAAAGCGCAAGAGCCCCAGCAATAATTCCGGTCACCACCAGATCAGAAACCTCCACCCGGCTCGGCACCTCTACAAAGTAAGAGCCATCAAGCAAATGACGCCCGGTTAACCATTCCAGCCCGTCAACAATTTCATTCACCTGGGTCGCCATCAACACACCGGTGGTGAGTCCGATCACCGTACCCAACAACCCCACAAACAAGCCTTGCAGCAGAAAAATACTGCGTACCAAGGTTTGATCTGCACCCATAGTTCTAAGTATTGCGATATCCGAACGCTTGTCGTTAACCATCATGATTTGACCGGCAACGATATTGAAGCCAGCAATGGCGACTACCACCAGCAGCAGGGTCGCCATCATGGTTTTCTCCATTGCAACAGCACGGAACAAATCACCGTATTCATCCATCCAACTGTTCACAATCACCTCAGAGCCATCTTCAACATTCAAAGTCTCTGCAGACAGAGCTTCCACAATGGACGCTGCATCCAACGCGTCATACAGCTGCAAACGCATACCCGTTTGGCCGAGTTGATTCCATTGCTCGGTAGTTCTGGTCGACAAATTAAGCAACAAAAGCCCATAGTCTGGGTCTGCTCCTATTTCGAAAGTGCCAACAACCTTTAACGCCAGCACACTCGAACCCAGGCTCTCGCCCCGAGGCACCGTTAACAACAAACTTAAATTATCACCCTGCGCCAAACCCAAAGACTGCGCCAGAGGGCGACCTAAGATGACTCCGTTGCTGGCGGTCATTAACTTTGTCAAAGCACCGTCCGTCAGAGTCTCTAGCAACTCGGACTGGGCTTCGAATCCGGCCTCGTCTAGTCCCAAAACCATGACCGGTTGCACTCGACGGCGATGGTTCAACACACCAAAACTTTCAAAATACGGTGCTATTTGACGCACACGAGCATCGCCAGCGATCTGCTGCAGGGCTGTACCGTCTCGTGCATTGATTAGCGTCACATGAGGGACAGAACCTAAAAGGCGCTGTTTGAGTTCATGGTCAAAGCCGTTCATAACCGCGATCACCGCGGTTAACGCCATCACTCCAAGGGTTAAACCCGTCACTGACACCCAGCTTACGAACCTGGAAAAACCGCTGCCTCCGCGGAACAGCAGACGCAAAGCCATCCACAAACCAAGAGAAGACTGCACGTTAGTCTTGATCACGATTGACTTGGATAGGACTTAAAACACCGCGCTCGAGGCGTTCCACTCGGTCAAACTGCTCCAGCATCGATAAATCGTGAGTGACGACCACGAAGGCAGTGCCTTGCTCCCGACTCAAATCGCTGAGCAGACGCATAAGTTGTTGCGCACTGTCTTGGTCTAAGCTGCCAGTGGGTTCGTCGGTTAGAACCACACTTGGTTTGTTTACCAATGCCCGGGCTACCGCAACCCGCTGGCGCTCTCCCCCAGACAATGCACTGGGCAAATGTTCTAAGCGATGCCCCATACCCACTTGCTCAAGTAATGCTGCGGCAGCTTGTCGAGCGCTTTGATCACTTATGCCAAGCAGCCGCTGCGGTATCGCAACATTTTCAACGGCAGAAAATTCCGCCAATAAGTGGTGTTGCTGATAAACAAAGCCCATTTTCTCGCGGCGAATCTGCGCTCTCTTGTCCGCATGGGCTGCACCCATGTCTTCGCCGGCCACGTGAATTGAGCCGTGATCCGCCGAGTCTAGCCCTGCAAGGATGTGTAAAAGACTGCTTTTACCGGATCCGGAAGGACCAACGATTGCGACCTGCTCCCCCGCAGCCACAGAAAAATCAACGCCGAGCAATACCGAAATCTCTTCATCGTTTTGACGAAAACTCTTACGAATTCCTCGCGCTTGTAACACCACGTCTTTACTCATAGGCCAGCACCCTACTCGGCAGTAATTTTGCAGCTCGCCACGCCGGGTAAACACTGGCAACGAAAGATAGCGACAGCGCACCAACGAAGATGGTTCCTACATCAGCCCAACGAACCTCTACCGGCAGATAAGAAATGAAGTATTGGGTCATTAACTCAGCGCCGAGAAGCGACTGTAAAGCTGGGAACAAAGCTTCCAGCAAAAAAGCTAGCCCGCTACCTAGACATAAACCGATAACGATGCCCCCTAATCCTAGTAGCAATCCCAAGCCACAAAACAAACCAACAATTTGGCGACTGGTTGCACCCATGCTGCGCAAAATAGCGATGTCACCACGATGATGTTCAACCAGCATCATCAAGCTCGAAACCAGATTAAAGGCCGCAACACCAATCAATAGTGAGAACAGCGCGAACAGAGTGGTTTTTTGTACCGCGATAGCCTGATAGAGGTTACCGTACGTACTCATCCAGCTACGAATGCTCACCGGCTCGCTAAATTGCGCCGATAGATAAGCTCGCGCTTGCGCAAAGTCAAATAACTCCACTAAACGCCCATGTATCGCGTTGGTACGATTCCCCAGTTGCAATAACCGCTGAGCATTCGACAAACTGACAAATGCACCCCGATTGTCTAGTTGTGAAGCGCTGTCAAAAACGTCTACCACCACAAAACGCTTCTGCCGCGGCACCGCACCAACGACAGAGATCGTAGGTTGAGTAAGCATCACAACCACAGCATCGCCAACTTTAACACCTAACTTTTTGGCCAATGTGCGCCCAATAACGATACCGAAACCGGTTTTAAGCACCGGCCGCAGTATTGGCAGGGATCTCGATGGGACCTGGCCAGATTGGGCCTGGAGCAAGAACTGTCCGACATCACTGACCTGAGCATAAGCCTCGGCGTCAACGCCTACCAACGAAGCGGTGACGAGATTCTGGTCAGCTGCAAGTATGACCGTGCTTTGCACAACGGCCACAGCACTGACTATGCCGTTGCTAGGCAAATTTTCAAATGAGCTTACATCCCCACGAAAACCGCTGGGGGCACTCACAGTAAAGTGTGGATTAACTGCAAGGACACGCTGCCGTAACTCACGGTCAAACCCATTAACGACGGAAATAACGAGAAGTAAAACACCGGTACTGACAATCAACCCAATAAAGGCCAATTTACTGACATAAGACAGAGAACCCAGCGGGCTGAGAGCAAATCGCAGCGCCATAGCCCAGGGCAAAGTGCTCACGGGTTATTGCCGCGAAAATCAGCGACCGCGGCGCGTGGCCAACTGATCCAGTTTTTTAGTCTCGCTTTCGCACTGCTGGGGATCACCGCCGCAGATCTCGCACTCCATCTCCATGCCGAGCGCTTTCATACCACCGCAACTGCCCGCTATCGGCGCCCGACCAAACAGCACGCCAACGGCCATCAACGCAACCATTAACAGCATAAAACCGAAAGCAAAAAATAACGTTGTCATAGCTCACTCCGCCTGGGTCAGTAGGTGCTTTTGCAAAGCCGCAGTATAGCGCTCAACCACCTCACCGGTAGGACTTTTTGTCAACACCAGCGCCGGAATCTGGCGTGCTTCGGCGAAGGCCAGGCCTTGTTCAGCGCCCAGCACCATGAGCGTCGTGGCATAGGCGTCCGCCCACATCGCGCTCGAATGCACAATCGAAACCGCAACAACAGCATTGTCTGCTGGCTTACCGGTACGTGGATCAATAACGTGATCTACCCGCTGGCCCTCAAATTCTCGGAAATTTCGATAGTCGCCAGACGTTGCAACGCTGACATTTGAGACGCTGAGCACTCGCTGTACCGCGCCAATCTGCGCCGAGTCCGGCACTTCGATACCTACGCGCCAAGGCCTTTGCTGAATATTTACACCCAACCCTCGAACCTCGCCACCAATGTCCACGAGAAAGTGCTCACACCCAAGCGCTATTAATGCCTCGCTGACCTCATCAACAGCTTGGCCTTTAGCAATCGAAGAAAAGTCGATATAGGTTTCGTTGAATCGTTTGCGCAACGCACCATCCGCTTGCACCGTTAAATGCTGCATGCCAACTGCTGCCGCGGCAGCGCTTTGTTGTTGTTCGGTTGGCGGCCATTGGGCCGGTGCAGTGGGGCCAAAACCCCAAAGATTAACCAGCGGGCCCACCGTTACGTCGAACGCACCGCCACTGTCTTGCCAAAGTTCGCTTGCAGCACTCAGCGCGACCTCGAAGCGTTTAGACAAAACCATCGGCTGGCCGGCTGGCGTTTGGTTTATCACACTCAACTCTGAATCAGCTATGTAGGTCGACAAACTCTGGTTAAATTCGCCCAATAGTTGATCCACTGCAAACTGACTGGGTCGGCAAGACGACGTCTGGGCGTATTGGATGCGGTAATAGGTCCCCATGGTCTCGCCTTGCATGAGCCGATATTGGGCAGCGTTATCACAGCCGGCCAAACTGGCGAAAAGCAAAACCGCAGCTCCGAATCGCCAACAGGCTATTTTCTCAGAGTCGCTCATGTTGAAACCTTGATGATTTTGCGAGCCGCACCATAACAAAATTCCCTCATCGACTGGCAACCAAAGGTCGCCGCCGATTAAACTCCTACGCTTCGAATAAGCATCAGTGAACCCTATGAGCTCATCAAAATTCGCTCTACTGGTCGTAGCAGCAGCACTCCTTGGTTGGCTGTGCGCGCAACTGCTACCGCCCTTGGAATGGCTGCAACAACTCACGGAACTTCTGCGCACAGCATTTTTTGCCGCCTTAAAGATGCTTATAGCGCCACTGATTTTCTTTTCGTTGCTCAGCGGTGTGATGGAATTGCGCAATACCCGCTCAATGGGCCGCCTAGGTGCGGTAACCCTGGGTTACTACTTATGCACAACCGGCATCGCGATCACTATCGGCTTAATCGTGGTGTTTTTTATCCACCCTTGGACTGCGTTTGTACCGCTGGTTCAAGATCCCGGCGCATATGCCAGCGTCGGCGGCACCGCGCCACGGTTGATTGATCCCGGCGACGGTTCACTGTTTTCCTTAGCCAATACGCTTCTGCAAAGAATGCTCAGCAATCCTTTTGCGGCGTTAAGCGATATGAACATCTTGGGCATTCTGGTCGCCGCCTTACTGTTTGGCACCGCGATGGCACTGACAATTGCCGACGACTCGCCGTTACCGCGAATTCTGGCAGACATCACCCAAAGCCTTTATCGTCTGGCGGGCTGGGTATTGAAGGCGTTGCCGATTGGCCTGTTCGCCATCACTTATCAGTTGTCTGCACAAATTAACCTGGACACCGTTGCGGCACTTTTGCAGTTCTCAGCTGTGGTGCTTGGCGCAACACTGGTGCATGGACTTATTGTTTTGCCTGCAATCGCTTGGTGGGTAGCGGGTATCCCGCCATGGCTTTTTTTGCAACGTATTGTGCAACCCCTCATTACTGCCTTAGCCACTTCGTCCAGTGCCGCAACCCTGCCCTTATCCATGGCCACCGCTGAACAAGAACTCAAGGTCAGTCGGGCTCGCAGTGCCTTTGTCTTACCACTCGGCGCCACGGCAAACATGGACGGCACAGCTCTCTTCGAGGGCATTGCCGCGGTCTTCCTCGCTTACATGTTTGGTGTAGAACTGGGCACTGTAGGCATCATCGCAATTTTTATTGTCGCGATGTTGTCGTCCGTCGGTGCACCGGGCATGCCATCGGGTTCTATGGCGGGTATGCAACTCGTTCTTATCGCTGCTGGCATCCCGCTTGAGGCCATAGGTCTTCTACTGCTTATCGAGCGGCCGCTGGACACCTTTCGCACCGCCGTCAATGTAGAGGGTGACCTTGTGGGTTGTTTGGTTGCTGAGCGTTTTGGTGGCGCCAATAGCACAGCAGAGCAGCCATCATGAGTGTAACTTTATTGTTGCTACGCCATGGGCAAATCAAAGCCAACAGACAACGTCGCTGGCACGGCTCAACAGACAGCGCTTTGACTTTGAAAGGCCGAATACAAGCTAAGCTCACCTCAAGAGCATTACGCAAAAGAGGCGACATCCAAGCGGTATACACCAGCCCACTCCAGCGTTGCCGTCATACTGGCGCGCTGGCAAGCTCCCATATGACTCACCAGTCAACCGTCATTGATGGTCTAGCAGAAATGTCCATCGGCGATTGGGAGGGCAAAAAATTTACCGAGCTTTATGCAGAGCACAAACTGTTAGAACGCTGTAACGATGACTTAAATTGGCGGCCGCCCAACGGCGAAAGTCTTGATGACGTCGCGCAACGGATGGGTTCCAGTCTCCAGCATATTGCGGCAACCCATGATGCGGGAGACACCGTACTGGTCGTAAGTCACGGTGCCGCCATGGCCATAGCTTTGGCAACCATACTAGACAATGACCCCGGCAAATGGGGTGACTATCACTTTCGCAACTGTAGCCTTACAGAGCTTTCTCTCGTGAACAAACCCAGCCTTGGGCGCTTCAATGACTGTTCACACTTAGGGCTGTTCGGTTAAGGTTATCCGCGACGACGTTTAAACATTTGGAGGGGACCATGGGGGAATACTGTCTAGTAGAGAAAGCCGATCACATCATGACGGTAAGGATAAATCGACCGGATCGATTGAACGCCTTACATCCACCCGGTAACGCAGAGCTGGGCCAGGTTTTTGATGAGTTTGCCGCCGATGATGATCTGTGGGTGGCTATCATCACTGGCGAAGGTCGAGGCTTTAGTGCCGGCAACGATTTGCGCTACCAAGCCGAAGGCGGTGAGCGAGTACCCATGCCAAGAGGCTTCGGTGGACTGACCTCACGTTTTGATATGAACAAACCCGTGATCGCGGCAGTGAACGGCGTAGCCATGGGCGGCGGATTTGAAATTGCTCTCGCTTGCGACCTGATTATCGCCTCAGATCAAGCCAAATTTGCGCTACCAGAACCCAAAGTAGGCCTTGCTGCTTTAGCCGGCGGCTTGAACAGACTGCCCCGCCAAATAGGCCCAAAGCGCGCCCTAGGCATGATCCTTACCGGACGCCATGTCAGTGCCGAAGAAGGCGTACAACTGGGCTTTGTTAACGAGGTCGTGCCACATGATCAGCTTATGGAGGCTGCGATGAATTGGGCACAACAGATCATTGCGTGCGCGCCATTATCGATTCGCGCAAGTAAAGATGTGGTCTACAAGAGTCTGGACAGTGCCTCTCTGCAGGACGCCATGGAGGCCAAATACGAGAGCGTACAGGCCATGGTCAGCAGTTCGGACTTCGTTGAAGGCCCCAAGGCTTTCGCCGAAAAACGTCCGCCGAATTGGCAGGGCAAATAAGCGAGGAAACAACCTATGTTAAAAGTGACCCATCGAGATTTGATCGATCGCGCGTTGGCAGAAATTGAAACGCTGGACATCGAAGAGGCAGAGGCTCTTCTGGGCAGCGATGATGCATTGTTTGTCGACTTACGCGACCCACGCGAATTGCAACGCGAAGGCAAAATCCCCAACGCATTCCATGCCCCCCGAGGCATGTTGGAATTTTGGGTCGACCCTTCGTCGCCCTACCACAAAGACGTTTTTGCTTCGGGCAAGAAAATAGTTTTTTACTGCCAAAGTGGCTGGCGCTCAGCGCTGTCCACTAAGACCGTACAAGACATGGGATTAGAAAATGTCTGTCATATTGGCGACGGCTATCGCGGCTGGAAGGACAGCGGTGCGGCCACCGAAGAGGTAGGCTAACTCACTTGGTCGCTATAATTTATCTGCTCGCCTTCAGTGGCGGCTTCATCATTATGTCGTTAGAACTCATAGGGGGACGCATTCTCGCCCCCTACTTCGGCAGCGGCATTTACGTATGGGGCAGCATCATTACCATTTTCATGTTGTCGCTCTCTTTTGGCTACTTATTAGGCGGCCGATTGTCTGTGCACAACCCTTCCTCAAGTCGCTTCGCCGCAATTTTTGCAATCGCTGCGGTGTTATTGCTGCCACTGACCGTGTACGCCCAATCCTTAATGGAACTTATCTTTTTGCAGGTTGAGGATCCTCGCTACGGCTCGCTACTGGCGTCTATCGTACTGTTCGGATTACCCACAGTAATTCTCGGCATGATATCGCCCTACTCGGTACGGCTATTGGTGGAAAACGTGGCTGAATCCGGGCGGGTTGCCGGAGCGCTGTACTTCGTATCAACACTGGGTAGCGCACTAGGCACTCTAATGACGTCGTTCTATTTCGTCCTATGGTTCGAGGTGAATAGCATCATCATGCTCCTGATCTCATCTCTCGCACTGCTCGCTGGTCTGGCGTTTGCTGCCGATAAAATTCTCGGCAGTAATCAGTCCGGCTAATTGCTGAATCAACGATCCAAGGTACTGATGCAAATCACCAAAATCCTAAGCGCATTTGTCTTACTGACCCTGTTTTCCGCGCCCTTCGCTACCGCCGCGCCAGACAAGCATGGCGTACTCCATGAGGAGCGCTCGCTATACACGCGTATCCTGGTGCATCAGAACAAAGATTTACGCTGCTTAAAGTTCACTTTGGTGCGTTCTGACAGCAATCAGAGTTGCCTTGATTTAAGTCAACCCAAGCGCATGGTTTTCACCTACGCCAAAATGACCATGACTGCCCTGCTGTTTAACCCGGCTCCCAAGCGCATACTCATCGTTGGTCTTGGTGGCGGCACTCTGCCCATGGCTCTGGGCGAACTCATACCTGATGCAATTATCGACACCGTAGAGATCGACCCAGCCGTAATACAAGTTGCTCGCGACTACTTTGACTACCGTACCAATAGCCAAAATCGCATTTTCACCGAAGACGCACGAGTGTTCGGCAAGCGTGCTCGAATTAGAGGCGATAGATACGACCTCATCATCCTCGATGCTTTTAACGGCGAATACATACCAGAGCACTTAATGACAGTTGAGTACTTGAGTGAAATGCGCGCGTTGCTCACCGAGAATGGGATGTTAGTAGCGAACACCTTCTCAACCAGCAATCTGTACCACCACGAGTCGAATAGCTATCAAGAAGTCTTTGGCCAATTCTTGAACTATAGACGCAAAGACACAGGTAACAGGGTCATACTGATTCCTGAGGCCAAAAAGCCCGCAGCAGACCGAACACAGCTCACCAGAAACGAACTAATGGACCGAGCAAAAGTATTGGAGATCCAGCTGCAGCCTTACGATGTTGCCATCGTCAGGCTAGCTAAAGAAGTGGCTGCCATCTACAACGACAAACCTGACTGGAATCAGCGCAAAAGGCCGCTGAGTGATCAATACTCCCCAGCGAACCTTCTACGTAACCGCTGATGCTCAAACCTTGGTTTGAGCTAGTTCGCGTTATTCCAGTATTCGTCTTTTAACAACCGCTTGTAGAGCTTACCAGTAGGATGTCGCGGTAACTCATCACGAAAATCGATGCTGCGCGGACACTTAATGGCCGACAAATGCTCCCGGCAGTAGTCAATTAGCTCAACCTCTACCAATGGGCTCGCGTCTTCCGGATTACGCAATTGCACCACACCCTTTACCTCTTCGCCGAAGTCCGGATTTGGCACACCGAAAACAGCAACGTCTAAAACTTTATCGTGGTTAATGAGTACGTTCTCAGCTTCCTGAGGATAAATGTTGACGCCACCAGAGATAATCATGAAATGTTTACGGTCAGTCAGATACAGAAAACCGTCCTCGTCTAGGTAACCCACATCACCAAGCGTCGACCAGCCCTTGGCATGCAGTGAACCCGCGGTTTTTTCATCATCCTTGTAGTATTCGAAGGTGCCGCCCCCAGCGAAATAGATCGTGCCTGACTCCCCGGTTGGCACCTCTTCTCCCTCGTCGTTGCAAATGTGCACTTCACAGTTCAACGGCCGACCCACAGAACCTTTATGTTCGAGCCATTCATGTGAGTTTAACTGCACAAAGCCATTGCCCTCGGTACCCGCGTAGTATTCAAAAATGACTGGGCCCCACCAATCGATCATTTTTTCCTTGATTGGGATAGGACATGGTGCGGCGGCATGAATGGCAGCCTTCATTGAACTAACGTCGTACTTAAGTCGCACCTCGTCTGGCAGCTTCAGCATGCGCACGAACATTGTCGGCACCCATTGGCTGTGAGTAATCTGATACTTTTCGATGCACTCCAGCGCATACTCCGCTTCAAAGTGCTGCATCATTACGATGGGCACGCCATTGCGCAGACACCCCATAGTAAAGGCCAGTGGCGCAGCGTGATAAAGTGGAGCTGGCGATAGATAGATCGAATCATCATTACAACCGTAAAGCACCTCCATGAGGTTCACTTCTTCACCTTCGCCGTAAGCGTGCTCCGGCAGCGGCCTTTTCACGCCTTTGGGGTAACCCGTGGTTCCTGAGGAGTACAGCATGGCTGCGCCTTCACATTGATCCGCAATGGGCTCGGCGGGCATAGCAGCGAGGGCCTCTTGCCACGGCTGGTAACCCGGAATATCACCTTCAACGGTATAACACGCCTCAACATTGGCCATGCGCCCTTGCAGAGGTTCAACTACCGCTCGGCGCTCGCCTGACGTGATAAAAACCCGCGCCTCGCAGTTATTAACAATGTATTCCACCTCAGCCTGCTGGAGCCGCCAGCTGATGGCGGTAAAATACAGCCCAGCTCTCTGCGCCGCCCAACAGATTTTGAAGAAGTCCGGGTGATTTTCCAACAACAGCGCTATGTGGTCGCCGCGCTGTAGACCAAGAGAGCGAAACAGTTGCGCCCCCCGGTTAGCATCTGCCTCTAACTCGGCATACGTAATGATTTGACCCGTTTCAGCGACGATATACGCCGTTCGTTGTGGATCCTTCGCTGCAATATCTCCTGGACTCATTTCCCCTCCCCCAAAGTTTAAAATTTGTCATTGGCCACTAACAGTGGCGCAGTAATTCGATAAGTTATTCCTCCGGCACCAAGGTTAATGACACCGAGTTCATACAGTACCGCAATCCCGTGGGCTGCGGCCCGTCCGGAAACACATGACCTAAATGGGCATCACAACGAGCGCACAACACTTCAATACGGCGCATCCCCAGGCTTAGATCTTCACGTGTAGCCAACGCTTCCGATGCGAGTGGCGCATAAAAACTCGGCCAACCGCAGCCTGCATCAAACTTAGTTTCAGCATCAAATAACTTGCTGTTACAACACTTGCACAGATAAGTACCAGGGCGTGTTTCATCCCAATACATACCCGTAAAAGGTCGTTCGGTTCCGGCTTGGCGTGCGACCGCGTATTCCTCAGCGGTGAGCTGGCTCTGCCATTCTGCCTCGCTCTTAACAATTTTATCGGTCTGTAGGGTCACTTTTTTCTCCAAAACCATGACTTTGATGATGCTATGCGTAAGCGCCACCATTAGACTAGCAAAATCTTATTCGGTGCTGTTAAGCGCAATACGCCAATGCTTCGATCATTTATTAGGAACCACTATGAGTAGCCCGCAATCACAGCCTAACGCAGCTCGCGCGCCCCAACTCATCCGAAAATCGAACAAACTGGATAATGTTTGTTACGACATCAGAGGCCCAGTATTGAAAGCGGCAGACCAACTTGAAGCTGAGGGTCATAACGTACTGAAACTCAACATCGGCAATCCTGCGCCTTGGGGGTTCAATGCACCTGAGGAGATATTGCGTGATGTAATCCGCAATGTGCCCCAATCCCAGGGTTATTGCGACTCCAAGGGTCTCTACTCAGCGCGCAAAGCGGTCATGCAATACTGCCAGCAGATCCAAATCACCAATGTCGATGTCGACGATATTTACATCGGCAACGGAGTGTCTGAATTAGTGGCAATGTCCATGCAGGCGTTGATAAATGATGGGGATGAAGTACTGATTCCCAGCCCAGATTTCCCGCTGTGGTCGGCGGCTGTCAACCTATGCGGCGGCAAGGCTATACATTATCTGTGCGATGAAGATAACGATTGGCAGCCTGATCTGGCAGACCTTCGCAGCAAAATCACACCTCACACCAAGGCTATGGTGGTCATCAATCCAAACAATCCTACTGGCGCTGTTTATCAGCGCGAAATGCTGGAACAGCTAGTAACCATTGGCCGTGAGTTTGATCTGGTTATGTTCGCGGACGAGATTTACGACAAAATTTTATTCGACGATGAACAGTACATTCCTCTCGCCTCGTTGGCCGAGGACTTGTTAATGCTGACGTTTAGTGGGCTATCCAAATCTTATCGGGTTGCGGGATTTCGCTCCGGCTGGATGGTCGTTAGCGGCGCCCGTGAGCGCGCTCAAGACTACATCGAAGGTTTGAACATTCTCGCCTCGACACGTCTGTGCGCGAACGTTCCGACACAACACGCCATTCAGACTGCATTAGGAGGCCATCAGAGCATTTTTGATCTCACAGCCCCCGGCGGCAGGCTTTACGAACAACGCAATGTTGCTTGGCAAATGTTGAACGAGATCGACGGCATCAGCTGTGTGAAACCCAAGGGCGCTTTATACCTGTTCCCAAAGATCGACACGGCGAAGTTCAATATCCAAGATGACGAACAATTCATACTCGACCTGTTGGTGCAGGAAAAAGTATTAATGGTTCAAGGCAGCGGCTTTAATTGGCCGAAAGCCGACCATTTTAGAGTGGTGTTTTTACCTCATGTTGAACAACTAAAAGAGGCGCTTACTCGATTAAAGACCTTCTTAGGCGATTATCGACAATAAGCTCAACTTGCACCGGCTACGCGATACAGCGACCGCTCGTCGTAACCGGTTAGCACCTCTACGAGGCCACTGAATTGGTCGTCCAGCGCCGGGTCGTTACTATCAACTAAAAGAGGCCTTTGATCTAACGCCAGCAATTTGTTGCGCGAACTGATCACCGTAAAGTCCGTGGGCCACTGCAAGTGCCTCAACACCTCCGGCGTTAA
>JAYQAJ010000007.1:89434-137697 GCA_038136775.1 Gammaproteobacteria bacterium
TTAACTGTTGATTGCCGCGGCCAAACAAAAAAGCCTGCTGCCGGGTGAAGCTCAAGTACACCTCAACAGCATGCGAACGCACGATGGCCAATAACTGTTGCGCAGAGGCATCAGCCACATGGCCGCCGTCAGGCATCAGCACGTCAAAGCCTAGTAGCGTCCCAGGCATACCAAACGCCTGTTTGATCTGCATGCAAGAACTGCCTGGTCCGAGGATCAAAGCCTTGGCCGAGTCACCGGGCCAATTCTCCGTAACGTAGCTGGCTATTTCCGTGATCGCCAGCTCGTCACTTTCTTTACCGCCCACCTTGGTTTGTTGGAGTAAGTCGTTAGCCTCTGGGACCCACAATTCGCCATAAGCACGAGTGCGAATTACCGCATCGGATCCTGACTTTGCGCCTGCCTCTACGTAGTCTCGAACTTCTCTCTGCACCCGACTAATAACACGACCATGAGCCAGGCCAGCAACGACTCGAGCAGCTGCAATTGGCGAAATTGCAAATACACCACTGTGCATTTTAACTCCTGCCGGCAAACCCAAAAAAGACGTCGCCTCAGTTGCGGCGCTCAAAACATCTCGCGCTGTGCCATCACCACCGACAAATATAATCAGATCTACACCCTGCTGAATGAATTCAGTAACCGCTGCAATGGTATCAGCAGCGTCCGAGTCCCCCTGATAGTTGCCCAAGACAGTGTGATTTAAGCCATATTGTTCCAAGTAGTCGGCACCCATAGCGCCGCCCCATGTACACCACTGCACCTGTGGAACCAAAGTTTTCGCGGCGGCTCGCTCTTCTTCATCAAGAAGGCGCAGGTGTTGCAAAAAAACACCAACCCTAGCCGGGCCACGAGCACTGCCCTCGCGTTTGCGCGCCTGCTCCTGCAATGCAGCGCCGTCACTGCCTTTTAGCGCTACAGCACCACCCAGACCAGCTATTGGATTTACTAATAACCCTATTTTCACAAGACTTGCTCTGCCACAGCTTCTGCAATTGCGAGCGATGCAGTTAATCCAGGAGATTCAATTCCAAGCAGGTTAAGGCGCCCAGCCACTCCATGATGTTCTGGACCATGCAATGTGAAATCCGCGGCTGCTTCTGTGGGGCCGCTTATTTTCGGACGAATTCCGGTATAGCTAGGTTGCAGACGCGACTCATCTAGCCCTGGATAGTAAGCTCGAATGGCTGCTGCAAATTCAGCTCGGTGGGAATCATCAAAGCTGTAATCAATATCCGCTAACCAACGCACATCGGGGCCAAATTTAATTTGCCCGGCAAGATCTAACGTGACGTGTACCCCTAACCCGCCAGCTTCGGCGACTGGGTAGACCAAGCGCGAAAACGGTTGTTTGCCAGAATACGAATAGTAGTGACCTTTGGCGAAATAGGCTTGCGGAGCGCCTGGCGTATCAGCAGCCAGTTCGGGTGCGGTTAAGCCCGCACTGTTAATTACCCAATCCGCCGCCAGAGAAAATCCGTCTGTATGCACGACATTGCCGTCTGCGCTGGGCTCAATAGCTCGAACAGGGCATCCAAGCGCCAGCATGCCACCATTCGATTCCATGTCCCCTTGCAAACTCAGCATGAATCCATGGGAGTCGACGATCCCGGTTGATGGCGAAACAACACCACCCACACCGACCACTTCAGGTTCTAGAGCCGCAAGCTCCTTACGGTCAATCCAGTACAGGTCCTCTACGCCGTTAGCTGCAGCCTTAGTAATGTACTCTTCCACCGTCTCACGCTGAGTTTCATTTGCGGCCACAATGACCTTGCCGCATTGCCTGTGTTCAATACCGCGACGCGCGCAATAATCGTAGAGCAAGTGTTTGCCGCGAACACAAAAGCGCGCTTTGAGACTGTTCGCCGGGTAATAAATCCCTGCATGGATAACTTCCGAGTTACGCGAACTGGTTTCGCTACCGATAAGTTCATGCTGTTCGAGGACAACGACCTCGCGGCCACCTTTTGCAATCGCAGCGGCTACTGCCAGGCCAACAACCCCAGCGCCAATAACAATACAGTCCACTCTATCCACGAGCGCTCTCGAGAGCCTGCATAAAACGCCGGGCGCGAGCACCGGCTTGGGTAGTAAGCCAGGCTTTGGTTAGGTGATGCTGCTCATGCAATTGCTGAGAAAACAGCCGCTGTTGCTCTATTGTTTGGGCATCAAGCGTTCCGTCTTGATTAAAGTTATCGGTACTGATCGTAAAGCGCACACCTGCTGCAGCTGCTAGACAAAATTCTAAAGACTGGGTGCGCAACTCCGCTTGGTAAAATAACCGCTGCTCGGCACTGTTGCGTGGAGGCGGTATGTATTCATAGCCAAAATCTACTTGCTGGCGTCGTTTCGCACCGGCCAAACACCAATGCGCCACTTCATGCAAAGCAGACGACGAGTAGTCGGCACGGAAAAACAGTTGCGCCGGTTGCTCACCCTCTGGCGGCAAATACAGTGGTTCTTCAGCTCTACCACAAAGGCGTGTCGAGTACTGCTCGCCAAAACAGCGATCAAATACTTGAATGATTTGCTCGACATTCATTTTGCGGCTTTTCGAATCAAAAACTCAAAAACGCCAGCTTCTTGTTTGCTATCAAGCATTTCGTGCCCAAGAAACTGGCAAAACTGCTTCAGATCACGCTCAGTGGTTGGGTCGGTTGCGCGCACAAGCAAAACCTCCCCAGAGCGCATACTCCGAACTTTGTTACGCACCAGCATAAGCGGCTCTGGGCACTTCAATCCGCATGCGTCTAATTGTTCTTGCGCCTGTGTCACCGGTGTAGTTTTCGCAAAATCCAAGAAAAGGTGATGATAAGTGCGATAGTAATCAATTCCCAGACTTGTCATTATCTTGCAGACACAGCGGCACGAAAATGTCGCAAATTTTTCACTCACCGAGTGCTAAAGTTCAGCCGTGCAATGGTTGAACCAAGCTACTAACTGGCATGCAAATCTCGCCCATCACATTGATTAGCTCTTGCGCTGCGGCAGCCAAAACTGCGGTGCTTGCTGTTAATTTGTTTGCATTCACTGTAGTCGGCCACGCAGCGACTAATCAGGACGAACTCGACTTTTTCGCCGCGCAAATCCAGCGCGCCGAGGCCGATCAAGCCAGCGCTTCACTGCAACAGATCATTGAGCAAATCGAAGGCGCTCAAGGCCGCTATGCGGCGGATTTAATACAACCTCTGACGTTGTTGGGGGATGCACAAAATGCCCTTAATCAGTTCAATGCTGCGGCCGATAGTTATGACCGCGCGTTACACCTGAATCGAACCAACTTAGGATTATTCGACCCAAGCCAAACAACAATTGTCCACCGCCAGGCACGCACAGCACTGAGCGCGGGAGATATAATTGGCGCCCTACAGCACGAGGAGTACGCCTTTGAAGTACTTCAACGACATCATGGAAGTGAGTCAGCAGAATTGTTACCTGCTCTTGCGCGACTTGGACAATTCTATCAGCGCGGCTATAACTTTTTAGCCGCTCGCACATTGTTCAAACGCGCGCTGGCAATCCTTCAAACCAATGGTGCTGAAAACAGCCAAGCTGCTGTACCGTTTTTACAAGGAATCGCTAAAAGCTATTTAACCGAGGGCTTCCCACCCTTTCGCTACACACCGAGTCAGTTCGATCCGCGAATGCAACCCGGCATGCGTGAACAGGATCTGTTTCGGGAAGTTGGTTCGGTAAACAACTTCCCAGCCGGCGAACGCGCCTTGCAGCAAGTAGTTAAGATCCAACAATCAGCATTAGATAGCGCAAAGCTGATTCCAGAAACGACAAGCAAGGAACTGGCAGGCTTAAACCAATTGTTAAATGTCGCATTACTTGAACTGGCCGATTGGCATCAGATGTTCGGGCACATTCGCGAATCCAAGACTTTGTATACGCATGTATTCCAGCAGACTCACCAAAATCCTGAGCAGCCCACAATGGCGTTTGACCAACCTATGATGCTGTATATGCCTAAACCTAAAGACCCAAAAATGCCAAAAGGTTATGTACGGGAGTCTGCCAACGGCGCGATAGAAGTGCAGTTCGATGTAATGCCCAATGGCCGGATTCGCGACCTACAAACCTTGCTATCAAACCCTAACGGTTTGATGGATTTCCAAGTGCGCCGAAATTTGCGCGACGCTATATTCCGACCAGCGGTGAAAGCCGAGGGCCCAGTTATAAGCCCAGCGTACATTCATCGACATGAATTTGAATACTATCCGGAACTAGAACTCGACGAAGCGGTAACGAGTTCAACGACCGAGCAACCGGAGTGAGCTAGCATGAACCTTATTAAGTACACTGTTATTGCATCCAGCGCTTTGATCGTACTGTCAGCCTGCGCACCCATTACGCCTTTTCCGCAATATCCGACACAACAACAGCCCAGAACACCGCAAAGCAGCTCGAGTATGCCTGCCGGGCTACCGCCAAGTTCATCGCTGCCAAGCGGCAGCCCACCGAGCGGACAAACCTCGTCTAGTAGCGGCTTGCCTTCCAGCCAATCAGGTAACCGTTCTTCCTCCAATAGAAGTTCATCAATGCCAGGCCCTATGGGCAATGACAGCAGCTCAAGCGCTGGCGGCGGCCAATCGGGTGATGCCAGTGAGGACGGTTGGCTGGACGGCCTGCCTAGCGCCAGCGCAAGCGGCAATGGCGACTGGCAAACCAGCAATCAATCCATTCCAGAGGGCTCTGGGACCGAAAAAAGTAAACCGGGCGGCAGTGGCACGGAAGATGATGAGCAACCGGCTGCCGAAGGGGATACAGAACTGGCTGAGGCTTTAAGCGATTTAGATGGCAATATACTCGCTGAACGCGAAGCCTTACGAAAAACCACCGGTCTGGGCAATGAACCTGAAGAAACTGCTTCTGATACGTCACAAGCTCAGGGCGCAGCCCAAGCTGGCGCGATTGCACGAGCACGCATCGGCACCACCCCGCCGCCGCCAAAACGCGGTGACAGCTCAAACGCCGGCGATGTGAACGACGCCAAGGACGACGACATCATTGCACGACAGCTGCGTGAGGCGGCCATGCAAGAGACCGACCCAGAATTAAAAGAAAAACTCTGGGCCGAGTATCGGCGTTATAAGCGGGGTTAAGAAGGTTGAAGCTAGCACCGCTGCTGATCTGTTTATTACTTTCTGGGTGCGTCACCCAGGTTGTGCGGACAGTGGACTTAACACCACCGCGACAATCCGCTGAGCCGCTTTCCGAACAGGAACTGCTGGATGTCGGGGTCGCTTTGTTTGATGCCAATATCCCAGAAGATTACGACGTACAAATAGAACAGCTCATTCAGCCAGAGATTCGGTTGGCAGAAGCACGGTATATGCCATTCGTGGCTAAAAATTTATTGCAATCCACCGGCAACTGGGGCGCTGTTCGTGTCATCCCTCGAACCACCGATGCAGTGGATTTGACCTTAAACGGGCGAATCATTGCATCGGATGGCGAACGCTTAGTTCTGGAAGCCAGCGTAACCGACGCTACCGGCAAACTTTGGTTCACCAAACAATACACTGGGCTTGCGAGTAAATACGTCTATTCGGATCTGTCCGCGCAAAACATCGACCCATTTCAAAGCGTCTACAAAGACATTGCCAACGACATGTTGTCTTACCGAGAAACCCTGTCGTTGGCTGACGTGAACGCCATTCGCCAAACGGCAGAAATTAAGTTCGCCCAATCCTTCGCAAGCGATGCTTTCGACGGCTATTTGGCCGAACAAGAGGACGGACACTACAAACTTGTGCGCCTTCCAGCCGACAACGACCCTATGCTGCAGCGCGTTCGCGATATCCGTGAGCGCGAATACCTATTCATCGACACTCTTGATGACTTTTATGCTAACCACTACCGTCAGATGCACCCGGTATACGACGGCTGGCGCAAGGCGACTTACGCCGATGCAATTGAATACAAAGCTTTACAAGCCCAATCCAAAGCTCGAATTATCGGTGGCAGCATTGCCATCGCGGCAGGCATAGGAGGCGTTTACTCCAGCGACGATCCCTATGTTGATGCGAGCGGTGTGGCCAGCGTTGGTGCAGGAGCCGGGCTCATTATCAGCGGCATCAACAAGAAACAGGAAGCCGCGCAGCTCGCGGACCGACTGCGCGAAATAGGCACTGACGCCGAGGCTGAACTGATCCCTACAACGATTCAGTTGGACCGCGAAACTCTGCGACTCACGGGTACGGTAGAGCAGCAATACACGGAATTGAGAAAAATTTTAGATCGCTTATATCGCAGCGAATTTGGACTCGATAGCGGAACCCAGGCGCAGACCTCAAACATAGATCCGTAATGTCAAATATCGACCGCACCATTGCGCCCATTCGCCCGGCATTGACCCACCTTCGCCAAACGGATGCACATTTTCAGTGGCAACAGTGGGTCACTAATAACAAAACCATTCTGATAGCAGCTGCCGGAGTGCTGGCAATTGTCAGCATCGCCCTACTGCTTGCTAGCCGCTATCAGGCCGCCCTACCCGCGGGCATTAATAGCTCGCAAGCCTCAGGTCAATCGGTCATAACCCCTGAACCCTCTTCAAATGTCTTGGCACCCTTTGCACAACTGACCCAAGAACAAGCTCAACAGACTGCCCAAGATCAACTAGCGCGTTTCGTAGAACTGCAAATGCAACTGGAACAACTGTTCGCCAACACCGAATGGGCAGCCGAGTCGCTAACACAGGCAAAGGAGACTGCACTATTAGGAGACAATTACTTCCAGAACGAAAACTATCGCGACGCTTTCAGTCAATATCAAAGCGCCGCTGATGAGTTATTCGCAACCATAGAGCGTGGCAAAACTGCGGTCGCCTTGGCCATAAAACAAACCACCAACAGCATCGACCAATTGGACCAAGCAGCATCACAACAAGCATTATCTCAAGCACGAGCATTCTTCCCAAGAGATGAGCAAGTTGATCAATTACAAGAACGCATCAATAAACTGCCAGAAGTTTCTGAGTTACTCAGAGAGGCTGTTAACTATGAGCTCGCCGACCGTTACTCGGACGCTCTGATCATTTATGAGCGAGTAACCAATGTGGACTCAGCAACCAAAGTGCTTGCCGAACGCGTAGCGGCGGCCAAGCTCGGTCTGAAGAAACAACGCGTGCGGCGGTTATTGGGCAATGGATTTCGCGCATTGGAGCAGAGCCAATTTACCAGCGCTCGCTCAGCTTTTACCGCGGTATTGACGGAAGAGCCGAACAATGCTGCCGCTCTGGGCGGCATCGAACAAATTGGCCAGTTGTATGATGTGGCTGTCATCAGAAAGGCCGAGTCCGATGCCGCAACAGCAATGGCAGCAGGTGATTGGAACGAGGCCGTAAGCGCCTATGAACGCATCTTGGAGCTGGACCCAACTATTCAAATTGGCATCACAGGGCGCGCGGCAGCAATAGAACATCAACGCATTAGCAATCTAATCGGTGCTATTCAGGCCCAACCAGAGCGTCTTTCAAATTCGAAGTTATTCAACGACGCCGAACGCGCGGTAGCCGAGGCCAAAGCACTCCCCTACCAGACTCGAGCATTCATCCAGACCATTGAACAAGTCAGTACGCTGTTAAGCCAATATCGAAACCCTGTTAGCGTGACCTTAATCTCGGACAATGCCATAGAGATCAGCCTGTCCAACGTAGGCAATCTTGGCCAACTTAGCGAGCGCACCCTGACCTTGCGCCCTGGCACATATACGTTGCGCGGCAGTAAAGACGGCTGTAGGGACATCTACACCGAAATTACCGTGCTGCCCGGCATTGCACCGATAGAGGTCTTCTGTGCTGAGGTTCTACCCTAGTGCCCATACCACTTGCCATGTTAGAGACCAACAACCAGCGGCCTATTCTGCCCACTGCTTTTCAGGCCAGCGGAAACAGCCGCGACAAGGCATCTATACCAATCTGGCAATGGGCGTTAGGTGTTATTGTGCTGACCACCATAGCCGCGCTTTGGTTCCTGTTTACGGCAAAAAGTGTGGTGTTGAGTTTTTCGCCCAATGCCAGCGAGGTAGACATCCGCGGTGGCATAAGCATCCAGTTGGGCGATGTAGTGCTGCTGCGCGAAGGTCGCTACACACTCACCGCCGAAACAGCAGACCACAAACCTCTGGAGGCACCACTTGACGTGTCGGCGGCCAGCAATCAAACCGCGCAGTTCAATTTCGTACCCACGCCAGGCACCCTCGTGCTCAAACTCAGTCCCGAAGATGCGCAGATCTACGTCGATGGTGTTTTGCAAGACATGCCAGCGGCGCCTCAAGTGCAATTGCCGCTGGAGGCGGGCCTACGCAATCTGGCGTTTCGTCATCCCCGTCACCTGTCGCGCGAACTGGAATTCAACGTTGAGGGTAAAAGCAAAATACAAGACCTCAGCGTCGCGTTAGCGCCCGCCTGGTCAGTGGTCAGCGTCCGCAGTGAACCCGCTGGTGCCGAAATTTGGGTCGACAACCAAAATAGTGGAGCGAGCACCCCGGCGAACGTCGACATTCTGCAGGGTGAACATTCGGTCAGCCTGCGTAAAGCCGGTTATAAAACGTTTAACCAGAAGGTATTAACGGTCCCAGGCGTTCCGCAAACTGTAGATGCAGGCATACTGACTCAAGCAGATGCACAGCTCAGCATCGCAAGCACACCAAGCAATGCTGCCGTCACCATCAACGGTGAGTACTTCGGACAAACGCCCCTACAGATCGATCTACGTTCGAACACCGAGCAAACACTGCGCTTGGTGCATCCGGGTTTCGCGCAGCGCACCCAAGCTATCCGACTGAAAAAGGGAGAGGTCAAAGACCTTCGCATGACGCTCGAGCGCCTGCTTGGTGAGGTACAAATTCAAACCCGGCCAGAAAGTGCCCAGGTAACAGTTAATGGCAAGCCTGTCGACGCACAAAAACGCCCTTTGATGCTGCCGGTTGAACCGCAAAGCATATCGGTCACTTTGGCTGGATACGCAGGCTTCGACACCGTCCTCAATCCTCGTGCCGGCCTCGTACAAGAACTTAAGGTGCAATTGCTTACCCTAGAAGAAGCAAGACTTGCAGCTCTTGTGCCGGTCATAAATACACCCCAAGGTCACACGTTACGCCTATTTAATGCCGATGCCGTCGACATGGGGGCTTCACGTCGAGAACCGGGTCGACGGGCCAACGAAACCATGCGGCGTGCCGAGTTTTCTAGATTGTTTTACCTTGCTGAGCGCGAGGTGAGTAACGCCCAGTTTCGCGCCTTCGCCAGCGGTCACGACTCTGGTGCTTTTCAAGAACAAACCCTCGATGACAACGAGCAACCGGTAACAAATATCAGTTGGCATGAAGCAGCCGCCTACTGCAACTGGCTATCGGAACAAGAGGGCTTCGCAAGCTTTTATGAGATTGAATTCGGCAAGGTCGTTGCAACTAACCCTGCGGCAACCGGTTATCGTCTGCCGACCGAAGCAGAGTGGGCTTGGGCTGCACGGCGGCAACCCAGCAACAACGACGCAGCCAAGACGCGCTCAGAACAGCTCAAGTTCCCATGGGGCAACGCCCTACCGCCACCAGAACGATTCGCTAATTACGCCGATCGCGCTGCAGGCAATCTAGTGGGCAGAGTCATATTCGGCTATAACGACAACTACGGCGTGAGCGCACCGGTAGGCACGTTTAAACCAAACGCTCATGGATTGTACGATTTAGGGGGTAACGTCGCCGAGTGGACCCAAGACTGGTACGAAATCCCAAGCCGACAGACGGTAAAAGATCACCTAGGTCCAAGTACCGGTGAGTATAGGGTGATACGTGGTGCAAGCTGGATGCACGGAACGATCACGGAGTTGCGCTTATCGTTTCGCGACTACGGCATTGATGGTCGCAACGATGTAGGGTTCAGAATAGCTCGCTATGCGGAGTAGCTGCTTATGCAATTACTAAAATCAAAGCTTATATGGAGCACTGTTGCAGCCAGTCTACTGAGCATAAGCCAACCGCTGCTGGGAGCGAGCCAGGATAACTCTGCCACAACGCCAACAGAGGTGATGCAAAAACCAACGCCGCAAACGAAAGCTAAATCCGAGGAAACCAAACCCACCACCTTGAAGAGCAAAGAACAGCGCCAACGCGATCGACAAGATGTGTTCAAGCCCAGTGAAGAAATCTCTGAGGACTTTGCAGCGCCGCTACCAGTCGACATTTAATATCGGTCTTAAACGCTAGCGATAATAAAACCAATGAATGAAGCACATGAAAAAACAAATCCCAGTTGAATTGGTGTATCAACTCAGTGCGCTCATTGTGGCAACCATCTTGGTGCACTTGGTTTACATCACCGTGATTCGCCCCAACGCTGACGCTGTGTTGGAACAGCGCGCGGCGCAGTCAGCAGCCGGACAAACTGTCGACAATCAACGCTCCATTTATGTTGTATTAGAAGGCTACGAACAAGAATCATGCTTTATCTTGTTCTTCTGGGCATTCGCCATGATGGGTTATAAAACTCGCTCGACATTGCACGAACGCACGCTTCATCAACGCTCACTCATTAATGTTGGCACCGGGGTGAGCATTTTGCCTGAGGACGCGCGCAGCTATACCCGTCCCTTACAAGCTCTGAACGAGCGCGAACAAAAGGCCCTGTTACCCCGCGCTCTGGTCGCTGCACTTAATCGTTTTGCGTCTACCGAGAACGTACAGGACGTTGCAGAAGCGGTGAAGACCGTTTGCGAAACCGAATACGAGCGCTTGGAGAGCGAACTGTCCATGATCCGCTACATCGCCTGGGCAATACCCTCGATTGGGTTCATTGGCACAGTAAGGGGAATCGGTGATGCCTTGGGCCAGGTTTACGAGGCTGTGGAGGGTGATATCGCGGGGGTCACCGCCAGCCTGGGCGTAGCGTTCAACTCAACCTTCATCGCACTGCTCATTAGTATCTTGTTGATGTTCTTGTTACACCAACTGCAACTTATCCAAGAGCGCCTGGTGCTTGATACCCAGCACTATTGCGATCAAGAACTGTTGCGTAATCTACGTACTCGAAATAGCCCATGAGCGTCCTGCTGGAACTGAACGATTGGCAACTCAGCTGTTTTGACAGCAACGCCAACTGTTTTTATCAACAAGCAGCCGCCGCGGTAGCCGATGACGGTGGACTTGTATTTGGCAACGCGGCTCTGGCACACAGCCGGAGCAAACCGCAAAGCTTCAACGGTCAATACCTGTCGAGGTTGAATACCGAATCACTGCCACAACCCATCGGACCGGCCCATAACAACGCAGATTTGGTATACCACCAACTGCAGGATCTCAGACAACAACACAGTGTCAAGGAAGTCGCCGTAGCGGCACCCGCCCACTACTCTGACGAACAGTTGGGCTTATTGTTAGGTATCGCCAGCGAGGCCGGCATAGCAATCAAGGGTTTTGTCGACAGCGCCTTGGCCCATGGCGTCGCAAACAATGGCCGTTACCAGCTCTTAGATATCGGTATGAACTATGCCTATCTAAGCGACATTGAAGCCCTTGATGGTGAATTACGGGTGGTCGGCAGCTCCACTATCGAGCGACTCGGCATGATCAATATCATCGACGCGTGGTTGCAGGTGATCGCCAATAGTTTCATGCAGAGTAGCCGTTTTGACCCCTTGCACAGCGCGGCATCAGAACAACAAGCATTTGATCAAGCCTTTCGCTGGATCAGCAGTGGTGTACCCAATGATCCAAGTGTCACTGTTACTTTAGATGGCACAACCCGTCAGGCGGACGTCACACCGACACAGCTGTCCGAGGCCATACGCCAACGTATGCCGACCGGTGAGCTGAACAATGCTGAGCATCTTGTTTTAACGCCACGCGCCAACTCAATTAGCAGTCTTCAATCACTGCTAAGCGACTTCACGGAAACTATCAGCACTAGTCCAGGGGATGTCATGACCCTGTTGCAACTTCAGCAAAAACAAAACGCGGCTGAGCCAACCCGTATCACCGAGTTTCGAGGTACAACAAGCGCAGTTCGTCAACCGTCGAGTCCAGCCGGTCATAATGATCAAGCTGAGACAAAATCAGACGAACAAAGCTATCCCCCTGCGACACATTTACTGGCAGATCATCAAGCCATTCCTCTCACCGCGGAGACATTGCAATTCTTCTTTGACGAAGATGGGCTGTTACGGCCAGGGGCTGATGTGCGAGTCAACGGTAGCGCCCCTACCCGAGCAAAGTTGCGATGCGCTGACCAAGTACAGCTGCTCGACCAAACTTGGGTGGCTATACGGATCGCCAACTGACATGCGCAGGAGCCGCCGCAATGTCGGCTTTTCCCTTGCATTCCTAGATGTCATGTCTTGCGGTTTCGGTGCCGTCGTACTGGTGTTTCTGATCATGAATCACGAATCACAACAGTCCCAAGAGGTCATCAACAAAGACTTGCTGGCAGAAATGCGCATGCTCGATTATCAGGTACTGCAAGGCGAGGAAGATCTATTCGAACTGTCTACAAACCAGCAAACCTTGCGAGCAAAGCTTGCAGATTCCGCAAGCAATCTCACGACTCTGGAAGCGCAACTGCAACAGCAAACCAAAACACTCAGCGAGTTGGAAAAACGCACCCTTGCCCAGCAAGAGGACATGGCGGCCTTACAGTCGGATTTAGACAGTCGCCAAGACGAAGTCGAGCGTCTACAAGCACTTAAAGCCGCGACGGATGGCAATCAAATTCGGGCAATTAAAGGTGAAGGCGACCGTCAGTATCTTACTGGCCTGAAAGTCGGCGGACGTAATATCGTCATTATTGTCGATACCTCTGCCAGTATGCTTGACGAAACCATCGTCAACATTTTGCGGCGTCGCAACATGTCAGAAGACAAAAAACGCCAAGCGCCTAAATGGCAACGTACCCTTCGCACGGTCGAGTGGCTGGCCGCTCAGCTGCCTTTGGACGCGGAGTTTCAGCTCTACGGGTTCAATGAATCGGTGCAAAGCTACATCACCGACGACGACCTCGACTGGCAACCCATGGCAGACGGCAGCGCCCTCAATGCCGGTGTCGACCGTCTTGGTCAAGCCGTGCCAGCAGGCGGTACCAACTTAGAATCATTGATGTTGGCGGTGCGGGATTTATCCCCCATACCCGACAATATCTATTTAATTACCGATGGCTTACCGACCCGCGCTGTTGCCAGTCCGCGCAGCCCAACTGTAGACGGAAGAACTCGCCTGAAATTGTTTAGAGAGGCCGCCAACCGCCTGCCAAGGCAAATACCGGTCAATGTGATTCTATTTCCGATGGAGGGCGATCCCATGGCCAGCGCCGCATGGTGGCAACTGGCACGGCTCTCTGGCGGCGCATTCATCTCCCCTTCTTGGGATTGGCCATGATCCGGCGACGCGGCATTGAAGAATTCAGCGTGTCTTTTCTGGACGTAATTTGTTGCGGTTTTGGCGCCGTAATCCTGCTGCTTATGCTGACCAAAACACTGGAACCCCAGGTTTTAGAGAGCAGCAATTTGGACCTGTCCGAGCGTATTGCCGCACGGGAAAACGCACTATTTGAGATACGCGGCCAAATCGAGGAATTACAACAACGTTTGCAGGATGAGCGTAGCCAGCTGCAAGACTCGGAGACCCGGCAACTGGAGGTTCAAAGCCAGTTGAGTGATGTTCTGGCGCGTTATGCGACCCTGTCGCAGACGAATGAAAACATCTCAACAGAGAATCAGCAGTTAGCGTCGGCTCGACAAAGTCTGACTGATGAAATGGAGCAATTGTTGGGCCTGGATTTTCGGCGTGAATCCGGTTTAGTGGGCGGCATCAGCGTAGACTCTGAATACATCATCTTCGTTATTGACACCTCTGGCAGCATGCAAAGCGCTGCTTGGGCGCAAGCGGTGCAGAAAGTCAGCGAAACACTGTCCATCTACCCGCAGATCAAAGGTATTCAAGTAATGAATGACATGGGTGACTATATGTTCCCGATCTATCGCCGACGTTGGATAGAAGACACCCCAGCCCTGCGCAATAGCATTATTCAGACACTACAAAACTGGGCACCCTTTTCAAATTCCAGCCCAGTTGAAGGTATTCGCGAAGCCATTGGCACCTACTACGATCCCAATAAGCGCATCAGTATCTACGTTTTTGGCGATGACTATACGGGGGATTCTATTGAGGACGTTGTTAGAGCTGTCGACCTGGTCAACCGCGCTGACGACAGTGGTCGCCGACGAGTACGTATTCACGCCATAGGATTTCCAGTTTATCTTGATCAACCCAACGCCAGAATTTACCGCTTCGCCGCACTGATGCGAGAACTGGCCTACCGTAATGACGGAACATTTGTCGGACTGACGGAGTATCAATGAACAACAGTTGGCTATCTTTCAGCCGCCAACCACGCCAGTGGCTGATCCTCGCAGCGTTCGTAATCAGTTCCGGCTGCGCTAGCAATCGCATCGAATTGAACAGCGACTTTCCGGCGCCCTTAGTCACCGCCTCGGCCATGCGTGTTTCCATTGTTTTAAGCCCAGAACTTACGAATTACGTACACGAGGAATCTGTAGCACGACGCGGCGACTACAGCATTAACGTCGGTACAGTTCAGAAACGACTGTTTCAGCGCTTAGCCGAGGGCGTGTTTAGTAGCTACGAATTCACCGCCGAGGTCGGCAGCACTGACGCCGACGGCAGCCTATTGCCCGTCATTGCCGAGTTGCAATTTGCAACGCCAGCGCAAACCCGAACAGATTACTATGAGGTGTGGATGCGCTATCGCTTCGACCTCTATGATCGAGGTGGTGCAAAAGTCGGCAGTTGGGACTTACCCGCTTATGGTAAGGCCAACCAAGCGAACTACAGTAATGACAACGAAGGCCTGAACGCTGCCGCTATTGCCGCATGCCGTGATATGGCGGCGATGTTCAGCTTAAATTTTGCCAACGAGCCTAAACTCAGCCAATGGTTGCAAGCGGCAAATGTCGATACTGTTTTAGAAAACAGCACAGGATCCAGCCCATGAGCCATCATCTGTACCCGCTGCTAAAACTTTCGATACTGACGACTGCTGTACTATTCATTGGGGGTTGCGTCACAGCAACGGTCCAGGAGGTTCGAGAACGCGCCACTGGAATCGTCGGTTCAGAAACGGTAGTGGTTTTGGGTCGTCGCAGCCGCCCCAGCAATGACGAAACAGAAATCGACTTTATCCGCTGTGTTGCCGACAACCTCGACAGTGACAGCGTCAACGTAATCACCGAGCAAAATTTCGTCGACGCCACGTTCCCATGGTTTGAACCACGCACGGCCCCAATTAATGCCAACGAGTTGCCGGCGCTTCTCGATGAGCCACTACTGGCAGAGCGTCTCGAGCAACTCGGTTTGCGCTATGTGGTCTGGGTGCAAGGTAAAACCGAGCGGGTCTCTCAGGCGGGCTCTATGACCTGTGGCATGAGCCCTGGCGGCGGCGGCTGTTTTGGCTTTTTGACCTGGGAAAACGATGCGTCCTACGAGGCCAGTGTGTGGGATACTCAAGAGCAGAAGGCTGCGGGGCGTTTATCGTCGGATGCTGCAGGCACCAGCTATATGCCAGCTTTGGTGCTGCCCATCCCTATCATCGCCCGAGTACAGAAAAATGCTTGCATAGGACTTGCTAATCAACTTCAAGAATTTATTACAAATATCTGAAAATAAAGCTATTTATTCCTGATCTCGACCACTTCACCGGTGAACTTATCAGGCTCTACCGAGTACCATTCCTGCAGTTGTAACGGATAGTGCTTAGCTACTTGATCGCAAAATTCGTAAAAGGTAGGTCGGCCTGGGTCGGCAATAATGATCTTCTGAGTGTTCGCTTTCATCGCCCGAACAACCAGTTGCACCAGCGGATCGACTAACGAGTCCCAAAAACAGATGTCGCTGCCAACAATGACATTGTGAGTGCCTAATTCTTTGGCCTTGAGTTTCTTAAAGTCAGCGCACTTTGTCGTAATCTCAACCCCGTTGATCTCTGCCAGCACTTCCAAGTAAGGAAATACCTGAGCATCGAGATCAACACCGGTCACTGTCGCCGAGAATTTCTTCGCACAAAACGTCGCGACAGCACCCCAACCACAACCCAGTTCCATCACCGTAGAACCGTCGTTTAGAGGGTTGTGCACGAGGTAGTCCATCATCAAAAAAGCGGAGTCCCAAGAGCGGTGGCCGTGAATTGATGGCTGATGACGACTCTTTAGCGCCTTAATCAGTTGGTGTTTGTGTCCAAGAAGATACACGCCGTAAGCGTATTGCACGTGTGGTTCTGGAACACGCTGCAATCGGGGCATGAAGACTCCTATCTTAAAAGCTTTGAATTCAATGAGATCGCTGCGTCAACGCGCAGACTCTTGTATGCAGGCAATATCGCATTGAACACGGCTTTGACACAAAACAAATTTAGCGTTCTTAACAAATTTACCCACAGCCAAGCCTTGCACTGATGAATTCACGCCCCAATCACTGTTCATGCCGAAAATTAGTGCGGTTCGCGGTATGATGCGGCCCCTTCAACAGCCCACAACATTCAGGAGCAACAGTGAGCCAATCCTCTGTAGATGATCTGGTCGAGGCCGGGCGCGAGTACAGCGCCGGTTTTGTCACGGATGTCGAAACAGATACTTTGCCACCAGGCCTCAACGAGGACGTCATTCGCTTTATCTCGCAGCGCAAGGACGAGCCCGAATGGCTCACCGAATGGCGCTTAAATGCGTTTCAGCAGTGGCAAGCAATGACAGAGCCCAAGTGGCCTCACTTGCACTATCCTGAGGTGGATTTTCAGAGCATTTCCTATTACTCCGCCCCCAAGAGCCAAGCTGACGGTCCTCGCTCGCTGGACGAAGTAGATCCAGAACTCCTGCGCACCTACGAAAAACTTGGGATCCCTTTGCACGAACAAGCGGCCTTGGCAGGTGTGGTGCCTGATCCGGATCAACCAAGCAGCAATGTAGCCGTCGACGTGGTGTTTGACAGCGTGTCCATCGCCACCACTTTTAAACAAAAACTGGCGGATGCAGGGGTAATTTTTTGCCCTATCTCAGAGGCCGTTAAAACCCACCCGGAATTGGTACAAAAGTACTTAGGCAGTGTGGTGCCACAACGCGACAACTTTTACGCAGCGCTCAATTCGGCGGTATTCAGTGACGGCTCTTTTGTCTATATCCCTAAAGGTGTGCGCTGCCCCATGGAGTTGTCCACCTATTTCCGGATTAACGAGCGCAACACTGGGCAATTCGAACGCACCCTGATCATTGCCGACGCAGGCTCCCATGTGAGCTACCTTGAAGGTTGCACCGCACCGATGCGCGATGAAAACCAATTACATGCTGCCGTGGTTGAACTGGTAGCGCTGGAAGACGCCGAGATCAAGTATTCCACTGTGCAAAATTGGTATCCGGGCGATGAAAACGGCAAGGGCGGGATCTACAACTTTGTGACCAAACGTGGCTTATGTGCTGGAGCGCGAGCAAAAATTTCCTGGACCCAAGTCGAGACCGGCTCAGCAATCACTTGGAAATACCCAAGCGTCGTGCTGCGCGGCGACGATTCGATCGGCGAGTTCTACTCTGTTGCACTGACCAATAACCGTCAACAAGCCGACACGGGTACGAAAATGATTCACATGGGCAAAAACACCCGAAGCACCATCGTTGCCAAGGGCATCAGTGCTGGACGGAGCGACAGCAGTTACCGCGGCTTAGTCCGAATCACACCCACCGCCTCCCAGGCACGGAACTTTACTCAGTGTGATTCGCTGCTGATTGGTGATCTGTGTGGCGCGCACACCTTTCCTTACATCGAAAGCAAGAACAACAGCGCCATCATCGAGCATGAAGCCAGCACTTCGAAGGTCAGCGACGATCAACTGTTCGCTTGTCAGCAACGCGGCATTGATGCGGAAAAAGCGGTCAGCATGATTGTGAATGGATTTTGTAAAGAGGTGTTCCGAGAACTGCCTATGGAATTTGCTGTTGAGGCAGGAAAACTGCTTGAGGTCAGCCTTGAAGGAGCCGTCGGATGACCCAGCAAAGCTTACTCGAAGACAGCAACCTACACGCCGATGTCGGCAGCGACGCAGACAGCAAAGCCATTTTAAAAGGGCTGAATCTGACCATTAATCCAGGCGAGGTTCACGCCATCATGGGACCTAACGGCTCTGGCAAATCTACTCTGGCTAACGTCTTGTCAGGTCGGCCGGGCTATACCGTTACCCAGGGCCATGTGCTGTTGGATCAAGAGGCCTTAGCAGACCTAGAACCTCACGAGCGCGCCCAAGCGGGACTATTCTTGGCATTCCAATACCCGGTAGAAATTCCCGGTGTGAGCAATATGGAGTTTCTTAAGGCAAGCATGGACTCTCTTGCCAAAGCTCATAACGCGGAACAACCCGATGCTGCCGGCTTTATTCGTCAGGTGCGCACCTTAGCCGAGTCCCTAGATCTTGACCCGCAATTTCTAAAACGCGGTGTCAATGAAGGTTTCAGTGGCGGCGAGAAAAAACGTAACGAGATTTTGCAGTTGTTGCTGCTCAATCCCAAAATGGCGATTCTTGATGAGACCGACTCAGGTCTCGACATAGACGCGCTACAAACCGTAGCTGAGGGCGTCAATCGGTTTCGCAATGACGGCAACGGCGTATTACTCATTACCCACTACCAACGACTGTTGGATTATATCGTGCCGGATTTTGTGCACGTGTTGGCAGATGGCCAAATCATTCAGTCTGGTGATAAGAATCTCGCTTTAGAACTTGAGGCCAAAGGTTATACATGGCTGACTTAAGCCCGCTAAGTCCACCGGTTCTGCCTGATTGGTTCAAAGGTACTGCCCTTGCCAGCGACAGCTCGGCGACCTACCAACAGGCGTTGACCAGCCCGCTGCGCAAGGAAATCTGGAAGTACACACCTGTAGGCAAAATTCTAGAGCTCAGCACCCTAACTGCCGAGCGCCCCACCCTGGGCGGCGATCAACAGGACGGTGTAACGATTGCGGACCAACCCGATACCGATCTGACAGATATTTTTAGCATCAACCGAGCGCCCGAAGCCTTCACCTTTCTGTGCCAACAGCCTTTAGTGTATATCAGCGTAGCGGCAAGCCTTACCGAGCCACTGCATCTAATACATAACGCCAGCAGCTGGCCTATTGTGATTGATGTCGCTGCTGGGGCGAGCATGACACTCACCGAAGAGTTCAGTAGCGACCTCGATCAACAGCAAACGATTTGGCTACGGTTGGGACGCGATGCTCAGGTCACTCACGGGCGAAACAGCCTCAGCAGCACACCCAATCATTGGCAGTTTTTATCTGTGCAGATTAACGCCGGAGGACATTACAGTTTGCACAACCATGCCGTTGCTAGTTCTCTGCGGCGACAGGACACACAGATTCAACTGTGCGGTGACGGCGCTAGTGCAAAGTTGTGCGGTGCTGCCATGGTGCCCCAGCGCGGCAACCTAGACCAGCAGGTCACAATGGAGCATCTCAGTGCCAACACCACCAGCCAGCAGACTTTTCACAACATCGTCGCAGATCGGGGCAAAAGCACCTTTAACGGGCGTATTCATATCCATGCAGGCGCGCGCAACAGTAATGCGAACCTGAGCAATAAGAACATCGGCCTTGGCGCCAACGCCACCATCAACACCAAACCCGAGCTGGAAATATACAACGACGATGTCAGCTGCTCTCACGGCGCGACCATCGGCCAATTAGATAACGATCAGTTGTTCTATTTTTGCAGTCGCGGGGTCGATCCCAACGCGGCCCGGCAATTATTGTGTGAGGGTTTCCTGCAACAATGTATCGGCGGCCCGCTGGCAGAAAGCGCCAGCTCTGGTCTGCTCGAACCTTTGCACGGTTTAGACATTCAATGAGCATCCGTAACGACTTTCCAATACTGCAACGTCAAAGCCGTGGTCAACCGCTGGTGTATTTAGACAATGCCGCTACCACGCAAAAGCCCCAAGTGGTGATTGACGCGATCAGCGACTACTACCAGAACTACAACGCCAACGTGCACCGCGCGGCCCATGAGTTAGCGGAGCAAGCCACCGCGGCAATGGAGGCAACTAGGGAGCTGGTTCGCGACTTCGTTAACGCACAACAGAGTGCCGAGGTGATCTTCACACGAGGGACTACCGAGGCGATTAACCTGGTTGCCAACATCCTCAGCGCTCACATCCAACCTGGTCAAGATATTGTCATTACGGAATTGGAACACCATTCCAACATCGTACCCTGGCAAATGCTTGCTGGCCGGATCGGTGCCAATCTGCGGGCCATTGCCGTTCACGACAGCGGCGACATTGATTTGGATGACGCGGCAACCAAGATCACCAGCAATTGTGCACTGCTTGCCTTTAGCCATGTATCTAATGGATTGGGTTGCATTAACCCTGCCGAGCAACTCATTAAAATGGCGAAAACGGTCGGCGCTTTGACGCTAGTCGATGGTGCCCAAGCGGCCCTGCACTTAACCGTGGATGTGCAAGCCCTTGATTGCGATTTCTACGTGTTTTCCGGTCATAAAATTTTTGCACCCACGGGAATCGGCGTGCTTTACGGGCGCTACCAATTATTAGAGCAGCTACCACCTTGGCAAGGTGGCGGCGAGATGATTGAACATGTCACGCTGGAACACAGCACCTATCAAGCGCCACCCTATAAATATGAGGCGGGCACGCCAAACATTGCCGGCACCATAGGTCTTGGTGCTGCGATTCGTTATTTACATAAAATCCCACGCAGCGAGTTGGTCGCACAGGAAGACAAATTGGTTGCCAGCGCGTTAAGTGGCCTGCAGCAGATACCAGGAGTGCGCTTGGTTGGCGAACCGAAGAAGCGCTCTGCGGTGATCTCTTTTCTGCTCGATCAAGGACACCCGGCAGATGTAGGTACCCTATTGGATCAACAGGGTGTGGCTGTACGCACCGGCCATCACTGCAATATGCCGCTAATGCAACGCCTGGGCGTTCCAGGTACCGTGCGTGCATCCTTTAGCCTGTACAACAATCAAGAGGACGTTGAGCGATTACTCAAAGCGGTGGATAAAGCCGCCACGTTCCTCTAATCACAATATATTGAAAAGCGAGGTTGGCAACGCCACTATTGCGCTATGAACATTGAATCTCAGCACATCGATGTAACCGGCTCTGCGCGCAACCATATCCGTTCGCAAGTGCAGCAGCATCAGGCCCAGTATTTACGCTTAGGTGTAAAAGAAAGTGGCTGCAATGGTTACATGTATACCTTGGACTTTCTTGATGAGTTGCAGAGCGATGACATTCAAGTAGACATAGGCGACAACATCAACATTTGCATCCGTCGCGATGACCTTCCCTTGGTAACAGGCACCGAGGTAGACATGGTGACCGAAGGCTTAAATTCCAGTCTAGTGTTCAAGAACTCCAGGGCTCAAAGTTATTGTGGCTGTGGTGAAAGCTTTGCCATTGGTGACGACTCAGACACCACAATACTCGATGCAAACGCAGCGGCGTTAGCCCACGACGCCAGCGACCCAAGCTAACCCCTGTTTTGCAGCGCCGACTCGTCACACTAAACCGCGATTGTGCGGCTCGTTTGGTACCTACCGGGGATCCGATCACCGTGGCTGCCAATCAGTTCGTAACCCTGACTCAAACGCTAGGCGGCAGCTTTACCATCATTGTTAACGGCAATATGGCACGAATTGCTGGTAAGGACGCCGATGCTCTGGGTCTACACGTAGAACCTTTGCAATTCAGTCCTTCAACATCTGCCGAGACGGTCGACCCGGATCACGTATGGCAGGCGCTACAGTCAGTTTATGACCCGGAAATACCCGTAAACATTGCCGATCTTGGATTGATTTACGATGTTTCCATTAGCCATACCGCAGTCTCAATCAAAATGACCTTAACTGCGCCAGGCTGCGGCATGGGCCCGGTGTTAATTGAAGAGGTCAAGGAGCGGGTTATTCAGGCTCCAGGAGTAACTGAGGTAGAGGTCGAGCTGGTGCTCGATCCACCCTGGTCACGGGACATGATGAGTGAAGCAGCGCAATTAGAGCTGGGTGTATTTTAAATTTAGCTTCAAAGAACTTGGTTTGAGCAATCGGATGGACATTCAAGAGTTAAAGGACACCTTCGATTTTTTCGACGACTGGGAAGACAAGTACCGTTTCGTAATCGACTTGGGAAAAGAGCTGCCCGAATTGCCCGACTCCCAACGTGTGGACGCTAATCTGATTCGCGGTTGCCAGAGCCAAGTCTGGCTGACTCACGAAGTGCAAGGCGATGCGTTACATTTTGCCATGGACTCTGATGCTCACATCGTTAGAGGACTGATTCGCATCGTATTGATCGCACTGAACGATCGTAGCGCACAGAACATACTCAGTACCGACATCGAAGCGTTGTTCGATGAATTGCAGCTACTCAGTCATCTGTCAGCCACTCGCGGCAACGGCTTACGCGCCATGATTGCACGCATCCGCCAAATAGCCGAAGCAGCCGCTTAAACTATGCGGTTGAGCTGAACTAAACTTTGGAAGTGCGCCCAATCTTCGGGGCGGTCTACGTCCCAAATTTCTGCACCAATCACAACCTTTAAGCCCGAGCGTTTTGCACGCTCAAGGGTTTGCGTATACACAGCATCAGTACCCCAGGGCATATCTACAAATAAGTGCGCCTGAGGTTGCGCCAAACCGATCAGCCCATAACCGCCGTCCTCGGCCGGCGCAATGATGACATCCGCCTGCTCACTCTGCTTTGCTGCCCAATCGAGATAGCCTGCATCTAAGGTCGGGCAGTCGCAGCCCATAACGAAGGCAAAAGATGCACCGTTAGACAACTGCTGCTGTAACGCATGGTGCATACGCGCCCCAAGATCAGTGCCCTGTTGCACTTGCAGCGGCATGGCAAAGCGTTCAGACCACGCCTGGGCCATTGGGTGTGCCTCACTAATCCAAAGTTCAACGTGCACACCCTGACATTTTGAAAGTTGTGCCAAGGCATGCTCAACCAATTGGCAGTGCGCTGCGACTGCACCGGACTCACCCAAGGATCCTTGCAGCCGCGTCTTGGTTTGGCCCAGCACTGGTGCTTTGGCAAACAATGCAAAGCTTATGCTCATGATCGACGACCATAGTATCGTTCATACAAGGCTGCGGGCTTGGCGCCAAAGTAATAGTGCAGTCGCAGCGACCACATGGACATGATCGTTGACCAGAAACCCCGAACCAACCAGCGTTGGCCACTGGTAACTATCACCTCACGGGCCGCAACAAATTGTATAGCCGCGCGCCGTTTGAGCTGCTTACTAACCTCTATGTCCTCCATCAACGGCTGAGCTGGAAATCCACCAATGTCTGTTAACAGCGCGCAGTGAAAGAACATCCCTTGATCACCGGTACAAATTTTGCTCAACCGCGATCTCGTGTTCATCAGCGACGCGACCAAACGCAAACCCATAGTTTGTTCTCGAAACTGAACATCAAAGCGTCCCCACATGGGCTGCTCAGCCTCGATCAATGCTTTTAAGCAATCAACTGCAGATTCATCAAACTCACTGTCATCATGCACGACCCAAACCCAATCCGTAGCGCACTGCGCAATGCCAGCTGCAATTTGCCCTCCTCGAGACGCCGGGGCACGTAGCCACTGCCCTTGCAACGTCATATCTGTTGGAACAGCTGAAGCGCTGGTTTGTGAGTCTTGTGCTTGCACAACAATCCAGCGCAGACCCAGAGCTTGCAGTTGCAGCAACACGCCTCGCACTGCCTCGGTATCACCCGCGGTGGGTACGACTACGGTAATGTTTTCAGCAAAGTCAGACACCAATAAATCACTGCACAATTTGTTCAAGAATAGGCCGCGCGGCCCGCTGCCACCTTCGCAAACGCACGGGTTACATGTAAAGTGGCCCATCGTTTTAAGGGGGAAGAATGTACCAAGAGTATAAAGCTGCGTGGGCTGCGCTCACGGCACCAGGAGCCGATTTTGAAGTAATCACCACCAATGTGCGTGGTGTGGATATTAAGACTTACGCCAATGCGGTGAGCAATTTGCGCGACGCTTGGGCTGCCACAGCCGCCTATGCGGACCGCGAATACCTAGTGTACGAGGACGAGCGCCTCACCTATGCACAGGCTCACGAACACGTTAACTCTCTCGGCACTTGGCTAATCAGTCAGGGCGTGCAACCTGGCGATCGAGTAGCCATCGCGATGCGCAACTATCCCGAGTGGATGCTCAGCTACTGGGCCATATTATCTGTTGGCGCAACCGTCGTCGGCATGAACGCTTGGTGGACTGGGCCAGAAATGCTTTATGCCCTTGAGGATTCAACACCTAAGGTCATCATCGCAGATGAAGAACGACTAGCGACGCTCAATAGCATCAGAGCCAAGCTGCCAAATTTAGCGGTCATTGGTGTACGTTTGCCCGATTCACCCGCCGACGTCACGCTTTGGCCGGATGTCATCGCGAACCCAGCATCGTTGCCCGCATTAGCAATTGATCCAGACAGCGATGCATGTATTTTTTATACCTCTGGCACCACGGGTAATCCAAAGGGTGCTCAACTCACCCATCGCGGCTGCGCTACCAACATTTGGAGCCTAATGTTCTCAGCGGCACTGCAGCGGGTATTAGCCGTGGAGAAAGGCCTTATTGAAGCTGATGCCGAGCCACCTATTCCATCAGCCTTGGTCACCACACCACTATTCCATGTCACCGCCAATAACTGCGTAGCCCATGGCACAACTTTGGCCGGCGGCAAACTTACCCACATGTATAAATGGGATGCTGGCGTTGCGCTAAAACTGATTGAACAAGAAAAAATCTCTGCCCTGAGTGGTGTGCCGGTTATGGCAAGAGAGGTTATTTCTCACCCCGACTTTGCGACCACCGATACCTCAAGCCTTATGACCTTGGGCGGCGGCGGCGCACAGCTGCAACCTGACTTAGTTGGCAAAATCGATGAACAAGTCGCAACGGCACGGCCGAACACTGGCTACGGCATGACCGAAACCTGCGGCATTATCACCTCTATCGGTGCCGACTACTTTGTCGACAAACCCGCCAGCTGCGGTCCAGCAATGCCTGCTTACGAAACCAAAGTAGTCGACCCAGAAACCGGTGAAGAACGTGCGACCGGTGAACCCGGCGAACTGTGGGTGCGCGGCGGTCATGTAATTCGTGGCTACCTTAATCGCCCAGACGCCACTGCAGAAACCATTGTAGATGGTTGGCTGCGCACCGGTGATATGGCTAGAGAGGACGACGATGGCTTTTTGTACATCGTCGATCGAATCAAAGACATGGTGTTACGCGGCGGCGAAAACATCTACTGCGCCGAAGTTGAAAGCGCTATCTTCGATCATCCAGCTGTGGCGGAATGTACGGTATTCGGTGTTGAAGATGATCGACTAGGAGAAGAAGTCGGTGCTGCGATTTACCTAAGCCCAGGGCAAACAGCGAGTGCTGATGAAATTCGCGACCACTTATTAACCCAGTTGGCGAAATTCAAAATCCCGCGCTACATCTGGTTTACTGACGCCGCATTGCCACGCAACGCTTCAGGAAAGTTCTTAAAGCGTGAACTGCGCGATACCTTGCAGGTAGCCGACAGCCACTAAGCACCACATCTAAGCCAGGTTTGCTAGGTCGAATCAGCCGCCTGCGAGCCTGGCTCAGTTACCAAAGCGATAACGCAGCTTAGCGATGAATGTATCAACGATGGGTTCGCTAATAGCATCCTGAAACAGATCCGTATATTCGTCATCGATCCGATTGGGCAAGTTGCTGCCGCGGGTATAAACCAAGAAAAAGTCCGACAATGGGCCAATCTCCCAACGGTATCGCACTTGGGTAGTCAGACGCGACAGCGCAAAGTCACCATTAGTGTTGGTCACAATACCTGCCGCCACAGGATCACTTACCGCATCCAATTCGCCACCCCCCTCAGGAATCAGATAAAAACCCTGTTCCTGAGCCCGAATCGCCGCCCACTGCAAGCTAAGACGTAACTGCTGCTTGGAGGAAAAGAAGATATCCATACCTAGTCGCGGCTGAAAATCCCCTGCTTCATAAGTCGCCATCAAACGATCTTGGTCGTGCAATAACCAACCGTCACGTTTGAAGTAGTTGAGGTCTAGATCAAAGGAGAAACGATCCGAAGGCGCATACGTTACCCCAAGCGAAGATCGGATAGTCCAGTCGCTCAGCTCTTCCTGACGCACACCCAACAAAGCGGAATAGGAAATTTTTTGCGAGGTATCCGTACCAATCGCAACCTCTGCTACCCAGCGGTCATGCATCTTGTAAGCGCCGTTACCAAAGGAATTTCGATCTTCCCAACGCACTGGGAAGTAATCGAGTTCGGTACGGATCTCATTTAAGTTTTTAAACGTCCAACCGTTACGCAAGAAAATACCTGAGCGCACCACCTGGCCTTCCATATTCCAGGAATTAGACAACATCAGTGAACGCCGCTTATTGCGTAACTTATTGAGGCCGCGCCCTGTGGACCAGTTGTACTGGTAGACCGCGCTCATAGCGTCATTACGCCGAATAAATCCAAGATCACTGACATCAAGATTTTCATCAAAGTAGTCAAGAGCGAGTTTGTGCTGCGTGCCTTGGCGCGGCTTATAGTCAATATCTGCCATCGCACCATAGCCTTGCAGATCTTCCACATCACTGGTCATAACCTGGCCGTCTACGGCCCAAGCGCCATTGCGAGACAGCCAGTGAGCGTCAACACCGTGCACAATGGCGTCGCCGTCTTCATGGCTAACCAGCGTGCCTAGATAACCGATCGCGCGCCTTCCCTCACCTACGCTTTCGTACAACATACGCGCAACACCAAAATCTCGACCCGAGGTATCGACTTCTGTGGACTGACCTGCAAGGGCACCCGAAGTGAATTCACCAGGCAAGCCCATGTCGCCTTCAAAAGCAGACAAGAAGCCATAGCGCAATCCACCGTTTTGCCCAGTGACCTTAACTGCGCCGATAAGATCAGTAGGCTTACCCTGCTCCACTCCAGCCACATTGACATCATCGGGCACTTTAACTTTTGGTGCGCCGCCGATTCTTCGAGTGTTCAACAAAGTCGTCGGTTCTGGGTTAAACGTCGAACTGGTACCACGAGAACCGCTACCGGACGGGCTGTCAGTGCGTACTTGGCTTCGCGGCGTTGTCGCGAATACTTCTCGACCTTCAAGGAAAAATAAGCGCTTTTCAGGAAAGAACGTTTCAAACGCGGTCAGGTTCACGACCACATCGTCGGATTCCACCGCCCCGAAGTCCGGGTTCAATGTTGCTGTGACCTGTAAATTAGACGAAGGCCGCCAGGATATATCGGCTCCAACCCGGGGTTCGTTTTCATTATTCATAGCATCCGCGGTGTAGGACGCATATGGAAAGACCGCGATCTGCTGTTTCGGCTGCACGTTCGGCGTCCGCATGGTCGCAAGCGCAGACATAAACCGGGGCGATGCAAACGGTAACGCAGGCCAGCTCCAACGCTCGTCCAGATAGGCAACCTTGCGGTTTATCCAAAATCCTAACTTGCGCTGCCCATTCTCAGCATCAGCCATGGTCATCATAGACCAGGGCAAAAACATCTCCGCGCTCCAACCGTCTGCTAATTCGGCGGTTCCACTGGTCCATGGGCCGTCCCATTCGCGGGAGAACTGGCGTTCGGCCGCAACCTTACCGTCCATCACCGAACCACCCAGATTTACCGAAAACCAATAGCCGTAAAGTCCCTCACCAGAGGTATCAAGAGTGATGCCCACGGCGTCGCGGTTAATGAACAAATCACGACTCGATAGGCGCGCAATTAACGTCTCAGGCGGTTGCTGCATGTATACACCAACATACAAACCCTCTTCGGTGTAAAAGAACCGCGCATCGGTCTTGTAGCGCGGATCCGCCAAAGTGTCGGGGTCCATAACCAACATGTTGTCGTAACCCGGAACTTGCTGCCACACCGCCTCATCCAGGCGGCCGTCCATACGCATATTGAACTGGTCTTTGGCGAATTCAGGGATATTGATGTCTACGTCCTCGCCGCCAGAACCAAGGGCAACCATGGACTTAGGTGTCACTTCGAAAGCGCTAGAGCTTTGCTGAATGGGCTCAGATGGCGTTACTTGTCGCGTCGGCTGAGGTTGAGTTACGGGTCTTTGAGCAACACGCGGAGTTGCAGCAGTACGCACAGCTGGCACCTCAAAGCGCCAACCACGACCCAAACCACTGGCCTCGGCTTGAGCTTTGAGTTGCTCATAGGAAATCTGCTGAGCCGCGACAATGACCCTAAACACCTCGCGACCTTGAACCACCGCAGGAACAATTTGCGTAGGTTGCCCAAGAACGTACTGCACCTCTGTACGTCGGGCCTCAGCATTTTCCAAAGAGCTGAAGCTTCCCAACACCAATCCAGACTGCGCGTGAACCTGGCCGCACAAACTAAGACTTACAAGCACCAACGCGCGACAGCAGAATGTTCCCAAGCTCATCTGATCCCCTTAAATCACCTAGCCCTTCAGTATAGACGCATTTGCTTCACCATCGTAGGCTGTCGCGATGGTTTGGATATCTGCCCTTGCGTTCATGTTTGCTGTTGCCACGGTGTCGTATCTACTGACCCGCGGCAAGGTTGACGACAGCGAGGGTTACTTTCTCGCCGGTCGCTCATTGACCGGCACTTTCATTGCCGGTTCGCTGTTACTGACCAATATATCTGCCGAACAGATCATAGGTCTTGCTGGTTCGGCCTATGCCTTCAATCTCAGCTCTATGGCCTGGGAAGTCGTCGCGGTAGTGGCGATCATTATCACTGCCTTAGTGTTTTTACCGAGATATCTCGCTCATGGTTTCACCACGCTGCCAGAGTTTTTAGGTCTGCGTTTTGACTCGCGAGTGCGTATGGCTGTCGTAGTTTTGTTCTTACTCGCCTACGGCTTGGTGACGATTCCGTCGGTGCTGTACTCAGGAACCATTGCCGTAGTCGAGACTTTCACCCATGAGCTCGACAGTTCGGCCGCCTTTCCCGTGAGTATGGTGGTGATCGCCGTGATCGGCACGCTTTATGCGATTACCGGGGGTCTACGTGCAGTGGCGGTATCGGATACGCTCAACGGCATAGGACTCATTGCCTTCGGCTTTGCGGTGCCAATCCTCGGACTGCATTTGCTTGGCGATCAAAGCATTGCAGAAGGCTGGCGCATCGTAACAACCGCGCAACCGGAAAAACTCAACGCCATTGGCAGCGCCACCGACCCAACCCCATTTCTCACGCTTTTTACCGGCATGCTGTTCGCCAATCTTTCGTATTGGGGCACCAATCAATATGTCATCCAGCGTAGTCTCGCCGCCGAAAGTCTTGCCGCTGGGCAGAAAGGCGTGCTGCTGGCGGGGTTTTTCAAATTGCTGATCCCGTTCTTTATCATGTTGCCCGGCATCATTGCCTTCCACCTGTATGGCCCAGATATCGGAGGCATGGACAAAGCCTACCCGCGGTTGGTACGGGACGTTCTACCGAGTTACCTCATAGGGCTGTTTTTAGCCGTCCTACTGGGAACCGTGTTCAGCTCGTTTAACAGCTTGCTGCAGAGTTCAGCGACCATCATTACCTACGACATTGTCATGCCATGGCGTGGCAAACCTCTGAGTGATCGAGCCAAAATTAACGTCGGACGCTGGGCGTGCCTTGCAGTGAGTCTGGTTGGTTTAATCGTCGCCCCAAGTTTGCAATTAGCCCCTGAAGGTTTATGGCAACTCATCCGCAAATTCAGCGGCTTTTACAACATACCCCTGATTGCCATTGTCTTAGCTGCTCTATTCTTACCGAGAGCCACCAGCAAGACCGCTCTAGGTGTAATTCTATTCCACATTCCGGTCTATACCGTCATTACCTTTGTTTGGGACTCTGGTATCCACTTCATACACTGGTACGGCATTTTGTTTGTGTTGGAATTCGGCGCGTTGGCGCTCTTCGCAAGCCCACACGCCCAGACCACACCAACCATCCACTCCTCGGTGGATCTCACGCCCTGGCGCTATCGATGGTGGGTCGTTGGCTTCCTATGGCTGTGCATCATCGGTCTGTATGTACTGCTGTCACCGATCGGTATAGCGGCTTAACCGTTGCTAAACATCGTCTTATAACGATCTCGCAGCACATTTTTTTGCACCTTACCCATAGTGTTGCGCGGTAACTCAGATACGCACAACACTGCCTTTGGCTGCTTGAAACGCGCCAACTGATCTTGTAAGGCTGCATTCACACTGTCCACAGTAACCGAATCTGGAGCGACCAAGACCGCCACCACAGCCTCGCCAAAATCATCATGGGGCAAACCAATAACCGCAGACTCAGTGACATCGGGCAATTCATCCAGTAACCGTTCAACCTCTTTTGGATAAACGTTGTAGCCACCCGTAATGACCAGGTCTTTAGCCCGTCCAACAATGGCCACGCGACCTTCAGCGTCTTGAGTGCCAAGATCTCCGGTTATAAAAAACCCATCAGCGCGTATTTCTTCAGCGGTTTTATCCGGCAGATTCCAATAACCTGAAAATACGTTAGGACCGCGCATTTCGATGGTGCCGACCTCGCCTTCGGGCACTTCCAACCCATTCTCATCAGCAATACGCACCTCTTGATTTGGCAAAGCAAACCCGACTGTGCCTGGAACACGGTCACCGTCGAGAGGATTACTGGTGTTAATAATGGTCTCACTCATGCCATAGCGCTCGAGAATGCGCTGCCCGGTAGCCTGTTCCCAGGCGGCGAAGGTTTGCTCGGTTAAAGGCGCTGAACCACAAATAAACACCCTAACGTTACTAACGTGTTCTCGGTTAAGGCCTGGCTGCTGCAATAAACGGGTGTAGAAGGTTGGCACACCCATCAGCACGGTACAGTCAGGCAATGCCGCAAAAACATCTTCAGCAACAAATTTGCTGTGAAAGATCATTGGGGTGGCGTTCAAAAGCGCGCAATGACTGGCAATAAATAACCCGTGGACATGAAAGATAGGCAGCGCGTTCAATAACACATCGTCCTGCTGCCAACCCCAGCATTCGCTCAAGCTGCGTGCGTTAGAGCTTAGGTTGTTGTGGGTCAACATGGCGCCTTTCGAACGCCCAGTAGTACCTGATGTGTACAGGATGGCGGCGAGATCTTGGTCATCTCGACTTACTGTCGCGCATTCATCGGCTCTTGCAACATCTCTTGCCGCTTGCATTAACGATCCGCCGCCATGTTCATCAAGAGTCAGGCAATCGGCACCGACACGCGCCTGTGCACCGACAAATAGCTGCGGTTGGGCATCTGCTACAAAGTAATCCAGCTCAGCCTCGGTGTAAGCAGTGTTCAAGGGTACATAGACACCACCAACTTTTAACGTCGCCAGGTATAGCGCTAGATTATCTGGTGACTTCTCGACCTGAACCATGACCCGATCACCTGGCGCCACCTCATGCGCAAGTAAAACCTGAGCCAGCTGATTTACTCGATCAACTAAATCGGCATAACTCCAATCGGCTCGATCTTTAAGGATCAATGCAGGCGCATCAAGGCGCTGATTAAAAGCCTCTGATAACGATTGATAAAAGTTTGTCACACGCCCCTCCTCACGCTTGTTGCGACCAATATAATGAATGTTTCAAAACATTGCAGCGGCCGAAACCATCTGATACTTTCAGCTCACTGCCCTGCCGGGTAGGGGGAAATGAGGGCATCCAGCGCCCACTTTAGGGCGCATTTTCCGTGGAGAGGCGGACGTGACTTGTCACGCACTGAACCACTCCGGAGTGTGAGCGCCTTGGAACGTTTTGGCCTAAGAGCGTCAAACGTTTCAAAGAGACTCACAACAGCGCAGGCGTAATGAGAGGGACGCCTGTGTCCCCGAAAGAATAAGAAGCATAATTAGGGGACTTCTTAGCCGCCGGATAGGTGTCGAAGGGTCAGTGTGAAGACGCTGAACACTTTTGACCTTGAGGCGGCTTTTTCTTTTTTGACGCCGAATTAACCGACAACATCACAAGCGCCTATTTTTCTGCGCGCTTTTTCATTACATTGCCCGCGATGCGCAAACCACTCGACAACACCTCTTCATCAATCGATGCCACACCCTTCAAGGTAGAGAAACTAACGTCTGGATTTGATGCAGACGTCACTCTACCCGGCAGCAAGTCTATAGCCTTGCGACAACTAGCAATCGCTGCGCTGTGTAACGGCACGACAGAAATACGCGGCATTCCCGAGTGTGATGACAGCGCTGCCATGTTGGATTGCATTGCCGCCCTCGGAGCCCGGGTAACCGAACACCCAGAGCACATTACAGTGACAGGCCCGATAGATTTTTCGGACCGCCCAGTCAAACTGGATGCCCGCATGAGTGGTGCCTCTACTCGCCTGTTGCTGGGGCTGGCCGCTCTGCGGCGTGGCGACACACTGATTGACGGTCATGAGTCTTTGCGAGCACGCACCAACAAACCGCTACTGCAACTGCTCGCAGCCCAGGGTTGCTCCGTTACCTCCAACGATGGCCGCCTACCAGTAACAATCAGCGGCCCTATCCAACCCGCAGAAACCATGCAAATAGACGGTTCCCTGTCGAGCCAGTACATCACTGCCCTGTTGATCGCAGCGCCTGGCTATAATTCTGGGTCCATGCAAACCATAGAGATCACCGGCGAATTAGTCTCAAAACCGTATATCGACATTACTGTGAACGAGATGCGTAAACGTGGTGTCCAGGCAGAATGGATAGATGAACGCCGACTACAGGTGCCACCGGCAAACTACCAAGCGGGCAAAGTAAGCGTCGAAGGCGATGCTACTGCCGCGACCTACTTCGCTGCATTAGCGACCCTCCACGGCAGCTGCATAACACTCACCAATCTGGGCCGCGATAGCCAGCAGGGAGATTATGGCTTCCTGGACGTCATGGAAAAACTCGGCGCATCTGTAGAACGCGGCACCACGACTCGAATTACCGGCCCTGCACAGCTGAGCGATCTCCCAAGTATCGACATGCAAACGATGCCCGATGCGGCCCTGACGTTAATCGCTATGGCGACTTTACTGCCCAAACCAATACACATCACCGGGTTGAGTTCGCTGCATCACAAAGAGTGTGACCGATTAGAATGTCCTGCCACAGAATTGACTGCCATGGGCGTAACGCTGTCTACCCAATACGATTCAATTCGCATCCAACCAACCGATGTGAAGGCATTAAAAACACACCTGCTGACAACCTACCATGACCACCGTATGGCCATGGCCTTCTCGCTGCTGGGAAGTTTTAGCGGCAATCTAAGTGTCGACGACAAGAACGTGGTGGCAAAAACCTACCCAAACTATTGGCAAGACTATGCGCGCCTCAAGACTGGGGCGGCCGGCTGAACTCACATAACTGACTCGTCGAGGTAGCAGCTAGGCCTGTTCGGACGACCTGCCGCTTAGCTTCACATAAATGAATCCTGCCAAAGCACCTGCCAAACATTGAGAGGCAAAGCCAACTAGCGTACGGGTTACCGCGATGGGATTGGTACCCATCGAGACTTTGAAAAACATAATCATTGCAAACATACCCACCGCACCTGCCAATACGAATCCGAGCATTCGCAAATTCGGCACCCAGCGAACGATCAGTCCAGCAATTAGAAACGCGACCAACAGCGCTACCGCCATAATCAGAAAGTACATGCTGCCCATACTGAGCAAATCGTGCAGCGCAGTCGTCACTCGATCGCCAAAGGACAATGTTACGCCCATGTCCACCAAGCGACTCAGATTCAACTGTGAATAGGTGAGTACTGCAAATATATAGCCGCCGATAACCGCCGAGATAAAAGCTATTATTGATTTCAGCAACCTAGTCTCTCCTTCCTGTTAAATTTGCAGAATGAGGCTAACATAGCTGGCAGACATTTTCGGAACCAGTATCTATGCAAAAGCCCACACTCCTGCGCCGGCTGCGACACGTCTTCATAGTATTTCTAACAGTATGCTACTTCTTTCCCATCGCCCACGCCGAAAACTACCGTTTAGACAATCTAGCCGAAGACCTCGACTACCCATGGAGTCTGGACTTCCTTCCCAACGGCGACTTACTGCTCACAGAACTGTCTGGATCGTTGCGTCGTTTATCCCAAGACGGTGAGCTGAGCGAACCTATCGCTAACGTGCCAGAGGTCTTTCGCGCAAGCCAAGGCGGTTTGTTCGATGTTTTGGTTGATCCTAACTTTGCCGAAAATCAACGCATATTTCTGTCCTACGCTGAGGGCGACACCGACAGCAATCGAACCACCGTTGCCAGCGCCAGATTGATGGCTGATACATTGCAGGACGTACAGGTGATTTTTGCTGCCAGCCCAACAAAATACGCGCCATTACATTACGGCGGACGTATAGCCTGGATGCCCGATGGCACGCTATTGCTGGCAACGGGTGACGGCTTCGATTTCCGTGAAGAGGCACAAAATCTTAATGCGCACTTCGGCAAAATGCTGCGCATGAACACGGACGGCAGCGCCCCAGCGGACAATCCGTTTGCCGATCACCCCTTCGTTTACAGCTATGGCCATCGCAATCCACAAGGTCTGACCATTGCCAGCGACGGCACCATTTACGAACACGAACATGGTCCAAGAGGCGGCGACGAGGTCAACATCATCACCCCCGGAAGCAACTATGGTTGGCCGATCACTACACACGGTTTGGACTACAACGGAGCCTATGTGTCGCCATTTACAACCCGGGATGGCATCACGACGTCCGCTCACATTTGGGTGCCCTCCATAGCGCCTTCTGGTTTAGCAATTTACGAGGGCGATGTGTTTTCCAGCTGGAAAAACAGCTTATTCGTAGGTGCTCTGGTGAACCAAGATGTACGTAGACTGAGCCTGCGAGACGGCGAAGTTTTTGAAGAAGAAATACTGTTTTCTGAGCTGTCGAGTCGAATCCGTGACATTCGCTCTGGTCCAGACGGTTTGCTCTACATCATCACCGACGGACCAGCAGGAAAAATTGTCAAAGTGTCACCCCAGTGAGACTCGACGTGGCCCTTGCCAAATTGCATGCACTGCTCTTGGTTGCTGCTTTAAGCAACAGCGCCTGGGCTGACGAGGCGCTGGATATTGTCAATTACCGACAGTACACAGCCAATCTGGCCAGCTCAGGACAATTACAAAACAGCCATCTCCAAGAACTCCAGTCCCAGGGTGTGCAGCGCATTGTCTATCTTGCCTATCGCGCCCACGGCGACGCCGACAATCTGACCATTGATCAACACGCCACCGATCTTGGTCTTCAGTACGTGCACATTCCAGTGCCCTGGCAATCGCCTTCGATTAACGACTACCGAATCTTCGCCGCAGTCATGAGCAGCCAAACTTCAGCGAATACGCTGGTGCATTGCCAACTGAACTATCGCGCCTCTGCGTTTAGTTTTTTGTACCGGGTACTGGTACTCAAAACTCCAGTAGATCAGGCGTTACTTGACCTAACAGGAGTCTGGCAACCCAACGACACCTGGTGGACGTTCATCAATAACGTACTCCAAGAATACGATCACCCCTCAGTTCAGCCGGGTTAAATAGACGACCTAAGCCCAGCTCAAGATCATGACTTCTGGATCACGGTACGAACACGCTACGGAATGTTCTCCACCAATAACGTCAACTTTTGGTTTACGATTTCACAACATTTTGATACACCAATAACTCGTAATCACCGTCTAAGCGGAATACGCAGCGATTTGCTGGCAGCAAAAGCCTAAAAATGCCAAAAAAACACTCAAGAAATACCAGAAACCGCCGACTGTACGACCAATACCCGTCTATTTGGGGCAGCTACAGCAGTTTGTGATGCGGCAACTATTACTCTTATTCACCCTAACGTTATGCTCGACCACCTGGGCAGCCGAGGTCAGCTGCTTAGTCGCAGACTTCAAAGCAGCATTAAATGTGCCCGCCCCTAGTCGCGAGTCCGCAGCACATGACTGGATCAAAGTGCGCGGCAGCGAATGCAGCTTTGAACAACTCACTGCCATAAAAAATAATCTAGGAAACTGGATGGGTGTTGCCAACAGTCATCGCGTCACCGTGCAACTCCAGCGACACCTAGAAAGCTACTACATTGCTAAGAACGAGTGGTCAGAAAGCCTATACACCAGTAAAGCTGCTTATGTCGCACCCTATTCAGCCCGCACATTGACTGCTGCCACCAATGTGATCGTCAGCCCTCCGCCAATGACGATGGACGCCTTTGGGCAACCAATTCAGCAAACTAATCCATTTCAGGGCAACGGTTTTCAAGCGCCGTTCAACCCCCAACAGCCGGGTTATCAAGACTACAACCAAGCTATGCCGCCCAACCCGGCTGTAGATGGATTCCAAAACAATTACCAGCCTAGCCCTCAGGAGGACTACGCGGACCCGAATTCGGCGTGGTAGCAATTTCTGTCTACTAATCCGATGCAAAAGTACTGAACTGACCGGCACTAAAATCGAAGAGAGAGGGAAATATGATAAAACTCAGTATGATCGGAAGACTTATAGCCGCGAGCGTACTCGTGCTTGGGTCTAGCTCCGCTTTGGCGAACATGTTCACGCCAGGCGCACCTTGCAATGGCTGCACAATCGAGATCTTCGATCATGCAGGCATCAATCAAACCAGCAAAAATGCAGTTTACCGGGTGAACAACCCACAAACGCCAAATGGCACACCATCATGGTTAGAGCTCTATAACCCAACCTTAGCGACCATCCAAAACTGCGCAGCCATGGTTGCCTCGGTACAAGGCCCAACGCCTTTTTCGGTGCAGCTCAAGGCAAGAGAGTTTCAGCTGTCTGGCAGCAACCAGGTGGTGTTTTTGATCGAGGGATGCCGCAAGGTTCGCGGCCCAGATGGCGGCCCAGTTATTCGCGAGGGTATGGGAAAGTTATCGAATAACGCAGGTCAACGTCCTGGTATGGAGCGGCGCCCCGGCGTGGTCAATGGACCAAGACTGAGCGGTAGCGTTCGGCCTGGAATGGGCAACCCAAGCAACAACTGTGGTTCCGGCACACCACCTCCATCAACCTCCTGTGCAGTGACCGGCGGCGGCTGGCAAACAGTTTCCAGAGTATTGTCTGAAGCATCTTGCAACCTAAGCTACGATGATTCAGTTAAGTCTGGACGCCAACAAGTAATCTACGACAACGATTACTCAGTTACCTGTGCGGGCGGTTCACATCAGCCGACTGTTTATGTTGGCAATACACCTTCCCAATCAAATTGGGGCGCTTATGTGAACAATACCGCCACTTGCCAAATGAAGACCGGCACTCTGCCGTCTGGTGCACGCGGCGTTATCACTATCGTTTGCCCCTAGTTTTTAGGCGTTAACGAGCAAAAGGAGCGGCAAGACCGCTCCTTTTTTTGCCTGCAATTTGAGTCTCAGTCGGCAACAGCCTATCTGTGCAATGCGACATAGACGGTCATGCAATCATTGTCACTATTAGTACCCATTGTGGCATTGTCCGTTCTGTTTAACCCCAGCAGCTTTCGCGAATAATCGCGACCCAACAGCGGTTAACCGTGCCCACTAGTACATGAAAAAGAGGACCACAAATCATGAGTGCTGTCATTCACACGACCGCTGACGGGCGCGAATTCGTACGCACCCCAGATGAGGCTTTCAACAACTTACCTGACTTTCCTTATCAGCCGAACTACGTCGAATTAGATGGTCTGCGTATGCACTATGTGGATGAGGGGCCACGAGAGGGACAAGTGGTTCTTTTGCTCCACGGCCAACCGGACTGGTCGTATCTTTATCGCAAGATGATTCCCTTGCTCATCGAGGCTGGGTACCGAGTCATCGCGCCGGACATGATTGGCATGGGCCGCTCGGACAAGCCCATTAACATCCATACACACACCATCTATGCCCACGCCGAATGGTGGAAGAGCATGATCGATGCATTGGCTTTAACTGACATCACGCTATTCGCCCAGGATTGGGGTGGTTTCACAAGTCTTATGGTCGCAGCCCAGCACCCGGAGTACTTTCGACGGGTGATGATCAGCAACAGCGCGCTTTGGCTCATGCCGGAACCCATCCTCAATGTACCCCAGGGCATTAATCGCGAACATTACCCCGTGGACGCCAACGCAGAAGTCAGAACATTCGACGACTTCGTTGCCTACTGCAATGCCAAAGGATTTATCAAAACGGATATGTCTGATTTTTTCCGTACCTGGATGTTCTACGCACTCACCGGCCCAGAACTTAAAGCCAGTGATAATCTACGTCAGGACTTCGGTGGTATCGAACTAACCGATGACGAGGCACGCGCCTATGATGCCCCGTTCCCGTCGGAAATATACATGACTGGAATCCGCACCTTACCGAGCATGGGGTCTATGATTGATGCACAAAAAAGCCTGGCGGATTGGCAAGCCCTGCAAACCTTTGATAAGCCGTTCCTGACTGTCTTCGGTCAGTTCGACATGCTGGTTGGATCAGAAAAAACTCAGAACACACTGATCGAAAACGTGCCTGGCGCAGCCGGCTTGCCCCATGACAGAATTCCGGCAGGTCATTTTATTCAAGAAAGTCAGGGGCCTGAAATGGCCAGGCGGCTAATAGAATTCATGGCCACGTACTGACAAGAGAGCGACTGTCATGTGCAAAGAAACAATAATGCCGTCTATGGGCCCATGATATGAAAGTTGAAGTCTACGGAGGCAACCACTCACCTTGGGTACAAGCGGTCTTGCTGGCGCTGCATGAGCAAGGCATTGGACACAATTTACGCCAAGTACCACCCTTTGAAGCGCTTAAGCAGTGGGGTGTGCTGATGCCAGCAGTTTCCATTGATGGCGGTCCTTGGCAAGTCGAGTCCTCACAGATTTTAGTAAAATTGGGACTACAACCAGTCTGCGAAGACGACCTGAAAGCTGTGCAAGCAGCGTGGCAAGGGGTACTACACCGAGTAGATAACCCCCTGCGCTTTTTTGCCGCCTTCGCTCGAGCAGGCGACAAATCAACCTCGTTGCTCAAGCGTTCTGCCCGCAACTTTTTTCGTAGCTTCATACCGCTGTATATGTTCCTGCTGATTAACTTCGTTAAGTTGAAAATAAAGCCGGTAGAGCCAAAAAATTTTGCAGAACAGTATTTATTCTGGGAACGAGGCCTCGCCGCCTCGACCGGCGCATTCTTGGATGGCAACAGCCCAGGCTCAAGAGATTTCCTGCTGTTCGGTGTCGTGCAGTGTCACTCCAGCATTCCAACACCGCCGCTTGAGGCACTGCAATGCGACCCGCGCCTAACGGAAATGCGTCAGTGGGTCGCCAGCATGCATGAACGCTTTAGCCGCTACCCGCATCTTTATTCTGGAAGCAAATTTGAGCCCTATTACCCGCGACCGGTTGCGGCAGATCCCCTGCAGCGTGGCGTCTTCTATCTTGGCCTGCTTACCATGTTTGTTCTGTTTCCCGTCACGGTACCACTGGTATTTGCGCTAATGCGTAAGGTACCGCGCGCCAGTACTTAACCTCCACAGCGCCGTTTACGGCTGCGGTTTAGATGCTCTTGTTCGACTAAGATATTGGGAGGGGGTTTCACCAAACCAGCGTTTAAAGCTGCGTCTGAAGCTGGATACATCGCTAAAACCCATCAAATGGCCAATGCTTTCAACAGATAGCCCAGCTTCGGCGAAGTACTTAATAACCTGCTCTTTAGCCAGGTCATCGCGAATTTCCTGAAATTTTGTTCCCTGCAAATCTAACTTTCGTATTAAGGTGCGCGGACTCATGTGCAGCTGTGCCGCCACCTCTTTTAGCGTCCACAGCCGACCTGGATTTTCTACGATCAGTTTTGACACCGCTTCTTTAGCGGACAAGGCAGGCTCATACACCTCACCCAACTTGATTGCTTGGAGTTGGCGCTCGCAGATCGCGACCGCTTCGCGATGCAATACCGGATCTGCAACCACGGACGGCATCGACAACAGGCGCTCCGGAACAATGATTTCTGTGGTCGAATGATTGAACGTTGTCTTGCCGCCGAAGTGATCTCGATACTTGTCACCATAGCTCGGCTTTGCATAAGCGAAATAGCATCGTCCGGTGAATTGACCAGCCCCGGTAAAAAAGTGAATAGCAGAAAACAAACCGCAAAACACACTTTCGGTTATAAAGATACGCAGCTCAGCCAAGTCAAAGGTTTCAGCAAAACTAACCTTCAGCCCATCCCGGTGTTGGCTCAGTGTGATGTCAAAGAAATCGGTTCTAGTCAGTCCGTATTTGGCGAGCAGATGCAACGCAGCTCTAAGATCTGGACCACTGGAGGTTGCGACACCTAACGGACCATGCGCAGAAAGATGCAGCTGCACGCCGACGGACAAACCAAGTTCTTCGCTGCCAGAAATGGCAAGGGCGTTGCGATAAATTCGCGTGAGGTCGTTGCGAGAAATCGTGCCCTCCAAGGACATTAACGCGTCGTAAGACACCTTCGTGCCAGCGAAATACCCCTGATGATTTTCTTCACTGAGTCGCAGATGCCGGAACAGAATGCGCGCGTAGTTAGAGGAAGGATATTTTGGACTGTGCATCAGCGGTCTCCTCAAAAAATACGCATGACGTTAAGAACCCATTCAGCCCCTAATTCGAAGCCTTTCTCCCGGCAACCTCAATACTCGTTGAATTGAACAATTGAGTTTGGTGGGAGCAGAGCCACATTGTCACTTTTTGTCCCCCTGGTGTCATTCTCTGTTCTGTCGAAGCGCAATACTTTTTCGAACAATAAGCACGTCTAGGAATTAACACATGCTCGAGGAGAATCGCGGTGACATCTGAGGCAACCATTGCCGATCAATCCGACAATCAGGCGCTATTCAAGGCCCTCACCCAACGACCGAAAATCGCTTGGCCAACGATACTGCTCGTTTTTATCGCCTATAGTCTGTTTGGCGCATCGACATACGCCTACCTTCAAGGCAACTTAACCCTAGTTTGGAGCGTCGTTTTCAACAGTATTGCTGCTTATATTTCCTTCACACCAACTCACGAAGCATCACATCACGCAGTGAGTTCCAACCGCCATCTGAACGACTGGATTGGTCGTGTCGCTACAGCACTACAGTCACCAGTGCCGTTTTTTCGCTCATTTCGCTACATCCACATGCAGCATCACAGATTCACCAATCACCCCAGTAAAGATCCAGATCTCTATGTTGGCAAAGGGCCGCTTTGGCAAATGCCTTTCCGATGGGTGTCCCTAGACCTGAACTACCTGTTCTTTTACTTACGCCCCTCCGTCTTTTTGCAAAGACCCAAAAGCGAGCGCATGGACCTTTATGGGGCCGTTTTTTTTGGCATGGCCGTATTAGCGACAGTCACAATAGCGGGCTGGCTGGAGTTTTACCTGCTGTTGTTTTTGCTTCCTACCCGTATCACAGCGCTGTTTTTAGCCATCGCATTTGATTTTTTACCCCACTACCCACATCAGGCTAAAGCCGAAGAACAGCCCTATCAGAGCACCTCAAATCGGGTGGGTATGGAATGGATCATGACGCCGCTTCTGATCTTTCAGAACTATCACCTCGTACACCATCTTTATCCGACAGTGCCCTTCTACCGCCTACTCAGAGTTTGGAACGCAAAGTTGGATTATCACCTAGCGCAAAATCCCGCAACGACCAAGGCCTTTTCACTGACTCCAAAAATGCCATAAACCGCTGGTGGAAAATGAAAGTAAGAACTAAGTCTATTAACGCGTGTGGTAGCCCCGACAGGAGTCGAACCTGTATCTATCGCTTAGGAGGCGATCGTTCTATCCATTGAACTACGGAGCCTTTGTCTGCACTAAGGGTGACTGACGATTAGTCATCGCCTACCAAGGCTGGATTTGCTAATTCTACTTCAACTAGACAGGTATGAGCACTTGGGCCTTGGGCAAGCTTTGACGTGCCTTTGTCTCGGGTGAGCACGTTGGGATTACCATTAAGCTCAGTACTGCCCGCCACGCTCGGATCTTCTAGTCTGAACCAGGCACCAGTGGGCAGGCTCACTACATCGGGGCGCATACTCTCGTCTAATGCCACACCCGCTAAACAGGCACCGCGCGCGTTAAATATGCGTACCAGATCTCCCGCTTTAATTCGACGCTCAGCAGCAGCCTGCGGATGCATGCTCAACACTTCTTTGCCAGAAATTTTGCCCGCTTGGCTAAACGCGCTTTGATCCAATTGGCTGTGCAGGCGTCGGCTTGGCTGCGGCGACAACAGATGCAACGGATAGCATTCAGCAACCTCGCCGCCCAACCACTCGTAAGGTTCAAGCCAAGAGGCATGCGCTGGACAATCGTCATAGTCAAAGTCAGCTATCTGTTGCGAGAACAGCTCTAACTTACCTGACGGTGTGGTTAATGGGTGCTGCTGTGGGTCTGCGCGAAAATCTGCAAGCCAATACTCTCTACGCGCTTTTTCTGGCAGTTTGTACTCGCCCTGTGCCACGAATTCGTCAAAGTCCGGTAACTCAAAGCCCTGCTCCCCAGCGCGCTGCTGAGAATCCTGCCAGAGTTTTTGCAACCACTGGCGCTCGCTGCGACCTTCAGTAAATGCATCTAAAAACCCTAATTGCTGGGCCAAACCGGCAAAAATCTCATGATCTGAGCGCGCCTCGTGCTGTGGCTCCAGCGCTTGCTGCATGAAATGCGCATAGTTGTCGTGACTGGACGCACAAATGTCTTCTCGCTCTTGGGCGGTTGTGGCTGGAAACACGATGTCTGCCCACTGCGCCGTAGGTGTCCACCAAGGTTCATTGACAATCACGGTGTCAGGTCGCCGCCAAGCTTCAACAAGCCGATTCAAATCCTGATGATGATGAAACGGATTGCCCCCTGCCCAATAAATTAAGTGAGTCTCTGGATAGACAATTTTCTGCCCGTCATAGTCGATTGCAGCACCTGGATTGAGCAGCATGTCAGCAATTCGCGCCACCGGTATGGCAAACCCAGCGGGATTGCGACCTTTGCTCAGCGTCGCCCAGTTAAAGCGCCGATGACTGCTGCCAATGAAACCCTCTGCGGCATAGCCAAAACCAAACCCGCCACCCGCAAGACCCACTTGCCCTAGCATGGCTGCCAGAGTCACCACCATCCAGTAAGGCTGTTCACCATGATCACCGCGCTGCAATGACCACGCTGCGGTAACGAAAGTGCGCTTGGCCGCCATGCGGCGCGCCAGGTCCACTATGCCGGCAACATCCACATCTGCGATTTGTGCAGCCCAGTTCGGTGTCTTGGGCTGCCCGTCCGAGCCGCCCAACAAGTAGTCACGAAACACTTCATAGCCACAGCAGTGTGTTTGCAGAAATTGTCGATCAAGCAGGTTTTCTGTTTCCAAGACATAGGCCAGACCCAACATCAGCGCAACATCAGTTCCCGGGCGCGGCATAATGGTTTGGGCGTCTAGCCAGGCTGGCATGTCTTGTCGCACCGGCGAGACGTTGCAAAACTGCACTCCCCGCTGTTGAGCGCGACGCAAGTCACCTTCGGTATTGTGTTCAGTAATGCCACCATAGGCGACCTGAGTGTTGCGTAACGGCAAGCCTCCAAAGGCCACCACTAGATCACTATTTTCAATAACATCTTGCCAACAGGTCTGATGCAGCTCCATATGCGGCCAGGGTGCCACGACATGCGGCAAAATCACCTGAGCCGCGGCGGTGCTGTAGCTGTTCATCGCGCGAGTACAGCCACCCATTAGGTTAATAAAGCGATGCAATTGCGACTGCGCGTGATGAAAGCGACCTGCACTGGCCCAGCCATAGGAGCCGCCAAAAATCGCTCGATTACCAAACTGTTCACTGACACGCTTAAGCTCTACCGCCGCCAGTTCTAGCGCCTCATCCCAGGGAACTTCAACAAAGCTGTCCGCACCGCGCAGCTGCCGGGCGCGGTCCTTGCCGCTCAACCAACCTTTACGAATGCTCGGCCGCTTGATACGACTGCTGTGCCGCACGCCATCCAGTAAGACTTGGCCAATTGGTGCTGGATTAGGATCTGCCGAGATACCATGAACCGCAACGATATCCCCGTTCGCAACTTCCAGATCGTAAACCCCCCATTGGGTCGCCGTGCGGAATCGTGCGCGGGTTTTGTTCACGCCAGCCATCGCTAAAGTTAAGCCCTGAGTCTTTGTTAGCGCCGATCAATCCCGGCGTAGCCGGTGCAATTGATAGCCTGGCGGAGCCTGTTCCGCCAATTCCTCGGCCACAGGTTGCTTTACTTCAGCGCGCATCGATTCTGCCGCTCTGGCTTCACGAGCAAGCACTGCATCGTCTAATTCTGGGAGGTTCAGCAGATCCAGGTTCATCATGCTGTTGGAAGTGCTCATATCCGTCTGGGAGCCCATTACGTTGCTGTCTTGTGAGGAGGCAAATTGCTTCAACTGCCAAATCCAAGCACCGGACAATCCTGCACCGGATAACAATGGCAGTACCCTCTTTGCGTCAGCTCTCGTCGCATAGGGCCCTGCGGATACACGATAATTAATCCCCGCATTGCTACTGCTGGCAACAACAGACAACGGTTCCGAGGTTTTTGCTTGGGCTTGTAGCAAGCCTTTTTCTGCCATGTCACGGTTCTTGAAACTGCCGACACTGATCCAGTGATCGGCCATAACAGAATGTGAAGCGAACACCAATACCCATCCCAAAGCGATTATGCGTGACATCAAAACCCCCTATTTCCGGACGCTATACTAACAGCCATAAGTCTCAAAACACACTTTACCGACATTTCATAAAATATCGCTAACCGCTTGTAAACTGTATCAAAATACCTGCGGCGACTGCAGAGCCAATGACTCCCGCGACATTTGGCCCCATTGCGTGCATTAATAAATAATTATTGCTGTTCGCCTCTAAGCCAACCTTGTTTGCAACCCGCGCGGCCATGGGCACCGCCGAAACACCAGCCGCTCCTATGATTGGATTGATCGGCGTCTTGCTGAGTGCATTCATCGCCTTAGCCATTAGCACCCCACTGGCCGTGCCAATGGCAAAAGCCACCATTCCCAATAACAAAATCCCCAACGTCTGAGTATTCAAAAACGCTTCTGCGCTGAGCTTAGAGCCAACCCCCAGGCCAAGAAAAATCGTCACAATGTTAATCAACGCATTCTGTGTCGTATCGCTCAAGCGATCGACTACACCACACTCCTTCATTAAATTGCCGAAGCAAAACATTCCTAACAGAGGCGCAGCAGACGGCAACAACAAGGCGATCAACAACAACAACAGTAACGGGAATACGATCTTTTCAGCTTTTGACACCTCGCGCAGTTGCACCATGGTGATCTCGCGCTCTGCGTGGGTAGTCAGCGCGCGCATGATGGGTGGCTGAATAATCGGCACCAGGGCCATGTACGAGTATGCAGCAATAGCGATCGCCGCCAGCAGTTCTGGTGCGAGCTTTCCAGCGACGAATATCGCCGTAGGCCCGTCCGCGCCACCAATAATGCCAATAGCCGCCGCCTGCTTCAGATCAAATTCGAGAACACCGGTTGCGCTCAGAGCCACAGCACCCAGCAACGTCGCGAAAATACCGAATTGCGCCGCGGCGCCCAAAAACAGTGTGCGCGGATTTGCCAACAGCGGGCCGAAATCAGTCATCGCACCCACGCCCATAAAGATAATCAGCGGAAACGCGCCGGTTTCAATACCCACAACGTAAACCAGATGCAGCAAGCCATCGCCGGTCGCGATCTCAACACCAGGAATGTTGCTTAAAATGCCGCCAAATCCAATGGTTACCAAAAGTAGTGGTTCGAATTTGCGCACAATGGCCAGATACAGCAGCAACAAGCCAATGCAAATCATCAATCCTTGCCCAAGGCTCATTTGTGCAAGACCAGACCCGGCCCAAAGCTGTTGCAATGCACCCACTAGCTGGGGCTCCTATCGACCACTAACACCTTAGGATTCGGCAACCGTTAGCAGATCTTGGCCTAGCGTGACTGAATCACCAGGCTTAACCAGAACATCCGCAATAATGCCGCCACTTGAAACAGAGACCTCGGTTTCCATTTTCATGGCCTCTAGAATTATTACCGTCTGCCCCGACGCAACTTGATCTCCTGACGCCACCAGTACTTTATTGACCGTACCGGCCAGCCCAGCCTTCAGCGCAACCCCAGCGCTATTCGACGGCACTGCTGGCGGCGATGTTTGCGGTGTAGGCGTGATTTGAGTTGCACCCGCAGCAATTTGAACTTGATAAACCTTTCCATCAACCGCCACTGAGTAATTCGCGACTGCCGATTCCCCTTGGCCCGCGGCTGTTGGCGCAGCAGTGTCTGCGGAACTCGGCTCGGGTTCAAATGCCGAGGCGTCGCCCCGGTTTTGCAAAAATTTTAGACCGACTTGCGGGAACAACGCATAGGTCAGCACATCATCAACGGCGTTTTCTGCCAGTTTAAGCCCCTGCTGCTTGGCCAGATCCTGCAATTCTTGGTCGAGTGTGTGCATTTCCGCTTCGAGCAAATCCGCTGGCCGACACGTGATTGGCTCTGCGCCGTCTAACACCCGCTTTTGTAACTCAGCATCCAGCGGCGCCGGTGTTGCCCCGTATTCGCCCGCCAGCACGCCCCGAGTCTCTTTCGTTACTGACTTGTAGCGCTCGCCGCTCAAAACATTGATCACCGCCTGAGTGCCAACAATCTGTGAGGTCGGCGTAACCAAGGGTATAAAACCTAATTCTTCGCGCACTTTAGGGATTTCTTTTAGCACATCGTCCAAACGGTCCTGAGCGTTTTGCTCGCGCAGTTGGTTTTCTAAGTTCGTCAGCATGCCACCTGGCACCTGGGCGACAAGAATGCGCGAGTCCACACCCCGCAAAGAGCCTTCAAAGGCCGCGTATTTCTTTCGTACTTCGCGAAAGTAACCGGAAATTTCTTCAAGCAATTCCAGATCAAGGCCAGTATCTCGCGACTGATCTTGCAAAATAGCCACCAGCGACTCTGTTGCTGAGTGACCATAGGTCATGCTCATAGATGAAATGGAGGTGTCTACATTGTCTATGCCAGCCTCAATGGATTTCACGTAGGTGGCTGTCGACATTCCCGTGGTGGCGTGGCATTGCATATGAATCGGAATACTTAAAGCCGACTTCAGCTCGCTAACGAGTTCGAAAGCCACATAAGGCTTGAGCAAGCCAGCCATATCTTTAATGCACAGGCTGTCTGCACCCTGATCTTCAATCTGCCGAGCTAAGTCCAGCCAAAGCTGCAAGTTATGCACTGGGCTGACGGTGTAAGAAATCGTCCCCTGGGCATGGCGCTCTACACGTTTCGCAGCACGAATGGCGGTACTGAGATTGCGCATGTCGTTCATGGCATCAAAGATGCGGAATACATCTACGCCGTTTTCCGCAGCCCGCTCTACAAACCGATCCACCACGTCGTCAGCATAGTGTCGATATCCCAACAAGTTCTGCCCGCGCAACAACATTTGCTGCGGCGTATTCGGCATTGCGGCCTTAAGTAGTCGTAAACGCTCCCATGGATCTTCTCCAAGATACCGAATACATGCATCAAAGGTGGCACCCCCCCAAGTCTCCAAAGACCAAAAGCCCACCTGGTCGAGCTTTTCTGCGATCGGCAACATGTCCTCGATACGCATACGGGTAGCCAACAGACTTTGGTGCGCGTCACGTAGAATAACGTCGGTAATGCCCAACGCAGTCGTATTATTACTGGTCAAAATGAACCTTAATTAAGCGATTAGCTTTTAGCTGATTTGTCTTTTTCGTATTGATCGATAGCGGCAGCTATTACGGCAACATGTAGTGGACTGACGCCATCTGGAGCAGCGTCGAGAGCTTCAGATTGGGGTGACCAGCGCTGAATGATGCGTGACATCAGTCTCATACCAATGACCAAAATCGTCAAAAAGGTAAAAACCGTCCCCATGCCCACTGCCATGAGTTGTATTCCTTCAAGAATCAACGGATTCAATTAAAACCTCTTCGCCTCAGTTGCCTAATCCTACCGCTACAGCCCAACCTTCGCTGGTATTTGAGCATATTCGTCGCCAATTCTACCAGCCGGTGTGAAATGTGTTGAGCTTCAAGCAATTCTTCCAGATAATGCGCTCCCTCACGCACCCGTGGCCAAACTGGATAAGGCACCGGTCTACGAAACCGGGGATTACAGGTTCGAATCCTGTCGGGTGCGCCATCT
>JAYQAJ010000008.1:0-55936 GCA_038136775.1 Gammaproteobacteria bacterium
GCCACAACCTACACGACTGAAGACTTTTACAGATATCAGGGGTCTCATGAGACAGTAGCAATACTTCCCTTTTCCGTCACGATGGCCAGCGGCAATCGGGGTGATGGCGTTACGAAAGCGGACTTAGATGCAGAGGCAAAGGCGCAAGCGTTAAACTTTCAAAGGGCTGTTTATACTCAGTTTTTGGAACGGGTAGAAAAAGATAAAGTAACCGTAAAGTTTCAAGACATCGACGATACCAACGCATTGTTGCGTAGAGCAGATGGTTTCGACGAGCAAGGCAGAATAAACCTCACTAAACAAGAAATTAGTAAGTTATTGGGTGTCGATGCTGTCATATCAGGTTCCATGACATTGTCGAAGCCAATGGGAACGGGTACTGCCGTTGTGACAACACTATTGGTCGGATGGGGCGTTACTAACGAAGCAAAAGTAAACTTGACCATTCACGACGGTGAGTCTGGTACACTGGTTTGGAGTTATGATCACAGCGCTTCTGGTGGTGTAATAAGCTCGCCTGATCAACTCGCAGAAAGCCTCATGAAAAATATAGCCTCAAAGTTTCCTTACAAAAAAGACTAGGACATTCGCGCCTCTAGGGTAGTAAAGAGATCTGGAGGCGCCTAGTGAGACTCTTGCTTGCGCGACAACCGGCTCGACCCTGGTTGATACGCAAAACCCTCTCTCAAGTACCCCACCAGAACCAATAACAATTAGACAACCCAGACTGCTGCCCCCGGGGGTCATTGGAAGACCCCTGGCCCTATGTTTGTCTTGAGCTAAAGCGGTAGGTGTTACGGTAGGTGCTTTAGTGCCCTTGACCCCTGATGAATACCTTGGAAAGCTAGAGAACATGTGAGTACAGGGCGCTAGCGGTGCCTACTTACAGCAGTGAATGTGACCCCGCATACCATAACGTCGCTAAAGCGACGTTTTAGAAGAACTCGACTAACGTCTCGTTCTTCCCAAACCAACGGCCCTCCCGCTACAAAACATCTTAATTGCAGTCTAGCTCAGCTATTGCTGCGTCATGGTCTTCAAGGTCAGTGCAAACCCAGGATTCTTTTTGCTGCCTTTGTTCCTTATATTGCCGTTTTTCGTTTGGGTAGCCGCGCAGTGGCCGTTCGTGAACCCACGACGTAGATGAGAGGCGCTTGGAACGTGGCATGTTAATTTTTATGCGCCGGAAAAAGATCCATAGGAGCAATGAACAGATGCGTAATCTCACTACCACTATTTTATTGGGGTTGATCGTTGCAGGATGCGCAGAGTATCTACCGATGGCTAGTGGCGCTTTAGAGGGCAGGGTTCAACCCCTGCCGCTGTCCCTTGATAGAATTGCCCAAGATAAGATCATCCAGCTGCAAACTGGGACCAGCGAAGCCTACTCAGTCAACCTTTGGGTGGTAGAGGTCGCAGGTTATCTGCATGTATTTGCCGGCGACAACAAAGCTACGTGGGTTGAGAACATTGAGGAAAATAGCAACGTTCGACTGCGTTCAGGCGATGAAATTTTTGAACTTGAGGCGACGAGAGTTACCGACCCGAAAATTTTCGATTTGTTTTCTGCAGCGTGGGAAGCCAAGTACGGTAATCGCCCGCAAAATGAAAATGTTGAGCAAACTTACCTTTACCGCCTTCGCCCTAGGAACTTATGAACGACTCACCTAAAGATGCCTGGGACATGCTCTTAAGGTTTGCAAGAGTAAGTCAGGAGCAAGGGGCGATAAGTCGGCTAAAATTCGGGCAAAAATAACTTTTAGGAATACGTTAAATCTCTTTTATTCCCTATTTTCCCATCATTAAACCGCATAGTGTTACCAAACGTATCAAATGGATCGTACGATGGAACCGCAATTGCAAGCCGACGTGGCACCTACCGTAGAAACAAACCAAGCAACAAGCGCTAAGGTAGTACAAATACCTGTGGGAAGAACGCAAGCAAAGCTACTTGAAATAGACGAGTCGATGTCCGAGTTTGAATGGGCGCGTATAACTTGCAAAACCTGGGACATGGAGCAGGGCTGAGGCAAAGCATGACATTCGCTAGAAGCGAACGAGCCTAGAACTGTAATCCGCCGAGCGCTTGGGGCACTTGGTGTGGCCTCACATAACCTGAACGCAAGCCTAACAAACTAGCGCGCAACCTGAAGACAAACAACGACGTTCACCCCCTGCCTTCCAGACCCTGGTTGCCTTTCTTGCTTTCATTCCAGAACTAATGACAGCGAGAATGATCAGTCTGCTACCGCAGGTAACGCTGGCAGACACGACCGTCCTGGCCCTGCGGCTATCTGCAGGTATTGTATGATGAGCCATCGCAACAACGTTCCAACTGATGGAGTGAACTATGGAAGCAATGGGAATTTTGGGCTTTGTTTTTGGCTTGGTGGCTTTCGTGCGAGTAGAGCAACTGACAAAGACATTAAAAGAAAAAAATTTGCTAAACGAAAATTTTAAGGGGGATGAATAAAGGTCCCCCCATGGCAGTGCTTTTATCGCCGTTGGGTTTCCCATGGTTCAGCTGGCGAGGGTATCGAGATCTAGAACGAACATGGTTTTACATGTGCGCTGGTCTATTTGTGTTAACGGGTTTCTGCCTGTTGGCCGGGGCCTTCGATGATCGATTGTTTAACGGCGTCTCGGTCTGGAGCAAACCGTTTAAGTTTGCTTTATCGCTGGCCGTGTACTTTGCAACCCTGCTGGTGTTCTCCCACTACTTGCCTAACGGTTACCTTCGAACCAGGGCTGGGCGTATACTCGTGGTATCGCTTGCTTGGGTCGCTGGCGCTGAGATGGCCTACATCACTATTCAAGGGGCATTGGGCGAGGCCTCGCACTTCAACGCTACTACAGCTTTTCATGGGCTGATGTATTCGCTCATGGGTTTTGGCGCTGCTTGGCTGGTAACCGCGCTAGTCTGGTTTGGTTGGGCGATAGCGCGCAATAATATGTATGAAAACCCAATCGTTCTGGCCATCATTATCGGCTTGGCACTAACATTTATTGTCGGCGGAGGTTTTGGCAGTTATTTAGGAGGTCAGACGAGCCATTGGGTTGGCGCCGCAGAAACCGATGCTAACGGTATTTTGTTTTTTAACTGGGCAACCGATGGCGGTGATCTGAGAGTGGCACATTTTTTTGGTATGCACGCAATGCAAGCTATTCCATTGTTTGCGTTGTTTCTGCCGACGCGTTTTAGTTATAAGGCTAAGTGTATTTTGATCGCAGGGTTTTCAATCCTGTACGCGGCTTTTTGCGCACTTACATTTTATCAGGCGCTTCAGGGGCAACCCTTTATCGGCTGAGCTTGTACTAGGTCGTCATTGCACCTATCCCAAGCCCCAGCAAGCTTCCAACGGCCTTTGCACAACCACCGCCGCACTTTTGAATCACCCTGACCTGACGGTACGACACTCTACGTGCGTTGTATGGCGTGTTTGAGTATCGTCATCGAACCTTTCGTTATTCAAATTAGAAAAGGACAACACCAAACTTACTCAAATGTGAGGTCCTTTAAGTGAGACAAGAACAGATGACCCTAACCATTAGAAACGCATCACCCGCTGACCGCGATAGCTGCATGGCATTACTCGAGAGTCTCGCAAGTTTTACCGGTGGCTCAACCGATCCGCTAGCACCAACAATTTTCGACCAGCTATTAGAAACCACTCGGGGGGAGGTTTTTGTAGCGGAGGAAGACGGCAGCATTCTTGGCATGGCTTCGGTTTCTTACAATCTCGCTATGCGATATGGCGGCGAGTACTGTCAGCTCGAAGAACTGATCGTCGATCCTTCAGGTCGAGGCAAAAATATAGGCGGCCAATTGGTGGAGAAAACCGTCGAGCAAGCTAAATTACGCGGTTGCGCGGATTACGGTCTTTATCTGGTTGAGACCACCGAACAGAATCGGCCTTTTTATGAAAAGTATGGCTTCAAGAAAGTGGGTTCAGAACTCAGACAGTCCTTGAAAAGCTGAGCGTTGAAAACCAACCACATGAAAAGGTTTGGGGACGAACAACGACGGCCATCAACCCCTACTTGTCCTAAGAGACCTTACTGCTCCTTAGGAATGCTCTATCACTACGGGCGCACCGCGCTCTACATAAGCGGTACGATTTGTGTAGGTATCGTTTTGCCACGCTTGATGAGATAGTAAGGTCACTGGAGAGCAGGAGCGGTCGAAGTCATGTCAACAAAAGCTATTCTTTGCTATTACGCGGTTTCCTACGTTTTGATTTTCACAGCGGCTTACTTTGTAGCGAACGCTCAGTAAAACAGTCATGAGCCTTTGGCAAGCCACCACCCGTGGCTTTAAGAATTACTTTGATTTCAAAGGGCGCGCTACCCGCAGCGAGTTCTGGTATTTCCTGCTGTTTTTCATTCTGGCTTACATCGTGGTCTGGTTAGTCGATCAGTTATTCCTACCTCCCATACTTAATCTGAAAGACCTGCCATTTGGTCACCTCTTACCTGGCGGCTATGTAGATAACTATGTCGGTATAACTGTGCTGCTATATCGTCCACTGATGGCTATTCCAACACTATCGGCGACAGTGCGACGTCTGCATGATGTTGGGAAAAGTGGCTGGTGGAGCTGCCTTTGGGTATTACCCATCCCTGTAGTGGGTTGGATATGGTTAATTCCGTGGCTCGCCAAACCTAGCACCGATTTATAAGATCTCGACCATCAGATCATTCAACTCTCTCGTCTATTAATTTGTTACTTTGGAACACTTCGGACTAGCTGGAGGAGGCTCTTTGGCTTTCGATCAAATAGCGGCTGTTTTGTATCTGACGATCGTTGCGTTCGTTGTTATTTTTCAATTTTGCTTAATGTTTGGTGCGCCCTGGGGCCGCTTCACCCAAGGCGGACGTAACGAAGGTGCACTGCCAATCTCTGGAAAAGTAACCGCCGCTGTATCGGTGCCATTACTCTTGTTTATGGCAGCCAGCGTTACATCTGCGGCCGGTCTGGCCCCTAATTGACCCGCCTGGACTGCGTATGCGGCCATCGCAATACAAGGACTGAGCACAATTTTGAATTGGATCACGCCGTCTCGCCCTGAGCGACGTCTGTGGGGGCCGATCACCTCCATAATGCTTCTGTTAGCTGGTTATGTTGTGTTTATAGGGTGATCTACTCGCTGCGTGCTTAGACATACAGTTATAAGTTAAGCGTGTCTCAATAGTGGACAAGCACGGAGCAATCGGTAACGTGCACGTCATTAACAAATATGCGCTCGAAGCCTTGGTAACAGCAACACGGGGAGTAATAGATGACCGGCAACACAACTTCGGTGGGTATAGCTTTGAACACTGAAGACGAGGAATACCCATCACTGTTACGTGCCAACTATGCTCTCGGCCTGTTATTCATCACCTACTTATTGTCGTTCTTAGATCGGCAAGTTTTGACCTTACTCGTCGGCCCCATCCGCGAACAATTCGGTCTTTCTGACTTTCAATTCAGTTTGCTTCAAGGCGCTGCTTTCGCTGTGACCTACACCATTGCAGGCATCCCCCTTGGTCGACTAGCAGACCGCTATTCAAGACGCTGGATCATCGCCGGCTCAATTTTCAGTTGGAGCGTAATGACTTGTGCTTGCGGTTGGGCACGTAGCTACGGCCAACTATTAGTGGCACGTATGGGTGTGGGTATTGGCGAAGCAGGCTTGTCGCCAGCCGCTTACTCAATCATCACTGATAGCTATCGCCCTGATCACATGCGCTATGCCCTATCCTTCTACAAGATGGCCGTAACCGTCGGTGGCGGTCTGGCTCTGGTCGTCGGAGGCATGATTTATGACTTTTATCTCGCGCAACCCTCCATTGACTGGCCTGTGTTCGGCTCAATTCAGCCCTGGCAAGCGACTCTGATCACTGTGGGACTGCCTGGAATTTTTCTGTGCCTCTTTATGGGCACAATTCACGAACCCAGCCGCAAAGGTGTGGCGATTGCCAAGGACAGCGTAAAAGACGAGGCCAGTAGCTTTCCTTTTATGAGCGTTATTCGATTTCTTTGGGCACGCTGGCGCCTGTACGGAGTCCTTTTTCTTGGATCGTCTTTTTTATCTATCGCCAATTATGGGAGCGCCGCTTGGTACCCAGAAATGCTGGCGCGCAATTACGGACTTTCAAAAGGTGAAGCGGGCAGCGCGTTCGGCATGATCTATCTTGTGGCTGGCACCCTCGGCGTTATGGCCGGCCCGTTTTTGGCCTCCAAACTGCAAAGCGCAGGTTATGCCGACGCGAACGTTAGAACCGTACTCATCGGATCTGTTGTGGCTATTGCACCTGCGACCCTGGCGCCACTCATGGGCAGCGCAGAGGCGACGTTTTTGGTTTTATGGCCGACCGTTTTCGTGAGCATGTCCTATCTAGGCATTATGGCCGTCAGCTTTCAGTTGATTACACCCAACGAAATGCGCGGGCAGACCACCGCGATCTACATTTTTGTCACCAACATTATGGGTATGGCTGTGGGCACCAGCGTGCTGGCTGCCTTTACTGACTTTTTCTTCCAAGATGATCTGGCGCTGCCCTACTCTATCACCGCAGTAAACGCGATTTTTTACCCTCTAGCGGCACTCCTGTTCTGGTACTGCCTGCCCGCTTATCGCACCAGTCTTGCCGAGGCGGGAAATTGGAAACTGTAGAGGTGTCGTTCGACACCGCCAAATCCACAATGGCGGCACATCTGCATTGGTCGGATTTGGCATTGGCAAAACAATACGTATCCAATATGCGCCGCCGCAGCTAGCGCAGCAAACAGTACTGCTAAAAACTCTAACTACCCGACACTCGCCGATCTCGTCCCGCCCAAAAAGGTTCTCGCAAGTCTTTACGTTTGATTTTTCCGACCGGACTTTTCGGCAGTGGCTCCGTGGTCAGCGTCAGACTGCCAGGCTTTTTGTATGAACCTAGATCACTGGCGACCATCTCTACTAACTCATTCTCGGTCACTCTTGAATCGGCTTTCACCACACATACAGCGTGTGGGGTTTCGCCCCAGCGCTCATGCGGTATACCAAATACGGCGACTTCGACCACGTCGGGATGTCCGGCAAGCACGTTTTCCAACTCTGCCGGCCATATGTTGAACCCTCCGGAAATAATCATGTCATCGGCTCGGTCTACAACATAGAGATAGCCATTAGCGTCGAGCTTACCCAGATCGCCGGTTTTGATCCAACCGTCAATCATGCGCTCTGCAGTCGCCTCGGGGTTATTCCAAAACTCGGTCATCATGCCGTCGGAACGCGCGACAATCTCGCCAACCTCGTTTGCTGGCAGAGCGGTATTGTCCTCATCCCAGATCTGCACCTCGGCAAAAGGCAGCGCCAAACCACAGGCGCGTAATGGATTAGACCCTTCAATAGAGGCAAACCACTGTGCCGAATTCATCATCGAAATAGGTAGCACCTCAGTCTGGCCGTAACCCTGATACAGGGCATCGCCAAATAGCTCTCGTGCGGCCAGCGCCGTGGCATCCTGTATCGGCGCTGCGGCTATTAATAAACATTTCAGTGCCGAGAAGTCCCGAGCGCGCGCTTGGTCATCGTGTACGACAGCATTCACCATGGTAGGCACCATGAAACAAAAGTTGATCTGCTCTCGTTCCATCAGCGCCAAAGTTTCGTTGGTCTCAAAGTGGTCTACCATGACATTACAGCCGCCTGCCAACCAGACCGGCAAGTATTGGTATCCAGAACCATGAGAAATTGGTCCTAGGTGTAAACATTTGTCTCCAGGCTCCACCGGCGGGAACGTGTAAAACCAATCACGCCCAGCGGCAAGCCAGGCCTTATGGGTATACGCGACACCTTTCGACGGCCCAGTAGTGCCCCCGGTGTGGCGAATAATGAAGTAGTCACCGGACTCAACAGCAATGTCCGGATCCACATCCGATTGCTGCGCGAGCCAGCTTTCGTAGCCATCGTCACGAACAAAGACATGCTCTAAATCGGGCAAGTCATCCTGTAATCCCTGGACTTCATGAGCATGCACTTCGCTCACCAGTAAGGCGCGGCAATTGGTGTGACCAAGCATGTGCAAGTGCGCAGCACGACCGTTACGCGGATACAAAGGCACTCGGACTAAGTTCGCAATGGCGGCGGCTTGGAAAAAATCCGCCGCTTGTACCGAGTTATCCTCTAATACACCCACACGGTCCCCCGGCTGCAAACCCATGGCCAATAAACCGTTTGCTAATTTCACCCCACGGGCCCACGCCTCAGCAAAGGTAAGACGCTGATCGTTATAGATGATGGCTTCTCGACCACTGTAATGTTGCGCGGCGCGGCGCATGAGTGTTGTAACGTTCAAATTAGTCCCCTTATCTATCTCAGCCTTACGTCTGCGGCCTCACCCAGCATAACGTTACGTTAACTAATGAAACCAGACCCTGCGCATCTAAACATGGCACCTCGCACCAAGACCGATTATCGAAGATGCATGCCCGACCCATTACCAAGTATGCTACGGCTGAGGTGGCAACAGCGGCGAGAGGTAGAATGCGTAATCCTTATCAACCCCTGGATCAAATCGGTTTGATCATCGACGGCCTAGATATCGGAGCCGTTGTAAGCACCATTCGCGAGCAGGGTTACGCGGTGGTCGAAAATTTTCTGCCCCCACAAGCAATCGCTGAAATTCGCCAGGCATTCAACACCGAAGTACCCATTACCGAAATGCGCGCTATCGGCACTGAGACTGGCCGCACCTGGCGCGCGCACAACTTACTGGCGAAAACCCGTGCCGCCGACGATGTTTTTCTAGACCCACGACTACGCGCCGTAGTTGAAGGCATTATCGGCAAATACAACCAGATCAATGTCACCACCCTATTTAATACCTTGCCCGGTGAAACCAAGCAGTTCTTCCATCAAGATGACGGACTGTGGCCGATCCCCCGACCTCACCCACCTTTCCTGTGCAATGCATTGATCGCATTCGATGACTTCACTAAGGAAAACGGCGCCACCCATCTCGTGCCCTACAGTCACACCTGGACCCACCCCGTAGATCAAAACACCGACTCTATACAGATCGAGATGCCCTCAGGCAGTGTGGTGTTTTGGGACGGTGGTATGTGGCATGCCGGCGGGGCAAATGTCACTGACGATGAAGAGCGCATGGGGTTCTTCATCAGCCATCAGGTGAGCTATCTAAGACCCCAGGAAATGCAGCCCCTAGCTATTCCTGCCGACGTGGTCCGCGCCATGCCCCACAAACTGCAGCGCTTAGTGGGTTATCACACCTTTGGTCTTGGCGTGGACGGTCGCGATCCTATTGATGTGTTAGAGGATGGCATCGTAGTAAACCCCGATGCTCAACCAGCCGACTATTGGCGGCAGCGCTACTCGCCCTCGGGATAAAACACGCTGTCCAAAAAATCCAGCATCACATCCAGTGCAGGTGGTGCGTCTTCAGCAAAGCTTTCGCGAGAGTCGAGAAACGCATGGCTCTTACCCTGATGCTCCCAGTAGTCTGCGCGATGTCCAGCATCACGCAGCTTCTGCAAATACGCCTGCACCATGGCAGGGGTGGTCAGTGGATCGTCCGTGCCCACGGTCAAGAGTTGCGGTGGCAACGTCCGCTCGGAGCTTACCGGTACGTTGTGCAGGGGTGATACACCCTTATATAAACCAGGGTGTGTTTCAGCGTTATAGGCATCGCCAAAAATACCCCGGGGAAGCGCGCCTCCCATATACCAAAACGGGTTCTTCCAGCTCTCGAAGTCTCCTTTGCCACGACCATAAAGATCAAAAGCGCCATAACTCAACAGAGCCGCTTGAACCTCTGCGCCGCGGGAATCGGCAACCTGTTGCGCGGTCATTCCGGCGGGCAAATAAGACGGTTGAAAGGCTAGATTCTCTTCAGAATAAGGTTGTGCAGTAAGACGATGCCCCAGGTTCACAACCGCAGCGGACAGGTGCGCACCCGCACTGTCGCCAGTGACTGCAAGCTGTGTTGGATCGCCGCCGTATTGATTGATGTGTTGCTTCGCCCACAACACTGCACCCAGCACGTCCCCTACGATCTGATCCAGCGTTACGGTGTTGCCCTGATCCCCCAGCAATCGATAGTCGACATTGCACACCACGTATTCACCGTTGCTCACAATGTACTTGGACATCTGATCCATAATGGACTTGTCGTTGATCAGCCAACCACCACCATGAAAGATCATCACCACGGGATACGGCCCATTGCCGCCGGTGGGCGTATAAACATCCATGCTCAGATCGAAACCATCTGGCGACGCCCAAAGCACATCTTCCGCTAAGGTGTAGCGACTGGGATCGTTATGCGACTTCGGCTCAGGCGGTGGCGACCCACAGGCCACCAACAAACTAAGGGCAAGCGCAGCACCCATACGCCTAACTGTCGACATAAGAACCTATCCCTTGAGAATTGCTGATGACCGGACTTTTGTTAGACCGGATCCGCGATCTTCAACAATTGCTTGCCAAGATTCTTGCCAGTAAACAACCGTTGCAAGGTATCAGGAATGTTGTCGAACCCCTCTTGCACATCGACCTGAAATTTCAGTTCGCCAGAGCCAATCCAACCCAATAACTCATTGATTGCTTCCGGCGCTCGCGCCATGTAATCCAAGATAATGAAACCTTCCATTCGCGACCGTGTGGTAACGATATTCATTAGGTTCGCTGGACCGGGAATCGGTTGCGTCGCGTTATAACCAGAGATGCCCCCGCACATCACTATGCGCGCTCTCAAGTTAAGGTGATTCAATGCGGCTTCTAATATGTCACCGCCTACGTTGTCGAAATAAACGTCCAATTTATTCGGGCAAGTCTCTGCTATGCGCGCATTAACATCCTCATTCTTGTAATCAATGACGTCGTCAAAACCCGCCTCGTCTTTGAGCCAAGCGCACTTTTCCGGACCTCCGGCAATGCCCACCACCCGGCAGCCTTTAATACGCGCAATTTGCCCAGCCACCGACCCCGTAGCGCCTGCAGCACCGGACACCAGCACTGTTTCGGAAGCCTTGGGCTGCCCCAAATCCAACAAGCCAAAATACGCTGTGAGGCCAGTAATACCCAAAACCGACAGCATCATTTCTGGAGTCACCCCACTAGGGACTTTGGACAATCCCATTGGCCCCTGGCCTGGAGCGGCGACAACAAAGTCCTGCCAACCGCCCGTGGTTTGCACAATGTCACCCACAGCAAAATCCGCATGGCGAGATTCGGTGACCTGGCCAATTGATCCCGCACGCATAGGCTCGCCAAGGGCCACGGGTGGCAGATAACTCTCGCGGTCTTCCATCCAGCCACGTTGCGTTGGATCAAAAGAAAGATACAAGTTTCTGACCAACACCTGACCGTCTTGCGGCTCAGGAATAGGTTGCTCTACATAGTTGAAGTTATCTTGGCCCACCATACCCTGCGGACGTTTGGCTAATTGCCACTGGCGATTTGTATTCATCTTTATTGATCCAACTCTTCTTAAAAAAAATATAGTGCCTGAAAAACATCTGAGATTCAGAATCTATCTGCATTAGGTCGCTAAACTTGCTTCGCAGTAGCGAAATGCGTTTACTGCGGCGGGTAGCACAATGGGAGAACAGGCAATGGATGCCAAAGCTTTGATTCTGGAAATTTTTCGCGAAGCAGATTTTATTAGCGAGACCCTTAGCCAAAAATCCGCTGAGGACACGAAGACTCAAAGTCCTGAACTGCTGTCTGCCAGCGCCATTAAAAAAGCCTGTGGTGCCTTTCTAAATGGCCAAGACCCGACTCCTCATGTGGACGGATTTCAGCGCAAAGAGCTGGAGCTAAACAGCTGCGAGGAAATGGAGATATGGGGTAAGTTCACGCCACCGCCGCAGTTCATTACTTACGACAAAGAGTAATTTTATATCGGCAACGCCGTTGTCGACTTAATGCGCTCCATAGCAAAAGAAGAAGAAACATCACTCAACGGCGCGATTTTTATAATGCGCTTATACACCTTGTCGTAGTCCGCCACATCTTTGACCAGAATCTTCAACAGATAGTCGTATTGCCCGCTGAGTCGATAGAACTCCACCACCTCATCGATTTTATGAATGCCGCGAGAAAAGGTTTGTAACCATTGTTCATTATGCTCGTTGGTGCGCACTGACACGAAGGCGGTAAGTCCGAAGCCAAACCGTTCTGGCTCGAGAATAGCTACCTGGCGGTCGATGGCTTCCTCCTGCAAGCGTTTTACCCGCCGCCAGCACGCATTAATCGATAAACCGATTTGTGCCGCCAAATCTGCGACTGCGGTACAGCTATCGCGTTGCAAAGCTCTTAGAATGCGCAAATCTTTTGTATCAAATTTCTGCATATATTTATCTTTTATTGTGAATATATTGCGCAATTATGCTCTTTCATTGCGATTTTTGGGACCTTTTTATCCTGCGAGGGTCTTATGCTATCTGGCATTGCATTGCACAATTTGAGGTTCCTTCGCATGAACAAGTTCATTTACAACGCACTGCTAGCGCATCCCGCCGAGGTCAACGAGACATACTCGCAACATCTTTTGGCGGCCTCACGTTTTGCGCTGCGGTTGTGGCTGGCTGCCGCAGCTTGCCTTATTCATGCCTTAGTGCCGTGCTTTTTTACCCGCAAAGCCTCCGACATGCTGCACAACTTACATACGGACATGCATACCAATCGCGCAGCCAAACTCGATGATCAACCTCTTAACATAGCGACTACCCCAACCAGCAACTGATTCGGTCAAAGCAAAGCCGCACCCTGAGCGGCTTTGCGCTAATGTTGTTTCCATAACAACATCAGCAAACCGGCCTACTTCTATGACTTTGCGCACCCTTACCGCACTCGTGGGACTTAATCTGTGTCTGGCGAGCGACCTCACCGCCCAGGATCTAACAGTCGATAACGCCCTCTCTGAAGCTCTGAGCAGCAGTGGCGAATACATCAGTTGGCGCGAGCACCTCATTGACGATCCCGTTGCCGCCCAGGTGCCTTTTAACGGTAGCGATGGCTTGGCCATGGCTGATCTTGATCTTGATGGGTTCATCGACATCGTATCCGTTCACGAATCTGATTCCGGCTATGACTCAGCACGTCATGACGACGAACTGGTCGTACCCTTAGAGGGTCATGTGCGAATTGCCTTCGCATCCAGCAACCCGCAACAATGGAGCAACATCACCCTCGCTGAGGGTGCCGAGGTAGCAGCACCAGAAGATGTAGCCATTGCCGATGTTAACGGTGACCGCTACCCCGACGTACTGGTGGCGGCAGAACTGGCGCACTTAATTTACCTACAAAATCCCGGCCCAGAAGCTCGTTCAAAACCCTGGCCGCGGCTGATCCTACCCATGACCCAGGGCCAAGGTTCTTACTTGCGAGTATTTTTTGCAGACTTCGATCAGGACGGCCAAGTAGAGGCCACCGCAGCAAACAAAGGCGCACAACGACCGGGGCCTGAAGACTACGCGCGCTCAACGCCAGTCTCGGTGCTGCACGTACAGGGCGACCCGTTGAAGCCGTATGCTTGGCGCTTAGAGGAACTTGGACGCTACAGCATCCCGCAAAACGCCGAGCCTGTAGATTTGGATCAAGACGGCGATACTGACATTGTTATAGGCAGTCGCGGTGAGCAACGCATCGCTTGGTTTGAAAATGTTGGCTACCCAGACGTCGCTTTTACTGAACACGCCATAGGCATCGTCGGCGCACAAATTTCTGGCTTCAATCTGGCGTACGCTGACATCAATCAGGACAAGCGGCTGGATATCATTGGCGCCTCCCTTGACGGTCTGTATTGGCTGCAACAACCCAGCCAAATCGACAGCGCCTGGTTGGCGCACAAAATCGGCTCCTTCCTACCTGACAGCATCACCGGATTAGTCACCGCTGACATTAATAATGACGGCCACATGGATATTCTTGCCGGAAGCTACAGTCGCGGCACCCGAACAGCAGAGCAAGACGCCAAAGTGACCGATCCGCTGGGTCGTCTGGGTTGGTTTGAGAACCCTGGATCCGCAAAGGGCAAATGGACACGCCACGATATCTCGCGGCGCAAACGCGGCATGTTCGATAAGTTCATTGCGCGAGATATGGACGCTGACGGTGATATCGATTTTGTCAGCACTCGCGGCAACAGCGGCACACTGGACGGTGTGTTCTGGCTAGAGCAAGTGCGCAGCAGTGAGGCCAGGCCGGCATTCACGGCAGCCCGGACTCAAGACAGTGACAGCATGCCGTTACCCTAAACTGCAACGCAAAAAAAAGCGGGCCGAAGCCCGCTTTCGCTACTCTATGAGCGTCTTAACTAGAAGTTGTAGCTCAGACGACCGTAGTAGAAGCTGCCGTTGAAGCCAAATGGCGTGAACTGGCTGTATGGCAATCCGAGGATGCTCGCAGGTGTGCCACCACAAGAGTTAGTGGAGCAACCGCGCTCATCCGATACGTTGCGCATACCAACAGTACCGGTCAGATCTTGAGTCAGGTCATAGCCCGCCTCTAGGTCGAACAACATAGCACTGTCGAAATCACCGCCTGCTTCGTTGTCATAGTACTCACCGAAGTAGCTAACACGCGCCAACAATCGCAGTTGACCCATGTCGTGCTTACCGGTCAGGTTCCAACGAGTGCCTGGGACACCGTCTTCGATCAAGCGTACGCGGCTGTCACCCAACAAGGTGGTGTTACGACGGGTTACTGACGTATCCGTAGTGTTGAACGCCAAAGACCAGTTGGTTACGCCGTTAAACCACTCAGTTTCAGTGCTCACGACAATGTCAAAACCAGATGTGTTGGTATTGAACGCGTCAGTAAAGAACCGGAACTGAGAGATGTCGGAAGCGTCGATGCCTTGGCCCGCGAGGGTCGCTAGGTCATCAGCAGTCAACGAGAAGTCGCTTGAAAGGCTCAAACGGTCTTCAACATCAATATCGAAGTAGTCGAAGGTGATGTCAAAAGCACCCACGGTGGCGTAAGCGCCAAAGGTGTAGTTTCTTGACTGTTCTGGTCCTAGACCCGCACCACCTCGAAGCACAGCCGCAGGGCTGGTAGATGGAATCACACCTTGGTTCGTCAGCACGCCGTTAATAATCTGGGTAGAGATGTTCGCAGCATTCGATTGACCTGGTGTTGGTGCCTTAAAACCAGAGCTTACTGTGGCACGAATACCCATGTTTTCGTTGAAGGCATAGTTGAAGCCCAAACGATAGTTAGTGGTCGTACCGAAGTCGTCAAAGTCTTCGAACCGCAGTGCCGCTGCCAACAACAGATCTTCTGTAGCAACTATTTCTAGGTCTGCATAAAGCGCTGTATTTTGACGCTCCCAGCTACCCGCGATAGTTGGCGAGAATCCAGGGAAACCGTTAGTTGATGTACTGAAGCCCTGAGTACCTAAACCACCATCGATGTAGGACTCTTCTTGGCCTGCACCGATAGAGAATTCCTCGGTACGCACTTCACCACCAAACGCTAGGCTCATGCTGTCTGACAACTGCATTGTGAAGTCAGCATTAAAGCTGGTGTCGTTTTGCTCGTAGTAACCTGGATCGAAGTCACGTGGCGTAATTGGGCCAAGACTAGCGTTCACAGTGTTGTTAATGAAGAAATCAGCTTTGTTGTTACCGTTGTAGGCACTGATGCTCCAAGTCATACCAGAGTCCAACTCACCGCGCAGTCCCAACAGGAACGCAGTGTCGGTTACTTCACCGCCAAAGTTTGGCGTAAAGCCACCGGTGATCAGCTCTTGGAAGCTAAAGCAGTTTGCATCGGCTTGCACCGCCGCCATCGCTGTGGCGTCTGGCGTTAGGCCGTCCATGGTAACCGTCGGACAATCCACGCCGTCGCCAGCAGATAATGCTGGGAATGCGCTGTTGTCTTGACCTACTGGACCAGGAGTCAGGTCGCCAATCAGCAGGGTTTCGCCCCCGTCACCACTATATACACCACCGCGGTTGGTTGGATTTCTGTAGTAGAAACCACCAGTCACAGTCTTGCTGTTAGTGTTGGCGTTACCGAAGAATTCGATGTTGTCCGCAATGTCGGCACCGAAGTTCGCCCAAATTTTGTAGTCGTCTTCGACTTCTGGCGTACCCCAAACCTGTGCTGGGTTATTCACATTCTGGTAACCCGCTGCGATCAGAGCCGCGGCATCAGCACGCTGCACTGAACGGTCTGTGGCATCAGCGCCACCCCATTCAGCTGTTAGGTTAATAAAGCCATTGTCGCCAATCGCAAAACCTTTGTTAGCAGCAAAAATTGTCGTGGTGCCGTCGCCTTCGCTGTACTGACCGTACTTAACTTCGAAAGAACCTTCAGAAGCAGAGTCCTTAAGGTTGAAGTTGATCACACCAGCGATCGCGTCTGAACCGTATTGTGCGGCCGCGCCATCTCGTAATACCTCAACACTGCGCAACGCCAGAGCTGGAATCGCAGCAATGTCAGCGCCTTGAGATCCGTCGGACAATCCATTACCCAACCAGGTAATAACAGCTGCACGGTGGCGACGTCGACCATTGACCATGACCAACGTGTGGTCTGGTGCCAGACCACGCAAGTTCGCTGGACGTACCAACGTTGCTGCGTCACTGATCGGTTGATCGTTAACGTTGAATGAAGGTACGACGTTACGCAGCAAGTTGCTGGTGTCGATACCACCTTGGTTCAAAAAGTCATCACCGGTCACAACGTCAACGGGTGCCGTCGAGTCGGTGGTAGAACGAGGCTTTGCGCGTGTACCGATGGTAACCACTTCTTCAATAACGTCTTCGTCAGCTTGAGCCATTTCGGCGTGAACCTGAGAGCCGGTAGAAAGAAGCATCAACATCAGTGCAGACGCCAGCGCGATTGCTTGTTGGAAGGTCTTCAAATCATTTCTCCATTTGTGGATTAGGTATAGGACATGGTTGGGCCAGATCCTAGACGGCGCTCATTTTTAGTGCGTTAAGGGCGTTTGTAAACAAAAAGTAACCATTTTGTTTCAATTTGACGCATTTTTGACGCTGACGTGGTCGTTTTCGATGCAAACACCTGAATCGGTGCGTTTTTTTGGAAGTACAGCGCACCAAAATAGCCGCTGCATTGCAGCGAGTTGGAGAAAAATTGGGGATTAAGACGCCACTGTTTCTGACGCTATGATCTCGGCGCTGTCGCGCCTGCCACAGACATTCTTCGTTGGAGCCGCTTTGGTTATTTTAGATTTGGGGTGGCGTTCAATAAATGAGTGAACGTGGCTTGGTCGGAGTGCCGACCAAGCCACTGTCTTGAGCGTTATGCAGCGTCAAACATTAATTCCGCTGCAGACAATTGCAGTGACGAGACAATCCCATTGAAGTATTGGGCTTCCATCTCACTGACACGGCCATCTGCCTGACACACCTCAGCAATGGCCTGCGCCACGTCTCGGCGATCGTCCAAGGACAGACACTTTGCTGCACGGGCAACAAATTGTTGCAACGGCATGTTTTCGAAAAGATGCGACTTAGCCGCCACATTGATCGAGGCTGCAGAGCATTCAGTGCTGGATACTCGGCGCATGATTTCCTGCACCTTTTTTACTTCGACGTCTTTGACATTGCTATCGGCCGCCGCTGTGCGCGCTAGGGTGGCGAACATCAGAGAGGTCTTGAGGGCTTCAGTATTTTGAGTTTTCGCGAATTGTTTGAGGGATTTGCTCGAAGAGCGGGGGGATATGAGTTTCATTTTGCCTTTTATTGTTGAGGTTAATGTGTGTTGGCCCGGATCAATACCACTACCGTCTTCGAGCTTGGGGTGCTACGAAAGCGGATTTGGAACTTTGCAACGGGCTGATTCGTTGGATGCCTTCGTTATCTGTGGGAGCCAAATAACGCCACCAATCAATTGTGTAGAAAGGTAACAAATTAACTTCTAATGCGCTAGAAAAACTTCGTAAAAACCCAAATTTTTTCTTCCTATCAGCGATTTCGCTACCTGCTTCTCCCCACGTCCCTGAGGTACACTTTGGCTCTTGTTTACCACCTGCCTTTGAGAGGAAGCAGATATGAGCCAAGCCACCCCTGTACTCGTCGGAATTCATCATCTTGAGCAACGCAAGTCCGACCCAAAATTGGCCCAAGAACCTATTCAATTGATGATCGAAGCCGTTAAAGGAGCAGCGCAGGACGCTGGCAGCGCTGAATTGTTAAAGGCCAACTCTGTGCGGGTCAGCAAAGGCATTTGGCCCTACCAGAACCCCGGCAAAGCCATCGCTGAGGCAATTGGCTGCCCCAACGCCGAGTCCGTGATTTCATCCTTTGGTGGCAACTTTGTACAAACGTTGGTGAATCAGAGCGCTCTGGATATTCAAAAGGGTCTGCAAGACGTCATCATTATTACCGGAGCGGAATGCGGTTACACCGCCGCAAAGGCAGCAAAAGCGAAACGGGACCTTGACTGGAGCAGCCTTCCTGGCACCCCAGATCGCCAATTGGGCGAAGACAAAGACATGCGTCACGACGCGGAGCGCGCCATTCGTTTGGGTCGCCCTATTGCCGTTTACCCCATTATGGAGATCGCACTGCGCAATCAGTTAGGCCTTGGTGTCGAAGAGCACCTCGAGAAAATTTCGCAGTTGTGGGCTGACTTTAACCAAGTAGCGGTAAACAACCCCAACGCCTGGATTCGTGAGGCAAAAACCGCAGAGGAAATTCGCACACCGTCGCAAATCAACCGACCCGTGTCCTTCCCCTATCCAAAATTCATGAACTCCAACGACAATGTCGATCAAGCAGCGGCACTGATTATGTGTTCCGAAGAAAAAGCACAGGCATTGGGAATCTCTCGCGACAAATGGATTTATCCCTGGGCTGGCAGCGATGCTCATGACCACTACTATCTCTCTAACCGCGATAACTTTTACAGTTCGCCGGCTATTCGCTTTGCAGGTAACCGATGTTTAGAGATGGCTGGAGTTAATTCTCACGATCTCGACATGGTGGACGTCTACAGTTGTTTCCCAGTGGCCGTGCAGATTGCCAGTCGTGAACTGAACTTGGACACCACCAAGCCATTAACCGTTACCGGCGGACTGACTTGGTCCGGCGGCCCACTAAACAACTACGTAATGAACTCGATCGTGCGCATGGCTGAATTGCTGCGCGAGAAGCAAGGTCAAAAAGGCCTGATCACGGCCAATGGCGGATACATTACTAAGCACGCCTTCGGCGTCTATTCCACCGAACCACCCAGCCAGCCTTACCAACACGCTGACTTGCAAAACGAGGTAGACCAGACCTTTAAGCGTGAAGTGGTCATTGGTCACAGCGGCGACGGCGTTGTTGAGGGTTACTCCATCGTTTTCGGACCCGACGGTATGGAGAAGGCTTTTGTGGCCGCAAGACTCGCGGACGAGCGCCGCGCCTGGGGGGTATGCGAGGACAAGGACGTCATGCAAAGCATGGCCGCCGAGGAGTTTTGCGGGCGATCAGTCACTTTGGCCGATCACGTGGCGACGTTTTAACCTCGAGCATGCCGCAACCCTCTGCATATGAACCGGCCCATTTGGGTCGGCGCCTAGCAGCGATGCTCTATGATGGTCTTTTACTGTTGGCCATGTGGATCGTGACCTGCCTTATATGGTTTCCACTCAATGGCGCAGCAGTCTCAGGGCCACTGCTAACCTTTGTGCTCACTGCAGAGACACTGGCTTTTTATGCCTACTGCTGGCGCCGAACCGGCGAGACCCTGGGTATGCGCGCCTGGCGCATTCGAGTCGTTAACACCGAAGGTACTTCACCCTCCTGGCAACAAATTAGTCTGCGACTGCTCACCGCATTCGCTTCTTTTGGTTGTTTCGGTGCTGGCTACTTATGGCTTTACATAGGTAAAACCCGCCAAACCTGGCACGATCTTGCCAGCAACACTTACGTCGTTCACATACCGCGCTGACCCATCGCCAAAGTCACCCAAGGGGCTGTGGCAGCTTACAAAATCGACTAAACTGCGGCCCTTCGAGTGCTATGTCGCGCCACCCACATAGGTTGAAAGATCAATGAAATACACCACCGCCACTGGAAACCTCCAGCAACTGCGAACACCCTGCCTTATTACTGGTTTCAAGACCGCCAAGCGTGTCGCCCGCGCATTGGGCGAGCAGAAGCAATTTAGCCGCAGCAGCAAAGATTTTGATGATGCGCCCGGTAAAAGCCTGTGCGTTCACTTAGACGGCGCCATAGCGCGGATGTTAGTGCTCGGTGGAATGGACAATCCCAGCGCAGCGGTATTTACCAAAACTGCGAATTTAGCAGCCCAAGAGGCAATTAAGTTGCCCATCGGCCAGGCTGTCATCGCCATGAGCGATACCCGAGTGAAAGGTAAAAACGCTCAATGGAAAGCCAGCACATTGATGCAGGCGTGCAGCCACGCCGGTTACCAATTCCGTCATCACAAGTCCAAACCCAAGCCATTGCACCAGCTGACGCGTATAAAAATGCACGCGAGCGAAGCAGACAGCAAAGCCGTGCGAACCGCCGTGAAAATGGGTAATGCATTAGATGCTGGCTTGCAGCTTGCGAAAGACTTAGGCAACGAGCCACCGAATATCTGCAACCCTAATTATCTACTCGCCCAGGCACGCAAACTCGGCCGCGCTGGGAATGTGAAGGTTTCCCAGCTCGATGAGAAAAAAATGACAGAACTGGGTATGGGCGCATTTATGGCCGTTTCTCAGGGCAGTGATGAGCCGGGCCGCATGATCATCATTCAATACTCCGGCGGTAAGAAGAGCGACGCTCCCATTGCCTTGGTAGGCAAAGGCATCACTTTCGATACCGGCGGCATTTCTCTCAAGCCGCCGCCAGGCATGGACGAAATGAAGTTTGATATGTGCGGTGCCGCCAGCGTTCTAGGTGTAACCAAAGCTGTAATCGAAGCAGGCCTGCCGATTAATCTTCTGACTATCGTTGCGGCTGCCGAGAACATGCCCAGCGGACGGGCAACGCGGCCTGGCGATATTGTGAAAACCCGCTCTGGCAAAACCGTTGAAATTCTCAATACCGATGCCGAAGGTCGCCTAGTCTTGTGCGATGCATTAACCCACGCGCTGACCTTCAAGCCCAAAGCAATTGTTGATGTAGCCACATTAACGGGCGCTTGCATCGTAGCCCTGGGCTCCCATGCCAGCGGCCTATACGCGAATAACGACGAGCTTGCTAACGAATTACTTGCGGCAGGCGAAAACGCCAACGACCGCAGCTGGCGCATGCCACTATGGGACGATTATCAAACCTCACTGAATTCCAACTTTGCCGACATGGCCAACGTTGGTGGACGTGAGGCGGGCAGCGTGACCGCAGCGTGCTTCTTGTCTCGCTTCGTCGAAGACGTAAGTTGGGCACATCTCGATGTGGCAGGCAGCGCATTTCACGGCGGCGCACGCAAAGGTGCTAGCGGCCGCCCTGTGCCTATGCTGTTCGATTACTTACAGCGACAAGCTTAGGTTTCGTGACGCGCGTTGATTTCTACATCTTGCAAGATATGGGCGCTGATGCAGCAATGCGTTTCGCCTGTCGTCTGAGCTTGAAAGCCATGCACAACCAAATGGATGTGCATGTGCAAGTAGATGACGCGACTACCGCAAATGCTGTAGATACGTTGATGTGGGACTATCCTCAACATCGTTTTCTACCCCATCAGATTATTCAATCCGAAGATGAGCCAAGCACCAGCCCAATACATGTGGGCTTTGGCCAACCGGTCTTTCAAGCCGGCCTGCTGATTAATCTGGCTACCGAGATACCGAGCTTTTTTGGTCGCTTTGATCGCGTCGCAGAAATTATCGTTGGCGCAAATCGCGATCTGGGTCGCGACCGTTACAAGTACTATCGTGCTCGCGGCTTTCCACTGCACCACCATGAACTCAGCGACTGGGAACACTAAACCGTCGCACCCACACACACGGCCTTTGTGCCTACCCTATTGATAGAGAGCTGCCTGAACCTATGGAAAACAGTTTTAACCCGGAACAGATTGAACGTGAGCTGTATGCGCGCTGGGAAGCGTCAGGTTCTTTTGCGCCAACAGGCAACGGCAGTCCTTATTGCATTCTCATTCCGCCACCTAATGTCACCGGCACCTTGCATATGGGTCACGCATTTAATCAGACCCTTATGGATACTTTAATCCGTTATCGACGCATGAGTGGCGACCGTACGCTATGGCAAATGGGTACAGACCACGCAGGGATCGCCACCCAAATGCTGGTGGAACGACAAATCGCCGCCGAGGGTAAGACTCGCCACGACCTTGGCCGCGAGGCCTTTACTGACCGGGTTTGGGAATGGAAAAAGGAGTCAGGCGATACCATCTCCAAGCAAATTCGCCGTATGGGTTCCAGCCTGGACTGGTCTCGCGACCGCTTCACTATGGATGACGGCTACGCTGAGGCTGTTCAAACCGCATTTATCAGACTGTACGAGGACGGCTTGATCTACCGCGGCAAAAGATTGGTCAACTGGGATCCGGAGCTCGGTACCGCCATCTCTGACTTAGAGGTAGAAAATACCGAGGAGCAAGGTCACCTGTGGCATCTACGTTACCCACTCGCTGATGGTCTGAAGACAGCAGACGGAAAGGACCACCTAACCGTCGCCACTACCCGTCCAGAGACCATGCTGGGGGATTCTGCCGTTGCCGTGCACCCTGAGGATGAGCGATATCAAAACTTGATTGGTGGTTTTATTGAACTGCCCTTGGTCGGGCGCAAAATTGAGATCATCGCAGACAGCTATGTGGACATGGAGTTCGGTACAGGCTGCGTCAAGATCACTCCTGCCCACGACTTCAATGACAACGCCATGGGCAAACGCCATCAGTTAGAGGAAATCAACATCCTCACCAGCGACGCCCGCATTAACGACAATGCACCCGAACACTACCGTGGTTTGAGCCGCGAAGACGCGCGCACAAAAATTGTTAGCGATATGCAAGAACTCGGATTGGTTGCGGCCATTGATGATCACAAATTGATGGTGCCGAGAGGCGATCGCTCTGGCGCAATCATCGAACCGATGCTGACCGATCAATGGTTTGTGGAGATTGCACCCCTGGCTAAACCGGCGATCGAGGCGGTGGAAAACGGTGACATTACCTTTGTCCCTAAACAGTACGAGAACACTTACTTCGCCTGGATGCGAGACATCCAGGATTGGTGCATCAGCCGACAACAGTGGTGGGGGCACCGAATACCCGCGTTCTACGATGCAGACGGCAACATCTATGTTGCTGCCGACGAAGCCAGCGCCCGGGCTAAATACGGCCTCGCTGATGCAGTAGAGCTGCAGCAAGATCAGGACGTTTTGGAAACGTGGTTCTCATCATCACTGTGGCCCTTCGCTACACTGGGTTGGCCCGAAGAAACCGACAGCCTGGCCGAATTCCTGCCCAGCAATACCCTTATCACCGGACACGACATCATCTTTTTCTGGGTCGCGCGGATGATCATGATGACGCTGCGTCTAACGCAAAAGATCCCGTTCAAGACGGTCTATATTCATGGTTTGGTGAGGGATGGCGAAGGCCAGAAGATGTCCAAAACCAAGGGTAACGGCCTTGATCCATTGGACTTTATCGACGGCATCGACACCGAATCATTAGTAGCCAAGCGCACCGCCAATTTGACCCAACCGAAAATGGCCAAACGCATCGAAAAGCTAACCCGCAAGGATTTTCCCGACGGTGTAGCGGCATACGGAACCGATGCCCTGAGGTTTACCTTTTGCGCCCTGGCCACCACCGGTCGTGACGTGCGTTTTGATGTGAGCCGTGTGGAAGGCTATCGAAACTTCTGCAACAAGCTCTGGAACGCCAGTAAGTTCGTATTAATGAACACGGAGAACGACGATCTAAAGACGTCGGTAGAACCATCGAACCATGTGATCGACCGTTGGATAGTCGGTAAAGCGCGACAACTGATCGAAGACTGTCGACTCGCACTAGAGACCTATCGTTTCGATTTATGCGCTAACGCCATTTACGAATTTGTGTGGCACGAGTACTGCGATTGGTACTTAGAGCTCAGCAAGTCGATCTTTTGGGATGACAACGTCAGTGTCGAGCAACAAGCAGCAACACGACGCACGCTGCTTGAGGTACTGGAGCTGCTGCTGCGTATGAGCCATCCCATCATGCCTTTTATCACGGAAACACTCTGGCACCAGGTGGCCCCACGACTGGGGGTCCACGGCGACAGCATCATGACTCAAAGCTACCCCGAAGCGACTTTGTACCCCGCAGATGCAGATGCCGAGCAACAAATTGAGTGGCTGAAAGCCGTTATTACCGCATTGCGTAACATTCGTGGCGAAGCCTCGATCAAGCCAAGCCAAGGCATTAGCGTGGTGTTACAAGACGGCGATCAGGCCGATCGTATCCAAGCCGGCAATGCCGAAGAGATGCTGAAACGTTTAGCCAATGTCACTTCAATTGAATGGCTGGAAAGCGGCAGCGAGCCACCACCTAATGCATTGGCGCTGGTCGGTGATCTTAAAGTTATGGTACCGCTGGCTGGCCTGATTGATGTCGAAGCCGAACGTGCCCGCCTAGGTAAAGAGGTCGCGCGCTGCGAAAGCGATTTACAAAAACTCACCGGCAAGCTGAGCAACGAGGCATTTGTCAGTAAAGCCCCCGCAAAGGTGGTAGAAAAAGAGCGTCAGAGAGCGAAAGACCTAGAAGCATCTCTTACGACATTAGCAGAGCAACTACAGCAGCTGGCAGAACTGGCTTGACAGATTAGTCTTCGAGCACCGCGTAGCTTTGTAAAAGCACAACAGAATCGTTAGTTGCACCTACGCCTCTTACGGTTACACGAAACGCACGGTAGTTATTCTCGGCTCGATACCGTAACAACTCGACAATCGCACAGGCGGGCGCTGCACTGCCCGAAAGCGCATAGATAACTTGACGGCAGCCACCGACCTGCCACGTTGACTGTTGCAGCCACAATGGCGCCACAGCATATGCTTCACTGCGATACAGCCCATTGTTACCGCGGGGCAAAAAATCAGCAACCGGTAAGATATCTAGAGTCGACAACTGTGCGCTCAGGCCGTTTTGCGCGGACGTTGTAGCAATGCGGAAATCTATTTGGTTGCGCGACAGCAAAAACCCTAGAGTCGTCTGCTGCACCGCAGCAAACCCCAGCGTCGCCAGCAATGTTATGACCATCAAACTGAGGATCAACGCCATCCCACCCTGTCGCTTCATAAGGCGTGGCCCCAACGCCCAAATCGCGGCAGCATGAAAGTACGCGTTGCACTCATCGAGACAGGCCGTTGCCCAACCTCAACCAATTCATCGACGCTGCTACTGCGCAATAGAATACGCAACCCAACAACCACAGCATCTTGCGGAAGTTGCCCAGCCTGGAAGTAACCCATGCGGCTGGCGGGGCTAATGTCCTCTGCCACCAAAAACCAGACTTGTAGATCATCAATGCCGGCGATCATTTCAACACTGGGATCCGACCCTGATTTGAGCCATAGGGCCCTGACCATTTGGCCCTGCCGACTGCGCACTAGACTCGGAGCCAAAAAAAATATGGACGTAATCACCGTTGCTACCGAGGCATCTACTGCAAAGCCCCTTGGTAGCAGAGCCAGGCTTTCGCTCGTGCCCTCATCACCATGTATCCATCCCACGCTGGCGTTATCAAATGTCCCTGGGCCTTGCGCCCATCTAAGCATTAGACCGCTAGGGGTGTCAGTGACCCCAGTTATCTTTACTAGAGCCGCCTGTTCACAATCAGACACCAGCACAACATCGTTTACCGCAAAATCAACAATCTGCCCCGGCAACGCAATGGGTTCTCGGCCGATTGCCGGCGCGGCCAAGGGTGCCGACGGCCCTGTGCCACGCACAACCAATATGTCGGCAGCAGATTCAACAGCCTTTAGGTCAACGCCGTGCCCTGCTTTATGCACCCGTTGGTCACCCCCTACTCCTGAAGTCGGCAACGTTAGTGTTGGATCAGGAACAAACTGACCACCGCTTCGTCCGTCATAACCGAGGACAGATCGGGTAATGTCATACTCTGGAATTTGTGACCAATCGCCATTGAGAAAACCCACCAGTGGACGTTGGGGATCGGCACAAGCAAAAGAGCCGCTGCGCTGAACCACCCTTTCGATCAAAGCAAAGGCTAATTGCAAGTTCTCCTGCGCCCGTGTCCGAGCGACCACCGCTGCGGTGCCGTGCTGTGTACTGACGATTAGGCTCAAAATGGCGCTTACTAATACCAGACTCAAAGCCAAGGCTAAAAGCACTTCAATGAGCGTATATCCGCGGGATAGCACTAACGCCCCAACTGCAATGACCACCGTCGCGTTTCGTCCCGCCACCAGGTTACTTCTACCTCGGGACGACCCACTGACTGGTCTGCGACTATGCTGCCCGCGGGCAAACCAAGGCCCGCAAGGTTAGAAGGTAACAATTCCAGACTCTGCAAACGCTGGCAGACCGACACACCCGTGTAGTCACCTAGTTCGCATTTGAGCAAAGTCTGGGCGAGATCGGCGAAGCGCTCCTGGGCGCAATACCCATTAACACACCCTCGGTCGAATGAGGACGGTGGGGTTGGCGTGACCTGGGCAAAGCCAGACTTTAATACACGACCTGGTGCTACGCTGGCCTGGGCCTGAGCAATCCAATCGGCACCAAACCAATGAGCTCGCAAATGCTGTTGACCCACATTACTGTCTAAAAACAGCATTCCATGCAAAGCGAAATGCGTAAACACTGCGCTGCTCTATAACGCCAAGGCAACCAGCAACTCGATAAACGAAAAACCGTCTTCGCGAACCGCTGCGCGACGCCTTACCCTGCTGGCCATTGCAACTCATCCGCCTCGAACTCGCCGTTGTCGTTGGCGTCCCATCGTCGCAGTCCAACATGATCTAGGCTCAGTCGTCCTCGACCGGCGTTCATGTCATTTGCATTGGGTGTCGCCGTGAGTTCAAAGCCATTCGCAACAGCGCGGATACTAAAAGCGTGGTTCAATGTTGGGTCTGCCACCTGCTCGCAAGCCTCTGCAGCTATCGGTCCGTTGTCGATATAACCCAGACCATCGCCGTCGCTGTCAGCATGACCAAGATAATCAAATTGATGCAGCGACAAGCGCTGTATGCGCAGGGCACAAGCAAGCAGCACCGCTTGAGCACGCGCTTGATGACCACGTTCCACATAACGTTGATAGGCAGGTTGCGCTGACAGGGCCAGTGTCGACACAAGAGCCAACACCAGCATGAGCTCTATCAGCGTAAAGCCAATATAGCGGACTAAAACTGTGCGGATTGCTTGCTGCATGAAGCCAAGCTTGCAGCAAGGAAAACTCTAAGTCGGTAAGCCGATTACCCTTCGTGAGGTAAGTTTTTGTTGCTAAGCAACGGTTAGGACAATTTTTCCTACGGTGGTATTTGACGCCATTAAAGCGTGAGCATCTTCCATCTGCTGAATCGGCATTTCTGCTTCGATAATCGGACGAATGGCGCCAGTTTCGATGTCTGGCCATACATTACGTTGCAGGCCGTCCATGACGGCAGCTTTTTCTCCGATCGGTCGCGCACGCAGGGTTGAACCAATTACCCTCGCCCTTTTTAACATCAACAACGCCAAATTGACCTCGGTCACGGCACCACCCATAAGCCCGATCAATACCAATCGTCCACCCAGACCGAGAACACCGAGGTTGTCTGCCAAATACTGCCCACCAACGGGGTCTAGAATGACATCAACGCCTTGTTCACCGGCCCACGCGGTGGCGGCCTCGGCAAACGAACCTTCATGGCGCACCGACCCGGTATCTGCTCCTAATTCAACACAACTTTTTAGCTTTTCATCGGAACCCACTGTGACAAAAACCGGGTTGCCGCTTTGCTTGAGCAATTGAATGGCAGCGGTACCAACACCACTGGCACCCGCATGTACGATTACCTTTTCGGCGGTCTGCAATGCGCCTTCCATATAAAGGTTCAGATACGCCGTTGCAAAAACCTCTGGTAGGGCCGCCGCTTGAACCATGCTCAGGCCTTTCGGCACCGGCAGCACTTGTCCCGCAGCAACCACAACTTCTTCGGCATAACCGCCTCCAACAAGCAGCGCACACACCGCGTCGCCGACCTTGCAGCGCTGCACGCCTTCGCCAACCTCAATGACTTCACCAGCACACTCAAGGCCCATGATCGGGCTGGCACCTGCCGGTGGCGGATAGCCGCCAGCGCGTTGCAGTAAATCCGCACGGTTGATGGCAGTGGCGTGTACGCGAATTTTGACTTCACCCGCACCACATTGCGCAGACGCAAAATCTGCCCAGATTAACTTTTCGCCATCCACCTGAATTGCTTTCATCGCCTGTCCTTATTTTTTGATTTATTCGCTCAGCAAATGCGAATCTTCAATCCCTCATCATGCAAATACTGCTTTAACTCACTGACCTTGTAGTCGCCGTAATGCACCATCGAGGCCACGAGCGCCGCATCCGCGCCACCCTGGGTCAACGCTTCATGCAGATGTTCAGGCACCCCGGCACCACCCGACGCGATGATCGGCACCCTAACCGCTTCGGCGATCATCGCTGTGAGCGCTATTTCGTAACCGTCCTTGGTGCCGTCTGCGTCAATAGAGTTAATCACCAATTCGCCAGCGCCGCGACGCTCACCCTCTATGGCCCAAGCCAGTGCATCTTTACCCGTCGCCGTACGGCCGCCGTTGATGACAATTTCATAGCCGCTCGGCTGTTCGGAATTAACCTCGACTCGCTGAATGTCCATGGACAAAACCACGTTTTGGTTGCCGATGGCTTCCGCGCATTCATCAATCAACTCAGGTCGAGCCACTGCAGCAGAGTTCACATTGATCTTTTCGGCACCCGCCAGTCGCAAGTCCGTGGCATCTGCAACCGAGCGCACACCTCCCCCAACAGACAACGGAATAAAAACCTCATCAGCCACTGCTTCCACAACATCGAGCATGATATTGCGCTTATCACTCGACGCCGTGATGTCGTAAAACACCAATTCATCCAAACCATCTTCATAATACTCTCGGGCTTTTGCGACCGGGTCGCCAATATCCTTGGTGTCGACAAATTTGACGCTTTTCGCCAGCTTACCGTCACGTACGTCCAGACAGGCTATTACTCGTTTACTTAACATTGGCCATCCCAAGCGGCGAAATTTGCCAGCAGCCGCAAACCTACTTGCGCACTCTTTTCCGGGTGGAACTGAGTACCGATGTAATTGTCTTTACCCACCGCACAGGCGAATTCGTCTTCATAATCAGTAACAGCAAGCACTGCATCACGTGACGCAGGTTGGGGAAAATAGCTGTGCACAAAATAAAACTCATCGCCCGGCTCGATCCCCGCCAACACAGGATGGGCTTGCAGCACTCGAACTTCATTCCAACCCATGTGCGGAATTTTTAGACCCTTACGATCAAAAGCAAATCGCCGGACCTGACCGGGAATAACGTTCAAAGTCGGAGTATCGTTTTCTTCTGAATGAGTCAGCGATACCTGCATACCCAAGCAAATGCCTAACACCGGCGTACCGCTTTGAATAACTTCTCGCAGAGCTTCGTCTAGACCTCGTTGTTTGAGACTGCGCATGGCGCTGCCCGCTGCACCGACGCCCGGAAAAATAATCCGCTCGGCCTGGCGCAACTGATCAGGGTCAGCACAGTATTCCGCCTGCAAACCAACGTGCGCGCAGGCCCGCCTGACACTGGCTAAGTTTCCTGCTTCGTAATCCAGAATGAGCGTCACGTTTGTGTCCAAGTTGCTTGCCTAAAAGAGCGCGGATACTATCGCGTCTCCATCTATCAGGCCACGTTTGAAACGCGGTCGCAGCAAATTCAGGCCCCCAATGCAAAGCCAACTCGAACCCAACAGTGGAATTTTATTAATCAATTTAGGTACTCCAGACTCCACCGATGTTGCCGACGTACGTCGTTATTTGGGCGAGTTCTTGATGGACCCATTTGTACTGTCTGCGCCCACCATCATTAGGGCCCTGATCGTATACGGTTTTATACTGCCATTCCGCCCGCACAAGAGTGCCGAGGCTTACGCCACTATTTGGACAGACCAGGGCTCACCCTTATTGACCGGCAGTCAGGAGCTTGCAGACGAGCTGGCATCGGAACTACAAGCACCCGTCGTTCTGAGTATGCGCTACGGCAATCCAAGCATTCAGTCCGGCATAAATGAACTGGCAGCCCAGGGTGTGGAACATGTCATTGTTGTACCCCTTTATGCCCAGCATGCGGATTCTACAGTCACTACGTCTTTGCGAGCGGTAGAGGCGGCCCTCCCCGACACCATGCAACACTCCGTGTTGCCGCCATTTTACGGCGCCGATGAACACAGCCAGGCTTGGGGCGAACTGATCAAACAACATTTGCCCGAACAGTGGGACCATCTGTTGTTGAGTTATCACGGACTGCCAGAGCAGCATTTACGCAAGGCCGACCCTACCGGGAACCACTGCCTACAACAGGAGAACTGTTGCTACCAGCAGTCACCAGCACATAAAACGTGTTACCGCCATCAGGTGTATGCCACTTCATCAAACATTGCGGCGCACATCGGTTTGAGCGAAGACCAATACAGTGTGAGCTTCCAGTCGCGTTTAGGCCCCCTGCCATGGCTCAGCCCTTACACAGATAAAGTGTTGGAAGAACTCCCCGGCCAGGGCGTAAAGCATCTGGTCGTGGCATCGCCAGCCTTTGTGGTGGATAACTTAGAGACCTTGGAAGAAATCGGCATCCAAGGCAGAGAGACTTTTCTCGAAGCAGGCGGCGAGAGCTTTCATCTAGTGCCGTGTCTCAATGCAGACCCGCTCTGGGTCAGTGGATTGGCCAAGCTCTGCCGAGGTGCGGCCTAGCGCTCCGACTCGCTGATCCTACATTTTCAGATGGTTCAAGCACTAAGTCGACACACCATAGCGCGGCGGACCTAATCTACGTCCATTGCCGCAGCATGAGCCGATGCCTCAGCGTAAAAACTGCGCACTAACGCTTGGGCAAACATCGACTTGCGCGCAACAAAGCGCACCGGTCGCGTCAGGGTCGGGCGGGAAGCATGGCTACGGGGCAGCTTAATGAGTTCTGCATCGGCTATGCCTAACGTATTGGCAACACCAATGGGCACCAAGCCATGGCCGAATCCAGACAACGCCATCTGCGCAACTGCAAAGAAAGACTCCAACGACACCACCCGATCAAGATTCAAGCGCTGCATATTTTCTTCTATCGAACCCCAGGCACCGGAACGGGACTCAATGGTTAGCACCTGTAGGGGTTTACCTAGTTTGTACTTCAAAGGCTGCAAACCGGAAGGAATAATCACCATAGGTTCCTGCCGAATAACCTCCGAGACCAAATCCGTGTCCGCATCCGAACTGCCCGTGCAGATACCGACCATATATTCTCCAGATCGCAATCGATCCAGCACTACTGGTGATCGCTGAGCATGAAACTCAAATTCCACCTCTGGCAGACGATCACGAATTTGCGCAAAAAAGTGTGGCCCCCAACTGGCCAAAATAGCCTCAGAAACCCCCAAAATGATTTTCCCCTTGCGCAGTGCGTTGTCTTCTAAAAACACGCTGCGCAATTCTGACAACAAGGGAGTAACGCGCTCAACCAAGCGAGTGCCGTGATGAGTGAGCACAACCCGCCGACCATGTCGCTCGATCAACTCTCTGTCGTAGTAGCGCTCTAAAGCCGCTATGCGCTTGCTCACAGCAGACTGGGAAATCCGCATGGCTGTGCTGGCTTCCATCATCGTGCCGGTTTTCGACAACGTTACTAATGTTTCTAAATTTTCAATCATTCAGTTTTATCAGTCGCTTTTCGAATGATTCATATTCCCTACAATCGCTTTATTAGGCAACCGTTGGCGACTACTTTGCATACATGTTGTATTCATTGATTGTAATCAGTGCATTGGCCACTAGCGTGCTGTCCGGCTTAGTCGGAATGGCAGGCGGCGTGGTTCTTATGGCGATATTGATCAACATTCTGCCGGTGAGCAGCGCCATGGTGTTACACGGCATCACCCAATTCACTGCCAATGGGTCGCGCACTCTGATTCTCCGCCGGTTTCTACTGTGGCGTTTGCTACCGGGCTATCTGCTTGGCGCTGCACTCGCTGTAGCGGGCTTCAGCGCACTGTTGTTTATACCCGATGCCAGCGTCGTGCTGATCCTCGTGGGTTTATTTCCATGGATCGCGCGGCTCAAGCCCAAACTCAGTGGTTTGAACATAACGCGCCCTCTGTCGAGCGTATTGTGCGGACTCAGTGTTACGTCAGCTCAGCTATTAGCTGGTGCGGCCGGCCCGCTACTGGATATGTTTTATATAAACAGCGGCCTAGACCGACAAACCGTGGTGGCCAACAAGGCTATGACTCAAACCTTAGGCCACCTTCTAAGGATTATTTATTACGGCGCCATCATCAGCGTTGAAACCGTACTGCCCAACTGGTTATTCCTAGCAGCAGCGGTGACCGCAGTGCTGGGCACACGAATCGGTACTTGGTTGTTATCGCGCTGGGACGACGCAGGATTTCAGCACATCAGTGGGCTGATCATTTTGTGCACCGGCACGATCTGCATAATTCAGGGCAGCTACCAGTTACTCCGGCCACTGCTGGCCTAAGCGTCTGACAAATCGCTGTGCGGACAGCGATCGCTGCCTAGAACTCCTTCAACAGGATAATGACGGGTTCATGTGAAGGAGTAATAACTAGGGAAGCTCTGAATAAACGGGTCATGAATTTTTCAACGCGAGAAAGACAACAAGACTATTTTTAATTTTATTAGTAAATCAATAATTTGAAGATACTAGCCCTTGGCAGTGCTACACCTTATTTGAAAAATTCTGAATTAATCAGAGGTTCCCTAGACGGGTTTCACCACAAACAGCAAGTCACCTACATTCACTTGTTGGCCATTGCTCATGTTAATGCGCGTCACCTGATAGCGTTTGGAAGGATCATAAAGATCGCCGTCGGCATTGAAATCAGCAAGACTCAGCGGGCTGAAGATCTTCATTGCCTCTAACTGACACAGCGTATGATCCAAGGCGATTTCATCGCCTACACTTACGTATTCAGGCTCTGACGGTGAAGGTGTGCTGTAGAAAATGGCCGTTGCCGGAGCCAAGACTTTGAGTTCATCGCTGGCCTCGATACGTAAACTGTCCAGATCAATACCTGCATTAGCCGCGCCAGACCCTTGTTCTATTGCTTCGATCAGTTGGTCTATATCCAAGCGTTGCAACAATTCGGGCAGGTAATTGGTGTCGTATACACCGGCCAAAAAGACCTCATCCACAAGAATTTTGCGCAACAGCGGAATGTTCGTGCAAATGCCACTAAGCTCTATACGTCCTAAGTAATCGGCAAGCTTGGCCGCTGCGGCTTCTCGAGACTCGGCATGCACAATGATCTGCGCAACCATGCTGTCGTAGTAAGGCGAGATAAACTTACCTGGCCCTACCGCGGCAATGATTTCTACACCCTCTTCTTCAGGAAAGTGACAAGTTTCTACTTCGCCGGGATGCGGCCGGAACGCTAGGCTGCCGTCACCTTGCTTGAGTATGCGCTCGGCATTAATGCGCGCTTCCATGGCGTAACCACTACTTTGCACGGCCAAATCGGCGATGGACTCTCCAGCTGCAATGCGGAATTGCTGAGCTACGATATCGATACCACTAACCCATTCCGTAACCGGGTGCTCAACCTGCAAACGCGTGTTCATTTCCATGAAGTAGACCGCATTCGCAGCTAAGTCATAAATAAACTCTACGGTACCCGCACCAACATAACCGACCTCGTTAGCGATATCGGCAGTCGAGCGAATCACTTCTTGCAGCAAATGATCCGGCAGCGTCGTGGAAGCCGATTCTTCGATCACCTTTTGCTTATCACGCTGCACACTGCAATCACGAATACCCAGCACATGAGTATTGCCGTGAGTATCGCGTAACAATTGTGCTTCGATGTGCCGCAGCGAGGTCACATACTTCTCTAAATACACATCGCCATTGCCGAAGGCGCTGCGGGCCTCAATGCCTACCCGGTGGAACAACTGCTGGAACTCGGATGGGTTTTCTACCACCTGAATGCCTTTGCCCCCACCACCGTGTACAGCTTTTATTAGCACCGGATACCCAATCTCTGTCGCCACTTCGGCAGCACGGTCCACATCCGTCATAATGCCGTGGCTACCCGGCACTACCGGCACATTGAGACGTAAAGCGGTATTGATTGCGTTGGACTTGTTGCCCATGGTTTCCATGCTGGCAACAGGCGGTCCGATAAAGTTGATGCCATGAGAGCGCACCAATTCAGCAAAGCCCGAATTTTCCGACAAGAAGCCAATACCCGGGTGCAAGCTGTCTGCACCCTGGTTCTCTGCGACGTTCAACACACTCTGAGCATTCAGGTAACTTTCATCAGGGGTGTTACCGCCAATACAGACCAGGGTGTCGTTGTCTGTGAGCTGATCTACGGCTGCAGAATCCATATCTGGGTCGCTTTGTACCAAGATCACCTGAATATCTTGCTGCTGCGCAATACGAATCAATTTCGCCGCGGTACAACCACGGGCGTGGATCAGCACCTTACGCACAGGCCGCACAAGATCTTGATCGGTGTAGACGGGTCGATGAGCCACCACTACTGGCCGCTGATTCACTAGACGACCCTGCAATATGCGGCTCATTACCTCGTCTACCGTCTCATCTGCTACCGGAATAGAGGCGTCTACGCCGCGCAACGATTCATCAATGGTTGGGTAGAACGGATGCTTAACCAACCCCTGCATAGCTCCTTCATTTGCCGACAGATAATTCGACATGATGGAGCGCAGCGGTAGATTAGAGGGCACAACAATCTGCCCAGCAAACGGCATGCTAGTACCAGACCAATAATAAGTTTGTACCAAGGGATGCGTGACGAAGCTCGCCTGGGCACCACCCGTACAATCGCCATAACCAAATACAATCATGGGCAAATCGTGATCACGCACAAATCGCGTAATGCGGTCGTTGACCGCAGCCATGGAAAACAGCGCCCCGGCTCCTTCCTTGGTTTGCATGCCGCCTGACGAAATAAAACACACCACCGGCAGGTGTTGTTCAGCGCATTCCAATAACAGCCGAATAACCTTCTCGGCACTGGCCATATCGAAGGCCCCTGCCTGGAACTGCACATTGGACATCACCACACCCACCCGGGTGTTGTGCATAGATTTAACATTGGCAAAGCCAGTGACCACCCCACAAGGCGGCAGACCCTTGTTCAGAGCGCTCTCTATGGAAACTCTAAAACCAGGAAAAGAGCAGGGATCGGAACTTAGCAGATCATCAAAGCATGGTTCCCAGTCGTCAAAAAACTGCTCGATAATGTCGTTATACGTAAACCGATGATCATTACGGATCAGCCGCAACACGTCCTGCATCTGCAAGTCGTTGTAGGCCATGTCCAAGCGGTTCCAAAAGTCCTTGCGACGACCAATGTTGCGTGGCGCAATTTTACCCTGATACGTTTTACCTTCGCGCTCGGCGGCAATCAGCGACGGGGTCAGCACACTGAACACATGGGTTACCACCACAAACAACGCGTCAGCCAGGTGCGCAAAACTGAGCTTCTTCCACTCTTCTACGGTGCGGAAAAATTCAGAGCCCTTGGGCATCTTCATTACCCGTTGATGCCAGTCGAACAATTGCTCGCGTTCAGCAGTAACGCGCTCGTCGGATTGAACAATTTGCGACAAAGTTTGATCCAAAAGGCGTACTAACGAGGCCTGAGATAGCGCCTGGTTTGCTTGGGCTTCTGCCGCAATGGAATCAAGACTGTCGATCACTCGGTCGTATACCGAGTCAAACAACAATAAATTCTTACATTCTGTGATGAAGTCGGCCCGCAGCTCTTCATTGAGCAAGATATCTAAAACCGACAACTCCGCCAGCACCACCGGCTTGGCACCCACTACCGGCGGCGGAATCAGACCAGGCAAACGTGCGCTGAGAAAACGGCGATTTGCCTCCATTGAATTGTCACCGTCCAATGTGCCGCTGGCGATCAACATGTTTAGTTCGGCAACCAGTTGCTTGGCGACGAATCCAGAAACCGATCCTTCCACGGTGCCAGCATCGAGCAGCTTACGACCCTCGTGAGAGAATTGATCGTATAGTTGGTCTTTAAGAGATGAGTCGTTAATGATGGCATTCAACAATGCAGTCGCATCGGTAATTTCGCTCAGCTGCAAAATCTGACGGGTTGCCAAATCATCCTGCAAGTATTGCTGTAGCGCCTCTAAGTTGCCTCGCGCCTCTTTCTTCCAACGGTTGTAAAGAAAGACCCCTACGGTTGAGAGTAAATTTGCCCGCGCGTTTTCGTAATTCTGCTTAGGCTCTCCAAAAATCATCTGAGCGATACGGCCACGCTCATCGTTCATCGCCTGACGCTTATCCTGATAATTCCGCCAGGCCTTAGACAACGCCTCGTCGTAAACCACTCGGTCGGGATCTTGTAACCAATACAAGAAGGTCTGTCGCCGCTCGCGATCCGCGCGGGTATGTAATTCCCCTGCCGGAACCTCTTGTTCTGCCAAACGGCCATATTGCTGGGTGCTGGTGGCTTTAATACGCTTGCGCACCTGCAAATAGCGCAGATAGCGAAACGCGACACCAAAAACGTTGAGGTATTCGGTGGGATTGCGCGTTAATGCTAAAGACGCAGAACTTTGCATCGCCTGCAGTTGTTCAGAGGGCTTCAAGTAACGCAACAAGCTCTGACGGTAGTGATCCATGATGTATGGATTCTCAGCGACGAACTCTTTCGTTCGCGATTCAACATTCATAATACTGTGAATCAACGCAAGTCGAAGGTTCTCTAGCTTGTCCATCGCGTCGTTGGGGCTGTAATCAACAATGGCGTCAATGTTGCCCTGGGCGTGCAGTTCGTAAGGCGACACACCCACGTACTTTGCACACTCCTGCCAGGATAGATTCAGACGACGGGCAATGTTTGCTAGACCTGCGGGTTGGATGGTACTGAAGACACCATCACGCAGCGAAAGGATAACGTTACTGGCAGCAAGTGGAATGGCACCGCCTGAATAACCAATGCCATAAACCAGCCCCACATTGGGCACGTCGACATTACTCATTTCCGCAATCAGACGGGAAATACTGTGCGCCTGATTATTGATGTTCGCTTCTTCACGCGGATCTGCCCCGGGGGTGTCCATAAAACTGACAATCGGCATGGCCCGGGACGAGCAACGATCAATGAAATCAGCTGCTCTAAGATGGTGTTCTGGCATCCAACTGCCAAGCTCTACCGTACGATCTTGAGCGATAAAACCAACTTCGCGCTCAATACCATCACCAAAGTTCATCAGTACTGAAGCTTGGTAGTACGGGCCAGAAGACTGCTCTTCCAGCACTCGGCCTAATTGACGAATTATTGCTGGTGCAGCAATGCGGCTTTGATCTTCCGCTGGCGCGACCACCGCCTCAATATAGGCGTCGATATTGAGTTCCCGCAGCTCCTCTTGCCTGCGACTAATATCGCGACTCGACAACAAGCCAGGAACCGGCTGGTCCTCTTGGGCGACCTGCGGGAACAGTGAAAAATCCTTAGCGAGACTCTCGGCAATAAAAAAGAGCCGATCCCCTTCAATGAGCTGCTTGACCACGTTTTTTTGACTGTGTGTAGAATGGCGCTACTTTAGCCATTTGACCATTTGAGCGCAATTACAGCCATGCCAAATTTGATCTGTGCCATTCTCACCATATCCGATACCCGAACCTTGCAAGATGATAAATCTGGCAACCTCTTAAAGGAGTTTGCACTGGCTGACGGTCACACAGTCGCCGAACGTGATCTTGTTCGAGACGATATCTACGCAATTCGTGCCGTGGTTTCCAATTGGATTGCGGATCCGGCGATTAACGTAGTGGTAACCACCGGCGGCACGGGCTTTACCGGACGAGACAGTACACCAGAAGCATTAACTCCGCTCTTTGATAAGCAGATAGAGGGTTTTGGAGAATTATTCAGACAATTGTCTTACGAGGAAATCGGCACTTCTACAATTCAATCTCGAGCGCTCGGAGGGCTAGCAAACGGCACTTTAATTTTTAGTTTGCCGGGATCTTCTGGCGCGGTCACAACGGGGTGGCAAAAAATCTTACACAACCAGTTAGACATAAACTTTCGACCCTGTAATTTTGCCGAGCTTATCCCTCGATTCAAAGAACGTTAATTTCCTTGCGCGACGCCCAGCACACCCTTGCCCAACTTAGCGTCTACCGTGGTAATCTGCGGCTCATATTTTGAGGAGCAAATACCGTGAGTTCAGATGTTTTTATTGTCGGCGCCGCACGTACACCAGTGGGAAGCCTACAAGGCACCCTAGCTAGTCAAACAGCACCCCAACTTGGCGCACATGCAATCTCTGCCGCACTCAATCATGCAAACATCAGCGCCTCTGACGTAGACGAAGTTGTCATCGGCAATGTGGTCAGCGCAGGGCTTAAACAAGCGCCTGCACGCCAAGCAATGCGCCAGGCTGATCTTCCCGACAGCTGCGGTGCCACAACCATCAACAAGGTATGTGGCTCCGGTATGAAAGCCACAATGATCGCCACCGATCTGATTCGCGCAGGTAGCGCTGAAACTGTGGTAGCAGGTGGCATGGAAAGCATGAGCAACGCCCCCTACTTGTTGGACAAAGCAAGATCTGGGCTACGTATGGGTCATACCCAAATGCTTGACGCCTTGTTCACTGACGGCTTAGAGGACGCCGAAACCGGCGGCTCCATGGGCTCCTTTGCACAAAATACTGCTGACCAGCATCAGTTAACCCGCGAAGCTATGGACGCATACGCCATTGAATCGGTAACTCGAGCGCGTAACGCCATTGAAAATCGCTCACTCGCCAGCGAGATTGCGCCGATGGAAATCAACGGCTCATTGGTAGAAGACGATGAACAGCCAGGTCGCGCCAAAATTGATCGAATTCCTTCATTGCGTCCGGCCTTCAAAGCGGACGGCACGATTACTGCGGCGAATGCCTCTTCGATTTCTGATGGCGCGTCTGCACTGGTGCTAGCAAGCGGCAACGCTTTAGGCGACCGGGAACCGCTCGCAAAAGTTGTCGGTCACGCCACCCACTCCATTCACCCTAGCGAGTTCACCTTGGCACCTATTGGCGCCATACAGAAATTGGTGGAGAAGATTGGCTGGGATCTTGATTCAGTGGATCTATTTGAAATCAACGAAGCCTTTGCCATGGTGACCATGCTCACCATTCAAGAACTGGGTTTAGATGCTGAGCGGGTAAACGTTTTCGGTGGCGCTTGCGCTCAGGGTCACCCCATTGGTTCCACCGGCAGCCGTCTAATTGTGACATTAGCTCATGCCATGAAGAACCAGGACAAACAACGCGGTATTGCTGCTCTTTGCATTGGCGGCGGTGAAGCGACCGCCATAGCGCTAGAGCGTTAACACTGGCGCTCTCGCACTGCTGTCTGCAACTAAACGCTTCCACTGAGGACAAACTTTGAGTAAAGCCGGTAACACTACGCCACTTCCCGTCATTGTTGGCTGCGGCGGCATCAATCCTGCGGGGCGGGTCAGCGGTCACCACGCTTATCGACGTATGGTGCTCGATGCCCTACCTGCATCGAAACAGGACCGCACCTATAAAAGCCTTGCCGAGCTTATGGGTATGGAGAATACCACCGAGCTGAGTGCCGATGAGAAACGCCAAATTTGTGACAACACTCTTATTCGGCGCATCGAACATTTCGATCCGGACAGTGTGCTGTGGCAGTCCACATTACAAATGCAGGGCGCTGAACAGCAGCCCCTAAGTTTTGTTACCAGTAAACGTCAATTGCCTAACAGCATTCCTGACGACTGGAACGTTACTGAATTAAGCGGCAACCAGGTCAGGGTCGTGTGCCAAGCGCCTTTAACAACCATGCTGCCAGAGTTGCGCCGTTCGAAAGTCACCAGCGCTGGGCAGCTACCCAGCGGTTTTGATCCTGCTGCCCTATACCCAAGCCGCAACCACCCCCGGGGTTTGCAAATGGCAGTGTATGGGGCATCGGATACCTTGGGTTCTACCGGCTTCACTGTTGAGCAGCTAAAGAGCATGGTGGCACCTGATCAATTTGCCGTGTATTCCGGCTCAGCCATGGGGCAGCTCGATGCCGATGGCTACGCTGGCTTGTTGCAGAATCCCTTGTTTGGCAAACGCCCTTCCTCCAAGCACTGCGCTCTGGGACTTCCTGAAATGGCCGGGGATTTTGTGAACGCTTATGTACTGGGTTCAGTAGGTGAAACCGCCGGCATTATTGGCGCCTGTGCTACGTTCCTATACAACGTCAAACGCGGCATGGACGACATCCGGCGTGGTGATAAGCGCATTGTTATGGTGGGCAATTCCGAAGCGCCAGTGCAACCCCATGTCATTGAGGGTTACCGGGTTATGGGTGCCCTAGCGGAAGATGAAGAACTCATGAAGCTGGACGGCAGCGAACATTGCGACAATCGCCGTGCCTGCAGACCATTTTCTTCTAACGCCGGCTTTACTGTTGCTGAGGCGTCTGTATGGATCGTCTTAATGGATGACGAATTAGCGATGCAGCACGGCGCTCAGGTGATGGGTTCCGTGGGCGACGTATTTGTTAATGCAGACGGCTACAAAAAATCCATCCCTGGTCCGGGCATTGGTAACTACTTGACTGTAGCCAAAGCTGTGGCCTCGGCCCGTGCGATTCTTGGTGAAGAGACGCTAAAACATGGCACCTACATGCAAGCGCATGGTACCGGTACCCCACAGAATCGCGTGACTGAATCCCATATATTGAATGAAATAGCAGACAAATTCGGCATGGCACCTTGGCTGGTGGGTGCCGTGAAGTGTTTTGTCGGTCACTCTATGGCTCCAGCAGGCGGTGACCAACTTGCGGCTATTCTCGGAGCGTGGCAAGACGGCCTAGTTCCCGGCATCACCACCATCGATCACGTCGCCGATGACGTTCACCATGACCACCTAAACTTGCCCATGCAACATGTGGAAATTGACCCTTCCGCCATGCCTGGCGCCTTTGTGAACTCCAAAGGGTTTGGTGGTAACAACGCCACAGGATTGTTCTTATCGCCCAATCAGACCATGGCCATGTTAGAAAAGCGTTGGGGCAAAGAGCGTTTGACCGAGATGCAGCGTAAACAAGAATCCGTCCGGGCCAACGCCGAGAATTATGATAACAACGCAGACAATGGCTCTATTGCACCGATATATCAGTTTGGCGAAGGCGTTGTTGACGGCGAAGACTTGAGCATCAACACCAGTGAAGTGGCTATACCGGGCTTTCCTAATCCAGTGAGTCTGCAGTTAGCTAACCCTTATGAGGATATGAGCTAACTACGTCCAAAACTACAAACAACAAATGTTGTCAGTGCAAGACCTTGTCTTGGGACGCTAGATTGTTCAATCGCTGCTGGGCTTGCAACAAGACTTCGCCTGACGGCGACATCTCTATACAGGTTTGATACGCACGCTCGGCTTGGCTTTGCATAGACATCTGTTGCAAACATTCACCGCGCTCAAAGTGCAGCGCTGCTTGAGTTTGTAGATCGACGGTTTCCACCAGCAATTGGCAGGCAAGAATATCCAGTACCTCTGCCCAATTCTCCGCCTGGGCATATTGAATCTTGACGTTGTTTAACATTCTCAGACCAAACAGCCGCGTCAATGTAGGCTGCATGACTTCGTCAAAGTCCTCCGCGCTGAGTTTCTGCGCAAACTGTTGACGTTGCAAAACGTGAAAATTCAGCGGGTCTACCACATCACCTTGTACTGACACCAAGAAGTGACCCGGAAAGTTAATACCGAATGCCGTTAAGCCGAAACGTCGAGCGGCCTCAATGAGCATTGCCGCTAGGGCAATAGGTAAACCCTGACGCTGGGCCAACACCCACTGCAAATTGCTGTGGCTCAAATCAACACGTTCCAATCCCTGACCACCAAAACCAGCACGACAAAAACAATCCAGCAAGTCCTGGGTCTCTATCGAGTCCTGCTTGCTCAAAGGCGCAATCAACGACTCGAACTGCTGCTGGGTCTCTTGGGAGTCCAATTGCGCATCGATCACTTCGCTGATCAGTAACGCCATAGCGAATTCGCTTTGCTCTTGCGACGCCGCAGCATTTAGGCGCTGCTTTAAATCATCACTGGTTGGCACGCTTATCCTCTATCAGTGCTCGCGCGTTTTACTGAAGGAAATGTCCGGCCAACGATCTTCCACCACCTGCAAGTTCACGCGACTGGTCGCCAGATAGGTTAAGTAACCGCCACCATCTATAGCCAGATTGTCTTGATTCTTATTACGAAAATCGTTGAGCATTTTTTCGTCATCACACCGGACCCAGCGCGCCGTATAGGTAGAGGAATTCTCCCAGATACACTCAGCTCGATATTCATCACGCAGACGAAACGCCACCAGGTCGAATTGCAATACCCCCACCGCACCAACCACGATTTCATTCTTACTCAGCGGCTTGAACACCTGAGTCGCGCCTTCCTCGGCCAGTTGTTGGATGCCTTTTTCTAACTGCTTTGAACGCAAAGGGTCTTTCACCCGCACCCGTCGAAACAGTTCAGGCGCAAAGTTCGGAATACCGATAAATCGATGGGTCTCGCCTTCGGAAAACGCATCGCCAATCTGAATGGTACCGTGGTTGTGCAAACCGATAATGTCACCTGCGAAGGCTTGCTCGGTTTGTACACGGTCTCCCGCCATAAACGTTACCGCGTCGGCTACTTTTATATCCTTACCCAATCTTAGGTGGCGCATTTTCATACCCTGCCGGTATGTACCTGAACAAATGCGCAAGAAGGCAATACGGTCGCGATGATTTGGATCCATGTTGGCTTGGATCTTGAACACAAAACCACTGAACTTAGATTCCTCAGGCAGCACTTCTCTACTCTCGGTCGACCGTGGTTGCGGTGGCGGAGCCAAATCCACAAAACCGTCAAGCATTTGATTAACGCCAAAGTTACCCAGAGCAGTCCCAAAATATACTGGCGACAACGTCGCGGAGTTGAAATCTTGTTGGTCGAACGTATGGCTGGCGCCCTGCACCAACTCGATCTCGTCAAGGAAATCCTGATAAGCCGCACCTAAATAAGCTTTCGCCTCGTCACTTTTAAGCCCATCTATGACGTTGAAGTTGTGCACATGGTGGCCGTGACCTTGCTCATAGCAAACGATTTGATCAGACGCGAAATCGTAAATACCTTTGAAATTTTGCCCCCGATCAATCGGCCAATTCATTGGCGCGCATTGGATCTGCAAAATGTCTTCGATCTCATCCAACACTTCTATGGGATCGCGTATTTCACGATCCAGTTTGTTAATAAACGTAATGATCGGCGTATCACGCAGGCGACATACTTCCATAAGCTTGATGGTGCGTGGCTCTACCCCTTTTGCGCCATCAATAACCATAAGCGCTGAGTCTACAGCGGTCAGGGTGCGGTAGGTGTCTTCCGAAAAATCCTCGTGGCCAGGCGTGTCGAGCAAATTAACCATGCGCTGGTCGTAGGGAAACTGCATTACCGATGTGGTTACCGATATGCCCCGCTCTTGCTCCATGGTCATCCAATCCGATGTTGCATGGCGGTCAGATTTTCGCGACTTAACGGTACCCGCAAGCTTAATCGCACCACCAAACAACAGCAGCTTTTCTGTCATGGTGGTTTTACCCGCATCGGGGTGAGAGATGATGGCGAAAGTGCGCCTGTCACTTACAGATTCGGTCACTGATTTCGGCTTGTAGCAGCAAAGCGGCGCAGTATACGGAGCTTTGCTCCGAGGTACTAACTTTCGCGCGGGGGTTTCGACAAATTCAGCGCCATACACACGGCATCTTCTCGACCCAGGGCGCCAGGGTAATAATCTTTACGCAAACCGATTTCACTAAAACCTACAGACTCGTATAGGTTACGCGCCCGACCATTACCGACACGCACCTCTAGAAAAAGATGACTCGCGTCGGTGTCGATGGCGTGGGCAATTACAGCCTGCAATACCTTACGGCCCAAACCTTGTCCTTGGCGATGTAGATCTACCCACATATTCAAAAGGTGAGCCTCACCTACTGCACTGGTCACCACCGCTAGCCCCAAAATAGTATCTTGTTCGACAAGCGCACCAACCCAATAGCCCGCGTCTAGGCTGTCGGTGTACATGCCCTCGGTCCAAGGGTATTCGGTTGCTGCGCCCTCTTGGGCCACCACAGCATTAATTTGCCCAGGCACCAGTTGTTGCAGAACGATGCCAGAGCCCATTATTCGCGGTTGCTTATGAGCCGCCAAAAAGCTCTCTTGGAATCGGCACTGACCATCAACTCTGGTAACTCCGGGATACTGATATAACTTTCTTCCGGCAGCGCAATCCAAGTGGTGAGCCAAGCTAGGGTTGCAGCAGAACAAAGCAGCCGCCGCGGTTGATCCACTCCGATTTTGAACTTATCCATAAAGGCCAGTAAGGCACGCTCGGGTGTCCCTGGATTATCCGTGAGTGGCCATTTGAACTCACTCGAGGCGGCCTTCGCTGCTGCGTTTGCACCTTGCTGCCATTGTTGGCTAAGTAGAATGTCACCTACGAAATGCCGTAGCTCGCCTACCAGCGGTTCGCGGGATAACACTAATACCGCGTCGTTCTGCATGACGTACAAATGAATTGGCTCTACCGCCGTCGTTACTTCAGGCTGCCTTGGCGGTTGCGCGGGCTGTTGAGATGTTTTGTTGGTCTGCTGTGGGGCTTGCAGAGCGGACTTTAACGAGGCTAAGCCTTTTGCCGCAGTTTGCTGCTCTGTATCCACCCTTCGAGCTCCTGAGGTCGCAGTACGCGGATACCACACATCAATGCCCATATCAGCGAGCATACGCGTTTGTCGTGAGGTCAATTGCAGCGCTGTCTTGGTCACGGGCATGGTCAGCAATTAGATTCCCGCATAGTAGCGTACCCAGTACAACGCGGCACAGCTTTAACTCTTAACCTGACGCTGTTGCCAGTAAAACACAGCCCGCTCCACCAGCAGCACGATCAGCACCAATAGATAAATAGCGGCATCTAGGGTGCTGTCTTTACGTAGCCACAGCAGATGCACAACCGTCAAGGGTACTGCAACGTAGATCAGCTGATGCAACCGTCGCCAATTTTTCTGCAGCCGTCTACGCCATCCTTGAGTGGATGTAACGGCCATCAGCAGTAGTGCCAAGAACGCGGCAATGCCCACCGTGATGTAGGGTCGGTGCACAAAGTCATCGACCAATTCAGCCAACTGAAACTGCACATACAGACCCGCATAGGTCAGCACATGCAAAACCACATAGGCAAAGGCAAATAACCCGATCAAGCGGCGGTTTTGACCAAGCCCAGGCCAACCCATGCGCCTGCGTAAAGGGGATACCGCAAAAGCGAACAGCAACAGGATAAGCGCCCATTCACCCAAGTAGTGCAATAGCGCTTCACTGGGCTGGGCACCTAAGCCTGAATTCTGTTGTCGCAGCTCCATGGCAATAAGCACTAAAAGCCAGACCAATGGTGTCGACAACCCAACCCACAGCAAGGTTTTAAGCTGCCGCGCGCCGACTGCTGCCATTAATAGAACTTGCGCAGATCCATTCCGCGATATAGGTCGGCGACCTCTTCGGCATAGCCGTTAAAGGGTAACGTAGGTCTGCGGTTGGGATTGAAAATTGAGCTGGGTAAGCGTCGTTCACTGGCCTGACTCCACCGCGGATGATCTACCGCTGGGTTCACATTGGCATAAAAACCGTACTCGTGGGCCGCTAACGCCTGCCAGGTATTCACGGGTTGGCGTTTACTGAAGTGAATACTGACAATGGATTTGATGCTTTTGAAACCGTACTTCCATGGCACCATCAGTCGCCAGGGCGCGCCGTTCTGATTTGGCAATTCTTTACCGTATAGACCGGTCACCATAATGCTCAGCGGGTGATAGGCCTCGTCCATACGAAGACCCTCAACATAGGGCCAGTCAATACTTGAGAAAAATGAACGCTGACCCACCATTTCTTCTGGGCGATAAAGCGTCTTGAACACAACGTATTTGGCATCACCGGTGGGTTCAAATTGCTGCAGAACGTCTTTTAACGAAATACCCATCCATGGCACCACCATTGACCAGGCTTCCACGCAGCGGAACCGATAAATACGCTCCTCTTGTGTTAGCCCTTTGATGATGTCTTCGAAAGCAAAATCACCGGTTTTTTTCGCTTCGCCAGAGACGCTGACTGTCCAGGGATCCGTGGTTAGGGCACCGGCGTTCGCATAGGGGTCGGACTTATCAGTGCCAAATTCATAAAAATTATTGTACTGAGTAACAATCTGCTCGGGCGTGATGTCATCGTCTTTTTGTAAACCGGCCTGAACGCTGGGTGCTCTACCCGCCAGGCCCGAACCTGCGATCAAAGCCACACTCTGACCCATAAATTTACGCCGCTGCTTGTAAATTGTTTCTGGGGTAATTTCTGAACCGGGGATATCAGACGGTTTGCGGATCAACATAGTCGCATCCTGAATAGTTAGAACAGTTAAATCCCGAGGAGGCCTACTCTGGTTTCGACGCGCGATTTTGCAGGGTATGCCATAAAGCCTTAAGCGGCCCGGAAATCGAATAAGCCACACACAGTGTCAGCAATACGGCTGGCGGGTCCACAGTCACTACCGCGAATGCCAGCGCAATCAACACCAAGGTCACAAACGGAATACGCTCCCGCAGATTAATGGTTTTTGGTGAGTAGTAACTGAAGTTCGAGACCATCAACAATCCAGCCGATGCGGTAACCACGGCCATTACGCTTGCCAGCAGAAATGAGGGTTGAGCCACATCGTTGGATAAGGCCACCCATATACTGAAGGTCACCAGGCCAGCCGCCGACGGACTGGCAAGACCAGTGAAACTGGCGCTGTCGCTTTCGGTATTGAATCGTGCAAGGCGCAGTGCCGCACAGGCCATGTATACGAAGGTCGCCACCCAACCGAACTGTCCGAGATTGGAAAGCCCCCAAGAGAAAGCGACTACTGCCGGTGCCACGCCGAATGCCACCATGTCCGACAAACTGTCGTATTGCGCACCAAAAGCACTTTCGGACATGGTGATACGAGCCACCCGACCGTCTGCGGTATCCAAAAACATAGCAATGAAGATGGCTAACACCGCGGGCAGAAAGTCGCCATTCATGGCGGCGATGATGGCGTAAAAACCGGCAAACAACGCGCCGGTTGTAATGACGTTGGGCAGTAAGAAGATACCTTTGCGCCGCAGCGAGGTATCTGTTGAATCCGCGCTGTCTGTACCGTCCTGGCGGCTCCCCTGCTCGGGATTATCTACCGCACGCAGGGGTTGTTTATCTTTTGACGCCAAATTGCACCTCGGTGCGTTTAATTGACTTCCTTATTTACCAGACGGTTCTCTTGAATCCAAGGCATCATTGCGCGCAGTTTTTCGCCTACTTCTTCAATTGGATGCTCTTGGGTGATGCGCCGCATGGCTTTAATGCTTGGCGCACCGGCTTGATACTCCTGAACGAATTCCTTGGCAAAGTTGCCGGTCTGAATTTCATTGAGAATCTTCTTCATCTCTACCTTGGCTTCGTCCGTCACCACACGAGGTCCGCGAGTTAGGCCACCGTATTCAGCTGTATTCGATACCGAGTACCACATGTTGGCGATGCCACCTTCGTAAAACAGGTCAACAATCAGCTTCAACTCGTGCAAGCATTCAAAGTAGGCCATCTCCGGTGCATAGCCTGCCTCTACCAACGTCTCAAAACCCGCTTGAACTAACGAAGCTGCGCCACCGCACAATACCGCTTGCTCACCAAATAGATCGGTCTCGGTTTCTTCCCGGAAGGTGGTCTCAATCACCCCTGCACGACCGCCACCGTTACCAGACGCATAAGACAGCGCGATGTTTTTCGCCTGTCCTGTGGCGTCTTGTGCAATGGCAATGAGGCTTGGCACGCCGCCGCCCGCTACATAGGTTGAACGTACGGTATGACCAGGTCCCTTGGGGGCAATCATGATGACGTCCAAGTCCGCCCGCGGCTCAATGAGTTCAAAATGAATGTTAAAGCCGTGGGCAAAGGCAATGGCTGCACCCTGCTTGATGTTGGGCTCGATCTCGTCTTTGTACAGCGATCCTTGCAGTTCATCTGGCACCAACACCATGACCAAGTCTGCTCCCTGCACCGCGTCGCTTACCTCGGCCACAGTAAATCCGGCGTTTTCCGCCTTGGCCCAGGATCCTGAACCCTTGCGTAAACCCACCACGACCTGCTCGACACCCGAGTCGCGCAAATTATTAGCATGTGCATGGCCCTGAGAACCATAGCCAACAATGACCACTTTCATATTTTGAATAATTGAAAGGTCAGCGTCTTTGTCGTAATAAACCTGCATGAAAGGGCTCCTATTTGTTTAAGTCGTTAAATGAAATTTTGTCTGCTGACTACAGACCGTCTATTTAGCCTTGGCCACCGCGGCTGATTCCGGAAACCCCAGAACGCACCACTTCAACAATACTGACGTCGTCTATGGCGCGGATGAACGCATCGAGCTTATTGCTCGGGCCAACTAATTGAATGGTGTAAGTATCCACTGTGACATCAATAATCTGGCCGCGAAAAATATCTGCCGTACGTTTCACCTCTTGGCGCGCCTCTCCTTCCGCGCGCACCTTGATCAACAACAGTTCGCGCTCTACGTAGTCGCTGTCGCAAAGATCTTCTACACGCACAACTTCCACGAGCTTGTTCAACTGCTTAATGATCTGCTGAATTTTGCTGTCGTCTCCACGCGTGGTCAGTGTCAACCGCGACAGCGTCGTGTCTTCAGTCGGCGCAACTGCCAGAGACTCGATGTTGTAGTTACGTTGAGCAAACAACCCAACTACTCGGGACAAAGCACCGGCTTCGTTTTCTAACAATACAGATAGAATTCGTCGCATCAGTTCGACTCCGCAGTGGATTTACTCAGTACCATGTCGCGCATTGCGCCACCCTTGATCGCCATGGGATAAACATGCTCATGAGGATCAACCCACACGTCAACAAAGACCAATCGATTCTTATTCTTGTCGCTAAATGCTTCTTCCATCGCAGCGTCTAACTTGGTCGCATCAGACACTTTAATGCCTACATGACCAAAGGCTTCGATGAGTGTTTTAAAATCAGGCAGCGAATCACTGTAGGTGCTTTGAGAATGGCGCCCCCCGTATTGCATATCCTGCCACTGTTTAACCATGCCCAAGGCCTGATTGTTCAGGTTGATAATTTTAATCGGCAGACCGTACTGCAAACAGGTAGAGAGTTCTTGCATGTTCATCATGAAGGAGCCTTCACCGGTGACACAGGTTACTGTGGATTCCGGATTCCCCATCTGCACGCCCATGGCTGACGGCAAACCAAATCCCATGGTCCCTAGACCACCAGAATTGACCCATCGGCGAGGCTCGTCAAAGTGATAGTACTGCGCCGCAAACATCTGATGCTGTCCTACATCAGAGCATACGAAGGCGTCACCCTTAGTAACTTTGTACAAACTTTGAATCGCCAGCTGCGGCAGGATCGGCTTGTCAGCCTGGGGCTGTAAATTATGGTTCAGGCCATTGGCGTCGCGCCATTCGTTAATCTGCTGCCACCAGCTTTGTATTGCGCTTTCGCGGTCTTGCGCTGCCGCCTTATCCAGATTGCCTAGCGCCTTGGCTAGACCGCTGCTTAGCTGCTCCAATACCCAAGCGCCGTCGCCCAGCAAGGCAATGTCTGAATCAATGATCTTGTTGATTGACGCTGCGTCTATGTCCATGTGAATGATGGTTGCTTTTGGCGCAAACTTACTTGGATTGTTGGTCACTCGGTCATCAAAACGCGCGCCTAGAGCAATCACTAGGTCAGCGCCGTCGACCGCCATATTCGCCTCATAAGTGCCGTGCATACCCAACATGCCCAGACTCAACGGATCAGAGCCTGGAAAAGCGCCCAGCCCCATTAGTGTCGACGTTACTGGCGCACCAAGGGCTTTCGCCAAACTGCGTAATTGCTCCCAGGCCGAGGCTAAAATAACTCCACCGCCCACATACAAGACCGGTTTTTTTGCCACCAACATGGCATCCACGGCGCGATCTATTTGCACCATGTCGCCTTCAACCGGTGGATTATAAGAGCGCATATTTACTGACGCGGGGTACTCGTAAGGGAACTGCTCGAACGGGTCAGTAGTGTCTTTTGGCACATCAATAACCACCGGCCCAGGGCGTCCTGTGGTTGCCAAGTGGAATGCCTTTTTCACAACGCTGGGAATTTCTGCTGCATCGCGCACCATAAAACTGTGTTTTACCACTGGGCGCGAAATACCGACCATATCGGTTTCTTGGAACGCATCTGTGCCAATCAGATCTCTAGGCACCTGGCCAGAAATCACCACCATAGGAATGCTGTCCATATAGGCAGTGGCGATACCGGTAATGGCGTTCGTGGCACCAGGGCCCGAAGTCACCAGCACTACACCTGGGCGCCCGGTTGAACGAGCATAGCCATCGGCCATGTGGGTTGCAGCTTGTTCGTGACGCACTAAGATGTGCTCAATCTTTTGCTGTCGAAATATGGCGTCGTAAATATGCAAAGCCGACCCGCCAGGATAGCCGAAGATGTATTCCACACCTTCGTCCTGTAGAGACCGGATTAACATATCTCCGCCCGACAACTGTTCGGTCATTTTACTGTTCCTGTTGGCAACGTATTGTCGCTAAGGCAACCTGTGCGCACTCACGCGCGCCCATACTACTGTTTAACTATTTGATTTGTTTCAAGAAGACTAGCGCGCTTGCGCCACCGCCCAGCCCTCGCAGGGCGCGCTATTCTTCTGATTCCGGCCCGCTATGTCAATGATACCGGCGATTCAACGCGAATCCCCGGCCAACATGATGACACTGGCCATGCGCCCGGTGGTGGCTTCGGCCCCCTGCTCCACGGTAGTTCTTCGGTGCGAAAAGAAAGCGGTATCGGCATAGGTACACTTTTGTGCTGCCGCAATCCTCTTGATGCCGCAATTCTGCAGTCGCTGGCGCGTTAATGTCACAAGATCGACCATGCGCTTGTTTACATCCACAGGATGAGCAAATACTGCGTCCTGACATTCGTTAGCTACCGGCCCCCACACATCCTCACCGACCTCGAAGTGCCGAACACTGATACACGGCCCAATCCAGGCCTGTAATTGCTCCGCCGCTGCTGGTAACGCATTAATGAGTTCCTCTAATACACCGCCTAACAATCCGCGCCAGCCCGCATGGGCAGCTCCTATAAGCTTATTGTGTTCATGAGCAAACAAAACCGGTACGCAATCGGCACTTTGGATCGCCAATGCCACACCCGTTTGATCAGTCCAAACGGCATCGGCCATTGGACTGTTCAAAACACTCTCCGATGTTGCGTATACACAGTCGCGACCATGCACCTGTTGCAACCATTGCACAGCCACTTGGTCCGCATGAGCTGCTGCCGCAAGGGCTTCGGTCAATCGTTGCCGATTAACCGCACCCTGAGATTGCGCTGACTGCGCAGGGTCGATGGCCAGAGTGCCAGATGCATTCTTCGCCCCTACAACGGTGGTAGTGAAACCGATCAGGTTAGTTCGTGGTACCGGCCATTGGGCCATTTCGGCCGGGTAGCTAAATCGCATCGGTCTTCAATGCGTCAGCTAACTGCACAAAGTCCTCAGGCAACGGTGCGCTATAAGACATCGGCTGTTTAGAAATCGGATGCTCAAACTGCAGCTTGGCCGCGTGCAGTGCTTGACGAGGGAATTGATGCAGCGCTGCAATCGTTTCAGCCTCAGCTCTGGGCGGCACAATCCGTCGCCATCCGTATTGACGATCTCCCACCAAGGGAAAACCAATGCTTTGCATGTGCACACGAATTTGATGGGTGCGCCCAGTGGCTAGCCGCACATCTACCATGGAGTGCGCACGATAACGCTCGCGAACCCGGATATGGCTCAATGCCGGTTTGCCATCATCACGAATGGCTTGGCGGGTGCGATGCTTCGGGTCGCGACCAATTGGTTGATCAACGTCCTGACCGGCGATCATGACACCCTCGCAAATCGCGACATAACTGCGCTGCACCTGGCGTTGCTGTATGCCATCAACCAACGCTCGAAGAGCCAGAGCGGAAGCCGCCACGACCATGATGCCACTGGTGTCTTTATCGAGACGATGCACGATGCCCGCTCGCGGCAAGCGCTGCAATTCTGCGCGATGACTTAATAGGCCATTAACCAGTGTGCCCGACCGGTTGCCCGCTCCGGGGTGCACAACCAAACCCGGGGGTTTGTTTATAAGCAACAGATCGGCGTCTTCGTAAAGCACATGCAATGGAATTTGTTCCGCCTCATCCCAAGCCTCACGGCTCTGATGCTGGGCTTGCAGATGCAACCATTCACCACCGAGTACCTTGTGTTTGGCTTTAACTGCAACCCCGTCCAGGGTCAGAGCGCCCTCTTGCAACCAACGAGTTAGCTCAGCGCGAGAAAATTCCAAGAACAAAGACGCAGCAACTTTGTCGACCCGTTGGCCGCCCTGATCCAAGGGAATTTGAAATTTTTGCTCAATGTCACTCATTAGGCTTGCAACCCTACCGTTTTTGGTAAAAATAGCGACTTCGTCGGGCCAACCTCCGACATTTATCCCGCTTAATTCATAATCCTATGGCCGTTATATGAACCACCGAGACACTCTGGGCAACGCCTTCCGCAAAACCTTCCTGATGTTTTGCAGCGTTCTGTTACTTAGCGGTTCATTGACTGGCTGTAGCTGGATGCCATTTTTTGGCGACAAAGAAGAAACCGATATCGAAGAAATCGAGACCAATGAGGAAAAAGTTTACGCCCAAGCCCAACGCTCGTTGCGCAGTTCAAATTATAACTCCGCCATCGACCAGTTAGAGCTGTTGGAGGCACGCTTCCCATTCGGTCGTTTCGCCGAGCAAGCTCAGCTGGAATTAATCTACGCGCGCTATATGACTTTCGACCTTGAAGGTGCACGCTCTGGCGCTGATCGCTTCATTCGCCTGCACCCTGGCCATGACAATGTTGACTACGCCTATTATCTGAGAGGCCTGTCTGCGTACCGAGACAGCAGTAATCTGCTTGACGTGCTGTTTTCAGCCGACCAAGCAACCCGCGACATGGCACCCTTGCGCGAGGCCTACGCCGACTTCGCTATATTTCTCGGCCGCTTCCCGGAAAGCCAATACGCCCCAGATGCGCAACAGCGCATGGTGCACTTGCGCAACGTTCTTGCCCGCTCTGAGCTAGCAGTAGCGGACTTTTATATGCGCCGAGGCGCCTACATTGCTGCGGGCAATCGCGCACGTTTCGTGCTGGAAAACTATCCAGACAGCGAAGTGCGGGCAGACGCCTTAGCCACCTTGGTTGAGAGCCACTGGAAATTGGATTTGGAAGACGAAGCCAATCGCGCGCTGCGCGTTCTAGCCCTCAATCATCCCGAATATGAGAATTTCGATGATGCTGGCAACTTTGTGGTGGCCGAGCGCATTCGCAACCGCGACCGTTCCTGGGCCAACATCATGACCTTGGGTTTATTGGACCGCCCCGAAGCTCCTGCACCAATCACCATTCGCGCACCCAACGAATAGCGACTCTCTCACACCTCAAACTTCGAATAGCGGCTATCTAGCCTCATGTCCATGGGTAGTCTGGCTACATGCTGCCTACGAAACACTACCGACTGCGCCACCAGGGATTTAGCCTGATCGAACTGATGATGACGTTGTGCATCATCCTACTCTTGGGTGGTTTCGCCATACATGGCTTGGTCGATCAAAAGCGCAAACACGAAATGGATGGTCTGCAAGAGAGCTTTATCAACCTGCTGTACAGCGCCCGCAACGCCGCCATCATTCACCATTCAGAAGTGATCGTCTGTCCGATGCGTAACAAGCGCCGTGCGCTGTTAGAGCGCCCAAGTTGCGGCAAGCGCAATCAATGGCACTTGGGCGTATTGGCTTTTACCGATCTCAACCGCAACAGACACTTGGATGAGAACGAAAGCATCGTCGCACAATTGCCAAGCTTCAGGGACGCCACCGTTCATTGGCGCTCTTTTCGCAACCGCTCTTCTCTGCGATTCACCGCTGAAGGTTTGACCGACTGGCAAAACGGCAATTTTTTATTTTGCGATATCCACCTTAAGCCAGAGCTGGCCCGGCAAGTCACGCTAAACCACGCCGGCAGGTTATATACCGCAGAAGACCGCGACCACGATGGTATTTACGAAGGGCGAGACAACAAGCCGCTGGATTGCGGCTAAGCTTCGGTCGCTACCGGATCTTCGACGCTGAGAATAGACACATCAAAGATAACGTCATTGCCACTGAGCGGGTGATTAAAGTCCACCTCAACGGCTTCAGAAAATACTTGCGTGACCACCCCGGGCAATTCTCCGTCCGGCGCTTGAAAGGAAATCATAAGCCCCGGCTCTAGTTCCTGTTCCGCAGCAAACTCCGCAAACCGATCTTTGGGCATGGTTTGCACATTGGCCGGGTTGCGCTCGCCAAATGCATCTACCGCAGGAATCGTGATCTGGGCGTCATCCCCTTCCTGCAGTCCGATCAGCACCGCTTCAAAGCCGGGCAGCAAATTACCATCGCCCACGGTCAATGTTGCTGGTTGACCGCGACGAGTGGTATCCACTTCTTCCCCAGTGGGCAGCAATAGCGCAAAGTGCAGGGTAATGCGCGACCCATCCTGTACCTTGGCCTTGGGTTCTTTACCCGAAGAAACAATTATTTCAGACATTCAACATCGTCCTAACACTTAGCCAATTAACCTTGCGAGTTTGCCTTGCGCTCCTGGCGGTATTGCTGAAAAAGCAAAATCGCCCAGAGAACAACGCCGCAAAACAGCGCTGAATCGGCGACGTTAAAGGCTGGGAAGATATGCTGCTGGTAATGCACCAGCACAAAGTCCACCACATGCCCATGCACAATTCGATCAATCAAGTTGCCTACGGCACCGCCTAAAATCAGTCCGTAGACCCAACCAAGGTTGCGCTCACGCTCGCTCAAGCGCGCTAGCTCCCAAATGATGTAGAGCGAAAAGCCCAAGGCCAAGAGGATAAAAAACCAACGCTGCCATCCACCCGCCGAGGCCAGAAAAGAGAAAGCAGCGCCCTCGTTATGCCAACGGACCCAGGCAAAAAATGGCAATACCTGAACCCGATCACCATGTTCTAGTACCGATGTCACCCACACCTTGGTGCCCTGATCCAATGCCGCGACCAAGACACCCAACGGAATCCAACGCTTTAGGTTGGCACGCATGCGCTCAGCGCTGACGGTTTCTTGCTCGGAGCTATGGGAAGCAAAGTCGTTCATTTATGTCTTTCTGTTAGCGGCTCAAGCTTACGCCGATTCAGCAAACCAATTACGGGCGCTCACCAAGTCAGCATCAATTTGTTGTTTCAGCAGATCCACCGATGCAAAGGCTTGCTCGTCACGCAACTTGTGCTTGAACGTTACTTTGATGCGGCGTCCATACAGATCACCGGAATAGTCGAATACATGCACTTCTAACAAAGGCTCTTTACCATCCACCGTAGGTCGCACACCAATGTTGGCAATACCCGTAAGCGCCGAACCGTCCGTACTAACGCCCTCTACAGTGACACAGTACACACCTTCCAGCGATGCGCGGTATCTATGCAAATTCACATTAGCCGTCGGCACGACGAGATGACGCCCCAACTGACTACCGTAGACTACCAGCCCCATAAAGAAATA
>JAYQAJ010000009.1:0-21883 GCA_038136775.1 Gammaproteobacteria bacterium
GCTCTGAGTTTGGGGGCCAGCGTCCAGGCTTCAGTTGACCTTTCAGGAACTTATGATGTTGCAACTCTGACGCCATTAGAACGACCAAAAATGTTTGGTGATAAGCGGTTCTTAACCCGGGAAGAAGCCGCAAAAATCAGCCGTGAGGATGCTGCGCTAAAAGAAGCGCGCAATGACAAGAGTGACCCCAACCGTAGCGCGCCACCGGCTGGCGGTGATGGTTCCTCTGGGGCTGCGGGGAACGTCGGTGGCTACAATACCTTTTGGATCGACAACGGCAGCGCTGCATTTGAGCTGGATGGAAAGTTCCGCACGTCCATTTTGACCCAACCAGAGAATGGAAGGCGCCCAGAATTAACTGCTGCTGCAAAAACAAAATTCGCTCAATTGCGTAGCAAGCGACGCAACAATTCCGGAACCGCCTGGTGGCAGGACGCGCAAGGGAAGGGGGCTGGGCCTTACGATGATATGGAACTGAGGCCGCTAGCCGAACGGTGTATCCTGGGGTTTGGCCCAACAGCAGGCCCGCCTATATTTCCCACTCTTTACAATAACTTAAAGAGAATTGTTCAAACGAAAGATAGCATTATGATTCTTGCCGAGATGGTGCATGATGCGCGTATCGTCCGGCTGAATAGCGAACACCGGCCTGATCATGTCCGGACTTGGCTAGGTGATTCGATAGGCTATTGGGAAGGCGACACTCTCGTCGTGGAAACGAAAAATTTCACAACCCGACCAGGCCTCTATGGAGCAGATGAAAATTTGCACGTAACCGAACGATTTAGACGTCTTGATGATTCAACATTGAGTTACAGTTTTACGGTTGATAACCCCTCCGTCTGGAGTGAGCCCTGGGGTGGAGAATATCCATGGCCAGCTACGAGGGATAAAGTGTACGAGTACGCTTGTCACGAGGGTAATTACGCCTTGGGTAACATTATGCGTGGTGCGCGTTTACTTGAGGCAGAAGCGCTGCAAGCCGCAGCCCAATAGATGTGCAGAAAACTTTTGATGGGGTATTATTTCAGCGCTGATTTTGGGTGCATTAACAGATTGAAAGCAGATAGGAGAAGTTTTGATGCAATTTTCTATGCAAAACGGAAGCGTCAGAAAATTAGGTAAGTTTGCCGTTGGCATGGCCGCGTTAGCAGCCGTCGTTGGGTCGATCGCGACATACAATGTTTCAGCCCACCATGCTTTTGGCGCGGAATTTGATCCAAATAGGCCGCTGATCCTCAGAGGCCCTGTCACCAAAGTGGAATGGGTTAATCCGCACGCTTGGATCCACTTAGAACACACCACCGAAGAGGGTGAAAAAGAAATCTGGATGGTTGAGGGTGGCACTCCTAATACATTGTTGCGTAGGGGTTTGAACAAACGTTCTTTGACGCCAGGCACCTACATAATCGTAGACGGATACCAATCCAAGGATCGGTCGAAAAGAGCAAATGGTCGTGACGTGACGTTAGCCGATGGTCGTAAGGTCTTTATGGGATCTTCTGGTACTGGCGCACCTCGCGACGGTAGAGATCCAACGGAACGCTAATCGCCAAAAGATATGGCACAAAGGACGACACAGAAGCCGGGCAAGCCCCGGCTTTTTGTTGGGCGCGTTAACTCTCCTGCTGTTTTAGAGAAATACTGCCGTCGGCTTTCATTTGTCGATACAAGCGGTTAAAACCGATGCCCGATAAACCGCTAATAAACGCGGCAACGCCAAACACCCATGCGCCATTACCGTCTTCACTGACGCCACCTAGTTGGGTGTAGACAAACATCCCAAGCAGGGGTGCGATGGCGCCTCGGACTCCCGTCAGTGTGACATGGATGCCCATGTAGGCGGATAACTGATCTGCTCGAGCAAAGTCGTTATGACCCAATTGCCAAGCTAAACTGCCACCACCTCGCGCTATACCCATGACGACGCGGCTCACTGCAAGCCATGCAATTGAGCCAAAGAGTGCTCCGACTAAGGTGAGCACTTGCGCCAGTACCCAGAGAATACTTTGCCTAGCACGAAACTGCGCAACGTGCACCCTATCTAGATAACGCGCCCAAAGCGGTAACGACAACAGACTGATTGCAAACGGGATTACCATGGTCAAACCAATGGATGTGGCGTATGACGCTGAAAGTTCGCGGGTAATCAAGAAGATCAGCGGCGCTTCTATGAGCATGTTGCCAAAACCGGCAGCGAACATAGACGCTTGGTAGTTAGCGAATCGACGGTCGCTACGCAAAATGGTCGTGAAACTGACCGATTGTCGACGCTGGTTAAGGGCTTCCTGTTCTTCCTGAAGATGATCACTTTCGCCGATCACGATCACGCGGCGGAAAAATACGATGCCTAACAACCCAACCGCAGTGCCGACACCGTAAAGTAGGGGCAGGCCGTCAGGATATTGGTCGAGGAAAGGGCCAACAGCTGAGGCAATGACCACCGTGACTAAGCTTGCAATCATTTGCAACTGGCCTGTCGCCTGGGCGCGATTATTGCGCGGGTAATTCAGGCTCCAAATTACGCTGCGCACGGTTATGAGTCCGGCCACTAATATCCTAGAAATGATCATGCTGGCGACCAGTACAATGGCGCCGAGGTCATTTATTGGCGCCACTGCGACGGCAAGCACGCACAATAAAATTGCAGCTTGTAACAAACAGGCCAGTTTTACCTTTGCTCGGCCAGCGGCGATTCGATTCCAAGCGAAGCTAGACAGGTTAGCGAACATCGGTGCGGCGGTAATGATGGCCAGTACAAGTGGACTCACTTGATAGACTTTCGCCGCAATAACTCCGACCACGCCGCCTTCTAAGAGAACCAAGGTAATCGGTAGGGTGCACTCGGTTAGCTTTTCCGCGCGAAAGCTCGGGCGCACAGAGCTGCTCAGGTTTAGATCAAACCAACTCATCTCATCCGACCCTGTACGAACTGCAGCAGGTTATTAGCGATTTGGCCCCCTGTTCATTGGGTAGGGTTGCCAACGCTCTAGTGGTGCTCTGGGCAACACTGTTGGGTTGACGCAACTCATAGGCCATTTGTTTCTCAATACTAGAGCAACCTCTCTACCCACTCGGCGTCTAGTTTCCGGACGCATGCGCGTTGTTGCAGACGCAACGTGAGGGCTGATTAGTACGTTGTCCATCGCCAGTAATGGATTGTCCTTGGCGGGTGGTTCTTGCTCGAGTACGTCTAATCCGGCGGCCGCAATTTTTTGATTATTAAGGGCTTTAACCAGTGCTTGTTCATCAATCAAGGGGCCGCGCGCGGTGTTAATAATGACTGCATGCGGTTGCATCATTGCCAGTGTGTCAGCATTCACCGCGTGATGGGTCTCAGCATTGTGCGGCGCGTGCAAGGACAAATAGTCTGATTGCTCGAACAGTTCCTGAGCGCTTACGGGCTCTACGCCTGCTTCGGATACGGTGAGTTCGCTGACATATGGATCATAGGCAATGACGCGCATGCCAAACGCTTTAGCGCGTCTTGCCGTGCAGCGAGCAACGTTGCCAAAAGCGTAAAGCCCCAGCGTTTGACCCATCAGGCGAGGTACGTGGTTAAGCAGTGGCCGTCCAGACCACCAACGCCCATCGGCTGCCATCTGGGCCATGGTCTTCATACGGCGACCACAGGCGAGTAGCAGCATCATGGCGTGATCGGCTACTTCTTCGATAAACACATCCGGTACATTGGTGACAACGATACCGGCCTCAGTGGCGGCCTCAATATCAACCATATCAACACCCACACTGCCGACGCCGATCACCACACACTTATTGAGCTTACTGATCAATTCGGAATCGATACGAAAGCCCCAGGACGTGATTATGGCGTCCATATCTTTAACGCCCTCAGCAAACTCTTCTGGGGTAGCGGCATCGACTTCAATGATTTCGGCAAGTCCTTCCAGCGCCTCAAGTTCCAGTGCGTAGCGAATTTTCACGGCCTCAGGGTTGGCTTGGCGGGGCAGTTGTATGCCTATTCTTTTCTTCTCCACGTCGATTCCTCACTCCAAGTTGCAGGCATTCTTGCACGGCGGCTAAAGGCTGTCATCGCTGCGGCTTTCGGAGGACTTTGACCTCGGAATTCTCAACAGCAACGGGTAGGCTTATGCCTTCAATGTTGACTGCGCGTTGGTTATGACAGAACTGCTTACCACATCAAATTTACTGCCCTGGGTGTTGCTGGCGACATTGGTCGGTTGTGCGGCGGGTGCGGTAGCGCAGCATTTTTTTCGGGCAGCCAGCTTAGCGCGACAACTGCAACAAGCTCATGACGCGGGTGCACTTGAAAGCGCTGACAAAGCCGCTCGGCGAGAGCAAGAACTAACAGAGCAGCAGTCACAAATTACCCAGAAGAATGCAGCCTTGCTCGCTCAAGTAGAGATGCAATCCAAGCAGTTGCAGGAGCAGGGGCAACAGTTACAAAACGCTGATCAACAGCTGACCAAAACTCGTACCGAGCTGGCAGCGAGCGAAGCGCGTATGAAAGAAATGCAGCGTAGCTTTGCCGAAAAAGAAGAAGTTTTCGCGAAAAACAGCGCCATGCTGAAGCAAGAGTTCGAGTTGTTGGCCAAGCAAGTGCTCGATCAACAAGAGACCAAGCAGCATCAAAGCTTGCAGTTGATGTTGAAGCCTTTCCGAGAACAGATCGGAGATTTCAAACAGCGGGTCGAAGAGGTGCATAAGAATGACGTGAAGGAGCGAGCGTCGTTGTTGAATGAAATGCAGAACCTGCAGAAGGCCAGTGAGCGTATTAATACTGAGGCAGAAAATCTTACCAAGGCGTTAAAAGGCGATAAAAAACTGCAGGGTAATTGGGGTGAGTTGGTATTAGAGCGCGTGCTCGAAGAGTCTGGTTTACGCAAAGACCACGAGTATTTTTTGCAGTTTTCCAGCCGCGACGAGGCAGGGCAAATTAAGCGTCCGGATGTGCTGATTAGGTTACCGGAAGGAAAAGACGTGATTGTCGATGCGAAGGTGACCTTGGTTGCCTACGAGCAGGCTTTAGCCAGCGAAGACGATCAACAGCGCGAGGTGCTGTTGCGTCAGCACCTTATGGACCTGCGTAATCAAATTAAGCGGTTAAGTAGTCAAGACTATGATCAACTGCCAGATGTGCGATCTCTGGATTTTGTTTTGCTGTTTGTGCCTATTGAGTCCGCCTTCACTATGGCCATGGAGATGGACCCAGGCATGTTCACTTCAGCTTTTGAGCAACGGATCATGCTGGTGAGTCCAACTACGCTGATGCTCGCGTTACGAATCATTAACAATCTATGGCGAGTGGAAAAACAAAACAAAAATGCCCAGGAAATCGCTCAACGCGCTGGTGCGATGTATGACAAGTTAGCCGGTGTTGTTGAGGAGGTAGACCGACTTGGTAAGCAGCTTTCTACCGTGCAGGGTACTTACGACAATGTGTATTCGCGGCTGGCGACAGGTAAGGGCAATCTCGTCCGGCAAGTTGAGACTGTGCGCAGTTTGGGTGCAAGCGCAAAGAAGACCATTGCGCCATCTATGATCGAAAATGCCAGTGATGATGAGTAAACAAATTGATCGTAAAAGCTTTGCGCCACTAGCTGCAATTTCGCCTGCGGAGTGTGGCTGCAATTGAGCGCAGAGCCCACGTTAAAGACAGGACAGCCAGCTCCAGCAGACTATTATCAGAACAATTTAGTCCTTGCATTCAGTTTTGTGCTGCAACGCTACGCCGATGTATTGCCTGCCGGCCACACGACGAGTCTGAATGAATTTCTTACAGCAAGCAGTGATGGCCAGCGCCTGTTAGCGCGGTTGTTAACGCGCAAAGGGCCGTATTTTCTTCGTGCGAGCTTAGAGTATCCCGAGATTGCGTCCACAGATCAGGCTCTACTAGAACTGACTGAAAGAGGCTTGCTTTGCACTGAACCCGGGCCAGCCGATCTGTTGTTAAGAACCATTACAAAGCAATCATTGCTGGATTGTTTTCAACTGCGTAAGGCATTTAAGGCGCAAACTAAGTCCCTGGTCATTGAGCACATTCTTGGACAATACAGCGACTCGGCAATCTGTCAGCGCCTATTGATGTATACACCCTGGGTGAGGCTAAAACACCCAGGGCATTGGCAATTAGCGCGGTTTTTATTTTTCGGGACAGCTAATCAAGATTGGTCTACTTTTGTAATGAAGGATCTTGGTCAAACACGGTACGAGTCTATGCCGTTAATGCAGCCACAGTACGCTGATGCCCAGGCGCTTAGCTTCAGACTCACAGCTCAAAAGTTGCAGCACGTTAGTTATCGACTAGATGAATATCCAAAGCTGGCGGATGCCTTGCTTACGGCGTTGAAGCCGATGTTTACGACCCGCAAAGAGGATCCACGCCTGCAACGGTGCGCTGTGCGTCTAGGTCATTGGGCAGAACGAAGTCAGACCCTCGATTTGGCACTAGAAGCCTACGCTTTAACTGAGAAACCGCCAGCGCGAGAGCGCCGAGTAAGAATTCTGCATCGCTTGGGGCGCCAGATTGAAGCTGACGCATTGCGTCAGCAGATGCTGGCACAGCCGCATTCGGCAAAAGAAACTGTATTTGCAGAACGTTTTGGCCGGCGTAATGCGGGCTTTCAACCCCGCGTAAGTGCAATGGAAATCAACGGAGATTTTGATTCGATAGAGCAATACGCGCTAAGCAGGCTACTTGAAGAGGGCGGCTGGGGGCTGCATTGTGAAAACGCGCTATTTAAGTCTCTTGCCGGCTTGCTCTATTGGCCACTGATCTTTGCTGACGTGGAAGGAGCTTTCACTAATCCATTTCAAGCCGCACCTCATGACTTGTTCGAAGAGAATTTTTGCCACCGCCGGCAAGAGCTGCTGGCTCAGCATGAGCATGAGTTAGCGGACGATGAGGTTTTAGCGGCCAAGCTGTCCATTACACTTAAACACAAGCGAGGTATTGCCAACCGGCTTGTGAGTTGGTCTTTGTTTGAAACCATACCCCTAAGTGAATGGCTTCGCAGCCTACCGATTGATGTAATACGCGCGGTGTGTGCATTTTTGATTCGTAATCTCAATGACTATCGCACAGGTTTTCCAGATCTGTTTTTGTCTTATGGCCCAGGTGAGTTTGAGTTCGTTGAGGTCAAGGGGCCGGGGGATCAGTTGCAACCTCAGCAACGCGCATGGCTACAGCAGTTAGCCGCTATGGAAATGCCTGCGCGGGTTTTAAAGCTGCACAAGCCATGACGACTAAAGTAGCGGTAAGGCAACTCGCAGAATTTGCGTTTCGACAAGGCGACTTGTACCCAATTCGTCAAGGTCGCGGCGTCGACGCGCGGGAGGGCATTGACACCCAGCAACAAATTCAAATGCAACGAAAGAGCGCATCGCCAGGATTCGAGGCCGAGGTCTCGGTCGCGTTAGACGTTGACTTTGCTCTAGGGAAAGGGCGTTTGACCGGGCGCATCGATGGGCTCATGCGCGATGAAAGCGGTCCCTGGCGGATTGAGGAATACAAAGCTACCCGCGACCCTCAGATTACGCTCAATCCAGTGCATTGGGGTCAGGGGTTACTCTATGCTGCATTGATCGCACAGCAATACAGTCTCAGGACAGTGCAACTCGCGGTAGTGTATGTGCATCCGGAGTCTTTGCGTGAACAGGTTTTTGAGCAACCGATTGCTGCAGAATATGCGATTCAATGCTTAGCATTAGCCTTGCTTTGTTTTGATGTGCGGCAGCACCGCCATCATTTGCGTTGTGAACAAAGAGTCCAGTGGATGGGGCAGCGTGACTTTCCGTACCCACATTATCGTCGTACTCAAAAAGCTATCGTGCGCCAGGTTTATCGTTCTATACGTGATGGCGAACATCTCTTGCTAGAAGCGGCCACTGGCGCGGGTAAGAGTATTGCCACGCTGTATCCTGCGTTGAAGCAAATGTCAGCAGAGCAGCGGCTCTTTTTTTTAACCAGTAAGACCAACGGGGCGGCTGCGGCGTTAAAAGCAGCACAACTGATCGCCGGCCAGAGCCAACAACTGTGCGTGGTACAAATTACCGCGAAAGAAAGGGTGTGTATTGAGAGCGATGCAGCCTGCGACCCGCATGAATGTAACCGCTGTAAAAATTACCATGCTCGGGCACCTTTCGCGGTTAACAAGTTGCTGACTCTGGGTTTCGCCGATCGAGGCAGCATAGAGCTGATCGCGGCCGAATTTAATGTTTGCCCCTTCGAGCTAAGTTTGGACGCAGCTCTATGGGCTGACGTGATCATCGGCGACTACAATTATGTTTTCGACCCGTTTGTTAAATTGCAACGTTTCGCCGACACATCACAAAGCCTATTACTTGTCGATGAGGCCCACCAACTCAGCACTCGAGTTGTGGAAATGCTCGGTTCCGAACTGATTTTAGATCTCAACCGACAACCTGACGGTGAACTTGGGGCGGAATTCAATCAAGCGCTAAACAAGCTCTACGCGGCTGCAAACTCGCTGCTTGTGCAAACCAAAGTATCTACGCCCGCAGTGGTGCAGAGCACAAAGACACTAGAGCGGAGTGCCGAACAGTTACTGCAGTGTATTGACGAGTTAGAGTTATTTGATCGCTGTGATGACGATACCAAGGCACTTTACTTTGCATGCTATCGTTGGGTCAAGAGCTTGGAATGGTACCAACCAGAGCGGTATCAAATACTTGTCGATGTCAGTCACAACAATATAAGTGTGACGCGGCATTGCCTTGATGCGGGTGATCACATCAATGCAACCCTACAAGCTCATGCTGCGAGTATTCGCTTCTCTGGAACGGTTTCCCCGCTGGAGTTGTATCAACGACTGCATGGCCGAACAGACCAATCCTTTGAGCGTGCTGAATCACCATTTACGCCTCAGCAAACAGCAGTGCTGATTGTTGATGACATCCCAACTTACTACCGGCAAAGGCCTCAAAGTCTGGCTAAGCTGAGTCAGTTATTGGATGAAATGCTTCAAACAGCACCAGGTCGCTACCTCATTGGATTCTCCTCTTACGCCTACCTAAGAGCATTCTCACAGCAGCATCAGCCTTTAAGTTACAGCTATGCCTCACAAGAAAGCGGTGCAGACTCAGCGGCGCTGCAACGACAACGCCAGAAGTTCGAGCAGGAAACCTCAACAGTTATGGGTGTTGTAATGGGTGGAAGTTTTAGTGAGTCGATAGAATTCGTGGACGCTCCTTTGTCTGGGATTGTTGTTGTTGGGCTTGGCTTGCCGCCGCCATCGCTAGAACGTGACCTAACTGCACAGCACTTTGATCGAACGGATGGCGATGGTTGGGGGCAGATGGTGGCCTACAACCAACCGGCATTGGCCAAGGTCGTGCAAATGGCCGGGCGCTTGTTGCGTTCGGAGCATGATCGGGGTGTCATTTGTTTAGTGGATGACCGTTTTCAGCAAACTCAGATCCAAAGTTTTCTCCCTGCCCATTGGCAGAGCAAAAATATCCGCCTGAAACAGCTAAAAGACGCGCTCAAAGCCTTTTGGAACATGACATAGCAAGGGCTGCCAAGTAAGCTTGCGCGATGATCCGTCGCACCAAAATTATCTGCACCATTGGCCCCGCAACCACCAGCTTTGAAGCGCTTAAGCAGCTCTACGAAGCCGGTATGAATGTGGTGAGGCTGAACATGTCTCACGCCGATCATGCCACCTCAAAGAAAATTATTAATTGGGTTAAGACGCTGAATCGGCAAATCCCTTATCCCATCCCGATTTTGCTGGACACCCAAGGTCCAGAGATACGCACCGGCGTTTTAGCCAATCCGATGGAGTTAAAGACCGGCGACGTAGTCACACTAAGCGTGCGTGATTCGGAGTTGGTTGAGCAAAAGTCGATACAGATAAATTATGACGACATCGTTGATGCGGTGGATGTGGGCGGAGTTATCACCGTCGACAACGGCTTGATGAATTTCAAAGTACTGCAAAAGAAACAGCATCAGCTGACTTGCGAGGTGATTGATGGCGGCACCTTGGGCAGCCGCAAACACGTTAATTTACCTGGTGTTCGAGTCAATTTACCGGCGATAACTGCCAAGGACGAGCAGGACATAAAGTTTGGTATTGATAACGACGTGGATTTCATCGCGTTGTCTTTTGTGCGCAGTCCTGATGACATAACCCAACTCCGAACTGTACTTGGCAAGAAGCAACAGTCAGTCAAAGTTATCGCAAAGATCGAAGACCAAGAAGGCGTGAAGAACATCCATGACATTGCATCATTGTCAGATGGCATCATGGTGGCACGAGGCGACTTGGGGATCGAAACCGATATTACCAATTTGCCAAACATTCAGCGGCGGCTGGTACATGCCAGCGCCAAAGCAGGGGTGCGTTGTATCGTTGCGACCCATTTGCTTGAATCTATGATCGACAATCCGATACCTACGCGTGCAGAAGTGACTGACGTGGCCAACGCCATTTATGAAGGGACTGATGCGGTGATGCTGTCTGGTGAAACCAGCGTAGGAAACTACCCGATTCGCTGTGTGGAACAATTAGACAAAATAGCTAAAAACGCAGAGAAATTTTCTGGTTTGGGCTATGAAAAAGCGCTAACCGTGAATGTTGATAAACAGCATGTGGCAGTGCATGCGGTGGCGTTGGCAGAGGCGCTTAACGCGAAAGGTATTGTAGTTATTACAAGGCGCGGCTTGACTGCCGATCTAGTAACCAACGCCAAGCCGCAGACGGTTCCGGTATATGCCTTCACCAACAACAGTCAAACACGACGACGGCTGGCCTTGAACAGGGCAGTCTATGCGCACCGGATGGCGTTTAGTAATGACCCAGAGAAAACTCTGCAGCGGGCCTTCGACTTGTTGCGTGATCGCGAGGGGTTAAGTGAATCATCGAAATTGGTGGTTATTTCAGACGTGTTAGCGAACCAACCAACAGAAGCCATCCAGATTAGAGGCTTAACTTAAAAAGCTAAGTACCGACACTTGCGAACATCCTCAGACTGGCTAGGCAGAGCATGCCGGCAAAAATTTTCTTCAGCGTTGTCGCTGGAACGCGTTGGGCGAAACGCACACCCAGTGGCGCCGCAATGACTGCTCCTAAAATAATTGGCAGTGCAGCTTCGGTATCAATCCAACCCAACATCGGGGCATTCGTCTTTAATGCTGTTGCTGACATTGCATAAGATACGGCGCCAACGGCAGCGAGGGGTAAACCAAGCAAGCTTGCTGTAGCGGTTGCGTTGTGGGCGGGAACATTAAAATAAGTCAGCGTTGGAACCAGGATATTGCCGCCGGCGATACCAACTAAGGCTGATACAAAACCGGCAATGCTGCCAAGTGCACTGGCGGCGAACGCTCCTGGTAGTTGCCTATTCGGCGAAGGCTGCCACTGCAGAAACATAATGCTGGCAACAAGCAGTAAAAACAGGGCAAAAAATATCTTCAGCAAATTGACCGCAATCATCGGAGCTATGTAGCCGGCGATGAAGCTACCCAATACCAGACTGGGTAACAGACGTTTGACTGCGATGAAGTTGACACGCCCGGCTCTTGCCTGGGTGAAGGCTGCGGAAGCTGAGGTGAAGACAATGCATGCCAAAGAAGTAGCCACAGCGATCAATAGCACGACATCCGGGGCATGACGCCCACTTTCGGAAAAGTAGATTGCCAAAACCGGGACGATTACGATGCCGCCGCCTATGCCTAGTAAGCCGCCTAAAAAGCCGCTGCTCAGGCCCAAGCAAAGACAGATTGATATAAAGAAAATTGCTTCCAAGTAGGCTATTTTGTCACTTAACTCGCCGACAACATAAATCACACGCATCCGCTAGGGCAACATGGGAATTCATAAACGATACATTTTTCTGTTGTTTTTTATTTGGTCTTATCCCGTCCATAGCACCGAGGTCACGCTTGCCAATGGTGATCGCTATGTTGGTGAGGTTGTTGATGGCGCGTTGAACGGTTCTGGTACGTATATCTGGGCCGGAGGTGACCGCTATGAGGGTGAATTCGCAAATGATCGACCCGAAGGCCTGGGTGTTTATCGCTGGGTAGATGGACGGGTCTACAGAGGCGAGTTTAAGACCGGCATACGCCAGGGGGATGGCCAGTTGCAATGGCCAAATGGCGATTTGTACGAAGGCGAGTTCGTGAACAACACGATGCAAGGCGTTGGTACATTCACATGGGCTAACAAAGACCGTTATCGCGGTGCATTTAGCAATAATCAACGTACCGGCGACGGGTACATGTCTTGGCATACAGGCCAATCCTATGAGGGTGGGTTTCAAAATGGCCTAATGCATGGCCGAGGTTTTTATACCTACGCTGATGGCCGCGAATATCTGGGTAACTTCGCCTTGGGTAAGAAAAATGGCATTGGTAACTTCAGTTGGCCAAACGGTAATCGCTACACGGGATCATTCGTTGATGGACAGCGTGAGGGTGATGGTATTTTTTTCTGGCGCGATGGCACCGTTTATCGAGGCCAGTTCCAAGCAAACAAGCAACATGGTTACGGTGTCAAAGAGCAACCAAATGATCTCTTGGAACTGCAGCACTGGCGGGATGGCGAAATCCTGCAGGCCTGGAGCATAAGGGCCAACGAACTCTGCGACTTTCAATATATGGGGCGCGCTTGGATGTTTTCGGCGGATTCCTGCATCAATGGTTTGGCCCATGGCCGCGGAGTAGCAGTCAGTCTGGATGGAGACATTGTGGTGATTGGCGGCCGATTTGTGCTGGGGCAGATGGTTGCTGGCGAGTTGATCAACATTCCTCGCACTTCACGTGGCGATGCTGAGGCGATCATAGATGGCTAGCTCGTTTCAGCTGGCGGGGTACACGGTCACCCGGACGCTTAAACAGTCTGACGATGAATTGGTGCTGCTGGTCTATCAGCAAGCGCTAAATAAGCGATGCTTTGTTCGAGCAACATGCTCACCGCTAGGCACCGCACAGCTGCGGCGCGAAGTGGAAGTGCTAAGTGCCTGTCAGCATCACGCGATAGTTGATCTTGTTGACTATGGCACGCAGCAGGAATGGTTTTATGTGGCTACAGAATACGTAAGCCAAGGTAGCCTAGTTGACGTATTGCTGTCAGGCGTGAGCTTAGGACGACTTCTGAAAATTATTAAAAGCATTGCTGGGGCCTTACAGCATTTGCATCAACAGGAGTTTGCGCACAATTTCGTTTCTGCAGACAACATCCTAGTGCGATCCGATGGCAGTGCCGCGCTTGTCGACTATCGCTGGTCGTCGCCTTTAGAGCAGCCTCATCCCAATGCCGCGGCTTTATGTGAAGTCAATTTTCAAGCTGGGATAGCGAGTCCCGAGGTATTGCAAAAGCAACAGGTGACACCCGCCAACGATTTGTTTGCCCTGGGGGTTGTGCTTTATCAGGCGCTTGTTGGTGAACGGCCGTTTCGAGGGGCCTCTGTTGATGAACTTCTGGAGCAAATTACACAACGCCCTCTACCAGCTTTGCCGCAGCAGTTTGCAGAGCTTCGCCCGCTGTTGGAGATACTGTTATCGGCGGATGCAGAGCAGAGATTGTCGGTGGTTGCGCCGTTAGATGAGCAATTCGAGACGATTAGGCAAATATCCTTTGGGGAAAAAGCAACGCTTCGTAGTGACGATGTAAACGCTCAAGAGATTCGCGCATTAGGCGGTAATTTACTGGTTACAGATTCTGAAGGCCGCCCGAGCAAGCGCACGTTGAAAAGAAAAAGGCGCCAGCGCAGAACTGCGATAGCGGCCATTTTCATTTTGAGTGGTGGACTCTTGTTCGGTGCTTTCTATCTTATACAGCCCGCCCGTTTTATATCTGTTGATGAGATTGCGGCTTCGCTGGGCTTGGCCGAAGATCCAGAATTGGTTGCTGCCTGGGCTGAAGCGCGGTCGTTGCGCGAGGATCCAAATCAAGGCCTTGCGGCTATCGCCGCAGCGTATCAAAGAGTATTGGCGTTAGACCCCAAACACAGTCCTGCTCAAGAGGCTTTGGGGACGTTATTGTCTGAATGGAAGCAATGCATCTCTAGCGCGCTGATGACTGACAACATTGAGCTAGCTGCCACGCGTCTGGACGAGGCCATCTCCTTGTTGCCCAGCGACCCCGAGATCAATTTGCTGTCCCTGCAACTGCAGAATCGATATCGAGCGGAACGACTCTTAAAGAGCACGGACGTCTTATTGGCCAGTAATGGATTGAACGATTTGCCCAGTGCTGCCGCTGCTATCCAGTCCTACCAAGAGATTTTGCGGCTGGCTCCAAGACACCCAGACGCATTAGCAGGTTTAGAGAAAATAGCTGCGCACTATGTGGAGTTAGCGAAGCAAACGGCCCTCGAGGGTGATGTGCCTCAAGCGATTCGATTTTTGGAGCGGGCGACCGCAGCCGACAATTCGTTGCGCAGCTTAGATGACGCACGACGTTTAATTTCAGAGGCTACAACGGCGCAAGCTGCGATTGACGAACTGCTCCGGCAAGGAGAACGCTTACGCGAACTCGGGCAAATACTTGAACCCAAGGGCGACAGTTCAGTGGAGCGCTTTCAGCAAGTGCTTGCCACCGACCCTGACAACGCTCAGGCAATGCGTGGGATGAATGATCTGGCGCTATGGGTACAAACCGAAGGGAGTCGTCTACTCCGCGAGGGTAAGTTTAGTGAGGTGGAACTTTTGGTGAGCAATGCATCACTCGGTGGTATTCGTGATGCCGTTGTCGACAAGCTGCGTAGTGATTTGGCTGCAGAAACCGAGCGTTTGGATACCGTCAAAGAACTTCTAAGGGAGGGGCGTGAATTATTGGCGAAAGGCTTGTTGACTGAACCTGTTGAACGTAACGCAGTAACGATGTTGCGTCGTGTGCGACAGTTGGATCCGCGCAACGAACAGGCATTAGAGTTGCTGGGCCAATGTGCGCGCCGCCTGGCTGCCACCGCCGTAGAAGCGCACAGTTTTGGCCTACTTGCAGATGCAGATCAATACCTTGCGTTGGCATTGTCGATTGAGCCGGAGAACTCAGAATGGCTAACGCTGCAAGAACAATGGCGACGCAGTTAGCTGAATTTGCAATTCGTAAATCTGAATCCTATATTCATCGGCGGTCACGCTCCTTAGGCAGCATTTAGAGGCAAAAATATGGCTGTAGAGATCCCTTATCGACGTCAGTTGGAATTTGAATACGGTAAGGCTGAAGTGCTGTCACCAGGTATCCGCCGGGTCATTGCAAACAACCCGGGGCCATTTACATTTCACGGTACCGGTACTTACATTCTTGGGAGTGGACAGGTAGCGGTCATTGATCCGGGTCCGGATGATCAAGAGCATATTGACGCTATTCTAGCTTCCCTACAGGGGGAAACGGTGTCCCATATTTTGGTTACCCATACGCATATGGACCATTCCCCGGGCTGTAAAAAGTTACAGGCGGCTACCGGTGCACCCACTTTTGGATATGGTCCTCATGGGGCTGGCAAACAGGAGCAGGGCATCTCGGTAGAAGAAGGCGGTGATATGGAATTCGCGCCAGATCAGGTCATACGCCACGGTGACATCATTGAGGGCGGAAATTGGTCAGTAGAGTGCGTATACACGCCCGGACATACCTCTAATCATATGTGCTTCGCGCTACGTGAAGAAAAAGCCTTGTTCACCGGTGACCATGTTATGGGCTGGTCGACGAGTATTATTTCGCCTCCCGATGGTGACATGGCTGATTATATGAAAAGCCTACAGTTGTTGTTGGAAAGAGATGATGTTGTGTATTGGCCGACCCATGGGCCGTGCATCGATGAACCCAAAGCCCACGTACAAGCGTTTATTCAGCATCGAGAAGAACGTGAATCACAGATTCTAGAGTGCATCGCACAGGGCGTATTTAACATTCGCGATATGGTTCCCATGATGTACCGAGATACCCCAGAGTTTATGTATCCAGCGGCCGCTCGCAGCGTTCTTGCCGCTATGGAGAACCTGCTTCAAAAGGAACAAGTTGTGTTGCGTAATGGTTCGGGTTTGGAAGGCGATTATCGTCTTGGTAATACCTAGGGGCGTATTGCCCTAACCGGCGCAGCTGTTTCGGCTGATGGCAGTTGCACTATCATGGCGACGCCGGAGCCATCCGCAAGATTAACCGCCTTAGCAATGCCACCGTGGTGTTCGGCGATGACGCGAACGACGTACAGCCCCAAGCCAAAGTGCAGCCTATTTTGTGGGCCTCGGTGGCTGACCATAGAATCGAAGACAGATTTGAGCACTGTCTCGGACATGATCGGACCTCGGTTAGAGACTGAAATTTGCAATGTTCCTGGGAAGTGATCGAGCTGCAATCGCACGGCGGTACCCTTACGATGAAAGTCGATGGCGTTATCGACTAACTTGTCTAGCATCTGCTCGATACGATAATCCGCAACCATGGCTATGGCAGGGCTGCCAGAGCCTTGATACACAACCTGTACGCCCTTATGAGACTGGGCGCTGTTAGATACATAGCTTTGCAGCAGTTCATCTAAGTCCACGGCTTCTAGCTCTTCGGCTTCCAAGGCTTCCTCTAGGTTGGCCGCGTCCGCCAGGTTTTGCACGATCGACCCTATGGTATGTACTCCGCGTTTCGCACTGGCAAGATACTTGCTGTCATCGACCTCAGGATATTCCTCCGCCAGATTCTGCAGAGAGGTGCTTAAGGTGTTGAGCGGATTATTGATTTCATGCCGCAATGTCCTAGGCATGCTCTCCAAAAACGTATTGTGCTGATGCAGTTTTTCCAACATGTTAGAGACGCTTCTGGACAGGTCGCCTATTTCATCGCCAGCGTTTATTTGGCTGTGCAGCTCAGCCTGACGCAGGCGGCCATAAGAATCGATGGCCGCTGAAGCCTCTTGTCGAAGACTGCGAATACGCCAGGCGAGTCGACCGGCAAAGGCTAACAGTGCGACAAAAACCGCCACCAAGCTGAACACTGACAGCAGTAGTACCTGTTCTAAAGACGAGCGCTGGAAGCTCAGTATGTCGTCAATATCCTGTTCAACCACAACAGTGCCAATAACAGCATCAGAAGAAACAATCGGATGAGCCGCTAAAATCATCTCTTGCCTGCTGGAGATACGATTACGTAGCGCGATAGGTTCGCCTTCTAGACTAGCCCGAATCACTTTATCTGCCGCCGAGTTCTCCTCTGGCGCAACACCAGCATCCGCAGGCGCCAGTTCTTCGCCGATAACAAGTTGGTGCAGCCAGGGTCGCAATTTGTTGAATAATGCTGAGAAGTCCAGCCATGGCTGCTGTTCGGAAGTTTGCGGCGGCTTTGCTTGAATGGTGCCAGCCTCAGCGCGCACTCTGGACTGATTGTCGATCACTAAAATTCTCGCGCCGGAATAACCCAAACCTTGAACGATGTTACGGACCTCTGGAGTGCCCAACACAACCAAGTCAAAACTCTCTTTACCGGCACTTGGTAGCGTGCGTGTAATGCGTGCGGTCTCTCGACTCACAGAGTCATCAACGTCGACGTAGGTTATTCCGAAGTAGCGCCTCGACCCCAGCAAAGCAAGGGGAAAGCGAAATTCCACGTAGATCTCGTTGGTTGCGCTGTCCGTTCGCAGGGCGCCTTGAATGCGGTTGTCTGCAACACCCGAGGCGGCATAGCGCCATTGCTCGTCCATCGCGAAACCGGTCATCTGCATAGAATCTTGGATGATCAGGCTTACGCGGCCATCTTCGCCGTCAGCGCGAATAAAATTCAATTGAATATGATCCGCGTTATCCAGACGCAGATATTCCGGATCTCGAAAAATAAGTGATTGATCCTGGACGCGCATGTAAACGTAAAGATAGTCCGCGCGCTCCCCAAGCAACAAAGAAAAGTCTGCGTCTTGGGATCCATCTGGTGATCCGAATTGCAAATACTGCAGCTGGCCCGATGGTCCCCAGTCATCGAGTTTGGCATCGAGGCGGATATTGTTTGTTAGTGGCTGTGCATAGAGGGGTTCGAAGTCGTCTAGATTTAGTGGTAGATCATTAAAAAGATCATCTCGACCGTTGAAGAGGGTGGAAATGCCCTCTGCCGTAAGAAGTTGCGCTTGGGATTGCCCTTGTACAAGAAGGCGCTCCATTTCTACCAACTGACGGTAGCTAAACCACGGGACGATAAGAAGGGCGAAGCCCATTAGAGCGAGCTTTGTTCCAAGCCTGGGGCCGCGGAAACGCTGTCGTAATTTAGCTAACACTGGGTTTGCCAAGGGTTCCGGAGATTATTGAGACCAACGATAACCAAAGCCGTATTCACTCTTGATGGAAGAAAACTCAGCGTCGAGTTTTTCAAATTTTTTGCGAATGTTGCGCATGTGCGTATTGATCGTGTTGTTTGTCACTAAGCTCTGCATGGTGGCATTCATCAATGTTTCGTAACTCACGGCATTGCCTGGCACTCGAACCAGCTTGGCTAGCATACGTACCTCGGTACCCGAAAGATCGATGCGCTGTCCTTTCCACGACACCAATAAGGCGTCTTGATCGATTGCAAGGTCGCCGATGTTCTTAACGTTGGATTGCGCTTGGCGGCCCGGTTCCTCACGTGCTTCGTTGATTCTCAGTAACGACGAAATACGCTCTGCCAGATAGTCCAGAGATATGGGCTTAGGTAAATAGTCCCAAGCGCCAAGGCGTAGGCCGGAAATTTTGTCGATTTCGTCAATTCGTTCGGTAAGAAAAATAACCGGTAGATTGGGCGAACGAGTCAGCAATTCGCGACAAAGTTGAAATCCGGCATCGACTTCTTCACCAAGGATAATGTCTAGGATCACCAGGTCAGGAAACGACGCCTCAAAGCCCGCAAGCGCTTCTGTTCTGCTGCCATAAGCGATTACTGAATAACCTTTTTTTGAAATCGCGTCCGCGTAGTTTGCACGCTGATCCGGATCGTCTTCCACAATAGCTATACGTTTGGCCAATGCAGTCGCTCAGAGTTAGGGGGCTTCATTCTAGCCGTATTTAGTGTGTTGATTGTAGCGGGCGTTGGAAACCTCCTCGGCCTTCATAATTCCTTTTGAATCCTGCGGTTTTTACAAAGTCTTTCTGCGACGCTGGCGAATAGAGTAAGGGCACTTTCAACTCGGTCGGTGTCAAGAATGGAATCTGAGGTCAGTGCCGTTGCTCCCAAGCATCGGCGAAAGCTGTTCCAAGCATTAAACGAAGACAATCAACAATCTCTTCTACAACTGAACCTTGGGGGCGATGAGCCTTGGCTGCGATTAGTGCCGTATTCCGCTGACTATGTAATTCACCGGCCTGAAACAGCGTCGGGTGCAGGTTCCCAAGCGCTGTTGCAACCAAAGGTATAACCCCTCAACCTTGCCTGCTTAGGGTGTTTAGCAAGGTCGGCAGTGCTGTTTCTTATTGAAAATTGGTTCGAGATATTAGGAGTTACGAGCGGTTTGCTGTGTGTACTCCTGTTGATTCGAGAGAACGTTCTGAATTTCCCGATTGGACTGATCTACGCGCTGATCACCACGGTGGTTGTCACTCGAGCGAATCTTTATGCGGACGCTTTGCTCAACATCTACTACGTAGTGATGAACGCGTATGGTTGGTATTACTGGATGCGCGGTGGCTTGGAGCGGAGGCGTTCTGATCGTCTTATGGTTGCGCGGGTCTCATCTGAGCTGTTTTGGCGAATGGGTTGGATCACCCTCGTGGGCACCTTGGTCTTGGGTTGGGGTTTCGATCGCTTTACTGATGCTGACCTAAGCTATGCAGATAGCTTCACCACGGTGGCTAGCTTTGTTGCGATGTGGATGACAGCGAAAAAGTATCTTGAATGTTGGCTTATTTGGTTTGTTGTAGATGTTGCTCAAGTGATCTTGTACATCGTCAAGGGCTATACAACAGATTCTGGACTGTTCCTGTATGCAGGGTTATACGGGGTCTATCTTGGTATGGCCGTCGCTGGATATTTTGCGTGGCGCAGACATTTGATACAGCAGGTGCCATGAAAATTGTCGTGACCGGCCCTGAGTGTTGCGGTAAAAGTAGCTTGGCTGCTGAACTTGCCGAACACTACGGCGTTGCCTACCTGCAAGAACCAGCCAGACTCTATCTAAAGGCTGGCTATGTCTATCAACCATCCGACCTGTTGGCTATCTTCCGCGAGCAAGTTGAACTGGAAACCGCTCACAATCATGAACCGTTGATACTCGATACCGATCTGCAGACCCTTTGTATTTGGTGGCAAGAAAAGTTTGGACCACTTCCAGACGCTCTACAACGCCACTACGCACGTCAGTGTGTGGAAGAAGATCGACTCTATTTGTTGTGTAAGCCGGATTTACCCTGGGAGTTCGACGCGCTGAGGGAAAATCCAACAGATCGGGAGCGGTTGTTTGCTCTGTACCACAGGGACTTAACGACTCGAAAGTTGCCTTTCATGGAAATCGGTGGAATAGGGCGCGAACGATTTGATGCCGCGGTGCTGTACCTCAACAGCCACTCAAATTTGCCTGTAGTTAAAGAGCCTTTAACTTAGCCCGCGCGGTTTTCCGCTGTTGATAGATTTCAGGACGCTTGTTACCTGCACTCAGTTGATACTCAGCCCAAGCCAGTTCTCTAGACCAGAAACGTTTGAGGTTGCTTAACACCCGATCTTCTTCACAGCGGCCAAGAAACTGTTCGGCAAGCGCAAAAACATTATCTTGCTCAAGTTCCAGCCCCTGATGTAAGGCGACTAAATCGAATAGCGGATCGTTTAAGCCGACAAACTCCCAGTCAAGAGTCTTCCAGTTGCCTTCACTTACGATCACATTCCAGGGGTTCAGGTCATTATGACAAGGCCTAAGTAGGCTTGGATCGAGTGGCTCTAAATAAGAAAAATTACTGCTACCAGATAGCAGCTCTGCCTGCTGCGCAACATCGTATGTTCGGGTTGTTTTGGGTATTAAGTCATGGAGCGTCTGCACATAAGTGACTAAATCAGATTCTAGGAAAGATTCTGAGAATGCTTCCGCAAGAATCGGGCCTTCGATCCAGCGTGTAATCATTTGGCCAGAGACCTTATCGAACACCACAAGATCAGCGCCAACGTTAGTTGGCATCTGCTGGTAGAGGCGCTCCTCAACTGTTCGATCCACATACGGCTGGGTGGTCGTGGGCACACGCAGTACATATTTTTCGGTGTTGCCGCCATGAGACCGATCAAAAGAAAAATTCTGATTACTAAAGCCGCCCGACATAAATTCAAAGTTGCTGATTTCATCTGGGCGCCAATCGGGCAACAGCTTGGTGATAAAACTCTTGTTAGGTGCGGAGGGGGTTAACATTCTGAACGCTTAGGGTACTTCTCATCCGGTGCGGCTCTGAATTCATCTGGGGTTAGTCCACTCCATGACTTAAACGCACGACGGAAATTTGAAGCCTCGGTGAAACCTAACAGTTCGGCAATTTCTTGGGCGGAAAGACCGGTGCTGCTCAGATAATCTTTCGATAGACGCTGTCGCACATCAGTCAGTAACTCCTGAAAGCATACTTTTTCCTCGGCCAGCCGTCGGCGCAGGGTACGTTCACTGAGCTGCAAGGCTGCCGCAGCGGCCTTGGTAGTGTGAGTTACTGCAAGTTGCTGCAACAAGATCGCGGTGACCTTGCTTGTGAAAGAGTCTGTTTCGCTAATTAGCGCTAACAATTCTTGGCAACGTTGCTCGAGCATCAATAAGTTGCTTGAGTCTGCTGCCAACAATGGCCACTGCAGAGCCTCCAAGGGCAAACACACCAAAGTCTCTTGTTGATTGTAGCGAGGTTCGCAACCAAAAATTTCGACATAACTAGGGCTATAACCGGCGTCGGCAAAAGAGACGTCGATGTATGCTGGATCAATAGAGCGTCCGGTTAGTTCCAGTAGCACTGGAGGAAATGTAG
>JAYQAJ010000009.1:21893-26805 GCA_038136775.1 Gammaproteobacteria bacterium
TTCTTCCGCAGCTAATCTGAAAGCGTCTTCAGGCAGGCAGAGTTGATTGCTCAGCACGATTAGAAAGTTAGGAGCTTCACTGCGAAAGCTTACAGACAACTGCGGCCCCGCAGTCTGATGATATTTGGCAGCCAACTGCACCGCTTGGGCGAGAGTGGCGGCGCTCTTCATAGCAAAGCCCAACACCCCATAGTCGCTGATTACAAAATCAGTGCCGCTACGCAAGGCGATGTCCGCAGGTAATGCTCCGGCGTTGATTAGCCGGATGAGCTTCATATAGCTCAGTTCATCCTTGGCGTTTTCTGGTGAACCCGACGTAAGGTAGCCTGCTGCACTTTTGTTTAGGCGCTGAGAAACGATTTGATTGGAAAGACTTTTGGCGATCATTAGCTTAGCTGGGCTTTTTTACAGCTTTGCAAGTGCCGCTGTTAGTGTCGTGCCGATGGGCTCATTTATTACAAGGTCGGCCATTGTGTCTAAGCCCGTAGACTGCTGGTTGATTATTGCCAGCGATGCGCCACGTTGGGCTACATGCTCAGGGAAAGCAGCGGCAGGATAAACGGTAAGCGAGGAGCCGAGCACGATCATCAGATCACAGCCTGCGGTCATTTCGGCTGCCCGGTGCATTTCTCTTTCAGGCATCGATTGTCCAAAAGAGATTGTGGCGGTTTTGATCAGGCCACCACAGAGCGGGCAAGGCGATATAGTGTTGCTCTGTTCATATTGAAGCTTAAGTTCCGATAGTTCGTAACGCTGCTGACAATCCAAGCAAGATGCGTAACTTGCATTGCCGTGCAACTCGACTACTAATTCGTCATTGATGCCAGATGCCTGATGCAGGTTATCGACATTCTGTGTGATGACGCCTTTGCATTTACCGGCGGCTATTAGATCTACAATCGCAAGATGGCCTTTATTTGGCTTAGCATCAGCCATGCTGTTATCGCCAGTAAACTTGCGTCGCCACGATTCCGCGCGGGCTTCTTCGGAGGCGACAAAGTCAGAGAATTCGATTGGCTTCATTTTGTTCCAAATGCCCGTTCCAGGACTGCGAAAGTCAGGGATGCCAGATTCCGTGCTGATCCCTGCCCCGGTAAAGAACACCAAGTTAGTGGATCGACTGATCATGTAAACGAGGTCATCAATTAATTGGTTTGGCATGTCCGGCTCCAATTGAATCTGCTGCTATGTTAATGATGTTGATGGCTCTCAGCGAGTACACTACTAATCCCACTTAAAGGTTCTTTATGACTATGACGCATCGTCGTTTCAGGATCTCTGCCGCTGCAGCGCTGTCGTTTGTTTGTGTTTTGAAATTAATCAAGGGTTGGCGCACTGTTGAGTTTTTAAGTAGTCTACTGTTGTTTTAGGGGGGCAATGATCTCCCAACTGATCAGCACATTTTAGAACCTTCGACAATTGCATGGTCGCAAGTTCGTTGGTCTGGCGATATCCAGGATCCGCTTCTAAACGAATCCAGTGGTCTCGCATCGAGTAACAATCAGCAAGATCTATTGTGGTCTATCAATGACAGTGGTGATGGACCTAACTTATTTGCAATGAACACAAAGGGCGAATCCCTCGGGCGTTGGCAAGTCGCCATGGGCATGCCGACGGATTGGGAAGCTATGGATTCTTTTGTGTTGGAAGGCGAGAGCTATTTGCTGATTGCTGATGTTGGTGACAACTTCGCTAGGCGCGATATGGTTTCTTTAGTGGTAGTCAAAGAACCCAGGCTGAGTGATCAGGAAGCAGTTTCTATACCGGTGGAATGGCGCATTGAATTCTCCTATCCCGATGGGCCAAGAGATTGTGAGGCCGTAGCAGTGGATGCAGATCGGCAAAGGGTGCTGCTGTTGAGTAAGCGCACGTTTCCTAACGAGCTCTTCAGTGTGCCGCTAAGAAACAAAACGGACGGGCAGGTGATTGCGCAAAAACTGTCGGATCTATACCCACTGCCGCGAAACGTTCCTGAGAATGACAAACTTTATGGTAGGGCCGCGCCCTACCAAGGCATGCCCACAGGCATGAGTTTGCGCGGGAATAAGTTATTAGTGACTACCTATCGAGATGCATATTTATATGATGTGCGAGATGTTGCAAAGGAACCTGCAAGAATCCCGCTACCGCTCGCAGGCCAGCGGGAAGGCATTGCATTTGCTGGCAATTCCGAAACAACTGCCTACGTTTCTCGTGAACGCAAAAATGGCACTGAGGTGGCTGACCTGTTTAGGATTGACCTCGCTGTTGCCGTTCCCGAGTAAAAGCTTCAGGCGGAGTAGCTAGACGCGCGACAATTTGCTCGGCAACTTCTTTCGGGTGTTTGTGACTGGTATCTACCTCTAAGTCATATACAACACCATGCTGATGCACTTGTTCGAAGTGCGACGTGGCAGTTCCGGGGAATCGACCGGGGCGCTTTGCCTCCCGGGCATGCACGACCTCTAGGTTACAATGCACGCCAATAAACCAGGTGTTAGTTGGCTCCAGGACATCTATGTAGTCGTCCAGATAAGATCTCTTAAACAAAAGATCATCAACGATTACCGAGCATCCGGAGCGACACAAGGAAGCTATGGTTCGGCGCATGCTCGCCAAAACCTTTTCACCGTACTCCCCAAATTCAATTTTGGTTACCCAGTCTCCATCACGAAGTTCAGGCACTACATTCAGGCCTTGGGCACCTGGATCGCCAGTTGGTGAGTTAAAACCTCTGACTTGGCCGGGCATTCCGTCTCTGAACTGGTCTAGAGCCACATGCTGGTAAGGCTCTGGCAGCAGTTGCTGAAGTTTCAACGCCAGAGTGGTTTTACCTGCGCTGGAACATCCGTTTAAAAGAATGACATTGGCCACGAAACGTCCTGTTGAGTGATAACCGAGAGCGCGCAGTCTAGCTCAGCGTTTGAGCATTTTCTAAGTTAGTCTTACGCATTCTCTTAAAGTAGACCGCACGGAAGTTGTCATGCAGTGGCTATCTATACAGCCAAACTTAAAACCGCTAGTCGCTGGCGCACCGTCTTTGCCGGAAACAGCGATCGCTCTTACTGATATCGCAAATTATGAGAACCACTTGATTGGCGAGGAAGTGGCTGAACATGCTGCTATGGGTTCGATGCGTAAGCTGAGTTTTTCCAGCGGTCGACGTTGCGTTCGTGCTGCGCAAGACGCTTTAGCCCTTGCTCCATTCCCGGTGTGTCGTGCAGCTAGAGAGCCGATTTGGCCTGATGGCTGTGTTGGTAGTATCAGTCACAGCAGTGATATCGCGGTTGCCGTGGTGAGTAAAACAGCGGCGGGCATTGGTGTGGATCTGGAAAGCGCAAGCAGGGTAACTGAAAAAATATGGCCCTCGGTGTTTACTCAAAGCGAACAGGCTTGGTTGAACCAAGCTCCGAGCTTCTGTGCGGACATCATGTTTTCGGCGAAAGAGGCGGGTTATAAAGCAATTTTTCCTCACGGGCGGAAATTTATCGGCTTCCATGAAGCTGAAATTGATTTGGACCTATCGCTTCAGCAATTTCGAATTACCTACTCAGGCGAGCATGAACCCAATAAGCTACTGGACTCGGGAATAGGCTACTGGCACCGTGCATCCGACCATGTATTGACGATTTTCGTTCTGGAGTAGCATGCAAGGCATCTTAGGCGTGTTGGTATTTTTACTGCTTGCGTATTCTTTAAGTGAGCGCAGGCAAGATGTCGAATGGCGGTTTGTGGCTGTAGGTTTAACGTTGCAGCTCGCCTTGGCTGTCGTGCTTCTAAAAATTCCCTACGTCTCAGACGTGCTCGTTGGCATTAATCAGTTCGTAGCAGCGATAGAAGCAGCGACTACTGCTGGCACCGTATTTCTGTTCGGCCATTTAGGTGGCGGAGCATTGCCCTATGATCATTCCGGATTCGATGCGCCCTATTTATTCGCATTCCGAGTGTTGCCACAGGTGATTGTATTTAGCGTTATTGTGGCGCTGCTTTGGCACTGGCGGATCTTGCCGAATGTTGTTCGCGGTGTTGGTTGGCTGCTGAGAAAAACTATGCGGGTACGTGGCGCTGTAGGCACTTCTGGGGCTGCGAGTTTGTTTTTAGGCATGGTCGAAACGCCCCTGGTGATTCGCGCATACCTGGCGCATTTATCACGAAGCGAACTCTTCACAGTCATGACCCTGGGTATGTCCACCGTGGCCGGATCGGTGTTGGTTCTCTATGCCACTGTTCTTCAGGACGTCATACCTGGAATAGTAGGGCATATCATCAGCGCATCACTTATAAATATAGTTGGTGCAATTTATGTAGCACGATTAATGATTCCGGAGCGAGGAGAGCATCCAGTGGATGACGGACAGATTGAAATGGGATATGTCTCTAGCATAGACGCCCTGACCAGGGGCACAAGAGATGGACTCATGTTGGCGGTAAATGTTGGCGCTATGTTGCTTGTGCTGATCAGTCTTGTGGCGTTAATTAACGGATTGCTATCAGTGGCGACTGTCTTTGCCGAGCCAATGTCACTGGAGCGAGCATTGGGTTGGCTGTTTGCGCCTATTGCATGGTTGATCGGTGTGCCGTGGTCCGAGGCAGCTAACGCAGGCACGCTGCTGGGAACCAAATTGGCGCTGAATGAATTGATTGCTTACATTCAGTTAGCGGAACAAGCGGACCTTTTTTCTTCGACAAGCCGCCAAATTTTAGTTTACGCGCTTTGCGGTTTTGCTAACTTTGGAAGTTTAGGCATATTGTTGGGAGGCTTGGCCGTACTTGTGCCTGAGCGCAGAGACGAAGTGCTAAAAATTGCACCAAGATCAATCATCAGTGGCACTTTAGTCTCCCTGATCACTGCCGCCCTAGTTGGTTTGGTGAGTTAGTACGCTGATTAGGTCATATCACCTTAACGGAGTACAAGTTCTGAGGGATCTGCTAG
>JAYQAJ010000010.1:0-21592 GCA_038136775.1 Gammaproteobacteria bacterium
GAACAGTCTATGGGCGATTGAGGAAGTGGAGGGGATACGCGTTGTTAGGGTTAAGACCTTTATATCGGCTAATGAAGGCACACTGCTAAGAACTCTTGATTATATGAGCTTTATGGTGGCTGGCTTTATCGCCAGCCTTTTTGTCAAGAGAGTCGACCTGATAATTGGAACATCACCGCAGTTTTTCACGTCAATAGCGGCCTATCTTGCGGCAACAGTCAAGAATGTGCCTTGGGTTTTCGAGGTAAGGGACCTTTGGCCTGAATCCATACGGGCGTTGGATGTTATAAGCAGCTCGTCAGGCTCAAAATTGCTGAACATGTTTGAGAGGCTTGAGTTGTTTCTTTACAAAAAAGCAAACGTAATAATATGTGTAACAGATTCGTTTAGAAAAAATCTTATATCCCGCTCGATTGAACCAACTAAGGTGAAGGTAATAACTAATGGCGTGGATTTAAACTTTTTCAAACCACACAATGAGAAAGATACAAATCTTTCCATTGATTTAGGTTTACAGGGAAAATTTGTAGCGGGCTACATTGGCACTATCGGATTGGCGCATGCACTGGAAACCCTTGTTGATGCCGCTGTAGAGTTGCGAGAAGACCCAACGGGAGATGACATATCATTGGTAGTAATAGGCGATGGAGCTAAAAAGCAAGAGCTCATCAAGCTGAAAGAAACTAAAAAATTGCGGAATATCCTAATTCTAGATTCAATACCAAAGAGTCTCGTTCCAAAACACCTAAATCTATTTGATGTTTCAATTATTCATCTGGCGAAGAAAGACTTGTTTAAAACAGTCATTCCCTCGAAACTATTTGAAAGCATGGGAACAGGAGTGCCTGTAGCTTACGGGGTAGAAGGCGAGTCAAGAAAGCTAGTACTTAAGCACAATATTGGGCGCATATTTGAGCCGGAAAACGGAAAAGATCTCGCGCAGTGCCTGATAGCATTGAAAGAGAACAGGGCTGAGTTAAGTCTATTCAAAGACAATTCGCTAAAGGCAGCAGAGCAGTACAGTCGAACGCACATGGCGAACCGATTGCTAGCAATACTGGATGAAGTTATCAAAAAGGGTTAACAACACTGGTTGCTCAAAGTGTTAAGAGGGGTCTATGAATCGAGATCAGCAGAGCAGGTTAAGCGAAGTCCAAGTGGAAGCCTTTTTCAACACTGAATTTGAGGAGGACCAAATATCTCATTTTGAGAGTTTACTCGACGGTAGAAAATTTGATGCCGACAGTGCGATAGTTGATGTTGGTGGTGGTATAGGCCACTTTGCAAAATTATTGTCTGAGAAGCGAGGCGCTAACGTTAGAGTTCTTGATATTGATGAGCAGTCAATAAAAATACTCAACGATACATGTGGAAATCGTATTGAAGCTTTGGTGGCAGGAGCGCTTGATCCTCCGCTCTTCGGCGACGAAAAGGTTGTAACAATTAACCTCGTCTTACATCACTTAGTGGGTTCGTCAGAAAAAGCAACGAGAAAACTTCAAGAGGGAGCGCTTAAAGTTTGGCGGGGTAACACTGATTATATTTTCGTGAACGAGTACGTGTACGAATCCTTTGTTGGAAACCTATCCGGCAGAATAATCTACTTAGTAACATCTAGTAAGCTGTTATCTTCGATAGCTGCTTTCGTAAGTGGGTTTCTGCCGTCCCTAAAAGCAAATACATTTGGCGTAGGAGTTAGGTTTCGATCGAATTCTGAATGGATAAAACTTTTCGAGCGATGTGGTTTTGAAGTTGTCGACACCAGGCTGGGCGAGCCCGAGTTCATCTCCTTACCACGCCGTGTTCTTTTAATTGATGAAATCAGGCGAGATAGTTTTCTACTTCGCGCTACAGACGATTGATTAAGCGAAACCTAGACTAATGAATTATTGAAACGAATCTAGATCCAATAAAATGAATATAGCGAGTCTCTCCCGTCAAGCGGACAATCCATAACTAGAGTTCTGCTCGTTTTCTAGTTGCCGCCGGAAAAGGGAGGGCGGTATCCGCCCCAGACTCCGATGCGGCCGTTCTTCGTTGTACATTCGTAACCAGCCATCCGTGATCTCACTGACCTGATCGAGACTGCGGAACAGATACGCATTCAGCTCCTCCACGCGATAGGTTTTATTGAAGCGCTCGAAGAACGCGTTCTGATTGGGTTTGCCAGGTTGGATGTATCGAAGCTGCACATTGTTCTCCTCGCACAGTCGACGAACACTTAAGAGATCAGTTCAAGACCGTTTTCAAGGCGAGGTGCGCTGGGTAAGCCTCTCCACGCGGCGATCTGTTCTAGTGTTCTAACCACGCAACCACCACGCAAAGAGGTATCGATTACGATACTCAGCACCTCTCGAACGCCATCATCGATGACATTTGGCGTGCGGAAGCGTTTCCCGATGTAGAGTGCGTCACTCATGAAATCGATTGACCAGGTCTTATTAATTGCACGCGATGCATCCAGCGTTTGCTGGGGGCGATCAGGCAACAGTCGTTTCTTCCGTTGTGGCAGATTGAGGCCCATTGTTTTGTAGATCCTATGCACTCGTTTTGATTCCACCTATGACCGTCCAGCCTCATATCAGAAAACTCTAGCGTTGATCCGTCCATTCTAAGGGGAAGGCTACTTGGCATTTCTTTGTGAGTTGGAAGTATCCATTATTATTCCCAACGGGTTTCATTGCTATTTATTCGCATAATCTATATTATGTCAAATAATGGCCGCCTGGCGACCTATCCTGACTTGTCCGCTAACCACTCCAGCTTTAACCCCTTTGTCTATGCCCAAACGAACTACAGCTAGGCCCTGTCTAGTTTCTAATTGCACCAACCATCGCACAACCTTGGCAAATCCTTGATCCTGCAACGATACACTGACACTGCCGTCCGACTTAGGTTGCAACCGGTCTAGCGTAAGTTTGTTTTGATTAGCCGCATTGGTTATTCGAGCAATAATGGATGACGTATCTGATTGCTCTTGCGACGAGTTAGGCAGTATTCCCAATTGGTTTCTATTCAAAGCAATCCATTCCGTTAAGGTTAGCTCGTTGACATAACGCGCACGCTGTTCGTTGCTGTAACTGTGCACGGGCTGCCATACGCCCAGATACATCACTGAAAAAGCGATCAATGCCCCGACGAGGTTTATAACGATTCGATCAGATCTTGATTTAACGGCATACCATTGGCCAACTGGCCCTTGCGCAACACCGATCCAAGTTTTCTCTAGAATTGTCATGCTAATAGCTCGCTTTTAGTCTTGCGCTAATTCCGCCCTCTACAGCACCAGCGCTAACCATTTCACTTTTCAAACCCTGTTTAGCTAAATCTGCCTCTATCTGCTCTACCTGATCGTAGTTTCTTAGCAGGATTTCAATGGTCATCTCTTGTTTGTTTTGGTTGTAGCTAAGCGACTGAATGCTGCCTTTAGCGGCCATAGCCGTTGCACTTGCGCTCAATAACTGGACAAACTGTGGGGTGTCGACTTGCGGTTCATCTGAGCGCCCTTTCAGCTTGCTTTCAAAGCGACGCCTTAACTGCGCAGCCGTGATGGGCACTGAATCTTGAGGAAACATGTCTACATAGCTTGCTCTGTTCGCTTCGGCTAATTGATCTGCTTGAAACGAAATCCAGCCACCCTGAACACCCAGTCCAGCAAGATAAATAGCGAGCCACAAGGCTGAAAGCTTTGCCAACTTGATAAGTTGCTTTTGCAAACCACCCTTTGTGTTCTCTACAGCGTATTTGCCCTGAAACAGGTTTATCGAATCACCCTCAGAAAGCCTCTCTGCAAGATATACAGTCGAATCTAATCGCTCATTTATCGTTACTTCAGCATCGATCTGACTGCGTTCGAGATCGGTAAGCGTAGAACCAACGACCAAAAGGTTCTGTATTTGCAACGTCTCTAGCGCAGCAATTAGATCTTCTCGCTCAAGTGTCGCACTGGATTTATGCTGCACGACCGTGACCTGATGCCCATCAATTATGACCGTGCAGTCATTCGAATCTGAATTTGCTAATTGCGCTTCGGAGACCAAAACATCTGCATCAATTTGAAAATTAGCTAACCACGACTTCCATATGCCGATTTGCTCATCCTCTACCAATGCACAATGAATGCGTTGACCGCTCTTTATCGGGCCTACAGCGATATGCATGGTTTCAATATCAGCAGCAACATACTCCTCCAGCGCATACGGCAGCGCCTTACGAATCTGCCCACTGTTGCGACCAGGTACGCTACAAGAAAGCATCAACACTTGCTCGCTCGGTATGACGGCAGCGATCGAATCTAAATTCGACTCCTTCTCAACCAATTCTTTCAACTGTTCGCTAAAAGTGCTCGCCGTCGCTTCTCCCTGCTCCAGGCTTTGATCATTACGAATCAAAACCCATTGCAAAGGATAATTAACGTTTTCGAGAGCAGCGCGGACATCGCCGCTGGAAGTTTTGTTGCGTTCTAGAATACGAATAAGAAGTGTCGACATTACTGAGTGTCCGCAGAGGATTCGATGCTCAATGAAGAACGAAAGAGTCTAGCAAAATCGCGTTGTAACACAGTGATCCGTCCATCCGATAAATTACGTGAAAGATGCGAATATAGGGTTACAGATGCATCCCCTACCACCGCCTGGGTATGCAGAGCAAAGTGTTCGCTTCTTACCGTCAAGTCTTCAGCCACCGCTGCAAACTCAGGATGTGCCGCGACAAATTCCTCAACGCTCTGAAATGCTCTATCCGTCATGGTAATAGCTTCTGCACTCCCTAAACCAATTCCGTCATCCAATGTCGCTAAGGTCAAGGCATTGGCGGTATTAACGTTGATATTGTTGTCTGTGAACGGAAGCAAACAGATGTGAGGTAACAGCGTCTTCACCTGTTCTGGTTCCGCGACATCTAGAAGGAAAAGCTCAGAAACGTGCGAAATAGTCGTATTCGCTGTCCTATGCGGGGGAAGCTTTCCCAAATAGGTAGCGTCTTCTGCGCCGAAACCATTAACCCGGTCATCGCCGTCCACCCAGTCTCGAAAGTTATCGGCTAGAGACTCATTCATTTGTAGTTCGCGCAGCATGCGTTTAAGTCTTTTCAAAGAGCGCTTCTGAACTATCTCGTCCGTCGATGCCAGAGAATTGAGATTAAAGCATCCGTTCAGATCTGAAATTTGTGCTTCCATATAGCCGATATCATCCAGCTCGAAAGGCATCACTTGACGTGCCCATGGTTCTCCTAGGTGATCGATACCCGAACCGGAGGCTGTATGGTCTTCAAACAAAACCTGTCGGGCAAATGTTTCTGCACCATATGCGTATTGCAACGCTTGATTCTGCTCAAATGAGGCGCTGTGATGATGGACTACAAGGCTATGGTCACTTAGCAAGCGCGTCGATAACGCAACGAGTACTGCAACCACGAGCAAAACGCTTATTAGAGCTACTCCTCTTTGCTTCATGTCTTTGTCTGTTGACGTTTGCTTAGACACTCGGTACTCGCCATATACGCTCTATAACGCCATACGGGGCAATATCCAGCCGCAGGATTATCGCCGTTAGATACAGCTCTTCGTTTTGCGGTGAGGCATCAGCGCCTTCCAGGTCAAGGGGCCAATAATCATGCTCGTTATTCATCTGATCGACTGCGAAGAATTCGACATCTTGAACGTTCTCTAACAACTTTTGATAAGCAGGCTCGTCGTCATAGCCGCGATCCAGAGTTAACCAGTATCCCCGCAACAAGGTCTCGTCCTGCCACCGGTACCCTACTCTTTGGACTTCCGAACGCGGTTGCCCTAACGGGTTACGCCAACCGACACGAGTGAATTCAATGAATCCCTCATTACCAATTGTCAATGCGGGTAAGGTATCACCTCGTTCGTTTCTAACTTTGCGTCGACTCAGTTGCAATATGTCTCTTTGAACAACACGCATTGCACGGTGAATTTCAGCTAGGCGTTGTCCTCTGTCCTGCAAGTTAGTTTGATTATCGATACTTTGTGAGAGCAAGCGCGAACTAATCATCGCAACTACCGAAAAAACCAACAGTGCAACAAGAATTTCTACCAGCGTGAAGCCGTGCTCTGACTTTATATCTGGCATCTCAATACCGCCCAAGAAAAGCTGTCATATGATCGAGGGGGCCTACTCTTTCACCATCTTGCAATTCATAAACATCTATCTCTACTCGGCTAAGCCATGGAGTATCTGTTTCACTGATTTGCTGCTCAACCAACCACTGCCGATTACCCATATAGAAGCGCAAGGTTTTACGACCTTTGCTAATAGGCTGGCCTAGTTGTTGCTCTTGCGCCAAATGGAGTCGTGTCAACTGATTTGACGCTACCCAATTTGCTATGGTGCGGCGCTCTAAGGCATACATCTGATTGGCAACTCCGGCGGTAGCCATAGCCACAGTCGTTCCGACCACACCAATGATGACAACTGCCAACAACATTTCTATTAAGGTGAAGCCGCGCATTGAGTTAAAGGTCCTCGCGACGCGCTTTAATGCGGGTAAAACCATCGCTTTCCAGAACCCAAACTAAACTAGGCTGCGTGAGGTGCTTCAAGGTCAGCTTAAAGGGTGTCACCTCCCCGCTGGAAAACAAAATGACTTCTGGTAGCGAGTCTTCATCAGCGGCCGCGCGACCCTGATATTCCTCAACTTGGGCGCTCATTTGTACATTTATAGCAAAGGCTTCAGAGTTGAACGGTCGCCGGTTGTACGGTTCCCATGTCTGGTTCAGCTCGTTGAATTCCGCGAATCCATACTCGCTGCCATCAATGTAAAGACCCCATTCGCGATTTCGCTGCAAGGCTCGATCTCGTGCCAGCTCCATTCTCTGGGCCATTCGGTATGCAAAGCCCTCCATAGCCTGGTTTTGTCCGCCGCCGATAAACGAAGTTCCGATTAGTCCCGCGAGCACTGCTACGATAGCAACGACAACGAGAAGCTCGATTAACGTAAATCCTTTATCGCGCATATCGAATTAGAGCCGTTACGGATGCATTTTGCGGTCTGAAGGCTCTAGAGGTCTCTAAGTTTGATGTCTGCGGCGATGCCGTCGCCGCCTTCCGCCCCGTCAGCTCCTAGGCTGTAAAGACTAATTTGACCGTCGAAACGCTCATAGATGTAAGGCGAACCCCAAGGGTCAGTTGGCAGCTTTTTGATGTAGCCATCGGGGTTCCAGTTTTTCGGTTCAGGAAAACCAGCCGGCTTTTGTACCAGCGCTTCTAGGCCCTGTTCTGAGGATGGGTAGTTGAAGTTATCTAAGCGATATACATCCAACGCCGCCGATAACGTGCGCAGGTCAGTTTGGGCCGCCTGCACCCTCGCCGTGTCTGGACGTGACAACAACTGGGGTACAACCACGGCACCAAGAATGCCTAAAATCACGATAACAACGAGAATTTCGATTAATGTAAATCCCGATGCACTTGTTGGGCGAAGTTGCTTTTGACTCATATGACTAACCTCTTTTGCAAAGGAAGATTTCTTACAATTACTTGGCTTAAGCCAACCGTGACCCGCTGCGGGGCAAAAATTAGCTAAACCATTTGATTCATGCTTAACATCGGCAGCATTACTGCCATAACAATGAATAAGACAATACCACCCATAACCAACAGCATCGCAGGTTCAATGAGTTTTAGTACCGTGCCTAATACGCGCTCTACCTCACGCTGCTGAAACACAGCTACTCTACCCAACATTTCGTCAAGTTCACCGCTTTGCTCGCCCGCTGCAATCATATGTAAAACCATTGGCGGGAATTGCCCAATCTCTTCCAAACTTGTTTTTAGCGCAACACCTTCACTTACTGTTTGCGTGGCTTTCATCAATCCTTGTTTCAACCAGGTGTTACTGACCACATCTCCGGCAATAGCCATGGCGTCCACTAACGGTACGCCTGAGCGTGTCAAAATAGATAGCGTATTGGTATAACTCGCCGCATTCGAATTGCGAGTTACTCGACTAACCAGTGGTATGCGGAACTTAAACCTATCCCAAATTAGCTTCGGTTTTGGTCTACTCAGCAGCCATCGTGAGAGAACGACTAAAGCCACTACAGCGGCCAACAATAGCCACCAAAATGCACTCAAAAAGTCGCTCAGATCAATCAATACCAGAGTGAACCAAGGCAGTTGTTGCCCTGAGTCAATAATAACATTGACCATATCCGGAACGACGTAAACCATGAGCGCGCCAACAATAAAGAAGGCCAGCATTAGAACGGTTGCCGGATAGAACAAGGCGCTTTTGACACTACTCGTGGCCTCATACTGACGCTCGATATAGTCCGCTAAATTCTCCAGCACTTTACTCAGGTAACCCGATTGCTCGCCCGCTGCAACGGTCGAGCAAAATAGCGCATTAAAACTTCTTGGATGCTCGCGCAAACTGGCTGCCAGGGTATAGCCCTCCAGAACCTTACTGCGAACAGCCATAATCAGCGTTGCGACTCGTTGCTTCTCAGTCTGTTCCGCTACTGCTTTTAGAGCCTCTTCAATAGGCATGCTTGATCCAACAAGGGTAGCTAGCTGTCGAATAAACAGCACACGATCAAACGATGAAAGGCTCGCACCTAAACTAAATGCCCCACCTGCTCTTGATCGTTCTGTAGCAGAACTTTCAACTTTGGTCGGCAGAAGATCTTTTTCTCTCAACAGCTGCCGCGCATGGCGTGCACTGTCAGCTTCTAAAACGCCACGCTGTTGACGGCCTTTTTGATTAAGAGCTGTGTACTCAAATGCAGCCACTTCAAAACCATTTATTCGTGTGAAAGGGAATGCCGGTGGCGCTAGTCACCTAAACTTACCCGCATCACTTCGTTAACCGTAGTAATACCTGACAAAACTTTGTTTTTGCCATCCTCTCGTATGCTCGGTGAGCGTTCTCGAGCATAACGACTAAGTTCTTGTTCGCTAGCCCGATCGTGAATTAACTGCCGAATGTTGTCGTCTACTTCGAGCATTTCGTAAATTCCGGTTCGACCACGATACCCTGTATGAGAACACGCCTCACACCCTGCGGCGTCATAAACCACTGCCTTCGACTCCTGCAAGAATTCCAATTCGGCGGCGGAAGCAGGCCTTGATTCTCTACAATTCGGACACAGCGTACGAACTAGGCGTTGAGCCAAGACCCCGACTAAGCTGGAACTTAAGAGGAATGGCTCAACCCCCATATCCATAAGGCGAGTGACGGCACCTACCGCGCTGTTAGTGTGTAGTGTCGACAAAACCAAGTGTCCGGTAAGACTCGCCTGAACCGCTATTTCAGCCGTCTCTAGGTCCCTGATCTCTCCCACCATAACCACATCAGGATCTTGCCTGAGTATCGCTCGAAGACCACGGGCGAAGGTCATATCAGCTTTGTTATTGACCTGAGTTTGACCAATACCTGGAAGACTGTATTCAATGGGATCTTCAACGGTCAGTATATTTACAACATTGCTTTTCAGTTCCGCTAGGGAACCGTATAGCGTTGTTGTCTTCCCTGAACCCGTCGGCCCGGTAACAAGAAAAATGCCATGAGGTTTGTGCACAATGCCCTGCAATTGTTTGAGGGTATGTTGTTCCAAACCCAAGCGCCCCAACTGCAGACGTCCTGCTTGTTTGTCGAGCAATCGCATAACCACTCGCTCCCCAGCGCTGGAAGGCATCGTACTGACACGCACGTCCACTTCGCGCCCGCCGATACGCAGTGAGATGCGCCCATCCTGAGGAACTCGTTTTTCGGCAATATCGAGTTTTGCCATAACTTTGATTCTCGACACCAACAGCGGTGCAAGCTGGCGCTTGGGCCTAACCGCTTCGCGCAAAACTCCATCCACGCGAAATCTCACTACTAATTCTTGCTCAAACGTTTCGACATGCACGTCTGAAGCGTTTTCGCGTATTGCCTCTGCTAACAAAGCATTTATTAGGCGCACAATCGGGGCATCGTCTTGTTGGTCTAGAAGATCTTCGGTTGTAGGCAGCGCATCAGCCAAGCTCGCCAGATTCATTTCGTCACCCATGTCCTCGACCATTTGCCGAGCCTGGTTTGCGTCTCGCGAGTACACATTAGCCAGCAGCTCATCAAACTCACTCTCTGTAACCAGCCGTGCTTTTACCGACTGCTTTGCAAAACGACGCACTTCCGCATGTACATGTAACGGCAAGGTTTCCTTGCTTACTGCTTCCAGGCTACCTGATGGTGTAAAGCTGCCGGTTAAAAGCACGCCAAAACGCCGAGCAAAGGCAAAAGGTAAGGAGCTTCTATCTTGAGTAGGAGACTCTGCGGGTTCACTGCTCTGAGCGTTTATCGGACGCACAGCCCCTGCCCCAATTAATCCATCGGTATTATCTGTGATAGGCGTTGTCTCGCTCATAGCGATTCCTGTGTTATCAAATCAATTACCATCAACTCGCTGTTTCGCTTGCTCCCGGCGAAACGCTTCTTAGGTTGACGCCCAGTGTACAGCCGAATTGTTACGGTTGTTGCACACCTATCTGCGACATTCATAGTATCATCGGCCATCTTACAGTGGAGCCTATACCGTGGATTTTGTCGGTAGCCATATCATCTCTGTTGACCAATTCGATCGCGAGGCCGCTGATCGCGTTTTCGCTGTCGCTGATCGAATGCGCCCTTACGCAAACCGCCAACGCATTACTCGAGTGCTGCAAGGTGCGATTCTTTCTAACATGTTTTTTGAGCCCAGCACGCGTACCCGCGTGTCTTTTGGTTCGGCTTTCAATCTATTGGGCGGTGAAGTTCGAGAAACCAGCGAGGTTAAAGCCTCATCCCTGACCAAGGGAGAGTCGCTTTACGATACGGCTCGAGTACTCTCCGGATACAGCGACATCATCGTTATGCGTCATCCGGAATCAGGCAGCGTTGCTGAGTTCGCAGAAGCCAGTCGCGTTCCTGTCATAAATGGCGGTGATGGCCCCAACGAACATCCCAGTCAAGCGTTACTCGATCTTTATACAATGCGCACGGAAATGGCGGCCCAGGGTAGGACATTGGACGGCATGACCATCGCTTTGGTCGGCGACTTACGCTATGGGCGCGCAGTACACTCGTTGTGCAAGTTATTGTGTCTTTACGAGCAAGTGAAGCTGCATTTGATCGCGCCACCGGAGCTAAGCATCCCCGAGGAAATCGAAGAAAAAATGGTTTCTGGCGGCCACCAAGTCAAAACCTTTACCGATATGGCCCAAGGGATAAGCGATGTAGATATTATCTACGTCACTCGCACCCAGGAGGAACGTTTTCCCAGCCAAGCAGACGCTGATAAATACAAAGGATTGTTTCGTTTAAACCAAACTATCTATACGCAAAACTGCGCACCTAATACGGTGATCATGCATCCTTTGCCTAGGGATTCGCGCGAACAAGCTCAAGAACTGGATGATGATCTGAATCAAAATCCAAATTTAGCGATCTTCCGCCAAACCGATAACGGCATGCTTGTGCGCATGGCGCTTTTTGCATTGGTCCTAGATGTGGTGGATGAGGTGGACAATCACGCTCAGCCCGTGACGTGGTTCACGTCCAAGCGATTGCCCGGCCCACCGACCCTGTAGCAAGAGGCTAGGGAGACGGTGGGCGGCAGAGACGCTTAGATAAGCGCCTCTAACTCAGGCAGAGCGGTAAATAAGTCCGCCACCAAACCGTAGTCAGCAACTTGGAAGATCGGTGCGTCCTCGTCTTTGTTGATCGCGACGATCACCTTGCTGTCTTTCATACCCGCTAGGTGCTGAATAGCACCGGATATGCCTACCGCAATATAAAGCTCAGGTGCAACGATCTTTCCTGTCTGCCCTACCTGCATGTCGTTAGGTACGAATCCAGCGTCTACGGCCGCGCGAGAGGCACCGATCGCAGCGCCCAACTTGTCAGCTATGCCTTCAAGCAAACTGAAGTTATCGCCACTTTGCATGCCACGACCGCCAGAAATGATCACGCCAGCAGCGGTTAATTCAGGACGTTCAGACTGAGCAATTTCTTCAGAAATAAACGCAGAAACCCCCGCATCGACCACTTCAGCTAAAGCTTCAATCGTCGCACTGCCGCCTTCAGCGGCTACCGGGTCATAGGCGGTTCCACGCACGGACACAACTTTCACTGCATCGTTCGCTTTTACTGTGGCGATTGCATTACCCGCATAAATAGGGCGCTTGAAGGTGTCTGGGCTTTCAACGCTAATGATATCGGATATTTGTGCTACACCGAGGGTCGCAGCTACTCGGGGTAAGTAACTCTTACCACTGGTGGTATGCGGCGCCAAAATATGTGTGTAACCACTAGCGATAGACGTAATCAACCCGGCAACGTTTTCTGCCAAGTGATTCTCATAAGCTGAGTTATCAGCGACGAGTACTTTATTTACACCTGGAATCGCTGCCACTTGGCTGGCAACCCCTTCGACTCCACTACCAGCGACCAGTACATCGATATCGCCACCAATGGCTTGCGCCGCAGCTAATGCGACACGGGTTTGGCTTTTGTTTTCTGTATTGTCGTGTTCAGCAATTACTAAAATACTCATGCGATCACCTTTGCTTCATTCTTTAGTTTGTCGACCAACTGCTCGACGCTTTCAACCTTGATACCCGCCTGACGTTCCGCTGGCGCTTCAACGCTGAGCACTTCAACGGTTGGCGTTAGATCAACACCCAGTTCTTCTGGCGTCAGCACATCCAGCGGCTTCTTTTTAGCTTTCATGATGTTGGGCAATGAAGCGTATCGCGGCTCGTTAAGACGCAAATCAGTGGTGACCATGGCCGGCAAAGTAATTTCTAGGGTCTGTAATCCGCCGTCTACCTCGCGAATAACCTGAGCCTTATCACCGTCAAGTTTAATTTCTGAGGCGAAAGTCGCTTGGGACATTCCGGTAAGTGCGGCAAACATTTGACCCGTTTGGCAGTTGTCGCCATCAATGCTTTGCTTACCGAAAATAACAACACTGGCTTGCTCGCGCTCTTGCACTGCTTGCAATGCCTTAGCAATGCCAAGTGGCTGCGCGTCATGTTCTGTTTCAACTAAAATCGCACGATCCGCACCCAGGGCTAAACAGGTACGCAATTGCTCTTGGCAGGCACCACTGCCCACTGCTACCGCAATCACCTCTTCTGCTGTTCCAGCCTCTTTCATGCGCACGGCTTCTTCAATACCGATTTCACAAAAGGGGTTTACTGACATTTTAACGTTGTTTAAATCAACGCCAGAATTGTCGGGCTTAACGCGCACTTTAACGTTGTAATCTACAACTCGTTTAACAGGTACGATCACTTTCATTGATTAAAAGTCCTCACTTATCCCTACCGCGCTTCTGTTAAGAGCGAATAATTGCAGGGTTTAATTGTTGCCTTCAGCTGTGAAGCATTCACTAGATCTGGCGTTGTCGTTCGGTTCTACTGAAATATGCCGATTCGCGGGTGCATAACTGCACGTCGTCATGTACCAACCGAATTAGAGTACAAATGACCAGCCACATTGCTGTGGCGAGGAATGCGGGCCGCGTATTGTCACCACGCTACAGTGCCAGGTCAAGGCGGCAAAAAGACGGTATAATGCGCGCCATTGCTCAGGTCCGCGCGCCCGCGCAGAACACTTAAAAAAGCAACTTAAAATTCAACCTAAAAATCAAGGATAGTTGAGCTATGTCTGAACAAGTACAACGCGAATCCATGGAATTCGATGTCGTTATCGTAGGTGGCGGACCCGCTGGTCTGGCAGCGGCCTGTCGCGTCATGCAACTGAGTGAAGCCACTGGCCAAGAGGTTTCAGTATGCCTCGTTGAAAAAGCGGCAGAGATTGGCGGGCACATTCTTAGCGGTGCAATTTTTGAACCCACAGCACTCAACGAACTGTTCCCAGATTGGCAAGAGCGCGGCGCGCCTTTGGACAACCCGGTAACAGAAGATCTGATTTACTACATGGTTAACGACACCAATCGGATCAAAGTCCCCAGTTATTTCGTGCCCTCTGATGCACATAACGAAGGCAACCATGCCATCAGTCTAGGCAATCTGTGCCGCTGGTTGGGTGAACAAGCCGAAGCCATGGGCGTTAATATATTTCCTGGTTTTGCTGCGGCTGAGGTTTTGTACGACGAAAACGGTGCAGTCAAAGGCATCGCCACCGGCGATATGGGCATCAGCGCCGAAGGTGAGCAAAAAGGCACCTTTACGCCCGGCTACGAACTGTTAGCGAAATACACCATTTTTGCTGAGGGCTGTCGTGGTCATCTGGGCAAACAACTCATCAAAAAATTCAATCTTGATGCCGAATCAGGCACCCCGCATTACGCCATCGGCTTGAAGGAGTTGTGGACTATTGATCCTTCCAAACATAAACCTGGCAAGGTCCTTCACAGCATCGGCTGGCCACTCAACCATCTGCCTGGCGGCGCTACAGGCGGGTCTTTTCTTTACCACCTGCCGAATAACCAAGTGTCTTTGGGTTTGATCGTTGATTTAAGTTACAAGAACCCACACCTGTCACCGTATGAAGAAATGCAGCGTTGGAAACATCATCCGTTAATTGCTGAAGTTCTCGAAGGTGGAGAACGGGTTTCTTACGGTGCAAGGGCCATCACCAAGGGCGGTTTACAAGCGCTCCCAGCTCTGACCGTTCCTGGCGCCCTGCTGGCTGGAGACGACGCTGGCTTTTTGAACGTGCTAAAAATTAAGGGCAGCCATACTGCAATGAAGTCTGGCATGTTGGCCGCAGAGGCTGCATTTGAAGAGCTTTCCGCTGGGCACAGTCAAACCGAAGCTTCGAGTTATCAAACCCGTTTTGAAAATTCCTGGTTGTATGAAGAATTACATCGTTCGCGCAATGTCGGACCAGGACTGCATAAGCTTGGCATTTTGGGCGGATCAGCCCACGCCTTTGTTGATCAATTCTTCGCCGGCAATCAGCCGTGGACCCTGACGGATCCGACACCGGATCATGCAACACTGAAACCAGCCGCGCAGAGCAAAGTGATTGATTATCCTAAACCCGATGGTGTTCTGTCGTTCGACAAACTGTCTTCAGTGTTCTTGTCGGGCACCAATCACGAAGAGGATCAGCCTTGTCACTTAACCCTAGCCGATCCAGAGCTACCCATTCGTGACAATCTGCCAAAATACGCAGAACCGGCCCAGCGCTATTGTCCTGCCGGTGTGTACGAAGTCATTGAGGAAGCAAGTGGTCCCCGCTTTCAAATCAATGCGCAAAACTGCGTGCATTGCAAAACCTGCGATATTAAGGATCCCGCACAAAACATTACTTGGGTGGTACCAGAGGGTGCCGGCGGCCCTACCTACCCAAATATGTAGAACTTAGGTAAGCGAACCCAGATTGAAACACGCGCCCTGACTATAAACACACAGGGCGCCTTGTTCTTCTAGTCCGACCTCAACCAAACGATAGAAAACGCTGCGTTGGATGCGCGCCAGCAGGCCGTCGCGCACCGTTAAATATGGCGTATTCCCCCGCATAAAAATCGTATTGTCGGCCCCAGCCATTAGGTAGTCGCCAACATTGGTCGTAAACAACAAATCTGTCTCGACACCAGATCCGCGAATATCCATGTCGATTGCTAGAAACGGCACATCTTCAACCTGAATTGCCATTTCCTCGATAGGCGTCACTAAAAAATACTCGCCGTCCTCCTGCCGCAATATCGTTGCGAATAGGTCTATGAGTGGTTGGCGCTTTATCTGGTCACCATCGTGATACCAACGGCCATTCCGATCGATTCTTATGTCCACAACACCGCGCTTGGTCGGCTGCCAATCATTGATTGGAGGTAACCGTTTTTGCTTTTGCAACGACAGCAATGTATCGAACAAACGATCGATATCAGACATCTGCTATAGCCAGTTCCATGGATGTGAATGCAAGTTAAAGCCGACTAGCGCAACTTGGCTAGCCCCCGAAATTAAGCCTTTAGCCACCGATGAATTTCATCACCGTGGTTTCACCTTTGAAGCTCAGATCTTGTTTGTCCAGCAACGCCGCTGCGAGCACAGATTGCAAGCGCGCCTGGGCCAGTTCATCGGGCTGACTTAAAATCGGTCGAATATCGTGACTGTTGGTATTCGACAAACAACCGTACAAGTGACCATTAGACGACAGTCTCAGTCGTGTACAGGTTCGACAGAACGGTTCACTTTCATTGGCAATCACGCCGAAATGTCCGCCTCCGACCAGTTCAAACCTCACCGCAGTAGAGTCAAATGGCGCGTCGGTGCGACTGAAGGTGTGGTGGTCACCAATCAGTTCTAGGATCTCTTCCATGGAAAAGAATTGCTGTTGATAGCTCGCGCTAGAACGCAAATGCCCCATATTCATCAGTTCAATAAAACGCAGCTCGATATCACGCTCACGACAGTATTCGAGCATAGGCACTATTTGCGATTCATTAACCTTGCGCATGGGTACCATGTTTACCTTCACCCGCAGGCCGGCCTGTAACATGCGCTCAATTCCATCAAGAACAGTGGCCAAATCGCCAGATCGCGCGATGTCTCGAAACTTAGCTGGGTCCAAGGTATCCAAGCTGACATTAATTCGACCCATGCCGCTGGCAATGATTTCGTCGCTCCAACGAGGGAGCAGCTGGCCATTGGTCGTCAGCGAAACGTCGTTTAAGCCGAGTTTCATAACGCCTTTTAAGAAGTCCCCGAACTTTGGCGACAATAACGGCTCGCCGCCAGTAATTCGGACTTTGTCGATGCCTGTGGTCTGTTGCAATAACTCAACGGCTCGAATCATCTCTACTGCTGTGAGTTCGTATGCGGCTGCCTGCAGTCGCTTGCCATCGGGTACGCAGTAGGTGCAAGCGTAATTACAGGCTGCCGTGAGGCTGACGCGCAAATTACTAAATCGTCTACCGAATCGATCGGTTATTACATCGCTGCTTGCAAGACTGTCCATGAACTCCAAATCGCGGGTCACTCGAAGGTTGTATTTAAAGCTTTGGCTAATTGTGGCACAAAGCCCTTAGCCCAAAACACCCTGTTTGAACCTTTTATCAGCAAACTGTCACCAGGCTTAAGCACGCCACCCAATGCATCCAAAAGGTTATCGCCCGCTTCTGTGAACCAAGCATGGCCTGCGCTCTGCACTGAAGAAAAACCAGACCCTACGAAGAAACAACCATCAAATTGAGTAGCCACTTCCTGCATCTCATGATGCGCTGACTTTGCGCTATCACCCAATTCAAGCATTTCGCCCAGTAGTACATATCTGTGACCTTTGCAGGGCCTATTTGCGAACGCCTGTAAGGCCGCCTTCATACTGGCAGGGTTAGCATTATAGCTGTCATCAATCAATTCCACGCCGGCACAGTGGATCAAGTTGCCCCGCCCCTCAGGCACCAACGTATCTGGCAATTCTAGAGCAACCGCTAAATCCACTTCCAAAAGCGCCGTAGCCAACAATGTCGCGGCTAAATTTAAGCCTCGATGATCGCCACCGCCCGGCAAACGTGCATGAAGAACCCTTCCAAGCAGTCGAACCTCCATTCGATCGCCTGTGATGTTGAGGATTTGCGCATCACTCCCTGACTGCAAACCAAACTTGTATCCGGTAAGGCCCAGAGTGTCTTCAGCGATGCGAAGTCCATCCCCTTGCATATGACTGAAAATTTCGCACTTTTCCTCAATCAAAGCCTGGCGCGAGGAAAAATTCTCTATGTGTGCCGAGTGAACGTTCAAAAGAATCGCGCAATGGGGTTTGACCATTGCCGTCAGCGGTTCAATTTCTCCTGGATGATTGGTGCCGACCTCAAACACCCAAGCCGGGGCATTAGGATCAGCATTTGCCAGCGAAAGCGGCACTCCGATGTGGTTATTTAGACTACCTGGTGGTGCATAAGCGCCTAGGGCTGCAGCTAAAAATCGTTTGGCTGTTGTTTTGCCACTGCTGCCGGTAATGGCCACGACCGGTTGAGTTAGTCGCCTACGAGCCAGTCGTCCTAATTGCCACAGCGCATCATATGAATTTTCAACAACAATCTGTGGCAAGTCACTCTGCCGCTGAAGGTTCTGCACTAGGGCACCAGCAGCACCATTGTTTTTAGCATCAGCAAGGAAAGCGTGGCCATCTACTTCGGAGCGCTGACTCGGATTAAATTTTGGCCCCGGATCGCCCGGAAGTGCGACAAATAAGTCTCCGGGCTTAACCTGTCGGCTGTCAAAGGCAATCCGCGTGATCTCCGGCCCAACTTGGGCTTGAGCGGACAGGGCTGCAGACAGCTCGGACCACTGCCAAAGCGCGTTCATTGTGTTTCTCGACCCGCGTGCGTCAAGACTATTGGCAAAACTGACTCCCAAAGGTGCTGTAAACGTTTGCATGCAAATGTACACTGCGCGCAACGCCTTGGACACGAAAAGTGCCAATTCCACTCGATACCTACCTTGAGGTTACCCAATGAATGATGCCGTCGGTACAGACAAACCGAGCTTTATGAGCCGTGCCGGACAAAGAATCACGAAAATTAGACAATTTGTTCTGAATAGCATCTTTGTCCTAGGTACTTTGCTGATATTTGGAGCGTTGTTAGGTAGTTGCGAGAGTGATAGCGTGCCAAAAGGGAGTGCCTTGATCATTAATCCGATGGGCGAATTGGTGGAGCAGACTGCTCCTCCGATGACTTTCCCGGACGTTCTGTTCGCAGGTAACACAGTTCAAGAAACCGCAATTGGCGATGTGCTAGACGCCATTGAGACAGCGTCGCAAGACGATGACATCAAACTTATCGTGCTCAATCTCGATGATCTGAGCTACGCCAGTTCAGCCCAGGCGCTGCGCATCGGCGTGGCATTGAAAACGTTTAAAGAAAGCGGCAAGCAAGTCATAACTTATGCGGATTATTTTGATCAATATCAATATCATATAGCGAGTTATTCAGACGCTCTTTACATGCACCCTATGGGTCAGGCACTGCTTTCAGGGTATGGCCGCAACGGCCTGTATTTTCGTGAAATGTTGCAGCAGCTGTCTATCAATGTGCATGTGTTTAGAGTGGGCGACTTCAAATCAGCCGTCGAACCGTTCACTCGAGATAACATGTCTGAGGAGGCAAAACTCGCAAACCAAACTCTGTACAACGGTCTATGGAGCTACTTGGTCCAAGACATAGCGCGAAATCGCCAGATTTCCGAGACTGAGGTCGAGGCCTACAGCCAACAATTTAGCGTGCTATTACAAAAGGCAGGTGGCGACATGGGACGCACCGCACTGGAAGCAAAATTGGTTGACGAGTTATTAACCCGTGACCAAGTTCGTTCGCGCATCGCCGATCAGGTGGGCTGGATTGAAGAGAATACGCAACTCAATGCCATAGGCATGAACAGATACCTGCGCTTGCGGCAACAGATGCCGAGCACTCAGACTACAGACGAGGTCGCTGTATTAGTAGCTCAGGGCACTATTATGGAAGGTGACGATCCCGGCTTTGCCTCTGCTGACGCTTTGGTGAGGAAAATTCGCGACGCGCGCTTCAATGACCAAATCAAAGCCCTGGTGTTACGAGTGGACTCTCCTGGCGGCAGCGCTTTTGCATCAGAACTGATCCGCCAGGAACTGGAGTTACTGCAACTCGCCGGTAAGCCTGTGGTGGCGTCTTTCGCCAGTGTGGCAGCTTCTGGTGGCTATTGGATTTCTGCAACAGCGGATTCTATCGTCTCAGAACCGACGACCATTACAGGCTCCATTGGTATATTCGGTGTCTTCCCCACCTTCGAGAATTCTTTGGATCGAATTGGCATTCACAGCGATGGCGTCGGCACCACACCCCTGACCAATGCCGACCCTTTAGCCGGATTGAATGACGAACTTAAATCGATCTTCCAGAGCAACATAGAGTTTGGCTACCAACAATTCATAGACCTGGTCGCGCGAGGCCGCAATATGGACACAGAGGCTGTCGACAAAATCGCTCAGGGCCGAGTTTGGCAAGGCAACAAAGCGTTAGAGCTAGGCTTAGTTGATGCCCTTGGAGACCTAGACACGGCTATAAAGAAAGCCGCGGAGTTAGCAGAACTTGAAGAATGGTCTGTGCGCGAATTAGTCGACCCACTTGATCCGCAGGACGAGTTAATTCGTCAACTCATGCAAACCGTGGAGCTTCAAACCGCGCTGCAAACGCCAGAGGCTAAACTGTTAAATAGAGTTGCGAAGTATGCAGAGCATGCGTTAGGGCCGTTGGCCTATCTAAGCGACCCCAAGCAGACCTACGCGGTCTGCTTGGCATGCGTATCCAGTGAGTATTAGCACTGTATCCCCTTGTTAGAGTACTAGCTCTGGATCTTCTGCCAATAGGCTTGAGTCATCTGCTTAACCTCTTTGCGCATCATGACGATGCCAATGAGGTTGGGCAGAGTCATTAAGGCTACGGTAATCGCCGAAATCAACCAAATCAGACTTGTATCGGCAACGGTCGCGACAAAAAAACCGCCCACGTAAAGCACACGATAAGGCATCACCCATCGCGTACCAACCAAATAGACAACCGCTCGATCACCATAATAAGACCACGCAATGGCAGTCGAAAAAGCAAACAGCACCAGTCCCACCGTCACGAGATATTCGCCATAAGCACCTAAAAAGCTGCTAGAGAAAGCCCGGGCTGTAAGAGGCACAGAGTGCAGTAACGACTTGCCCGATAGCGCAAAACTGCTATCTACTACACCACCCTGCTCAATACGCAGCGATCCATTGAACGGCACGCCGCCTTGGGTAACGCGAACATTCTCAGCAACAGATCGATTGTGTAATACAGTGACGTTGGATAAATCAAGCTGACCGTTCACTACATCAAGCAGCCCGCTATAACGCTTCACGGGGTCGTTAGCAGGCGGGACCAAATCCAAATGCGCCGAAAGTTGTTGAACATGGGCAGTATTGGAGTCGTCATATACACCGAGGACAATTTCGGTATCGAAAGTACTAAATTCAGTCTCGTATTTTTCCTTCCAAACACCAGAAGAAAGAATGACCAAGCCAGTCAGCGTACAAATTAATAACGTGTCGATGAATGGTTCGAGAATGGACACCATTCCTTCTGCCACGGGCTCTTTGGTTCGAGCTGAAGCATGAGCTATTGGCGCCGAACCTTGACCGGCTTCATTAGAATATAAACCCCGATTGACTCCTCTATTAAAAGCGTACGCAAAAGAAGCGCCCAAAAATCCTCCAGCCGCTGCTGATCCGGTAAAGGCATTTTCGAAAACTGTGATAAAGGACGGCACTACATTGTCGTAATGAGTAAGCAGAACCGCAATCGCGCCAAGGGCATATAGCACACCCATAAGCGGTACCAGGGTAGCTGCAACGGCAGCGATGCGTTTAATACCACCGACGATGACGAAGCCCAGCAACAACGCCAGGACACCACCTGTGATGTAGCTGGGGATCGCGAAGGAAGTCTCTATGCCTGAGGCCATATTGTTCGCTTGAGGCATATTGCCGGAGCCAAATGAACTGATTACTGTCGCCACCGCGAAGAACACCGCTAACCATTTCAGATTCAATCCGTGCTCCATGTAGTGCATGGGGCCACCGACCATAAATCCTTGATCATCCTGTTTGCGGTACTTATGGC
>JAYQAJ010000010.1:21602-22930 GCA_038136775.1 Gammaproteobacteria bacterium
ACTTATGGCTGATCGACACCTCGACAAACTTTGTCGTCATGCCCACAAAAGCCGTGGCCCACATCCAAAACAATGCGGCTGGACCACCAAGAAAAATAGCGAACGCAACACCACCAATGTTACCGGTCCCGACAGTTCCGGAAAGCGCGGTCGATAGCGCTTGGAAGTGACTGGTGTCTCCAGGGTCCTCGGTTTTCGAGAAGCGCCCGAACAACACAGCCCATGCATGCTTGAAAAAACGGATTTGTGGGAAACCAAGATAGAGAGTGAAAAACACCCCTGCGCCCAGCAAGACGATGGGAAAGTAGGCCGCGCTACCAAGCAGGCCGTCGAGCATTTCAAGGAAGTCTGTCAGCACCGGCATAGTGTCTCCATGGCTTTAGAGTCAGAACGAGTCAGTTGTAGTACCAAGTTATTCGTCTTGTTCAAATAATGCATCGTGCATAACGTCAAACAAGGCATTTTGTTCCATCACACCCCTGACCTTGTCAGCATTAACGCCAACAGCGAAGGCAGCGACGTCCTCACCAGCGTGGGTTTCAGCGTACATAGGTATTGTGCCCAGCTGTTGATAATTGAGCGCCGCAGTGTCCACCTCGGTTAGATCCGGCCGGCGTTTTTTATAACCTCCGCCGTTCGCGTAACTCAAAGTCGTATAGGGCAAGCCCGTTGCGTCCTTTGCCAGCTTGCCTGGCTGGGACTCAACAAGCCCTAGAATTGGATTACCACGTCGCGGATAACCGCTGATCGTCATTGTGTGGCTATGGTCTGCAGTCACCAGAATTAGCGTGTCGTTGAGGTCAACATGATCAACTACCCACTGGACAGCCTCGGATAGCTCCACAGTATCTGCCAAAGCGCGGTAGGCATTGCTGCCATGATGGGCATGATCAATTCGACCAGCTTCTACCAGCAAAAAATAACCTCGTTCGGACTTTTGCATCTCCGCCAGTGCGAATTGAGTCATCTCAAGCAGCGACGGCTCTCCAGCAGGATCACTTGCTCTGTCCGCCTCGAATTGCATATGCGAGGGTTCAAATAACCCCATCACTTGACCACTCGCGCCCTCGCCCTTTGCCCGTCGTTCTGTTAGCGCTAGAAAATCCTGCCGGTTCCAAACGTACTCTCTACCCGAACCACCTTGCAGCCACTGCTCAATTAAGTTGCGCCCATCATCGCGCTTACCGTTTTTTTTGCTGTACTCCGGATCGACCATTGAATCAGGCAAAAAGTGCGCTCGTCCCCCACCCAGAATGACATCAGGACCATCGCCATGGGGGGTGTCCAGTAACTGCTGTGCGATATCTGTACAGCCCGCTGCCTTGGCT
>JAYQAJ010000011.1:0-22108 GCA_038136775.1 Gammaproteobacteria bacterium
GACTTCCGTGGATCGGCAGGCACGGTTCAATCTCCCGCATTACGCCGTCTTCGGGTAAACAACTTTGACGGTAAGGCCTATCGTTCCATGATTAAATTCAATACTTCCGGTGGCCTAGCCGCAGTATGGGCCCCCGAGAACACCCGGGAGGCCATTTTCGACGCGCTCGCTCGTCGCGAAACCTATGCGACCTCCGGTCCGCGCATCGCGCTGCGCTTTGATGCTGGTTGGGGCATTGATGAAGCGATGATCGACGATCCGGATCTAGTACAACATCTGGAGGCTGCAGCCGTACCTATGGGGTCGGTTCTTACCACCAGCGGTCAACCACGGTCGCCGAAGTTCCGTGTATGGGCGATTCGCGACCCTCTGGATGCCCCCTTGCAGCGTATTCAAATAGTCAAGGGCTGGATTGATGACGCGGGCCAGACACATGAAAACGTGGTCGATATTGCCTGCGCCGATGGCCTGCAAGTTGATCCGACCACCGGCCGCTGCCCAGACAATGGCGCCAGCGTTGATTTGTCCACCTGCCAGTACAGTAGCGGTTCCGGTGCTACCGAATTAAAAGCCCTTTGGCGCGACCCGGATTACGATCCGAATCAAAGTGCTTTTTACTACGTGCGCGTGTTAATGAACCCGACCTGTCGCTGGTCAAGCTTTGATGCCATTCGCCTTGGCAGGGAACCTGACCCGAGGGTGCCGGCCACGATTCAGGAAAGAGCCTGGTCCTCGCCGATCTGGTTACGCCCCTAGACTTTCTCAAAGACTTGATCGACCACGACTAGGATCACGCCAAAAAGAACGGGCGCGAAGGAAAAGAGGCGGCAAGATGTGACATCGCTTTGGTCACGATCAACCTACCTTTAAAAAACAAATTGGTCGCATTTCTACTCTCTCTCGAGGCGATGCCCCTCTCACTGTTAGGTCTAAAATTGGATCAGATCCACTCCCTAGAGTTATTAGCCTTCGGGTAACCATGAACTTGATATGACTGAGCAGCAGTGAGTCTACACGAGCACCTAGGGTTTGGGTTGATATCGACGGGCTAGGGGTTAGGGTTTAGGTGGAGAGCAAACCTAGTGGCAAAAATTTAAAGTCGATGCGAACCTAATTATCTTTGTGCAATGAGTGTGCACTGTTTTCTCAATAGGAGAGCGCTATGTCTGATCCGTATCTTTATTCAGTAACCAATGCTGTTGCGACGTTTAGCATTAACGATGCGCCCTGGAATTTGATGAGTGTCGATTACATCGACAGGCTCGAGGAGCAACTGCCCGATGTATTGGCGGACGATGGTATTCGAGCCATGGTGTTTACCGGCGAAGGCGAGGCCAATTTTTCTGCTGGGATGAATCTGCGGCAAATACCCGATGGCATTAAGCGTGCCGGTGGTCCTGAGGCGTTTTTTGGTCAGCGTCACCGCGTGCTGGACATGATCGAGAACGGCGGCACTCCAGCTATCGCCACACTCTTTGGGTTTTGTCTCGGTGGTGGTCTTGAACTGCCCTTGGCATGTCATTTTCGTTTGGCGGCGGATGCCGGGGCGCAAATCGGTTTACCTGAAATGGACTTGGGCGCGGTCCCGGCGTGGGGTGGCTCTGCTCGACTGCCCAGGGTAGTGGGCGGTGCCCATGCGCTAGACATGATTCTGCGTGGTATTAAGATCGATGGGGCGCATGCACTGCGGATTGGTTTGGTGAGCGAGCTATTGCCTGTTGCCGACCTCAAGAGTCGTGCTCAAGCGTTGGGTGAAGAACTTGCGGCCCAACCTCGTCGGGCAGTGAAATCGATGTTGCAGACCATCGTGGGTTTCGAGACCAAGACCCTAGCTGAGTCCATGGCAGATGAAATCGCCGCAGTTGGCGCTAATCGCGGCTCTAAAGACGCGCTTGAAGGCATGCAAGCATTTATGGAGAAGCGTAAACCGGTCTTTAACCAAGATCATTAACGCTGTTTTGTAAAGACGAAGAGGCGCTCACGCAGAACAGCTGCCCCAGCCTAGCGCGACGTTAACCTAGTGCCAATTCTGCTTGCTGAAGGTGTCTGTTAACTGATCAATAAATAGGCGGGTTTTCACCGACAGATTGCGGCGGCTGGGGTAAACCGCGTAGATGCCGAAGTCCAGATCGGACACGGTTGACTCGTAGTCGAATAAGACTCGCTCGAGGGTGCCTGCCGTTAAATGTTCCGCAATAGACCAAGCGGGCAGCAGCGCAACACCCATGCCAGACAGTGCCGCCATGCGTAAGGCTTCGCCGTTGTTGGTTTGAAAATTGCCCGCTACCTGCAGATCTAAAGCGTCACCCTGGCCGTTGCGAAACTGCCACAAGGTGGCCGCTGCACCAAACTCGAAGCGGTAGGTGAGACAGTTATGCGTCGCTAACGCCTCGGGTCTTTCAGGTTTGCCGTGTTGCGCCCAGTAATCTGGGCTTGCACAGACTACCCTGGGGCTGGATGCAAGGCGCTGGCTGCCTAGAGTTGGATCCGTAACCTGTCCGGTGCGTATGGCCAGATCAATGCCGTGCTCCGATAAATCGAGATCGACCTCGGTAAGCCATAAGTGAATCTTTAACTCGGGGTATTGCGCTAGAAACGCGGGAATCAAAGGCGCGATGTGTTGGCTGCCCAAGGATGTACGTGCCTGGATGCGTAAGGTGCCTTTGGGTCTAGCTTCCAGTTGGCTGACCGCGTCGCGCAATTCGTCGAGGTCTTGCAACACACCCTCGGCGCGTTCCAGGTAGACCTGTCCTGCTTCGGTCAGCGTCAGTCGGCGAGTCGTTCTGTTCAGCAGTCTTACGCCAAGATCCTCCTCCAGCGCAGTGATTTGCCGGGAAACACTGGCGGGTGAAAGGTTAGATTGGCGACTGGCGCCAGACAGGCTGCCGGTTTGCACCACGGTTTGGAACAGGCGCATGGCCTTAATGTTGTCCATATCTTTGCAATATACGTAAAAGTAAATCTCGGAAACTGTGCATTATCGACATCAGTCGAATGTAATACAATTTTCAGCATCAGCGTCTAACAGGCGGGTGCTGAACATTGGGAAGGGCATATCATCAGCAGCAGAATTGCGTGCCGATAAGTAGGCTTAAATAGAGTTTAGTAAGGCTTAGTTGAACGAACAAAGAGAGCACCATGGCAGAACAGTTGAGTGAGATAAGAGATATGAGCGGCATCGACAATCATCTGGATTATCAGGTTATTGTCATTGGCGCTGGTGTATCGGGCATCTATCAGATCAAGCGTTTGGCTGATCTTGGGGTTCGCGCCACGGTGCTTGATGCCAATCCTGATCTAGGAGGCACTTGGTACAACAATCGTTATCCTGGTGCGCGCTTCGATTCCGAGAGCTATACCTACAGCTACTCGTTTTCCAAAGAAGTGCTGGATGAGTGGCATTGGACTGAGATGTTCTCCCCCCAGCCAGAGACTTTGAAGTATCTCAATTTTGTAACAGACAAATTTGATCTGCGGAAATACATGCAGTTTGGTTGCCGAGTGGGGTCCATGCTTTTTGATGACGACACGAGTTGTTGGACCTTACACCTCGACGATGGGCGACAACTGACCACACGCTTCGTGGTTACTGGGGTAGGTGTGTTGTCGACACCCACGTTACCCAACTTAGAGGGCATAGACAGTTTTCAGGGCGCTTCTTTTCACGCAGCGGATTGGCCTCATGAACCACTGGACCTAACAGGCAAGCGGGTGGCGGTTGTAGGCACCGGAGCAACGGCGATCCAACTGATTCCGGAAGTCGCCAAGGTGGCGCAACAACTCACGGTTTTTCAGCGCCGTGCAAACTGGGCGGCGCCGCTGAACAACGCGCCGATCTCTGAGTCCGATATGGCTGAGATTCGAGACCGTTACGAGCAAATTTTTGCGACGTGTGCACGCACGCCAGGTGGGTTTGAGCATGAACCAGATCGTCGTGGGTTCTACGAGGTCAGCCCAGAACAGCGACGAGAGCTATGGGATCGGCTTTACGATGGGCCAGGATTTGGTATCTGGCTGCAAAACTTCATGGAGATATTTGTCGACGAAGACGCGAATGCTGAGTTCTCGAATTATATTGCAGACCGAATTCGTCAGCGCGTTGACGATCCGGTGGTCGCGGAACAGTTGATCCCCAAGGACCACGGATTTGGTATTCAGCGTGTGCCCATGGAAACGGGCTATTTCGAGACCTACAACCGCGACAATGTAGAACTGGTGGACTCATCAGTAACGCCCATCGAGCGGGTCACACCCACGGGAATTACGACTAGTGCGGACTCCTACGAATTCGACGTCATTGTTTACGCAACGGGCTTCGATGCGTTCACCGGCGCCTTCGACAAGATCGATATTCGCGGCTCTGGCGGCGCAAAGTTACGCGATAAATGGGCCACTGGGCCGATCACCTATCTTGGTGCAACGGTCAGCGGATTCCCGAATTTTCTAATGTTGGTCGGTCCTCAGACGGCTGCCTCCAATTTTCCTCGTGGCGCAGAGCTAAGCGTGGACTGGGTGACCCCATTGCTAGAGTACATGTGGGCAAATGGGCACCAGCGATTCGATGTGCAAGGCGATGCCGAGGCCGAATGGCATCAGCACGTTATAGACATGTATCAAGGCATGTTGCTGCGCAACGCGAGGAGCTGGTTCACCGGCTACAACTCGAACATTGAGGGTCATGAATACGGCAACATGCGCTACAACATCTACAACGGTGGCGGGCCTAAGTATTCTGAACTGCTGTGGAATGTGGCGGGCGACGACTATCGAGGCCTGCAGTTTCGCTAGATGCTTGCAGACTGGTGCTAGGGCAGCATGCAAGCTGACGGGCATCGCGGTATAACGGAGTAGAAGCAGCACAGCGGGGAGGCAAAGATGCGCTTAGTAGAGAAAGTTGCGATCGTCACAGGTGGCGCCAGCGGCATGGGCTTGGATACGGTGATGAAATTTGCGGCCGAGGGCGCGAAGGTGGTCATTGCCGACTTCAACGAACAAACCGGTGCCGCGGCGGTAGCGGATGGGACAGCGAAAGGCTTTGATGTGTCATTCATCAAAACCGACGTAGCCAGCGAACACGATATCGAGGCCATGTGCGAGCACGCGCTGACCACCTATGGTCGATTAGATGTGTTGTTCAACAATGCCGGTGTTGGTGGTGCCATCGGTCCGTTAACCGAAACCACGGTTGAAGATTGGGATTACACCTTTGATGTGTTGGCGAAAGGTGTCTTTCTGGGTACAAAGCACGCCGCAAGAATCATGCGTCGCCAGGGAACTGGCGGCTCCATCATCAATACCGCCTCGGTTGCGGGTCTCAGTGGCGATGCTGGTCCGCTGGTTTATTCAGCGGCCAAAGCTGCGGTGATCAGCCTGTCGAAGTCTTCGGCGGTGGAATTGGCGCTAGACCACATTCGGGTAAATGCCATCTGTCCTGGCTACATAGCAACGCCATTAACTCATACCGGCGACCTAGAAGCGGTTCAGCGCGCCTTCGCGAAAAGTCAGCCCTGGCCAGACTTTGGTCGCGGCGAACACATTGCAGGCGTGGCGTTATTTCTGGCGTCCGACGATTCAGAGTTTGTGACTGGCGAGGCTATTGTGGTTGACGGCGGTCTGACCGCAGAGGGCCCTGGGCGCTCGCGCAGATTTCCTAAGAACGCCGCGCGCAATTCGCGTTACTCCGGTGTCACCAAGGGCTCAACGGGCGCTGGAAACGACCTGCGCAGGCTCGACACCACGGCATCAAATGACAATCCAGAAGGGGCGTAGTGACATGAGGTTGGATGACAAAGTGATCTTGGTCACGGGCGGCGCCAGTGGTATTGGTCAGGCGACCGTCAAACGGCTGGCCCAGGACGGCGCGCATGTCATCGTAGCTGACGTGCAAATGGATCTGGCGACGGATGTGGCCGCCGAGGTTAACAACGCCGGTGGCAGTGCCGAAGTCTATGAACTAGACGTGGCCGAAGAGGGCGCTGCGGCAGCAGCGGTTGCAGCCATAGTTCGTAACCATGGGCGCCTAGATGGCGCTTTTAACAACGCCGGTATTGTTGGACCAACCACCAAGTTGCTGGAGATAGAGCCAGCGGAGTGGGCGCAGGTGATGTCAGTCAATCTGACGGGTGTATTCAGTTGCGTACAAGCCGAGATTGCGCAAATGGTTCAGCAACAAAGCGGCGGCAGTATTGTCAATGCGTCTTCAATCTGTGGTCTGGTCGCACTGCCTCAGGCGACTGCGTATAACGCCGCCAAACATGGTGTTGTGGGTATAACCAAAACTGCTGCACTGGAATATGGCCCCAATAACATTCGCGTAAATGCGGTTTGCCCGGGTTTTATCGACACCCCAATGCTCGCTCAAGGTGCGGGCGCAGATCCCAATGTTTTGGCCGGCGTGGTAGCGACGCTGCCAATCCGTCGCGTTGCCTCGGCAGATGAAGTGGCGGATGTGGTTGCTTGGTTGTTATCGGCCGAGTCGAGTTACGTCACGGGTGTGGCCATGCCGATCGATGGCGGCTGGGTGGTTCAATAGCTGTTCTGAGTTTGGTGTCGGCAACTAACATTTCGGATTAAGGAGAAAACCCATGGCGGCAAATACCGGTCATGCAGCGCCAGATGACCTTTGGTTGGCGAGTCTGCAAGAGGAAGTGCTTGAGCCGAAGCTGCCCATTATCGACCCACATCATCATTTGTGGGTGCGTAATGGCTATACCTATCTAATGCCCGAATTTGCAGCGGACCTTGCCAGTGGCCACAACATTGTCGCAACGGTCTTTGCTGAATGTCATTCCATGTATCGGCTTACCGGCCCTGAACAAACGCGCTCACTGGGTGAGACTGAATTTGTGCGCGGTCAGGCGGCTATGAGTGCCAGCGGCGACTTTGGCAGCACAAAGGCTTGCGATGTGATGTTTGGTAATGTGGACCTTACCTTGGGAACGGCGGTAGAGCCGTTGTTGGAACAACACTTAGAAGCCTCCGGTGGGCGCTTTCGCGGGGTGCGAATTTCCAGTGGTTGGCATCAAGACGCGCGAATCAACAATGTCGCTGAACAAGCGGGCATCTTGGTCGATCCGCGGGTCAGTGACGCCGTTAAAGTGATTCAGCGCATGGGTTTATCTTTGGATTGCTGGCTGTATCACAATCAGTTAGAGGAGTTTGCGCAATTGGCAGATGCCCATCCGGACCTAACCATTATCCTTAATCATGTGGGCTCGCCGATTTTAGGCGGTCCCTATCGGGGTAAGACAGACGAAGTGTTCGAGCACTGGAAGGTGGGTATCGCCCACGCCAGCGAACGGCAAAACGTCTTTGTTAAATTGGGCGCAATGCCCATCCGTATGCCCAGCTACGAAGGTGATCGCACTTTGCCGCCAGGGTCTGAGGAAGTCGCTGCAGCGTGGCGTCCGTGGATGGAAACCTGCATTGAAGCCTTTGGTGCTGAACGCGCTATGTATGAGTCGAACTTTCCGGTGCAAAAGCGCTGGTGCAGTTATCAAGTGTGCTGGAATGCGTTTAAACGCATTTCCGCTGGTGCATCCGCCGCGGAAAAAACGCAGCTATTTGCTGGTGCCGCTGCCCGGGCTTACCGCATGGAAGGGGTTGTATAGCCCCACGTTGCTTGCGCTGGATTGTTTCTACGGTGTGACAACGAAGCCTGCTCACGCGCTATGCGCTGGGTAAAAATGTCCACCCATCCGGTAAATAATGATATACATTAGTTTATCAATTGAACGGATAGGTCATACCAGCCGAAGCACCAGCTATGGAAGTGATTAACAAAGTTGTCCCCAACGCAGAGCAGATCAAGGGATTCATGGAACCGGGTAACGACAATCCGATTTACATGCTGAACTTGCTCAAATTCAAAGACAAAGCGGAATACTCAGATGGCCGTGCAAGCGAACTTAGCGGAGCTGAAGCCTACGGTATCTATGCTCAAGAGGTGGTGGGGCACTTGGCGAAAGTGGGTGGCGCACCGGTATTTTCTGCTCAGGTAGAGCGACTTATGTTGGGCGAGGTAGAAGAACTTTGGGATATGACGGCCATTGCGATGTATCCCTCACGTAAGGCCATGATGGAAATGATCAGCTCGCCAGACTATCAGGCCTCTGCCGTGCACAGAGAGGCTGGTTTGGCGGGTCAGCTCAACATTGAGTTGGTGTCACCTACCGGAGAATGGTTCACACAGTAGTTCACACAGTGGTCATCGACCGTTGTTGTCGGTGAAGGCGTATTGGGGAGAAATGTATGAAATGGGTCACTAGAATAGCCGTAGTATTGGTGGTGGTGCTTGCCGGCGGTTGGATTTTTCGAGCGGAGCTGGCGCTGTTCGGCATTAATCGTATGCTCACTTCGCAGGTAGAAATTGCCCCGACTCAGGAAGTCAGTTGGTCTACTGGTGTTGATGCACAGGGTCGCAGTGCACAAGACCGTCCCCCAAACATAGTCCTTATTCTGGCCGATGATCTGGGTTGGAACGACCTTTCTATGAATGGCCCAAACTCCACCACTCAGACACCAAACATTGATGCGTTGGCAGCCGAAGGTTTGAACTTTTCCCAGGGCTACGCAGCGAACGGCACCTGCGCGCCATCAAGAGCCGCGCTTATGACCGGGCGTTACGGTACCCGTTTTGGTTTTGAGTTCACGCCTACGCCAACGGGATTCATGCCCATCGTTGGACTTGTCAGCAACACCATTGATCGGCCGCTACAGCCACCCATCTTGGATAATCCCGAAACCTCTGATTTGAGTTTCGAGGAAAAAGGCATGCCGCCCTCGGAAATTACTCTGGCAGAGGTGCTGGCTGATCAGGGTTACCACACGGTACACATTGGTAAGTGGCACTTAGGCGGCACTAACGGCATGGCCGCCCACGAACAAGGGTTTGCCGAGAGCCTGCTTATGGCCAGCGGCTTGTATGGACGTCGTGACGATGCCGAAGTAATTCAGGCAAGACAGGACTTTGACCCAATTGATCGCTTTCTATGGGCTGCGTTGAACTTTGCCGCCAGCTTTAACGGCGGGCCATTATTTGAGCCACCCAAGTACTTAACAGACTACTACACAGATGAAGCGGTTAAGGTGATTGATGCCAATAAAGACCGCCCGTTTTTTCTTTATCTAGCCCATTGGGCGCCGCATACGCCGCTGCAAGCGTCGCGAGAAGATTACGAAGCGCTATCAGACATAGAGTTGCATCGAGAGCGAGTCTACGCGGCGATGATTCGTTCCTTGGACCGCGGCGTGGGTCGGGTGATGCAGGCCCTTAAAGATAATGGTTTGGATGAAAACACCTTAGTCATGTTTACCTCGGACAACGGCGGTGCTGGGTATATAGGCTTGCCGGATGTGAACGAACCTTATCGTGGATGGAAAATCACACTCTTTGAGGGCGGCATTCGTGTGCCTTTTTTGGCGCGCTGGCCAGCTCGTTTGCCAGCGGGCGCAACATTCGATGCGCCGGTTCATCACTTCGATATGTACGCCACAGCCGCTGCGGCCGCGGGAGCGGAATTGCCGACGGATAGAGTTATGGACGGTGTGGATCTAACCCCCTTCGTGACAGGTGTCGACACCACTCAGGCGCCGCATAACTACTTGTTCTTTCGCAGTGGTGCCGCACAAGCAGTACGCGATGCGCGTTGGAAGTTGATGGTCAGTGCGCCAGATGGCCAGCCGCGTAAGGAATGGTTATTTGACCTCAATGCGGAAGGAGAATGGCGTGATCTGCTGGCGCAACAACCCGAAGTTGCTGAACGTTTGCGCCAGGCTTTAGCAAAACACAACAGTGAACAAATGCCTTCGCGTTGGCCGTGGACCAGCACCACAGCCTACAACGTCGACCGCGATCTATCGCAACCTGATCAGGCGGAAGACGAGTTTGCGTATTGGAGCAATTAGATTGTGATCGACCTCCACTGAAATCAATTTGTTAAATATATTTGACATAATGTAAAAAATATCTAACATCTGCCGCGTTGCAAATTTAACAACAACGAGCAGGTGATTTCATGGTGGCGAATAAGAATCTATTGCGCTGGGTTGGTGCTTCTTTTGTGTTGGTTAATCTGGTGATGTTGGCCGTTTGGGGTTGGGGAACCCTGTTTTTGCTGGGTCTCGGCTTCGGTGGCGTTGTATGCGCTGCAGGTTGGTGGGCTGATGACATAGACTTCACTAACGAATTCCCTTTGCTCGTGTCGTTGATTGCGGTGCTCACCATCTTCGGCCGGTATTTTTATTTTGTTTTCACAAATCCTGATGACCTTGCTGGTGGCCTCAGTCGATTTGTTAGCGCAATTATTTTTATGATTGTGATCGAAGTTATTGCGCATTCTTTGGTTGCGGCGCAGAACGCAACAGCTGATGCCGATGAGCGTGACAAGAGCATTGAGCGTGCTGCCAGCCGTTGGGGCTATATTGTGTTGGTGGCGGGAGTTTGGGTGCTCATCGCTCAGCTGGTATCGCGCGTGGTGTTGGAGCAGGCAATGTATAGCGGCTATCTGCTTGCTAACCTGTTGTTCCTAATTTTCATTGTCGCAGAGCTGGCCAATATCGTGGCGCGCCTGCTCTACTATCGGTTGGGTCTGAGCCGTGGCTAGTATTACCAATCAAGTGCCGCGCTTGCGTTTCGAAGCGGACGGCATGTCGCAACAAGCGTTAGCCGACGCCGTAGGTGTCACGCGTCAAACCATTATTGCGATAGAAAAAAACAAGTATTCGCCCTCCTTGGAGGTGGCATTCAAAATCGCTCAGGTCTTTGAATGCCGTCTAGAGCAGGTGTTTGCTTACGAATAGTTCTGCGGGGAGTTGGCCCTTAGTCTGGCAGTGCGTAGGCGATGACGTAGCCACCGCTAGCATTCGTTGCGCTCGGGTTCTCCTGGGTATCGCTGTTGTGGTCAACTCCAATCTCGACCGCAGCCTCGCCGGGTACGGTCAATAAGACGTATTGCTTACCAGTTTTGGGGCTGACATAACTCATCGGGGTCGCGCCGGATGCGGCGTGCAGAGAGTCCGCGAACAATTCCTCGCCGCTGAACAAGTCCAGTGCACGGAAATAACCATCCATAACGCCGCCGTTAAAGATAAGGCCAGAAGCCGTCACGATGGAGCCAGCAGAGTACGGGGTGCCCATTTCCAAGGGCGCTCCAATGCGACCTCCTGGTAATGAAATAGCAGCGGTACCCACCGGTCGTCGCCAGACAATCTCTTGAGTGGTGAGGTCAACAACGGCCATTTCACCGTAGGGTGGCTCGATACAGGGTATGCCCAAGGGCGAGGAAAACATGTTGACCCGCGCAGAAAACGGCGTGCCGCGTTGTTGCCCGCCTATTCCATAACCTTGAGTAAAGCCTTCACCGCCGGTCGCCGGGTCTTGTTCGCGAGGAATCATGTTAATAGTGAAAGGCAGATGCATATTGTTAACGACCATCAGTTGTCGGCGCTCATCCACCGCGACGCTACCCCAGTTCATGCCACCGGCGGGCCCAGGATACAGTAGCGTGCCGCGCTCCGATGGCGGAGTCATAGGTCCTTCGTAGCGCAAATTCAGCAGTGCTTTGCGGCAGGCTATTTGGTCGAACGGAGTAACCCCCATCATCTTAGACTCGGTAATCAAGGGGTAAGCGAACGACGGCATGCCAGTAGAAAACGGTTGGGTCGGTGCGGACCATTCGTTTTCTAGATCCGTTTGTGGCACTGGGCGTTCGGTGACCTCAGTCAGCAGCTCGCCGGTTTCGCGATCCAGCATAAATACCTCACCCCGTTTGGTGGGTACGATCACTGCCTTACGGCGTTGGCCGTCGAGGGTTAGGTCGACGAGGGTAGGTTGTGACGGTACATCGTAATCCCAAATGTCGTGATGAGTGGTTTGAAAGTGCCAGCGCGTTAGGCCGGTGGTGGCATCCACAGCAACGATGGAACTAGCGTACTTCTCCATCGCTTCAGAGCGGTGGGCACCGAAGTAATCCGGTGTTGCGTTGCCTGTAGGCAGGTACACCAAACCCAATTCATCATCGGCGGAGGTCAGGCTCCATACGTTTGGAGTACCGCGGGTATACGACTCGCCTTCAGGCGGCAGTTGGGTATTGCCTTCTCGGCCAATGTCCCAGGCCCAGGCCAGTTTGCCCGTCTTGGGGTCGTAGGCGCGGACCACGCCCGACGGTTCGTCAACCTCTTGGTTATCCAATACCCAGCCGCCAACAACTAGTACGCCACTGGCGACCGTCGCTGGCGAAGTCACAAAGTAGTAATAAGGCTTAACCTCGCCCATGCCTGCCAGTAACGAGATCTGGCCGTCGTTGCCAAAGTCTTCGCAAGGTAAGCCGGTGTCTTTGTCTACTGCGATTAAACGCGCATCGGTGGTTGCGGTGAAAATGCGTTCCTTGCATTGAGCGCCGTCGGCGACATCCTCAAGCTCGTAGTAGGTGACGCCGCGACAGTTGCCAAACAGGCTATACGGCGGTGTTTCGTTTTCTGGATCAAACCGCCAGCGTTCTTCACCGCTGTCAGGATCTAAAGAAATCATGACGTTTTGTGCCGTACACAGATATATGCCGTCGCCGATTTGCAAGGGTGTACCAGAGAAACGTCCAGGTACGCCGGTGCGTACTTCCCAGGCGCGTTGCAACTGATTCACGTTGTCGGCGTTGATGGTCTCAAAAGGTGCGTAGCGAGTGCCGGCTTTGTTGCCACCGTAGGCGAGCCAGTCTGAATCGTTTTGTGCAGGACCGTATAAAGTAGGTTCGTAATCGACATTGGCGCTGCCGAATTGATTGATGCACATCGCGCCCAGCACCAGCAGACTCGCTATTGCGGACAGTTGCACGCTGCGCAAACTGAATAACGCTGGCATCGGTTGTGGCCATAAGCCGCGGCGGATCATCGGTAGGCAAAGCCATAGTGCCATAAGGCCGATAATCCAGATGCGTGAGCCCACGGTCCAAAAGCCGCTGCCGGATTCGTAAACCGCCCAAGCCAACGTCAGCAATAGTACCCCGCTGAAAATCACAAAGCCCCGTGGACGCCCGGCGAATAAATCCCAGGCCGCCACTAACATCGCTAAACCTGCCACCAGGTAATAGGGCGTGCCACCCATGCCCAGCAGTGTTGCGCCTTGCCAAAGCAACGCGGCTGCGAAGATGCCAATGACCACCGCGGTGATACGCGGCGGACGTGATTGTTTGGTGATGTTCGGTTCAGACATAAAAGGTTCTCCCCTGCGCAAAGTGGCGCTTATCTGGTGGCAGACGGATGAGTAGATTAACCCGTGGCACCGCACCGGATGTTAACCATCATTTAGGCAAAATACACCGGCGCTTAGACAGGCCGGCAAGGCAGTCGAGCGGGCTAGACGGGTTCGCGCTATGATGTGCACTTTTAGCAACCGTAGTGCACCAACCCCTGGAAAAATTATCAAAATGAACCCTGTAGATATCGTATTGCTCCCCGGCGATGGCATTGGCCCAGAAATTACCGACGCGGTGACCCGTGTGTTGGATGCAGCTGGGGTGAACATTAACTGGGTGCCGGCCCTGGCCGGCCAGAGCGCTTTGGATGCAGGCAAAGAATTGTTGCCCCAAGAAACAATGGACGCCATCAGTCGCTGCAAGATCGCGCTAAAGGGGCCGTGTACCACACCAGTAGGCAAGGGTTTTACCTCGGTTAACGTTGGCTTACGTAAAGCGTTTGATCTGTATGCCGCGGTGCGTCCGGTGCGCAGTTTGCCTGGAGTGACCTCGCGTTACGCCGATGTCGACCTGGTGATTATTCGGGAAAACACCGAGGGCCTGTACAGTGGTGTTGAAAACGAAGTGACCCCAGGGGTGGTCATGAGCATGAAAGTGGCCACGCAAAAAGGCTGTGAACGTATTGGCCGCTGGGCGTTTAGGTTTGCCAATCGGCGTGAACGTAAGAAAGTTACCGTGTTGCATAAAGCCAACATCATGAAGATGACGGACGGCTTGTTTCTAAATTGCGCGGCCGACGTGCATGAAAACGACTACCCAAATTTGCAATTCGAAACCGCGATCATCGACGCAGGTTGCATGCGTTTAGTGCAAGACCCCTCGCAGTTCGATGTGTTGTTGCTAGAAAACCTCTACGGCGACGTGGTCAGTGATCTTTGTGCGGGCCTGGTTGGCGGCTTAGGTGTTGTGCCAGGTGCTAACTTTGGCGACGACGAAGCTATTTTTGAAGCTGTGCACGGCAGCGCGCCGGACATTGCAGGTATGAACATTGCCAATCCGCTGGCGTTGTTGATGTCTGCGGTGATGATGCTCAACTATTTATCAGATAATCGCCACGAGCCTCACTTTGCAGAGTGTGCCGCCCGCATACGCGACGCCTACGACGCGGCATTGCAGGCAGGAGAGACCACTAAGGACTTAGGCGGCACCTTAGGCACTGCTGAGTTTGCTGACGCACTTATCGCACGGCTCGGATAAAATCGGTCGGCGGCAATTTAGGAGCACGTTATGTTGAATTTTAGTTTGCAGGACAAAGTGGCGGTCATCGGATTAGATGACGGTAAGGCGAATGCTGTGGGCCATGCCTTTGTCGATGCTATGACCGAAGGCTTGGATCGAGCTGAAAAAGAAGCCTCGGCGGTTGTCCTTACTGGTCGAGAAGGGGTGTTCAGCGCGGGTTTTGATTTGAAAGAAATGGCCAAGGGTGCGAAAGAACAAGCAGCGCTGGTAAATCGCGGTGCTGCGATGCTGTTACGTCTGTTCTCTTTTCCGCAGCCGGTAGTGGTGGCCAGTGCCGGGCATGCAATCGCCGCAGGCGCCTTGGTTTTGTTGGCTGCTGATACTCGCCTTGGTGCCAGCGGAGCATTCAAGTACGGGTTAAACGAAACCGCGATTGGTATGTCGTTGCCACCCTTCGGTATGGAGATGGCAAAGTGCCGACTGTCCAAACGCCACCAGACTCAGGCCATTATTCAGGCAGAGCTCTATGAACCAGACATGGCCCAGCAAGTTGGCTACTTGGATCAGGTATTAGCGCCGGAACAACTGCATGCGCAAGCATTGCTACAGGCGGCTGCGCTTGCGGAGCTGCCAAACGAAGCCTATGCCAACACCAAACTGGATGTTCGGCGGGACTATATCGACCGCATCAGTGCGAGTTTGGCGGGATAACTCCGCCACTAAAGGCCTCAAAAGACGAGAAAGCGGAGCAAGCCCCGCCCCCGCGAAAGCGGGGGTCGGCCCCGCAGTTTCTCCGAAGAGACAATTGGTGGCGGGGCTTGATGAGCCACTAGGCTGGCAGTAGAATACGCGCCGCTTTTGCGATCGTGCGCTGTGAAGCAGTCTTAGCTAAAACTTAGACCGGTCGCGGTGAAACCGCTCAAAAAGGCCCGTAACACTCTGGTTTACATAGTGTTTCAGGCTTTGAGCGATTCGGTAATCAAATGGAGATGCCCATTAAAAAGGCAAGTAAGCGAGTAGATCGTTCGCTGTTAAATGAAGACATTACGGCACCCAATGTCCGCTTAGTCGGTGCAGGGGGTGAACAAAGGGGTGTAGTTAGCCGAGCTGAAGCTCTGGCTGAGGCGCAAGCCGCAGGTCTGGACCTGGTGCTTGTGGCTGCTGAAGCTGAACCGCCTGTGTGCAAAGTAATGGATTACGGCAAGCATCTGTTTGAGCTGAAAAAAACCAAGGCAGCTCAGCGTAAAAAGCAAAAGCAGATCCAGGTAAAAGAAATGAAATTTCGCCCTGGAACAGAAGAAGGCGACTATCAGGTAAAACTACGCAACCTGAAGCGCTTTTTAGAAGAAGGCGATAAGGCCAAGGTGTCGTTGCGGTTTAGGGGGCGCGAAGTCGTTCACCCAGAAATCGGCATGTCACTGATGAACCGAATTGCCGAGGACCTAGACGAGCTAGGGTCGGTGGAAACCGAGCCGAAGTTCGAGGGTCGACAAGTGATTATGGTATTGGCGCCGCGTAAGAATAAAAAGGCACCGAGCGCACAAGCAGCCTCTTAACCTAAAAGGCATGTGTCGCGACCCAGTCGCTTGAACATAACAATAAGAAAGCAGAGTCATCTGTCGCTACGAAAGCAAAACTTCAGTTTTGGCCAGTAGCAAATAAGCGAAAACGTCTTAGACGTTTTTTTAATTGAATCGCGTGGAGTTCAGGCAAATGCCTAAATTGAAAACACATCGTGGTGCAGCGAAACGATTTCGTCGCACTGCTACCGGGTTTAAGCGTAAGCAAACCAACAAGAATCACATTCTGACCAAGAAAGCGCCTAAGCGTAAGCGTCAGTTGCGTGGCATGGAAAACGTAGCGGCGGCAGATGTGCCAGCGTTGCGAACCATGTTGCCCACTAAGGCTCGATAGGAGGAACCATGCCAAGAATTAAGAGAAGCGTGGCCTCAAGAGCACGTCGTAAAAAAATCTTAAAAGCTGCCAAAGGCTATTACGGCGCTCGTAGCCGTACCTTTAAGGTAGCGAAACAAGCAGTAATTAAAGCGGGCCAATACGCCTACCGCGACCGACGACAGCGTAAGCGTCAGTTCCGTCGCCTGTGGATTGTGCGTATTAACGCCGCCGCGCGTGAACATGGCTTGTCCTACAGCCGCTTTATAGCGGGTCTCAAGGAAGCAGGCATCGAAGTGGATCGTAAAGTGTTGGCAGACATTGCCATGCACGAAAAAGATACCTTCGCTGCGTTAGCCAAGCGTGTGCAGCCGGCAGCCGCCAAAGCCGCATAGCAACGCGGGCACGGCTAGAGTCGTGCCGCTAACCACTTTCGGGAGACCCAGAACGGTTTGAACCCTGGGGTTCAATAGGTCTTCCTGTTATTGGTGCGAATGAAAAAGGGAAGACAAAGCGCTTCCCTTTTTTTATGGGCGGCACAATCAGCAAATACTGGAAACAGCACATGGACATTGAAGACATCTTGCAACGGGGCCAGCAGCAGGTAGCGCAAGCTACAGACCTACGTGCACTGGACGACGTGCGGGTTGAGTTTTTAGGCAAAAAAGGCGAACTCACAGCTTTGCTGAAGCAGCTGGGTGGTCTGGATGCCCAGGAGCGACCCAAGGTTGGTGCGCTGATTAATCAAGCCAAGGTTGCACTGCAAGACGACATTAACCAACGCAAAGAACTGTTGCAGCAGCAAGAATTAGCACAAACCCTGCAAGCCGATACGGTAGATGTCACCCTTCCAGGTAGACAGCCACAACAAGGCGGGCTGCACCCAGTAACCCAAGCGATGTACCGCATTGAGGACATTTTTACCGGCGCGGGTTATCAGGTGGTGGCGGGGCGCGAGATCGAGAACGACTACTACAACTTTGCAGCGCTGAACATTCCCAGTCATCACCCCGCGCGAGCAATGCACGACACCTTTTACTTCGGTGATGGAACTCTGCTGCGCACTCATACGTCGCCGAGTCAGGTGCACACTATGGAGCAGCAAGCACCGCCGATTCGGGTCATTTGTCCCGGCCGGGTTTATCGTCGTGATTCAGATCTGACCCACAGCCCAATGTTCCATCAAGTAGAGGGGCTGGTGGTGGATGAGAGCATCAGCTTTGCCGATCTGAAAGGCACAGTGATTGATTTCTTGCAGCGCTTTTTTGAAAAAGACTTGGCGGTGCAATTTCGGCCTTCGTACTTCCCATTTACTGAACCCTCGGCGGAAGTCGATGTGCAATGTGTTCACTGTATGGGTAAGGGCTGTCGGGTATGTAGTCATACCGGTTGGTTAGAAGTCATGGGTTGTGGGCTTGTGCATCCAAACGTACTGAATATGTCGGGTATCGACACCGAGGTGCATTCAGGGTTCGCCTTTGGATTTGGTGTGGACCGTCTCGCGATGCTGCTGTTCGAGGTGGACGACCTGCGCTTGTTTTTTGATAACGACATGCGTTTTTTACGTCAGTTCGCATGATCGAAAAGCCGCAGCAAACAGGAATAAAACATGAAATTTAGCGAAGCATGGCTTAGACAGTGGGTGGATCCAGCGTTAGAACGAGACGCGCTGTTGCAGCAACTCACGATGGCTGGGCTTGAAGTAGATGGCACTGAACCGGCAGCGCAAGTATTCAGCGGTGTCGTGGTGGGTCGCATAGAGCAAGCCGAGCAACATCCAGACGCCGACAAACTGCAGGTTTGCCAGGTCAGCGACGGCAAAGAAATGTTTCAGGTCGTGTGCGGTGCGCCCAATGCGCGTGCTGGATTGCTTACGGCGTTCGCCAAGGTCGGTGCGGTATTACCCGATAATTTCAAAATTAAAAAAGCCAAACTCCGCGGTGTAGAGTCCTTTGGCATGTTGTGTAGCGCGTCCGAACTGGGCCTAGGTGATGATCACAACGGCATTATGGAACTCGGTAATGCACTTAGTGTGGGCAGCGATGTGGCGCAAACCATTGGTGGTGAGTTGCCACTGGATGACATCACGGTAGATTTGGATTTGACCCCAAATCGCGGCGATTGCTTGTCGATCAAGGGCCTGGCTCGTGAGGTTGGCGTGCTGAACAACATGCCCGTCAGCTACCCAGAGATTACACCGGTCGCCAACCAAAGCGACCGTGTACTGCCGATTCAAGTGCAAGCCAAGGCCCAATGTCCGAGGTATTTGGGGCGCGTTATTGAAGGCGTAGATCTGTCTCGGCCAACACCAATATGGATGAGCGAGCGACTGCGTCGCTGCGGCTTACGCAGCATCGACCCGGTCGTGGATGTAACTAATTACCTGCTCATTGAGCAGGGTCAGCCCATGCACGCTTTTGACCTGAGTCGTTTGAATCAAGGCATAGACGTGCGCATGGCTCAGCCTGGTGACAAGCTCACCTTGTTAGATGGGCAGGACGTAGAGCTTGATGCAGAAACATTGGTGATTGCAGATGGCTCTGGCCCGGTTGCCATTGCCGGAGTAATGGGTGGAGCACAGTCTGGTGTGCAAAGTGATACCCAGGACCTGTTGCTGGAGTGTGCGTTCTTTTCGCCCCTGGCTATTGCTGGCACGGCGCGTCGCTACGGTTTGCATACGGACGCGTCACACCGCTATGAACGAGGCGTGGACGCTCAGTTACAAGAAGCTGCGTTGCAGCGGGCAACCCAATTGCTGATTGATATTGTTGGCGGAACTCCCGGCCCTATCATTGAGGCCTTGAGCGAAAGCGATCTGCCTGTGAATGCCACTGTGACGCTGCGCCAAAGTCGATTGCAAAAGGCGCTCGGGGTAGAGATAGATGCAGCGACAGTAGATGAAGCCCTAGAGCGATTGGATTTTGCCGTGAGTGAGCGCACTGAAAATGATGCGGGCGTCCAGTGGCATGTCTTGCCGCCGTCGCATCGTTTCGATATTGCGCTTGAGGCAGACCTGGTAGAAGAGGTGTGTCGAATCTACGGCTACAACAACATTCCTAGCACAGTACCCCTGGCCCGACCGTCCTTAGCAACGGTGCCGTTGGCTGAACATTCGGAAGTGCAGTTAAAACAGCAGTTTGTGCGGCTTGGCTTTAACGAGGTAATTACCTATTCATTTATCGACCCGCAATGGCAGCAAGCTTTTGATCCCAATTGCGCGCCGTTGCAGTTAACTAATCCGATGTCTTCGGAGCAGTCGGTAATGCGCACTACATTGCTGCCGGGTTTGGTGCAGGTTGCAAAGAACAATTGCCTGCGTCAGCAAACCACAGGTCGTGCATTTGAAACCGGCTTGGTGTTTTTGCCTCAAGACGACGAATTGGTGCAACAGTCGATGATTGGCGGTGTGTTGTGGGGCAACCGGGTAGCTGAGGGATGGCACGAGGCCAGCAGTCCGGTGGACTTTTTTGACGCCAAAGGCGTTGTCGAGGCCCTGTGTCAGTGGTCCGGCCAAAAGGCAAGCTTCAGATCGACCGGTAATGCGGATGCGACTTTGCACCCCGGACAGAGTGCCGATGTGGTTATAGCCGATCAAGTCATCGGCCGGGTTGGTTTGTTGCATCCGCAACTGCAGGCGCAGGTTGATGTGCCTGCGGTGTTCGTCTTCGAGCTGCGCAGTGATGTGGTGCTGGCGAAAACCCAGCGACGCCACCAAAGCGTATCCAAGTTCCCACAGGTGCGACGAGATCTAGCAGTAGTAGTACGGCGCGATGTCGCCGCGGCGGAAGTGTTGAATAGCGTGCGCGAAGCCGTGGGCGAGCAGCTTATAGATGTCACGTTGTTTGATGTATATGAAGGCGAAGGTATTGATTCTAATGAAAAAAGCCTTGCATTAGGCTTGACCTTGCAGAGTCAAACGACCACATTATCCGAGGACGAAATCAATGCCCTGGCGGATGCTGCGTTACAAGCTTTGCAAACAAACCATTCAGCCAGACAGCGCTAACTCAGTTACTCTCGCAGCCTTAGCGAAAGTTGGAATGGAGCGCATAGGCTGATGAGCCAGCGGTTAGCGCGGTCAGCGCGAAAAACTAACCTTTCGTCGTAAAAGAATAGACAGCTTGATCGAAAGCTCATAACAATAACAACGATCAAGTTTTGTACGGCCACAGCCGATGTATAAGGGCATCGGTCGATTGGTGGTCGTAATGCAGCAGCTCTGCAGGGCTGACGGTATTGCGATACATAGATTAGGGAAGGAACAAAGTGACGGCACTGACGAAAGCCAAAATGGCTGACCAGTTATTTGATGAACTGGGGCTCAACAAGCGCGAGGCCAAAGAAGTGGTCGAGTTGTTTTTCGGCGAAATATCCAAGTCTTTAGAGGACAACGTCCAAGTGAAGTTGTCTGGTTTTGGCAACTTCGACCTGCGCGAGAAAGGCGAACGACCAGGCCGCAACCCCAAAACCGGCGAAGAAATACCCATCACAGCACGACGTGTTGTGACGTTTCGACCGGGCCAAAAGCTCAAGGCGCGAGTCGAGGCCTATGCTGGCGAACCCCAAGAAATAGAGGCAGAGCTTTAAGCCATGCTAGAACCCGGTGGCAACGGTGAGCTGCCCCCAATACCGGGGAAACGCTACTTCACCATCGGCGAGGTCAGCGGACTATGCGATGTAAAACCCCATGTTTTACGTTACTGGGAACAAGAGTTTCCCCAGCTCAAACCCACCAAACGCCGCGGTAATCGACGTTACTATCAGCGCCAAGACATCATTATGATTCGCCAGATCCGTGCGCTTCTTTACGAACAAGGCTTCACCATAGGCGGAGCGCGATTGCAGTTGGGCAGCGAAACAGCCAAAGATGATGTCACGCAGTTCAACATGCTGGTAAAGCAAACGTTGAGCGAACTAGAAGACATACTGCGCGCGCTTAAAGCCTAACCGCTGACCGCAAAGCCTAGGTCTTGCTAACAAATATGACAAGACGAGCCCTTGCAGCCATTACTCTAACGTTGTTGTTATCGATGGCAGCCCATGGCGAGCCCATAGAGCCAGAGGTTACCTACCGTTATGAAGCGCGCATGGCCATGATCAATGCAGGTATTTTGAGCGTGGAACTTGGACGCCAGCACGGGATCTACGAAGTGCTGGGCCAGTTCAACACGTCTCGAGCAATGAACAAGTACTACAGTTGGAACGGACTTTTTGCAGCCAGAGGTGACTGGCAAAACGGACACCCACAAACCAAAGCCTATCTAACCCGCAGCAAAAGCTCAGACGACGGCTACAAAGTCGTGATCTATACACCTAAGGAAACCAGGCGGCTGCGCAAAGCCAGTGAAGTGTTTGAAACGCGAGATAAACCAGAGGGCGTAGATCTTATTACCGCGCTTTTCATTAGCCCCGACTGTTTCCAAGGGTCAAGAGTGCATGATGGCGAAGACGACTACGAAATACAGTTGTTGAAGCGCAAAATAAAAACAGTCAATGCGACCCCACGCTACTACAGCGGTCCCGGCATACAGTGCGATTACCAAGTGCGCGACAACAAAGGCCGCAAGCGCCGTATACAGATCGTGCTTGCTGACATAAATGGCAAAACTGTTGCCGCAGCAGCGAGCATCAAGATTCCATTGTTACCAGATCCCGCGTTTCGGTTGCTGGTAAGCGATTCATCGGACACAGAAAGCTCAGAGAAATCTACCCCCGTGCCAGTGGCTGGGCTATAGTACGCGCCGATCGGGGCGTGGCGCAGTCTGGTAGCGCACTTCACTGGGGGT
>JAYQAJ010000012.1:0-15814 GCA_038136775.1 Gammaproteobacteria bacterium
GGTAAACTTGCGCTATCTTCCCAATTACGATTGGGGGAATGGGCATAGGAGCCGGCCGGAGTGGCGTGCGTGATTCTGGCTGTAGATACGATGCCCGTTCTGAGTCCACGCTCTTCCGCCAACTCAGCGATACTTGGTAAAGGGTTATCCAGCGCTGCCACACAGTCATCACGCGCAACATTTGCAGCAATACCAACTACGCCAATGCGCGTTTTCTGCCCGGCCATAATCGCTGTGATGGTGCCTGCACTGTCAGGCACCTGAGCATCGGTATTATAGGTTTTGATTAATGCGACATTATCAAAACGGTCAAATGCCAAATCAAATTCCTCACCATCAGCACCTTGCAGTTGGCCTGCAAAAATTCTAGCCGCGGTGATGGTGCTGATCCCCATACCGTCACCTAGAAAAAATACGACATTTTTTGCTGATGCCGACGGAGCCAATAAAAGAGTTATGCAAAAAACAACGCCAGCACTGAGTCTGTTTGTCATTATAGTGTGTCCTTCCTATAGAGTAAGTTCTGTAACGGCGCTTAGGCTGTTCGGCTGACCGAGCGCATTGTTACAAATTCTTCAGCCGCTGTGGGGTGAATACCGACTGTGGCGTCAAATTGCGCCTTAGTGGCACCTGCAACCAGGGCAACCGCCAGTCCTTGGATAATCTCCCCTGCCTCAGCGCCGACCATGTGGATACCCAATACGACATCGTCACTGCGGCGCACAATCATCTTTAAGAAAGTGCGTTCGTCGCGGCCACTCAGAGTGTGCTTCATAGGCTTAAAATCACTCTCGTAAATATCCAAATCCTGCCCATACTCAGCGACCGCCTCTGCTTCGGTTAAACCGACCGTGCCAATGTTGGGTTGGCAAAATACCGCAGTCGCGATGTTTCGATAGTCCAGACGTTTCGGTGGATTGTCGGTGAAAAGATTATTGGCAATGCACATACCCTCTTCTATGGCCACTGGTGTTAACTGAACTCGATCCGTGACGTCGCCAATTGCATAGATGTTCTCGACATTGGTTTGGTACACATCATTGACCAACACTTGCCCATTGTCGCCCAGAGCGACACCAGCCTCCTCGAGTCCTAAGCCCGTTGTTTTGGGTTTGCGTCCAGTGGCATACAGGACCAAATCTGAATGCAGTTCCTGGCCATCTTCCATGCTCAGTGTGAAAGGACTTTGTCCCGTTGTGGCTATTTGCTTGTCAATACGAGCGACATTGTTGTTGAAAAGCAGATTGATGTGCTTTTTCTCCATCTCCGCTTTAACAAATTCGCGCACGGAGTCGTCAAAACCACGCAAAAATAGATCGCCTCTATAGACCAGAGTGGTTTTAGCACCTAAGCCCGCAAAAATCCCCGCAAACTCCACAGCGATATAACCACCACCAACAACCACCACTTCTTTGGGAAATTCTGCTAAGTAGAAAGCCTCGTTTGACGTAATCGCATGTTCACTGCCTGGAAAATCGGGCACCACAGGCCAGCCGCCGGTAGCAATAAGAATGTTTTTGCTAGTAACCGTGTGCTCACCAACTTGAATCGTATGGGCGTCAATAAGGCTTGCATGGGCTTCGTATAAGGTCACCCCGGCACCTTCAAGTAAATTTCTATATATGCCGTTAAGTCTTTCAATTTCCTTGGTTTTATTGTCTCTCAACGTACTCCAGTCGAAACTCTCTGGGCGCACACTCCAACCATAGGCTGCGGCATCTTCAAACTCTTCAGCAAAGTGCGAACCGTAAACAAACAGTTTTTTCGGCACGCAACCGACATTCACACAAGTACCTCCAAGAAACATAGATTCGGCCACCGCTACTCGAGCACCGTAAGATGCAGAAATACGGCTGGCACGCACACCGCCTGATCCAGCGCCAATAACAAATAAATCGTAGTCAAAGTCCATACTGACCCTTAGTAAGCGAGCAAAAGCACAGGCACCCTAAGCAAGAACCATCGGGGGTGCAATCGTCGTCGCACTTTCTCTACCATATGCACCCGCTTCAAGGCCTTCTGGAGCATCAACGACTGATTTCAAGGAATATTATGAAAATTGCGATTTTCGGAACCGGTTATGTCGGCCTGGTAACGGGCACTTGTTTCGCAGAAATGGGCAATGACGTGCTCTGTGTTGATATCGATCAAACCAAAGTTGAAGCGTTACGCAATGGTCAGATACCTATTTTTGAACCCGGCTTAGAAGAGATGGTGATGTCCAATGTCGCCAAACAAAACCTTCATTTCAGTACTGACATTGCCGCTGGGGTAGATCACGGCGACATCATTTTCATAGCCGTCGGCACACCTGAGGACGAAGACGGTTCCGCTGACCTGCAATATGTTTTATCCGTAGCCAATAGCATCGGTCAGCACATGAGTACCGAGAAAATCATTGTCGATAAATCAACTGTGCCCGTTGGTACAGCAGATCAAGTAAAACAAGCAATTGCGAAAGCTTTAGCCCAGCGCAACAACGATACCCGTTTCCATGTGGTATCAAACCCGGAATTCCTTAAAGAAGGAGCCGCTATCAGCGATTTCATGAAGCCTGATCGAGTGGTCATTGGCTCGGACAGCCCTGAGGCAGCCAAACGATTAGAACAACTCTACGCACCGTTTAATCGGAATCACGACAAAATTGTGCATATGGATGTGCGCTCTGCAGAGCTCACTAAATATGCCGCAAACGTCATGCTGGCGACGCGGATTAGCCTGATGAATGAGTTTGCGAATCTAGCCGACCGCCTGGGTGCCGATATTGAAGCGGTGCGCAGAGGCATTGGTACTGATCCGCGTATCGGTTACAACTTTATCTACGCGGGCACCGGCTATGGCGGTTCGTGCTTTCCAAAAGACGTTAAAGCACTGATTCATACAGCAAGCAATGTGGGCTATGACGCACAAATTACTCGCAGTGTTGAAGCCGTTAATGCGGTTCAAAAGCGCACCCTTTTCGACAAATTAATGGCGCACTTTGATGGCCATATTGCGGGTCGTACCTTTGCATTATGGGGACTCGCCTTTAAGCCCAATACCGATGACATGCGCGAGGCACCGAGCCAAACACTCATCCAACTCCTTACCGAAGCCGGTGCCCAGGTGCGCGCTTACGATGCCGAAGCAGCAGAGACCGCCAAGCGATTGTTCAAAAACAACAGCCAACTCAGTATTTGCAATAACAGCACAGCGACACTAACGGATGAACAGGGTGTCGCAGCAGATGCCCTGCTGATCGTTACTGAATGGAATGAATTTCGTAGCCCCGACTTTGCATTACTGAAAAATACGCTAAAACACCCAGTAATTTTCGATGGCAGAAATTTGTACGATCCGAATCACTTAGCCAACCTAGGATTCAGTTATTACTCTATTGGGCGCCCTAGCGTTAATGCAGGATAAAGCTGAATAACAGAGAACAAAAAAAGTGCGCGACGTTCGTCTATACAAAACTTGATACTGTATAAATATACAGTTATCTTTTGAGGCCGTATTCGAAAACAGCCTCATGCCTGCGTCCAAAGAACCATTAACGCCTATAGGCGAACAAGACCAACCAAACGACAAGCAAGATTCAATAAAAGCTAAAGAGGACTTGTTAAAGCATCCACTGCTGTGGCGCGGCCGACAACTTACCCAGCCCAGCGCTTTAACAACCCTCAGTACCGGCTTCACAACTTTAGACCGACATCTGCCGGGACACGGTTGGCCTCTCGGTGGCCTTGTGGAGTTGCTGTTAGCTCATGCTGGAATAGGCGAATTACGGCTGTTTTTACCTGCACTCGCTGGTCTACACAATAACCCTCATGGTACTTGGAGCGTATGGGTCAATCCCCCTTTTGTACCCTATGCGCCGGCCTTACAAGCTGCCGGAGTGGACAGCCAACGGCTATTGCTGGTGCACCCGAAAACCCCTGAAGATTTTTTATGGTCAGTAGAAAACGCCTGTAAATCAGCGTCCTGTGGTGTCGTGCTTGCCTGGCCATTCGCCAACAAACTCAAACCACAAGAGTCACGACGCATACAAATCATGGCCAAACAGGGCCAAACCCTCGCTTGCTTATTTCGACCATTGGCCAATCGTCATACCAACAGCATGGCGGAATTGCGTCTTGCCCTACACCCTGACAAAAGCACAGACCATCTGATTCTGGACATCTGTAAACGCCGAGGCGGCTGGCCTCTCGATCATCTAAAAGTCACATTAACCGAAGCAACCATGCCGACCCACATCAGTACAGAACACGTACAACATCTGTTTATGCGCTGGCAGATTGAGCAACAACGACGCCAACGATCAACTCGCGTAAATAGCTCGGTAACAGACAACCCAAGCTTGACTGCCGCCATAGAAGCCAACTTAGTCCAATCCCATGGCCCAACAACAAGCCATGCACTGCACTAAACACCCCAATGCTCTGGCTTGCCCTTTATTTTCCACAGTTACCATTAGAGGCATTTACCGCCTCTAGCTATATTGCACAGGCCCCAGTCCCGCAAGTTGTTCTAGAGGAGAATCGCGTGCATCTAGCCAACAGCACAGCAATTGCGGCAGGTATTGTGCCCGGTTGTTCATTAGCCACGGCTCACAGTATCGCACCTTCACTGCAACACTTTCGGCGTGACTCTGACAAAGAATATGCAGCCCTTAAGCACTTGGCAGAAAGTCTTTATGCTTTTAGCAGCCTTGTCAGCCTTGAAACACCCGACAGTATCGTTCTAGAAATACAGGGTAGCTTAAAGCTTTTCGCGCAGACCACACTGCTGACACAGGCCAGCAGTTTGTGCGAAAACATGGGCTATACCTGCATCACGGCTATGGCGCAGACTGCCACAGCAGCCATCACCTGCGCTCGCAGCCAAAGTCAGCAACTACATAAAGCGCCATTGAATTGTTGCGGTCTTGAACACCAAAACATCAAAACCCAAGTCATTGAACAACTCGCCAATATGGGACTGCACACCTTAGGTTCGCTAATCAAACTACCTAGAGATGAAATTGCTCAGCGTTTTGGTAATGAACTTACGGTGTACTTGGATAAATTAGAGGGCAAACGCCAAGAGCCCCGTAAAGCCATTCAATTGTCCAAGGTGTTTGAGCGCAAACTGCATTTATTGCAACCCATTAAAAACAAACAGCAATTGTTAGATGGCCCTATGTTGCAGCTGAGCTTAGAACTGCAACAGTGGTTAATTGCGCACCAACTAGGTTGCGAGGTCTTAACTTGGCGATTTGTAGAATATGCTGCGGCTGCAAATAGTCTGCGGGTTCGCTTTACCCAGGGCAGGCAACAACATCAGGAACTGTTATCGATAAGTCGATTACAGCTCGAGCAAGCTACTCTGCCCGCAGAAGTGTTAAGCATTGAGCTAAAACTCACCCTAAGTTCACCGTGGTTAAGCCAAGCAAAAGACTTATTTGCCTCAAGTACAAGCAATAACAATCAGCACATTGAGGAATTGATCGATGCCTTAACTGCACGCTTAGGACCCCAGTCTTGTCAGCAAATTCATAGCGGCAGCCGACACACACCGGAGCATGCCTGGCAATTTAATACGCGCTTGCAGAGCAATAACCGTAAGGTCGCGACTGAGACAACTATTACCGATGCACCCAGTCGACCTCTTTGGTTACTGCCAAAGCCCCATCCGGTTAAAGCGAGCGCTTTACAGTTGTTGCAAGGCCCCGAACGTATTCAAAGCGAATGGTGGCTACAGAGTGACGCGCGAGACTACTACATTGCTCGACACAGCAATGGCGCCATGTGTTGGGTATATCAGTGTTATCCCACAACAAGCGAACAACACAGCGACGTGTTTTTCCTGCACGGGTACTTTGCGTAATGAGCACGCCAAGTGGTGACCACAAAGGTATAAATTTTGCCGAGCTACACTGCCTGAGTAATTACAGCTTTCTGCGGGGAGCATCACACCCTGAAGAATTGGTAGAGCGTGCACATGAACTCGGTTATCAAGCCATCGCACTAACCGATGAATGCACCTACTCCGGTTTAGTAAAAGCCCATGTCGCAGCAGAAAAACTAGGGATCAAACTCATCGTCGGCGCTGAGTTTGCATTCAAAGCAGACCAGGCCGAAAGCAGCGTAACCGAAAAACTGGTTTTACTTGCACCAACCCGTAGCGCCTACGGTCAACTCTCAGCATTTATCAGTGCGCTGCGGCGGCGCGCTAAAAAAGGCAGTTACAGCGCTGAACTTAAAGACTTTAGTTTCGGCCTTAAAGAATGCCTGGCGTTATGGGTGCCTCACCAGCGGTCGATTGATCAACAAGTGTCCTTAGGCCAACAACTTAAAATAGCGCTGCCACAACTTTGGTTAGCCCTTGAACTCTTCCATGATGGCCGTGATCTGGACAAAACGGCCCATATACTGACTTTATCTTCGCGTTTGCAGCTACCCATCACTGCAGCCAATAACGCCCATACCCACTGTCCCGAGCGTCAACCGTTGCAAGATATTCTGACCGCTATACGACACAAAACCACTTTGCAGAATCTCGGTCACCGAGCGTTTAACAACAGTGAGCGCACGCTACGCCCACTCACGCAACTGGCACGCATTTATCCCGCTGAAATGCTTAGCGAAAGCGTTCACATTGCTCAGCTGTGTCATTTCAATATGCGTGAATTACGCTACGAATACCCCCAAGATTTAGTGCCTCCACACCTCTCAGCAGCACGTTATTTACGCCAACTGACTTTTGCCGGTGCAGCTGAGCGCTGGCCTGACGGCATACCTAATGACACGTTACTTCTGATCGAAAAAGAGCTAACGCTTATTCGTAAGCTTAACTACGAACACTATTTTTTAACCGTCCAAGACATTGTGCAGTTCGCGCGCAGTAAAAATATTTTGTGCCAAGGTCGAGGTTCCGCAGCAAATTCAGCCGTTTGTTATTGTTTATTTATTACCGAAGTCGACCCGACGCGAATGCGCTTACTGTTTGAACGTTTTGTTTCTATGGAGCGTAACGAACCTCCAGATATTGACGTAGATTTTGAACATGAGCGTCGGGAAGAAGTGATTCAGTACATTTACACCCGCTATGGCCGCGACCGCGCAGCACTCGCGGCCACGCTAGTGACGTACCGACCACGCAGCGCCATTAAAGATGTCGGCAAAGCCCTAGGCTTTGATCTTGATGTCCTTGAACTGTTAGCAAAATCTTTAGCTTGGTGGGATAAAAGTCAGGACATCAGCGAGCGACTACGCAGCATTGGCATAGATCCAAGCAGCAGCAAAGCTCAGCACTTTTTACATTTTGTAAACGAAATCCTTGGTTTCCCACGTCATCTGTCGCAGCACGTAGGTGGATTTGTCATTTCCAGCGGCCCCTTAGCTCAACTGGTGCCAGTGGAAAATGCCACCATGATTGATCGCACAGTCATCCAATGGGACAAAGAAGATCTTGAGGCGCTGGGCCTATTAAAAGTCGATGTACTGGCCCTAGGAATGCTCACCGCTATTCGTAAAACCTTGGACCTTTGTAATGCTGACCCAGCTCAACCTGAGCGGCTCTGTGTACAAAGTATTCCTGCAGAAGACCCCGACACTTACGCCATGCTGCAACGAGGCGACAGTATCGGGGTCTTTCAAGTGGAGTCACGAGCACAAATGGCAATGTTGCCACGCTTAAAACCTAAAAGTTTTTACGATTTGGTTATCGAAGTGGCCATCGTGCGTCCAGGACCTATACAAGGGGATATGGTGCATCCTTATTTGCGTCGTCGGCAAAATCTCGAGCAGCCTGACTACCCCAGCGCTGCCGTTAAACACGTTTTGAAACGAACATTGGGTATACCTATTTTTCAAGAACAGGTCATTGAGCTAGCCATGGTTGCTGCCGGCTTTAGCGCAGGTGAAGCCGACCAACTAAGGCGCGCTATGGCCGCTTGGAAACGGCGTGGCGGACTAGAACAATTTCATCATAAATTAGTCGCAGGCATGCAAGCACGAGGTCATGATCGAGCCTTTGCTGAACGAGTGTTTAACCAAATCAAAGGCTTTGGAGAATACGGTTTCCCAGAATCCCATGCTGCCAGCTTTGCGTTGTTGGTATACGTTTCAGCGTGGTTGAAACGCCATAAGCCCGCAGCGTTTTACTGCGGTCTACTCAATAGTTTGCCTATGGGTTTTTATTCGCCCTCGCAATTGATACAGGATGCTGCACGTCACGGCATAGAAATTCGCCCACTGGATGTTCGTATAAGCCAATGGGATCACACGTTAGAGCAAGTTAATAATGCCGCTGCAACTGCATCAAAATGGGCGCTGCGCCTTGGCTTACGTCTGATTAAAGGCCTTAGCAAAGCAAGTGCCGAGGGCATCATGCAAGCCCAAACCACGGGGCCTATTACTGATAGCCAAGACTTGGCTACCCGAGCACAACTTGATCCTCAGCAACTTAGTTTTCTCGCTCGTGCCGGCGCTTTGAGCAAACTGGTAGGACACCGGCATCAGGCCCATTGGGAAGTGGCAGCAATCACAGCCCCACTGCCCATTCAACATACCCCACCGAGTAAGCAAAACAGCACCACTAAACTGCTCGCTCCCAGTAAACACAAAGATATGCTCGACGATTACCGCTATACCGGATTAACACTTGGTCAGCATCCAATGGCGCTGTTACGAGAGCACAGTGACTTTTATGGGTTTAGCAGTGCTGAACAATTAGCGCAGCGACGCCCTGGACAATTTGTTCGCATCGCTGGGCTCGTCACAGGCCGCCAACGCCCAGGTACCGCCAGTGGTGTCGTATTTCTAACCTTGGAAGACGAAACCGGCAATATCAATGTGATCGTTTGGTCCAGCATAATGGCACGATTTCGCGCAGCGCTGCTGCAAAGCCGACTATTGAAAATTAAAGGGGTGGTAGAACGCGAAGGCATTGTTATCCACGTGGTTGCCGGACACGTAGAAGACGCCAGTCACATGTTACACAGTGATGAGCAATATCCCAGCACAGTTAAGTCTAGAGATTTTCATTAGTCAGCCGCTCCAAAAAAGAGCGGAGAGCAACCATTCTTTAAGTCATAGAGCGTTAGTAATCCGGTAGAGCACTCGATTGCTTTCTCCCGCGACAAATAGTGTGCCCTTGGCATCTAAAGTAATGCCGTTAAACACCTGCGACGGAGGCTGGGCCGGACTAGCCGCTTGAGAACCCTCAGGGACTTTCGCGACTACTTGTTTTGCACCCTGGCTATCCACAACAACAACCTGCCCAGCATCAGCCTCGACTACAGCAAACTTTTCTTGAAACTTAACAAAACCCTCTGGAGTGATTAAGTCTGCTACAACAACGCGTGCTTCCGTTAAAGCCTCTCCCTGTGCCGCGATCTGCAAGATCTGCCCAGTAGCACGATCACCAACAAAGAGATCGCCACCATCCACAAGCAAACCTGTTGGCGCAGCCAAGTCATTGGCATAAACCGACGTTTCTTTACCATCTGCAGCGTAGCCAACGACACTGCCTCGCCCGTGCTCTGCGACCACAATCTCGTCACCAAAACGCACAGCAGCAACCGGTGCTGCCAATCCAGCTTTTTCCCAAACGCGCTGTTTCGCCACGGGATCCCAAACCCGCACATCATTGTCGACCCAAGAGACCAGTACTAAATTTTCTCCATCAGAGCTGACATTCAACGCGCCACCCATGGTGCCTGTGCCGAGGACATTACGCTGAGTAAACGCCTCCTCTCCAGAAGGCTTATAAGCGCGAATGGCGTGCAAGTCCGCCGCTACGATATCGCCTTGGTGATAGGCCAAACCACCTGCATGAGACATACCACCGGGCTGCAAAACTGTAATTGAACCGTCTAAATTAATGCGTTTGACAAAACCGTCAGTAAAACTAGAAACAAAGATACGACCCTGCTCATCAATGACAAAATTATCCAAGCCAGGACTCAGTTCAGCCACCTGGATGTTGTTGCCGTCAACTACTTTGAACAACGCGCCTGCTCCGGTATCCAGAACATGCAACACACCTTGTTTGTCGAATTTTATGGCCGCAGGTGTATCGAAACCCGAAGCCTCCAGCCGCATCGTGTTATCGTCAACGTCAAAGCTGACTACTTGTTGATGGAACCAACGCGGCCCGTAGAGACGCTGGTCAGGCCCCCAATCCATGCCATTTAAGCCACAGCCCGGCCCCAGTTCATCACTAATCGTCCTAGCAGGCTCTTGTCCCCTGGGGTCTACTTCAAAGAGATGGGTACCAAAAAAACATTGGGATACGAATAATCGCCCTGCATCACTGAACGTAATAGGATTAACCCCGGGTGTGAGTTGTGCAGCTGTGACTCTTTGACCATCGGCATCAAAACCTGCGACCTCACCGGTCATAATCGACGTCCAGTACCAACTACCGTCCGGGCCAAAAGCAACATCATCAGGGCCAATAACACCGTCTTGCAGGCCATAAACCTTTATTACTTCGCCAGATTCCGTATCAAGCACAGTGATATTTGATCCCAGCACCGAGGCAACATAAAGGTGGCCATCGGGGCCAAGCCCAACTCCATTCGCACCGGCAATGTTAGCGCCAGTAGCAATCACCTCGACAACAACACCGCTATCCGTCTTCGCTAGATCCAAAGCCTCTTTAGACTTCCCTGATCCCGACTCATTTGAGCAGGACCAGACCAACATAGATCCCAATAAAACAAGCGCTATAGAGCGCGCAAAACTCGGCTTCATCAGACCCCTCCTCATCCAGGTTCGACCACAGCTTGCAGATGAAAAAACGGGCTCAATCCATACCCATTTCTTAAAAAAGCAAGATATCCCCAACAGCTTAGCACCCAATCGCTGATTCCAGTGGGAGAAATTTCCGAGGCTGCAAATTTACCGTAGCAAGACACTTATCTGTTGAGAAATTGGCCTTACTTCGTCATCATGCGCGTCGCTGGAGGGATGGCAGAGCGGTTGAATGCACTGGTCTTGAAAACCAGCAAGGTGTAACAGCCTTCCAGGGTTCGAATCCCTGTCCCTCCGCCATTTGCCATTCTAAGGCCGTCCAGCGCCGTCTCTTATGCACCTCAATCTATTGCAAAAACATGCACTTAGAGTACATTTCTATCTAAAGTGTTCCATCCCAAGCTCGATCATGGTCGCACCCCTCTTCTGAGAAATAGACCTCGTGTGTGTCAGTTCTTGCTGTTGAAGAAAGCTGACTGCCACGGCTGTGATCAATTCGCGATTTGATCCACGATTGCACTTCAGCCTCGATCCATCCAACCGAGCGTTGGCCCAATTGGATCGGTTCGGGAAAAGTGCCTTGCGCAATCATCTTGTAAAGCGTCGAACGGGCTACACCGGTAGCACCCACGACCTCGTGAAGTTTTATTATCTTGTAATGCATAGCAAATACCTGAAATGGCGGTTAAAAATCTTGTTCCGAGCGCATTGCGCGCTATCGCCGATCCACTATTTGCTTTGGGTTAGGGTGAGAATATCGAGAACTTAGATGAAAATCACGAAAGTTTTTGGGGATAAGAATTTGTTACAAACGGTCTCTCTTGTGGGGGGGGGGTATACAAGGAGAAGACCGGTCAAAAGGAGCCTCAAAGCCACTGCGCTAATGAAGCCACTTCACTCTCCGGCAGCCCTGATGAACGGTCTAGAACCGTCAGATCAGCGATCTGCTAACACTCAACTAAAAAACGTAACTTCTATGAGGAAAGCGACTCCGACTACCGCGAGTATCGTCACATACGCCAAACAAAAATCTTTAATAGCCTGCCACAGCATAAAACCTCCTAAATCTGCCTCGCTGCAATCGTCCTAACCTTTCCCGCCACTCTTGCTGTCTCTGGCATCAGATTGTTTTTCGTTAGCCGCTCAGCGACCTTAGGAAAAAGCGTTATGTTTTCAATCTCTAGCGACTTAAGTAAGCCGGGACGTAACGCAAATAGCCTTTGCTTAAAATCCTGAATGCTTTTCTTCGTGGAAAAAGAAGCCATCAGACAGGCATTACATGAAACACCGGCATCCATGAGATTCTGCAATGCTAAAAATGGAAGCTCATAGCTGCTCCGCCGTGCACCAGTAACCCTATGGAACTCATCAGCGTTGGCGCCCTTAATTGACACACGAACGTGGAGCTTACTGAAGCGCGCCAACGCCTGAGCATACTCACGGTCATCACCCAGAGTCATTCCGTTGGTTTCAAGCACATACACGTACTCGCTCTCCTCCACCAACCCCAATAGCTCAAACAGATGATCTCGACCCAGAGTGCCCTCTGATGCTGACGCCGATATAAGTTTGTGGCCGTATTTACGCGCTGTTTTAGTTAAGCCTTCAAATACTTCTCGGGGCGTATAGAACCTGCCTGTCTGCTTTGGCTTCCATACCGGTTTATCGCTAAAACAGAACTTGCATCGTAAATTGCAGCCGACTTCCGTAGCACTTGAGGTACCACCATAGAATCTCAAAGCGCGCCCTAGCTGGACATACTTCCGGCGATTGCCAGCAACGACCACCTTCTCAGTGGCCGCTGCTAACTCTATCGGGTCGTACCCTTCCTTACTTGTGTTGGTTGCCATAAAGCAATCCATTCTGAGTGTCCATGATCTTTCTGGTAAGACCTTTCACGACTTTGCCCATGAACGTCTTTCCGCCATTCTGCTCAGCATGGTTCCATTCGCCTTCAATAAGATCTCCCAGGAAATCCATTGGATTGCTTATAGACTCACCTTTGACCGCGACTTTATGAAGTCGTTTGAGCGCTGAGGATTTGTCTTTATCGCCAAGCTTTGATCTATCCACACTGTTTTGCAGCATCCCAATAGTCTCGTCAAAAGCCTGCTCATCTATTGGATATGGCCTGCCGTCTTTACCGCCTACAGCGAACGAAAAGCGTGCTGGATCCTCAAATCGTGTTGCGTCGCCATGGATGACCTCACTGGCCATGGCTAACGCCTTGAGCGTTCTGGGCCCAACGCCATGCATCAATACTAGCTCATCAAAGTTTTCAACATCTCTGTTGTAAGCAAGATTTAGCACAGAGCCGAGGCGGGTCAGGTTTACATCATCCTTCCTGACATCATGACGGTCAGGTAGCTCCTGACTGCGAATAGCGTCTATGACATGCCGCGGCGACTCTTGTGTAAGAGCAACCATATTACCTCTCAGGCTATTAGCCTCACTATCCACAAGGTTCAGAACTTTCTGGTTTTCTATGCCTACAATCCCCGTGTGTGGAGACACCGTAAACGACCTGACGGTTGGTGAGTGCCAGTGATAGCGGCGGGCACGGCGATTGGTCTTATTCATACCCTGGGAAATACTCGTCCACTCTCCCTCATCTGAGAGAATGAAGTATTGCTGATACAGACCAAAACCGTCCTGCACGGCGTTGTTATCTACTCTTCCGGCTAATCTGCACGCCTTAACTAAATCATGTCCGGGCAAACCATGCTTGTCTGACACCCTAACAATCTGTTTTTGTGCACTGCCGGCGTAACGCCCTTTGCCACCAAGGATGTACAACCCTAAATCATGGGCTTTTGGATTGATTCTGCGCTTTAACGCGCCCAACACCGTGGCGGTAACACCAGAAGAGTTCCAGTGCATGCCCATTACGGCGCCTAGCGCCTGAAACCAATTTGGATCAGACATCCTAGTCAGAACTTCTGACTTCCCGTAGTTGTCTACGATGGACTCCACAATTGCATCGCCCATTAAGCCCATACGCTCCGTTAAGAATTTAGGTACTTTGCCAAAGTGGAGTGGCATGCCAATGCTTCCTGCATTAATCATCTTCGTTTATTCCTGTCTTGATTGATTGCCCGCAGAGGATGCAGCAGCCTATTGAGCATACCTCTGAGGTAGTAGCGAATAAGACCCAAACTGAATCCTTCGCGTCTTAGGAAGTCTTGAGATGTACCAGTTTGGTAATGGGCGCCACTTACTAATCTCAAGTCAATTAGGCGATTCACCATTGCCGTATTAGATACGTTAACGAATCCACCTCTCTCTACTACACCGGCTGCTAAAGCACGCAGTGCTTGGGTAGTAGGGTTTGTGGCTGGGAGCGACCCACCCACTGTTTGGGCGAAGGCCGCCCTAACATTCTGTTCCGGCATCAGCAAAGCAGCAGCAAATCTGTCAGCCTGCTGCTCTACCAATGGTTTATCGCCACTTTCACGACACAATATGCTCGTTCCAAGCCGCTCTATGTAATGCTGCCTGTGCAGTACATGGTGACCAAGCTCATGGGCGATGGTGAAGTTGTATCGCCCCTCATGAGCTTCTACCTGTGGGCTAATGCATATGACGTTCTCGTCAAATACGATGCCGCCTAGCCATTCTTGGCCGTGGATATCCCAATCGTCGGATATATCTAGGTCATAACCCAACATGCCCTCAGCGATCACCTCCACGGGGACAGGGATGTCTGCGGGGCGACCAGACCACTGAGCGTATTGCTCTAGAAGATCAGCAGCCCCCTGCTCTATGACTTCCTCTGGAATCTCAGGAAAGTCATCTAGGTCTATCGTAGACATTACGACTTACCTTTATCGCCAGCGTTATTCATCTTATCGACCTGCTTCTGCAGGCTAGCCCACTGCTCTGGAGTTAGGTTTTTGGCAGATCTAAGGAAATTAGGCACAGAGTAAGGATTACTCTGAATAACATTGACTACCTCAGGATCTATTTGGTCAGCTAAATGCAATAACTCATCAACGTCAGCTTCTAACAATGCGGCTAACTTAGAGATTAGGGCTGGAGAAGGCATGGCTTTACTCTTCTCTATGTTAGAGATATGCATTCCCGTGACGTCAGCCAGTCGCCCTAGCTCTCTCACACCAATGTGTTTTTCGTTACGAAGCGATTTGATGTATTCACCAAATGTTTGATCTCTCATCACGTGTCCCTGTACTCAATATTCGCATACTGTAAACTTACAATTTACAATTGTAAACAGGTTATTTACATTTACTCATTTATGGCACAAAGCAGTGGAAAGAGAGATCATTAGATCACTTACAGGAGCATCCGCATGTTGAAGATCAGAATATTTTTCGCACTTGGACTAGCACTTTTGTACTTTGCAGAGCCATACATCGGCTTCACACCACTAGCTATTTGGGCTGTGGCCTACCCTGCTTTTTTTATTATTAAAAACAGGAGGGGGCTCATGTACAGCAAGAAGAAGCTGTTCAATCCAGATCAAGTAGCTAAGAATTTTGAAAAAAATTTCCAGTCGACTTACCACAAGAAGGAAGAAGACTAGTCTTATTAAATCTGAGAGCTTAAGAGGCACTGCTGATTTTAGCTGGTTCAGCTCCACGCGCAGTAACGGCGTGAGATGTCTCGCTTCAATACTTTATTTTCGCGGATGACGCAGGTCGACGAAAAATACTTGGCTTCGCCATTCAAGCAAAACCATCTCAATTAGCCATAAAAGCAAACCCCTTTGCCTCAGCGTCGGAGATGATTTTAGCCACCGCTTTCAATTGTTTCTCCGAAATCAGTTTGCCGCCGCTAGCCATCTGGGAGCACCGAATTGGAATACCAACCTGAACACTGGTTGGTGGGTAATACTCACGATTGAAGCTCGCTAAAGCTTCCCAATAACTTGCTCCCAAATCGAGAACACGTTGATAGTCGTTAACTGACGTCGAGACCTTGTTGAGTTCTGTCTTCGCAGCCTCTGCTTCAGCTAATTGCGCCTGGTCAAATAGAGCTAGGGCCATAACAACCTCTAGATTCACTTTGAGATCTCTAAGTTTTCTCCAACCCACCTCGGATTTACAGAATTCACTCGGGTTTCCAGTGCCCCC
>JAYQAJ010000013.1:0-15506 GCA_038136775.1 Gammaproteobacteria bacterium
CCGAGAGGGCGGACGCACAGTAGGTGCGGGCGTCGTATCTAAAGTCATCGACTAAAACTCGTAACCCAGTTAAGGCCAGTAGCTCAATTGGCAGAGCAGCGGTCTCCAAAACCGCAGGTTGGGGGTTCGATTCCCTCCTGGCCTGCCATTAGCGGCAGGCATAACGGGTAAGACGAGTAAGCAAGTAAGACAGGTAAACGATTAACCGGTAGCAAGTAAGTCGGTTAAAAAGCCTTCGGCAGGATCCATGAGATCTACAAAGGGCACGATTTAGGCTCAAGGAATGGCGATATGAGCGCGGAAAAGAGCGTAGGAAATGCATTAGATTGGCTGAAATGGTCGGTCGTTGTTGCGCTTCTTATCGGTGGCGTAGTCGGCAATTGGTATTTCCAAGAAGTATCGTTGCTGGTTCGAGTCATCGCGTTGCTGGTGGCTGCTGTTCTGGCCGGATTCGTTGCGGTTCAGACTGAGCGAGGCCAGGGCATATGGAGTCTGATCAAAGAGGCTAGAACAGAGGTTCGGCGAGTGGTATGGCCGTCGAACCCGGAAACCACCCAAACGACCTTAGTCGTTTTGGTCATTGTGCTGGTGTTCTCGTTGATCTTGTGGGGGCTGGACTCACTGTTGAGCTGGATAGTCAGCTCCATTATCGGATAGCGTAATGTCAAAGAATTGGTACGTAGTTCACGCCTACTCGGGCTTTGAAAAGAACGTTGCCCGCGCTCTCCAGGAGCGGGTGAATTTGTCTAAGCACCAGGACCTGTTCGGCGAAATTTTGGTGCCGACGGAAGAAGTGGTTGAAATGCGCGGTGGTCAAAAGAGACGTAGCGAGCGCAAATTCTTCCCAGGCTATGTATTAGTCGAAATGGATCTTAACGACGACACTTGGCACTTAGTTAAAGAAACACCAAGGGTTATGGGGTTTATTGGTGGTAAAGCCGATCAACCTGCGCCGTTATCGCCCCGAGAAGCAGCTTCAATCCTTGATCGAGTAGCTGCGGGTAGCGAAAAGGCGACGCCGAAGACTGTATTCGAGCCAGGCGAGATTGTTCGGGTTACAGATGGACCGTTCAACGACTTCAACGGCGTCGTAGAAGAGGTGAACTACGAAAAGAGCCGACTGCAAGTTGCTGTAACTATTTTTGGCCGCTCAACTCCTGTGGAGTTGGACTTTGGTCAGGTAGAAAAAGGCTGATAACACGGTCTTAGATGTCGCCGATTCAATAACGGATCTGCGGAATAAACGGGGAGTGATGGTCTTAGCGCCTCACGTTTGAACCCACAAGGAGCGAAAATGGCTAAAAAAGTCGATGCCTACATCAAGCTGCAAGTCGCGGCAGGTCAGGCGAATCCCAGTCCACCGGTTGGACCAGCGCTTGGTCAGCACGGTGTGAACATCATGGATTTCTGTAAAGCGTTCAATGCGCAAACACAGTCTGTCGAACAAGGGCTACCTATTCCTGTAGTCATTACAGTTTACGCAGATAAAAGTTTTACATTCGTTACCAAGACGCCACCAGCCGCTGTGCTGTTGCGTAAGGCGGCGAATATCGCAAAAGGTTCACCAACACCGAATACGCACAAAGTTGCGAAGGTGAGCCGTGCTCAACTGGAAGAAATTGCCAAAATCAAAATGCCTGATTTAACCGCAGCAGATATGGACGCCGCGGTTCGAACTATTGCAGGCACGGCGCGCGCTTCCGGTATTGATGTGGAGGGCGTATAGATGGCCAAACTCACTAAGCGTATGCGTGAAATTGCGGAGAAAGTTGACGCAGACAAGGTATACGGAATTGAAGAAGCTGTAGGGCTGCTGAACGAACTGTCAAAGACCAAGTTCAAAGAATCTTTCGACGTGTCGATTAATCTCGGTGTGGACCCACGCAAGTCGGACCAAGTTGTGCGTGGAGCCACCACGTTGCCGCATGGCACGGGTAAGTCAGTGCGTGTTGCCGTATTCGCTCAAGGCGATAATGCAGATAAAGCGACAGCTGCTGGCGCCGACCTCGTTGGTTTTGAGGATCTTGGCGAGCAGATCAAGGGCGGCAACATGGACTTCGACGTTGTTATCGCAACACCAGACGCCATGCGTATTGTCGGCCAGCTCGGAAAGGTCTTAGGGCCAAGAGGCCTTATGCCTAATCCCAAGACTGGCACAGTAACCGCGGATGTAGAGACAGCGGTGAAAAATGCTAAAGCGGGCCAAGTGCAGTTCCGTACCGATAAGGCGGGCATCGTACATGGCAGCATTGGCCAGGTTGGTTTTGAGACCGGTCAGATCAAAGAGAACCTAGAGGCCTTGGTGGGGGACTTGAAAAAAGCTAAGCCAGCCTCAGCGAAAGGTGTTTATTTGAAAAAGATGACTCTATCGACAACGATGGGTCCAGGAATTTCCATCGACCAAGCTTCTTTGGAGGCTTAAGGTCAGATGATTTGATTTTGGAGGTCCGACTGTTGTTCGCAACAGTGGGTGCCGTCAAAAACCGTAGGTGCAGTACCTTATAGAAACAAGCATGAAGATGCGGGTGAAAAAGGGTTTTGCTTAATTGCCTACGCAGATGGTGAGCTGCATAGAGCAGTAGACGCAGTCAGCGAAGGAGGCTTGTACTCTATCAATGACAACGTCGTCTCCAGGAATTTAAGTCGACTAAAGACTTAAAGCGAAAGAGATTCGCCGCAACACGGCCTAACAGCCGTTAACAGAAGCAGCTTAGGCTGTTTCAAACGCGGTAAGGCTTAGGCCTTATCAATTGGAGAAGCACGTGGCACTAGGAATAGAACAAAAGCAGCAAATTGTTGCTGAAGTGAACGAGGTTGCCGCCTCTGCTTTGTCGGCAGTGCTTGCAGACTATCGTGGACTGACTGTTGCTGAGATGACCGAAATGCGCGTTAAAGCGCGCGAGAGCGGTGTATATCTCAGAGTGGTCAGGAATACGTTGGCAAAACGCGCCGTTGAAGGGACTGAATATGAGTGCCTAAACGATGCGTTTGTTGGTCCAACGTTACTGGCATTTTCTCAGGAAGATCCAGGCGCCGCGGCAAGATTGTTGAAGGATTATGCGAAAGACCTTGAAGAATTAGAAATCAAGGCCTTGTCCATTGGCGGTGAAGTGTTGGGAGCCGATCAACTCGATCGAGTGGCCAAACTGCCGACACTGGACGAAGCGCGATCCTTGCTCATGAGCGTCATGCAAGCGCCGGTTGTTAAGTTGGCTCGTACTCTTAATGAAGTGCCAGGCAAGTTGACTCGAACCGTAGCTGCTATCAGAGATCAGAAACAGGCGGAAGGTTAATAACCTCAATAGACATCGCTTTAGAATTTAGGAGAACTAAAATGGCACTGTCCAAAGACGACGTATTGAACGCAATCGCAGAGATGAGCGTTATGGAGGTGGTTGAACTCATCTCCGATATGGAAGAAAAATTTGGCGTTTCAGCTGCAGCCGCAGTAGCGGCGGCCCCGGTAGCGGGTGCAGCAGGTGGAGACGCTGGAGCAGCCGAAGAGAAAGATGAATTTGACGTTGTACTAGCGAGCGCTGGTGACAAGAAAGTAAATGTCATCAAGGCCGTTCGTGCCATCACCGGTCTGGGCTTGAAAGAAGCCAAGGCTTTGGTTGATGAAGCACCGTCACCCATCAAAGAGGGTGCAACCAAAGATGAAGCAGAAGACTTCAAAAAGCAGCTTGAAGAAGCTGGCGCAACGGTAGAGCTGAAATAGTAATCAGCTCTCTCGTTCCGCGCGATTGGTCGGCCTCGCTGTTCTCATTGAAGAACAGTGAGCGCTGGCCCTTTGCCGTTTCCCAGAGCAATAAAGCTCTGAAAAAGTCCCGTAATAGAGTGTAGGAGATTCGCATGGCGTATAGCTTTACCGAGAAGAAGCGTATCCGGAAAGACTTTGGCAAGTTGTCCCAGACAATGGAGCTGCCATACCTGTTGGCTATACAGGTCGACTCTTACAATAAATTTTTACAGGTCGGCAAGGACGCTGATGAGCGTGCCGAGTCCGGCCTGCATGCCGCGTTTAAATCTGTTTTTCCGATTGTCAGCTATTCGGGAAGCGCAGCACTAGAGTATGTCGATTACCAGCTGGGCGAGCCGGCCTTTGACGTAAAAGAATGTACCCTGCGCAGCATTACTTATGCCGCACCCCTGCGCGTCAAAGTACGCTTGATCATTTACGATAAAGAATCGTCTAACAAGACGGTTAAAGACGTTAAAGAGCAAGAAGTCTACATGGGCGAAATTCCGCTCATGACCGAGAACGGTACCTTTGTCATTAACGGCACTGAGCGAGTTGTCGTGTCTCAGTTGCACCGCTCACCTGGTGTGTTCTTTGACCACGACAAAGGCAAGACCCACTCCTCGGGTAAGCTGTTATATAACGCCCGTGTGATCCCATACCGTGGCTCATGGCTGGACTTTGAATTCGACCCCAAAGATTGTGTATTCGTACGTATCGACCGTCGCCGTAAATTGCCTGCGAGCATTATTCTGCGGGCGTTGGAGTACACCAGCGAAGAAATACTCGAGACCTTTTTCGATACCAACACGTTCTATATTGACGATGGTGCGGTATCCGCACAGTTAATCGCCGAGCGTTTGCGTGGAGACGTTGCTACCTTCGATATCGTTGGATCTGACGGCAAGGTCATTGTTGAAACTGGACGTCGAATCACAGCACGCCACGTTCGACTGCTAGAAGACAGCGGGATGAGCAAGCTCGCCGTGCCCAACGATTACTTACTTGATCAGGTAACAGCAAAAGACCTGATCGATCAATCCACAGGCGAGGTGGCGGTTCCCTGCAATACCGTAATCACCGAAGAGGTGATCGAGCAATTGCTGGAGCTGGGTGTTTCTGAATTTGAAACGATCTACACCAACGACCTGGATTGTGGGCCGTTTATTTCCGACACACTGCGCATCGATCCAAGCAGAAACAAATTAGAAGCGTTGGTAGAAATCTATCGCATGATGCGTCCTGGCGAACCGCCAACAAAGGAAGCGGCTGAAAACTTGTTCAGCAACCTATTCTTCTCGAACGATCGCTACGACCTGTCAGCGGTGGGTCGTATGAAGTTCAACCGACGCCTGGGTCGTGAAGAGATCGAAGGCGTAGGCACCCTAGGTAAAGACGACATTGTCAGTGTGTTGAAGACGCTCATCGACATTCGTAACGGTAAAGGTTCCGTGGACGATATCGACCACTTGGGTAACCGCCGCGTTCGTTCTGTCGGCGAAATGGCAGAAAACCAATTCCGTGTTGGTCTAATTCGAGTAGAGCGAGCGGTTAAAGAGCGTTTGAGCCTGGCTGAATCAGAAGGCCTGATGCCACAAGATATGATCAACGCCAAGCCAGTTGCTGCAGCGGTGAAAGAGTTCTTTGGTTCGTCGCAGTTGTCTCAGTTCATGGATCAGAACAACCCACTCTCCGAGGTAACTCACAAGCGTCGAGTATCGGCTCTCGGGCCTGGTGGTTTGACTCGCGAGCGAGCTGGTTTCGAAGTGCGCGACGTTCACTCCACGCACTACGGTCGAGTGTGTCCAATCGAAACCCCTGAAGGGCCAAATATCGGTCTGATCAACAGCTTGGCAACCTACGCGCGAACCAACGAATATGGTTTCTTGGAGTCGCCCTATCATCCAGTGGTAAATGGTGTGGTCACCTCTGACATTGAATATCTGTCAGCCATTGATGAAGCCGAGTACGTCATTGCCCAAGCCAGTGCGCCGGTAGACAACAAGGGTCGTTTTACAACGGATTTGGTGGACGTGCGTAATCGCAATGAGTTCACTAAGACCGCAGCCGAAAATGTTGATTTCATGGACGTATCGCCCAAGCAGGTGGTGTCTGTGGCGGCTTCATTGATACCGTTCTTGGAGCATGATGACGCTAACCGAGCGCTCATGGGCTCAAACATGCAACGTCAGGCCGTACCGACGCTGAAGGCTGAGAAGCCGCTGGTCGGAACCGGTATGGAGCGCAACGTTGCTCGGGACTCCGGTGTTTGTGTAATCGCCCGTCGTGGTGGTGTGGTGGACAGTGTAGACGCAGGCCGCATTGTGGTTCGGGTATCAGACGAAGAAACCGAAGCAGGTGAAGCGGGTGTGGATATTTACAGTTTGACCAAGTTCACTCGGTCAAACCAAAACACCTGTATTAACCAACGCCCTCTGGTTAAGCCCGGAGACGTTATTGCCAAGCAAGATATTCTTGCGGACGGCCCATCCATTGACATGGGTGAACTGGCCCTTGGGCAAAACATGCGTATCGCCTTCATGCCTTGGAACGGCTACAACTTTGAAGACTCTATTCTTGTTTCAGAGCGAGTCGTCAAAGAAGACCGATTCACTAGCATTCATATTCAAGAGCTGACCTGTATCGCGCGGGACACTAAGTTGGGGCCAGAAGAAATCACATGCGACATCCCAAATGTCGGTGAAGGCGCTCTGTCCAAGCTCGACGAATCAGGCATCGTATACATAGGTGCTGAGGTCAGTGCGGGCGACATTCTGGTGGGCAAGGTAACGCCAAAAGGTGAAACCCAGCTAACACCTGAAGAAAAGCTGCTGCGTGCGATCTTCGGTGAAAAAGCGTCGGATGTTAAAGACACGTCCCAGCGTGTACCTAGTAGTGTTAAAGGCACCGTAATCGATGTTCAGGTATTCACTCGTGACGGTGTTGAAAAAGACCAACGAGCCAAAGACATCGAGCAATCGCAGTTGGCGCAGATTCGTAAAAATCTTGACGACGAATACCGCATTGTTGAAACCGCTACCTATGAAAGACTGCAGCGAGCGTTGGTGGGTAATAAAGTGGCCAGCGCTCCAGGTAAGGGCAAAGGCGACCAACTGGACGAGGCCTATTTGCAGGAGTTGGCCGCAGACGACTGGTTCCGTATTCGTATGCAAGACGACAGTTTAAACGAGCAAATCGAAAAAGCTGAGGCACATCTAAACGAGCGCAAGCGCGGTTTGGATGCAGTGTATGAAGATCAGCGCGGCAAGCTTGAAAGCGGTGACGACCTGGCACCTGGTGTTCTAAAGATCGTTAAAGTCTATCTGGCCATTAAGCGTCGCATTCAACCCGGCGACAAGATGGCGGGCCGACACGGTAACAAGGGTGTGATCTCGGTCATCATGCCGGTAGAAGACATGCCATTCGATGAACACGGGGAACCCGTGGACATCGTACTCAACCCCCTAGGCGTACCGTCCCGAATGAATGTGGGTCAGGTGCTGGAAGTGCACTTGGGATGGGCAGCTCGGGGCATTGGTGATCGCATTAACGGCATGCTCGAGGAGCAGCGTAAGACAGCGGAAGTCAGAAAGTTCCTGACCGAGGTCTATAACCAGGTAGGCAGCGCGCCGGTTGAGCTCAAATCTTTGAGTGACGCCGAAGTGTTGGATCTGGCCAATAACCTACGCAATGGCTTGCCCTTCGCGACACCTGCTTTTGATGGTGCTCAAGAGGACGAAATTAAAGCCATGTTAGAACTGGCAGGACTACCGAGCAGCGGCCAGACCACGTTGTATGATGGTCGCACCGGTGATGCATTTGATCGCCCGGTCACAGTGGGTTACATGTACATGCTGAAGCTCAACCACTTGGTTGATGACAAAATGCATGCACGTTCCACAGGCTCATACAGCCTAGTGACTCAGCAACCGTTGGGCGGCAAGGCGCAGTTTGGTGGTCAGCGCTTCGGTGAAATGGAAGTGTGGGCACTGGAAGCCTATGGCGCGGCCTACACCTTGCAGGAAATGCTGACGGTCAAGTCGGATGACGTGAATGGTCGTACCAAGATGTACAAAAATATCGTAGATGGTGACTTTAAGATGGAGCCGGGAATGCCGGAGTCGTTCAACGTGTTGGTCAAGGAGATCAGATCCTTGGGAATCAACATTGAGTTGGAAACCGAGTAATTACCTTGGGTAGTTGAACCCAGTGGGTTCAAGCGTAACTCAGCCTCAATGGCTGGCTTCAAAAAAGAATGAGGAAAGATCGTGAAAGACTTACTTAACTTATTAAAGGCCCAAGGCGGCGTAGAAGAATTCGATGCACTGCGTATCGGTCTAGCATCACCGGAGATGATCAGATCATGGTCTTTCGGTGAGGTGAAAAAACCAGAAACGATTAACTATCGAACCTTCAAGCCAGAACGAGATGGTTTGTTTTGTGCGCGAATCTTTGGGCCAACCAAAGACTACGAATGCCTCTGTGGTAAGTACAAGCGACTGAAGCATCGTGGCGTAATCTGCGAAAAATGTGGCGTTGAAGTAACGCTCACCAAAGTTCGTCGCGAGCGCATGGGCCACATTGAACTGGCCTGCCCTACGGCACACATTTGGTTTTTGAAGTCGTTGCCCTCGCGTATCGGTCTGTTGCTGGACATGACGCTAAGAGACATCGAGCGGGTTCTATATTTTGAATCTTTCGTGGTCATCGATGCAGGACTTACCGACCTTGAAGTGGGCCAACTTCTGACTGACGAGGAGTACTACCAAAACCTCGAAGAATACGGCGACGAGTTTGATGCGCGCATGGGCGCTGAAGCGGTCCAGCAGTTGTTGTTGAACCTCGACATGGACGCAGAGATTGCGCAGTTACGCGAAGAAATCCCAGCGACTAACTCTGAAACCAAAATCAAAAAGTTCTCCAAGCGCCTCAAGCTAATGGAAGCGTTTGTGAAGTCAGGCAACAAGCCTGAGTGGATGGTTATGACTGTGCTGCCTGTGCTGCCACCGGATTTACGTCCTTTGGTGCCGCTGGAAGGTGGACGCTTTGCTACATCTGATCTGAACGATTTGTATCGTCGAGTGATCAACCGAAACAATCGTCTCAAGCGACTGCTTGATCTGTCTGCCCCCGACATCATCGTGCGGAACGAAAAGCGCATGCTGCAAGAGTCGGTGGATGCGCTACTAGACAACGGTCGACGTGGCCGAGCCATCACTGGATCTAACAAGCGTCCGCTGAAGTCATTGGCGGATATGATCAAAGGTAAGCAAGGGCGTTTCCGACAAAACTTGTTGGGTAAGCGAGTGGACTACTCTGGCCGTTCGGTCATCGTTTGTGGTCCAACACTGAAACTGCATCAGTGTGGATTGCCCAAGAAAATGGCCCTTGAACTGTTCAAGCCTTTCATCTTCGGCAAGCTCGAAGAAATGCAATTGGCGACAACCATCAAGGCCGCGAAAAAAATGGTTGAGCGTGAAACAGCTGATGTATGGGACATCTTAGCCGGTGTTATTCGCGAGCATCCGGTAATGCTCAACCGCGCGCCAACATTGCACCGCTTGGGCATTCAGGCGTTCGAGCCGGTTCTGATCGAAGGTAAGGCAATCCAGCTCCACCCTTTGGTCTGTAGTGCTTACAACGCAGACTTCGACGGTGACCAAATGGCGGTACACGTGCCGTTGACCCTAGAAGCGCAGTTGGAAAGTCGCGCGCTGATGATGTCGACCAATAACATCCTGTCGCCAGCCAGTGGTGAGCCGATCATCGTACCGTCTCAAGACGTTGTCTTGGGTATCTACTACATGACCCGGGAAAAGATCAATGCGCCCGGCGAAGGTGCTGTGTTTGCGAACATAGACGAAGTGCACAGAGCCTTTCATGCCAAGCAAGTAGGCTTGCACGCTAAAGTTCGGGTACGAGTGGAAGAGCACTCGGCTGACGAAGAAGGCAACGTAACAGCGCAATCAACGGTTTATGACACTACTGTGGGCCGCGCATTGTTATATGACATCGTGCCCAAAATGTTGCCCTTCGAAATGGTTAACAAAGCCATGGACAAAAAGGCAATTTCAACACTGATCAACGATTGTTATCGCCGTTGCGGACTGAAAGACACTGTCATATTTGCAGACCAACTGATGTACGCCGGCTTTGCCCGATCTACTTCATCAGGTGCCTCTATTGGCGTTGAAGATTTTGTCATTCCGCAAGCTAAGAGCCAGATCATTGCCGAAGCCGAGGCAGAGGTGGAAGAGATCGAATCTCAGTACGCTTCTGGACTGGTAACTCAAGGCGAGAAGTACAACAAGGTTGTAGACATCTGGTTACGCGCAAACGACCTCGTTGCGCGAGCAATGATGGACGGAATCTCGAAAGAGAGCGTTGTAAACAAAGAGGGCGAAAACGAAGAGCAGCCTTCATTCAACTCAGTATATATCTACGCAGATTCTGGAGCGCGGGGTTCACCAGCTCAGATTCGTCAGCTTGCGGGTATGCGTGGTTTGATGACGCGACCAGACGGCAGCATCATCGAAAATGCGATTACTGCGAACTTCCGTGAAGGTCTGACGGTTAATGAGTACTTCATTTCAACCCACGGCGCCCGGAAAGGTCTGGCAGATACCGCACTGAAAACCGCGAACTCTGGCTATTTGACCCGACGCTTAGTTGATGTGGCGCAGGACGTAGTCATTACCGACCAAGACTGTGGCACCAAAGACGGATTGTTCATCACCTCGGTAATTGAAGGCGGAGACGTCGTATTGCCGTTGGGCGCTCGAGTATTGGGCCGAACAGTCGCTCAGGACATCCACGCGGCAGACGGCAAAGAGCTGCTAATTGAGCGCGGCACACTCATCGACGAAGCATGGGTAGAACGTCTCGATGAGATGGGTATCGACGAAATGTGGGTACGTTCAGCCATTACCTGTGAAACGGCTCATGGTGTATGCCGTGCTTGTTACGGACGCGATTTGGCGCGAGGCCATTTCGTCAACGTCGGCGAGGCGGTAGGTGTGATTGCAGCGCAATCTATTGGTGAGCCAGGCACTCAGTTGACCATGCGTACCTTCCACATTGGTGGTGCTGCATCTCGTGCTTCAGCTGTTGACAACATCCAGGTTAAGCATGGCGGTACGGTTAGATTACATAACCTAAAGACCGTGCAGCGCGAAAGCGGTGAGTTGGTTGCCGTGTCTCGTTCTGGAGCAGTTGCGGTTGCAGACGATCATGGTCGTGAGCGCGAACGCTACAAGTTGCCCTATGGAGCTGTATTGTCAGCGAACGAAGGGGATGCGGTAGACGCGGGCCAAGTGATTGCTCAGTGGGATCCTTTAACGCACCCGATCGTTGCGGAAGTGGCTGGTGTGATCGAATTCCATGAAATGGAAGAAGGCCTGTCCATGAATCGTCAGACCGACGAACTGACAGGACTCAGCAACATTACGGTTCTCGATCCAAAAGATCGCCCAAGCGCTGCGAAAGATCTGCGCCCGGCAGTTCGATTGGTCGATGCCAAAGGCAACGCAGTGATGTTGCCTGGCAGTGAAGTCCCAGCGAATTACTTCATGCCTAATAACGCGATTTTGAACACCGAAAACGGTTCCAAGATCGGTATCGGCGACATCATTGCGCGAATCCCTCAAGAAGGTTCGAAGACGCGAGACATCACCGGTGGTCTGCCTCGTGTTGCTGACTTGTTCGAAGCTCGTAAGCCAAAAGAGCCTGCGATTCTTGCCGAGGCTACGGGTGCTGTTTCCTTTGGTAAAGAGACCAAGGGCAAGCGGCGCTTGGTTATTACACCCGCTGATGGCGATCCAGTAGAAACACTGATTCCAAAGTGGCGAACCATTGGTGTATTCGACGGCGAGCAAGTAGAGAAAGGCGAAATGGTCTGTGACGGACCCTTCAGTGCCCATGACATTTTGCGTCTGAAGGGTGTTGAAGAACTCGCTCAATACATCGTTAATGAAATCCAAGAGGTTTACCGCCTTCAGGGTGTAACCATTAACGATAAGCACATTGAAGTGATCGTTCGTCAGATGTTGCGCAAAGTAGAGGTGACGCATTCCGGCGATTCGCATCTGATTCGCGGTGAGCAACTGGAGTACGCGCGCATTCGTGAACTCAATGCTGAGCTGATTGCAGAAGACAAAGCGCCTGCTGAGTTTCAGCGCATATTGTTGGGTATCACCAAGGCGTCATTGGCAACGGAATCCTTTATCTCGGCCGCGTCTTTCCAAGAGACCACGCGGGTACTTACCGAAGCTGCGGTTACGGGTAAGAAAGACTATCTGCGCGGCTTGAAAGAAAACGTAGTTGTGGGTCGATTGATTCCAGCAGGCACAGGGCTTACCTATCACGCCGACCGCAAGCGTCAGCGTGAGGAAGAACTGGCTGCCGGTGATCGTGAAACGGCAACAGCGGATGAAATCGAGCAAGCGCTGAGTGAAGCACTGTCAGCACAGGGTTCGGAATAAACCGAACCCGACTGCTGGGCTAGAGAAACCACAGGCTAAACAGCCTTGTGAATTGTACGGGGCGTGATTAGAATGCGCCCCCCGCGATATGACAGGTGCATAGCGCGGAATCGAAAATCTGGAGAATGACGGAACATGGCAACAATAAGCCAGTTAGTAAGAAAGCCGCGTAAGCGTAAAGTGGTTAAGAACATCGTACCGGCGTTGCAAGCGTGCCCACAAAAGCGTGGCGTATGCACGCGGGTCTACACCACGACACCTAAGAAGCCTAACTCAGCACTGCGTAAGGTTTGTCGTGTGCGCCTGACTAATGGTTACGAAGTAACGTCATACATTGGCGGTGAAGGTCACAACTTGCAGGAGCACTCAGTTGTTCTAATCCGCGGTGGTCGTGTGAAAGACCTTCCAGGTGTTCGCTACCACACTATCCGAGGCACATTAGATACCTCAGGTGTTGCCGATCGTCGCCAAGGTCGATCCAAGTACGGTGCTAAGCGACCTAAGTAAACCTTTTTATAGAACATCAAATAGAAGTGGGTTCAGCCCACACAACAAACAAATTCTCAGTAAGGCCCTAACTATTTAGGGAAGACCTGAAGAAAGGAGAAAAACATGCCAAGACGTCGCGTCATTGCCAAGCGGGAAGTACTTCCTGATCCTAAATTCAACAACCAAGTTGTTGCTAAATTCATCAACCACGTCATGGTCAGCGGCAAAAAAGCTGTTGCAGAAAGCATTGTTTATGGCGCTCTGGATCGCGTTCAAGCTCGGGATAATGCAGACCCAATCGAAGTCTTTGAGAAAGCGCTAGAAGCGATCGCTCCTATGGTGGAAGTGAAGTCCCGTCGTGTGGGTGGTGCTACCTACCAGGTCCCAGTAGAGGTTCGGCCATCACGTCGCCAGGCGTTAGCCATGCGCTGGTTAGTCGACAGTGCTCGCTCGCGCAGCGAAAAGTCTATGGCGGCTCGTCTTGCCGGAGAGTTTCTGGACGCGGCTGAAGGTCGCGGCTCTGCGGTTAAGAAACGTGAAGACACGCACCGCATGGCTGATGCGAACAAGGCGTTTGCTCACTACCGCTACTAAGCCAACGCGCACTAATCCGAGACACTGCGAATGCCTCGTTCCACGCCTATTGGCCGCTATCGCAATATAGGCATCGTTGCCCATGTGGATGCGGGCAAGACCACGACCACTGAGCGTGTACTTTTTTATACCGGCTTGTCCCACAAGATCGGTGAAGTGCACGACGGTGCGGCGGTCATGGATTGGATGGAACAAGAGCAAGAGCGCGGCATTACCATTACTTCGGCTGCCACAACGTGCTTTTGGCGCGGCATGTCACAACAGTTCGATGAGCATCGAATTAATATCATTGATACGCCTGGACACGTTGACTTCACAATCGAAGTAGAGCGCAGCCTGCGCGTCTTAGACGGCGCCGTAGTGGTTTTTTGCGGCACTTCGGGTGTAGAGCCTCAGTCTGAAACCGTGTGGCGTCAGGCCAATAAGTACGAAGTGCCGCGCGTCGTCTTCGTCAACAAGATGGACCGCCAAGGTGCAGATTTCCCCCGCGTAATCGAGCAAATTCGCGAACGTTTGGGTGCTAACCCGGTGCCACTGCAGTTAGCGATTGGTTCTGAAGAAAATTTCAGTGGTGTAGTTGACCTAATCACCATGCGCGCAATCTATTGGAACGAAGACGACCAAGGGTTAAGCCATAGAACAGAAGACATTCCGCAGGAACTGCTCGAAAGTGCGGAAGGCATGCGCGAGCAGTTGATGGAAGCTGCTGCTGAAGCCAACGAAGAGCTTATGGATCGCTACCTTGAAGAAGGTGAGTTGAGCGAGTCGGATCTACGCCAAGGCATTCGCATTCGTACCCTGGCCAATGAGATTGTGCCTGCGTTATGCGGTTCTGCATTTAAGAACAAAGGTGTCCAATCGGTATTGGATGCGGTGGTGGACTATTTGCCCGCACCTACCGAAGTCAAAGCCATCGAGGGCACTCTGAAAAACGGCGATACCGCGACTCGCGAAGCCGACGATGAAGCACCGTTCGCGGCACTCGCATTTAAAATCGCAACAGATTCATTCGTCGGCACGCTGACGTTTTTCCGCGTTTACTCCGGCGTCCTTAAGACCGGCGATCAGGTTTATAACCCAATCAAAGACAAGCGCGAGCGCATTGGCCGTATGGTGCAAATGCATGCCAACAACCGCGAAGAAATTAAAGAAGTACGAGCTGGCGATATCGCCGCTGCGATTGGTATGAAAGACGTCACCACTGGTGAAACGTTGTGCAGCAAAGAAAAAGCCATAACCCTTGAGCGTATGGAGTTTCCCGATCCTGTGATTTCTGTGGCAGTGGAGCCTAAATCTGTTGCCGATCAAGAGAAGCTAACAGTGGCTCTGAGCAAGCTTGCACAAGAGGATCCATCGTTCAGGGTAGAAACAGATAAAGAAACGGGCCAAATGATCATTTCCGGTATGGGAGAGCTGCACTTGGAAGTGATCGTCGATCGAATGCAGCGTGAGTTCGGTGTAGCGGCGAACATTGGTAAACCCCAGGTCGCCTACCGTGAAACCATTCAGGCAAGCATCGAACACGAAGCAAAATTTGTTCGCCAGACCGGTGGCAGAGGTCAATACGGTCATGTGAAGTTGCGTTTAGAGCCCCTGCAGGACGAGGACGGCAACTACGGCTATGAGTTTGTCGATGAAATAACCGGTGGTGTTATCCCCCGGGAATATATTCCGTCGATCGACAAAGGCATTGCAGAGCAGATGCAGAACGGAGTCATCGCCGGCCACCCCCTAATTGGTGTTAAAGCAACTCTAATTGATGGGTCGTTTCATGAGGTGGACTCTTCAGAAATGGCGTTTAAAATCGCAGCCGCTATGGCCCTTCGTGAAGGTGCTATGGCCGCGAGTCCAGTCCTGTTGGAACCGGTGATGACCGTAGAGGTAGTAACCCCAGAGGACTACATGGGAGATGTTGTTGGCGACCTTAACCGGCGTCGCGGCATGATAAATGGCATGGAAGAAAACCCCGCCGGCAAGGTCGTGCGAGCGGAAGTACCATTATCCGAAATGTTCGGATATTCAACGGATTTGCGCAGCAGCACCCAGGGAAGGGCGACGTACACCATGGAATTTGCAAAATACGCGGATGTACCCGCTTCGGTAATGGATCGTATCCGAGCATAGATCCAAGTCACTTAAAGGAAAGGTAATGGCCAAGGAAAAATTTGAACGTAATAAGCCGCACGTAAACGTAGGTACGATAG